>NZ_KZ300476.1:577718-1089853 GCF_002514735.1 Sediminicola luteus | reverse complement strand
GCCTAAGGTGGCCATTGCGGTGGGGCCCACCCCTTTCCATACCGAACAGGGAAGTTAAGCCCACCAGCGCCGATGGTACTGCTACACCAAGTGGAAGAGTAGGTCGCCGCCTTTCTTTGAAACCCCCAACTTATCGTTGGGGGTTTTTTTATGGCCTAACTATAAACTTCGGAAAAAGAGCTTCCGTAAAATCCAATGCTCTCATAAAATACTTATATATATATCAGACTTGGCCATATGGGATTGGCAATATTTGTAGTTAGGAAGTATTATATGGACAATCCTATAATTAAGAGGTTCAGAATACACAATTTTGTACCTTTAGGTACGCATTAACCAGCTTCATGAAGGCGTCCTATTCCTTAGATTTTTGTAATGTCATGATATATAACCATTGCATGGTGGTAATTATGGATTATGGTATTTTGGTAGATGAACCCCAATTGGAATATTTTGACGCCTTGGTCGATACTCATTTCCGAAATACGGATTTCGGTTATATGACCATTAGGGTAAATTCGTATTCCGTAAATCCGCATGTATACAAGACCATTGGGAAATGGGAAAATTTAAAATGTTTTGCCATAGTGGATCTGGAGGCCAAAGCAGAAAAGACATTTCCGGTCGAATCGGCATTTTTTAAAGGACCCATGCATCTTTTTCAAGATCTAAAAAAAGCCTATAAATGGGTTTTAGAACTTACAGATCCTGCCAAGACCGTATAGTAAAGTACGTTTTGTAGCTGAATACTTCGGCCAAAAAGACAGTAATACTTGGCGCCCTGTAAGCGGGTTTGTAGGTAGGATATTTTCACAACGAATCCCATCCATTTGACAACAAAAGCACGGTAGTATAAAAACCGTGAAATACATTTGGGAAAGAACCAAACCCCAAAAATGAAAAACCTATGTTGGCCTGTTATGAGCTCGAGTTCGGAACCTTGAACGTTTACGAGCATTGTGTTGTTGGAAAAATGAAGTATGGTGCCCTTATCGATTCAAGCGTACTCGAATATTATGAGGCAGTAATCGATACCCATTTTAAAGATAAAGAATTTGGCTATATCAGTCTAAGGGAAAATTCGTATTCCATTAACCCACATGTTTATCGACAATTGCATCGGTGGCCTAATTTAAAAGGTATAGCAGTAGTTGATACCAATTTAAGGACACAGGGTATTTTTCCCATGGAACAAGGGTTTTACGATGGTGAAATGCGCTTATTTGAAGAATACGCTACAGCAGTAGAATGGATTGCAGACCTAACAAAGCAAACAAGCATTGCTAAGTCTAAGAACCAAGGATATTTGTGTAAGGAACAAGTACCTTGTAAAAAAGCCCCGACATGTTTGTTGAGGCGTGAACTTAATCCCCAAGCCTTTGGGGCCCCAGAGAACCAGAACCCCATTAGTGCTTAGATAATAGGGTGTTATTTGGCCAATTCGCTATCGGATACCGGACCTTTTAAACTTACGATAGGAAATTCGGTACGTCGGTTCAATTCCAGTTTTTCGGAGCTACAGTCGGTTTTGCCTAGACAATCGTTTATGGGTTTGCGTTTACCATAACCCCTAACCGAAAGGATCCGTTCTTTGGCAATACCATGCTCGATTAGGTAGCGATAGGTAGACCGGGCTCTACTTTCCGAGAGATTATCGTTATAGGTATGGCTTCCTACGGGATCGGTATGGGCTTCTAGTCGGATTACCATTTCCGGATAGGTTATGGTCATCAATCGAACTACTTTATCCAATTCTTTGGCGGCATCTGGGCGTATATCACTTTTGTTGAAATCAAAATAGATTTTATTCAAGTCGGCCAATACCTTCAGGTCCAAAACAGGTTGTAAGGTTACATCCCTACGTAACATTTTCGTTTTTCTGGCGGTTCCAGAAGTGTTCAAGTATAGTTCTCCCTTTGGGTGGGTCTTACTACTTGCTTCAACTAAATAAGCGGCATTTCGATTTATAGGAAAGGTATAATAGCCCGTGCTATCCGTATAGGTTTCCGCCATAAGTCTTCCATTCGTTTGGTCGAAGAGTGCGACGTGTACGCCGGCCAAAATCTGACCATTGACACCGTCGGCAATATAACCTTCTACCCCTAAGGAGGGGGTAAACGTAAAGGCATAAATATCATCGCTGCCCTTTCCGCCAGCCCTATTAGAACTTACAAAACCGTTTAGGCCATCTTTATCGGCATAGAATCCGAAATCATCGGCGCTACTGTTTAGAGAGCTTCCCAGATTGATGATGTCGGTTATGGTACCCAGACTATCTGTTACGGCGGAATACACATCCAATTGGCCAAAACCAGGGTGTCCGTCCGAAGAGAAGAACAACTGGCCCTCGGCATTAACAAAAGGGAACATTTCGTTTCCGGCGGTATTTACGGTAGGCCCGGCATTAATGGGTTTTCCGATTCTACCACGTTCGTGTATTTCTGAATAATAGATATCGGTGCCCCCAAAGCCCCCAGGTCGGTTACAGGTATAGTACAAGCGTTTTCCATCCGGACTAACAAAAGGGTGTCCTGTGGAATAATAATCGGAGTTGATGGGCAAACTGCGGTTTTCTACCCATTTGCCATCTTTCTTAATAGCGCTGTAGATCTTTAAGTTGACTTCCTTTTTTAGACCATAGGCCTTTTTATTATTGAAGAAATTATTCCGCGTAAAATAGATTACCGTATCCTTTTTATAATCGGTGGTAACGATCATGGAACTCTCGTGGTATTTCGAATTGATGTCACCGGAAATAGGGCTGGGTGTATCCATTGGATTTGCGGGATCTATATGATAGATATCCAACCAGGCTTCATCGTTCCACCCATAGGTATCGCCTGTGTTTAGGTCTTTGCGTCCCGAGGCGTAATAGAGTTCGCCTTGGTACATATAGCCCCCAAAATCGCTTTCGGAGGTGTTAAAAGCCAGTTCTTGTAGCGCATATCGTTGTCTACTGTTAAAGACAATGGAAGCCAAATTGCCATCTTTCAAGAGTTTCATGGCGCGTCTGTCTTCCGGATTGGTCTTTTTGTATTTCTTTAACCAAGCCGCGGCCGCTTTCTTTTCGCCTACACTGATCAAGGCCATTCCGTATTTCAAATAAAAATCCGTTGGAGTGCCCTCATCGTTAATAACGGCCTTAAAATGAGGTAGGGCTTTGTGGTAGTCACGTAGCAATACATAACATTCGGCCAATTGCCTGTGGGCATGTGCGGTATTAAAATCGCCCGCCAACATGTTTTGGTATTCCGGAATCGCTTTGGCATAAGCGAACTGCGAGAAAAGGTGATCGGCCCTTTTTTGGGCACCATATTGGGCCCTTCCACTACTTAGGTGACCTAGGGTCAATAGGAGTACTACGATTTGAAGTGTTCTTTTCATGATCGTGTATTTAGAAATAGCGTGGTGAGATAAATTTTCCGGATTTTGGTTTCAAGACCTCAAAGATCAAGATGATCTCGTGGGTCCCGCCGGTATAAGGTCTAATACTGCCCGTAGGTTGCTCGTAGGCATACCCGATACGTAGTTGTTGTCCAATTTTGTAATCCATAAAGGCACCGAAACCATCGGCATCGTTAAACCGATAAGATGCCCCGATCCATAGTTTTTCTTGCCATAATAGGGTGCCGGTAACATCGTAGGATGCGGGCGCCCCATTGGTAATCTTGGCCATGGCGGTGGGCCTGAATTTTAGATCGGCCGAAAGGTCGAATACCATACCCCCAATAGCGTAATAACTGTTACGCTCCAAGGCTTTGAACTCCCCTTCGTTCAAATCGGTATTGAACAGACGGGGCGAAGAAAATCCGGCAAACCATCTAGAGGTGGATAAGTATACCCCAGCCCCCATATTGGGTGACCATTTGTTAAAATCGGCATCGAAGAACATATCGGTTGGGTCGGGGTTTTCCAGTTGATAATTGGTAAAACCGGCCTTTAGCCCAAAAGCCAATTTGGCTTCCGAAGAAACGGGAATGGCATAGGAAAAGTCGCCGTAAACATAGTTGGTCTTTTCAAAGCCCAAACGGTCGTTGATGTATGAAAATCCGACACCGACCCGGTCATTGCGTAAGGGGGCATGAATCGAAAGGGTACTTGTTCTAGGGTTTCCTTCGAGTCCGGCCCATTGGTTACGGTGCAGGGCAGTAAGGCTCAGGGTATTTCGGCTACCGGCATAGGCAGGGTTTACCGAAATGGTGTTGTACATATATTGGGTAAACTGGGGTAATTGTTGCCCCCAAAGCGATTGGGACAGGGCCAGTAAACCGATACTTAGGGTTAGATAAATCTTTTTCATGGTGTACGTTTCTAAGATTCAGGATAATTATTTGGTGCCTAGGTAGATGTACCCGTTGATAGGCTCAAAATCTTTGTTGCTTACTTTTAATATATAGTAGTAGGTTCCGGAGGGGAGTTCGCCCGAGTTCCCGAAAGAACCACCCGGGGCTTGTCCGGCCCAATCGTTTCGGTAATCGGTACTTTCGTAAACCTTGTCTCCCCAGCGGTTAAAGATCATTAGGTCGAACCGCATATCACAGAATTCTACCCCGCCGATACTGAATACATCGTTTACGTTATCTCCGTTGGGTGTAACGGCTTTGGAAACCTTGATCTGATCCCTTCCGCAGGGTACACAATCGGTATTGATCATTATTTCGAAATCGGCATAGTAAATACAGCTACTGTTATGGGCACTATAGGCCAAAGTGTAGGTGCCAGCCTCGTATTCCATAGGATTGAACAGGGTAGTGGCCAAGGTTTGTTGGTTCTCGCCAAGTAACATCAAACTTACGTGCTGTTGATCTTCAAAGTTGTGAGGAAGGTAATCCATAAGGTCAACGACCTCGTCTTCTACACATAATTCCAGTTCAATGGTTTCTTTGGGCAATTGTTTTACCAAAATGTGTTGTTCAAAACTATGGGTGTTACCACAGGCATCGACCACGAACCAAGTTCTGATGATACTATAATCATCGGTATCGTCTTGGAAACGGGTTTCTTCCGAGGTTTCAATAACATAGTCGCCACATCCGCCGGTAATTGTTGGGGTAGGCCATTCAGGCATGTCATCGCCACAAATGATTTCGAGGTTTTCAGCGAAACCATTTGGGGTAATATCCCCGGTTTCAGGAATTGTGATTATCTGTGTGTGTTGTTCGGAATTACCAGCGCAATCGGTAGCGGTCCAGGTACGGTTAATGCTATACCCTAGAGCACAATTGGCATCGTTGGTAACGGTTTCTTCAAATACTACGTTAACCTCCGGATCGCAATTGTCGGTGGCGGTCAGCACGGCGGCATCCGGAATCTCATTACAACCTACGGTTAGGTTTTGGGGTAGGTTTTCATTGAAAATCGGTGCGCTAGTATCGATTACGGTTATCGTTTGGGTATGGGTGATTAGGTTACCCGCGCAATCGATAGCTTCCCAAGTACGAACAATCTGATATTCGGCAGTACAGTCATCGTCCTGGCCAGTAAAACTTTCGGAAAACGATTGGGTTACCTCACAGCTGGTGTTGAAAATCAAAGCTTCTTGAACCGGAACCGTACCGCATTCTACCGTACTATCGGCAGGGAAATGCCCATGGTCGTCATTATCCAAGATGGACACGTTGGCCTGTGGGGTATTGATGCCGATCAAGGTGGTGCTGATGTTCGAAAGGTTGACGAAGAAATCCTCGGTGTTCTCGATAAGGGCATCGTCGGTTATTTGAACAGTGATAGTTTGAGTTTCTCCGTTAGTACCAGTAAAATTCAAACTTCCGTTGTTGGCGGTATAGTCGTTACCAGCTTCGGCTGAACCGTTGGCCGTGGCAAAGTCCAAGCTAAAGCCACCGTCTACGTTTCCGGTCAGTACCACATCCAAGCTGATGGTCCCGGCAGCTTCGTTTACCTCCAAGGAAGTGGTATCGAAAGCGATTCCGGTCCCGGCAACGGCATCGTTATCCAAGATGGACACGCTGGCCTGTGGGGTATTGATCCCGATCAAGGTGGTGGTGATGTTCGAAAGGTTGACGAAGAAATCTTCAGTGCTTTCGATAAGGGTGTCGTCGGTTATTTGAACGGTGATAGTTTGAGTTTCTCCGTTAGTACCAACAAAACTCAGTATTCCGTTGTTGGCGGAATAGTCAGACCCAGCTTCGGCTGAACCATTGGCAGTTGCAAAATCTACGCTAAAGCCACCGTCCACGTTTCCGGTCAGTACCACATCCAAGCTGATGGTTCCGGCGGCTTCGTTTACTTCCAAAGAAGTGGTTTCAAAAGCGATCCCGGTCCCGGCGATGGCATCGTTATCCAAGATGGATACGCTGGCCTGCGGGGTATTGATCCCGATTAAGGTGGTGGTAAGGTTCGAAAGGTTGACGAAGAAATCCTCGGTGCTTTCGATAAGGGTGTCGTCGGTAATGTTCAGGCTGATGGTCTGTACTTCGCCATCAACACCGTTGAAATTCAGTGTCCCGTTGTTGGCGGTATAGTCGTTACCGGCTTCGGCAGAACCGTTGGCAGTGGCAAAATCCACGCTAAAGCCACCGTCCACGTTTCCGGTCAGTACCACATCCATGCTAATGGTTCCGGCGGCTTCGTTTACTTCCAAAGAAGTGGTTTCAAAAGCGATCCCAGTCCCGGCGATGGCATCGTTATCCAAGATGGACACGCTGGCCTGCGGGGTATTGATCCCGATCAAGGTGGTGGTGATGTTCGAAAGGTTGACGAAGAAATCCTCGGTGCTTTCGATAAGGGTGTCGTCGGTTATTTGAACAGTGATAGTTTGAATCTCACCATTAGTTCCGGCAAAACTTAGTGTCCCGTTGTTGACGGTATAGTCGTTACCAACCTCGGCTGAACCGTTGGCGGTAGCGAAATCAACGTTAAAGCCACCGTCCACGTTTCCGGTCAGTACCACATCCAAGGTGATGGTCCCGGCAGCTTCGTTTACCTCTAAAGAAGTGGTGTCGAAAGCGATCCCGGTCCCAGCGATGGCGTCGTTGTCCAAGATGGAAACGCTGGCCTGTGGGGTATTGATCCCGATCAAGGTGGTGGTAAGGTTCGAAAGGTTGACGAAAAAGTCCTCGGAATTTTCGATAAGGGCATCGTCGGTTATTTGAACAGTGAAGGTCTGTACTTCGCCATCCACACCGTTGAAGCTCAAGGAACCTGTGTTAGCCGAATAGTCGTTACCGGCTTCGGCTGAACCGTTGGCGGTAGCAAAGTCCACGCTAAACCCGCCGTCCACGTTTCCGGTCAACACTACATCCAAGCTGATGGTCCCGGCCGCTTCGTTTACTTCCAAGGAAGTGGTGTCGAAAGCGATCCCGGTCCCAGCGATGGCGTCGTTGTCCAAGATGGATACGCTGGCCTGCGGGGTATTGATCCCGATCAAGGTGGTGGTGATGTTCGATAGGTTGACGAAGAAATCCTCGGTATTCTCGATAAGGCTATCGTCGGTTATCTGAACAGTGATAGTTTGAATCTCACCATTAGTGCCAGCAAAACTCAGTGTTCCGTTATTGGCGGTATAGTCAGACCCTGCCACGGCTGAACCATTGGCAGTGGCAAAGTCCACGTTAAAGCCCCCGTCCACGTTTCCGGTCAGTACCACATCCAAAGTGATGGTCCCGGCAGCTTCGTTTACCTCCAAGGAAGTAGTGTCGAAAGCGATCCCGGTCCCGGCGATGGCATCGTTGTCTAAGATGGACACGTTGGCCTGTGGGGTATTGATCCCGATAAGGGTAGTGGTGATGTTCGAAAGGTTGACGAAAAAGTCCTCGGTGTTTTCGATAAGGGTATCGTCGGTGATATCCAAAGTGATGGTCTGAACCTCTCCATGGGTTCCATTGAAGTTCAGTGTTCCGTTATTGGTGGTATAGTCGTTACCGGCTTCGGCCGAACCATTGGCAGTGGCAAAATCAACGCTAAAGCCACTGTCTACGTTTCCGGTCAGTACTACATCTAAAGAAATAGTTCCGGCGGCTTCGTTTACCTCCAAGGAAGTAGTGTCGAAAGCGATTCCGGTCCCAGCGATGGCATCGTTGTCCAAGATAGCTACGCTGGCCTGTGGGGTATTGATTCCGATCAAAGTAGTGGTGATGTTCGAAAGGTTGACGAAGAAATCCTCGGTGTTCTCGATAAGGGTATCGTCGGTTATTTGAACAGTGATAGTTTGTACTTCACCATTATTACCATTGAAGTTCAGTGTTCCATTATTGGTGGTATAGT
This sequence comes from Sediminicola luteus, assembly GCF_002514735.1. Classification (GTDB taxonomy): domain Bacteria; phylum Bacteroidota; class Bacteroidia; order Flavobacteriales; family Flavobacteriaceae; genus HQA918. The sequence continues at coordinate 1,081,630 of NZ_KZ300476.1, read as the reverse complement.
CGTTAGCAGCTTCAGCTGAATTGTCAGCAGTAGCAAAATCCACGCTAAACCCACCGTCCACATTTCCGGTCAGTACCACATCCAAGCTGATGGTCCCGGCAGCTTCGTTTACCTCCAAGGAAGTAGTGTCGAAAGCGATCCCGGTCCCGGCGATGGCATCGTTGTCTAAGATGGACACGTTGGCCTGTGGGGTATTGATCCCGATAAGGGTAGTGGTGATGTTCGAAAGGTTGACGAAAAAGTCCTCGGTGTTCTCGATAAGGGTATCGTCGGTGATATCCAAAGTGATGGTCTGAAACTCTCCATGGGTTCCATTGAAGTTCAGTGTTCCGTTATTGGTGGTATAGTCGTTACCGGCTTCGGCCGAACCATTGGCAGTGGCAAAATCAACGCTAAAGCCACTGTCTACGTTTCCGGTCAATACTACATCTAAAGAAATAGTTCCGGCGTCTTCGTTTACCTCCAAAGAAGTGGTGTCGAAAGCGATCCCGGTACCGGCGATGGCATCGTTGTCCAAGATAGCTACGCTGGCCTGTGGGGTATTGATCCCAATCAAAGCGGTGGTGATGTTCGATAGGTGGACGAAGAAATCCTCGGTGTTCTCTATAATGGTATCGTCTGTGATGCTTACGGTGATGGTCTTAACTTCACCATTGGTTCCGTTGAAATTCAGTGTTCCGTTATTGGCGTTATAGTCGTTACCGGCCTCGGCTGAACCATTGGCGGCAGCAAAATCCACGATAAAGCCACCGTCCACGTTTCCGGTCAGAATCACATCCAAACTGATGGTCCCGGCAGCTTCGTTTACCTCAAAAGAAGTGGTATCGAAAGCAATCCCGGTCCCAGCGATGGCATCGTTGTCCAAGATAGCTACGCTTGCCTGTGGGGTATTGATTCCGATCAAAGTAGTGGTGATGTTCGTAAGGTTGACGAAGAAATCCTCGGTGTTCTCGATAAGGGTATCGTCGGTTATTTGAACAGTGATAGTTTGAGTTTCTCCGTTAGTTCCGTTAAAGTTAAGTGTTCCGTTATTGGCGGTATAGTCATTACCGGCCTCGGCAGAACCGTTGGCGGTAGCAAAATCCACGCTAAACCCACCGTCTACGTTTCCGGTCAGTACTACATCTAAACTGATGGTCCCGGCAGCTTCGTTTACCTCCAAGGAAGTGGTATCGAAAGCGATTCCGGTCCCAGCGATGGCATCGTTGTCCAAGATGGATACGCTGGCCTGTGGGGTATTGATCCCGATCAAAGTGGAGGTAATGTTCGAAAGGTTGACGAAGAAATCCTCGGTGTTTTCGATAAGGACGTCGTCGGTTATTTGAACCGTGATAGTTTGAATCTCACCGTTAGTACCGGCAAAATCCAATTTTCCGTTATTGGCTGTATAGTCGTTACCGGCTTCGGCCGATCCATTGGCGGTTGCAAAATCCACACTAAACCCACCATCCACATTTCCGGTCAATACCACATCCAAACTGATGGTTCCGGCGGCTTCGTTTACTTCCAAAGAAGTGGTATCGAAAGCGATTCCGGTCCCGGCGATGGCATCGTTGTCCAAGATGGATACGGTAGCCTGCGGGGTGTTGATCCCGATCAAAGTGGTGGTTATGTTCGAAAGGTTGACGAAGAAATCCTCGGTGTTTTCGATAAGGGTATCGTCGGTTATTTGAACAGTGATAGTTTGTACTTCACCATTATTACCATTGAAGTTCAGTGTTCCATTATTGGTGGTATAGTCGTTACCAGCTTCAGCTGAATTGTCAGCAGTAGCAAAATCCACGCTAAACCCACCGTCCACATTTCCGGTCAGTACCACATCCAGAGTGATGGTTCCGGCAGCTTCGTTTACTTCCAAGGAAGTGGTGTCAAAAGCGATTCCGGTCCCGGCAACGGCATCGTTATCCAAGATGGATACGTTGGCCTGCGGGGTATTGATCCCGATCAAAGTGGTGGTGATGTTCGATAGGTTGACGAAGAAATCCTCGGTGTTCTCGATAAGGGTATCGTCGGTTATTTGAACAGTGATAGTTTGAGTTTCTTCGTTAGTTCCGTTAAAGTTCAGTGTTCCGTTATTGGCGGTATAGTCGTTACCGGCTTCGGCCGAACCATTGGCGGTAGCAAAGTCCACGCTAAAGCCACCGTCCACGTTTCCGGTCAGTACCACATCCAAGCTGATGGTTCCGGCAGCTTCGTTCACCTCCAAGGAAGTGGTGTCGAAAGCGATCCCGGTCCCGGCGATGGCATCGTTATCCAAGATAGCTACGCTTGCCTGCGGGGTATTGATCCCGATCAAGTTGGTGGTGATGTTCGAAAGGTTGACGAAGAAATCCTCGGTGTTTTCGATAAGGGTATCGTCGGTTATTAGAACGGTGATGGTCTGTACTTCTCCATTCGTTCCGATGAAGTTCAGTGTTCCATTATTGGCAGTATAGTCGTTACCGGCTTCGGCTGAACCATTGGCGGTAGCAAAATCCACGCTAAAGCCACTAGCTACGTTTCCGGTCAGTACCACATCCAAAGTGATGGTTCCGGCAGCTTCGTTTACCTCCAAGGAAGTAGTGTCGAAAGCGATCCCGGTCCCGGCAATGGCATCGTTATCCAAGATGGATACGGTAGCCTGCGGGGTGTTGATCCCGATCAAAGTGGTGGTAATGTTCGAAAGGTTGACGAAGAAGTCCTCGGTGTTCTCGATAAGGGCATCGTCGGTTATTTGAACAGTAATAGTTTGAGTTTCTCCGTTAGTACCAACAAAACTCAGTGTCCCGTTATTGGCGGTATAGTCGTTACCCGCCTCGGCCGAACCATTGGCAGTAGCAAAATCCACGCTAAACCCACCGTCCACATTTCCGGTCAACAACACATCCAAACTGATGGTTCCGGCAGCTTCGTTTACCTCTAAAGAAGTGGTGTCGAAAGCGATCCCGGTCCCGGCGATGGCATCGTTGTCGGTTATGGTAACTTCAGCCGTTGGGGTACTTAGATTAATCTGGGCATTGGAAACGTTACTTAATTCTTGAATAAAGGTCTCCGAAGCTTCAATCAGGTTATCATCAATAATTGGAATAGTAACAGCAATGCTATGTCCGTTGGTGCTTTGGGCCGGGAAACTAACGAGCTGACTTACCCCAGTAAAATCGGAATTTGAAGTGGCTGTGGCAGCATAACTACTTTCCCCAGCACCAATAGTAGTAAAGGTGACATCGAAAGCATGTTGTACATTACCCGATAAGGTAATGTAGGCATTTAGGTTACCCGAAGCTTCGTCAATACTATAATCTTGAACGCTCAAAGCAGCGGTGTCGTTGTCTAAAATGGTAATAAGCGCTTCACCATCGTTTACTTGTACTGCGCTTAAACTCGGGCTACCCAAAATGGCTTTAAAGGCTTGGGTGGGTTCTACGATAGCGTCGTCTTCGATAGGGATGACAAAATCAACCACTTGTCCGTGGGAACCGTTAAATTGAAGGGAACTGTTCGATTGGGTATAGTCTTCAGAGGCGATGGCCGAGTCGTCTTGGGTTTGCACGCTAACCGTAAAGGCTTCGGCTTGTTGACCGATCAAAATGGTACTAACGGAAACATTTCCGGCCGACTCGTTGACCTCGGCATCGAATAGGGTCAAACCAAAAGGTAAGCCGTGCTCCGATACATAAATATTTTGGGTATGGGATATGCTATTTCCGGCACAATCGGAAGCTGTCCATGTTCTAACCAAAGTATAGGTATTGCTGTTGCCATCGCCCACAACACTTTCATGGAATTGAATGTCAACTTCCGTATCACAAGTATCCGTGGCGGCTAAGGTCTCGGCAACGGGAATGTCGTTTACCGCAGCTACCGTATGTTCTGGAAGTGTAGTCGTCCAACTTGGTTTTTGGGTGTCTTGTACCCTAATGGTTTGGGTAAAAGCTTCTATGGTATTCCCACAGGCATCGGTAAAGGTCCAGCTATTGGTAATGGTTCCGATATATTCACAAGTAGCATCCGGAACCAAACTACCTTCAGTCTTTGTCAAATCCAAGTTACAGTTATTGATTACCGGGGCCAAGGCTTGGGCAGTGGCTAGGGCATCGGTATCGCTACATTCCACGGTCCTATCCAAACTACCGGCTTCCGTGGTCCAGGCCATTTCGGTTGGAGTTATTTGTAGTAAGGTAGGGTCGTGTAAACCTTGACCACAATTATCCAAAGATCCAGAGCTAAGAGTATTCTGCTGATTCGGGTTCAATACCCCTTTGTAAGTGGCTTGAGCCTGTAGTCCGAATTCGGAAACACAGGCTTCCTCTAGAAAATGACAACTGTTTTTTAAGGTCAGTTCAAAAGGGATATCCAATGCGGCATCACCAATGTTGATGGTACCATTGGCCACGCTAAAGGTCAATACGCGACTTAGAGGGTCAAAACTATAGCTAACCCCTGAAGGTAATCCGCCCATATCACCTAAATCGGCATAAGGGGGAATGGTAGTGGCTATGGTAAGGTCCTTGACCTCGTCATTACCACTGTTTTGAAGTTTCAGGTTAAAACCTACGGAATCACCCGGGGCAAAAGTGGTACCATTACTTTGGGTGGTTAGGTCCAAGGCCCCAAGATTTGGTTCCCAAACCTCTACCGAAAAGCCCAAAAGATACAGTCCATAGGTCTCTTGGTCGGAGGTCATTTTAAAGGTAGCCGCAGTTTGATTGTTACCGATAAGCGTGTTACCATTGTTTTGTAGGGCAAAGACACCGGCATCGAAACCAAGGGTGTTGGCACTGGCCGGACTTCTATCATTAAAAGCATTGCCGGATAACGTAATCTTACTATTGAAGAAGTTGTTACTATCCCTGGCCGGACTACTTAAATCTACCCAACTTCCGGAAGTGTTTTTCAATTGAAGTTTATCACCACCAAGGCCGGCATCACCTTCGAGGGCACCGATCAACAGATTGGCGTTAACCTGACCATAGGGTACGGTGGCAAAACCATTCATCGGAATTTCGTATCCGTGGCTATGTTTGGTAATATGGGCATAACCATCGAAAAGGGTAATGTTTTTTGGGGCTAATGAAGGGCTTTTGTAAACAAAAACCACTTGCCATCCGCCAGAGGTACCGGTATTGTTTCCGGTATAAGAGGTTAATTTTCCTTCGGTAGCTTTTAGGTTGGCGATTTGATATTTCCCGAAAGGTGAACTCAGACCGTTTACCGATTGGGTAATATCCTTTACACAGATGTATGGGGCGTTTCCAAAAGAATCGGCCCGTCCGTTGTAAATGGTCTCATCGGCCGTAAGGGTTTGATAGGCATTTTGCCCGGGCAACATCAACTTAAGTTGGTTGTAGGCCCAATTGGGTTCGGTACCTCCGTTACCGCTACCCGAGTCATAGGGTTTATCGGCGGCGGCCCAGTATAGAAACACTTTTTCCAATTCGAAACAAGAAGCTCCCGGAGCCGGATTGTTGAATTGGGCACTACTCGAGTTGAAGGTCGAGCTGTCACTGTCGATATCGACGAACACGTTGTCCGTGAAATCGTGGTTACTATAAGGGTAATCGGGGTTGTAATCGTTGGTGGCATGACGCGAGATTACATTGTTGGCAATGGTGGTCATGTCGCCATGGATACTCTGGGAGAATCTAGGGTTGAACGATTTTTTCAATTGGGCTTGTGCTAACTTAGGTGTACTGAGCAAAAGCAATAAGCCGATTAGTAGGACGAAGTAACGTTTTGGTTGTGCCATAACGAAAGATTTGAGCATAGGAACCCTGTTCCGACATGTGCGTGTCGGTGCCTTAAATCTTTGGTCTAAAAGGGAATAGGGGTATTTATTTCCTTATAGGTCGTAGGTTATAATAGCAATAGGATTCGGTTAACTAGGAACAAAGTAAGCTTAGAGGGGCTATTGATTTGGAAATAATAGGTTTAAGCCCTTGTATTTTTCGGTAAAAGGCTAAAAAATGGATAAAACACCTGTTTTTATCGGTATGCGTTTTGTCGATAAGCCCTTTGATTATGCGGGATAAAGAAGTAATGTGCATTTCGTCGGTAGGAGAAGTAATGGTTTTTTGTGTTACCGTGATCCCTAAAAACATAAAGGGAGGCATCGCCTCCCTTTAAAAAGATGTATATATCTGTATTTTAAACGGTTGGTAGGTCGCCGCTCCCTTTTAAGGGTAGATCGGATCTGCCCATTAAATAAGTGTCTACGTGATGTGCGGCCTGTCTACCTTCCGATATGGCCCAAACGATCAAAGACTGACCACGGCGCATATCGCCAGCCGTAAAAATATTGGGCACATTGGTTTGGTAGTTGTTAGTACCCGCTTTGTAATTGGATCGGGCATCGGTTTCTATACCCAATTGTTTGGCCAAGTAATTTTCGGGTCCGGTAAAACCAAGGGCCAAAAGGGCCAAGTCGCAAGGCCAGGTTTTTTCCGTGCCTTCCAGTTCTACCAGTTGTGGGCGTTGACCGGGTACCATTTTCCACTCTACATTCACCGTTTTTAGGGCCGTTAGTTTCCCGTTTTCATCGGTGATGAATTCTTTGGTGTTGATCAACCAATTGCGTTCTACCCCTTCTTTATGCGAAGTAGAGGTTTTTAGTTGTAAAGGCCAATAGGGCCAAGGCGTGCTGGGTGAACGGTGTCCGGGGGGTTTGGGCATAATCTCAAAATTCACCACCGATTTGGCCCCGTGGCGGTTAGAGGTACCGATACAATCGGAACCTGTATCGCCCCCACCGATAACGATAACGTTTTTATCGGTTGCCAATACCTGGTCTTTTACTTCTTTGCCAAACACCACCTTGGTCTGTTGGGTAAGGAAATCCATGGCTTGTACCACTCCATCGGCGTCAATTCCCGGAATGGGTAGCGATCGTCTTTCGGTGGCACCTCCGGCCAATACTACGGCATCAAAGTTCTTGATGTCTTCGACCGGTACGTTTTTGCCCACGTTGGCGTTCACCTTGAACTGGATACCTTCGGCCTCCAGAATGGCGATACGGCGGTCAATGATTTCCTTTTCCATCTTAAAATTAGGAATACCGTAGCGCAACAATCCTCCCAATGCGTCGTCCCTTTCGAAAACGGTAACGGTATGTCCTGCCCGGTTCAACTGCTGCGCGGCGGCCAATCCGGCGGGTCCGGAGCCTACTACGGCTACGGTCTTGTCGGTACGTTTTTTAGGAGGTTGGGGTTTGATCCAGCCTTCTTTAAAAGCCCTTTCTACAATATTTTTCTCTATGTTTTCAATGGAGATCGGATTGTCGATCAGTCCAAGAACACAGGCTTGTTCGCAGGGGGCCGGGCACAACCTTCCGGTAAATTCCGGAAAATTGTTGGTAGAGTGCAAGATCCAAGAGGCTTTTTGCCACTCTTCTTGGTGTACCATATGGTTAAAGTCGGGGATAAGGTTCCCCAGCGGGCATCCGCTATGGCAAAAGGGTATACCACAGTCCATACAGCGCGACCCTTGTTGCTTTAGCTCCTTTTCGGATAAGGGTACGGTAAACTCTTTATAATTCTTAAGACGGTCGTCTACTTGTTCGTAGGTTTCGTCAACTCTTTTATATTCTTTGAATCCGGTTACTTTTCCCATAATTACGCTACTGTTAGTTCTTCGACCATTGGTTCTTCATTGGCAATACGCTCTAAGGCTACCTTGTATTCTTTTGGCATAACCTTCACGAATTTTGCCAAGTAACTGTCCCAGTCGGCCAAAATTTCGGCCGCTCTCTTACTATCGGTATAATTTAGGTGGTTGCTTATCAATGCTTTCAATTCGGCGGCATCGGCTTCGGTAATGGGGTCAAAATCGACAGTTTCCTCATTACAAAGACCATCGGTGAACTGGCCACTTTGGTTGAGTACGTAGGCATAGCCCCCGCTCATTCCCGCGGCAAAGTTGCGTCCGGTTTTTCCGAGTACCACGATCCTACCTCCGGTCATATATTCACAACCATGGTCGCCTACACCTTCTACAACGGCGGTTACGCCAGAGTTTCGTACGGCAAAGCGTTCACCGGCAATTCCGTTAATATAGGCTTCCCCTTTTACGCCTCCGAACAGGCACACATTACCCACGATAATATTGTCTTCGGCCACAAAATCGGCATCGGCTGGTTTCTTTACGATAATCTTGGCCCCAGATAATCCTTTGCCCAGATAATCGTTGGTGTTCCCTTCAATGGTATAGGTAATACCGGCCGCACCGAAAACCCCGAAACTTTGTCCGGCCGAACCTTTAAAACTTAGGTTCAAGGTGTCTTCTGGTAAGCCTAAATGCCCATAGATCTTCGATATTTCATTTGAGACTATGGCCCCAAGCGAACGGTCGGTGTTATGTATATCGTAGGCCAAGTGGGTGGGTTCCTTTCTAAAGATGGCGGCATGACCGTCTTTCAGGATTCGGAAATCCATAACATTGTCCAAGTTATGGTCTTGGGTTTCGGTATTACGGATGGTGAATTCGTTATAATTGGCCGGCTGGTAAAGAATGGACGATAGATCCAAACCTTTGGCCTTATAATGCTGAATGGCCTTGTTGGTATTCAATTTTTGGGTTTGGCCTACCATTTCATCAACCGTTCTAAAACCTAGTTGGGCCATAATCTGGCGCAATTCGTTGGCTACATAGTAGAAAAAGTTGATCACGTGTTCGGGCGTACCCTTAAAGTTTTTACGCAACTCCTTGTCTTGGGTGGCGATACCTACCGGACAGGTGTTTAGGTGGCATTTACGCATCATAATACAACCCGATGCTACCAAGGGTGCGGTGGCGAAACCGAATTCTTCGGCACCCAATAGGGCGGCTACGGCCACATCGCGTCCGGTCTTAAGTTGCCCATCGCATTCTACCACGATGCGCGACCTAAGGTTGTTCATGACCAAGGTCTGTTGGGCTTCTGCCAAACCGAGTTCCCAAGGCAGTCCGGCATGTTTTAAAGAGGTTAGGGGCGAGGCTCCGGTTCCTCCATCATAACCCGAGATCAGTACGACATCGGCCTTGGCTTTGGCAACGCCGGCGGCAATGGTACCTACACCTACTTCGGAAACCAATTTTACATTGATACGGGCTTCCCTATTGGCATTCTTTAAATCGTAGATCAGCTGGGCCAAATCTTCGATGGAATAGATATCGTGGTGTGGCGGTGGCGATACCAAACCTACAAAAGGCGTAGAGTTACGGGCATCGGCGATCCAGGGCAATACTTTATGTCCGGGTAATTGTCCACCTTCACCGGGTTTGGCCCCTTGGGCCATTTTTATCTGTATTTCTTGGGCCGAGCTTAAATAATGTGAGGTTACCCCGAAACGTCCGGAGGCTACCTGCTTAATGGCCGAGTTTTTATTGTCACCATTGGGGGCCGGCTGAAAACGCCTACGGTCTTCGCCACCTTCCCCAGAATTGGATTTGGCACCCAAGCGGTTCATGGCAATGGCCAAGTTCTCGTGGGCCTCGCGGGAAATGGATCCGTACGACATGGCCCCGGTCTTAAAACGCTTTACGATTTCGGTCCATGGCTCCACTTCTTCCAACGGAATGGGATCCAAATTGTCGAACTCGAACAAACCGCGCAGGGTAAGCAGGTTTTTGGCCTGTTCGTTTATGGCATCCTTATAAGTATCGTAGGCATTTTGGTCGTTCAAACGTACCGATTGTTGCAGCTTGGCCACGGTGGTAGGGTTGAACAAATGGCGTTCCCCATTACGTCTCCAACGGTACTCGCCCCCGATATTAAGGCCTAATCGCTTATCGATATGGCGCTCCGGATAGGCGTATTCGTAGCGTTTGTGTATCTCTTTTTCAATCTCATACAGCCCAATACCTTCTATGCGCGAAGCGGTGTACGGGAAATACTTTTCTACAAAGGCAGAGTTAAAGCCAACGATCTCAAAAATCTGGGATCCCCGGTACGAGTGTAGGGTAGAGATTCCGATTTTGTTCATCACCTTTAAGATACCCTTGCCAATGGCCTTGTTAAAGTTGTCTACGGCCTTTTGGGCGTCGAGTGCTATAAATCCTTCTTCTACCTGAAGGCGGATGATCTCGTTCACCATATAGGGGTTAATGGCAGAGGCACCATAACCGAAGAGGGTGGCAAAATGATGGGGTTCACGCGGCTCGGCCGATTCGATTACGATATCGAAATATGAGCGCTTACGCAAACGGTTCATTTGGTGATGCACATACGAACAAGCCAATAGGGCCGGAATCGGGGCAGAACCTTTTTTGGCCCCGCGATCCGATAGGATAATGATATTCACCCCTTGGTCGAGGGCTTTGGTTATTTGGATGATAATCTGATCCAAGGCATCTTCCAGTCCGTTTACCCCTTTGTTTTTATCGTAAAGGATGGCAATGGTCTCGGCCTTAAAACCGTTTACGTCTATATTACGGATCTTTTCCAGATCGTTATTCGAGATTACCGGATTCTGTATACGCAGTTTGTTGCATTGTTCCGGAATAATCTCGAAAATATTTTTGTCGTGCCCCAAAGCCAGACTGATATCGGTAACCACTTCTTCGCGAATACCATCTAAAGGCGGATTGGTAACCTGGGCGAACAATTGTTTAAAGTAGTTCGGTATCAATTGGGGGCGGTCAGACAATACGGCCAAAGGGGTGTCTATACCCATAGACCCCAAGGCTTCCTTACCGTTTTGGGCCATAGGTACGATTACCTCTTGTATATCTTCAATGGTATAATTGTAAAGACGTTGGCGGGTATTCAGGTCCAAGGTCTCAATAGGGCAGGCCGTATTGTTGTTCGGTACGTCTTTCAGTTGCAGGTTGTTCTCGTTCAACCATTTTTTATAGGGGCGTTGGGTAACGATTTTATCCTTTATTTCTTCATCGCCCACAATGCGGCCTTCGTTCATGTCTACCAAGAACATTTTTCCGGGCTCTAAACGGCCATGGCTTTCAATATCGGCAGGGTCTAGGTCTACTACGCCAACCTCCGAAGACATGATCAGTTTACCACTTTTGGTAACGGTATAGCGCGAAGGCCGAAGGCCGTTACGGTCGAGTAGGGCACCTATATAATCACCATCGGCAAAAGGTACTGAGGCTGGGCCGTCCCAAGGCTCCATAATACAAGAGTTGTACTCGTAAAAGGCCTTGCGGTCTTCAGACATGGTGGCATGCCTTTCCCAGGCTTCGGGTATGGTCATCATCATAACCTCGGGTAACGAGCGTCCGGTAAGGGTAAGTAGTTCTACCGACATGTCCATAGAGGCCGAATCCGATTTTCCGGGCAGGATAATAGGGAACAGTCTTTCGATCTGATCTCCAAAAATATCCGACTTCATGATCTCTTCCCGTACCCGCATACGCGATACATTGCCCCGTAGGGTATTGATCTCACCGTTTTGACATAGAAAACGGAAGGGTTGTGCCAGTTCCCAAGTGGGCATGGTATTGGTAGAGAAACGTTGGTGTACCAAGGCCATACGGGTAACCAGATCGGGTTGTTGTAGATCCAGGAAATAGGGTCCAATGTCTTCGGGCATGATAATACCCTTGTAGATCAAAGTGGTATTGGACAGGCTGGATACGTAAAAGGCATCGGCTTCCGATATTTTCGAGAGGCGGATGGCGTGCTCGGCGATTTTTCGGGCGGCATACAACCTGGCTTTAAAAATATGCTCTTCCAGTTCGCCTTGGGCAACGAATACCTGTTCTATATTGGGTTCCGAGGCCAAAGCGATCTCGCCCAGATGTGAGGGGTCTACCGGAACCTTACGCCAGCCCAATACGGTTAGGCCTTGGGTTTTGAGTTCTTTTTCGAACTCGGCTTTACAAAAGCTGTATTGATTTGGGCTTTTAGGTAAGAATACCATACCTACGGCATATTTCCGTTGTTCCGGTAGTTCGAACCCACAGACCCTGGTAAAGTATTCGTGTGGTATATCTATCATGAGTCCGGCCCCATCGCCGGTCTTTCCATCGGAGCTTACACCGCCCCTATGTTCCAGTTTTACCAAGATTTCCAGTGCATCGTGAATGATCTGGTTACTCTTTTCACCATTTAGGTTACAAATAAATCCGGCCCCACAGTTTTCATGTTCAAATTCGGGCAGATAGAGCCCTTGTGCATGCTTCCCCATAAACTGATGATTTTATTCAAAAACAGCCTAAAGTTTGTCAAAAATGCATGAAAGGAAGAATTGTCGGAGAAAAAATACAGCTTTTGGAAAAATGAGCTGAAAAATACCCAATGATGCTATTTTGGGTAGCTCTTTTTTGGGGAGTTGGTAATCGCAAAGGCTAAAAAATTGACAATAGATCAAATGATTCGGTTTGGGTGGTATGTCGATTTAAAAATGGAAATAATCCAAAAATATGGAATAAAACAAAATTTGATCTACTTTTGTGACATGGAACGGACGATACTCCATATGGATTTGGACACCTTTTTTGTGTCGTGTGAGCGCTTACTGGATAGTAGGCTGAACAACCGCCCTATTTTGGTGGGGGGTACGGGCGATAGGGGCGTGGTCTCGGCGGCCAGTTACGAGACCCGTACTTTTGGGGTACACTCGGGCATGCCTATGAAAATGGCCCGTATGTTATGTCCGGAAGCCGTAGTGATCCGGGGCAATGCGGGCACCTATACCCAATACTCCAAAATGGTGACCGAGATACTGAAGGAGCGGGTACCGGTACTCGAAAAAGCCAGTGTAGATGAGTTTTATGCCGATTTATCGGGTATGGATAAGTTTTTCGGGGCCTATAAGTTCGCTTCTGAATTGCGTACTACCATTAGGCATGAGACCGGGCTGCCCATCTCGTTCGGACTTTCGGTAAACAAGACCGTATCGAAGGTGGCTACCAATGAGGCCAAACCCAACAATAGGTTAAAAGTAGACAAGGGGTACGAAAAACTGTTTTTGGCACCGCTGTCTATAAAGAAAATACCCATGGTGGGCGATAAAACCTTTCAGCGCTTGTGCAACCTAGGTCTAAAACGGGTGGCTAACGTACAGCAAATGCCCATAGAGGCCATGGAGAGTGTATTTGGTAAAAACGGTATCGTAATCTGGAAACGGGCCCAAGGGGTAGATAATAGTCCGATCGTGGAGTATCACGAACGTAAATCCATCTCTAGCGAGCGTACCTATGGGCGCGATACCACCGATATGCAAAAATTAAAGACCAGCCTGTCGGCCATGGCCGAGCAATTGGCCTACCAACTGCGGGCGGGTAATAAGGTGTGTTCTTGTGTTACGGTAAAGATCCGCTATTCCGATTTCAATACCTATAGTAAGCAATTGCGCATACCCTATACGGCCGCCGATCATATACTGATTCCCAAGACCATGGAGCTTTTTCAGCGTTTGTACGACCGCCGTATGCTCATTCGTTTGGTCGGGGTGCGCTTTAGTGGGCTTACTGGGGGGCATTACCAAATGTCGCTTTTTGAAGATACCAGTAAAACGGCCAACCTCTACCAGGCTATGGATCGGGTGCGTAACCGCTTTGGTAGCCGAATGGTTATGCGGGCCGCTACCATGGGCGCCAAGACCATTGGGGGCAATTTTAACCCTTTTAACGGCGAACCGCCCATCGTATTGGCCCATAGGACGCAGTGAGTTTTTATAGAAAAAAGACCGCTTTGCTCAAAGAGGAAAGAAAAAAGACGGCAACGCTATTTAGGGATGTACACCAACTTTTGACTTTTGACATTCGACTAACCCATGTTACTAAACGTACATAGTTATTATTCTTTACGGTACGGCACCATTTCTGAAAAAGAGTTGCTGGAGATGGCCGCTGCCCGAGGATATAGCCAAATGGTGCTGACCGATATCAACAATACCTCGGCCTGTTTGAATTTTATACGTTTGGCCCCCCAATTCGGTATACGGCCTATGGTGGGCATCGATTTTCGTAATGGTAATCAGCGTTTGTATGTAGGCGTGGCCCAAAACAATACGGGCTTTATGCAACTCAATCGCTTTTTGTCGGTTTGCAAGGCCCGAAAAGAGCCTTTTCCCGAAACGGCCCCGGCCTTGGAAGGGGTGTATATGATCTATCCGTTCGAGCGGGCTTTGGAGTTGGACAAACAGAGCTTGGCGCCTTACGAATATATTGGGGTGCAATGGCAAGAGCTGCGCAAGATCCGCTTTTCGCGACTCTATGCCCAAAAAGAGCGTTTTGTGATTCTGCAACCGGTCAGTTTTAGGGGTAAACGCGATTTTAACCTGCATCGGTTGCTTAGGGCCATAGACAACAATACACTGTTGAGTAAATTGCCGCCGGAAGAACAATCGGATCCCGATGCCCTGATGCTGCCCAAAGCCGAGCTTCTCGACAAGTTTGCCGATTTCCCGGATTTGGTTGCCCATACCGAAAAGCTATTGGCCCAGTGTAGCATCCGTTTCGACTTTTCGCAAGGGCGAAAGCCACAGAACAAAATGGATTATACCGGAAATAGCCAGGCCGATAAACGTATGCTCCGCGAATTGTGCGAAAAAGGGCTGGCCTATCGCTATAGTGAGCCTAGTGTCGTGGTGCGTTCACGTATGGAAAAAGAACTGGCCCTGATCGAAGAAATGGGTTTTATCCCCTTCTTTTTGATCAATTGGGATATTGTAGACTATGCCAAACGCCAAGGCTATTACCATGTGGGCCGGGGTAGTGGTGCCAATAGTATCGTAGCCTATCTGTTGGGTATAACCGATGTAGATCCCATTGAACTCGACCTGTATTTCGAACGCTTTATGAACCTCTATAGGGCCAATCCGCCCGACTTTGATATCGATTTTTCTTGGCGCGACCGGGAAGATGTTACCCGTTATATCTTTGAGCGTTTCGGGGGGCAGGGGCAGGTGGCCTTATTGGCTACCTATAACACCTTTAAACACAGTGCCGCCGTACGCGAGTTGGGTAAGGTCTTTGGGTTGCCCAAACACGAGATTGATCGTTTGAGTAGTGGCAAGTACGATCCCGACCAGCTCGATAAGTTTTCTACGCTTACCCATCGCTATGCGGGCTATATGCAAGGTATGCCCAATTATTTAAGTGTGCATTCGGGTGGTATTTTAATCTCGGAAAAGCCCATACATTATTTTTCGGCCACCGACCTACCGCCCAAAGGTTTCCCGACCACCCAATTCGATATGGTTATTGCCGAAGATGTAGGCCTGTACAAATACGATATATTGGCCCAGCGCGGTCTGGGTAAGATCAAAGATGCCTTGGCCCTGGTGCGCGAAAACCGGCCCCATGTGGTATTGCCCGATATACACCATGTGGCCCCTTTGATCCAAGACCCCAAAATCAACACCATGGTGGCCCGCGCGGCCTGTGTGGGCTGTTTTTATGTTGAATCGCCGGCCATGCGTATGCTGCTTAAAAAATTGGAGGTCGATAATTATTTGGGCTTGGTGGCGGCCAGTTCGATCATTAGGCCCGGGGTATCGCAAAGTGGCATGATGCGCGAGTATATCTTACGTCACAAAGATCCCGAAAGGCGTAAATTGGCCCATCCGGTTTTGTGGGATATTATGCCCGATACCTATGGGGTTATGGTGTACCAAGAAGATGTGATCAAAGTGGCCCACCATTTTGCCGGATTGGATCTGGGCGAGGCCGATGTGTTGCGAAGGGGTATGAGTGGTAAATACCGTTCCCGCGATGAATTTTTAAAGGTAAAGCAGAAGTTTTTTGCCAATTGTAACGAAAAAGGGCACGATCCCGATCAGGTAGCCGAGATATGGCGCCAGATTGAGAGTTTTGCGGGCTATGCCTTTGCCAAGGGGCATTCGGCCAGTTATGCGGTAGAGAGTTACCAAAGCCTGTACCTAAAATGTTATTATCCGCTAGAGTATATGGTGGCAACCCTGAATAACGGCGGCGGCTATTACAAGGCCGAGTTTTATATACACGAAGCCCGTATGTGCGGTGGGCATATCCATTTGCCCCATATCAATAAAAGCGATTACCTCACCCGTTTGGAGGGCAATGCTATTTATTTGGGGTTCTGTTATCTACAAAATTTTGAGCTGGCCCAGGCCAAACGCATTATGGAAGTGCGCCAACAAGATGGTGCCTTTAGTTCGCTAGACGATTTTTTGGAGCGGGTACCCATAGGGATGGAACAATTGGAGGTGTTGATACGTATCGATGCCTTTCGGGAGTTGCACCCCAATAAGCGGAAACTGTTATGGCAGGCCTACTTAAAACGCAATAAAATACCCCAGCACCACCAGCAACCCCTGTTCCGTTCGCATAGCCGCAATTTTGCCCTACCCGAACTACAGCTACATAAGCTGGAACAGGCTTTTGACGAGTTGGAGCTGTTGGGTTTTGCCTTGGGCGACCCCTTCGATTTATTGGAGCTGCCCCCGGCCACGGATTGGAACGCAGTACATATGCAACGGTTTTTACATCGGAATATGGAATTGTACGGTTATTTGGTAAGCCTGAAAAAAACCAAGACCTCTGGGGGTAAACTCATGTTCTTCGGCACCTTTTTAGACCGGCAGGGCGCGTGGATAGATACGGTACATTTTCCGCCCGTGGCCAAGAAATACCCATTTCGGGGCCGGGGTATCTATAGGTTAAGGGGCAAGGTTATGGAAGAATTCGGTTTTTTGACCCTAGAGGTAAACCATATGGAGAAAATGGCCTATGTAGAAGACCGCCGTTATAAAGTGTTGGATTGAAGGGGTGTTGTAGGGGAAAGAATGATGTTGTAAAGGTAGAACACTTCTGGTTTTGTTGCGGTAACAGGCAAGATGCAAATCAAAAAAAGCCCCCGAAACTACGGAGGCTTTGCAATGGTGTAAAGCTATATGTTATCTAGAGATGCTCCTTGAGATAACGATTTTCTGTATCTCGGAAGTGCCCTCGTAAATCTGGGTAATCTTGGCATCGCGCATTAAACGCTCTACGTGGTAGTCTTTTACAAAACCATTACCACCGTGTATCTGTACCGCCTCTACTGCGGTTTCCATAGCCACTTCAGAGGCATAGAGTTTGGCCATGGCTCCAGACAGGTCGTAGTTTTCGTGCTTGTCCTTGTCCATAGCAGCCTTATAAACCAACATACGTGCAGCCACTATTTTGGTATGCATATCGGCCAGTTTAAAGGCAATGGCTTGGTGGTTTACGATCTCGGTACCGAAGGCCTTTCGTTCCTTACTGTATTTTAGGGCCAGTTCATAGGCACCAGCGGCAATACCTAGGGCTTGGGCGGCAATACCAATGCGGCCGCCGGCCAAGGTCTTCATGGCGAATTTGAATCCGAAGCCATCTTC
Source organism: Sediminicola luteus (assembly GCF_002514735.1). Classification (GTDB taxonomy): domain Bacteria; phylum Bacteroidota; class Bacteroidia; order Flavobacteriales; family Flavobacteriaceae; genus HQA918. The sequence goes on along the minus strand of NZ_KZ300476.1, from coordinate 1,064,375 downwards.
ACCGATCCTATTTTCCTTGGGTACTTTAACGTCGTTGAAGATCAAAGAGTGGGTGTCGCTACCGCGGATACCTAATTTGTTCTCTTTCGGACCGATCTCAAAACCATCCATACCTTTTTCCACGATTAAGGCATTGATGCCCTTATGGCCTTTTTCGATATCGGTTTGGGCAATAACCAAGTACACTTCGGCCGTACCGCCATTGGTAATCCAGTTTTTGGTGCCATTGAGTACGTAGTGATCCCCATGGTCTAGCGCTGTGGTTTTTTGAGAGGTGGCATCGCTTCCGGCTTCTGGTTCCGAAAGACAGAAGGCTCCGATAATCTCGCCTGTAGCCAGGCGGGTCAGGTATTTTTCTTTTTGGGCTTCCGTACCAAAGGTTTCCAGTCCCCAGCATACCAGTGAATTGTTTACCGAAACAACAACCGAGCAAGAAGCGTCAACCTTAGAGAGTTCTTCCATGACCAAGGCGTAAGACAAGGTGTCTAGTCCACTACCGCCGTATTTTGGGTCTACCATCATGCCTAAAAAGCCGAGTTCCCCCATCTTTTTTACTTGTTCGGCCGGAAAGCTTTGGTGTTCGTCTCGTTCAATAACCCCAGGCAAGAGCTCGTTTTGCGTAAAGTCACGGGCCGCTTGTTGGATCATCTGTTGTTCTTCGGTTAAGGTGAAGTCCATATTGTTGAATAATATATAATTGAAGGTCTCAAATATACGTTTTTGATGTCAAAAATTCAACAAAAGCACAGCTTGTTAGAGAATAATATAACAGGATTGAGTAGCGGGAATTGGTTGCTTTTTTTTGAAACCAATCCTGTTAAAGATGTAAAAAGCATTTCAATATTCATATATTTGTTGGGTGTGTTTTTCATATAACACATATGGCGAAATGCAGATGGAGATGCTAAGGGAACGCTTTTGTCTTTCCTAATATTTTTGGACACTATTGAATGAAAGAACTACTAAAGTTATATGAAAATAAGGCCCCGGAGATTGTTTTCCATTGGATGGATCCAGAAACGGAAGCCGAGGGCTGGACGGTAATAAATTCATTACGCGGCGGAGCTGCCGGAGGTGGTACACGTATGCGAAAGGGCTTGGATATGAACGAAGTGCTTTCGTTGGCCAAAACCATGGAAGTGAAGTTTACGGTATCTGGGCCGCCCATAGGCGGGGCCAAATCGGGTATAAACTTTGATCCGGCCGACCCTAGGAAAAAAGGGGTTTTGGAACGATGGTATAACGCCGTATCCCCATTATTGAAAAGTTATTACGGTACCGGGGGCGATCTAAACGTAGACGAGATTCACGAAGTTATCCCCATTACCGAAGATGCCGGGGTTTGGCATCCACAAGAAGGGGTTTTTAACGGGCATTTTCGACCTACCGAAGCCGATAAGATCAATCGTATCGGTCAATTGCGTTTAGGCGTCATCAAAGTATTGGAAAGTAATCAATACTCTCCCGATTTATCCCGAAAATATACAGTAGCCGATATGATTACCGGTTTTGGTGTCGCAGAGGCCGTAAGGCATTATTACGATATTTACGGGGGTAATGTTGCCGGGAAACGGGCCATTATCCAAGGGTTCGGCAATGTAGGGGCCGCAGCGGCTTTTTATTTAGCGCAGATGGGGGCCAAGATCGTGGGTATAATCGACCGTGTCGGAGGTGTGATCAAGGAAGAGGGGTTTACCTTCGATGAGGTAGTAGAGTTGTATCGCAATAAAGATGGCAATACCTTGGTGTCCAATCAAATGATTCCGTTCGAAGAGATGAACCGCCGGATTTGGGAACTGCCAACCGAAATCTTTGCGCCCTGTGCGGCATCCCGTTTAATAACCAAGGAACAGATTAGCCAAATGATCGATACCGGTCTAGAAGTCATTAGCTGTGGGGCTAATGTGCCTTTTGCCGATTCCGAGATTTTCTTTGGCCCAATAATGGAATATACCGATGAACGCGTAAGCCTTATTCCCGATTTTATTTCCAATTGTGGAATGGCTCGGGTATTCGCCTATTTTATGGAGCGGCGGGTATCTATGGACGACGAAAAAATCTTTGGGGATACTTCAGAAACCATAAAAAAGGCACTCCGAGACGTATTTAAAAAGAATGGCGCGAAACAAGAAATAAGTAAGACCGCCTTCGAAATAGCACTGAAACAATTACTCTAACTAAAAAAACCAACTAATTATGGAGACGATAATGATCGTTATTTTCGTGCTCGGCTATTTAGCCATTACACTAGAGCACAATCTAAAAATCGATAAGTTGATTCCTGCTTTGGCCATGATGGCCATTTTATGGGCCTTTATGGCTTTTGGAATTGACGGATTTACCACTTGGTTCGATTCGGGCAAGCATGCGCTAATGGAAAATTTCGGCATGCTGGAACATAAAGAGAAAATGCACCTGCTCGAAGAGACCTTGTTACACCATCTGGGTAAGACCTGTGAAATATTGGTGTTCTTATTAGGTGCCATGACCATTGTGGAGATTATCGATTATTTTGATGGTTTTTCGACTATTAAAAGTTATGTAAAGACCAAAAGCAAAGGCAAGATCTTGTGGATTTTCGCTTTCCTGGCTTTTATCCTTTCGGCAATAATCGATAACCTAACAGCAACGATCGTTTTGATTTCCATACTTCAAAAAATCGTTAAAAACCGCGATACCCGAATATGGTATGCCGGTTTGATCATTGTAGCGGCCAATGCCGGTGGGGCTTGGTCTCCGATTGGCGACGTAACCACTACCATGCTATGGATTGGAAATAAAGTAACTACTGGAAACCTAATTACCTATCTGTTGATACCTTCTTTGGTTTGTATGGTGGTGCCTGTGTTGATTGCATCATTTATGCCGGCCTTTAAAGGTGAAATCGAAGGAGAAGAGGAAGAAGATAAGCCAAAAAGTAAATTTGGGCCTACCATGCTTTACTTAGGTTTGGCTGCCATTGTATTCGTACCTATTTTTAAAACGGTTACCCATTTACCACCTTATGTGGGTATGATGCTTTCGCTGGCTGTTGTAGCTACTTTTGCCGAGATTTATAGTAACTCTAAGTTTACCATTACCAATATAGACAGTGAGCATGCCGATGCCCACGGGCACCATAGTCCGGTACACCATTCACTTTCTAAAATTGAAATGCCAAGTATCCTTTTCTTCTTAGGGATATTAATGGCCGTAGCCGCACTAGAGTCTTTAGGATTATTGTTCGGCTTTGCCGATACCTTGAAAGAAAGTATGCCTATGATGGGTACGGAATTGGCGGGTACTGCAGTATCTGACTTAGTGGTAATGCTATTAGGTGTAGGTTCTGCCGTAATAGACAATGTACCTTTGGTAGCTGCTAGTTTGGGCATGTTTTCCGAGCCATTGGATAATCCGTTATGGCATTTCATCGCCTTTTCTGCCGGTACCGGGGGTAGTATGCTTATCATCGGTTCTGCTGCTGGGGTGGTGGCCATGGGTATGGAAAAGATCGATTTCTTCTGGTATTTGAAAAAAATCGGTTGGTTGGCATTGATTGGCTTCTTGGCTGGTTCTATTGCCTTTATCGTTATGAGAAGTATATTGGCCTAAGGGTTCCAAAATAGATTTTAGCCTTTCTGTATACGGAAATGGTCCGATTGTTGCTTACTATAGGATCGAATTCGAAACAGAAAGGCTTTTTTTTGTGCATGAACATAAAGTATGGGGCCCAATGACATACTTTTATAATGAAATAGGCGTTATTATGGCAACACGAACTATCAGCAATTCAGAGAAACTATGACATTCTTTCAAGAAGCAATCACGGATCCGGCCCTTACCGATAGCCTATCCGAAGAAAAAACCTTGTCCGTAATGGACCTTATCTTAAACGGTGGTACGGGTAGTATCGTTATTATAGCGGTGTTGTTCGTATTGTTGTTTGTAGCCTTGTATATCTACTTCGAACGCATTTTTGCGATCAAGGCGGCTTCTAAGATCGATAAGAACTTTATGAATCAAATACGCGATCATGTAACCAACGGAAAATTGGATGCGGCTAAATTATTATGCGCCCAAACCGATTCGCCAGTGGCCCGTTTGACCGAAAAAGGGGTGTCTAGGATCGGCAAACCTTTGGAGGATATCAATAAGGCTATTGAAAATGCTGGTACACTTGAAGTATACAAATTAGAGAAGAACGTTAGTGTTTTGGCTACGGTGGCAGGTGCGGCACCTATGATTGGGTTCTTAGGAACCGTAATCGGAATGATTTTGGCGTTCCACGAAATGGCCAGTAGTGGCGGCCAGGCCGAAATGGGGTCTTTGGCCTCGGGTATCTATACGGCTATGACCACTACCGTTGCCGGTCTGGTTGTGGGTATTATCGCTTATATTGGATATAACCATTTGGTGAACCGTACCGATAAGGTGGTACACAAAATGGAAGCGAATGCCGTGGAATTCCTCGACCTATTGAACGAACCTCTTTAATCCTCTTCCGCTATGAAGTTAAAAGGAAGGAATAAGGTTAGTCCAGAATTCAGTATGTCGTCCATGACCGACATCGTGTTTTTATTGTTGGTCTTTTTTATGCTGACCTCCAATGCGCCTAATGCCCTGGATCTTTTACTGCCCAAGGCCAAAGGGAAATCGACCAATACCCAAAATGTGTCGGTGACCATCAACAAGAACCTGGAATACTATGTGAACAATGAACGGATCAATGGCGAGTACATTGAGATAGAACTCAAAAAAGCCCTTAAAGGTCAGGAGAAACCTACCATTATCTTAAGGGCCGAAGAGAGCGTCGCCATTAAAGAAGCGGTAAACGTTATGGATATCGCCAACCGAAATAACTTTAAGGTCATCTTGGCCGTACGGCCCAAATAATGGCACTATTAGATACGGATCATAAAAAAAAGAGTTTTACGCTGACCACCGTTTTGGTGAGCGCATTGCTCTTATTGCTTTTTTATGTGGGGCTGGCCTATTTAGATCCGCCAGAGGAAAGTGGTATTTCGGTAAACTTTGGTACCACCGATTTCGGTAGGGGCAATAAACAACCCACCGAACCCATTCGTTCCCAACCTCAAGAAGCTGAAGAAATTCCCGAACCGGTTACTGAGCAACAGCCAGTTGAGGAAGTTGTGACAGAAGAGACCGAAGTGGCCGAGGCCCAACCCGAATCCGCTCCCGAAGAAAAGGTACTGACCCAAGAAAGTGAGGAATCCATTCGTATCAAGCAACAAAAGGAAGCCGAGCGTAAAGCGGCCGAGGCCAAACAAAAGGCAGAGGCCGAAGCGGCCCGAATCGCTAAGGCCAAAGCCGATGCCGAACGTAAGCGTCAGGCCGAACAAGATGCCAAAAAGAAACAGTTGGATGCCCTTATGGGCGGTTTGAACTCCTCAGAGGGTACGGCCACCGGAAGTGAAGGTAACGATGACCGTGCCGGAGACAAGGGAAAACCCGAAGGTAATCCTTATGCCACCAGTTATTACGGTTCGGCCGGTACAGGTACGGGAGGCAGCGGATACGGACTTAACGGCCGTTCTTTGGTTAGCCGCGGAAAAGTACAGCAAGACTGCAATGAAGAAGGCCGGGTAGTGGTAAAAATCGTGGTCGATCGTAATGGAAAGGTAACCAGTGCCACACCTGGGGTAAAGGGAACCAACAATACCGCCCCATGTTTAATGGAGCCTGCCCGTAAAACGGCCATGATGCACCACTGGAACCTCGATAGCAATGCCCCAAGCCGCCAAATCGGATTTGTGGTGGTCAACTTCAAATTGGGGGAATAAAATATACAATGGACTATAAGGAAACGGTAACATGGATGTTCGAGCAATTGCCCATGTACCAAAAAGAGGGCATACAGGCCCTAAACGCCAAACTCGATAAGATAAAAGCGTTTGCCCGCCACTTGGGTGATCCGCAAGAACGTTTTAAGAGCATTCACGTGGCGGGCACCAACGGCAAAGGGAGTAGTAGCCATATGCTGGCCTCCGTACTGCAACAGGCAGGTTATAAAGTTGGTTTGTATACCTCGCCCCACCTGTCCGATTTTCGAGAACGTATTAAGATTAACGGTACCATGATACCCGAGTCTAGTGTTGTCGATTTCGTAAGCCGGCACAAAAGCTATATGGAAGGTTTGGGACTGTCTTTTTTTGAAATGACCGTGGCCATGGCCTTTGAATACTTCGCTACAGAATCGGTAGATATAGCCATTATCGAAGTAGGCTTGGGTGGGCGTTTCGATGCCACCAATATTATTACCCCAGAAGTTTGCCTAATAACCAATATAAGTAAGGACCATACCCAAATATTGGGAGATACCTTAGAGGCCATCGCTTTTGAAAAAGCAGGGGTTATAAAACAGGGGGTGCCCGTGGTCATTAGTGAATATCAGCCCAAGGTAGTACAGGTGTTTAAGACCGAAGCCAAGAACAAGGAGGCTAGTAGTATTTGTTTCGCTTCTACCACAGTTAATGGGGTGTACAAAACCGATTTAATGGGCGCTTACCAGCAGCAAAACCTAAAAGGGGTAGTGGCGACTTTGAAAAAATTGGAAGGTTTCGAAGTGACAGAAGAGCATTTGCGTCTAGGTCTAAAAAACGTGGTGGCCAATACCGGACTTAGGGGGCGTTGGCAAGTTTTGGGCGAAGCGCCAAAGATTATTGCCGATACCGCCCATAATGTTGAAGGGATTATGTTGGTAATTCAGCAAGTAAAAGCCCAAAAATACCGTAACCTACATATGGTAATCGGTATGGTAGCCGATAAGGAAGTGTCCAAAATCATGGGGCTTCTCCCGAAAAAGGCCATATATTATTTTGCCCAACCCCAAATAAAAAGAGCTGTAGATACAGATGCGCTGTTAGCCCTGGCTGTAGAAGAAAAGTTGCAGGGCTCAGGCTATGCTTCTGTAGTTGAAGCCTTTGCGAGGGCTAAAGAAAATGCGACTTCCGACGATTTGATCTTTGTTGGTGGCAGTACGTTCACCGTGGCGGAAATACTTTGATTTTTTTATCCCTTTTCTTTTGGACAAAAGAAAAACAGTACTATATTTGCACCCGCAACATCAGTAATGGATGTGCGATTGGGGCTCTTAGCTCAGTTGGTTCAGAGCACCTGCCTTACAAGCAGGGGGTCACTGGTTCGAATCCAGTAGGGCCCACAACAAAAAGCCTTCCTTAACGGAGGGCTTTTTTAGTTTATGGTTTTCATTGATTATTTTCGTGAAGACTTAATTATGGGATATTAGCTCAGTTGGTTTAGAGCGCTGCCTTGACAGGGCAGAGGTCACTGGTTCGAATCCAGTATATCCCACTAGGGTTATAAAGGTCTGGTAAATGCTAGGCCTTTCTTTTTTGATTTAAAGTGAATATTTATTCGTTTTTAATATATTTGCCCCATGCGGCTCAAAGACGAGACAAAAAGAAAACAAATCATCGAATGTACCTTGGACATGGTGCACCAAACGGGTCTATCGGGTTTAAAAATGGCTGCCTTGGCCAGAAAGGTGGGCCTGTCGCCCGCTACCTTATACATCTATTTTAAGAATAAGGAAGATTTGGTTTTAAGCGTCTATGATGAAGTACTTGGTACCCAGGAAGTATTTTTAAAAGCCCATACCGCAGAACCAATTCCGATTCGGGCAAAACTAAAGAAAGTTTGGTTGCAATGGTTTCATTTTAACATTAATAACATAAAAGAGAAGTCTTTTATAGAGCAAGTAAAGCAATCACCCTATTACAAAAGACAGAAAATTCACGATAGGGGTGAGGCATACAGTTTGGTTAGTGCCTTGTTCCAAACGGCCAAGGCCGATGGTACGATAAAAGCGCTGGATAATGAGGTGTTGATTGCCGCTACCTTGGCCAGTCTTACTATGAGTGCCCAATTGGTACGCGATGGCAAGATGGCCCTAAAAGATAGCAATCAATTATTCGATTTGTACTGGGATGGGATAAAAAGATGATTTTTTTTAAAATAAAAACGAATAAATATTCACTATAAGTACTGATGAATCGAGAAATTCGTGGTTACTGTAGGGATTAGTAAACATCATATGATTAAAAGAAGATTAAAAATGCTCGGAATTACCATTGGTATTGTAATCGGGGTCTTTGTTTTGGCCTATTTTTTATTTGTTAATCTGCATCCCGCTTTTGGCGCAGACCCGTCGGCTTCCGATAAGGTTCGCTTTGCTAAATCGCCGCAATACCGTGACGATGTTTTTAGGAATATTGGTGGGGTCGAGAATAAAATGGGATTTGGCGATATGTTTAAATCCGGGGTCAAGTATTTTCAGAAACAAGAAGGTACCGTTCCGGAATCGGTTCCTGTTCAAACCTTAGATTCCTTGGAAATGACCCAATACCAAGGGGCAGGAAGAATGGTTTGGTTTGGCCACTCCACTTTTTTGTGGCAGATAGGGGGTAAGAACATACTTCTGGACCCCATGTTCGGTACAACACCGGCACCACATCCGGCATTAGGCTCAAAACGCTTTAATACCCAATTGCCCTTGGAGATCGAACGATTGCCTAAAATAGATTTGGTTGTTTTTTCACATGATCACTATGATCATTTGGACTATGACTCTGTTTTGGCGCTAAAAGACAAGGTGGAGCGCTTTGTAGTGCCACTTGGCGTAGGCTTGCATTTGTATGAATGGGGGGTGCCTAAAGCTCAGGTCGAAGAGATGGATTGGGGAGAAGAAACCCAATATGAAAATGTTTTTATGGCCTGTACGCCGGCCCAACATTTTTCGGGTCGCAAGATCAGTAATTGGGGTAGTACCCTATGGGCCTCCTGGGTCCTTGAGGTCGAGGGAACCAAATTGTTCTTTAGCGGCGATAGCGGCTACGGGCCCCATTTTAAACAAATCGGTGAAACCTACGGGCCTTTTGATATGGCCTTGATGGAGTGTGGGCAGTATAATGAACTCTGGAAAGAGATACATATGATGCCCGAGCAAACGGTTCAGGCTGCCATAGATGTCGGTGCCAAGGAAATGATGCCCATTCATTGGGGCGCCTTTAAATTGGCTTTTCATACTTGGGACGACCCTGTACTAAGGGCTTCAAAAAGGAGTGAAGAATTGCAAATGCCCATGATCGTACCAAAAATAGGTCAATGGTTCACCTTTGGGCGTACTGCCGATTATCAAGAAAATTGGTGGGAATAGGCCTGAACGGATATGGTTTTTAGCCTATGTTAGCTTTAACGTACCAAGTGGGCGGTTTTTACACAAACTTTAGTATCTTCCCATCAAATTTCTAAACACACGCATATATCATGAAAAACGCGCAAGTAAAAATCGCTATCCTATTGGTAGCTATTTTGTTCCAGAGTTGTTCTAGTATTAAAGTATTGGATTCCTGGAAAGCCGACCAAGCCAAATTGGACAGTTTTAAAGAGCAGAATATTTTGGTAATTGCCCGTACGGCAGATAATCAGGCCCGTGTCGCCTTTGAAGAAGAGATAGCTGCCCAAATGGCCGCTAAAGGTTTTAAGGTGACCGAGAGCTTTAAAAAATTCCCGAAAATGCATAAACAAAGGGAAATGACCGAAGAGCGAATGAAAATGGTAAGGAGTATTATCGATAGTGAGGGGTATACCGGAGTTGTGGTAACTTCCATTAAGGATAAAGAGGAAACTACCACCACTTCTACAAGTGGTATTTATATGGGGGCCGGCTATTACCCAGGGTATTACGGTGGTTTCTATAATTATTACCGTTACCCGTATGCGGCAGGGCCTTACTATAGTGGATTTGGAGGGTATATGCCAACCAGTACAAGTACCTATACCTCTACTACCTATGTTGTAGAAACCGTGGCATATAACTTGAAAGAAAGTGGTAAGGATCAACTGGTAAGTGTGGTAACCTCTAGTGTTACCGACCCTAAGGAAGCGTCTAAAGTAGCTTCTAAATATGTAGAAAAGGTAGCAGAAGCTTTGGCGGGTACCAATCCGGAGTAAAAGCGCAACATACCGCTATAGTAAAATAAGCGTCTCGATAAATGTATCGAGGCGCTTATTTTATTTGGTGGCAATTCAAATATGGGAACAAAAGGATTTTAGGTGTTATACAGGCTTTTATGCACCATATTCCAATGGGTAATTGGGTACCTGGAATAGCTGGTTTTAAATAAATCCCATTTCACGGGCCTTTTCCAAAAGTTCGCGATCAGACCCGCTTTTTAATTGTAAAACCGATTTCAGGTTTTTCTTCCGGCGTTCTATGGTGGCCATGGATAAGGGTATATACATGGGTAGGTTTTTCATCTTTTCACCGATAGAGATATAATAGAGTATTTTACGATCTAAACTATCGATTTGTATATCGGAATCAACCGGCTCCTTTAATAACCTTTCCACTTCTGGGCTATAATAGGTATTGCCATTAAGTACTTGGTAGTAGGCAGTAGATAGTATTTCTAGGGTAATTTCGGTTTTGAGCAAAAATCCTTCCGGTTTTAAATCGTTGATAATACCCTTAATGCGAAAAACATCGTTCAGCATGGTAAGTACCATGAGTTTTATACTGGGTTGTTTCTTTCTCAAAACCTTACCTAGGTCTTCTCCAGAAGTAAGCCTGCCATCTTTTGACGGTGGCAGGGATATATCTAAGAAAACAAGGTCAAAATCGGCTTTAGACTCATTTAAGGCCTGAATGGCTGCATCTTGGCTATTCACTTCCAAAATTTCAACGGAACCTTGAGGAACAATCTCACCTAAGGAATAGATATATCCCTTAACGGTCATCGGATGATCGTCAACAATCAATAACCTAATGGTATGACCAGAAGTTAGATGGTGTTGGTTATGGTTATTACGGTTCCTCATGTTGTGCATTGGATCGTGCAAAAAGATGTTCAAATCAAGGTGCACAATTTATAGGAAAAAGCTTCCTAGTGAATTTGGTAAGCCTAAGATGTAATAGATTCTAAATTAGACGCATCCAATTTATGTCAAAATACTGCGGGAGCCTAATAATAGCTAAAATTGATGGAAAAACCATCCATTAAATAGCGTATGTTGACAAGTAGATCCACTACAGGAAAACGATTTCTTGCCTTAGGTGAAAGGAAAGAAAATACCTCAGTAAGGCCAAGAAAGCCCATATGGGCTAAAATTAATTTGATTTGTGGTAAAATACTATAGATTTCACGTCTTTTCGTTAAGTAGTCCATGGGTAAAAAACTTTTTCTAGGCTGACGATAAAAAACACTTACGATGTAACAAGAGGGGATGGTTTTAAGTAGAATAGATTTGTTTGATTGTCCGAAATCATAAAAAGGGCCCAGCCGTAGCCGGAACCCTTCGCTGCGTAAGCATCCCAAAATTTGTCGCCTCCATTTATTCCTGTAACCGGAATTGGAGACGCCTGTTTTTTTGATGTTCTTCTTGGTTACAGTGTATACAGTCGTTGATCGGTTCTTCTTCACCCCTGCCTTGTATTTTGAGATATGTAGGGTCTACTCCTTTGGATACCAAATATGTTTTTGCGGCCAAGGCCCTGTTTTCCGATAGTTTCATATTATAATGCTTTGAACCACGTGTATCGGTATGGCCTACAATAACCAAGGTATGGGTCGATTGCTCTTTCATGACTTCGGCCAGAACATCCAAACGTGTTTTTTCATAATCTGATAATGCCGTTTTTTCGAACGGGAAAGAAATGGGGTCTTCGTTCAAGGGGCTTAAGGCGGCCAAGAGAAGTGATTTTTCTTGGTTACGTAACCTATAGGCCTTCGCTTCTTCAGATTCTTGAAGGTGTACCATAAGTTCTTGCGACGATCCGGTCAAATCCAATACTTGTGAATAGGTTTTGTAACCATCTTTCTTTATACGGAGCGTACTACCCGCTTGTTTGGGTGTTTTAAACATGAATTCACCTGCACTATCAGATTTGGCTTCTGCGATGGTACGGCCAAATTCATTTACTATACGTACCAAGGCCTTGGCCACCGCTTGTTCTTGGGGTTCCCCGGTAATGGTACCATATAGGACCAATTCCGAAAGTTTGTTAATCGGATTAAGTTGGGTCAATTGATAAATGTCATCATTATCCCCACGGTTCGAACTGAAAAAGCCCACCCCGTTTTCTGAAATAAGATGAAAGGCATAATCGTCTTTATTACTGTTAATGGGTTTTCCTAGGCTAATAACCGCATTTTGGGGTTGGGTAAGGTCTTTAAAGTATATATCGTAACCTCCAAGGCCTAAATAACCGTCAGAGGAAAAATACAAACCTTTTTCGCCATCTGAATATGGGAACGATTCCCTTCCGGGTGTATTTATTTCCGGGCCCAAATTCACAGGTTCGCCCAAACTTCCATTTTCGTTAATGGCTACCTTGTATAAATCGGTTTGACCAATGCCCCCTTCTCGATCAGAGACAAAATATAAGGTTTTGCCATCATTGGTTAGAGAGGGGTGGGCATTATTAAATTCTTTTCCGTTAATAGAAAGGTTTCTTACCTTTTTCCATTTTCCGTTTTTATGGGTAGCCCGGAAAATACCTAAATGTACAATACCGTCTTTACCGGTATTAACCCTGTGCGTTGCCGTAAAATACAAATGTTTACCGTCTGGTGTTATAGCCGGGGAAGATTCGTGAAAGGCGGTGTTTACATGGCCTTTTAATCGCATGGCCTCACCAAACGGACCAGACTCAGGATCCAAGGCAACTTGATACAGGTCAAAAAACGGGTCGTTGGTCCAAGCATCTACGATAAAACTGTTTTCCCGTCCACGGGCCGATGCAAAATAAAGTTTGCCCTCATGATAAGAGGCACCATATTCACTTTTATCCGAATTGCCGGGCATAATCGAAATCGTATAATGGTCGTCTCCCGTATCTATAAAATCAAGTATATGTTCTTGGCCTATGCCTTTAACATAGTGGCCATACATTTTTTTAGCTTTGTTTTGGCTACCATTGGCCTGAAGGGATTGGGCATAACGTAAATACTCGATGGCCGTTATGGAATCGGGCCATTTTTCATATAATATGGAGTACCATTTTTCGGCATCGGTATAACGGGCATTGTAATAATGGGCCATACCTAATTGACGAAACACATGTATATTGCCTTGGCCTTCAGCTACCATGTTTTCGTATTTTTTTATTGCTTGGCTAAAAGAGAGTGCGCTAAAGAATTCATTGGCTTTACCCAAATCTTTTTCCTGTGCAAAGCTGGCTGCGAATAGAAAGAAAACCAATATATATGTTGTGTACTTCATGGGTGTCGGAAGTGTCTTTACAGTTTAAAAGAATCTAGGAGACATATTCCTTCGTACTCTCCTCATAAAATCGATGCGTAAGAATACCTCATGGGAACCAGAATTGTATTGGGCTAGGTCGGTGGTGTCGAAATCATAGCCATAGCCAATGAAAATGGCATTGTTTACCTGAAATCCGGCCAAGATACTAATAGCAGATTCCAGTCTGTAAGAAGCCCCTAACGTAAAAGATTCGTTTATCAAGAAATTGGCTGATACATCTACCCCAAGCGGGGCACCGTTTACCGCTTTAACTAAAAAAGCAGGTTTAAACTGTAGGTTTGGATTTAAGGGGAAGACATAGCCCCCCATTAAGTAGAGATGCATTTTTTCTTGTATGGTAGTATTGGCGATACCATCGTAATGCGAGGTGGTGACTAAATTTGGTGTAGAAACCCCAATATATCCTTGGTCGTTGTACAAGTACAAACCGGTACCAATGATGGCGTTCCCACTTTTTTCCGTATTGGCAAAACCGGCATCGCCCGGATTTAGGATATTGATATCGTTAATGTTTAGATTGAGGTTGAAATACCCTGCTTTTAGGCCAAATGCCAAATGGGTTCTACCATCGCCAAAGTGGATAGCATACGAAAAGTCGCCAGCAAAATAGGTTTCAGTCGATGGCCCAATGGCATCACGTAACACGGAAACGCCTAAACCGACCCGATTCCATGCCGGTGAGTGGAAGGTGAGTGTTTGGGTTACGGGGGCACCATCTATTCCTACCCATTGCGACCTATAGCTTAACATGGCAGATGGGTAGCCGGTACTACCGGTATAAGCCGGGTTATATAGTTGGGTATGGTACATATAACTTGAGAACTGCGCCTCTTGTTGCGCCAATGCCGTATAGCAAGTAAAAGAAAAAATCAAGATTAGGAATCCCTTTAGGGTATTTCTCATCGCTCCAGTATTTTGGGTTTAGCTTGTCGCCCAACTGGTTAAGCTTATATGGAAACCTGGGTTAAGGTCAGGTATACGCAGCTATACAACTCAGTTGAACTGATTCGTTTTTACGATTAAGTGCAAGCTAAGCTATTTGGTAGTTTGTTTTCTTACTTTTGTTGCGAAACAACGTGTATTGTGTGTAATCCAATAGCTATTCGTTGTAGGGTAATTCCTTCTTTATGAAATTTTGACGAATCTCAATCTTTTTCAGATTAGCGAAGTTGTATAAAAACCTAGGTTTTTCAGCTTAAAGAAGAGCAACTAGTCTTTCAAGTGCCATGCCCCTAGAACCTTTTATTAAAATAGTTGACGAAGGCAAGCTGTTTGATTCTAAATAGGCCGAAATGGCATTAAAGTCGGAAAAGGCCTTTTTACTGTTAACTGCTGCTGAAAAATTCATGCCTATCAAATATACCTGATTGATTTTTTTTGAAAAAGCCATTTCCGCAATGCGCTTATGTTCGGCCTCGGCGATGGCTCCCAATTCGAACATATCCCCTAAAAAAACCACTTTGTTTTTGGCTATTAGCTTATCGAAGTTTTCCAAGGCCGCCTCCATGCTTGAAGGGTTGGCGTTATAGGCGTCAAGAATTATTTTATGTCCATTCTTTTCAACAATCTGAGATCGATTGTTTGTAGGGCAATAACCCTCTAGGGCGTTGACCATTGATTCGGTGCTAACCTTAAAATAAGAACCAATCAATAAAGCAGCGGCGCAGTTATTGGCATTATACCGCCCAATAAGCTGGGTTTGAATATTGTGGTTGTCATAATCCAAATTAACGAAGGGTTCCGCAGCTATGTTTAAAATAGTACAGTTAAAATCGGCAGTAGATCCATAGTTTAATTTATTCGAATAGCTTTCCAAAAGATCCGCCTGCTTTTTATCTTGACCGTTATAGAAAATGCAGCCTTGGTTCTTAATCAAATATTGATAAAGTTCACTTTTTCCGATGACTACACCTTCTTCAGAGCCAAATCCTTCTATATGGGCCTTTCCAAAATTGGTGATATAACCATGAGTGGGCTGTGCCAAATTTGACAAAAACTCGATTTCGCCAATATGGTTGGCGCCCATTTCTATAATGGCGATTTCTGTTTTAGTTGTTATACGAAGCAAGGTCAAGGGTACCCCGATATGGTTGTTCAGGTTCCCCAAGGTGGCCAAGGTTTCGAACTTTTTTGATAAGACCGATGCGATTAATTCTTTGGTTGTGGTTTTGCCGTTACTTCCGGTTAGGCCAATAACGGGTATGTTGAATTGCTTACGGTGATGCTGGGCTAATTGCTGCAATGCTTTTAAACTATCTTCAACAAGAAAAGTATTTGGGGGTTGGGCAAATTCTACTTCGTCTACCACGGCTAATGCGGCTCCTTTTTCCAAGGCTTGCTGGGCAAAACGGTTGCCGTTAAAGTTGGGTCCCTTTAGAGCGAAGAAAATGCATCCTTTGGTTATTTTACGGGTATCGGTACAAACTTCGGGTTGCGCCAAGAAGTAATCGTATAGCTTGCTTATCTCCATAAGGCGAAGATAAAAAAAGAGGGCGTTCCGATCGGAACGCCCTCTTTTTTATTTGATAGACAAGCCCTAGTTTCTAACCTTCTTGGATCTTGGGGTCTTGTTTTTACTTTTCGATTTAGAACCGACCCTAGACATGGCACATCGGAAACCGATATAATCGGTAGCCATATATTGGGGTAGGTATCTACGTTGTGCTGGGTCTAACCAGTAGGCACGGTCTCTCCAAGAACCTCCTTTGTACACACGTACCTCATCGTTTATTAAACTGGTTCGGTTGTTCGATTTGTCGTACTCCCTAACGATTTTTCCTTCTTCATCTTTAGAGACCTTATGACGGGGCGAATCGTACATTTGACGTTTCGAACTTTCGTCTTTGTCTTCTTCATCGGCAAAGCGATCATAGAAGCGTGACGAACCTATTTCACCATCACGGTAACTGCGGTTATCACTGCTTGAGAAGTTGGTTCTTAAGTAGGTTTCATTTTCGTCAACCGGTACCATTTTAATCTCACCGGGTAGGTTTACGGCTACTACTTTACCGTTTGGTAAGGTATCGTACACAATAGAATCGCGTAAAACGTTTACCTTCCCATCTTCACCGATGGCGGTTTTCATATAAATGTTACCACGGTAATAGTTAAAGTCGTTGGCTTCGTCGTCTACGATTGGGCGATATACATCGGCCACCCATTCGGCTACGTTACCGGCCATGTCATAAAGGCCAAAATCGTTGGGTTTGTACGATTTTACTTCGGCGGTAATATCGGCATTGTCATCAGACCAACCTGCGATTCCACCATAATCACCTTTGGCTTGCTTAAAGTTGGCCAATTGGTCGCCGCGCCCTACGCGTTGTCCGTTTCGGGTATAATCACCTTCCCACGGGTATTTTTTGCGTCCACGGTAGTTGTTGTATTCCCTCGAACCAATTTGGGCTTGGGCAGCGTATTCCCACTCGGTTTCGGTAGGTAGACGATATTCAGGTAAAATTACACCGCTACTACGTTTGGCAAAGGTAGATACGGAATCTTTCTTCATCTTTCCTTGAAGTGAGTCGATTTGTCCGCCATAAATAGATTCTGGACGGTTCAAATAGGCTTCGGTGCTGAAAGATTCTCCCATTTCACCTTCCAAAGGCTTGTATTTGGCTTCTTGTGAAAGGTATCCTTCACGCTCCAGCATAACTTCGTTCACCCTATCGGTACGCCATTCGGAATATTGAACGGCTTGTATCCAGTTAACACCTACAACAGGGTATTCCGAATAGCCCGGGTGACGGAGATAGTTATTGGTCATGGTTTCGTTAAAGCCCAGTCGGTTTCTCCAAACCAAAGTATCAGGTAAGGCTCCGGTATAAATATTGGCATATTTTGGGTCTTCCGGTGGATAAACACTTTTTAGATAGTCTAGGTATTCGAGGTACATAACATTGGTAACCTCGGTCTCGTCCATATAAAAGGACTGTACGTGCTGTGCGGTTGGGGTATTGTTCCAATCGTGCATCACATCGTCTTGCACCTTTCCTTTGGTAAAGGTACCACCTTCAATGAATACCAATCCGGGGGCGGTTTCTTGTTCCTTAAAGTCGGAATTGTATTGGAAGCCACCTTCCTTGGCGTTGATTTTCCATCCGGTAGCCCTAGAGACGTTCTTACCACCGGAAGAGGAATTCTTACAGCCGGTGACCGCTAGCGATATTGCTACACAGGATAGTACAACCTTGATACATTGTTTTTTCATAATAAGGGCTTGCGTTTTCAAGATATGGGCGTTACCATAACTTTGATCTTCAATTAGCGTTACAGTTGGCATTAGAACGGAAAAACCTATTGATTATTTTACGCTGTGGAAAAATAATGGAAAGGCATCATTAATAAAATTACGTCGCCATGCCGAGAATGCTATAACGAAATATGTGAAAGGTTAGTATGAGGGCGACACAACTTTTTCCCAAAAATGACGTTAGACGATAAGATATGTCTTTTTGACCTTGTTTTTGGGAGGCTCGAACAAACTATAATTGTTTTGTTCTCTTAATAGTAGCTAATACCGGAACACAGTTTAAAAGAGGCCCATTTAATATGAAAATTTTAGGTTAAGGAAAATTGTATGTTGTTAATTTCTTTAATCAATGCCATAAACAAACTATTGAAATGAAAAAGATTTTTTTAACCACCTTACTACTTGTGGTAAGTCTTAATGTAATGGCTCAAGAAGATAGGGTCATAACCACTGCAGTACCTTTTTTAACTATAGCTGCCGATGCTAGGGCAGGCGGAATGGGTGATATGGGTGTTGCTACCGATGTAGACGCTTTCTCCCAACAATGGAACCCCGCCAAATATGCCTTTTTGGGGCAAGAAATGGTGGTTGGGGCGGCCTATACGCCTTACCTCGAAAGTGTAATAACAGATATATCTTTATTGAATGCTACCTTCGCCAAGAAAATAAATGAACGTAGTGCCTTTGCTGTTGGCCTACGTTATTTTGGATTAGGTGAAATTGAGTTAAGACAAAATGCAGCTGATCCAGGGCGTTTGGCCAAGCCTAACGAATTTGCCCTAGACGGTTCGTATTCATTGAAGTTGAGCGATAGATTTAGTATGGCCGTGGCCGGTAGGTTTATCAATTCTAACCTCAAATTGCCAGATGGTACCGGTTCATCAGATTCGCAATCCGCAAGTTCGTTTGCTGTAGATATCGCGGGTTATTACCGCTCTAAAGAAATTGCTTATAATTCTTTTGATGGTCGCTGGAAGGCTGGATTCAATATCTCGAATATTGGAGGTAAGATGCAGTATGATGAAGGTGGACAAGAAAACTTCTTGCCGGCTAACCTAAAGTTTGGTGGGGGCTTCGATTTTATTTTGGATGCTGATAACGTATTGTCTTTGAATGCCGAATTCAATAAGTTGTTGGTGCCAACCCCTCAAGATTTTGATGGTGATGGCGATATTGATTCCGAAGATAATGACGAGTATAACCAGATTGGTGCCTTTGAAGGTATCTTTAAATCTTTCGGCGATGCTCCGGATGGTTTTAGTGAAGAATTAAAAGAAGTAACTTGGGCCTTGGGTGCCAATTATTCCTTTAGGGAAGCCTTTATGTTGCGTACAGGTTATTTTCACGAAAGTGAAGAAAAAGGATCGCGACAATTCTTTACCATGGGGGCCGGGTTTAAATACAATATGGTAGAAATAGATCTTTCGTACCTGTTCTCAACTTCCAATGTTCGTAATCCTTTGGAGAATACCTTGCGTTTTTCCCTTATCTTTAACTTAGGAAGGGAATACGATAACTTTTAATGAAAAGAATAAAAATATCTTTTGAGGTAGAGATTTATCCAGATGTAACCGCACTTTCAGAGCAAGAACGTCAATTAATGGAATCGGCCGTAGAAGCCAGGGAAAAAGCATACGCCCCATACTCTAAATTTAGGGTTGGGGCGTCTGCTCTTTTAGACAATGGTCAAGTGGTTCAAGGTAGCAACCAAGAGAATGCTGCCTATCCGGCCGGGTTATGTGCCGAAAGGGTGGCCGTATTCTATGCAGGGGCCAACTTTCCAGATCAATCTATTGAGATGATTGCCATTACGGCAGCGTCAAACGAAATAGATGTAGATAAACCCGCGGCACCTTGTGGTAATTGCCGGCAATCACTTTCCGAATACGAATTCAAACAAAAAAAGCCCATTGTGTTATTGTTAATGGGCGAAAAAGGGGAGGTGTACAAATGTGCGTCTATTTCCGATATTCTTCCCCTAGGCTTCAATAATTCGTATTTGCCATAGTTGGCTGATTCCGTGTTCGAAAACGATATAGGTTTTTTTAAGCCCTATTCGTACTCCTTAAATGTTTTCCACTACCGATTTAATGTTTATTTTTGTTTTCGGTTTTTCGAAAATGGTCACATGGTATAATGCCTTTTATGTGATTAAAGAATTACCACTTAGAAGTTGAGGTGTCCGAACCCATAGTTATTGTATAGGTGCGGCGGAGGAAAAACAGGAATAGAAAGATGAGGCATCTAGAAAAACTGGCCTTTTAATAAAGGGGTGTTGATAGATGTTGCGTGTGACCTATTTAAAGACAATTAGAAAATTCACATGAAAGAAATTACCAAGGAGGTTTACCTGAAATGGTACGAAGACATGTTGTTCTGGAGAAAGTTCGAGGACAAGTTGGCTGCGGTGTATATCCAGCAGAAAGTGAGGGGTTTCCTCCATTTGTATAACGGTCAAGAGGCGGTATTGGCTGGGTCGTTACATGCCATGGATCTTACCAAAGATCGTATGATAACGGCTTATCGTAACCATGTACAACCCATTGGTATGGGTGAAGATCCGAAAAGGGTTATGGCTGAACTCTATGGTAAATCTACCGGTACATCAGGCGGAAACGGAGGGTCTATGCATATTTTCTCCAAAGAACACCGTTTTTATGGTGGACACGGAATTGTGGGCGGACAGATTCCTTTAGGTGCCGGATTGGCTTTTGGCGATAAATATTTTAAGCGAGATTCCGTAACCCTTTGTTATATGGGTGACGGTGCCGTAAGACAAGGTTCTTTGCATGAGACCTTTAACTTGGCTATGTTATGGCAACTTCCGGTGGTTTTTATCTGTGAGAACAATGGTTATGCCATGGGTACTTCGGTAGAACGTACCGCCAACCACCAAGAAATCTGGAAATTGGGTCTGGGCTACGAAATGCCTTGTGGTCCCGTAGACGGTATGGATCCCGTTTCCGTTGCTAGTGAGGTAAGTAAGGCCGTAGAGCGGGCACGTTCAGGTGGTGGGCCTACTTTCTTAGAAATGAAAACCTATCGTTATAGAGGTCACTCTATGTCAGATGCCCAGCATTATCGCACCAAAAAAGAGGTAGAAGAGTATCGTAAGATCGACCCGATTACCCAGGTGCTCGATGTAATCAAAAAGGAAAAATACGCCTCTGACGATGAAATCAAGACCATAGATAAGCGTGTTAAGGACTTGGTGAAGGAATGTGAGCAGTTTGCTGAAGATTCAGACTTCCCGGCATTGGATCAGATGTACGATACCGTATACGAGCAAGAAGATTATCCATTTATAAAACATAAACTCTAACCTATGGCCGTTATCGTAAATATGCCAAGGCTTTCGGATACCATGGAAGAAGGTACCGTAGCCGCATGGTTGAAGCAAGTTGGTGATCGTGTAGAAGAGGGCGATATTCTGGCAGAAATCGAAACTGATAAGGCGACTATGGAGTTTGAGTCTTTTCAAGAAGGGACATTACTGCATATCGGGATACAGGAAGGGGATACCGCTCCGGTAGATTCCCTATTGGCTATAATCGGTGAAGAAGGTGAGGATATTTCCGGTCTTTTAACTGGTACAGCTACCGAAACTGCCGCCGAAACCGTTGAGGCGAAAGAGGAAGCAGTTGTCGAAGCCACTCCGGCTGCCGACGTTCCTGAAGGGGTTGA
Source organism: Sediminicola luteus (assembly GCF_002514735.1). Taxonomy (GTDB): domain Bacteria; phylum Bacteroidota; class Bacteroidia; order Flavobacteriales; family Flavobacteriaceae; genus HQA918. The sequence continues at coordinate 1,043,155 of NZ_KZ300476.1, read as the reverse complement.
GGTGGTAAAAATGCCACGTCTTTCCGACACCATGGAAGAAGGTACCGTAGCCACTTGGTTGAAAAAAGTAGGTGATGCCGTAGAGGAAGGCGATATCTTGGCCGAGATTGAGACCGATAAGGCTACTATGGAGTTTGAGTCTTTCTATTCAGGAACTTTATTGCATGTCGGCATCCAAGAAGGTGAGAGTGCCCCGGTAGACGATGTGTTGGCCATAATTGGCCCGGCCGGTACCGATGTGTCCGGTATATTGGCCGGAGGAACTCCAGCTAATGCTCCAAAAGAAGCGGCCAAGGCCGAGGTTAAGACCGAGGCCCCGAAGCAAGAGTCTGCGCCGAAACCAGTCCAAAATACCAGTGGTAGGGTAATCGCCTCACCATTGGCCAAAAAGATAGCCAAGGAAAAAGGCATCGATTTATCTACGATACAAGGTAGTGGTGATCATGGTAGGATCATCAAAAAAGATGTTGAAAACTATCAGCCCAAGCAAGCTGCACCAGCTGCGCAAGAGGCACCTGCCAAAGCTGTAGCTACTTTTGCCCCGGTAGGCGAGGAAAGTGTTGAAGAAGTGAAAAATTCGCAAATGCGTAAGGTTATCGCCAAGCGTTTGGGCGAGTCCAAGTTCACTGCTCCGCACTACTATTTGACTATTGAGGTCGATATGGACAATGCTATGGCATCGCGTAAGCAAATTAATAATTTGCCCGATACCAAAGTATCCTTTAACGATATGGTGGTAAAGGCTTGTGCCATGGCTTTGAAAAAGCATCCGCAGGTAAATACCACTTGGAACGAGAATACCACCATTTATAACCAACATGTTTCCATAGGTGTTGCCGTTGCGGTTCCAGATGGTTTGGTGGTTCCGGTATTAAAGTTTACCGATCAAATGGGATTGACCCAAATCGGTACCGCGGTTAAAGATTTGGCGGGTCGTGCCCGAGATAAAAAAATTGCTCCGGCAGAGATGGAAGGTAGTACCTTTACGGTTTCCAACTTGGGTATGTTCGGTATACAAGAGTTTACCTCAATCATCAACCAACCCAATTCAGCCATCCTATCGGTAGGTGCCATTGTTCAAAAGCCCGTCGTTAAAGACGGACAAATCGTTGTGGGTAACACCATGAAGGTTACCTTGGCTTGTGATCACCGTACGGTAGATGGTGCCACAGGAGCACAGTTTTTACAAACACTTAGGGCTTACCTAGAAAATCCAGTGACCATGCTGGCATAGTTAAGCTAAAATTAAATATTGAAAAAGCATCCTGCCAAAACGGGATGCTTTTTTTATATTCGGATACTGTAATTAGCTCTTTTGAATATGGGTATGATAAAATTAAATAATATGGTTGCGAAAATATCAGTGTCAATTTTGTTGCTATTGGGTCTGGCTTGCAAAAGCAGCAAGCCTTCCAGTGCGATATCAATAGAGGCGGCCAAAGCAAACCAGGTAGAGGTGACCCAAATGATGGAAGCCTTGACCTCTGATGACATGGCCGGTCGGGATTCTGGTACCGAAGGAATAGAGAAGGCTGCCGTTTTATTAGAAACGGCTTTTAAGTCCTATGGGGTTAACCCCTATTTTGAAACCTATCGCGATAGGCTGTCGAATTTTGATAAAGCTACCGATAATATTGTTGGTGTAATACCCGGAACCGACCCCAAAATGGCAGAAGAAATTGTGCTATTTGGTGCGCATTACGATCATATCGGTAAGGGTAAGCCCAATGGTACGGACGATATTGCCAATGGTGCCAATGACAACGCTTCCGGTACTACGGTGGTAATGCAATTGGCTAAGTATTTCGCGAAAAGAGGGGGGAATAAACGTACCCTGGTTTTCGCTTTGTTCAGTGCCGAGGAAAAAGGCTTATTAGGCTCGAAGCACTTGGCCCAGAAAATGAAGGCCCAAGGGGCTTCTTTATATACCATGTTCAATTTTGAAATGGTCGGGGTGCCCTTGGTAGATAAAGATTATCTGGTTTACGCCACAGGTTACGAAAAGTCGAATATGGCGGAAGTAGTCAATAGTGTGGCCGCACAAAAGATAGTAGGTTTTTTGCCAACGGCCAAAGAGTACAATTTGTTCCAGCGTTCCGATAATTATCCTTTTCATGAGGAATTCGGGGTGCCATCACAGACCTTTTCTACTTTCGATTTCACCAATTTTGAGCATTACCATGGGGTGGGCGACGAAATGGAGTTGATGGATATGGCCCATATGACCGAATTGATCAACACCATGGCCCCGGTTTTGGAAAAAGTGGTCAATCAGGCGGAACAAAATATTAAATACAACTAATGGCAAAAATCATTGTTACCGGTACCAGCAGGGGGATTGGATACGAATTATGTGCATTACTTTTGGAAGCAGGGCATGAGGTATTGGCCTTATCCAGAAAGGTTGCCCATATGCCAAAACATAAAAACCTTACGGCCTTATCGTTTGATCTGGCTGAAAAAACGGATTACCAAAAATTAGATGTCCTACTTCAGGCATGGGGTAAGGTGGATGCCTTGGTACACAATGCCGGAAGGTTGTTGAATGCCCCTTTCATGGAAACGGAATGGGATGACTTTGAAAAGGTCTATGAGGTAAATGTGTTTGGGGTAATGCGGCTAACCCAAAAAGTATTGCCGTATATGCAAAAGGGCGGACACGTACTTACCGTAACTTCCATGGGCGGAATACAAGGCAGTGCCAAATTTGCCGGTCTATCCGCTTACAGTTCCAGTAAAGGGGCTGTAATTACGCTAACCGAGTTATGGGCGGAGGAGTTTAAGGAAAATGGTCCGGCCTTTAACGCTCTAGCTTTGGGGGCGGTACAGACCGAAATGCTCCAAGAGGCCTTTCCGGGCTACCAAGCTCCATTATCGGCAGCGGAAATGGCAGAGTATATCATGGATTTTACCTTGACCGGGCAGCGCTATTATAACGGGAAAACCCTACAAGTTTCAAGTAGTACCCCCTAATATGTCAAAATTTAAGGCGGTGATTTTCGATTGCGACGGGGTTTTGGTAGACAGTGAGGCTATTGGTACGGGTATCTTGGTCGAAATGGCCAACGAGCATGGCGCCAATATAAACCTGGCCTATGGCTATAAACATTTCAAAGGCAGTTTTATAAATGCCTGTATGGCCCATATTGAAAATCGGATAGGAAAAGAATTGCCCCATGATTTTGAGTCCGAATACCGGCGTCGCTCCTTTGAAGGTTTCAAGGAAAAAATCACACCCATTGCCGGAATAGAGTCGGTTTTGGATGCAATTGAAATCCCCTTCGGCGTGGCTTCCAGTGGCCCGCCTGAAAAAATCAGGTTGAATTTGGGGCTGACCGGTTTGCTACCTCGTTTCGAAGGTCGAATCTATAGTTGTTACGATATCGGCAAGTGGAAACCCGATCCGGCTATTTTTATCCACGCCACTGAGCAACTTGGAGTAAATCCCCAAGACGGTTTGGTAATTGAAGATTCGCCCCAAGGGGTTAGTGCCGCACTGGCTGGTGGTTTTACCGTATTCGGTTATAGGCCGCATCAAGAATTGGACTCCTTGGAAGAGGCACACAAAGTGTTTGATACGATGTCACAGTTGCCCGATTTAATCCAGTGTTACCATGGATGAGGTTTTGGCTAAATATGTGCCGGAGAGGGCGGTAGCGCGTTGTGTAGAGTTGATCAAAACACATGGGGTGCACCTAAAGATCGTGGGGCAGCGGCAAACCCGGCATGGCGACTATAGGCGTATGCCCGATGGCCGGCATAAGATAACCGTCAATGCTAGCCTTAATCCCTATCGTTTTTTGATGACCTTGGTACATGAAATTGCCCATTTGATTGCTTTTGAGACTTACGGCAGACAAATATTGCCACATGGCAAGGAGTGGAAACATTGTTTCCAATCTTTAATGCTGCCGTTTATCCGTCCAGAGGTTTTTCCGCCCAAACTATTACCCTTATTGGCACGACATTTTAAAAACCCCAAGGCTAGTAGTGATACCGATGCCGAACTGTCAATAGCCTTAAAACAATTTGACGGGCCTTCGGATAAGAGTTATGTATACCAATTGCCTTATGGCAGCGTTTTTAAGATACATAATGGAAGAAAGTTCAAAAAAATAAATAAAAAAACAAAGCGATACGAATGCCTCGAAATGGCTACGGGACGTATGTTCCTGTTTCAGCCCAATGCCGAGGTGGAGTTGATAAACGATTAAGAAATGGATAAAAATAAATACGCCGTATTAATGGCCGGAGGGGTAGGTTCCCGTTTTTGGCCGGTAAGTACATCCCAAAATCCCAAACAGTTCCACGATATGTTGGGAGCAGGAAAAACTTTGATCCAAAAGACCTTTGATAGGTTGAACCAGTTTATACCGGCCGAGAATATACTGATTCTGACCAATGAGCGGTACAACGATTTGGTGTTGGAACAGTTGCCCAAGGTAACCCAAGATCAGGTGGTTTTGGAACCGGCTATGCGCAATACGGCCCCATGTATTTTATATGCGGCCCTAAAAATCCAAAAGCAAAACCCCGATGCCGTTATGATCGTGGCCCCTAGTGACCATTGGATCGAAGACGAGGCGGCTTTTGCACGCGATGTAGAGGCAAGTTTTGAAAAATGCAAGGAGACCGGCGTGTTGTGCACACTTGGGATTAAGCCAAGCTTCCCGAATACGGGGTACGGCTATATTGAATTCGACAAACAGGCCACCGAAAACCTAAAACCGGTGGCCCAGTTCAGGGAAAAGCCCGATTATGCCACCGCACAACAGTTTTTGGAACAGGGTAATTTTCTGTGGAATGCTGGTATTTTTATGTGGAGCGTGCAAACCATCGTAAATGCGTTTACCAGCTATCAGCCCGAAATGTTCGAACTGTTTCAGCGGGGCGTGTCAGCGTATAACACTACAGATGAAAGGCAATTTATACAGGAGAACTACGGTAAGGCTGAAAATATATCCATAGATTATGCTATATTAGAGCGATCCAAGTCTATTTTCGTTTTGCCTGCTTCTTTCGATTGGAACGATTTGGGTACTTGGGGATCCCTGTATGATAAGTTGGAGAAGAATGCCGAAAACAATGCCATGGTAAATGGTAGGTTGTTGGCCGAAGATGCCCAAGGTAACATGATTCGTACCAATGCCGGAAAACTGGTGGTCATCGATGGGTTGCAAGATTATATCGTAGTCGATAAAGATGAGGTCTTGATGATCTACCCAAAGGCAAAAGAACAAGATATTAAAAAAGTCGTATCGAAAGTGCGTGATACTTTCGGCGATGAACTAGTATAACATATGAGCGAAGCATTAGGGAACAAGCCCAATCCGACCAACGGTAATGTTGAAGGGGGCCACGAGGTAAAACGCGATTTTCAAGGACTGCTGGGCAGTGTAAAGAAGTTTCTATGGGAACTGCTTGACATCAGGCATAATACCGATCAGGAAGCCACCAAAGAATCGATTATCGCCGATATACCCTTTAAAGGCCACACCTCGTGGATTTTGATTTGTTCCATCTTTATTGCTTCCATTGGTCTAAACGCCAATTCTACCGCAGTGGTAATCGGAGCGATGCTTATTTCTCCCCTTATGGGCCCTATTTTGGGTATTGGGCTATCGTTGGCCATAAACGATATCGATACCTTGAGACGGTCGTTGAAAAACTTCGCGGTAATGATTGGACTCAGTGTGTTAACGGCCTATCTATTCTTTGCGGTGACTCCCTTAAAAGAAGAGTCTTCCGAGCTACTGGCGCGTACCTCGCCCGATATCAGAGATGTATTGATTGCCTTTTTTGGTGGTTTGGCCTTGGTAATCGCCCGGGCCAAAAAAGGGACCATTGCTTCGGTTATTTTCGGGGTGGCGATTGCCACGGCCTTAATGCCGCCTTTGTGTACCGTCGGTTTTGGTTTGGCCATTGGCAATTGGGGCTATGCCACAGGGGCCATGTATCTGTTCATTATCAATACCATGTTCATCGCTTTGGCGACTTTTGTGGTAATCAAGTTTCTGAGGTTCCCCATGGTGCGTTATGTGAATTCGAAACGGCGTAAGCGTATTGCCCAGTTAACTTCCATAGCGGCCTTTTTGGTTATGATTCCGGCCGGATATACCTTTTATAAGGTGTACAAACGTTCGGTATTCCAGGCGCAGGCCCAGACCTTTATCCAAGAGCAGGTGCTGTCTTATAAATTCCAAAAAGACGGGCGTTTGTTGCAGAACAACAGTGTTATAGAATATAACGAGGGTGAAAATCCGTTGGTTGAATTATTGTTCGTGGGTAGTGAGACCATTCCTGAAAATGTAATCGCTACTTGGCAGGCGCAAAAGAACAAATATTCCCACTTGGTAGATTCGGAATTACGTATCGTACAAGGGGCCAAAAGTGAGGCCGGGGACCAATTGAAATATGTGAGTGAGCTTTATGAATCCAAAAAAGCAGAGCTAACTTCTAAGGATGCTAAGATTAAATTTTTGGAAGGTGAGTTGGCCCGGGTCGGTAAGTTTGCCGATGTACCCTTTGCCGAAATTGCCCAAGAGGCCAAGGTGAATTACGAAAACCTTCAGAGTTTGGGCTTTAGTTATAAACTGGTTACCGATTTTACCAAAATAGACACCGTACCTGTGTTTGAGGCCAAATGGAACGAAGCCGCCCTGAAAAAACCGAAACAGGTAGAGGCCGACACCAAAAAACTGGAAGCCTGGCTTAAGCTAAGATTGCATAACGAAAGTGTGGGGGTTTCAGGAGAATAATTGGTTGTACTGACCAGATAGCGGATTGCTAAGTTTGGCTTAATTACGCTCTTCCAAATACATTTGGCGTACTTTTTTGAACAGTTCTGACGAATACACAAAATTGGTTACCGCTTCATTGTCTGTTTTAAAAATTTCGTTTTTAGTGCCTTCCCATTCCTTATAACCGTTTTTAAGGAAAACGATTTTCTCTCCGATTTCCATAACCGAATTCATATCGTGGGTGTTTATTACCGTGGTAATATCGTACTCCTTCGTAATTTCCTGAATGAGATTATCGATTACAATGGCTGTTTTGGGGTCGAGGCCCGAATTAGGTTCATCACAAAACAGATATTTCGGGTTCATTACAATGGCCCGGGCAATGGCTACCCTTTTTTGCATACCACCGGAAATCTCCGAAGGATATTTTTTATGGGCATCATGTAGGTTTACCCGCTGTAAAACCATGTTTACACGATCTTCCATTTCGGAACGGGCTTGTTTGGTGAACATCTCCAAGGGGAACATCACATTTCCGGCCACGGTCATGGAGTCGAAAAGGGCGCTGCCCTGAAAAACCATGCCCATTTCTTGGCGCAGCATCCGTTGTTGGTCCCTGGTTAAATCGGCATAAATTTGTCCGTTGTAACTTATGCTGCCTTGTTCCGGGCTAAACAATCCTAAAAGACATTTTAAGAAAACCGTTTTTCCCGACCCACTTTGCCCAATGATCAAATTGGTTTTTCCTTTGTCAAAACAAGTACTGACCCCTTTTAAAATATGCGACTCTCCAAAAGACTTGTGAATGTTGTCTACCTCTATCATTAGCCGAGCATTAATTGGGTTAAGGTGTAATTGGTAATGATGATTACCACTGAGGTCCAAACGAAAGAAGTGGTACTGGCCTTGCCTACTTCCAAGGCGCCGCCTTTCATATAATAGCCATGAAAAGAGGGTACGGTGGCAATGATAAACGCAAAGGCCAAGGTTTTCATGAATGCATAAAAAACGTGATAGGGTATAAAATCGAGTTGAATACCGTTAATAAAATCGGCACTGGAGCTGAAGCCTCCAAAAACCCCGGCAATCCACCCCCCGAGAATACCCACGTTCATGGCAATAGCAATCACGAATGGGTACATAAGCATGGCAATGATTTTTGGGAAAACTAGATAGTTCAGGCTGTTTACTCCCATGACCTCAAGAGCATCGATTTGCTCGGTAACCCGCATGGTACCAATACTAGAAGTAATATACGAACCTACTTTTCCCGCCATGATAATGGAGGTAAAGGTGGGTGCAAACTCGAGTATAACCGATTGTCGGGTGGCAAAACCGACCAAATATTTTGGTATTAATGGGTTGGTAATATTCAATGCGGTCTGTATGGCCACAACGCCTCCAATAAAAAAGGAGATAAAAACGATGATGCCCATGGAGCCGTATATCAACTCGTCGATTTCCTTAAGGATCAGGTTCCGCATCACCGACCATTTGGTGGGCTTTTTAAAAAGCTCCCAAACCATTATCCAATACTTGCCAATAGCGGCGATTTGCTTCATAAGGTAAAAATAGGGGTATTACCTAAAAAAAACAGCATGCAATTGCTTTTTAACCCCTGCTTAAATTAGCGATGATGTATTTTGACTATTTTTGGGGCTTTAATTTATCAATATGTCATTGCTTAAAAATGTTGTCTTAGCGGTTTTGGGTGGTCTTATAATAGTGCCATCGGCCCTAAATGCCCAGCGTAAGAAAAAGAATAAAAAAGTAGTTGCTCCAGTGATCATGGAAACCCAGGTGGCTGAATCGCCAAAGTTGGTGGTCGGTATCGTGGTAGATCAGATGCGTTACGATTATTTAACACGTTTCTGGGGGCATTATACCCAAGGAGGTTTTAAGCGTATGGTACGTGAAGGCTTTAACTGTAAGAACAACCATTATAATTATGCGCCTACCAGCACAGGGCCGGGGCATGCCTCGGTATATACCGGTACCACCCCTGCTACCCATGGAATTATTGGTAACAATTGGTACAGTAAGGCCGAGGGTAAAAGTGTTTACTGTGCTGGCGATCCCAGTTTTACTTCCGTAGGCTCTAATGCTGACGATGGTAAAATGTCGCCCCATCGTATGCAGGTAACCACAATGACCGATGAACTTCGGTTGCATACCCAAAAGCGGGGTAAGGTCATAGCCATGTCAATTAAAGATCGTGGGGCTGTACTTCCGGGCGGACATATGGCCAATGCTGCTTATTGGTTCCGAGGAAAATCGGACGGACATTGGATTACGAGTTCATTTTATATGGATGCCCTCCCGAATTGGGTGGCCGAATACAACCAAACCCATTCCGTGTCGCAATATAAAAGACCATGGACAACGGTCAAAGATATAGCCGCTTACCAAGAAAGCGGAACTGATAAGAATAACTACGAAGGGCTGTTCGAAGGGGAGGAGGCTGCTGTTTTCCCACACGATTTGCCCGCTCTTTGGGATGCCAATGGAGGTTATGATATCTTAAAGGCAACTGCCTTTGGTAATAGCCTTTTGGCCGATTTTGCCATTGCGGCTCTAGATGGTGAATCGCTGGGTACCGATGCCGATACCGACTTTTTGGCCGTAAGTTTTTCGAGTACCGATTATGTTGGCCATAAATATGGGGTCAACTCAAAAGAGGTTCAGGACACCTATGTGCGTTTAGATCAAGATTTGGAACGTTTTTTCAATGCTTTGGATAGCAAGGTGGGTAAAGGCAACTATACCGTTTTCCTGACCGCAGATCATGCCGCCATTGATGTGCCGGCCTATTTGGCCGATGAGCGTATCCCGGCCGGATATATCGATGAGGACAAGGTAATGTCTGAGTTTGACGAATACCTTAAATATAATTTTGGCACTACCGATATCGTTAAGGCGAGCTCTAATAATCAGCTCTTTTTAGATCATAAGATTATAGAGAATTTAGATTTGGAGCTGTCCAAAGTGCAAGAGATGATGGCCAAGGAGTTGGTTAAACACGAGGGCATTGAAAAAACTTTTACCGCCAACCAACTTTGGTCTAACAACTATACCCGTGGTTTAGGTTATATTTTGCAGAACGGTTACCATCAAAAACGAAGCGGCGATGTGTTTTATGTATTGTCGCCGGGTACTATAGATTACCCAAAGACCGGGTCTACCCATGGTTCGCCACAAATATATGATACCCATGTGCCTCTATTGTTTATGGGGAAAGGGATTCGTAATGGGGCAACGGCCGAACGTACTGAAATCGTAGATGCCGCCCCGACCATTTCGGTGTTATTGGGTATGGCGTTTCCTAGTGGTACCACCGGTAAGCCTGTCGCAGCAGCTCTAAAATAAGTCTGTACATATCCTTTCCCCTCAAAGGAGAAGGGGTTGGTATGTCTTGAAGTTAATTCGGGTAGGTAAGGGTGTTTAACTTTGGTGTTCCAAAGATTAGAGCCCTAGTTTACCCAAAACACCTTTCCAGCGTGTTTTTCGAATGAAACGGGCTTCTTCCGAGGTGACCAAAAACGGGGTTTTCGTTTTTTTGGCATGGAAAAACCCGGCTAGGTTGTCGGTTAATGCAGCCAATTTTTTGGAGCGCATGGCGGTCTTGGCCGATGCGATCAAACTGATCCAAAAACCATAGCCCATGGTGTACATGGCATGGCCCTGCATTAAGCGCGATTTTTGGGTGTAGGCTCCCCCTGTGGGCCGCAAATGCTTTACGATAAGTTCTAAATGGGTTTGGGTCTCAAAACCGTGGTATTTGGCTAGGAGGGTGTCCAGTGTATCCCATCCAATGGCTGCTCTTGGTCCACCTATGGCCTCAAAACACCCTTTTGAATAGAGTTTGATCGGGCCCCGCACATGGGTTTTGTCAGCGATGGACTCATATTGCCATTGGTCATTTTTCTTAATATAAAGTAGGCCTGAGGCTAATCCCAAATTTTGGTTTTTCGTAAAAAAAGGGCTTAAACTTGAAAAGTAATCTTTCGGCAATACGATGTCGGCATCGAACTTTCCGATAAGGTCGTAATCTTGTTTTAAATGGCGTACCCCATACCAAAAGGCATTGATCACTTTTTGGCCTGGCATATGTTCTTTACTCGATTCGTGGTGTACTAGTTGTATCCAATTGTGTTTTTGGGTATAGGTTTCTGCAATTTTAGGGGAATCGTCGGAAGAATTGTCATTTACCAATATCAATTGATTCGGACGCTTGCTTTGTTGAACAAAGGAATCCAAACATTGGGCCAAATGATCCGCTTCGTTATAAAAGGGAATAATGATCGCTATGTGTAAGTGGCGATCCATTCTTATTTTATCCTTTCGGCATATACGATATAGTAGCGTGGGGTAAAACTACGCAGTAGGGGCCGAATACCGATTTTCTTAACCGGATTCGTCCATTTGTTACGATCTATAATCTTCCATCCGGCTTTTTCCAACAGCCAGTCGAACTGCCAATCTTCGAATTCGTGGTAGTGCCGATCCCAAGGGTCTGTTTTGCTTCGATAGGCCGTAGCGAACCATAGGCGTAGTGGTATACTGGCCACCAATTTATCGGCTTTAATCTCGCGCAATATGTTTAAAGGAGCCAACATATGTTCAAAGATTTCAAAGGCCGTTACCACTTGGGCATCGGAATTCTGTACGCTGCTAAAATTAAAATCGAGGTCTTCCCCTTGGGTATTGGTTACGCTATACCCTTGTTGGGCCATAACATCTGAAAACGGATTGTATACCCCAAGGTCTAGGATAGACGCATCGGTGTCAATATGTTTTTTTAGAAAGTCTAGAGTATGGGCGTATCGCTTATTCGGAAAATTGGTTTCGTACATGTTAGTATCTGTAAACGAGGGCGTTTATGTTCATGCCGGCGCCCACGCTTGCAAATATAACAACATCTCCTTTCTGAACTTGGTGTCCGTCCACTTTTCCTTTTCGTACCTGGTCGAAAAGGGTGGGAACTGTCGCCACCGAACTATTGCCCAAAAACTGGATGTTCATGGGCATAACATCGGCTTTGGGTTCGGCATCATACAGTTCGTAAAAGCGGTCAATGATGGCCTGGTCCATTTTTTCGTTCGCCTGATGAATGAATATTTTTTTCACCTCTGAAATCGGAATCCCGCTTTCGTCCAAACACTGTTTCATGGCTTGGGGAACATAGGTAAGGGCAAACTCATAAATCTTACGCCCGTGCATTTTAATATACTTGGTGGCGGCCGGTTCGCTATGGTTCGATTTTCCGAAAAACAGAAAATCTGCCTCTTCATTGGCATAAGTGGCCGAAGCCCGTCCTAAAATTTCACCGGACTGTTCCGTAGCTTCCAGAATGGTGGCACCAGCACCGTCGGAAAAAATCATGGAATCCCTGTCATAAGGATCTACAACCCGCGATAAGGTTTCCCCACCAATGATTAAGCAACGCTTTGCTAACCCCGATTTTATAAAACTTTCGGCATGGATCATGGCCTGCACCCATCCAGGGCAACCATAGATAAGATCATAGGCAATACAACCCGGATTTTTGATGCCCAGTTTTTGCTTTACACGAGAGGCCAGGCTTGGAAGCATATCACTTTGGCCATTTTGGGTAGGAACATCGCCAAAATTATGGGCATAAATGATATAGTCTAGTTTTTCCTTGTCTAGATCGGCGTCTTCCAAGGCTTTGAGGGAGGCATAATACCCAAGATCCGAACTATTTTGTTCTTCGGTGGCATAGCGGCGTTGATCGATTCCGGTAATAGCCTTGAATTTCTTGATAATAACCGGATTCGATTGTTTAAAACCGCTGCCATCCGGGTTCAAGAAAGTATGCTCTAGAAAGTGGTCATTGCCAACGGTAACTTTAGGAATATAACAGCCTGTTCCCGTAATGCCTATGCGTGCCATAATACTTGGATTTTAATCGATTCAATATAGGTAGTTTTCCATATCGGAGCTATGCATGCATAATAACACCTACGATGGTCAAGCGATGTTTTTGGTGTTTTTTGGAAAAAGAAAAGCCGTTTCCAGTAATTTGGAAACGGCTAATAGTAAGTTATTTGTCTTGTTATTAGGCTTCTATGAAATCTTCAATAGGGGCGCAACTACAAATTAAATTACGATCCCCAAAAGCTTCATCTACCCGTCTTACCGATGGCCAAAATTTGTTTTCGGTCACATAGGCTAGGGGGTAAGCCGCTTTTTCCCTACTGTAGGGTAGTTCCCAAGAATCTGCAGTCAGCATTTCCAAGGTATGGGGTGCGTTTTTCAGTACATTGTTGGGTTCTTCGGCATGGCAGCTTTCTATCTCGTTCTTAATGGCCAGTAAGGCATCACAGAAACGATCCAGTTCGGCTAGGCCTTCACTTTCGGTGGGTTCTATCATTAAGGTACCGGCCACCGGGAAGGAAACCGTTGGAGCATGGAAACCGTAGTCCATAAGGCGTTTTGCGATATCGGTTACCTCAATGCCATTGGTTTTGAACGGACGGCAATCTACGATCATTTCGTGGGCGGCACGGCCTTGTTCCCCGGTATACAGAACGTCGAAACCACCATCCACCAAGCGCTCTTTCATATAGTTGGCGTTCAGTATGGCGGCCCTCGTAGAATCGGTCAGACCTTTTTCGCCTAACAAGGAAATGTAGGCATACGAGATCAAACAAGCCAAGGCACTACCCCAAGGTGCGGCCGAAATTGCTGTAATCGCCTGGTCGCCACCAGTGGGAATTACCGGGTTGCCCGGCAAGAAAGGAACCAATTGTGGGGCCACACAAATAGGGCCAACACCTGGGCCTCCACCACCATGCGGTATGGCAAAGGTTTTATGCAGGTTTAAGTGACACACATCGGCACCGATATTGGCCGGATTGGTCAGACCTACTTGGGCGTTCATATTGGCGCCATCCATATAGACTTGTCCGCCATTGTCATGGATCAATTGCGTAATCTGTTTTATGGAAGATTCATATACCCCATGGGTAGAGGGGTAGGTTACCATAAGGGCCGAAAGGTTTTCCTTATGTTTTTCGGCTTTTTCGGCCAAGTCGTTCAGGTCTATATTTCCTTTTTCATCGGTTTTGGTAACTACTACCTTCATACCTGCCATTACTGCGGAAGCCGGATTGGTACCGTGAGCCGATGCCGGGATGATACATATATTGCGATGGCCCTCTCCACGCGATTCGTGATAGGCGCGTATACACATGAGTCCGGCATATTCACCCTGGGCACCCGAGTTAGGTTGAAGCGATGTACCGGCAAAGCCAGTGATTACGTTTAGCTGATGTTCTAGACTAGCCAGTACTTCTTGGTAACCCGCAGCCTGGTCAACCGGAACAAAAGGATGTACACCACCCCATTGTGGCCAACTTAAGGGCAACATTTCGGTGGCAGCATTCAATTTCATGGTACAAGAACCCAACGATATCATCGAATGGTTCAAGGCCAAATCCTTGCGCTCCAATTTTTTGATATAGCGCATCATCTCGGTCTCGGAATGGTAGCGATTGAACACTTCCATTTCCATAAAAGGCTGGGTCCTGGCTACTGACGCCTCTAAAACAGTAGTGGTTTCACTATGGTTTTCGGCTTTTACCCCTTCCGCTTCGGCAAAACAAGCGATTATAGCCTCTAAATCTAGGTCCGAGGTCGTCTCGTTCAAACTTACCGATACATGCTTGCCATCTATATAATGGAAGTTGATTTCTTTGGCTTCGGCAATGGCCTTTAGTTTGGCACTATCTGTAACCTTGATGTTCAAGGTGTCGAAATATTGTGTATTCTGTTGGCCAACACCCATGGCGGCCAGGCTTTGTGCCAGCTGCTGGGTTCGACCGTGTATCTTATTGGCGATATACTTCAAGCCTCCCGGACCGTGGTAAACGGCATACATACCGGCCATAACCGCTAAAAGTACCTGGGCGGTACAAATGTTAGAGGTGGCTTTGTCTCGTTTAATATGTTGCTCACGGGTCTGTAAAGCCATTCGAAGGGCGCGTTTACCATCAAGGTCTTTGGTTACCCCAATGATACGGCCGGGAATATTTCGTTTATAGGCCTCCCTGGTCGCGAAAAAGGCAGCATGAGGCCCACCATAACCTAAGGGGATACCAAAGCGCTGGGTAGTACCTACCACCACATCTGCACCGAATTCGCCTGGCGACTTTAATAAGACCAGACTCATAATATCGGCGGCAACGGCTACTTTGATCTCTTGTTCGTGGGCTTTGGTAACGAAACCTTCGTAATCGTATATGGCTCCGTATTTACCCGGATATTGCAACAAGGCACCGAAATAGGCCGGGTCGAAATCGAAATCGGTATGGGATCCGAAAACAAGTTCGATTTCCAACGGAATGGCCCTGGTTTTTAATAGGGATACCGTTTGTGGTAAAACCTCTTCGGAAACGAAGAACTTTTGTACGCCTTGTTTTTTCTGCGCCCTACTACGCAGGGCGAAAAGCATGGTCATGGCTTCTGCCGCGGCCGTGGCCTCATCGAGAAGTGAGGCATTGGCCAACTCCATACCCGTAAGTTCGGTAATTACGGTCTGAAAATTCAGCAGCGCTTCCAGCCTTCCTTGGGCAATTTCCGCCTGATATGGGGTGTAGGCTGTATACCAGCCCGGGTTTTCTAGAATGTTCCTTTTGATAACCGAAGGGGTAATGGTATCGTGGTACCCCAATCCGATATAGGTTTTAAAAAGTTTGTTTTTTTGAGAGACACTATGTAGGTGGTTCAAAAAACTATGTTCGTCCATAGCAGGGGCGAGATCCAAAGGTTCTTCCAATCGAATATCGGCCGGAATGGTCTCTGTAATCAACTGATCTAAACTGGAGGCGCCGACCTTTTTCAACATGGTTCCCAGGTCTTTGTTGCCTATGCCGATATGGCGTTTTGCAAAAACATCCGTGTTCATAGTCTGATAAATCCTTAATTGTTTAATGGAATGGCCGCAAAATTACGATATTATTAGCGGATTGTACTATACTAACTTGTAGTTTGCCGGCCCATGGTAAGATATGCGGGGCTTTGGTTATTTTTGTGAGATGAAGGTTTGGGTACAAGGGTTTCAATGGTATCTAGAGGCCAGTGTGCACGTGGCTTTGGCTGTGGTTTCGCTAACCTTGGTCAGTAGCTGGCAACATAACATTTCTGTAAATGTCCATTTAATTTCCGCCCAGTTTTTTGGTGCCATTGCCGTCTACAATTTTATAAAATACGGTATAGAGGCCCAACGCTATGTTTTTGTGCCCCGAGGAAGGCATAAAAAATACTTTTGGTTCAGTATACCGGCCCTGTTGCTGGCGCTTTATAGCGGATGGTTTTTGTGGCAGGATTTATGGGTTGTTTTTTGGGTACTGGCCATTTTGGTCGGTCTGTATGCCCTGCCCATGCTCAAAAAGGGGAAGAATTTACGCAGTATTGGTTGGTTAAAGGTTTTTATCGTAGCCTTGGTCTGGGCTATAGCCACGGTTATTGTTCCTGTGTATCAAAAGGAAGCTACCCTGCTTTGGGATACATGGGTTGAGTTTGTACAACGTTTTCTGTTCGTTTGTATACTTATGTTGCCTTTTGAATTGCGTGATATGGAAGTAGATCCAGCTGAATTACGAACCTTGCCCCAGCGTTATGGAGTGAAAAAGGTTAAGGTGTTGGGGGTGGTTTGGGTTGTGGCCTTCTTTCTGTTAATCTTTTTTAAAGATATAATCGGGTATGGGGAACTTTGGCGTAAAGCCTTTCTTGCTGCCATATTACTCCTGATGCTATGGCGAATGCATGCCGAAAGATCTCGTTATTTCGCTTCTTTTTGGGTGGAGGCCATACCTATGTTTTGGTTACTATTGTACCTAGGATTTCCCGACTAAGGTTTTTTTCTCCAATTCGGTCTTCATTTCCTCTTTTTCGGACTCGGTAAGACTGTGCAGCTCTGCCTTTTGGCAAAGGTGCGATAGTTGGGTATTTTTTTTAGAATGTTGGGCACAGGTTTTACAGAACAACAGGTGTATTCTCAGTTTCAAATACCTCCATTTACTCACTTCGTCATACTGTGCTTTGTCGCAGATTTCGGCGGCTTCTTCGCAGCTTATCATTGTTTAAAACCAATTTTGATTAAGGCATCCCATCAAGGCCGTTCTGGCCCGGTGAATCATTACCCAAAGGTTAGACGGATTAATACCTAGCTCATTACAAATATCTTCGGTGCTAATGCCTTGAATGGTCTTCATGGTAAAGACCATAGATTGTTTTTTAGGGAGTTTGGCGATACATTCCTGTATGGCCAAGCCCAATTCTTCATTTTCTAGCTGGCTCTTTCCGGCTTGGCTATAGGGGTCGGCCACACGCTCTTCGGCCCAATTGCCTGACTCTTCGTCAAAAGATTGGGGCATACGTACTTCGGCCTTGCCTTTTTTTGAATTTATTTTTCGGTAGTGGTCTATGACCTTTCGTTTAAGAATGGCAATTAACCAAGTACGCTCGGCGGCATCTCCTTTATAGTTTTTGGCAGATTTTAATCCGGCGAAAAAAGTTTCCTGTACCAAATCCTTGGCCATTTCGGTATCACTGATACGCGAAACCGCATAGTTAAATAGATAGTCGGAATATCGGTCGACCCATTTGTTGGGTTCGAGTTGGTGCGTGTGTTCCATGGTTTGAGGACTAAAGGTAGGGCTTTTTGTTAAAATCGCTATTTCCATTTTTAAAACTATTTTTGTGCAAATACCAAACGCTATGAAATACGTATTGCTTTTTGTTTTTTGTCTGGGTATCAGTGCCTGTTCATCGCAAATAAAAACAAAGTCTATAACGGAAATCTCACAAAACGATATAAAAACAGGAACACTGCTCGATGTACGTACGCCCCAGGAATTTAATAGGGGGGCAGTGCCTAATGCTATAAATATCAATTGGATGGATGCCGGTTTCGCTACTCAGGTACAGGCCCAGGTACCCAAGGATAAAACCGTTTATGTGTATTGCCAAGCCGGAGTGCGATCGGCCAAGGCGGCCCAAAAGTTAAAGGAGTTGGGGTATACCGATATTGTTGAGCTCAGTGATGGGTATGCGGCCTATCCGAAGTAAATAGTCTTCTGAACTGAGAATGAAGCTTATTGATGCCAGGAGTTTTTGATGGGTAAGTTTGAAAAATATGGTTTGGACAAACTTGTATAAGCCGATCTCCGAAACTCATGCTATCCTAATAAACCCGCCCTACGTAACAATGCCTCTGGTTTGGGGGCACTACCCCGGAATCTTTTATAGAGTTGCATAGGGTCTTCCGTACCACCTTTACTTAAGATGTGTTCTTTAAAGGAAGCGGCGGTTTCCTTGTCGAAAATACCTTTCTCCTTAAAAAGTTCAAAGGCATCGGCGTCCAATACTTCGGCCCATTTGTAGCTGTAATAGCCCGAGGAATATCCGCCTTGGAAAATATGTGAGAAGGCGGTGCTCATACAGGTACCATCAACTTCAGGGAACAATTGGGTGTCGCCAAAGGCTTCTTTTTCGAATTGGCCCACATCGTTTATAGCTGAAGGGTCTTGGCTATGCCAGGCCATGTCCAAGAAACCAAAGCTCAGTTGGCGCAAGGTGGCCATGCCTTCTTGAAAAGTGGCACTGTCCTTTATTTTTTGGACCAGTTCCATGGGAATGGTCTCCCCGGTTTTATAATGTTTGGCAAAAAGGGCCAAGGCTTCTTCTTCATAACACCAGTTCTCCAAAACCTGACTGGGAAGCTCTACAAAATCCCAATACACCGAAGTGCCCGAAAGGCTGGGGTAAGTGGTGTTGGCCAGCATTCCATGTAGTCCGTGTCCGAATTCATGGAACAAGGTGGTTACCTCGTTAAAGGTGAGTAATGAAGGGGTGTCTGCCGTGGGTTTGGTAAAATTACACACATTGGACACTTGGGGTCTACTGTTTTTACCGTCTTCTATGTATTGTCCTTTAAAAGAGGTCATCCAGGCACCACCCCGTTTACCCGGTCTGGGATGGAAATCGGCATAAAAGAGGGAGACAAATCCACCCTTTTCATCGAATACCTTATAGGTTTTTACGTCGGCATGGTAGGTGTCGATATCGGTTACCGCTTCAAAGCGGAGCCCGAATAGTTTTTCGGCCACCTGAAATACTCCATCGATGACGTTTTCGAGCTTAAAATAAGGTTTGAGCAAGGTGTCGTCTAGGGCAAAACGTTCTTGACGTAGTTTTTCGGAATAATAGGCGCTGTCCCATTTTTCCAATCGGGCTATGTTGTCCCGTTTTTTGGCAAAAGCGGCCAACTCGTCGAATTCACGTTGGGCGGCAGGTTTGGCTTTTTCCAACAATTCCGAAAGAAAATCGAGTACGGTCTTTGGGGTTTTGGCCATACGTTCTTCCAAAACAAAATCGGCATGGGTATCGTAACCCAAAAGCTGCGCTCGTTGGTGGCGTAACTTTACGATTTGGAGTACGTTTTCCTGATTGTCCTTATCGTCGTTCTTATAGGCTTTACTGGCAAAAGCCTTGTGTAGTTTTTGGCGAAGTTCCCTGTTGTCGGCATACTTCATAAAAGGAATGTAGCTCGGATAGTCTAAGGTGACCAACCAGCCATCGAGTTCCTTGGCCTTGGCCATTTCGGCGGCCGCGGCCTTTTCGTTTTCCGGTAGCCCGGCCAGGTCGTTAGGCTCGGTCAAATGCATTTGAAAGGCGTTGGTCTCTGCCAATACGTTTTCGCCAAAGGTAAGGGCCAACTGGGCCAATCGGGTATCGAGCTCCCTTAGTTTGGCTTTTTGCGCGGTATTTAGAAGGGCACCGTTTCTGCTAAAGCCTTTGTACTTCTTCTCGAGCAAGGTGTTTTGCTCGATAGTGAGCTCCAGTTGGTCTTTTTGGTCGTACACTTTTTTGATACGGGCAAAAAGGGCTTCGTTTAGAACAATATCATTCTTAAAATTCGAAAGTAAGGGCGAAACCTCTTGGGCGATTTGTTGGATCTCCGGATTGGTTTCGGCACTGTTCAAATTAAAGAATACACTCGAAATACGGTCCAAGGCCTTGCCCGAATAATCTAGGGCGGCAATGGTGTTTTCGAAGGTAGCCGGTTCGGTTTGGTCGGCGATGGCCTCTATTTCGGCTTTGGCCTGGGCCATGGCCGTTTCAAAAGCCGGTTTGTAATGTGCGTTCTCAATTTTTGAAAATGGTGCCGTATCAAATGGCTCCAACAATGGGTTCCCCATAATAACTTTTATTTTTTGGCGACTGATTTGGCCCCTTCGATAACTTTTTCTTTCAACCCTTCTTTAAAGGCAATAATTTTTTCCAACAAGGCTTCGTTCTGACTGGCCAATATCTGCGCGGCCAAGATTCCGGCGTTTTTGGCACCATCCAAAGCCACGGTGGCCACGGGTACCCCTCCGGGCATTTGAAGAATGGAGAGTACCGAATCCCAACCGTCTATAGAGTTGCGACTTTTAACAGGTACCCCGATAACCGGTAAAGGTGATAAGGAGGCCACCATACCCGGTAAATGGGCTGCCCCACCGGCACCGGCGATAATTACCGAGATGCCCCTTGTATGGGCGTTTTTACTAAAGTCGAATAATTTTTCTGGGGTACGGTGGGCCGATACGATATCGAGTTCTACCGGAATACCGAACCCTTCGAGAACGTCTAGGGCGTCTTGCATAACAGGAAGGTCGCTGGTGCTTCCCATAACAATGGCTACTTTGCTCATATACTTTTTCTTTAGGGGCTATTGGCTTATGACCCCGATACGTTGTTTTACTTGTTGGGCCTTTTCACGGGCACGTTCTATTTCATTGTCCACTATGGTCACATGCCCCATTTTACGGAAGGGGCGGGTTTCCTTTTTGCCGTAAATATGTGGGGTAACCCCAGGAATGGCCAAAATTTCGGCCATGTTTTGGTAATGTACCGGGCCGGTATGTCCTTCGGCACCTACTAAATTCACCATTACGGCGGCCTGTTTGCTTTGGGTGTCGCCCAAAGGTAGGTCTAAAATCGCCCTGAGATGCTGTTCGAATTGGTTGGTGTAACTGCCCTCAATACTATAATGCCCACTGTTGTGAGGTCTTGGCGCCACTTCGTTCACCAAAATTTCATCATCTTCGGTCAGGAACATTTCTACGGCCAACAAACCGGTCATTTCCAGTTTCTCGGCCACTTGTAAAGCGATATCGCGGGCTTTTTGGGCAACGGCATCCGGAATACGGGCGGGGCAAAGTACATATTCTACCTGGTTGGCTTCCGGGTGAAACTCCATTTCAACCACCGGATAGGTAACCACTTCCCCTTTGGGATTACGGGCCACGATAACCGCCAATTCATTTTTGAACGGGATCAATTCCTCGGCAATACATTCCCCTTGGGGCAGGTCTTTTAAATCTTCCAACGAACGTACCACTTTAACCCCTTGACCATCGTAACCGAACTGGGCGGCCTTCCATACAAAAGGTAAGCTGATACCGCCATTGTTAACGCTGTCTTCAATTTCGCTGGCATAGGCAAAGCGGCTAAAAGGTGCGGTTGGGATATCGGAATCTACATAAAACAGTTTTTGCTTGGCCTTGTTCTGTATGGTGCGCAGGCTATGGGTGGGCGGATACACGGTAACCCCTTCATTTTCGAGGGCTTCCAAGGCATCAGTGTTCACGTTTTCGATTTCTATGGTAAGTACATCCACATCTTTACCGAACTGGTACACCGTATCGTAATCCATTAAACTGCCCAAGACGAATTCGTCACAGGCAATGCGGCAAGGTGCGGCTTCCGAAGCATCGAGTACTTTGGTTTTTACGTCCCATTTTCGGGTTTCGTATAGCAACATTTTACCTAACTGGCCTCCGCCCAGGATGCCTAGTGTAAAATCGGTCGAAAAATAGTCCATAGGGTGCTCCGTTTTCTGTGTTTTATCAAAGGGCTTCAAACCCACAAAGGTATAAAATCGGGGGCAGCCCCAAAAAGAGAAATCTATGTACTATCTTTGCCCCTTCATTAGTTTCAGGTGATTCGATTAAAGGATAAATATTTCAAGCCTTATCTCACGGAAGACAAGGTGCAGGAAATCGTAAAAAAAGTGGCTTTGCGCATTGCCGAGGACCATAAAGACGAGGTGCCCGTTTTCGTTGGGGTACTCAATGGTTCCTTTATGTTCGTGGCCGACCTTCTAAAACACTATCCCTACCCATGTGAAGTGGCCTTTGTAAAACTGGCCTCCTATGCCGGTCTTACCTCTACCGGATTGGTGCAGACCCTGTTGGATATGCCGGAGGATTTGGAAGGCCGTACGGTACTTATTGTGGAGGATATTATCGATACCGGGAAAACTTTGGAGAAATTGGTCGATATGCTCGAGCAGACCAATGTAAAAAAATACAAGATCGTAAGTCTGTTGTTAAAGCCGGAAGTGTACAATGGCGACTACGATATAGATTATGTGGGGCTAGAGATACCCAACAAATTCGTGGTCGGGTATGGACTCGATTATGACGAACTTGGAAGAAACTTACAGGAAATATACCAACTAAACGATACGGATATGATCAATCTTGTGCTATTCGGTAAACCCGGAGCAGGAAAAGGCACCCAGGCCACATTTTTGAAGGAAAAATACAATTTGGTACACATCTCTACCGGAGATTTGTTCCGATACAACATCAAAAACGGAACCGACTTGGGTAACGAGGCCAAATCCTATATCGACCAGGGCCAGTTGGTACCCGATGCGGTGACCATTGGTATGTTGGAGGCCGAGGTAGATAAAAACCCGAATGCCCAAGGCTTTATTTTCGATGGTTTTCCAAGGACTACGGCCCA
Source organism: Sediminicola luteus (assembly GCF_002514735.1). Classification (GTDB taxonomy): domain Bacteria; phylum Bacteroidota; class Bacteroidia; order Flavobacteriales; family Flavobacteriaceae; genus HQA918. Next base: position 1,020,590 of record NZ_KZ300476.1, on the reverse strand, counting down.
GGCCGAAGCATTGGATACCTTTTTGGAAGGTAAGGGTATGAAAATAGACGCTACCATAGCTTTAGAAGCGGATAACGATATTTTGACCGCCCGTTTGTTGGAGCGTGGTAAGGTAAGTGGGCGTACCGACGATCAAGACGAGACCAAGATCAGGGCCCGTTTTGAAGAGTACACCCAAAAAACCGCTCCGTTACAAGAGTTCTACACGGCCCAAGACAAATTCCATAGTGTAGACGGAATCGGCGCCATTGAAGAGATTACCGGTCGTTTGGCCGTAATCATCGACGGTTTGGTAGCCGTAAACAAATAAAAACCCCTTGCCATGACCGAAGGTAATTTTGTAGACTACGTTAAAATACATCTGGCTTCGGGTAATGGAGGTAAGGGTTCGGTGCATTTGCATCGCGAAAAGTATATTACCAAAGGTGGCCCCGATGGGGGAGACGGAGGTCGTGGTGGCCATATTATCCTAAAGGGTAACCGAAACCTTTGGACCCTATTCTCCTTTAAGTTCAAAAGGCATTTTAAGGCCGGTCATGGGGCCCATGGTAGTAAAAACCGTAGCACTGGGGCCGATGGTGAAGATGTGTATTTAGAAGTGCCGTTGGGTACACTGATACGCGATACCGAAACCCAGGAGGTAATCTGTGAGGTAACCGAAGACGGACAAGAATTGATTCTGCTCGAAGGAGGTTTGGGCGGTCGTGGTAACTGGCATTTTAAAAACTCGGTAAACCAGACCCCGCGTTATGCACAGCCCGGTATTCCTGGACAAGAACGTCAGGTTACCTTAGAGCTTAAGGTATTGGCCGATGTAGGTTTGGTAGGTTTCCCGAACGCGGGTAAAAGCACCTTGCTATCGGTCCTGACCTCGGCAAAGCCCAAAATCGCCGATTACGAGTTTACCACCCTAAAACCGAATTTAGGGATTGTAAAAAACCGCGATTTCCAAACTTTTGTAATGGCCGATATTCCGGGTATTATCGAAGGTGCGGCCGAAGGGAAAGGGTTAGGGCATTATTTTTTGCGCCATATTGAGCGCAATGCCACCTTACTCTTTTTAATCCCTGCCGATAGTGCCGATATCGCGAAGGAATATCATATTCTATTAGATGAATTACGGCGTTACAATCCGGAAATGTTGGATAAAGATCGCTTCGTGGTCATTTCTAAAAGCGATATGCTGGACGATGAGTTAAAGGCAGAAATGAAGGCCGAGCTCGATCAAACCCTCGAAGGGGCGCCCTATATGTTTATTTCTTCTGTGGCCCAACAAGGTTTGCAAGCCTTGAAAGACAAGCTTTGGCAAATGTTGAATGCTTGACCCCACAATTCGGCTAACAGCTATGTCTAGATTAATTTTATGTAGACTTCCCTATATCAATTAGGGGTAGCAGGTCAAGCTGTTTTCGCTTCCATGGTTTGTCAAGTTGTACCTATTATAATGCATGTATACAGGAATGACTTGTATTGGAAGGAAGTTGCGTGTACAATGAAAATAGTAGTTTGAATTTCAGTTGATATATATATATATAAAGCATGAGAAGAAAATTATTGGTATTGTTTTTTTGGGGTATTACGCTTATAGGTTGCACTACTAAAAAGAAGGCCGCACCTGAGATAGAGACCTTAGATGTTGATTCTAAAGAAGTACAAGAAATCGAAGAGGTCCATGAGAAAGAGGAGTACGAACTACCTGTTGACTATCAAGATACTAGGAGGATTAAATACTTGTCTAAAGATTCTTATGCCGTTGTTGCTTTTTTTGATAATGGAAGGGCAACTTTAATTCGTGACTTTGAACTATGTGAAGAGAACATGTATGAACTTTATGAAGCGCCATCTGAATATACTTATGAATTAGTAGGAAACATAGTGAGTTTTACCAGAAAAGAAGATGATTTTGCAACCGGTATAAGATTATCGTCAAATTTTTGGGTTATAAAGGACTTTAACGAGATAGTTGAAATACAACCTTGTAATTAAACGAAAACACACTGTTCAAAAGCAGTCTTTAAATAAAGACCAATTGGCAAACCTGCCAAGTCTGTAACCATTGCTCTCAAACTCTCGCCTTAAACATAGCTAGAGCCCATGGTTCTACTGGTTATGACCTGCCCTTTTGGGAACAAAGGGGAGTGGGGTCTATTTTTTTTTGATTTTAGGTCGACTTTCACCGTAAATAGTGCGCCATCACATAATTTCCTTGAAATTGGTTAACTTTATGGAAAACACCTACCTATGTTCCGATTTTGGCCAGTATTACTTTTCGTATTGGTGCTCAGCTCTTGTGCGGCACCCCGGGTGACCTATGATTACGACAGGGAGACCGATTTTAACAACTATTCTACTTACGCCTATTTTTCCGATTTGGAATCGGGTTTGAGTCCGTTGGACGAGAATCGTTTGCTTACGGCCTTGGATTCGGTGCTGACCACCAAAGGCTTGAAGTTTTCCGAGGAACCCGATATTTTGGTCGACATACGATCTGGTTTTTTCCATAGGCCCGAACAAAGTTCCGTTGGGGTCGGGGTAGGCGGCACCGGAGGTAGTGTCGGCGGCGGGGTGTCCTTGGGTATTCCCCTAGGCGGCAATGGCCCCGAGCTCGAGATTACCTTCGACTTTGTAGATAGCCAAAAGAAAAGTCTGTTCTGGCAGGCCGTAGCCACCGGGTCTTTTAAAGAAGGGGGCAGCCCGGAACAAAAAGAAGCCTACTGGCATAAACTGGTATGCAAGGCCTTTGATAAATATCCGCCGAAAATAAAAAAGACTCCCTAAGCTGGGTTGAGATATTCGCCACGGCTGGAGAGGCCTGAACGTTTTTTCTGTTCAATTAGAAATTGCCGCCCAAGCGATTAGTTGTAACCCGAAAACCGGTAATCCTGAATTCATAATCCATAACCCATAACTATTTTTACTATTCTACCCTAAAACACGCCCATTTTTACCAGCCCGGCGTTGGGGTTGAGGGTGCTGCCGGAAATGGCTATTTTAGCCGTTATGGAGGAGATAGTTCAGATACCCGATACATTTATTGAGGCCCATACCGATTTTAATAGTTTGGTGGGAGCATTACGCAATGCCTTTGCCCAGGCCGAGGTTATGGTGCCCATGCGGCATCATCACGATTTTCCAAACCCGGCCGTAGGTAGCGAATCCACCTTATTGTTAATGCCTGCCTGGAATCCGTCTAAGGAAGCCGGGGTAAAGATCGTAACGGTGAGCCCCGATAACGGTCAATTCGATTTGCCTTCAATTCAAGGCACCTACATTTATCTCGATGCGGTAAAAGGTCAGGTTAGGGCACTATTGGAGGCCAAGAGCCTAACGGCCAAGCGTACGGCAGCGACTTCGGCATTGGCATCGTCCTATTTGTCAAGACCCGATGCTTCCAGTATGCTTATGATCGGTACAGGGGCCTTGTCTGCTAATTTAATTCTGGCCCATGCCGCGGTCAGGCCCATTAAAAAAGTCTATGTCTGGGGGCGTTCCTTGGAAAAAGCCCAGGCTATTTGCAACCAATTGACGCATTTGGATTTGGAGTTGAAGGCCATAGAAGACCGTTTTTCGGTTATGCCGGAGGTAGATATTATCGCCTCGGCCACTTTGTCAAAAGAACCTTTGGTATTGGGTGAATATCTACGCGAAGGCCAACATATTGATTTGGTTGGGGCCTATAGAAAAGATATGCGTGAATCGGATGATGCCTGTATCGAAAAAGCCACCGTTTTCGTCGATACCTATCAGGGCGGACTCAAAGAAAGTGGCGATATCGTTATTCCGCTTCGTGAGGGTAAGTTAAAGGAATCGGATGTAAAAGCCGATCTTTTCGGGCTTTGTTCGGGTAAACATAAGGGACGTAGTTCTGCCTCTGAAATCACCTATTTTAAATCGGTGGGCCATGCCTTGGAAGACCTAACCGCTGCCGGGTATTATTTTGATAAATATACCTGTCAGGTTTCTAAAACCTGACAGGTCTTTAATAAAGCATCAAATGACGAACACTTATAAAAATATACTGTCCAAAATCGATTTTACACCCAATGAAGATTGGTTGCAGATCAAAACCATAGATATGCATACCGGTGGTGAGCCGCTACGTGTAATCGTATCCGGATTTCCTGAGCTAAAAGGAGATTCCGTATTGGATTACCGTAGGTATTGTAGAGAACATTATGACCATTTGCGTACCGCCCTAATGTTCGAACCCCGCGGGCATGCCGATATGTACGGTTGTATTTTAGTGCCACCAAACGACGATGAAGGCGATTTTGGGATTCTCTTTTTACACAACGAAGGCTATAGCACCATGTGCGGCCATGCGATAATCGCCATTTCTACCTTAGCTATGGAAATGGGTTGGGTAGATGTGCAAGAAGGGGTGAATACCTTAAAGATAGATGCACCCTGCGGACGTATTACCTCCTTTACTACGGTTGAAGAAGGCAAGGTAAAAGGCGTGCGCTTCCATTGTGTCCCCAGCTTTGTAGTTGGTTTGGATAGAACTGCTGAAGTACCCGGTTTGGGTACCGTTACCTACGATTTAGCCTATGGCGGGGCTTTTTACGCCTATGTAGATATGGACAAGAATCAATTCGATTTCGATTTGACCCCTGAAAGTTACCGGGCACTGATCCAATCGGGCATGGACATTAAGCACGCTGTAATGGATGCGGATAAGGAAATTCTCCATCCGTTCGAAGAAGACCTTAGCTTTTTGTATGGTACCATTTTTATCGGTGATTCCCTTAACGAAGGGGTGGCTAGTAGAAACGTTTGCATTTTCGCTGAGGGCGAGGTGGATCGTTGTCCGACCGGGTCCGGTGTTTCCGGACGTATGGCCATACATAGGGCCCGTAAAGAACTGGAACAGTTCGAGACCCTTTCCATAGAAAGTATTACTGATTCGGTTTTTGTGGGTTCTTGGGTAAGCGAGGAAGATTATGGACCTTTTACGGCCGTAATCCCCCAAGTAGAAGGAACGGCACATATTACCGGGAAGCATACCTTTTGCATAGATCCCAATGACCTTATGAAAGACGGGTTTATTTTGAGGTAGAATTTTTTGAGGGATTTCAGCTAGCTACAACTCCTCTATTTCTTGATGTTGTATCTTGCCATAATGGAAAACAATAAGGATATTAAGGCATTGTTGACGGCTATGCATATTGATGCGTATCGGAAATGTGATGATTTTCATATCCTAAAATTCGAAGACCATCTCGATAAAATTCCCCGTAAAACAGTAAACCGGAAATGTGGCTTTTTTCAGGTTTACTTTTCCAGGCAGTATAACGTGGATGTTGTTATTGATGATTCGGCTTATTCCGCCAAGGACAAAACCATAATTTCCTTTGTGGCCCCGCAGCAGACCTTATCCGTTGATGTAAAAGAAGTCGAAGCTTTGTCCAATGGGTATATGCTGGTGTTCGAACCCTCGTTTTTGAACAGCGGTCTTACCGATTTTGATATCCAACGAAAGTTTCCCTATTTCAATCAAAACTACCCACCACTCTATAGTTTGGAAAAGAACCCTGCTGTGTTTATAGGGATTTTTGAAAGAATATATGCCCTATTCGAAAACCTGAGTCTGGAAAACCTAGAGATTATTCGTTCTTACCTGAATATATTGCTCTATGAATCCCGAAAATCGTTTTATGATGGCGGAATAAGGAATAGTATGGAGTCAAGGGGACAACGTATTGCTTTTACTTTTGAGAGTTTGATTCGAGAGCATTCGCATTCCAGAAATACCTTGGACTTTTATGCCGATAAACTGAATATTAGTACAGTGTATTTATCCGAATGTATTAAAAAGGCAACAGGCAAAACGGGAAAACAACTGATTGATGAATATACCATTTTGGAAGCATCAACCTTATTAATGCAAACCACAGATACCGTAGATCAGATTTCGGATACCTTAGGTTTTAGTGCGACCTCCAATTTTATCAATTTCTTTAAAAAACATACCGGGCAACCCCCTTTGAAGTATAGATACCAATTAAAGGCATAGGAAACAATAATTATTGCATGGTAATTAATATCTAATACGGTGGTGATCAGCGATACTTTTGCGAAAAAAAGTATCATGACGGATAAAATATTAAAAAGGGGTACCAGTCTATTGTTGATTGCATTTTTATCGATTAGTGCCTTGTTGTTCGGGGAGTTATTGGAACAAGTGGTATTCGTACCCAATTGGTTGATCGGTGATGTGGATCAAAACTTGGAGCACTTTAGAAAGTTTAAGCATACCACGGACCCGGGCATGTTCTATTTTCCTTTGACCTTAGTGGCCATAGTATCGCACCTGCTTTTACTGAAGAAAAACAGCTTGTTATCGGGCCTTCAGAAAAAGGCGGTCAGATTATCATTGATTTTATTCTTGATTGTCTTCGTCCTTACTATTTATGTGATTGTGTGTATAAATGTCCCGGTTATTGACAATGGGGAGCTATCAGGTGAGGCCCTTCGTTCCAAAATCTGGTTGTGGGCTGTTTTGAATATGTTCCGGATTATTTTACCTGCCTGTGGGGTGTATAAATTAGGACAGTTATTGATTTTAAAAAGAGAGGCCTAGTCGTGCTATCAGAATGAACTTTTGGTTCAATGCTTAAAAAAGGACTGTATATCAGAAAGGAGTAAACTAGGGGCTTGGTATAAGGTATGCCCTTGGTTTGGGATGATAGTCGGGTCTATACCCATTTGATTAAACCACGTTGTTGATGGTCGATGGGTATCTTCTTCCCCATAGATCAATCGGATAGGGCAATCCGGTCGCTGGGTTTTATAACGCAGTCGAGTAGCCGAAATACAATAGAGTCGGGTACATGGCAGGCCTTTTAAAATGGCTTTCCATGCAATAGTGCCGCCTATGCTAAATGCGAGGATATTGCCGGGTTTAGTTTCGGATTCTAATAATTTCTGTACGGCATGTCCTATACCGCCCAAAACGAAATATTGGTGTATTTCTTCGGGGGTCTGGATGTGGTCGGGTATTCCGGCTTCTTTTTTGCAGTCGAAGTAAGAAACGCTAAAGTCTGTTTCAAAATGGTCAATGTAGTCCTGTAGCCAAGCGGGTTGTCCCCCATACATATCGGAAACGATTAGTAAACTTTCTTTCATAGCTTGAACTTAGCGTGTTATAGACCTGACAGGTCTGGTCTTTTACTTGATTCGGATGCGTTTCCCGGTACTATGACTGCTGAATTCTGGGGCGTACATACTTTGTATTTGGGTAATGCCATTACTAAAGTCCCCTGAATTATTGGCGCGTAACCCATATTCGAAAACGAAGATTCCTTTGGGCAGGCGGTCAAAAAAGAAATGGGTGGCCGCATCTTTGGTGCTTTGGTAATACCCTAAGCCATCTTGCCATTTGTAGGTGGAGATAACATCCAAGGGTTCTAAACCAGATGATCGCTGGTCTTTCATATGTACGAACTCTAGCTCGCGATCCGATTTAAGCACGATACGCACCACGATTTTATCACCCACCTGTATCGGTTGGTCTTTGGTGATGGGGATCAGTTGTTTGCCTTGGTCGGTGTTTTTCTCGAGGTACAATTCTTTTTTGAGCTGTAAAGGGGTTTGGGCTCCGGTTATTTTATCGAGATCTTCGAAATATTGCCAATATAGGGCACCCCAGGCCATACCTTCCCCGGCTATGCTGAAACGTACTTCGGCCATCTCGGGTTTTATTTCCGAGGTGTTCCAAGTTTGTTTAAAATAGCCGGTGCCCGCCTGGGTTTTTGATGGGGTTATGGCTTGGTTTCCTAAACTGACCTGGGCTGGGCTATGGGTACCCAAGGTCTGTGTCCCCGTATGTAAAAGGGCATAGATAGCATCTGTGGTGGCCTTGGTGGTCTGCCAACGGTTGGTCTGTTTGTTTTTAAGCAACCACATTTTTAATTCATCTACGATCTGTGTAGGGGCGCCGAGCTCATCAAAAGTGTTGATCAACAGGGCTTGGGTTTCGATTGGGGCTTTATACCAATGCCAAGAGGCTTGGTTTTCTTTCCAATACCTACCCAATTCTTCATTGAAAACGGTGTTTTGCCCCAAAGCCTTCAAAATTTTGGCAGCAGTCTTGGGTTTCCCGTTTCGGTATAGGGCTAATGCCAACTGACCTTTTTGGTACAGGCTTTTATCCTTCCAATACTTTGTAGCCTGATCTAGATAGTAGGCTTGTATTTTTTGAATGCCTTTTTCCGTTTCTACAGACGGGAAAAAACTACGCATATACAGATATTGAAGCTGCGCAGCACTCAACTGATCTTTTTTAAGGTCTCTATTATACTTTTTCAAGTCTGCGTATTCCCTTTCGAATTCTTGGTCTAGGTAAACCAAGGCCTTATGGATCATGGGTTGTGCCTCTGACAGTTCAACGCCCATTTTTTGCAACTGCCCTAAGCCGGTAATAATATGTTGGGTAATAAAACGGTTGTCGCGCCCCCCGGCAAACCAAGGCCATCCGCCTGAACTGGACTGCTTGACTTTAAGCTTGTTCAAGTTGTTTTGCAAGCCATTTTTTAGGGTGTTGAGGTCAAACAAAAGGGCTATCCTTTTTTGTTGCTCACTTTCCGATTGGGCATCGCGCAGCCAAGGTGTTTCAGAAATGAGAATCGATTTTAATTCTTGGTTCTTCTCCAAGGGAGAGGCCAATACCTCTTGGTTGGCCCACTGCTTAAAAACAGCTTGGATCTTAGGATTGGCATCTAGAATATGGCGGGCCAAGGCATTGGCATAGAAACGCGAAAAGATTTGCTCGTTGCAATCATACGGGTATTCCATTAAATAGGGTAGGGCCTGTACCGCATACCAAACCGGATTGCTGGTTACCTCCAGACTCAATTGATGATGGCTTAGGGTGGTTGAAGTACTGTTCTTCAGTTTCTCGAGACTGAAGTTACGTGTCTCGCCCCCATTGGCCCATAGGGGTAAGGTTTCGGTGACCAATTTTCGATTGGTCAACACGGGGAGTACGGCTTGTTCTCCATCGGTATGGGCGCCGGCTTTAGCCAGAACCGTATATTGTACCGCTTGTAATCCTTCTGGGATGATGAGGTTCCAGGAGACCTGGGTATTGCCTTGGGCATCTGCGGTAAAGCTTTGGGAGGTTTCGTTTACTTTAAGTTCTGCTTCTAGTTTCTTATTCGAAATGGGGTCGATCAGTACTAATTCAGCGGTCCCGTTTAAAACGGCATCCGTTAGGTTAGTAATCTTGGAACTAAAGGTGATTTGATCGCCTTCCCTTAAAAATCTTGGTGCATTCGGGGTCACCATCAATTCTTTTTGGGTAACGGCCTCCAGTTGGGTAACCGTGGTGTTCATGGATTTACTATGGCCGAACAATTGCAGTTTCCAGCGGGTCAAGGCTTCCGGACTGATAAAACTAAAGCTAATATGGCCTTCGGCATCGGTTTGTAGTTCCGGAAAGAAAAAGGCGGTTTCTTGCAGGTTTTTACGAATCACAGGTTTGGGCGACACGGATTTGGTGTCTTCTTCACTGCCAATGTGCATTCCTGCGGCCTTTCCTCTGACGGCCATCGCTTTTTTTTCTACGGAAGGTGATGTAGAGGTTATGACAACTTCGTTTAAAGTTTCTGCATCATCCATAACCATCATTTCCGGCATACCCCTGCGGTACAATCGGGCCAGGTTAAAATGAAGGCCGAATCGGTTGAGTCTTGGTGCTACACGCCTCCGCACTTTTACTACTTTCGGGCTAACTTGGGTTTCTACAAAATTGGTGGTTTCAAAACCTATGGTCTGGGGTTGGTGCCAGCCCATAAAATGTGCTTTGCGATGTGGGCTAAAGGCCCTCCAATTATGAGGTGAAAAAGCATCAAGGGCGGCATCGTACATACTGGCCAATATTTCGGTGGCTAGTTGCTCGCCATTGGGGCCTTTTATGGTAAATTCCCAGCTTTCTTCTTCCCCGGGCTTTAGTTTATCCCTAAAACTGACTGTTTCTAGTTGTAGTTCGGTTTTCGGGAAGGGTACTTCGATTTGAATAGTCCCGGCAATACCCTGGTTTAGGCCTGCCCCGGCATAGGGTATGCGAATACCACCTAAATGCACCTCCTTAATTTCGATTTCGAACCAGGTAACTTTCGGGCCCACTACAATATCCCTGACCGAATAGGCCTGTCCGCCATGGGGCATATAAATACCAAGGGCTAATCCATCGACCGCCGAGGATAGTCCTATAGAGGCGGTCTCTCCCGGGGCATAGGATTTTTTATCGGTTTGGATCTGTAGTAGGGTGTTATCTACGACCCTTTTGTCCTTGGCGTCGTATATACGGGTATAGATTACATCTTTTACTGCTTGGCCATTGGCATCGGTGCTAGATAATTCCCAAACATATTGGCCCGATGTCCATTTTTTAAGGTTGGCCAGTGAAAGCTGGGTTTCTTGGGCAGTGTCGTAACTAAGGTTTGCGACTAAGTCCCCTTTTTGCCAATTTCGTATCTCGTTTTCGTCTTGGTAGGCTTCATGTGGGAATTTTTTATGGAATTCCGCTTGGGACAAATTATTATAATCCGGTGCCGGCCAAGGTCGCTTTCGATACACCCGTTTCGGGGCATTTAGTTTATACACCTTTATACTTCCGCTATTTGAAACAGCCTGCCCGTTTAAATTGGTGATATGAACACCTAAGCTGTGTTCTTTTTGTGATTTGTCCAATTCGGAATTCAGCAGTAGTTGTGCCGTTAAGGTATGGTAGCCTACCCTGACCTTAGTTTCACTACTTTGGGTTTCGCCATTGATATCGGTTACGGTAGCTTCGACGGTATAAGTGAAAACAGGTTGGTTTTCGGGCTGAGCCCCGGCCTCGGGTAGGGCTTGGAAAGGAATTTCAATACTACCATCGGCTTGGGTTTGGGTATTGCCTTGGGCGATCTCGGTGGTTTCTTGCCGTCTTGGTAACCACCAGCACCAACGCGGGTATTCTACTTGGCGGTACACCCTATAGGTAACATTCGCTTTTGTCAATGGTGCCCCCGAATAGGTTTTGGCGCTTCCGGTCGTGGTAATGGTTTCGTTTAATCGTACCGCATTTTCCTGAGGTTGCAGCTTTACCTCGAATTTGGGGCGTTTGTATTCTTCCACCAAAAAGTGGGTGCTACCTAATCGTTTACCGTCTTTTGTCCTTATGGTTAAATTGTAATGGCCGTTTAAACCCGAATTGGGTAAAACGAACTGTCCATGAACCGAACCGAAATCGTTAGTGCTCAATTCAGTTTTATTTACTTCTTGACCATTGACATCGGTAAGGGTAAGCTGAACGCTTTGATCGGGTAATACCTGCGATTTACCCTCGAAAGAAGTGAACACGATACTTTTATAGTACAGCGGTTGCCCTGGTCTGTATATGGCACGATCGGTAAACAAAAGGGCCTGTTCCCTTCGCTTTTCGGTAGTTTGAACTCTGGCTTGGGCGGCTATCCAATGATCACCCAAATAGCTGGTTTCATCTTTATGGGTAACCCGCACGGAAAAGGAATTGTTTTTGGATGGCGGTCTGTTCATGGTAAACCGCCCATTTTTATCTGTCGTTACCGTATAATTTTCAATTAGGGCATTTCTTCTATGGTTATTGTAAACGATATGGGCTTCAGCACCGCTTATGGGTGCACCATGGTTACGGTCAACGATTTGAAATAGCTTGCCCTTGCCCGTGTCCAGTGTTATCAATACCAGGTCGGTAACCTGAAATTGACCCACGGCATAGTGCTTACCGTCTGGGGCTTGGGCCAGTACGGCATATAAACCGAAAGGAAGACTCGGTAGTACCAGTTCTGAGTTATGCCTTTGAAAATCGCCTTCGTTGGTCAGTTGGGCCTTCCAGGTTTTGATCGGTTCTTCGCTTATAACAAGTTTTCGTTTTTGAAGGGCGCTCCATTCCCTTTTAACGGCATTAAAAACGGGGTCGGATAGTGAATACAATGAAAAATGGAGTTCAGAAATATTCTGATGGTATACCTTAACCATCGACGGTTTGTTTACCGGTAGGTTGGTTTCGTGGTTGATTTCAATCGATTTTTCAGCGATTTCAACTTGTAAGGCAGCACAACGGTCGGCGGCCATGGTATTTGGGAAAGCAGTAATGACCTGCTCGCACAAGGCATAGGCTTCCTTCTTTTTCCATTGGGTAGTTGTTTTTCCCTCTGGTGCATAGGTATTTCCTGCGGCTACCCAGAGTTGGGCCATACGGTGGGCATATAGTCCCGATTCGGGGGTTTCTTTAATTAATTGACGTTGTTCTTCCAAAGTGGTTTGCAAATGCATGGCTTTATCGATGATTTTGCCTTGGTTGAATACAAAATCGAGACGGTCTAGATCGGTCAGGGCCATGATTTCAGTCTGGCCTTGTCTTTGGTGGTGTTGCAATAACTCTTGAAACAATCGGAGTGCCTTTAGTTGTAATGCTTTTTCGTCTTTATGGGTTAGGTTTTGGGTAACGAAATCGACACGGCCACATAGCAATTGCGGGTCGGTCATTTGAAAACGATGGGCCGATTTAGACAAGGGTTGCTCGTCTTTTTTGTAAAAATCCAATGCTTCCAGGGCCAAGAGATCGAAAAGGGTAGCGTATCCTTTTTTATCCCATTTTTTGGTATGTAGCAAGGGTGCGAATTCCTTTAAGGAAGTCTGTTGCAATGCCATGGGTCTAGCCAAAGAATTTTCATAAAGTGTTGAGGTTTCCTTAAAAAGGCGTTTTAGATCCCAGGTTCTAAAATCGGCATCGGTAACCGCTCCTGCCGTTCGGTCGGCAAATTGCCATCGATTTTGTTGATAATATTGCCAATACAATTGCGCGAGGTAACTTTCCAGGATGTTTTTGGTAGGGAAGCTGCTTTTTTCAATGGCATTTTTAAAACGTTCCACAACTTTGAGTTGGGCGTCTTCTTCCAGGGTCAGGCTATATTTGGAGATATAAAGAAGGGCTTTGGTATATTGGGCCGTATTGTTTTCCGCTTCGGCCTTGGCATAAATTTGTTGGGCCACGTTTAAAGCCGATTGGGTCAGCTGATCCGCTTCCAGCTTTTCTATTTTTTTCCAGAGGGAAGCATAGGAAGGCTTGTCTTGGGCTTGCCCGATTTGGGTAACAATAAGAATGCTTATAAGGGTAAAAATAGATTTCATATCAATGGTGTCAAGTGTTGTTAGGTCAAAATTAATTTTGCATTCCGTATTAAAGGTACGATGGATTCCTTTTATTAAGATGTGCAAAGTTGATAATTCAAAAAAGATGCCAAAACAAGGGAAGGAGTTAGTAAGGGAGCCGACCAAGCCAAATATGATGCGATGGTTACCTATGTTGTTTTTTGTCTTTGGGATGCTTCAAGGCATACAGGCCCAGACCGATACCTTGTTGGAACAAGCTGAGGTGTACGCCCAAAAAAATGAATGGCGACAGGTGGCAAAAATTTATGAGGAACTCTTGGAAGATGAACCCGAAAATGCAGTCTATTGGTATCGATATGGTGGTGCTTTGGCCAAAAGGGCCCAGTCGGGTAGCAAGCTTTGGGCACTGACCTATTTGGGTACCATGGAGAATGCTTTTAACATGGCCGTTGCATTGGATCCTAAAAACCGGGAAGCACGTTGGGCCTTAATCGATTTCTATGTGTCGGTGCCTGGTTTGGTGGGCGGCAGTTTCGAGAAAGCCATGCAACAGGTTGAAGCTTTGATGGCCATATCGCCTATGGAAGGCCATTTGGCCAAAAGTTATGTGTACGAGTACGAAGAAGAGGAACAATTGGCCCAAGACGAGGCCGAGTTGGCCTATCGGTTGTTAAAGCAATATGGCCCCATAAAAAGAAATGCCATCCGCTATCAAATAGGTAAGATCGGGGCGCTTTATGGTATAGATCCGGCTCAGGGAAAAGAACAGTTGCAAGTTTATATGGCGAACTATTCGGTTTATGATGGGGTGCCTTTGGCGTGGGCCTATTTTCGTATGGCACAATTGTATGATTGCTTAAAACAACCCGATTTGGCCCTAGACTGGTGTAATAAGGCCCTACAGAAAGCACCCAGATTAAAACCTGCCCAAGAATGGTTGGCGCAACATAGGGCAAAAAAGTGAATGTGAATGCTGCTGGGTTGTCCTATCTTTGTTTGATATAATTGGCATTTATGCGCGTACATTTTATTGCCATTGGGGGTAGTGCCATGCACAACCTCGCTTTGGCCCTACACCAGAAAGGATATACCGTTAGCGGAAGCGACGATGTTATTTTCGAACCTTCTAAAAGCCGACTAGATGCAAAAGGTTTATTGCCTGACAGCTTTGGTTGGTTTCCCGAAAAAATCCATGTCGATCTCGATGCGGTTATTCTGGGCATGCATGCCAAACCCGACAATCCCGAACTGGCCAGGGCCCAAGAGTTGGGGTTGCCCATTTACTCCTATCCAGAGTATTTGTACGAACAATCTAAAGACAAGACCCGGGTGGTCATAGGTGGTAGCCATGGCAAAACCACCATAACCGCAATGATTCTGCATGTGCTGGACTATTGCGGTATGGATGTAGATTATATGGTTGGGGCGCAGCTCGAAGGCTTCGATACCATGGTAAAACTGACTTCCGACAACGATTTTATAGTACTCGAAGGCGATGAATACCTGTCTTCGCCCATAGACCGTAGGCCAAAGTTTCATTTGTACAGGCCCAATATCGCTTTGATCAGCGGTATCGCTTGGGACCATATCAATGTGTTTCCCACTTTTGAAAATTATGTAGAGCAGTTCTCCATTTTTACCGACAGTATCGTAAGAGGGGGTAGCGTAACTTATTTTGAGGGCGATCCCGAGGTTAAAAAGGTAGTGGAAAGTTCGGAGAATCAGATTCGAAAGTTTCCTTACACATCTTTGTCGCACACCATTGAAAATGGTAAAACCTATTTGGAGACCGAGGAAGGTCCGGTGCCCTTAGATGTATTCGGCCAACACAACCTTTCGAATATGGCCGGGGCCAAATGGATATGTCAGCATATGGGCGTGGACGAGCTCGATTTTTACGAGGCTATTTCCAGTTTTGCAGGCGCCTCGAAACGGTTAGAGAAACTGGCAGAAACGGAGTCATCGGTTTTGTACAAAGATTTTGCCCATGCCCCCTCGAAGGTAGCCGCCACGGTTACCGCGGTGCGGGAACAATATACAGACCGTAATCTGATCGCCTGTTTAGAGCTACACACCTATAGCAGTCTCAATGCCGATTTTATAGGCCAATACAAAGACAGCTTAAATGGAGCCGATGTAGCCGCGGTATTCTATTCCCCCGAAGCCTTGGCCATTAAAAAAATGGATCCGATCAGTCCCGAAACGATAAAAGAGGCTTTTGGGAATACCAATCTACAGGTATTTACCGAACCTAACTCATTTAAGGAATTCGTTTATGGCCAAAGTTTTGGAAATGCTGCGGTGTTATTGATGAGTTCCGGAAATTATGGCGGACTGGATCTCAATGCCTTGGCCCAAGAGGTGGAAAAGTCTTAGCGGAAGTATCGATTCAGAATAGCACTTACCTGACTGTGGTAAGCGGGGCCAAAAAGGTTCAGGTGTACCAATAAATAATACAACTGGTATAGGTCTATATATTCTTGTTCTGCCAGTGGTGTTGGAATTATTTCGCGATAGGCCTGGTAGAACGAAGGGCCAAAACCACCGAACAAGCGGCTCATGGCCAGATCCACTTCATTATGTCCGCGATAATGCGAAGGGTCTATTAAATAGGGCGTACCGCTATTGCTTATCAAGAAATTACCACCCCAAAGGTCACCATGCAGTAGGGAAGGGGTAATGTCTTTGAACAAATCAGCACAGAATTTATCCAAACGTTCTTGTTTTGGTAATTCGGAAATCCCCAATAATTTGTTCGATACCGCCATTTGCAATTGGGGCCATATCCTTTCGTTGATGTAAAAATCTGCCCAATGGGTGTGTTTACGGTTCGATTGGGGTAAACTCCCTATAAAATTGTCAGATGCCGCACCAAAGTCATTTCGGCACTCGGCAGTGTGTAAAGCGGCCAGATTATGGCCCAACTTTTCGAAATCGGAGGGTTCAGGCTTTTTTGATTCGATATACTCCAAAACTAAAAACGGCTGGGCGCCAATGCGCTCCAAGGCAATGACCTTGGGGATGGCTATGGTTTGGGTGGTATTTAATGCATGTAGTCCTTCGGCTTCTGTTTGTAGTAGAGCCAAAGAATCCGGATGGGGGCTGGTCTTCAAGAAATAACGACCGTTTTTCCCAACTAACAGAAAAGCTTGGGTGGTGTCGCCACCAGAAAGGGGTGTGGCAACTAATTGCGGTTCCCCCAAAATATCCTTAAGTCTGTCCAAAGCTTTTTCCATAAGGCAATATAGCGAGAATACCCACAGTGGTATTGGTTTCCCATGGTTTTATCGGATTTTACAAGCCCTTGGTAGAGTAGGGTCGGTACCCGGGCTTTGGTATTGTATATTGAAATATGTGTGCGAAAGAATCCTTTTCCATAAAACAGTGGGCAACAGACGATAAACCGCGGGAAAAACTGATGGATAAAGGCAGAACGGCCCTTTCCGATGCCGAACTATTGGCTATTTTATTGGGGTCGGGCAATGCCCAGGAGAGTGCCGTGGGTTTGGCGAAGCGCATATTAGCATCCGTAAACAACGATTTAAACCAATTGGCCGTACTCAATCTCGAGCAATTCATGCGGTTTAAAGGTGTGGGGTCGGCCAAGGCGGTCACTATAGCGGCGGCCATGGAATTGGGAAGGCGCCGGCGCGAAACCGAACATAAAACCCAAGTTAAGATAAGCAGTAGTAGTTTGGCCTTTTCTCTGTTGGCTCCTTTTTTAGAAGATTTGGCCCATGAAGAGTTTTGGGTGGTATACCTCAATCATGCCAACCGGCCCATACGCACCGAAATGGTGAGTAAAGGTGGCATTTCCGGTACCCTGGTCGATGTTAGGGTGGTATTGCGAAAGGCCTTGGAATACGGTGCGGTTGGACTTATATTGGCCCATAACCATCCGTCGGGTACTTTAAGTGCCAGTACCCCGGATCAAGAACTCACCGATAAAATAAAATTGGCGGCCTTGGCCATGGATATTAAAGTGCTCGATCACCTTATTGTCGGACAGAAAGGTTATTTTAGCTTTGCAGACGAAGGCCTGTTATAGCTACCTGATATGTTACTGATCTATAGCCAAAAAATCACTCCACGTTTTCGATATGTAGCCAACCATATTTTCGGCAGGTTAATGGGCGTAGATATCGTCTTTGCTACCAAAGTAGAGGAGTTCGTAAAACATTCCGGTCCCAAGATTACGTATGGTAAACAACCTTTGCAGAACGAATTCTTTATACAAAGCTATGGGCTATTGGACGAGCAAGGGATAAATGATCATAGTATAAAAATGACTGATTGGGAAGGTTTGCCCACTTTTTTTAAGCTTGAGGACCGTAGTGATCTACCCTTCGATATTTTTTCGGCTACTTTTTATTTATTGAGTAGGTATGAAGAGTATTTACCCCATGTAAAAGATGGTTTTGGTCGATTTCCGGCCAGTGCTTCCGTAGCTTTTAAACACGGATTTTTAGAGTTGCCCTTGGTAGACCTTTGGGCCCAACGGTTCAAATCCGTTTTGCTTGATCGTTTCCCCGAAATGATAACCAATAAACGGACTTATGTGTTTTGTCCCATAATAGATGTGACTACTTCCCATAAATATGCTTTTAGGGGCTTGTTACGGGGAGCTGGTGGTTTTATGGGCGATGTAGTTACCCTAAAACTGGGTAGTGCCCTAAGGCGTATTTTGGTAGTGCTGGGTATTCGCAAAGATCCTTATGACAATTTCGATGCTTTGATCCGTATGCAGAAAGATTCGCCCAGTAGGTTGATGTTCTTCTTTCAGTTTGCGGCGTTTTCCCAGTTCGATAAGAACGTATCGGTCTATAATCAACGATTTAAAAACCTGATCAAGTCCGTAGCCGATTATGCCATTGTATCCTTGGCAAGTTCCTTTGCCTCATTCGACGATTTGGAGACCTTGAAACTAGAAAAAAAGAACCTGTCGAATGTGTTGCATCGGGTGGTGAAATTCTCCCGTTTACGTTACAATAGGGTAGAGGTGCCCGGTAGTTACAGGCAGTTGGTAGGCGCCGAGTTTACCGACGATTATAGTATGGGCTATACCCATGCCCCGGGTTTTAGGGCGGGTACCTGTAGCCCATTTTATTTTTATGATATCAATCAAGAAATCCAACAACCCATCCGTATCCACCCTTTTGCTTTGCACGATTATGCCCTTTTGGCTTGTAAAGATCTGGCCGATATGCAATCTACCTTAAAGCGGTTGTATGATCAGGTTGTTGCGGTACACGGAGAGTTCGCGATAGTGTTTTCAAATGAATTGATTGGCGGTGCCCGGGCCAATGAATGGAAGGCTGTAGTGGCCAAAAGTCTAAAAATATTCCATGGATAACCCGATAACTGACGTATTTTTCGATTTAGACCATACCCTATGGGATTTTGAGCGGAACTCGGCCCTAACTTTTGAAAAGATATTCAAACAACGTGGTTTAAGCATTGGACTAACCGAATTTCTAGAGGCTTATACCCCCATTAATATGGCTTATTGGAAATTGTATAGGGAAGAGAAAGTTAGTAAACCGGAGTTGCGATATCAACGATTAAGAAAAAGTTTCGATACAGTCGGAGTGTCGGTAAGTGATACTGTCATTGATGGTTTAGCGGAAGACTATATTATCCATTTGGCCGATTTTAACCACCTATTCCCGTATACCGATACTATTTTAGAATATTTAAAACCCAAATACAACTTACATATTATTACCAATGGGTTTACGGAAATCCAAAGTAAGAAAATGTCAAAATCGGGTATACGGCATTACTTTGACCAAATCATAGATTCTGAAACAGTCGGGGTTAAAAAGCCGAATCCGTTGATTTTTAATGCAGCACTTGACAAGGCCGAGACCACCGCAGCAAGTTCCATTATGATCGGCGACAACCTAGAGGCCGATATCCAAGGGGCAAGAAAGGTGGGTATGCAAACCCTTCATTTTAATGTACATAACGACGAACCCCATGTACACGGCCCTATAATTAACGGTTTGCATGAAATAAAACAATACTTGTAGAGTTATACATACTATACCGATTTCATGGTTAGATTGGTATGAGGCCCATTACCCAAAACTGGACCCCAACAGAAGCTGATAACATGAAAATGAAGCGTCTTTTATGTATGGCCCTAGTTCTGCCCCTACTGTACCTATCTTCTTGTACAGAGGAAATCGATACCGATCAATGGGATCAACTACGGGTTGCACCTACCTTAACCGCCAGTATTTTATATTTAGAATCTACAGAGACCTTGATCAATGCGAGTCCTGGCAATGAGTTTTATGCACAAACTTTGGGTTTCGAGCCTTTTTCAGAACCCTATGTGGCAGAAAGATTGGTTGAAGGTAGTATAACTTATGAATTAGAAAATACCACAAGCAAGCCGTTAAGTATAACACTGGAGTATTTAGATGCAGATGGCAATGTTTTGGATACCGAACTTTTCGTGGTACCCGCCCAACCTACACCGGTTTTGGTGCGTGAGGTTAATTATGGCACCACAGGTAAACCCCTGTCCATATTGCTGAACACCACCGAGATCAGGGTGAGTGCCCTAAACTTGGGCGATAATAGCAGTGTTTCCCCAGAGCCAGACCCCAAAGTAAAATTTAGAACGGCGGCCGAGTTCACCATAAACCTTAAAGAAGGATGAGGTATACATTCGTGTGTATAGGCCTGCTTTTTGGCCTGCTCGGTTATGGGCAAAATCGGCAGTTATTGTACGATTTTCGAGAGATTCCCCAATCCAATCTGGTAAACCCTGGTGTAGCCATTCCGCACGATTGGTATGTGGGTGTGCCCTTGCTTTCCAATATTGCGATAAATGCAGGTTCTAATGGGGTAAGTGTATATGATATCTTTGCCGAAGACGGAGTTGACATCAATGACAAGATTCGTGAGAAAATGGTTTTTGGTATGGGGATCAAAGACGAGTTGAGTGGTCGTTTTCATATAGATTTGATCAATTTCGGATTCAAGAGTAAAAAAGATCCCAGTTTGTTTTTTTCAGGAGGCATGTATCTAGATGGTGATGCCATTGGTTATTGGCCGGCCGATTGGGCCTTATTAGGTTTTGAGGGTAATGCCGATTATATAGGTAAACGGTTTGACCTGGACCATATAAAAACCCGAGGTGAGTTTACCAATGTCTTCCATTTTGGGGTGAACAAGCAATGGAAGCCCAATTTGATCGTAGGGGCCAGGGCCAAAATCTATTCGGGGATTTTCAATTTTTCCTCCACCAACAATTCCGGTTATTTTGTTACTACTGAAGGTGAACGTAATATATTGGCCAGTACCTTGGTAGCCGATGCCATTATCCGTTCTTCTGGTATCGACGAACTTTTAGATGATGCCAATGAAGACCAGATAGGTTCAATACTTACTAAAAGGGCTCTTTTTGGGGGCAATTTAGGGTTTGGGGTAGATTTGGGCTTTACCTATTATCTAGATCAACAGACCACGTTTACCGCAAGTCTGTTGGATTTGGGTTTTATGTACAACAATACCGATGTAAAAAGCTTTAGTCTTAAAGGAAGTAGTACGGTAGAAGGGGTAGAGATTATTCTACCGGATGCCTTACAGGATCCTGATGCCGATTTTTGGCAAGATCTAATCGATAGGGTAGAGGAAGAGATTCCTTTCGAGGAAAAGAATAGTGGCTATATAACCTTTAGGCCTACCATATTAAATGCCTCTATACGTCGCGATTGGGGGCAAATCGGAGACCGAGTAGCCAGTTGCGATTGCGATTGGCGTACCAATGGCGGCGGCGATACCAAAACCATGTATGCCAATGCCGTGGGTGCCCATGTTTATGCCATTAACCGACCTCGTGGACCACAAACCGCATGGACCCTTTTCTATCAACGTAATATTACGACAGGGTTTTCACTAAAGGCCACCTATACTGCCGATAAGTTTACCTATACCAATGTAGGGGTGGGTATGTCGCTGAAACTGGGCCCGGTTCAGGCCTATGTTTTGGCCGATAACCTGTTGGCCTATCGCAATTATGCCGATACCAATTATGCTTCTTTACAATTAGGGGTGAATGTACTATCTTGGGCGAAATAAGAATTTTTGGAAAAGAAACTAAACGGCACATGGCATGGTGTTTGTTTCTTTTTCGCCTAAAAGACACCTATGAAAGCGAAAGCAGTGATACTTCTAATGACGCTATTGGGAGCCGTACAGGTTAAGGCTCAGTTGAATGAGTATAAGTATATTATTATTCCCAAGACATTGGCCGAGTTCAATAAGCCCAATAAGTACCAAACCAGTACTTTGTTAAAACATTTGTTTACTACCAATGGTTTTACGGCTGTTTACGAAGATCAGATGCCCGAAGAATTGGTAGATAACCGTTGTATGGGCCTAAAAGCCGATTTAGATGATAGCTCGAACCTTTTTACCATAAAAGGCGCCATTGTATTAAAAGATTGTCGGGACCAAGAGGTTTTTAGGGGTGCCGAGGGTAAAACCAAGGAGAAAGATTTTAAGCTGGGCTATCGCGAGGTTATGCAAGAATCTTTTGCCACCATTATGGCGCTGAACTATAAGTATGAGGCAACTAAAGGGAAACAAGCCAAAGAAGGGAAAAACCCCACCACCCTTAATTTTAAAGGTGATGTAAAAAATGTCTCGGGAGAGGCTGTAGCCGCTACCGCAGCCACCACAACATCTGTAGCGAATGCCGTAGGTTCAGAGAAAGCTGTTTTGGACAAACACCAAGCGCCAATGGCCAAACAGAAAGCTACTTTAGAAGAGCAATCTTATGAACAGCCATTAAAAGAAGCAGGGGAACTCAAAAACGTACCTGCCCAAGTTGCAGAGGTAAAGGTTGCCGGTAAAACCTTATATGCCCAACCCATTGAGGGTGGTTATCAATTAGTAGATAATACCCCGAAAATTGTATGCAAACTTACCGAAACTTCCTTGCCCGATGTATATTTGGCCCAGGGTGAAGGGGTGTCAGGCATGGTTCGTAAAGTAGATGGCCAATGGGTTATGGAATACCAAAAAGATGGGAAAACCCATAAAGAAGTAATGAAAATAAAGTTCTAATATTTCAGAATCGACACTATAGGGCTCTTTTCCTAATTGGAAGGGGGCTTTTTTATTTTCTAAAAACCGTACTTATCCTTCCAACGTTTTTTAAGAAAATCGCGTAGTGCATTTTCCCGGGCATTGTTTCCGGGCTCATAAAAGCTAGTGCCGCTAATAGCTTCTGGTAAAAACTCTTCTAAGGCAAAGTTGTCCTTATGGTCATGGGCATATTGGTACCCTTTACCATAACCAAGTTCTTTCATTAGTTTGGTCGGGGCATTCCGTAGGTGGATGGGTACGGAAAGGTCTCCGGTTTGTTTAACCGTTTGTTGGGCTTTGCCAATAGCCATATAACTTGCATTGCTTTTAGGCGAAGTGGCCAAATAAATGGCACATTGGCTTAATATAATGCGTGATTCCGGGAACCCTATGGTACTAACCGCCTGAAAGGTGTTGTTGGCAATCACCAAGGCGGTCGGGTTGGCCATGCCTATGTCTTCTGAGGCCGAGATAAGTAACCTTCGGGCAATGAATTTCACATCTTCGCCCCCTTCGATCATACGGGCCAACCAATATACGGCCCCGTTGGGGTCGCTACCCCGAATGGCCTTGATAAACGCAGAAATAATGTCATAGTGCTGTTCTCCGGTCTTATCGTAAAGTACCGTATTCTGTTGCACTTTAGATAGAACCATCTCGTTGGTGATGACTACCGTATCGGAAGCCTCAGCGTTGACCACCAGTTCAAAAACGTTAAGCAGTTTTCTGCCATCGCCCCCTGAGATTCGTAAAAGGGCTTCCGTTTCTTTTAGACTGATTTTCTTGTCCTTTAATTGGTCATCTTGGGCTATGGCCCGGTGTAATAAGGCCTCGAGGTCTTCCCGTTCAAAAGGGTTTAGAATATAGACTTGGCAGCGTGATAAAAGTGCGGGAATAACCTCAAAACTAGGGTTTTCCGTGGTGGCGCCAATTAAGGTGACCCAACCTTTTTCTACGGCCCCTAATAAAGAGTCTTGTTGCGATTTACTGAACCTATGGATCTCGTCTATAAATAGTACCGGACCTTTAGCACTGAATAAGCCTCCACTGTTTTTGGCCTTTTCTATAACCTCGCGTACATCTTTAACACCACTACTTATGGCACTGAGGGTATAAAACGGCCTTTGGCTCTCGGTTGCCATAATATTTGCCAAAGTCGTTTTACCCGTACCTGGAGGCCCCCAAAGTATAAGGGAAGGTAAAATGCCTCTTTTAATCTGTTGGGTAAGCGAACCCCCAGGGCCAACCAAATGTTGTTGGCTAATATAGTCTTCCAGTGATTTTGGACGTACGCGTTCGGCTAATGGGGCATTCATAGTATTCGGTCCTATAGTTAAATAAGATAGGGAAGATTAGAAAAATCTAGCCCGCCTGCCGAAGGCAGGATTATCGGGTAAAAATACGCCAATATGCCATGAACCACCAATTGGAACGGAAATTGAGTTTGATTATATAAATTTAAACCATGGAAAAGAAACAAGGTTTTGGTTTTTCCAATAAGGTGTTGGTGGTACCAATGGTCTTGGTTATAACCATTTGGTCGGTGTTCTGGATGGAGCTGGCCCTTGGAGTCGATTTGGCATGGTGGGGCGTAAAACCTAGAACGTTTTCCGGTTTAAAAGGTGTGTTAACCTCTCCTTTTGTACATGGTTCGTTAGAGCATTTGTATAACAACTCTTTGCCATTGATCGTACTTTCTGCGGCCTTGGTATTCTTTTATAGGCCTATTTGGCACAAAGTACTTTTTTGGGGTTGGCTGGGCAGTGGTATGTTAACGTGGGTTATTGGTAGGGACTCGTTCCATATCGGGGCCAGTGGCGTTATCTATATGCTGGTGAGCTTTATTTTTTTTAAAGGAATCCGTCAAGGAAACTTTAGGCTGGTGGCACTATCGCTTATGGTGGTCTTTTTATATGGCAGTATGTTCTGGTATATGTTCCCTATTGAGGAAGGCATTTCTTGGGAAGGGCATTTAGCAGGTTTTATTACCGGTTTTGTTTTAAGTCGTTGGTTGGATGTTCAAGTAGACGAGCCCAAGAAGTTTGCTTGGGAAAAAGAAGATTACCAAGAGGAAGAAGATCCCTTTATGCGCCAATTCGATGAAAACGGCAACTTTTTTGAAATACCAAAGCCAGAAACGGAGGAGGTTGAATTTCGATATGTGTATAAGCCCGAAGAAGAGTAGGGGGTTAAGCCTTTCTCTGTCTAACCACTTCGTAAAGGAATACGCCACAAGCCACGGAAACGTTTAATGAACCAATAGGGCCTTGCATGGGCAATTTGGCCTTATGGTCAACCGATTTTAAAACTGAAGGCGAAATACCTTTGCCTTCGGCTCCCATTACGATGGCCGTGCCCGACGCCATTGGGACTTCGTATAGGTCATTCTCAGCTTTTTCGGTAGCGGCGATTACCGATATACCAGAAGCCTGCAACAGGAAAATAGCATCTTTAAGATGGGTAGTTTTGGCAATGGGTACTTGAAAAACGCCCCCTGCCGAGGTCTTAATGGTGTCCGCGGTAATAGGCGCACTTCCGGTCTGTGGCAAAATAATACCATGTACACCGGTACACGAAGCGGTACGGATTATGGCACCCAGGTTACGTACATCGGTTACTTGATCCAACAATAGGAACAAAGGTTTTTCTTGGCTACTACAAACTTCGTCTACCAAATTCTCTAGATCTACCAGGGTTATGGGCGAAATACTGGCTACCACCCCTTGATGGTTCATTTTGGTAAAACGATCCATACGTTCTTTGGGCACGTAAGACAGTTTAAGGTTCTCTTTACGGGCCAAGGTCTCCAATTCTTTGTACAACGGACCTTTAAGGCCTTTTTGCATAAATATTTTATCGATTGATTTACCCGCGGTAATGGCTTCGATAACCGCCCTAAGGCCAAAGATTTGTTCTGTTTGTTGCATGGGGTAAAGGTATTCAAAAAGAAAATCGCCAAGAAAATATTTCCTTGGCGATTTTATGATAGCTACAAATTTAAACTTGAAAATAGGTTTAGATTAAGCATTACTGCTTCTCTAAGATCATTTCCCGGTCTGTAAATTGGTTCTCAACAGTATAGGATATGGTAATAGTGCCTGTGTTAGCGTCTACGGTACCTGTTCCAGAAACTGCCAAACCAAAGTTGTCTTCAATAACCCCTCCTGTAACCAAGATTTCGTTACAAGTATCCGAGATATTAAAAGGATAATCGGTTCCAAAAGCATTGTCAGCACTAACCGTGTAAGTAGTTGCACCAGTACGGGTAATTGTTACTGCTTTTCCGGTACCATTGGTATAGACATAGTTTCCTTCAAGATTAGAGGGACAATCACGTACCAAATCTATGGTAGTTGATGAACCTACGAAAGAACCGTCTACAGGTTGAAAATTAAGAATCAAAGTTTCCCCACTGTTACTAATCTCGGTATCAGTGAAGGTCATGTTGATAACACCTTCGTTAGATCCCGCCGGTATTTCTACCGTAGCCGGTACATTGTAAGAAGCTGGACTAGCGGTTGAGGCTTCATCAATGGCTAAATCGAATGTACGGGCGCTGTTAGAGGTGTAGGTAGAAAATACTTTAAGGTCTAAGCTTCCGGTTCCGTTCAATTGAACCAGAACTTTAGCGGATTCTGCCTCAAAAGAAACGAACTCCGCCGGAGACTGGGTCAAAGAAGGGGCCTCTTCACAATTGTAGTTAGCTAACCCAAGTACAACTGCTATTACTAGAAAAATACTTTTTTTCATTTTGAATGAGTTTATAGTTAGCTGGTTTTAATTGTTTTGATTGTTGATGAAAGGGTTGTTCTGAATTTCATCCAAAGGAATCTCGAACTGGAATCTTTCGTCGTTATAATCAATAGGAGTGCCCACTAAAGAAAGGTGGTTTGCACCACGGGTAGTAGTAGCTTGATTTCTCTTCATGGCTAAATAACTCTTTCCTTCACCCCAAAGTTCAATTCGGGTTTGTAAGTAGATTTCGTTTCGAAGGTTGGTGCCAGCCAAAGCATCTACATAAGATGCGTCGGGTACACGCAATTCCATAAGGGCTTTTAGGCTGGTACGGGCACCTGGCTCATTTCCGCTTTTGGCATTGGCCTCGGCATTTAATAAATAGGCTTCCTCAATTCGCATATAAACGTAATCCGCGGTAACGGTACGGGAGGTGCCTCCTATTTCACTCGAAGCAAAGAATTTGAACAAAGGTTGCAAATGTCTCCCACTCGATGGATCGTTTAAGAACTGTCCTTTACGGGCATCATCTGCAGCGATCTGTGCATAAAGGTCTGCATCCATAACCTTGTAGTCCCCAGCCCAAGCATAGCTATAGGAGAAGGCATCGATTTGGCCCCACCAAGAAACTAAACCAAGGCCTAGGTTTTCGGTTATGTCAATACCCCACATCCAGCTGTTGGTATTAACATCGTTGAAACCGTTGGTAACATCGGCCGCGGCCAGCATGGTATGACTGGTGGTGTTGATAACCTCTTGGGTCAAAGCAGCTACATCACCATCCCTACCACCTTTGGCCCCTAAAACATAGGCTAAGATCATACGGGCTACATTCTGATCAACTTGGTTCTTTTGGGCTCTGTTAAAGCCTTCCAATAAGCTAATGGCTTCAGTAAGATCCTTTTCCATTTGGGTGTAAATGGCTTCGGCGGTAGATTTTTCGATATTCTCACTGCCAGGCTCTAAGTACATGGGTAGGATCGCTTCAGAAGAATCATACGAACGCTGAAAAAACTGGGCCAAATAAAAGTAAGAGTGCGCACGCATGGCTTTGGCTTGTCCCATGGCATATCGGTTATCGATATTCTCAGGTACGGCATCATTACCTCCTAGGTTAGAGATTACCGTATTGGCCGATCTTACGATTCGGTAATAGTAGCGCCATACCATTCTATTTTCGCCAAAGGTGAAATCTTGCATGGCCTGTAGCTCGGTTATGGCAGCACGGTACCATCCGTAAGTACTAACGCTTAAGGCCATATCGCCACTGACCATGTCGCTGAAAACGTCGTACGACTTGTGTCCGAAGTCCATATGTGACCCTGGATCTCCCCCAGAAGCCCTTTCTACCATTTGTGCGTACAATCCACCGATAAAGGCCGCTGGAATGTTGGGGTTCTCGGCAGATCCCTCGGCTAACTGGGCAGAGGTGAGCTCTTCGGTAGGCTGACTGGTGCCAGATACCCCGCTGTTATCTAAAAGATCTTCGTTACAGCCAGTAACCATAATGGTTGCCGCTGCCAAAGAAAATAACTTTATTATATTTTTCTTCATCATGTTTTTTTTTAAAATTTAGCTCGTACTCCTAAAGTAAAGGTAGAAGCCGGAGCATAGATCCTCCTAGCGGAACTTCCTACCTCCCTTACGGAAGGGTTAAATCCTTTTCTGGCCGTCTGGATGAAAATATTGTCACCAGAGACCCAGAAATTCAAGTTGTGAAGACCGGTTCCTTCCAAAGACTTTCCATCAAAAGTATACCCGATTCGGGCGTTGTTCAAGGCCAAGTAATCGGTACTGGTAATAAAGCGTGAAGAGGTACTGGTTCCATTTACCACGGCGTTATCAGAAAGTAGTGGCACATTGGTGATATCACCTGGTTTTTGCCATCTGTTTCTAATGTCTTTGTGGAAATTGTTACCTGCGG
Source organism: Sediminicola luteus (assembly GCF_002514735.1). Classification (GTDB taxonomy): domain Bacteria; phylum Bacteroidota; class Bacteroidia; order Flavobacteriales; family Flavobacteriaceae; genus HQA918. The sequence continues at coordinate 992,686 of NZ_KZ300476.1, read as the reverse complement.
CACCAAAACGATCACTCATGAGTTCGGCATACTGGGCATCATAGGCATAGCCCCCAAGGCTGTAGGTAAATTGGGTAGAGAAGTCAAAGTTTTTAAATGCTCCACCAATTCTAAAAGCACCCCTTAGATCCGGAATAAAAGATTTATCTAAGTATACCTGGGTGGCATCTGCATACGTTTTGGTGACTGTTCTTTGGATATTGGCATCACCAACGGCTTGTTCGTATTCGTACAAAGAACTGGTGGTTGATTCATCGCCATTGGGGAAGGTAGAGAAATCGCCTTCACCGCTATCCATTTGACCATTGTTGTTACGGTCATCGTAATACTGGTACCACATGGGGGCCCCATCGGCGGCATCTACCCCGGCCCAATCGCGCATATAGAAATCAAATGTAGAACGGCCAACGGAAAAGGCATAATTTCCATCGGTACTGGAATTTTCATCTATTACTTTAGGTATACCGGTTGATGGGTCTAAAGGCATCACCAACATTTCGTTGTTGAGCATTTCGCCATTGATTGCAAAATTCAATTTGAAATCTTCGGTATTTACGATTCTTGCGTTGATATCGAATTCAAAACCTTCGTTACGTACTTCCCCGTCGTTAACACGAATTGAAGAGAAACCTGCGGATGGACCAACACGACGATCAAAGAAGGTGTTGTCGGTATCTTTTTTATAGTAATCCAAGTTAATATCCAAGAAGTTTCCTATGGTCATCTCAAGACCGGCTTGGAATTGTCTTGAGGTCTCCCAAGTTAGATTTGGATCACCAGGTCTATTTTCCGATAAAGCAAGGCCACCAACATAGTTGGCATTGAAAATTGTGAAACCAGAATAAGTGTCAACACCATCTTGGTCACCTGTAACCCCGTAAGAGGCTTTGGCCTTAAGATAGTTGAAGAAAGTGTCTTTCATAAAGTTTTCTTCGCTGATCACCCAAGAGGCACCGATAGATCCGAAAGTTCCCCATTTTTTATTTACAAATCGGGAAGATCCATCTGTTCTTAACGAACCGGTCAAGAAGTATTTGCCGTTAAAGTTGTAATTCACTTGCCCGAAATAAGACTCGATACCGGAATTGTCTTCGTATCCACTCGGGGCACTTGGGAACAACGAATAGTTCGACAGGTTGTAAAGACCAGGAACGATAACGTCTTCTTTATATTGATCGGAATAACTAAAACCACGTTCAAAGGTTTCGTGGGCGGCCAATACTTCTAGGTTATGGTCTCCGAACGATTTGTTGAAACGCAATAACTGAAGAAAGGTGGTAGAATAACGGATGCGATCTTCAACGGACAAGGATCCATTAGTATTGGCTCCAGACCCCCAAACGTTGTTGGTCATATCTTGTCTACGCTGTAGGGACCATTGTCCACCATAACTGATCTCAGCCTTTAAATAGTCGGTAAATTTAAAGTCGGCTTTTAAGTTACCGTTTATACCGTTGGTCTTACGGCCATCGTAATCATATACGGCCGATCCGATCGGGTTTAAGAGGTTGGCATTGGGCCTAGACCTTTCAAAACCGTTTTGGGTTCCGGTAGGGGAACCGTAATCGTACTGATACCCGCCATAAACGTTATCGGGCAATAATTGTCCGGTCTCCGGATGTCTGGCGAATACCGGATAGATAGGTGCCATTTTATCGGCAAATTCGAAAAGGTTTTCAGAACCTATGATCTGACCGTTGTTCGTACTCTCAGAGTGCACGAAGTTTAGGTTAGAACCTATTTTTAACCAAGGCTTGATCTGAGAACTCAGGTTAATCCTTGCGGTATACCTTTTATAATCTGAATTGATAGAGTATCCTTCATCGTTCAAATAACCAATAGAGGTGTAGTAGTTCGATTTATCGGTACTACCACCGGCCCTCAAGTTTACTTCGTTTCGGAATCCGGTACCGAAGGCTTCATCGGCATAACGCTCTGGTGTAAAGAGACGTTGTACCCCGGGTCTAACGGTTCTGGTCTCAGGATCGATCAATTCGCCTCCTGTATTTACATTCCACATATTATAACCGTTACCGATACCATTGTCGCCCAACAAAGTGTTGTTGGCAAAATCTACTGGGTCGGCATTACCGGTAACAACACCACGGTTATATAGGCCTTCCCACACATAGCCTACATATTCCTCTGGGTTGTCTAGTACTTCATAACGCGGAATAAGTTGTCGGTTGATACCTGTTTTTACGTCAACCTCTACAAAGGGCATTTCAGAACGCCCTCTTTTGGTGTTGATCAAAATTACGCCATTGGCACCACGCGAACCGTAAATGGCGGTTGCTGTGGCATCTTTAAGTACAGTGGTACTTTCAATATCGGCCGGGTTAACAGAGTTCAGGTCAAAAGTACCCGCAAACGGAATTCCGTCTACAACATACAGAGGAGCCCTGTTTCCGTTAGGAGAACCATAACCCCTTACCCTTACAGTGGCAACCGTACCTGGCTGGCCAGATGTGTTGATTACCGTAACACCAGCAACCTCTCCGGTTAATGCTTGGGTAACATTGGAAAAGTTTTTGGCTTCTAGTACCTCTGCCTTTACCACGGTAGCGGTTCCGGCAAAAGCTTTTTTGGTGGTTTGACCATATCCGACAACTACAACTTCTTCCAAGGTTTCGGTGTCGGTTTCCATTGTGACATCCATTCTGTTGGAGCTTCCAACGGTCACCCTTTTATCTTTTTGTCCAATGTAGGTAAAAAGAAGGGTTTGACCGGTGCTCGCAGAGATGGAGTAGTTACCATCGAAATCGGTTTGGGTACCTTGGGTAGTACCTTCAATAACGATATTAACGCCTGGTAGAGGTAGGCCATATTCGTCAATGACCGTACCAGAAACTGTCTTCTGTTGTGCGAAAGTTATATGCACAACAAAAGCTACAAGGAGTGTTAAAACCCCTTTTAGTTTTGTTTTCATGTTTGAATTATTTGAATTAGCTAGCCACTAAATTCTTAATTATAGTGTAAATTCCCTAAAAAAAGGTTAAAAAAAAACTAGTCGAAGCCAAAAATGTACGAATGTTAAATTGCGGATTTTATATGTTACCGTATGTAAACATGAAAAAAACATACAGTTTAGGTTAATAATGTGTTAAATATTGCTGTTTTTGAGGGAATCAATGTGCTTATACGCAATCGTTATATTTTCAAGTTTCTAGGAAGGGATTTTGAAAGTTGAGGGTTTAAATGGTAAAATTTACACAAAGAAAATAGCGCTTTAGGGCTTTTTATAGGTTTAGGAATGCGAGTTCGGGGGCATCTTTATCGAAATGATAGGCCCGCCAAAAGAAACCGTCTCCTTGAAATTGCCAAACGACTTCGCCAGATTCGGTTACCTCCCAAATGCCAAAGTCTCCCTCTGTAATTAAAGTGTTCCCGTTAGGAAGGCGTACTGCACCAGAAACTTTTTCAGAATAAAGTTCCGGGTGGGTGTAAGACCAGATTTCTTGAGGTTCGTTATCCGTATCGGGGCTTAATGTGTAGCTGTCGGGTAATTTTAATTCATATACGATGGACTGCTTTTCTGTTTTACCATTGGAATAAACCAATATATTGCCGGCTCCCTGTCCGGTTAGCAGGTTGGGATAATGGTTCCGATCAAATCGCTTAGTACCTTTTGCGTTGTCATAGGCATTTGGGTTACCGAATCTGTAGATTAGATCGCCTCCTCTTCCCTGGGTGCCCCCACTATGTGAGGCGGCCTGTTCGGTTGTGGTACTATGGTCAATGACCCATACTTCATTAAAGAAGTTCACACTGATGAAAATAACATCTTTGACAGGGTCGTAGGCGATACCGTTGGCATGCATAATGTCACCTTCTTCCTGTGGGATATAGTTAAGATCAATCAATTGAGGATTCTGAGCCACGGAGCCAAAATTTTCCTTGGTCTCATCATGGTCTTGTACCAGGTGGTCCCAAGCATACCAGGCCCATACGATTTCATTTGTTTTTGGGTCAATTTCGATCAGTCCCTCTGGGAAAACATCAATATCCAATACCGATCCTGCATCTTGAGCCTCTTCTGCAGTTTTGCGTTCCCATACCATGGCCAAAACATTCCCGTTCGGCAGCATTTCGGCATCGTGGTGGGTTACATAGTCTTCGCTTGAGTAATCAAAATTCCATTCTACGCTATTGCTCTTAGCATCTATGAGTTGAAGTTTTCCGCCAGAGCCACCAATATTAATGTGTACCTCTTCGGCGTCTAAAGAGGCTAATAATTTATTGTTCGGTAATAAGAAAACGTCATTTCCCAGTCCACTTTCCAGTTCCCAATCCGTAATTTTTTCACCTTCCTTGTCCATAAGATAAACGGCTCCGTTGCCTGGGTCGTTCACCAAAATAAACGAATCGGACATTTTAGATCTATCGTATATGGTGGTCGTTCCGAGGTCGGATTCAAATACTTCGGGTTCAGTGGGTATGGGTGGCGTAGCTTCTTTCTCTTCAATTGGTTCGTTGTCAGAAGAGGAACAGGCTGCTAAAAATAAAAGTACCAATAGTATTAAAAACGGCTTTGTTTTGATGGTACGATTAATGGCTTTCAGTGTCATGTGTTGTTTTTTACTATAGTCGACTATGAAGGTACTTACTAACAGGGATATAAAAAAACGCCCTGTTTCCAGGGCGCTATGTGTAATTTTATGATAATGTGGTTTACTTATTCAAGAATTCCACGATTTTAACAAGGTCGGCTTCTTCTTTGATGTTAAGGCTGTTTTCTTTGATAAAAGCTTTGATTTCGGCCTTTTTGTCGTTATCTACAAGTTTGGCGACGGCCTTGTTTTTAAGTTTGATCTCGTCAATACGATTTACCCCTTCTTTTTGGATGTAGTATTCGGTGAATTGGGCAAAACGAGCTGGTTTGGCTGCTACAAAGGAGTTTTGAGCGGCTTCGGCCTCGGTAAACTTAACCTTGGTCCTTTTATATAGATCAAATTTGGAACCATCGGTCAACAAGGTCAAATATCCATTTTGGGTTTTTCCCTTAGCGTCAATGAAAGTTTTAAAAGACATGGGTTTGCCAGCGATCATAATGCTCAATTTCTTGTCACGGGCTAGAGCTCTCGGTGCTTCCGTGGGTAGTGGGCTCTTTTTGATCTCTACCTCTTCGTTATGGGCATTATATCTGAAATATACATTGCCTTCGTTTTCATTTTCATAGAAAACGGTGCCTGGGGCAAAGTTGTTGTTCGTGTAGGGTGATCCTTGGACATTGTTTAGATCCAAACCACCATCTTTTTTAGCCTCGCCGCTCGAAATATCACCCAAATAATGGTTGATGGCCGCATCGTTACCTTGGGAATATCCCTGGCCTATGGCTCCTCCGGCATATTGGGCGTTTAAGCAAAGACCTCCTAAAAGGAAGGCAGCACTTATTAGTTTAAATTTCATAACAAAAAAATTGGTTTATTAACTCATGAGTCTATTCAAAAATACTGTTTAGTATTGGAATATTTGTGCTTCTTCGTTGTTTTTTAACACTAAAAGGCTGTTGAAATGCTTGAGCCAAGCTATTTGTTTAATGTTGCCAACACCATGTAGACCAGTGTTTTTTGGGGTTTTTACGATTAGGGTTCCGTTTTTGTGGTCAAAATCCAATAGGGTTAATGAAAGCCCGTCCAGTCGGGGTGTTTCTACTTCGGTATTGTAGATATTCCCGGCCAGGGCATATTCCAAACTACCGTCTTGGTCAAAATCTAATGGGGTGACACTAAGGGCAGGAAAGGTTTGGCCCCCTATCGGTAACGGCTTTTCTTCAAAGGTGTTATCACCATTGTTGATCAATACCAGGGTCTTGAATTGTGTAGCCTGATTGCTATAGGCGGAATCGAGTTTTTGCCCGTAAACCTCTTGTAAGGTAGCATTGGCAAAGGCGTTGTAGGTCGGAAATTTTTGTTTTATAAAGGGCATTTGTTGTGAGGAACATTCGCGTCCCCTAACTGGAACGAATTGTTGGTTGTATTTTTTCGAGAGTACGATGTCCAAGGTGCCATTGTCATCGAAATCATTCGAATAGATTTTAAACGGTTTTTCCTCAGTGGCCTTGAATTTTAAATTGAGACCAACATTGCCGAGTAAATAGTCTTGATGGCCGTCGGCATTGATGTCTATAGGTGTTACGGAAAACCACCAGCCTCTAGGGGCGATAGGTTTGTCTTTGGCATAGTTTTTAAAAGTTCCGTTCTGGTTAACGAAAACCCCGACATCGGTCCATTCGCCAACGGCGATGAAGTCTGAGATGCCATCTTTGTTATAGTCGGTTACGGCTATGTCGTTTACAATACCAAAATCAAGAAGCCCCGGTGCGATTTTTTCGGTGACGTCAATAAGGTCCGAGCCGGTATTTTCATACAGAATCGAGGGCGCTGGAAGTGGGTATTGCTGAGCCCTGATTCGGTTACCTACAATAAGATCTTGGTCACCATCTTGGTCAAAATCCAATGTTTTGACCACCTTGCCGCTCTTTGGAAAGCTGCTTAAAGTAGGGAGATGCTTTCTGGTAAATTTTCCTTTTCCGTCGTTCAGATACAACCGATCTGTATAAAAAGATGAGTGTTCGACGTATTCGTTACCTCCACTAACGACAAAGAGGTCTAAATCGCCATCGCCCTCAAAATCAAAAAAGGTGGCACCAACATCTTCATGTTGCCTATCTTGTTCAAATGCAGGTGATTTTTGTTTTTTAAAGCCATTGGCATGGCCCAAGAATAAGGTGGCTGGTTGTTCGGCTGCACCACCGATGAACAAATCGGTGAAACCGTCGTGGTTTATGTCGCTTTGGCTAATACACGGACCTAATGTAGATTGTTTGTAAGGTAGCAATATTTCTTTGGCAAAATCGTCGAATTCATTCTCGATATGTCTATAGTCAAGCCCTAAAGATGTGGTCGGTATTTCTGTAAACGCATAGTTGGTTTCCTTGGATAAAAGAGTTACTGTGGTGTTGCCATTTTCAGAAACCCGTATTTTTTGATTGGCTTCAATATCATATAGTTCTTGATATTTGCCAGAGGGCCAGCTTATTCTAACGGTATCTATTTTTTCGCTTTCGCCCAAACCAAAATGAATGATGTCTTCTTGGGCCGATCGGTAGCCCCTGATCCGGCGGTGCTCAACAATCTGTTGTTGGTTTCCGTGGATAATCTCAACCTTAGGGTAGCTTTCAGATAAGTTGCCCTTGGCTTCTATCCTGAGGTAATTATTGTTTTTAAAAGGACTGTTGTTTTCGTAAATCGAGGCTTCTTCGTCCATATTGTTCACGATCAGGTCCAAATCACCGTCATTATCCAAATCTGCGATTGCTGCGCCATTACTAAAGGTAAAATCAGTGAGGCCCCAATCTAAAGCTTGGTCGTTGAACTTGAGATTACCCTGGTTTTCGTATAGAATATTCCTCAGTTTTTCTGAGGGCATGGAATTGTATAGCTGTTTTTTTACCGCTAGAGGAACTTTTCCCTGATATTTACGCTTGGCTTCGAAAACTTGGCGTTGTAGGTCGTTATCCAGGGCATAGCGTCTATATCCATTGGTTATATGGACGTCGCGGTCACTGTCGTTGTCAAAATCGGCCATTAATACCGACCAACTCCAATCGGTATTGGCCATTTTGGTCAACTGGGCAATATTGGTGTATTTGTTATTGCCTTGGTTTAGTTGCACCGAATTGTACATGTATTGATGGTGGTAACCTGCTTCTTTGGTAAGGTAATCGAAGCGTTTGGTGTTCATAGAGGCCATTAAGGTCTTTGAGCGTACATGGTCTTGAGCGGCCATATCCAGCACGAAGATATCTTGCAGACCATCATTGTTAAGATCGGCAATATCGAGGCCCATACCGTAATAGGATATCTGTTGGGTATATTCTTTTATCTTGTCCGTAAAGGTGCCATTACCGTTATTAATGAATAGGGCATCTGGTAAATAGTAGTCGCTGCTAATGTAAAAATCTAAAAAGCCATCATCATTAAAATCCGAAATACCGAGTCCGAGTCCGAATATGGGTCTACTTAAACCAGCCTCTTGGGTAATGTCGGTAAATTTTCCATTGTCGTTTCTGTAGAGATGTGAGCTACTGTAGTGTTGTACTTGGTTTTGGTTCGCCTCAAAAAGTTGATTAAGACGAATGGGGTCATAGCCATAGAGTTCGCTTTCATTCATAACAATACAATCTAGGTCGCCATCCTTGTCAAAATCGAAAAAGGCCGACTGGGTGCTTATACCGGTATCGGCGAGACCATAGTTTTCAGCCTCTTCGGTATAGCTGTTATCGCCTGTGTTTATGTATAAAAGGTTTTTGCGGCTATCGCGTCCATTGGGTCCGCCCTGTGAAAGATAGATGTCTATATGGCCATCTTGATTAATGTCGACAAAACTTACTCCGTTGGTCCATGTTTTGCCTTTGTTTATACCGGCGGTTACGCTGATGTCCTTAAAGGTTAGGTTGCCTTGGTTTAAATAGAGTGCATTCGGTTTTTGGTTGCCGCAAAAGAATAGATCTTGTAATCCGTCATTATTGAGATCTGCTACACCGACACCTGCACCATTATAAAAGAAATCGTAGTTAAAAAGGTTTTCGTTGGTTTCTAAGTTCTCTGTGATTTCGTTGTTAAAGGTGACTTTAGTACGTGCGGCTGGTAGTTTTGAAAAAACGGTTGCAATCTCTTGCTTTTCTGTTTTTGTCGATTCGTTGGATTCTTTTTTATCCGATTGGCACGAAACAGTCCAAAGCAATGGGAATAGTGCAATTAAGTAGCGGTAAAAGTTCATGGAGCGAAGCTTTTTATATGTGTTCAAATATAACGAACTACAAGTGATCCATAATAAAAAAAGCCGCCCATTTGGGCGGCTTTAACTTTATAAGTCAAGGACTTATTTGGCCATGGTACATGGGCCATCCTTACAAATGTTAAGGGCAATTTCGCCAGGAGATGGGCTTGGTCCGTCAGAAGCGGCCAATTCATCGGTTGGCGCGGTAATCGTATAGGTGTGCTCACCTTCAAAGTTACCAGGCACGTAGGTCATTACCAAGGTACTGGTACCACAAGGTACGTTAACCGTAAATGAGGCTTCACTACCGGAGGTAAAAGTATAATCGGTAGAGGTTCCGTCAATGTTAACGGTAATCTTGGCACCATCCCATCCGTCACCGTAGCTATCCATTAACTTAAGCACATAGTCTCCACCAACTGGATCTGGAGGAAGACATTTAATGTTTCCACGGTAAAAGAATGGAGAGGAGTAGAATGAACCGTTCAAGGTAGCAGAGTCGTTATCGTTAGAGAACCTGCGACCGTCGGTCAAGGTTAACTCCATACGGAATTCAATAACATCACCACCGTCAAAATCACCTTCTTCCAAGCCAAGGGCGTCCAAAGCTTCTTGGAAGGTGGCAGAAGTAGAAACCCTAGGCAATCCAAAAGGACCGGTAGTAAAACTACTGGCAGGAAGGGTTTGCAATAAAGCCTCGGTGGTGGTTGTTTCCCCGTTATCTGGAGTGTTGTCGTCAAAGTTTACGAAAACTTCCACTTTCTCTAATAGCCCACCATTTTCTTGGTCTTGCTCTTCCAATTCAACACTCCATACGGTGGAGGTATCGAATCGGTTGAAAACGGCGTTACCACCAGAAATGGTTCTAAGTACGGCCCCGCGGGTCGTTTCATCGAAAATCTTGTCAATGTCCTTATTCCCTTCTTCACAAGCAGTAAACAAGAGACTAGATAAAGCAAGTATCGAAAATATTTTAGATTGTATCTTCATCTTTTTCATGTATTATTAGTTAGAAGGAGGGAAAGCTGGTCCGCCTGGGTTTGTATCCCAGAATACCTGAGTGCTCAAATCAGTACGTTGTGTCAAGTTCGGATTGGTGATGGTTTCATCCGAAGGATACAAGAACGTTCTTGGGAAGTTACCTGGGTTAGGCTCCCAGTGAGGAGGAAGGTTGTTCGGGAAACCTGTCTTCCTGTAGTAGTTGAAAGCCTCGGCGCCACCACCATAAAGGGCGATCCAGTACTGCTCAGAGAATATGTTTACAGCATCATCACCAGAAGCGGCGTTGAAATCGGCAACAACTCCGGTAACGAAAGCTTCGATATCGGTATCAGAAGGTTCGAAAGACTTGTCGGCGTTTCCGTCAAGTGCACCGAAAGATGTCACTTTGGCAATCGACTTTTCCATACCGGCTTGTAAGTGACCAGCAACTTCGGCCATAGGGGCGTTAGCGGCAATAGCGTTCTGACCTTTCCAGAAATCTACGTAAGAAGCCAAGATAATAGGCTCGATACCGGCACCGGCACCACCTTTTCCAAGGCCAACGTTGGCATAGCTGTTGTCGTCGAACATACCACCGGCAGGATAAACACCTGAAGCAGTCCTTAAGAAGTTGTCTGGAGGAGCACCTTCGTTGTTTCCGTGAGATCTACCCCAGTATCCGTTTTCTACGGAACAGTAAGTGAAACCGTCGTAGTGTGGAGGAGGGATCACCAAGGAGCAAGCCAAGGTTTCTTCGTCCGGCTCGGTAGTTCCAGCGCCTGGGGTTTCAGAGTTCTGACGGTAGAAGTAGTAACGAATCCTTGGGTCGTTACTGTCCAACATATACTCCATGGTCCAGTTTGGCTGATAGATGTTCGCGCCTGAAGGCGTGTAATCAGCTGCATAGTAAGGGTGACGGGCATCAGGGTTTTGAACCTGGCTTCCGTACTGCCAAACCATATCATCGGCACTAGAAGAGATATAGTTGTCACCGGCAACAATTGCATTAAAAGCGGCAGTATTACCAGTGGTAACATGGGCCTTCAAACGTATGGTGTTAATCAACTTGATCCATTTAGAAGCGCTTCCTCCGTAAAAGAAATCAGAACCTCCAAGAAGACCAGTGCCTTTATTGAAAAGAGCTTCGGCACTATCTAACAAAGCCATGGCAGAAGCATAAACATCCTGACCACTATCCATCATTGGTGCTGGGAACTCAGTAGGGTTACCGGCCTGTGTAAATACAGCTTCTCCCATATAATCTACAATCAGCATAAGGTTGTGCGCTAAAAGCGTTTCACCCATGGCGATATGGAAAGAATAGTCGTTGTCCTCGTTATTAGCGTCGATAGTACGAATGGCGTCTAGGTTTGTCCACATACCTACATCGTCATCCTCACCGGCATCATTAAAATCACTACTATAAGTACGGGACCAAATCGCATTCATGGTGGTACCTGGGTAAGTGGTAAAATAATCCTGTCCGCCGCCTGTCGCATACTGAACACGTGTAGCACCCGCGCCCAAATCGTTGAAACGGTTCATGTTGGATACATAGGCCAACTGAATGCTGTTCAACAAAAGGTTAGGGTCAGATTGATCTAAGGACAGCTCGTTTGGGCTGACACGTAGATCCAAGTCGGTTGTTTCACAGGAAGTGTAAACCCCTCCTAGTAAGACAACTGCTATGATATAATTAAAAATCTTTTTCATAATATCTTATAGATTTTACGTTCTGCTAATTAAAAAGTTGCCTTTACACTTAGACCATATCTTCTACCACTAGGTCCGTTCAAGTTGTCGAAACCTTGCGAGTTACCTACACCGGCACCCTGTACGTTAGGATCGAAGTTGGCACCGTCAGGAGTGTTATAAGCATCGTACCACATATTGAAACCTTGGGCAGTAATGCTCAAAGAACCAAATGGTGTGTTTTCCAACATCTTGGCTGGGAAAGTATAGCCTAATGAAATCTCGTTCAAACGAACTACAGAAGCGTCATATACCTTGGCTTCAAGCGGACCGAACAACAAGTTACTGAAGTAGTACGTAGAGTTGTTGATCTGAATATCGTTAGGCTGTCCTGTTGCTTTACGGGTACCAGGAAGGATGAAAGTGTTTTCACGATCTTCAGTTTCCTTGATAAGACCCCTACCTAAAAGAGCTGCAGTTGTGTTAGATACCATATCACCTCCTTTGGTCCAGTTGATTTGGAAACCAAGGTTCCAGTTCTTGTAAGACATAGAGTTGATAAAGTTAGATACGAAATCTGGGTTAGGATCACCAACAACAGGCGTGTTACCGTCACGGTCAACTTCAACGGAAATGTAGTTACCAGATTCGTTAACGTATGGCACTCCATTTTCATCTCTTTCGAAGGCGGTACCAACGATAGCTCCAAGAGGCTGGCCTTCGATGGCGGCGTTAGCGCCGATAAACAAGGCGGTAGAACCGGCATAGATGATTATATCTTCATCTTGTTTGGTAACCTCTGGGTTGTAGGTAGAGAAGTTAGCACGGGTATTCCAGCTAAATCCTTCTGGGTTACGGAACCAGTCCACGCCCAAGTCGATTTCAATACCATCTCCTTGAATCTCACCAACGTTACTTTGCGTAGAGGTGAATCCTGTAGAAGGAGCCAATGGCTGGGTAACGATCAAATCGGTAGTAGTTCTGTTAAAGTAAGTGAAGTCTAAAGAAACCCTATTGTCCAGCAATTTAGATTCGAAACCAACTTCGTATTCAGTAAGAAGCTCAGGCTTTAAATCTTCGTTTGCTTTAAAACTAGCAATCTGGTGCGTGGTAACAGGGTTGGCTACTTGTCCAACACGTGTGTTTTGCTCAACGAAACCTACAGTAGGATAACCGGTAGGGAAGTTGGCCGAAGTACCGATACCGGCACGAAGTTTTAAGAAGTTGATACCATTTTGGCTACGAAGACCTTCGAAAGCGGCAGTAGGGATAAAAGACAAACTGGCACTTGGGTAAGTCAAACTGTTGTTCTCGCTTGTAAGGTTAGATACCCAGTCAGTACGGGTAGAAGCGGTTAAGAACAACATATTGTCGTAGTCAAAGGTAACTTGGCCCAAAAGACCTACGATATTCCTTCTTCTTGAGAACTGGATTGCATTTTGATTCTCATAGTTAAAGTGACGTTTTACGCCGAATACAATCTGTCCATCAGAACGAACACCTTGTTGGTCAAAGAAGTCAGAACGACTTGTACCACCAGCGTTAAAGGTCATACCAATTTTTTCACTAAGATCGTAGTTACCGTTAATGGCAATGTAGTGATCCCAAATCGTGTTATTGTTGTCGTAAGTTTCGTAGAAACCGAAGATAGCCTGATCAAATTCTACACCACCTTTGTTAGAGCCGTTTTCGTTTCTTTCGTTATAGAAATCCATACCTGCACGGTAAGTGGCACTAAGGTTTTCGTTGATCTCGTAGTTTAAGGAAGCATTCCAGTAAACACGGTTGGTCAACTGACGGTAAGTAACATTTTTCTCGGTCCAACGTGGGTTGATGATGTCGTTACCATTACGATAATAAACAGAAGATCCGTCGATTGGGTTTTCGAAAGGTAGCCCCATTAAGTCAACACTACGAGGGGTAAAGAATACGTTACCGAATAAAGAAAGACCTTGTGTACCGTTACCACGAGATAGGGCAACAGGAGGTGTCTTATAGTCGGTGCGGCTAAAGTTCATAGCGGCCTGTACGGTAAATTTATTGCTCAATTTTGAACGACCACCAACAGAAAGGTTGGTACGGTTTACCGAGTTTCCAGGAACGAAACTGTCATCGTCTAAATAACCGAAGTTAACATTGTAGTTGGTGTTACCGTCTGAGGTGCCACCGTTAATGTTAATGTTGGTGCTAGAAACACCACCTGGCTTAAAGTATTCTTCCAAAGACTCATAAGGCTTCCAGTCGTAGCGAGCATCTTGTAGCTCAGGGAAACCGTCTTTGGTTTTTTGGATTCTTGTAGTAGAGTAAGGGTGGGCTAAGGTACCGTTCTCATCGATAGCAGGCTGACGTCCCCATCCGGCAACACCACCTTCTTCGAAGCTAGGTCCCCAGTTAGAGAAGAACCATCCGAAAGATTGGTCAAAACCGTTACCGTACTTGTCTTGGTAATCAGGTAAAGAGGCAAACTCGTTTACGAAATAAGACTGGCTTACGGTAATTTCGGTTTTCTTGGTTCCGCTTTTTCCGGAACCGGCCTTGGTAGTTACCAAGATAACACCGTTACGACCTTGTGAACCATAAAGAGTGGCAGCGGCCAAACCTTTCAATACCTCAATTTTCTCAATGTTGTTAGGGTCTAAATCCAAGAAACGCGAAGAACCAGTGTTACCAGTAATAAAGTTACCGCCATCACCATTCGTTCCACCATCGTTTGTGTCGCTACTAAAGGGTACACCATCAACCACAAAAAGGGCCTGGTTGCTACCACTAAAGGAACTAAGTCCACGGATAACTACGTTGGTAGCAGAACCGGACATACCACCAGCGGCAGTAATGTTAACACCGGCAGCTTTACCAGAAAGTACCCTTGCAACATCTGCATCGGCTTTTTGCTCCAAATCTTCAGAACCAACTGAAGATACTGCATAACCTAATGCCTTTTTCTCCCTTTTAATACCTTGGGCGGTAACAACCACCTCTTCCAGGTTCTGGGCATCGGTTTCCATTTGTACATTAATTGTGCTCGAAGCTCCAACAGTTTGGCGTACATCTTTTTGACCTATATAGGTAAAAAGAAGTGATTGTCCAGAACTGGCAGAGATGGAGTAGTTTCCATCGAAATCCGTCTGGGTACCCGAAGTAGTTCCTTCTACCACGATGTTTACACCTGGGAGAGGGAGACCATCTTGGTCCGTAACCGTACCGGAAATCGTCTTTTCTTGTGCAAAAGAAATATGCACAACCAACGCTACGAGGAGCGTTAAGATTCCTCTTAGTTTTGTTCTCATGTTTAAATTATTTGAATTAGCTAGGCGCTAAAATCTTAATTTCATCCTAAAACACCAAAATATATTTAATAAAATTTTAAGACAGACTTTAGGGTTTGGTAACATACGATAGCTGTTTCGTTAATAAATGCACAATGACTGCTTGTGAATAATTTCTTTTGAAGGGCTGGGTTTTGCCGCCAGGTTTGGGATATTTGTGGTAGTTGTTGTGGAATATAGGTGTACTGTTTAAAATAAATACGCAGCTATTTGATTTATTGTGAATTATCACTACATTTGCCAGCCCAAAAACGGGGGTATTCATTAAAATTATACCTTATATATATTATATATGCCAACTATTTCACAATTAGTAAGAAAAGGAAGGGCCAAAATTACCAAGAAGAGTAAATCGGCTGCTTTGGATTCTTGTCCTCAACGAAGAGGGGTGTGTACAAGGGTGTATACGACCACGCCTAAGAAACCAAACTCTGCCATGCGTAAAGTGGCTAGGGTTAGGTTAACAAACGGTAAGGAAGTTAACGCCTACATCCCAGGAGAGGGGCACAATCTCCAAGAGCACTCGATAGTATTGGTACGAGGCGGAAGAGTGAAAGATTTGCCTGGTGTCAGGTATCACATTGTAAGGGGTGCGTTAGATACGGCCGGTGTTGCCGGGCGTACGCAGCGTCGCTCGAAGTACGGTGCCAAAAGACCCAAGAAGTAATCATTAACTTTTTAAAGTAAAGCAATGAGGAAAAGACAGGCAAAGAAAAGGCCATTGTTGCCAGATCCAAGGTTTAACGACCAATTGGTAACCAGATTCGTAAACATGATGATGTGGGACGGAAAGAAATCCGTTGCCTTTAAAGTGTTCTACGATGCGATCGATATCGTTGAAGAAAAAAAGAACGACGAAGAAAAGTCAGCATTAGAGTTATGGAAAGACGCGCTTTCCAATGTAATGCCGCATGTAGAGGTGCGAAGTAGAAGGGTTGGAGGGGCTACCTTCCAGATTCCTATGCAGATTCGTCCCGACCGTAAAATATCTACCGCTATGAAGTGGCTTATCTCTTACGCCCGAAAACGTAATGAGAAATCTATGGCCCAAAAATTAGCTTCAGAGATTCTAGCGGCTGCCAAAGAAGAAGGTGCCGCGGTTAAGAAGCGGGTCGATACCCATAAAATGGCCGAGGCCAATAAAGCATTCTCACACTTTAGATTCTAACATACAAAATGGCAAGAGATTTAAAATACACGAGAAATATTGGGATCGCCGCGCATATCGATGCCGGAAAGACCACTACCACTGAAAGGATTCTTTTCTATACCGGTGTAAGTCACAAAATTGGGGAGGTGCACGATGGTGCCGCTACCATGGACTGGATGGAGCAAGAGCAGGAGCGTGGTATTACCATTACTTCGGCCGCTACTACCTGTACTTGGCAGTTCCCTTCTGAGAATGGTCAGCCTACTGCCGATGCAAAAGGATACCATTTTAATATTATCGATACTCCCGGTCACGTAGATTTTACTGTTGAGGTAAACCGTTCATTACGTGTATTGGACGGGTTGGTTTTCTTGTTCAGTGCCGTAGATGGTGTTGAGCCACAGTCTGAGACCAACTGGCGTTTGGCCGATAACTACAAAGTGCCTCGTATGGGCTTTGTAAACAAAATGGACCGTCAGGGTTCTAACTTCTTGAACGTGTGTAAGCAGGTTAAAGAGATGTTGGGTTCCAATGCCGTGCCAATTGTTTTGCCTATCGGTGATGAGGCCGATTTTAGGGGTATTGTAGATTTGGTAAAGAATCGTGCTATTGTATGGCACGATGAGAATTTCGGTGCTACTTTCGATGTTATCGATATTCCGGCCGAGATGCAAGACGAGGTAAGTGAATACCGCGCCATGCTTATCGAGGCTGTTGCTGAATATGACGAAAACCTAATGGAGAAGTTCTTTGAAGATGAGAACTCTATTACCGAGGATGAGATCCATGCTGCACTTCGTGCTGCCGTTATGGATATGAGTATCATTCCTATGGTATGTGGTTCTTCT
This sequence comes from Sediminicola luteus, assembly GCF_002514735.1. Classification (GTDB taxonomy): domain Bacteria; phylum Bacteroidota; class Bacteroidia; order Flavobacteriales; family Flavobacteriaceae; genus HQA918. The sequence continues at coordinate 975,905 of NZ_KZ300476.1, read as the reverse complement.
TTTAAGAATAAAGGGGTTCAGTTCTTGTTAGATGCCGTTTGTAGGTATTTGCCTTCTCCTTTAGATAAGGATGCTATCATAGGAACTGATCCTAATACTGAAGAAGAGACTTCCCGTAAGCCGGATGTTAAGGAGCCTTTTGCTGCCTTGGCTTTTAAGATCGCTACCGATCCTTTCGTTGGTCGTTTGGCTTTCTTCCGTGCCTACTCAGGTCGATTGGATGCTGGTTCGTATGTGTTGAACGCGCGTTCCGGTAAAAAAGAACGTATCTCACGTATCTATCAGATGCACTCCAATAAGCAAAATGCCTTAGATTATATTGAGGCAGGTGATATTGGTGCTGCGGTTGGGTTTAAGCAGATCAAAACAGGGGATACCCTTTGTGATGAGAAGCATCCGATCGTTTTGGAATCTATGGACTTCCCTGATCCCGTTATCGGTATCGCGGTAGAGCCAAAGACCAAGGCTGATGTAGATAAATTGGGTATTGCCCTTGGTAAGTTGGCCGAAGAGGATCCAACCTTCCAGGTGAAGACCGATGAGGCTTCTGGTCAAACCATTATTTCTGGTATGGGTGAGCTTCACTTGGATATTATCGTGGATCGTTTGAAGCGTGAGTTCAAGGTAGATGTAAACCAGGGTCAGCCTCAGGTAGAGTACAAAGAAGCTATTACGCAAAAAGCCGATCACAGGGAGGTGTACAAGAAGCAGTCAGGTGGTCGTGGTAAATTTGCCGATATCGTATTTACCCTTGAGCCTGCCGATGAAGGTGTTCAAGGCTTGCAGTTTGAGTCTGTGATCAAAGGTGGTAATATTCCTAAAGAATTTGTGCCGTCTGTTGAAAAAGGATTCAAAATGGCTATGGCTAATGGACCTTTGGCCGGTTACGAGGTAGATTCTATGAAGGTTACCTTGAGTGATGGTTCTTATCACGATGTGGATTCGGATCAGTTGTCTTTCGAATTGGCTGCCAAGCTTGGTTTTAAAGCTGCTGCCAAAGCTGCCAAGGCTGTGATCATGGAGCCAATCATGAAGTTGGAAGTGTTGACCCCAGAAGAAAACATGGGTGATATCGTAGGTGATCTTAACCGTCGTCGCGGTCAGGTGAACGATATGGGTGACCGTTCCGGTTCTAAGGTAGTTAAGGCCAATGTGCCGCTATCTGAGATGTTCGGATACGTTACTTCGTTGCGTACCCTTTCTTCCGGTAGAGCTACCTCTACCATGGAATTCTCACATTATGCCGAGACGCCTTCGAATATTTCCGAAGAGGTGATCAAAGCTGCTAAAGGTGTCGAAGCTTAAAATTGTAGAAAAATGAGTCAGAAAATCAGAATAAAACTTAAGTCTTACGATCATAACTTGGTGGATAAGTCTGCTGAGAAAATCGTAAAGACCGTTAAGACCACAGGTGCTGTTATTACTGGGCCTATCCCGTTACCAACACACAAGAAGATCTTTACGGTTTTGCGTTCACCGCACGTAAACAAGAAGTCTAGGGAGCAGTTCCAATTGAGCTCGTACAAGCGTCTTTTGGATATCTATAGCTCTTCTTCCAAGACCATCGATGCCTTGATGAAATTGGAGTTGCCTTCTGGTGTAGAGGTAGAGATCAAAGTTTAAGTTTCGTAATTAAACTTTTGGTTGTATATTTGCAGCCGATTTCGGCCTAATTAGGTCGATTTAACATGTCCCGAGCCGTGTGCAAGGGAAAAACGGAAAGAACAAAAACGGGGTCAAATCTGCTTTTGGCCCCTTTTTTATAAACCGAAAGAATTTTTTAAAACTATTATATAATTATGTCTGGGTTAATTGGAAGAAAAATCGGCATGACCAGCATTTTTGACGAGAACGGGAAAAATATCCCTTGTACCGTCATTGAGGCAGGTCCATGTGTCGTTACCCAAGTCAGAACCGAAGAGGTTGACGGGTATAGTGCCCTTCAGTTAGGTTTCGATGACAAGGCAGAAAAGCGCACCAGTAAGGCCGAAGCAGGTCACTACAAAAAAGCTGGGACCGCGCCTAAGAAGCAAGTCGTTGAATTCCGTGATTTTGGAGGCGAGTATAAATTAGGTGATACCATTGGGGTAGATCTTTTCATGGAAGGCGAGTTCGTCGACGTGCAAGGTGTATCTAAGGGTAAAGGTTTCCAGGGTGTGGTTAAGCGCCATGGTTTCGGTGGTGTAGGTCAGGCTACCCACGGTCAGCATAACAGGTTAAGGGCTCCCGGTTCCATTGGTGCGGCATCTTATCCTGCACGTGTGTTCAAAGGAATGAAAATGGCCGGAAGAATGGGTGGTGAGCAAGTTACCGTTCAAAACCTAAGGGTGTATAAAGTGGTTCCTGAAAAGAACCTTATCGTTGTTAAAGGAGCTATTCCTGGTCACAAGAATGCTTACGTAACCATTTTGAAGTAATGAAAGTAGCTGTTTTAGATATTCAGGGAAAAGAGACTGGAAGGACTGTTGAGCTTTCAGATGGTGTGTTCGGTATAGAGCCTAGCAACCATGCTATCTATTTGGACGTGAAACAGTACTTGGCCCATCAGCGTCAAGGAACCCACAAGTCTAAAGAAAGAGCTGAGATCGTAGGTAGTACCCGTAAGATCAAAAAGCAAAAAGGAACCGGTACCGCAAGGGCTGGTAGTATCAAGTCTCCTGTTTTCCGTGGAGGTGGTCGTATTTTCGGTCCAACCCCTAGGGATTACAATCAGAAATTGAACAAGAGCCAAAAGCGTTTGGCCCGTAAATCGGCTTTAAGCCAAAAAGGGAAAGATAACGCTATCGTGGTTGTTGAAGATTTTTCATTCGAAACCCCAAAAACCAAGGCTTACGCCGATGTGCTTAAATCTTTAGGTTTGGCAGATAAGAAGTCTCTGGTTGTATTGGGTGGCTTGAATAAAAATGTGTATTTGTCGTCACGTAATTATAGAGGTTCAGAAGTGGTTACCAATTCTGAATTGAGTACCTATAAGATCGTTAACGCCAACACTATCGTACTTACTGAAGCTGCGGTAGAAGGAATTGAGTCGAACTTAAACAAGTAACAGTACCATGGGTGTGTTGATTAAACCGATTATAACAGAAAAAATGACCGCTGAGAGCGAGTTGTACAACCGTTATGGTTTTGTGGTTGATATGGGTGCCAATAAAATCCAGATCAAAGAAGCTGTAGAAGCCGCGTATGGTGTTGCTGTTAAGAAAGTGCGTACTATGAACTATGGTCCCAAGCGTAAGACCCGTTATACCAAAACCGGGGTACAGCATGGTAAGACCAGTGCTTATAAAAAAGCCATAGTAGACGTCGTAGAGGGAGATATTATTGATTTGTACAGTAATTTATAAGATTAGGGATGTCAGTTAGGAAATTAAAACCCATCACCCCCGGTCAGCGTTTTAGGGTAGTAAACGGATTTGACGCGATTACTACCGATAAGCCGGAGAAAAGCTTGCTTGCTCCGTTAAAAAAGTCCGGAGGTAGAAACAGTCAAGGAAAAATGACCATGCGCTATAAAGGTGGTGGTCATAAGAGAAGGTATCGTGTAATCGATTTCAAACGTGACAAGCAAGGTGTTGCTGGTACTGTTGAGTCGATTCAGTACGATCCGAACCGTTCGGCCTTTATCGCTTTGGTAAAGTATACCGATAACGAAAAGAGATACATTATTGCCCAAAACGGTTTGACCGTAGGTCAAGAAGTAATGTCCGGTGACAATGTGGCCCCAGAGATTGGGAACGCTATGCCATTGGCCAATATTCCGTTGGGTACCGTAATCTCTTGTATAGAGCTGCGTCCCGGTCAAGGAGCCGTTATGGCTCGTAGTGCCGGTACTTTTGCCCAATTGATGGCGAAAGATGGAAAGTTCGTGACTATTAAGTTGCCTTCTGGTGAAACCCGTTTGGTTTTGGCCAACTGTGTGGCTACCATTGGTGCCGTGTCTAACTCAGATCACCAGTTGTTGGTGTCTGGTAAGGCTGGTAGAAGTCGTTGGTTGGGCCGTAGGCCAAGAACCCGTCCTGTGGTTATGAACCCTGTAGATCACCCAATGGGTGGTGGTGAAGGAAGAGCTTCCGGAGGTCACCCAAGATCTAGAAAAGGTATTCCTGCCAAAGGTTATAGGACTCGTTCCAAGACCAAGGATAGTAATAGGTATATCATAGAACGTAGAAAGAAATAAAACGTAGTTAAATGGCACGTTCGTTAAAAAAAGGACCGTACGTTCACTTCAGCTTGGAGAAGAAGGTACAACAGAATATAGAATCCAATAAGAAGACGGTTATCAAGACCTGGTCTCGCGCCTCTATGATCACTCCAGATTTCGTAGGTCAGACCATAGCCGTACACAATGGGCGCCAGTTCGTACCGGTATATGTTACCGAGAACATGGTGGGTCATAAATTGGGAGAGTTCTCACCGACCCGTTCTTTTAGGGGTCATGCTGGGGCTAAAAACAAAAAAAGGTAAGTTAAGCTATGGGAGTTCGCAAAAAACAAATGGCCGATAGATTAAAGGCCGAGAGAAAGACCAAAGCCTTCGCTAAGTTGAACAATTGTCCTACTTCGCCTCGTAAGATGCGTTTGGTGGCCGATTTGGTTCGTGGCGTAGAGGTAGAGAAAGCCTTGGCAATCTTACGTTTTAGTCAAAAGGAGGCCGCTCGTAGGTTGGAGAAATTGTTATTGTCTGCCATCGCAAACTGGCAAGCCAAGAACGAAGATGCCGATATCGAAGAGGCTGAATTGGTAGTAAGTGAGATTCGCGTAGATGGTGGTACCATGTTAAAGCGTTTGCGTCCGGCTCCTCAAGGAAGGGCCCACAGGATCCGTAAGCGTTCCAATCATGTTACCATGGTAGTCGCTGCAAAAACTAAAGTACAAAGCTAGATCATAACAGTATGGGACAGAAGACAAACCCTATAGGAAATAGGTTAGGAATCATCAGAGGATGGGAATCCAACTGGTATGGTGGAAACGACTACGGCGATAAATTGGCCGAAGACGACAAGATCAGAAAGTACGTTCACGCCCGTTTGGCCAAGGCCAGTGTTTCGCGTGTGATCATTGAGCGTACCTTAAAATTGATCACCATTACCATTACTACGGCCCGTCCGGGTATTATTATCGGTAAAGGTGGCCAGGAGGTTGATAAACTTAAGGAAGAGCTTAAGAAGATCACCAACAAAGAGGTGCAGATCAATATTTACGAAATCAAGCGTCCTGAATTGGATGCCAATTTGGTAGCTGCCAGTGTAGCCCGCCAGATTGAAGGAAGGATTTCGTACCGTAGGGCTATTAAAATGGCCATCGCTGCGGCAATGAGAATGAATGCCGAAGGAATCAAAATCCAAATCAGTGGCCGTTTGAACGGGGCTGAAATGGCACGTTCCGAAGCATATAAAGACGGAAGGATCCCGTTATCGACCTTTAGGGCCGATATCGACTATGCCCTACATGAGGCCCACACTACTTACGGTAGGTTGGGAATCAAGGTTTGGATCATGAAAGGTGAAGTTTACGGTAAGCGCGAGCTTTCTCCATTGGTAGGTATGTCCAAAGGGCAGTCTAAAGGAGGTAAGAACGACGACAGAAAAGGACGCCGTAGGAAGTAATTAGTAAAGAGAAAAGAAAATGTTACAACCGAAAAGAACCAAATTCCGTAAGGCACAGAAGGGGAGAATGAAAGGAAACTCCGGAAGGGGTCACCAACTCTCCAACGGTATGTTTGGTATAAAGTCATTGGATAGCCACTTTATCACTTCCCGCCAGATCGAGGCCGCGCGTATCGCCGCGACCCGTTACATGAAAAGGGAAGGGCAGATGTGGATCAAGATCTTCCCGGACAAGCCTATTACCAAGAAGCCTCTTGAGGTACGTATGGGTAAAGGTAAGGGTGCCCCTGAATATTGGGTAGCCGCCGTTAAACCAGGAAGGATCATGTTCGAGATCTCCGGTGTACCTTATGATGTGGCCAAAGAAGCCTTAAGGCTAGCCGCGCAGAAATTGCCGGTTAAGACCAAGTTTATAGTAGCAAGGGATTATTCAGCTTAATTAAGAGATAGCAAGAACAATGAAACAATCAGAAGTAAAAGATTTGTCCGTTGAGGAGCTCAAAGACAAATTAGCTGAATATAAGAAGCAACATTCGGATTTGAAAATGGCACATACCGTGACCCCGCTCGAAAATCCGATGCAGATCGTAAAAATCAAAAAGACCGTTGCCCGTTTGGCCACGGAACTAACTAAAAGGGAATTACAATAATCGGTTCTGCTTTATGGAAAAAAGAAACTTACGCAAAGAGAGAATAGGTGTAGTTACCAGTAACAAAATGGAGAAATCCATTGTTGTTTCCGAAGTGAAGCGTGTAAAGCACCCTATGTACGGAAAGTTCGTGTTAAAGACCAAGAAATATGTGGCGCACGACGAAAAGAACGATTGCAACATTGGCGATACGGTAAAGATCATGGAGACCCGTCCGTTGAGTAAGACCAAGTGTTGGAGGTTAGTAGAAATCATTGAAAGAGCTAAATAATTATGTTACAGCAGGAATCTAGACTAAAAGTTGCCGATAACACTGGGGCCAAGGAGGTTTTGACCATCCGTGTCCTAGGGGGTACCAAGAGAAGATATGCCTCTGTAGGCGACAAGATCGTAGTAACCGTAAAAGACGCTACCCCTAACGGTACCGTTAAAAAGGGATCTGTTTCCACTGCCGTGGTAGTACGTACCAAGAAAGAGGTAAGAAGACCCGATGGTTCATACATCCGTTTCGATGATAACGCTTGTGTGTTGTTGAACCCAACTGGCGAGATGAGGGGAACCCGTGTATTCGGACCCGTTGCCCGTGAGCTTAGGGACAAACAGTTTATGAAAATCGTTTCATTGGCCCCTGAGGTGCTTTAATATATTGAAGAGATGGTAAAGTTGAAAATCAAGACCGGAGATACTGTAAGGATCATCGCAGGCGACCACAAAGGAACCGAAGGTAAAGTCCTTAAGGTAGATAAGGAGAAGAACAAAGCTATCGTAGAAGGTGCCAATATGGTGTCTAAACACGAGAAGCCGAGTGCCAGCAATCCACAAGGTGGTATTGTAAAGAAAGAGGCCCCGATCCATATCTCTAACCTTTCTTTATTGACCGGTAAAGGTGAGACTACCCGTGTTGGGTACGAGATCCAAGACGGGAAGAAAGTAAGGGTAGCCAAAAAATCTAAAGAAGTTATTTAATTATGGGTTACGTTCCAAGATTAAAACAAGAGTATAAGGAGCGCGTAATGAAAGCGCTTCAAGATGAGTTCGGGTATAAGAACGTCATGCAGGTACCTAAATTAGAGAAGATCGTGGTAAGTAAAGGTGTAGGTGCTGCCGTGGCCGACAAGAAATTGATCGACCATGCCGTAGAAGAGCTTACTACCATTACAGGTCAAAAGGCCATTGCCAGATTGTCTAAAAAAGACGTGGCTTCCTTTAAATTACGTAAAGGTATGCCTATCGGTGCCATGGTAACCCTAAGGGGAGAGCGTATGTACGAATTCCTAGATCGTTTGATCACTTCGGCCCTACCAAGGGTGCGTGATTTCCAAGGTATCAAAGCCACTGGTTTCGATGGTCGCGGAAACTACAATCTAGGGGTAACCGAACAGATCATTTTCCCAGAGATCAATATCGATAAGATCAATCGTATCAGCGGTATGGATATTACTTTCGTAACCTCTGCCGGTACCGATAAGGAAGCAAAATCATTATTAACTGAAATGGGACTTCCCTTTAAAAAGAACTAAGGATGGCTAAAGAATCTATGAAGGCCCGTGAGGTTAAAAGGGCTAAAACAGTGGCCAAGTATGCCGCCAAAAGAAAAGCTTTGAAAGAAGCTGGTGACTACGAAGCTTTACAGAAATTGCCTAAAAACGCTTCGCCAGTACGTATGCACAACCGTTGCAAACTTACCGGAAGGCCAAAAGGTTATATGAGAACCTTCGGTATCTCTAGGGTTATGTTCCGTGAGATGGCCAATAAAGGTTTGATTCCTGGTGTTAAAAAGGCAAGTTGGTAATTTAAGGGATAAGAGAGATGGTAACAGATGTTATAGCAGATTATTTGACAAGAATCCGAAATGCCAGCCGTGCTGGACATAAGGTAGTAGAGATTCCGGCTTCTAACGTGAAGAAGGAAATGACCAAAATTTTGTTCGATCAAGGATACATCCTTAGCTACAAATTCATGGACGAAGATGTACAAGGTAAGATCAAGATCGCCCTTAAGTATAACCCAGCCACCAAAGAGCCCGTTATCAAAAAGATACAGCGTGTGAGTAAGCCAGGTTTGAGGAAATATGCCTCTTCTGGTGAAATGCCACGTGTATTGAACGGTTTGGGTATCGCTATCGTTAGTACCTCGCACGGGGTAATGACCGATAAGCAAGCCCGCAAAGAGAACGTAGGCGGTGAGGTGTTGTGTTACGTTTATTAATATAAAGAAAACGAAGAAATGTCTAGAATAGGTAACAATCCAATTAGCGTACCGGATGGGGTAACGGTTTCCGTTGCCGACAATACGGTTACCGTAAAAGGTAAATTGGGAGAGCTAACCCAGGAGTTCGCTGGGGTAGATATTAAGGTTGAAGACGGGCAAGTTGCCGTATCTCGTCCTTCCGACTCAAAAGAGCATAAGGCCAAGCACGGTCTTTATCGCGCTTTGTTGAACAATATGATTACTGGTGTATCACAAGGATTTACCAAGGAATTGGAGTTGGTAGGTGTAGGTTACCGTGCCAGCAACCAAGGTCAGAAACTGGATCTAGCCCTTGGGTTCTCGCACAACATCGTAATGGACATAGCGCCAGAGGTGAAGATCGAGACCGTATCCGAAAAAGGTAAGAATCCTTTGGTAAAGCTTACTTCGCACGACAAGCAATTGGTTGGGCAGGTAGCCGCTAAGATCCGTGGGTTCCGTAAGCCTGAGCCTTACAAAGGAAAAGGTATCAAGTTCGTTGGAGAGGAAATTAGAAGAAAAGCCGGTAAATCCGCATAATAAGATAGTATTATGGCATTATCCAGAAGTGAAAGAAGAAATCGTATCAGAAGGAGGATTAGAAAGGTCTCTTTCGGTACCAGTGCACGTCCTAGGTTGTCTGTATTCAGAAGTAACAAGGAGATCTATGCGCAGATTATAGATGATAATGAAGGTAAGACCTTGGCTGCTGCTTCGTCTCGCGATATAGAGGCTAAAGGAACCAAGAGTGAGATTGCTGCCCAAGTAGGTAAGGCCGTAGCCGAAAAGGCTAAGGCTGCCGGTATCGAGGCTGTTGCTTTCGATAGGGGTGGGTATCTATACCACGGAAGAATCAAATCATTAGCTGAAGGCGCTAGGGAGGCCGGACTTAAATTCTAAAAGATTATGTACCAGAATTATAAAAATGTTGAGACGGTCAAGCCTGGAGGCTTGGAACTTAAAGATCGTTTGGTCGGTGTACAAAGGGTAACCAAGGTAACCAAAGGTGGTCGTGCCTTCGGATTCTCTGCTATTGTTGTAGTAGGGGACGAGAACGGTGTTGTAGGTCACGGTTTGGGTAAATCTAAAGAAGTTGCCACTGCCATCGCCAAGGCTGTTGAAGATGCCAAGAAAAACTTGGTAAGGATTCCATTGAACAAAGGTACTTTGCCACACGAGCAAAAAGGTAAGTTTGGTGGTGCCCGCGTATACATCCAGCCTGCTTCACACGGTACCGGGGTTATCGCCGGTGGTGCCGTTAGGGCGGTATTGGAGGCTGTAGGGGTACACGATGTACTTTCTAAGTCTCAAGGGTCATCCAACCCACACAATGTGGTAAAAGCTACTTTCGATGCCCTTTTGCAATTAAGGGATGCTAAGAGTGTAGCTGTAGAAAGAGGTGTTTCCTTGGATAAAGTATTTAACGGATAAACAACAGACGATGGCTAAGATTAAAGTTACTCAAGTTAAAAGCGCCATTAAGCGTACGGAGCGTCAAAAACGTACTTTGGAGGCTTTGGGCTTAAAAAGGATTGGTCAGGTAGTAGAGCATGAAGATACTGCCAATATCCTTGGAATGATAGATAAAGTTAAACACTTGGTTTCCACTGAGGAAGCTTAAACACTATAGTGTAATGGAATTAAATAATCTAAAACCCGCCGAAGGATCCGTTAAGAATAGCGGAAAAGTTGTTGGTAGGGGGCAAGGCTCTGGAAAAGGTGGTACGGCTACCCGTGGTCACAAAGGTGCCAAATCGCGTTCTGGTTACTCTAAGAAACTTGGTTTCGAGGGAGGTCAAATGCCTTTACAGCGTCGTGTACCCAAGTTTGGTTTTAAGAATATCAACCGTAAAGAATATACCGGGATCAACCTAGGTAAATTACAAGAGTTGGTAGATAGCGGAAAAATCAAAGATTCCGTAACTTTGGAAACTTTGATCGCCAACCGTTTGGCCGGGAAGAACGACTTGGTCAAAATTTTGGGCGATGGAGAGCTTAAAGCCAGCTTAGAAATAACCGTACATAAATTTACCGCTTCTGCCAAAGCTGCCATTGAGGCTGCCGGAGGTAAGGCGATATTTTTATAAGCCAAACAAACTATGAAGAAATTTTTAGATACGTTAGCCAATATTTGGAAGATAGAAGAGCTCAAGGGTAGAATTTTGGTTACCCTTGGCCTATTGTTGGTATACCGCTTCGGTACGCAAATCGTGCTACCTGGTATAGATACGGCCCAATTGGCCCAACTCGCCGACAATACCGGTAACGGTATCTTAGGGATTTTGAATGCATTTACCGGAGGGGCTTTTGCCAACGCTTCGGTTTTTGCTTTGGGAATCATGCCTTATATCTCTGCTTCCATTGTGGTGCAACTTATGGGAATTGCTATTCCGTATTTGCAGAAGTTGCAAAAGGAAGGCGAGAGTGGGCGTAAGACCATTAATCAAATAACCCGTTGGTTGACCATTGCTATCTGTATCGTACAGGCGCCAGCCTATCTTTATGGTTTGGGAGCACTTGGGGTGCCGGATTCCGCTTTTGTATTGGGGAAAGGACTTGATTTTATCATTCCATCCGTAATCATTTTGGTAACCGGAACCATTTTTGCCATGTGGTTGGGTGAGAAAATCACCGACAAGGGTATCGGTAACGGTATCTCTTTGTTGATTATGGTAGGTATTATCGCTACCATGCCACAATCTTTTGTTCAAGAATGGATCTCACGTACCGCCAACAATACCGGTGGTGTCATGTTCATGTTGATCGAAGTAATCGTTTGGTTCTTGGTAATCTTGGCGAGTGTGTTGTTGGTAATGGCTACACGTCAGATTCCGGTGCAATATGCCCGTAGGACCGCTACCGGGGATTACGAAAAGAGCATCATGGGAACCCGTCAGTACATTCCGTTAAAGTTAAATGCCTCTGGGGTAATGCCAATTATCTTTGCCCAGGCTATTATGTTTGCCCCAGGTTTATTGGGACGAACCTTTAACGATACCGCCGTAGGGCAGTGGATGGAAGTTCAGTTTCAAGATATTTTCGGTTTGGCCTACAACATCTTGTTCGCCTTGTTGATCATCATCTTTACCTACTTCTATACGGCCATTACGGTACCTACCAGCAAGATGTCAGACGACTTAAAACGTAGTGGTGGTTTTATTCCGGGTATTCGTCCAGGAAAGGAAACGGCTGATTACTTGGATAAGATCATGTCTTTGATTACCTTGCCGGGCTCAATTTTCCTAGCCCTGTTGGCCGTGTTGCCCGCAGTGGTAGTAAAACTGATGGATGTGCAGCCAAACTGGGCTATTTTCTATGGGGGAACCTCCCTTTTGATTATGGTTGGTGTGGCGATAGATACGGTACAGCAGGTAAACAGTTACTTGTTGAATAGACATTACGACGGACTTATGAAGACCGGTAAAAACAGAAAAGTAGCATAATTATGGCTAAGCAAGCTGCAATAGAACAAGATGGGAGCATCATAGAGGCCCTTTCCAACGCCATGTTCAGGGTAGAGTTGGAGAACGGTCACGTGGTAACCGCCCATATTTCTGGTAAAATGCGTATGCACTACATTAAGTTATTACCTGGTGATAAGGTAAAGCTGGAAATGAGTCCGTACGATCTTACCAAAGCTAGAATCACATACAGATATTAAGGTTTAAGATGAAAGTAAGAGCATCATTAAAGAAAAGAAGTGCCGATTGCAAGATAGTACGACGCAAAGGCCGATTGTACGTAATCAATAAAAAGAATCCTAGATTTAAACAAAGACAAGGGTAATTATGGCAAGAATTGCAGGTGTTGATATACCAAAACAAAAAAGAGGCGTTATTGCCCTTACCTATATTTTTGGTATCGGAAAGAGCAGGGCCCAAGAGATTTTGGCAACTGCCCAAGTAAATGAAGATACTAAAGTGTCTGATTGGAACGACGATGAGATCGGTCGTATCCGTGATGCGGTATCCAGTTATACCATCGAAGGTGAATTGCGTTCAGAGAACCAATTGAACATTAAGCGTTTGATGGATATCGGTTGTTACCGTGGCATCCGTCACCGTTCTGGACTTCCGTTAAGGGGTCAGCGTACCAAGAACAACTCTAGGACCCGTAAAGGAAAGCGTAAAACAGTTGCCAACAAGAAGAAGGCTACTAAATAATAACTAAGGAGGATTATGGCGAAGTCAAATACAAAGACGACCAAAAAACGCAAAGTTGTTGTGGAGTCAGTGGGTGAGGCCCACGTAACCGCTTCCTTTAACAACATCATCATTTCCCTTACCAATAAAAAGGGAGATGTAATCTCTTGGTCATCTGCCGGTAAGCAAGGATTTAGGGGTTCTAAAAAGAACACCCCCTATGCTGCCCAGGTAGCTGCCGAAGATTGTGCCAAAGTAGCCCACGAGGCCGGTTTGCGCAAAGTAAAGGTGTATGTTAAAGGACCAGGTAACGGGCGCGAGTCTGCTATCCGTACCATTCACAACTCTGGTATCGAGGTAACCGAGATCATCGATGTTACCCCACTACCGCACAATGGTTGTCGCCCACCTAAGCGCAGAAGGGTATAATTACGTTTAAAATTATTTTCAATCTGGGATATTGTAAGATTATCGAAGGACAAGCCTTAATTCATAATCGATATCCCTTAAGTTTTATAAAATGGCAAGATACAGAGGACCAAAAACGAAGATAGCCCGTAAGTTCGGAGAGGCTATTTTCGGGGATGACAAATCTTTCGAGAAAAGAAATTATCCTCCAGGGCAGCACGGTAACAACCGTCGTCGTGGTAAAAAATCCGAATACGCTATCCAGTTAATGGAGAAGCAAAAGGCCAAGTATACCTACGGTATCCTTGAGCGTCAATTCCGCAATCTTTTCGACAAGGCCAACCGTAGCAAAGGTGTTACCGGTGAGGTGTTGTTACAACTTTGTGAGTCCCGTTTGGATAACGTTGTTTTCCGTATGGGCATATCCCCAACACGTAGGGGAGCCAGGCAATTGGTAGGTCACCGTCACATTACGGTGAACGGTGAGTTGGTAAACATTCCATCTTACAGCCTTAAGGCCGGCGATGTAGTAGGAGTTAGGGAAAAATCCAAATCACTTCAGGTAATCGACGATTCATTGGCTAACAATAGCAATGTTTACGAATGGTTGACCTGGAATAGTGAGAAAAAGGAAGGTACTTTCGTTGCCGTTCCCGAAAGGCTACAGATTCCTGAGAATATCAAGGAGCAGTTGATCGTCGAGCTTTACTCTAAATAATAACAATACAGATTCCATTATGGCATTATTAAATTTTCAGAAACCCGATAAAGTTATAATGATCGATTCTACCGATTTCGAGGGGAAATTCGAATTTCGTCCTTTGGAACCCGGATACGGATTGACCGTTGGTAACGCATTAAGAAGAGTCTTGCTTTCATCTTTGGAAGGTTTTGCCATAACTTCTGTCAGGATCGATAAGGTAGAGCATGAGTTCTCCGTAATACCTGGGGTAGTGGAAGATGTAACCGAGATGATCCTAAACTTGAAGCAAGTGCGCTTTAAGCAGCAGATCGAGGATGTGGATACCGAGACCGTTTCCATTTCCATCTCTGGAAAAGAACAGCTTACTGCTGGCGATTTCCAAAAATTCATCTCTAGCTATCAGGTATTGAACCCTGACATGGTTATCTGTAATATGGATCCAAAGGTGGCCATAAATATGGAGTTGGTTATCGAAAAAGGCCGTGGTTATGTTTCCGCTGAGGAAAACAAAAAATCAGGAGCCCCGATCGGTACCATCGCTATCGATTCCATCTTTACGCCTATTAAGAACGTTAAGTACAGCATTGAGAACTTTAGGGTAGAACAAAAGACCGATTACGAAAAATTGGTTTTTGAGATCCAATCCGACGGTTCCATCCATCCGAAAGAAGCTTTGACCGAAGCGGCCAAAGTTTTGATCCACCACTTTATGTTGTTCTCCGATGAGCGCATCACCCTAGAGGCCGATGAGATCGCCCAGACCGAGACCTACGATGAAGAGTCGTTGCACATGAGGCAATTGCTTAAGACCAAGTTGGTAGATATGGATCTTTCGGTACGTGCCCTTAACTGTTTAAAGGCTGCCGAGGTAGAGACCCTTGGAGATTTGGTTTCTTTCAATAAAAACGATTTGATGAAGTTCAGGAACTTCGGTAAGAAGTCGTTGACCGAGTTGGAAGAGCTAGTGATCAACAAAGGTTTGAACTTTGGTATGGATCTATCTAAATATAAATTGGACAAGGACTAATTGAGCATGTCCTTCACATCATTCCATAATAATTACTAGGAAAGAAAAATGAGACACGGTAAAAAAGTAAACCATTTAGGAAGAAAAACGGCCCACAGAAAAGCAATGTTGGCCAATATGGCATGCTCCCTGATCGAACACAAAAGGATCAATACTACTGTAGCCAAGGCCAAAGCCTTAAAGCAGTTTGTAGAGCCTTTGATCACACGATCTAAAGCCGCCAATAACGAAACTACCGAAAAAGGTAGTCACAACCGACGCATCGCCTTCAAATACTTGCGTAACAAGTATGCCGTAACCGAATTGTTCGGTGAGGTAGCCGATAAGGTAGGAGATCGCCCAGGAGGGTATACCCGAATCATTAAATTGGGTAACCGATTGGGAGATAACGCCGATATGGCCTTGATCGAATTGGTAGATTTCAATGAAACCTACAATGCCGATAAGCCTGCCAAGAAGACGACCCGTAGGGGAAGAAGAAAGAAATCTAACGCTGAGGCCCCAGTGGCTGCAGCGCCTGTTCAAAACGATGATTCAGAAGAATAAGATGTTTTGATAAGATGTAAATAAAAAGGATAGGCTTTTAAGTCTATCCTTTTTTTTATATACTAATTTTGTAAACGAAAGGGAATCGAATTTATATAAACCCTTTTTTAGGGGACTTGATAGGCGGAAAGAGATCCATTTTTAGGTGGGTTGGGTGATAGGCCTGTCACAAAACTAAATATCTGTGAAATATCAAACGAAAAAAGACGCCTTGATCTTGTTGGAAGACGGAACCATCTTCCATGGTAAGGCAGTAGGAAATCAAGAAGGGACCGCCTTTGGCGAAGTATGTTTCAATACCGGAATGACCGGTTACCAAGAGATCTTTACCGATCCGTCTTATTTTGGTCAGCTTATGGTTACCACCAATGCCCATATTGGTAACTATGGCGCTATGGCCGAAGAGGTAGAATCCGAAGGAATAAAAATCTCGGGCTTGATCTGTCGTAACTTCAGTTATGAGTTCTCAAGGCCCAATGCCGAAAGTTTAGAGGATTTTTTAAAGGCCCACAAATTATTTGCTATTTCCGATGTAGATACACGGGCCTTGGTGGCCTATATTAGGGAGCATGGGGCCATGAATGCGGTAATCTCGACCCGCGTAGGCGATGTAGACGGTCTTAAGGCCGAATTGGCCCAAGTACCGAGTATGGAAGGCTTGGAGCTGGCCTCTAAAGTGTCTACCACCGAGCCTTATTTCTTTGGGGATGAAAACGCCACATTTAAAGTAGCGGCCCTTGATATTGGGATTAAACGCAATATCTTAAAGAACTTGGCCGATCGTGGTGCCTATATCAAGGTGTTTCCTTACAATGCCGATTTTGCAGATATGGCTGCCTGGGAGCCCCATGGATATTTTATTTCGAACGGACCTGGGGATCCAGAACCGTTGACCGATGCTATCGCCGCTGCCCAAAAAATGATAGGATCTAACAAACCGGTATTCGGAATTTGCTTGGGCCATCAGGTATTGGCCTTGGCTAATGGGGTTACTACCTATAAAATGCACAACGGTCACAGAGGTATCAACCATCCGGTTAAAAACCTGGCAACGGGCAAGGGTGAGATAACCTCGCAGAACCATGGGTTTGCCGTGAATAGGGAGGCTGCCGAAGCCAACGAAGCCCTAGAGATTACCCACTTGCATTTGAATGACAATACAGTTGCCGGACTTAAGATGAAAGACAAACCCGTTTTCTCGGTCCAATACCATCCCGAGGCAAGTCCGGGACCACACGATTCCCGTTACTTGTTCGACGAATATTTCGAACGCCTAAAGGAGGGGAACAGCTAGTGCTTAAAGAGGAGTTGAATTTCTATTCAAGTGCTATATCGTTATAGTTGAAAAAAACCTGTAAAAGGTTGTCATATTGGGGGCAGATCCAAGGGTCTAGCCCCCTTTTCTTTTTATCTTTGTGAAGAACTTTAAGAATTCTAAAAAACCGAAGACATGAGTATAATCCTCAGCGTGCATGCACGACAGATTTTGGACTCCAGGGGTAACCCGACCGTAGAAGTAGATGTTGTTACCGATAGCGGTGTATTGGGTAGGGCGGCCGTTCCATCCGGCGCTTCAACCGGCGAACACGAGGCCGTAGAATTACGCGACGGTAGCGATACCTATATGGGTAAGGCCGTATTAAAGGCCGTTGAGAATGTAAATACGACCATTGCCGAGGCGGTGGTAGGTGTTTCGGTTTTTGAGCAGAATGCTATCGATCAATTAATGATCGAATTAGACGGTACTTCCAATAAAGGAAACTTGGGTGCCAATGCCATTTTGGGGGTTTCTTTGGCCGTAGCCAAGGCAGCAGCCAATGAGTTGGGCATGCCTTTATACCGTTATGTGGGCGGGGTTAGTGCCAACACCCTTCCGGTTCCTATGATGAACATTATTAACGGGGGCTCGCATTCCGATGCGCCGATCGCTTTCCAAGAGTTTATGGTTATGCCGGTTAAGGCCGAAAGTTTTACCCATGCCATGCAAATGGGAACTGAGATTTTCCATCACTTGAAAAAAGTATTGCATAGCCGTGGTTTAAGTACCGCTGTGGGCGATGAAGGTGGTTTTGCCCCCACCTTGGATGGTACCGAAGATGCCTTGGATACCATTGCAAAAGCCGTAGGTAACGCCGGTTATAAATTTGGTGAAGAGGTAATGATCGCTTTAGATTGTGCCGCTGCCGAATTCTATGTAGACGGGAAATATGACTATACCAAGTTCGAAGGGGAAAAAGGAGCCGTTCGTACCTCAGAGGAGCAGGCCCAGTATTTGGCCGAGCTTTGCGGTAAATACCCGATTATCTCTATCGAAGATGGTATGGATGAAAACGATTGGGACGGCTGGAAAGCCTTGACCGATAAAGTGGGAGACAAAGTTCAGCTGGTAGGCGACGATTTATTCGTAACCAATGTAGAGCGTTTGTCACGTGGTATCGAGAACGGTATAGCCAATTCCATTTTGATCAAAGTAAACCAGATCGGTACCTTGACCGAAACGATCGCGGCCGTAAACATGGCCAAGAATGCTGGTTATACTTCCGTAATGTCGCACCGTTCCGGGGAGACCGAAGACAACACCATAGCCGATTTGGCCGTGGCTTTGAATACTGGGCAGATCAAGACCGGTTCGGCTTCAAGATCCGATCGTATGGCCAAATACAACCAATTGCTTCGTATAGAGGAAGAATTGGGCCAAGTAGCGTATTACCCGAAAGAAAATGCCTTTAAGGTAAAATAATATTGAAGTTTCTTTAAAAGTAATGGCTTTGTTGAGATGTCAGGCTGAGCGCCGTGTCTGCCGACAGGCAGGCAGTCGAAGTCAATTAAGGACTAAGTAGTTTAATACTATTGATACTGTGGCAGAATTAGTCGTATGATTACTTTTTAGAAACTAAGTAAGATGCTTAATTGTTGTACTGAGAAAAAGGGGTGTCCGTAAAAGGGCATCCCTTTTTTCTTGAACCTGATCGATGTCATGGGATGGCCGTTGTCATATTCATAAATTAGGTGCCGAAAACGGAGAATATGTTAATGGGTGGACACAACACGGCCTACTTCTGTTAAGAAACCTATAATTGGCGACTTCCCAATTGTTAAGAATTAACCATTTTCGTAAATTTACCGTGCAAAAATTAACAGTAAAACGATATAATGTCAGACAGCGCGTTTTTAGAATATAAAGGAGAAAAGTATGAGTTGCCCGTAATTGAGGGCACCGAAAAGGAATTGGCCGTTGATATCAAAGCCCTTCGTGGTCAAAGTGGTATCATTACCATTGATCCCGGATATAAAAATACAGGGTCGTGTAAAAGTGCCATTACCTTTTTAGATGGTGAAAAAGGCGTGTTGCGTTATAGAGGGTATTCTATTGAAGATTTGGCCGAAAAAGCCGATTTTTTGGAAGTGGCCTATTTGTTGATTTTTGGCGAATTGCCTAATACCGATCAATTAGAAAAATTCCATAACGATATTAAGGCCGAGTCGCATGTAGATGAGGAAATGAAAAAGATTTTGGATGGTTTTCCAAAGTCGGCACACCCAATGGGGGTATTGTCTTCATTGACTTCCGCTTTGATCGCTTTTAACCCCTCTTCGGTAAATGTTTCCTCTGAAGACGAAATGTACCATGCCATTGTACGTATTTTGGCCAAGTTCCCCGTTTTGGTGGCCTGGACCATGCGTAAGAAGAAAGGACTGCCTTTAGATTATGGCGATGATAATTTAGGCTATGTAGAGAATATCTATAAAATGATGTTCAAAAAGCCGAACAAAGAATATCAGAAGAACCAGATTATCATCGATGCGTTGGATAAGTTATTGATCCTACACGCCGATCACGAGCAAAACTGTTCTACCTCTACGGTACGTATCGTAGGATCGTCGCACGCAGGTCTGTTCGCTTCTTTATCTGCTGGTATCTCTGCCCTTTGGGGGCCATTGCATGGTGGTGCCAACCAGGCGGTATTGGAAATGTTAGAGGCTATTGCTGCCGATGGTGGCGATACCAAAAAATATATGGCCAAGGCCAAAGATAAGAGCGATCCATTCCGTTTAATGGGCTTCGGACACCGTGTGTATAAGAACTTCGATCCACGCGCCCGTATCATTAAAAAGGCAGCTGACGAAGTGTTGGGAGACCTAGGGGTTGACGATCCTATTCTCGATATTGCCAAAGGATTGGAGAAAGAGGCATTAGAAGATCAGTATTTTGTAGATCGTAAGTTATATCCTAACGTTGATTTCTATTCTGGAATCATCTATAGGGCCATGGGTATTCCGGTAGAGATGTTCACGGTAATGTTCGCCTTGGGCCGTTTACCCGGTTGGATTGCCCAATGGAAGGAAATGCGTGTAAACGGAGAGCCTATCGGAAGGCCAAGACAGGTATATGTTGGTGAAAACCACCGCGCCTTTGTAGACTTGGATAAAAGATAAAAGAAGCTTTTAAAAGCATAACAAACCGTCCTTGTGCAAACAGGGGCGGTTTTTTTTTATTAATAGCCCGTAGTTAATAGCATTTAGTTCGGTTCATGAAAAACCCCTCATCCCCAACCCCCTCTCCCTCAGTAGAGGGGGCTTAGTACTCCACTTATCCTAAAAGAACAGTTTGCTGTACTAGAAAAACCAACCACAAATCCCGGAATTGCTAGTCACTCTATCGGCACTTTCTTAAATTTGCGGCAGCATTATTAAAACATTCTTGATCAAGAAGCAGATTTGAATATGAAAACCATCAAAATCATAAAAAACAGGTCGGATATCGGAGCCGGTACCCGTGGGTCTGATATGGGTATAGATGCTATTGAAATAGCGGCCATTAACCAAAACAATTCCTATTTTGATCAGTATCCTTTCGAAGATGTTGAAACCGCGAACGAGAGTATATACGATAAGGTTAAGAACTCCTTCGCAAAGCGTATCGACTTTGTATTGCAACAGTGTACCCGAGTGGCTACGCATGTAAAATCGAATATAGCCGATGCTAATTTCCCACTGGTTATTTCTGGAGATCATTCCTCTGCATTAGGTACCATTAGTGGTATAAAGGCGGCCCATCCCGATAAAACCTTGGGTGTGGTATGGATCGACGCCCATGCCGATATACACTCCCCCTATACCTCGCCTTCTGGCAATATTCATGGTATGCCCTTGGCGGCTGCCTTGGCAGACGATAATCTCGACTTTCAGATCAATGAAGTAAGCGCGACGACTGTAGACCTCTGGGAGCAGATGAAAAATATCGGGGTAGACGGTCAAAAAGTAGCCCATAATCATTTGGTGTATTTTGGGGTACGAGATACAGAAGAGCCTGAAGATAGGCAAATGGAGAAGCAAGGCATCAAGAATTATACGGTAGCAGAAATGCGTTACCGTGGCCTGGAGACTTGTTTGGCCGAAGCTATCGAAAAACTTTCGGCTTGCGATATGATCTATATCTCCTTTGATGTAGATAGTATGGATTGCGATATGATTTCCTATGGAACCGGTACCCCCGTTCCCAAAGGTTTCGATCAGTATGAGGTCATTCAAATCATTAATGGATTTTTAAATACGGGTAAGGTAGCCTGCCTAGAATTGGTAGAAGTAAACCCTCTTTTGGATTTAAAAGGGAATAAAATGGCTGAAACCGCTTTTGAGGTGTTGGATGCCGTTACCGATACCTTAAAGAAAAACCTATAACCCATGGCGTCCCAAACCACGAATACCATACTCATGGTAAGGCCGGTGGCCTTTAAAAAGAATACCCAGACGGCTGTAAACAATTATTTTCAGCAAGATGGTCCACATGGCGATATAAATGCCATGGCCCAGACCGAATTCGATGCCTTGGTAAAACGGCTTCGCGAGCACGGAGTTCAAGTGTTGGTAGTTGAAGACACACAAGTACCCGATACCCCGGATAGTATTTTTCCGAACAATTGGATTTCGTTCCATGCAGACGGTACGGTAGGGGTGTACCCTATGTTCGCCCAGAACAGAAGGGCAGAACGAAGGGAAGATATACTCGAAATGCTAGAAGCCAAAGGTTTCGTTATTTCCGATATTGTAGATTATACCGAGGCCGAAGAAGAAGGGTTGTTTTTAGAAGGTACCGGAAGCATGGTATTGGACCGGGTACATCGAAAGGCCTATTGCGCCCTTTCGGATCGTGCCCATGAAGATTTGTTTATCGAATTCTGTGAAGATTTCGAGTACGACCCTATTTTGTTTACGGCCAATCAGACCGTAGGGAATCAACGCTTACCAATTTACCATAGCAATGTTATGCTATGTGTAGCCGAAACCTTTGCGGTAATCTGTCTGGAGAGTATAGACGATAAAAAGGAACGCAAAGTGGTTTTAAAACAATTGAAAGAGACGGGTAAGGAGGTAATAGCCATATCCGAAGCCCAGATGCATGCTTTTGCCGGCAATATGCTACAAGTGAGAGGCATGGGAGACCGCCGGTATTTGGTCATGAGTACGGCCGCCTATACCAGTTTACGTCCCGATCAGATCAAAACCTTGGAAAAACACAATCCTTTACTCCATAGTCCTCTAGATACTATTGAAACCTGTGGTGGTGGTTCGGCCCGTTGCATGATGGCGGAGGTGTTTTTGCCTAAGGCATAGTGGTTTTTCGACCTTTCCAGAGGTGTTGACCTAGCCGGATTGCGGCCAATAACCCTATAAACCACCACAAATAAGAGACGGGCTTTCCTGATCCGCCTACGGTGGTAAACAGGCGTTTCCAGCGTATTTTTTCGAACAAGTTTTGAGCGTGGGTATCGAAACTGAACCAAATGAACACGGGTTTACCAACGATATGGTCGTGGGGAATAAACCCCCAACTTCGCGAGTCTTCCGAATTATGACGGTTGTCTCCCATACCCCAATAATAATTTTGGGAAAAGGTGTAGCTGTCGGCGGGTTGGTCGTTGATCAAGATTTCCCCTTCTTTTTGTGCAAGGGTCTTGCCTTCGTAAACGGTAATCAGTCGTTTATAGAGGGGCAAGTTGGATTTTGTTAGCCGAATGGTCGTCCCTTTTTTAGGTATGACCAAAGGGCCAAAATTATCACCATTCCAGGCAAAGTTTTCGTGATGGGGAAAAGTACCCGGATCAAATTCCCCCGCTGGTTCTAGTTTCTTTTCCAGGGAAAGGATGTCTGGGTCTTTTTTCATTTTTGCGACCATGACTTCGGTGAGGCCCGGAAAGTAAATACCGTTGTTCCGTAACGGATAGTAACGGTCTGTAATGCCATATTTACGATACAGTTCCTTTGGACCAAAGCTTCTACGGGTTTTGGCCAAATAAGCATATTGGGGTTTGGCCCTGTCCGAGAGTTGTAATGGGCGACCATTAATGTATACATAACCGTTCTTGATCTCTAAAGTGTCGCCAGGGGTTGCCACACAACGTTTTACGTAATTTGATTTTTTGTCGACCGGTTTTTTAATGATACGGTCGGTATGGGTAAAGAATTGTTGCACCGTATCCGCAGGCCAATTGTACACGATGATATCGTTCTTTTTTATCTGTTGAAGACCGGGTAAGCGAAAATAGGGGAGTTGGGGTTGGTTTAAATAAGAACGTATTTTTAGTAGTGGTATGGTATCGTGCATCATGGGCAGGGCCAAGGGGGTCATTGGGGCCCGTGCACCAAAATGGAATTTACTCACCAAAACGAAATCACCCACCAATAAGGTTTTTTCCAAAGAAGAAGTGGGTATTACATAAGGCTGCATAAAATAGGTGTGTACCAAACTGGCCAATACGATGGCAAATACCAAAGAGCTGACCCAATCGCCCAAGGCACTTTTGGGGTTTGGGTCTCGCTCGGGCCTATGGGTCAGGTCTTTTCCGAAATAATTTAGATAAGCGATATAGCCTCCGAGACTTAAAAGGCAGATCAGGGCATCGGTCCGTGAAGTTTTGCCAAAACTACGCAGGGTTTCGATCCATACGGCCGGAATCATCAGTAGGTTTACTACGGGTAATACCAAAAGGATGAGCCACCACCAAGGTCTTCGGATAAGGCGCAGCAAAACCAAAAGGGAATATACGGGAATAGCCGCTTCCCAAATTTTCCTTCCGGACAGGGTGTAAAGTTTCCAAGTGGATAAAAAGTAAAATAGTTGGAAAAGGAGTAGGAACCCTATAAGCATAACGATGTTTTGCCGTCAAAAATGAAAGGAAATCTATAGGAAACTGTCCAGATTCCGGAATCGGGCAAACAAATATTCAAGGTGTCAATTTGGTGATTGGGAAATTTGAAAATGTTTTATGCGGAACGGACTGGAGAAAGAAAAGGTTGGTTAGTTTGAAGACATTCGTATGATTTGCACCTATAATAGGAGTCCATTTTTGATGGATTTCCAAGATGGATTGATGACGGTTTGTAATAGATGATAAGTGTCCGATGGTTAACCTTGAGAACGCTCCGCTACTAAAATGAAGAAACCTGAAGGTAATGGATAGCGTATTAATATCTGTTAGTTGTTCAAATAGTGGTGTAACATTGTCACGCTGAGCGCCGTGTCTGCCGACAGGCAGGCAGTCGAAGCGCATTTTAAAACGAAAATATGAATAGGGATTCGTGCCGATTAATATCGTTAACCTTCCTAGGGGAGAACAAGACACCCAACCTTAATAGTTCGTATTGGTTTGGCAAATTTTAGTCTGATTCAGGGCATATCGTGCCTCATTTTGTTCCTATAGGCCGAAGGGCTGGTACCGGTTGCCTTTTTAAAGGCCGCATTAAAGGCCGAGGTACTGTTAAAACCACAGTCATAGGCGATAGCCGCGATTTTAAGCTGTTGGTAGGCCGGGTCGGTAAGTAATCGTTTGGCCAGATCTACCCTATAACCGTTAATATAGTGCGTATAGTTTTGGGTCGTTTTTTGGTTGATGATTTGCGAGACTTCTTTTGCACTAATGCCGATATGTTTCCCTACTTTTTCTACATTAAGTTCGGTATCGGTATATAGTTTTTGTTGTTGCATGGCATCCTCCAGGTTATGCCAGCCCTTATCGATTTTGGAAATGGAAATGGCCCTGTTTTGGTATTTGGGTTTTAACTCGTTAATGATGTTGGCGTGAATAATTCCCCATCCACCAAAAAAGAAGACCAAGGCAGAGAATAACAAAGCGGCCCCGTCCGAAAAAGTGAGGATACCCAGTAAAGACAGTATAAGGTACAAGACGAGTAAAATTTGGGCGATCCCTAATTGAAACATCCAGTCTGCCAGGTTCTTTTTTAAGGCTTTTTGCCAGTTCGTTTTATAAATAGTGGTTAAAAGCATGACCGCCAAATAGAAAATACTGGCGCCCAATGTAGCTGCCGTGGGCGTTTTTTTAAAGGCTAGCAACGTTAAGGTGAACATACTGAATGCTATGGCCCAAAACGAGCGGTTCATTTTTTTAGGTAGGGTTTCGCCATATAGAAAGGCCATCCAAAATAGGGCCGCTAAAAAGATGGTGATACAAAACAACCAGGGGGTCCAAAAAATCCAGCTCAATAGGGTTGCCGCTAAGGATAAACTGAAACCAGCTAGGGCTATGATCCGTTTCGAACGGTTTTTAGGGTTGGCCAGTAGATAAATCCCCAGAAAAATGGCCAATACCGGCCCGATTAGGCTTATGGCAAACAATAGCAATTGATTAATGTCTTGGGATGATGACATGGTCGCGAACTTACTTTTTTCGGAGGCGTTTTACAAAAATATAACCCATAGGAATCATCAAAAAGGCAAAGGGCAATGAAGTAATGATCAATATTTTTTGAACAGACACCAATACATTGCCTTCCGGCCGTACCTCGCTTAAGCCTAAAAGCGCCAAAGTGGCCACCCAAATGATCATGGCCCAAAACAAGCGATGTTTTTTTTGAGGTACTAATTTTCCGCCGTCACTAAACATACTCAAGACGAAAATGGCAGAATCGAGTGAGGTTACCAAAAAACCAACCAAAACGATAAGGGTGATTATATTGAGAAAACTTGAGGCGGGTAAATGCTCGAAGAAAACGAAAATGGAATTGAATACATTATCGAACTCCCCAGAATAGGTGCCCCAAGATTCGATAAGTTCAAAAGCATGGCCGCCAAAGGTGCTAAACCAAACAAAAGTACCGATCGAGGGCACCAAAAGCACACCTAGAAGCAATTGCCTTAGGGTACGGCCCCTAGATATGCGAGCAATAAAGATGCCGGTAAATGGGGCCCATGCCAACCAAAATGCCCAATAATAAAAGGTCCAGTCGGTTAGAAAATCGATTCCGGGATTAAAACTGTCCCAAGCCAGGCTCATGGGGATAAAATCGATTAGATAATGCAGCGTGGCAGTAAGAAAATGGGAAAGGGTTTGGGACATAGCGGTGTTGAAAAACACATAGACCCAAATGCCAAGTGTCAATATGATATTGATTTTAGAAATAAGTTTTATCCCCTTTTCCAGGCCCTGCCAGGCCGAAATAAAGGCCAATACGACCAATACGGTGGTACTGCCCATCATAAACCCTGAAGGTAATTCGGTTTGGTAAAGGTGCTCGAGCCCGCCCGAAATTTGGGCCGCACCCAAACCCACGGCAGCAATAAGACCAAAAATGGTTGTGAGTATAGTTAGAATGTCGATGCCATTTTTAAACCAAGGATTGCGGGTACCCAAAGCAAGGCTTTCACTCAACCTAACCGGGGCCTTATCTATGAAAAGTACATAGCCGATTACCAAAGCGAAAAGGCCGTAAAAGGCCCAAGCTGTAATGCCCCATTGATAAAAGGTGAATTCGAGTGCGAGGGTTTGGGCATCCGTTCGGGCTTCAAAAGGTGGGTTTTGGTACATATACACGGGCTCTTGAACGGCCCTGAGCAAGATTCCCGCGCCCATTCCGGCACTATAAAGCATGGCAATCCAAGACCAAAACGAATGTTCGGGCCTATCGTTGGTGCTGCCCAAACGCTTTTTACCAAGAGGGGATAGCGCCAAAACCAAAAGGAAAAGCACAGAGCCCAGGCCTAAGTATAGATAGGCATGGCCAAAATAATTGCGAACCCCCAGCGAGATATGTTCAATGGTCGCATAAGTGGTTTCGGGAGCTGCGAAGGCTGTAACCACAAAAACAATTAGCGTTAAGGTCGCTCCCCAAAGTAAAGGGTTGTAGTTCCTTTTTTTGATAGGTCTAACTTTTTAGGATGCCCCCAAAGTTACACAATCCGTTTTTCGAAAATCTATCCCCAAAAAGAAGTAGTACTGTCGGCCTTGCGTTCCAAAAGTCGTTTTAGGTAGGCCTCGGCATCTTCTTTTTCTACATGGATGGAAATATACCTGCCATTGGCCCTAAGGGTATAGACACCATATTGGGCCCGGGTAATTTTGAGTTTGTAAAAGGGAATACACCAAACCATGCACATCTGCATACTTTGAAAATGGACCAAGATACCTTGGGGCCGCATTTCTAGATGGCATTTTTTAGAAGTATTGAAGAGCATCAGGTTTTGAAACCGGACACAGCAACTCACTATTTTTAAGGGAGACGAAATCGATTCGCCGAGTGTAAAGCGTTGGTCCAAGGGGATAGCTGGGCCAATCTCCCGATCTATCCGTTGTGTACCGTACGCTTCTGAAAAAGAAGTATTGTACAGCATGTTGGTCGTGTTAATGGTTATAACAAAACAACGAAATTAATTTTTATAAAATCATAAAATACCGGGAGTAAGTGAAAATTTAACATAGGAAAATGCTTAGTTTTGCTGCCGTAAATAGGGAAATGATGGATTTGCAACAACTTTTGGAAGCACAAGTAAAACAAGCGGTAAATACCCTTTTCGAAGTAGCCTTGCCTTCGGTAGAATTTCAGGCCACACGTAAAGATTTCGAAGGCGATATAACGGTTGTCGTATTTCCAATGTTGCGCCATATTAAGGGAAATCCGGTACAGATTGGGGAGCAGATCGGGGCGTATTTGACCGAAAATGTCGATGAGGTTTCCGGTTATAATGTCGTCAAAGGATTTTTAAACTTGGTGGTCTCTGAGGCCTACTACCTTTCTTTTTTCAATGGGGCCCGTAGCCAGGCCCAGTTTGGCTACGAAAAAGAACCAACAGATCAAACTTTAATGGTGGAGTATTCCTCCCCAAATACCAATAAGCCTTTACATTTAGGCCATATCCGGAACAACCTCTTGGGGTATTCGGTAGCCGAGATTTTAAAAGCGGCCGGTAACAAAGTCTATAAAACCCAGATCATAAACGATCGGGGCATACATATCTGTAAATCCATGTTGGCCTGGCAACGTTTTGGCAAGGGCGAAACCCCTGAATCCACAGGGCTTAAAGGCGATAAGTTGGTAGGGAACTACTATGTAGCCTTTGATAAGGCCTATAAAGCGGAGATAGAGACTTTGGTAGCCGGGGGTATGGAAATCGAAAAGGCTAAAAAAGAAGCCCCCATACTGTTGGAAGCCCAAGAAATGCTTAGAAAATGGGAAGCGGGCGATTCCGGGGTAGTCCAGCTTTGGGAAACCATGAACAAGTGGGTTTATGACGGATTCGATATTACCTATAAAAACCTAGGGGTAGATTTTGATTGCCTGTATTATGAGAGTAATACCTATTTGTTGGGTAAGGATTTTGTGAACACAGGTCTGGAAAAAGGCGTATTCTTTAAAAAAGAAGATGGTTCGGTTTGGTGCGACCTGACCGACGAAGGCCTCGATGAAAAAATCGTATTACGTGCCGATGGTACCGCTGTGTATATGACACAAGATATCGGTACGGCCATTCAACGGGTAACCGATTATCCCGATATTACCGGAATGGTCTATACTGTTGGTAACGAACAAGATTACCACTTTAAGGTGTTGTTTTTAATCCTAAAAAAATTAGGCTTCGATTGGGCCCAACGATTGTACCATTTAAGTTATGGTATGGTAGACCTGCCTTCCGGAAAAATGAAGAGTAGGGAGGGTACCGTGGTAGATGCTGACGACCTAGTGGTGCAAATGGCCGAAACGGCCGAAAAGATCTCCGAAGAACTGGGCAAATTGGATGCCTATTCCGAAGCCGAGAAAAAGGAACTCTACAAAACCATTGGATTAGGGGCCTTAAAATATTACATATTAAAGGTTGATCCCAAAAAACGCATTCTGTTCAATCCGGAGGAATCCGTCGATTTTCAAGGCAATACCGGGCCGTTTATACAGTATACCTACGCACGGATCCAGTCTATTTTGCGAAAAGCCGATTTCGATTATACCCAAACCATTGCCTTGACCGATTTACCCGAAGGTTTCCATGCCAAGGAAAAAGAGTTGATCAAACAGATCGAGCAGTTTCCTGAGGTATTACAAATGGCCGCCGAGCAATACAGTCCGGCCTTGATCGCCAATTATACCTACGATTTGGTTAAGGAATTCAACTCTTTCTATCAGAATGTCTCCATCTTGGGTGAGACCCAGGAGAAAGTAAAGGTTTTCCGGGTGCAATTGGCCGAAAAAGTAGGTTTGGTCATCAAAGATGCCTTTGCCCTTCTAGGGATTGAGGTGCCAGAGCGTATGTAGGAGCCCCCTAACCCCCAGAGGGGGAATTTATAAATAAATGGTTTAGGTTTTCGGTGTTGGATATGACCATCCCCCCGGGGGGATAAAAGGGGATGAACCAAACTAAGATACTATGGCTATGGGCCCTATTTTATCTAAAACCTATAAGGGCCATTCCCTTTTAAACTATCTTTAGGGCAAACCACAACAAACCATGCGATTATTACTTCTTTTAGTATGTAGTGCTTTGGCCATGCCATTATCTTCACAGGCACAGCAGCAACCAGAACGCCCTAATATTATTGTTTTTTTGGTCGATGATTTGGGCTGGCAAGATACTTCCGTACCCTTTTTTACTAGCAAGACCTCCTTGAACAAAAGATATCATACCCCGAATATGGAGCGTATGGCCCAATCGGGACTCAAGTTTACCCAAGCCTATGCCACGGCCGTATGCAGCCCGAGCCGGGTCAGTTATCTAACGGGAATGAACGCCGCTAGGCACCGGGTTACCAACTGGACCTTACATGCCAATGAGATAAAACCTATGGAAACTAACCATAAAACCTTGGATATCCCGTTTTGGAACGTGAACGGGGTTTCCGTGGAAGGTGTACCTAATTCCGTAAAAGCGGAGCCTTTGCCCAAACGCTTGGCCGAGGCCGGTTATACCACCATTCATTGTGGTAAGGCCCATTTCGGTGCCATAGGTACACCGGGCGAAGATCCACTAAAATTGGGTTTTCAGGTTAATATAGCCGGGCATGCCGCCGGGGCACCTGGAAGTTATTTGGGTGAGGATAATTATGGAAACGGCAATCCTAAACGAAAGGTTTGGGCCGTACCAGGTCTGGATACATACCATGGTACCGAGACCAATCTTACGGAGGCGTTGACCCTAGAGGCCAAAATAGCCCTGGAGGATGCCTTAAAAAAAGACAGTCCCTTTTACTTACATATGGCCCATTACGGGGTGCATACGCCTATAATGCAAGATCGAAGGTTCTATCAAAAGTATTTGGAAAAGGGTCTCGATACCATTGAGGCCAAATATGCCTCTATGGTAGAAGCTATGGATAAAAGCTTGGGCGATCTGCTCGACTTCTTGGAAGAAAAACAGATTGATGAAAACACCCTAGTTCTTTTTATGTCCGACAATGGTGGTTTAAGTGCCGTTGCCAGGGGTGGTGAAAAGCATACCCATAACAAACCGTTGGCCAGTGGTAAAGGTTCTATTTATGAAGGTGGTATTCGCGAACCCATGTTGGCCCACTGGCCTGCCGTAATCAAGGCGGGCACGACAACGGATCAACCCTTGATCATAGAAGATTTTTATCCGACCCTTTTGGCAGTGGCCGGTGTATCAATTGCGGCAACACCCCAAACCCTCGATGGGAAAAGTTTTACGCCCTTGTTTAGGGGGCAGCGAATGGACTATGAACGTAAGTTGTATTGGCATTTCCCCAATAAATGGGGCGGAACAGGCCCGGGTATAGGAGCCTATAGTGCGATCCGAAAAGGCGATTGGAAGTTGATTTATTTTCACGAAGACCAACACTTGGAACTTTTCAATCTTAAAGATGATATAGGCGAGACTCGTAATCTAGCGCTAGAAAAACCGCATAAATCCTTAGAATTAGCTGATCAACTTACTGAATATCTTAAGTCCGTTAAGGCGCAAATGCCTGTAGTTAAGGCTACGGGGAAACCAGTGCCTTGGCCTAATGCCGTTTTGTAAATCGCTATGGGATGGATATGGAAACCGTGATTATAACCGGACTCGTTTTATTTGGGGTGTTATTGCTTAGTTTTTTTATCCGCCTAAGCGAAGGTTTTATAGGATTTAGGAAGCGAAAGTACCCCTTACGTGCCGCCCATATCGATTTTTTAAAGGGTTCGTTCCCGTTTTACCAGAGCCTTAACGAGAAAGATCAAAAACGATTTCAGGAGCGTTTGGTGCGTTTTTTAAACCGGAAACGTATCCGGTTTCAAGGAAAGATGGCCAATACCGAGGTTATTGAGTTGTTGATCGGCGCCACGGCCGTTTCGCTGAGTTGGGGGTTAGATCGGTACTGGTACCCTTCGGTGAAACGTATTGTGGTCTATCCGGACAGTTATTTTTCCAAGTCGAACCAAAAGCGGCATTATGGCGAATTCAACCCAAAACTGAAGACCTTGGTGCTTTCCCGTAAAAAACTGTTGGAAGGTTTTGCTGATGGCTTTGATAACAAAAACCTGGCCTATCACGAGTTGGCCCATGCTTTGGTTTTTTCCATGTTGCGGGGCCGTTCTTATGAAAGTAGGCGGTTTACCGTAGGACTAAGGGCCATCCAATTGCGTTTTGCAAACCCTGATTTTCGAGAGAAAATGAGACGTACCGAATATTTTAGGGCCTATGGCGAGTCTAATATCCATGAGTTTTTTGCCGTATCGGTTGAGAATTATGTGGAAACCCCGGGTTTCTTTAACAAGGAATTCCCGAAAATGTACGCCATTTTAAAAACCATGCTAAAACACGAGTTTATCGAACTATGTTAACCCTAGGGTAATGTATAGGGCTTTTATTTTTTATAGGTTGCGCCAAAATCCAAACCCATGTTCCGAAACCTGATTCTTTGTAGTTTTTTATTCCTTTCTAAGGGATTGATGGCCCAATCGCCCGAGGTAAAGATCCATTCCCATAACGATTATCAGCAAGAAACCCCATTCTGGAACGCCTTTTCGGCCAAAGCGGCCTCTATTGAAGTAGATGTGTTTTTAAAGAATAGGCAATTGTATGTGGCGCACGAAGAAGAAACGATCAGCACGGCCCGTACTTTGGCTACAGATTATTTAGCGCCTTTAGAAACCATTGCGGCGCGCTATGGTACCGAGCGTTTAGGGTTTCAATTAATGATCGATTCGAAAACCGAGGCCTATACCACTTTGAAGGCCATTGATGCCGCCTTACAACCTTACTTGGTTTTTTTATGGCCTAACAACCCGGATGGGGTGCGGGTTGTTATTTCTGGTAAAAGACCCAAACCGGCCGATTATGGCCAATACCCAGACTACATCCAATTCGATTGCCAAAATATGGATAATGTACCCTCTGCGGCTTGGCAAAAAATAGCCATGATCAGTACGGGCTTTTATCGGTTGTCGCGATGGAATGGAAAAGGTCGTTTTACCCACAAAGATTTGGAACGGGTTACCGCCTTTATAGCCAAGGCTAAATCTTTTGAAAAGCCTGTGCGCTTGTGGGCTACCCCAGATAGTAAAACGGCTTGGAAAAAACTGTATGACCTCGGGGTCGATTATATTAATACCGACCATCCGCAGCGAGTGCGTATGTTTTTCGATGGTCTGGAAGATTGCGAATCACAACTAACCAAAAAGAAGGAAGTGTACCGACCTTCGTATGATTATATACAGACAGGGAAGCGACCTAAAAATGTCATTTTAATGATAGGCGATGGTATGGGACTGGCCCAAATTAGTGCGGCCACCTTGTCGAATGGAGGTCAATTAAGCCTTACCCAACTGACTGACATTGGATTTGTACAGACCCAAGCCACAGACGATTTTACTACCGATAGCGCCGCCGGTGCCACGGCCTACGCCACAGGGGTGCGTACCAATAATAGGGCCATTGGGGTTGGGCCAAACGGTAAACCACTGGGAAATCTGCCCCAATTGTTATCGCAAAAAGGATGGCATACCGCTTTGATTACCACCGATGCCCTTACCGGAGCCACGCCGGGGGCCTTTTATGCCCATGTGGTTGATCGTGGGGAAGAAGAAACTATGGCCAAACAGTTTGTTGAAAATCCGTTTACCCTATTTGCAGGGGCGGGCAAAGCCAATTTCTCTGCAAAACAATTGGAACGTCTGGAAGAAAATGGTTTTGAATGGGCCGCATCGGTATCGGAGGTATCCCAAAAGGGTCAGGCAGGTCGATTGGGTCTGTTTTTGGCCGAGGGTGCATTGCCCGCGAAAATGGACGGGCGTGGAAATCTAATGCCAGAACTAATGGAAGGGGCGCTCAGATATCTGAAGTCCAAAAAGAAACCTTTCTTCATGCTCATGGAAAACGGTATGGTCGATTCTTTTGGGCATGCCAACCACACCCAAGGAATTGTTACTGAAGTACTCGATTTCGATGCTTGTATAGCCCAGGCACTTCGATTTGCAGATGGGAATAATGAAACTTTGGTAATAGTTACGGCCGATCATGAGACCGGTGGATTTAGTCTACCCCAAGGGCACATGGAACAGGGGTATATTCAAGGCGATTTTACCACCCACGACCATACCGGTATTATGGTGCCTATTTTTGCCTATGGGCCCGGGGCCGAACATTTTAAAGGGGTGTGCAGGAATAATCAAGTGTTTGATAAAATCCTTGAAGCCCTTGAAATTGAGCCTTAAATCATTACTTTTTGTTACGAACGTAAATCAAGAGTTGAACTCTCTGTGGTCCTCTGGGCTACTCTGTGAAACTCTGTGTAACAACACATAAGGTTCAAGTTACACAGAGGAACGCCGAGAATACGCAGAGTTACACTGAGATATTGCATTTGGTTTTCAATAGATTACATTGACCCTTGATTCGCATTACGTACTTAGAAGTATACCCGAAAACTAAAGTTAGGGGTAAAGCCTAGTGAGCCTTGTCTAATGGTCTCAACGGTTTGGTTGTCTTGGTTTAGGCGGTAGTAGGTGTTCAGAATATTGGTTTTGTTGAACAGGTTCAGTACCGAGGCACCGGCCGATGCTTTGACACGAGCACTGAGGTTTAACTTGTACACCACCGAAGCATCAGCCCTTATATAATCGTCCAAACGACTACTGTTAGGACTGTTGTAATTAATTTGGGAGGGGAATATAGTACTGTTTATGGGGTCGTCGGAATCGGGTTGGGTATAAGGTCGGCCCGAATGGTAGTTAAGTCCGGCACCTATTTGCCATCCATTTAGGTTATAGGTGGCGGCCAGGTTCACGCTATGCCGTATATCTTGGTTGTTCGGAAAGGTTGATGGGTCCAAATCCTCGAAGTAATAATCATTTTGGTTAAAGGTGTAACTCAACCAGGTAGAATAGCGCGCCCCTTTTTTGTTGATCAAAAATTCGGCACCCTTTACGGTATATTCGCCCACCTCCCCGTTAAATTGCCCCGGGTTTTGAAAGCCTTGGGTGTTGGTGCTGATCCCTTTAACCTTTTTCCAAAAACCGGTAAGGCCCATATACAGGCTTTTAGAATCATAGCTTATGCCAGATGAGAGCTGTCTGCTTTTGGAAATGGGCAGCGAATCGTTATCTGAGAGAACCCAACGCCGTTTTTCTATACCCAAAAAGTTTTGTTTTAAATCAATTACCTGATTGGTGGTCTGGCTTTTGAATTCCCCCAAAAGCTGTACGGCCCAATAGTCGTTCAGTTTGTAGCTGAGGTTTAACCGGGGCTCGGGGATAAAGGTGTCAAAACCATTGGCGCTAACCAAATTATCTGGACTTTGGATATAGTTCAAGCGGGCGCCCAATCGAGCATGAAGTTTTTCGTTCGGTGAGCTATAGGCCATTTCAGAAAATACCGAATGGCTACGAACCACTTCCTTAATATCACTTTTAAATGGAGGAAGGCTAACATTGGTAAAATTACCCACCCCCGATTCTACGAACTGATACCCGTTAACCCACCGCAGCTGCTCGGTAAAGGCATATTCGGTACTAAAGGTTAGGGCCGCTTCTTCAACCGTGTTTTTCTGTGCCAGTAATTGATTGTCTTGAACCTTATCACTGTTCGATAGCATTTCATATCGGGTGTAATAGCCTTCCAAACGGGTCTGTAACCCATTAAACCAAGTACTGCTCCATTGGCCTCCAACAGAAATGTTGCCTTGCTTCAGGGAGCTTTCATTGGTCAGTACATCGCTGGCGTCTGTTTCTTCATACGACAATTCGTTTTGCATATTGATAAAACTGAGCCTGAATTTATGACTGTCGTTTAAGTCCCACAGATATTTTAGGCTAAAATCGTAAAAGTGGAAATCTTCGTTCGATCTGCGTTCAATTTCCCGGGGCAATCCGGCGATACGCACATCGGTATCCTGAAAGGTTTTTTCCACAAAGCTGTTATAAGTGGGGCTGTTTACGAAATCGTTAAAAGAACGACGGGCCGAAAACTGAAGGTCCATGTTTTGTCGCAAAGGCACTTGACCAAAAACATCCCCATTGATCAGGTTTATACCGGCGCCACCTGTAAACCGATCCACCAAATGGTTGCGGGTCTTTAAAGAGATCAGACTGCTTACCCCATCGCCATAACGTGCCGAGGTACCATTTTTGGTAAGTACCACATGGTCCGTCAAATAGGGGTTAAAGGCCGAAATGAGTCCGAAAAAATGCCCCGATTGATACATTTTTATGCCCTCCCAAAGGATAAGGTTTTGGTCATTTGTACCCCCGCGGACATTTAAATTCGATACACTTTCGTCAATACTGCGAATTCCGGGTAGGGCCTGGGCCGTTTGTAAAATATCGGGTTCTATAAGTCCGGGGAGCAAACCGAATTCCTCGGTATCCATTTCAATACTACCATCGGTTTTCTTACGTAAACCCGTAGTTAGGAACTCATATAGTATAACCTCGTCTAGTTTATGGTATTTTTTGGCAAGCATAATACGTTGACATCCCTTTTGGGCGTCGAGCTCCTCCGCTGTCACCACTTGTCTTTTAAACCCTAAAAATCGAATGAGCAGTTGGGTGCCCCGGGCCACATTTTGCAATTCGAACTTGCCCTGGGCATCGGTAATCAGTTTGGTTTCGGTTCCCAGAACTTCTATCGTGGCCCCAGAAACCGTGTTTTTTCCAAAGTTATCGAGTACAAAACCACAAATGTTTAAGGCAGTGGGGAGTACAAGGCTGTAATAACGGCTGTTTATTTTTTGCACCTTTAAACCAGTATACAAATTGATGTGGTTTAGTGCGCCGGTCAATGGACTGTTTTCACTGATTGGGGGAAGAAAGATCTGGTCTACATCTTGGTTAGCATAGGAAAAGCGGATATCGTGCCGGGATTCTAGTTGTTCCAGCAAAGCGCGTAGGGTTACGTTATCGGTGGCCTGTCCAAAACTCTGTATCCCTAAAAGCAGTAATAAACATCCGAGTAGGATGCGGGCCTTAGGGGTTGCTTTGGGCATACAAGCGAACTTTTCCTTGCGATTGGGTATATGTTAAATTGAATGGGGCAGCAATACTCTTTAGGGCCAGATCGAGGTCGGTATGGGTAAAGCTACCGCTAAAACGGGCCTGGGGATCTACATTTTCCGTTGCTACGCTAATATCATATTGGCGTTCTAGCTCGGCCAAGACCTGGGCCAACGGCCAACTTTCGAAACTACTCTCTTTTTGGATCCAAGACGGACCGCTTTCCGTTTGTGTCAGCGCAACACTGGCATCACCAACCAGGGCTCTAAAACCTTGACCGGCCGATAGTTTGATCTGTTCGCCTTTATGGTCTACCTGTACCAAGCCTTCGTAGCAGACCACTTCAAAATGGCCGTTACGTTCCCTTACGTTGAATTGGGTACCCAAAACGCTAACTGCACCCGCTTGGGTATGAACGGTGAATTTTTTTCCTTTTGCAACCTTAAAATAGGCCTCGCCAGAAAGTTTCAACTCACGGACATTAGCCCAATTTTTAGCATCATAGGCCAATTCCGAACCGGCGTTTAAGCGCACTTCCGAAGTATCGGGCAGGCGTACTTCGAGGGTTTCGGCCAAGTCGGTACTATAGGTGTCGTCTCCGTTGTTCAAATAGAAAAAGGTGCCCAGGGCCACCACCAATACGGCGGCAATCTTAAGTAGGGTGCCCAAGGCGGGCATACGCACTACCTTACCTGGGTTAGTGGCATGCCTTTTAGCCTTGATAGCTGCAAAGGCGGTATCGGCGTCGAATTCGGCTCCCCGTAAGGCGGAGGCTTCCTTGGCGATCTTACCATAGGCCGCAAAGGCGTCCGACTTTACAAAAGCCTGCCTTTCGGTATCGTTCAACTCGTTATTGAGCCATTTATGTAACAGATCCTCATTCATTTTAGGCGTCTTTACGTGTATATAACAATCGGGTTTTAAAAAACCCTACTTTTTATTTTTGTCCCATGTCGAAAGTCGAAAGTCCAAAGTACAAAGTCCAAAGTACAAAGTACGAAGTACGATGTATGGAGAGACCTATTCATAAATTTCTGTTATTCAATAAACAATAAACAACAAACAACAAACAACAAACAACAAACAATAGTCAATCCTAAATCCCATCGATGCGCTCCCTTAGGAACTTTAAGGCCTGGCTCATACGTTTTTCAATCGCCTTAACGCTTACCCCTTCCATCTCGGCGATCTCGGCATATTTTTTTCCGTCTATCCTATTTAATAAAAAGGTGGTTCGGTGGGCTTCTGATAGTCCGTCGAGGGCCTGTTGCAATTTTTGCCGGAACTGATCTTCCTCCATCAAATACTCGGGCGACTCATGAGAAACCTTTTGTTCGGCGTTCTCCTTGTATTTCAGGCGGATCTTTTCTGCTTTGATTACATTAAGGTATAGATTATTGGCTATGGTATATACATACGACTTCGCTTTGGTTGGTGGTACCTTGGCACAGTTTTCCCAGAGTTTTACGAATGCTTCCTGTACGGCATCATTTGCTTTTTCTTCGTTACCATATTTATAAAAGATAAAATTGAAAACCGTCTTAGCGTGCTGTTCAAACAGTTGGCTGTAGACTTTTTCTTCACAAACATTATCCATTAAGACCTTGTGTTTAGGGGCTTTCCCAAAGATATTCTAAAAAAATCGAAATTTTGGGTAGGGTAAAATAAAAGTGGGTTGTTCCATAATCGAAAAAGAAAAAAACCAAATCGTTATGAAAAATTCAATAACCAAAATAGTACCGGCCTTCCTACTGGGTGTGGCACTATTGTTTACCTCATGTCAAGATGAGTTCGAAGAGGTAGAGTTGGCCCAACAAGAAGCCGATAGCTTCGCAGCCACCTCGCCAACGGCCAATCTCATCATGGGAACCACGGCCAAAGATGGGTCGTATGACAATATTATTGACGAGGCCAGTTGTATCGCCCTTAAATTTCCGTACACCGTAAATGTAAACGGATTGGATGTTACGGTCGATGATATGGAAGATCTTGAGTTGATCGAAGAGCTTTTAGATAAATTGGATGGGAAAAAGGAATTGATGGAGTTGATTTTTCCACTTACCATTACCCTTTCCGATTATACAGAGGTCGTAATCAACAACAAAGAAGAATTGTATGAGCATGCCAAAGCCTGTGTTGAAGGCGGGGATGACGACGATGTAGAATGTATAGATTTCGTATACCCGATTAAGCTGTATACTTTTGATATCAATGAGGTTCAGACCGGTACGGTTACCGTGAACCACGATAAGGAGTTGCGCCGGTTCTTTGCAGGCTTGGAGGTTGGTAATCTTGTGGGCTTCGAGTTTCCCATTAACCTAACCCTTTACGATGGTAGTGAGGTAGTGGTGAATTCGAACGCCGAATTGGCCCATGCCTTAGAGGCAGCCAAGGAAGCTTGTGATGAAGATGATGATAACGATCACAACGACGACGATTTCGAAGATGTCGATTTAGATGAGTTGTTGATGACCTGCTCCTGGAAAGTGTTGGAGGTAAAGCGGAACAATCAAGATAATACGCCACAATATGAGGCATATAGAATGAAGTTTAAACCTGAAGGGGAAGTTGTCGTGCATGACCGAGAAGGGAATGTATTGAATGGAACTTGGTCTACCCGTATGACCGATGCGGGAGCTATGATCAATTTAGAGTTCGATACTTTGGTCGATTTTACTCTGGATTGGAAGGTATATGAGCTTGAAGAAGGGAAAATCAAGCTATACGGAGACGATGGGAATCGAATTGTTATGAAAAAGCACTGTGCCCCCATTATACCTTCCCCAGAGACCCTTCGGGAAATTATGGCCGAGTGCCACTGGATCATCAAAGATGTGAAGCACAACAACATGGAAGTAAACCGTTTGTTAGGGCTGCACATAGAGTTCCAGGCCGATAATGTAGCGATCCTTACCGATAGGCTGGACTTCGAGAAAGAAGGTGAGTGGGAGTTGACAAGCAACGATAAAGACCAACGTGTGTTGGCCATTAGCTTCGAAGATGAGCCCGAATTGAACTTTGAGTGGTTGCTGTCGCATATGGAAGAAGAGCGTATGAAATTCCAAATCGAGGAATATGCCTACGAACTTAAGTTGGAACGTAATTGTGACGACGATGCCAACGACGAAGACGTTGCCGAGATCAAGGCCCTTTTAGACGATTCACTATGGAAAATTACCCTGTTCGAGGAAAATGAAGACCCGGGTACCGAAATGTATGCCGATCTTACCTTTCAGTTTAAGTATGGTGGGGAATTGGCGGTAACACAGAACGAAGATCCGATCGATACCGGTCGTTGGGTATTCTATCGCAATGCCGAAGGCGGACTTGAGATGATCATTTCTTTTGCCAATACCAGCAATATGTATCCGTTGGCCAACGATTACCAAGTATACGAGGTAAAAGATGGGACTCTTAAGCTAAAGCACTACAACGGTGACCAAGGTAAAGACTACCTCACTTTTGAGCAGATACAATAAAACACAAGAATAATTAAGTCGAATCAAATATTAATTTAGGTTCAAGTTTTGGGTGAAAAGGTGGCCGGTTCAGGGCCACCTTTTCTTTTTCAGCCCCCTAACCCCCAAAAGGGGGCAAATATGAAAAACAATTAAAATTCCCGATTCCACGATCCAAAGTCTATCCTCTATTTTCTATCCTCTATTATCCATGAGCTATATTCGTAACTAATCAGTGTCGCAGGTTTTGAAGCGAGAAATTAGGATTTTGGGTTCTGTTGAAGTAATTTTTTTCAAAGCATAGCACCGCTACGTAAGAAAAAAATAACAAAAACAGAGCGTAAAAAACCATTTCGTAGCCAAAATTTGGGGCTCTGATTAGTTACCTATATTCTAACTAGAGATTATTACCTTTGCAATCTTTAAAATAGATAGCAGATGTTCGATAATTTAAGTGACAAGCTCGACAAGGCCTTACACGTACTCAAGGGCCATGGGAAAATAAACGAGGTGAACGTGGCCGAGACCATGAAAGAGGTCAGGCGCGCCCTACTCGATGCCGATGTCAACTTTAAGATTGCCAAAGATTTTACCAAAAGGGTAAGGGAAAAGGCTATCGGGCAGAATGTATTGACCACCTTACAGCCCGGTCAGCTCATGGTAAAGATCGTTAAAGACGAGCTTACCGAACTTATGGGCGGTGAGGCCGAAGGCATAAACCTAGGCGGTAGCCCTTCGGTGATTTTAATGTCGGGTCTGCAAGGTTCCGGTAAAACCACCTTCTCGGGTAAACTGGCCAATTTTTTAAAGAACAAAAAAGGCAAGAAACCCCTGTTGGTAGCCTGTGACGTATACCGTCCGGCGGCGATCGATCAGTTGCATGTGGTCGGCGACCAGATCCAAGTACCCGTATATAGCGACCGGGGTAATAACGATCCCGTAGCCATCGCCAAAGCTGGTATTGCCCAAGCCAAGGCAGAGGGCAACAATGTGGTCATTATCGATACCGCGGGTCGTTTGGCGGTAGACGAACAGATGATGGACGAGATTGCTAACATCCATAAGGCCATCAAGCCGGAAGAAACCCTCTTCGTGGTCGATTCCATGACCGGACAAGATGCCGTGAATACCGCCAAGGCCTTTAACGATATCTTGAACTTTGACGGGGTTATCCTTACCAAACTCGATGGTGATACCCGTGGTGGTGCCGCCATTTCGATCAAGTCGGTGGTAAACAAACCCATCAAATTCATTGGTACGGGCGAAAAAATGGAAGCCATCGATGTTTTCCACCCGGCGCGTATGGCCGACCGTATCCTAGGTATGGGAGATGTGGTGTCTTTGGTAGAAAGGGCCCAAGAACAGTTCGATGAAGAAGAGGCCCGTAAGCTACAACGTAAGATTGCCAAGAATAAATTCGGTTTCGACGATTTCCTCAACCAAATCCAACAGATCAAAAAAATGGGGAACTTAAAAGACCTTATGGGTATGATCCCTGGGGCGGGCAAAGCCTTAAAAGGCCTCGATATCGACGACGATGCCTTTAAACATGTAGAGGCTATTATACACTCCATGACCCCAGACGAACGCAGTACCCCATCTATGCTCAATGCCAGTAGAAAGAAACGTATCGCCAAAGGTAGCGGTCGTTCGGTACAAGAGGTGAACCAGTTATTGAAACAGTTCGACCAAATGAGCAAGATGATGAAGATGATGCAAGGTGGCGGAGGCCGAAAAATGATGCAGATGATGGGCGGCATGAAAGGCATGCGCTAAACCAAATAGAATACAACCAAATAAACCTACCGAAAATGGAATTATTAGACGGGAGAAAAGTATCGAACCAGATCAAGGACGAGATAGCGGTCGCGGTGGCCAAGATGAAGGCCAATGGTGAAAAAGTGCCACATTTAGCCGCGGTAATCGTGGGTAACGATGGGGCCAGCCTTACCTATGTGGGCAGTAAGGTAAAAGCCTGTGAACGCGTAGGCTTCGAATCGACCATGGTACGGCTTCCCGGTACTACTTCTGAGACCGAGTTGTTGAAAAAGATTCACGAGCTCAACGAAGACGATGCCATCGACGGGTTTATTATCCAATTGCCCTTACCCCCGCAGATCAATTCGCAAAAAGTGCTTATGGCCGTGCACCCTGATAAAGATGTAGACGGTTTCCATCCCACCAACTTTGGTAAAATGGCCTTGGATATGAGTACTTTTATTCCCGCCACACCATTCGGTATCTTGGAGCTGTTGGAACGTTATAAGGTAGACACCCAAGGCAAGCATACGGTCGTGATCGGTCGTAGCCATATCGTTGGTAGGCCCATGAGTATATTAATGGGTCGCAAAGGCTGGCCCGGCAATTCTACCGTAACCCTTACCCATAGCCATACCAAGAACCTGGCCGAGATTACGGCGGAGGCCGATATCATCATTTCCGCCCTTGGGGTTCCCAATTTCGTAAAGGCCGATATGGTCAAAGACGGTGTGGTCATTATCGATGTGGGTATTACCCGGGTACCCGACGAGAGTCGCGAACGCGGTTATAGGATCTGTGGCGACGTAGATTTTGAAGACGTAAGCAAAAAAGCTTCTTTCATTACCCCGGTGCCAGGTGGTGTAGGGCCTATGACTATTGCCATGTTGTTAAAGAACACCCTCTTGGCCCGCGAGCGTCACC
Source organism: Sediminicola luteus (assembly GCF_002514735.1). Classification (GTDB taxonomy): domain Bacteria; phylum Bacteroidota; class Bacteroidia; order Flavobacteriales; family Flavobacteriaceae; genus HQA918. The sequence goes on along the minus strand of NZ_KZ300476.1, from coordinate 933,752 downwards.
GTTTCGCTGGTAATTAAGCGGCTTTGGGATAAACTACTATCCCTAACAAGTTTTTGGGGGTTGCCCTACGCTATGGCGTAGTGCCGGGCTATACGCTATATCTTTTTCCCTGAAAAAGTATGCCGCTGCTATCCCTAACCTGACTAGGGCAAAGAAAGAGAACCCTGTTCCGCAATTTAGGCGACGGTTAAAATCTGATTGGATCCAATTCCTTTTTTAGGAATCGTGTCGGCCTGTCCCGTAGAATTTAAAGAGGTGTAGGTTTCCCGGTTATATCGGAATCATACTATACGCTGTTGCGCTGAATAGAATAAAACTTACTCGCTATACCAAGTCCGTGTCGTATCTGGGGTTTGTTCCAATAAGGCGGAATCCGGGTCGTTGGGTTTCACCACATCCAGATCGCGTTCTTCACCTTCATCATTGGTGCAGGCCAAAAGGCCTAAAAACAGCAGTGCTAGCGATGTCTTGTAAAGTGTAGTCATCTTTTTTGGGGATTTGGGTAAACCTATAACGTTAAAACACAGCTGCTTCTTGTATGGGAATTGTCTTAACTGCACTAATTCATTGTTTTTATGCAATAAAGTTGTTTTACAAAGGTTTTAATAACATCCTATGTGTATTGCTTTATGAGAAGGTTTTGTAGAAGAAAAAACCTATGGCTAGTCGTATTGGTCCTAAGCTGTAGTGTTTCGATGGTGTTTGGTCAAAACATGATCAGTTCTGCCCAGGTGGCGACTATAGCGGCTACTGAAGGGGATCTATATCTTACCACTGATACTAATGAACTATATATTGGTCGTACCAACGGAAATCTGAGAAAGTTGGGAGGGATTACCCAATTGGCCCAAGACAATACTACCGGCGCACTCAATTTTAGTGATAGCGACGGGGTGCAACAACAAATTGAGTTAATCAGTACCGACGCCAATAATGCCGTAACCGCCGGGGCCGATGGCGGGGTATACTTGCCCAATTCAGCGGTTTCTACAGTGTATATGGGGTATTTTATTATCAATGCCACAGGAAACAGAACTATTACGGGAATTCCGTTCCGCCCGTCACAGGTAAGTTTTACGGCCCATGCCAATGTAGAGACCACGGGAATCAATGCCGATAACCAAGTAGCAAATAATGACCGGGGTATTGCCAATGCCTTTGGCACCATGGAGGGTTTTGCCCGTAATAATGGTGGTGGAATAACCCAATTGGCCATGTATATCGGGGGTAGCGGCAACTCCATTAACGATATCTCGCGATACTCTTCTACTTCACGTTGTATTGGTGTACGATATAGTAATCAGAATGGCGATAACCTAGGGTTAACTGCGGCCAGTCTAACCAGCTTTAATGCCGATGGTTTTACCCTAAACGTTACCAACCGGGCCGATAACCTTTTGGTGCTTTACAAAGCCTACCGCTAGGTTTCCGTTTCTATTTGGGACCGCCAAAAAGGTTTAATAGGGCTCGGGGTCTGCCTGCCAAAAAGGAGACAGGTTTAGCTCGAGATAGTATTCTTGTTTCCTTCAGATGCCTAGTGTGAATGCCCTCGGGCAGTTTAGTGGGCAAAAAGTTGGTCGGGATCCTTAAAGGCCTTGAATTCTAACGCATTTCCGGCCGGGTCTAAAAAGAACATGGTAGCCTGTTCGCCTACTTGTCCGGAAAATCGTATATATGGGGCAATCACGAATTCAAGTTGTTTTACTTCCAATGTTTTTGCCAGATTATGGAAATCGTCCCAGGGTAGTACGATACCAAAATGGGGCACCGGAACATTTTTTCCATCTACGGCATTGGTGTGCAGTTTGGCATCGGTTTTTGGTTTATAATGGATCACCAATTGATGGCCATAAAAATCAAAGTCCACCCAATGTTCCGAACTCCGTCCTTCTTCAAGACCTAAGATATTCCCATAAAACGTACGGCACTCGGCCAAATTATGCACCGGAATGGCCAAATGGAAAGGGGATAGGGTGGTCGACATGGTAAAGGTTTTTAGCATTACAATGTAAACCTTTTACCAATGGGAATCAATGGCCCACCCGAAAGCGGTACACCGTATCCAATAGGGTTTTAAACAAAGGATAACTAGCAGGCAACTTATTATAATCGGCGTTTTTTTGGTTTAAGCGATGTTTGGTTACCTTAAAACGGAGTTGGTACTTTCCAACTTCTTTGATTTGGGTACCGAAACTAAACTCCCTTTTTTCGCCGGGCAATAGGTTGTTGTCCGATAGTTTTTTAACCGTAGGGTACCACTGCCAATGCTCCCCGATACGTTCGGTTTGGGAATAGACCACACTGTCTTTTTTGTCGTGGATATGAAGTTCGAACAAGAAAAACCTTTCTGGATCGCCCGTAGGTACTTTATGTCCGGCATGGGCATTACGCACGGCAAAATTATACTTTAGACTATCTGATTTCGATAGTATTTGGGGAAGACTTCCGGGATATAGGTCCAACCCTTCCAGCCCTGTGGTTTTAAGGGTGTCCAATTTCGGGATGCCCGAACCCGGAAAACCATGGAACCTACTTTTACGGGCTGCATAACCCGGTACAACGGGACGATGTTTTTCTTCCATATGGCAATCGATACAGTTCTTTTTACCATGGAATGGGCCGGCCTTCCATTCGTCGCCGGTTTCAAAAGAGCAGGCCAGGGTAGGGGTTACCACGGCCGTAGCGTTATGGCATCCGATACATAGTTTTTCAGAAAGGTGTTGGGTGTCTTTTACGGTTTTATGGGGAGCCATGGCTGTGCCCGTTGGGCCTACGACCACGTTATTGCGCACATGGCAACTGGCGCAGTTAATGCCCTCTTGTTGCAAGGCCTTATCGAAATGCGGGTTCTTTTCCTTTACCGGTTGGTAAATGTCGCCATCTACCAGCCCTTTGATTATATACTCTTGCTGGTTTTGAAGCGGTATATGGCAATTGATGCACATAAACGGACTCGAATCTTTTTTCAGTTCGGCTTGGAACTGCAGGTCGGTCCAGGCGTTGGCATGGGTAGATTGTTGCCATTCGGCATAGTGTTCTTGATGACAGCTACCACATTGTTGAGCACTTAAAGACCCCAGGCCTTTCGGAATTTCTTGATGGGGTACGGCAATTTCCCAAGGGTTTTTCAAGGGTTCGTATTCCGGTTTTTTCTCGGATTTACAACTGCCAAGTAAGATGAGGCCGATACTGGGGATAAAAATCGTAAGCAAGGCATACCACCGCAGCCTTTTAGGAGCATATTCTAATAACATAAAATAGGATTCGCATCCGGGTGGTTCCGCAGCAAAAATACGGCTAACTGTTCAAATAGGCCACGATTTGTTGGTTCACTTCCTTTTGATGTAACGAATGGCCCAAGCCCTTGGTTCGGATCAATTGGCCATTGGGTAAGTTCGCCATCATACGTTCGGCGCTGTGAAAGGGCGCAATTTGATCATCTTCATCATGTACCAATAAACAGGGTAATGTGATATCCTTGGAAAATTCGGTAGTAGAGAAGTCATTAATCCGAAAGCCGAAGCGTTCCAAAAAATAATCGTCTTGGGCCCGTAATACCCTTTGGTTAAAGCCCAACATACCCTGGTAATGGGCCATAATCTCCTTTAATTCGGAAGGCGAACCCAACGATACGATCTTTTTTAACCCCTGGTTTTGGTATTTGTACTGGTAATAGAGGGTAGACATACCTCCCATGGAGTGCCCAATTACAAAGTCCGGTTTTTCCTGATCAATAATGTCATGGGCACAGGCGGCATAGAGGGGTACATTAAGGGTAGCCCCTGAAGAATGCCCGTGTGCCGGGGCATCTATGGCTAAAATATGGTAGTTTTTCTGCTGTAACTCGGCTATAAGGTTTCGCCACCTAAAGCTATTGCTTTCCCAGCCGTGCAGCAACAACACTTTAGGGCCCTTACCTTGCCATTCATAGGCTTGTAGCTGGTGGCCTTGGGTTTCGAAAACTTGATATTTGGCTTTTTCCAAATAATCGGCCTGTGCCTCTTGCACCCTTCCCTTTCTGGGTGTGCTAAAGACCTTAACGGCGGCCATGGCGGCTTTTCTTGGCGATATAAGGGCCAAGGTGTTAAAATAGTTGCCTATGATTTTGGGCAGGTATTTTGCGTACAGTTTTTTCATGCGGTTCATTCCGTTTCTCGGTGTACCTGGTCTGGGCTGAATGCCGGGGTACAAATAGAGAGATATTCGCAGTTTTCAGAAAATGGGTTGGAATAACGTACTCGGGTGCCTTTATCAATTTTAATCGATTCTCCGGCAGAAAGTACCACGACCTCGCCTTCGATTTCGAATTGTTTTTTACCCGATATGATAAAGGTGTACTCGTCGAATTCGGGGCATTGGGCTGGTTCGCTCCACCCTGCCGGGGCTTTCATATGGGCTAAGCTCAATTGGGCTTGTCCATTGGAAGCCAGACCGAAATGTTCGGCAATGGTTTTACCGTCGGTAGTCGGCACGAGAAAAGGCGTTCTTTGTAACTGGAATTTCGCCATGGAATTTGTTTATTCCCAGCCTACCATCATAAATTTCAGCTGGGCATCGTCCGGAATCTGTACGGCTTCAACTGGTTTGTTGGTATACCGTAGGTTGTCTGGTAATTCGTTCTTGTCTATGGTAAAATAAACCGGACTATCTTTTAAAAACACCACAACATTACCTAAACTGGTCACCACTTTTTTAATCTCGTAGTTATCGCGGATCTGTTTAAAGGTACTGTGAAGGCCCACCCCTTTATCGGTAAGGTAGCGGGGGTCTAATATTTGTACATGGGCCACAGTCTGTACACTATCTGCAGAGGGTCTGAATTTTAAAAGAGGACTACCTCCTTTTTCAAAAACGGAAACCTTGGTTAGGGCACCGCCTAAAATGCTCTGTACCGAATCGCGCACGACGGAATCTTGTGAAAACAAGGTCTCTAACTGCTCCATAGCACTGTTTTTGGCCAAGGGCCCCACATGGTCGGCACCCACCAAAAAGCGTTCGTCTACGGTTTCACACTGGTAAGAAAGCAAGGCTACAAAAAGCCCCAAACACAAATACTTTGATTTCATGGAGATGAAATATGGTTTCAAATAAAGGCCCAAATATACAGAACTCGGGCAGATTAGGGCCTGAATTAACTTTTGTTTTTAGTTTAAGGATAACTTAGCGCATCACCTTTTTAAGAATACCGAATACCCCTCTGATAAAGGTGGCCGAGGTCAACACTTTGATTATGGGGTCTTGTCGGGTACTACGACTTCGAGAACTCGATCGTGTGCTTCGGGGTTTGGCTTTTTCCTTTTCGGCTTCGGCCTCTGCTTTGGCTATTTTATCGTTTAAGATCTCGTAGGCACTTTCACGGTCTTCCACCTTGCTATAACGTGGTACCAAATCGGAAGCATCGATAAGTTGATCCAGCTCTTTTTTTGTAAGCACATCCATGCGGCTCATGGGGGCACGAAGCAAAGTTGCCGCCAATGGTGTCGGCCGTCCTTTTTCATCTAGGGCGGAAACCAAGGCTTCTCCTATACCTAAGGAGGTAAGTACCTCGGCCGTATCGTAAAAATCGGATTCTGGATAGTTTTCGGCCGTTAACTTAATGGCCTTTCGGTCTTTGGCCGTAAAGGCCCTTAGGGCGTGTTGTACCTTGAGTCCCAATTGGCCTAAAACGGCATCGGGCACATCGGTAGGGTTTTGGGTTACGAAATAGAGTCCGATACCTTTAGATCGTATCAGTTTTACGATACTTTCAATTTGTTCTAACAGGGCTTTCGAGGCATTTTTAAAGATCAAATGGGCCTCGTCTATAAACAAGATCAGTTCAGGCCTATCGCTATCGCCTTGCTCGGGAAACGTACTATATATTTCGGCCAAGAGGCTGAGCATAAAGGTAGAGAACAATTTGGGGCGGTCTTGTATATCGGTCAAGCGAAGGATGTTGATAAAGCCCCTTCCATTCTCATCTAAACGCACCAAATCTTCCACATCAAAAGACTTTTCGCCGAAATATTCTTCGGCCCCTTGCTGTTCCAATTCTACGATCTTACGCAGAATGGCCCCGGTAGAACTGGTAGAGATACGCCCATAGGCTTCGGTAAACTCCTTTTTTCCGGCCCCGGTGGCATATTGCAATACCTTTTTAAAGTCCTTGAGGTCTAATAGCGGCAATTTGTTGTCATCACAATATTTGAATACGACTGCCACAATACCCGATTGGGTTTCGGTAAGATCCAAAATACGGGACAACAGTACCGGGCCAAATTCCGATACGGTCGCCCTAAGACGAACCCCATCTTGTTCCGATAGGCTCAGTATCTCCACCGGAAAACCTTTGGCCGTAAACGGCAGGCCGATTTTGGCATGGCGCTCATCGATCTTGGGGTGGCCCGGACTGGGTTGGGCCAAACCACTTAAATCGCCTTTAAGGTCCATAAGCATAACCGGTATACCTTGCTCCGATAGGTTTTCGGCCAAAACTTGTAAGGTTTTGGTTTTACCGGTACCGGTGGCCCCGGCAATGAGTCCGTGGCGGTTTAAGGTTTTTAAGGGCACTTTTACAAAGGCATCGGTCAAGGCCTCACCATCTAACATAGCGGCCCCCATAACAATATGGTCGCCTTTGGTCTGGTAGCCTTCGGTGATATGGTCAAAGAATTGTTCGGTATTTCCCATGTGGTTGTATTTGGGATAAAAATAGGCTAATTTTAGGGAAAACCTACAGACCGATCGAGCTCGGGATGAACAATAGCCTTGAAATGAAAAATTCGATAATTCTTTTCTTTTTTATACTCCTAATGGCGCCCATGGGTCGGGCCCAGTCCGATATCGTTTTTCACCCTTCGCACGAAGCCAAAAAACAGAATGCCCCGTTTTCCGATGCGGTAGAGGCGGGTGGGTTTCTTTTTTTGGCCGGACAAATCGGAATGGATCACGGTACCCGTACTTTAATAAAGGGCGGTATTGTTGCCGAAACCGAGCAGACCATAGCCAATATAAAGGCTGTTTTGAAGCAACATGGCCTAGGTTTGGACGATGTAGTGAAATGTATGGTGGTTTTGGCCGATATGGACGATTTCTCGACTTTTAATGGGGTTTATACCCAGCATTTTACCAAAAAACCGGCCCGTACCACTTTTGCGGCCAAAGGTCTGGCCCGCAATGCCCGTATAGAGATCGAGGTGGTCGCTTATAAAGGCGATCGCTAGTCTTGATTTTGCGTGAGGGCCCCGATGGTTATCGGGGGCAGCTGGCTACCATGTAGCGCGGAGAGCCTGGTACCCTGCCTGGCAGGGGACACGCCCTAAAACAAATCGGGAAACAATGAAATGGTCTTACTTACCTTGGGCGGTAGGGCAACGATTTGGGCCTTTTCGGGTTGTTTTTTAAGATATGCCCTTAGAATACGTTGAATGTCGGGGTTGTCGGCCTTGGGTTCGATTATGGCGTCGTAATCCAAGGATTTGCTGTGGATAGGGGCAAAGCCAAAACCCTGATAAATACCTTGGCGTACTAGAATCAGGGCCTGCTCGTCAGGGGTTCGGCCGGTTTCGGTGATCAGGTACGAATCTTGGTGCCTAAAACTGGCTATGGCCTCGGTAACCCTTTGGTTGTATGTCGTTACCGATTCTTTATCGCGGCAAACGCCACGGCATTTTTTGAGTTGGTAATGGAAACAGCCGCCCGAAATGGCCTGAAGGCTGCAATAGCGTGGGCAAAGTTCGTATTCGTCGCAGAATTTTTCTAAAAAATTACGGCATTCAGTGGGACTGTAAAACCGCATAAAGGGTTGTTTTAGTCCCGACATTTTACCGTATACGATATGGGTAATACCCTGCCGGTCTTGGTAGGTGTCGAGTCCGTAATTGGCGGTTTGCCGTTTTTGGGCCCGATTGAATTTGGGGTAGATCCGTTTGATCTCGTCCGATTCCAACAATAGGGCGGTGAGTTCGTTCCCGGTTCTGGTAAAAGTGATATTAGCGGTGGCTTGGCACAGGTTCACCTCTTTTTTGAATTTACTGTACAAATGGCTCAGCACCCGCTGTTTAATGTCTTTGGCCTTGCCCACATAAATAGTATCGCCGCTGGCATCTTTAAAATAATATACCCCGGGTACTTCGGGCAGGCCATCGATGACCGATTTGGGCAGAAGTGGCGGTAAGGTAGCCTCGCGCGAACGCGGGTTTAAAAAAGATTCGAAAACCCCAGTTTCATCTAAGTGCAATAATTTTTCGAGTAAGATCACCGTGGCTTCGGCATCGCCTTTGGCGCGGTGTCGGGCGTGAATGGGAATGCCCAAGGTACTGCATAGGTTACCCAGGCTATAGGAACGCATACCGGGAATCAGTTTTCGAGACAGGCGCACCGTACAAAGTTTTTTACGGGAAAAATCGCCCCCCAAGGCCTCGAGTTCGGCCTTGATAATGTTGTAATCGAAATTTACGTTATGGGCCACGAAGATGCGGTCTTGGGTAAGTTCGACCACTTTTTTGGCGATTTCGTAGAATTTAGGCGCCGTACGAACCATATCGTCCGAAATACCGGTGAGAGCCGCCACCCTGGGGTTAATGCGTACTTCGGGGTCAACCAAGGTGGTAAACTCATCCACTATGGTTTGACCGTTGTGCACAAAGATGGAGATTTCGGTGATTTTATTATCCACTCCTCCGAACCCGGTAGTTTCAATATCGACAATGGCGTACATAGTGTTTCGCTTAACGGCCCCTAAAGTTACGGATTGCATCTAGAATTTTTGTCGGATGAGAGTATTATAGGACAGATTTAAGTTTACGAATACCGGTAGTGTAGTTAACGATTAAAGGTTGAACTCACTACCCTAGGTGACTTTGATCTCGAGCACCGACCACTAACTATATATTTTCGAGTTTCGACATTTGACCTCCCAAACCCCTATCTTTGTCGCATGTTGGAAAAGCAGACCATGGATTTAGTGGACAAAGGCCTAATGTTGCCTTTGATGGAAGAGTTCTATACCATACAGGGCGAGGGATACTATAAAGGAACCGCAGCCTATTTTATACGGGTAGGGGGCTGCGATGTGGGTTGCCATTGGTGCGATGTAAAAGAAAGCTGGGATGCCGAAAAGCATCCGCCAACGGCCATTGATGTGATTGTGGAAAATGCTGCTAAATATTCCGATACCATTGTGATTACCGGGGGCGAGCCCCTAACCTGGGATATGGGCCCCTTGACCCAAGCCCTAAAGGCCAAGGGTATGAAAACCCATATAGAGACCTCGGGAGCCTATACCGTTTCCGGTCAGTGGGATTGGTTCTGCCTATCGCCCAAAAAGAATAAACTACCTGTTCCGGCGGCCCATACCGCGGCCCAAGAGTTAAAGATCATCGTCTATAACAAACACGATCTTAAGTTTGCCGAAGAACAGGCCGCCTTGGTGGGAAAAGACTGTATCTTATACCTGCAACCCGAGTGGAGTGTACGTGACAAGGTGGTGCCTATGATCGTAGACTATGTTATGGCCCACCCCAAATGGAAGGTATCGCTCCAGACCCATAAGTATTTGAATATTCCTTAAAAACGGATTCGAAATAATCCGTTCCTTTTTTCAGGTTGTAATGTATTTCTAAGGCTTTAGCTTGTTAAATTTTATATAAATTCGACAGCTAATGATTTAGGGTTTGTAAAAACCGTATAATTTCATTGAAAATCAACCTAATCCAACACCAATTCCTATGCGATTCTTACGATCTAGTGCCTGTCTGTTATTGTTTTTTTCTTTGAGTGTAACGGCCCAAAACCGACAGGAGAAATTGAAAAAACTTCTAGATAAAATGGAAGGCGTAGCCCAGGTATCCTATAATACGGAGCGAATAATAATCAATAGGGCCAACGGGCAAGATTTAAACTATACGGCCGCCGCATATTTCGATTTTACCAGCACCGATACCCTAATTGGGGCAAAATATAGGTTTGTCAATCAAGAACATGGTGATCAGGTTTTTAATGGAAAAATAGAGTTTATGGCGGCCAATGAACAAAGCTTGGTCATTTATGACAATACACCTGATGCTAGGCGGGTAAGCAGTTCCATTTTCTTTAACCCCTCTTTTTATTCGATACGCAAATTAGTACCCAGACTTATGGCCGATGCCGAGGTGAAAATCACTCAAGAACAAGATATCCTCCTTCACGGAAAAAAGTATCCCCAAATCTCGATGGTGTTAATCGATAAATACATAGATATGGGAATTAAGGTCAGTCCGGTAAGCGAACCCAATCAAATCAAGTTCAAGTATACTTTGCTTATTGAGCCCGATTCCAATTTGCCACACTTTTTTGGGAATATTCGCAATGACGGACAAGATATAGATGGAGCCTTTTTTTCGGATTATGACCTGAACCCCACTTTTGATCCCAAGTATTGGCAAATGGATTATATGCCAAAAGATTTTATGCGCTTGTCCGGTAAGGAATACAGTCAACGTATGCGAAACAAAATGAAATCAAAGGTTGGGGCCATGGCAACACCGTGGGAGTTACAAGATCTTGAGGGGAATACGGTGGTTTTTCCGAATCCAAAAGCCCCATTGACCTTACTTGAGTTTTGGTTTCCCTATTGTCAGGGCTGTGTTTTGGCCATTCCGGTACTGAATGCCATTCAGAAAGACTATGCCAACAGGGGTTTAACGGTATTTGGTATAGAAATGACGGATAAACCCAATGAGATGCTCAAAAAATATGAGGCAGAAAAGGGGGTAGAGGTAAAGACCTTGGTGCAAGGTAAAGAAGTTTCCAAAGCGTATGGGGTACAAGCGGCCCCTACTTATTTTTTAATCGATTCTGACGGGAAGATATTGTTTACTTCAATCGGTATGAGGGAAAAAGAGCTGCGGGCCAGTATAGAGGCCAATTTACAATAAGTCCCTTTGTTTAGGTGCTTATCTGCCTCCATTGGCGCGTAAATCGGCTTGGCAGGCGGCATCCAATTCCGGGATAACCGGTTTACCTTTACCCATACGAGAAGTAAGCATCTTGGCCATGGCGTTACCGAAACGCAATTCGGCCCGCATTAGGCAACCTTCCACATTGCAGTGGTTATCGGCCTCATTGTCTTCATGGGGCTCTACCTCTGGCGTGCCGAGGTCGACCAAGCCCAACAAATGGCCAAATTCATGGTTTAGGGTGGCGGTCTCTAAATCGGTTATCGACAAGCTGGCCGAGGCGGCATCAAATTTCTGTAAGGTATTTTGGTAGATGACCATAGAGGTGTTTCTATAAACGGCGCCTAAGGTAAAGGTGCCTTCGTCTTCGTCGTCATCTTCCGAAGGGGCATTGGCAAAATAGATATAGATGGCCAAGGTCTTTCCGTTGTTATAAGCCGTTCTATGTTCTTTTTCAAGATCCGTAATATCAGATAGGGCCAGGGCATTTGAGCTGGGCGGTGTTATTTGCAAATACTCGATATCGATATTCGATTTAAACGTATGCTTGCGTAAAAAGGCCGAAAAGTTGTTAATGGTCGTTGCCGTAGGCTTGGTATTGGCCGAATGGGCAATTTGTATGAGCAAACGGTCAAAATCTTCATTGGATAGAATGTCGCGGGCCGAATCCCCGGTTCCCTGTAAATTTGCGGTTTTACTAACGGTTGGAGTTTCGTTACCACCATCGTCACTAGAACAGGCTGCCATAAATCCCAAGGCGATTGCAGCGTACAAGAAAATCTTCGGGGAAAATTTCATAGGAACGGTTTTTAGACTAACGTTTATTAGGGGTTAATCGTGTGTATTCTGGCCAAATAGTCGTAATGTGCGCCTTCAGCTATCATCTCACATTGCAAACCATGTGCCAAACAAGCCCTGGTTAGGGTGTTGTAATCAACATACAGCCATGGGAATCGTGGGCTTGAGAACTTTTTATAATGCATTTGAAATTGCACTTCACCATAATATCCGTTCGGGTCTACCCAATATTCGCCCTTTTCGTCTTCGAACATATAAATAATATCGCTTGAGTCTACAAGAATCTGTCCGCCCGGGGCCAGCAGTGACTTTAGTTTATGCAACATAGGGCCCAAACCTGCTAAAGCGCCCGCAAGCCCGATACCGTTCATGAGTAATAAAAGGGTGTCATAGCTACCCTGATGGTCTAGAAAATCGGAAACGATGACGTTGTTGACACCTCTTTGTTTGGCACAGTGTATGGCTCCCGGCGAAATATCGATGGCCGTAACCTTTAACCCTTGCTCTTGTAACCATAGACTATGGCTTCCCGCCCCGCAGCCTATATCCAATACAGATCCCGTACATTGTTGGAGGGCCTTTTGCTCGAGTTCGGGCATAGCGGCATACCCTCTAAAAAGGTGGGCCAGGGGGAGTACATCTGTTTCTTCCAAGGAAGAGGTGGTCCGTATATCTTCCGAAAACCCATTCTCCAAATAATCCATAAGGGCTAAGCCCAAAACATCGGCATGTTCCATAGCTGCGAAGCTAAGGTATTTTTATATCCCATCATTAAATTGATATGCTTGCCATGTCGCAGTTCATGGTTTGAAGGGTTTATGGTTTCAAGGGTTCATAGTTTATGGTATAGGGTTTCTTTGAAGTCACACGATTCACTTCGTACCTCGTACTTTCCTCTTCGTACTTGAAAAGAATTGAAGGGTTCATGGTTATTCGGTGACTCCCTATTCCAACAATGAACACTGAACAACGAACAATACAGAATGACACGAATTTCACGAATGGCACGAATGGCGCAGTAGTTGTAGGGTTTGTGGTTTGATAATATCCATAATTCAATTACTTCGTACCTCCAACCTCGTACTTCAACCTTCTAACTGTACTTTCCGACCCATTTTCAAATCATCAAATCATCAAATTTTCAAATTGGTACATTGATTTATCGGTACATTGCTACATTGCTTTATTGAATATCTTTGCCCCATGAAGGCTTTGGACGATTTGCCCCAACGGGCGCGGGAGAAGAAAAAAGAAAACCAGCAATTTTTTAAGAAGCTGAAGAAAAGGCCCCCAAAAAACCTCGATTATGTGATGCAGGAACTACACGAGGCCGAGTTTGAACGTACCGATTGTCTGGAGTGTGCCAATTGCTGTAAGACCACCGGTCCGCTGTTTACCCAAGCCGATATTACCCGTATCGCGAAGCATTTTAAGATGAAGCCCCAGCCCTTTATCGACACCTATCTGCGTTTGGATGATGAAAACGATTATGTATTGCAATCGGTGCCCTGTACCTTTTTAGATGCGCAGAACTATTGTATGATTTATGAGGTACGTCCCAAGGCCTGTCGCGAATACCCGCATACCGATCGTAAAAAATTCCATCAAATCGCGAACCTTACCCAAAAGAACGTCGCTATTTGTCCGGCCGCCTTTAATATCGTTGAGGCCATGAAGCATCGTTTGGGCTTGGGTGTTCGAAGGTGAGTGAAAACCATTATTTGATAAAGTGTTACCGATCGGTTATATTGGTGGCATGGAAGCTATTTACAACTATTTTGAGACCATTCCCACCCTGCACCGCAGTTTGATTTTGGTGGGCGGTATCGCCTTTTTCTGGATTGTGGAATCCATAATCCCCATGTTTCGTTTTGGGTATAAAAAATGGCGGCATGCGGGGATCAATTTTTTCTTTACGTTGACCACCATTTTGGTGAATTTTCCCTTGGCGTTTTTGTTGTTGAAAACTTCCGACTGGACCCAAGTCAACCATTTCGGGGTCTTGCAGTGGTTAGATATGCCCCTTTGGGCCGATCTATTGGTGGGGCTTATGCTTATGGATCTTATCGGGGCCTATACCGCCCATTTGGTAGAGCATAAGACCAAAGTATTGTGGGGATTTCATTTGGTACACCATACCGATCAAGAGATCGATACCACCACGGCCAATCGCCACCATCCGGGTGAGAGTATCATACGTTTTGCTTTTACGGCCCTGGCTACTTTTATTGTGGGTGCCCCTGTGGCCTTGATTATGTTGTACCAATCACTATCGGTGGTATTATCGCAGTTTAACCATGCCAATTTTGCCTTGCCCAAGGGCTTGGATACCGCTTTGAGCTATGTGATCGTATCGCCCGATATGCACAAGGTGCACCACCACTACCAATTGCCCTATACCGATAGTAATTACGGGAATATCTTTTCGATTTGGGACCGCCTATTCGGTACCTATATGAGTCTGCCCAACGCCGATCTAAAATACGGCGTAGATACTCATATGGAACGCGAAAACCACTACGGTTTGGGCCGGATGCTTAAAATTCCTTTTGAAAAATATAAAGGGCCTGGGTCTGAAATATAATGGTGATAGGGGGATAGTTAATACCCAAATAATCAATTTAAAAGAGGCTATTCGTATAGTAAATACTTAGCCCTAACCTTCCGAAAAGTAACTATATCGTCTTGCCAAGTGGCTCTGATTTCTTGGGCAGACATCCCGTCGATTATTTGTTGTTGCAAAGTCTCATTACCCGCGTGTTTGGTAAACCCGCTGGTTAAAAAGAATTTTTCCTTATCGGAACTATGGGTATAGGCGTCGATCAACCATTGTAAGTCTACCTGCTGCGGAATCTCGACCTGAGCTAGATCTTTACCAAAACAAGTCTTGCCTTCCTCTTTAGGGTATTTGGCCCCGGGCATGGGTTTTGGGGTATATCGCAAATCATATTGGGTACTATCTAAAAAGGAGGCACCATAGCGTTGAAACTGAAATGCCGTACCCCGCCCGGCATTGGCGGTAGTACCCTCAAAAAGGCCTAAACTAGGGTAAAGCCCTACGGCTTGGTCGTTCGGTAGGTTGGGTGAGGGTTTTATGGGTAGCGAATAGTTTCTAGAGTGGTCGTAATGTTTTAGGGGAACCACGGTGAGTTCGGCTTCCCGGCCGTTTTCTAACCAGCCTTCCCCATTTATCATTTGGGCATATTCCCCAATGGTCATTCCATACACCAAAGGAATGGGGGTCATCCCCAAAAAACCTTGATGCTCATCCTCCATTGTGGGCCCATCTACATACGAAGCGTTGGGGTTGGGCCGATCCAAGACCAGAATGGGGATGCCTTTTTCGGCACAGGCCTCCATGGTCAGTTGTAAGGTGGCGATATAGGTATAGAAGCGCACCCCCACATCTTGGATGTCGAAAACCACGAGCTCTATACCTTCCAAAGCGGCTTGGGGCGGTTTTCTGTTTTTGCCATGAAGCGAGATTATGGGTAAACCGGTTTTGGTGTCCTTGCTGTCGGCCACACTTTCACCTGCATCCGCCTCGCCCCTAAATCCGTGTTCCGGGGCAAATACCTTTTGTAGGGCCACCCCATGTGATAGCAGCGAGTCTACCAAATGCGTATACCCGCCCTGTTTATTCTGTATCACCGATGTAGGGTTGCCCACTAAGGCCACTTTTTTGTCTTTCAACAACCACAAATAACTATCGGTTTGGTCGGCACCGGTGCGTATGGGAAGGCCTTGCGCTTCACGAATTTGTTCTGCCAGAGGTTTCGGACCGTCCTTCTTTGGGGTGTTTCCGCATCCGACTAGGAGCATAACCCATATTAATAACGTATTTTTGACGATGTACAAATTGGTCATGGTTTGAACTTAGAATTATTTATTGCCAAACGGCTTATTCGGGGTAAGGAGTATAAAAGTAGTATTTCGGCCCCTATTATAAAAATCGCCATTACGGCCGTGGCCCTGGGTTTGATCATGATGTTGGTGGCTTTGGCAACTACCTTGGGGCTTAAACAAAAGATACGGGAAAAAGTAGCCGTGTTCAATGGCCATATCCAGATTTTTAACTACGATACCAATGTCAGTAACGAATCGTTGGTGCCGGTTTCCACAGATCAGTTTTTTTATCCTGAATTCAATGAGGTTTCGGGCATAACCCACATACAGGCCGTGGCCACCAAGAGTGGAATTATTCGTACCGAGGAGACTTTCGAGGCAATCTTGGCCAAGGGCGTGGGTACTGATTACGATTGGTCTGCCTTTTCGGAGTTTATGGTAGCAGGGCGTTTGCCCAAACTCGATGCCAATCTTAACGATGAGGTAATTATATCGCGTATTCTGGCCAATAAATTAGAATTGAAAGTGGGCGATAAATTCTTTTCATTCTTTTTAAAGGAAGGAGACCCATCGAAAACCCCGAACCAACGGAATTTTGAGGTCGTGGGTATCTACGATTCCGGATTCGAGGAGTTCGATGCGCAATACCTCTTTTGCGATATCCGTCATATACAGCGCATGAACAAATGGAAAAAGGATGAGGTGGGCAGTTTTGAGGTATTCATAGAAGATTTTGATCAATTGCATCAGAAAGGTAATGAAGTGTACGGGGCCACCGTATCCACTTTGGATAGCAGGACCATAAAAGACCGGTATGCCAAACTTTTCGAATGGATCGGACTCTTTGATTTTAATGTTGCCATCATTATCGGAATCATGATCATCGTGGCCGGAATCAATATGATAACGGCCCTATTGGTGTTGATTTTGGAACGTACGCCCATGATCGGTATTCTAAAGGCCATGGGGTCTCCCGATTGGAGCATCCGTAAGGTTTTCTTGTATAATGCGGCCTATTTGATCGGAGTGGGATTGTTTTGGGGCAACCTTATCGGTCTGTTGGCTATTTTGGGCCAGCATTGGTTCCGCTGGGTAAAGTTTCCCAATGCCAAGGATTACTATATGACCTATATTCCGGTGGCCATCGATCCAACCACTTGGGTATTGCTCAATGTGGGGGTTTTGGTTTTATGTACCGCCATGATGTTGATTCCCTCCTTCATTATTACCAAGATCAAGCCTGTAAAGGCCATTAAATTTGAGTAACATGGATTATGTTGATAATATTTTAGGGACCATTGGGAATACTCCCATGGTAAAGATGAACCGTTTGGTGGCCGATTTACCCTGTTTGGTCTTGGCCAAATACGAAACCTTTAATCCGGGGAACTCGGTAAAAGACCGGATGGCTTTACAAATGGTAGAAGATGCCGAGGCAGCGGGACTATTAAAACCCGGAGGTACCATTATCGAAGGTACCTCGGGCAATACGGGTATGGGACTGGCCCTGGCCGCGGTAATCAAGGGGTATAAGATGATCTGCGTGATCAGTGACAAACAGTCAAAGGAAAAAGTAGATGTATTAAAAGCCATGGGTAGCGAAGTGTACGTATGCCCAACCGATGTGGCTCCCGACGACCCCAGAAGCTACTATTCCACCGCCCGCCGTTTGGCCGAGGAGACCGAAGGTGGTTGGTATGTAAACCAGTACGATAATCCGTCTAACGCCAAGGCGCATTATTTGAGTACAGGCCCAGAGATTTGGGAACAGACCGATGGTAAGATTACCCATTTCGTGGTGGGCGTGGGCACCGGCGGTACCGTTTCTGGCGTCGCCAAATATTTGAAAGAGCAAAACCCCGATATTAAGGTTTGGGGCATAGATACTTATGGTTCCGTATTTAAAAAATACCACGAAACCGGAATTTTCGATGACAATGAGATCTATCCATATGTCACTGAAGGTATTGGGGAAGATATTTTACCCAAAAATGTGGATTTCAGTCTAATTGACGGCTTTACCAAGGTCACCGATAAAGATGCGGCGGTATACACCCAACGTTTGGCCAAGGAAGAGGGTATGTTCTTGGGTAACTCGGCCGGTGCGGCGGTAAAAGGGCTGTTACAGTTAAAGGAACAGTTTACCAAAGACGATGTGGTAGTGGTCTTGTTCCATGATCATGGCAGCCGCTACGTGGGCAAGATGTTCAACGACGACTGGATGCGTAAAATGGGGTATATCGATTAATCCCGATGGCTGTTTGATTGTTTATTGTTCAGTGTTCGTTGTTCATTGTTGGTAAAGGAAATCACCGAATAAACTATGAACCCTTCAAACCATTCCAAGTACGATGTAGGTGGTACGAAGTACAAAGTGAAAATTCGTGAACATTCGTGAAATTCGTGTCCGTTAAAAATTGTTCATTGTTCAGAGTTCATTGTTGGTATGGGAACTCACCGAATAAACCATAAACCCTTCAAAACTTTCTAAATACGAGGTTGGAAGTACGAGGTACAAAGTAAAAATTCGTGAATGTTCGTGAAATTCGTGTCCGTTAAAAATTGTTCATTGTTGGAATGGGAACTCACCGAAAATACCATGAACTATAAATAGCAAACCAAAAAACCATATGGAAAGGAATATTGGACTGATCAGTTTGGTGGTGGCCGATTATGACGAGGCCATCGATTTTTATGTCAATAAGCTAGGCTTTGAACTTTTGGAAGATTTACCCCAAGAAGATAAGCGTTGGGTGGTGGTACGGCCCAAAGGCACCCATGGGGCATCATTGTTGTTGGCACAAGCTTCTTCTTCTGAGCAAGAAAGCAGGATTGGGAATCAGACCGGAGGACGCGTATTTTTATTTCTCTATACCGACGATTTTCAGCGCGATTACCAAAACCTATTGACCCATAAGGTAACAATCGTTAGGCATCCTGAGGTACAACCCTACGGTACCGTGGCCGTTTTTAAGGATCTCTATGGCAACCAATGGGATTTAATCCAGCCCGCTGAATAAAGCATAAACTCTTAAAACCTTTCCAAGTATGAAGTGGGAGGTACCAGGTACGGAGAAAAAATTCGTGAATATTCGTGTAATTCGTGTCTGTTTAAAAATGTTCATTGTTCAGAGTTCATTGTTGGAGTGGCAACTCACCGAATAACCATGAACGATAAACTATAAACCCTTCAAATCCTTACCAAGTAAGAAGTACAAAGTAAGTAGTACTAAGCCTATATGTGACTTTTGATCTCATGGCAAATTCGTAACCCTTCAAACCATAAACAATCCAACCCACGGAAAGGTCTAATGTAACCTAGGGAACAGAGTTTCGTTCGTAAAACTGTATTTTAGGGCAGTAAAACCGATCAAAATGCAAAAACTCTTGCTTTTGGGGCTGGCATTAGGTGTGTTAAATATCCTAAGCGCCCAAAAACTTTCCCGTACCGAAAAGAAAATCATCAAGACCGTAACTACCCAAAAAGGGGAGGCCATCGACTTTCTGAAGAAGGTGGTGAACATAAATAGCGGTACCCTGAACCTTAGGGGGGTGAAAACCGTTGGGGAGGTCTTTTCCAAAGAGTTCGAGGCTTTGGGCATGGAAACCTCATGGTACGATATGCCGGCCGAAATGAACCGGGCCGGACATTTATTCGCTGAAACCAGAGGAAAAAAAGGTAAGAAACTATTGTTGATTGGGCATCTCGATACCGTTTTTGAGGAAAACAGTCCGTTTCAGGAGTTTACCATGGTCAACGATAGTATCGCCCATGCGCCGGGCGGGAACGATATGAAAGGGGGCAATGTGATTATTCTATATGCGCTTAAAGCCCTGCACGATAATGGTTTGCTTAAAGATGCTAAGGTCATAGTAGCCTTTACTGGCGACGAAGAGAGTGCCGGGAAACCATTGGATATTAGCCGGAAACATCTGATTGAGGCGGCCAAACGTTCCGATATCGCTTTGGGGTACGAAACCTCTACAGGCTTTAACTATGCCACCGTAGCCCGCCGAGGTTCTTCGGGTTGGGCGGTAGAGACCAAGGGGACCCGTGCCCATTCTTCGGCCATTTTTAACGAAAGGGTAGGTGCCGGTGCCGTTTTTGAAATGTCGCGCATCTTGCACCGTTTCTATGATGAGGTCCGTGGTGAAGAGTTCCTAACTTTTAACCCTGGGGTTTTACTGGGCGGAACCTTTACCGAATACGACCCCTTGAAAAGTGGGGGAACCGCTTTTGGTAAAACCAATGTAGTAGCCCAAACGGCCCTGGTAAAAGGGGGACTACGTTTTATCTCGGAAGAACAAAAAGAAAAGGCACGTGAAAAAATGCGTGCTATAGTGGCCGAGAATCTGCCCGGGACCACGGCAGAGATAAGCTTTACTGATAGTTATCCGGCCATGGGCCCAACCGAGGGCAACCATGCCCTATTGGATCTATTGAACCAAGTTAGTTTAGATTTAGGGCAGGGTGAGGTTTTGGCTTATGATCCCGGTAAACGAGGAGCGGCCGATACCTCTTTCGTAGCCGAATATGTAGATTGTCTCGATGGCTTAGGTACCATGGGCACAGGGGCACATACACCAGAAGAGACCGTAAATCTGAATACCATAGAGGCACTTACCCAGCGTACGGCCGTTATGCTATACCGACTAATCCATAAATAATATGGTTCGATTACAGCAAGGCCAAACTTCGGCCGTTATCGACTCAGGGGAATTGGTTTCCTTTCAGGTCCAAGGTCACGAATTGATCCATCAAAAAGGCAGTCCGGGTTGGCGAAATTCCGATACCGAAATGTTCCCTATTATAGGCCCGACCGCCGCAGCCGGGTTTTCGGTAACTACTCCAAAAGGGAAGGCTCCGCAAGACCAACATGGACTACTTCGAGAAATGGATTATACCCTAAAGGAACAAACAGAGCGCCAAGCGATATTTCAAAAAGAATACCTGGCCAATACCTCGATTCCAAATAGCAAGTATCCAGAAAAATCGACCTTGGAAAAAGTCTCATGGCCTTATGACTTTACCTTTTCCAAGGCATTTGACCTTACGGATAACGGTTTAAGCGTAACCTTTACCGTATCGGGGGAAAACGATATGCCCTATATGCTGGGGTACCATCCGGCGTTTAAACTACAAAATGCGAATGCCTATATTGAGGCAGGTACTACACGTGTTTCCCTACAGGAAGTCATGGAAGCCGGGGCCAAGGCCCTCCCGATTCTAGATTGTGATACTTTGGTACTGCACGACCAAAAATCGGTAAAGATCGAGACCCACGGTTTCGGCGCGTTTATGCTATGGACCGAAGTACCCAATATGATCTGTATAGAACCTATTAGCTTTTACCCCTATGCCGTTGAAAATAACGAACTGCATAAAGGGTTTCAGGAGCTCGGGCCCAGCGAAGAAAGTTTTGAAGTAAAAATCAGTGTATTAGCGTGAAGCGATTTTTCCCCATAACCGAATGGTTGCCTACCTATCCTAAAAAATGGTTAGGTCAAGATGCCTTGGGTGGGCTAACCGTTGGCGTGCTTTTGGTACCACAAGGTATGGCCTATGCCATGGTGGCAGGCCTCCCCCCAGTATATGGTTTATATGCGGCCCTTTTACCGGTGCTTATCTATGCTTTTTTGGGTACGTCAAGGCAGTTAGGTGTTGGCCCCGTGGCCATGGACTCTCTTTTGGTAGCCGCTGGTTTGGGTGTTATGTCCATCAGTTCGATTGAAGCCTATTTAAGCCTGGTGGTCCTACTCTGTTTTTTGGTTGGGGCCATTCAAATGATATTAGGGGTCTTCCGCCTCGGGTTTTTGGTAAATTTTTTGTCGAGACCAGTAATCAGTGGCTTTACAACCGCGGCCGGACTCATTATAATTAGCAGTCAGGTAAAACATTTGTTGGGTTTGCCCGTACTCGGGGGCAACCAATTGCATACCATTTGGGGGCATATATTTCCGAAGTTGTCCCAACTCACCCTCTGGGATCTCGTTTTGGGTATTGGGGCCATTTTAATACTCTTGGCTTTTAAGAAATGGTTACCCAAGGTCCCGGCCCATTTAATAGTGGTGGTTATGGGTATTTTGGCCGTAACTTTAGGAGGTTTGGAGGCCTATGGGGTGCATGTGGTGGGTGAGGTGCCAAAAGGGCTTCCTGGCTTTAATATGCCCAATTTCGAATGGGCGGTAATAAGTGATCTATTGCCTATTGCCCTAACCTTGGCTTTTGTGGGGTGTTTGGAAGCCATTTCCATAGGCAAGGCCTTGGAAGAGAAATCAGGGGAAGAGACCGTACGTCCGAACCAAGAATTTATCGCATTGGGATCAGCCAATATGTTGGGTTCGTTTTTTCAAGCTTATCCGGTTACCGGAAGTTTTTCGCGTTCTGCCATTAGTTACGATGCGGGGGCACGTACGCCTTTGGCTTCGGTGGTGGCCGTGGTCTTGGTGGCATTGACGCTGCTATTCCTTACGCCACTGTTTTATAATTTGCCCAATGCCGTGTTGGCGGCTATTATCATGGTCTCTGTGTATGGTTTATTGGATATCGATTATGCCTTCACCCTCTGGAAACAACATAAAGACGAAAGTTTGGTTTGGTTATTAACTTGTGGCTTTACCTTGTTCGTAGGTATTCCGGAAGGTATTTTGGCCGGGGTAGTGGTTTCCTTGATATTGATGGTATATCGCAGTTCGCGGCCCCATATTGCCCAATTGGCGCAGATTCGGGGCACCGATTACTTTAGGAACGTAGATCGTTTTAAAGATGCCGTGGCCCCACGAGAAGGTCTTTTGATTCTGAGGCTGGATGCCCAATTATACTATGCCAATGTGGGTTATTTTAAAAAAGCCGTTCAAGAGAAACTAGAGACGAACCCGCAAACGGAGACCCTTATTTTAAATGCAGAGGCGATTAACTATATAGATGCGACGGGAGCCAAGGCCTTAGGGAAACTTATAGAGCAACTTTCGGAAAAAGAGATTACACTGTATATCTCAGGAGCTATAGGCCCTACACGTGATGTGTTGTTCAGTAGTGGTTTGATCGACCAATTGGGAAGCGACCATTTGTTCGCCCGATTGTTAGATGCGGTAACCTATTACGAAGGCAGTACCGAACGTTCGGTCATGGCCAAAAAAGTGGCTTTTCAAAATCGGGGCAAACGTTGATACTTGACAGGTGTCGTAAGGTTTAGCTAGTAAAGCGGAAGTGCTTTGGTCTATACTGGTGTATTTTGGGAAATCCGTCTGATAATTATCATGTTTTAAACTCAGGGCTAGGTCTAATTTAGCCCTATTAAATATTGTGTTATGTTTCAAGAATTAGTTCCTTTGGTAAACTGGGGCAATGGCGTGATTATGATTGGGGTATTTGCTGCCGTTTGTGTGGCTTTGGTAGCCGCCTTGCTTATTTTGATGAATAGCGGTAAAAAAGAGGAATAATATTTCTTTTTAGGTTGAATGGTTAGACATCCTATGACTTGTAGGATGGCTTATGAGGTTGAAATACGTTTTCCTGTACCGCTGGTTTGAATGGAGTCCTATGCGTATTCGATTTTTCCTTTTGATGGTTTTTCTTGTGGCCCAAACACTCGTTTTGGGTCAAGAAGATGTGTCTGTTTCTTCTAAGGTGAAACAGAAATCACTGCACCGTTCAACCGGAATGCTTTTATTCCGCACCAATCATTACGTTGGGGCCATATCGCCGCATACCCAAGCTTTGGCGTGGACAGATAGTAGTTTAGCCAAAGCCGACTTTAAGGGTATGCGCGAAATTCCGCTGACCCCATTTGTTATTTTCGACAAAAAACCTTTCTTCGATAGCCAAATATTAAGTCAGACCGTTAAGGCTAAGGGTAAAGAGCGTTTGATCGTAGATATTACCCGGGGGGAGGTATTGTTCAACTCCAAGTTGTTGGGTTATAAGGCCGTGTTCCAAACCAAGATTTTGGCCAAAAGAAAAGCCATTTTGGTCGATGGTATTAAAAACGGAAAACCGGCAATCGGCATATATAAATTTACTGGAGAAAAAATTTGGGAAACCTTTTTAGACGATACCGGGTTTTATAAAAACCTGAAAGGTTCTTTACTACAGAAAGAGGAATTGTTGGTAGACCATTACGGTAACGTGTTTTGGCTAAAACAAAAGAAGCTCATACAGTTTGCAGCTACAGATGGGACGATACTTGCCGAACAAAACGAAGTTTACGATTGTCGGTTAGATCCAAGTATGAAGATACTTTATGTGTATGGCAAAGACTTTAAGTTAAAAAAGCTGGATGAGGAAACCAGGGTCATGGGGTATGCATCAAATAGCATGAAGCCCATTTGGCAAGATACGGTCAAGGTAAAAGGAAATATAACCGAACTCACTTTACAAAAAGAAGGTTTGGTAGCCATAACCAAACGGAGTTTTACGGTGTTAGATTCCAAAACAGGGGAAACGGCTTGGGAAACCCAAATCCCTTTGCCTATGATCCGAAAGATTATTCCCATTCAAGACCAGTATTTGGTAGTACAGGAAAACCTAATGCTGCTAATTGACGCCCAAGGGGAAAAGGTTTGGAAAGACCCGGTGAAGATTGCGTATTCGGCCCGTGAAAATCCCTTGCGATTCATTGTTGAGGGAGAGGCCGTTTTATATCTTACTCCTTCATTTTCGAATCGGGTGTCTTTAAAAACCGGCGAAAAAGTATGGAAGGAAGATTTAGTGCTTAATAAAACCGATTTTATTTCACGTAACCTAAAATTGGAGTTACAGTATTTCAGGTTTTGGGACGATAAGGCTCGTAAGCAGTATCCGGTATATTCGAATGGAGCTTTTTTTCTTATTTCAGAAAAAATGGGACAAACCCCCATTGCGGTAGATTCGTTGAACCTAGGCAAAGCAATACCTGAGCTTGAGATTCGTGATAAGGGATATTTCCTTCAGGCCAATGGCCAATATATGGGTATGTCACATACGGGCGAGCCAAGGTTCCATAAAGTATATAAAGCTTATGGAAACCCTTCTTTTTGGTCGCAGTCTTTCTATTGGGCCAAAAGGGGGTACGATAGTTATAAGGCTACTTTGGGTTTTGTTATGGACCAAGTGGGTAGCGGGGTCCGAGAGGTCTTTCTATCAAACGACTTGGGGTTTTTAACTACGGGTATTTCAAGTGTCTACGGATCTTACCGTTCTTATCAGGCCAGTTTAGATGAATTGACCGATATCAATAGCATTGAGGTGGGCTCCTATCTTGAGAATGTGTTTCTAAGGTATAAGAAAAGTCAAGGCCATCGCGATTATATACAGATGCTTACCCCAAAGGATAAAGAGACCCTTCATCTTATTCAAATACATAAAGATACTGGGGAAGAAACCATCTTGAAGGTACTACCTAATAAAGGATACGACATACTCCTTGATCCTATAGAACGACTACTTTATACTTTTCAAGAATCCGAGATCGGTATAACCGGTTTTTGATATTTATGTGTCCTTTTTCTGCCTGAAGTGTCATATAAATGACGTGTTTTTTTGATTGCGCTTGGGCCTGTATGTTAGTTTTTAGTACATTGGGTCAATGTAGCTCTATCGGGCTAATCATTTAAATGAAACTATACCCAGGTTATGAAAAAATTTCTTGCAGAATTTATTGGTACTTTTTGGCTGGTATTTGGTGGTTGCGGTAGTGCGGTTTTCGCTGCAGCCTTCCCAGAATTAGGAATAGGTTTTTTAGGCGTATCATTGGCCTTTGGTTTAACGGTATTGACCATGGCCTACGCGATAGGCCATATATCGGGCTGCCATCTGAATCCTGCGGTAACCATAGGGCTATGGGTAGGCCGAAGGTTTCCCCTGAAAGAGGTGGTACCCTATATCATATCCCAATTACTTGGGGCCATTTTAGGGGCAACACTAATTTATATTATCGCCTCGGGTCATGGGAATTTCGAAATGGGCAGTTTTGCCGCGAATGGCTATGGTGCCCATTCTCCCGGGGGCTATGATCTTACTGCCGCCTTAGTTGCCGAAATCGTGCTCACGTTCGGCTTTGTTTTGATCATCCTAGGGGCCACCCATGAGAAAGCCCCCAAAGTAATGAGCGGGCTTGTAATCGGATTGGCACTGACTTTAATCCATTTAATAAGTATCCCAATCACTAATACCTCGGTAAATCCGGCCCGTAGTACAAGTCAGGCTTTGTTCGTTGGCGATTGGGCACTATCCCAGTTGTGGTTGTTTTGGGTTGCCCCAATAGCAGGGGCTGTTTTGGCAGGGGCTGTTTGTAGGTTCTTGGCTGCCGAAAAAACAAAAAAATAACATCTTCCGGAGCCATGGGTAATATAACCCTTGGGTTGTAAGCTACTTTGAAATACGTATATTTGGCGGCACATTGAATTTTGGCAATGATGTCTGCCTTGAACCGCCCAACATTGGGATGATGACGTCTAGGGAACAGACTTTAAGTATGGACTAGGCGTATGGAAAAACCACAAGTATTTTTAGACTTGATTAAACATAGAGGCCTCTTACTACTGCAATGGGTGCTTTTGTCGTTGGTCGTTGGGGCGTTGGCCGGCTCGGCATCGGCTTGGCTTTTATTGGCTCTCGAATGGGCTACCGATTATAGGGAAGCCCATACCGTAATCATTTGGGCACTACCGGTGGCGGGAATAGTGGTAGGTTTACTGTACCATTATTATGGCGCCGATGTGGTTAAGGGGAATAATCAGATTATTGAAGAAGCCTTGGAACCACAAAAGATTATTCCCCTCAAAATGGCCCCATTGGTGTTCATAGGAACGGTTGCTACCCATTTATTTGGTGGGTCGGCCGGTCGGGAAGGTACCGCGGTACAAATGGGTGGTGCCATTGCTGATCAGTTCAGTAGTTGGTTTGGGTTAAGATCACTTGATCGAAAGATACTTTTGGCCATGGGGGTAGGGGCCGGTTTTGCTTCATTGTTCGGTACCCCTGTTACTGGTGCCGTTTTTGCGTTAGAGGTGTTAATCATAGGGCGCATGCGTTACGAAGCATTGCTTCCTGCTTTTATGGCCTCGATAGTAGCCAATTATGTGGCCGATCTTTGGCCTATTGCCCATACCCATTATCATATATCGGAAGTTCCGCATATAGATTTACAAGGTGTTTTCTGGACATTGGTCTTAGGAGTGGTATTTGGTCTTACGGCCCGTTTGTTTTCCAAAGCCACGCATTTTTGGGGAAACTTGTTTAAAAAATACGTGGGTTATCCGCCCATGCGACCTTTTATAGGAGGAGCCATAATCGCGTTGATAGTATATCTGATGGGTACTACCAAGTTCATTGGTTTGGGTATTCCTACCATTGTAGCATCTTTTGAACAGCCCATGGGTCAAGCCGATTTTCTTATAAAAATCCTATTAACCTCATTTACATTAGGTGCCGGTTTTAAAGGTGGCGAGGTAACCCCGTTGTTCTTTATCGGGGCCACCTTGGGTAGTGCTATGGTTTGGTTGGTGCCGCTTCCGGTGGGACTCTTGGCCGGTATGGGATTTGTGGCTGTTTTTGCTGGGGCTACCAATACCCCTTTGGCCTGTTTGATTATGGGGGTAGAGTTGTTTGGGGCAGAGAGTATAGTGTATACCGGTTTGGCCTGTGTTATGGCTTACTTAAGCTCTGGGCATAGCGGTATTTATGGTTCCCAGCGTATAGGTTCGCCCAAATGGAGGCATAATACCCACAAGAAAGGCCAACGTTTGGGGTAAAGGCATCAATTCCTAGTAATCCGGTCGGATATCCTTGATAATCCCATTTATTTTTTGTAATTAGTTTATGAACTCATTTTGACATTTTCGCTTAAATTGAAAATGTCTAAAAGGGTTCAATAAAATGGAATATATCTTCGAGGGTGGCGAAGGGAAAAAGAAATAGAGGTGAATAAGCGAAAGAGACAAGAGATAATTTTAAATGAGGTACATGTGCACAATCGGGTATTACTTACCGATTTGGCCGTGATGCTCGAGGTTTCCATAGATACCGTAAGACGCGATGTAAAAGAGCTACACGCCCAAGATAAATTGGTCAAAGTACATGGTGGTGCGGTTTCTAAAGGCTTTACCATTTATGCAGACCGTAGCCGGGAGATCTATGGCCATGATCAAAAATCAATTATAGCGAAAAAGGGCATCGAATTGCTTACTCCTGGCGATGTGGTACTTATTAGTGGTGGATCTACCAATTTAGAACTGGCTCGGCATCTGCCTTCGGATCTTGATTTAAAGTTTTTTACGCCCAGCCTGCCTATGGCGGTAGAGTTGTTAGGTAATGAGGCCTATAATTATGAAGTTTATTTTATCGGGGGAAAGATGTCACCGGATGCCCAATTGGCCACGGGGGGTAGCTCTATAAATATGCTCTCCGATATACGGGTCGATATTTGTTTTTTAGGTACGGGTTATGTGGATCATGCCAAGGGTATTACCGAGGTAGATTGGGAAGTGGCCCAAATGAAAAGGGCCATGATCCAAGCGGCCCATAAGGTAGTCTCGTTGAGTATTTCGGAGAAATTGGGCACCTTTAACCGCTACAAGGTCTGTGATATACATACCTTGGATATCTTGGTTACCGAATTAGATCCGTTTGACCCGAAATTGGAACCCTATCGCTTACCCAATTTACGTTTGGTCTGACCCCAAGTTTTGTATAAAAGTGACTACGTATAGCATAAAAACCATTAAAAATACCCATTAATGGGGATGTTCTGGCATGGTATTTTTTTCAAAATTGCAGTATGAAGAGAGGGCCAAGGAAAAATGTGTTCGTCGTAGGTATAGATCGCTATAAAAATGCAGGTGCATTACATTCGGCCATTAACGATGCCCAGCGCTGGAAGGGTTATTTTGAATCACGATTAGAGATCAATCCTTCCCGTATTAACTGTTTAACGCCAACTACGGGTTTGGAAAAAGAAGATTTTCTAAAGGCTTTTACCCTATGGATGTCCGAATGGGAAAAAATGGAAACGGCCTATATAGTATTTTCGGGTCATGGTGGGCTGTTTCAACAATCAGGTGAACCTGTTAAAATGGGGGTTCGTTGTAGCGATGGGGTGGTGTTCAAATCGGAATTGGACGCACTGATCCTTGAGAACTGGGGGCAACAGCGACCCACCTTGGTTTGGGTCTTAGACTGTTGTTATGCCGGTGCATTCGGTCTTGGGCAAGAACTGAACAATGAAATACTATTGGCCAGTTGTACCGCAGAACAGAAATCGAGCACCCGAATTCATGAGGGCATACTTTATGGAGCCTTTACCCATACCCTGTTACACTTGTTGGATAACGTTAAGGGTTGTACCTTAGACGAGTTGCAGCAGGCGTTGGATGAAGGATTTAAGAACAATCGAAAACAATCGCCGGTCTGCCTAGGGGCGGCCGATGTTAAAACCATACCATTATTCATTTAAAATCCCGTCACTATGCATGAAAATTTAAAGTACACCCTAAAACTCGATGAAAAGATCCAAGCCTTTAACACCTTTGAAGGGATGGATCCTAAAAATCCGGAAGACAAGGCCCAAATTGCCGATTGGCAACCTATTTATGCCCATAAGCATTATGGTACCCTCTTTTTAATTTATGCCAAGTTCTTGGGAAAAAAAGTGAAGGAAGGTTTTGAGGTAGATCGCGTTCAGTTATATATTCAAAATTATGAGGGCGAGGTTACTTTGGGCTTTACGCAATTTGCCGAACTCAACGATATGCAGATAGAGGCGAACGATCCCGATATAGATCCCCGATACCCCAATCGTAAAAAATATAAATTAAATATTGGTTTGCAGGCCTTGAACACCGAAAACGTAATCCGTAATTACCGAACCATGGATCGGGTGGTATTACAGCAAGGCGATGTTATTATGACCCAACCGTTCTTTTTACCGGTGACCAATGCCATTTCCCGCATTTTTGATGGAGACCATATCAACAAGTCTTTGTTCGTGGATCCAATTTTTATGAAAAGGGATGGCGATGAGGTTTATATTACCCAACAGGGCGAAATGTTGTTGCGCGATTTATTGAATGGCGGGCATGTTGAACGTAAAGATCTCTTCGGAGCCGGTATAGATCCGGATAGTCCGCAATCTTTTGAAAACTTTGGGGAGCAAAAAAATAGGACCACCATATGCCAACCCGTATTTTCTCAATGTGATATTCCTTAATGCAAAATAAAACGGTACTTATATGCTTTCTGTGGAGTCTCTTGGGCTTCGGACAAAGTACGGTGGTCGTTGACCATTTACGCAAATTCGAATTTAATATTTCCCCCCAGAGTTTTGAAGCCTTAACACCTTTTGAAAAACGAATGGTGTCTTGGCAATTGGATTTTTTAAGACAGTTCGAAACCCAAAATCTAGAATTCACGGCCGTTTATAAGGAAACCGATACGGATTTCAGTAAATTTTTGTTTTATCTTAATCAAGGCGATTATCTTTTTTACACCTTCGATGATAAGAATATAGAAGCACGGGAATCGTACAGTAAAGCCCTGGAGTTAGCTTTGTCAATAGATGACTCCCAAATGATATGTGAGGCTTTAAAAAGAATATTGAATCAAAGCAGACATTTTTATTTGCTCACTGGCCAAGCTGTTAAACCCTATTTGGATTTGTTTGAGGCCCATGCGTATGATGCCTTGGAACAGATACATTTACAATACTACAAGCAAATTTTTGGGTTTCAATACCTAGTATCCAATCTAGATAGATGGAACAAGGCTATCGAAGCCGATTTGCTCGATTTTGCGGAGCATAGCCCGTATCATTTTTATAATGGTAGGATATTCTATTTGTTAGCGGCTTATTATCATGTAAAAAATAATAACGAGAAAGCTATTGTTTTTGGGAGCAGAGCCTTAGACGAATACCGTAAGATTCCGGAAGGGTATGCTTCGACCCCAACCAAGGTTAGTGTTATTGGTCTTACTAGGCATTTATACTACAACGGGGATTTTGTTGAAGCGGAGCGTTTGCTTAGTGAATTCGATACCCCTGCAAAAAACAAATTAGAAAGGGCATATAAACACTACAGATACTATTATCAGTCACTTATTGATTCCATTAACGGTGATTATAAGAATGGGTTTGCAAATCTTATGATTGCTAAAGATATAGAAGATGTAAAAGAGCGGCACAACAAGACCAATCTTTTAAAAGATCTAGAGGCGAAATATGAAAACAAATTAAAGCAAAAAGAGAATGATGAACTTAAAGTAGATATTGCCCAAGAGAAAAAAGAAAAACGTCTCATGGCCCTAATTGGAGCCATCATCTTTGTATTGGGATCAACCTTGGCCTATTTTGTGGTGAACAATATCTCCAAAAAGAAAAAACTCTCCGAACAACAGGTGCAAATCGAGACCCAACGGGTAGAGAATCTGTTACGTGAACAGGAATTGGTGAGTATCGATGCCATGATCGAAGGCCAGGAAAAAGAGCGCCAACGGGTGGCCAATGAACTACACGATGATCTGGGCAGCCTAATGGCTACGGTCAAACTCTACTTTGGCAATATTAAGGCCGAAGGCGATCCCGCTCTGTTCAAGGCCAAAGAACTTTTGGATCAGGCCTATACCAAAATAAGGGGCATTGCCCATGCCAAAAACTCTGGGGTAATCGGCAGTCAAGGTTTGGTGCCAGCGGTAGAGAAATTGGCCCAGATGATTTCGGGTACCAATGCCTTGGAGATCGAGGTCAATGCTTTTGGTATGGAAGAACGCATGGAAAACTCCTTGGAATTAACCGTCTTTAGGATCATTCAAGAACTATTGGCCAATATGATCAAACATGCAGAGGCAGATAAAAGTAGCATCCACCTTACCCAACATGACGATATGTTGAACATTATCATTGAAGATAACGGCAAGGGCTTCGATATACATAAAGTATCAAATACCAATGATGGTATGGGACTACATAGTATTGAAAAAAGGGTGGAATTTTTAGATGGGAGCTTTACGGTAGACAGCATCATCGGACAAGGTACATCAATAATTATCGATATACCGGTCTAATAATTTGTAAAAGTTGCCCGATACCGGTATGGGGCCTCATTATTAGTGGAAAATTTTGGGCGGCACGTATATTATCGATAGTATTGTAAGTAAAGGAAGTACCATCATTATTGAAATCCCCCTATGATACGACTTGTAATTGCGGAAGACCACCAAGCCCTAATAGATGGAATAGTCTCTTATTTGGAGCACGAACGCGACATAGAGGTGGTAGGCCACGTGAACGATGGCAAGGCTTTGGTGGCTATGGTAGACGAACTACGGCCCGATGTGGTACTTTCCGATATCCGTATGCCCATAATGGATGGTATAGATGCCACGCATAAAATCAAAGGAATATCGAAACGCATTAAAGTGGTGGCTTTTACCATGTTCGACGAATCGGAGGCCGTTGGGGGAATGTTCGAAGCGGGGGCCACTGGATATGTGCTAAAGAATTCCCCCATGGAAACCGTTAAGGAGGCCATAAGAACCGTGGCCAAAGGCGGAGAGTATTTTGATAAAGAGATAGCAGTGCCCGATGTGGTGGAAAAGGGCAAGGAGTCGGTTTTGTCTACCCGGGAAAAGCAAATTTTGGAACTTATTGGCCAAGGGTTTTCTTCCCAAGGGATTTCGGCAGAACTCAGTATCGGTAAAAGTACGGTAGATACCCATAGGAAAAACATGGCCCGTAAATTGGGCTTTTCCGGTAAAGGTGAATTACTGCGTTATGCCATGGATCGCAAGTATAAGTTTCAGTAACTTCCTTTGATGATTACTGTGTAGTATTTACGCAGAAATACGTATTTTAGCATGGAATCCAAACTTCATATCCATGCGAATTCCTTTATTACTTGTGTTAACTCTTTTGGGTTTAGCAGGAAGCCATGCCCAACAAACCCAAATCGTATACCTCTCCGGTACCGGGGCCAACGATACCAAAACCTGGGATTTTAAGATTTCTTCGGGCCGAAAAAGTGGCGTATGGTCTACGATAGAGGTGCCTTCTTGTTGGGAGCAGCAAGGGTATGGCGAATACCGCTACGGACATTATCCCATGCAAGATCGCGTTCAGGAAACGGGGGTGTATAAAACCTCCTTCGAGGCACCACAAGATTGGAAAGATAAATCGGTGCGTTTGGTTTTTGAAGGGGCCATGACCGATACCCGGGTCAAAATAAATGGCAAACAAGTTGGGGAAGTACACCAAGGCGGATTTTATGAATTCAGTTACGATATTGGGCGTTTTCTAAAAATTGGCCAACCGAATCAATTGGAGGTTACAGTTACAAAGATGTCGGAAAACCAGTCCATAAACATAGCCGAACGTAAAGCCGACTTCTGGATTTTCGGTGGTATTTTCCGTCCGGTGTATATAGCGGTTAGCCCCAAGGAACATATTTCCCGTTTGGCCATAGATGCACAAGCAAATGGAGCGTTTAAGGCCGATATGCTATTGAATCGATTCAAAAAAGCGGATAGCTATAATCTAATAATCCACGACCTCGAAGGCAACCAAGTACATACCAATCAAGGTAAAATAGTTTCCGATTCGGTTCGTATCAGTTCCCGAGTCTATCATATTAAATCATGGACATCCGAAACACCGCATTTGTATACGGTTACCGTAAAACTCAAAGATGAAGGCAAATTACTCCATGAAAAAACGGAACGCTTTGGATTTAGAACGGTGGACTTACGCGAGAGCGACGGACTCTATGTAAATGGGGCTAAGGTGAAATTGAAGGGGGTCAACAGGCACACCTTTCATCCAGATTTTGGGCGTACTTCTTCCAAGGCCTTGAGTATTCAGGCCGTGAAGTTGATGAAAGAAATGAATATGAACGCGGTACGCATGTCCCATTATCCACCAGATAAGCATTTTTTAGAGGTCTGTGATTCCTTGGGTCTCTTCGTACTCGATGAACTCACCGGTTGGCAACGGCCCGCTTACGACGATGCTACGGCCAAACGCTTGGTAAAAGAGGTGGTGCAACGCGATGTAAACCACCCTTCTATTTTGTTTTGGGACAATGGGAACGAAGGCGGTTGGAATCCCATCATCGATGACGATTTCGCAACCCTCGATATCCAAAAAAGGGAAGTATTGCACCCGTGGGAAAGTTTTAGAAAGACCAACACCATACACTATACCGACTACGGTTACTTAGCCTTGGACAATTACGCCAAACGCAAACTCTTCATGCCTACCGAGCTTCTCCATGGTCTTTATGACGGGGGTCACGGGGCCGGTCTGGAAGATTATTGGAAACGAATTTACGATCATCCGCTAGGTATGGGAGCATTTCTCTGGGTATTTGCCGATGAGGGTATAGCCCGTACCGATAGAAACGGTGAGATTGATCTCGATGGCAACCACGCGCCCGATGGTATTTTGGGTCCGTACCTAGAAAAAGAAGCCAGTTTCTATACCATCAGAAAAATATGGAGTCCTGTGCAGCTACAGCATCGCTACCTGACCTCAGGTTTCGATGGACGGTTTAGGGTAGAGAACCGCTTCCATTTTACCGATTTGAGTACCGTTGATTTTAAAATCAGCTGGAAACGTTTTGATGCCCAAGGTCAGGAGGCACAAGTGACCGAAGCACACCAACAAAAGGCATTGCCCCCAGGAGATATAGGATGGTTAGAGCTCGACCTGCCCCAAAATTGGGAAGAAAACCACCTCTTGAAAATTGATGTGATGGATAAAACAGGGCAAACGATAGTTACTTATAGCTTTCCCGTGAACAAGGCGGAAGCCACTTGGTCTCAATTTATAAAGCCGGGCGGCACAACCCCAATACAAGAAAATATTGAAGGGAATTTAATCAGGGTTACGACTGGGGAAATGGTTTATGGTTTTAATCGTACCAATGGGCGACTTCAAAGGGTAAAACGAAACGGGAAAACCATCCCTTTGGCAGAAGGCCCCATTTTCGTAAGTACCGAACAAAAGCCCGAGTCGGTTACCTATGGGATAGATGCTGAGGGGCATTGGAAATTAACCACCCTAATGGAAAAGAGTGGCGATAGTTTTGAATGGCGCTTAGATACCGAAGGCAGATTACACCTTAAGGTGGCCTATCAGCCGGCCAAGCATACCCCCTATGCCGGTATTGGATTCCGTTTTCCTGAAGAGGAGGTTAAGGGGTTACGTTATATGGGTGAAGGTCCGCAACGTGTTTGGAAAAACCGTATGCAAGGCACCCAATTTGGTATTTGGGATAAAACATATAACCAGACCCAAACTGGTCATTCCGGTTGGGAATACCCCGAATTTAAAGGCTATCATGCCAATCTGTATTGGATGCGTTTACAGACCAAGAATCAAACCGATTTTAGCGTGTATGCGAAGACCGACGATGTGTTCTTGGGCCTGTTTACCCCTGGACAACCCGAAGACGCCCGCCAGGCCCAAGCCGCTTTTCCAGATGCCGACCTATCCTTTTTGCAAGGTATAGCCCCTATAGGTACCAAGTTTCATAAAACGGAAGAATTGGGTCCGCAGTCACAACTGAACCAATTTCGATCGGCCAACTTTTTCGGGGGGCGTTTACAAATGGAGCTGGTGTTTGATTTTAGATAATGGAATCAGAATATGGTAAAAAAAGCGAGGCCGTCCCAATGGGCGGCCTCGGTCTTGATAATTATTAAAACTAATTCACTTGAGTTAATATCCTGGGTTTTGTTCCAAACCTGGGGTAACGGCTACCGAAGCCGGTGGTATCGGGTAAATCCTGTAATTGGTATCGCTGGAGGTTTTGTCGGTCCAAGAGTCTTCCCATTTGCCAAAACGGATCTGATCCGTTCTACGGTGGTACTCCCAATAGAACTCAAAGCCCCTTTCGTTATACACATCGCTAAGGTCTGCAGCGGCCAAGGCAAAATCGGCACCACCACGGGCGGTACGAACGGCATTGACATCGTTTAAGGCAGAACCCCCGTTACGGGCCTCGGCCTCGGCACGCATTAAGTAAATATCGGCCAGTCGGAAAATTGGGATGTCTACCGCAGTGTCGTTTCGGTTGTCGTTACGGGTATCGATGCCCCACTTGATCACACGAACCCCGGTAGATTGGTTCACGGCGATCAAGTTTACATCGCGGGTGTGGTTGGCCAAAGATTGGTCACGGGTACTGCGTAGGGCGGTAATTTCCAAAAGGCCATCGGCATTATAGGAAAAGGCACCGTCAACGATTTTGGCCCCGTATTGCTGGCCTTCTTGAAAACCACGACTGATTATGTATTCCTCTAGCGGAATAGCGCCTTCTTCGGCCGGGTAAAAACGCTTGGCGAACCTGGGATCGTTTTCGGCATCGAAAGTATCAAGGAATTCTGGTAGGGTACAACCGGCATCAGAACCACGGATACCACGGCTAGGAGTTAAAAAATAACCCCTGGACATACCGTTGGTAGAGTTACGGGTTACACTGGCCCCGCCTAAACTGGGTGAGGTAAGTTCGTTTTTAACGGCGAAGATAATTTCACTGTTCCCTTCGTTGTCAGGATCAAAAAGTTTAAAGTAATCTTCGCTTTCCAAAGCGTAGTTACCCGAACCAATCAGTTCGCTACATAGCGTAATAACCTCTTGCATGTCGGCACTATCAAAAGTGGCGCTCCCATAACGGTTCTGGTACACACCACGGTTAAGGTACATACGGGCCTTAAGGGCCTTAGCGGCATCTTGATTGAAACGAACCCCGTCTTTACCACTTCCTAGTTTGGGCATGGCCTGATCTAGGATACTGATGATTTCGGTAAAGGCCGCTTCACCTTTCAATATGGTTGAAGGCGCATTGAAGTCGATATCGGTAATTCCCCTATACGGTACTTGGTCGTAAAGATCAAGGGTGGTTGCCATATAAAATGCGAGTAAGCCCAACATTTCGGCATGCTCCCTGCTGTCAGGGTCTACCAAGGTAAGGGCCTGGGTAGCATTACCAATACCTGACATCAGATGGTTCCAGGTATCGCGCACATAGGCGTGTGTAGCGGTCCAATCGTGGCGATGCAATTCTTGGAAAGTGCCCCCATCGAACCAGTCGTTTTGGCGGGTAGGCAGCATGGCATTATCCGACGAATAATCTTGTAGGGCGAATAAGGCCCTATGACCGTAAACATCGCGTAATTGGTTATAGGCCGGAGCGATCAAGTTCTCTACTTGGGCATTGTCTATAAGTTCCTTACCCAAGGCTTCATCCAATATTTCTTCTTCAATATTACACGAGACTATTCCCAAAAAGGTGAACAATCCGATTAGATATGATTTTTTCATCGTTTTTCTTTTTCAGGTTTAGAATGATACGTTTAGTCCCAATAAAAAGGTGCGAGCCTTGGGGTAAGCGGCATAATCGACTCCATATACATTGTTTCCGGCCGTGTTTACCTCTGGATCGTATCCCGAATAATCGGTGATAACGAATAGGTTTTGTCCGGTTACGTACATACGCAGGCCACTGAGCCAGTTCAAATTATCGGTATTGAACCTATAGCCAAGGGTGGCATTGTTCAACCTGAAAAAATCGCCACTTTCAATATATCTAGAAGAGGTTACCACGGCCCGTGTCGGGTTTTCGGCAGCATCTAGATAGTGGGTAAAGATGTTGTTTCCGTTCTGGGCCAAAGACGAGGCATTGGAATAGGCGCGGGCGGTATTATTGAAAATATCTACTCCGCTTACACCATTGAAATTAAGGCCCAAGTCGAATTGCTTATACATGGCACTGATGTCGAAACCATAGATGGCCTCGGGCAGTGGATCGCCCACGATTTCGTTCTCTTCACTTAAGATCTCGAAACCATCGGCATCAAAACCTTCGAAACGCTTCATATAGAAAGAGGCGGCAGGGTAACCACTGCGGTAAATACTACTGGTCTCACCAGAGGCACCCGGGGCCGAAATACCACCTACCAGAATGTCGGTATCTAGATTTTTCACCTCATTATCAATAAAGGAAGCGTTGGCAGATACATCTAAACTAAAGTCTTCGCTCTGGACCAAATTGGCCGAAACGGCGAATTCTATACCTTGGTTAACGATCTCGGTATCGGCATTCACAAAAATAGTACTTACCACGGTAGGTGCCGGCGCGGCTACTTCTAAAAAGAGATCGGTAGTGGTTTTGTTAAAGTAATCGAAGGTACCGTTTATACGTCCGTCGAGAATAGCCCAGTCCAAACCTATGTTCGATTGAGTGGTTACCTCCCACTTTAGGTCGGGGTTGGGTGTACGGGCCACGGTAATACCATTGACAACGGTAGTACCCTCAAAGGCATACCCATTACCTTCACTAGAGGTAAAAGACCCTTGGGTAACCTTAACCGGTACGGCCTGGTTACCGGTCTGTCCCCAACCCAAACGAAGTTTTAAGTTGCTAAATACGCCATTGTTGGCCATAAATTCTTCTTCGCTGATACGCCAGCCTAATGCGGCCGATGGGAAATAGCCGTAACGATTGTTTTCCCCAAAGACCGAAGAACCATCGGCACGCAGTGAGGCGGTTAAAAGGTATTTGTCTTTATAACCAAGATTTACCCTACCGAAGAAGGATTGAAGTTTACGTTCGTTGGTAAACGAGCCGACAAAATCGGTACGTTCGGCTATCCCAATATTAAAAATGGGGTCTATTTCGCGTGTATTGAAACCAGAACGGCCGATAAAGGTACCCTTGTTATTGAACTCTTGGTACGAGTGCCCCAAGAGCAGGTTTAGGTCAAAGGCATTGATGATGCGCTGGTACGAAAGATAGTTTTCTACCAAGAAGCTCGAAATTTCCGAGGAGTTGGAGTTTACACCACCTTCGTCTATATCGCCCCCAATATCGGAGTTCGGGTACAAACGTACTACGCGATCAACATCGGAATTTTCATAGGCTAAATTCAATTTATATTCCAAACCTTCCAATATCGTATAAGTGGCATTGGTGTTGGCCAAAAGGGTTTTTGATTCGGCCCTGTCGCGATACAGCTCGAAATACGAAACCGGATTGTCGGGAGAACCAGCTTTGGCGTTTAAATTGCCTTCACTATCGTAAGGGGCGGCTGTTGGGTTGGCCCTCAGGGTTGAAGTAAGCAAATTACCGTTGGCAGATGCTCCACCACCTGTGGCCTGGCTTTCGTCTTCAATACTGGCAATGGCTATAGAGCCCCTGAGTTTTAAGCGGTCGTCCAACAGTCGGGTTTCGGCATTCAATCTACCCGTAAATTTATCCTGCCCTGTGTTCTTAATCAATCCTTCCTGCTCCAAATAACTCATAGAGGCACTGAATCGTGACACTTCGCCGCCACCTGAAAAAGAGATGCTGTGGTTCTGGGTAATGGCGGTTCTATATATTTCGTCTTGCCAATCGGTATTTGCATTGGCTGGGTCTATATAACTGGCAGGATCCCTTCCTACAATAGGGGCCAAACGGGCGGTTTCCCTTTTGTAGGCCTCGGCATCCAATACATCGATCTTACGGGCTACACTAGATACCCCTAAATAGGTATCGTAACTAAAACTACCTTTACCCGATTTTCCTTTTTTGGTTTCGATCAATACCACCCCATTCGCACCACGGGTACCATAAATGGCCGTGGCAGAGGCATCTTTTAAGATGGTAATATTGGCAATGTCGGCCGGGTTTAGGAAATTTAATGGACTTTTGGCCCTGGTGGTACCGATACCACCCAGACCGTTAACCCCGGCAGAGGCACCTTCTACAGGAACCCCATCGATAACGAAAAGTGGGTTACTGCCCGATCCTATAGAGTTTACCCCACGTATGTTAATATCTATGGCACTACCAGGCTCACCGGTACCGGAGGTGATGTTTACCCCAGAAACCTTTCCTTGTAGTAATTGCCCAGGAGAATTCACTACTCCTTGGTTAAATTCGGAGTCGTCCAATACTTTAACTGCACCGGTTACATCTTTGGCCCGCTGCGAACCGTAGCCTACCAAAACTACTTCTTCTAGGTTGCTTGCATCTACCTGCAACTGAATGCTTAGCGGACTTTCGTTGCTAGCCGTAACTGTTTTTGGGGTGTACCCGATATAAGAAACCGTAAGGGTGGCACCTCGGGTAACTTGAAGTGAAAACTTACCGTCAAAATCGGTTGAGGTTCCATTAGAGCTGCCTTGTTCTACCACAGAGGCCCCGGCCATGGGCAAGCCGTTTTCGTCGAGAACGGTACCGTTGGCATTGATTGTTTCTTGGGCCAATTGAGGCAGGGGTGCCTTTTTAACCTTTCCTTTTTTTAAGATAATCAAGTTACGCTTGAACTTAAAATAAACATCGGTTCCATTAAAAATACGTTCCAAAACTTGGGCAATGGCTTCATCTTTGGCCACTACACTTACGGTGCGGTCGGTATTGACCTTGTCGTGGTTGTACAGGAACTTAAATCCGGTTTGGGTTTCCATATTCTTGAAAACCGTTTCAATAGGTACTTCCTTAAGGTCTAGGCTTACCTTGGTGTCTTGCGAATAGGTGTTCGCATGGATCTGTAGTAGAGATACCAGTAAAAGAATGGCGGTCAGCTTCATTTTTAAACTAAATACCAAGGAAACCGATCCGCTCGGTACCCCTAGCGAGTTTGATTTTTTCATACTTTTGTTGTGATTCTGTGATTTAACGTTCAATTGGTTAAGATCACGACCATACCGGTTAAATGCGCCAACATTTGCCGGTATTTTTTATGTCTGATCTTTAGGTGTTCATTTGAGGTGGTCTTACATAGGCAAAGTGTTTTGTTGAGTTGTTGCTGTTATTATAATATGGTTTTCGTTACGCTGATAGTCAAAAGGTATATCCTCCATAAAGGCCTCCAAGATCTCTTCTATGCTCTCGTCGCCAAAGGTCACGGTATACACCTGTACGTCTAACAGGCCATAACGGTTTTCTATGGTTACGTTATGCTTTCGTTCCAATTTTTTACGAATGGCCCCAAAGGCGGTCTTTTTTAAGATCATTTGATTTTTGGTCCATGCGGTATACAGATCAATGTCAACGGCTTCTACGACTAATGCTTGGTCTACATGGTGCCAGGCCCCTTTTTGACCAGGTTTTAATAAAGTGTCGGGCCCAGTGGCATCGGTATTGCTCAAGGCTACCGATCCAGACACCAAGACGGTGTTGGTTGTACCATCTTCGGCAAAATTAGATACATTGAAGGCCGTACCCAGTACACGAACCTCTTTGTCGTTTACATGAACCGTAAACGGATGTTTTGGATCGTGGGCCACTTCAAAATAAGCCTCCCCCTCAAGGTATACCTGTCTAGGGTGGTCTTTTAAAAATCGAATGGGATATTTAAGGGTAGTACCCGCATTCAGTTTTACATGACTGCCATCAGAAAGTTGAAGGTCAAAAGTTTTACCATAAGGTACGGTAAGTTCATTAAAGGCCAGTTTTTCTTCGGGGGCTCCCATTTCTTGGGTGTAACTAAGGGTATTCCCCGTTTGTTGACCACTCACCTTGCCATTGGCATCGAAAATTTGAAGTGTTCCGTTTTCCGCTACCAATTTTAATTGGGAATCGGCCTGTTTAAGAACGATGTTTTCTTTACCTGGTTCGTTTTTACCTGCTACAACCTCTTGCGTATTCACGGTATTGGCTTCCGGGGCCATAAAAAGGCCTAGCCCTATGGCTACCAAAACGATTAGGGTAGCGGCAATGGCAAAATAAGGGCGCCACATGGCCTTTGGGTTCCTTTTAGGGGTAGCAATGGTTTCGAGCAAGCGATTCGAAAATTCGGGTGATGGTCTTTGTTGAAAATCTTTTCTTTTTCCCAGTTCGGTGGGGTCTATCCCATGGGAGTCGATTAGTTGCGCCAATCCTTCGGGGCGTTCATTGATGAGATCCATAAAGGCATCGAATTCCTCCTGAGTCATGTCATTCTCCAAGTACTTTAGGAAAAGTTGCTTTAAATCATTTGGTGCCTTCATGAAAATGGAATGAAAGTTTGTGTATTTCGCGTTATCTATTATGTATACGGGCCATTGGGGTCAAAGTCCCAAATCAATTTGAAAAAAAACAAAATTTACCGGTTGGTTTGGTTTAACTCCCTAGAAAATAAAGGAGTAGGGCGGGCAGGGTTAAGTCGGAAATATGTGGGGCCAAATCCGTTTTAATGGTTTGTAGCGTTTTCCAAAGATGGTTTTTAACCGTTTTAGGGGTAATGCCCAATAGCGAGGCAATTTCTTGGTTACTTTTACCTTCTTCCCTAGAAAGTAAGAAAATGCGTTTTTTCTGTTCGGGTAGGCTATCCAAGATTTCGGAGAGAATGGTGCGGTATTCCTGTAGTTTCAGATCGTCTTCGGTGGGGTTGTGTAATTTTTGCATTCCTAGCCAAATTTCTTGCCTGTGGGCGCTTCTTCTGGCTTTTTTACGAAGATGGTCTACGACAAGGTTTCTGGCAATACGAAACATATAGGGTTCAAAAGCGCGATCGGTGTCGTATTTCGTCCGGTTTTCCCATAATTTAATGAACAAGGCTTGGGATAGCTCTTCGGCCTCATGGGGCAATTTTACCAATTGCAGTATAAAATTGTAGGCCCATTGTTCGTATTCGGCCACCAATAGGGTAAAAGCACGGGTATCGCCTTTTCGGATGTTCTCATAAACTTCCTTGGGCAATTTCGGGGCTATATGTTCTATTTTTGTGGGCATTTATAGGTGACGCAATTACCAATTTGATGCATCTGCTGCCTGCAATTTATAAAAAAAATAAAATAAGCCATATTAGATTTGGGTTTTCGAAATGTAGGGGTCTCTTCTGAAAAAAAGGTTAGCGATAGTCTAAGGGCCTAGTAAGGTGAAACATTTCGGTTTTACCGTTTCTTTTGACAATCCAATCTTAAAAACCTACCAGACCCTACCAGTATGGTTGTAACAGGAAAACCCACTACTTTCATGCGGAAATTTTGGTTTCGGTTTGGACCGTAAAACCAGTTATTTTAAATTTATATATATGGTATTGAGGAGTTTATGTTGTTTTGGGATGGCGTGCATATTGGCTTTTTCGGCTAAGGCACAAAACTTGGAAAAGATGGTTTCACTTAAAGATGGGGCCGAATTGTGGGCGGGTATTATCCGAGAAGGGCACAAAATGCCATTGAATCCGGGATATTCTGCCGATTTGTACGGAAAGGTTTGGCGCAATCAGTTACAGCCCTTGATACTTTCAAATACCGGCGATGTTATCTGGTCGGAAGAGCCCTACCGATTTGAGTATGCCGAAGGCATGGTAAAGGTAGATAAGGCCTATGCCACCATTGATCATAAAAAAGCCGGTACTACCCTTAAAGAGGCTTTTGAATATGCGAGTGCCAATTATTTTCCGCCTTCGGGCCAAATGCCACCGGAAGCTTTTTTCTCTATACCGCAGTACAATACGTGGATCGAATTGACCTATAACCAAAACCAGGCCGATGTTTTGGCCTATGCCCGTGGGATTATTGAAAACGGCTTACCTCCCGGAATTATAATGATCGATGACACCTGGCAGGAAGATTATGGGAAATGGAACTTCCATCCGGGTAAATTCCCCGACCCCAAGGCCATGATGGCCGAGTTGCATCAAATGGGTTTTAAGGTAATGCTATGGGTATGTCCGTTTGTTAGTGCCGACTCCGACGAATTTAGGGCCCTGGCCCCAAAAGGTGGTTTTATGCGCGACAAAAATGGGCAACCGGCCATGGTTAAATGGTGGAATGGGTATAGCGCTTTGGTCGATTTGACGGCTGCATCGGGTGAGGCTTGGTTTACTGGCGAATTAGACCGTTTAACCAAGGAATATGGGGTAGATGGTTTTAAATTAGATGCCGGTGATGCCCGTTTTTATGTTGATTTGGTATCGGATAAAGACATAGGGCCCAATGGACATTCGGAGCGTTTTGCCCAGATTGGGCTTAACTATCCTTTTAATGAATATAGGGCTACCTGGAAAATGGGCGGACAAGCCTTGGTACAACGCCTGCACGATAAAAACCACGATTGGCGCGATCTTCAAAAGTTGATACCGCATATGACCTTAACCGGACTAATGGGCTACCCTTTTAGTTGTCCGGATATGATCGGAGGAGGCCAGTATACATCTTTTTTGGAAGGTGCGGTTATGGATGAAGACTTAGTCGTGCGATCTACCCAAGTACATGCCCTAATGCCCATGATGCAATTTTCCGTGGCCCCCTGGCGTATTTTGGGGCAAAAGCACTTTAACGCCGTTAAAGAAGCGGTTAACATAAGGGAAGGCTTTACCGATTACATTCTAGCATTGGCCAAAAAAGCAGCCAAAACCGGGGCACCCATCGTAAGGCCCATGGAGTTCGATTTTCCGAATCAGGGGTTCGCTAGGGTAAACGATCAATTTATGTTGGGGGACAAGGTATTGGTGGCCCCCCTTCTCGAAAAAGGCGAAGGCACCCGTACCGTGGTGTTACCCAAGGGCAGATGGAAATCGGATTTGGGCAAAACCTATAGGGGAGGCCGTACCATAACGGTACAGGTGCCTCTAGAACGCTTACCCTATTTTGAACGTATAAAATAGAAGCTGTGCCCAACCAAACGGTTTATTAAAAGGTTCTCAAGTGGTTTTGTGAATATAGTTTGGCATATTTACTTGGGGGGTGCCTATACTATGCTTAAACTGATTGCTAAGATTCGATGAGTCGTTATAACTGGTGTAATCGCTGGTAACATCGGGTTATACTTAGGTTAGTTGTTCCATTTTATGACCTACCCATGTTAGATTTGATAGGTTAAAGAGGGTAGGTTCTATAGCCTTAACAAACTTTTCTGAGTAAAAGTAATGCCTCGATTTGTTATCGGATTTTGTTGTAGTTATTTATTGTTTTGGATTACAGAATTTTGGTAACTCGGCAGGTTTCGAACAACCAACTTGAGTCATAAGTTGTTTCAACTCTTGTGATAAAATTGCGTAAGCTTGATCCCCTCCATTACGACCCAAGGCCGCAACGGCATACATAAACGAGCGGCCCAAAAATGTAAAATCGGCGCCATGGGCCATGGTACGTCCTATGTCGGCCCCACTCCGTATACCGCTATCCATCATAAGGGGAATTTTGCCCTTAAAATCTGTCAGGATCCTATCCAAAGACTCTACGGTAGCCTCTGCGGCATCCAATTGACGCCCCCCATGGTTAGAGACCAAGAGTCCGTCTATACCCAGTTCAATTGCCATTTCGGCATCGCTTTTAGTAGCCACCCCCTTTAAAACCAACTTTCCAGGCCACATATCACGTATAGCGGCAATTTTATCCCTATCCAATCGACCGTCGAAGGTTTGGTCCATAAAGCGGCCTAATTGCTTCAACGATTGGTTTTTGGGCATATAGGGCGTTAGGTTTTTAAAACTGGGGCTCCCCTGTT
The DNA here is from genome assembly GCF_002514735.1 of Sediminicola luteus. GTDB lineage: Bacteria > Bacteroidota > Bacteroidia > Flavobacteriales > Flavobacteriaceae > HQA918. The sequence continues at coordinate 888,801 of NZ_KZ300476.1, read as the reverse complement.
TCAGCGTGGCCCAGGCCCATTTGGGTTTTTGGAGTATTTGCCAAATATTACGGGCCGATATTCTGGGCGGAAGGGCCAGCCCATTTTTTATTTCCATATGGCGAATGCCAAAACTAGGTACATCACAAAGTAATACCAATACCGGGCAACCTATGGCCTTGGCCCGATCGATAAGATCGTTGCGCAGGGCCGCCTTGGCCGGGTGGTAGAGTTGAAACCAGGCCCGTCCCTCGGTCAATTGGGCAATGGTCTCCATGTTTTCGGTACTAACTGTACTCAGAATAAAGGGAATGTTGGCCTTGTGGGCCAGTTTGGCCAAAATTTGTGGTGCATTAGGCCATATAAGTCCCTGTAAACCAATGGGTGCAATGCCAAAAGGGGCGTCGTAAACATGGCCGAAAAGTTCCGTTTTTAAAGAAGTTCCAGCGAATTCGGAAAGGTAATTAGGGTGTAAAAGGGTTTGCCTTATTATTTCGGTATTCCGTTTCAGATTGACCCCTTCGTTACAGCCGCCATCCAAATAATCGAAGGCGAATTTCGGGATGCGGCTTTTCGCTTTTTCCCTCAAATGGGGAATAGAGGGGTACTTGGTGTTAAATGCAAAAGGGTCGGTCATTTATCTTCCTGCTAATGTTCTATAACATGTTCACAAAACTAAACCAAGCCGCGGCCGTATACTACCTTAGTTCGTGCTATATGCGGTGTTATTTTTGCCCAATTCGATAGCTTATGTGGTTATCGGTATATAATTTAGCATACTTACTGGGTGCCGTACCGGTTATATTCTTGAATTGTTTATTGAAATTCGACAGATTATTAAACCCTGATCCGTAGGCAATGGCCGAGATATTGATTTCCGCTTCCTGCAACTGTTTACAGGCATAGCCTATCCGGATTTCGTTCAAGAAGCTTGTAAATGTTTTTTTATGTATTCGGGTAAAGTAGCGGCTAAAAGCCGAAGCATTCATACCTATATGTTGGGCCACATCTTGGGCGCTGATGTCATTTTTAAAGTTGGCGAATACGAACTCATTGATTTTGCGCAACCTACTATCTCGATTGGTATGGGATGGATTCACATAACCCGGACTCGATAATACCTCTAACTCCTTTAGTTTCGAAAGCTCTTGCAGTGCCTCCAAAAGACCAAGCAATCGATGTAAGGGGTCGTTATGCACCATCGCCTTTATTTTTTTTAGTACATGTTCCGGTACTTGAGGAAATCGGATGCCTCGCATGGCCAATTTCATTAACTGGTCTATAGGCCTAAGTTCAGGTTTTTCGAAAAATTCAGGTCCCATAAACTCTTTGAGAAAATGTACGGCCACGGTTTCCGATCTTTCTTCTTCTTGGGGCTCTAAGGTTTTGGTGCTTTCATCTTCCAGCCACATATGGGGCAGGTTTTTGCCTAAAAGAAAAACATCGCCAGACACCCATTTACCGATACTGTCGCCCACAAAACGGGTGCCACTGTTACTCAAAAAGGCGATTACCTCAAATTCTGCATGGTAGTGCCAGATGCCGATAGAGCTATTGTAAATGGTGTCGCTTACCGTAAAAGAAACATGTTCGGGGCTGGTGCGGTTCAGTAACTGTAGTTTCATGGTCGTAAAATAATGAATATTTACAGTTTTGGGCCAATCGTTGATCGGTCAAGCAAAAAAAGTATCGGATATTATCAAAAGGCAGGTAGATGCCGCCTAGAATTGAAACTAATTTGCGAATGTAAAAAAGGGAAGGCGTGCTATACCTTTTTTAAATGGAAAAAAACAAGAATCTATGGGGAAGCGAATCCAATTTAGCGTGTATTTGTTCATAACGCTCTGCATCAGTATAAATAGTAGGGCCCAGGAAGCTCAAAAAGAAGTATTGTTCAATGGTACCGACTTGAGTGGTTGGGAAACCGTTAAAACTGAAAACATCAAGTTTTGGAAGGTGGTAGATGGTGTAATCACCGGAGGCGATGGCGAACGAAAAATACCTGTGAACACCTATTTGGTGACCAAAGAAAAGTATGCCGATTTTGAATTCCGTTGTTTGTTCCGTATCAGTGGGGATCACAAGACCGGGCTTATCAATAGCGGTATCCAATACCGTTCCCAAATCGAACACGGTAATATTATAGGGTACCAGGCCGATATAGGTAAAGGCTATTGGGGCGATATATACGACGAACATCGCCGGGGCAAGTTAGTAAGTGGCTCCCTTGAAATTGCCTCTAAATTATTGAAGGAAGAGGGCTGGAACAGCTATATCATCAGATGTGAGGGCAACCGCCATCGCTTGTACATAAACGGAGTCTTGACCTGTGAGTACGAAGAGACCAATGCCGCCATTCCGGCAGCTGGGGTTTTCGGATTGCAACTACACAGTGGGGGCAAGGCGAAAATTGAATTCAAACATGTGGAGATTACCCCATTATAAACCAAAAAAACCAGAAGGGATTTTTATGTTGAACAAGAAAATGAAATGGGGCATCATGGCCTCGCTAGTAGTATTGGTTATAGGCTGTGGTGGCAAGGATAAGGGCCTAAAAGAGGCTTTTGAAAAGAATCAGGAAGTTGCGGCAGAAAGACGTACCCATTCGTTTCGTACCGCCGCATTAAGTCCCAAGGAGCAGTTGGCAACCTTTTCCGTACCCGAAGGCTTCGTGGTAGAACTGGTGGCCAGTGAAGAAGATGGGGTGGTCAATCCGATTGACATGACCTTTGACGATGCAGGAAGGTTATGGACCCAAACGGCCGAAATGTACCCTATGGATCCGGTGGCCGATATTAAATGGCACGAGTTGTTGAAATTGATGAACAACCCCAAAGCCCAAAGGCAGAATCCTTCGTTTAGGAAGAATTTTGACCTGTACGAAGGCAAAACCAAGGGAACGGATAAAATCGTGGTACTCTCTGATTTTTATGGTAATAGCAAGGTGAAATCCAAGGTTTGGGCCAACGGTTTGGCGATTCCACAAAGTATACTACCCTATAAAAGTGGTGCTTACGTGGCCCAAGGTTCCGAGTTGTTCTTTTTGGACGATTCCGATAATGACGGAAAGGCCGATAAACGAACCCGTTTATTCACTGGTTTTGGTATAACCGATACCCATACCATGGCCCATTTATTGATCCGTGCCCCGGGCAATTGGGTGAACTTTAGTCATGGCGCTTTGAACAAAGGTGCGGTGCATTCTTTGATCAGTGGTGATTCTGTACGTATCGATTTTAGTAAAAATGCCCGTTTCTCTTTAGATGGTGCCAAAATAGAATTGGTAAATTCGGGGCTTAACAATATTTGGGGGTATTCCCTACTGAATACAGGCGAATGGTATGGCACCGAGGCCAACGATTTGGGGTATTCCATTAATCCTATGGAATCGCAGAGCGGATTTCCGGGCATCGGAAACGAACGTTTTCGCGACTACCAACCTTGGTTGCCCAAATTGCACGATTTTAGGGTGGGAGGTACCGGTATTTCGGGTTTGGCTTTTATGGGCGATACCTCGGGTTCTTTTCCGGAAGCGTACCGTAATGTGGCATTTTTGGCCAATGCGATTACCAGTAGTGTAAATGCAGTTAAGATCGTTCGTAACGAGGATGGTTCGCTGACCACCGAGCATTTACCCGATTTTTTAACCAGTCAAGACGATTGGTTCCGTCCAGTAAATATGGAATTTGGCCCAGACGGATGCCTGTATATACTCGATTGGTACAATAAGATAATCTCACATAACGAATTGCCCACTACCCATCCGGATAGGGATAAAGCACATGGACGTATCTTCCGTGTACGCTATACCGGGGCCAAAAAACGCGAGGTGCCTAATATGTATGAAGTGCCTACGGCTGAACTGGTACAACATTTAAAATCACCATCCTTATGGCAAAAACGGGCAGCCTGGCATCAAATCTCCGATAGACCCAAGGCCGAAACACAGACGCTGAAGAAGGAATTGGAGGCATTGATTCAAGATACTTCCAGCGATACACCTACCAAAATTGCCGCCCTTTGGTCTATAGAAGGAATAGGGGACTACTCGGAAGCTGCCCTAAATAGTTTACTACAGGCCCAAGATCATAATTTGAGGCGCGAAGCCGTTAGGGCCATGAATTCCTTTATGCTGGATTTTGATACCATAGTGGCTACCATAGCTCCTTTGGCCCAAGATAAGAGCCCTATGGTACGTGCCCAAGTGCTTCGTACCCTAGCGGAATCGGGTAGTATTAACGAACAGGCTTTGGGCATTTTGATCGATGCCTGCAAGCCGGTTTTGGATGGGAACGAAATGGGAGGTGCCTACGAAAGAAGGTTCGAGCGCTTCTTGGCCCGAAAGGCCCTAGAATCTTTCCCTAAAGAATTATTGGCCTATATGGAATCTGACAAAGTTTCGGGGCATAAGGGAGGCAATCTTATATGGGCGGGCCAGGCTTTGACATCGCCCGAAAAAGAAAGGCAGTTTTTAGCCCTTTGGAAGGCCAATACCCCAGCTGAATTGGACGAATCGACCTTTGTTTTGATTGCCTCTATGTTACAGGACCCTAAAGTTTACCAAGCCATGAAACCGGTTATTGGAAACACCGAAAAAGCGGAAGCCTATGTGAGTATGGCCTTGGCCAGGCAACAAGAGGTGCAATCGCCCGAGCTTTCGCGTATATTGTCGCCCTTGGTAAAAAGCCTGATAACAAGCGAGAGTGGTTTCGATACCGATTTAGGTTTGTCGGCGACCACAAAAATGCAGATACCCGGGGTGCAAAAGACCATTCGAAACCTGGTTGATAAAAAACGTGGCGACGAGGCTACCCTAAAGCTTATCATGGCAGCCCTGGCCATGGAAGGCAAAAGCAATGCCGATATATTTACGGCCCTGGCCTCTGATTCCGACCTAGGTATGGGTATGCGCCAGTTGGCCCTATCGTATTTGGTAAAGACCGATACGGGCAAATCAAACACTTTGGCAAGATCCCTCTTGTCCAATGCCGATTTGGCCCAATCGCAAAAGTTCGTTAGGGTATTGTCAGGCTCGAAAGAAGGTGGTCAGCTTTTACGCGAACTATATAGCGCTAAAACATTGGGCTTGGATGCTTTTGATATCTCCAGTGCCGAGCGTATGCAAAAGAACGATCCCGAAAATGCCCAGACACAGGCGATTTATGAAGGGGTAAAACAGGCCATGGAGGCCGAAAAGGCCCAGTTTCAACAAAAACTCGATCACTTTATGGCCATAGCCGAAAAAGGCGGAGGGGACCCTGAAGCGGGTAAGCCGTTGTTCCAAGTATGTTTGGCCTGTCATAGTGTGGGTAACGCAGGACAACAGATTGCTCCGGCCTTAGATGGTTCGGCCCACAGGGAAAACGAGGCCTTACTTACCGCTTTATTGGACCCGGATGCGGCCATGGAAGGTAGTTATGCCTTATATCGTGTAACCAAAAAAGACGGGGGTACGGTAGAGGGTTACTTGTCTAAACGCGATGGCAAAGGGGTTACCATTGCCTTTATGGGAGGCAGTACCGTTTTCGTACCTGAGGCCGATATTAAGGAAAAAGGCTATTTGGGTGGCCGTTCCTTTATGCCTAAAGGTCTGCTGGAAAATTATTCCGATACCCAAGTAGCCGATTTATTGGCCTATATAAAGACCTTAAAGTAATATAGTACAGACTAAAAGATATTGAGATGACAAAACATTATGGCATGTTCCAGTTTAAAGAAGGGGTGACTGAAGAGGAGATTACCCTTTGCTTTGTTACCATGAAAGCCATGGTAGGAAAGATTCCCGGATTGTTGAATATGGAATATGGTCCCTACGATAGTACCGAGGGATTAAACGATGGCTATACCCACGGTTTTATCATGGATTTTGAAAGTCCAGAAGCTCGTGAGGCCTATTTACCTCACCCGATCCATGAAGAAGTAAAGGCTTTGGTGGTTCCGAAATTGGAACGCGTAGTGGTATTCGATTTTAATATTTAATTCGTGGCTATGCAAAAGAAAGTGGTCATGTTGGGCGCCTTTGATACGAAAGGTGAAGTGTTTTCTTATCTATACGATTGCCTTACCGAGAATGGGGTAGCGGTAAGCACTATGGATATTGGGGTTATGCCATCCCAACCTGATTTTCCCGTAGATTTTGATAATACAGCTGTAGCCCAGGCCGGAGGCATGGCAATAGAAGCTCTAAGGGAATCTAACGATCGAGGTAAGGCCGTTGGGGTTATGGGCGATGGTGCGGCCGCCCTTTTAAAAGAACTGGTAACTCAAAATCTGGTGGCCGGAGCCATTGGTATGGGCGGTGGTGGCGGTACCTATATGACCCTTCGTGCCCTTCAGGAAATTCCTTTTGGCATTCCTAAACTCTGTATGAGTACATTAGCGGCCAAAGATCTTACCGAGCAAATGGGGGTTAAGGATATCGTTTTAATGCCCTCGGTAGTAGATGTAGCAGGTTTAAACGGCATAAGTAAGGTGCTTATCAAACAAGCCGCAGCCAGTATTTCGGCCATGGCAAGGGTGAGTGGCGACATGCTGGCCAACGATCGTAAACGTATCGCCATAAGTATGTTCGGCAATACCACGGCCTGTGTAGACCGTTGTACCGAAAAACTGCAAGAGAAAGGTTATGAGGTTATGGCCTTTCACGCCACGGGTATCGGCGGGGCCACTATGGAGGCTTTGATCCGTGAAGGCTGTTTCGATGCCGTGTTAGATGTTACTACTACCGAACTGGCAGATAACCTTTGTGGGGGCATTTGCGATGCCGGCCCAGATAGGTTGACCGCCGCGGGGGAAATGGGCCTGCCCCAGGTAGTAGTTCCGGGGTGTTTGGATATGGTCAATTTTGCCCACTTACATTCCGTGCCCGAGCCTTATAAAGATAGGCAGTTATACAGTTGGGCACCCGATGTAACCCTAATGCGAACCCATGCGGCCGAGAATACGGAATTAGGTGAAATTCTGGTACAGAAAGTAGCGGCCTACAAAGGAAAGGCCGAAATCGTAATCCCTTTGGAAGGCATTTCACAAATAGATAAGGCTGGCGATATTTTTTACGCTCCGGAATACGATGCCGCGCTCTTTACCGCCATTAAGACCACGGCTGCCGATACGGTAAAGGTAACCGAGTATCAAGCCCATATCAATGATCCGCAATTTGCCGATGCCCTGGTTGCGCATCTGGTAAATCTTTTGGATTAATTCGGTATTTGTACTTCAAATCCGGCCAATACCTATAGTTTTGCCCGTTCAAACACGGGAAATTTGATATGCTCAAAAATATTCTACAGGTCAATCTGGCCATGATTTTTGTAAGTACCTCCGGGTTTTTTGGGCGTTATATCGATGTGCCCACCCCGCTTACCATTGGTATGCGGGCATGCATTGCCGCCGTAGCCCTTTTGTTGTTTTGTTGGATAAAAGGCTTTAAGCTCAAAGTGGCCAAAGCAGATAAGGCTATGGTGTTGTTCAGTGGCTTTCTTATGTGGTTGCATTGGATCACTTATTTCTATGCCTTGCAAAAATCTAATGTGGCCATAGGTATGCTTACCTTGTTTACCTATCCGGTGCTTACCGCTTTATTGGAACCTATGGTATTAAAAACGGCCTTCTCAAAGTTTCACTTGCTTTTAGGGGCCATGGTCTTGGTGGGGCTTTACTTTATCGTACCCGAGTTTAGTTTAGAGAGCGATTACTTTATAGCCATATTGTTGGGGCTGTTCTCTGCCTTGGTATATGCGCTACGGAATATTATCGTGAAATCGCGTATCGGGTCTTATAATGGATCTGTGATAATGCTATACCAATTGGTGGTGGCATCTGTCTTGGCCATTCCGTTCTTTTTTACTTTGGAGCTAAAGAGTATAACCGAATTTATACCCTCGCTTTTGGCACTAGGGCTGATTACCACAGCCTTGGGACATACTTTGTTTCTGTATAGTTTTAGGCATTTCTCTACCACTACGGTAAGTATTTTAAGTTGTACCCAACCCCTGTTCGGTATTTTGATAGGTATGCTATTATTAAAGGAATTCCCGCGAACGGGCACATGGATCGGTGGGGCCATTATCCTTGGGACTATTGTAGCTGAAAGCATCCGGTTACAAAAACAAGCTCAAAAGTTACGCTGATTGTTTTTAGACCTGAAAATGAATCTGGACTAACCTATTCCCCCGCGTTATATTTCCAATAATAAAAAAGGGGTTTCTTTTCGTTTTCCGTCAGAAATATTCCAATTAGGAAAAGAATTGGTATTAAATTTTCTGTTGTAGCGAATTGGAACCGATATTGGTTATTTTTAAGGAAAACCGAACGAATCCATGCAAAAAGCAACTACCGTATTAGGTCTTGTATTGACCTTGATACTATTTTCCTGTACAGAGGCCCCAAAAGAAATGGGCGATTTTAACCTCTTGCCCTTACCGCAACAGTTTGCCGTAACCGGGGTCAGTGATTTGGAATCCGATGCGCTAACGGAGGCTTATAGCGCCGATGGAGCCGAATTACCGATTTTGGGGAAATCCCTAACTGCCCTGAGGGCAGGTTCAGGTTCCGGTGCCCCGATCCAGTACGGGGTAGATGAAAGTTTGGATCTTCCTGCCCAAGGCTATACCCTCGATATTACCGAAGATCGCATAACCATCAAGGGAAAAGATACGGCTGGTTTGTTCTATGCCTTCCGCAGTTTGGAGCAATTGGTCATAGACGCCCAAGATCAAGGGGTAAACCTCCCCATTTGTAGTATTTCCGATTTTCCGGCTTTGGCCTACCGTGCCATCCAACTCGATGTAAAACATCATCTAGAAACTACCGAATACTACTACGATTTAATCGACAAGTTGGCTACTCAGAAAATCAATGGTATTATCATTGAGATTGAAGATAAATTGAAGTATGTTAGGCAGGCCCGTGTAGGTTCGGCCGATGCCTTGTCTATAGAAGAATGGCGTAAGATAAGCGATTATGCCAAGGATCGTTTTATAGAGATCAGTCCGTTGGTACAGGGGCTCGGACACTCTTCCTTTGTATTAAAACACGATACCTACAAAGTTCTGCGCGACGATCCGGAAAGCGACTGGGCCTATAATCCATTAAATCCGGAAACCTATAAAGTACAATTCGACCTTTATCTCGATGCCATGGAGGCCTTTCCCCATGGGAAGTATTTACATGTTGGAGGTGATGAGGTGCATACCACGGGCAGAAACAGTGGTAAATCGGCTTTGGAGTTGCAATTAGATTGGCTATCCAAGGTGAGTGCCTTTGCCGAATCCCATAATCGTACCCCCATTTTTTGGGACGATATGCCCTTAAAACAAGCTGGGGTGTACAATGCCATGTTCAATAAAGAACTCACCGAGACCCAGGTAGATTCCATTTGGGCCGAAAACGAGCATAAATTGTTGGCCTTTTTAGATAAGTTTCCGAAGAATTGCATTTATATGCGCTGGAACTATAGTGCTTCGGAAGCCGTGGGCAACCAAAAGGCCATGGATTGGTTCCGAAGCAAAGACCTGCCGGTAATGGGGGCTACCGCCGGACAGACCCGATGGGTGATGATGCCACAAGAAGAAAGTAATTGGAACAACATACGCAATTTTGCCGTATCGTCTATAGAAAGTGGTTTAGACGGACTCTTACTCACCCTTTGGGACGACGATTCGCCCCATTTTGAGCTCTATATGCGGGGCATCCTTGGTTTTTCGGAATACGCTTGGTCTGGCGAAAAACGGGATAAAGACGCCTTGAAAAAAGCTTTTAGGCATAGGCAGTACGGAAATGTGGCCGCTGCCGATGAATACGCCTTTATCGACGCCTTGGAAGCTCCGGTAGCATTCTGGAAAAATGCCCTATTGGTAGGAAATTCCAGAAACTACATCAGTCATTCCGACGACCCGAAATCACGACTGATCGAACTACCTACCGGAGATGGTAGTTGGGCCGAATCTGAGGCGGAACGCCTGGCTAGGGCCAAATCCTTGAAACAAGTCCATGATTCGTTGGGCGTATCGCTGGCAGCCCTAAGGCAAACGGCAGTTCGTAATTCGTATAACCTAGAGGTGTACGAGCAAGTATACCAAGTTACTGGCTTTACCTTAGATTTGTTGTTGACCATGGAGGCCTATGACCTAGAGCAGGAGGTGGAGAAGAAAAATGTACTTAAAAAATCTTTGTTGGATAAACGACAAGAGTTTAAAGAACTACGTGCCCAGTTCGAAAAAGTCTACGCCCAGACCCGAAAGCTAAACAAGCCAGACGATTATATTTTGGATCAAGATGGGCATCATCACTTGGCCAATCAAAGTCGTGATTTTAGCTGGCAGTTTTTGGCCGACGAATTATTTCTGGAATCCTTGGAGACCAATTTGGTCAAGGTTGCCGTGCCTATGGATACTGAGGTGGTAAAACCATAAGTTCAAGAGGTAGGACTTTTATATAAAATTAAAAGGGTGGTCGATGTTTCGGCTGCCCTTTTTTATGTTTCAACAGCAGGTTAGGAGCAATAATAGTAAAATATGTAAAGGTTAACCTAGATGACATGATGTTGTGATACTACTTCCTTTAAAGTTGGAATGTCCAATTCCACACCAAAACCGGCCTGGCGTTTCATTTGGTGCTTTCCGGAAGCATCCTTAAAGGTGGCTTTAGAAGCGATACAGGGTAAGTAACGGTCCGATTCAATGGGTTTTTCTATGGCTTCTACCCAGGAGGCGCCCATACCTATGGCCAATTGTTGCCATATGGAGCAACCTGGCCCTATTAAGCTGGCATCGCCGATCATGAGTTGGTGCCCCCATGATTTTATTTTAGAAGCCAATTGTACCATGCTTTTAAAGTTGCCCATGGTCGCCGGATGCAGGTTATAGGCATTACCCATTCCGGGTTTGGCCATTTCCAAGGCGGTATGGGCAGGCCTTAGAATCACATCTGGGATTATGGTAATGGGGTCGACCATCTTCTGTAGGTCGATCCATTGTTCAAGAGTCAGTTTGGCTGGGTCTTCACAGCCATTCATACCACAACTTCCTAGATATTTTAAGTCTTGGGCCAAATCAGTCAGGGTGTCCCAATTTTTATAGCCTTCGTTTGGGTCACAAACAATATAGGTTTGATCACCCAATACCTCGCGGGCGGTTTGGATCAATTCCCCATCGGATTTTGAATTCCCGAAGATCTTTAATTTTACATGGGACTTATAGTTGGAATCCCGTGCTTTTTGAGCGGCCTTGGCCACCTTGTCAGGGTCTTCTTCCAATATTGGGAAAAGCCCGTGAACGGCTTGGTTTCCGGTTAATCCAAGAAGATCTAGTGCGGGACGGTTTTCCAGTTTACCCAACAAATCGTACAAGGCCATTTCTACAAATTCACATTTGCCCCAGTTCCAAGTTTTTGCATGGAGGTGTGAAGAAACCATATTAAAAGCATCGTCAATGCTCTTTCCTAATAATGGGCGTAAGAATTGTCCCCAATCTTCAAGATTTAGCCCAGGCTTATTGATTCCCGCATTCATCTCGCCCCAACCGCTTTTCCCTGAGGAAATTATTCTGATAAAAGCCACCTGTCTGTTTTTCCAGACCCCGAAGCTGAAATGTCGGGCCAAATTAACATCGTACCGATACAGCTCTATTTTTTCAACAACTGCCTTACCGAAGGAAATTGGTTTGGGTTTTTGGGAAAATCCGGTGGTGCCATAGAGCAGTATTGGGCTCAAGCCGGCCAATCGGTTCATGAAATCGCGGCGATTATATTGGTCTTTCATCTCTAATTTTGATTTTTTGGCTTTAGGGTAAAAGGAATATGGGAATTGATGGAATTGCTTAGGTCGTTTCAACCCATCCATGCTGTTCGCGAACCTGTAGCATTGCTGCCAAGATATCGTTCCAGGTTTGTGGTTGCAGTAGGGTCTCGTTTGGGAACATACAACCATCCCAACAGATATGTTTAAAATTTTTGGTCAGTTTACCATTTGAGTCGCGTAACCAGTACCCGGCATCTGTGGTAATGTTTAATTTGCCATTCGGGTCTGTGGCCAGGCAATGCTTCCCGGTCTTGTCGTGGGAGCCGGCCCCAAATACAGTACCGTCGTTTTGGGCCACATGAAAATCGATGGTATAGGGCCTTAGGGCGGCGGAAACCGATTGAAGTCCTTTTTCCAAGGTGGCCCGGTCGTTCCAATCGAAATTTTTGGGTAGTATGCGTTCGTCATCTTTGTTGTATCCCAGGAGATAGAGAAGGGTATGGGCCATATCGGCTTGGAAACCGATGTTGGGGTGGTCAATGAGCTCCAGTAAATGGGTCATGGTCTTCCAACCGTGCATCCCGGCCCAACAGATTTCGCCTTCGGCGGCAATGCGTTCGCCATATTGGGCACCTATTTGGGCCGCTTTTCTAAAGGTGTCGGCAATTAGCCGTGTATGGGTTACGGGATCGGTATTCCAATTCGCTGGGTTGTCGGCCGAATCTATACGTACTACCCCATAGGGACGTAAACCACTTTCCCGTAGGGCTTGGCCAAGGGCACAGGTTTTTTCTACCTGGTCTAAAAAGCGTTGCCGTTCTTTGGTCGTACCCATGGCCGAACCTCCACCGGTTTCTTTCCAGATAGGTGCTACCAAACTCCCAATGGCCAATTCGTGCGATTGGAACAAGTCTACCAATCGATTCAAGGCTTCGGGGCCACCATCGATATCAAAATGGGGGAGGTGAAGGGTAATGTCCATCCCATCGAAACCAATGCCGTTAACTTGGGCGTTTGCCGTAAGTTGCACCATGGTTTCCAGTGGGATACAGGCTTCGGTGTCTGGGCCTTTTCCTACCATTCCGGGCCAAGCAGCGTTATGGAGTTTCGGATAATTGTTCCTTGGGTTTGTGAGCGTATTATTGTTGTCCGTAATAGGCATGGGTTCCATGTTTTCTTTCAAAGTGTTTTCTTTTTAAAGCATCCGGTAACATAGGGGCATTCGGACGGATTTGTTTTGTTAAAAAGGCCATTTTGGCCAATTCTTCACATACCCCACTATTATATACGGCTTTATCGCCCGTGGGTCCCCAACAAAAAGGGGCATGGTTGGCAATTAAACACATTTCAACCTCTTTTGGGGACAGGTTTTTAGTGGCGAATGCTTTTAATATTTGGTGCCCTGTTTCAAATTCATAATCACCGCTGATCATTTCGGCATCCATTACTGGGGCGCACGGAATGTTCACGGTCATATGATCGGCATGGGTGGTGCCATAAATTGGGATGTCCAATCCCGTCTGGGCCCAAGCCGTAGCGTAGGTAGAGTGGGTGTGTACGATACCCCCAACCTCTTTCCAATGTTTGTAAAGTACGGCGTGGGTTTTGGTGTCTGATGAGGGTCTTAAGGCACCATCTACGATATTACCATCAAAATCGACTATAACCATATCCGATGGTTTGAGATTGGTATAGGGTACCCCACTTGGTTTAATGGCGAAAACCCCCAATTCCCGATCCGCAACACTGGCATTACCGAAAGTGAATAACACTAACCCTAATTCCGGTAATCTCATATTACAATCGTAAGCCTCTTGCCTTAGTTCTCCATAGGGGTCTACGGGTCTTATTTCGCTTTTTTCCTCTTGAAGTTCAATAAAGGCACCCAACCTGCAATATTTTTGGTAGCGATTATGGTAAAGATTTTTGGTCTTTATGTTTGGCTGATAGGTCACCTCATAGCCGTGGCCCATAGCTTGCATGGCCTCTGAAACAGTAGCGTACACACCAGCTCCGGTAGCCGCTAGCATCGCAGCCCCTAAGGCACAGGTTTCTTTGGCTTTGGCTACATGAATGGGTCTTTCAAGTATATTGGCCATGGTCTGCATGACAAAAGGCGATTTTTGGGCGACCCCGCCTAAGGCGATAATGCCGGCAATGGTTACCCCTTGATCGTTGAACTGGTCCACGATTTTTTTGGCCCCAAAACAATTGGCCTCGACCAGGGCCTTAAAAACCTGGGGGGCATCACTTCCTAATGAAAGTCCGGAAATGCTGGCCTTCAGGTTTTGGTTTGAAAAGGGAGTGCGCCTGCCATTAAACCAATCTAATGCCGTAAGTTGGAAATCAGTATCTGGAATTTTAGCGGCTGCCTTTGATAAGTCGGGCAGTATCCGGTCGACAAAAGGTCTCAAATCGTTTGAATCGGCATCTTCGGTATCGGGAAATACATCGTTAATGGGCCAACTGAGTAATCTTTGAAACCAAGCGAATACATCGCCAAAGGCCGATTGGCCCGCCTCTAATCCTAACATGTCTGGAAGAATGGAACCGTTCACCTGCCCACAGATTCCGGCTATAGTTTGTTCCTGCCCCCTAGGTAAGGGTGTAACAAGCATATCGCACGTAGAAGTACCGATGACTTTGCTTAAAAAATGCGGCTTTATTTCACCGCCTACGGCACCCGCATGGGCATCGAATGTGCCTACGTTGACCGTGATGTTTTGGGGCAACCCCAGTTTTTGGGCCCAAGAAGTACAAAGGGTTCCGGCCGGTTGGTCGGCCGTATAGGTGTGTTCGTATAGGTTTTTTCGAAAGGGCCCTAAAATGGGGTCCACGGCATTCAAAAAATCAACATCGGGAAGCCCTCCATAGTCCTTGTGCCAAAGGGCCTTGTGGCCTGCGGCACAACGACTTCGTTTCATTTCGTGTAAATTGGTGCCCCCGGTAAGTAAAAAGGGTAACCAATCGCAATGTTCTACCCAGCTATGGGCTTCTTCTTTTACCAAGGCATCTACCCGACAGATATGCAATATTTTGGCCCAAAACCATTCCGCTGAATAGGTACCCCCTACATATTGGGTATAATCGGTATGCCATTGTTTACTGGTATGGGTGATTTCTTCGGCCTCCTTGAGGGCGGTATGGTCTTTCCATAGTACGAATAGTGCATTTGGGTTTTCTGAAAACTCCGGAAGTAAACCCAAAGGAGTACCCGAACGGTCAACCGCAACAATGGTAGAGCCTGTGGTATCTATTGCCATGCCGACAATTTTTGAAACAATATCTTCGGCAACCCCAGACAAGGTATTTTGAACCACTTCTTCCAAGGCATCGAGATAATCTTGCGGATGTTGCCTAAAACGATTGCTGGCCGGATCGCAATAAAGGCCTTGGCTCCATCTCGGATAAAGGGCCACGGCCTCATTATGAATATGGCCATTCCCAGCATTTACAAGCGCGCAACGCGCGGAATCGGAACCAAAATCAAGGCCAAGTACAAAGGTTTCCATAGCGTTCGGTTTAAGAAATTAGGTTTACGATATGATTTCTAATGTAATCTCCATCGGTAAGTGTGAGTCCGTCGGGATTGGTTATGGCCCTATCACATTCATCTTCCATAACGATCCAGCCAGTGTATTCAGTGGCTTTCAAGTAATTTGTAATGCCCTTGAAATCGATTATACCCTCCCCGGTCGGGGCCCATTCGCCATTGGCGAACATATCTTTATAATGTACGAGATTAATGGTTTCCCTATATTTTTTAATGGTTTCCAAGGGATCCATACCCCCTTTGGCAATATGGCCAACATCGGGGGTATAGCCAATGGTTCTGGGGTTGAGTCCATTTAAAAGGATTTTATAATCCGATGTGGTTCGAAAGATGGAACCCTGGGGAGAATTGGGGTGGTAAGAACAGCTTATACCCTTGTCCGTGGCCCGTTGGGCAATATGGTTTATACAGTTCAAAAGATTCGTTTGTCTTTCACCCAGCTGATTTCGGTCTTTACCCGGCATTTGCACCAATAGGTACATGGTATCTGGAAAATGGGCTAAGAACTCGATCCAAGAATCGGCATTCGCTTTTTCGGCATCGGTTTCCTGAGTGTGTCGCCAGTCTTCAACATGGCAAAGCGCGGTAAGCTCTAATTGATGTTTGTCCAACATTTCTTGCATGAGTATGGGGTCTGCCAAAGGCCCAAAGAAGCTGGTTTCAGCTTCAATTCCGGTAAATCCGGCTTTTTTCATGACGCCCATAATATGATCCAGTTTGCCTTTATAAGTCTCACCAGGCATTTGCCAGGTATAGGTTTCGCATGCTAATTGAATCGATGCCATAATCAATGGTTTAGTAGAAATTCGGTGGTTGATTGGTTAAATCGGTCTAGGCTTTCCCAGTGATGTACGTGCCCAGCATCCGGATATATGTCAAGCTGGGAATTGGGTATAGCCTTATGTAAAGTTTCGGAATAACCCGGCGGGGTGAAGATATCGAGGGCACCCACCGTAATTAGTGTTGGGATGTTAATAGCGCCTAATCGGGATACCGTATTATGGGAGCTACAGGCATCGAGTTGACCATTGAACCCCTCTTGTGATTGCGGATTGGGATGGTCTTTGGCCATTTGTTGGCCGGCTTGTAACTGGTCTTGTTGGGTTTGGTAGTACGGCGGGGCGAAAATCCAGAGTTGTAAAAGAGCCATAAAATCTTCGGGTCGGCTGGTTTTTCGTAAGTTTTTAAGGTTGTTATACACAGCTGTCGTATACTTATTAAAATAGGGCCATGTACTAACCAGAACCATGCCGCTAACACGATTGGGATAGTTCAAGGCCAATTCTTGGGCAATGGCCCCTCCCATAGATATGCCAACCACCTTGGCCTTGGCCACTTGGGCATGATCCATTACGGCGATGACATCTGTGGCCATGCTTTGGGTAGAATATGGGCCCGCGGGCTGATCTGAACGGCCTACCCCTCTGTTATCGATAACCAAACAACGGAAGTGTTTCGCATACATATCCAGGTGCTTTTCCCAGGCTGTACCATCGGCACCAAACCCCATAATCAGTACCAAGGGGTCGCCATTTCCTATGGTTTTGTAAAAGATTTTGATACCGTTAGAATCTGCAAAGGCTTCCATAGATTAAGGTTTCCTATTTATCCAATTCTTTTTAATAAAATCGAACCCTTGGGTAATAATCTCCTCCGCGGGTGAAAAATCGCGCCAAACGTTAATGGCGTTCGCAAATTCTGGGGCCGAACGGCTAAAGGCCTCTATGGTAAGCCAACCGTCGTAACCCATATCTTGTAAGGTGTTAAAAACAGAATGCCAGTGCACTTGTCCGTTACCTGGGGTGCCCCGGTCACTTTCGCTAATATGTACATGCTTAAGGTGGGTGGCTATGGTGTTTAGGGCCCCTTCGTGATTTTTTTCTTCGATATGGGCATGGTGGCTATCGTAAATAGCCCCAACATTCGGATGGGCCACTTGATCTAATAACATCTTAAGATCACCCATGGTGTTATAGAGGTAGCACTCAAACCTGTTTAAAGCCTCTACGGCCAGTGTAATGCCATTTTCCGAAGCATAACCGCCCGCTAAATGTAGATATTCGGCGCTCCATTGGCGTTCGGCCTGCGCTGGGGGTTTTTGGCTAAAATGGGCAAAGGCCGAATGGAATGGTCCGCAAATGGTCTTTACCCCAAGTGCCGCCCCCATATCCATAGCCCAGCGCAATTGGTCTAGGCCAGCCTGTCTTATTTTCTTATCCGGACTGGCTATATTGGTGTTGGCATGTATAGAGGTAACCGCAGTTACTTCGAGGTCTAATTGTGCAATTTCGTTACCCAGTTTATGGTAATGCCGTAAATCGCCTTGGCCTAGGGGTATTTCGATACCGTGGTATCCAATTTCCTTTAATTTTTCTATTATGGGATAGTGGGTTTCCGTAACATGGTCAGTCCACAAAAGCATGTTCATCCCGATTTTCATAGGATACTATTTTTTATATATAGGATAAAAGTAAAGTAGGGAAAGACGGATTTCCTCCACTTTTTCTTTGTATTGCTACTCTTTTTTGCTTTTATTATCCCTGAATCTAACAATTGTTGTAAAATATGGGTAGGCCTAATATTGAAACCGCACTTACTTCCAAAGAAGTAATCGTCTATCAGGATGCGCTCCGACCTTATTTTAATCCGCGGTGGCATTTTCACCCGGAATATCAAATCTCTATGATTTTAAAGGGGAGGGGAATGCGTTATATCGGAGATCATGTACAAGTTTTTGAGCCCGGAGACCTAGTGTTTACCGGACCTAATCTACCCCATTTATGGCGTAGTGAGGAAGTCTGTTTTGAAACTCAAGAAGCTAACAATACAAGGGGTTTGGTACTGTATTTCAGTGAAGATATCGTTGATGGGATTATCGGACTCCCTGAAAAGTTCCCTAAAATGGAGCGGCTTTTGGGAAAATCGGAACGTGGAATTTCCTTTTTTGGGCAAACACGGGAAAAGATCAAGTCCCTATTATTGGGTTTCGAGGGGGAGGTTGGGTTTAAAAGAATGATACGTTTATGGCAACTTTTGGAATTAATGTCTGAAAGTAATGAGTATGAATTATTGGCCGGAATGGAATATCGCAACAATTTTAAGGGAGGCGATTCCGAAAAAATGAGGTTAATCCACGATTATGTAGCCGTGAATTTCAGGAAAAAGATCAGTGCCGATGAAATAGCCGATACCTTGAATATGTCGCCCAGTACTTTTTCTAGGTATTTTAAGCCTCGGGCCAATAAAACCTTTACCCGATTTGTTAATGAGACAAGGATCGGCCATGCCAAGAGATTATTGTTGGAAGATGAATTAAATGTGGTACAGATCAGTTATGAATGTGGTTTTAATGCCTTGTCGAATTTTAATAAACAGTTTAAAACCATAGTGGGCATGCGACCCATGGATTATAAAAAGAGTTATGCCAAATTAAAGGGTTGATCACTTTTTTGAAAGAGCTACATAAGTCCAAAACAAGTGAAGCTATACTAGATCGGCAGTAATTCTTTCTTCTGGTATAGCGGGTTTAGAAAACAAAAAAGCCAAGGAGATAATCCTTGGCCCGTTGGTGAAGGTTGTTGGTAGGTTGGTTATCGCGAATACTAATTCATGTGCTTTCCCTGTAGATTTGAGCAAAATCATTTAATTATTTAGACAGGTGGAAAAGCAAAAATTATAACACGTACCTCTTTGCATTATAAAAGTACGGGGGTTCCCCATTTTATAAAACCTTTTCATGCCATGGTTCATGAATGGAAGGATTTTTTTGACTTATAAAAGCCTGCAACAGTTACGTAATCAGTTAGTTGCGTTAAGTGTTGTTTTCGTGGTTTTTAAAGGCGACGAGGCTAGGTCGGTGGTCTAAAAAAGGGAAGCCTGCCCTAAAAACAGTAGTAGAAAGTGAGGTTAGGCGCTCGCTTTTTCCGGCAAGGCCGCCAAAAAACTGGAAAGGGTAACCTGGGTACGTTCCTTAAAACTCTTAGAGAAGGTATTGGCCGATCCAAATCCATAGGAAGACGCCATACCGGCAATGGTCAGTTTAGGGGTGTTCCGTTTTAAATCGGCAATGGCATAAGAAATGCGTAAGTCTTTTAAGTACGCTCTAAAACCTTCTGGATTTTTATAATCTGAGATTACCTTACTGGTCCAATTGGCATTTCTACCAATGTACTGGCAAAGGTCTTGCATATTATAGGTAGGGTCGAGAAAGAGGTCGCTTTTCTCAAAGTCATTAAGTCGGTTTAATATGTGGGTCAAATGCTCGGTGTCCAGGGCATGTGATTTTTTCGGTTGTGAAGCTACCTTTATCGGTGCCGGAACCGGTTCCTCATTCAGCAAAAGTTCGAGGCGTTTTTTGGTCTTTCTATACCGAAAGTGAAAAACCAGACTGATGACAAATGCTACCACCAAGATGCTCGATACGATATAAAAGTGACGCCTTTTTTTACGCGTTAGGTCATTGTTGCTTTCGGCAATACGTTTTTTCAAATCGGCAACATGCGGGAGGTCGTAGTTTGTGGTAACTTCATTGGCGATTCGGAGCATTTTGGAATTTCGAATGGAATCGTAGCGTATGTACTTTTCCATATAAGCCAATTGGGCGGCATTATCCGATTTTTTGAGTTCAATGAGTCCGGCATAGGTTTCCTTAAGCTTTGAAAAACGCCAATCTTCCGGGCCAAACAATCGGTCAACGGTTAAGAAATGATCCAGGGCCTGCTTTCGTTTACCCTCTAGCAAGGCTATTTCACCCAAAACAAAGTGGGACCAACCCAAATAGATGGGTTCGTTTTCATAAATGGGAAGGAATTTGGTTAAGGAATCTTTAACCTCATCCATAGCTGTCTTTTGATAGAACTTCACGTAAGCATCTAAGCCGACCAGACTAGGGTAAAAAGCCGAAAATTTATGATAGGCTTTACTTTTTACGGCATATTCTTTATCTAAATCGATATGGGAAAGGCCTAAATCAACGTAATAACGGGCAGAGTCCAATTCCCCGGCATGGAGAAAAGCCCTGGCTAAATTATAATTACTCCGTAATGCGGCCGAAGAGCCTTTTTTTTGGATTATGTAATTTCTTGACCTGTGAAACGATTCTTGAGCCTCTTTAAAGCGTCCAAGGGTTAGTTTGATACTGCCTATACCTCCTAAGGCGTCTAAAATACCTAAACTGTCCTTCTTTTTGGTGGCCAGATCCAAGGCGGTTTTGTAAGCGTCTAGAGCCGGTACCAAGGCATCATTGTCTTCGAATAATTGACCCTTAAGGTAATAACCATAAGAAGGGAAATCTATCTTGTAGAAATTCTTGGTTAGGTTAATAATGCTGTCGGCAAATATCATATTGGCCGGATAGGGTCGATACATAGCTTCGTGGAAAAATGAACGCACGATACAGAGGGTGTCTTTATGTATTCGGGCCAATTGATAGTATTCAGTATTAAGCTGTTTGAAAAGGGAATCGTTCCCGTTTTCCAGGGCATTAGCAGAAGCAGACCGAAGGTAATGTAGGAGGGTAGTGTCTTTTGGTTGTTGCGCGGTAACAAGCGAAAGAAAAGAAATGAATATAATAATTGGAAGCCTCACAAGCGTATTCGGTAAATAGGGCCTCAAAGTTAGGGGAATAGGTGTTATGGGCAAATGGTTTACGCTAAAAATCTAATTTAGTTGTCTGGTTTTAAATTTTCTAAACCCATGACCCATTTGATTCCGCCTAGTAAGTGTTTTAAAAATTGTTTTTCGGTATAAGATTCCTTGGTATGCCCCAAGGCAGTATAAAACACTTTACTTCCGTTAAATTCCTTACACCAAGCTATGGGGTGGTTATTCTGATGTTTTCCTCCTGTATACGTGCTTTCGTCTACGGTTAAAAGGGTATGGAAACTCTTGTCTATCCACCTGAAATTATACCATTCATCAAAACGTTTCCATTTTTTTGGTAGGTGAGTTGTGGCCAAATGACTGGGGTCGGTTACCCGAACCACAGCATCTTGTGCCTCGGGATGCCCATCAAAATAGGCTCCCAATAGTTGACCGTACCAGGGCCAATCGTATTCGGTGGTACTAGCGGCATGTATCCCAATAAAACCACCGCCCCCGTGTATGAACCTTTTAAAGGCCCTTTGTCGTTTTTTATTAAACACATCACCACTGGTACTTAAAAAGAGCACCGCATCAAACTTCTTTAATCGTTTTTTGGTAAACCACCTAGCGTCTTCTGTATGTGTAACTTCGATGCCGTTTTGAGAACAAAGCTCACGAAGGGCCTTTACCCCAGTTTCGATGGATTCGTGTCTAAAGCCAGCAGTTTTAGAGAAGATTAGAAGATTTATTTGGGGTTCGTGTTGACCCAGAGAACCATTGGTATTCATAAAAAACAACCCTAACAAAAAGAACTGAAAGAATTTAGACATCAAGAAAGGAATTGGTTTAGAGGTACAAAGAAAAGCAAAAAGTTACGCTGAGCCTAGACCTTGCGATATTCGCTTTGCCAAGGGTTCAGGGAGATTTGGTAAGGTCGGAGACTAAGGGAAAGGAACAGGTCTGGTAGACCTGCGCAATGACCTTAAATCTAGGAGGTGTAAACAAAAAAATCACCCGAAGGTGATTTTATTTGGTGGAGCCGGAGGGATTCGAACCCTCGTCCAAACAAGAAGCTAAAGGGCTTTCTACATGTTTAGTCTCTGATTGGTTTTCGAGCTATGGCTGACCAAAGACCGCCCACCATAACCTTATTCCCGATTAAGCTTTAAAACCGTATCGGGATCCTACGGTTTCTATGTTGACTTTTATGGTGCTCCTTTACGAACCGCCGTCAACAAGGGCTGTTCAGGAACATCTCGCTTCTCTATCTTATAGAGACGAGGCTTATCTTACTATGATTCAGATTAAGCGGCAAGAGCGTAATTATTTTCGCCATTTAAAGGTTTGGAACATCAGATTAACGAGCAACATCCCAACGCTCGACATGCTTACACTCCAACTGGTCTCGCTGTCAAAACCGGTCGGCCCCATTATGTTTCAGAACGTTTTCCTTCTATTAGGAAAAATGTTAAAATCCTTCTCAAAAACTGGGTTTTGGAGAAAAGGCTTGCGAAGTTACTAAAAAGTTTGCACACCCCCGCAAATCCGGTTATTTTACGACAAATTTCATACCAAAAGTGAGTTTATGAAGCTAGGTGTTATTAAAGAAAGAAAAAACCCGCCAGATCGTCGGGTCGTATTGTCCCCAGCTGCCTGTCAGGCCATATTAGAACGATTTCCTGAAGCCGAGATTATCGTTGAGCCTTCGGATATTCGTGTATATACCGATGCAGATTATCGTGCTGCCGGTGTTACCGTGGCAGACGCCATGGATCAATGCGATGTATTGCTCGGGGTAAAAGAGGTGCCTATCGATGCCTTGATTCCGAACAAAAAGTACTTTTTCTTTTCGCACACCATTAAAAAACAGCCCTATAACAAAAAGCTGTTGCAGGCCATTTTGGCCAAGCATATAGAATTGTACGACCACGAGGTTATCGTAAACCAAGCGGGACAACGCGTCGTGGCCTTTGGTCGTTATGCCGGTATAGTTGGGGCCTACAATGGTTTTCGGGCGTACGGATTAAAACATGGGTTGTTCGAATTGCCCAAGGCCGAAACCCTGCCAGACCAGCAAGCCCTGATCAACGCCCTGAGACAGATTAAGGAGAAACTAGGTGGCTGTAAGATCGTATTGACCGGCAAGGGCAAGGTGGGTAACGGAGCCCGTGAAATGTTGGTGGGCATGGGCCTTACCGAACTGGATGTAAATGCCTATTTGAACCAAAGGGTTACGGAACCGGTCTTTTGCCAGATTGATGTACTCGATTATAACAAGCGCAAAGACGGTCAGCAATTGGATAAAAAAGATTTTTATTCCCGTGCAGAAGCCTATCAATCCAACTTTATGCGATTTGCCCAGGTTTCGGATTTCTATATCGCCGGACATTTTTTTGGCGATGGTGCGCCCTTTTTATTTACACGTGAGGATGCCAAATCCGATGATTTCAACATCTCTGTAGTAGCCGATATCAGTTGTGATATCGATGGTCCGGTGGCCAGTACAATTAGACCTTCTACCATCGCCGACCCTATTTACGGCTACGATGCCCAAAGTGAATCGGAAATAGATTATCGTAATGATAAGGCCATAGCCGTTATGGCGGTAGACAACCTACCTTGCGAATTGCCCCGTGATGCCAGTGTTGGATTTGGCGAACAGTTCATGGAACACGTTATTCCGGCTTTTTTCGACAATGATGCCCAAGGGGTTTTAGAACGGGCGCGAATGACCCGAGATGGAAAATTGACCTCACGCTTTTCTTACTTGGAGGATTATATATCAGAATAATTAGCACAAATAAAGAACGATATCATTCGATATTGATCTGCCACGATAGTTCCGGATTTTGCCTAGGGGCTATAAAGGCTTTAATGGCCTTAAGGTTTAGTTCCAGGGTGTTCAATTTTTTCAAGGTTTTGACCTTTAAGGTTACTTCGCCATGGGCCGGAATCTCGAATACCGGGCCGTGGTTATAAAAGGTATAGTCCATGTTGTTTTCCAACCAAAGGTCACTGCTCGAACTGTTTTTAAGTGTAAGTTCGAGAATACTGGTGTTTTTCCGGTATTTGGCACTAGCCACCGAAATACAAGCCTCCAATAAGGGTTTTAGATATTCGTTTCTGCCTACGAAAAGATTATTGAAAGTAGCTACGGTCCTACCTGCAAAAAGGGCTTCTTTTACCCCTTCAAGGTTCCGTTCTTTGGCAAAAACCAACGTAATAGGTCTTTCGTGTCCCTTTTCGGTATAGTGCCAATCGATGAGTCCGTGAATATCACTGGTGCCCATAATAGTAAGATTGTGTTCCAGCGCCAGGGCCAGACTTTCCTCGGCATAATCATATTCATTGATGACCTCGATGCCGTGTAACTCCCCCTTTTTAACGCGCTCGGCCTGAAATTCACTAAATATAGGATTGCCCGTTGGGGATTGGGGGAACCAGGCCGGGTGGTTCCAAAAAACAAAGGCGCCCTGTTTTTTGGCCTCGGCAAAGGGCGCTTTTGGGTCGTCGGCCACTAATTTGTTGGCATCGGTCACAAAGATGGCATTGTTATGGCCCACGGGTTTGTCCCGCGTAATTTCCGAGCCGTTCACGATCAATAAATCGTGGTTTTTGGCTTCTTCAAGGGCAATTTCATAGGCCCGGTTACGGTCGGGGTGCGGAATATCGTCGGCATGGGGTTGGTATTCGATATGTTCGGTCAGGGAAATCACATCGAGATTATCGCGCAACGCCTCCATAACGCGGATAGAAGGCCATACTTTTCCGTCTGAAAAAACCGTATGCTGATGAAAATCGGTCTTTAAGGTTTTATAACCCGGAATATCGGGAAAGTCGAAAGCGCGTTTCGCACTATGGGAATGACTGGGTTGTTGGGCCCAAACGGTCAGGCCGACGAATAGGCTAATCGCCAAAATACAGGGTTTCATACTGGTTTGGTTTTGCTTAAAGGTAGGGAAAAGATGGTTTATATATGAACTTGATTGAACAATTAGTACCGTAGCATTCAAGTCTTCTAATTCTATTAATTTAGTTGTATGAACCCAGCTGAAACCTATATCCTATCACAACCAGAACCTTTTCGTTCTATATTACTTCATATACAGTTTAAGATACAGGCCGTGGTTCCCAAGGCAGAGATGCGGTTCAAATACAAGATCTCGTTTTTTTATGTGGATGATCGGCCTTTATGCTATCTCAACCAGAGTAAAGATTATGTAGATGTGGCCTTTTGGCACTCGGCCCATATGTCGAAACACCTAGATAAAATGGAAGCCGCCGGCCGAAAAGTAGTACGGTCACTACGCTATAGGGATTTGGAAGCCATAGATGATACCGTGTTAACTGAGGTTTTGGAGGAAGCTTTGGTTTATATCGACAAATCGTTTTATAAGAAATAGGCAAAACAATGGGGCCGTTCCCCACTACAAGGAACGGCCCCGACATTGCAACTAAAAAACGTAATTCTTAAAGACTTTTTCGCATTTGGCTCAAGCTTAGGGTTAAAATGACAGATACGGCTACCATCCAAGCCAGTACCACGATTTCCGAAAGATTACCCAATTCGTGTAAAAGGGCAGCTACGAAATGGTAGGTATTGTAGAGGCCTAATACGATGGCAAAAACCAAGGCTGTGGTCCAAAACCCTTTTTTATTGAACTGTAAACTCAACAGGGCGAATACCAGGGCAAGGCCTTCAAAAAGTATTCGGTACACATGCCATGCCATAGGGGTTTCGCCGTGGGTACTCTCAATATAAAGGGATTCGGAGGTATATACCGTGGCCAGACCGTAAACATGGTGAATGATAAATCCGATGGCCAAGAATAGCCATAATAGGGCGATTTTCGCTTTCATATCTTCTTCGATTGATTCATTAAAGTTTATATCGATGGGGTTAAGTGGCTTTTCAGAAGTCGCTTCTTTTTGGAGAAGGGCTTTCCGGTTTTTATAATCTATGGGGTGTTTGCTAAAGGCGCTTTGTGCTTTGATGTTTGGTTTGATTTTACAGTAGGCGAAAAGACCAACCGTGGCCAAACCTAGCCACAAGGCATCTACCAAACAGATTTCATATTGTGTTCCAAAGGTTTTCCATAGCCATTGCCCACTTACAAGGCCATTGGCCAAGGGTATACAGAATCCGAGTATACTGCCCAGTAATAAAGTCGATTTATTGGTAAAATAATTATCTCTTTTATAGCGGTAGAAAATGCTGGCCAAAAGCCAAAGGCCAAAGAAACCTACATAAAGTAGGGTCATACGCTGATCCATGAGATGGGCGGGCAACAATTTGATTACCAAAAAGAATAGGGCGGTAATGGGGAAAAGCGATAGGCAGATACCCATATAGATATGCCCCACTTTTGCCGTATATAAGCGCTGATTGAGGGACATACTTTTTTTGTTTCGTGCCTCGATCCAGATCAAAACCCCGGAAATTATCACAAAACAGGTAATCAGTGCCAGAATAAAATACACGACCCGTACCCACAGTGGGCCGAAATTTGCAAAATGCAGACGGCCCAACGATAATTGTATATCGCCCAAATAGTCGGCCACATGCGGGTCTCTGTCTATTTTGGTTTTTCCGGATTGGGTGTTCAGGGTAATGCTTCCGGCATTTAAGTATTTTTCAGAATCGTCCAGTTCGCCTATCAATTGGTACTCGGCATTAACACCACCGTAATTTTTCAGATACACATATTGCGGGTGAAAACGGTCCCAAGTATTGGCATTGGCCGTAACGAATTCATTTACACTGGGCATGGGGTCAGCGGTAGGTGCCACCCATTCTGCGGCCACACGTTCTGGCCTTAGGTCCTGCATCAATTTATCTTGGTTGTTGTTGTAAAGGAAATTGGCAGGTAGCAAGACCAAAATACTCAGTCCGAAATAGGTTCCGGTTATAGCATAGATAAACTGAAAGGGTAAGCCAATAACACCCAGTGCCGTATGGGCGTCCGTCCAAATTCGCTTTAAGGTCACCTTGGGATTAAAATGATAGAAATTGGAAACGATCTTTTTCCAATGTACGATTACCCCGGTAACAATGGCGAACAGGAAGAAAAGTGAGATAAATCCGGATAAATATAGGCCCACATAAGGGATTTGGTGAAAGAAATGTAAACGGTACAAAAATTCGCCCAAGCTATAATTTTCCTCATAGGTCTTTTTGAGGCCATTGTGAATGTCAATGGAGAAATATTCGTAACCCCTGTCTTCTTCCGAAATATTTACAGTGTCCTTGCTTTGGTTGAGGAGTACATAAATTTTATCTAAATTGGTATGACCTAAATTAAAACGGATATCCCTTCCTGGCAGTTCGTATTCTTGAGCGATATCGTTTAGAAGAAAATCGTAATCAATGGCGGCTCGTTCTACATAGTGTTGCGGGGTGTTTTCTTCCCAAACAGCTATTTCTTCCTTGAACAGGGCAAAGGCACCGGCAAAGAAGATCACATATAAGGCCACACTGATAACAATACCACTTACAGTATGTGTATTAAAAAATACGTTGTAGTTCCTTTTATTCATTACACAAACGGATTTCTAGGGCTGCCCAAATAGAACAGGCCGAATAATATGGCGATAATTACTAGGTACAGGCCCCAAGCTTTCCATCCGTTTCTGAAAAGAAAAGGAACGATCAAGAGGGCTACCCAAAGCATGTACAAAGTATAGATGGAAGTAATCAGAACCTTCTTTGGGCTAGGTAACCATAAGGGTAGGCACATGTGAAACAAGGCAGCGATGATATAGCCACCGATTATTCCGGCCGTTATCTTGGCAAATTGGTGCCAGGGGTTTGGATTTAAATGTTTAGGGTTGGCGGGCATGGTCTAAAGGATTTCGATGCAGAGACAAATCAAGAACAAAAGCAATAGCTGGTTATGGGATACTAATTTGATTGGGTTAAAAAGCACCAACAGACTTAAGCTGGTCATAAAAGATACCAGCCAAAAGAAGAACCCGCTACCTAATCCCAAATACATTATGGCACCTATAAGACTCAATACACAAAGCAGGCATCCTAGCATTTTAGTCCGAAAAGGATTGCGGGCCAGCCAGCTTTGATAGTTGTATTTTGTTGGGAGGATTGCTTTTTTCGAACCGTATAAAAGCCCAATACTTCCCAAAAAGACCAATAAAACCAAGATAGTTACCATAGGGTTGACATTAACCACAAAACTCCGAAGGAACAACTTCGGAGTTTTACGGATAGCATGAAATGATTAAAACTTATAAGACACGGTGCCCAACATATTAAAAGGGGCTTGGGCATTAATGGTACTCCAGCCTCTATAGTATTCCTCATCGGAAATATTATTGGCTTTGATACCGATTCTGAATTTCTCGGCATCATAGTATAACGAGGCGTTAAAAATGGTATAGCTAGGTAACTCGAACTGACCAGAAATGGCGTTGTTTAAGGTATAGTGTTCCGAGGCACCATTGAATCCGGCACCAATACCGATCCTACTCAAGAAATCATTGGTAGACTGTATACGGTAATCGGCCCAGAAGTTGTACACCTTTTCAGGCCCGGCCTCTTCGGGTCTATAGCCTTGAATAGGGGTAATGACCTCCCCGGCCAATTTACTATAGGCGTCGGTTACCTCACTGTCGTTATACGAATAGGATGCTCTTAGGTTCATACCTGGGAATGGGTTTGAGTTCACTTCGAGCTCTATACCTTTACTCACGGTCTCGGCGATATCCACGGTTTGAGGTAGTAAGGGTACCCTTGGGTCGGATGTGGCCCTGTCTTTAACATTGATATAGTAGTAACTTACGCCTAAATTTAGCTTGTTACCTACCAAATTAGTCTTTATTCCAGCCTCATATTGATTGGCTTTTACCGGATCTAAGGTGGTTACCCAAGGTTCTGGTGCAACGGTACCATCGGGCCTGATACTGCCAGCAGGGTTGATAATTGGGTTTTGGTTCAAGAAACCAGTTTGGTAATTTCCAAAAACCGACAAACGGTTCATGATAGGTTGGTAAACAAAACCGGCATTGGGCGAAAAGTTGGTTTTGGTATAATCGTCAACTTCAACCGCCTTATTCCCGTCTTGAATAAAGTGATCCAAACGCAAGCCAACGTTAACGGTTAAGTTTGGGGCTACATTGATAACATCAGAAACATAGGCAGCCAAAACCTGTGATCCTACTTTGATATCGTTTACCGGAACCTGGGCAAAAATCTGATCTAGGTTTGCTTTGTTAGGTGTGTATGTGGCCCCAGGGGTAAAGGTACTTTCGATAACGTTGCCACGCGGATCTATAAAGGCATCGAAATACGGAAGGCCTTGATAGGTAGCCTCGGTTTGTTGTCCCAAAGCCTGTAAGGTCGGTACAAATTCAGCTGGTACTGGAGGTGAAGGCGGATTAGCGAAGAACCCTAATAATTGGGGGAAATTAGAGGTAGTGGTCAAAACCGGGTTTCCGCTTTGGTTGCGCGAATGTTCGGCTTTACTCAAATAGTCAAGACCGAATACTACTCGGTTACGCATATCACCGATTTTTACATCGCCCACAAAGTTCTGTTGGATGTTGAAGTTGGTAGCATTGGCATCGCGTTTATCAAAGATACGGGTAAAGGCATCTTGCTGTAATAAGGCGTTGGCCTCGAGCAACATGGGGTTTACCATGGGGCCGAGTATGGGTTGTAAGGGTTCTAAGGCCGGGTTGGTGGTCAATTGCGATAAGAATAGAATGGCCATGGGGCCACCATCGATATTGTACTGATAATATCCTTTAGCTTCAGAATAGTTTAAAGCGGCCACGGTTTGTGAGGTCCAACGATCGGTTAGTTTGTAATCTACAACGGCACGGGTATTCAGTATAGGGCTGGTCAGGTGAATGTCGTCCGAGGTAAAGGATTTATTAGGGTCAACATTCATCTGCTCAATGTTTCTGGATACCATTGGGGCACCACGTCTAAGGAACAACATAGAAGGGTTGGTCTGCTTGGTCCTAGAATACTCAACCCCAAGTTTCAAGGTCAATTTATTGTTGAAACGGTGGGTTAGGGAAGGGGCCACAAAGAAGGTCTCGGTAAACCCGGCATCTTGAAAACTATCTTTGGTCAAGAATGAGGTGGTTACCCTAAAAAAGGTCTTTTCACTAGTGCTAATTGGGGTATTCACATCGGCAGAAATACGATGGGTATTGAAAGACCCTCCGGTATATGTAATTGAACCGCCAAAACCTTCGTATGGCTTTTTGGTCACTACATTGATCAAGCCTCCGAGGGAAGTTTCAGTACTTCCAAAAAGGGTGGCAGATGGTCCTTTGATCACCTCGATACGCTCTATGTAAGAAGGGTCAACCGCACTAAAGGTAAAACCGGGCAGTCCATCGACCAAACGGGGCTGGGTAGCAAAACCACGGGCCGAAAAGTACCCTGTTCCGTTACCGGGAGCCCTACCGGTAGCTTCCCAAAGTTTACCGACACCGGTCGCATTGTTCAAGGCTTCGTCGAAGTTGGTTACTACTTGCGACTCCAGGATCTCTGAGGTTATGGTGGTATACACCTGCGAGTTTTCGATGTCCTTTAACGGAAGTTTCGACACATAGGCGGTTTCTTTACGGGAAAACTTGTTCTGGCGTTCTCCGGTCAGAACTACTTCTTGCAACAATTCGTTTCCTTCGAACAAGGTTTGGGCCTCGAGTTGTAATTGCTGGCCTTCGCTAAGGGCTATGGCTATTTCCTTGTTTTTGAATCCGATATAGCTTAAAGTTAGGCTGTGATTTCCGGCAGGCAAACCCGTTAAGGTAAAATCGCCTTGTTCGTCGGTAAACGTACCTTTGGATAGGGCGCTGATCTGAACGGTTACGCCGGTTAAGGCCTCTCCGTCTGGAGCTGTTATGTTTCCACTGACCGAGGCATTTTGGGCCCAACTTAGCGAGAAACACAATAAAAAAGTAGCGAGTAATGCTAATCTCATGCTATTTAATTTATATTTGGTCTAAATAAAATTCAAAGCGCAAAAGTAATTCCCCATGACTCGATAAAAAGACGGGAACGGGATTAAAAAAGACGCAGGATAAAACCAAGCAAAGCAGCCAATGGGCTTTTTTCAACGATTGACCAAGGAAGTGTTTCGAAGTCAGACCGATATGTTGTATCGCAAGTTCGATATCAATCCGGAAATGGGTAGTGGTATCTACTACGATTATTTTTTTGATGATGTTTATCTCGGGGTAGGGCACATTCAACTTAAGGAAGACATTCGCTTCCAGGCCAAGCAGCGTTACGATGCACTCGAGATGTCGTTTTTGATGGAAGGCGAACTTTCGGTTCAAATGGATCACCCTACCAATTCAGAAATCGTTTATGGCAGTGGTCAATGTTATGCGGTCTATCTATCGGAAATTGCGGGCACTTTTTATTATGGGTCAGGTAAACCGTATAAAGAGATTAAAATAAGGCTAGGAGAGGGGTTTTTGGCCAAACATCGCCTTAAAGAGGGATATCAATTAGACCGGCTGTTAAGTTTGGAGAAGGCCCAGCAACCCTTAATTCGATATATGGAGCCTCACTGTCGTCGACTTTTGGGGGAGCTCATGGAAATAGAACAAAAAGGTAAGGGAAAAAGGTTGTTTTTAGAAGCAAAGATATTGGAGTTGTTATCGGGTTTTTTGGAAAAAAAGGAAGTCGATTATCAAGGACAAGAGGCATTGATCCATAAAGTACATCAGGTACGTGATCTATTGGATGGGTCACCTCAAAAACAATGGCATATACCCGATTTGGCCCGGCAAGTGAATTTGAATGAGTTCGTGCTAAAAAAAGAATTCAAGCGTATATTTCAATCCACCTTGTTCGAATATGCCGCCCATGGCCGTATGGAATTGGCCAAACGTTTGTTGCGTACTACCCAAAAACCGGTCTATGAGATAGCCGAAGAAGTTGGCTATAAAAACGCTACCCATTTTACGGCTGCCTTTAAGAAGCGGGAAGGGGTTACGCCTAAACTTTACAGGAATGTGAAATAGGTGATCTATTTCTTAATAAGCGTGATGGCCGAATTTAAGTGATAATCAGTGACCTTCTGGAATAAGGCTTTAAGTTCACCGTATAGTTCAGTTTTAAAATTCGACTTACGGATCATAAGGCTACTATTTACGACCAAGTGACCTTGCCTCTCCATAAATGTTAGGGTGAAAAGGGCGCCGCCATCAGAGGTTTTAAAGGAAACGTTTTGTGGTAGCGATTCCAAGCTGTAGTTTTCCGGTAGTTTTAAGTCGGCTAAATATTTATAGTTTCGGGTATAGCCAAAATCCACTGGAAAATTACGTTCTGGGGCTTGAAAGGGGTTTTGCTCGAAAAATGGAATTAAGATTGGGTTAATTACGATTACTGGGCCATCATCTAAATCGTCGAATTCATAAGTAAAAGATTCCGAGACCCTTCGGTTGTCCTTAAAACCATCTTCGACTTTATAGGCTTCAATCGAAAAGTTTTCCCCTAATTTGGCTTCGAGTTTTTCCAAACCACTTTTTTCCCCTGTACCCTCAATGATAGCCAAGAAATTGAGTCCGGGATATCCTTTATAGAAGTTTTGGCCTTTGCCTTTGATCAACCCCAGTTCAGGGTCAATTTCGGCCGTAAGACGAACGGCCATATTGCTGTTTTCGGTTTCTACGATTTGTAACCAATGGCTTTCCGTCTTAAAATCCATGATACGACCGTGATAATTTAAGGCTCTAAAGGGAATCATGCCAAAAGGCAGAATATCTTCCGTAGCATCTAGTAAATACGCCTTTCCGTCAATATCTACATGGGCAATGAGATAATTGAAATCGGACATTACCGGGTGATCTTTTTTGGGCAACCCATTATTGCGTGTCGATAGCAAGACGAGTTTTACGTTAAACCCAGCTGCTTTCAAAAAATTGATCAAAGAAAGGTTTATTTCGGCTACATTGCCCAATTGGTTCTCATAGGCAGATTTAACCCTAGTGTCCCTAAAAATCCCATATTTACCGTTCCAGACAAAATGGCGTTGCACTTCTTTATAAATGTCTTGGGCCAGTTGCAGGTCGGGCTGCGGGTTATTTGGGTGTTTTTTTTGAAACAAGGCTTTGAAGTAAGCGTTTTTGCGCATTTGCCGTCCTATGTCCTCATCGTTGCGCAATTCTTTGTCTACATCTTTCCAGCTTTTGGTGTAGTCCTCTTTAAGTCCATCGAAACCTTCGTAGTACGCCATTTCAAAAGCAAGACGGGCCCTATAGTTATCTGCCGATAGCATAAATGGTTCATCGTCGTTTATGGCCGATACGTTTTTCATGGCATAATGCAAAACCTCACAGTCGGCCACCCCCGAATAGCCGGGAAGACTGAAACACTCTCGTTTAATAGTGGCGTCGTTTCGCGATAGGGGTAGACTGCCGATCAATACCCGGTTGTATTTATAGTTTCCAGGAATTTTGGCATTAAATTCGGAGTATAGTTTAGGGAGGTGCGATTGAAAATCCCAACCCGAAAAGTTATAATAGAAAGGGGAGGCAATCTCATAGCTATACTCTACAATACTACCCGGTTTAACATTACCGAGGGTAAATTGTTTTTCTTTCCAGCGTTCGTTTACGTCAATGTCATAGACCTTCTCTATATCGAGAAAAGTTTTCGACGCTCCATTATGTACGATGGCCTTGATTTTTATTACCGATTCGGAACTCCCATTATTATGGTACAAAGGAATGCTAATGTTGGCCTCTTTAAACCCCTCTTTATCCAGTATTTTTATGAGAACATGATAGTTCTTTATGAGTTGTATTCTCGAATGTCTTAGTTCGAAATGATGGTCCCCTCTTTCGTAAAGCACCACGGCATGTGAAAGGCTGTCAGTTGGGGTAGCGGTATATTCTTTTTCTTGAATAGTGGGTTCTCCAAAAGGGCGGTCCCAACCTTTTTGGGCAGTTATTTTTAAGGAAGTTAAGACAAGGCCGCAAAAAAGCAGCAAAACTGTTTTGTACATACGTTGGTTAGGCTAAGTTGGGTTAGGGCCTAAAGCCCGTTTATAGTTTTACGAATAGCGGTAAGGTCGGTCAATAATTTTTCGAGATGGTCTAAATGCAACATATTGGCCCCATCGCTTTTGGCGTTGGCCGGATCAAAATGTGTCTCTATGAACAAACCATCGGTTCCGGCTGCGATTCCGGCCCTGGCTATGGTACTTATCATATCGGGTCGTCCACCGGTTACCCCTGAACTTTGATTGGGTTGTTGTAGGGAGTGGGTCACGTCCAATACTACTGGGGCAAATTGTTTCATGGTAGGGATGCCCCTAAAATCGACCACCATATCTTGGTAGCCGAACATGGTACCCCTATCGGTCACCCATACCTGTTCGTTTTGGCAATCGGTCACTTTTTTGACGGCATGTTGCATGCTCTCCGGGCTCATAAACTGCCCTTTTTTAAGGTTGACCACCTTACCGGTATTTGCGGCGGCCACGACCAAATCGGTCTGGCGCACCAAAAAGGCCGGAATCTGCAGTACATCAACGTATTCGGCGGCCAAGGTGGCATCGGAAACCTCATGAATATCGGTTACCGTGGGTACCCCAAAAGTGTCCGATACTTTTTTTAGGATCTTTAAGGCTTTTTCGTCCCCAATTCCAGTAAAGGAATCGATACGGCTTCGGTTGGCTTTTTTAAAACTTCCTTTAAAGACATAGGGTATCTGCAGCTTTTCGGTGATAGGGACAATGCGCTCGGCAATGCGTAAGGCCATGTCTTCGCCTTCTATGGCGCAAGGCCCGGCCAAAAGGAAAAAATTGTCACTATCGGAATGTTTTAGTTTGGGGATGCGTGAAAGCTGCATATCTTAAAATTTGCACAAAGATAGTGTTTCGGCCGGGTATCCTTTTTAGTTTTAAGGGAAACAAATTGACCTATGATCCAAAAATTACTCCTGATTACGGCCTGTTGTTTTGGCCTATTGTCCCAGGCACAATATGAAAAACGCGGTTCGAACCGCCTGAATATCGAAGCCCATCAAGTCAGTTTCGATTTTATTAGTCCGGGCTTTCGGTACGAGATCGGCATTGTGGGTAGCCTAAGTGCCTCTACTACCCTCGGTTTGGGCAATGCCCTATACGAAGAAGGTTATGCCTTGGGTTTGGCCATGAACAATAGGGTACGTTTCTACCATAATATTCAGCACCGATTGAACCGAGGTAAGAACATTGGAGGTAATTCGGGCAACTATATCGCCGCGGCCCAAGCCATTTTCTTTAGTCAAGTGCGGCTATCAACCAATATAGAAGGGCCAGACGACTTTAATCTTGGGTTTTATGGAATCACCTATGGTATACAGCGGGCCTACCCGAAAGGATTCAATTTTAATGTAGAGTTGGGTGCGGGCTATTATAAGGGCGATGGGGTAGATTCGGGCTGGGGCCCCATGATCAGTATTCAAATGGGGTGGTTGGCCACCAAGCAGAAAAAACGCAAGCCCGATTTTGACCCGAGTAGTTTGGAGTGATAATGCAATTTGGGATTTTTTATCTGAATATTAAGCATTCGATGTCATAAAGGTAGTTGCGTTAGGGATTGAAGTGGAAAACCCACAGGACCGGCCATTTTTGGACGGGCCGAGGATTTGGAACGGAAAGCCCGACCCGAACTAGTTGAGGGGAACGCCCAAAAGATACCTTATATGATGATTTCTATGGTTGTGCTGGTGTAAGTAGCAGGAATACAGGTGTTTAAAAAAATGTTTTTAGGGTTTGCCAAGCCGAAAATAGCCGTATCTTTGTCGCTTGTCAGAAATAGCCTAAGGGCCGATAAATAGAAGGGAAGTATGTCAACTACCAAGAATATTGCCATAATCGCGCACGTAGACCACGGGAAAACTACCCTGGTAGACAAGATTTTATACCACTGTCGTTTGTTCCGTGAGAACGAGAATACCGGCGACCTGATTTTGGACAATAACGATTTGGAACGTGAACGTGGGATTACCATTGTATCGAAAAACGTTTCGGTAACCTATAAAGACACCAAGATCAATATTATCGATACCCCTGGTCACGCCGATTTCGGAGGCGAGGTAGAGCGGGTGTTGAATATGGCCGATGGGGTGTTGTTGTTGGTAGATGCCTTTGAGGGGCCCATGCCACAGACCCGTTTTGTACTGCAAAAGGCGATAGACCTTGGGTTAAAGCCTTGCGTGGTGGTAAACAAGGTAGATAAAGAGAACTGTACCCCGGAAGAGGTACATGAAAAGGTGTTCGATCTTATGTTCGAGTTGGGTGCCGAAGAATGGCAGCTCGATTTCCCGACCGTGTACGGATCGGCCAAGAATAATTGGATGAGCGAAGACTGGCAGAAACCCACCGATTCCATTGAACCATTATTGGATATGGTCTTGGAGCATATACCCAGTTTTGAAGCCAAGGAGGGCAATACCCAAATGTTGATTACCTCTTTGGATTATAGCTCTTTTACCGGGCGTATCGCCATTGGGCGTTTGACCCGTGGAACTTTGAAGGAGAACCAACAGGTGACCTTGATAAAAAGGGATGGTTCGCAGGTAAAAAGTAAGATTAAGGAACTACATATTTTCGAAGGCCTTGGCCGTAAAAAAGTGACCGAGGTAGCCGTAGGCGATATTTGTGCCGTGGTAGGATTGGAAGGCTTTGAAATTGGTGATACCATTGCTGATCTAGAGAATCCGGAAGGTTTAAAGACCATAGCCATAGACGAGCCTACCATGAGTATGTTGTTTACCATTAACGATAGTCCGTTTTTTGGAAAGGACGGTAAGTTCGTGACCTCGCGACATATAAAGGAACGGCTCGAAAAAGAATTGGAGAAAAACCTGGCCCTAAGGGTACAGGAAACCGATAGCGCCGATCGTTTTATGGTGTTTGGCCGTGGGGTATTGCACCTTTCGGTATTGATCGAGACCATGCGTAGGGAAGGATACGAACTACAGATCGGACAGCCCCAGGTAATTATTAAGGAGGTAGATGGTGTTAAATGTGAGCCCGTTGAGCATTTGACCATTGACTTGCCTGAGGAAGTATCGGGTAAGGCCGTAGAAATGGTATCGGTACGTAAGGGTGAGATGAAGAGTATGGAGGCCAAGGGCAGCCGTATGTTGATCGAGTTCGAGATTCCGTCGCGTGGTATCATAGGTCTACGAAACCAATTGCTTACCGCAACTGCTGGTGAAGCCATTATGGCCCACCGCTTTTTGGAGTACCAACCTTTAAAAGGCGATATTCCGCAACGTATCAACGGATCTTTGGTAAGTATGGAGAACGGTAAGGCCATTCCGTATTCCATAGATAAACTTCAAGAGCGCGGAAAGTTTTTTATTGATCCGGGAGAAGATATTTACGAAGGTCAGGTAATCGGTGAGAACTCACGAGGCGATGATATGACCGTTAATGTTACCAAGACCAAAAAACTATCCAACGTACGTTCTGCCGGGGCCGATGATAAGGCCAAAATCGTACCGGCCATAAAATTCTCATTGGAAGAGGCCTTGGAATACATCCAAAAAGATGAATATGTTGAGGTTACCCCGAATTACTTGCGTTTGCGTAAGATTTTTTTAAAGGAGGTAGATCGCAAACGTAATAAGATAACCTAAGAGACAATAGAAGTTTTATAAAAAGGGAGTCTGTATAGATTCCCTTTTTTTTACGACTTAGTTTAACAATGCAAAAAGCCCGTTCTTAACGGCAAAATTTGGTGGAAATGGAACTATTTGGAATCACGTTAACCGAATGGGTCGGTTATGCAGCCTCCTTGGGGGTATTGCTTTCTTTTTTAATGAAGGATATCAAAAAGCTACGCATGGTAAATTCGGTTGGTTGTGCCCTTTTCGTGGCCTACGGTTTTATGCTTGATATCTCATGGCCCGTGGTCATCACCAATTTGGCCATTCTGGGGGTGAATGGGTATTATTTTTTGAAGGGGTGATCAGTTGTTTGATCAAACCGTTGTTATTTTTCAGAATCCATGCTGGCTTTTACCCTATCGTATTCCGGGGCTATACATTTATGGGCCCCGCGCCTTTCCATAACACATTTTAAGGCCAGGTCCGATTCTGGTATTTGACCTTGATCCCCTGTTTCGGCGATCCATTGGAACAAAAGCTTTCTGTGTTGCTCCAGTTCGTTTTTGTAGTTGGGGTCTTGGGCCAGATTGTGTATCTCATGGGGGTCATTTTCGAGATCGTATAGTTCCTCCGGGGCTTTGGTTGGACCGAAGAACAACAATTGGGTGGTATTCATTTCCCCGGCGGCCATCATGGCCCTGAATTTTTTACTTACTGGCCAAGGGTCTTTATAGCTCGGTTGCATATAGGGGCGTTCGGGGTAATAGTTTAAAAGGTATTTGTACTTAGGGGTTATAACGGCCCTAATTTTATCTATGGTCTCGTCGCAGCGGTCGCGGGCCGCGATAACATGGGTTCTTTCTTGGTATGTAGCACTTAAAATATCGCGGCCTTCCATACTTGCCGGAATGCCAATACCCGCTACGGCCAATGAGGTTGCACTGATATCAATGCCACTGATCAAATCGCTGTTGATTTGTTGCCCATTAATACCTGGGCCACTTAAGACGAATGGCAAACGGATACCGCCTTCGTATAGGAATTGTTTATGACGGTGCAGTTTCATGCCATGGTCGCTGAACATAAAGATTACCGTATTCTCATAGAGTCCATTTTCTTTGAGGTAGTCAATAATTTGACCCACTTGTTTGTCGGTTTCCAGAAGGCAATCGTAATGATGGGCGATTTCTTTTCTGACCTCAGCAACATCTGGATAATAAGGTGGAACGCTAACGGTACTGGGGTCAATTATTTTTGGAGCCCTATTTCTAAGTTTACCACCACCTAACTGAATCTGCCCGAAAAAGGGTTTGCCGTCGGTATTCCCAGCCAGACATTCCCCGTTTATGAATTTTTGAAGCCCCCATGGTTTTGGGTTGTAATAGTCGTAAAAGGCTTTGGCATCCCATTCAAAGTTATAGTCATCTTTATTACCATCGTTAAAGGTCCAATAACCGGCCTGTTTAAAACGGATAGGTAGGGGAACCACATGGTCGGGCAGTTCATTTTTATCGTATTCGTCATATTGTAACCCTCGGAAATTCGATCGGGCCGATCTATGGTGATGGGCCCCTATACTGGTTTGCATCATCCCGGTGACCACGGCAGATCTGGAGGGGGAACATACCCCGGCCGTGGCATAATAGCGGTCGAACCGAATACCCGATTGTGCCAAGGCATCCATATTCGGGGTTTGGATCAGGGTGTCGCCATAGCTACTGAACCAGCCACTGACATCTTCCAAATAGATCCAAAGTACATTGGGTCTTTCAGCTTTTTCTTGGGCCTGGGAAATGGAGAGGGTACTCAAGAATACAGCAAGGGTAATAACATATTTCATAGTGCGGACGGCTTATCGGGATTTAAAATGAGGGTTGGTTACGGAAGGAATATCGGCATCGGTCGTTTTTAACCAATGCTGAAGTTCTTGGTTTAGCTTTTTTGCCAGTTTGGGCTTGCTCTTCGAAAGTTCTTGGGTCTCGTTGGGGTCTTTTCCGATATGGAATAGTTCATACGAACCGTATTCATGGTAATAGATCAACTTCCAGTCGCCTTTCATGATCGCACTGGCGGGTACGGCGCGCCATAGTAATTCTTTTGAACCATAAATGGGTAAAACACGGTCCGATGGCCAACCTTGTTTGCTGGTATCCTTTCCTTCAAGATAAAGGGGGTAATGCCAGAAAATGGCCCGCTCCTCTCTTTTTTCACCTCTTAGGGTGGACACGAAAGACTGTCCGTCTATGGGTTGTGTGTTAGGTAATTCGGCACCAGCTAATTCGGCCAGACTCGGCATTAGGTCCACCCCGGTGATCGGATCGTCGCTTTGGCTACCCGGTCTTATAACCGATGGCCAAACTGCTGCGGCAAAGGTTCGGATGCCTCCTTCGTATAGACTTCCCTTGGCTCCGCGTAAAGGGGCGTTTGAGGTAATGTGTCCGGCCCCACCATTGTCGGAGGTCAGTACGACCAAGGTGTTGCTGGCGAGTCCCAATTGGGTGATTTTTTGCCGTAAAGCCCCAATGGCCGTATCGGCTTCTTCGAGCATGGCTGCATAGGTAGGGTTCCAACGGATCGATTTGTCGGGCCATTGCTGCCATTTGGCTTTGTATTTGGCTACTAAATGGGGTTTGGCCACAATGGGGGTATGTACTTCCCAAAGGGGGAAATACAGGAAAAAGGGTTGCTTTTGATGCTTTTCCATAAAATCGAAAGCACCTTGTACCATACGGTCTGTGGCCGTAGTATCGTTATAATATCTTTTTTCGGAGGAGTCTACCCCGTCTTGGGTCGATAGGCCAAAGCCTTGCTTATTCGGACCCAAATGCCATTTGCCGATGCGGGCGGTGGCATATCCGGCATTTTCCAGCATCTCGGCAATGGAAATGGTTTTGGGGTCGAGTTGGGTGCGGATGTCCATCCCAAAGTTATTTTTCCCGTTCGATTTCATGGGGGCTGCAAATCGCATGGCATTTGCTGGACCTTTGGCCCAACCGCTGGGTTGGTAGATTTTGGTACGCGGGGTATACATACCACTGACCAAACAGGCCCTACTTGGCGCGCAATTGGGACCGCCAGGATAGAAACGGTTTAAAGTCATACCCTCTTGGGCCATTTGCAGCATATTGGGCAATTCGTAAAATCCGTTTTGTGCCGCAACTTGGGTCACATCGGCCCAGGCCATATCATCGACCATGATAAAGATGACATTGGGTCGTTCGGAATTTTGACTATAAAGCCCTAAGACAAAAAGGAGTGTTAAACAACTAGATAGTATTCTGGAAGCAAATTGGTTCATAGGGTCATACGGATTAGGGGTTGGATAAATATAACTGATTTATCAAAACTGTGTCCGTTTGACACTGAAAATGACCAAAGGTTTAAGGATGTAAAGAATTTTTTTTAGCGCCTATGCATTACTTCACAGGCCACTCACCAGGAGGGCACATGGCCGCGGCACCGATAATTCCGGCATGGTTCTTTAGTTGGGCAGGTACCACCGGGGTAGGAATGGTAATCCCGGCTTCAAACTTGGCCCAATCTTTAGAGGCGCCACCCCCTACGATAATAAGATCAGGAGATACGATCAAGTCTATATACTGTAAAAATTTATTGAAGCGTTTCACCCATTTTTTATAGCTGAGGCCTTCGCGGTCTTTGGCCGATCCTGCGGCCCAGAGCTCTATTTTCGAATATTCCTTGTAAGGTAATTGTCCCAATTCAAAATTGGGTATCAATTCACCGTTCCAAAATACCCCGCTACCCAATCCGGTTCCAATGGTTATCATAACCACCAAGCCATCTACATCGAGTCCGGCACCATAGCGAATTTCGGCAAAGGCGGCCGCATCGGCATCGTTAACCACGGTAAAAGGTAAGCCTGTGGCCGCATTGAACACCTCGGCTACATTTTGGCCCACCCAGCTTGGGTCTAGGTTGCCTGCCGAGTTGCAGACCCCTTTTTTCAAGGAGGTTGGAAAACCACAACCCACGGGGCCATGGTAATCGAAATGGTCAACAATTTCTTTTATAGCGCCAGCCATGCCTTCGGGATTACGGGTTTCGGGCGTGGGTACCCTAAAGCGGTCAGAAACACGTTCGCCTGTAATAATATCTACCAAGGCGCCCTTCATACCACTGCCCCCTATATCGATTCCCAAAATATTCATGGTCGGTTGTTTTGCCCTCAAAGAAACGAAAAAGTTTTGGAAACCTTATTTCACTGGTTTGGGGTAAAACATAGCTTTTTGAGGCTATAGTGTTTAGGGTTTTTAATTTGAAAGGTATCGCTAATGCTTTGGAGTCTTACTTAGAAGGCTTTATGATCATTGGGCGGGATGGCCGAGTCCGATCAAGGTGAAAACACATGATTTTCGGATAAACCTCTTTGTCTTTGTTCTAATATCAATGAGCGAAGCGGTCTTTTATCTTTAATTGGAATGCCTAAACACTTTTTTGAACGACCTCGAATACCTTGCCTTCATCGCACTTCAGGGTTTTGGCCGGAAACTTCAGTATTAAGGCATAGTCGTGGGTGGCCATTAGAATACTCCGGCCGCTTTGGTGTATTTCTTGCAGCACCTTCATTACTTCTACACTGGTCTGTGGATCCAAGTTTCCGGTGGGTTCATCGGCAATGATCAATTCCGGGTCGTTCAGCAAGGCCCGGGCAATGGCCACCCGTTGTTGTTCACCACCTGATAACTCGTGCGGGAATTTAAAGTCTTTGGTGTCCATGGCCACCTTTTCCAAGACCTCCTTGATACGGGCATCCAT
Organism: Sediminicola luteus; assembly: GCF_002514735.1. Lineage (GTDB taxonomy): Bacteria > Bacteroidota > Bacteroidia > Flavobacteriales > Flavobacteriaceae > HQA918. Next base: position 846,585 of record NZ_KZ300476.1, on the reverse strand, counting down.
TTTTTCTTTGTCCTTCCAGCCAGTGGCCTTAAGAACAAAGCGCAGGTTTTGATCGATATTACGGTCGGGTAACAGTTTAAAATCTTGAAAGACCACCCCCAGCTTTCGGCGTAAAAAAGGGATATCGGACTCCGGTAGTTTTTCCAAATCGAACCCGGCTACCTGTCCTGTTCCTTCCTGCAGCGGAATATCGGCATAAAGGGTTTTCATAAAACTACTTTTTCCGCTTCCCGTTTTTCCGATAAGGTACACAAACTCACCCTGGCGCATTTCTACATTGACATCCTGTAAAATAAGATTGTCTTTCTGAAAAATCGAGGCTTGGTCTAATCGGACAATGGTTTCGGACATGCTGGTACGCTGAGGTTTGTATGTGCTAATATAGGGTGTTTTTCCATCTGTAAAAAGTAGGTTGCCCGGCATTTGTAGATCAGCTGTGCTTGCCCGTTAAACCAATGGCTTAAATTTTGATGTTATTGCGGATTTTTGGTTGTTTTAGGAAACTATCTTATAGCGCCAAGGCTTTGTTAACAATTTCTTAAAATAGTTGTGAAAATAGGCCTTGGCATACTTAATGGGGTATCTTTCCGTTATAAGACCGAGCCGTTAATATTAACCATGAGAACGCTATAAACCGGCAATATTCTGGCCAAAGATGTTGGCCCAGGTATGGTAGGTTTGTCAGCCTATTTGAAAAGATAGCTATACATGAAACACTTTGCCACGGTTATCCTGTTCCTAGTAACGGGATTTCTGCATTGGGCCCATGGGCAAGAGACCGCAATCTATACCCATGCCGATAAAGACTACCAAAAGGCCCTTGATCTTTACAACAACAAGCAGTACCAAGCTTCCCAAGCCATTTTTAGAAGGGTAGGGGCTGTCTCTGAAGATCCCGAGGTTCAGGCCAATAGTGCCTATTATGTGGCCAATGCGGCCATACGCTTAAACCAGACCGGCGCCGATAAACTTATGGAAAGCTTTGTTGAACGCTATCCGACCTCCACCAAACGTAATACCGCCTTTATGGATGTGGCCGACTATTATTTTGAGACGGGCAAGTATCCGTATGCCTTAAAATGGTATCGCAAGGCCGATGTACGTTCGTTGGGTCAAAAAGATCGTGAACGTTTCGATTTCAATAATGGTTACGCCCTGTTTAACGGGAAAAACTACAAAGGGGCCGAACAATACTTCAATAAGGTCTCGCATACCGAGACCTATGGTTCCCAGGCCAAGTATTATTTGGGCTATATGGCTTATGAGCAAGACGATTACGATACGGCCAACCAGCGATTCGACCAAATACAAGATCCCGAACTTTTAGAGGAAAAGCTCTCCTACTACCAGGCCGACATGAATTTTAAACTGGGTAAGTTTGAAGAAGCCATTCGATTGGCCAAACAACATTTACCCAAGGCCGATCGCAAGGAAATCTCAGAGCTCAATAAAATCATAGGCGAAAGTTATTTTAACCTAAAACAATATGGTGAGGCTGTGCCTTACCTTGAAAAATACAAAGGAAAACGGGGTAAATGGAGCAATACCGATTACTACCTTTTGGGATATTCGCATTACAAACAAGGCGATTATGCCGGGGCCATTGGTCAGTTCAATAAAATTGTGGGCGGTACCAATGCGGTGGCCCAGAATGCCTATTACCATTTGGCCGAGTGTTATTTAAAGCTCGATAAAAAACAGGAGGCTTTGAACGCCTTTCGAAATGCGAGCCAGATGGATTTTTCTGCGGAGATTACCAAAGATGCCCATCTGAATTATGCCAAATTGGGCTACGAAGTTGGGAATCCGTACGAATCGGTTCCGGAGACCTTGATGGCCTATTTAAAAAAATATCCAGACGACCCCCAAGAAGATAAGATCAAAGAACTGTTGGTAGATAGTTATGTAAGCTCGGGCAACTACGAGGGCGCTTTGGAACTGTTGGATAAGAACAGAGGGTTCGCCACGGATGCCGTGTACCAAAAAGTAGCCTTTTTAAGGGCCTCTGAACTGTTTTATGAGAATAATTATCTGGACGCTTTCACCTATTTCGAAAAGGCAAGAGCGGTTGCGGCCGATCCTACCTACACCGCACGTAGCCAATATTGGGAGGCCGAGTCTTTATATGTGTTGGGCCGTTACCCCGAGGCGGTAAATGGCTTTGAGGGCTTTAAACGAGCCGGGGACCAAGGGTTGGAAGAATGGGCCCAGGTAGACTATCAGCTGGGCTATGCCCATTACAAACAAAAAGCCTATGCCGAGGCCGGGGACGCTTTTAAAAATTTTACCGACCGCAATGCGGCCTTGGCCGACCTGCAAAATGACGGGCTCATGCGCTTGGCCGATTGTTATTTTGTGACCAGCAAATATTGGCCTGCTCTGGAGACCTATAATCTGGTGCTGTCAAAACCGGGGGCTTCGGGCAAAGACTATGCCACCTACCAAAAAGCCCTTTCCTATGGTTTTGTAGACCGGGTGGAGAAAAAAATAGGGGAACTACGAGGATTTGATGCCCGCTATCCGAAATCGCGCTTTAAGGAAGAAGCCCTTTTCGAGTTGGGCAATACCTATATTAAAAAAGGCGACCGCGGACAAGGCCTACAGATTTATGACAAAATCGTGCGTCAGTTCCCGAAAAGTAAGGTGGCCCCCAAGGCATTGATGCGAAAAGGCTTGACCCAATACAATGCCAACCAAAACGAGGCGGCATTAAACACCTTTAAACAAGTTGTGGCTAAATATCCGGGTACCCAAGAGGCCGTTCAGGCAGTATCGTCGGCCAAATTGGTCTATGTAGACCTGGGACGGGTAGGCGAATATGCCGATTGGGCCAAAGGGCTCGATTTTGTAGAAGTCTCCGATGCCGAATTGGACGAGGCCAGTTTTGAGGCTGCCAATAGGGCCTTGGCCGAAGGCAAGGAAAAAACAGCTATTAAACAAATGGAGGCCTATGTGGCGCAATTTCCGAATGGACTGCATGCCATGGAGGCCCGTTTTAACCTGGCGCAACTCTATTTCGGAAAAGGTGAATACGACAAAGCCTTGACTCATTTTAAGTTGGTGGGCGATAGCTCTAATGAATATAGCGAACAGGCCTTAACAAGAACTTGTGAGATTTATATTGGCAAGGAAGATTATGGCGCGGCCATGCCTTATTTACATCAGTTGGAGACTACGGCATTAATCCCGCAGAATGTCAGTTTTGCCCAATCCAACCTAATGAAAGGGTATTACGGTCAAAAACAGTACGACAAAACCTTGGAGTATGCCCAAAAGGTATTGGCCAGTCCCGGAATAGACGACCGGATCAAGGCCGATGCCCATACCATGATCGCCCGTTCGGCCCGGGAAACCGGCGATATGTCCCGCGCCCGTGAAGCCTACACCGAAGTATTGAAATTCGCCAAAGGAGGCGAGGCTGCAGAGGCCTTATACTATGATGCCTATTTTAAAAACCAGCATCAAGATTTTGAAGAGTCTAATGCGGCCGTACAAAAATTGGCCAAGGAATATTCCGGTTATAAAGAATGGGGTGGTAAAGGTTTGGTGTTAATGGCCCAGAACTTTTATGCCCTGGGCGATGCTTTTCAAGCAACCTATATTTTGGAAAGTGTCATCAAGAATTTTGCCGACTATCAAGAAATCACCGAAAAGGCACAGACCGAACTGTCCAAGATCAAAACCAAGGAGGCGATGACCAATTCCTCCGTGAACCCCAATGAGAACTAATATGGAAAGGAAAATGAATTATAAGCCATTTGCTATTTTCTTGGGGATCTGTTTCAGTATTTTCTCGGCCCAGGCCCAAGAAGACGACCCCATAGGTACCCAAACGGTAAACGTGGTAAAGGCCTATAGCCCTACCGTTGGCGATGCCGTAAAAATTAAATCGACCCCTCAGGTGGGCGACTCGGTTACCCTGCAAAAGAAGCCGGTACAATACAGTATTTTCTCGGTTCCGGTGGCCTCGACATTTACCCCGGCCAAGGGCAAGGCCAGTGGTGTTAAAAAACGCCGACCCGAAAAGCAGTACGATTCCTATGCCTCGGTTGGCTTGGGCAATTACAATAATGCCTTAGTAGATTTTTATACTTCGGCCGCCATAGATCGCGATTCCAGGTTAGATGTGGGCCTTAACCACCACTCCTCACGTGGGGCGGTAGACGGGGTAGTACTCGATAACGACTTTTACAATACCTCTCTCAATGCCGCCTATGCCCGCCAAGACCGCTATATGGGCTGGGGTATCGAAGGGGGCTTTACCCATAAGATATACCATTGGTATGGGGTGTTGGACGACACCTTTCCTGAGGGCACCCTCGATGGAGTCAGTGGCAAACAATCGTATTATAATGCCCAATTGGGTGGTAATCTTAAATGGGACGATGCCGTAATCAAAGAAGGCAAAGTACTATTGCGCCGGTTTTGGGATGGTAGTGAGTCGGGCGAGAACCGGGCCATGATAGCTCCGGTTTTTGAATTGCCCATTGCCGATGAACTTTTTACCATAGAAGTAAAGGCCGACTATGTGGGCGGACAAATGGGAGCGAACTCCTTGAACGCCAGCGAAAATCTGGGTACGGTAGATTACCACGCCATGCAGTTTGGGGTAAGTCCGGGTATTACCATTCTCCGCGATGAACTTACCTTGAACCTTGGCGCCAAACTACTATATGGCGACGATAGTTTTGGTGAAAGCGGAGGTTTTTATATCTATCCCGATATTACGGCCTCATTCCGTATCTCGGGTGATAACGTAATTGCCTATGGTGGCTTACAGGGCGATTTGGAACAGAATTCCTATTTCGATTATGTAAATGAAAACCCTTATGTTTCGCCCACCCTAACCATGAGCCCGACCGATAGGCAATATTTGGGTTATGCCGGGTTAAAAGGACAGTTATTGCCTAACCTTTCCTATGACGTCCGTGGGTCGTACAGTGCCGAAAACCGGAAGCCCCTGTTTTTACTGAATCCGACCAATGCGTTTAGACAGCCGGCCGAGGAATACACTTTTGGCAATTCGTTCCAGGTATTCTACGACGATGTACGCACCTTTGGGGTACGCGGGGCATTAAGTTTAGATGTGGCCCGCGATTTTACCCTTGGCGCGCAGGTAGATTACAATACCTATGATACCGAGACCGATAATCCGGCTTGGAACCTTCCCGAGATTCAGGCCAAAGTATGGTTCGACTATCAAATGGGTGAGCAGTGGTTCTTTGGCGGACAGTTGTTCTATGTAGGCGAACGCGACGATTTGGAGGCTGTAGTTGTAGAAAGTGGCAACCCGGCCGAATTCCCGGCCAACATCATAACATTGGACGCCTATTTAGATGCCAATCTGCATGCAGGCTACCGCTTCAATAACCAACTTTCCATTTTCGTTAAGGGAAGTAATTTGGCCGGAGACTATCAAAAATGGGCCCGATTTCCTACCCAAGGTTTACAGGTTTTGGCGGGGGCCACCTATAAGTTTGATATGTTTCAATAATCTTGATTAAATAGGAAAACTTAAAAGATACCTGCCAAAAGAATGGCTCATTGGCCAGGCTTTTATTATAAGGGCAATGGGTAGGATTTAATAATACCATTTCAATTTTGAGATTCAACCAATAAAAAAACAGGAATTTTTTCTTTGGGCGAAAAAGAAAATCTAAGCATAGCCAAAGCTACGGTTCTATTTTATTTTGATGACCAAAGGTAAAAAGAACCATTTTTTAGGTGGTATTTCAATGTTGAAATGGTTTAAGGGGTAGCGGTTGTAATCGATATTACCGAGGGACGACTTTCCTTATACCTTGGTTAACGGTCTTAAGAGCAAATCTTTTCTTAAGTGGTGTTTTGATTATAGAATGCATTACTTTTTTCTATTCCTGCTTGTGTTCTAGACCCGCTTTAGTTGTTTTTTTATACAACAATTTGCAAAACCCAACCAAATTTGGTTTGGTGTGCGACACTAGAACTGAAACAAAATCCAAAAGGGCCAAAAGATTCGAAATTAGGGATGTTTTGGGTGCATTGGATCCTTTTTTTTCATTCAACCGTTAGCTAAACTACAAATAAGTAAGAAAAATAGTTCAAGTGTAGGGTGTTGCCGTTTTATGGTTATGGTCTTCGTTTTTTACATAATGTTTTTATTCACGGTAATGCATTTTAACGATAAAAACACACATTATAACGATGAATAATACGATTTGTGTTTTTGGGCTATTTTATTGGTAGAGAGCCTGTTGGTCTATGTGTTCGGGTTGTTTAGTGCTGATTTACAGTCTTCTGTATAAGGTACTTGCAATATATGGCTATATGTAGCGTTCTTCTTACGCGAACACCTTGTTTTATAGCAACATGAAAATGGAACGATCCCAAATGGTTAAACCGTTTGAAAGTTACATTTAATGTAAGGTTACATGAGTTTGGATAATTATAGAAATACGCTGCTTGCTTTGATGATGATGGCGATTGGTGTACAGGGTATTTCCCAAAATTTGATTCAAAACCCCAGTTTTGAAGTGTATAACGACTGTCCGAAGGAGCACGGCACCTTTGCGGAGGACATTCCGCATTGGGGTTCCCCAACAGAAGGGTCTACAGACTATTTTAACGTCTGCAGTACCTCTATGGGCGTTAGTAATTTTATAGGAGATCAAGAGCCGCAAGATGGCGATGCTTATGCCGGTTTTTATATGTATGCTCCTAACGATTATAGGGAGTATGTGCAAACTAAACTTGCCGAACCCCTAAAGCCTGGTATTTCCTATGAGGTTAGTTTTTATGTAAGCCTGTCCGATAAAAGCTATTATGGGGTAAAGAAGTTCGGGGTATTGTTCGCTAAAGACGAACTAAAATCTTCGGTACGTCAGGTGTTGACCAAAGGAGAACTGGTTACCAAACTATATAATGGCTTTCATTTTATTGAGTTGTTCAATATCAAAAAAACCATTGAACAAGAGAAATGGGTGAAGATTAGTGGTGAGTTTGTAGCCAAGGGTTACGAACGCTATATGGTAATCGGTAACTATCACAAAAACGACCGGACCGATCTGATGGAAACCCAAGCTCAAGGAGCCAAAAAGGCCAGTTATTATTATATAGATAATGTACACGTTGAAGCCTTGACCGACTTTTCTTTGGGTGTTACCCATGTCTTCGATAATTTGAATTTTGAGACCGATAAATTCGAAATCAAAGGGCCGGCCATAAAAGAGTTAAAGCGATTACATTCATACCTCAAACAAGATTCTAGGTACCATATAGCCATTATGGGACATACCGATAATGTGGGCGGCTCGGACTACAATCATGAGCTTTCACAAAAAAGGGCCAAAGCCGTTTCCGATTACTTGATCAAATTGGGAATCGATAAAGGGCGTATCCAATGGGAGGGCTATGGGAACGACAAACCCGTAGATACCAATAATACTGAAATAGGCCGTAAAACCAACCGGAGGGTAGAGTTCGTAATCACTGAATTCGATGACGCCGATGTTGAAGAAGGCGGCTTCTAAGGCCACTTTTTACCTCGTATCCTACTTAAAGTAACCGGACTTACCCCTAAATACGAAGCAATGTCCTTTTGGGGAACCCTTTTCACGATTTCCGGGTTCCGTTCCATAAAATCCAAATAGCGTTCCGTGGCATTCAAAGGGCGGTACGAATCTACTTCGGTATAATTATACAATAAATGGGTCTCGGCAAATCGCCTACCCCAATTGGCCCAATCTAAATGTGTTTCGTACAATTTTAAAAAATGGTCCATGGGCATGGTATATAACTGGCAGTCTTCATACAATACAGTGCGAATGGTATAATTGTAATCTAGATTAAAATAGGCAGTTAGCGAAAAACAGATATCCCCTTCAAATCCGAACCAAACTACGGTCTGGTTGCCCTTATCATCGAAAAAAAAGGTGCGCAAGGCCCCTTTTTCTATAAAATAAATGTGTTCCGATACTTCATCTTCATGCATAAGGGTTTGTCCCTTGGCCAGCGATAAAGGTTGCAATTGATTTGCGAGTAACTTTTTTGAGCTATCCGACAGTGGGTAATAACGATCTAAAGCTTCTAAAATACCGTTCATATAAAGGCAAGGTATAATAATGAACTCGTTTAAACGAGTTCAATTTCCAAAAATAAACACACAAACAGAACACATACTTAACAATTGTAAAGTAAAGAAAACGATGAGGGTGTTATTTTTGCGGGGAAAGAAGATAGAACATGCGCACGAAAGTAAATTTGGAGACCTGGATCCGGACCGAGCACTTTAACTTTTTTAAGGTTTTCAGTGAGCCTTTTTGGGGGCTTCAGGCCGAAGTTAACATGGGCAAGGCCAAACTAACGGCCAAGCAGAAGGGCTATTCCCTCTTTTCCTATTATTTGCACTGCGCCCTAAGGGCGGCCGGCGATATAGAAAATTTTGGGTATCGTATTGAATCTGGCGAAGTGTATCATTATGCCGAAATCGGGGCATCTGCCACCGTTGCCCGCGAAGATGGCCTTTTCGGCTTTACACATATGCCTTTCCATGCCAACTATTCGGAATTCAACAAAGGGGTACAGGCCGAAATGCAACGGGTCCGCACTACCAAAGGCCCCTTGTTACAGGTACCCTGTCCTGAAAATGTCATGCATGTCTCCACCATTCCATGGGTCAAGTTTACGGGCCTCTCCCACGCTAGGCATTTTCCACTCGAAGATAGTGTGCCAAAAATGACTTTCGGGAAATTATATGAAGAAAACGGCCAATGGAAAATGCCAGTGAGTATGCACGTACACCATGCCTTAATGGATGGTTTGCATGTGGGCCAGTTTTTTGAACGGTTTCAATATTATCTTGATCAATAGATGCTAATGTAAGAGGTTAAACCCAGTGTCTTTTGTCTTTGTACTTTTCGTCTGAAACCAGGAAGATTCGGAGGGCTTTGAAGGAGTATATAGGAATAGCCTTGGTACGATTACATTTGGGTTGGTAGTTGAGTATTTTCCCAAATCTTCGGCCAAGGCTTTTTTTTGTTTTTGGAGGCTTTGTACTTGCTATAAAATTGGGTAATGAATTGTATCTTGCCTAGGATAAGTAATCATACCATGAAACATTTTTTCCTATTCCTGATTTTAGTAGGGGCCTTGGCCTGTGAATCCCCAAAAGAAGGGGTCGATCTTTTAGTGACCAATGCCAATATATACACCGTTGATACCGAATTTGGTAAGGCCGAAGCCTTTGTGGTTAAGGATGGTAAATTCTTGGCTGTAGGTAGTGCTGCCAATTTATCGAAGAAATACGAGTCCAAAAATACCCTCGATGCCCAGGGCAAGACTATTGTTCCCGGTTTAATAGATGGGCATTGCCATTTTTATGGTCTGGGTATGAACCAGCAAGTGGTAGACCTGGTGGGCACAAAAAGCGCTGATGAGGTAGTTACTCGAGTTAAGGACTTTGTAGCGGATAAAAAACCAACGGCCATTTTAGGTAGGGGATGGGACCAAAACGATTGGGAGGTGAAGGAATTCCCCACCAAAAAAGTATTGGACGCCTTATTCCCCGATATTCCTGTAGCCCTGACCCGTATAGACGGGCATGCCTTATGGGTCAACCAAAAAGCCCTTGATATGGCCGGTATAGACGGTAGTACCCGAGTAGATGGCGGGGAGATCGTGTTGCGAAACGGACAGCCAACTGGGGTGCTAGTAGACAATCCCATGGAGTTGGTACGTGCCGTTTTACCACCACCCACACGTGCCATGGAAATAGAAGGTTTGTTAGCGGCACAAGATATATGTCATTCCTATGGATTAACCACCGTAAACGATGCCGGATTGGATCGCAGTGTTTTAGAGCTAATCGATAGCCTACAACAAACCGGCGATTTAAAAATACGGGTATACGGTATGGTGGCCAATACCAAGGAAAACTTGGATTATTATTTAGAGAAGGGCATCGTAAAGACCGATTGGCTCAACATACGTTCGGTTAAGGTGTATGGCGATGGGGCCTTGGGATCGCGAGGGGCCGCCTTAAAAGCACCATACAGTGATAAAAAAGGCCATTTCGGGGCCATGGTCACGCCAGTAGACCAAATCGGATATTTGGCCGACCGTATCGCGGCATCCGATTACCAGATGAATACCCATGCTATTGGCGACTCGGCCAATGTGGTCGTACTAAGGGCCTATAAAAAAGCTTTGGAGAATATGGGCGACAGACGCTGGAAAGTGGAACATGCCCAAGTAATCGCCCCGGCCGATTTCGATTATTTTTCGAACAATATCATCCCTTCGGTACAACCCACCCACGCTACTTCCGATATGTATTGGGCCGATGAACGCTTAGGGCATGATAGGGTACAAGGGGCCTATGCCTATAAAACCCTCTTGGACCAAGCAGGCATGGTAGCTTTAGGAACCGATTTTCCTGTAGAACGGGTAAGTCCGTTTTTAACCTTTTATGCTGCCGTGGCCCGTATGGATACCGAGCATTATCCCGAGGGTGGTTTTCAGATGAAGGATGCCCTAAGTAGGGAAGAAACCTTAAAAGGCATGACCATTTGGGCGGCCTATTCCAATTTTGAGGAAAACGAAAAGGGTAGTATCGAAGCAGGTAAATGGGCCGACTTTGTAATACTCAGCGAAGATATAATGCAAGTATCGGCCGTCGATATCCCAAATATTAAGGCCGAGGCTACCTATGTGGCTGGGGAGCAAGTAAAATAGTCAACGAAACACTGAAACCAAAAAACGCCCGGCTTAACCGGGCGTTTTTTAGTATTCTAACTTAACGAGTTCTTATTTCACGGGTACTTCTACACGTACATTACCCCAACCCATATGAAGGTTGCCGGCATCGTCAAAGGCGATGGAGAAAGCTTCCAACGATTCAGAGGCCGTGCTGGCTTTGGCCGTGGTACGGGCCACATCGGCAGATTTATCATAAGAGTACGACCCCCATTGGTTTACTTTGGTGTTCAAGATAACCGTCCATTCTTTTTCCCCGGGAATGGTGAACAGGGCATAAGTACCGGCCTTTACTTTTTCGGTACCGAACATGGCATCTTTGTAAAACGTAATTTCGGCGGCCTCATTGGCACCGGTACGCCATACCTTTCCGGACGGGGCCAAACTTTCAACGGAACGTCCTTTTAACTGCGGACGACTGTAAATAACACGAACCGCCTTATCGGCTACTTTGTAACTAGAGGGAAAAGAGGCGATATCGGCCGGACTTTTATCCAAACCATTGAATTTTTGGGCACTTAGTTGTCCACTTACCAAAAGGGCCAATGCAAAAGCGGCGCCTGCTACGAATTTTTTCATGATAGTTGTTTTTAGTGTTGTAAATCTACCTTCGATTTTTCTAAGGTACGATTAAAAAGTCGTTAAATTTTTTGGCCCTTACATAACTTTCAAATTATTTGTTTGCTTTGGTTGAATGTGTGAATATTTTGAATAAATCACCGAAATTGATAATAAATCGAAACCAAAAAGAGTATAAGGGTTTCGTTTTGATGCGTATAAATTCATGTTTGCCTTAAAATTGAACGATATGTGTGGAATTGTATGTGCATTCGATATAAAACAATCTAGTGAGGCCCTAAGGCCCCAGTTGCTGGAAATGTCTAAAACCATTCGCCATAGGGGGCCCGACTGGAATGGTATTTATGCAGGTGAAAAGGCCTTATTGGCCCATGAGCGTTTGGCCATTGTAGATCCGGCTTCGGGTAAACAACCCCTGTATAGTGCCGATGGGTCATTGGTGTTGGCGGCCAATGGCGAAATTTATAACCATAGGGAGCTAAAAAAGGAATTGAAAACGGATTATGCCTTTCAAACCCAGTCCGATTGTGAGGTTATCTTGGCTTTATACCGGGAAAAAGGAACGGATTTTCTAGATGATCTGAACGGTATCTTCGGTTTTGCCTTATACGATGCGGAAAAAGACGAATATTTGATTGCCCGTGATCATATGGGTATCATCCCTTTATATATGGGCTGGGACAAACACGGTACTTTTTATGTGGCTTCCGAATTAAAGGCTTTGGAAGGTATTTGTGGTAAAATTGAATTATTCCCTCCCGGACATTATCTCTCTAGTGCCGACGGCGAGTTGACTCGTTGGTACCAACGCGATTGGATGGAGTACGATGCCGTAAAGGATAATGCGACCAGTATTGAAGATTTGGGACAAGCCTTGGAAGATGCTGTGCACCGTCAGTTAATGTCCGACGTGCCTTATGGGGTATTGCTTTCCGGCGGACTCGATTCTTCCGTAACCTCGGCCATAGCTAAAAAATACGCCCAAATGCGGGTAGAAAGTGGTGATACCAAAGAAGCTTGGTGGCCCCAACTCCACTCTTTTTCAGTGGGCTTGGAAGGGTCGCCCGATTTGGCAGCCGCCCAAAAAGTAGCAGACCACATCGGTACGGTTCACCACGAAATCAAATTCACCATTCAAGAGGGCCTAGATGCTATTCGCGATGTAATCTATAAGTTGGAAACCTACGATATTACTACCGTTAGAGCATCGACCCCTATGTACCTTATGGCCCGTGTCATTAAATCGATGGGGATAAAAATGGTATTGTCTGGCGAAGGGGCAGATGAACTTTTCGGAGGGTATCTCTACTTTCATAAAGCCCCGAACGCCCAAGAGTTCCATGAGGAAACGGTGCGTAAATTGAGCAAATTACATATGTATGATTGCCTTAGGGCCAATAAATCACTAGCGGCCTGGGGTATTGAAGGCCGGGTACCTTTTTTGGATAAGGAGTTTATGGATGTGGCCATGCGCATTAACCCGCAAGACAAGATGATCACGCCTGAACGAATGGAGAAATGGGTGGTACGTAAGGCTTTTGAGGACTATTTACCCGAAGAGGTAGCCTGGCGCCAAAAAGAACAATTCTCCGATGGGGTGGGCTATAGCTGGATAGATACCTTGAAAGAGATCGTTGAAGAAGCGGTTAGCGACGAGCAGTTGGCCAATGCCAAGTTCCGTTTCCCGATCCAAACCCCTTCGAACAAAGAAGAATATTATTATAGATCCATATTCGAGGAGCATTTTCCTTCGGATACGGCAGCGCTCTCGGTGCCCCAAGAAGCCTCTGTGGCCTGTAGCACCAAAATCGCATTGGAATGGGACGAGGCCTTTAAAAACATGAACGACCCATCGGGTAGGGCGGTGGCCAATGTGCACGAAGACGCCTATTGATGATTTGATTAAAGATACCTATATATCTGTAACAGGATTGGGTAGTGTTTGTATTAGTTAGCAGAACCCCTTGCAAAGCAGGGGGTTTTTTAATGTACTATCCGGAAAGTTTGTTTGGACCATGTGCCGATACCTATGGGCGTCTTTTTTCTATCCTCTATTATCCATTATCTGAATTGGTGTCACTCCATCGGAAAATCCCAAATAGGATTACCTTCCAACAGATGTTCCACAAAATAATTCCATCTTTTTTTAATGAAATAATCGTTATGTGTGCCTCGATAACCATGGCGCTGACTGGGTAGGATCAATAAGTCGAATTCCTTATCGGCTTTGATAAGGGCCTCTGCCAATTTAAAGGTGGCCGAAGGGTTTACGTTTTCGTCTATTCCACCATGGGTCAACAGCAATTTTCCTTTAAGTTTGGGCGCCAAGGTAATATTCGAAACTTCGTGGTAGGTATCATCTACGGGCCATCCCATATACATTTCGGGCCACCAGGCTTTTTCCATTCGAAAATCGTGATCGGCCGAACTCGACACGGCCACGGTATACGTATCGTTAAACACCATTAGGGCATGGGCCGCATCGTAACCACCGGCCGAGTGTCCGTAAATACCCGCCCGATCCTTGGCGATCCAGTCGTATTTATCGCGTAAATGCGCAATGGCCAAGGTATGGTCACGCAAATTATCCCCCATTTTCTTATAGGAATGGTCGTGAAAGCTTTTCGAGCGTTTGGCACTGCCCAAACCATCGACTTGAAGTACCACAAAGCCCAATTCGGCCAAACTTTGACTGTAAGGCCCCCAGCCGTAAGTTCGTGGAAAACGCTGGGTATGCGGACCGGTATAACTGTTATCTACAATAGGGTAGGTCTTGTTGGGGTCAAAGTTCGTGGGCTTCCAAAGCGCGCCATACAGGGTGGTTTTCCCATCTTTGGCGGTAAAAGTGAAGGTTTCCGGTTCTAGCCAGCCCATTTGCTTTAATGCGGCCACGTTGGCTTGGGTCAAGCGGTTCACGATTTTACCGTCTTTGGCCCTGCGGAGCACGGTTTGGGTAGGTTGGTTTACCGTGGACATATTATCGACGAAAAAGTCACCGTCTTTCGAAAAATCTACCACATGGTGGATGGGTTCTGGGGTTAATGATCGCAGTTTACCTTCTAGGTCGACCACGTACAATTTTAAATGGTAGGGGTTGGCTTCGGGTTCCCTGCCTCCAGCGGTAAAATAAATCAGGCCCTTTTTTTTATCGATATGCGAAATGGCATCGATATAAAAATCCCCTTGGGTCAAGGCTTGGGTAACGCCCGATTCGGTATCTACCTTGTACAGTTGGCGCCATCCGGAACGTTCCGATAAAAAAACTAAGGTGTTTTTCCCCTCGATCATCCTATAATCGAATCCATCGGTATTGGTAGGACTACTGTCTGTAATCAACGTATCGGTTTTTCGGTTGAGCAGGTTAAAACGTACTACATATTGTTTTTGATAGCCCCTTTCGGCCCAACTGGCCCAGACCAGATGTGATTCAGCCCCCCAATCGGTATCAACCCCATTAATATGGGTGTTTTTGGGAAGGGCGTTTGGAATTTCTTGGCGAGCGGCTACATCAAAGAATACCGGTCGGGTATGCACCATAGTGGTGTCGCCTGGTGAACCGCGGTAATAGGAAAGCAGCTTAGGGCGATAAAGAGAGTCGATACTATGATCCAACAGGTACATTTTTTCAGCCTGTCTCAAATCGACCACGGCCGTTTTTAGGTACTTCGAATCTTCGGACCAGTCCACATAAAAATGGGCAGGCCGTTCAGCGTTCTCACCGACCATGGTATCGTACCAACCATACCAGCTGGCGTATTCGTAGCCTTGGGTACCGTCGAAAGTCAGTTGGCTTTCTTCTTGGGTTTCGGTATTTCGTAAAAACAGGTTGAAATCTTTGGTAAAGGCGATCCACTTACCATCGGGCGATTTACTTTCGTTTTCGGTCTGTTCGGTTTTTGGTTTTTCCGCTTTTTCGGTCAGTGTTTTGGTTTTTGGGTTCCAAACAAAAGTTTTACCGTTAGATGAAAACTGCCACGATTTTCCTTGGGGTTCCAAGTCGGTCAGGGCAAGGTTTTGGGCTTTTTGTTCGGTTTCGGTCAATTTTGCCAATTCGGCGGCTAATTGGTCTTGGTCGAAAACGGGTGCGGTTTTCCCTTTCTTTAGGTCTACCCACATAAAGTTTTTCCCTTCGGGGTTATGGTCTTCATACCAAAAACCGCTACCGTTTTTAAACCAGTGTACATCGGTACGCAGGTTAAAGGCGGTCTTGTTGTTATAGTTATTATAGCGGAAAGCCACGGCCCTTTTATAATCATCCAAGGTTTGGGCCTGGGTGGTAATGGTAATTCCGAAGAATAAGAGTAAATAAAGGAAATAGCTTTTCATGGTAATCGTTTTTTGAAGGCCTATGAAAATACAAAAGCTAGGCCTGTCTTTATGCAATTAGGCCGATCTTGGACAATTTATGCATAAGATGAGGTGATTTTGGGTATCTTTTCCCTTCCAAACCCAACCCTATGAAATGTGAGCACAAGGTCATTCTAATTACCGGGGCATCTTCCGGAATTGGGGCTGCTACCGCCTTACAGCTGGCCAAATCCGATAACATTTTGATCATCACGGCCCGGCGTGAAGAAAAATTAATGGCCCTAGCCGATCAGATTCGTACCTTGGGGTCGACTTGTGATTATTATGTGGGCGATGCCACCAATCCTGAACATGGCCCTAAAGTAGTGGCCGAAATCGTGAAAAAACATGGTCGTATCGATTTGGCTTTGTTAAATGTGGGTATAGGTCCGCCCTCCAATTGTCTCACGGCATCGTCGGATACCATAACCTACTGTATGCGCGCCAACTTCGATTCCTTTATCCATTTTTACGTACCCTTAATGGCCCAGATGAAATCGCAAACGACCTCATGTATGATCGCCCATATGAATTCTCAGGCCACTTGGTTTGGCATCCCTATGCAGGGCGATTATACGGCAGCCAAAGCGGCTGTGCGTATTTTTATGGAAACCGCCCGTATGGAATTGAAACATTTTGGGATACGCCATATAAAACTACAGACCATACACCCGGGCTTTGTAGATACCGAGGCCGTTCGTAACGATGGTATACCGGCACCCAACGAGATCAGTGAAGAAAAGGCGGCCGACTATGTCTTACGCGGATTTGAAAAGGAAATGAAGACCAATGTGTTTCCGCCCTCAACGGCTTTGTTGAGTCGATTAGGGCGCATAATGCCAGATTGGGTTCGCGAAAGGGTGCTGTTGGCCGAGACACCGAAGTCGTATTAACTGGGGGCACGGCAAGCAAAGGTTATAAAACTACATTTGCCGTGTTATTAGTAAAGGTTGTAAGTGTTTAATGTTTTAATAGTGAGAGAATTATCTCTGATTTTCTTTATGAAATAAAAATGATCGCTTTCTTAAGCTAGTTTATTTTTTGTTGAATTGATGGGTAACATCTTTGCGGAAAAGAATATCAATCTTGAAAAGGAAAATTCTGTCTGCAAATTATCTGCTACCCTGTATAATGGTTTTGTGCGCTTTATTTTCTTGTTCATCAAAAACATCCAAGAAAATGAAAACAGTGTATTGCCTATTTGAAAATGTTAAGATTGTTGATACGGTAAAAATGGAAGCCTACAAAAAAGAGGTGTTTTCCATTGTTGAAAAATATGGCGGAGAATATGTAGTGGCCGGCGATAATATCCAAACTATAGAGGGGAATTGGAATCCCTCTTTTTTAGTGATGATCAAGTTTCCAAGTATGGAGCATGCCAACAACTGGTATAATTCAGAGGCTTATAGACCGTTAAAGGAACTTCGACAAACTTCAGGGCAGTTCAATGGAATAATTATGGAAGGTTTGCCTCTAGAGTAACCAAATCTGCTTTCAAATAAACCTACACCAACCCTTTTTCCACGGCCATTCGTACTAGGCCTGCGGTATTGCGAACCCCAAGTTTTTGGATAAGGTTACTTCTATGGGCTTCTACGGTTTTTACCGAGATAAAGAGTTTTTCGGCAATTTCTTCGGTGGTGTGTTCTTTAACGATCAAGGCCAACACCTCTTTTTCCCTTCGGGTGAGCTTGGGAATAAAATAAGAGGTACGGCTACCCAAAGATTCGTTGAGCAATTGTTGCTTGATTTTTTTCGGTAAATAGGTGTCGCCCGCCATAATGGTATCAATGGCTTCCAAGAGCTCGGCTTTTGGGGTGTTTTTCAAAAGATACCCTTTGCCCCCGTTTTGTATAATCTGGCGCACAAAGGCCGATTCTTCAAAATTGGTAAGGGCAACTACCTTTAAATCGGGATAGGCTTTTACAAAATGCTTACAGTTGCTGGCCCCGTTACCATCGGGTAGGTTAATATCCAAAAGCAACACATCGGGGCAATCGACCGCCAAGCCAGCTTCGGTTTCGGCCAAAGAACCATAAGTGCCAACCAAAGTAATATGTGTTTCATGGGCCAATAGGGTTTTAAGTCCCTCTAAGATTAGGGGGTGGTCGTCGGTGATGGCGATGCGAATCATGATGGTTTGGTGTTTAGGGGTATTTCAATATGGTAACTACTACCTTCGGGGCTGCTATCGACTTCCATTTGGGCGTTTAAGAATTGGATTCGGGATTCTAAGTTCTTTAAACCGAGTCCGGCCGCAGCCTTTGGGGCAAACCCTTGACCATTATCCTCAACGGTAAGTTGAAAATGGGTTGGGCTGGCATTGGTTTGTATCAAAAGTTCACTGGCTTGGGCATGTTTCAGGGTGTTCTGGCTCAATTCCTGAACTATACGATAGATCATGGTTTCTACCGAAGGGCTCAGTTGGGGTAGGTTGCCATAGTGCTGGTAAACCACCTCGAGGCTATTATTCTTGTCCAGTTTATGGCCAAATTGACGTATGGCCTCTATGAGTCCGAATTGGGTTATGGCAGGTGGCGCCAAGTTGTGGGCAATACTACGTATACTTTCAATGGAATCGTCCAACATGTTCATTGTTTTATCCACGATTCCTGTGGTATCGGACCCTGGTATGGCCCCCAGCTGGAATTTTAAAGCGGACAGGTCACCGTTGATACCATCGTGCAATTCTTTGGCGATACGATGGCGTTCTTGTTCCTCACCTTGTATTACGGCCTCGAGTTCGGCAATTTCCCGTTGTTGTTCCAAACCTTTTATTTTTTGAAGGGCCAATTGGTGTTTTTGTCTAAAGAAAAACCATATGCCTACCGCAGCTACGAAAAAGAGGATACCGCCCCCGAGGGCCAGAAACAGTTTTTGTTTTTGTTGAAGCAATCGATTTTGGTGGGCCTGTATTTCTAGGTTTTGTTCACTGATCTGTCGGTTTTTTTCGGCAGTTTGGTATTGGATATCCAACAGGTTTACCCGATGTTGGATCCTTTCATTCAAAACACTGTCTTGAATCTGTTGGGCGTACTCCAAGGCGGTTAAGGCCTTGCCGGTTTGGCTGTTTTTTTTGTAATACAGGGCGAAAAGTTGGTATAGGTCGCCATCGGGCTGTAAATCCGGAGCGGCATCGTAAAGGGCCTGGGCTTGCTGTAAATGAGAAAAAGCTTTTTTGGGCTGGTTGCGGTCTAGGTAGATTTCGGCCATCATCTGGTGGGCCCCGGAGCGCTGGTAATGAAAGTCGACCTGTTGGGCATAGTCAAAAGCGGTTTGGGCCAAATGTAAGGCCCTGTCCAAGTCTTTTTCGTTCGGATGTATCCTATAATACTCTGATTTTAGGCGGTAGAAATGGTAGTTGTTTTCGGGGTCGGTAGAAAGCTGTGCCAAGGAATCCCCCACGGCAATCATTGAATTGGCGTGTTCAAAATTGGCGGTTTCGAGGTCGAGGTTGATCAAGTTAATGTTCAGCCCTTGAATGGCCAGGCTGCGTTCGGGAGCGTCCGGAAATTGTTGGATGGCCGCCATGGCTTTTTCGGTATAACTTTTAGCTTGTTGCCAATCGGCCATACTTTCGTAAACATTACCCAGATTTTGGTATACACTCATACGGCCCAGCGTATCTTGGGCCACCTTCATAAAGGCCAGGGCTTTCAGATAGCCTTGTACGGCTCCGGGGAAATGGCCTTGGTTTTGGTGCCGTTCCAAGGCGATATTAAAATAGAGACGCCCTGTGGTTAGGGTGTCTTGTAAACGTAACGAGATTTGGGCGGCTTTTTCGTAATAGCTTATCGCTAAACTCGGTTTGCCGGCAAAGCGGGCCGCAACCCCTAGGTTTTGTAACGCCATTCGCTCTAAGGGCAGTGAGGCTATGCCTTGTGCCTCAACCAAGGCCACATGTAAGAGGGAATCGCCGCTATGCAGTTCACCCGTGGTCGCTAATTGTCTCCCTTCTTGTATTTTTTGGGCTATGGCCAAAGAATCGGAGGGTGGTTGGGTATAGCCAATAAGCGATAAAAAAAAAGCGCAGGCCAGTATTCTCATGCTGTACTTTGGTTTGGGAGATAAATATAGGGGATGTCCTTAGATCCCGAAAACCGGTAAACCGATATGGTGGTAATTTTTAGTTTTTAAAAGCTGTCCTGAACCCTTTTGACTTCGTTCTGAATACCAATAGATCTAGTGGATTTAGGGCAATTGGGCGTAAAAATAATAGGCGAACAGCAGCATGATGGCGGTGGCGGCCAGGCAGAGTACCCAGCCAAAATTAAGGCTGAACCAGCCGGTCTCTTTAATCCTATAATCCCCAGTGGGTTCTAGGTGGAACCACACCACCGGCTGGTCGCCTTGTTTATATCGGGGCGGATTTTGCCCCACATTAGATCGCTGCTGATAATTTTTGTTGTTGTACCGCACTCGGAAAACGGGATAATAGCTTACCGTTTCGGTATTGTTCTCGCGGTCGTAAGAAACCTGTCGTTCTACCTTGATTACTGACGCTTTTACCTTCTTGGCGCTTTCCTTAAAGGTTTTGCTTTGGAAGTAGGTGTAGAAAAATCCGGCCATACCTACAAGTGCGAGGCCTAAGAAAATATAAAACCCGACCATTATTGACAACGGTTTCCGGCAGCAATGGTATAGGCCTTGCCACCAATGTAAATCTTGTCTTCGCGATAATCTTCAACGGCATGGTACTCCACACTTCCATCGGTATATAACAATCGGAATACCGGGGTATTGTTAATGTTCATTAGGGCCCACAAACCTTGGTTCTGGCTTTGATCGCGATCGGTATTGCCCATACCCATGGGGCCACTCATACTTAAACTTGAACTGGAATCGTTTTGGATCGCGAATTGCCCGTTGCTGCAAAGGTGCACCTCTTCACGTGTACTCATGGAAACGGAATTCTCGCCGGCATAGTCACCATCACTGCCGCTTAGCGTCGTGCTAGAACTGTAACTATCTAGGTAAACGAGCATGCGTCCTTTTACCAATTGGGCCCACTGTTGGGCCTGGGCATCCATAAAGGGGTGGTATTGTATCGATTGGGCGATCCGAATGGCCAATTCTTGATGTTGTGGGGTAAACAAGTCCCGGTTTACCATAGTCATTACCATAACACCACCAATCTGCCAGAGTTTGCTCATAGAGGTTACCGCCACGGCCTTGGCGGCCTGGCCTTGTACCTGCCCTTGGTATTCGGCAAAGTAGTCGCCATTATCCAATTGTCGGATGCCGTGGGTTGGGCTAAGTAAAATACCTTCTTCCTGCACGCCTTCGGCCATTTCGGCTACCACCATATCTTGTCCGTTATACCCGTGTTCTTGAAGTAAGATGAATCCCGGAATGGTCTCATGGCCTAGAAGTAGGGTGCCATATTCTTCTTGCATTACCTTCCAGCCTTGGGGCAGTTCATATGAAATAGCCATGCCCTGCGCCCGTTGTTGGGCCCATTGGGGTGCCGAAAAGCAAACTAGGAATACTAAAATGATTAGGGTTCTCATAGGATTAGGATTTATATCCACAAAATTGAAGCATTAGGTCATGTGATACATGAGCGTTTGTACGGGTTTTTAAAACCTAGGGGAAACCCTAAGTTTTATATGGATAGCCCCTGTCAACAAACGAATCGAAAGGTGATTTTTTACGTGATATAGATTATAGCCTATTATTCCAGAAGGTAGGGCCTTCACCAAGGCATAACCATTCCGTAATCTTCAAAACATGCTAAAAGTTGTGGGGTATATTTATCTTGTGCCTACCAAACCAAGCTTATGAATATGAATGTCGCAGGGAAGGGTGCCGTGCTCTTTTTTATTTTTCTATCCTCATATATTTGGTCGCAACAGACCCGGGCGGATAGTATACTTTACGATTTTACGCATAAACCGGAAAAAGTACTGGTAGCAGCCCATAGGGCGGCTCACGAATACCATCCCGAAAATTCGCTGGCAGCCATTCAGGAGGCCATCCGCTTGGGCGCCGATATCGTGGAATTGGATATCAGGGCCACCAGTGATGGGGTTTTGGTAATGATGCACGATAAGAGTTTGGATCGTACCACCACCGGAAGTGGTTTGGTAGCCGAACACAGTTGGGCACAGTTACAACAGCTACGCTTAACACATAAAGGGCGACCCACCCAAGAAAAGATCCCCACCTTTGCCCAGGCCTTGAATGCCGCGCGGGACTCTATTTTGATTGATGTCGATTTTAAGTTGGAAGGCATGCCAGCCATTTTAGAAGCGGCCAAAGAGATCGTTGGTCTGGAGATGGAAAGCCAAGTGCTTTTCTTTCTGTACGAGAGAAAGGAAGCCTTGGCCCTGCACCAAATGTACCCGGCGATAAAGATCATGCCCAGGGTATATACACGTCGGCAGGCCCGAAGGCTCATGCGTACTTTTCCGCAAACCATACTTCATATCGACAAAAAGGTGTACTCAGAACCATTTGCCCAAAAGATGCGGGCCCGTGGGATACGCTTGTGGTTGAACAGTTTGGGCGACATCGATAGGGCCGAAAAAGCGGATCCAGGCCAGGGATTTTCCCAATTGGAACGATACCCGCGGGCCAATGTTATCCAAACGGATCTTCCTAAGGCACTTTTAGCTTATTTGGAAATGAAGGCAAAACGCTAAAAAACGTAAAATTCGATTTAAGGCTGTTTTTCGGCCTTTTAAGAAGGTTTTGTGTAAAATGGGTATTGTTGATAACTCCGTTAGTTTTAAGTCGGCTTAGGGCTGGCTGGCCGTTATATTTAGGTTATCTTTGTTTGTTACAGAATTGATGTTGTCCGGTGAAATCCCTTGTTCTGAAAGGGGTTCGGGCATATTTAAGTTTTCAAATCCATGAGCGAAGAAGCTAAGAAAAATTATTCAGCGGACAGTATCCAGGCCCTGGAGGGTATGGAGCACGTACGTATGCGTCCGTCAATGTATATCGGTGATGTTGGTGTACGCGGTCTTCACCATTTGGTCTATGAAGTAGTCGATAACTCTATCGATGAGGCCATGGGTGGGCATTGCGATAACATAAGCGTGACCATTAACGAAGATAATTCCATAACCGTACAAGATAACGGGCGAGGTATTCCGGTAGGTCTCCACAAAAAAGAAGGGGTTTCGGCTCTAGAGGTGGTCATGACCAAAATCGGTGCCGGGGGTAAGTTCGATAAAGATTCCTATAAAGTATCCGGTGGTTTGCACGGGGTAGGGGTTTCTTGTGTAAACGCCCTTTCGAACCATTTAAAGGCCACCGTACATCGCGATGGAAAGGTCTGGGAGCAGGAATACGAAAGGGGAAAATCCCTTTATCCGGTAAAAAGTGTGGGCGAGTCCGATATCACCGGAACCATCGTAACCTTTGTGCCAGACGATTCCATTTTTACGCAAACTACGGAGTATAGTTATGAAACCTTGGCCAATCGTATGCGCGAGTTGGCTTATCTGAATAAGGGGGTTACCATAAGCATGACCGATAAGCGTGAAAAAGACGAAAAAGGGGAGTTTGTCAGTGAGACTTTCTTCTCTGAGGAAGGTTTGAAGGAATTTATCAAGTTCCTCGATGGCAACCGTGAGCCATTGATCCAAAAGGTGGTTTCTATGGAAGGCGAGAAAAATGGTATACCTGTTGAGGTAGCGATGATCTACAATACCTCGTATACCGAGAACCTCCATTCATATGTAAACAATATCAATACCCACGAAGGTGGTACCCATCTTTCTGGTTTTAGAAGGGGGCTGACCGGTACCTTGAAAAAGTATGCCGATAGTTCGGGTATGCTCGATAAGTTGAAATTCGATGTTCAGGGTGATGATTTCCGTGAAGGTTTAACGGCCATTGTTTCGGTTAAGGTGGCAGAACCTCAGTTTGAGGGACAGACCAAGACCAAATTAGGTAACCGTGAGGTGTCTTCGGCCGTAAGTCAGGCCGTAGCTGAAATGCTGACCAACTATTTGGAAGAGAATCCGGACGATGCCAAGAGCATTGTTCAAAAGGTAATTTTAGCCGCCCAAGCCCGTCATGCAGCTACCAAGGCCCGTGAAATGGTACAGCGAAAGACCGTAATGAGCATTGGTGGTTTACCCGGAAAACTGTCCGATTGTTCCGATCAGAATCCAGAAAATTGTGAAGTTTTCTTGGTTGAGGGAGATTCGGCTGGTGGAACCGCCAAACAAGGGCGCGACCGTAATTTCCAAGCCATTTTACCATTGCGTGGTAAGATTTTGAATGTAGAGAAGGCCATGCAGCACAAGGTTTTCGAAAATGAGGAAATAAAAAATATTTATACGGCCCTTGGGGTAACCATTGGTACCGAAGAAGATAGTAAAGCTCTGAATTTGGATAAGCTGCGTTATCACAAGGTAGTGATTATGTGTGATGCCGATGTCGATGGTAGCCATATTGAAACGCTGATATTGACATTCTTTTTCAGATACATGCGTGAACTTATTGAAAATGGTCATGTCTACATTGCAACCCCTCCTTTATATTTAGTGAAGAAAGGGGCCAAAAAACGATATGCATGGAACGATGAAGAGCGTGATGCCATTGCCGAAGACATGGGCGGAAGCGTAAATATCCAACGATATAAAGGTTTGGGTGAGATGAACGCCGAGCAATTATGGGATACCACCATGAATCCGGAATTCAGGACACTACGAAGAATTGATATCGATAATGCCACTGAATCGGATCGTACATTCTCTATGCTTATGGGAGATGAAGTACCACCGCGTAGGGAGTTTATAGAAAAGAACGCCAAATACGCGAATATCGATGCGTAAGTAAGGTAGGATAAGAAAGAAAAAACGCCCCTCGAGGGCGTTTTTTTATACCCATTTGTCATTTCGAAGGAGTGCGCGACTGAGAAAACGAAGGTTCAACGTAACTAAATCGCAAAAGGAGGGCATTTTTCTATAGCTTAAACAATATCCCTTTTGGGGGGTCAAGGGGCCAAAACCACCCGTTTCCCGCTTTGTGACGATTCATAAATAGCTCGGATTACCCTTATGGAAGCTAGGGCCGACTGGCCGTCTACTTCAGCTTTTGAGCCATCTAAAATACTGTCTACAAAACCTTGCAACTGTTTTTGGTGTAACCCATAGCCAATAGCCATGGGGTCGCTGCTACCAGAATCGGTTTCGGTTGGGGCTTCGTTACTGTTTCCTTCTTGTCCTTTGATTTGCCATTGGGTAATGCGACCACCTTCTAAAATAAGGTTGCCTAGGGTGCCGTGTATTTCCAATTTCTCGGGATAGCCTTGGTGTATGGCCGTACTGCCTTCAATGGTACCCAAGGCCCCGTTTTCAAACTCTAGAATACCTAACCCCAAGTCTTCGCCTTCTATATCATGGGCCACGGTGGCAATTTTACCTATAACTGACTTTACGGGCCCCATGAGCTGAAGCAGCAAATCAATGGTATGTATCGACTGGTTTATCAAAGCTGCCCCGCCATCTCCCTTAAAGGTACCCCGCCAATCGGTACTGTCGTAGTAGGCTTGGTCGCGGAACCATTTGATATAGGCATTGCCCAAAACCAGTTTGCCCAATTGACCCTGGTTTAGGGCTTTTTTCATTTTAAGGAAATCGGGTTGGAAGCGGTTTTGGAAAACACATTCCAATTGAACACCCGCAGTTTCGCAGGCGGTGATCATTTGCAGGCTTCGATCCAAGTTAACCTCTAAGGGTTTTTCTACGAATACATGTTTCCCGGCCTGGGCGGCAGTCAAAGTGGGTTCTAGGTGGAACCCGCTTGGGGTACAGATACATACCGCATCTAGTTCCGGATGCTGCATCATTTCGGTAAAGTCGGTATAGGTGGAGACGCCAAACTCTTTTTCGGCCTGAGCCAGTTTGTCTTCATTTCGACTGCAGACAGCGACCAAATGGGCGTTCGAACTATGTAAAATGGCTTGTATATGATGGTTGGCGATACTGCCGAGTCCGATAACGCCAAAGCCGAGGTTTGTTTCTTTTGTCATGCCGCTAGTTTGTGTTCAATTTAGTTTTTTCATGCGGATACGGAAAGGATGTGGATAGCCGGTGTTCCTTTTTCATGATTTTCAGTATACGTTTTACCATTTTCAGATGGGTTGTGGCCAAATTATGGGTTTCCGAAGAGTCTGCTTCTAGATCGTAGAGTTCAAGGTCTGAATGAAAGCCTTTTTTGTCAATTTCTAATCGTACCCCTTTCCATTTGCCCAAACGTACGGCCTGTTTGCCTCCTTGTTCGTGGAACTCCCAATACAGAGACCTTTTTATAGGTTTTAAATCTTTCCCTTCTAAAATTGAGGTAAACGGAATACCATCCAAGCCTTTTGGGGCCTTGGCACCTGCCATTTCGGCCAGGGTGGGAAAAATGTCGGGGAAGTAGCCCACGAATTCCGAGACCTTTCCCTGGGGAACGGTGCCCGGCATCACGGCCAATAGGGGAGTGCGGATACCTCCTTCGTACACATCGCGTTTCCGGCCTTTTAGTGGCCCCGAACTATCAAAACGACCCTCCCAGCGTAATGCGGCGCCATTGTCGGAGGTAAATAGGATCAAGGTGTTTTCGGTCATGCCCAGCGCTTCCAGTTTTTTACGGATTTTCCCCATATCCGAATCGATTAAGCGTACCATGGAAGCATGTACTTTTTCGTCATAGGTCCAATCTTCGTTGACATAGTCTGGGTGTATTTCAGGGATTTCGTATTCCGCATGCGGTAACAAATAGGGAACATACAAGAAAAAGGGTTTTCCGTCTTTTTTCCTTTTGGCCAAATAATCTAAGGCAAAGCCGGTAAAAAGATTATGGGAATAATAGGCGGGGTCATGTTTTTTGCTGTGGGGAATATCTACCCGCTCTCGGTTTCGCCATAAATAATCGGTATAGTGATGATGGGCCCTACGTTGGTTTAAAAAACCGAACCAATCGTCAAAACCATGGTCATTGGGCAGGCCAGTAGTGTTGGGTTCGCCCAGACCCCATTTCCCGGTCATGGCCGTATGGTAGCCTTGTTGTTTTAAAATTTGGGCTAGGGTAAGGTCGTCCGCTTTTAACGGAATACGACCCTTGGCTCCGCCAAGTCCGCGTACGCCACCTATACCTGTATTTCCCCTAACTGTCGTATGTCCGGTATGGAGTCCGGTCATTAGCACGGATCGCGAAGGGGCACAAACCGGCGATCCTGCATAAAACTGGGTAAAACGAAGCCCTTCGAGGGCCATTTGATCCAGATGGGGCGTTTGGATCACTTTTTGTCCGTAGCTACCCAAATCACCGTAACCCAGATCGTCTACCATGACCAAGATAATATTTGGTCGTTCCGTTTTTTGGTTTTGGGCACCAAGGCCGAGTGTTAGAAGTAGGGCTAATAGGAGAAGATTATTTTTCATAAATCGTATTAAAGAACGGGAGCTGAAACCGTTTAGGAACAACTCCCGTTTATAAAAATCACGTTACTAACTGATTTGCTTTAGTCTTTTTTATCAGGTATTTGCATTTAGAGACTGAGAAAATACCATGATTGTGGACTCAAAGTTGTTTGTGTTACACATTTTCCGGTACCACATACGGATAGCGGTACTTACGTGTAAGCATTAGATCGGCCGCCTCATTATCGATAAATTGTTCGAACTCCCCATTGAATTTTAAGGTTTCCCCCAAACGGTATGCGATATTGGCGATCAATGGCAATACGGTCGACATATGGCCTTCTTCCACATCACAATTCAGGTCAAAACGGCTACCGGAACGCACCCCATCTATAAAGTTCCCGAAATGACCTTTACTATCCGGAGCTTTTCTAAATGAAGTATCACCACCAACGGCAGCACCTTCGGCCATACCAGAACCGGCAAAAGGTTCTTTATCACGTTTTTTAAAGGCTTTCCAGGTAGAGCCGTTCAATTCGAGATACCCTTCGGTTCCAAAAAAGGTATTACCGATTTTGCTTTGAAGGCTGTTTTCCCCCGGGGTATAACGGCCACGGGTCTCGAACTCCAATATTTTACCATCGGCATATTCAAAGGCCGAGGTTTGGGTGTTGGGGGTCTCCTGGGAACATTCCCTTGGGTCAATGCCGAAAATTCCGCCCATGGACTGAACCTTGATTGGGTGTTCGTTTTTGTTCAATCCCCAGCGGGCCACATCGAACTGGTGTGGGCCTTGGTTACCGGTATCACCGTTTCCGGTATTCCAATGCCAGTGCCAATTATAATGGCCACGTTTTTCATTATAGGCACGGTAAGCCGCCGGGCCTAGCCATTTGTCATAATCGAGATGGGCCGGTGGAGCGGTGTCTGGGCTAATACCAAACGAGTCCCTTGGTTTGTAACAAGTTCCCTTGGCCATATATACCTCACCGATACCGCCGTTGTGCAAGAAATCCATGGCCTGCATTACATTACTGATAGAGCGGTTTTGGAAACCGACCTGTACGATACGGTTGTACTTACGGGCGGCCTCGATCATTTTACGACCTTCCCAGACATTATGCGAGCTAGGTTTCTCTACATACACATCTTTTCCGGCTTGGCAGGCCCAGATAGTTGATAGGGCGTGCCAATGATTTGGGGTGGCGATAATTACGGCATCGATATCCTTGTCGTCGAAAACTTTACGCATATCGGTTTCGGTGCCTGGTTTTCTTCCTTTTTGGTTGTTCGCTGCGATTTTAAGACGCTCTCCGAATAGGGAAGAGTCTACATCGCAAAGGGTTTTAATCTCGACTCCGTTACTATACATTTTAGAAAAGGCATCCATTAATCCCTTTCCTCTGCCACGGATACCTATAGATCCAAGTACGACACGGTCGTTGGCCCCAAGGATATTTCCATAGGATTTGGCCGAGAATGCCGTGGCCCCGAGGGCTACCCCTGTGGCACCCAAGGTGGTTTTTTTGATAAAATTTCTTCTGTCTTCCATAATGTGGATAAATCGTTTAGTGAATTATTTTGGTTGTTTAGAGTTCGGTAACGGTAATATTCTTAAAGCTTACGCACATGTCGCGTTTGGGGTGAAGCTGTAAGCCTATTGGGCCTTTTTCAATGGCATCTTCGGAATGGAATGAAAGTACCAGTTCACCATTGAGCCAAACTTCATATTGTTTGCCTCTGGCCTCTATTTTAATATGGTTCCAATCGCGCAGTTTAAGTAACTTTTCAACGCCAACGGCCTCAACCGGATAGCCTTTGCCTGGAATATAAGGTGAGGCGGTCATATCGCGCTTTTTAGACCCCGAATTACCCAATTGGATCTGTTGGCGGTCGGTACGGATGAATATCCCGGAATCTACCCGACCATGCCCGAAAAGAAAATCGGTTTCGATCACAAAATCGGTATAGGTCTTTTTTGTCCATAGAATGGATCCCTTTTGTTCGGGGTCATTTCTGGCGGTAAGTACACCTTTATCTATAGACCAATGATCGGTGTCGGTAGGCAGTTGCCAAGCGTCTAAGTTGGAGCCGTCGAACAAAGTTTCGGTTTCTTGAGCGGTAGCAACGGTCGTACAAAGGAGCAGTGCGATAAAAAGCGCAGTGGATTTGTGAAATTTCATAGTGCAGGAATGTTTCGAGTATGGCCCTAAAGGGTTTGTTTTCGAGGGAAAAGATAGTAAAAATTGTTTCTGCGTCAAAATAACACAGTATTATTTTTTAGGGGATGGCGGTCTCCTTAGTGTGCGGACACGATAAATCTAGTAAGTACAGTCCATTCCGTTCTGTATTTGAAATTGTGGCATAAAAAAAGTCGTCCGGAAGTTCCAGACGACTTTTATACTTTTTACTGCGCTATTGTCAGTTCGATCGGATGGCCACTATGGTTTTCGAGGCCATTAGGGCGGTACTTCCCGACTCCAAAGATTCTAAGGTTACCCAAATAGGGGGTCTATCGGTTCCGGGATAACTTAAGGTATATCCGGTTTCGCTCAACTCCCATTTAAAATCCGTTTCAAACAGAATCCCTTTAGTGCCATATTCGGTATATCTACCTAGGTACACATCGTTAAAGATCCATTCCTGCTTTTGAATACTTGTATCCGAAAGTTCCTTATGCCAAGTGCCCAGAATAGGGTCGTTGTTTTCGGGGACTTCAGAACAATTAATCAACAGCATCACCGTCATTGCGGCTAAAAGCCATAGCCTCCTTTTCACACGCTTATGTTTTTGTAGCAAGCATGAAACACCAGCGATAAAGCCTGAAAAGGGGGTAGGTAATCCCTTTGTGGGTTTCGTGTATGCTAAGATTTGGGATTGGGAGAACGGAAGTTTTTCTTGCGCTATTGTAAGAAATCGATGAACTGCATGCCTCAAGGCCATTTTTCGATGAAAGGCTCTTTTTTTTAACAATTCGCAAAGACATCGGGCTTTTTTTAAAGGGCTATTAATAAGTGTGTTTTACCAAGGTGGTTCAAGCTAAATTGAGTAATTTTGGGGCTAGTAATAACACTTTAAAATACGTACAGATGAAAGTTACCATAGTAGGGGCCGGTGCCGTTGGCGCCAGTTGTGCAGAGTACATAGCCATCAAGGATTTTGCTTCTGAAGTTGTTTTGTTGGACATCAAGGAAGGATATGCCGAAGGAAAGGCCATGGATCTAATGCAGTGTGCCTCTTTAAACGGGTTCGACACGAAAATTACAGGGGTTACCAACGATTATTCTAAAACGGCCGGTAGTGATATTGCCGTTATTACCTCTGGTATTCCAAGAAAACCAGGTATGACCCGCGAAGAGTTGATCGGGATCAATGCCGGAATCGTAAAGTCGGTAGCCGAAAGCTTGGTAGCTGAATCGCCAAATGTGATATTGATCGTGGTTAGTAACCCTATGGATACCATGACCTATTTGGCCCATAAAGCCATTGATCTTCCTAAGAACAAGATTATTGGAATGGGTGGTGCTCTGGATTCGGCCCGTTTCAAGTACCGTTTGGCCGAAGCTTTGGAAGCCCCTATCTCTGATGTAGACGGAATGGTAATCGGTGGACACTCAGATGTAGGTATGGTTCCTTTAACGGCCCATGCTACCCGTAACAGTGTTAAGGTTTCTGAATTCTTGAGCGAAGAACGTTTGAACCAGGTTATGGAAGATACCAAAGTAGGTGGGGCTACCCTTACCAAATTATTGGGTACTTCGGCTTGGTATGCGCCAGGTGCCGCGGTTTCCGCTTTGGTACAGGCCATTGCTTGCGATCAAAAGAAAATGTTCCCATGTTCTGCCTTGTTGGAAGGCGAGTTTGGTTTGAACGATCTATGTATCGGTGTTCCCGTGATCTTGGGTAGGAACGGTATCGAGAAAATCGTTGAGATCGAATTGAGCGAGGCCGAAAAGACCAAGCTACACACCAGTGCCGAAGGGGTTAAAAAGACCAACGGACTTTTGGAATTGTAGGCGTTTAGCCAAATAGAAATATACAACCCCCGAATGGCCATGCCGTTCGGGGGTTGTTCTTTTTAGGGATAATCACAAGTGTCCGATAGTTAAGGTGTAATCCCGATTATCGGAACTATAGGGACGTTTCTCTTCCAGGGAGTGAGGGGTAAAGTACTGTTATTAAATCGTTAGTAAGGTGAATCAAGAGTTGAACATGCTGTGGTACTCTGAGCTACTCTGTGAAACTCTGTGCAACAATTTATATGGCTCAAGTTACACAGAGGCAAGCTGAGAAGACGCAGAGCTACACTGAGAAATTGCGTCTGGTTTTCGATAGATTATATGAACCCTCGTTTCGCATTGGTAACGAGTTTGGTTAAGTGGGTTCTCATGAAAAGTGAAAAGATATTTACCTTATAAAAAGGAAGCTTCCGTAAATAAAAGTTGTATGGGGTTTTTAGTGGTCTTTTTTCTATATTCTTTCTTCTTTTTGTCTGAAGCCATTAAGATGGAGATGGTTTTGAGGGATAATAAGAAGGGCATCAGGCGGGTATATTGAAAAAAATATAGCCTAGCGTCTATTTCTTTTTATATTTGCGGCATGAACGGAAAATGGTACGTAAGTACTTTATTTATTTTTCTGGCTTTACTGGCCGGGTTAAATCGTGAGCGAAAGGAAGCTTCCAATCAGCAGATTTCATTACAATTTGCTGATGTAGAGTGGTCTTCCGAAGCGGCCCATGATGAGGTCTTGGCTATTATCAAGCAAAAATTGGAGGTCTTGGGTGTCGATACGATCGAAATCGTGGCCCAAGATACCCAGCAACTTCATATTCGTTATTATAGTAACGTAAATGCCGATCAGGTTAGGGCCTTTCTTTTAGAGGAGAATCTTTTGGCAGACCAAAATGATCCCGCCCCGAGTTCGCCTGAGGGTAATAGTCCGGAAAGCTACCAATTGGAGGTGTCTGAACTACTTCAGCCCTTCGATGTACATGCTTTTGTAAACGGCCCATTGGTTTCTGACCAAGAACAAACGCTGGGATATTTTCCTTTTTCAGCCATCCTCTCCGCACAAACTTTCGAGCTTCAAGTATCCGTTCTAAAGGAGCTTGAAGTTACCCCATATGACCAAGAGGTCATTGATACTACTTCATGTCAAATTCCGGAAGTAAGGGCAGGACCTTATGTTCGGGGAATCAGCTAATCTGTAATTAGTGTCCCAAGGCAAAAATCTTTGCCATAGTATCAGGTCTCACTTTAAGACCACCAGAACAATACAATCAACTTAATTTAAATATTTTTTAGAATGCAGAATAAAGGACTTATAAAGCTTTTTGCTTTTTTGTTTGGAATCGTGAGCATCTATCAGCTGTCGTATACCTTTATCACCAATAAGGTAGAGTCGGAAGCTGAGGCATTTGCCGTATCTAGTGTAGCCGATTCCGAAGAAGGGTATGTAGCCAAGCGCGAAGCTTTGGAGGCACGTTACCTCGATTCTATCGGAAACGAATCCGTTTGGTATACCACCTATAACGAGGCCAAGACCAAAGAACTCAACAAAGGTCTCGACCTTAAGGGGGGGATTAATGTAACCCTACAGATTTCAGTTAAGGACATCTTGAAAGGTTTGGCCAATAACTCGAAAAACGCGGTGTTCAATACGGCACTAACTGAAGCCGATAAAGCTTCTACCGATAGCCAAGACACCTATTTAGAGTTGTTTTTCACTGCCTTTGACCGTATCAAGGGAGATACCAAATTGGCCTCACCTGAGATTTTTGCCAATAAGGCCCTAAGCGACGAAATCAACTTCCAGATGAGTGACGATGAAGTAAAACCCATCATCCGTAGAAAGATAGACGAGTCGGTAGTTTCTGCTTTTGAAGTATTGCGTAAGCGTATCGATGGTTTCGGGGTAACCCAGCCTAGTATCCAAAGGGAAGGCAACTCGGGTCGTATCGTAGTACAGTTGCCCGGCGC
The DNA here is from genome assembly GCF_002514735.1 of Sediminicola luteus. GTDB lineage: Bacteria > Bacteroidota > Bacteroidia > Flavobacteriales > Flavobacteriaceae > HQA918. Next base: position 813,581 of record NZ_KZ300476.1, on the reverse strand, counting down.
CAAGGATATAGCCCGTGCCCAGGAATTATTGAGTAGTACGGCACAATTACAGTTTTGGGAAACCTATACCCCACAAGACCGTAATATTACCAGTTTCTTGATCGCTGCCAACGATTTGTTGAAAGACAAGGTGCAGCCTAAAGAAGAAACTGCCCAAGAAGAAGCATCACCAGAATCAGAGATCGATTCTTTATTGAGCGACGTGTCCCAAGATTCTTTGGATATCGCCAACCAGGTGAACCCCATTTTCGATTTGATCCAAGGTGCAGGCGAAGGTTTCGCCATTGCCCGAGTAGCCATAAAAGATACGGCCGAATTGGGCGGATATCTTAGAATGTCCGAAGTAAAAAGGTTATTGCCTAATGAAATACAGTTCGCCAAATTCGTTTGGAAACGTCCGGTTAAGGATGCTGAGGTAGTAGACCTTTTCGCCTTGAAATCGAACCGTGAGAATGCCCCTCGTATGAGCGGCGACATCATTACCGATGCCCAAGATACTTTCGATCAGTTTCAGAAGCCTGCGGTTACCATGAGTATGAATACCAAGGGTGCCAAGGAGTGGGAAGAATTGACCGGAGATGCCTTTACCAACCAGACCGGTATCGCCATTGTATTGGATAATAAGGTATATACCGCCCCTGGGGTTTCTTCAGGACCAATTTCTGGGGGTCGTTCAGAGATTACCGGAACCTTTACCGTAAACGAAACCAAAGATATCGCCAACGTATTGCGTGCGGGTAAACTACCTGCCTCTGCCGAGATCATCGACTCTTTCGTTGTTGGGCCATCTTTGGGTCAGGAAGCTATCGACAGTGGTCTGATGTCATTCTTGATCGCTATGGCCTTCGTATTGGTATGGATGGTATTCTACTACGGTCGTGCCGGTTGGTTCGCCGATGTAGCCTTGATCTTGAATATCTTGTTGATCTTCGGGGTACTTTCTAGCCTTGGTGCGGTACTTACCTTACCAGGTATTGCCGGTATAGTCTTGACCATTGGAATGTCGGTAGATGCCAACGTGCTAATCTTTGAGCGCATAAAAGAAGAGTTGGCTAAAGGAAAAGACCAGGCAACCGCCATTATCGATGGTTTTGGTAATGCCTTGTCATCTATTCTCGATGCGAACATTACCACGGGTCTTACTGCGGTAATTCTTTATATTTTCGGTTCTGGGCCTATCAAAGGTTTCGCGACTACCCTTATGATCGGTATCGCTACCTCTTTGTTTACGGCTATTTTCATCACCCGTTTATTGATCGATTGGTATGCATCTCGCAAGGGTAACCAATTGGCCTTTACTACGCCGGCCACCAAGAATTTGTTCCGTAACATGAACATTAAGTTCTTGGCCAAGCGCAAAGTGGCTTATATTATATCAGGTATTTTGGTAGCGGTTGGGGTTTTCTCTTTATTCACCAAAGGATTGGAGTCTGGTGTTGACTTTGTAGGTGGGCGTAACTACCAGATTCGTTTCGAGAATCCGGTAAGTCCGGCAGAGATTTCCGGCGAGCTTTCCGAAGCTTTGGGTAACGTAAATGCCAAGACTTTCGGGGATGCCAACCAGGTAATGATTACCACCAAATACAAGGTAGATGTTACCGGTACTGAAGTCGATGATGAGATTTTGGATATTTTGTATACCGGATTGCAGAAGTATTTTCCAGAAGGAACCACTTACGACGATTTTAAACCAGGAGGCAGCAATGATGAGCTCGGGGTGTTGAAGTATCGTAAAGTAGGACCAACCATTGCAGATGATATCAAGAACAACGCTTTCTTGGCCATTATTGGATCTTTGGCAGTGGTATTCCTTTACATCTTGTTCCGTTTCCGTAAATGGCAGTTCTCTTTGGGTGCCGTAGCGGCGGTATTCCACGATGTTATGATCGTATTGGGTATCTTCTCCTTGGTAGGTGCCATTATGCCTTTCAATATGGAGATCGACCAAGCCTTTATCGCGGCTATCCTAACGGTAATCGGTTACTCATTGAACGATACGGTGGTAGTTTTCGACCGTATTCGTGAAATAGTTGGTGAACGTGGTTGGAAAGCCGGTCAGAACGTAGATTTGGCTTTGAACTCAACTTTGGGCCGTACCTTGAATACTTCCATGACTACCTTAGTGGTATTATTGGCTATCTTCATTTTCGGAGGGGAGTCGCTTCGAGGCTTTATGTTTGCTATGATCATCGGTGTTTTGGTAGGTACCTATTCATCGGTATTCATCGCTACCCCGATTATGTTCGATGCTTTAAAAAAGAAGGTGCTTAACGATAAAGAAGCCTAAGCGTACTTTATATAAGAATTGCGAAAGACCTCGGTATGTTCCGGGGTCTTTTGCTTTTAAACATAGCAGTATGAGAAATGTGATTTTGTTTTTGCTGATGGGAGCGCTTCAGTTTGGTTTTGCCCAGTCGAAGCGCATTCAAAAGTTCGAAAAGACCTTAGCCGATTTTAGGTATGGGTTAAATGCCGATCTCGCCCGTATGGATGTAGATCGGATGCGCCAAATGACGTATTTGAGTAATGATACCATTTCTGAAAGGGCAGGGCGGTTCGTATTGGATAACACCGATGTTATTGTGGAGCGAAGGCAGTGGCAACTGCAGCAAATGGCACCATTTTCCGAATCAAAAATCGAAGGTTATACACCAGTGGATGAAATCGATATTATGGATCTACGCCGTGAGTTCGATGGTATGCCGGAAGCTTTGTTACAGTATGTGCGGTTGGATACCGAAATGTATATCACGGCACAAATGCATATGGTAATCGGGCAATTGGGCATAGATCCCATGGTACAATTTAGTATGATGAATTCCATAGCAGCGGCGCGATATTATGCCGAAGAGGTCAAGGATGGGGTTTGGTCGGTAAGGTTCGACAATTATCTGTACCTAGGCGATTTCGAACTTACTGTGGCCACGGGTGAAGCCGTATTTTCCGCCTTGTGGAAAAAGGATAATCCTTAGCGGGTTACACTAAGGTTGTCTTACCTGTGGCACCAGATGGGCCAGGGGTCAATTCGTAGATTTTTTTAGGTGCCAGACCTGGTTCGTTGCGGTGAGAAACGAACACGATCGTCGTATCGCTTTCGGCCGATATTTTATTGACCATGCTGGTAAAGAGTCTACAGCTTTCGTCATCCAATCCGGCCGTGGGTTCGTCCAGGATCAATAGGGGTGGGTGTTTGGTCATGGCCCGGGCGATCATAATCAGGTGTTTGTAACCTAGGCTTAACTCATGGAAATATCGTTCGGCCTTATCGGCCAAGCCCAAAAAAGACAGCCATTCTTTGGCCTTTCGTATTTGGGTGTCCTTGGGTCGGGTGTACAAACCTATCGAGTCCGTTAGTCCCGAAACAATCATGTTCTCTAAGGTGTGGTAGCCTTTAAAGCTGTCGAGTAGGCTAGGGGTAAAGTACCCGATATGTTTTTTTAGTTCCCAAACCGATTCCCCACTTCCTTTTTTATGTCCGAATAAGTACAGCTCTTGGCCATAGCCTTTGGGGTTGTCGCCACTTACCATGCTTAATATAGTAGATTTGCCACTACCGTTCGGGCCTTTTAGTTGCCAAAATTCCCCCTGTTTTACTTCCCAGCTAATGTCTTGGAGCACCGGCTTGTCCTCATAGGCGACATTAACATTTTTAAAAGCGAATAAACTTTTGAAAGGTGCCGGGCTGTGAATGGGCTTGGGCAGAGGGCTTGTCCAAACGAATTGCGGTTCCCTTTCTTCGGGGGCTTCAATTAAAGAGGTGTTCTCTAATAGCGCTGTGTTCGTGGTAATGCTAAGGGCATCTGATCTGCGCGATAACAGGCAAATGGTGGGAGTTTTTTCAAGCGTTTCCAGCTGTTGTCTCAAGGCTTGTTGTCCTTCGAGGTCCAAATGGTCGAAAGGATTATCGAGAATCAGGCAGCTAATATTTTGGCTAAGAAGCTGCTCTAAAAACCGTTTCTTGCGTTCGCCACTAGACATAGAGCCCAAGCTTTGACCATACGCTTTTAGGTAGGTAGGGTCATCGTGTATTTCTTCTTCTTGGATTGCTTTTAAAATTTGCGCTCGGGAATACAATGCGGGTCTAGAGAGGTCGATTTCAAGTTCATCGATCTTGCCTTGTACCAGTAGTTTTAGAAAACCTTTTTTGTTGCTTTCGTTGGTGGTAAAAATGGCCCAATGTCGCCCCATAGCTTATAATCGGCTAAATCGGATTTTATCGCCAACCGCAACACCCCAAGTTGCTGCAAGTCCGGCATTGATTTCCAAGACATACCGGGCTGGTGCGTTAGAGGGCAGGCTACTTTCATTAAAGGGTTCGGCGTTGGCTTGTATGCTCACTATTTCCAGGGCATCGTTGATGTAGATGATATCGAGACCGATTTCGGTATTTTTCATGTAGAAGGAACGGTACTCGTCTTTATCGAAAATAAAGAGCATCCCCCGGTTTTGGGCCATGCTACTGCGATACATAAGACCGGTTTGGCGTTCGTATTCGGTCTCTGCCAATTCAATTTCCAGGCTTTTGATTATACTGTCTTTTCCTTTAAGCAGGTCCAGTTGTGCCTCGTGGTTAAAAGCAATGGTTTTTGCCTTTACGGGTACTTTTGGTTTTTCCTCTTTGCAAGACAAGCTAAGGCTTAAACATAGTAAGGCGAAAAGTATGGGACGTATCATCTTAAGCGGTTTTCTTTTTGTCGAAAAAGAACATAAAATAGAAACCGATCAACACGAACGGAATACTCAACCATTGTCCGGTAGAAAGTGAGGTGCCTAACTCGGTTTCGAAACCACCTTGACTCTTCTTCAAGAATTCAACGAAGAAACGAATGGTCCAGAGGGATACCAAGAAGAAGCCGAACAAAAATCCTTTTTGATCTTTTTTATCGGTTTTCCAATAAAAATAATACAAGGCTACAAAAACGGGAACATAGCACATGGCCTCGAATAACTGGGCCGGATGGCGGTATGGGATTTCTTCGAGTACCTTGGCAAATGCTGGATCTTTTTCTATCATTTCATAAGCCTTAGAAGCCGATTTCTGTTTGGTAATGGCCAAAGCCCTAGACAGGGGCATATCGTCGGAATCGCGAATGAATTTTGTAGCCATAAACGAACTGGCCGAGGTTATTTTACCGTTGATCTCTGAATTGAAGAAATTGCCCAAACGTATAAGAACACCACCAATGGCTACGGGTATTACCACCCTATCCAGCACCCAAATGGGTTTCATGTCATCAAATTTGCGACAATACAGAAACATGCCAATGATAATGCCTATGGCGGCACCATGACTGGCCAAACCGGCAAAACCGCTGAATTCATAACCTTTTATGATGCCAAAGAGAATACTCTCGTTCGGGTTTTCCCGTATGGGTAACAAAATTTCAGTAAGATGTTGGCTGTAATGGGGCCAATCGTAAAAAAAGACATGGCCCAAACGGGCACCCAACATGGTGGCCAACATGGTATAAATGAACAAACTATCGAGTTGCTCTAGGGTCTTTTTTTCATTCATGAAAATCTTTTTCATGATAAACCAACCTAGGGCAAAGGCGGCAATCCACAAGAGGTTGTAATACTTGATTTGTAAAAAACCAATGGTGAACAAAGTCTGGTCGGGGTTCCAGATTATTCCTAAAAAATGCATAGTATACAGTTTGGTGGCCTAAGATACATATTTGAGCGCATAATGAACTTGGTCAAAATAAAAAAAGGCGACCCTGGGCCACCTTGTTATGGTCTAAACAAAAGGTTACTCCAAAGGATTGGCCACAACCTTAAGGAATAAGGTAATCTCAAGGTCAAAATTGAGGGTTTCGGTATTATTGGCCGAAGCCGCAACGCCCATGCTGATCGACTTTTGCGAAAGTAGCTTTTGGCCCATGGCCTGTAAGGCTGCCGTATTACTAACGGTATACGCTGTTGCGGTGGTTTGCCCGGAGGAAAAACTGAAACTTTCATCTAAAAAGGCAATTCCCCCTTCGCTAAGGGTAATGGAACCCGCCACATCTTCACTGGTCTGAATGTTTTTTGGGGTACATACGATTTTGGTAATCTCTACCGATTTAAGCTTATCGGCATAGGTCTCCAAGTCGTCGTTAAGTAATGAAATAGTCTCCGTGGCACTAAAGGTGTTGGAGTCCGGGTCAATGGTCAAGCTAATGGTTTCCGAAAGATTGGTGTCCAGTTTAACATCAGCCAGTTCCTTGACCTCATCACACGACAGAAGGGACAAGGAAATAAATAGGGCCCCAAAGGATTTGAATAGGGTGTTTTTCATCATAATATGGTTTGTAATTAGCGCAATGTTACGGTTTTGACGAATTCCATGGTAAGGGAATGGTATAGGTTGCAAGGTTTTCTTCGTAAACCGTTTAAAATGTAGTGCGTTGGGTTTTTATGATGCTGCTTTAGATTATCCCAGTAAAAGAAAAAGGTAAGAAATGAGCTTCGATAGTTTTTGTCATATCGAACCTCAATGTCAATGGGAACTCTGTTAAGGAACCGGGTCGTACCCGCTACCTCCCCAAGGATGGCAACTAAAAATTCGTTTTAATGCAAGCCAGCCTCCTTTGAAAAGTCCGTGTTTACGCAAGGCCTCCAAAGTGTATTGGGAGCAGGTGGGCGAATACCGGCAGCTAGGAGGTGTAAGCGGTGAGATAAGTAGTTGATACGCCCTGACCAGTAAAACAAAAGGAGCGATCAAGATCTTTTTCATGCCATTGGGTTATTGAATACTGAAGGTAGTACCGTCCTTACCGTCTTTCAGTTGAATGCCCATGTCGGCCAATTGGTTACGAATCTTGTCCGAGGTAGCAAAATCACGATTGGTTCGGGCTTCGTTTCGCAATTCAATAAGTAATTGAACTACTTGGTCCAACTGTTCGCCTTGTTGGCCTTCAACCCCTTTTTGGTTTTCGATTCCCAAGATGTCGTGGGTAAAGCAACGCATACCTTGGGCCAAAATGGCCAAATCTACCGTGGTTAGTGTTTCCTTGCCTTCTTTGATCAAATTGATATGCTTCACACCTTCAAACAATTGGGCAATCAAAATAGGGGTGTTGAAATCGTCGTTCATGGCATTGTAACAAGACTGTAACCATGTGTTTACGTCAAAGGAAGAAGTATCTCCTGCAGGAAGCTTATCCAGTTGGGCCAAAGCTTCCATGAGTTTGTTGTAACCTTTTTCGGAGGCGGCCAAAGCCACATCGCTAAGATCCAGTATGCTGGTGTAATGGGCCTGCATCATAAAAAATCGCACTATGGCTGGGCTGTAGGCCTTGCTTAGAATGTTGTTGTCCCCTGAGAAAATCTCACTAGGGTAGATGTTGTTGTCCGTTGATTTCGACATTTTCTTGCCGTTCAAGGTCAGCATATTGGCATGTAGCCAGTATTTTACGGGCGATTTTCCGTTAGAGGCCTCGGCCTGGGCGATCTCACACTCGTGATGCGGGAATTTTAAGTCCATGCCGCCCCCATGTATATCGAAGGTTTCCCCTAGGTATTTGGTGCTCATGGCGGTACACTCTAGGTGCCATCCCGGGAATCCGTCTCCCCATGGCGAAGGCCAGCGCATAATATGTTGGGTTTCCGCCTTTTTCCATAAGGCGAAATCTTGAGGACTACGCTTTTCATCCTGTCCTTGCAGGCTTCGGGTGTTGGCGATCATGTCTTCTAACTTACGGCCACTCAATTTTCCGTATTCGTAGCTTTCGTTAAAAGCGTTTACATCAAAATACACCGAACCGTTAACCTCGTAGGCATACCCTTTTTCTAGGATTTCCTTTATGATTTCTATCTGTTCAATAATGTGCCCGGTAGCCGTAGGTTCGATACTAGGTGGTAGAAAATTGAATTTCTGTAGGGTGTTATGAAAATCTACCGTATAACGCTGCACAACCTCCATGGGCTCCAACTGTTCTAAACGGGCTTTTTTGGCGATTTTGTCTTCACCTTCGTCTGCGTCGTTCTCCAAATGACCGGCATCGGTAATATTTCGCACATAACGCACTTTATAGCCCAAATGTTTTAGGTAACGGAAAATCATGTCGAAAGACATAAAGGTCCGGCAATTACCCAAGTGAACAAAGCTATATACCGTGGGGCCACAAACATACATGCCAATTTGGCCTTCGTTTACAGGGACCAAGGTCTCTTTTTTTCCACTTAGTGAATTGTATACCTTTAGGTTTTGGGTGTTGTACAGGGCCATTGCTGGGTTGGCTTAAAAAGTTGTGTCTAGGTTAATGTAGTTCAAAAGTTCTTTACGTACACTGGGGTCTTGGAATTTACCTCCATACTCGGCTGTTACCGTGCTGCTCTCAATATCGCGGATGCCCCGTGAATTTACACATAAGTGTTTCGCATCGATTACACAGGCCACATCGTCAGTACCCAATACTTGTTGTAGTTCCCTTACGATCTGTATGGTCAAACGTTCTTGTACCTGTGGGCGCTTGGCGTAATAATCTACGATACGGTTCATTTTCGATAGACCCACCACGGTACCGTTAGAAATATAGGCTACATGGGCCCTACCAACGATAGGTAGTAAGTGGTGCTCGCAGGTAGAATATACGGTGATATTCTTCTCAACCAGCATTTCCCCATATTTATACTTGTTGTCAAAAGTAGAGCTGTTGGGTTTTCGGTCGGGGTGAAGTCCGCCGAAAATCTCTTTTACAAACATTTTGGCTACACGATGTGGGGTGCCTTGTAGGCTGTCGTCTTCCAAATCAAGCCCCAAAATCTCCATAATGTCTTTGACCTTATCTTGGATCTTGTCGATCTTCTCACTATCGGATATGGCGAACGCATTTTCTCGCATAGGCGTGTCTTCCGAGCTAGAAATGTGGTCGTTGCCCATTTCTTCGTATCCTTCCGCTGTTGTGGGATCCAATTTCATGGTTTTTGTTTTTTTTCAAACCGCAAAGATAGGCATTATATGGCAGTTGCGGACAGGTGGTAACAACCGAGCTGCTAAAAAAGTGTTAAGGTATTTCATCGAAAAATCTGGATATAAAAATCCGTCGACGTATTTGATGCGTATTTATACACAACCTACCCAATGGGCGGTAAACCTGTGGTGTTATCGGTATTTTATACTAAATCACGGGCCCGATCGTTGGTATAGTACCCAAATAAAGGAACCTTTTATCCTTTTACATGCTATGAAGATACCCCGTCTGATTTCCCTATGCTTTTTCATGGGTATTACTGGGCTATGGGCCCAAAACTCTGGTGATTGTCGCTCGTCAATACCCATCTGTGCCGATGTGCCTATTTTGGCCGAGAGCAATGGGCGTGGCGATGTAGACGATTTTGATCCCGATGTGATTACCAGTACCGGTTGTTTGGAAAAAGGTTCATTGGCCGATGCCAATATCGAAAATAACACCTCTTGGTTCGTGTTTCGAGCTGCCGCAGCTGGTACCATAGGTTTCGATATTGAGGCCTTAAGCGATACGGCTGAATGGGACTTTGCCGTTTACGGGCCCGATGCCGAGTGTGGGGCCATAAGTAGTGGCGAGGCCCAGCCTATTCGATGTAATTACGAATTTAACACCAATTCACGTTTTACGGGCCTAGGCGTAAACCCGGAAACCGGTGTGGAAGGGGTGCCTTCGTTGACCCAGAATAAGAACCCCTATGACGAGTGGTTGGATGTGCAGGAAGGTGAAGTCTACTACATACTGATCAATAATTATGCGACCAACTTCGATGGTAATGCCGAGCCTTTTAGTTTAAGGTTTACCGGTGATGCCGACAATGGAGACCCTAACGGGATTTTGGACTGTACGATCCGCGATGAGTTTTTAGGACTGGATATCAATGCCTGTATAGGCGATCCTGATATTGTGTTGAGTGCCTTGCGCACGCCTTTTGGACCAGAAGTGGCTCATGTAACCTGGTCGGTTGATTTCGATGAAGATGGCACCATTGATCAGGTTTTAGCCGATGGGCCTACGGAATTCGAACTAACGGTATCGAGTCCGAACAGTGGGCGGTATTTCGTAGAGGTGCAATCGAGTAATCCGGTGTTTCCGGAACCTGCACGCGACGATATTTTAATCACCTTCCATGGCGATCCCGTTATTTTGGAGCCCGAGATCCTCGATGATATCTCTGATAGTAATAATGTTCGGATTATCGTTGAAGGAAATAGCGATTACGAATATTCATTAAATGGTGGTCCGTTTCGGGACGAGGATACATTTTACGATATTCCACCAGGTATCAATACAGTAACCGTAAACGATAAAAACGGATGTGGTACCTCAGAACAGGAGTTTTTAATGGTTGGGTATCCTAAGTTTTTTACGCCCAATGGAGATCCTTTGCATAATACTTGGCATGTTTTGGGTATTGAAACCCTAACTACCGCCCAGATATCTATTTTTGACCGTTATGGTAAACTACTGAAACAGCTCAACCGTGATTCGACGGGTTGGGATGGTACCTTTAACGGAAAACCCATGCCGGCATCGGACTATTGGTTCCGTTTCGAGTATTCGCGGGAAGAAGAGGGGGTGTTGGTGGCAAGTACGGTAAAAACCCATTTTACCCTCAAGCGTTAAGCTTTAATTAATCTTATCTGTCTTTGGCCTTGCAAACAAAAAACCGCCCAACAAAATGCTGGGCGGCCCTTATGAAAAAAGAGTTTGTGGGGTGTCTAAAAATTAACCACATAGCCTATACTAAAATGGCTATTGGTGCTGGAAACGTTGGCCAAAGTGTCAAACCCGACTTCATAAAGCCTATGGCCTAGGTCTTGGGTGTATTGGTTGTACGAAAGGTCGATTCGGCTTACACCAAAAGAATAACCCAGTCCGGCAGAAAACCCATCGAGGTCACCTCCGGCCAGTGGGTTTTTATAAGGACTTTCCTCAAAGCGGTACCCGCCTCTAAGGCTTAGGCGGTCTAATCTAATCTCGCCGCCCACTTTATAGGTAGATGCAGCTTGAAGGTTTGCAGCAATATTGTTGTTTACCTGGGCAAAATTGGGGTCGCCCGTAGGTCTGATTTCTGCATTCGACATGTCTTGGTACGAATAATCGAAACTAAGAAGGCCAACTTTACCAAAGATCAGGGCTAAGCTACCCGTGTATTTCGATGGGATTTGGATTCGGTAGCGTTCAAATACGTTTACGTAACGAAAATCGATATCGCTCAATCCGGGCTCGGCCAAATTACTATTTATACGTTGGGCCAGTTCGTCTTGTAGGTCGTACCAAGTAGGCGATTGGTACGAGGCGCCGATCCGAACGTTTTGGTTCAGCTTGGCAATGGCCCCTAGGTTAAATGAAAACGCAGTACCTCGGGTCTGTAATAAGTTGTCGAATCCGATATAACGGATGTCGGCATCTGGGTCGTAGCCGTCTTCGTCCATTTGGCTGTATTTTTCATAAAATATACTATGGAAATTCAAGGAAGCCCCTAAATACAGATTGTCTTGGAATTGTGCGGCCAAATTGGCGGCGAACTTGCTGTTATAGCCCAAAGTGCGTTCGGCATAGTTCTGCGAAACCCTTCCATTGTCGTAGGGGGTGTTCGAAACATAGCGGTCGTTGTCGGGGTCGTCGTCAACCGGTTCTATGGCAAAGGCTTGGAAACCCAAAAAGGCTTGCTGTGGGCCGTATCCCAAAGAACGTCCGATATCCAAATAAGCATCTACATGGTCTTCGTTTGGGCGAAGTCTAAGGTCGCCTAACAAAACCCCATCGGCATGGGCCAAAAAGTATCCGTCTAGTCCTTGTCTACTGTTACCTCGGGCGAATATCTCATTTTCAAAATTCCGTTGTAGGTCGTAATTGAATGAAAACGCTAGTTTTCGCCAATCGTTGGTATTGTCTTTAAAAACGAAAACCCCGCCGATTTGGTTGAACTTGAGGTTGTCCATGGTGTTGTTCACACGGGAATCAAAATAACTGGTTTCGTTTTTACGATGGTAATTCGTTAAGGTAAACCCGATTTGGGTATTGTTGAAAATGGCTGCCCCGGCCGGGTTTATCCCAATGGCCGAAAGGTCGCCACCTAGGGCACCCATTGCCCCACTCATGGCCTGAAAACGGGTGCTTCCTTGGGTACGGTCGGTACCATAACGCATAACATCTTCCAAGGTTTGTGCCTGTAATCCCCATACGCTACAAAGCAGGAGTACTATCAATGAATTTTTCATCTCTACAGAATTTCGTTGCCCACAATACTAAAGGTGTAAACTCAATTGTGGGTTATGGTTGATTTCTTTTTTCTTCGCCCTTCCGGGCTTGTATAGCAATTGTTTGTTTTGGACATAGTTTGCCCGGTAAACCAAAGTTAATGACCTTAGTTTAAATCTTTTTCAAAATCTATTGTTTTGTTTAACGGATACCGCCACGGCTACTTCTACCTCCGCTACTTCTTCCACCGCCGCCACGACTGGCACCTGAAGACCTAGAGCTGCCACCGGAACTGCGGTAACTTCCGCCCGAGCTTCGCGAAGGGCTCGAAGATCGATAGCTTCCGCCTGAACTACGGCTTGGGCTACTAGATCGGTAACTTCTAGAACTACCGCTGCTTCTTGAAGAGCTAGATGGTCTGGAATAGCTTCTGGAGTTCGAAGAAGAGTTCCTGCTGCCACTATAACTGCGGGTAGGTGCACTTCTTCGTGCTTGTGAGCTAGAACGCGTTCTACTAGATGGGCTTCTGTAGGTAGAGCCACTTCTCGTAGAGGAATAGTTTCTCGAAGATCCACTACGCTGGCCATAACTTCTACTAGAACCACTTCTGCTTGAGGAATAACTTCTATTGGAAGAACTTGTTCGATTCCCGTAGCTTCTAGAACTAGATGAACGACCACTATAAGATCGACTGCGGCTTAAGGCATCTACACCGACGCTACGACGGCTAGAACTACTTCTGCTAGCGGTGCTTCGTGAAGATCGGCCCCTACTGCTTCTCGCTGTACTAGATGTTCGTGAGCTTCTAGAAGCACTACTGTTTAAATTGGAGCGCCCTCGGCTTCTAGAGGCATATGATGAATTGACCGCACCGCGTGATCCACCGGAACCATAATAGCCCCTACGACCGGAATTATAGGAATAATATCTTGGGTTGTAATAATATCCAGGGTATCCAGGTCCCCAGTAGCCACCCCAGCCGGGCCCCCAATAACATCCGCCGCAATATCCTGGGCCCCAGTAGCCACCCCAGCCCCAACCGGGTCCGTAGTAACCTCCCCAGCCCCAGCCAATGCTAAAACTAGGCCCGTACCAGCCAAAGCCAGGGTACCAGAATGGGTCCATATAAAAAGGGCTGTACCAGCCATAGTCGATAACATTAATACTAACCGAGGTTGGGTTAGATCCAAAACTTCCGTAACCCTCGTAGTCATTGAACTCACTGTCGTATTGGTAGTTCAGGGCCAGTTCCGTACTGTCTTGAACGCTAGAGTAACTTTCGACATCGGTAAAAATCTCGTCGTCCAAGACTCTGTCAATCTCATCGGCGTTACGACCGAAATAATCTGCATAGGTGTTGGGTTGGCTTGGTGCTTCCACAACACGCTTTTCTACTACCGTGACCCGTTCGCCATCGCCATAGATGCCGTCGGAATCGTATACCGAGGCCGCTTGGTATGAACCACAGGAAACCGAAAGTATGGCAAGGCCCAGTCCACCTAGGACCAGTTGTATTTTTTTGAGGGGTAAGGAATATGCCATCGGTTTAAATTTAATTGTTGGACAATATAAAAATAGTTAGTTTTACCAACGATTTTCTTAAAAGAATTAACAAGTTCTGTGCCAAACTATTTTAGATGGGTAAAAAATTAACGAAGCGAGCGGAGGATTACTCCAAATGGTATAACGAATTAGTGGTAAAGGCCGATTTGGCCGAAGCTTCTGGGGTTAGGGGATGTATGGTGATCAAACCCTACGGATTCGCTATTTGGGAAAAAATGCAGGCCGGATTGGACAAGATGTTCAAGGAAACAGGGCACGAAAATGCCTATTTCCCTTTGTTCATCCCAAAATCCTATTTAAGTAAGGAAGCCAGTCATGTTGAGGGCTTTGCCAAAGAATGTGCCGTGGTTACCCACTATCGTTTAAAGAATGGCGAAGATGGCGAAGGTGTAGTGGTTGATCCCGAGGCCCGTTTAGAGGAGGAATTGATCGTTAGACCAACATCCGAAACGATTATTTGGGATACCTATAGAAGGTGGATCCAATCGTATCGCGATTTACCTTTGTTGATCAACCAATGGGCCAATGTGGTGCGTTGGGAAATGCGTACCCGTTTATTTTTAAGAACGGCCGAATTTTTATGGCAAGAGGGGCATACGGCCCATGCCACGGAAGCGGAAGCGATAGCCGAGGCCGAACAAATGATGCATGTCTATGCCGAATTTGCCGAAGAACATATGGCGGTACCGGTAATCAAAGGACTTAAAACCGCTAGCGAGCGTTTTGCAGGGGCAGTGGAGACTTATTGTATAGAGGCATTAATGCAAGACGGAAAGGCTTTACAGGCCGGAACCTCGCACTTCTTGGGGCAGAATTTTGCAAAGGCCTTCGATGTAAAGTTTGCCAATAAAGAAGGGAAACAAGAACATGTTTGGGCGACCTCTTGGGGGGTGTCTACCCGTCTTATGGGCGCTTTGATCATGACTCATAGTGATGATAACGGTTTGGTGTTGCCCCCAAAGTTGGCGCCTATCCAAGTGGTAATCGTACCTATATATAAAGGAATGGAGCAATTAGATGCGATTTCGGAAAAGGTAAACCCTTTGGTAAAGGAATTACGTGCTCAAGGGCTGTCGGTTAAATACGATAATAGGGATACCCATAAACCTGGCTTCAAATTCAATGAATACGAGTTAAAAGGGGTTCCTGTTCGTATTGCCATTGGTCAGCGCGATCTGGAAAATGGTACTTACGAAATTGCACGTCGCGATACCTTGGAAAAACAAACCGTAGCAGCCGATGCCGTGGTAGATACCGTTAAGGGGCTTATGACCGAGATACAAGAGAATATCTATAAAAAAGCCTTGGACCATCGTGCGGCCCATATTACCGAAGTGGGCGATTACGATGAGTTTAAGAAGGTGTTGGATGAAAAAGGCGGTTTTGTATCGGCCCATTGGGACGGTACGGGGGAAACCGAAGAAAAAATTAAAGAAGAAACCAAGGCTACCATAAGGTGTATTCCTATCGATGCCGCTGAGGAACAGGGTAGTTGTATCTATTCTGGCAAGCCATCGAACAAAAAGGTGCTCTTCGCTAAAGCATATTGATGCAAAAAAAATGCTTGCTTAGTTGCAATAGTTAAAAATAGTTGTATTTTTGCATCCGCAATTGAGTAATCAATGGCCCGTTCGTCTAGGGGTTAGGACGCCAGGTTTTCATCCTGGTAACAGGGGTTCGATTCCCCTACGGGCTACTAAGAGGTTTTTAGCCTTGGTTTATTGAAATAATGGCCCGTTCGTCTAGGGGTTAGGACGCCAGGTTTTCATCCTGGTAACAGGGGTTCGATTCCCCTACGGGCTACAAATCGATTTCCGTAATAGGATATTGTAACGAAACAAAAGAAGAAGATGGCAAATCACAAGTCGGCACTTAAGAGGATCAGAAGAAACGAAGCTGCTCGTTTACGTAACAAATACCAGCACAAAACTACCCGTAATGCAATCAAGAAATTGCGTTTAGAGGAAGATAAGAAAGCTGCTGAGGAAATGTTGCCAAGCGTAGTGAGTATGATCGATAAGTTGGCCAAGCGTAACATTATCCACGCTAACAAAGCTGCCAACTTAAAGAGCGGTTTGACTAAACGCGTTGCTTCTTTGTAAAAAATAACAGTTCTACTGTTTCGTAAGCGCCCCTCATCGAGGGGCGTTTTTTTGTCTTAAATTATCGGAAAGTAGAGAATGAACAGCCATTATACCGAAGGGTCAATTCTGTACATACAGTGGCCCAATCGGCCCAAAAAGTCTTGAAACAGTTATTGGGCTAAGGGTTTTTTGGGAAAATCTCGGCTATTTTTTTGAGGTAAGCTTCGGCATAGCGTAACATGCCCATATCGTTAGGGTGGGTGCCGTCTACATAGCTGTTGTGGTCTAAACCGATTTCTTCTTTGCTTAGCATATAGAGGTTGTTATGGCCTTGTTGTATTAATTGTTGAAATGTTTCAGTCAATGTTTGGTTTAAAGGTTGGTTTGCTTCCGCTTTTTTGGTTTGTATCAATGCTTCGGCATAACCCATGTGTTGGGTAAGTAAGATGGGTGTGTTCGGGTGTTGTTTTCTTATTTGTGCTACGGATTGGAGAAGGCGTTCTTTTACTTGGGGCAAGGTATGTCTTCCGTTCAAGTAAAAATTGGGCAGGCAGTCCAAAATGACCAAAGCCGGATTCAGTTCATTGATTAAGTCCATAATAGGGGCTTCCAAGCGGCCATTACCCGAAAAACCTAAGTTGATAACGGGCTGTTCCAGTTGTCTGGCGACTATATTGCCCCATGCCATACCAGGCCGTGTAGCACAAGCCCCTTGGGCTATCGAAGTGCCATAAATTACGATGGGTTGGGTGTTGCTTGGTGGTACGAAACTAAGAGAGGTAGATGGGTTTGTGCGGAACTCGATCCATTTTACACTATTGTATAACGGCAGGTAGAGCTTGTATTTTCTATTTGGGTCTTCTATGTGTTCTGTGGGGGCTATTCCTTTAAATGAATAATAAATGGTGTCTTTGAATTGGTAATTCCCTTTGATCCAAAACTCTTGTTTGTTGTTATAGGTATACAGGTCAATGCCGCTTTTGCCTGTGGCAGGCATATGTGGGTAGGCCAATTCATTTTCCACAACATATCGGAATTCTATTAGGGAGGCATTTGAGGTGAATTCCAGCGATAATCCGGCAGCGTGTTTACCTAAATTCCAAACGGCTTTCCGAACCTGATTTTTTGCCTTTTGGGGTAAGCGGTTAAAAGGCCTTTGTTCGTTTTTCCAGCCTTGTCCGTGAATATGTTCTGGGTCTACCTGTTGCCATTGTGTCTGGGCCATGCAAAAACTAAAGCCGAATAATATTAGGGTGGTAAAAAGAACGCGTCTCATGGTTTGGAGTAAGGTTGTCCCGTAAAGTTAATCCATTTCGTTTTGCTGATTAAAGGGTATAAAAAAACCGGAGACTGGGCTCCGGTCTTAATATTTGATATACGACGACCTTATTGGTTCATGGTCATCAAGAATTCTTCATTGCTTCTAGTGGTTTTGATGCGTTGTTCTATGAACTCCATAGCTTCCACCGGATTCATATCGGCCAAGTATTTACGTAGGATCCACATACGTTGAATGGTACTTTCATCCAATAACAAATCATCCCTACGCGTACTTGAAGAAGTAAGGTCAATGGCCGGGAAGATCCTACGGTTAGAAATTTTACGATCTAACTGTAGTTCCATATTACCGGTACCTTTGAATTCCTCAAAGATAACCTCGTCCATTTTAGAGCCGGTTTCCGTAAGGGCTGTGGCTATAATGGATAATGAACCTCCGTTTTCAATATTACGGGCGGCACCAAAGAACCTTTTTGGTTTGTGCAGGGCATTGGCATCTACACCACCACTCAAAACCTTTCCAGAGGCAGGCTGAACGGTGTTATAGGCACGAGCCAAACGTGTAATGGAATCAAGAAGGATCACTACATCGTGACCACATTCTACCAAACGTTTTGCTTTTTCGATAACGATATTGGCTACACGTACGTGTTCGGTAGCTTCTTTATCGAAGGTAGAGGCGATAACCTCGCCACGCACGTTTCGTTGCATATCGGTAACCTCCTCAGGGCGCTCATCTACCAAAAGTATAATCTGGTATACCTCTGGGTGGTTGGCCGCGATACCGTTGGCGATATCTTTCAGCAACATGGTTTTACCTGTTTTCGGCTGGGCCACAATCATACCTCTTTGTCCTTTTCCGATTGGGGAGAACAAATCGATGATACGGGTAGAGATATTACTTTGGCGTTCGGCCAGGTTGAATTTTTCCTGAGGGAAAAGCGGCGTTAGGTGTTCAAAGCTTACACGGTCGCGAACCACATGGGGGTCGAGCCCGTTTATTTTCGAAACCTTGATCAATGGGAAGTACTTTTCACCTTCTTTTGGTGGACGTACATTGCCCAATACGGTATCCCCTTTTTTAAGTCCGAAAAGCTTGATTTGCGATTGGGATACGTAAATGTCATCGGGCGAAGAGAGGTAGTTGTAATCGGAAGAGCGTAAAAACCCATATCCGTCAGACATTACGTCCAATACCCCTTCACTTTCGATTATACTATCGAATTCGTATTCAGGTTCCTTGTATTTGTTCTTAAGGTCTTTGTCGAAGTTGTTCTTTTCGATTTTGTTCTGGTGACCTTTTTTATTGCGGTTCTGTTGGTTGTTTTTGTGCTGCCCGTCTTTGCGATGGCCATGTTGTTGCCTATCGCGCTTGTCTTGGCGGTCTTCCCTAGGGTTGTTGTCGCGCTTATTGTGGTGTTGCTTTTCCTTTTTATGGGCGCCACCATCTTTATTTTCCTCGTTTTTCTGAGGGGTCTGGGCTGGTTTTTCCGCTGCTTTTTGAGTCTCTTTGGCAGGAGCTTCTTTAGCGGGGGCTTCCGCTCCAACGGTTTCTACAGCGGCAGGAGCTTCTTGCTTGGCATCGGCTTTGGGCTCCCGTTTTACACGGGTACGTTTTTGTTTTTTCTCAGCAGGAGCTTCCGCACGGGCTTCAGTCTTGGGTTTTGGTTCCTTTTTAGGTGCCATATCTGGATTAGCGGCCTGAAAATCGAGGATTTGATAGACCAAATCCAATTTCTTAAGGCTTCTAAACTTGGGTATTTTTAAATTTTTGGCAATCTCTTGCAATTCAGGAAGCTTTTTCGCTTTTAATTCCGAAATCTCAAACATCAAATGTATCGTTAAATGTGCTCTCTAAAAGAAGTAAATAAAATCGCTGGAAGTGTGGGCCGAGTGGCCTTAACGGTGAGCGTTACTGTGATTAACGAAGCAATGATACAAAATATTTTCCATAAATAGGGGTTATTTTTCAAAAGAGGTTTATTTTTGTGGCCGATTCAAAAAGAGATGATTCAACGCATTCAAACCCTATATCTAGCCTTAACAGCCGTTTTTTCGGCCCTATTACCGCTATTTATTCCCTTGATGTCCAGTGCCGATGGCGCAGCTACCTTTGCTTTGGACTTGATGCCTTGGGGGGCGTTGTTCTTTGTTTCTGCGGCATTGGCCTTGGGGACTATCTTTTTGTATAAAAACAGACAAAACCAATTTGTGTTCAACCGCTTGAACATCATATTGAACCTTTTTTTACTAGGATTTTTCGTTTACCGATCCCTAAGTTTATCCGGAGGGGCTTCCCCTGAGAAGGGTATTGGGATGCTTATTCCTGTACTTTCTATCGTTTTATTGGTTCTGGCCAACAGAGCCATCAAGAAGGATGAGGATCTTGTAAAATCTGTGGATCGCTTACGTTAAACCTAACATCTTAGTAGTATTAGTGCGCAAGACCCGGGCTTTTTGTCCGGGTTTTTTGTTTGATGGTAATTAGGGTTCTTTGAGTAGCCAAAAAAAATGGCACATTTGGAACTCCTCACTCGGCATGTTCGTGTCAAAATTCCGATTTTCAAATAGAATCATTTCCAAAAGCTGACGCGAATTTCAATAATGCCTTGCCAATCTTAACGCGTGTTTTTAGTTATAAATTTGGTCGTCACTCAGGTTTTACGGAGAATTCTATCAAGAATAGAGCTATAAACCAGCCAACTATGAGCCATAAACAGGAAAATAAACGAGTTATGGGTTTGGAGTTGTAGGGTAATACAACTTTAAAGTTTCTACTTCGTACTTCGTACTTGGTAGAGTTTATAGTTAATGGTTTGACCAGGTATATAGTTTGAAGGGTTCAAGACTTCATGCTTCCCGCCTTCCCACATCGTCCCTCCGACTTCGTCCTTAAAAGAAGTTGAAGTTAGATTAACCCAAACTGCCCCGCTTACCCAACTCAACAATCTGCATATCTTTTATGTTGGGCCCTTCGATTACGAAACGCAGCATAGTACGCATTTGATGGAAACCGTGATGGCCACAGGCACCCGGATTTAAATGGAGTAGATTCCGTTTTTTGTCCCATTGTACCTTTAAAATATGCGAATGCCCACAGACGAAGATTTTGGGTTGGTGTTGGTCTATAAGTGGTCTGCTACGCGGATTGTATTTAGGCGGATAGCCCCCAATATGGGTCATCAGAACTTGGCTTTGCTCACAGGAAAATAACAGATTCTCTTTAAATTCCTTTCGGGCGGTATGGTCATCAATATTGCCAAACACCGCTCTCAGGGGCTTAATAGCTTGTAATGCATCGGTTACCGCAAGTTGTCCAATGTCCCCGGCATGCCAGATTTCATCGGCCCAAGCCGCATGCTTTAGAATGGCATCGTCTATATGGCCATGGGTATCGGAGAGCAGTAAGATTTTCGTCATTCTTAAAAAGATCTAAAATTTTTGGTTTGGCACCAAGAAATACGGTAATCCCGATATATTTGTAATAAATCTCCCGCTGACTGGCCCGAAGGTTCGAGCATTTGTTGTGCCGGGATTTTAAAACTCGCGAAACTTGTCAGTTGGCAAGATTATCGGGTAAAAGTAACGCATTCACTTGAGATATTTTATTTCCTTTTCTTACCACGGCCGCGCCTATCATGGCTGGCAAAGACAGCCTAATGCCATAACCGTTCAAGAGGTTTTGGAAGACCGCATGTCCAAGCTCCTGGGGCAAGAATTGGCTTTGGTCGGTGCCGGACGAACCGATGCCGGGGTACATGCCCGTCATATGGTGGCCCATTTCGATTGGGAAACGGAAACCGACTGGGAACATTTCATCTACAGGTTAAATGCTTTTTTGCCCGAGGATATTGGGGTATACCATATAAGGCCGGTAGTACCGGATGCCCATGCGCGTTTTCATGCCAGTTCACGTACTTATGAGTATTGGGTAAGCATGCGCAAAGATCCTTTTTTACAAGATGGGGCCTATACCCTAAGGGCCGAATTGGACGTGGCTTTAATGAATGCGGCCGGGGAACAATTGCTTAAACATTCCGATTTTGAGTGTTTTTCCAAGGCCCATACCGATGTAAAAACCTATATCTGTGCCATTTCCGAGGCTTATTGGCGTTGGGAAGGGCATACCTTGATCTTTACCATTTCGGCTGACCGTTTTCTACGGAATATGGTACGGGCCGTAGTGGGTACCCTATTGGAAATTGGCAAGGGAAGGTGGTCGCTGCAAGATCTTGAAACGATTTTAGCCTCGAAGGATCGAGGTAGGGCAGGGGTATCGGTACCTGCCAAAGGCTTATATTTGACCGAGGTGGCTTACCCATCTCACATCTATCTAGAAAACGAACATGGACACTAACCAAGGTAAAGCTTTCGATTTTAAACTACTGCGTAGGGTAGTTACCTATACCAAACCGTATAGGGCCACTTTCTATGGGGTTAGCTTGGCGGCAATATTGTTGTCGGTTTTCGCTGTGGCCAATCCGGTATTGCTGGGTAGGGTGGTAGACGAGGCCATAACCCATAAAGATGGGACACTACTTTTAAACCTGGTCTTGATTATGGTAGCGGTGTATTTTGCCGAGGTTACTTGTCAGGTGTTGTTTACCTATTTTGCCAATTGGTTGGGCGAATCGGTCATTAAAGATGTCCGTATTGCTTTGTTCGAGCGTATGATGCGTTTTAAAATGCAGTATTTCGATACCTCTTCCGTTGGGGTTTTGGTTACCCGCGCCGTGGGCGATATGCAACGTATCGGGGAAATATTCAGTCAGGGTTTTTTCGTGATCGTGGCCGATTTACTGAAAATGTTGGTGGTAATGGGTGTAATGCTCTATATGAATTGGAAGATGGCACTCATCGTTTTCGCGGTACTCCCAATTCTTTTATATGCTACCCGACTGTTCCAACGGGCTATGAAGGGGGCGTTTATAGAAGTAAGGGCGCAGGTGGCCCAAATAAATTCCTTTGTGCAAGAGCGTATTACCGGAATGAAGATCGTACAGTTGTTCCATCGCGAGGATATTGAATTCCAAAAGTTCGAAGAAATTAACGAAAAGCATAAAAAGGCCTGGTTACGCACCGTATGGTATAACTCCATTTTCTTTCCCGTGGCCGAGATCGTAGGCTCTATCACCATAGGTTTGATCGTCTATTTTGGGGCCCGGCAAAGTGTGGCTAGTGGCGATGTGGGTACCTTTGGGGCGGTTTTCTCCTTTATTCTGCTTTCCAGTATGTTGTTTAGGCCGCTGCGACAGATTGCCGATAAGTTCAATACCCTTCAGATGGGTATGGTGGCCGCAAATCGGGTGTTTACCATTTTAGATACCGATAGTTTTATAAACGATACCGGAAGCGTAGAGGCCAAGGAGTTAAAAGGACAGTTTTCTTTTCAAGACGTACGCTTTAGTTATATAGAAGGCGAAGAAGTGCTGCACGGCATTTCGTTCGATGTGCAGGCGGGGGAGACTATTGCCATTGTTGGTGCCACAGGTGCTGGGAAATCAACCATAATCAATCTGCTCAATAGGTTTTACGATATAGATTCCGGGAAAATATTGATCGACGGTACCGAGATACGTGATTTTTCATTGAAAAGCCTACGTTCTAAAATCGCAGTGGTATTACAGGATGTATTCCTTTTTGCCGATACGGTGGGGAACAATATTTCGTTAAAGAACCCTACGGTTACCAAAGAAATGGTGGCGGAAGCCGCCCGGGCCATAGGGGTACACGATTTTATAGACAGTCTACCGGGCGGCTACGACTTTAACGTTAAGGAACGTGGGGGTATGCTCTCCAGTGGGCAACGGCAGTTAATATCGTTTCTACGGGCCTATGTCAGTAATCCGAGTATCCTTATTCTTGATGAGGCCACATCTTCGGTAGATACCTACTCTGAGCAATTGATCCAAAAAGCCACGGAGAACATTACCAAAGACCGGACTTCGATCATTATCGCACACCGCTTGGCAACGATAAAAAAGGCCGATAAGATATTGGTAATGGAAGCCGGTAATGTGGTTGAAATGGGTACCCATACCGAACTGTTAAAAGGTGAGGGCTATTACAAGAAGCTCTACGAGGCCCAGTTTATGGAAGAGGAAACCGCCTAAAGGCTTTGCTTTATTTCGGATTGTTTGGTTTTCTAAAGTCTAAAGTCTCAATTCCAACCCTAATCCAATAAATCCTTTTTGAGCTGCTCTTCCAATGCTTCGTAATTTTTAAAGACTACGAATTCCCCGTTTTTGATATAGGAAATATTTCCGGTCTCTTCACTGACCACAAGGGCCAAGGCATCAGTTTTTTCGGTAATACCCACAGCGGCCCTATGGCGCAGGCCATACCTAAGCGGAATAGATCTTTCGTTGGAAACCGGCAATATGACCCGGGTAGCCACGATCTGATTGTTCTCTATAATGGCCGCCCCATCGTGTAGCGGACTGTTTTTGTAAAAGATACTCTCTATTATGGGCTGGGTAACCTCAATGTTCATATGGTCGCCCGTGGTTTTAACGAAGTCAAGGGAATGCGTACGCCCGATAACCATAAGGGCACCGGTTTTCGACTGCCCCATTTTCTTCAAGGCCTCCACCAAACCTTGGGTGTTTAGTGCCGAAACCAATCCGTCTTGAGGTTTGATAAACTTAAAGTACTTGCCAAAATTCCGGCCTTTGGCAAAATTGGTAGAACCGATTAGTAAAAGGAACTTCCGTATTTCTTGCTGAAAAACGATGATCAAGGCCAAAAGTCCGATATTCATAAAAGCCCCGACCATACTGCTGATCATTTTCATTTCGAGCAATTCGGTCAGTTTCCATAGGGCCCATACGATAACGATACCAATAAAAATGTTGATGGCCACCGTACCTTTTACCAGTTTGTAGATATAATACAGTAGCAGGGCCACCAAAAAGATGTCGATAAAATCGGTAATCCGAAAATCCAGGAAATTGAGGAATTCCAAAAGTGTAAGCTTTTCGTAAAAGTAGCAAAACTTTCAAGAATAGGCCGAAGAGTTTTTTCTTACTATTATTCGAAAACACTATTGGGTGTACCATTCTGCTTTTTCCCTTCTCCCTCAGGGAGAGGGGTTGGGGGTGATGGTAACCTTTGATTCTGTTTTTTCAATTAATATGCTTGTCTTTTGCTAACCTTTCCCGCTCAGGGCCTAGGGAACCGAAAATAGTACCATTTGTTCGATTAATTTAAGTTGAATCTTCGAATTTCGTACTTCGAACTTCGAACTTTCAATTTCCCCTTTGGGGGTTAGGGGCCCAACATTTCATAAATCCGAATACACTCCGCCGCTTCCGCGACATCGTGTACCCTTAGGATTTTACTGCCTTGCTGTAGGGCGATCATATGTAGGGCCGTAGTGCCGTTCAGGGCTTTTTCTGGGTCGGTATCCAATAGTTTGTAAATCATCGATTTTCTGCTAACTCCTGTTAGGACAGGTTTTTCAAAAACCAATAATTCGCTAGCGTGCTTTAGTAGCTTATAATTTTGTTCCAAAGTCTTGGCGAAACCGTAACCGGGATCCAAGATCACATCCTGTATTTGGTTCAGATAGGCCGCCTGTATGCGTTCGCTAAAATACTTGAAGATCGACCCCATAAGGTCATCATAATCGGTATGCTGTTGCATGGTTTGGGGTGTGCCACGCATATGCATCATCACATAAGGTGCCAGGTACTTGCCTACAGTGCTCAGCATGGCTTCATCGCCATGGCCGGCCGTAATATCATTGATCAGGGCGGCCCCCCGATCCAAGGCTTCTTGGGCAATTTTGGCCCTAAAGGTGTCTATGGATAATAAGGCCTCCGGAAAATGCTGCATCAAAGCTTCAACCACCCCTAACAATCTGCGGGCTTCTTCATCTTCCGAGACAAAATCGGCCCCAGGTCTGGAACTGTAGGCGCCTAGATCCAAAAAGTGGGCGCCGGCGTTCAGCATAGCTTCGGCCCGTTTTAATAAAGAATCCAAATCCTTGGCTTTACCACCATCGTAAAAACTATCTGGGGTTAGGTTTAAGATGCCCATGATCTTAGGGACTTGCAGATCCATTAGAAAACCGTTGCAGTTTAGGGTCATAGGTGGTTTGTTTTCGTAAATTTTGGGTCGTTTGTTTGCATATTCCCCACTTCTGTTGCGGGTGGTTGACCAATTGGAAATTTTGACCGAAATTTACGCAAATTCCAATATATGCAACGTACCTCGGAGCAGTATGATGCGGTTATAGACCATTGCCGTGCATTATTCGAAAAAAAGATGAGCGATTACGGCAGTGCTTGGCGTATACTGCGCTTGCCTTCGCTTACCGACCAGATTTTCATTAAGGCCCAACGGATTCGTGGTTTACAGGAAAATATAGAGCGTAAGGTTGATGAAGGCGAACGTTCCGAGTTTATCGGTATCATCAACTACAGTATCATGGCCTTGATACAATTGGAGCTCGGAGTGGTAGAACAACCCGATTTAGATACTGAAGCGGCTGTGGCCCTTTTCGATAAGCAGACCAGCATTACCAAAGGTTTAATGGAGGCCAAAAATCACGATTATGGTGAAGCTTGGCGCGAAATGCGGGTAAGCTCCCTTACCGATTTGATCTTGCAAAAGCTACTTCGGGTAAAGCAGATTGAAGACAACCAAGGCAAAACCTTGGTGAGTGAAGGTATCGATGCCAATTATCAAGACATGGTCAACTATGCCGTATTTGCCATGATCCACCTAAACGAATCGGAAGAAAATCAGCAATCATGAGATATTTAGTAGGGGTTTCACGTGTCTTTGTCGGGGTACTGTTTATCATCAGTGGTTTGATCAAACTGAACGACCCGCTGGGCTTTTCCTTTAAATTGGAAGAATATTTCAGTGCTCAGGTTTTGGATATTCCTTTTTTGGAACCCCATGCCTTGGCCTTAAGTATTTTCGTGGTCATTTTTGAGGTGGTTTTGGGCGTATTCCTGTTACTGGGGTTCCAAAAGAAATTCACTTTGTGGAGCCTGTTGGGTATGATCGTCTTCTTTACCTTTTTAACGTTTTATTCCGCCTACTTCAACAAAGTGACCGATTGTGGGTGTTTTGGCGATGCGGTTAAACTGACCCCATGGGAGTCTTTTGGTAAAGATGTAATCCTACTGGTGTTGATACTCATATTGGTCAAGGGCCAAGCGTATATCAAACCATTTTTACCCGCTAAATTGGAAAAAGGAATCGTAGTGGCCAGTCTTTTAGGCTGTGCCTTCTTCGCCTATCATGTATTGAACCATTTGCCCAGTGTAGATTTTAGACCTTATAAAATCGGGGCCAATATAGAAGCCGGCATGAGCATACCGGAAGGGGCACCTGAGCCCGTATTCGAATATACATGGACCTTTAAGGAAGCCGATGGCGAGAAATCATATGTAACCAATGGGGCCTATCCCGAATCTCCAGGGGAGTTCGTTGGGGTAGAGACCAAAGAGATCCAGAAAGGTTATGAGCCCCCGATCCACGATTTTACCATGGAAGAAGACGGGGAAGATAAAACCAGTGTCTTTATGGCCGAGGAAAAACTACTGGTCGTAATCTCATACGATATGGCCAAAAGTGAGCAGGCGGCCTTTGCCGAGGTGGGCCAACTGGCGAAAAAAGCCAGAGCGGCAGGCTATAAGGTAATCGGACTCTCGGCATCTGGGGAGAACCTCACCGGGACCGTAACCCAAAGTACGGGTATCCCCTTTTATTTTACCGATCAAACCGCTTTAAAGACCATTGTGCGTTCCAATCCGGGCATATTGGTCTTGGAAAAGGGAACCATAGTTCAAAAAGTACATTATAACGATATAGACCATATTAACCTCAATTAAAAAATTATGAGAGCTAAAATAGTAGCCGGGAACTGGAAAATGAACAACAATGCAGGTGAGACCCAAGCCTTGGCGCAAGGTTTGGTAGATGCGATTTCCAATACCGATGCCCAGGTGGTTATCGCCCCAACGGCCGTAAATCTGGCCAATGCCGTAACATTGACCGAAAATAGTCCAATAGAAGTAGCGGCCCAAAATATGCACTTTGCCGATTCGGGAGCCTATACCGGCGAGATTTCTGCCGATATGCTTCAAAGCATTGGGGTGCAGACTGTAATCTTGGGCCATTCAGAACGTCGTGCCTATTTTGGTGAAGACGATGCCTTATTGGAAAAGAAAGTGAACCAAGCCTTGGCCAAGGGTATGCAGGTAATCTTCTGTTTTGGTGAAGAATTGGAAGAGCGTCAGGCCGATCGCCATTTCGAGGTGGTGGGTAGCCAGTTGAAAAACGCCTTATACAAATTAGATGCGGCCGCATGGAAGCAGATCGTTTTGGCCTACGAACCCGTTTGGGCCATTGGTACCGGCGAAACGGCCAGCCCCGAACAGGCCCAAGAAATGCACGCCTTTATTCGTAAGAGTCTTACCGAGGCCTATGATGCCGAGTTGGCCAATGGTGTATCTATCCTATATGGAGGTAGCGTAAAACCTGCCAACGCCAAGGAAATTTTCTCCAAACCCGATGTAGATGGTGGATTGATTGGTGGCGCTTCGTTGAAAGTAGCCGATTTTAAAGCCATTGTCGATAGTATTTAAGCATATATGGCCGACGCGATTTATCTGGAATTCGATTTTAAAGTAGAGCCCCTACAACCGGGTTCCGATGTGCTCATGGCCGAATTGGGTGCCATAGGTTTTGAAAGTTTTATGGAGACCGATACCGGTTTTCTGGCCTATGTTGCCAAAGAAGAATATCAAGAATCCGCCTTTAAGGGTATTGGGTTGCTCCAAGGCGGATTTTGTTCTGTTTCCTGGGTTCAAAGAGAAGTGCCCCAACAGAATTGGAACAAAGAATGGGAAAGTAATTTTGAACCCATAGAGGTAGCTGGTCAATGCTCGGTTAGGGCGCCCTTCCATAATCCTAGACCTGACCTCGACTTCGATTTGATTATAGAGCCCAAAATGAGTTTTGGTACGGGGCACCATGCCACCACCCACTTAATGATCAAGCAGATACTCGGTTTGAATCTCCAGGGCAAAACGGTGTTGGACATGGGCTGTGGCACCGGTGTTTTGGGTATTTTGGCCGAAAAAAAAGGAGCCTCATTGGTACACGCTATCGATATTGATGACTGGTGTTTCGAAAATTCACAGGAAAATGTTTCTCGTAACGCCTGCACTAAGACCGAAGTGATTTTGGGCGGGGCCGAAAAATTGGGGGAACAAACCTACGATTTGATCATTGCCAATATCAATAGAAATGTATTACTGAACGATATTACGAAGTACGCCCAAGTTCTAGACAAAAAAGGAGTGCTTTTGTTGAGTGGTTTTTATAGTGAAGATATACCTATGATTTCTGAGGAGTGTGCCAAACATGGCCTAACCTTGGACCATAACTTTGAACGAAACAACTGGATTGGAGCCAAATATGTATTTTAGCAGTATGGAAAAGTTACGCTTTGGATATCAGGAGGAGGGTCAAGAAGAAACGGCGGTACTTACCGATGAAAAACACTTGAACGAACTGGTGTTGTTCAATGACGATGTTAATACCTTCGACCATGTTATAGAAACCTTGGTATATGTTTGTGAGCATACTCCTGAACAGGCCGAACAATGTGCCATAATTGTTCATTATAAAGGTAAATGTACTGTGAAAACAGGTGAGCTTACCGATTTAAAGCCGCGCTGTAGTGCCCTTTTAGATGCCGGGCTTTCGGCGGAAATCTTGTAGTTTGTAAACGAATAACGTATTTTATAAAAGCGTTTTTTGTTTAACATGGTTAGATATTCTTTTTGACTAGGAACGAAAATTCCTTCAACACATACACTTATTCCTAGTTTGTCGCACGTATTTATTTGCGAGGCTGTTATGGTTTTTATTGCGCTATATTAGTTGTGTAAAATTCTTGAGCCTTGAAAGACAATAGAATTCTTTTTACAATATATGCCATAGTATTTACAAGTATTATGTCATTAGCGACTATGATCATGCGCGATGCATTGAATATTCGTGTGACCAACGAATTTTTAGTGGATGGAGCGCTTCATTTTGCGGTACACTGCCTTTTTGCCCTAATGATGTTACATCACTATAACACGTACCTCCAAAAAGAAATGGAATAGTTGTTGTTTCTATGCTATTGACAAACCCCACTGGTAACAGCGGGGTTTTGTTGTTTTAAAAGGGTCGTTTAGCTAAGAATGTAATGGCATTCCATGGAATACATTATTTTTTGGAAAAAATATGGGTATGCGATCGTATTTGTTTTTATTACTAAGTCTTTTGGGGTTATCTGTAAGTGTTACCGCACAGCAAATTCACCAAAAACCGAATATCGTAATAATATATATGGATGATTTAGGGTTTGGCGATGTAAGCGCTTACGGCCAAGGTAAACTACAAACCCCCAATATCGATAGGATCGCCCAAAACGGCATTCTTTTCGAAAACGGTTATGCGACCTCGGCTACCTGTACCCCAAGTCGATACTCCCTTTTAACGGGTTTATATCCTTGGCGAAACCAAAAGGCCCAAGTACTCTCCGGCGATGCCCCACTGCTAATCGATCCCGAACCCATCAATCTTCCTAAACTTTTAAAGCAAGCTGGTTATCGAACAGGGGTCGTAGGTAAATGGCATTTAGGTTTAGGAAATGGACAGGTAGATTGGAACTCCAATATTGGCCCGGGACCCAACGAGATCGGTTTCGATGATGCGTACATTATGGCAGCGACCAACGATAGGGTGCCCAATGTATATGTCGATAATGGTAAAGTAGAAGGCCTAAACGCCAACGACCCCCTGTATACCAGCTATAAGACCAACTTTGAGGGAGAACCCACTGGGAAGGAAAACCCTGAATTGCTAAAGGTAAAGTATAGTCATGGTCATGATGGAAGCATCAATAACGGAGTGTCCCGCATAGGTTTTCAAAAAGGTGGTAAAAGCGCCCAATGGGTTGATGAGGATATGTCTGATCTTTTTTTGGAAAAATCCATTGCCTTTATAAAGAAGGTCCAAGACAGGCCTTTCTTTTTATACTATGCCCTGCATCAGCCCCACGTACCACGAGTACCCCATAAGCGATTTGTAGGCCAGTCGGGAATGGGGCCACGCGGCGATGCCATCTTGGAGGCCGATTGGTGTATAGGTCAATTTTTAGATTATTTGGAGGAAGCGGGGCTCCATAAGAATACCCTGATTATTTTTTCGAGTGACAATGGTCCGGTATTGGACGATGGTTATTTCGATCAAGCTGCAGAGCAATTGGGCGACCATACGCCTTGGGGGCCTTATCGTGGCGGGAAATATAGCCTGTTCGAAGCAGGAACCCACGTACCCTTTTTGGTGTCATGGCCGGGTACGGTCGAACCAGGGGTATCCGAAGCCTTGGTAAGCCAAGTAGATCTTTTGGCCTCGTTGGCTACCCTTGTAAAAGTACAGAACCCGGAAACGGACAGTATCGATATTTTAGAAGCCTTAATGGGTCGTTCGGAACAGGGGCGCGAAAGTCTTATTATCGAGGCTGTAGGACATAGGACCGCTATGCGAAAAGGCGATTATGTATTGATCCCCCCGCATAATGGTCCTAAAAAAATTACCTGGGGTGTAGATATGGAAACCGGATTTAGTAAAGCACTGCAATTATATCATTTACCATCGGATCCGGGCCAACAAAACAATTTAGCGCCTAGCCAAGCAGCTAAGGCACAAGAGCTTTGGGCCGAATACAAGCGCCTGATAGACGAAGATTGATAACAACAGAAGAAGGTTTATCGGTATGGATGTTTTTTTATCGCAAATAGTTTGTTTCTTAGTTGTGAAACTTATATTTGTATTAGATTTATCCTACCTATACAAACCAAATGAAAATTCAACCCATAAAGTGGGGGACGGCCATACTATATTGCTGGCTCTTTATAAACTTGGGGTTCGCCCAAGATACCACTATAACGGTAAGTAAATTCCGTGATGCCGAAGATGGTGCCATAGATTTAAGCAATTATCTTTTAAAGGGGAATGGGGTACTACCTGTTTTGGTGCCTGTGACCGAACCGGCCGTTGGTTATGGGTTAATTGGGGCCGGGCTCTATTTCATACCTAAGAAAAAGCCAGGATATCAGCCAGATATAGCAGTTTTAGCAGGTGGAGTTACTACTAATGGTAGTTGGCTGGGAGGTGGTGGCTATAACGGGTTTTGGAACGAAGATCGTATTCGTTACAGGGGTATAATGGGCTATGCCGATCTAAACTTAGAGTTCTATGTCTTTGGAAACAGACCGGTTGAAATTGGATTGGGTACTTTTTTGTTTATACAACAAATAGCCACTCGTATTAAAGATTCCGATTTTTTCATAGGAGGCAAGTATGGGCTGAACAAGACAAAAATTCCTTTGTTTGAAGATAGGGAGTTCATAGACCCCCGTGAGTGGTCCATGCTCAGTAGTGGCCTTGGGCTGTATTTTGAATATGATACCCTCGATAATTTTTTGTCTCCTACCAAAGGAGTTAAGTTTCATTTGGGATACGATCAAAATTTAGAGCTTTTGGGAAGTGACCGTGATTGGGGAAAACTCAATGTTTTGAACCAGATATATATCCCATTCGCATCGAATTGGATGTCTGCCTTTAGGGTTGATGGTAAATTGGCGACAGGGAAAATTCCGTTTTACGCCAAACCTTATGTAGAGTTGAGAGGAGTGCCAGCTATGAGATACCAAGGCGAATTGGCCATGATGCTCGAAACCGAACAAACGTTAAAATTAGGAAGAAGGTGGGGCTTGGTCGGATTTACAGGTATGGGAGCTGCCTTTGACTCGGTAGACCAAATGAAGGCCGAAGAACTGGTTTGGAACGTTGGGCTAGGGGCGCGTTACAAAATTGCCCGCTTATTGGGCTTGGATATGGGTATGGATATTGCGCGCGGGCCCGAAGACTGGGCTTTTTATGTGGTCGTTGGCTCGTCTTGGTTACGCTAGCCTTCCCAGGTTGTGTCTAAGGGTTTCATTTTTTAGCTTTGTTCAAAATTCCTATGTATCTATGGCGAAGCAGATAGATGATTTTTTTTCCATGAAAAATACGGTGCGATCCTTGTCAGAGAGTGACAAAGGAAAAACCATGGATTATTTGGCGCCGATTAAGGCTTTTGCCCGAACCACCTATAAGAGTATTTATATTATTGATTACCAGGTTAAGGGCTTTGAATATGTATCGGCCAACCCCTTGTTCCTTTGCGGTCATACCCCCGAAGAAGTACAACAAATGGGGTATGGGTTTTACTTTAAATATGTGCCCGAGACCGATTTAGATCTTTTGTTGCGCATAAATACCTTAGGGTTCGATCTTTACGAAAAACAGCCGTTGGAAGAACGCTTACTATATTCCATTACCTACGATTTTCGCTTGCGTAACCAAGAGGGGAAAGATTTAATGATCAATCAAAAACTGACGCCCCTTTTTCTAACCGAAACCGGCCAGGTTTGGAAGGCTTTATGTGTTATCTCCCTATCCAATGAACAACATGCGGGTAACGTAAAAGTACATAAGCAAGGTACCGATGAGGTAATGCTCTATGATTTTGATGCGGAATGTTGGCGGGTTCAGGAAAAGATAAAACTCTCCGAAAGGGAACAGGAAATTTTACAGTACTCTTCCAGAGGGTTTAGCATCAAAGAAATTGCGGAAGCCCTTTTCGTTTCGCCCGACACGGTAAAATTCCATAGAAGGAAAATGTTCGAGAAACTTGAGGTGGCCAATATCAGTGAGGCCTTGTCTTATGCTACCCATAACAAATTGATATAGTTTTAGATTTCCGGCATTTGTAAAGCATAATGTTCAGGAAAGTGTTTAAGAGGGGTGTCCGGGGCATACCTCAATACCAATTGAACCGCCAAGGCAGCTTTGGTCCAACGACTGGGTATGTCTTCTTCTTTTAGGCCAACTTGGCCCGACCAACCGATCGATTTTCCCCAAAAAATATGGTGGCCCATTATATATTTTAGAATGGCCTTCTGGGTCCAGTTATCGGGATTGTCCAAAAAAAGCTGGGTTTCCAGTAGTTTGGGGTCGAAGAGCATAGCTAGAACACTTTCTTTTGAGCTCAGTGCGAGTAAGATGGTTGCCTTTTGTTTCAGGGCCAATTGCATCAACGGTATATGGACATTTGGTGGCTCCGTAAGTACGAGTATAGCTTGGGTAACCGCCATGGCATCCAGTCCGGAAACGTCTTGAATGCTTAGGTTGGCCTCCCTGTAGTTTTTTTTTAACTGCGCAATCTTGGCATAGAGCATTTCATGGCATCCCAATTGAGGGGTAATCAGGTGATAATCGTTTATCCCACTGGCTAGGGCACACTCCAAAAAGGTGAAGCACTGGTCATTGAACGGTAGCAGAAGGGTGGGTCTGGTAGCTATTTTGGTTTGGGTGTTGATCTGCTTTTCTTTGGTGTGGACTAACATCATGGTTTGTTGGTTTGATTGAGGGTTTCCAAGGGTTCACTGGCTTTAGAGTCGGATATGAGCAGGGCATAGTCCAAATAGTCGGTGGTGGCCTTACCCTTCACTAATTCCCCGTTCGATTTTTTTCCGGGCATTATTATTTCAATAAGATCGGGTGACTTTTCATGGTAAGGAGACTGTTTGCGATTCAACCTAAATAGGGTCATGTCCGATATTTTACTTTTTTTCAAATGGTCAATACCCCGAAAGTATTCGTCTTCATAATCCCCAATTCCGAACCCGCCTTCGTTCGTGTGTGAAACATAGTGCCCCTCTTCGTCATAATTCACATCCCATAATACCTCACTATCCATAAAATACCCGATTACACTCAATACCTTTTCTTTTGGATAAACACCTTGGTCGATTAAGCGGGCGAAAAAGGGAACCGCGGCACCCTCCCGGTCCTTTTCCAAATGAAAGAATCCGTAACGGGCGAATTGTCTATGGTTTTTAAAATCGTAGAGACGATCTAAGGCCATATAATTCTTGAAAATTTCGGTTTCGCGATGAGATTCTGAAAAAGTAGCCTTTAGGTTACGCACCAGGTGCTCTAGAACCTGTGGTTGCTGGCTGTTGCGGAAATAGTGGGTCTTGTTTAGGTCGTAATCGTCTACCCATTCGCGGAGTAGCTTTTTGGAATAACTATCGTATTGGGCCGAAAAGTCGGTAGTGTCCTTCTTCACCATTCGGGCCATGTTACTATAAGCGGGGCGCAATGTAAGCTCAGGGTTGCAAAGGTCTAGAATATGTTTGGCGACATATTTATAGTTCACGGTAACATCGGTGCCCAAAACCTTGATCTTCTGATGTTGGGGCAAGGCATCGTTCATGGTTTTTAAAGCTTTCCATTTTTGAAAAGTGGCCACGCTGCGGTCTTGACCAATGATAATACCATAGTGTTTTATAAGGTCTTTTAAAAGAACGTCGTCACCAGACTCCAGATATACATTAAAGAAGTGTGCCAAAGCATAGTCTGCCTCAATAATATAGTATTCTATCAAGCCTTTTTGGGTAAGGTGGTCCAGTAAACGTAATTCGGCTTTTTCCGTTTTTTGACTACCGTGATAAGCCCCAAAACCAATAAGGTTAAAGTCCTCCTTCGGGAACTCGAAAGTCGTGGCATTTAGGTCTTGTCGATTTTGAGATAAATAAGCCTCTTTCGGGTTTGCATTTAGAAAAGATAATGCCCATGCCAAGATGTAAGGGAATATGGTTTGCATCACAATTACGTTTGATGGTTTCAACAGGTACAAATCTACTTGGTGGTTCCGCACCCAGGGTTACACCCGGGTGTAGTTTTGAAAAAAGGGATGGTAATCTTACGATTCTATAGGTGATAAAGAGGCTAGGTAAACGGGCAAAAGATACTTATGCATTTTTATGGAACAAACTTCTGTCATACGAAAACGTTAGAGCTTCCAGGGTTTGTGTAACTCGCAGTATTACAGTGTATTAAAAAGATGTAAAAGTTCTGTTTTCCTGATATTTATCACGTTTCAAATTGAGGGTGTGGTGTAATTTAGTACTCGGAATCCAAGTACTGAAAACCTATAAATCACAATATCATGGTGGAAACAAAATTTACAGACGGCACGTGGACCAAGAAGGTCGATGTTCGTGATTTTGTCATCAACAACATTAGCCCTTACCATGGCAATGCCGACTTTTTGGTTGGGCCAAGTGGGAAGACCAAGGCCTTATGGGATATCTGTAAGAAAGCCTTACGCGAAGAACGCCAAAACAATGGGGTACGCAGTCTCGATACCGATACCATTTCTACGGTTTCGGCTTTTGGTCCGGGGTATATCGATCGTACCAATGAAGTAATCGTTGGCTTACAGACCGATGAACTGCTAAAGCGCAGTATGAAACCTTTTGGGGGCTTTAAGGTGGTACAAAAAGCCCTTTCGGAACATGGGGCCGTGCCCAACGAGCACCTCACAGAAATGTTCTCGAATTATGTTAAGACGCACAACGATGGGGTCTTTGATGCCTATAACGATGAGATCCGTAAATACCGCTCGCTAGGTATTCTTACCGGTCTGCCCGATAATTATGCACGAGGCCGAATCATTGGCGATTACCGTAGGGTGGCCCTATATGGTATCGACTTTTTGATCCAATCCAAAAAAGACGATTTGGCCCAGATTACGGGCCCTATGACCGATGCGGTTATCCGTTTACGCGAAGAGGTAAGTGAGCAGATCAAGGCCTTGGAACAAATGATTGAATTGGGGGCCAAGTACGAATTGGATCTACATCGTCCGGCCAATAACGCCCAAGAGGCCGTACAATGGACCTATATGGCCTATTTGGCCGCTGTAAAGGAACAAGACGGTGCGGCCATGTCTTTGGGCAATGTATCTACCTTCCTCGATATTTTTATCCAAAAAGATTTGGAAGAAGGCCGAATCAGTGAAAATGAGGCCCAAGAATTGATCGATCAGTTCGTGATGAAACTACGTGTGGTACGCCACTTGCGTATGGCCGCTTATGACGAAATATTTGCCGGAGATCCCACCTGGGTTACCGAAGTGATAGGCGGACTTTTTGCCAATGGTATGACCAAGGTGACCAAGACCTCCTTCCGCTTTTTGAACACACTATACAATCTGGGACCATCGCCAGAGCCCAACCTCACCGTGCTTTGGTCCGATGAGTTGCCCGAGGCTTTTAAGGAGTTCTGTGCCAAAGTGGCCATAGATACTTCTTCCATACAGTTCGAGAACGATACCCTGATGCGCGAAAGCAGGGGCTCCGACGACTATGGCATCGCATGTTGTGTGTCGTACCAAGAACTGGGAAAATCAATCCAATTCTTCGGTGCTCGTACCAACTTGGCCAAAACACTTTTGTTGGCACTTAACGAGGGCCGCTGTGAGTTAAGTGGTAAAAAAGTGGTCGATGGTATTGCTCCTGTGCCCGAAGGTGTGCTCGATTACGATACCGTAATGGCCAACTTTAAAAAGGCAAGCAAAGAAATTGCCCGTGTGTATAACGATACCATGAATATCATTCATTATATGCACGATAAGTACTATTACGAAAAGGCGCAGATGGCTTTGATAGATACCAATCCGCATATCGATATGGCCTATGGTATCGCTGGCCTGTCGATTGTTGCCGATTCCTTATCGGCCATAAAATATGCCCAGGTGACCCCAATACGCAACGAACATGGCCTAACCGTAGACTTCGAAATCCAAGGCGAGTTCCCCAAATATGGTAACGACGACGATAGGGTAGATTTATTGGCCAAGGCAGCCGTGGCCGATTTTAACCAGGAGCTGCAACAACTTGGGGTGTATCGCAATGCCACGCCCACCTTGTCTGTTTTGACCATTACCTCTAATGTGGCCTATGGTAAAAAAACTGGTGCTACACCAGACGGTAGGGCCTTGGGTATACCCTTTGCCCCAGGTGCCAACCCCATGCATGGTCGCGATGCCAATGGTGCCATTGCTTCCTTGAATTCGGTGGCCAAGCTCGATTATGAGACCGCACAAGATGGTATTTCCAATACCTTTTCTATCGTACCCCAATCTTTAGGGTCTGATAGGGTAGAACAGAATGAAAACCTAGTAGGGATCCTGGACGGCTACTTCTCTAAAAAAGCCCAGCACATTAACGTTAATGTACTGAACAAAGAGACTTTGATGGATGCTATAGAACATCCGGAAGAGTATCCGCAGCTAACTATTAGGGTATCGGGTTATGCCGTAAATTTTGTTCGACTGACCCGTGAACAACAACAAGAAGTGATAACACGTTCCTTCCATAATTCATTGTGATGTTGTGATTGATGGATGCCCGGCGGTCTGCAAAGATGGTCGGGCATTTTTCTTTAAACCATTGCCTATCAAAACCAAAAAGAACATACTCAGGGTACACTCCATAGAATCCATGGGCACGCATGATGGCCCCGGACTACGCATGGTCGTTTTTCTGCAGGGCTGTAAGTTGCGATGTGTGTATTGCCACAATCCCGATACTTGGGATACCCACACCGGGCAAGAAATGACAGTAGATGCCTTATTTGAAAAGGCAATCCATCTAAAACCTTATTTTGGAAAAAGGGGCGGGGTAACCGTATCCGGGGGAGAACCCTTGTTACAGTCCGAAGGCCTGATTCCCTTTTTTAAGAAGTTAAAAGCGGCCGGCATCCATACCAATGTAGATACCAACGGTAGGGTGTTGAACCATTTTACCGAGGAACTTTTGGATACCTATACGGATCTAGTCATGTTAGATATCAAGCATATGACCGAGACCGGCTACCAAGAAATTACGGGTTTGCCCCATAAAGAGACCACGTTTCGCTTTGCGGCCCATAGGGAGGCCAGTGGTAAACCCATGTGGTTACGCTATGTGTTGATACCGGGGCTTACCGATACGCCGGAATTATTACATCGTTTAGGCAGCTATTTTGAGACGTATAAGACCATAGAGAGATTGGAGCTGTTACCTTACCATACCCTAGGTGTGCATAAGTGGGAGGCACTGGGTAAGAGCTACCCTTTAGCAGGCCAACGGGAGCATACCAAGCAAGAAATTGAACAGGCCCGGAGCCTTTTGGAACCTTATTTTAAGGAAGTTAAAGTACACTAACCTTAGCAAATGAAAAGATGATGCAACAAAAACTGAAAAATAGATGGCTAATCGCTGCCGCCGCCGTGGGAATTCATATTTCCATTGGCTCCGTTTATGCCTATTCGGTCATGACCAATCCGGTAAAGGATATTTTCGGGGTCGAAGGTAGTGTGGTCAAATGGGCCTTTAAGATTACTATTTTATTGTTGGGCTTTTCGGCGGCATTTTTGGGCCGTTGGGTAGAGCGGGTTGGGCCACGAAAAAGTGGTACCATGGCCGGAATCTTATATGGTTTGGGCATTTTGGGCTCAGGTTTGGCCATACAACTCGGTTCTTTGCCCTTGTTTTATCTGTTGTACGGTATTATCGGGGGTATCGGCTTAGGTCTGGGGTATATAACCCCGGTGAGTACTTTGGTAAAATGGTTTCCCGATAAACGTGGTTTGGCTACGGGTATGGCCATTATGGGCTTTGGGTTCGCCGCCCTTATTTTTGGCCCCCTTATGCAATATTTGTTCGATGGGGTAGGGGTTTCCAATGCTTTTTACATACTGGGACTGGTCTATATGGTGTTGATACTTTCTTCGGCCAGTTATATGGAAAAACCACCGGCGGGATACGTTCCCGAAGGATTTGAAGAGGGTTCCGATAAAAAGATAAAACCCGATATTTCCAACATAGATGCCAATGCGGCATTGCGTACCACTCGTTTTTACTATATGTGGATCATGATGTTCATTAATATCTCTTGTGGTATCGCCATAATTTCAGCGGCCAGCCCTATGATGCAGGAGAATTTGGGGTATACCCCCTTGGAGGCCGCAGGTGTTGTGGGCTTGATAGGGGTGTTTAACGGCCTTGGTCGCATATTATGGTCCGGTCTGTCCGACTATCTGGGAAGGGCCAATACCTATATCATCTTTTTTGCTTTTCAAGTGTTGGCTTTTTACTTCTTACCACAAATTTCGGCCGAACTGTTCTTTTTGATTGTGCTGTTTACAGTGATTACCATGTATGGAGGTGGCTTTGCTACCCTTCCGGCTTTTTTGGGCGACTTGTTCGGTACCAAACAATTGGGGGCCATTCATGGTATGATCTTGGTGGCCTGGGCCTTGGCCGGTGTGGTTGGCCCCAGTATTTACGATTGGGTAATGCGCAGTACGGGCTCCTTTGAAACCACTATGGGTGTTTTCGCCGCCATGTTCGTGGTCGCCTTGATCGTTTCCATTTTAATGAAACGTATAGTGACAAAGGCACATCATAAGATGAAACTAACGCTAAAACCTTCAGCGACTTAAGAGGGGAAATATTAAGGTATGGATATGCAGGCACTTAGAAAGAATATTATTGGTTGTATGGCAATGCTGATAGCAAGCTTAGGGGCGGTCGAAGCACAAGATGGGTCCATACTGCCTAAGCATATCACAGAGCATCCCCTTAACATAACGGTGCTGGGTGCCGACGCCAAGTCTACCCTTAACTATGACGAAGAAGGACTGCCCCCAACCATCATCTTAAAAAAGAAGATAACCCAAGTAAATAAAGGGTTGCGATATACCTACACCCTAACGGCCCTGGCCGATATAAGTTTCAGTATTTCAAAACAATGGAGTATGGGAGTTGCAGATCCCGATTTGGCACAATTCTACGCCCCGGGTTTTTGGTATAAACGCAATACCCGATCCCCGGAAAAGGCACCTTCTTTTAAAAAGGCAAAGTACTGGTCTTTTCGGGAAGACCGCCTGAGTGCACCAGTTGTGGTGGGCTTTAACCCCGAAAAGGGGGATTGGTTCAGTGTTTCAAGGATGGATGTTCTTAATAATGACCCCAGACCCAGTACCTTGGAAGGTAAGACAGTTACGGCAACCGATATCGGTAGCTTGGGTTTTGGCGAACATACAGGGCAATCGATTCAACTACGCGGAGCGTATCCTTTTGTGGAAGCCCCCTATTCTTATCAGTCCAAATTGGATTTAAAACCCGCATGGCAGGCTTTTTTCCCGTTGTCAAAAGGAGCATCCGTTACAGTGGTTTGGGAACTGTCCTATGGAAAAGCCACTGATTTTACGGATTTGGTGAACCAACAATGGAACAAGGCTTTTGATAGGTTTGACCCACAGCCCATACCAACTGTCAAGACCGATGCGGAAATCAAGGCCATTTTGAGTAATTATTTTTATGGGAGTTATGCGGAGACCAAAGATCTGAAGGGTTTTTCCGGATTATGGTTCAATACCGAAACCTGTGAGACCACCGGGGTATTGTCCGTAGGCTTTTGCGGCAAGGTTTTGGCTAATAGTTATAATCTCCTAGAATACGGTTATAAGACCCAAAATGAGGCCCATATAGCCTTGGCCAAAAAAGTACTCGCCTCTTATTATACCAATGGGTTTACCGAAAACGGCTTGATTCGTGAATTGGTGTTCGGCTCCAACGCCGAAACGGTTTTTTCCTTACGCAAGCAAAGCGAGGGAATCAAAAACCTATTGTTTTTGTTGGACTATGGACAACAATCAGGTAGTCCACGACCAGATATTGAGGTCAAAGTCGAAAAATTGTTGCTGAACTTGGTCGATATGCAACAAGCCGACGGAAGCTTTCCCAGAAAGTTCGATCAAGATTTCGATACTACCGACCCGTCCAAAGGAAGTACCCAAAGTATTATCACGCCCATGGTAATGGCCTCACGGTTCTTTAAAAACCCACGTTTTTTAAAGGTTGCCCAAAAAGCCGGGGTTTATACCAAAAAGAATATCATTGATAAGGCCGATTACTTTTCCTCAACTCTCGATGCGGATTGTGAAGATAAGGAAGCCGCGGCCATTGCAGCGGCCTCATTCTATCATTTGGCCCTGGCCTCGGAAAGTGATATGTACGATCATTATGTAGCCTTGGCTGGTAAAGCTGCCGTTTTTGGCTTAAGCTGGTATTACTTGTACGATGTGCCATTCGATAAAGAAAGCTTGCTGTATAAGGCAGGGTTAAAGACCCGGGGCTGGGGCAATGTGTCCACTGAAAATAACCACATAGATGTATGGGCCTTCGATTTTCCGCATGTTCTGATATGGTTGGCAAAGGAGCAAGGCAATACTAGGTTTTCCCAAATGGCAACCGTTATTGAAACCTCGATCAAAGATCAAATGTTACCTTATAAAGGTCATATGGTCGGTGTAGGTAAGGTGGGCTATATGCCCGAGATTATTCAGCATACCACTTGGGATTATGGGGCCAACGGTAAAGGCTTCCTGAATGCCCATATGTCGGTCGGTTGGACCGTAGCCTCGATTTGGGAAGTTTTGACCCCAGGAAGGTTCCAAAGGTTTATGGAACGTCATCCCTAGGTTGCTGAAAACCAGTATCTATAATCTCCCAAAAAGCAAAAAGCAAAAAGCACACCATAATACCATTTCAATGTTGAAATGGTATTAGATACAAATACGGCTTTCTACGACGGGCTAACGGAATAGGGTAGAAAACTAATGTTGGAAATCCCTCAACTTGGCCTTGGGACAATACAG
Organism: Sediminicola luteus; assembly: GCF_002514735.1. Lineage (GTDB taxonomy): Bacteria > Bacteroidota > Bacteroidia > Flavobacteriales > Flavobacteriaceae > HQA918. The sequence continues at coordinate 771,876 of NZ_KZ300476.1, read as the reverse complement.
TGCATTTTTTTGATGGTTTTGAGCAGGAAAGGCTTGTAACTTCCCTTTATATTTACACCTATCCGTTTTTTAAATGGAGATGTTGTAAGTGCAAGGGCGAACATAAGTGTTTGACATTTAGGGAATAATTTCTAGAATTAATAAGGATCATGAAACCAATCAAAACCATAATTAGTGTACTGTTTGTATGCTGGGCGGCCGCGGTTCAGGCGAAAATATGGACCCCCTCGATTATCTCAGACAATATGGTCTTACAGCAACAATCAGAGGTAATCCTATGGGGGTGGACTACACAAACGGCAGAGCGCTTGGAGGTTTCGACTACTTGGAACAACGAGCCGATTACTATAGAGGCAAAACATGGGAAATGGTCGGTTGTATTGAAAACCCCAAAATCGGGTGGAACCCATAGTATTCGAATACAAGGTCATGAAACCCTGTTGATCACTAACATTCTTATGGGGGAGGTGTGGCTTTGTTCGGGCCAATCGAATATGGAGTGGCGGCCTACTTGGGGTCTTTTAAACGCCGAAGCGGAAATTGCCCAGGCCAATTACCCTGAAATTCGATTTTTTAGTGTAGGCAAAAAGGTGGCCGACCACCCACAAGACGATCTACAGGGCGAATGGGTCGTTTGTAACCCTAAAAACTTTAAGGCATTTAGTTCGGTAGCCTATTTTTTTGGTCGGGAACTTCATGGAAAACTGAAGGTTCCTGTTGGGTTGATTAATTCTAGTTGGGGCGGTACGCCCATTGAAACATGGATAAAGGAATCTGAAATCAAGGCCGATGCCAATTTATCTGAAGAGGCCCTTAAGGTGAGGTCAAATAAATGGAGGCCTCACGAACCGGGTAGGGCTTACAATGCCATGATAGCCCCATTGACCGATTTTTCCGTTGCGGGTTGTATTTGGTATCAGGGGGAATCTAATCGTGAAAATGCCCATTCGTATTACCGTAGCTTCCCGCTTTTAATAGACAGCTGGCGTAGCGAAAGAAAGCAAAAGGTTCCTTTTTATTTTGTGCAAATTGCCCCGTTCGACTATAAAGACCCTTCCGGATTAAAGGCCGCGGTAGTGCGCGATGCCCAGTTACATACTTTTAAGGCCGTAGCCAATACCGGAATCGTAGTTACCAACGACATAGGTAACCTTAAAGATATACATCCGCAAAACAAACAAGAAGTGGGTAGGCGCTTGGCCTTGTGGGCCTTGAATAAAACCTACGAAAAGCAGGAGGTAGTGCCCAGTGGACCTATATACAAGTCGGCAAGCCCTAGTGGGAACCAAATGATTTTGGAGTTTGATTATGCCCAAAATGGTTTGCAATCGAAAGGGAAATACTTGACCGATTTTTTTATGGCGGCAGATGATCGGGTCTTTTATCCGGCCAAGGCCATCATAAAGGGAGATAAGGTTTGGGTTCAGTCTAAAAAAGTGGCCCAACCCAAAGCCGTACGTTTTGCATTCTCGGCAACGGCACAACCGAACCTGTACAATGCCGAAGGTCTTCCGGCCTCGGCCTTTAGAACCGACGACTGGGAAATTAACCTTAGCGATGATTAAGGGGCTGTACCAGTGCTGGCTTTTTTGTTTCCTTTGGTTTTTAGGGGTTGGTCTGGGTTTTACCCAATCTAAGGAGAACCATAGCTGGAAAGGTTTTCAACGTATCGATTTTACGGTTTCGGGTTATAAAGCCCGACTGGTCAAGCCTGTGAAGGCAGCTCCGGGTAAACCTTGGTTGTGGCGTGCCCGCTTTCCTGATTGGCATACGCAGATAGACAGTTTATTGTTAACCCAAGGCTATCACATCGCTTATGTGAATACCAACGATATGTATGGCTCACCCAAGGCTATGAAGGTTTGGGACGAATTTTATGCCAAGCTTAGGCAACGCTATGGGTTGCACGAAAAAGTAGCTCTCTCTGGGGTTAGTCGAGGCGGACTGTTTGTGTATAATTGGGCAAAGGCGAATCCGGATAAGGTAGCCTGTATTTATGCAGAGGCCCCTGTTTGCGATTTTAAAAGTTGGCCGTTAGGTTCGGGAAAAGGCATAGGTAGTCCGTCGGATTGGAAAAAATTAAAGCAGGAGTACGGATTTAAAACTGAAAAGGAGGCTTTAGACTATGCCGATATACCCTTAAATGGGTTAGCCGTTTTGGCAAAAGCGCGTATTCCCGTACTGCATACCGTAAGTACCGTAGATGAGGTGGTACCATATGAGGAGAACACCCAAAAACTGCTAACGGATTATGTGGCATTGGGTGGCCCGATTACGATAGTACCCTGTACTAGAAATCTGAGGTTACACGGTCATCATTTTACCATAGACGAACCAGGGTATATAGTAGATTTTATTACATATCATAGCCAAAAAAAGCTGCCCTTAAGTGCGGCCAAGTTTCATAATCATCGTAACGGACTTAAAAATAGTCGCTTGGTTTTCGAGAGAAGTAAAAAGGGAAGGGTGGCTTTTTTAGGCGGCTCCATTACCTATAATCCGGGTTGGCGCGATAGTGTTACGACCTATTTGAAAAAGCGTTTTCCGCAAACTGTTTTCGAATTTATTGAAGCAGGTATCCCGTCCATGGGATCTACACCTTCCTCTTTTAGGTTAAAAAGGGATGTTTTGAGTACAGGTCGAATAGATTTATTGTTCGTAGAGGCTGCGGTTAACGATGCGGCCAACCGTAGAAGTGCTAAGGAACAAGTTCGGGCCATGGAAGGTTTGGTCCGTAATCTAAGGCGTAACAATGCCGAGGCCGATATACTTATGATGCATTTTGTAGACCCAGATAAAATGGCTCGATATCGGGAAGGAAAAACTCCCGAAGTAATCCAAAATCATGAAAAGGTGGCTGAATATTATGGCGTACCTAGTCTTAATTTGGCCAAAGAGGTAACCGAAAGAATCGATAAAGGCGAGTTTAGTTGGGAAAAAGACTTTCAAAACCTACACCCTTCGCCATTTGGACAAGGGGTGTTTGCCAGATCAATAATCCGGCTTTTGGATGACGCCTATACAGGATATATAGATGCCGACGATAAGGTACAAGCTTATGGCATGCCGCCACCATTGGATCGTTTTAATTACCAATATGGAAAGTTGATCGGTATTGAACAAGCCAAAAGGGGCAAAGGTTGGTCCGTTGATCCAAATTGGCAACCAACCGATACCAAGGGTACCCGGGCGAATTATGTACATGTCCCTATGTTGATTTCGAATACACCTGGGGCAAAACTGAGGTTCCGATTTAAAGGTAAGGCCGTAGGTATTGCCATTGCCGCTGGGCCGGATGCCGGGATTATCGAGTTTCGGATTGACGGGGGCCGCTGGCAAAAACAAGATTTATACACATCTTGGAGTAAGCATTTACACCTGCCGTGGTTTTATACCCTGGCCGCTGAATTGGAAGATGATACCCATGAATTGGAAATTCGGTTAATGGCCAATCCCACAAACGAAAGAAAGGAGAGTACCTGTAGGATTCGCTATTTTTTTGTGAATGGCGAAGCGATGGATGCCCTCAAAAAACACTAAGATTATGAGGCGGTCGTATTAAAGGCATGTACTCGACTTATGGTAAAGGGTATGGGGCAACTGGCCAAACCAGAAATAGAATCTTTAATTGTTTTGCATTACTACTAAGCTGAAATCGAACGTTGAATCGTAATAAAAAAAGCCATAGGTACATCAATAGCAATGTCCTATGGCTTTTAGTTGGGTTGCCCCAGTAGTTGAATACTATAAGATCGTAACCGAACCCGATTTAATATCGTACATACCGCCCAGGATCAAAATATCTTGGTCAGCTTCCATTTGTGCTAGGATCGGACTTTCTTTACGAATACGATCTAAACCCAGTTGCACATTTTTAGCGGCAACTTCGTCTACGAATTCTAGATTTTTAGAGGTTCTTTGGTCTTCGGCTTCTGGGCTTTTTACCAAATCTACAGCAGGTTCTAATTTTTCAATCAGGTGGGTTAAGTTCCCCATTCTGGCATGGTCACAGGCCCCTTTTATGGCACCGCAGCTAGTATGCCCCAATACTAAGATCAGTTTGGTTCCGGCCAATTTACAGGCAAATTCCATACTCCCCAAGATATCTTCGTTTACTTGGTTTCCGGCGATTCTAACACTAAAGATATCGCCAATACCTTGGTCAAAGATCAACTCGGAAGAAACACGCGAATCGATACAGCTTAACACGGTGGCAAACGGAAATTGACCGGTACTGGTATCTTGCCTTTGTTCGTTCAGGTCTCGATTGGCACGCAGGTTGGAAACGAATCTTTCATTACCATTTTTTAATGCTTCCAAAGCGAGTTGGGGTGTCATGGCACCTTGGGTTTCAGATGTATGTGCTTTCATAAATTATTCTTTTTAAACAATTTCTAGGATTGCCCCGTGATCAAAAGGGGCATATCTAATTTTTCTATCAGTTTTTCTATACGAATGTTCTTGTCGTCTTGCCGTAGTTCACCTAAGGGTCTTTTCCAACAAAAGAGACCAATGTTGCATTTGGCTGCATATCGGCTTATGCCTTGGGTTAAGTGATGTTTTCCCTCGAACTCAAAAGTAGTCGCCTCATTTAAGGCCTTGGGGTCTTCAGTAAACCGGTTATGGTTTTCGTTTACCGGGTTCTTTTTTAAAGCCGATAATTTGAAAACCACATGGTTTCCCCTATGGTTCTTGCTAAGGGTTTTTACGACTTCCGATGACCAAGAACGGGTTGTGCTCCCTATAGAACCAATACTGGAACTACGGTCTAAATGTTTGCTTCCGTTTTCCCTAGAGATAAACACAGCGCCTTGATACGCTTGTAATAAGTACTGTGAAATTCCTGGCCACCAGCGTCCAATATTGCTTTTCTTTTTACCATAAAAGACCAAATGGGGCCTGGTCTCACTCAAATAGGCTTTGATTTGCGTCAACGGATGGCCTACGCGATAGGTGAAAATGGTTTGGATCTGTTCTTCTTCCCTTACCAGTTCTATCAGGTTTTGAAGCTTTCGTTTACTGTTCTGGCTTTCGCTTTCCAATTCGCGTAGCGCAGACAATTGGTTTTCGTTACCCACCACCTTTAAGGGCCGCTCCACATATAGTATTTCAATAAGGGCAGAGGTTCGTTTGGCCATGTTTACCGCCTGCTTGAGTGCGGTATACGAGGCTTTTGAAAGGTCCATTAAAACCACATAGTGGAAATTGGCCCTCAATGGCGATGTTGGCATTAAGGCTGGGTTAGCCATTAAGCCGATTTTGATTTTAATTTAAAGAACTCGATATAACTTTCAGGGTTTTCTACCTCTCCTCTTTCAGAAATCAGTTTTACATCGATATGTCTGTTTACGGCCTTTTCGGAGAAATCTTCAAGAATTTCGATAATATCGTTATCTAGGAAACGGGTCTTACGAACATCGATTTCTAAATAGGTGTCGCGCGGTAAGCTATCCAGTTCCTTTAAGATGGCCCCTTTGTTGAAGAAGGTTACCTCTTCGGCCAAGGTCATTTTAATACGATGCTTCCCGTTACTTTTATCTTCCATGTGCAGGAAATGCGAGTTTTGGTAACTTTTCAAAAGTATTACGATAATACCTACCCCAAGTCCGAGCCCGATACCTACAAGTAAATCGGTGAAAACGATACCTAATACCGTTACGATAAAAGGTACGAACTGTTTCCATCCCAATTGGTACATGGTCTTGAATAAAGCGGGTTTCGCCAGTTTGTAACCTACGATCAAAAGAATGGAAGCCAAAACCGATAATGGTATCTTATTCAAAAGTTTTGGGATCAATATTACGGAGATAAGCAATAGAAACCCGTGTATTATGGCCGACATTTTGGTTCTACCACCCGACTGTATGTTGGCAGAACTACGTACGATAACCTGGGTAATGGGCAAACCTCCGATAAGTCCGGAAACAACGTTTCCAGTTCCTTGGGCCAATAGCTCCCTATTGGTTGGGGTAACCCGCTTTCGGGGGTCAAGCTTATCTGTGGCTTCAACACATAAAAGCGTCTCTAAACTGGCTACCAAAGCAATGGTAAAAGCAGTGATCCAGATATCTGCTTGGGTAATGCCCGCGAAGTTTGGAAATTGGAATTGCCCAATAAAGCTTTGGAAATCTTCTGGGATTGGTACACTCACCAAGTTTTTGCTGGCTATTCCCCAAACCTCGTCACCTTCGGTAAGGGCAAAGTAAAGAATACCTACGACTACGGCTACCAATGGCCCTTGGATCAATTGGAAAATCTTACCTTTTTTAGATAAAACTTTATCCCAGAGTAGCAAAATGGCCAACCCTATAATGGCGATCAAGGCCGAACCTGGACTAATAAAGTTAATGGCCTGAAAAATTTCTGCCACATTGCCGGTTTCGTCCATCCCAAAGAAGGTAAAGCCGCCAGGGGTTTCGTCATAGCCAAAAAAGTGTGGGATCTGTTTTAAGATAATGATAATCCCAATACCGGTTAGCATACCCTTAATTACTGAAGAAGGAAAATAGTATCCGATTACCCCAGCCTTTAAAAAACCGAAAACAATTTGGATGACCCCTCCTAGAACCACGGCCAATAAAAAGTTTTCATAGCCACCCAAGGTACCGATGGCGGTTAATACAATGGCGGCCAAACCTGCGGCTGGGCCACTAACCCCAATTTGCGAGCCACTTAAAGACCCTACCAAAATACCACCGACGATTCCGGCAATTAAACCTGAGAATAGCGGGGCACCACTGGCCAATGCAATACCGAGACAGAGAGGTAAGGCTACGAAGAATACAACAATACTTGCTGGAAAGTCTTCTTTTAAATGCTTAAATGGATTTGATTTATTTTGATTCATATGGTTAATAACTTTTACTGGTGCCATTTTATAGGGGCACCTTAGAATTACTATTGATTTTTTGTTTTGGTTTTCGAAGGCATGGTTTTACCTAGGCCCCATAAACACTTTTAAACCCTAGATTATTCAATAGGGTAAACTAGTTGAGTGCTGTATGGGCTTCAGGGGTATTTGTCAGGGCTACGGACGGTCGTTTTTGATGGCCAGGGCCCAATAATTTAACCCCATTTGAAAACGCAAAGGGCACAGTCGAAATCGTTTTGCAGTCCTCTATTTTGTAGAAGGTGAATTCTGGGCATATGACAAAAAAATGCCTGTACCTTCTATAACTAAAAGGTGTTTTTATGGTGTTGATTTCGAATGTGTTAGAAGAGGTGTTTTAGGCCCGAGGGGGTGGAATAGGAATTTCCGGACTATGGTCGGTAAAGTAAGTGTCCATATCCAAAGGAATGGTTTTGGAATCCATAGCCAGAAATCGAACTACGTCAGTAGAAGGAATCAGTTTGGTTTCCTTGATATCTTTTTCTTTTTCTGAAGAATCTTTTTCAGAGCTATCTTTTTTCCCTTTCTGTTCACATAACTCATAGGGGTTGTCTTCATTATCCCAGGTATTTTCAAGGATGGGTGAAGCGGCCATAAAGAGCATGACCAGGCACCCGAAAATTTGTCCTAAGAAGTCTTTGTTCGCTCTAAAAATCATATGCCAAACGGTTTAGTGGCAGCTGGTTTAAGGTCTGCGGCCGAATTAACGATTTGACGATAAGGATTACCGGATACTTGCAGGGAAATGGGGTTCGGGTAGTAGGTTACTTGCTTTTGTATTCCTAATAATAAGGCATAACCAAATACTTCCAAGGGGCTCTTAGAGTAAGGAAAGTTATAGAGTTGGGAATACTTTAGTGTTGTCAAAGGACTGTCCGATAAGCTTAATTAACGTTTGCGAAAATAAGGGTATTTAGATGAATTCTAAAGTATCGGCTGCTAATTTTATATTAAAATAAAAAAGCCCACCAATCGGAGAGCTTTCATGCTTACGGTACAGGAAAGGTGGCCAAGAAATCGACTGATGAATTAATTAAAACATAGAAAGGCATTAGCTTCTATTATGATTTCGGCTTATGCCAAGATATATTTCAAGGGTTAATAACTAAAAAGTATGGTTAATTATAGATATAAGAATAAACCAAAATTATGCACAAACTATTGTGGTTCTTCATGTAAATTTGCGTCGCTTTCACTGGTGTGGTTTGATTGAACTTACTGGTGTTGAATGCGTTGTGTTTGGTTTTTTTGTAGTTTTGCAATTGTAATGAAGGGAATACCACAGAAAATAACATCTTTTGTAATGGCCATTGTAGTCTTGTTCTCTACGATGTCTTTTACCTTGGAGATGCACTTTTGTGGGGATACTTTGGTAGATACGGCTATTTTTAAAGCGGCTAAGTCTTGTGGTATGGATATGCAGGTTTCAACACCGGATACCGACTGCAATGTTGAAAAGAAAAATTGTTGTAGCGATCGACAGTTGGCCATTGATGGTCAAGACGAACTAAAAGTTTCGAATGCGTCGTTTACCTTTTTTCAACAGCTATTCGTTACCTCATTTGTGTATTCATATAGGCTGTTGTTCGTTGATGAAGTCACGAACCAAACGCCATATAGAGAATATAAACCCCCACTGGTCGTCAAGGATATCTACAAGCTTGACGAGACCTATTTGATTTGATTTTTTAAACAATGGACAAATGTATCCCTTTGGCTCTGGCCTAAAGGGTTGCTACAGTATGTATTGCATTTTTTAATGCGAAAGTCTAATGTTTAAAAAGTCTATAATGCTGAACAAAAGCATAAAATTTCTTATTGAAAACAAGTTGGTCGCTATTTTGTTACTTGTCCTTTTTTTAGGATGGGGTATCATAAATGCACCATTTAATTGGAATACTGGATTTTTACCTCCTGATCCAGTGGCCGTAGATGCCATTCCCGATATTGGGGAAAACCAGCAAATTGTCTTTACCCAATGGAACGGCCGCTCTCCCCAAGATATCGAAGACCAGATTACCTATCCGTTGACCACTTCATTGTTAGGGATACCTGGCGTAAAAACCATTCGAAGTTCCTCGATGTTCGGTTTTTCAAGTATCTATATCATTTTTGAAGAAGATATTGAGTTCTATTGGAGTAGAAGTAGGATACTTGAAAAGTTAAACTCCCTCCCAAGCAATCTGTTGCCCCAAGGAGTTAATCCGACGCTAGGGCCCGATGCCACGGGTTTGGGGCAGATATTTTGGTATACCTTGGAAGGCAGGGACGAAAACGGAGAGTTAACCGGGGGTTGGGACCTACATGAGCTAAGAAGTGTTCAAGATTACTATGTTAAGTATGCCTTGGCTTCTGCCAGTGGTGTTTCTGAAGTAGCCTCTATTGGCGGATATGTGCAGGAATACCAAGTAGATGTCGACCCCGAGTTGATGCGCCAGTATAATGTAGGTCTTCAACAGATTGTAAAGGCGGTAAAAGAGAGCAATAAAGATGTTGGGGCACAGACCTTGGAAATCAATCAAGCGGAATACTTGGTACGGGGTTTAGGCTATGTAAAATCAATAGCCGATATCGAAAATGCCGTGGTTGCTTCTCAAGAGTTTACGGCAATTCGGATAAAGGATATCGGAAAAGTGTCTCTAGGTCCGGCGACCCGTAGGGGTGTTTTGGATAAAGAGGGCGCCGAGGTCGTAGGGGGTGTTGTTGTGGCCCGATACGGGGCAAATCCCATGGAAGTAATCAACAATGTTAAGGAAAAACTCCAGGAACTAAGTGCAGGCTTACCGTCCAAGACATTGAAAGATGGAACCCGCTCCCAATTGACCGTTGTCCCGTTTTATGATCGTACCGAATTAATTCAGGAAACCTTGGGAACACTGCATGAGGCCCTAACCCTCGAAATATTGATTACCATACTTGTTATCATAGTCATGGTTTTCAATCTAAGGGCTTCGGTACTTATTTCCGGCTTGCTGCCGGTGGCCGTTTTAATGGTTTTTATAGCCATGAAACTCTTTGGGGTCGATGCGAATATCGTAGCCTTGTCCGGAATAGCCATTGCCATAGGAACCATGGTGGATGTTGGCGTTATTCTCTCCGAGAACATTATTAGGCATTTGGACGAAAACCCGGAAAACCAAAGTGTCGATCAAGTGGTCTATAAAGCGACTACGGAAGTTTCCGGGGCTATTCTTACCGCTGTGCTGACCACCATTATCAGCTTTATACCTGTATTTACCATGATTGGGGCCGAAGGTAAGTTGTTCAGACCACTGGCCTTTACAAAGACATTCGCCTTGGTCGCTTCCATTTTGGTGGCCCTGTTTTTAATACCTCCTTTTGCGGCTTTCCTGTTTAAGAAAAAGAATTTTGGGCGTGGGCTCAGGTTTAGCTCTAATATCCTTCTGGTAATAGTTGGTATCGTTGGCTTGGTCTCGGGGTTTGGTTTAGGGATCGTACCGGTTGCCTTTGGGGTCACGGGCGTATTAAAACTTCAAAAGAGAATAACCGAGAATCGGACCAATGTAATCAATATCGCGATTTCAACCCTAGCTATCGTATTTCTATTGGCCGAATATTGGAGGCCGTTAGGTTTGGACAAAAGCCTTTTTTGGAACCTTATTTTTGTTGGGTTCATCTGTTTTGGCCTCTTAGGTGTATTTACCTTGTTCAGAAAGTTCTATACGCGCATTTTACAATGGGCCCTTGCTAATAAACTGTTGTTCCTATCCATGCCTACCCTTATTGTGGTTCTCGGTTTCATCATTCTTAACAATACAGGCAAAGAGTTTATGCCATCTTTAAATGAAGGCTCCTTTCTATTGATGCCAACATCATTGCCACATTCCGGTGTTGAGGAGAACAAGCGGGTGCTGCAACAATTGGATATGGCCGTCGCAAGTATTCCCGAGATAGAGACAGTGGTGGGCAAAGCAGGTAGAACCGAATCGGCCTTGGATCCGGCACCCTTATCAATGTATGAGAATGTTATTCTATACAAACCCGAATACATGCGCAATGCACAAGGAGAGCGCCAACGCTATAAAGTGAACGGGCAGGGCTTGTTCGAATTGAAAGATGGTAGGTTCGTTTCGAATACGAACGATATTGAAAAGGAAGGATACGTAGAAGTAAAGCGGTCACAACTTATTCCGGATAACGATGGTGAATTCTACCGGAATTGGAGGCCAGAAATCAAATCGCCCGATGATATCTGGAACGAAATAGTTCGGGTCACCAAACTACCTGGGGTTACCTCGGCACCTAAACTTCAGCCTATAGAGACCCGTTTGGTTATGCTGCAAACGGGAATGCGCGCACCCATGGGTATAAAGGTTAAGGGGCAAGATTTAAAACAGATCGAAGCCTTTGGTATCGGATTGGAGACTGTCTTAAAACAGGTAGAAGGCGTAAAGGTCGAGGCTGTTTTTGCCGATCGTATCGTGGGTAAACCGTATCTGTTGATCGATATTGACCGGGAGAAGATCGTGCGCTATGGTATTGCCATTGACGATGTACAGAATGTGCTTCAAGTGGCCGTTGGGGGTATGGTCTTAACAGAAACCGTAGAAGGCCGGGAACGTTACGGCATACGTGTACGTTATCCTAGGGAATTGAGGGCAGGGCCAACCGATATTGGGCAGATTTATGTGCCTGTAGACGGAGGTAATCCTGTACCATTAAGTGAATTGGCTACCATTCGTTATGAGCAAGGTCCACAGGTTATTAAAAGTGAGGATACCTTTTTGGTTGGTTACGTTTTGTTCGACAAATTGGATGGGTATGCCGAGGTCAATGTTGTCGAAAATGCCCAACGACTCATTCAAGAGAAAATCGACAAAGGCGAATTGGTAGTTCCCAAAGGAATAAATTTTCAATTCACTGGAACCTACGAAAATCAGCTACGGGCAGAGAAGACCCTCTCTGTAGTTGTACCATTGGCACTACTGCTCATATTCTTGATCCTGTACTTTCAGTTCCGCTCGGTGTCAACCTCGTTTATGGTGTTTACCGGAATTGCCGTAGCCTTTGCAGGAGGCTTTATTATGATATGGCTTTATGGTCAACATTGGTTCTTGAATTTTGATTTTCTCGGAGAAAACCTTCGCGAGTTGTTCCAGATGCACCCTATAAACTTAAGTGTCGCGGTTTGGGTTGGGTTTATCGCCCTGTTCGGTATTGCCACCGACGATGGTGTGGTTATGGCCACCTATTTGACCCAAACCTTTGATAGGAACAAACCTAAAAGTACAAATGAAATTAGATCGTCGGTGGTAGAAGCAGGGGAAAAACGGATACGACCCTGTTTAATGACCACCGCTACCACCATATTGGCGTTGCTTCCGGTCCTGACATCAACAGGTAGGGGAAGTGATATAATGATTCCGATGGCGATCCCCAGTTTTGGGGGTATGCTTATCGCATTGATTACATTGTTCGTGGTTCCAGTGTTGTATAGTTGGAAAGCGGAATTAACACTAAAAAGGGCCGGTCATGAAAAATAAGTTAAAAAGGAAAGGGTTCGGGCTTGTACTCGTCATGCTATTATGGGGGTGTTTTTTGAAAGCTCAATCGTTGGGGAGCTTGGTAGAAGAAGCATTGCATAGCAATCCTGAAATTCAAAAATTTGAATGGCAATATGCTCGAGCTTCCGAGCGGGTCAATGAGGTGAATACCTTACCCAATACAGAGTTTGGGATGGGCTATTTTGCAAGTGAGCCCGAAACAAGAACAGGACCGCAACGCTTTAAAGTTTCTGCCAAGCAAATGCTTCCTTGGTTCGGCTCCATAACGGCCAGGGAGAATTACGCCAGCGCATTGGCAGATGCCAAGTATGAAGATATCGTAGTCGCCAAACGGAAACTGATCGCTTCGGTTTCGCAGTCATACTATAAGCTATTTGCCATACGATCGAAACAGATTGTTTTGGGGCAGAATATTAAGTTGCTTAAAGATTATGAGGTTTTGGCGTTAAATTCCCTTGAAGTTGGGAAAGCATCTGCTGTAGATGTGTTGCGGTTACAAATGCGACAAAATGAATTGGAGCGGTTGAAAAAGGTGTTGGAACAGAATTTTGTGGCCGAACGCACGGTATTGAATAAACTGCTAAATAGACAGGTTGATGTTGAGGTCACGGTAGCCGATTCGCTGCCGATTCCCGAAGATAACATGGAGTTTGCTTTAGAGGATCTTGCACTGCATCCAGAACTTTTGAAATACGACAAGCTGTACCATTCCGTAGAACAGTCCGAGTTGCTTAACCAAAAAGAAAGCAGTCCTATGTTCGGTTTTGGCCTAGATTATATTGCCGTATCTGAGCGGCCTGAAATGGATTTTTCGGATAACGGCAAAGATGTGGTCATGCCCATGGTGTCCTTGTCCATCCCGATATTCAATAAAAAGTATAGATCCAAAACCAAGCAAAACCAATTGTTGCAGAAAGAGCTGTTATCCGAAAAACAGTTGCGTTTGAACAAATTGGAGGCTTTGTTCCAAAAGGCCGTAACCGATAGATCGGCGGCTAGGATCAGTTATAATACGCAATCGTTAAACTTAAAACAGGCAAAAAATGCCGAGAATATATTGATCAAGGGCTATGAGACCGGAACGATTGATTTTAATGATGTATTGGATGTGCAAGAATTGCAATTAAAGTTTCAAATAGACCGAATAGAGGCTGTTAAAAGCTATTATGTCCAAACTTCCATTATTAACTATTTAAGTAAATAAAGATGAAAAAATATATTTTACCTATGGCTATGTTATTGCTGGGACTAGGGTTAGGGTGGCTGTTTTTTGGGGGGTCTTCAGAAAACCAAGTTATCCAAGACCATGAACAACATGGCGGGGCCAACCAGCAATGGACTTGCTCTATGCACCCTCAAATTATGCAAGCTGAACCGGGCGATTGTCCAATTTGCGGCATGGATCTAATTCCTGCCCAAAACTCCGAAAGTGGGTTGCGGCCAACAGAATTCAAACTTTCAACAAATGCCATGGCCTTGGCCAATATCCAAACTTCCATTGTCGGCAATTCAAGTGCTGAGGGCAACACTGTAAAACTATCTGGGAAAATTGAGGAAAATGAAGAAGCCAATGCTGTTCAGGTCAGTTTTTTGTCCGGTAGGATCGAGAGTTTGAATGTAAATTATACTGGGGAAAAAGTAAACAAGGGCCAACTTTTGGCCAAGGTGTATTCACCCGAACTCTATGCGGCCCAACAAGAATTGCTAACGGCATCATCCTTAAAGGAAACACAACCGAAGCTGTACGAAGCCGTAAGGAGAAAATTAAAGATTTGGAAGCTTTCCGAACAACAGATCAATGCGATCGAAGAGTTGGGGAAGGTAAACGAAACCGTACCAATATATGCAACCGTTTCGGGTACGGTCACCCAGAAGTTGGTAGAACAAGGTGACTATATCAACCAAGGGCAACCCCTTTTTAAAATCGCCGACCTAAATACGGTTTGGGCCAACTTCGATGTTTATGAAAATCAAATCGAGTTGTTTAAAAAAGGTCAGGCCATATCCATTACCACCAATGCTTATCCCCATATTTCATTTACGGGCCAAGTAGATTTTATTGACCCTGTAATGAACTCCAAAACGAGAACACTTTCCCTTAGGGCGGTCTTAAAAAACCCTGAAAATACTTTAAAACCGGGAATGTTCGTAGAAGGGGAGGTCTTAATCCATCGGTTAAATGTTGAAGAAGGGGTAACCATCCCCGTATCAGCGGTCTTATGGACAGGTGAGCGTTCGGTCGTTTATGTAAAGACCGATCCGCATCAAGCCATATTCGAAATGCGAGAGGTTACCTTAGGCCATGAAATAGGCGGTCATTATACAATCTTGGAAGGGCTTCGGCAGGGAGATGAAATCGTAACCAATGGAACCTTCACCATCGATGCCGCGGCACAGCTACAGGGTAAAAAATCGATGATGAACAAACAAGGGGGGAAATCCATGACCGGACATGAAGGACATATAGGGATGGCCGAAACGAGCCCTTCGGAGCAGGATAGCGGTATGCCAACTATGGATAGAATACAAGTGCCTGAAAAGTTTCAAAGTCAGTTAAAACAGTTGTTTAAAAATTACCTAAACCTAAAAGATGCTTTGATAGATGATGATGTGAAAACCGTCGGCAACTCGGCAAATGGGTTGTTGTCCAGTCTACAAAAAGTAGAAATGGCATTGATTACCGATAACGAAGGGCACTCCCAGTGGATGTATTTGGAAAAACACATAAAGTCTGCCGCCAACGATATGGCTGCAACCTCAGATATAAATGAGCAACGGACGCGATTCCAAACCTTATCTGAGCATCTAACCAAAGCCATAACATTGTTTGGTATAAACACTAAGGTGTATCAACAGTATTGCCCTATGGCCAATGGGAATAAGGGTGGGTATTGGTTGAGTACGGAAGAAAAAGTGCTAAACCCGTATTTCGGAGATGCCATGCTCAGTTGTGGGGAAGTTAAACAGATTATCGAATAGTAACCTAAAATCAGAATAAATGAAGCGAATAGTTTTAAGTATGCTCGTATTAACGGTATTGGCCTTTACGGCCTGTAAGCAGGAACCCAAAAAAGAAGCAGGGCTTCCGGACAATTCGGAAACGGGGAAAAACTTGGCCATGACCGAAGTTAGTTTCGGGGTTAGGGGAAACTGTGGCATGTGTAAAAACACCATCGAAAGTGCCGCAAAGGCCGTTAACGGGGTATCCAAGGCCGTATGGGACGTGAATAAAAAGAAAATCGATGTTTCTTTTAATGGTGCCCAGACCGATCTTATGGCCATACACAATGCCATTGCAGCATCGGGTTACGATACGGAAAAAGTACTTGGTAGCGAAGAGGCCTATAAAAACTTGCCGGGCTGTTGCCAGTATGATCACCAAATGCAGATGAACCAGTCGGGAGAAAGCACTTCCCAAGATCATTCAGACCATAACCACTAAAGTGTGTTTGCTTCCGAAGGCGAATTTAATTTTGTTTTCGGAAGCATTCTTTATGCGTTGGGGTTCCCTTTTTGTTAAACTATATATCAGCTTTAGATGACTAAGATCCTATATGTTAAAAACATGGTATGCAATCGTTGCATAAAAGTAGTGGGCGATGAATTGGTTCGGCTTAAGATAGCTTTCGATAAAGTTAATTTGGGCAGTATACATTTTAAAGAAGAGGTAACTGATCTGACCATAACTAAAATTGGAAAGGTACTTAGCAAAGAAGGGTTTGAATTGCTGAAAAACAAAGACAAGCATATCATCAGTCAAATAAAAGCTTTGTTGATCCAACGAATCCACCAAGAGGGTAAAAGGTCGCAACAAAGTACTTCTTCAATTTTAACCGCTGCTATGGGTATGGACTATTCCTATTTAAGCAAGCTATTTTCGGAAGTAGAGGGAAGAACCATTGAAAAATACATGATCCATCTTAAGATCGAAAGAGTTAAAGAGCTTTTAAGGTATGGTGAGCTTAGCCTTTCGCAAATCTCTTATGACCTTGATTATAGTAGTCCGCAACACTTATCGAGGCAATTTAAACAAGTAACGGGGCTTACCCCAACCCAATTCAAGACCCAAGGCAAACGGAAGAATATTGATACGATTTAGGGAAAACTTCAACGTTTTTAAAGGATAGGTTTCCCATCTTCCAAAAAACAAAAAGCCCACCTTTCGGTGAGCTTTCTTGCTTGATGTGACCTCGGCAGGATTGCATATCTTTTGAGTTCCTTCCTGAAAATGCAAACCTGAACGCTGCTGCGTTGCAGTTTTGTTATTTCATTTCGTTTACAAAAAAATGTCGTTTTTTGACACTCCATAAAATAACAAAACCCTGCATTTTCATACAGGGTTTGTGCTTTAAGTGACCTCGGCAGGATTGCATATCCTTTGTACCCACTCCTGCAAATAAGAAAGCTAGGCCAAGGCCTTAAGCATTTTGTTTTCTTCCAGATTTTGGAAACTAAGGTTTCCCTTCTTCCAAAAAACAAAAAGCCCACCTACTGGTGAGCTTTCTTACTTGATGTGACCTCGGCAGGATTCAAACCTGCAACCTTCTGAGCCGTAATCAGATGCGCTATTCAGTTGCGCCACGAGGCCGTTGTCTGGATTTTCGGCGATTGTTCCATTCAATCTTGCGCTATTCATCCCGATTCAGATAGCTATCGGAACTATCGGGAGCGCCACGAGGCCCTTAATACCGTTTTGTAACGGGTGGCAAATATATTTCTTTTTACATTTACCACAAAATAACTGACCCTAAAAAAATGGATTTAAAAAAGTTTGTTCGCGATGTGCCTGATTTTCCGAAAGATGGCATTTTGTTTAAAGATCTAACTACGCTATGGAAATCGCCAGAAGCCCTAAAAGAAGCAGGGAAAAAGCTACTCGAACTCGTAGATAATCACCAAATCGATGTAGTTATTGGTATAGAAAGCAGAGGGTTTGTATTTGCACCCATGATGGCCGTGGAACTACAGGCTGGGTTTGTACCCGTTCGTAAAAAAGGGAAACTCCCGGCTCAAACCTTACAGGCCGAATATGCCTTGGAATACGGAACGGATGTCTTGGAAATACATACCGATGCCATTAAAAAAGGGGACAGGGTATTGATCCACGACGATGTACTGGCCACAGGGGGTACGGCGGCGGCCGTGGTCGAGCTGGTCCAGCGCATGGGGGGCGAGGTAGTACAATGTAATTTTATAATGGAGCTTGGTTTTTTAAACGGTCGCGGGAAACTCCAGGGGGTACCCGTTGCTGCTTTATTGGATTATTGATCCACAGCCCTACAGGTAACATAATATTTCCAACCGATAAGGGCCAGTTGCCATTTTTTGGCCTGGGCCAAATCAAGCCTGCTTTTGGTGAAAGATGGTAAAAAGATGCGGTTTATTTTCGCGAGTATGCGGAATAGCGTAGTGGTTCCCATAACCACAAAGATATATTTTTATGTAAAACCGTTTATAAAAGGAATAAATCCCAGTATAGGGCCTACATAAAAATCGTCATAGTTGATAAGACAATCGCCAAGATTATTTTTACAAGGGTAATCATAATGCTAATGGTTTTAGTGGTATAAATGTATGGAAAACAGTGGGTATGGCCTTGGGTTTTAATATTTAAATAACATAACCATCTTAAAAAGATGGTTATGTAGGGGTATTCGATGATGATCGTTTTTTGATGGTCTATATCTCGTATTTACTTTCGCGTGGTTACATGAATAACCCCTTTTTTAGCCTTTCTGCCATATTGGGCCACATTGGCAGCCTCATCTTTAGAGATTGCAATGGATTCTATTTGATCCACTGGAATTTTATTCAGTTTGCGCTTAGAAGATTTTTTACCATCGACGAAAATAAGCCCTTTAAAATCCGAATATTCTATTTGTGGGTTTTCCTCGGCCATGGCCTTGTGGAATGCGGTAACCGTAGTGGTGCTTGGGTCTATGTTGGGGCTTTTTACGGCACTAACGGTCCAGCCATTAGCTTTAGTAGTAATTTCCATGACACCATTAGCACCTTTAGAACCATATTGCTCTTTTGCTATTTCCCCTTTAATTACGTTTATGTTTTTTATTAGATTCGGCGGTAAAGTAGAAATTGAACTGTAGGGTTTAATTTTACCGTCTATTACGATTAAGGGCTTGTCATCGGAATCAGTCTGTGTAAAAAAGAAAGCATCCTTATCTTTGGTCTGTCTTATTTTAATGGTATTGTCGTTACCCGTCGCAGCCTGAAAAACCTGAATGGAGTTATTTTTTCCATCTGTACTTTCTATGGCTATGATGTCTTCGGCACCCTTGGTTTCCCGGATTTTTATATTGCGATCGTTCTTTTTGCCCCAGGCCTTGAATTCGTCTTGGTCCATTTTTTTGCCATTGACGGTATAGACCGCTTGGTCCCCTTCTTTGTTTATTTCAATGGTCTCATCGTCATTGGAGGTCCAAACAAAGGTATTACCGCTAGTGGCTTTTGTGGTTTTGAAAAAGGATTGCGGTTTCCCATGGTTCACAAAAACACCGCCTTTGGCGTGTTCCCCAAAAACCAAGGGCTCTGTTAAGTTGGTAAAGTTACTTTTCATAAGTCCGCCATGGCTGCCTTTATATTCAAAATCCATGGCACTGATATGGCCTTTGGCATCCCGTGTCAGGTTGGTAAGGGTAAGCTGGCCACCATCTTTTTTAATCTGCGATTTTAACTGGGCGATATCGGTATCCGATGCATCGGCCGCAAGAATATATTCCGTGGTCTTAGCATTTTCTTTGGTCTGTGCCACTACTTTAGTGTTGAACATGAACATAAAAGCGGCCAATAAGGGTGCGACAAGGGCATAGCGCCAGATTTGTTTGTTAGAACTGTTTTTTGTGTTCATCATTACGATTCGTTTTTTGACTTGCCCGCCCAAAGACAAACGGCTCAACCATTTGTCGGGAAGCGGCAATCTGATTAATGGATTAAAAAATGAATGGGTCAGCGCCGGACTAAATCCGGTGTGTACCGACTTTACCAAGAGGTATTGATAGGTTTTGTTTTCGGTTAGTTGATTTTGTGTGCCTTGATCGGCTAAAAATTCAAGGTTCTCTTGTAGTGCTTTGCGATACAACCAAAAGAAGGGGTTCCACCAAAGTACCAAGGAAACTATTTCCAAGAATAAGAGATCTATACTATGTTTTTGTTTGGCATGGACTTTTTCATGGGTAAGGATCATTTCGGTTTCCGATTCCGAATAGCTTTGGGTCGGCATAATGATAAAGTTGAAAAAAGAGCAAGGATCGATAGTAGCTTTAGGGTGCACCAAAACATAGGCGCCTACCTTGATTTTCTGGGCACCCCTAAGAATTTTGGTCAATCCAATAACACGGGCCACCAATCGAATTCCCATAACCAAGCTTCCCATAACCAAGACCCAATAGATGATATCGAATAAGTTAAAAGTTGTGGTAGCAATATCATTTTGAGTATACACGGCAGTAAGGGGTACTTGTAGTGCATAGCTATCTACATAGACCGTACGGGTAAACTCTATAAGTGGGATTATAAAAGAGAGATAAAGCCCACCTAATAAAAAGAAGCGATTAAGTTTGAAAAAAGTGAGCCGTTTAAGAAGAAACCCATAGGTAGTATAAAAAATAAGAAGCACTAGTCCAACTTTGGCCAAATAAGAAATAGTATCCATATTATTTTCCTTTTTCTATAAGTGCAATAATTTCCTTTAACTCTTCCACAGAAATTTTTTCTTCCTTGGCAAAGAAGGAAACCAAACTTTTATACGAATTCTCGTAATAGTGCGATATGGCTTCGTTAATAAAGGTTTTTCTATAGGCTTCCTTGGAAATTATGGGGTAATACCTATGGGTGTTGCCAAATGACTCATGCGCCACAAAACCTTTATCCTCTAAGTTCCTGACTAGGGTAGAAAGGGTGTTGTAATGGGGTTTTCCCTCGCTGATCTCGGCCATGATTTCCTTTACGAAGGCTTTTTGCAGCTTCCATAAGATTTTCATGACCACCTCTTCTTTGTTCGTTAGTTTTTGCATACCGAAGATTTTGATACGAACATACAACTGCTTTTTTAGTTGTGCAACTATAAAAGCAGTTAATTAACGTAATTTTTAGTTTTTGTTTGTGGTTAGCTTGTCGAAAAAACAAAAGGCCCCAAGTAATCGGGGCCTTATGATGGCAAGAGTTTAAATAGCTGAAGTTACCGCTGGGGCTGTTCAAGGGTATTGGCTAACGCTCTTATTGTTTCAGATCTATTCTCTTTTTTGCACCATATTCTTGGCCATTTCGGCGCCAATTAGTGACTGTAATAGGTTGCCTTCACCTTGTTTTTGGCTGCCCTCCATATATACCTGGGGCAGTTTTAGTTCCTTCAGTTCACGAGCCACGCCAACCGAGGTCTTGTATTCCCATTCGGCCCGCTCCTGTGGGGTAAGTCCGGCTGAGACCAATTTAGCGTTTTGGTAAGCTTCGGCATCGGCCAAGGTTTTTTTGGTCTTGGCCTGAAACTGGGCCACTTCGTACTTTTTACGTTCTTCAACTAGGTTGAACTCGGCCACTTTGGCCTTGGTCTCGGCCTCAATAGTTTGTTGTATTTGTTCCTTTTCCAAACGGGCGCGTTCTTGGGCTTTGTTGGCCTCACCTTTGGCCTTTTCTTTTTGGGCCCGGTAGAACTCGCGCTCGGCCTGTTGCTTTTCCAATTGGGTTTGGGCTACTTCCTCCTTTTGAAGTTGCAGTCTTTTGTCAAAGGTTTCTTCCCAATCGATTTCGGTAACCACGGCCTGTATCACGGTAAGTCCGTAGGCTTTTAAAGAGTTGCCCCTTTCCCGGATAATTTCCCCGTTACGCACCTTGATCTTAAAGCGTTTTTGTTTGGCCTCTTTATTAACTACGGTTCTAATAGTGGTACTGTCGCCGATAACATCAGGTTTTTGGTTCAGCGTAAACTCCTCTAGCTGGTACATGCCGTTTTCAAGTTGATCCTTAAAGTATCGATCAAAATCGGCGGCCTGGCCCGAGATATAGTCTTGGGCGTCCATCAGTTTACAGGTGTTTTTTATGGCCTGGTCTATATTGGGTATAATACGCGAACGGATCAAGTTACGTTCGGTCTTGTTGCGATCGGCCACCGATAGAAACTGGTGCTCGTCTTCGGTATTAATAGAAATAACCACAGAGGTCGCTATACGCGCTTTTACCGCATCGCTAAAGGCCCAATATTTGGCAATGTCCACATTGGCATATTTGCTCTGCTCACCTACTTCGCCTTCTCCATTCGGAATAACATACTTAATAGGCAATTCGAATTGGATAGGGATCAAACGTCCCCACATTTTGGTGTTGATACCTTGACGGAAAACACCTTTTTGTCCGCCCCAAGGATATTGTACCGCATAGGCGGTTCCCGGTTCTGCATAAAAGAACATGCCGCTGATAACACTTAAGGCGGCACCTACCAGAATAATCTGTATGCTTTTTCGGGTACTGAACCAGTTTAAAGTGGGGTTGTTCTTTATGAATAGTCTTAAAAAAAGGGTGGCTATACCACCCAAAACAATGAAAATTCCAAAAATTGTGATCATGGTTATAGTATTAAAAAGGTTAATATTATGAGAATAGTGTAATAAATAATGATTTTTATTAAAGTTATCATTGATAAAACTGAAATTGGTTGCTAATATTTTTCGATTGTTTTTTGAATATACAGGAGTGTCGAAAATGCCGCCAAATAATTTTTGTTAAAATGATACAGTTGCTTTGTTAATTGTAAGTATAAAAACGAATAAGGTTTTAACAAGATAGATTAAGTCTAC
Organism: Sediminicola luteus; assembly: GCF_002514735.1. Taxonomy (GTDB): domain Bacteria; phylum Bacteroidota; class Bacteroidia; order Flavobacteriales; family Flavobacteriaceae; genus HQA918. The sequence goes on along the minus strand of NZ_KZ300476.1, from coordinate 749,656 downwards.
AAAATGGTTGTTTATAGTAAGTCTATACCGCTCTACTGGTGAAAAATTGTTCGTTTTGTAGCGGGGTTTTTGGGTTGGTTTTAAAAAGCAAGGGCCTTTTCATTTTTTAAAAGGGCATTTTTGGGCTTTTGGTTTGGTCCATCGTTTTTTTCTGCTGCCCTAAAAGGATATCTTTGGCCATCTAAAACACACCCATGCAAGAATTACTTTTTATCGTTCTAGGTCTTACCCTTTTGATATTTGGGGGCGATTGGTTGTTAAAAGCCGCTGTGGCTTTGTCACTTCGTTTGAATATCCCCAAAATCGTAATAGGCATGACCGTGGTTTCCTTTGCGACTTCGGCCCCGGAACTTATAGTGAGTATTAAGTCGGCCTTGGATGGTTTTCCAGATCTGGCCTTGGGTAATGTGGTGGGTTCCAATATTGCCAATTTGGGCCTAGTACTTGGGGTTACGGTGATTTTAGGGCATATGGATGTACGGAAGAGTTTCTATACCACCGATTGGCCGGTTATGATGCTGGCCTCCCTGCTCTTTTTCGGCTTTATCTATTTCGATGGGGAATTACAACAATATGAGGGCGGTATCATGGTAGTGCTACTATTTGCGTTTTTGGTGTATTTATTACGATTCCAAAAGCAGGCCGTAGCCGACGAAATGCCCGAAGACGATGAATTGTTGCCCAACTATAAGACCGCGCTCTTTTTGGGTATCGGTGGCGTGGCCCTTTGGGGCGGTAGCGAGCTTTTGATTGAAGGCGCGGTTGGTTTAGCTAGTAATTTAGGGGTCAGCGAAAGGGTAATCGGGGTTACCGTGGTTTCTGTGGGAACCAGTATCCCGGAATTGGCCGCCTCTATTATTGCCGTATTAAAAAAGGAAAAAGCGATTTCGTTGGGGAACCTGATCGGATCCAATATTTTTAACCTATTGGCGGTATTGGGTATTACTTCCTTGATAACACCTATACAAGTGAACGATCCCGGTTTGCTTTCCAATGATATTTTCTGGATGCTGGGAATTTCCTTCTTGGTATTGCCATTGGTATTCGTACCCCGAGGGTTGCGCTTGGGCTGGCGCGATGGTATAGTATTGCTGGCGGTCTATTCTTCTTTTGTGTATTTGACCTTGGTTTAGGAAAACTGCGATTTGGGTTTCGTACTTGGTGGTCAACTTCCGTCTTTTTGAGTGCTTTGGTATAGTTGTTGTGTTTAGGTTTCGGCTGAACTTAATGAAACCATCATGCAAAAACCAAATTCTCAAAAATGCCTCATCCGTAGCGTTTTTGGCTTAGTCATTTTAGCGTTCGTCATTGTATCGTGTAAGAAGGAAGAAAAATTGCTTCCAAGTACCTATTTAGATCTCGTATTTTATCATAAAAACGACAGCGCCCGTACGTTTAGCCATTGTTATTTCAAACTGCGCGAAGTTGATGATAATTTTGGTGACTTTATCCAACAGCATCCAAACCGGTTTATTTATTTGGCGTCACATTATTCTAAAAGGGAGGATTTCGTGAAGTTGTATCCGGATACTTTGAGAATAAGGGAATTGCTGAAAGACTACATAAATGACCAACCTTTTCGGTCTACTTTTAGCCTGTTGGCCATGCAAGATATGTCCGAAGGCAATAAATTTTCTTGGGAAGAGGTGATGCAGGTGGCTTCCAGGTTTTTTGAAGTAGTGGGGGTTAAAGGTAAGTATAGGTTAAAAATTTGCACTGGAAATGATTTTAGTGGACTTGAGATAAAGGGTAATCGGGCTCTGTTGGAAGCTATGGTATATGAGGCGTTGGCGACCGAAAGGGAAAGGGCCAAACCTTCTAATGCGGATTTTGTTGAAAATGCACGGACCTATTTTTCAGAAGCGCTAAAAAGTATGGAATCTAAGCAGTCTGGAATGGAAACGATCAATGTTAAAAATGAAGTCTATTCCCAAATGGCCCAAGACAAGGCGCTAAAAAAGTATTTACATCATTATTTCAGTAATGAAACCAATAGTATTCCGATTACTTTGATCGACGATTAGTTTTCGGATTCCGAAATAATTCAGCTGAAATTGTTGATAAAACGGGCAATGCCGTATGAATGTCGTACGAAAAAACGAGGTTTTACTTTGAATTAGTGGGTGATAGCCAGTACTTTTATTGGAAAATGTTAGAACATGTCCAAAAAAGATTTTGGCGCTGCCTTAGTGCGAATTCGAAAAGCCAAGGGGTTGACCCAAACCGAAGTAGCTGGAATGTGCCATTTGAATATGCGCACCGTGCAACGTATCGAATCCGGGGAGGTTACTCCAAGGGATGCTACCATTAGGTTGTTGTCCGACGCCTTGGGTATGGACTATTTCGAAAGCAGACATGATTATCGGCAAGAAAGTCAAAAATCCTTTTTTACCAGTCTGATAGAAGTGACAAACCTTAAAACCAACACCATGAAAAAAGTATCCGTATTGACCATTGTTGTTTTGTCCGTCGTTTTGGTAAGCGGTTATGTTTTTAAAACCGAAGCCCAAACACCGACAAAAGTAAATGCCGTAGGCCTAGTCACTACCAAAAAAATGCCGCCATCATTCTTTGCTGAGAGGTTCGATGAATTTAAAATTGACGGACACCTAGTATGGGTTAGGAAAGGCAATAAAAAAGGATTATGGAATACAAGCGGGAAGGAAATCATTCCCTGTGATTTCGACGCCCTTGAGGTTGATGATGGGTTGGTGGGTGTTTACAAAGGCAGGCGCATGGGTATATTCGATCTGGAAGGAAATGTTATCGTACCCTGCGAGTTTGAACATTTAGAGGTAGATGATGGTTATGTTGCGGTGTACAAAAAGGGGAAAATGGGGCTTTGGGATCTAGAAGGGCATATGATCATTCCTTGCAAGTACGATAATTTTAAGGTGGATGGTGGTTTGGTGGCCGTTTTCAACCGCAATCAAATGGGGGTAATGGATTTTGATGGAAAAACCATTGTGCCTTGTCGTTTCGATACTGTCGAAATAAATGGCGGCTATGCTTGGGTAACCAAAAACAATAAAATGGGGTTGTGGAGCTTGGAAGGAAAAGAAGTGTTGGCCTGTAGATATGATAATATTCGCTTAGATGGGGCCATGGCTTTGTTGGAAGAGAAAGGTAAGATAAGTAAAATGGCCCTCTGATAATGAAAAAAAAGCGCCCCAAAAGGACGCTTTTAATATAAAGTAATGTAACTGTTCTTAGTTATCTACGGCCTTAACCGTTTTAATGATACGGGCGGCGATTTTGTAGGGGTCACCGTTAGAGGCAGGTCTACGATCTTCCAACCATCCTTTCCAGCCGTTTTCTACGGTAATGATCGGAATACGGATAGAGGCACCACGGTCGGAAACACCATAGCTAAAGTCTTTAATCGATGCAGTCTCGTGCAATCCGGTCAAACGCTCTTCGTTAAAGGCACCGTAGACATCGATGTGGTTTTCGGCTTCTGGGCGGAAGGCCTCACAAATCTTCTCATAGGTTTCTTGGGAACCACAAGTCCTTAAAGTGGTGTTCGAGAAGTTGGCGTGCATACCCGAACCGTTCCAGTCTCCTTTGATCGGTTTTGGGTGTAGCTCTATATAGTAGCCATACTTTTCGGTCAAACGGTTCAGTAAATAACGGGCTACCCAGATTTCGTCACCGGCTTTTTTGGCACCTTTGGCAAAACATTGGAACTCCCACTGGCCCGGGGCAACCTCTTGGTTTATCCCTTCGATGTTCAATCCGGCCTCGATACATAGGTCCATATGCTCTTCAACGAAATCGCGTCCCCAAGTATAACGACCACCAACAGAACAGTAGTACTTACCTTGTGGTCCAGGGAACCCACCACGTGGGAAGCCAAGCGGAAGGTCGGTTTCGGTATCCATTAAGAAGTATTCTTGCTCGAATCCGAACCAAAAATCATTATCGTCGTCATCAATAGTGGCACGGGCGTTAGATGGGTGTGGTTTACCATCGGAATCCAATACTTCACACATTACTAAAAAGCCTTTCGCCCTTTCCGGATCGGGGTAAATGGCAACGGGTTTCAATAAACAGTCGGAGGCTCCGCCTTCGGCCTGTTCGGTAGAACTACCATCGAAAGACCAGATCGGACAGCTATCCAAGTTGCCGTCGAAATCGTCAACGATTTTGGTTTTACTACGCAGTTCTTGGGTGGGCTGATGGCCGTCTAGCCATATATACTCCAGTTTAGTTTTGCTCATGACAATAAATTATTTTGTTGCTTACGGCTTCAAAAGTAGTGTTTTATAATTTCACGGATGGTTTTTTAGGGGGTGAATTGCAGAAATACACGATATTTTTCGTCAACCCCTAAAATTTTAGGGGGTTAATTTTTGAAATTGTATTTTTACCCCAATCAAATTGAAGTATTGCAACCAAATACCAAAGATTATGTCCTTTTTACGATTCAATGCCCTAAAAGAAAGCGGTAATCGACCCAAAATGCCCATTGAGGAAAAAGGTCGGCGGTCGGAAATGTTCGCTTCCCATGTATTCAATAACGAGAAGATGCAACAGTACCTTACCAAAGATGCGTATCTCAGCGTACAGGCGGCGATAATGAAAGGGGCCAAGATCGAGCGTAAGGTGGCCGATCAGATCGCCGAGGGTATGAAGACTTGGGCCATTAGTATGGGGGCTACACATTATACGCATTGGTTTCAACCCCTTACCGGGTCTACGGCCGAAAAACATGATGCTTTCTTCGAAATCAATAAAGAGGGTAGGGCCGTTGAAAAATTCGGCGGCGGACAATTGGTACAGCAAGAACCCGATGCTTCGAGCTTCCCGAACGGGGGTATACGAAACACCTTTGAGGCCCGTGGGTATACGGCTTGGGATCCCACTTCCCCGGCATTCGTATATGGGTCAACCTTATGTATACCGACAATTTTCGTAGCCTATACCGGCGAAGCTTTAGATAATAAGGCGCCTTTGCTTCGGGCATTGCATGCCGTAGATGAGGCAGCTACCGAAGTGGCCCGCTATTTCGACAAGACCGTAAATAAAGTATGGGCCACTTTGGGTTGGGAACAAGAGTATTTTTTAGTGGATAAGGCTTTGGCCTATTCCCGGCCCGATATAGCCTTGGCAGGGCGAACTATAGTAGGTAAAGCTTCGGCCAAAGGTCAACAACTCGATGATCATTACTTTGGGGTAATCCATAGTCGGGTGCTCGATTTTATGAAAGATCTAGAGCGGGAATGTACGCTGTTGGGCATTCCGGTCAAAACACGTCATAACGAGGTGGCACCCATGCAGTTCGAAATGGCTCCGGTTTTCGAGGAGGCCAATTTGGCCGTAGACCATAACCTATTGCTTATGGATATCATGGAAAAGGTGGCCGATAGACATAATTTCAAGGTATTGTTCCATGAAAAGCCCTTTGCTGGCGTGAATGGATCTGGTAAACACAACAACTGGTCTTTGGCCACCGATACCGGCGTGAATTTGTTGAGTCCGGGTACTACCCCCATGAAAAACCTACAATTCCTTACCTTTTTCGTCAATACCATAAAGGCGGTGGATACCTATGAAGAACTATTGCGTTCTTCCATAGCCTCGGCCAGTAACGACCATAGGTTGGGGGCCAACGAGGCACCTCCGGCCATTCTATCCATATTTATCGGGGAGCAGCTCAATGGGGTTTTGGATGATCTCGAAGGGGTTTCCAAAGGAAAATTGTCCCCAGAGGAAAAAACCGAGTTAAAGCTAAACGTTGTCGGGAAAATCCCTGAAATTTTATTGGACAATACCGACCGTAACCGAACCTCACCCTTTGCGTTCACCGGAAACAAATTCGAGATGCGTGGGGTGGGCTCCAAGGCCAATTGTGCCAAACCCATGACGGTGCTCAACACCATTATGGCCAAGCAACTGAAAGACTTTAAAAAAGAGGTCGATAAGCTGGTAGATGGCAAGGATTTTAAAAAGGATGAAGCCATTTTCAATGTGCTTCGGGAGTATATCAAAAGCTCGAAGCGTATCCGTTTTGAAGGTGATGGCTATAGCGAAGCCTGGGAAAAGGAAGCCAAAAAGCGTAAACTGAGCAATAATAAGAATACCCCCGAAGCCTTGGCCGTGTATACCCATAAGGCTAGCTTGGCCCTGTTTAAAGAAATGGGGGTAATGACGGAAGTTGAGGCCACGGCCCATAAGGAGGTAGAGTTGGAAGCCTATGTGTTCCATATTCAAATCGAGGGTAGGGTTTTTAATGAGTTGATATACAATCATATTTTACCGGCCGCTGTCGATTTCCAGACCGGTTTGTTGAAAAACATCCAAGCCCTAAAAGAGGTATACGGTACGGGCTTTAAGAAAATGGCGAGTCCGCAAATGGCTATTGTAGAAGAGGTTTCGTTGCATATAGAGGCCATAAAAAGATTGACCGACGAAATGACTGCCGAAAGGCGCTCGGCAAACGCCTTGGAGCATATAGAAAAGAAAGCGGCTGCCTATTGCGACAAGGTAAAACCGCATTTTGATGAGATACGGTACCATTGCGATAAATTGGAAACCCTGGTGGCCGATGATCTATGGCCATTGGCCAAATATAGGGAGCTGTTGTTCCTAAAGTAAACTGAGGGATTAAACCTTAGAAGAAATTAGGTGTCAAAGCAATGAATTGACAATTGAGTCCTTGTATAGAAGGGCTGGCGTAGAACGCTCTGTGAGAACAGGGCGTTTTTTCGAGAGGTTTACGTGTGCGCACACGAAATTGTATTGAAAGACGTATATTTGAAGGGAATCAACATACTTATTATGAAAAAAACGGGTGTATTGGCGGTATTGCTTTTAGGGCTTGGTCTATGGGCTTGTAAATCGGAAACCGACGAAAAAGGTCCTTATTTTGGCAATGGCTTTAAAAATGGTTGGGTAGACCAGCATTCGGCTGTAATCTGGACGCGCTTAACGGCCATGCCTGAAATGAATGCCGATGGCCCTGAATTTATACCAATATCCAAAAAAGAGGCACAGCAATTGGCCAAAACAGGGGACTCTACCCAAATATGGAGTGCCCAAGTACCCCAAGGGGCTATTCTCGATAGTATGCAAGGGGCTTGTCCGGGTATGCTAGGTGAGGTAAAATTGACATATAGGCCCAAGAATGGGGGAGCAACTAAAACTACCGATTGGGCTAGGGTAGACCCCGAGAAAGATTTTACGTTCCAATGGCAACTGACCGATTTGCAGTCCAATACCATATATGAAATAGAAATACTGGCCAAGGCAATTGGCGCAAAACAAGTTTTTTCCAAAGTTAAAGGACAGTTCAAAACGGCCCCTGATGAAAACGAAACTCAAGAATCTATTGCTTTTTCTGTGGTAAGTTGTCATGATTACAATCGCAAAGACCTTCAGGGCGGACATAAAATTTATCAGGCCATGGAGGCCGATTCTATTGATTTTTACATCCATACTGGCGATATCGAATATTACGACAAACCGAATCCCTATGCGATGACCGAATCCATGATGCATTATAAATGGAACCGTTTGTTCGCACTGCCTATCCAACGTGATTTCTATGCCTCACATACCACCTATTTTATGAAAGACGACCACGATACCTTAAAAGACGATGCCTTTCCGGGCAATACCTATGGTACCGTGGATTTTGAAAGGGGATTGGATATTTTTGATAAGGTTCAGTTTCCATCGGCCGAAAAGACCTATAAAAAATTACGATGGGGCAAAGATTTGGAGCTTTGGATTTTGGAAGGGCGCAATTACCGCTCAAAAAACACGGATCCAGACGGAGCTGCAAAAACCATTTTGGGGGCTGAACAAAAAGAATGGTTGTTTCGTACCTTGTCGGCATCTGATGCCCGTTATAAGATCGTGGTATCGCCTTCACCCATTTTGGGTCCGGATAGGGGTAAGGGTAAGTATGATAACCTCTCCAATTCCAGTTATGCCCATGAGGGTGATGAGGTGCGGGCTTTCTTAAATCAATTTGACGATGTGTTTATCGTAACCGGCGATCGCCATTGGCAGTTTGTTACCCAAATACCCAACACCAACCTTTGGGAATTCGGCACCGGGTCTGGGGCCGATATACATGCCGGGGGTTGGGATCCCGAAGATGTTCGTCCGCAACATCGGTTCTTACGTGTAAAGGGTGGCTATCTTTTGGTTCGGGTGATTGAAACCACGGCTGGGCCTGAACTTCGTTTTGAACTTAAAGATGTGGACGGCAAGCTGAAGCATCAAGAAGTTTTTCTTAGGTAAACCCTTTTTTTCTTCACATAGGGAATAGGCGGCCAGCAAAACTGAAAAAGGGGGCAACGGTTCAGGTGTAAACCTTATCTTGTAGCACCTATTTTAAATGATTTACCCATGAAAAAGATAGTCTTTCTAGCTGTACTGTTTACTTGTGTACTTTGGTCTCAAGACAAAAAAGAGGTTGTAAAACCCATTCCCGAGCCCAAGTCTTTCGTGACTTCGCACCAAATAACCGCTGGAGGTAAATTGATTAAATACAAGGCAATTGCCGGAGAAACCTATTTGAAGAATGCCAAAGGGGAGGCCACTGCCGCCATGTGGTCGGTTTCATATATTAAAGAGGGTGCCGATTCAAGGAGACCCGTAACCTTTGTGTTTAACGGGGGACCGGGCTCGGCTTCCGTATGGTTGCATATGGGGCTGTTCGGACCCAAACTGGTCAAAGTAGATTCCGATGCCAAACAAGACGATGGTGCCGCACCTTTTGCGGTTGTGGCCAATTCAAAAAGCCTAATGGATCTTACCGATTTGGTATTCATCGATCCCGTGGGCACCGGTTATAGTCAGGTAATCGGAAAAGGAAAGGAGAAAGATTTTTGGGGACTGAACGAAGATGCCGCTTCGGTGGCCCAGTTCATTCGTCTTTGGATCACCCAATACAAACGCTGGAACGCCCCCAAGTATATGGCCGGCGAAAGTTTCGGTACCACAAGGGCCGCAGCCGTAACCCAGGCTTTGGAGGGTAGTGGGCAAAATGTGGCCATGAATGGGTTGATTCTGATTTCACAGGCCTTGGATTACGATGGGTCTACCTCGATACCTAATAATATTACCTCTTATTTGACCTATTTGCCCAGTATGGCGGCCACGGCCTGGTACCATAAAAAAGCAGGGCAAGGCAAAAGTTTAGAGGCCTTTGTACAAGAAAGTCGCGATTTTACCTATAACGAATACGCGCCTGCACTATACAAAGGAGCATTGCTAACTACGTCCGAACGGGAAACATTGGCTCAAAAATTGGCCTATTTCACGGGCTTGGACAAAGCGTATATACATCGCAGCGATCTTCGGGTACTTATGCCGCGCTTTCAGAAAAAGTTACTGGAAGACCAAGGCATGGCCATTGGCCGGTTAGACGGTCGGTTTATGGGCGATGAGATAGACGATGTGGCCGATAGACCTACTTTGGGCGATCCGTCCTCCTATCAAATCGGGGCCGCCTATACAGCCGCTTTGAACCAGTATCTATTGCATGATTTAAAAGTGGATATGGATAGGCCTTATTTGACCTCCAATGGGCAAATCGGTCAAAAATGGCGTTGGCGTACGCGTCCCGATGGCAGTTATTGGGAGCCCACCCCGGTAAATGTATCCGATCGTTTGGGCGAGACCATGCGTCGCAATACCCAAATGAAGGTGCTGGTAGCCAGTGGTTATTACGATTTGATCACGCCCTTCTTCGATGCTGAATATACCTTTAATAGAAATGGTATCGTAAAGGAAAGGGTTAGCATGACTTACTATGAAGGCGGTCATATGATGTATACCCACGAACCCGATTTTATAAAATTGGCCGATGATATCCGGATGTTCCTAGAGAAATAAGATAAATTATACCTTATTAGAAAGAACCCTTCCGGTTTTAGCCCGGAAGGGTTGTTTTTTGCTATTGGTCAAAAAACCGACCGTAATGTCGGTTTAACTGTTGCTTAGCATGAAAAAAGCACGTAATTCATCGAAAAATCTTACGAATATTTACGTTTAATCGAAGAAATAGATACTTTCATCGTAGAATTATATAGTTAATCCCAAATCACTATGAAACTTAAATTACTCCTACTTGGCTGCTTGGCGGCCTGGGCTTCCTATGCCCAAACCACCCCTTATGAATATACCAAGGGGCAACATCAAAAACAGATTATCGGATACTTTACCCAATGGGATGCCTGGAAAGGGGCAGAACAAGGGGTGGCCAAAGGCTTCTTTAATCAACTTAACCTAGATTACAGTCAGTATACCATATTGAACTGGTCGTTTTTTGGTCTGGCTGAGGATGGTTCCCTGCATTCGGCCGATTTCAGGAATAAACAGATCCATCAACCCGGACAAGTACAGGCACCTGCTGCTGTATTCAATACCGATATTTATTCCTCTTGGGACCTTTGGCTGTTCGAGGGGGAGTTGGAAGTACTCCATTACTTACCCGACGATTTAGATCAGAACACCTCCCATGAATTGCATTGGGCCTTTAACGAACATGGCTATAAAGGAAACGGCTCGGGCTGGGTCCATACCGATGGGCGTACGGGCGATTATCCGTTACCCTTGCCCAAACCCAACGGTGCCAAAGGCCTTATGGAACTGGCCCAAAACCATGGGGTGAAGGTAATGGCCTCAATAGGTGGCTGGAGCATGAGCAAGCATTTTCCAGAAATGGCGGCCGACCCGGTTAAAAGGGCCAAATTCGTAACCGCTTGTCAAGATCTGATCCAGAAATACGGATTTGATGGTATCGACCTCGATTGGGAGTTTCCCGGTCCTTTTTCAGGAATGAACTTTACGGGCACCCAGGCCGATTATGCCAACTTTACCACCTTGATAGCCGAATTACGTCAAGGAATCGGGACTGATAAATTGATTACGGCGGCCTTCAACGCTTCACCAACGAAACTGGCCGGTTTCGATTGGAACGCCTTGTCCACGACCATGGACTATTTTAATATGATGAGCTACGATATGCACGGGGGTTGGTCTAACAAAGCCGGACATAATTCACCCTTGTACCCATATACGGGTGAAGAAGAAAACGGGGCCTCTTGGGACAATACCTTTCAATATTTGGTTTCCCAAGGCGTGGCACCGGCACAGATTAACATGGGGGTCGGTTTTTACGGCCGCGGGGTAGTTACCGACGGGGCAGCTACCCTAAACGCCCCCACCATAAAAGTATCGAAGAATATTTCGCCCGATGGTACCGTAATGACGGCTTCAGACTATACCAATTGGGGGGCGTTTGACGGTACCCCGAACTACGATTTTATTATGGATAACAACAGTGGTTGGCAGCAACATTGGGACAATGAGGCCAAAGTGCCCTATATGACCAAAGACAATTACTTTTTGAGTTATGATAATATCCAATCCATTACCGAAAAGGCCCAATACGTAAACTCCAATCAAATTGGTGGGGTCATCGTTTGGCAAGTATTCGGCGATTGGGATGCCGGCGCAATAACCACTACCTACGCCAACAAATTGCCATACGCGCCGGCAACCAAAGCCCCATTGGTCAATGTACTGAACAAGGTTTTTGCCGAAAATTCCAACCTACCCAACCAAGCGCCGGTCATTACTTTGCAGCAACCTACCGATGGGGCGCAATTGGAACAAGCCGATTTTGAGGACATCCGTTTGGAAGTCAAAATTACCGATACCGATGGTAATGTCGCCAGTAGTGATTTTACCCTAAACGGTAACACGGTATCCTTTACCCAAAACGGAAATACCTATGTGTTCGATTATACACCATCGGCCTATGGTACCAATACCCTTCAAGTTTCGGCGACAGATAATGAAGGGGCCCAAACCCAAAAGGAATTTACATTTTCGGTAGTAGCACCCCAAAATCAAGGGCCTTCGATTTCATTCGTAAACCCAACGGCCGGACAAAGTATAAGCCAGTCCGATTTTGAAGTGGTAGCTATTAACGTAACGATTGCCGATGAAGATGGCGATGTTTCCAGTGCAGCATTCAAAATCGATGGGGAAACGGTTTCTTTTTCAAATACCGGAGACAGTTACACGTTTGACTTTTTACCCACGGCTTATGGTACAGTGAATCTAGCGGTAACCGCCACCGATGATGCTGGGGAAACCACTTCCGCAACATTGACTTTTGAGATAAAGGCCCCGATTACGGGTGGCCCTTTTTCCGAACTGTTGACCGAAGCATCCTTTAACGAATTGTTTCCACATCGTTTTGGGGTGGGTAGCAATAACCAAGGTACGATAGATTTCTATAGTTACGAAAACCTTCGTACGGCCTTGGACCGCATGGCCAATATCGAGGTGTTGTTCGAGCGTAGATGTGCCACTAATCTGTATCGTCTTACCCGAAAAGATAAAAGTACCGGAGCAACTGTAATCATCCGTAACGATGCGGGTTTTGATAGTAGTACTGCGGCCATTATAAAGACTACCGTAGATTATGGAGCGTTTGCCAATGCGGGCGATTTAGAGAAAAGACAAAGGGAGCTGATGGCGTTTTTGGCCAACATCTCCCAAGAAACCACCGGAGGTTGGCCTACGGCACCCGATGGTCAATATGCCTATGGCTTATACTTTAATGAAGAACAAGGCTATGCAGGTACTTCCAATTTAGGGTATAGGGACGAAGGACATGCCATTTACCCGCCCGTGGCTGGTAAATCGTATCATGGTCGCGGACCCATTCAGTTGAGTTGGAACTATAACTACGGTCAGGTCAGTGCCTTTTTATATGGAGATAAGGATGTGTTGCTTCAAAATCCGGAACGGGTGATTGAAGATGGGGCCTTGGCCTTTCAAACGGCTATTTGGTTCTGGATGACGCCCCAATACCCCAAACCCTCCGCACACGATGTTATGGTGGGTAACTGGCAACCCACACAGGCCCAACGCGACGCCGGATTGATTCCAGGTCTGGGTGCGACCGTGAACATTATCAATGGCGGAATCGAATGTAATAGCGGTACCGAAAACCCAAAGGTGGTAGGTAGGATCAACCATTATAAGCGCTATACCGATATTGTGGGTATTGGCCCGGCTTTAGACGGTTCCGATAACCCGGTAGAATTGGGTTGCGCCAATATGCCCGCCTTCCAAATCGATTCCCAAGAATGTAATGTGATCACGGGAATTGTTTTTACCAGTCCGAAAGATGGAGAGACTTTAGCTTTGAACCCAGGTGAGGCTACCCCGATTGTTTTGGGGGTATCCGATCCTTTAAATAGTTTAAGCAATATCCGAATCGAATTTGATGGCCAAACCATAAATGGTACTACCGCTTCTTGGGTGCCATCGGCTTTTGGGGAGTATACACTTACGGCTAGGGCGCAAGATGGCGGCGAGACGTTGGTGACCGTGGCTCGGGTAACGGTTATCGATGCCAGTACGGCCACAGGCTGCGAAGGGGTATCGGATTGGAGTTCCACCCAGGTATATGCCGAGGCCGGTCAAAAAATAGTGTATCTAGGTAAACTCTATCAAAACAAATGGTGGACCCAAGGTGATGTGCCTGGTGATGCTGATGTGTGGGAATATGTAAAAGACTGTGGTTCCGGTCCTACCAATACGGCTCCTGCCATTAGTGGGGTAGTACCAACAGATGGAAGTGCTTTTACCCAAGCGCAATTTGAAAATATTGGAATCTCCTTTTCAGTTACGGATGCCGATGGCAATTTGCAAAGTGTTTCCGCTGCGGTAGACGGTATATCCTTGACCTTGTCCCGAACCGGAAACACCTATTCGGCTTCTTATCTGCCAAGTGCCTATGGCAACCATACGCTACAGATTACCGCCGACGACGAATTGGGTCTAAGTACCAGTAGTCAGTTTGTATTTACAGTTAACCAACCACAGTCCAATACCGCACCTGAGATTTCCGAAGTAAGCCCGGCTAACGGGGCGGAGTTGCCCATGGCCCAATTAAGTGAGCTTACGATAGAGGCACAGATCACAGATGCCCAATCGAATTTGGAAACCGTTCGCTTCTTGGTCGATGGCACAACGGTAACCCATCAAGTTAACGGAAACAACTATACCGTGGCCTTTACCCCAACCGCATTTAAAACCTACGGGCTTACTATTGAAGCCACTGATGCCGAAGGTGACCAAACGGTGTATACCGGAAACTTTATTGTGGCTGAGGTAGATGATACTTGTAATACTCCTGTTTGGTCGGCCCAAGTATATTCAAGTGCTGGAATCAAGGTTTACAACGACGGACGAATTTTTGAAAACCAATGGTATGCCGAAGCTACCGATATACCTGGTACGGCATCAGTGTGGAAATTTTTGGAATACTGTGGTGATGGGCCCAATTTGGACGCCAGTTGCGGCTATGAAGTATGGAACGAGACCCAGGCCTATGCCACTACGGGCACCGAAGTATATTATCAACAAAAAATCTACCGCTCTAAATGGTGGGTTAAGGGGGAAACCCCCGATACTTCGGCCGCTTGGGAATATGTAAAGGAATGTGTGGCCCAAGGTGCCAGGGCAGCAACGAACACTGCGGTATTGTATCCGAATCCGGCCACTACGGTCATTAATGTCCAAGTGGAAAAACCGGTATTGGGTATCAGGATATTCGATATGGCAGGTATTTTATTGTTGGAAACCACCGATTTGGAAGTTAATATTGGCAATTTGGCCAAAGGGCCCAAGGTGATGCAAATTGCCTATACCGATGGTACTAACGAAAGCAAACAATTCATTAAGGAATAAAGATAGATTTATGCTGTGAAGAAAAGGTCGCTTGCTGTGGGGTGGGCGGCCTTTTTGTTTTAGTGGGTGTTAATAAAACAACAAGGTAGGAAAAAACGGGTTAAATATTCTGGCATAAGTGCCTGTTATCGATTGGTTTAGGTATGGTTTTCATGTTTAACAATTTTTTAACATACAGGTTTTGAGTGTTGTTTACCGATCATTCTAGTCACTTCAACCATATTTTGAGGGAATACCCCTTATGTATAAAACTCATTTCGTCTATCGAATACAATTCCCAATCAGACTTGTTTTTATGCCTCCGATATTTTTGTAATTTGGTCACAGAGTTTTGAAAAACAGATTAATACAAGTCTGTTGTGAGTGAGGACCTTCCCCAGGTTTTCCGTTCCCCCCGTTTTTAGATGATGCTGTAAGCTATGCTTTTCGACTTTTTGGATTTTTCCAATTTGTCGTTGTTTTTTCGATGCAGCGGTTTTTCATGAAGTAGCGAAAAAACCTAATCAACACGAAAGTAAATGGCCTTTATATAGGCGATTCGCTAAAGATAGTTTTATGTCTAATTTTTAATTCCAAACTTTATGAAAAAAGTAATGTTAACTATGGCGTTGGTCCTAAGCGGGGCAGTAGTTTTTGCTCAGTCACCCAACAATGAAAACACCACTACACAGACCGGTAGTGAGCATGAATCTTATGTGTATCAAAATGGTAATTCTGGTCAGACCTCTATGGTAACCCAATCTGATTATTCAAACTATTCGGAAGTGGAACAATTTGGTGCGGCAAACTACTCTAATGTAGAACAAAGTAACGCAATGAACGTGTCCTATGTTTCTCAAGACGGTGGGGCAAACGGTTCCGATGTTATGCAAAGCGGTTATATGGAGTATAGTGAAGTTGATCAAAATGGTTTTTTCAATGGAAGTAGTGTTGAACAAACCGGAGATGACAACGAGAGTTATGTTAGCCAGGATGGTAATGTAAACTTGTCAATAGTTCAGCAGTCGGGTCATGATGCCGTGAGTATCGTTGAACAGTTGGGTGACTTGAACTATAGCGAAGTTTACCAGGCAGGTTCTCATAATTTCAGCTATGTACTTCAAGAGGGTAACGGTAATGGTAATTTGACGGCCCAAGGAGGCGAGTCTAACTATAGCTACCTAGATCAGTGGGGTAACGGAAATTCAAACACCACCTATCAAAATATTTTGGGGTATGGAGAAAACAACGTTTCCGTAACCGAGCAATGGAGCGATTTTAGTGCCAATATGACCTGGCAAGAAGGTTCTGAGCACTTCAGTAGTGTTTTTCAAGGAGGAAGTAGTCAGGTAAACACAACCTTACAAGCGGGTTATAATAACCATTCCGAGGTTGTTCAATTCAATCCGTAAAATAATTTAAAGGGCTACCTTTTTGTCGAAGGTAGCTCTTTTTTTATTGAATTATTATGAGAATTAGGTTTGTATTTATTCTGTTTCTTTGCTGTACTCTGGGATTGGCCCAAGTCGAGATCAATAGTATCGAGGATTTGGCCGAATTGGATATTTTCGAGACCATTGTTCCTACATCGGCAAAACCATCCACTGGATATTTCAATGAGACTTATATAGAACAGATAGGTCAAAATAGTACGGTTCAGGTTACTACCGATACGGATAAGAGTAATATTACCGTATTACAGAAAGGCGCTGATAATCAGTTTGCCTTAAATGTAGTGGCCCGATCATATAACGGATTGTTTGTTCAGATTGGTAATCAGCACCGTTTTAGCGAATATATGAATAACCCTAGTCAAATTATCGAGACCCAGTTACTCCAAGAGGGGTCCGGTCAACAATTGATTATACACAACCGTAATAGTCTGTCAGATGGATTAAAGATCAAGATGTCAGGGGAGTCGCAAAGTGTGGTAATCCGTAATTTTAATTGATTTGTGATTGGCCGTTATTCGTTAATGGTATGGTTTTGTGTAGTGGTTCAGGGCTTCTATGCACAAGAAACAAATTCCATAGCCGCTGATATCAATACCAAGGAGGAAAATGGTTTTGCTGTTTTTACTGCCACGGTGACTAACAATGAATTAGTTAATCATAGTTTACGGTATGTGTTCTCCACCCATAAAAATATTAAGGGTACTTCAGATAAATCAAATTCTAAACAAGAAGGCAGGTTTGTTCTAATGGCGGGAGAGAAGCGGGAAATTAGTGTCCAGCGTATTCAAATTGAGGAGAACGAACGAGTCATTGTGCTGTTGTTAGTCTATGAGGAAGAAGAACTCGTTGCCAAAAACAGGCGTCTGATCAATGGTTATGAAGGAGAAGAAGGACTAAACCCAGTACGGGTAGATGGTCAGGTAATCGATGCCAGTCAAAAAGCTGAAAAGCAGAAAGACGGCATTTTCCTAAGAGGCATGGTGGTTGAAGACACTAAGACTAAATTGGGTAGGGAGTTTTATACCGATTTTTATTCTAAATACAGACTTAGGGGGATTAACGGAACCGGTATTCTGAAAATAGAGGAAGGAATATCTTTCGGAAACACTACCCAAATAGAAATCAAATCCGATCAAGAACTGATATTTAAGTTTATAGTTAACCCAAGACGTGCCTATATGGAGCAAATGTTAGAGCAGGCACTCTTTAGGGTAAACATGTTTTACAAAAAAAAAGCGTCCGTTGCTAGCGGGCCAAAGCGGTACTAGTTTAATACGTACCAGTTAACCATATAGCACAACCCGAAAATGAAAAAATTACTTTTGACCATGTTATTCGTAGGAATGGCGTATGCCTCTTATGGACAACAATTGGTGTATACCCCTAAAAACCCAAATTTTGGGGGCAATACCTTTAATTACCAATGGCTTTTAAGCTCGGCAAACGCCCAAAACACCTTCGGGGACCCCAATGCCCAAGAAGAGGAACAAACGGAACTGGAAAAATTTCAAGAAGATTTGAACAGGCAATTGCTAGGTCAATTGACCCGTAGTGTATTTAACAGTCAGTTAGGCGATGGGCTACAGCCCGGTACCTTTACCATAGGAACGCTTTCGTTGGAAATATTCGATACCCCTGAAGGCTTGTTGATCAATATTCTCGATACCAATACCGGTGAACAGACCCAAATAATAGTCCCAAAATAATGTAGCATGAATACGAGATTTGTAGGTAAGGGACTTATTTCCCTAGGAATACTTTTGCTGGTATCTTGCGGTACTTATTTTAATCAACCATTGGGGCCGGAGGCTGCACGTATTGGCGAAAAATCGGACAATACCACAGATGTACTTCGCGAGTTTCCTTTGCCCGATAAACCAGTTGTGGTGGGGGTATACAATTTTAAGGACCAGACAGGGCAGTACAAGAATGTTCAGGCAGGTAGTACCTTTAGTACGGCCATACCACAAGGGGCAACTACGATGTTGATCAAGGCGCTGGAAGATTCAAAATGGTTTACCCCGATAGAACGCGAGAATTTAGGGAATTTGTTGAATGAACGGAATATTATCCGTTCCACCCGCGATGAGTACAGACGACAAGACCAACCCAATCAACCACAGCTACCTCCACTGTTGTTTGCTGGTATATTGCTAGAGGGTGGGGTGGTTTCATATGATTCGAATATTATTACTGGTGGGGCTGGTGCCCGTTATTTTGGTTTAGGGGCTTCTACCCAGTATCGTCAAGATCGTTTATCGATTTATCTCAGGGCCGTATCAACCTCAAATGGTAAGATTCTTAAGACGGTTTATGTTTCTAAGACCATTTTGTCCCAAGCCCTAGATGCCAGTTTGTTTAAGTATGTAAGCTTTAAACGTCTGTTGGAGGTTGAGACGGGTTTTACCAAAAATGAGCCCATTCAATTGGCCATGAAAGAGGCTATAGAAAAGGCTGTAGAAGGGCTTATCATCGAAGGCATTGAGGAAGGGCTTTGGAAAACCAAAGATGGCGCACGATTAGATGAAAGATTGGTTAAAGACTACAAGGCCGAGAAACAAGAAGAAGAGATAAAAGGTTTGTATAATAGGCCTAAGCATGCAATAGCGAATAAAGGGGTGTTGGAAATGGATATCAATGGTCCGGTCCTCAACGGCGATTTCAGTAAAAAAGATATCGGTGTCGGGGGGCGACTGGGCTATACCCGGAATCTGACCGATTACCTCTTGGTTAATTTCAATACAGGCTATTCTTATATGGTTGGAGGTAAATCTTTTTACGAAGAATATATGAATGCAGATTTGAATTTGGTACTGCATATACTGCCTTATGACGGTATAACTCCTTATTTCTATGGTGGTGGTGGGTACTTTACGGCATTACACGAACCTCCTGAAGAATTAGATATATCTAAATCTACCTTTAAATTTCAAATAGGGGTTGGTCTAAAATTCAGAATCAACAATAGTATGGGCCTACGCTTGTATGCCGAAGACAACTTTACCAATTCCGATGCCTTGGAACATATAGTTCAAGGTAAACGAAAAGATTTCTATTACAATTTCGGGTTAGGTCTGAACTTTAAATTAGGTCGATAAAATGAAGCATAAGAATAATAAAATACTAACGATTTTTTTGATGGTCTTTATATTATGGGCCTGCGAAGAAGATACCATAGGGCAAGGAGAATTGGGTACCATAACCGGAAAAGTGGTGTTAGAAGGGGAGAACACTCCTTTGGAGAATGTCAAAGTTACAACCAATCCGGTAACCAATACCGTCTTTACCGATGTTGATGGCAATTATACCTTAGCAGAGGTTGAGGTAGGGGAATACTCTGTACAGGCCGATTTGGATGGCTATAAAACGGCCTTTGAAGCGGCGAAGGTGGTGGCCGACAAAACGGTAAACGCCGTAATTGAAATGCAAAATGAGAATGTCGATAACAAAGTGCCAGAAGTACCTCGGCTTCTATTTCCGGCAGATGGGGCAAAAAGTATCCAAAGTCCCGTTCAATTTAGTTGGTCTTCTTCAAAAAACGATGATGATGAAACCCTGTATACCTTAGAATTGAGGAACGGACTCACCAATGAGATCGAAACCTTCACCAAATTGACCGACACTATTTTAAGTGTTGATTATCTAGATATTGGCGCCAATTATTTTTGGCAGGTGACCGTTTCCGACGGCATAAATGATGAGGTCAGTAGTGAACTTTCTGGTTTCTCTACGTTAAACCCAGTAGATAATCGGTTTTTATATGTTCGTAACCTAGACGGTAATAATGTGATTTTTTCCGGTATGCCCTTAGCGGAAAACGCTCAAGAAAACACAAACGAGGTACGGCTTACCGATATAGGGCAAAATAGTTTTAGACCGAAAAAGAACCCAAAAAATGACCGGATTGCTTTTCTGCGTACCGTTGGGGCCGAAACCCACGTTTTTAGTATGGATGCCAAAGGCACTGATTTGGTCCAGATTACATCGGCCCAACCCATACTAGGCTTCCGTCCAGAAGAATTGGAATATTGCTGGACCTCTAATGGGGAACATATCTACTATCCTCAATTCAATAAGTTATACCGTATCAAGTCGGATGGTACAGGGAACACATTGGTCTATGCGGCGCCAGCAACGGAGTTTATTTCCGAGGTGGCCGTGAATCCAGTAAATTCCTTTATCGCCCTTAAAACCAATGACCAGTTTGGTTATGCTGCGAAATTGTATGTTATCGATCCGGCAGATGGATCACAAAAACACATGGTACAAGAAGGGCTTCCTGGTGCCATTGGAGGTATAGATTATGCTGCAGATGGCAATAGGGTGCTCTTTACCTACGATGTTTCTGCCAATGAGAATGATGCCTATAGACAGCTAGATGCTCGAATATTTGAGTTTGAACTTGCCACATCGGCGCGGCGGGAAATTTTAACTAAAAAACCCGCAGGTTACAATGATTTAGATGTTAAATATGCCCCAGACGATGGAGCGGTTATTTATATAAGCACTTCGAATGATGGGGTGTCGAAAAAAGATATTTATATAACGGGATACAATGAAATAGATCAACGTACCAAATATTTTATAGATGGTATAATGATCGAATGGCACTAAACTTTAATTTTTCGGGGTTGAAGGGTCTGCGGTTTCGGTCGTTGGCCCTTCTTTTATTTAAGGATATGTATGTCAAGTTGTCAAGAGTATACACGATTCTGATTAATTTGTTTCTTACTGGTAAAATCAAATTTTGAGGTTGTGGCCCGGGGCTAGATGTATTTCCTTATTTTTGCCCAAAATCCATCCTATGGCATCCAATACGAGCGAAAGGTATAGTAAACGTGGGGTTTCCGCGGCAAAGGAAGATGTGCATAATGCCATCAAAAACATCGATAAAGGCCTATTCCCAAAGGCATTTTGTAAGATCGTGCCCGATTACCTTACCCAAGATCCCGATTATTGTTTGGTCATGCATGCCGATGGGGCCGGGACCAAATCGTCTCTGGCCTATATGTATTGGAAAGAGACCGGCGATCTTTCGGTCTGGAAGGGAATCGCCCAAGATGCCTTGATTATGAACATAGACGATTTGATCTGTGTGGGGGCCGTAGACGATATTATGTTGTCTTCAACCATAGGGAGGAATAAAAATAAAGTCCCCGGAGCCGTAATTTCGGCCATTATCAATGGTTCGGAAGAATTGATCCAAGACCTGGCCCAACATGGGGTAACCATTCGTTCAACGGGAGGTGAAACAGCCGATGTGGGTGATTTGGTACGGACTATAATCGTCGATTCTACCGTTACGGCACGTATGCGTCGCGATAAAGTGATCGATAATGCCAATATTAAAGCCGGGGATGTAATCGTTGGGTTTGCCTCCTTCGGAAAAGCAACCTATGAATCGGAATATAACGGTGGTATGGGTAGTAACGGGCTAACCTCGGCCCGTCACGATGTATTCCACAAGGGCTTGGCCGAAAAATACCCGGAAAGTTTTGATCCCGAAGTACCGGAAGAGTTGGTCTATTCCGGAAAACTTTCCCTTACCGAAGCGACCGACAGCCCCTTGGACGCTGGTAAATTGGTGCTTTCGCCTACCCGAACGTATGCGCCGATCGTAAAAAAGGTGTTGGCGAAATACGGCTCGGACCAAATTCATGGTATGGTGCATTGCAGTGGTGGGGCCCAGACGAAAATCCTTCATTTTATTGAAAACCTGCATGTCGTTAAAGACAACCTGTTTCCGGTACCACCTTTGTTCCAGTTGATCCAAGAACAATCGGGTACCGACTGGAAAGAGATGTATCAGGTATTTAATTGCGGACACCGCTTGGAAATGTACGTGCCTGAGGAAATCGCAGCTGATTTGATCGCAATCGCGGCCTCTTTTGAGGTAGATGCCCAGATTGTGGGAAGGGTAGAACCTTCCAATTCCAAAAAACTGACTATTTCAGGCCCCAATGGCACCTTTAACTACGAATAACATGAAGCTGTAGGAATTTTAACCTATTTTAACGGTGCTGCTGGTCGGGTTTTTATACGAACTGTCCGTCTAAGCCGTTTAATTTGGTAAACATTGCTATGGAACGAAACGAATTTCTCAAAACCTTGGGGGCGGGTGCGGCTTTCGCGCTTACGTTTCCTTGCCTACATGGTTGTTCATCCGATAGTGGGGAAGGCGAAGAAGGTGGAGGCAAAACAGTACCGTCTGGTATAGATTTTACGATAGATCTCCAATCTTCCGAAGGACAGCAAATTGCGGCCAACGGTTCTTTTATTATTAAAAATGAAGTGGTGGTGGCTAAAAATCTGAGTGGCGATTATGTGGCCGCCAGTCAAATTTGTAGTCATCAACAGACCGATGGCGTGGCCTATAATGCCACTGACGATATTTTCAGATGTAGTACCCATGGGGCCAGATTTAGTTTAACCGGTACACCCTTGAATAGTATTACCTCCAATCCCTTAAAGATTTTCAAGACCGAAGTTAACGGTACCACATTACGCATATTTGAATAAGATGTTGAGGCGATTAGTATTTGTCGTTTTACTGCTTTTTTGTGGGCTGGCCACTGCGCAAGTCTGGGAAAATGATTTTGACCAAGCTATGAAATTGGCCGCAGACCAAAACAAGCCATTGATTTTGGTGTTTGCGGGTTCTGATTGGTGTGCGCCTTGTATTCGACTCGAGAAGGAAATTTGGGTCAATGCCTCGTTCGAGACCTATGCCAAGTCGAATTATGTAATGTACAAGGCCGATTTTCCTAGGAAGAAATCCAATCGATTAGCAGGGCATCTCCAAAAGAAACATGCCTCTTTGGCTGAAAAATATAACCCCAAAGGCTATTTCCCCTTAGTGGTTATTTTGCGGGATGCCGATAGGGTATTGGGTACCACCACCTATAAGAAAATGGAGGTGGATTCCTATATAGAACATCTAAACAGTTTTCTAAGATGAGGTCACATCGCTTTCTTTTCTTGCTGTGGTTCACCCTAAGTGTTTCCGGCCAGCAAAAGATAGATACCACCGTTTCCCAAGTGGTCAAACTTATGGGAAGTCGGTTCGAGATTACCGTGGTAGCGCCTTCGACCGAATTAGGAACCATTTATATCGAAGAGGCCATAGCCGAGATCGAAAGGGTAGAGGCCTTGTTGTCGTCTTGGGACCGCAATTCGCAAACCTCGGAAATTAACCGTCAGGCGGGTAAGCATCCGGTTCAGGTAGATGCGGAATTGTTCGATTTGATCGAAAGGGCCAAGCAGATTTCCAAAATATCCGATGGGGCCTTCGATATCAGTTACGCCTCCATGGACAAGATTTGGAAATTTGATGGCAGCATGACCCATGCCCCAACCGACGAGGCCATACGTGAATCGGTACGTTTGATAGACTATCAAGATATAGAGCTTAACAAAGATTCCCTTACTGTTTTCTTGAAAAAGGAAGGTATGAAAATCGGCTTTGGTGCCATAGGAAAAGGCTACGCGGCCGACAGGGCAAAAGCACTTTTGGTGTCTAAGCAAGTAAAAGGAGGCATCATCAATGCTTCGGGCGACCTTACCACTTGGGGTACCCAGGCCAGCGGGAAAAAATGGTTCGTGGGCATCACTAATCCGTTAAAAAAAGACAAGGTCTTTACCTGGATGCCGGTGTTGGAATCGTCCGTCGCTACCTCCGGGAATTATGAGAAATTCGTGACTTTTAAGGGGAAACGCTATTCCCATATTATTGATCCCCGTACAGGTTATCCCACCCATGGGATAAGTAGTGTGACCATTTTCGCCAAAAAGGCGGAATTGTGCGATGCCTTGGCCACGGCCGTGTTCATCATGGGCAAGGAGGCCGGAATGGCCATGATAGAACAATTGCCCGGAACCGAGGCTATTGTTGTAGATACCTTTAATAAGATACACCAGACCAGGGGCATAACTTTTTCTAAGAATCCGTAACTTGTAGCTATGCGAACGATACTTGTTTTTAGCGCCATTTGTTTTACGTTAGGTTCCTGTGTGGCCGTAAAAGGCTACGATATGGTCTATGTAAATGATGCGGAAATGGAACTCTCCAAAAAGAAATGCGAACGCTTCGAGACCTTGGCCCATTTGTACAGGGAAGGGGCGGCCGGAGCCAATGGAGGAAAAACAGGAGGTGGCTGTGGGTGTAATTGATAAATCAGTTGTTTGGATATTCGTGTGTGTCGTTTTGCTGGGTTCAAAAAGCATACTGGCCCAAGATTCCTTGGCCTATCAAAAACCGGTATTGGATGCTGCCGAAGTCTCCCTTTTGTTTAGTTATTATGACCAAGATGGTACACATGCCGCGGTAACCGGTGGTGCCGGTACCGAAGAACTTTCCGATGCCACGGCGACCATAGTGGCCAGTATTCCGGTTTCGGTAGATGGGGTGCTTACGGTAGATGCCGGTATTTCGGCCTATACCTCGGCTTCATCGAGCAATATAAATCCGCTGGATGGCGACCCCAATCAACCGGTGAGTCCTTGGGTGGCCTCGTCTGGGGCCTCACGCCAAGATGTATTGGCCTATTTTAATCCGAGTTATACCCATAGCAGCGCCGATCGGAATACCATCTTAAGGGCGCAAGCTTCAGTTTCCGCGGAATACGATTACTTTTCGTTCGGATTCGGTTTTGGGGCTACGCACTGGTTCAATGAAAAGAATACCAGTCTTTCTGCCGACCTGCAATTGTATTTCGATAGTTGGAGTCCGCAATACCCTATAGAACTCCGACCCGGGTTTTTCGACGATCGTATCGAAGGTCCTGGGGAGTACGATCCTAACTTTAATCCCTTTACCGACGAAAACAGAAACACCTATTCCTTTTCCTTAGGGCTGACCCAAATCTTGGGCAGGCGCTGGAACGGGGCATTGTTTTTAGATGTGGCCTTTCAGCAAGGCCTATTGTCTACCCCGCATCAACGGGTGTATTTCGGCGATACCCCGAATTATTTTATTGATGAGTTCCAATTGGCCGATGATGTAGAACGCCTACCCGACCAACGTTTTAAACTTCCTGTCGGGGGCCGTTTGAACTACTTTGCTAACGATTGGTTGGTATTCCGAAGTTATTATAGGTTTTATTGGGACGATTGGGGGATTACCGCACATACGGCAAGTTTGGAAATTCCTTTGAAGTTAGGCAATGGCTTTACCGTTTATCCGCATTACCGCTACTATACCCAATCCCAGGCCGATTATTTTTATCCCAAGGAGGGGGCTTTGAGTAGCTTGGACTACTATACCTCCGATTACGATCTTTCAGACTTCGATGCCCATAGGTATGGTTTTGGTTTGGGCTATACCGATATTTTTACCAAGACCCGCATCTTTATGTTCGGTTTTAAAAATGCCGATTTCCGCTTGGCCAAATACGACCGTAGCGATGGGTTGGATGCCTATATCGCCAGTTTGGCCCTGACGTTTGTAGCCGATTGATGTAGGTCTGTTTTTGCATTTTCAGGTCGTCAAATTTTCAGATTATCAAATTTTCAAATCAACAAATCACCTCTTTTTAACTGTACAAACTTCGTCCTTCCCCCTTTGTACTTCCCACCTCGCCCATATTTCTTTTTGGCAGTTCCTTAACGCAATGCAGTCCCTGTTTTTCGTAGGTTTAACCGACACCATCTGACCGACCCATGAATAATATTCGAGACCTTCGTCTTCAAGAGGAAATTCTGCCTTTATTCGACCATACCCTCAATAGTTTTGCCAAGGAAAAACTGTGGCAAATGATGCAGTCCCCATTAGGTTCACGAGAAGCCATAGATTTCCGTCAGCATATATTGAAAGGCTTTTTAGCACAACCCAAGCTTTTGGAGTATTCCTATACCGTGATGTATGTATACGAGGTACATCTATTTTTTAATGGGAAAGATTGGGAGTTGCCCATAAAGGGGAAAAACCGCTTTCGCTATATAGCCTCTAAAGACGTAAAAAGCCAATTGGAAGGCAAGTTCAATCAGGCGATTTTGTGGCTGTACCGTTTATTGGAGTATTATTTTTTACGTCTAGATCTCACCGCTTTCCCAAAAGCCTATCAAAAGGAATTAGTGCGAATCACAGATTTTCTTAATGAATTCGATTTGGGGTATTACGCCCTACAGGTCAGGGAATTTGGTCTGAAGGCAAAAGATATGATCCATTTATCCGAAACCCTGGCCCAATTGAAACGGGAGAAAAGAATAGCACGCTTTTGGGAAGATCTTTTTCAGTTCGAAGCGTATTTGTCGGTGGCCAAGGGCATTCGAAAGCAAGGTTTTGTGTTCCCTTCCCTAGTGCAAAATAAAATAGCACTCAAAGGTCTGTACCATCCGTTGTTGCGGAATCCGGTAAAAAACGACTTTGAATTGGCCGTGCCCGTTGCCGTTCTTAACGGCCCCAATATGAGTGGCAAGTCTACTTTTTTAAAAGCATTGGGGCTGTGTATGTACCTATGGCATTTGGGGTATGCCATTCCGGCCGAGCAAGCTGAGCTTCCGATAATGGCGCATTTTTCCATAGGGATCGATCATCGCGACGATTTACAAAATGGCTACAGTCATTTTATGACGGAAATCAAGCATTTAAAAGCGGTATTGGAAAAGGCCAAGGCCGGTGAGGCCACTTTTGCCGTTTTTGATGAACTTTTCAGTGGTACCAATGCTACCGATGCACTTGAGATATGCCAGCGGACCATTTTGGGCATGTCGCGATTTAAAAATTCATTTTTCTTTATCTCGACCCACTTGGAGGAATTAAGAACCCAGACCGTTGCCCAGGTAAAAACCATTTATGTCGATTGCAATCTAATGGAGGGCATTCCCGTATTTACCTATAAGGTGAAAGCTGGCTGGTCCGATATTAAGGTGGGGCGTATACTCTTTGAAAAAGAAGGCTTGGATGCGTTGCTGGGTTAAACCGGATACCCCGCCGCACGAAGGTCGTCCTGTTCTACGATCAAACTACTTTTGCCTTTATCCAATAAATACATCTGATCCGATAGGGCCATTACCTCATGGATTCGATGGTCGGTAATCAGAATCACCGTCTTCGATTTTATGCGATGAAGCTCAGTAATGAACAATTCGGAGTTCAAAGGCGAAAGTCCGTTAAAGGGTTCATCCAATAGCAAGATTTCCTTGTTACAGTGTACCGCGCAGAACAATTCTATTAGTTTCCACTCTCCACCAGAAAGAATACGTAAGCGTTGCCCGGGTTTTATGGCAGTTTCCGGGAAAGTATCCATAAAATCAGCAAAAGTTTTGTGGTAGAACCCTAAAGCTCTTTCCACAGTGAATTCCTTCGGGAAAAGATGGGATTGGGGCAGTAGAAATGCTTTTCCTGTGGCATATAAGGGTTTCTGAATAGGTCTTCGGTCTATTTTTAAAAGTTTGCGTTGCCCTTTGATATGGCCAAAAATCAGTTTTAATAAAGACGACTTGCCACTCCCGTTCCTGCCAATCAATCCGGTAATTTGGCCGCTCTGCATTTGCATGGATACGGAATTCAAAAGATGCTTTTGGCCAAACCGAAGTTTAACACTCTCAAGTCTTAGTTCCATAAGTTACTCGAGATTAAATACAAAATGCCGGCAAGAGGGAGGTCCAGTGCGAGATAGGATATCCAAAGGTATTTGGGCCGCACCCCAAAGTTCTGATAGAAAATCAACCGGTTCGAATTCGGGGGATTGCGATACCAAAACATGATTATGAGAAAAGTAGCGACTTTACAAATGACGAAATTGGTCAGGGGTAGGTTAAATGCCAAGGGCACTAAGGTGCTTAAAAGCGAAATAGCCAGATGGCGTTTGTAAAATAGAAATCCCAAGGGGATCCATTGGGGTAGGGTATTTGGCATGGATTGTTGGTTAGAACAGCTTTGTTTTTCGCTACAAGATAATCAGAGTTATGCAATTATTTGAATAGTATGTAAGGGAATATGCGGCTACTGATCCAATTGGGAATTATTGGCGATTACGCCTAAATTTATCGTAAATTCGCAGCCAATGAACAATACCCATGATAGATAGGTTAAACATAGTAAAACAGCGTTTTGATGAGGTTTCGGACTTGATAATACAGCCCGATGTTATCGCCGATCAAAAACGTTATGTAAAGCTGAATAAAGAATATAGCGACCTAAAAGAGGTGGTGGCCAAGCGGGAAGAGTATATTACCCTGACCAATAACCTTGAAGAGGCCGAAGAGATTTTGGCCGACGGATCGGATCCCGAAATGGTAGAGATGGCCAAAATGCAATTGGAGGAGGCCAAGGCCCAATTGCCCCAATTGGAAGAAGAGATCAAGGTGTTGCTTATTCCAAAAGATCCGGAAGATGCCAAAAACGTGGTTATGGAAATCCGTGCAGGTACCGGGGGTGATGAAGCCAGTATTTTTGCCGGGGACCTGTATCGTATGTATACCAAATATTGCGAATCTAAAGGATGGCGTACCCATTTAATGGACTTTAGTGAAGGTACTTCGGGCGGTTTCAAGGAAATTCAGTTCGAGGTGACCGGAAACGATGTTTACGGCACCTTGAAATTCGAAGCTGGGGTGCACCGCGTACAGCGGGTGCCGCAGACCGAGACCCAAGGGCGCGTACATACCTCGGCTGCGACCGTGATGGTATTGCCGGAGGCTGAGGAATTCGATGTGCAGATAGACCCTAAAGACGTGCGAATCGATTATTTCTGTTCCTCGGGTCCGGGTGGGCAGTCGGTGAATACTACCTATTCGGCCGTACGATTGACCCATATCCCTACCGGATTGGTGGCCCAGTGCCAAGACCAGAAATCGCAACATAAGAACAAAGACAAGGCCTTTACCGTACTGCGTTCGCGCCTATACGATTTGGAATTGGCTAAAAAGCAAGAGGAAGATGCCGCCAAACGAAATTCCCAGGTAAGTAGTGGCGACCGTTCGGCCAAGATCCGTACCTATAATTATCCGCAAGGTCGGGTAACCGATCACCGTATCGGACTTACCTTGTACGATTTGCAGAATATTATCAATGGCGATGTGCAAAAGATCATTGACGAATTGATGCTGGTACAGAATACCGAAAAATTAAAAGAAGCTTCCGATATCTTTTAAACCACTATGACAACAGATTTTCTTTGGGAACAGATCCAAAAAAAACAATCCTTCCTTTGTGTGGGCTTAGATGTAGATTTGGAAAAGGTGCCTCCGCATTTGTTGGCCACCGAAGATCCCATTTTTGAATTCAACAAAGCCATAATCGAGGCTACCCAGGCCTATTGCGTGGCTTATAAACCCAATACGGCCTTTTACGAGGCCTATGGTTTGGATGGCTGGCGTTCCTTAGAGCGTACTATGGCCTATTTGAACGAGAACTATCCAGAACAATTTACCATAGCCGACGCCAAACGTGGCGATATCGGAAATACGGCTACCCGTTATGCCAAAGCCTTTTTAGAAGGCATGCAGTTCGATTCCATAACCGTGGCACCGTATATGGGGCGCGATTCGGTGGAGCCTTTTTTGGCATTTGAAGACAAGCATACTATTTTGTTGGGACTCACTTCCAATCCGGGCGCCTTCGATTTTCAGACGAAGACTTTAGAAGCACGTCCGTTGTTCAAAGAAGTGATTGCCTGCTCGCAAGGCTATAAAGGAAGCGAAAACTTAATGTATGTGGTAGGGGCCACTAAAGCCGAATATTTGGCCGAGATACGCGAATTGGCACCCAAGAGTTTTTTATTGGTGCCGGGTGTAGGAGCCCAAGGCGGTAGTCTCTCGGAAGTCTGCAAGTACGGTATGACGGACCAAGTAGGATTGTTGGTCAATTCGTCGCGTGGAATTATTTATGCCTCTAGCGGAACAGATTTTGCCGTAGCAGCTGGGCGCAAGGCCCAAGAGTTGCAACAGCAAATGGCTGCGGAGTTAAAAAAATAAAGTCTTATTGGCCTATGCCAATTCTTGAATCATCTTTTGGATTCTTTCGGCTTTCTGCTCAAAAAATGAGACCAAATTCGTAGTACCCGGGTTGGGGCTCATGGCTCTGTCTTTAAAATCGGTATAAAGACTTTGTAAGAAATGGGAGGGTTGGTTAAGCTGCGCCATTGGGGTGCTGCTTCCAACACGGCAATACTGTTTTTCCATAGTTGGTGGGTTTTTCTGCAAAGTTACATCGGGCCAAGGGTTTTTGTGTTATGTCAGTGTTTAGCTACAACTAATAAATGGGTAGTTGGTCTAAAAAGTAACCAGGCGGACACTTGTTTGAAGTTGTGTATGAAAATATCGAGTTGCTGGGTGTCGTCTTTATACCATTTCAATTTTGAGATTCAACCAATAAAAAAGCAGGGATTTTTTCTTTGGGCGAAAAAGAAAATTTAAGCATAGCCAAAGCTACGGTTCTATTTTATTTTGATGACCAAAGGTAAAAAGAACAATTTTTTAGGTGGTATTTCAATGTTGAAATGGTATTACTTAACACTTGCCTTCTATTTGTCTCTCACTAAAAAAAACTACATTTGCCTCGATAAAACGAACAGTACTTGCTTAATTATACCATATATAGGCATGCCCAAGCTAAAAAATGGGTCACTTTTGTCCATGGGGCAGGGGGTAGCAGTGCTATTTGGTATAAACAGGTACGTGAGTTTCGAAAACACTTCAATGTGTTGCTCCTTGATCTTAGGGGGCACGGCGATTCCAAAACCCATTTGCGTGATGCCTTTGCCGATAAGTACACCTTCGATTCCATTACCGACGATATCGTTGAGGTAATAGACCATGAAAAAATCGAAAAATCGCATTTTATCGGGATATCTTTGGGAACCATTTTAATTCGTAACCTAGCCGAAAAGCACAAACACCGGGTAGATAAAATGGTTATGGGCGGGGCTATCTTAAAGTTGAATTTCCGTTCCCAGGTTTTGATGCGCCTAGGGGTTATCTTTAAGTCACTGGTACCTTATTTGTGGTTGTATAAGTTCTTTGCATTTGTGATCATGCCCAACAAGAACCATAAAGAGTCGAGGTCCTTATTCGTTAGGGAAGCCAAGAAGTTGTATCAAAAAGAGTTTATCCGCTGGTTTAAGCTTACCTCAGAAATTAATCCGTTGTTACGATTTTTTCGGGGAGCCGATATCAAAATACCTACCTTATATGTAATGGGTAGCGAAGATTATCTTTTCTTGCCTTCTATAGAAAAAGTAGCCAAATCGCATCGTTTTTCCGAATTGTTCGTGGTGCCAGAATGTGGTCATGTGGTTAATGTAGAACAACCCACTGTTTTCAATACCCAGGTATTGGAATATTTAGGGGTTCGCCCATCTTAATGTTCAATCTAAAACCCATCTTATCCCTGGGTTAATTTACAATTTATTTATATGAAACCAATCCAACTTCTCGTCGTATCAGTACTAGTGTTATTCATGTTCTCTTGTCATCAAGAAGAGAATAGAAAGCAGCCATATGCGGTGGTTACCGGAAAAATTTTGGGTAAGACCGAAGGCACTGTGACTATTTCCGATAAAATGTGGCGTTACGAAAAAGAACTCGAGGTAGATTCCCTAGGGCAATTCACTGATACTATACAAGTTTCGGGAATATATGGGATTCGTGATGGTAAGAATACCTTTAGTGTTTATTTAGAAAATGGCGATGTATTGGAATTAAATTATAAGTTGGATAATTTCGATGCCAGTATTGAATTTAGTGGAAACACGGCCCATATAAATCAGTATATACAAGATAAGGCGACCCTTGGAGTAAGACTTAGGGGGGAAGGGCCAAGTATATATAAATTGGAAGAAGAGGCCTATTTGCGAAAGATAAATGCCATAGAAGATGCTTTTATCGGGCTACTAGATTCCAGTAAGGTGTCCGATACTTTTAGGGGTTTGGAGAAAAAGAATATAGGGTATACCACCATGATGTATTTGAAAAGGTACCCGCGTTACCATGCCCATTATGCCAAAAAGCCCGATTTTAAGGTTTCAGAGAATTGGTTCGATCCTACAACCGATATGGATATGGGCCGTGTGGATGATTATTACTTTTCGGCCATGTATAGACGATTATTGGAAGATCACTATAATGAAGAGGTCAATACCATGATGGAAAAAGATTCGACCCAGGATTATGCCCTGGCCGGACTAGAAGTATTAGGGCTTGTGAAGAACGATACGATTCGTAATGCGTTGATTTATAATAAGGCTCGTTACGAAATTACTTATACCGGAGACTTGAAGACCTATTATGATACCTATGCAAACCTTGTTACCGATAGTTTGTATTTGGCTAAAATCACCCAATCTTACACCGAATTGGAAAAAGTATCGGCCGGTAAGCCTTCTCCAAAATTTGTGGATTATGAAAACTTTAAAGGGGGCAAGACTTCGTTGGACGATTTAAAAGGGCGTTATGTGTATATAGATGTATGGGCTACCTGGTGTGGTCCTTGTATTCGTGAGATTCCGGCCCTTAAAAAATTGGAAACGGATTATCATGCCAAGAATATCGAATTCGTAAGTATTTCGGTAGATGTGGCCAAATCACATGGCAAATGGCGTGATATGGTGGCTGACAAAGATTTGAAAGGTGTGCAGTTGTTCGCTCCTAATGCCTTTGAATCCGACTTTGTGAAGAATTACAAAATCATGGGTATTCCACGCTTTATTCTAATCGATACCGAAGGCAATATCATAAATTCCAATGCCCCCCGGCCTTCCTCTGCAGAAATCAGGGATGTTTTCGATGGTTTGGAAATGTAAGTGGGTAAAGTTAAGTGTATAAAAAAAAGAAAACCGGTGCTCCCACCGGTTTTCCAAACAACTAACTCAAAATTTACTAACTCAAATAATTGTGGTCAAAATTCGTATAATAACCCGTTGTCGAGGTTAATTAAAGATTAGGAATACGTTATGTTCCTATTCCCACAAATGAATAACGCAAATTTACGTTTTTTATTGTAAAGTTTTAGACGAAAGCTATTTAATCGTAGCTATAGGTGTCTAAAAATTAAGATTTGTGTTTTATTTTTGAAAATTTCACATTCCTTTAACTTGATTTGCGTCGAGTATAACGGGTTGTATTACTTCTTGGGGTAAATAAAGCCATAGGATTTAGGGTGGTTTCCATTTCTATAATGAAAAATGGTTTTGGGTTAATGACCGTCTTGCATAGCAAAGACCTGTTGTAAGACTTGGGTAGTACGGGCCGAGACTTTGGTGCGGATCTCTTTTTCTTCAACGGCGATCATAGTAAACACTCCCTCCAAGGCTTCCTGGGTGACATAATCGGTAAGGTCTGGGTTGACTTTTTCAACCAGAGGAATGGTGTTGTATTTCTGGATTAGGTTACTCCATACTTGATCCGCTCCCACTTTCTTAAAGGAATCGTTTATTACCGGATGGAATTTGGCGTACAAGGGTTGGGTAGTTTTCCCTTTCAGGTATTGGGTGGCAGCATCTTGATTGCCCAATAAGATGGTTTTCGCATCGTTGAAGCTGATTTCGGAAACGGCATTTATAAAAATCGGGGTAGCTTCTTTAACTGCGTTTTCGGCCGTACGGTTCAAGGCTTTTATACCTTCATCGGCCAATTTGCCCAGGCCGATTTTACGGAGGGTCTGGTCTACGGTCTTTAATTCATCGGGCAATCCGATTTTAACCAGCTGGTTGGTGTAGAAGCCGTCTTTTTGGGTTAGGCGGCTTACTTGTTCGTCTATCCCTTTATCCAAGGCTTGTTTTAATCCTTGGGCAATTTGGTCATTGCCTAAAGTGGTACCTTGCGGTAGAGAATCCAATACGGTTTGAAGTTCGCCACAGCTGGCAAGGGTAAGTAATGCGAAAAACAGTAAACTTTTACGGAACATGGTCTAGGTAATTAATGTTTAGTGCCACAAATGTACATTTTTGATGATTAATAGATTTTAGGGCTTGGTTTTGTGGGCCTATAAAGTATAAAGCGGGCTTATGGTAGTATTGGCAAAACCACCCGATAAATTGGTGTGAATATGGCTTTTGGAATTAATTTTACTATGAACTCATTTAGACATTTTGAGTTTAAGTGAAAATTAGATGTTTTCTGCACTGATAATGGCTTTTTTGAGTTGCATAGCAGGGCTACGGAAGGAGAAAAAGGCGAGAGCAGAGTTGAAAACAGCAATTTTTTAGCAAATTGAAAAGGTCTAAATGAGTTCAATCAACCCAAAAGCATAGTATATGAGATTCCATACCAGAAAATGGGTGAAACCCGAAGATTTAAACGCCAACGGAACCCTTTTTGGGGGTAAATTGTTAGCATGGATAGACGAGGAGGCCGCACTTTATAGCATCATTCAATTGGAGAACAAAAAGGTGGTGACCAAGTACATGTCTGAAATCGATTTTAAAAGTTCGGCCAAAGAAGGAGATATTGTGGAAATAGGAATCGAACCTGTAAAATTTGGGAAGACCTCCTTGGTATTGGATTGTGAGGTGCGTAACAAAATGACGCGTGAAAGCATAATACGTGTGGCCAACATCGTTATGGTGAATTTGGGTGAAGATGGTGAACCCAAACCCCATGGGAAAACCCAAATTGAATATGTAAAAGATCGCTTGGCACAAACCGGACACTAAGTGGTTCCTTTAAGGCCCGGTTTTCTAAACTTTTTAATGAAAAATCACGGTCTTGTTGTCGTAGACCATGGTCTTGCCTTCCAAATGTTGCCTAATGGCCCGAGACAAAACGATTTTTTCCAGATCCCGTCCTTTTCGGATAAAGTCGGTAACCGAATGTATATGGGAAACCTGGGTCGTATCTTGTTCGATTATGGGGCCGGCATCGAGGTCTTCGGTAACATAATGGCTTGTGGCGCCAATGATCTTTACGCCCCTGGCATAGGCCGAATGATAGGGTTTGGCCCCTGGAAATGCCGGCAAAAAGGAATGATGTATGTTAATAATCCTATTGGGGTAGCGGTCGATCAATTTAGGCGATACGATCTGCATATAACGCGCCAGAACGATCAGGTCTATTTTATGGGCCTCAAGTAGGGCCAATTGGGCCGCTTCGGCTTCCGGTTTGGTGTCTTTAGTAACGGGAATATGGTGGTAGGGAATGCCAAATTGTTCCGCGACAGGGGCCAAATCGGGGTGGTTACTTATTATAAACGGAATTTCTACTTGAAGTTCTCCGGCCGCATGGCGCCCTAGAATATCATAGAGACAGTGGTCGTATTTAGAAACGAAAAGGGCCATTTTTGGTAGATTTTCGTCCGAATCCATACGCCATTGCATTTGAAAGGGGATGGCCAGTGCTTCGTTAAATTCGCTTCTTAATTGATCGCTTGATAAACCTATACCATCACATTCCAATCGCATAAAGAACATTTGGGCCTCTGGGTCTACATATTGATCCAAATACACAATATTGCCCTTTCGCTGGTGAAGGAATGCCGTGGTTTTGGCGATAATGCCTACTTGGTCGGGGCAAAGGATCAAAAAGGTAAAACGACTCATAGTTTAAGGTTTTGGTGAACTAAGTTATTTCAAAGTACAGCTCAGGACGAAGACTGATTTTTCTTTTTGAAAATTATTAGTGAATCCTGCTTTTTTTTAGATATTCCGTAAATTGCAACCCGTAATTTCCATTTTCGTTAGCAATGCAAAAACAGAAAGCCTATATACCTATCCATAAAATTCGAATTGTAACCGCCGCTTCCTTGTTCGATGGTCACGATGCGTCCATTAATATTATGCGTCGTATTATCCAGGCCACAGGGGTCGAGGTAATTCATTTGGGACATGATAGGTCGGTGGCCGAAGTGGTGCATTGTGCCATTCAGGAAGATGCCAATGCCATTGCCCTTACCTCGTATCAGGGTGGCCATATGGAATACTTTAAATATATGTACGATCTGCTTCAAGAACATGGGGCCGGGCATATCAAGATTTTTGGCGGCGGAGGCGGGGTCATCTTGCCGGAAGAGATTAAGGAGTTAATGGTCTATGGCATTACCCGGATCTATTCCCCCGACGATGGCCGGCAATTGGGGCTTCAGGGCATGATCAACGATTTGGTGGCCCAAAGCGATTTTGCGGTACCTGCCATGCCTTTTTCCGAAAAATCGGCAGTAATGAAGGCCTTAAAAGAGAAGCGTATAGATAGTATTGCCCGAATGATAAGTTTGGCCGAGAATCGGCACGACGAATTTGAGGCCCTATTCGATACAGGGGCTATTTCATCCGACATCCCCGTAATGGGAATAACGGGCACCGGTGGGGCAGGTAAGTCGAGTTTGGTCGATGAGCTGGTCCGTAGGTTTTTGTTGGATTTTCCCGAGCGCCATATCGGATTGATCTCGGTAGACCCCTCGAAACGCAAAACAGGTGGGGCTTTATTGGGTGATCGCATCCGTATGAATGCCATTGACGACGAAAGGGTGTATATGCGTTCTTTGGCCACACGTCAAAGTAATCTGGCCTTGAGCCAGCATATAGCCGAGGCGGTTCAAGTGTTAAAGGCGGCCGATTTTGACCTAATCATTCTCGAAACCTCAGGAATTGGCCAGTCCGATACCGAGATCATCGAACATTCGGATCTTTCTTTATATGTTATGACACCTGAGTTTGGGGCGGCCACCCAGCTCGAAAAAATCGATATGCTCGATTTTGCGGATTTGGTGGCCATCAATAAATTCGATAAAAGAGGTGCCCAAGATGCCTTGCGCGATGTAAAGAAGCAGTACATGCGCAATAATGACCTCTGGGATACCCCTGCCGAGCAGCTGCCCATTTTCGGAACCATGGCTTCCCAATTCAATGATCCTGGAATGAACCGTTTGTATCAGGCGGTTATGCAGACCTTGGACGACAAAACGGCTTCGGATTGGGGCTCGAAATTGGAGTTGAACATTGAAGACGGGACCAAGAATTATGTGATTCCGCCAGCACGTACGCGCTATCTTTCCGAAATTTCGGAAAACAACAGGGGTTACGATACCCAAGTGGCCCAACAGGTGGCCGTGGCCCAAAAACTGTATGGGTTGTCAAAAAGCATACATACCATATTGGAAGCCAAAACGGAGGATACTTACCTATCGTCCCAAGGCTTGGAAGAGGCCCGATTAAACGAAGTGGCCCAGACCATGGGAAAAACCGATATAATCGATCTTTTGATAGCCGAGTTCAATACGCTCAAAAAAGATCTAGATGCACATAATTGGGATGTTATATTGGGCTGGCAGTCGGTAAAATCGCGTTATAAAGATCCTGTTTACAGTTTTAAAGTACGTGACAAAGAGATACGTATCGAGACCCATACCAAATCCCTTTCACAACTCGACATTCCTAAAATAGCCTTGCCTAAATATTCGGCTTGGGGCGATGTGTTGCGATGGAACCTACAAGAAAATGTACCGGGGAATTTCCCATATGCCGCGGGCTTGTATCCGTTTAAACGCACCAACGAAGATCCTACCCGTATGTTCGCTGGGGAAGGCGGTCCGGAACGTACCAACCGACGGTTTCATTATGTAAGTTTGGGTATGCCCGCCAAGCGTCTTTCCACGGCCTTCGATTCGGTTACTCTCTACGGTAACGATCCCGATCATAGGCCCGATATTTATGGTAAGATCGGTAATGCCGGGGTAAGTATCTGTTGTCTCGACGATGCCAAAAAACTCTATTCCGGTTTTGATCTCAGTAATCCTACCACCTCGGTAAGTATGACCATAAATGGTCCGGCACCTATGTTGTTGGCCTTTTTTATGAATGCCGCCATAGATCAAAATTGTGAAAAGTATATCAGAGAAAAGGGGCTTGAAAATGAGGTGACTTCGAAAATCGAGGCCATTTATGCCGATAAAGGTGTGGCACGCCCCCAATATGCCGGTGAATTGCCCGAAGGCAACGACGGACTAGGATTGTTGTTGCTGGGGGTTACCGGCAACCAGGTGTTGCCACAACCCATATACGACGACATTAAGGCCAAGACACTTACCCAAGTTAGGGGTACGGTACAGGCCGATATTTTAAAGGAAGACCAGGCACAGAACACCTGTATCTTTTCAACCGAATTCGCTCTTCGACTCATGGGCGATGTACAGGAGTACTTTATTGAAAATGCGGTACGGAATTTTTATTCCGTTTCCATTTCGGGTTATCATATTGCCGAGGCCGGGGCCAATCCCATAACCCAATTGGCCTTCACTTTGGCCAATGGCTTTACCTATGTAGAGTATTATTTAAGTAGGGGTATGGATATCGATAAGTTCGGGCCAAACCTGTCGTTTTTCTTTTCAAACGGTATCGATCCCGAATATGCGGTAATCGGTAGGGTGGCCCGTAAGATTTGGGCCAAGGCCATGAAACTTAAATATGGTGCCGGACCCCGGGCGCAAATGCTCAAATACCATATTCAGACCTCGGGTAGGAGTTTGCATGCCCAGGAAATCGATTTTAACGATATCAGGACGACCTTACAGGCCCTTTATGCGATTTACGACAACTGTAATTCGCTGCATACCAATGCCTATGATGAAGCGATTACCACTCCGACCGAAGAATCGGTAAGGCGGGCCATGGCCATTCAGTTGATCATCAATAAAGAGTTGGGCTTGGCCAAAAACGAAAACCCGTTACAGGGGGCATTCATTATTGAGGAGCTTACCGATTTGGTAGAAGAGGCGGTATTGGTCGAGTTCGATAGGCTTACCGAGAGAGGTGGTGTATTGGGGGCCATGGAGACCATGTACCAACGATCCAAGATCCAAGAAGAAAGTCTGTATTATGAAACCTTAAAACATACGGGCGAATTCCCGATTATCGGGGTAAATACCTTTTTGAGTTCCAAGGGTAGCCCCACCGTTCTTCCCCAAGAGGTCATTCGGGCCACGGAGGACGAAAAACTTGGTCAGATCAAAACCCTGGAGAACCTTCATAAGGCCAATGCTTCGGCCATGGAAAATAATTTAAAGGAGTTACAAACGGTAGCCACCCAAAATGGGAATCTGTTCGAAAAACTGATGGAAGTGGCCAAAACGGCTTCTTTGGGCCAAATGACCCAAGCTTTGTTCAGGGTCGGCGGGCAGTACCGTAGAAATATGTAAAGGGACTTATAGCGCTTTACGCCACGATTTAAATGCGGAGCGGAAGTGCTGTATTTCCGTACGCAGTAAATTCAGGTACTCTTTTTCCTTTACCCCGTCTTGTTCGAGACCGTTACAATACGATTGTAGGTTTCGGGTCATGATCTTGATCATGGAAAGGGTCGATTGCTTCTCCAACGGATTTTCGGCAGTGGCTGCCAAGGCCAATTTTTCGGGGATCAGCGTAGCATCGGTCAAAAGCGCATCGGCAATAT
The DNA here is from genome assembly GCF_002514735.1 of Sediminicola luteus. Classification (GTDB taxonomy): domain Bacteria; phylum Bacteroidota; class Bacteroidia; order Flavobacteriales; family Flavobacteriaceae; genus HQA918. The sequence continues at coordinate 710,174 of NZ_KZ300476.1, read as the reverse complement.
GATCGCGATGGCTATTGCTGTGGTACAGGGCCATTACATCTTTATTATGCGAAATATAAGACACCAACGCACGGCTGGTTTGGTAAAGTTCCAGGGCCTTTTTAAAAACCGAATGTTCACTTAATGGCCTATACGACATAGGGTTGCAATTTTTTATAAAAATACGAACAGCTATTGGTTTATAGGTTTGTTAAAAATGCCATTATGGTTAAAATGATTATTTTTACAAGGTAAATATGTCTTATTGCTTAATAAAATGAAGTTGGATGCCCTTAACACCCGAATCCTGGAAATGTTGCAGCAAAATGCCCGGATCTCCTTTGTCGAAATGGCCAAGGAAATCGGGTTAACGCCTCCGGCCGTGGCCGATCGCGTAAAGAAGTTGGAGGAAATGCAGTTGATAGAAGGGTATCATGCCAAGATATCATATCTCAAATCGGGTTATCAGTTAAAGGCAGTGGTCATGCTACGGGCCTTTGTGGGGAAATTAAAGCCTTTTTTAACCAAAGTGAAAAGCTTTAACGAAGTGCAGAACTGCTATCGTATTACGGGTAATGAGAATATAATTATGGAAGTGGTTTTTAAGGATCAATTACATATGGAAAAGTTTATCGATGTACTGATTACTTATGGTGAGGTACGTACCCATATTATTTTATCGGAGGTGATTTCCAATGCCAAGGTGAAAACAAAGGTTTAGCTAGTGTTTTTTCAATTTGGTTTTGTTACCTTGGAATACCAAATGCCATTCAAATGTTATGGAAAAACTGATAAACCAATACAGTGACCTTGCCCTAGATAAGTTTATAACCTATGTGCCCCGGATCTTGTTTGCGATCTTGGTGGTTTGGGTGGGGTTTAAAATATCCAATAAGGTCGTGAAATGGGTCGATAAGGTTCTCGAACGGACCGGTTTTTCCGATTCCCTACGTCCTTTTCTAACTTCTTTAATGGGTTTCATATTCAAAGGGGCTATTCTGTTTGCCGCGGCTACCATTCTTGGTGCCGATCTTACGGGCTTGGTGGCTATTTTAGCCGCTGCGGGTTTTGCTGTTGGTATGGCCCTTCAGGGTAGTCTGGGCAATTTTGCTTCCGGTATATTGATTTTGACCTTAAAACCTTATAAAATCAGTGATTGGATCAAGGTAGATGACCATTTCGGTAAGGTGAGCGAGATCGGTATTTTCAGTACCCAGGTAATCACACCGGGTAATAAGGTATTGAATATTCCCAATTCGATGATAACCGATTCCGTGGTCACCAATTTGTCCGACAAGGGCCAGATACGTTTAGAACTCAGTGTGCATGTGCCCTACGCCGAGAGCTTTCCGAAAATAAAGCAAATCATCATAGACGAATTAATGGAGGTGCCCAAGATACTAAAAGGTCCCAAACCAGAGGTGGGTATCAAAAATTTCGATTCACATAGTATCGAATTATTGGTGCGGCCCTATGTATATCCAGACGATTTTTGGGAAGCCACCTTTCAGGCCAACAAGGCTATCAAATCGGCATTTAATCGCCATGGAATCAAAGTAGCGTATTCCGAGGGCATTGAAATGGGGGCGATTGGGGAATAATTGGATAGATTGATGCAGTATTTGTCGTTTTTGGCCGGGTTTTTGATTGTAGGATGTAAGCACCGATACCTAAAATTTGGTGGCTATATAACCAAGCCGTTCCGTATGCGTCATATATTTACCTTCATTGCCATATTTGTATTTGCTGCAGGTATGGGACAACCTATTTCATTAAAGAAAGGAGGCATTTCCGATGGGTTACCCGTTTCTGATACCATTGCTGAAACCTTTGCCCTGTTTTTGCCTAAGGCGTTTGAACCCAAACAGAAATGGCCGGCCATATTTGTATTGGACGATAAGGGTAGGGGTAAACAGGCTGTGGGTATGTTGACTTCTAGGGCAGAAGCTCGTGGTATTGTGGTAATTGGGCCCAATGCCCTGCATGACAGTGTATCGGTGAGTAAAAATATTCTGGCATTAGACCGTGTTTTTAAGCGTACGGCAAATCTGTTTTCGCTGGATTTGGAACGTATATATGTTATGGCATTTGACGATAGTTCCAATTTGGCCACTTTGGTGCCTGTTTTTATTAAAGGGGTCAGGGGTGTTATGACCGTAGGCGGTGGCATGGGTAACCCTGATTTATATGGAAGTAAAAATAAATTCCATTATATAGGTATTTTGGATAGGCAAGACTATCAGTATCCGAATATGTTGGTCAACGAGCGTATGCTTAACGCGAAGCGGATAACTAACGAGTTGTTGTTTTCAGATACCCCCGACGATCGCGGTGTGTTGATGGATATAGGTTTGGATATGTTTCAAGTAGATTATCTGGTAAAACAGGGTATGACCCAAACCGATACATTGTATGTGCAACAACGTTTGGATATAGCACTTGCCCAAGCGGCTACTATGGAGTCTAAGGGCGATTTTGTTGGAGCCTATGCCCTTTTAGGGGAAGTGGTTTCGCGATATAGACCTGTCTTTTCTATGGATTCGGTAAGCCAGAAAATGAAAGCCTTAAAGAAAAGTAAGGTGTTTAAGGCGCAACGGCGCATGGAATCGAATATGTTCTTAAAGGAGTCACTTACCAAAGAAGACCTTATCTTTTATTTAGAGGAAGATATCAGTTCGTATAATTTCGATAATTTGGGTTGGTGGGATTATAAGATACAAGGCATGGATTCTTTGGCTAGAAGCGACAAAAAACACCAAAGGCAACTCGGTAAACGATTAAAGGGGTATACCAAGGCCTTGTTCAACGAAAATATTCGGTTACTTGAAGAAGAAAAACCATTAGATGAAGAGGCTTTGGTGTTACTTCATATGCTCAAGGTCTTGGCTGATCCGAAAGACTATGATACCTATTTAAAGATCATTGCGAACAGTGCCAAGGTAGAAGAGCATGAAACGGCCCTCTTTTATCTCGAAGAGCTTTTGATAAATGGTTTTACCGATTACGATCGATTGGACAGTTTGCCTGATACCGGTCTATTCCGGATAAAGAAGGAGTATCGCGAGCTTCTGTCTAAATATAAGTCGGAATAAGAGCTATTTTACATGGCCTATATGGTGCGGCACTTCGCTCAGATCCCAATCGATTACCAGGCCTTCGGCCAGTCTATCCGCTACTTTTTTTCCATAGAGAAACTCGCAAAGGTATAGGGCGGCCTCAAAGCTTTTGGCACCCCCGGCCGAGGTTATATATTTTCCGTCGTGTACAAAAAGCACATCGTGTACTTCTAGGTTTGGGTATCGTTTTTTATAGGTTTCCAAATCGCCGGGAAAGGTGGTCGAAGCGACGGAATCCAATAACCCGGCTTCGGCCAAAACAAAAGCCCCATCGCAATGCGAGGTTACGAATTCGGCCTCTTTATCTATTTTACGCACAAAATCGAGCATTACGGTGTCTTTTAGATCCGAATCTAGATGGTGTTCTGCACTGGGTACGACCAAAATATCGATTTTGGGTAGCTCGTCTTGGGTATAGTCATAATCCGGTAAAATACGCATACCTTCAAAAGTGGTGATGGCTTCTAAGGTGTTGGCTACTGTAAACACGTTCATAGGTTTGATAGAATCCCTGAAAACGGTATGCTGAAAAATATCGAACGGGGCCGTTAATTCGGTATTGAAGGTGCCATCCATAATCAAAAAGGCCACGTTGTATGCGTTGGGGTCTAATTTGGGTAAGTACCTTTCACTTTTAACGATTGCTTGTGCTTCAGTGCTTTCTGGTTTTGACTTGGTTTGGCAAGCGGTTAGCGATAGGGCTAATCCTAGTAAAATATATGTTTTTCTCAAGGTGATACGCTCTTTTGGGTTTTTTCGGAATTCAGTAAATGTTGTAGCCATAAAAGTAACAAAAAGGCGATAATACAAACCCCTGTAATAATGTTCCAGGTAGTAAACCATCCGAATTTATCGGCAGACCAAGTACCAAAATTATGGGCAAAGACATGGGCCAAGGAAAAAGAGATGGTGTAAAGCGCCATATATTCCCCTTGTTTGCCTCGATTGGCCCTATCCATGGCAAAGGCATTGGAGAAGGGAAAGGCGATCATTTCCCCAAAGGCCATTAGTATAAGTCCAATGGCCACCATACCGATCCATCCGCCCAGGTTCAAGACCAAAAAGCTAAAAGCGGTTAAGGCAAAGCCTGTCATAACATGCGAGGTTTTGGTCCAAGTCCATTTTTCGAGATATTTTACCAAGGGCATTTCGAACACAAAAATCAAGAATCCGCTCATTCCCAATAAGATACCAATGGTGAACTCACTCAGGTCCCGGTCTTGGTGGTAATACAAGGGTACGGTCGAAAAATATTGGACAAAGCAAAAGGCGAACAGGGCCATAGCGGCAAAAAACACCCAATAAGGCAGATCGGTATATACTGATTTGGGGTTGGGGTTGATATAGGTTTCAGTGGCCTTGGCTTTCTTCGGGTGTAAAAAGAGCATCAGTAGAAATGCCGCAGCGATACAGCTGCCGCCATCGATCCAAAACAAACTAGAGTAGCCACTGGTCTCAATGATAATTCCGGCCAAAGCGGGTCCTGCAGAAAAACCAAGGTTAATGGCCATGCGTATCAAACTTACCGACCGGGTGCGGTTCTCCGGTTTGCTGTAGGCCGAGAGGGCTACAAACGTTGCGGGCCTAAAGGTGTCCGCGACCACAAGTAGGCTAAAGACTCCAAGACATAGCCCAGCAAACCCGTCAATGTACTGTAGGGCAATAAATAAAATCCCCGAAAAGAACAGGCTGCCCCACATTACTTTGTAGTAGCCAATGGCATCGGTGAGTTTGCCCCCGAGCCATGAGCCAACCACAGACCCTAGTCCAAAACAACTCATAATAATACCCACTTGCGACAGGCTTAGGCCTTGGTCTTCGGTAAGGTATAACGACAAGAAAGGAATTACCATGGTACCCGTTCGGTTTACCAGGGTAATGAGTGACAACCACCAAACCTCTGTAGACAGTCCTCTGAAAGAATCGATGTATTTCGTGTAGAGTTTTTTCATTTTAGCGCATAAAAAAGGCCCGACGAAAGCCGGGCCTATGAATTATTCTTTAAACGAATTCCACTCAGCACCGGAGGCTCTCGAAAGAAAGCTTCACTTGGTTGCAGTAAATGGAATTTGTAAACATGGTTCTCAATAATTGAAGTCCAAAGCTAAACAAAAAAAGGTTTGGTTGTATCTTTAGGGCTTGTTTCCCAGTGTTAAGAAATTGAAAACCCAACTATGCGAATTCTTTTAGCTATTGTATTCTTTGTGTTCGTGGCTTGTAAAGAGGAAAAAAAATACCACGACGATCTACGGCCAAGTTTGACCGGAAAACCGGAATTAATCAAAGATATTTTGGAATGGCAACGTAATAAAGATGCCGAATTTAGAAATCCTGAAACCTCTCCATTGACAGATTTGGGAAGAAAAGATTTTGAAGGCTTGGCTTATTTTGAGCCCGATACGCTTTTTAGGGTAGCGGCGAAGCTTCAGCGTACCCCGGATGCCTTGCCGTTTATGATGCCAACGACCACCGAACGGGAGGCCGAAGAAAAGGTTTATGGCATCGTTTCATTTGATATGGAGGGGAAAACCCATAGTTTGGAGGTGTACCAAAGTCCCGAATTAATGCAACAAAAGGGCTATGAAGATTATCTGTTCCTGCCTTTTTTAGATACCACCAATGGCAGTGAAACCTATGAAGGAGGCCGTTATCTCGATCTTCGTATTCCCGAGGGGGATATTATAATTGTTGACTTCAATAAGGCGTATAATCCGTTTTGTGTGTATAACAAAGATTTTTCATGCCCTATAGTTCCGGTGCGCAATACCTTGAATATTGCTGTAAGGGCGGGTGTTAAGGCCTATGTGAAAGACGGGAAGTAGCTTGTCTTTGGGGGTCATCGTGTCCCTAAAAAAAGGGCCATCTAAAAAAGGGTGCAACAGTTTCGGTTCTCTGGGTGAAGTGGGTGTAAGCTGTTTTTGAATACCCTTGCCTGGGGAGGCAACCGAAATTTCCTTTTTTGACGGCCCTTTGACCAACCTAAAATTTGTTGAAACTCAAAATACTACTACAGATTACTCAATTAATTGAAGGTATAAATGGCCGCTACCAAAAAAGAGGCCAATTGTCCTTGTGCATTTAGGTCGGGATCTACAAACACATCTTCCGAAATACTATCCAATCGGAGTTCGGGTTTAATATTCAGGTCTTTAAAATGGAGGTCTGCCGTTAGGGTAAAGGCGATACTTTCGATATCGGCACCATATACCGGGCCCCCGTCTTCCAATTCTTTAAAGTATTCGGCACGCAGTCCTAGGGCTGCATTATCCGAAAATTTATAGGCAGGGTAAAGGGCGGCACCGTAAAAACCGCTTCCATCCGTCTCTTGGTAACTGGCATTTATGCCCAAGAAGATCGACTCACTCAAATCAAAACCACCGGTATAATCGATTTGGAAGAGGGGTTCATTATCAACAACGGTTTTTACTCCGTCAATTAGGGCTGTTCCAAAACTTTGTTTGCCATAAAGTAGGTTAATGTATTGGCCGCCATAACCCAATTGGGCGCCCAACGAGAACTCTCCAAAGGGGTTGCTGTCGGTAAAATCGGTGGCACTCAAGAATCCAATCATGGCCGACCAGCCCTTGCCTAACTCAAAATCGGCTTTTAAGCCGCTATGGGAAAAAGGGCCATATGAGAATAAATAGGAGGTGCTGTAGTGGAAGTTGGCTGCAGGATTTATGACCTCATAACCTAAAAAGGTGTTGAAATTCCCAAGCGTTAGTTTTATGTTTTCCGAAGGCTTATAGTATACGTATAACTGATTGATGATATTGGTTGACCCTTCGGGAGACCCAAAAACGGCATCTTCACCCCTTGGGCCAAAAACCAAATCGGCAACGGCACCAACTTTTTCACCTTCATAAGCGCCGATGAGGTTAAACATACCTAGGGCAAACCCTGGGCTATTGGCAAATGAAGAGGCTGGGGCCGCGGCATCGATACTACCTGTTTGTTCGCCTCCTTCAATGATGGGGACTTCTTTGTTCAACCCGTTGAGATTGGTTCGAAAATAAGTGTCTACCCCGCCACTGATTTTCCATTTGGTCTCGGTACTATCTTGGGCAAGGGCGATGAAGCTTAGTAAAAAGCATAGGACAAACCCGTAAATTTTTCCGTTCTTTGTGAAAGTTGACTTTCTCATAATTTCAATGTTTTTGCCATTCCTTTTGGGAATGTGCGGATTTGATTCATGTTGAAAGGGAAAGGAACTGTACGGAGCGTTCTGCCAAACGCTCCGTTTTCCTTTATTTATGGCCTGTTAGGGCGAATGTATTAATGTTGGTTCATGCGGAAATCGGCATAGGCGTCCATACCGTGTTCGTGAATATCAAGTCCTTCAAGCTCTTCTTTTTCGCTAACCCGTATACCACTGGTCTTCTTGATTAAGAATAAGATGCCAAAGGCAGTAAGCGAACAGAAAATGGCGGTGCTGAAAACCCCAACGGATTGGTAGCCGAATTGGGCCCATCCGGCCTTGTCGCCAAAAATACCAACGGCTAAAGTGCCCCAAATTCCACATACCAAATGTACCGCTATGGCACCTACCGGATCGTCTAGTTTTAAGCGGTCTATAGCGCTTACGGCCAACACGATAATAGCGCCGGCGATGATACCAATGGCGATGGCTTCTAAGGGGCTCATTAAATCGGCGCCGGCTGTTATACCTACCAATCCGCCCAAGATACCGTTCAAGAACATGGTAAGGTCGTAGTTTTTAAATAGAACGGTAGAAAGAAAAAAGGCACCAATACCACCGGCCGCAGCGGCCAAGCATGTTGTAGTTAGCACTAAAGAGGTGGTTGCGGGATCGGCAGATAATACAGAGCCTCCATTAAAGCCGAACCAGCCCAACCAAAGTATGAGCACGCCGGAGGCGGCCAAGGGCAAGTTGTGTCCGGGAATGGCCTTTGGGGTGCCTTCTTCACTGAATTTACCAATACGCGGGCCTAAAAGATAAACGGCGACCAAGGCGGCCCAGCCCCCAACGGAGTGTACCAAAGTGGATCCGGCAAAGTCGTAAAAACCGGCATCTTCGCCACCAAGGGTAGATAGGAAACCACCACCCCATTGCCAAGAACCTACTATGGGGTAGATGAGGCCTACATAAATAAGGGTGAATAGCATAAAGCTGCCCAGTTTTATACGTTCCGCAACCGCGCCACTAACAATGGTTGCCGCTGTGGCAGCGAACATCCCTTGGAACAAAAAGTCGGTCCAATAGGTATACCCGCCATCGGCATAGTCTGGGGTGAGTCCGTTTTCCGGAATAGGAAGGCCAAAACCGGCAAAACCTAAGAAACCGTTGAACTCGCCTGGGTACATAAGATTAAAACCCCCTATATAATAGAGTACTAGTCCGGTGCAGATTATAAATACGTTTTTAAATAGAATATTAATGGTGTTCTTTTGACGGGTAAGCCCGATTTCAAGGAAAGAGAAGCCAAGATGCATAAAGAACACCAAGGCCGTACAGACCATCATCCAAACATTGTTTATCGTAAAAATTCCAGTTTCCATAATGTAAGTGTTAGTGGGTTAGTTAATACCTTGGGTACCGTTTTCTTTGGTTCTAATGCGATAGGCATCTTCTATTTCAGAAATGAATATTTTGCCGTCGCCTACCTCGCCAGTATAGGCTGATTCGAGTAAGGTTTGAACCGTTCGCTCCATAAATTCGTCTGAAACCACAATGCTGAGATACCTACGTTGTATATCGGTAGTGCTGTAAGATATGCCTCGATAGACATGACCTTGTTTTTCGTTACCTACGCCAGTAACGTCCCAATAACTAAAGAAATTCACCTCAATTTGGTGAAGGGCCTTTTTCACCTTGTCGAACTTCGACTTTCGGATGATAGCTTCTACTTTTTTCATAAATAAGGTATTGATTCGGGTCAAATCTATATAAATTGAATAATACCCCCTAAAAAAATAGGGGTATGTGTTATAAAATTATCAAATAATAGAATTAACCCCTATTAAAAATAGGGTGTAATAAAATTATATATATAAAAATATGATTTTCACCCCTAGTGTTTTTGGGGATGGCGTAGTTTGTTGTTGGCTTTTTTGAACAAGGGGGGGCGGATTTGAGGGGGTTAGCTTCAAATTACAGGGTAAACATCAGTGGAGCGTTCTATGTAGGGAAAGGGGAATTGCGTATTAAAGTGATTAACGTGAATCAAGAGTTGAACTCTCTGTGGTTCTCTGTGCTGCTCCGTGAAACTCTATGCAACAACACAAAAGGTTCAAGTTACACGGAGGCATACCGAGAATACGCAGAGTTACACAGAGAAATTGCGTCTGGTTTTCAGCAGATTACGTTAACCCTTGATACGCATGACTATTACCAATCTCGGGTTATTGGTCTTTACTCTTTTTATCTTAAGCCATCATTATTCGGATGGCTGAGTACTATTACAAAGAGTAATGCCAATGGTTTATACTTTTAAAGGGCTATGTCGCTATTATATATAAGGTGTCGAAACGGACCATGGGTTTGTATGGGCGTTTAAAGCAACTTTCAAAAGAAGGGTTTTGCTTTTGGAAGCTTTGGTGGCAACGGGCAGAAGTAATGTAAGAATTACAAGTCGGGCGTATTAGATCCTGTGCTTGGCTAATGATGTCGACAACAGGGGTTGGAAAAAGGGTAAAAAATCCCCCGAATAGGTTAAAACAAGGGGGTTCTAGGTCAGCTTCCTATTGTAATGTAATGGAAAAGAGCAATGCCAAGCGATGAAAAAAGGTTTATATGGCCTTTTTCAGTTTGTTGGTAGTTGCATTCAGTTCATACACCTTACCGGATTTAGGGGTAAAGATGTATGTTGTCGGTTTGGTTGTCTTGGCCGATTTTTTGTTAACGCTAAGTACTAATAAAAGTCCGTTAACCAACAAAAGACCTGCCAATAAAAGAAAAAAGGAAATCATGGATTGAAACTTATATTCCTACAACGCAAAAATACGTACTTTCTTATAAGTTGGGCTAAAAAAACAGCCTTTGTTGTGTAAATGGTCTAAATTGTTGTAAAAACGGACTGCTTATTCCCTTAAGAAGGTTTTTAAGAAGAATAAAAGTATGATAAACAGCACAAAACCAATACCTACCCACTTAACGCCTTTGTAGTTTTTTCGATGCAGACCGCTATCTTTTCTATAGGTCCAAATTATGATGCCGGCAAAGGCAAGGGCAAAAGAAATGGCAAAAACGATTTGTCCGGTACTGAACATATGTGCTTATTTTTTGTAAAATTACGGCGAATAAATAAGAACATTAGAACATTACAACTATGAAAAATAAACTGGCTGCCGTGCAAGAATTTCACGAAGCCTTCGGTTTAGGGGTGTCAACCGAAATGAAGTCAGATTTAGGGAAGGCGAAGAACACCTTACGGTTTAACCTAATGGCCGAGGAAAATGAAGAATATCTCGAGGCTGCTTCGAAAAATGATTTGGTAGAAGTGGCCGATGCCTTGGGAGATATGTTGTATATATTATGTGGTACCATCTTAGAGCATGGACTACAACATAAGATAGAAGAGGTTTTTGAAGATATACAACGAAGTAATATGAGTAAGTTGGGAGCAGACGGTAAGCCCATTTACCGAGAAGACGGTAAAGTGCTCAAAGGGCCAGGCTACTTTAAACCCAATATCGCCAAGGTGTTGGGGATTGAATAACGCGGTTGAGTAAAAACAAGAACAACAATGAAAAAAGGCCGTCTATAAAGTACAGACGGCCTTTTTTATGCTGTATTATTGTCTTACTTCACTTCAACACGCCAGCCAAAGGGGTCTTCGGACTTATTGTATTGAATATCGGTCATACGCTTCTTAAGTCGATTGGCGTAACTGTCATTTAACTCGGGTAAATCATAATCCGTACCACGGAAGCCAAAAGCGTTGATAGGCGATACCACTGCGGCGGTACCGGCCCCGAACATTTCTTTAAGGCTACCATTTTCTGCAGCTTCAATAATTTCTTTTACACTGATCTTTCGAACTTCGGTAGCAATACCTTCCGCCTTGGCGATATCCAAGATACTCTTACGGGTAATTCCATCTAAGATACGGTCACTTGTGGGGCAGGTAAGCAGGGTGTCGTTGATGCGTACAAAGACGTTCATGGCACCGGCCTCTTCGATATACTCGTGAGAGGTGTCGTCGGTCCAAATTACCTGTTGGTAGCCTTCGTCTACGGCCAATTGGGTAGGGTAGAACTGACCGGCATAATTTCCGCCTGCTTTGGCAAAACCGACCCCGCCATTGGCCGAGCGCGAATAACGTTCTTCGATCTTAACCTTTACCTTCCCGGCAAAGTACGAGCCGGAAGGTGCCAAAACGATGGCAAAGGTATATTCGTCGGCAGGGGAGGCGTGTAGCCCGGATCCAGAGGCAAAGCCAAAAGGTCTAATATACATAGAGCTTCCGGGTGTGGTGGGAATCCAATCGCTATCCAGTTTCAACAATTCGTTGAGTCCGTTCATAAATACCTCTTCCGGTACGGCGGGCATGGCCAAACGCTCTGAAGAGATATTAAAACGTTTATAATTCTCTTCAGGCCTAAACAAAAATACCTTTCCATTTTCATCCTTATAAGCCTTCATGCCCTCGAAAATAGACTGTCCGTAATGGAAAACCTTAGCGGTAGGGTCTAGTGAAAGTGGTCCAAAGGGTTGTATTTTAGGAGTTTGCCAAGCACCATTTTTGTATTCGCATACCAGCATATGGTCACTGTACACTTTTCCGAACGGAAGGTTGTCAAAATCGACCTGGGCAATCTTACTATTTGCCGTTTTCTCAATAATCAAATCTTTGGATGCTGTCTCCATAATCTTGCTTTTAACACGATAAAAGTACATAATAATAGATATAGCCCCAGTTGTTTTTTTGAGTAAAAGCAGAGAGTTTCGTTCCTTTGTTTAAATATTAAGGATTATGAAAGTTTTTAACGTTTTGGCTGCGGCCTTTGTATTGATTGTTGCCTGTAAAGAGGCTCCTAAAACCGATAAAAATGCCGATTCGATCCATGAGGAGGCAACTAAAGTGGTTACTTATAACGCTTTTGGTGAGGCTTTTGAGCAGGACAACCCGCTTTTGGCCGGTGCCATGGGAACCCAATATCAAAATATTCAAGGGTCCGATTCTTTAAAAACCCAGTTTACGGCCAAGGTTAAAGAAGTATGTAGTAAAAAAGGCTGTTGGATGCGTTTGGAACTTGCCGATGGACAAGAGGCCATGGTACGCTTTAAGGATTACGGCTTTTTCATGCCCAAAAATATTGCCGGAAGTACGGTAGTGGTAAATGGTAAGGCCTTTGTTACCACTCAGTCCATTGAAGAATTACGCCATTATGCCGAAGACGCCGGTAAGTCGGAAGAAGAAATCGCTGCCATTACCGAACCTAAAACTTCTTATGGGTTCTTGGCCGACGGTGTCTTATTGGAGGTGGCCCAAGGGGAATAAGCTTCCTTTTTGGGTTGGATATAAATAAAGGTTGGCCTATGAAATATGTGTGGATTATAGTGTTCGCTTTGGTAATTTGGGGCTGTAAGGAAAAAAGTGTCCAGACCAAACCAAAAATCGTGGTGGTGGCCCCTGATACTTCGCTCTTAGATTTGCACGAGCCCTCGGAAATGGCGGTGGCTATGAACGATTTTTACGCCTTCGATGCCGAAGTAAGAAAAAAGATTTTGGAAGGAGAGCCGTTGGGTGAATTCCCAGAGGAATGGTTTTCAAGAATCCATACGGCTACACTTACCGATACCGATAAACGGACGCAAGAATTTGAGGTTTTTGCCGATTTGTTCGTACAGGCCCATCGCGATATTTACGATACGAGTTTAGATACCCCATTAACGGCAAGGTACAATACCGCGGTAGATCTTTGTATTTCTTGTCATAAAAACTCCTGTCCCGGGCCTATTTCTAGAATTGAAAAACTTCGCATTACACCGTGAAAAGAAAAGTAGTCACTACCGCCGATGGGTCTACCACCATCCATCTGGAAGACTGGAATGAGCAATACCACTCTAAACATGGGGCCATTCAAGAGGCATATCATGTTTTTATTAAGTATGGGCTCGATTTTCTAGGTAAACAGGAAAAAGTACGCATTCTAGAAATCGGCTTTGGCACGGGGCTAAATGCCTTGATTACTTATAAAGTGGCTTCCAATAAAAAACAAACCGTTTCCTATACTGGGGTTGAGGCTTATCCTGTACCCTCTGAAGAAGTGGCCCAGTTGAATTATATTGACCAACTACAAAGCCCGGAACTGGATTCGGTTTTTCAACGAATGCATGAAATGCCTTGGGAAATGCCGTTGGCCGTATCCGAGAGTTTTGAATTGCATAAACGCCAGCAAGATTTTAAGGAAATCGATGATGTGGCTGCCTTTGATTTGGTGTATTTCGATGCCTTCGGTGCCCGGGTACAACCCGAGTTATGGACGGAGGCAATCTTTGATCGAATGTTTACATCCCTTGTTTCAGGTGGAGTTTTGGTAACCTATGCCGCAAAAGGTAGTGTGCGGCGGGCCATGCAAGCCAGTGGATTCGAAGTGGAACGCTTACCGGGCCCGCCGGGCAAACGCGAAATGTTACGGGCCGTAAAGCCAAAAAAATAAGGTATTGTCGGTTGTTAAAGCTTTTGTAAACCCCAATGTTTCACCCATTTCTTTCCGTAATTTTAGCTTAAGATGAAAGTATTGATCACAGGTGCTACAGGTTTGGTAGGGCGTGCATTGGTTTCGCAGGCCTTGGCTCATGGTGTGTCCGTACATTTTCTCAGTACGCGTAAAACCCAATTAGATAGTATGTCTGGGGCAAAAGGCTTTTTTTGGAACCCGGCCCAGGGCGTAATCAATACGACCTGCTTTGAGGGGGTCGATGCGATTATTAACCTAGCCGGGGCTTCGGTGGCCCAACGTTGGACCAAAGCGGCCAAAACCGATATACTTAAAAGTAGGTTGGATAGTCTTTCCGTTTTATATAAAGGATTAAGCGAAATAAAATCCCATCAGGTAAAACAACTGGTTTCGGCTTCGGCCATTGGTATTTACAAAGATTCCAAAACGGGCTATTATGACGAGACCATGCTCGAATTCGATTCCGGTTTTTTAGGTGAGGTCGTGGCCCAATGGGAGGCCCAGGCTGATGCGTTTGACACTTTAGGTGTTGGTGTAGCCAAAATTCGGATAGGTTTGGTATTGAGCCAAGAAGGTGGGGCTTTGCCTAAAATGATGGCCCCGGTACAATGGCATATGGGAGCGGCCTTTGGTTCGGGTAATCAATGGCAATCGTGGATCCATTTCCAAGATTTGGTCGGTATCTTTTTATTCGTGCTCCAAAACGCCTTGACCGGGGTATACAATGCCGTTTCCCCAAACCCCGTAATCCAAAGAAAATTTATGGCGGAACTGGCCCGGGTAATGGATAAAAAACATTGGCTTCCACCAGTGCCAAAAATGGTATTGGGGGTTATGCTTGGCGAAATGGCCCAAATGCTATTGTCTAGCCAACGGGTAAGTTCCAAAAAAATCGAATCTGAGGGCTATCATTTTAAGCATCCGAACCTAAACGGGGCCCTAACCGATTTATTGGGGTAATCATAAATAGGGGTGTCAGTCTATTTCAAAATTCCAATTGATAATCCTTTCCAAAACAACTGGTGTTTTCCTTCGGGTAACTTCCTATATTTGCCGACGTTATTTGCGTGTGACATTTTGACACGGGCTGTAAAATGGCATTCGATTTGCAATTCCAAAAGCAGTCTAATTATATAGATTCCATGAGTAAAAAAGATACGAAGAAAGCAAAAGAAGAAATCCTTGATCAGGAGGTAAATGCTGAAGCACAGGCCGAAGAAACCCAAGAAACCCAAGAGGAGCAAGGGGAAGAGCTAAGTGTCGAAGAAAAACTTCAAGAAGAATTGGGTAAGGAAAAAGATAAGTTCCTACGCTTATTTGCCGAATTCGAAAACTATAAAAAACGAACCAGTAAAGAGCGCATGGAGCTTTTCAAAACTGCGGGACAGGAGGTAATGGTGTCATTATTGCCGGTTCTTGACGATTTTGACAGGGCTTTGACTGAGCTCGATAAATTGGAGGACAAAGAAATGTTCAAGGGGGTCGAGTTGATTCATAATAAATTTCGAGAGGTGTTAAAGTCGAAAGGCTTGGCCGTTATGGAAGTAAATGCTGGCGATACCTTTGATGCTGAACAACACGATGCCATTACCCAAATACCGGCACCGTCCGAAGATTTGAAGGGTAAGATCGTAGATACGGTAGAAAAAGGGTATACCCTAGGTGAAAAGATCGTACGACACCCCAAGGTGGTAGTGGGCAATTAACCCTGTAAAGCAAAACGATTTGAAAGAAGATTTTTACGACATATTAGGGGTTGGTAAAGGGGCCACTGCGGCAGAGATCAAAAAGGCCTACCGCAAAAAGGCAATACAATACCATCCCGATAAAAATCCGGGCGATTCCAAGGCCGAGGAAATGTTCAAGAAAGCTGCAGAGGCCTATGAGGTGTTGAGCGACCCGGATAAAAAGGCACGTTACGATCAATTTGGGCATGCCGCTTTTGAAGGCGGCGGTGCCGGAGGTTTCGGCGGCGGAGGTATGAACATGGACGACATTTTTAGTCAGTTCGGTGATATCTTCGGAGGCGGAGGTTTTAGTGGTTTCGGAGGTTTTGGAGGCTTTGGCGGCGGAGGCGGTGCCCGTGTAAAAGGGGGTAACCTTAGGATCCGTGTTAAGTTGAACCTTGAGGAAGTGGCCAACGGGGTCGAGAAGAAAATCAAGGTTAAAAAGAAGGTAAAGGCCGATGGTGTTACCTATAAAACCTGTACCACTTGTAACGGGTCGGGTCAGGTTACCAAAATTACCAATACCATTTTGGGTCGTATGCAAACCGCAGCTACCTGTGGTACTTGTCAGGGTGCCGGTCAAATGATCGATCATAGACCTGCGGGTGCCGATGCCCATGGGTTGGTGCATAAAGAAGAAACGGTATCTATCAAAATTCCGGCTGGGGTAGAAGATGGAATGCAGCTCAAGGTTTCGGGAAAAGGTCACGATGCCCCAGGGAATGGAATAAGCGGAGATCTTTTAGTCGTTATCGAAACCCAAGAACATCCGAATTTAAAGCGCGAAGGCGATAACCTGCACTACGATTTATATATCAGTTTCCCTGAGGCTGTTCTGGGGGCATCTAAAGAGATAGATGCCGTAGGTGGTAAAGTACGTATTAAATTAGAACCCGGCATACAATCTGGAAAGATCCTACGACTACGTGGCAAGGGAATTTCCAGCTTAAAAGGATATGGTAGCGGGGATCTATTGGTGCATATCAATGTATGGACACCCAAGGAATTGAGTAGGGAGCAGAAAGAGTTTTTCGAAAAGATGCAGGGGCAAGATAATTTTGAGCCTAGGCCTGAAAAATCCGATAAATCGTTCTTCGAGAAGGTCAAAGACATGTTCTCATAGTGCCAAATCCGGGATTAAAGAAAAAGAACTATATTTGAAACAATATTGGTTCGCCAATATTATTTTCTTTTTCATAGCAATTTTTTTCCCATCCTTAATTTTCCCTTAAGGGTGGGTTTTCTTTTTAAAACCGTTCGCAGGTTTTCCGAATCAACTATATTTATAAAAATTCAGTTTATGGGTAATATATTGGTGGCAGACGGACTTACCAAGAGGTTTGGCGACCATACCGCCTTAAACCAGGTGTCTTTAGAAATACCGAAAAATGCCATTTATGGTTTGTTGGGGCCAAACGGGGCTGGTAAAACCACCTTTATACGAATCATAAACCAAATAACCTACCCCGACCAAGGTCAAGTGTTTTTTGACGGGGAGCCCCTACAGCCACATCATATTGCCCAGATTGGGTATTTACCCGAAGAACGCGGTCTTTATAAAAGTATGAAGGTAGGGGAGCAGGCCCTGTATCTGGCCCAATTGAAGGGTTTGTCCAAAGCAGAGGCCAAAAGCCGTTTAAAGTATTGGTTCGAACGACTTGAAATAGGGGATTGGTGGCATAAAAAAGTGCAAGAGCTTTCTAAAGGAATGGCTCAAAAGATACAGTTTATCGTTACCGTTTTACATAAACCGAAACTCTTGATTTTTGATGAGCCCTTTAGTGGCTTCGATCCCATTAACGCCAATGTAATCAAAGACGAGATATTACAGCTAAAAGAAGATGGTACATCAATCATATTCTCAACCCATCGCATGGAATCCGTCGAAGAGCTGTGCGAGTACATCGCTTTGATCCATAAGTCGCATAAAATCTTGGATGGCAAATTGGCCGATATCAAAGAAACCTATAAACAGAACCTTTTTGATGTGGGCTTGGGCATTACATCCGGTACTGACAATCTGTTATCCGAAATGGGAAGCAAGGCCAAAATTATAACACACAAATTCGATAGGGGGCGTAACCAACTCGATTTTAGGGTGCAATTAAACTCCACCGAAACGGGCGATTTATTGGCCTATTTATCGGCCAAGGGTAACGTCAACGGATTTACTGAGGTGGTTCCTTCGGCAAACGAGATATTCATTCAAACAATAGCGGAACGCAATGAGTAAATTGGGCTTGATCATCAAACGCGAATATATGGCCAAGGTGCGCAACCGTTCCTTTGTGGTCATGACTTTTCTAAGTCCGCTGCTTATGGTAGGTATGATCGTATTGATTGCCTATTTGGCCAAGGTAAATGAAGGGGAGCAGCGTGTAATTACCATTTTGAACGAAAGCGGCTATTTCGAAGGTGATTTTAACAATACCGAGGCGCTTTCGTATATAGTGTTGGATCAAATGGATTTGGAAACGGCCAAAGACTCCACCTTGAACCTTGATTATTATGGTTTACTATATATCCCAAACCGTAATGGCGATATGGAGGAAAGTGCGGCCCAGGCGTATTTTTATACCAGGGAAAGCCCAAATACGGGTGTGCTTACCGGATTGGAGGCAAAATTTCAAAAGCGGTTACGCTTGGGACGTTTGCAAAAATTGGGCGTGTCCGAAGGTGATTTTGAGCATATAGAGGCCGATTTCGAATTGCAGACCGAAAGTTTTAGTGGCCATCAGAACCTTAAGGGTATCAATGAGATCAAAGCCATTATTGGAGGTATGTTCGGTTATTTAATCATGATGTTCATCATTATCTACGGTAGTTTTGTAATGCGCTCGGTAATCGAGGAGAAAACCAGCCGGATTATCGAAGTAATCATTTCGTCGGTAAAACCATTTCAATTGATGATGGGTAAAATCATTGGGACCTCTATGGCAGGTATTACCCAGTTTGTGATTTGGGTGGTCTCTGGTGGTGTTCTGTTGTTCGCTTCCTCATTAATTTTTGGCTTCGATCTTATGGAGCTTCAAGGGGGTGCGGGTATGGCAAGCCAAGCCATGGAGCTGCAAGGCATGGAAGGCTTTGATGAAAAAATTATGTTATACGGCGCGGAGATTTGGCAGCTGCCATGGGCCTTGATGCTAATTTCCTTCATTATCTATTTTGTACTTGGGTATTTTATTTACAGTTCCATTTATGCGGCTATTGGGGCGGCCGTAGATAATGAGACCGATACCCAGCAATTTATGTTGCCTGTAATCTTACCCTTGATGTTGGCCATTTATATTGGTTTTTTCTCGGTATTCAGTAATCCGCATGGACCCATTGCCGTAATCTTTTCGTTAATTCCCTTAACCTCACCCATAGTTATGTTAATGCGCTTACCGGCTGGTTTGGGTGAGGGTGGCGTAGCCTATTGGGAGTTCTTTACCTCAATATTCCTGTTGCTGGCCAGTTTCTTGGCCATTGTGTGGTTGGCTGCCAAAATATACAGGGTTGGTATCTTAATGTATGGTAAAAAACCAAGTTACCGTGAGTTGTATAAATGGTTACGTTATTAAAATACCTATTCTCAAAAAAAGCTAATTCATCATTTGGCCAAACCTGATTTGGCACCGTTTTTGGTTATCTTGTAGCCTATATAAATTACAAAGCATATGTCGAAAATTCTGGTCATTGAAGACGAAGCGGCTATCCGCAGGGTTTTGGTTAAAATTCTTTCTGAAGAAAGCGATTCCTATAAGGTGAATGAAGCCCAAGATGGGGTTGAAGGCCTGGAAATCTTAAAAAAGGAAGATTTTGACCTGGTACTATGCGATATTAAAATGCCAAAGATGGATGGTATCGAGGTGTTGGAGGCCGTGCGTAAGATTAAACCGGAAATTCCCTTTGTAATGATTTCGGGTCATGGCGATTTGGATACGGCTGTAAATACCATGCGAATGGGGGCCTTCGATTATATCTCAAAACCACCGGATTTGAACCGTTTGTTAACCACGGTGCGTAATGCCTTAGACCGAAAGGAACTGGTGGTCGAGAACAAGACCCTTAAAAAGAAGATCAGTAAAAACTACCGCATGATAGGCGAAAGTGCCGCCATTGAAACGGTAAAAGAGATTATAGATAAAGTTGCCCCGACCGACGCCCGTGTATTGATTACCGGGCCCAATGGAACCGGGAAAGAGTTAGTGGCCCACCAACTTCATGAAAAGAGCGAACGGGTAAAAGCCCCGTTCATAGAGGTAAACTGTGCCGCGATTCCCTCGGAATTGATCGAGTCGGAATTATTTGGGCATGTTAAAGGTGCCTTTACCTCGGCGGTAAAAGATCGGGCCGGAAAATTCGAGGCGGCCAATAAAGGAACCATCTTTTTAGATGAGATCGGCGATATGAGCCTATCGGCCCAGGCCAAAGTGCTTCGTGCCTTACAAGAAAGTAAAATTTCGAGGGTAGGGTCGGATAAAGATATTAAGGTAGATGTCCGGGTAATTGCCGCTACCAATAAAGATCTTAAAAAGGAAATAGCCGAGGGTAAATTTCGAGAGGATCTATACCACCGCTTGGCCGTTATCTTGGTAAAAGTACCGGCCTTGAACGACCGTCGCGACGATATTCCGTTATTGATTTCCCACTTTCTTAAAAAAATATCGGGAGAACAAGGCAGTGCCGAAAAAAGCATGACAGCTGGCGCGATTGCCAAACTTCAGGCATTCGACTGGACAGGTAATATTCGTGAACTACGTAACGTCGTAGAACGATTGATTATTCTTGGTGGAGCCGAGATAAGCGAATCCGATGTAGATCTTTTTGCCAGTAAATAGCATACAGTTAAAATCAGTCTTCCAGCTTTTCTAAATCGGCCAAGGCACTCCAAGCAATCTCCTTGGTCTTTAGGTGGTAGTATTTTTTAGCTTCGGAAAGGTTGGGCTTTAAAAGCTGTTGTTGGCAGTTCTCATAGATTTTTTTGACAAAGGCCTGGGCTTCCTTTTTAGGGACCGTATTCACAACCTTTTGCAAAGAATCCCTGAAATTATCTAAAGTACCCGCCACTTTTTCTTCCAATTGTTTGCCCTGGGGTTGTTTTCTAACCACTGGCTTGCCTAATGAATCTTGGGAACTGGCCGTGTTCATGGCTAATACTTTATCTGAATAGTGGGGGCCGTGGCTTTCGTGTTCTTGTAAAGATTTGGCACCAAAAGTCAGGGCTTCAAGCGCACGTTCCAGTAAAATTTTGGAACTATGAAGGTTAGAGGTACGGGTGGCATTCTTTAAAAGGCGGTCTCCTTCTTTAAATTGTTCCTGGGCGTAAACACAGTCACAAGACTTCATGTCCTCGTCCAATAATTGCACCGTGTTCATGGCCTTATAGGTGTGGTAACGGGCATTGTTAAGATCGTCGGCCTTAAGCGCCTTTTGGGTCTCTTGGATCACCAATTCTATTTTAGACTGGGCCACATCACAGGCTGGGTCTGTGGCAAAAGAAAAGGAAACACATGTGAACATGGCACATAAGGCCAGCGAAAGTGGTTTCATGGTTATAATAGGTTAAGTGTAATATTTAGGGCTAATTACACATTAAAGATAACGGCTTTTATGGCGGTTTCGGATAATTTTTCGATGAAATGCATATCGTAACTTGTTGTGATACAGTAGTTTTTTGGTCTGGAAACATCAAGGCGTCAAGTGTTTAACTAAATTAAAAAGTAAGATAAGGATTACAGACACAATATCGATAATCGGCAGGGAATTAAGGGATTGCCCATAAAAGCGCTTCAATAGATTACGGAAATGGTTATATTCATCCTATGGAAAAAATTGACATCGAAAAATATAAGGTTGGGGCCGATTTTAATATTGCGGCAACGCCAACCCACGACGATTTTGAACGTAGCAAAAAAGAGCTTAAAAAAGATTTAGAAAAAGTACGTGAAGATCTAGGCGATTTTCAAGATACGCTCTATGCCCATGGTAAATATGGGGTATTGGTTTGCCTGCAAGGAATGGATACCGCGGGCAAAGACAGCCTTATCCGAGAGGTTTTTAAAGATTTTAATGCGCGGGGTGTTGTGGTTCATAGTTTTAAGGCCCCTAGTAAACTCGAACACCGCCACGATTATCTCTGGCGCCACTATATTGCACTTCCAGAACGGGGTAAATTCAGTGTTTTTAACCGTACCCATTATGAAAATGTGTTGGTAACCCGAGTGCATCCAGAGTATTTGATATCCGAGAACCTCCCCAATTTCGATGATCCGGCCATGGCCGACGATACATTTTGGGAAAAGCGTTTCGAGCAGATCAATGCCTTCGAAAAACATATTTCCGAAAACGGAACCCTGATTTTCAAGTTTTTCCTGCACCTATCCAAAGACGAACAAAAACATCGGTTGTTAAGACGCTTGGAAAAAGAGACCAAGCATTGGAAATTCTCACCTGGCGATCTTAAGGAGCGTGCCCTGTGGGATAGTTATCAAACGTATTATGAAGATGCGATACGCAGAACTTCAAAAGATCATGCCCCATGGTATGCCATTCCATCTGATAATAAAGAAGGAGCGCGCTATATTGTGGCCTCTATTTTGTTAAAGGCGTTAAAGAAATACAAAGATATACGGGAACCCGAGCTCGATTCTGACATAAAACGTAATTTAGAGACCTATAAAAACCAATTGGAGAACGAATAAGATGCAAAAATGTGTGCTGGTCCTGTTGTTTGTGGGCCTTTTTGGGTTCGCCCAGACCAAAGACGAAAAGCAGATAAAGTCTATTTTCGATACCGCCTTGACCGAACCTCAAGGTTATGAATGGTTAAATTATCTCTCGAATCAGATCGGTGGCCGCCTTTCGGGCTCCGTTCAAGCCCAGCAAGCGGTAGATTATACCAAAAAAGAATTGGATAAATTAGGGCTAGACCGGGTTTGGCTGCAACCGGTAATGGTGCCCAAATGGGTACGGGGTGGTACTGAATTTGCCTTTTTTGAAACCAAGCCCGGCCATACGACCAATGTACCGATTTGTGCCTTGGGAGGATCTATTGCGACCCCACGGGGTGGTATAAAGGCTCCGGTAATCGAAGTAAACGGGATAGAGGAGTTGGCCCAACTGGGTGAAAGTAACATCAAAGGAAAGATCGTTTTCTACAACAAGCCAATGGATCCCACTCTGATCAGTACCTTTTCGGCCTATTCGGGTTGTGTAGATCAACGGTATTCTGGGGCTGCCGAGGCGGTTAAATATGGCGCAATTGGGGTAATCGTAAGATCTATGAATTTGAGGTTGGACGATTATCCGCATACCGGTTCCATGGCCTATGGCGATCTGGCTGTAGATCAACGTATTCCTGCGGCGGCTATAAGTACCAAAGCTGCCGAATTGCTTAGTACTACCTTGAAATTGAATCCGAATACCCTGTTCTTTTTTAATCAGAGTTGCCAGCAATTAGACGATGTAGAATCGTATAACGTAATCGGGGAGATTCGCGGTAGCACCTATCCGAATGAGATTATGACCGTTGGGGGGCATTTAGATTCTTGGGATTTAGGCGATGGTTCACACGACGATGGGGCCGGCTGTGTACAAAGTATGGAGGTGTTACGTCTTTTGGCAGCGACCGGCCATAAACCCAAGCGCACTATTCGCGTGGTACTTTTTATGAACGAAGAAAACGGTTTACGGGGAGGTAAGGCCTATGCCAAAATGGCCCAAGAGAAAAAAGAGAACCACGTTTTTGCCCTAGAGAGTGATGCGGGGGGCTTTACTCCAAGAGGGTTTTCCTTTGATTGTTCCGATGCCAATTTTGAAAAAGTACAGGCTTGGAAGAAATTGTTCGAACCTTATTTGATACATATGTTCGTTAAAGGAGGCTCAGGTGCTGATATTGGTCCATTAAAGCATCCGGATATGGTTTTGGCCGGTCTACGCCCCGATTCGCAACGATATTTTGACCATCACCATGCCGAGAATGATACCTTTGAACATGTAAACCAGCGCGAATTGCAATTAGGAGCGGCGACCATGGCATCTTTGGTCTATCTGTTTGATGAATATGGGGTGGTTCCGCCACGTAGCTTGAAAGACTAGCTGTGGAGGTTTGGGTCATCTAGTATTTCAGGGTATATTTGGGCATTGTTACTCCAACCAACGATATGACCCAGCAACAACTCGAGACCATTGAAGAATTTGCCGAAGTAATGCGCATTGAGGGCTATCAGCCTTTGGCTGGGCGCATTGTAGGTATGTTCTATGTGTCGGATCAGAAATATTTTACCTTCGATGAAATCGTCGAGACTTTAGGTTATACCAAAGGTTCAGTAAGTAAGGCTTTGAAATATGTCCAAGAAATAGGGGTGGTAGCCTTTGAATTGAAAAAAGATATTAAACGGCGAAGGTATTTTTATTTGAATGTAACCAATAGTATTGCTCATTACCACAATCTAATCCAGACCTTTAAACGCCAAATTGAGTTGCATCAAAGGTGTTTGGGCTTTAGAAATGGTGAAAATGAAGAACTCGATGGGTTCCTCAAGAATATGGCAGAAATGAATGCGAAGGTGCATAAGGTATTAGAGGCCGAGTTAAAGCAACGCTTCGATGTCCCCTAAGTTTTATTGGTTTTCATGGCATGAAACCATAACTTTGTTTCCGACTTCACAAACAAACTATGTTTTTCAGACCAACCTCAAGACTCCTATTCGTTTTTATACTGATTTTTAGTACCTTTTTTGGAATGGCCCAACAAAAGGATAGCAAAAAGAAGGAGAAAAAAATAGAGATTGCGCCCATACCCTATATAAATTACGACCGTACCCTTGGCGCTTCATTGGGTGCCGTGCCCATGGCCATGTATCGATTAAAGGCTACCGATACCATTTCCCCAAAATCCCTAACCGGCATCATGGGGGTCTATACCACCAACGGTTCTTGGTTTGGCATGGCCTTTCAGAAAATGTTCTTTGCAGAAGATAGATACCGTTTCGTGGGGGTAGCAGGCCTAGGGGTGTATAACTTTCAAATGTTCCTCGATTTTCCGCCGGTAGGTTATATCGATTATAGGACTACCATGGATTTTGTGATGCTTAAATTCCAAAGAAGGGTTTCCGATAAGTTGTTTTTAGGGGTGCATTACCAAAACCTACATTTTACCTCAGATATAGGGGAAGATGAAATCGTGTTTTCGGATGATGATCTTCAGGGTATTGGGCTATCATTGGCTATGGATACCAAGGATGATGAATATTACCCAAAACACGGCTGGTTAAATGAGGTGAAATGGATTTCATTCGCTGACTTTTTGGGTAATGAAGATGCATCGAATAAGGTTGAGATTGAGTTAAACCATTACAGGGCCTATCGTAACGATAAAGATGTGTTGGCTTTGCGTTTTTATGGGGGGCTTGGTATCGGCGGACTTACGTTTAACCAGCAATTTGTGGTAGGTAACCGTTCAGACATTCGAGGTTATACCCAAGGAACCTATCGTGGCGATTATATGCTGGCCGGGCAGGGCGAATACCGATATAAACTTTCGGAAAAATGGGGCTTGGTAGGTTTTGGTGGTGTGGCTACCATATTCGAGTCCATTAACGATAGCCATAACGGAAAACTGCTTCCGGCCGTGGGTACGGGCTTTAGGTATGCCGCGTTCCCAAAGAATAATTTCAATGTGGGTATAGATGCCGCTGTTGGCGATGGCGATTGGGGCGTGTACTTCCGTATAGGGGAATCTTTCTAGATACTAACTATTTGCCTACCTTTGCGCCTCATTTAAAAGCAGTACGATGGACGCAGGTATTTATGCCAAATTCAATACATCAAAAGGGGAAATAGTTGTAAAACTTACCCATGACAAAACCCCAGGTACCGTAGGTAATTTTGTTGCCTTGGCCGAAGGGAAACAAAAAAATACGGCCAAAGCCGATGGACAACCCTATTACGATGGGTTAAAGTTCCATAGGGTTATCGCCGATTTTATGGTTCAAGGCGGTTGCCCACAGGGAACCGGAACCGGAGATGCCGGTTACAAATTCGACGATGAATTCCACCCCGAACTAAAACACGATGCCCCAGGTGTATTGTCTATGGCCAATGCCGGACCAGCCACCAACGGGAGCCAGTTTTTTATTACCCATGTACCTACCCCATGGTTAGACGGTAAACACACTGTTTTTGGGCATGTGTATGCCGGTCAAGAGGTTGTAGATGCGGTTGCCCAAGGCGATGTAATCGAAAGTTTGGTCATTGAGAGGGTTGGTGAGGAAGCCCAAGCTTGGGATGCTTTGGCCGCTTTCGAGAGTTTCAAAAACTCTGGTGAAGAGCGTAAGGCTGCCGAAAAGGCCCGTCAGGAAGCGGAACTGGAAAAAATCGCCGAAGGCTTTGAAAAAACAGCCAGCGGATTACGCTATAAAATATTGGAGCCAGGTAGTGGTGCCCAAGCCGAGAAAGGTAAAAAGGTGTCGGTACATTACGAAGGGTCTTTGTTAAGTGGTCAAGTATTCGATTCATCTTTCCAGAGAAACCAACCTATCGATTTTACTTTGGGTATTGGACAGGTAATACCCGGTTGGGACGAGGGTATCGCATTATTAAAGATAGGCGATAAGGCCCGATTCGTAATTCCTTCCGATTTGGCCTATGGTAGTGCCGGTGCTGGAGGTGTTATACCACCAAATGCGACCTTGATCTTCGATGTGGAGTTGGTTGCAGTAGGATAGTTACTGGATTGCCATAAAATACTTTAAAAAAGAGGCCCGTTACAGGCCTCTTTTTTTGTGCCTGGGATTGACACTAACTAACAGCAAAAATATGTTCATGGCTAGTAATACGGTAAGTACGGACAAGAAATAACTCATAAGACGGGTATTGGACAGTGTTGTTGTTTAAGTAACACCTGAAAAGGCCAAAACCCTACCTGAAACCTGCATAAATTTTCGGAATGTTGGTAGGTGCTTAATTAGTCAAATACGTATTGATCGAAAAAGGGAAAAGAAATCCTGGGCGCATGATGAGGGGCTGAAACAAAGCAATCAAATTGCGACCTCAAAATAGGGGAAAAGAAAAAAGAGGCTATTGAGTAGTAGCCTCTTTTTATGGATTTCCCAGAAGGGAGTTAGTAAATTATTTGTTGAATTTCTTGCCGCGGCCGTTTACGCTCAACAAAAGCAACGTAAAATTAACGGCCATTAATAAAGTTAAAATGCTCAAAAACAGTTCCATTCGGTTTTGTGGGCTTTAGTGTTAGGTTGTTTTACAGTTATTAGATGTAAATATTACCGATGGTTGCGTGTAGACCGGTATTTTTTTGAGTTTTTTTTAAGAAAAGTGCTTTGTCGTTGTTTTTCAGTGGAATAGAGTGGATTAAAAATCAATACTATCGGGTGGACAAATCATTACCTTTGGGTATGGAAACATTAGAAGCATTAAAATATCCCATTGGCCAGTTTGAATGCCCTCAAACCGAGGGAGAGGCCTTGATAACGGATTGGATAGCCCAACTGGAAACCTTTCCTGATCGGTTGGCCCATTTAGTAAAACCTTTATCACAAGCCCAATTAGATACCCCCTATAGACCAGGAGGGTGGTCGGTAAGGCAAGTGGTGCATCACTTGGCAGATAGTCACCATAACAGCTATACCCGATTTCGTTGGGCCCTTACCGAAGAGAGACCGCTGATAAAAGTGTATGATGAGACCCAATGGGTAAAACTACCCGATGGCGATCAGGCACCCATCGATCTATCACTTGCTTACCTAAAGGTGCTTCATGCTAAAATGGTACTAATGCTCAAAGGCTTGTCGCAAGAGCAGATGGCCATGGGCTATGTGCATCCAGAGGGTAATACCTTTGTTTCCGTGGCCGAGAATATCGGTAAATATGTTTGGCACGGCAATCATCATTATGCCCATATTGCCAAATTGATCGAACGGGAAGCTTGGTAAAAGGGAAAGGATTTATTGGGCCTTCCATTTAATATTACAACCTAAACTGGGTTTTTGTATGTCGGATATGGGTTGACCATCCAAAAGGGCATCCATGGCATCGGTGAGATCTTTGCCGGTAAGGGGTTTCCCGTTTTGGGGTCTGGAATCGTCCAACTGCCCGCGATAGACTAGTTTTAACTCGGCATCGAACAAATAAAAATCAGGGGTACAGGCAGCATCGTAGGCTTGGGCTACCGCTTGGGTTTCATCGTACAGATATGGGAATTCAAAACCTTCTTGTTTAACCAATTCCACCATAAGTTCGGGCCGGTCTTGCGGATAGTTTTCAACATCGTTGCTGCTAATGGCAATAAAACCAATGCCTTTATCGGGGTAGGTGCGACCGAGTTCAGCAATTTTTGCATTGACATGCATTACGAACGGACAATGGTTGCAGATAAACATAATCAATGTGCCTCGGGAACCTTTTAAGGCAGAAAGCGCCTGTTTTTCGTTCTTTACGACATTCAATAATTCAAAATCTGGGGCAGCTGTGCCCAGCGGCAACATATTACTCGGTGTACGGGCCATAGTGTGTAATTTGTAACCGTAAAAATAAAAGATAAAATGGCATCTGGTTGCTTCTTCGTTAAACTATTGTTACTTTATCGCCTCGCAATCTAAAAAGCATCGCTTTTTTAAAAACCTACCCGTATTTGGAATCCGTTCTGGACACTGTCCGTATAAATTTTGATGCCGAGGCCCAATGGGTGTTGAACGGGGTATTGGCCCTGGTTATGTTCGGTATAGCCCTTGAGATATCGGTCCATGATTTCAAGGCCCTGTTTAAAAACAAAAAAGCCATTCTAACTGGTGTGGCCAGTCAGTTTGTTTTGTTGCCTTTGGTAACTTTTGTGTTAGTATATTTTATAAATCCTATTCCCAGTGTGGCCTTAGGCATGTTTATGGTAGCCGCTTGCCCAGGGGGCAATGTATCCAATTTTTTTACGCATCTATCGGGGGGTAACTCAGCCCTATCTATAGGCTTGACGGCCATTGCCACACTTTTGGCGGTATTTATGACTTCGGTAAACCTTCAGTTTTGGGGTTCGTTGTACGAACCTACAGAAACCATCTTGCGCTCTATATCCATCGATGCCTTGGAAATGGTAAAACTGGTTTCCTTATTATTGGGGTTGCCTTTGATAGCTGGTATTTATGTGAACCATAGGTTTCCTGTATTTGCCCAAAAATCGGCCAAAATTCTTAAGATGGGGTCTTTGGTGTTTTTTATGGCCTTGGTGGGTATTGCCTTGTATGTAAATAGAGATGTGTTTATGGAATACATCCATTATGTGTTTGGTATAGTTTTGTTACATAATCTAGTTGCCTTTTCTACCGGTTTTTCCGCAGCTAAAGTAATGGGATTGGATAAACGGGACGTAAGGGCCATTACCATAGAAACGGGAATTCAAAATTCGGGCTTGGGCCTATTGCTCATCTTTAGCTTTTTTGACGGCTTGGGGGGTATGGCGGTGCTTACGGCCTTTTGGGGCATATGGCATTTGGTTTCGGGTCTTATTTTAGGTGGTTTTTGGGGATTAAGACCCGTGAAAAAGGAAGGATTGGCTTGAAAAAAATAGGGTACCTCATATTGTACACCTGGGTAAAACTGGGCATGTTCGCCTATTATCGCTCCCGTAAGATCCATGGTTTGGAGAATATCCCTAAAAATGGGCCGCTACTTTTTTTAGGGAACCATCAAAACGCCTTGTTAGATTCATTACAGTTGGTATTGCACGGTGTGCGTCAGCCTTATTTTTTGGCCCGTTCCGATGTTTTTGCCAATGCTTTATTGAAACGGTTTTTAACGTTTATCCGTATGCTACCGATTTATCGTATACGCGATGGGGTGCAATCTTTACAAGCCAATGCCGCCATATTTCAAAAATGCGCCGATCTTTTGGGTAGGGGCGAGGCCATGGCTATGTTTCCTGAGGGAAACCATTCCTTAAAGCGTCGTGTGCGGCCATTGAGCAAAGGGTTTACACGTATTGTATTTAAGTTTAAGGAAGACCATCTAGAATCCGACGTATACCTACAGCCTTTTGGCGTTAATTATCAAAAAGCCGGAAGCTTTCCTGATCGTACCAGTCTGTATTTTGGTCAACCAGTATCTGTGGATGGCATAATGGCCAAATACGAAAACAATATTATGGTGGTAAACGAATTAAAATCCAAAGTTCATCAAGAACTAACGGGTTTAACCACCCATATCGATAGTACGGAATATGAAAGGATTCTAGCCCAATTACAAATGGGAAAAGTCGATTTTACCCAACCAGAAAAAGTCAATGCCCTTTGGCCTACCCTTACCGAAGGACAGGCTGTAAAAACCCCTCTAAAAAAGTCGGTATCCTTTCAGAAAGTAATACTCATTATTTGGAACTTTCTCAGTGTGCTTCCTTGGCGTTTGTATCTAAAGCCCAAGGTAAAAGAGCTAGAGTTTTTGGATACCATGCGCTTTGGCTATGCCCTGGTGGTGCATTCATTCTTGTATCTCTTGTGTTTTGGGGTCTTATTAACCACAATGGGCCCAGAACTAGCTTTCGCATTGCCCTCGGCCCATTTTCTGGTAAACCTGGTATTGGTTAAAACCTTTTCGGTGCGTTGAAATCGTGAATTACTGCACATCGTGCAACTACATACTGCTCCCAAAGAAGATCGCATTCATCAGTAACTTATTGGTACCATACCAAAAAGCCCTAAAGTTGGTGTTGTCGGTAAAGGCGATTACCCTTCCCCGGCCTAAAGATTCTGTTTTAAAAGGCACGGCCCCTTTAATACGCTCTAGGTTTTCTTCAGATATATACCCGCTTAATAAAGGGTTTTGGGTGTATTGTATCGGATTGTCAAAACTGTTCTTTCCGGGCTCCATATACAGGTTGGTGTTACGGAACATAGGTAAATAGTCATTTTTGTAGCCAAAAACGATTGGGTGGGATCGGTCGATTTTAGTATTGAATATGGCACCACCCGTGACCTGGGCCCCATAGAAATCCCCTTTTTGGTCAAAACGCAGGTTTTTGGCCACCATAGAGTCTTTTTTGAAGCTTATATCCATCAATTCGTTCTGTTTTAACCATTGGGTAGCATTTCTATAGGCGATAAGGGTGCCCCCGTTCTTTACCCAGCTTTTGATCTTAGCTACGGCCTTTTTGTCAAGGCCATTGTTTCCCCAGGCATTCGGTATGATCAAGTCGGTATATTTTGAAAGGTCTACCCGGTTAAAATAGCTTACATCGAGTTTAGTGAGTTTCATATCGAAACGGGTATCGAACAAATGCCAGATTTCCCCCGCATCATAAGAGGTAACTCCCCCGCCGACCAAAAGGGCCACTTTCTGTTTGCGCACCGGGTCAAATTCATTGCTCCCTAGGTCAATGCCCTGGGTAAGTCCGCCAGAAACCGCAGTAATTTCGAGCTTACTTTCTTGGGCTACCTTTTGCAAAAACTTATGCAAGGCATCCGGGGCTAACTTTTGGCCTTGAACGGGAACCATAATGGTGCCATAGCCATAATTTTTTCCCTCTAAGCTAAATGGTCCCTTGGCCACTTTGGCGCGAAGCCCTTTTTGGGTAATGGCATTTAGGGCTTTTGGGCTATAGTAGCCATTCCATTCGAAAAGATAAGCGTAATGGCTTTTGGCGCTAACCGAACCTGTTATGGGTTTCAATTCTTCTATACGGGCACCCGCTTGGGCCATGGTGGCATTTTGGGTATAGTCGAGGTTAAAGGCCAAGGGAAAGGTCCAGGCCGAAACGTCGTAGAACAAACTGTCGGTAAAGCTGGTTCGCTTTTCGAACATGGCCTGTATAAGCCTATGGTTTTTTTGGTTCATGGGTACTACATAGGCAGCCCCTTTTTTATAGGCCGAATTATCGAGACGGGCATCTTGGGCCAACTCGTTTACCTGTATTTTATGACGTTTTAAGATCTCGGCCAAATGCCAAGCCTTGGCAGGGTCTTTGGCATCGCCGAAAACGATGGCCTTGCTTTTACTTTTGGCAGCGGCATTGCGTGTATCCGCATAGAAACTTCTCTGGTATTCCAATATTTTCCCGCGCATGTTTTGGGCAGCTTCAACCGTAGAAACCGCGGTGGCGAATTGGTTACGGATGGTAAAAGGAAAGGTGAGCAATCCGTTTTCGGTTTCCTGCATATGACCTCGGGAGCTTCCTTGTTCGAAAAGGATACCAATACTACCGTTTACATCGGGAAAGGTGGAGCCTTTACCGTAATAGTAATCGTCGTAGTTTTCTTCGGAATAGTATAAAGAGCCCAATTGGTTCAGTGCCTTCGCATGGTAGGTGCCGATCTCGGCCGTAAGTTCTTGGTTCAATTTAGGGGTAAGCGGATGTACACGACTAGGTTCTCCAGGTTGGAAGAAAAAGGTAGAGTTACTACCCATTTCATGATGATCGGTAAGTATGTTCGGTAGCCACTTATGGAAACTGGCGATACGGGCCCTACTTTCAGGTAATTGAACCGGAAGCCAATCGCGGTTCATATCGAACCAATAGTGGTTGGTACGGCCACGGGGCCATACTTCGGTATATTCCCTATCGTTTGGGTCGGGGTTCATGTTTTGTGCCTTGTTCATATTGGCCCAAAAGGCAAAGCGCTGTAATCCATCAGGATTAAAGGAAGGGTCCAGTAAAATAATGGTATCGTCCAACAATTGGTCAATGGCACTACCTTGGGCCGCCGCCAAGTGATAAGCGTAGGCCAAAGCGGCATTCGATCCACTGGGTTCGTTTCCGTGTATAGAGAAACCTTGGTACACCACTATGGGCATTTGGGATAGATCCATGTTATTACCCCCAGCTTCTGTTAGCTTAAGGTGGTCTTGTCTAATTTGTTCTAGATTACCATGGTTTTTGGGCGAGGTAATGGTAAGTAACAAAATCGGTCGGCCTTCAAAGGTCCTGCCCCTGTTCTCTATGCTAATACGATCACTAGACTTGGCCAAGGCCTGCATATAGAACATAAGTTTGTCGTGGGTAATATGCCATTCGCCCACCTCATGGCCAATAATCTGTTTAGGTGTCGGAATGTTTGGGTCGTATTGAACACCTTTGGGTAAATAATAGGATAGATCGGTTTGGGAAGATTGTGCAAAACCCCAAAGTCCGATAAAAACCAGAAAAACGGTAATTCGGAAAGTTCTCATAAAAGTTAGCTGTTAGGCTACTAAAATAAGAAACGGCCCCGTGATCTTGGGGCCGTTGTAATTTTTTAAGAAAATGTTAAGGTTTTAGATGTCGTCGAAACTAACGTCGGTAAAGTTATCGGAGGGCGAATCGGTGTTGGTAGACGATGCTGCTACCTCCTCTTTTTTAAAGTCTTTTTGATGTCTTTCGGAGATGACCTCCAAACCTTTTTCATCGATAATATAATCCATCATTTCGTTCATGATTTCCTTAAAGGAAGCAAAGTCTTCCTTATAGAGATAAATCTTGTGTTTTTTATAATGGAAGGTACCATCGTCGTGGGTGAACTTTTTACTTTCTGTTATGGTTAGGTAGTAATCGCCTGCCTTTGTACTTCTTACGTCAAAAAAATAAGTTCTGCGCCCAGCCCTGAGAACCTTGGAGTAAATCTCCTCTTGGTCCAGTATACTTCTCTCGCTCATGTGTTGGTGTGTATGTTGGTAGAATGCTTAATTATTCTTTCAAAAATGGAAAAAAAAAACCACCCAACCAACTTATTGGGGGTTTTCTTTATCGGTTAACTGGGTGTGGTAAAGCTCTTTATAGTAGCCATTTTCGCTCAATAATAGCTCGTGTGGGCCATTTTGTGCGATTTCCCCGTCTTGCAGTATAATAATTTGGTCTGCGGTACGTGCAGAAGAAACCCTGTGGCTTACGATCAGACTGGTCTTGCTAGAGGAGGCTTCCTGAAGGTTGCCCAATATTTTTTCTTCGGTTTCGGTATCTACGGCCGAAAGACAATCGTCGAACAAGAATATATTGGGATCTTTGATCAAAGCTCGGGCAATGGATACCCGTTGTTTTTGTCCGCCGCTAAGGGTAAGGCCCCTTTCGCCCAAAATGGTTTCGTAACCCTGTTTAAATCCAATAATGTTTTCGTGAACGGCCGCATTTTTCGCAGCGGTTTCTATTTCTGCCGAACTGGCATCCTCCTTACCGAATTTGATATTATTGGCAATGGTGTCCGAAAACAGAAATGCATCTTGGGGTACGGCACCTAAACTATTTCTAAGGCTGTTTAAGTTGAGGGAAGGTAAGGGGGTTCCGTCAATTAAAATCTCCCCCGAATCTACATCGTATAACCGGGCAATCAAATCTAGTATCGTACTCTTACCAGCTCCGGTCTTTCCTAGAATGGCAAGGGTTTCGCCCGCTTTTATGGTAAAAGACACATTTTTAAGTGCCTGTATGCCGGTATCGGGATAGGTAAAGGATACATTTTTGAATTCGATGGTTCCTGTGATAGGGGTGTCCGTTTCAATCGAATTTTCAATTTCGGGCGCCACATTTAAGAATTCATTGATTCGTTTTTGTGAAGCCTCGGCACGTTGGATCACCGAAGTCAACCAACCTACAATAGCCACGGGCCAGGTAAGCATGTTTACATAAATGATAAATTCCAAGATAATCCCTAAGGAATCTATTTTACCACTAATGTACTGTTGCCCCCCAATAAAGATCACCAAAAGGTTGCTTACCCCGATCAACAAAGTCATCATAGGATGGAACCATGCGTTCACTTTAACAAGGTCCATGCTCTTATCGCGACCTTCATGGGCCAATTCTTGCATTTGTTCTGCCGTGGTTCGTTCCAAACCATAGGCTTTGATTACGTTAACTCCTGAAAACGTTTCTTGTGCAAAAGTCGACAGTCCGGACAGGAATTCTTGTACCACCGTACTCCGTTTATGAATAATCTTACTGATCCGATAGATTAAAACCGAGAGTATGGGCAAGGGTAACAACGTATAGGCGGCAATGGTCGGTGCCTTATAGAACATAATGGGTATAACACAGGCAAAAAGGGTAAAGGTGGTGATGCCGTACATGATTACTGGCCCGGCATACATACGCACTTGGGATACATCTTCACTGATGCGATTCATTAAATCTCCCGTACGGTTCTTTTTGTAAAAGGCCAGATGTAGTTTTTGGTAATGCTGAAATATCTCGTTCTTCAGGTCGAATTCAATATAACGACTCACATTGATTATGGTCTGGCGCATCAAAAAAGTAAAAAAACCGGAAAACAATGCGGCCCCAAGAATAATCAATATGTTTTCAATAAGTACCCCGCCAAGGGCATCTACCGAGGCCCCTTCGGTCTTCAAAAAGGCCTCCACCTCACGAACCGATTTGTTTACATAAGGCGGCATTACCAAAGAAAAGACCCTGGCCACGATGGTAATAATGATACCGGCGAACAATCGAAGCCAATATTTTTTAAAATATTTATTTAAATGTTGTAGTTCTTTCATGGGCCGCCGGCAAAACCATACCGTATTAAAATTTAAACAAAGCGGTATGCGCTTTGCAAATTAATACTACTTTTACAGCGGAAAAAAATCAGTCTTCTTAAAAGTTCTTTAAAATGTTAACAAGACGGCACATCCGTGTAAAGGTAATGCAGTGTATTTATGCCTTGGTACAGGCCAAGGATGGAAACCTAGAGGAACAGCAAAAGTTCTTAAAGGGCAGTATGGAGAATATGTATTCGCTTTATCTGTTGATGTTGGCCCTACTGGTCGAACTTCAGGCCTATGCCCAAGAGCAATTAGAGCTTGGTTCTAAAAAATACTTGAACGAAGGCGGGGCGAATTATCCGGATCCTGCCCGTTTTGCCCACAATGCCTTGTTACAGCAGTTGACCCAAAATGGTCGTCTTAAGGAAGATGTTGAAAAGCGTAAGCTAAACAATTGGTACCTGCACGAAGACTATATCAAAATCATTTACAAGGAGATATTGACCCATAAGGCTTTTGAAGCCTATATGGCCAAGGAAACTACCGATTACGATACCGACAAAGCGTTGGTCGTACAGCTTTTTAAAGAGGTTATCGCCCCCAACGAAAAGATTTATGAGCATTTTGAAGATGATAAACTCACTTGGGTAGACGATATCCCGATCGTAAACACCTTTTTGTTAAAACGATTGAAACAGGTGAAGGAAGAGCATCCGGAATCTTACTTTTTGCCCAAGCTACTTAAGGATACGGCCGATATGACCTATGCGAAGGACCTTATGGCAAAGACCCTGCTCAAAGATGCCGAGTTAACCAAGGAATTTGAGGCCAAGACCCCGAATTGGGACAAAGATCGTATTGCTGAAATCGATGCTATTTTATTGAAGATGGCTATTTGTGAGTTATTGTACTTTCCATCCATTCCCGAAAAGGTGACCCTGAACGAGTATTTAGAAGTCGCCAAAGAATACTCTACCCCGAAAAGTAGCATTTTTATCAATGGGGTACTCGATAAATTGGTGAAGGAATACAAGACCAACGGAAAGATGAAAAAGATGGGCCGCGGCCTACTTTAGAGGGTGGTAAAGACTGTTCTTTATACTATTACCGTCGTATCTACGTTTCAAAACCGAACGCATTACCATTTTTTCTATTTTTGTAATGAAACATAAAAATACCATGAGAAGAACGTTTGTATTAGCATTGGGGGCCGCCATGGTCCTAATGAATCTTTCTTGTAAAGAAGAAAAAGCTTCGGCCAAAGTTGAAGCGAGCAATGTAGAAGTAGCCGCCGAACGCGATGCCGCTTCCAAGAAATTGCCGGTAATGAGCTTTGATAAAAAGGAGCACGATTTTGGTACCATCGTTAACGGTACCCCACAAGAGTATACCTTTACCTTTACCAATACCGGAGAGGCGCCCTTGATTATTACCAACGCCAGCAGTAGCTGCGGATGTACCGTACCTACCTACCCAAAGAACACCCCGATCGCTCCAGGTGAGAAAGGTACCATGGTAGTTAAGTTTAACGGTGCGGGTAATGGTGCGGTAAGTAAGACCGTTACCGTAAATGCCAATACGGCTGCCGGATCTGAGCTTTTAAAGATAAAAGCATTCGTTAACCCTAAGGATGCTGCGGCCCAGGCCTCTATTCCGTTGAAAAAAGGATAAGTAGATGTTAGAACAATATCCGTTTTTGCCCCTATTACTGATTTTTGTGGTGGCCTACTTTTTTATGATCAGGCCCCAGATGAAACGTCAGAAAGATGAGAAAAAATTTGCCGAAGCCCTAAAGAAAGGCGATCGTGTAATTACCAAAAGTGGTCTGCACGGCAAGGTTGTCGATCTAAACGACAAAGATGCCAGCTGTGTTATTGAGACCATGGCCGGGAAATTAAAGTTCGATCGTTCGGCTATTTCCATGGAGTTGAGTAAAAAACTTCAACCCAAGGCCGAGAAATCTTAAGCTTAGGTTTTTTCGAATATAATAATGAAATCCGCTCTAAACCAGGGCGGATTTTTTGTTTAGGATCATAAGGTAAACCTACCGATACTTATCATTAAGCCCCTTACCCTCCAAGATAAGTGCGGTACATTTTTCCAAGCGCGAGACCCGCGTAGATTCTCTTTTGGCACCGCCGATATGTTCCATGTATTCCCTTTGTTTAAAAGGTGATAAGGTGTCAAAGGCTTTTCGTAAGGTGTCCGAGCTATCCAAGGCTTTTTGTAGTTCCTCGGGCATGGCAATGGTTTTGCTTCCGGCCTTGGCAGGCGCTAGGCTTAGTCCGGCCTTTTGGTTGGCCATAGCTTCTTTTAGGTAAGCGATTAGGTCTGCTTTGTTGAGATCGTCCGTGGCCTCGAACCGCCATTGTCGCATAGATTTAGTCTTACCTTCTTGGGCATTGGTTAGCACTTTTTTAGGGTCTTTCAAGAAATTACCGTTAAAGAACCACAGACCATAGTGGTTTTTAAAAGCCGAAATACCGACCACGTTTTTGTTGTCTACCATATAAACAGGCATCGACCATTTTAAGGTTTCGGTAAAACCCACTTCCAAGGCCAAGGCCCGAAGGATGTTCAGCTGTTCGGTAAATGGCCCATCTTTTTCGTAATAGGCTTCAAGTTTGGCTTGTTTCTTTTTATCCATCACCATATTTTTTAGCGGTACGCACGCATATGCCTACGATAACATCTACGGCCTTTTGCATGCTTTCAACAGGAATATACTCATATTTCCCATGGAAATTATGTCCGCCCGCGAAAATATTAGGACAAGGTAGGCCCATAAAGCTCAATTGCGAACCATCGGTACCACCGCGTATAGGTTTAATTATAGGGGTAATGCCTAATTCTTCCATGGTTTCACGAGCAATGTCAACGATATGGAAAACAGGTTTTACCTTTTCTTCCATATTGTAATATTGGTCCTTTAGATTTAGGATGATAGGAAAGCCATGTTTATCCTCCAAGGATTTACATATAGAGGTCACCAATGCCTTTCTAGCTTCAAATTTGGCTTTGTCGTGGTCGCGTATGATCATACCTAAACGGGCTTCCTCAATACTGCCCTGGGTCTCATAAATATGGAAGAAACCTTCTCTGCCTGAAGTTTTCTCCGGGACTTCGTGAGCAGGTAGGGCTTGTATGAATTCATGCATGACCAATAGGGCATTTTTCATTTTACCCTTGGCATAACCTGGGTGAACGCTTCGGCCATTAAATTCGATAGTTGCCCCAGCGGCATTAAAGTTTTCGTATTCGAGTTCGCCAACGGTACTGCCATCCATGGTGTAAGCCCATGCGGCACCAAAAGCTTTAACATCGAATTTATGGGCGCCACGACCAATTTCCTCATCTGGGGTAAACGCGATACGGATCTCGCCATGCTTTATTTCAGGGTGGGCTACTAAATATTCCATAGCACTAACTATCTCGGTGATACCGGCCTTGTCATCGGCACCCAACAAAGTGGTGCCATCAGTGGTGATCAAGGTTTGGCCTTTGTATTGGGTCATCTCCTCAAAATAGGACGGAGAAAGTACAATATTCTTTTCCGCATTGAGCACGATGTCTTTACCATCATAATTTTCAATGATTTGCGGGCAAACGTTTTTTCCGGAAAAATCGGGGCTGGTATCCATATGGGCAATAAACCCAATAGAAGGAATATCGCCTTGGGTATTGGCCGGTAAAATAGCCATAACATAGGCGTTTTCATCAATGCTAACATCGCTTAAGCCTATTTCGTTGAGCTCCTGCACTAACTTACGGGCCAATACCCATTGGTTTTCGGTACTAGGGGTACTATTTGAATCGGGGTCACTTTCGGTGTCTAGGGTTACATAACTGATAAACCTATCGATCAAATGCTGCATAAGGGTCTTTTTTTCAAAAATAGGGTTATTATTGCGGTACCACCATAAAATGTAACCGCATGCGTACTTTGGTAAGTGTAGCTTTTCTGTTTATTTCGTTTGGGTTGACAGCCCAAGACTGTACGTTGGGCATAGCCACGGCTCCGCTTAAAACCTTAGAAGGGGTTTTTCAATTGAACCATGGTCAAGTGGTGCAGTTAAAAACCTTAAAAGAAGTGGTGAACACCCAATTGCGGCGTGAACAACAGAAAGTTGATAATCTGTTGGCCAGCCATCCACAAGAAACCCCTGAGCAATTGACCGAGTTGGGAAAGAAACACGAGTTATTGGTAGAAGGTATGGAAACGATTACCGCGGAATACGACATAAAGTTTCTACAGATTTTGAACGAGCGCCAGTATGAACGCTATATGAAATTATGCGTAGAGGTGGGGCGTATACCATTGCGTTTGCCTGAACCCGAGGAAACAGATAATTAACTAGTGTAGTTTGTACATAGGTCGTATTTTTGTTAAAATTTTTTCCTGAGCATGTATAAGTTTATCCTTCGTCCCATTTTCTTTTTGTTCGACCCCGAACAAGTGCACCATTTCAGTTTTGGAATGATCCGTTTCTTTTCAGCTATCGGGCTCGGATTTTTGTTCAGGGCGATTTATAATGTGAATGATAAACGCTTAGAGCGTGAGGTATTCGGACTCAAATTCAAAAACCCGGTAGGTTTGGCCGCTGGCTTTGATAAAGATGCCCGTTTGTACAATCAGCTGTCCGATTTTGGCTTCGGATTCGTAGAGATCGGTACCCTTACCCCAAAACCCCAAGATGGTAATCCGAAACAACGCTTGTTCCGTTTACAGGCCGATAAGGCCATTATAAACCGTATGGGCTTTAATAACCAAGGTGTAGCGGCTGCCGTAGAACGCCTAAAGGCCAAACACAAGGTGTTGATTGGTGGTAATATTGGAAAGAACAAGGTTACGCCAAACGAAAATGCCTTGGACGATTACCGTATCTGCTTCAATGCCCTTTACGAACATGTCGATTATTTTGTGGTAAACGTAAGTTCACCCAACACACCTGGTCTACGCGAACTACAGGATAAGGAACCGTTGACCGCCCTGCTACGTGAGCTCATGGTACTTAACGGTACAAAACCTCAAGCGAAACCCTTGTTGTTGAAAATCGCACCGGACCTTACCGATGACCAATTGCTCGATATTATACAAATCGTTTCCGACACCAAGATCGATGGGGTAATTGCTACCAATACCACCATCTCTAGGGAAGGGTTACAATCGCCCCAGGCCTTGAGCAAACAGCAGGGAGGCCTAAGTGGTAAGCCATTGACCCAACGCAGTACCGAAGTAATTCGCTTTCTGGCCGAAAAGAGTAATAAAGCCTTCCCAATCATTGGGGTGGGCGGTATACATTCGGCCCAAGATGCTTTGGAAAAGCTAGAGGCCGGAGCCGATTTGGTACAACTCTGGACCGGCTTTATCTACGAAGGCCCAGCTTTGGTAAAGCGTATTAACAAAGCCATTTTAAAGGGATAACATTTAATAATTGCCAAAGCGTATTATTCCCCATTACCTCGTTGAGAGGGTTTAGGATGAGGGGTTAACGTTAAAAAATGGAGGTGCTTCTAATTTAGCTTTCTAAAACGCCCAATAATCAAATACCAAAGCGTCTTCTAAATATGGTTTTAGCTTGGCTACAAAGGCTTGGTGTTTGGGGTGGGGTAAATAGGTGTCGCGATCCTCTTCGCTGGCAAAGGTTACCAAGAAGCCATGGGTAAAGCCCTTGTTCAATCCTTCAGGGCTGTTGTTCAGACCCCATTCGAATTCTTTTACTTCCTTTAATTGTTTTCCCAAGGCCACGAATTCTTTTTCGATCATGGTTATGGCACTTCTCGAGGTATCTTCCTTGAATTTAAAAAGCACTACATGGCGTAATTTTTTTGCCGGGGATTTCCCGTCTTGGGCAAAGCTTAAGGTAAAAGAAAAAAGGGCAACTAGGGTCAATAAGGTTCGCATGCTATAAATTTTTTCCGAAAGGTAGTCAAAAACGAATTGGTGCGAAAGTGCGGCCTATTCCCTAGTTTTGTTTTATGGATTACCAAGTATTGCTTTCCTTCTTTTTGGCTTCAACCGTATTGGCTTTGTCTCCCGGTCCTGATAATCTTTTTGTATTGGCCCAAAGCTTGGCCCATGGTAGAAAATCGGGTTTGGCAGTGGTCAGTGGTTTGGTGTCAGGTTGCTTGGTCCACACCAGCCTGTTGGCCTTTGGGGTGTCGGCCTTGATCAATAAGAGTCCGATAGCCTTATGGGTTATAACCGGCTTTGGTGCGGCCTATCTTTTATATTTGGCTTATAAGGTGTATCGGGCACCGGCCGATTTTTCCATAAACGAGGGAGTGGTCAAAAAAAGTGGTTGGCATCTTTTTCGGCAAGGATTTTTAATGAATGTGTTCAACCCGAAAGTGACCTTGTTTTTTCTCGCTTTCTTTCCTGGTTTTTTGTTCAGTGATGCATTGCCCAAACCCCTACAATTTTATGTATTGGGGCTGTTGTTTATGCTTTCGGCCTTTTTGGTTTTTGGTAGTTTGGCCCTCTTGGCCGGAAAGATTGCGGTCTATTTAAAGCGGAATGCCCGTGCCGGATGGGTTTTAAAATATGTACAGGTAGCTGTTTTTGTCGGTATCGCCCTGTATTTGTTGGTTTCCCTCAAATAACACTACATTTGGTCTATGCAACAGCCTTCCGAAATGGTAAAGATTATCGAGTGTCCCCGCGACGCTATGCAAGGGATCAAAACCATGATTCCCACGGCTGAAAAAGTGCGGTATATCCAGGCTTTGCTCAACTGTGGTTTCGATACCATTGACTTTGGCAGTTTCGTGTCGCCCAAGGCGATTCCTCAGATGCAGGATACGGCCCAAGTTTTGGCTCAACTCGATCTAAGTCGGACCAAAAGTAAACTCTTGGCCATTGTGGCCAATGCCCGAGGTGCCCGAGATGCCTGTCAACATCCGGAAATACATTATTTGGGTTATCCATTTTCCATTTCGGAGAATTTCCAGATGCGAAACACCCATAAGACGATAGATCAATCGGTAGGGATTCTAAATGAGATATTGGAATTGGCGGCCGAAGCCAATAAAGAAGTGGTAACCTATATTTCCATGGGTTTTGGTAATCCGTATGGCGACCCTTGGAGTGTTGAGGTCGTAGGGGAGTGGACCGAACGTTTATCCAAAATGGGGGTGTCTATCTTGTCCTTGTCCGATACCATTGGTAGTTCCACACCTGAGGTAATCAGCTATTTGTTCGAAGGCTTGATCCCGACCTATCCGCATATCGAATTCGGGGCCCATTTACATACACATCCCTTACAATGGCACGAAAAGGTAGATGCCGCATTTACCGCCGGATGTCGCAGGTTCGACGGGGCCGTTCAAGGCTTTGGGGGTTGCCCCATGGCCAAAGATGAACTAACGGGCAATATGCCCACCGAACGCATGCTTTCCTATTTTACGACCCATAAGGTAGAGACCGGGGTAGGCCCCATGGCCTTTGAAGCAGCCTATAATAAGGCCACCGAGTTGTTTACCACCTATCATTAATGGCCATTTGCTATATATGTTGGCAAGGCCATGTCATTTTCCTGAGCAAACTATTTTTATACTATACCTGATTTCTAGCCCCCTCTCCCTCTGGGAGAGGGTTGGCCTGTCCCGCAGCATTGCGGGGGGTGAGGGTATCTGCGATGTAAGTGTCTGTAGATTAGTTTAATGCTGTGCGTAGTGTATGGTTTTCTGTTGAGGAAAGTCAATCTTTTACCCATCCGTAATATGTTAAATTTTACCTTTATTTAGATTTAATTTAAGTTTTTCTTTGGATTAGAAAGATGGGGTGGTACATTTGCGCCGCATTTTAACTGAAATAAATCTAAATAAGAATAGTTAAGGATGAAGAAGCTTGTATGTATAATGGCCATAATCTGTGTATTTGTAGGGAGGGCCCAAACCAAGACCGATAGTATAACCTTTGATCCACAAAGTCAAATGAATGCCGCACAGCGTATTCTTTCCGGTAATTATGCTTCGGCCGTTACTGTAGGGGCCTATGGCGAAATGTTGTACAATCAACCAGAGGGGGATAATGGAGAGTTGGATGTTCAGCGCCTAGTGCTGTTGTTCGGATACAAATTCAGCGAATCGACCCAGTTTTTCACGGAAATCGAATTCGAGCATGTAGAGGAGGTTTTCGTTGAACAAGCTTTTGTAAATTATAATGTGGCCGATAATGTGTATCTAAGGGGTGGACTTATGTTGGTGCCCATGGGTATTATCAATGAGTTTCACGAACCTACCACCTTTAACGGAACCGAGCGCCCAGCAGTAGATGGCGTAATCGTTCCTACTACCTGGAGGGAACTGGGTATTGGGGTTAATGGTCGTTTCAACGACTTGAACTTGGGATACCAGTTTTACGTGTTCAATGGCTTTAAGTCTACTTTCGCCGATGGTGAAGGTGGTATCTCGGGCTATTTAAAAGGTTCTAATGGCTTGCGCGGCGGCCGTCAAAAAGGGATAAAGTCTACGGTAGATAGTCCGACGTTTTCTACCAAATTCGATTATTACGGTATTCCAGGCCTGCGATTAGGGTTGGCTGGTTACTTTGGCGATACCCAGGCCGAAGATGATATCGAGGATATGGATGGCGCCAATATCGGTGTTGCCATGGTAGGATTGGATGCTCGCTACGCCTACGAAAGGTTCACGGCGCGAGGTCAGTTTATCTACGCTTCACTTTCCGATACCGAGGCCTATAACAATGCTACCGGAAGGGATTTAGGTAGTGCCCTTCAAGGTTGGTACGTAGAGGCCGGATATAATTTGTTGCCCCAGGATAAAAAACAGAAACTGTTCGCTTTTACCCGTTACGAAAAATACGATACCCATGCAAGTACGGCCGGGGATTTAGAGCGAAACGATGCTTATAACCGTACCGATATTACTACAGGACTTTCTTATCATATAGCACCAGGGGTCGTTGTAAAAGGAGATTACCAATTCCGGGACAATGCCTTGGAAGGGGCCGATGTAAAAAATCGTTTGAACTTCGGTATTGGGGTTTGGTTCTAGCACCAACTTCTATGGAGTTTAAAAATGGCAATCGGTATTCGGTTGCCATTTTTTATTAAAACCAATTCTAAATTATTACTTTTGTCCTATGAAGCGTGTCGTAAGTATGTCGGTAGTGGTATGTGTGCTCATACCTTTGTTATATGCGTTTTCCATTCCAGGAAAGCTAGGGAAGAAAGTAAATAAAGAGTTGGGTAAACTTTATCCGGGGGTTACCTATAATCTGGCCGGGGTGGAAATACCGGCAGCATTGCAAGCAGATCTGCCACTTACCATTTCTAGTACGAATTTTTTCGCCATGTCCGACCAAGACCAGACCACGGGCTATGTGTTTTTGGGTAAGGCACCTAGTAAAACGGCCGATTTCGATTATATGGTGGTTTTTGATGCCGATTTAAGTATAGTTCATAGTAAGGTCTTGATCTATCGGGAAGAATATGGTGGTGAAATTGGAAGTAAACGCTGGTTAAAGCAGTTTTTAGGAAAAACACCTGCCGATCGTTTGGATGCCGATACCAACGTAGATGCTATTTCCGGGGCGACGATTTCCGTGCGATCTATGACCCGTTCATTGGATGGTCTGCTACAATCCGTTAAAATCCTTCAAGAAAATAAGGTATTGTAAATGGAGGGGAGTTTAAGCTTGGCCAATTTTCCGAAAGGGGTTAAAAGTTTTTTGGCCGTTTTCGTCCTCGTGCTTTCCGTTGGTTTTTTCACTGGTTTGTTGTTCGTCAATGAAACCACCGAAGCCAGTCCGCAAGGTATTCATGAAAACTACCTGGGCAATGAAGCCGATGAAGAGG
Organism: Sediminicola luteus; assembly: GCF_002514735.1. GTDB lineage: Bacteria > Bacteroidota > Bacteroidia > Flavobacteriales > Flavobacteriaceae > HQA918. Next base: position 665,450 of record NZ_KZ300476.1, on the reverse strand, counting down.
CCGAGGTCATGAAATTCAAAAAGAGTGAACGGGAAATGCTTACCACGGTGCATACCCATATTTTGTCACTTTCCTTTGTTTTTGTGCTTATGGGTGTTCTGGTTTGGCTATCCGATACTTCGCTATGGCTAAAGAAATTTTTAAGTATAGAGCCGCTTCTTTCAGTGTTGTTTACATTCGGGGGTATCTATTTGATGTGGAAGGGTATAGGGTGGATGAAGTATGTGGTCATGGTGTCAGGCTTTTTAATGACCCTGAGTTTTACGTGGGCGGCTGCTTTGGTCTTATGGCAACTGCTTTTTAAGAAGTCCGGTTCGAATTAACAGTGCCATAAACTTTAGGTGGTGTTAAAAATCGTATATTTGCCCGCAATTAATACGTAATTGCATGGAAGCTCACCAAAGAAAGATCGTAGGCGAAGGACTCACCTATGACGACGTACTACTCGTTCCCGCTTATTCTGAAGTTTTACCGCGTGAAGTGGATATCAAATCCAAGTTTACCCGTAATATTACTTTAAACGTACCCATCATTTCTGCAGCTATGGATACGGTTACCGAATCGCGTATGGCCATTGCCATGGCCCGTGAAGGCGGTATTGGGGTGTTGCACAAGAACATGACCATAGAACAGCAGGCGGCCAAGGTGCGAAAGGTAAAACGGGCCGAAAACGGTATGATCTTAGATCCGATTACCTTGCCGAGCGACGCTTTGGTCAAAGATGCACAAGCAGCCATGAAAGAGCATAGTATTGGGGGCATTCCAATCGTAGACGATGCCGGAAAATTAATCGGTATCGTAACCAACCGCGATTTAAGGTTCGAGAAAAATACAGAGCGTCCTATTTCAGAGGTTATGACCGATTCCAATTTGGTTACCGTGAGCGAAGGTACTTCTTTGGCGGAGGCCGAGGATATTTTACAAGCCAATAAAATTGAAAAGCTTCCCGTGGTCAACAACGACAATCTATTGGTGGGTTTGATCACCTTTAGGGATATTACCAAACTCACCCAAAAGCCCATTGCCAACAAAGACCAGTACGGACGTTTACGTGTAGCCGCAGCTATCGGTGTAACGGGTGATGCGGTGGAACGGGCCGAGGCTTTGGTGAACGCAGGGGTAGATGCCATCATAATTGATACTGCCCATGGCCATACCCAAGGAGTGGTAAACGTATTAAAAGAGGTTAAAAAGAAGTTTCCTGAATTAGATGTGGTCGTAGGTAATATTGCGACCGGGGAAGCAGCCAAATTCTTGGTAGAGGCCGGTGCCGATGCGGTTAAAGTAGGTATTGGTCCAGGTTCCATTTGTACCACACGTGTCGTGGCCGGGGTTGGGTTCCCGCAGTTTTCGGCTGTATTGGAAGTGGCCCATGCCATAAAAGGCAGTGGGGTTCCTGTGATTGCCGATGGCGGTATCCGGTATACGGGCGATATTCCCAAGGCCATTGCGGCCGGCGCCGATACCGTAATGTTGGGCTCTTTATTGGCGGGCACCAAAGAATCGCCGGGCGAGACCATTATTTACGAAGGGCGTAAGTTTAAATCTTATCGTGGCATGGGCTCTGTAGAGGCCATGAAAAAAGGAAGTAAGGATCGTTATTTCCAAGATGTGGAAGACGATATCAAAAAATTGGTTCCCGAAGGAATCGTGGGCCGTGTACCTTACAAAGGCGAGCTGAACGAGAGTATACACCAATTCGTTGGCGGACTAAGGGCCGGAATGGGGTATTGCGGTGCCAAGGATGTCGATACCTTAAAAGAGTCTGGGCGTTTTGTTAAGATTACCGCCAGTGGTATCAACGAAAGCCACCCTCACGATGTAACCATTACCAAAGAATCGCCGAATTATAGTAGGTAATTCGAATTTAGTAGAAATAGATAAAAACAAAAACCGCCCTTGAGGCGGTTTCGTTTTTTCTAATTTCTAATGTCTAGGGTCTAATATATATAGTCTAGCGTTTAAACTTATTTACTTTCCTTTTCGTAGGTGTTCCAATCCTTGTCTTTATAGATGTCATCACCGAAGTATTTGGCGATTTTTAAAAAGGGTTCAACTTTTTGGTAACCCGGTACCGGGGATAGCATTTTTAGGTTCGAATCTAAAAACACAACGGTGGGGTAGCTCAAGCGGTTGTTGGTCAATGCGGCGGCCAGTTCGTGGTACCCCCGTCTGCCCGAAGGCACGAACTTAAAGGTCTTGCCTTGGAATTCGATGGGGTCTTTTCCTTCGGCATCGAATTTCACCATATAAAAATGGGCGTTCATATACTCGGCCACTTTGGGGTTTTGAAAGGTGTCCTTATCCATTTTTTTGCACCAACCACACCAATCGGTATAGACGTCTACAAAAATCTTTTTCGGATTTTCTTCGGTAGTGGCCATGGTAACGGCCTCTTCCCAACTCATCCATTCCAGTTCTTGGGCTTGGGTGTGCCAACCTACAAATACCATTAAGGTGAGCAGTAGGGTAGGTAGTAGCTTCTTTTTCATCTTTTTGAAATTTCGTTAGGCCTAGAAAACAAATACGCGTACTGGGTATAGGTTTTATGGCATTTTGTGTTACCAACCATGGGATTTTAGTAGCCCTGATTGCTCCTTATTTGGTCTAAGGAAGGTATTAAACCTAACGTAAATGTAAGATTTTTATTTCGTGGCTTCAACCTGTTGAGGTTCAAAAAGATGCGCTTGATCGACCTGATTACGTAAAAGATCGTCGAACGTTTCCCTTTCACGAATCAAGATAGCTTTACCGTCTTTCCACAACACCTCGGCAGGTCGGTATCTAGAGTTGTAGTTACTGGCCATGCTAAAACAGTAAGCTCCGGCATTTTTAAAGCAAAGGATGTCGCCTTCCGTTATCTCGGCAATTCGGCGATTGCTACCAAAGGTATCCGTCTCACAGATATAACCTACCACCGAATAGTAACGCTCCCGGCCCTTGGGGTTCGATACATTGTGTATCTCATGATTAGATCCGTAGAACATGGGGCGAATCAAATGGTTAAAACCAGAATCAATTCCGGCAAAGACAGTAGAGGTGGTCTGCTTTACCACATTTACTTTGGCCAAGAAATGCCCGGCCTCACTAACCAAGAATTTTCCGGGCTCAAAACCAAGGGTAAGCGGCTTACCGTAACATTTGCAGAATTCGTTGAAACGCTTACTCAGTTTTTTACCGAATTCTTCGATATTGGTCTGAATATCCCCTTCTTTATAAGGTACTTTGAATCCGCTTCCGAAATCGATAAAATCGAGGTTCTCGAAATGGCTGGCCGCCTCAAACAAAATTTCGGAGGCATATAAGAATACGTCTACATCCAAAATATCGCTTCCGGTGTGCATATGGATTCCGTTGATATGCATTTTGGTCAATTCCACAATGCGAAGAATATGTGGGATTTGATGAATACTGATACCGAATTTACTATCGATATGGCCTACGGAGATTTTAGAGTTGCCTCCGGCCATTACGTGCGGATTGATACGGATACAAACCGGAACATCTGGGTATTTGCTTCCGAATTGCTCTAGTATAGAAAGGTTGTCGATATTGATCTGAACCCCCAATTTGGCAGCAATCTCTATTTCTTCCAGCGAAACACCGTTTGGGGTAAAAATGATATTCTCAGCCTTATGGCCCGCAGCTAGTCCCAGTTGTACCTCTTGGATCGACACAGTGTCGAGACCGGCTCCAAGGGAGTCCATAAGTCTTAGTATATTAATGTTGCTCAAGGCTTTTACGGCATAGTTCAGCTTTAACTGTTTCACCGATTTAAAGGCGGCAGTTAATCGATTGAACTGACTTTCTATTTTATGGGCATCGTACACATAAACCGGGGCGCCGAATTCTTGGGCAATTTGTAAAAGCTGCTTGTTTTCCATGCGGATATTTTTTGCAAATCTAGTTTTCCGAAAGGGGAACTGCAAGGATTTCTGGCGCATCAATAAATAAATAACAAAAAGTTGTAAATGCAACAATTGTAGTTATGGTGATGGTGTTAGGGGTTGGGGCTTGGTATGCATTAAATCAAAAGTAAGTCGATTTTTAGAAAGGGTTAAATAGCTGAGATGTAATGGTTTTGTGAGTTGTGTCGGTTTTGGGGTTTATTTGTGCAACCTCTGTACCGGAATCATTAGGGTAATTAGGTGGGGTTTGCTATTTTTGCAATCGAACTTTTTTACAAAGCGATATATGAATCTTCACGAATATCAAGGAAAAGAGATTTTAGCCAGTTTTGGAGTACGCATCCAACGTGGTGTCGTGGCCCACTCGGCTAAGGAAGCTGTTACGGCTGCTAAACAACTTACTGCCGAGACCGGAACCGGTTGGCATGTGATCAAGGCCCAGGTACACGCCGGTGGCCGTGGTAAAGGAGGCGGTGTTAAGTTGGCCAAAAACCTGCAAGAGGTTGAAGATTTGGCCGGACAGATCATTGGGATGAACTTGGTTACCCCGCAGACCTCTGCCGAGGGTAAAAAGGTACACCAGGTATTGGTTGCCGAAGATGTGTATTATCCGGGTGATTCAGAGACATCGGAATTCTATATGTCGGTATTATTGAACCGTGCTACGGGAAGGAATATGATCATGTATTCTACCGAAGGTGGTATGGATATTGAGGAAGTGGCAGAGAAAACCCCACATTTGATCTTTACCGAAGAGATTGATCCGGCTACGGGTCTTTTGCCTTTCCAAGCCCGTAGGGTGGCCTTTAACTTGGGGCTATCTGGTGGAGCTTTCAAGGAAATGGTAAAATTTGTTTCTTCTTTATATAAAGCCTATCAAGAGAGTGATGCCAGTTTGTTCGAGATCAACCCGGTGTTGAAAACCTCTGACGATAAGATTATGGCGGTAGATGCCAAAGTGTCTATTGATAATAATGCCTTATACCGTCGTAAGCAATATGCCGAAATGCGCGATTTACGCGAAGAGAGCCCAATTGAGGTTGAGGCAGGTGCCTTGGGTCTTAACTATGTAGATCTAGATGGTAATGTAGGTTGTATGGTAAACGGGGCCGGTTTGGCCATGGCTACCATGGATTTGATCAAAATGGCTGGTGGAGAGCCTGCTAACTTCTTGGATGTAGGTGGTACTGCCGATGCCAAAAGGGTAGAGGAAGCTTTTAGGATCATTCTTAAAGATCCCAATGTAAAGGCGATTTTGATCAATATCTTCGGAGGTATCGTACGATGTGATCGTGTGGCCCAGGGTGTTGTAGATGCTTATAAGAATATGGGCGATGAGATCAACGTGCCTATTATCGTAAGGTTGCAGGGAACCAATGCCGAATTGGCCAAAGAGATTATAGATAACTCTGGTTTGGAAGTGCATTCAGCTGTTCAGTTCCAAGAAGCAGCCGATAAAGTGAAGGAAGTGCTAGGTTAAGCCTAGGTTAAACCTTAAAAATATCTTAAATAAATGGGAAGCGTTTTGTTAACGTTTCCCATTTTTTATTTCCGCAAAACCTATGTTGTTTTTGTAATGATATGTTTTGGTTTTTGGTTGGTGTCCATCAAAATTATTCGGGTTCTTTGGTTTTGGTTCAATAATTCGTAAGGCGCTGTTTTAGTGGGGGCTAGACTTCTTTTTGTTAGCTTAATATTAGCTGGTTTAAAATTGGGTTAACCTTGGTTTTATGGCTTGGTGTGACCGGTTGGTCGTTACTAAATTTGTCCTGGAACTTTGAAAATGAGGGGGTTATTAAGTTTGTGTTAAAAGCAAAAACTCATGTAACAATCTCGTTTTACGGACGTCTTTTTAGTGTACATCAATCTTAAATCAAGTAATCATGAAAAAGTTTAGTTTAATGTTAGTAGCTGCGATGCTACTTTCCGCAGGAAGTCTTTTTGCCAACGATGGTAAAATTGAAAAAAACAGCCCCACTAAAGGTATTTGTGTCAAAATCGGGCAATTGCTCAAAGACAATTACTTTGATGTAGATCAAGACCTAAAGGCCATGGTAAAGGTGACGGTAAACAAAGATCGCGAGATCGTCGTTTTGTCCGTAGATACCGAAAATGATGCCTTAGAGTCTTTTATCAAAGGTCGTCTTAACTACCAAAAGGTAGAGCAAAAGTACTTTAAGGAAGGTCGTATTTTCAACGTACCGGTAAGGATTACGGCGGAATCTTAACGAAGTCAAGCCTTGGAATCTGATAATCCCGGTCATGTGCCGGGATTTTTTTTGTCCATTACTGGTGAATTGGTGTTGTAGTTCCTCGATAAGTATGGTAACGGTATACGAAAACCAAGTGGAGGTAGTTATATATAGGTTATGGTATCGCTATGGATGGATATGAGGAAAAATTGGGCATACTTTCGGAAATGATCGCCTTTGCCCGGGTAGATCGGGGAATTAAAGAATCGGAATACAACTTTTTACTTGGGGTGGCCCAGGGTTTGGGTATTTCAAAAGTAGCATTTAACAAGCTTATGGATGGCGAAGCCAAACGGGTTATTCCAAAATCGCAAGCCGATCGTATATTACATTTCCACCGATTGGTGCTCTTAATGAATGTAGACGAGCATGCCTCTTCTGAAGAAGTTGAGCGATTGCATCAGGTGGGGTTGCATATGGGGCTACCTCCTTCAGCAATTTCCCAAGTGCTTTCTATAATGCATAAATACCCCAATAAAATTGTCCCTCCCAAGGTGTTGATCGATATATTTCGGGCCCATTACAACTAAAAGTGTCATTATGACATAAATCACAATACAAAAAATGCCATAATGACATTGTTTTTCAAATGGTATTGTCTTTGTCTGTATGGAGGTGTATAACCTTTAAAAGAACAAAAGATGAATATAGTTAAGAGAAATGATGCGTTTTTACCTTCCATATTAGATGAAATGTTCAAGCCGGATTGGTTCGGTGGTACCGAGTCACGATTGGCACCAATGGATATTTCAGAGACCGATTCCGCCTTTGCTTTGGCCGTTGAGTTGCCCGGGCGCAAAAAGGAAGATATCAAGGTAACCGTAGATAAAGGGGTGTTGACCCTGGCCACGGAGGCCAACAAGGAAAAAATCGAAGAAGGCGTACGCTATACCAAAAGGGAAATTACCCATTATGCATATAAACGTAGTTTTTCATTACCCGATTCCGTGGATATTGAAAAAATCGGGGTAAGCTATGAAGCGGGTATCCTGAGGTTGGATATGCCTAAAAAAGCGGAATTAGTTCAGCCGAAAAGAACTTTTGAAGTGCGATAGGGACTTCTACAAAGCCATGCGATCTTTTTACTCAGTTTACAATACGGTTGGGGCATTTAGAATGGGATGGTATGGGTAAAACCCTGAAAAGGGCTTTTTCATATTGATTAGTTTGGTTAGTTAGTTGTAGCCCCTTTTCCTATCGGAAAGGGGCTTTTTCGTAAGGGTTAAACCGTTGGTTTGGCAGCATTTTTTACTACTTCCAACACTTTGCCCCATTGTACGTCTTGTTCGTGGTTTTCTTGAATGTGTTTACGCCCATTTGCCCCGAATTCCGCTGCCTTTTCCGGGTGGCTTACCAAATCCAGTAGGTATTCGTACATTCCAATTTCGTCTTTTTCTTCAACTAAATAGCCGGTTTTACCATGTATTACCGCATCCCTGATACCCCCGTGTAGGGTACTTACGACAGGTAGACCGGCCGCACTGGCTTCTAAAATACCTAAAGGAGTACCTTCCATGTCGCCATTTGGTGCAGTAAGGGAGTGTTGCACAAAAACCATCGATTTTTGCATCAAATTGGCAATCTCGACAGGTGTGAGCACTCCTGTAAAATGAATCGATTTTTCTAGGTTAAGTGTTTTCGCCAACTCTTCACAGGCCTCAAAAAGACCATCTTTTTTTCCTACCATGGTTAAGGTGGCGTCTGGCCTTTGCTGTACCAAGCGGTGAAATGCCCTTATCGTATAGAGAGGTCCTTTTTTAGCGGTAAACCTGCCTACGGCCAATAAACTTGGTTGTTTGTCGGTTTGGCCTGGTTTAAAAAATGCGGTTTTGACGCCATAAGGTATCATGATAAGTTTTTTGGGATTTGCCCCTAGGGCTAAAAGCTTTTCTTGCATTACTCTAGAAACGGCTACTATTTGGGAAGCGTAGGCAAAAAGATCTTTGTAGTTGTTGTATTGCTGTATGAGCTTTTTATCGGTGGCATCGTGTCCGTGGAAGATGGCTACCAGCGGTATGCCCAGGGCCTTGCATGGGGCCACCATATGGGAGGCCGGCATACCATAATTTGCAAAAACGACATCGATCTTGTTCTCCTTTAGGAATTTCTTCATGCCGTAATCGCTAAAGAAATTGTTCCGTCCTAAAACTGTTTTTACGATTTTATGAAGCGCCCAGAATAGTCTAGAGTTTATCAGGGAACCATCTTCCTTTCGCTCAGGATAACGGCCGCCATATAAGGTCACCACATCGGCATTTTCAGTAAACGTTTTTATTTGATTATGGATGAAGGTTTCCGAATAGGCGTTTTTTTCTGACCGGGTAATACAAATTCTCATACAGTAATTCTTAAAAGATTGGGTACGCATAATTTGGGGTAAACCTAATACTTTTGGGGGTAACTAAAAACGGTTTTGAATGAACTTTTTATGTCGGTTGCTAGAATTCGTAATGCATACCTATAGGTTAAAGTTCGGTTACTTGGGCTTTTAGTTGCTTGATTTCATCTCGAAAACGGGCGGCCTCTATGAAATCCAATTCCTTGGCGGCGGCTTCCATCAGTTTACGTTTTTCGCGGATTAGCTTTTCCAGTTGTTCCTTACTTAAATAGGCCGTGTCGGGTTCGGCCGCTTTACGGTTTTCCATACCTATCGGGGTATACGCAGCCTTTTCTTTGGTCAAGATGTTGGTCAGTTCCTTTTCCAGGGCTTTTGGGGTAATGTTGTTTTCAGTATTGTAATTAATCTGTTTTTCCCGGCGGTAATTGGTAGCATCGATTGTTTCTTGCATGCTTCGGGTTACTTTATCAGCATACATAATGGCTTTTCCGTTGAGGTTTCTGGCGGCACGGCCCACGGTTTGGGTCAAGGACCGGGTACTACGTAAAAAACCTTCCTTGTCGGCGTCCAATATAGCTACCAACGATACTTCGGGCAGGTCAAGTCCTTCTCGCAATAGGTTAACACCGATCAAAACATCGAAAAGTCCTTTTCTTAAATCTTGCATAATCTCTACCCGTTCCAAGGTGTCTACATCGCTATGTATGTAACGACAGCGTACTTCTATCCGTGTAAGGTATTTGGCTAGTTCTTCGGCCATGCGCTTAGTAAGGGTGGTTATCAAAACCCGCTCATCGATTTCAACACGCTGCTGTATTTCCTCAATCAAATCATCGATTTGGTTTAGACTGGGTCGTACTTCGATTATGGGATCCAGGAGGCCGGTAGGTCTAATGATCTGTTCGGTGAAAACACCTTCGGCCAAGTCCAGTTCGTAGTCGGCTGGTGTGGCACTTACGTAAAGTACCTGGTTTTGTAACATTTCGAATTCCTCGAATTTTAAGGGGCGGTTATCCATGGCTGCCGGCAATCTAAAACCGTACTCTACCAAATTCTCTTTACGGGAACGGTCACCGCCATACATGGCATGCACCTGCGGTAAGGTGACATGGCTTTCGTCGATGACCATAAGAAAGTCATCCGGAAAATAATCGAGCAGACAGAAGGGGCGGGTGCCGGCCTCCCTGCCGTCCATATAGCGGGAGTAGTTTTCAATACCGGAACAATAGCCCAGTTCCCGGATCATTTCCAGGTCGAAAGTGGTACGTTCTTCCAATCTCTTGGCTTCAAGGTGTTTTCCAATTTCCTTAAAATAGGCTACCTGTTTCATCATGTCGTCTTGTATCTGATGAATGGCGTTTTGCATCACATCCTGTGAGGTAACGAACAGATTGGCCGGATAAATATTGAGTTGTTCATACTTCTCGATTACGTTATTGTTATACGGGTCAAAGGCTTCGATTTCCTCGATTTCATCTCCAAAAAAATGGATACGAAAGGCATGATCGGCATAACCCGGAAAAACATCGACCACATCGCCTTTGATCCTAAAGTTTCCGTTTTTAAACTCGGCGGTGGTGCGTGCATAAAGGCTTTGGACCAATTTATGCAAAAATTTGGTGCGCGAGATTACCTGGTCCCTTTTGATTTGGATCACATTTTTCTGGAATTCCACAGGGTTCCCGATACCATAAAGACAAGAAACCGAGGCCACAACCAAAACATCGCGCCGCCCCGATAATAGGGCAGAAGTGGCGCTGAGTCTTAATTTTTCAATATCCTCGTTTATCGAAAGGTCTTTTTCGATATAGGTGCCCGAAGTGGGAATGTAGGCTTCGGGCTGGTAATAGTCGTAGTATGAAACAAAATACTCTACGGCATTCTCCGGAAAAAAAGCCTTGAATTCGGAGTATAACTGTGCTGCCAAGGTTTTGTTATGTGCCAACACAAGTGTGGGGCGTTGCACCGATGCCACTACGTTGGCCACAGTAAAGGTTTTACCGGAGCCCGTAACCCCTAGCAATACCTGATGGGGGACCTCACTTTTAATACCTTCGGCCAATTGGGCAATGGCCTGGGGCTGATCACCCGTTGGTTTAAATTTAGATACGACCTTGAATTTCATGGGCTAAGCGTGTAATTCGCGGGCCATAGGAAAGACAGCCATGGTCCCGTTTTTTGATGATGTTCCTTATTTCCTTAAAAATGGCAAGGAATAGTGAAAATACCAAAACCTTATGGAATTCGAAAGTAGGTGGCCGCTTATCTTTTCAAGCTAAAATGACCAGTATGGATTCGGCCATTGGGCAACTGCAGTTTAAACCAATAATCCGATGCGGGCAGGGGGGTGCCGTTTAAAGTGCCGTTCCAGCCGTCGCTATCAGGTCTTACTTCAGCGATCAAAGCCCCGTATCTATTAAAAATATAAATGGCTGCATCGGCATTAAAATCTTTGTTGACACCATAAATCCGCCAGAAGTCGTTATGACTGTCATTGTTAGGGGTGAAAAATTTGGGGTAACCGATAATGGCTACATCTTTTTCACTAATACCACAGCCCAGTTCGTCCTTTATGTAAAGACGGTGTATACCAGCTTCCATATCTTCGAAATTCGGTTCGTTTTGAAAAACGATACCGTCCAACGAATAGGTGTATTCGCCATCACCAGACACGATTACCGAAAGGGTATTGTTTTCGGTTAAGTCGCTAACGGCGACATCCTTTATCAAGGCTTTGTTCGAACCCACCACATTAAAGTCTTTAAGGGTGGTGCAATAGGTGATACTGTTGTTTTGGTCATATCGATATCCTACCTCTAGGCTATAAGTACCCGTATCTGTGATTTCTACCTTGGCGTTTTCCGAGATTAATTCTCTAGAGGCGTTATACCATCTGTAAATATCATAGCCAGCTGGGGCTTTTAGGGGTAAAGGTGGGTTGTCGGTGCAAAGTATGTGTTGTTCGGCGAAATCGGGTGTCGGCGTTGGGTTTACCACCAATTCGAATTCTTCTACCCCTTGGCACTGGTTGGCTTCCTCGATCCGAACATAAACAGTACGGGACCTACTATAATGATTTCCTGTAATCTCGTTTTGCTCCAAACTTAAATCGTGTAAGGAGGTGTAAAAAGAAGTTTCAAGATTAGGGTAGTTCAGGGCTCTGATTTCCTCTAGATCAAAGGTGGCTTGGGCCTCGGGTTCCGATGGGTTTTCAGCACAGGCATAAAACGGACTCACCGGGTTTAGGCTGACTGTTGTGGGGCTTACGTTTAGGATAAAGTCGCCGTCTAAGGTACATTCGTTAAGGTATACCCGATAATAAATGGTTTGGTTAAACGCCTGGGTATTGGTAAAGTTTTGGGGCTGGTCAATGACGTTGCCTTGGTTTCGATTGGCATCCGAAGTATAGAATTCGTAGGTGATGTCGGGTTCGAGCAGGTCTTTGAAAATTTGATTTAAATCAGATTGGGTTAAACCGTCGGTAGAATTGTTCGGGACTACATCGCATTGTATTAGTTCGGCCCCGGCCGGCACCGGACTTTCAATGACCTTTAGATTAATGGGTAGTGTAGTAAAACAACTCGGGTCACTTTGTGCGCTTATCCGGGCATAAAGGATAGTAGTGCCAGTCTCCAAAGCCGTTTGGGTTAGGGGATTAAGGTTGTTCTCGGCTGTATCGGAATCGCTAAAAAGTTCAATTTGAAAACTTGAGGCATCTGCTAGTGCAGCACCAATATCCATGGCGATTTGGTTTAATTCGAAATTTTCGGTGCCGTTATGGTTAAGGTCACATTTGTTATAGGCAAAAACTTGTGAAATAAAAGTTTGGGCGTTTAGGGGGAGTTCTAAAATTTCGAAACAGCCATTCTCTGCATTTATTCTGATGTAAATGGTTTGTATGGCTGTATGTTCCCAGATAAACGCATTAGGGTTTTCAATCGGGTCGGTGGCATCAAAAGCATCGGCATAGCTGGTATAGAAGGCTGGTGCAAACGATGGGTCGGCACTCATTTGATGATTGTTCTGGGTCAAGTCGACTTCCATGCCTGCATACGCAATGCAGAAATCCAAGGGGTCAGGTTCGCCCAATATTTCGGGTGGATCGTTAAACAAAGGATTTCCGGACCAATTCAAATCAAAGCCCCCGTTCCCGTGGGGCCGGTTTACTAGAAGCAGATAGCGCTCGCCTGAGGTAACCGTAAGCGGGGCCAAAAAACTGTTGCCGTCAGACCCAGGTCCTTCGCTGGTGTCGCTTTCCCCGTTTCTAAGGCCGGTATGGTTGGTGTTGAGTGCAGCCGCTTCCGGGTTGGTGGTAGAGCAACGAATGGGGTTGTTCAGGTTTCCGCATTCCGGATTAGGTCCGAAAATATAAAAATCATAATCTACCGAAATGGCGTTGGAATTGGGCTCAATGGTAAATGCCAGTTGACCCGATTCCGCAATATTGAGCTCGAACCACATACTATTGGTTTCCGGGAAGACACAAGAACTGGTCAATTGACTCAGTTCTTGGGTGCCATAACCGGTTACGTTCGAAGAAATGGCATTATTTCCGCATACGGTAACTGCATTAATACAATCATTTGACCTTTGGGCAGATAACAGGATAGGTAGCCCAAAAAGCCATAAAAAACAAAGCAAGTATCTGGTCGGCATGGTCCACAAGATAATGGATCCTTGCCATTGTACATGGGTCAAACGACCACTAACATGTATTAATCGATAGGGTGCTTTAGAGATCTCTGCGCTTTAATAGTTTGTAGGAAGCCCAGATAAAAAAGGCAGTCCAGGCCAAAACGATAATGAGTTTCAATGGGGTTACGGCATAATCGAGCTCCAAAGAAGTGTCTAATTGATCGGCTATCGACTTAACGGCGCCTAAACGGGTAAAGGGCTCGTCGATCAGGTTGAACATAGATTGCAACGGAAAGAACGACATCAGGGTGTCGGTGCCATCGGAATCCAAAACCTTCCAGCGGACCATACCCCTTACGAAGCCTTCGAAAAATTGCCATAATACCAAGAAGCCCAAGGCAAACGCCGATCGCTTTACCAAAATGCCCAAAAAGAGACAAAAGGAGAAAAAGCCCAAATGCTTAACAAAATAGGCCAAAAGGAATTCCAGGTCGCGGAATACCACATTGAATTCGGTAAAATCGGAATAGGCGTAGCCTAGAATCAAGGACATTATGGCGACAAAAGCCGTTGATACTGCCGAAAAAACCAGTACGGTCAAAAATTTAGATCCGATAAACTCCTTTTTAGATAATCCGTCTATCAGATTTTGTTTTATGGTCTTGTTGCTATACTCATTGGCCATCATAGAAACGATGACCACGGCCAAGAACAATTTGAACCAAGCGGCTATAAAGGTGTTAAAGTGCCAGATGTAAGGGAAATTGAAGATACCTTGCTCGGCTAAGTGGAATTTAACCGGGCCGATATCGAATTTAATGGCCGCAATCAGGGCAATGGTGGTCAATAAAACAAAATAGGCGATGATCAAGACCCTGCTGGCCCTGTTGTTCCATAATTTAATGGCTTCTATCTGTAAAAGTCGTAACATGGCTGAATCTTTATTGGGCTTGGTTTTCGGTTAGGGTAAGGAATTGGCTTTCTAGGCTTTCTTTTCGTTTTACCAAATGCGAGAGCACTATGCCTTTTTCGAACAGTTCCGAGTTTAGGCTTTGGGCGTCCAAATCGCCGGTAAGGTTGGCGGTAATGAGTCCGTTTTCTTGCTTTACGGCGGTAAAACGATCTTGGGACTGTAACCAGTCCATAAGACCGGCAGTGTCATTGGCCTTCAATTCAAAAAATCCATGGCTTTTTACCATCTCATCTACCCGGCCCGAGTATATTTTTTTACCCTTACGTAGAATAACTACATGCGAGCAGACCTTTTCTACTTCATCTAACAGGTGGGAGGCCAATAATATGGTGGTACCTTGTGCGGCAATGGTTTTTATCAATTCCCGGATTTGGTGTATCCCCTGGGGGTCCAATCCGTTGGTAGGTTCGTCTAAAATCAAGATTTCAGGGTCGTTCAACAAGGCCGAGGCAATGGCCAAGCGTTGTTTCATTCCCAACGAATAGGTTTTGAATTTAGAATCTTTACGTTCCCATAGACCGACCAATTCCAGTTTCTCTTGAACTTTTTCATGTCCGACCCCTTTGATCTTGCAGACCAATCTCAGGTTTTGCTCGGCAGACATATACGGGTAGAAATTGGGTCTTTCAATGATGGCCCCCACCTTTTTCAAGGCTTCATGGGTAGAGGTGTTGCCTTCGAACCAGCTGAACTCGCCTGAGGTACGGTTTACTACGTTGAGTACGATACCCAAGGTGGTCGATTTACCACTACCGTTCGGGCCCAAAATACCGTAAACATTGCCTTTCTCAATGGTAAAGGTCAGTCGATCTACCGCCGTTAGGTAGCCGAATTTTTTTGTGAGGTTATTAACCGTTAAGATTGTTTTCAAAATAAGGTTGATTTTAAATGGCCTATCAAATTGACGAAGATTTACGAAATTTGTTACAGCGCAATACTTGATTTGTTATGGGAGAGAAGTTAATGTCCAAGAAAAAGCCGGCTTTTCCGGTCAATGCTAAGCTTGATGATTATTTAGAGCATTACAACAGAAAAATCGAAATTCCGGTATTCTATGAAGATCTATTGCGTTTTGCAGGGGCCATTACCGTGTATGACGATGAAGGGGAAGATACCCTCTGGATTCGTGTGTACTATTCTGAATTTGAACGGGAAGAGATCGATCTTAGTCTAAAAAAGGTGTATTCTATCTTGCATTCCAATGGTGGGGAAGAGATTATCCAATACCTGAACGTAGATGCTGTTGACTACTGTACTTTTGGTAACTCCAAGCCTTTTCGCATTAAGGTACGAAACATACTTAATGATAACTATACCTATTTTTACGTAAAGAAAACAGATGCTTCACGGGTATATGGGCTGGAATTGGAGCATATGTTATCGCCTTATAACCTGAACTTTTTGGTGTATAAAGACACCTTGATTGAAGAGCATATTGCGGGTATACCTGGCGATGAGTTCATTAAGAATATGCTACCCAAATGTTCTGAGTCTGAAAAGGCCCAGTTGGCCAAAGAATTCGTAAAGTTCAACGAACGGGCCATGATTCGACTTTTGGGTGATATGCGTTCGTATAATTATGTAATAGTACCTACCCACGATTTTGATCATGTGGTATATAAGATACGGGCGATTGATTTTGATCAGCAATGTTTTGAAGGCAAGCTGAAGGTCTATCGGCCACAGTTTTTTAAAGAGAACCTGAAAATGGTGCAATTGGTGCAAGGAAAGCTTCAAAAGCATTCGGTAGACCAATACAAATTGGAAGAACGGTCTATTGTGGCCAAAAGGATCATGAGTTATGAAAAGCGTATCGCAAAACTCATCAAAATCTGTAAAGAAGACGAAATCTCCTTGCCAGAACATATCGAAAGATTGGGCAAAGAGATTTACGAGCTTACTTCCGATGTGAAATTCAAGCGTTCGCAAAACATGGGCGAGATTATGGAGCTGGCCCTGGATTTTGTAAAACGCAATTATGAAAACGTAAGTGCCCTACAGATAATAGAGCATCGTATAGATGTAAAATAATACCATTTCAACATTGAAATACCACCTAAAAAATGGTTCTTTTTACCTTTGGCCATCAAAATAAAATAGAACCGTAGCTTTGGCTATGCTTAGATTTTCTTTTTCGCCCAAAGAAAAAATTCCTGCTTTTTTATTGGTTGTATCTCAAAATTGAAATGGTATAAGTCGTAGTCCGGAGAAACGAAGTGTTGTAATCTTGGATTAAGCTAAAATGCCGGTTTCCAAAGGAGCAATGGTATTTCGTAATTCGTACTTCCAACTTCGCAGCTTGTACCTCCTAATCTTTCTGTTCTTTGTTGAAATACACCAGGTAGTAGTACATCTGGCGTTCTTCGTCCCAACCTTTTTCCACGAATTTTTCAGCCGATTCTGGGTTGATAAAATCCATTTTAATTTGGATGTTGGTATCCAGATTGATGACATTCTTTATTTTCTTTCGGGCATCGGAAACCGCTTTATTGGCGATATCGAACTCCGAGATGTCCTCAATACTGTATTTAGGCCCTTTTTCAACTTTGTAATGCTTAAACTCGGGGATCAATTCCGGGTTGTCCATCACTTCGTTCAAAAAGGAGGTTTCCTCAAAGTTGTCGTTCATGGCAAAGTGGTTTACCGCCTTGTTCATAAACAAAACTTCTTGCTGTTTGTCTTCGGCCGGTAATACCACGTCCTTGGCAAAATCCTTACAGAATTTCAGATAATTTTTGGTGTAGAAATTCTCATCGGCCAAGGCTTCGACCCCTAAAAAGTTTTCTAACCAATATTTGGTGTCGTAGCGGTTGCTGTCTACCGATAATACCTTATAGCCTTCTTCTTTTTCGCTATTGAAGATTAGGCAGCCTTTATCCAATTTGTTGATGTTGATCCCCTCTTGGATAATCATATCCAGATTATTCCCGTTTTCCTCAAACTGAAGGAATTCGTACTTCAATTCACTTTTGAAAATACCAATGGCATCGACCTTTTCGTTGTCGAGCATTACGTTCGATAAGTGGGTTACGTACAGCTCCCCACTTTTAATATGCGGGTGGTTGGATTGTTCGTATAAAAAACTAGCGATTTTTTTGGATTGGTTATGGGTCTGGTCCGGATCTTGGAAAATGGCCGAAGCCGCCTGGAAAAGTTCGTTGAATTCGAGGTCGGCCTCATGGGAGAATCGGTAATAATTCTCTTCCTTTTCACGAAACGGACGAAAGAAATACTCTTTTAATAGTTGTGTGGTCTCGTCATTCAAACCAAAAGGTTCGCTAGAGAGAAAAGCGCCCTCAGAGCGATTTTTGTTACCAACACGGTGAATGGAGATATGGTCTATTTGGGTACTGTACAGGTTTATCATGGATAGTGTTCTATGTTGATTGGGTTCTAGTCGTTGTTAATTCCACTGGGCATCGAAGTCTTCCTCGTCAAAATCGAGGTCGGGGTCTTCCATAGATTGGTTATCGGCCTCAAAACGCCTCTCGGGTGGGGTATCGGGCAATTCACCAAAGGTAAAAAGTAGGTTCGGATAACTGCGCCCGTCTTCTTTCTCTACGATATCGGCCAACTCAACGAAGAAAGTCCACATACTTAAAAAGTCGTACACATAGATTAATTTCGGGCTCTCCTCGGTGATGATATCGGTTAATACGGTAGTATGCATCAATCGGGTTTCCCCTTCGTTGGGTCCCATATCGAAAAGGGCTATTTCTTCATCTTGGTTCCAGGCTTCATCACAAGTGTAGAAAGACGCCATTTCCTGACCAAGAAAGCCAAAAGCTTGGGTAATGGCATTGTGTAGGTCTTCCAGGGTGTTGTTGTCTTCGATTTCTATATCCCTGAAAATATCTTCCTGGGCGTCTAATATGATGCGTATTTTGTAAATCATGTTTTTATTTTTCTGCCGATTATTTACTGAATCGGTGTAAGCTAAACGTTAGTACGGCCAATAAAAAAAAGGCGCCTATTTGGTGGGCAACGCCCAAGAGTAAAGGAACTGCAAATACCAGGGTGAATATACCTAAAACAAATTGAAGTCCGGTAAGGGCCAAGGCACTCTGTACTCCTTTTTTCTGTAAGCGATCCAAATCATACTTTCTGCTCGAGTAGGCTATCATGGCGACCAATACTACTACGATATAGGCCAAATATCGGTGTACGAACTGTACCCCGCTTTTGCCCTGGGTGAAATTTTGCCACAAGCCTTCTTGTTCGGTATAAACGGTTTCATGTATCCAGTGGCCTTCGCTCATGGTAGGCCAAAAGTTATGTATAAACCCTGCGTCCAATCCGGCAACAAAGGCACCCCATACAATTTGAACCATAAGCACGAGCAAGGTCACCCCAATAAGATTACGAAGCCCTTTAAATGTAGATTCTTTTCGGTTCGGAAAGATCAAATCCAAAGCCACCCAAAAGCTATAGGCAAAGGTGATAAAGGCCGTAGTTAGGTGGGCTGCCAGTCTAAAATGGGAAACGTCGGGTCGGTCTACCAAGCCACTTTTTACCATATACCAGCCCATAAAGCCTTGAAAGGCGCCCATGCCTAAAAGTACCAAGGATTTAAGTAGGGTAGGCTTGGTAAGTTGTTTTCGGATGAGGAAATACAAAAAGGGAATAATGAAAACGAGACCGATGACACGACCGATCAAACGGTGCAACCATTCCCAGAAAAATATACTTTTAAAGTCTTCTAGGGTAAAATGGTAGTTCAGTTTTTGGTATTCAGGGTATTGCTTGTAGAGCTCAAAGGCAGCTTCCCATTCGGTTTGGTTCAAAGGAGGGATGGCCCCCGAGATCAGTTTGTAGTTCGAGATGGAAAGTCCGGAATGGGTCAGTCGGGTTATACCACCGATAACCACCATTAAAAAAATGAGGGCACAACCCGATAGTAGCCAGTAAATGACGTATTTGTGGTCTTTTTTGTTCATAAAACAATTGGGGTAAAGCGCGGGCAAATATACGTCCTTTACAGGGTTTTTTTAGTTGCTGGCCTTATTTTTTAAAGAAAGGGTGTCCCCTAGATTGGTTATGGCGAATAGTTTTAGACGTTCCTTGCCCCTTGGGCCATTGGGTTGGTGTAACGCCAGGGTAAGTTGCCCTTGAAGATTATGGAACAACATGCCATGTCCGCCATTTTTCTGAAACAACAATTGCGGTTGTTGTTTCCAAGGTCCGGCCAATTTTCCCGATTCCGATTCGGCAATCCCTATAGCGTAACCGGCCTCACCGAAACTAGACCAAATCATAAGCAGTTTGCCGGTTTTGGTGCGGTACAGATAACAGCCGTCGGTTACCTTGTTCTTTTTACTGGTAGACCAAGCCGCTTCTGAGGCGTTGAACATTTTAATGGGTTGCCCTATGGTTGTGGATAAGTCGGGGGAAAGTTGCACATAATCCATGCTGCCATCTACGATTTGCACCCATTCGTGGCAGAATATCATATAAGGGGTTTCGTCTTCTACGAACAAGGTACCATCCAAGGCCATCCAATCTGTTGGGGTGTGGGGTTTGTTTTCAAAATCACGGAATGGGCCCGTAGGGCTATCCGAGACAAAGATTTGGGTGCCCCGTTTATGGAATTTAGGCCAGCCGGTTTTTGACTCCATTCCTTTTGGTGCAGGTAGGGTGTCGGAAGAGGTCAGGGTAACGAATAAATAGTATTTGCCCTGATTGGCATGTACTTCTGGGGCCCAAACCATATGCCTGGCCCAATAAGGGTCGGGTAATCGTAAAACCGTTTTGGGTGCAGACCAGGTTTTAAGGTCTTTGCTGGTGTAAACTTCTACTCCTTTAAGTTGGTTGTCTTGCCCACGAAACCCCAAGCGATTGTCGGTTTGGGCATACATATAGTATTGTTGGTTAACCGTGTCGGTAAGAATAAAAGGGTCGCGAATACGGATATCGGCAATGGCAATGCTGTCATTCGTTTGTTGTCCTAAGGCCATGTGAAAAACCATTAGGGCACATACAAAAATAAAGGAGGAGGATTTCATGGGGTGTCTCGTTAGAAAAGTTCCCAACAAAAATACGGCTCAAAAGCCTATTGGGTGGAATTATCCTTCGTCTAGGCCCAGTTCTCTTCCTTTTTTAAGCATAAATTCACGAGCGGCCTCATATTCGTTAGGGATAATACCTTCTAGAATAGCGTCTTTGATGGCATCTTTGATCAAACCGATTTCCCTGGAGGGTTTTAGGTTGAAGGTTTTCATAATTTCTTCACCACTAACTGGAGGTTGAAAATTCCGGATACGATCACGTTCCTCAACTTCTACTATTTTGGTCCGTACCAGTTTAAAGTTGTTCTTGTATTTACGCTGTTTTTTGGGGTTCTTGGTGGTAATGTCCGCCTCGCAAAGCGTCATCAGTTCGTCTACATGTTCCCCGGCATCGAAAACCAAGCGCCTTACTGCCGAATCGGTTACATGGTCTTGGGCCAAAACAATGGGCCTAGAACTCATGAATACCATCTTTTGCACATATTTCATCTTGTCGTTCAAGGGAAGTCGGAGCCTTTTGAACAACTTGTACACCATTTTGGCCCCGATAAATTCATGTTGATGGAAGGTCCACCCGATTTTTTTATCGAATCGTTTGGTTGGGGCCTTACCGATATCGTGTAATAGGGCGGCCCAGCGCAACCAAAGGTTATCCGTGTTCGGGGCAATATTGTCCAGCACTTCAAGAGTATGCCAAAAATTATCTTTATGGCGTTGGCCTTCTACTTCTTCAATACCCTGAAGGGCGGTAAGTTCAGGCAAGATGTACTCCAAAAGACCGGTTTGGTGCAATAGTTTAAACCCAATTGAAGGCACAGGGGATGCAATGATTTTATTGAGCTCATCCACAATGCGTTCCTTGGAAATAATCTTTATGCGGTCTTTGTGCTCCGTTATGGCTTGCAAAGATTGCAGGTGGATGTTAAAATTAAGTTGGGTGGCAAAACGTATGGCCCGCATCATACGTAAGGGGTCATCGGAATAGGTGATACCAGGCTCCAATGGGGTTTTGATCAGTTTTTCTTCCAAATGTTTCAGGCCATCAAAGGGATCCAATAGTTCCCCGAAATCGGCTTTTCCCAACGATAGGGCCAGGGCGTTTATGGTAAAATCCCTTCGGTTTTGGTCGTCTTGTAGGGTGCCGTCTTCCACAATAGGTTTACGACTATCGCGCTGGTAACTTTCTTTACGGGCCCCCACGAACTCCAAGTCGATATCTTGGTATTTGATCATGGCGGTGCCAAAATTCTTGAAAACCGACACCTTGGGTTGCCCAGGCAGTTTTTCAGCTACCTTTTTGGCAAGGGTAATACCACTACCTATGGCAACGATATCTATATCTTTATGGCTGCCACGTTCTAAAATAAGATCACGCACGAATCCGCCAATCACGTAACAGTCTAAAGAAAGTTCGTGGGCGGCTTCGGAAATAAGTTGAAATATGGGCCCTTCGAGGGCTTTTTTAAACGCTTGCTGCATGTGCCTACTGCCTAATAATGGTGACCACGCCTGCGTTGGTCAATTTAATGATAACCGATGGGCGGGCGTTTTTTGAATCGTCGGGCAAATTTACCACATAGTCTACACCTTTTAAAATGGCGGGATCTATATCGTTAAAGGTTTTTGGGGTGGGTTGGCCCGAAATGTTGGCCGATGTAGATACCAAGGGTTTACCTATTCTATTGATCAAGTATTGGCAAAAGGGGCTTCTGGCTACCCGGATGCCTATGGTGTTGTCTTCTCCAATGAGGTTAGTAGCTAGGTCTTTAGGTTGGTCGTAGATAATGGTGGTTGGCCTTTCACTTAGTTCAATAAGGTCCCAAGCAGCATCAGGAACCTGGTGGATATGTTTCTCCAAGAGCGCCTCGCTATCTACCAAACAAATCATGGCCTTGGTCTGTACCCGTTGTTTAAGAGCGTATATTTTGGCGACGGCTTCCGGGTTGGTGGCATCGCAACCTATACCCCAAACGGTATCGGTAGGGTAGAGTACGATACCTCCCTCCTTTATAATCTCGGCTGTTTTACGGATTTCAGGCAGCAGTGCTGCTAAGGTCTCTTTGTTTTTGGATCGGTTTGATCCCTCGGCTTTCCGTGCTTTTGGCATGTTGCTGCTTTAAACGCTCTAATTCCTTATATCGGGCATAAACCCCAAGGGCGTTCAAATAACAAATGGTAACTCCTTTTTTGCCGTCTAACACACCCAGTCTGCAAATATAGTTATACAGAAATTTAAAGCCGGGTTTAAGGTAAAAATGGAAAAAGTTCGGACTCACATTTTTATGAGCCGTATGACGCGCCTTCATTTGCCCATATTTCAGCATTTTACCCTTGTAGTCTTCGTAGTCTTTATAGGAAAAGTGGATAAGCTTATGCTTTAAGCTGGCACTTTTACCATTTACCACTAGGGTTTCGTGTACGATAAGATCTTCTTTGAAGTGTACTTTGCTTTTTCGGAACAAGCGGTAATTCTTGTCGGTTTGCCAACCGCTAAAACGCAAGCGCTCTTTTTTAAACATAAAAGTGCGATAGAAATAGTAGGCCGCCACCGGATTGTTCGGTTTTTGAGTGACCTTGATAATTTCTTCGCGCAAGGCATCGGTAAGTCGTTCATCGGCATCTAAAAACAATACCCAGTCGTTAGAGGCTTGCGATAGCGCATAGGCCTTTTGATCGGTATAATTCTTAAACGGACGTTGGATCAGTGTAACTTTCGGGTGGTTGCCAATGGCCTCTACCGTGCCGTCGTTACTGAACGAATCTACAATGATCATCTCATCGACGAACTCCAGGTTTTCGATTACGGCATCGATATGTTCCACCTCATTATAGGTGATCATTACTGCCGATATGTTGCGGTTAGGATCGTGCATACGGTTCGGTGTTTCTAGGCACTGTACAAAGATACCCAATAAAACGGGTTAGTTTAAAGTATGTTGTCAATTGTTTAGCTTTCGTGGTCAGATGTTAGTTTTTTGGTATATAACAAGTTTTTATCACCCGTTTTAGGATCACAAACAGGGGAGCTTTCCTCAAAACCTAGTTTGCGTAATAATGCTTTTGAAGGGTTGTTTCCAGAAAGCGTTATACCCAATATACTGCGATGTTTTCCTTTCCTTCTTTCAGATTCCAGAATTTGGGTAGCGGCTTCGAAGGTGTAACCCTGCTTGCTAAACTCCGGAAGGATGGCAAAACCCAAATCCGGGGCTTCCAAATAATCCCTTTGTAAAAGACCGCATAGCCCCATGGCCTGACGGGTTTCCGTTTTTTCCATGACCAGGAGACCAAAGCCGTGGGTTTTATGGTCTTTACGTATTTGCGCGATATACCCCTGCGCGGCCTCAAGATTATGAATCCCCCTATCCCCAATAAATTTTAACCAACCCGCACTGTTAACCAGTTCAAGGATAAAGGGGGCATCTTCGGAAGTAGGTTCCCGTAAAGTCAAATGTTTCGTTCTCACAAATAGTAGATGGCATAACTGGGCAAGCGTTGCTCCATTAGGTCTAGTTTTTTACCAGAAACAACCCAAATCCCAATTACCCTACTGAATGGTTAAAGTTTAAGGAATAAACCCAATACCCTTTTCGAGTAGCTCTTGGTATTTGTCGTGATCAAAGCTATACAGATATGGGGCTTTATGGGCACCACCTTTGTTTTCTTTACCACGGCGTGTAAGCATACCTAACTTGAGCATTTTCTTCTGGAAGTTGGCCCGGTCCAGTTCTCGCCCCAGAATACTTTCGTACAACAACTTGAAGGTTTTCATGGTAAAGGTTTCCGGAAGCAATGATTTTCCAACGGGTAAGTAGTTCAGTTGTCGTTTAACATGGGCAATGGCCTGGTCTACAATGGCATTGTGGTCGTATATCAGCTCGGGTAGGTCTTTAATAGGCATCCAAACACATGATTCACTTAACTCGTCGGGAACCAAACGACATTCCGAGGGTTGTACCATGGCCAAATAGCCCGTAGTGATAAATCGGTTTTCGAACCATGTGCCAATACTAGGGTAATTACTTTTGATCAATTCCCTAATGTCCGATTCAACAGACATCCGTTTCCCGCCTGCTTGCCCAAAGGTATGGAACTGGGTAAGGAAAGGCATATCCAAACCGGTTCGGTCTTTTAAGATGCGCAGGGCGGCATCATCAAGGTGTTCATCTATTTTAATAAATCCGCCCGGTAGTGACCACAAGGGCAAATCTTTCCATTTCAATACCAATACGCTGAGTGCGCCTTTATCATAACCGATTATGACACAATCTACGGAATGGCAGGGCAGTAATTTGTCTACGTTAAGCATAAAACGCGGTGGATACGGGTTTAAGGGTTCCATGGAACGAAAGTAAATAAAAAAAGGATATCCATATTTTTTGTATCATTGTGTAAAATAAACACAATGAGAAAATACATTAAAAAAATAGCCAAGATCCTTGGGGTGATCTTGGGGTTGATAGTGATACTTTTTTTGGGGTATTATGCCATTAGTGCCTATAAGGTTGGGCAGGTATATGATGAGTTATATGATGAGGTGGTTACCCTTGAAATCGATGGGGTCTCGTTTCGCGATTTGAATAAAAATGGGGTTTTGGATGTTTATGAAGATCATCGTGCCCCTATAGAAGACCGGGTTCAGGATGTAGTGTCCCAAATGACATTGGAGGAAAAGGCCGGTACTATGTTCATTAATATGATGGGCATGCGAAATACAGGCGAGTTGGTCGATTTGCCGTTCATACCCAGTTCCCCTTTCGATGGGTTGTCGCTTATGATGCCTAGGGCTTCGGAAGTGTTGGTGGAAAAGAAAATGAACAGCTTTAATACTTTTCATGCCTACGATGCGGCCATCATGGCCAAATTCAACAATACCATTCAAAAGGTGGCCGAAAAGACCCGTTTGGGCATACCGGTTACCTTGGCTACCGATCCACGGCATGGGGTGGCCAATAATCCGGGTGCCGCCATTTATACCCCGGCCTTTTCGGAGTGGCCCAGTTTTTTAGGTTTGGCCGCCACCCGCGATACGCTTTTGGTACGTGAGTTTGGCGATATGGCCCGGCAAGAGTATTTGTCGGTAGGCCTAAGATTGGCCCTGCATCCCATGGCCGATTTGGCAACCGAACCCCGTTGGGGTCGTAATAATGGTACTTTTGGCGAAGATGCACATCTGTCGGCCCAAATGACCAAGGCCTATGTCTTGGGTTTCCAGGGAGATAGTTTGTCCAAGACCAGTGTGGCCTGTATGACCAAGCATTTTTCGGGAGGGGGGGCACAGAAAGATGGCGAAGACGCCCATTTCGAATATGGCAAGGAACAGGTCTATCCGGGAGATAATTTTGACTATCATATCATTCCGTTTGAAGATGGGGCCTTTCCGGCAAAAACCGCCCAGATAATGCCCTACTACGGTATTCCGGTTGGGCAAACCACCGAAGATGTTGCCTTTGGCTTCAACAAAGATGTTATCACCGGAATTCTTAGGGATTCCTTAGGTTTTGATGGCGTGGTGTGTACCGATTGGAATATTATCACCGAGACCTTTATGGGGCCTGGGCGCGCATGGGGTGTAGAGCATTTAACCGAATTACAACGCGTAAAAAAGGTGTTGGATGCCGGTTGCGATCAATTTGGAGGGGAAGCCATTCCAGAAATGATTGTAGAATTGGTACAATCAGGTGAGGTACCTGAATCGCGTATCGATGTTTCCGTGGCCCGTATTTTACGTGATAAATTCCGATTGGGTTTGTTCGATAACCCATATGTAGACGTGGACAAGGCCGAAAAGGTGGCTGGTGCCGAGAACTTTCGAGTCGCTGGTTTAAAGGCCCAAGCAAAATCTACTGTTTTATTAAAAAATTCCGGGCAAACCCTACCCTTGAGTACGGGCATAAAGCTTTATGTACATGGGGTCGATGATAAAAGCCCCTATGCCAATTGGGCTACCTTAGTAGAGACTCCTGCCGAAGCCGATATGGCCCTAGTTCGGGTACGTACCCCATTTGAAGAACGGACCGATAGTTTTTTAGAGCGCTTTTTTCATCAGGGGCGCCTTTTCTTTACCGATGGTGAAAAGGCCGAATACCTGAGAGTTATGGAAACCGTTCCTACCGTTCTGGTGGCCAACCTTGAGCGTCCGGCGATACTAACCGATTTGGATAAGGAAGCCGTTGCGGTCCTGGCCGAATTTGGCACCTCGGAGGGGGTGTTGGCCGATATATTGTTCGGAAAACGCGAACCGGAAGGTAAATTACCCTTTCAATTACCCTCAAGCTGGGAATCGGTACAAACGCAAAAAGAAGATGTACCATTCGATTTAGAGGCACCCTTGTATGACTTTGGTCATGGCCTGCCCAATTGAGCCTTAAAAATATGAGTTGAAACCCTGAAGAATATCAGGTTTTTGTGGAGAAGGTTGGTCTTGGGGCCAACCTTTCTTTTTGAATCGTCGGTAAGTGTGAAAACTTTGTGTGACCAGAAGGTAAATTATGGGTTAAATATGACCTTTGTCATGTTTCAGATTGGGCAGGCTTGGTACCTTTAATCAGTAATTTTTTTTAGATCAAACCATGAAGAAACACGTTGTTATCTTTGAGGCTCGCGGAGGTTCCGACAAAGGGAAGTATGGATACCGCAGAGACTCCAAACCCATTATTGAATCGTTGAACAAGAGAGGCTGGTCTGCCGAGATCGTTTTTTATGACGATGCACATCGCGGTGAAATTTATAGGCATACGCAAAACAAGGCCGATGCGTATATCAGTAGAGTAAATCCGGGTAACTTGCCCAATGAGGTAGGTTATTTCCAAATGCTTCGCGAATTGGTTAACAATGGGGTAGAGGGGCTACCACACCCAGATGCCATGGTGGCCTATGGTGCCAAGAATTCGGTAGAGCGTCTAAAAGGTACCGATATGGTACCCGAAGATGTGTATACCTATTATGATTTTGATGCCCTTAAAGAGAATTTTCCAAAAAGCTTACTAAAAGGGGTTCGCGTTCTTAAGCAAAACCGAGGTTCTACAGGCGAAGGTATTTGGCGTGTAGAGGTAATCGATGCCGACAAGTACAAAAAGACGATTCCGCTTACGGCGAAATTAAAGCTGACCGAAGCACGTGATAACCATACCGAAGAGAAGACCCTTCAGGAGTTCTTGGAGTTCTGTATCCAATATTTGGAGGGGGAAAACGGCATGCTGTTGGATATGCCTTTTTTGGAGAGGATCAAGGAAGGAGAGATTCGTGTGTTGATGTTGCGCGATCAGGCGGTAAATGTAGTGCATAAAAAACCTGCTGATACGCCGGATGCTTTTTCCGCTACCTTGTTCTCAGGTGCCAAATACCGCTACGACAAGCCAGACCAATGGCCCGAATTGGTAGCGGTAATCGAAAACACCCTGCCCATGATGCAGCGCAGGTTGGGCAATTACGACCTGCCTTTGATCTGGACCGCAGATTTTATCTTGGATACCGATAAGAAAACCGGTGAAGATAAATATGTATTGGGCGAGATCAATGCTTCTTGTGTTGGTTTTACTACGCATTTAGAACTGAGTGAGAATATTGCGGATGAAGTGTTAAGCCTGTTGGATGCAGAATCGGTGGTCAACCAAAATTGGCCCGCCTTTAATAGATAATACCATTTCAACATTGAAATACCACATAAAAAATGGTTCTTTTTACCTTTGGTCATCAAAATAAAATAGAACCGTAGCTTTGGCTATGCTTAAATTTTCTTTTTCGCCCAAAGAAAAAATCCCTGCTTTTTTATTGGTTGAATCTCAAAATTGAAATGGTATAAATAGACACACACAGTGTTCCATAGATGGTGAATCCAGATGGGGTAGTCAATAGCTATCCTGTCTGGATTTTTCATGTACTAAAGGGTGCGAAAAGTTGATTACGCGAGACTAAGGTATGGCGATAGGGTCGCCCAAAAACTTAGGTCCTCTGCCAAATTGGAGATCTAAAAAGGCTTTGGTACGGGCCAAATATTCCCTAAGGGTAACCTTTAGGGCGTATTGTGCCGGTACGTCTTGGGCATTGAAACCAATGGCCTGTATGGCATGGCCTTGGGCCAAGTAAATGGCCCTTTCATTGTGAAAAGCCTGTGAGATTACGGTAAACGAATCCTGTCCAAAAATTTTATGGGCCCGTATCACGGAATCCAAGGTAGAGAAGCCCGCATAATCGAGTATGATCTTGTCTTCGGGTATCCCACGTTTTACGAGCTCTTCTTTAAAGGCTTGGGGTTCGTTATAGTTTTTGTTTCCATTATCACCGCTGACCAATATAAACTCGATTTTTTGGGCATTGAAAAGGGCCACGGCAGCTTCCACCCTATATTCAAAATAGGGGTTTATACCGCCTTGTACCAAATACTTGGAAGTGCCCAATAGCAGACCGACCTTGTTTTTTGGGGTTTCGGCAATACGGTTATGTAATAATCCGCTGGCACTCGAACTTACTTGGCGGTCGCACAGTAAGATAATAAGCAATAAAAGCACCCCTCCGAAGAGCAGTACTTTTAGTGTCTTTTTTGTCCAGTTGTGCATCCGTTGGGTATTACCCCTTAAAGGTCGGTATTCCAATTACTACTTGCAAGAAATTTAGCCCTTAGAGACTGTTTTGAAATATGTCAATTGTTTTTTTACACTTCTTCCCGCCTGCCGGCTGGCAGGTTTGCGCCCTATTTCGTTAAAATTTTTGACCGTAACGCTGCTATGCTTAAAAATTTTGCCTCCTAGGGCATCCCTGCCTGCCGACAGGCAGGAAAAATGACCTATAAACAATTCCAATCACACATTTCAAAACAGTCTCTTAAAGGTGACGGAACATTTGGTCTAACGACTTTCTGGTTTTGGGCAAATGCTGGTTGTTGTCTTCTTCAGAACGATACCCTACTGGGACTACCAAACATGCGTTAAGGCCATCTTTGTCCAACTCGAGGATTTCATTGTATTTTTCGGCTTCAAAGCCTTCCATGGGGCAGGAGTCAATTTGAAGTTCGGCACAGGCCACCATAAGGTTGCCGCCGGCAATATAGGTTTGGCGCCGCGTCCAGTGGGCCGCCTCGTCTTCGGGTAGGGCCAACAAGGTGTTTTTCATAAAATCGCCATAACCCTGAAGGTTTTCCTTGGCAATGCCCTGGTCATTTGATTTACGATCCATATAGGCGTCGATCAATTCGTTCGATATTTTGGTATTGTTGCAAAACACAAAAACATGCGAAGCATCACTTACTTGGGCCTGTCCCCAAGAAGCATCTTTTAATCGGTCTTTGATGTCTTGGTTTTCAATAATAAGTACCTCGTAGGCTTCGAGTCCGTATGAGGTGGCCGCCAGCGATATGGCTTTTTTTAGAAAAGTGATATCGTCTTCAGAGACTTTTTTAGTGTTGTCGAATTTTTTAGTGGCATAGCGCCATTGTAGATTTTCCAATAAACCCATCTATCTATTTTTTGGTGTAAAGATAGTTTAGGCCAAAGGCTGTTTTACATATTTAACGATTGTTTATGTCTTGGGCAGGTATAAACGGAATTGATAGCCCTATTTGTGGGTTGGTGTCTTTTTAGGGGGAGGGGTTTCTTTGATCAAGGATTCCAATTGATGTAGTCGGGTCTCCAATTCCGTTTCGCCATACGAGAAATTATGACGTACGATACTGTTCACCTTAAAAAGACGGGATACTTCCGAAATGGCGATCTGTTCTTCCGGCATTCCCCTATGTATGGCTTGTATTTGAATGTCACCATCGGTAATCGCTATGAACTTACGGATGAGGTAACGGTCTTCCAAAATCCATACATACCAATCCGAAGTATTCAAGTTGTCCAATTCGGCAACACTGCCAATGACCAAATCTTTAGGAAACACCCCGTGGTTGTTTTGGCTCATGGCCACATCCAAAACCTCAAAGGCATAATAATCCTGGTCGGAAAGTGAGGGTAAGGCAATCTGAAGGTTAAAATCGTCCTTTTTAAAAGAATCGGGTTTGAGTTTGCCTAAATTGGCATGACTTATCAAGGGTATTTTACTGAGCATCTTGGTTTCAATGCTGTGGGCTTCACCGGTCAGGTCAGTTCTAAAATTGAGAAGCTCGTTTATAGATAGGTCCTGGGTCAACAATTTGTCAATCGATATGCTAAAATGGTTAGCAACTTTGATAAGTGTTTCGATCTTGGGTTCACTGCGTCCTTCCTCATAGGCCCCCAAAGTAGCCCGTTTTAAATCGAACAGCTGCCCGAATTCCAATTGGCTCATCCCTTGGAGTTTCCTTATTTTTTTGATGTTTTTACCGAAGCAGGACATAAAATGCTAATAAAATTTGCAAAACTGAATATTTTGCTCTAATATTGTTAACGTTATTAGCAATAATACAAAATAATTCGCGAACATTTTGTATTTGACCTAATCAGGCTTCACTGGGCCCTAGAAAAATCGAGCATAAGACAGTTTGTCTAATTTAGTTTTTCTTCTGAATGTGAACCAATATATTTATAGTCAATTCGATGCTGGATCAAGTATACCGATAATGGTCTTAAATTTTGATAGGGCATCAAAAGATAACCAACAATGAAGAACCACTTTCAAGTATTAAAAGGGTTTCTGTTAGAACTCGATTATACCATTTCATACGAGAATCCCGAAGAAGGCATCTTGCGTATAGACAAGGAGCATGAAGGGATTACCAATATGATCATTGGTTGTGCCTATCCCATTGTGATCATGGAACAATTTATTTGCGAATTGGGCCATACCCATGGCGATGTGTACAAAAAGTTATTGCAAAAGAACCGTGATATCATACACGGGGCCTTTGTACTCGATGAAAAGGGTAGTGGGGTAATCTTTCGGGATACCCTACAACTAGGTAGTTTGGACAAAAATGAGATCGAAGCTTCCTTAAACTCCCTCAGTTTGTTGCTGAGTGAATATTCAACAGAAATTATTGCATTTTCAAAAAAATAAAACGATGAACTTTTTTAAACGATTATTCAAAATAGGGCAGGCAGAGGCCCATGCCAGTATAGATAAACTGGAAGATCCCATTAAAATGACCGAGCAAGGCATTCGTGACCTAAAGGAAGACCTGGAAAAAGGTTTGGAATCCTTGGCCAAGGTAAAAGCATTGGCCATACGATCTAAGAACGATATTACCTCGCATAAAGACAAGGCTGCGGCCTACCATTCCAAAGCCACCCTCTTATTGCAGAAAGCCCAAAAAGGGGATATGGAGCTCACCGAGGCCGAGCGTTTGGCCAAAGAAGCCTTATTGTTAAAAGAGCAGGCTTTGGAAAGCCAAAAACAAAGCGAGCAAGAATCTGAAAAAATGGAAGCTTCCGTGCTAAAACTCGAATCGGCCGTAAAACAGATCCGAACCAATATCACCAAATGGGAAAACGAGCTTAAAACGCTTAAAGCCCGTGTAAAAGTGGGCAAGGCTACTAAAAACCTGAACAAGCAAATGGCCGAGATCGATAGTTCGGGCACGGTAAGCCTGCTCGAAAAGATGAAAGATCGTGTGGCTGAGGAAGAAGCCCTGGCCGAAGCCTATGGCGAAATGGCCAATGCCAACAAATCCATAGATGAAGAGATCGACAAGGCCGTCGATGTTTCTGAGGCCAATGCCCAAAGCGATCTGGATAAGTTAAAAGAGCAACTCGGACTTAACAAAGAAGATTAATGTTCGAATCGGAAGTAGCACAGGTCATTTTTTCGCAGGTCAATTTGGTGCCCACCCTTTTGTTGGGACTCTGTCTGCTGTACTGGATTATAACCATTATCGCGGGCTTGGATACCGATTTGGTCAATATAGACACCGATTTCGATGTAGAGCTCGATTTTGATGCCGATGTAGATGCGGATATAGAGTTGGATACGGCCCACCAAGTAGGTGATAGCTTTGAGTTCGAAGACGCTTCTAATGTAGAAGTAGATAAGAAACATGTACGCCGTAGGGGCAAACTGAATTACCTACAGGTATTTTTGATCTATTTCAACTTCGTCGGTCTGCCTTTTTTGTTCACCCTGTCGTTTTTGATCTTGTTCTGGTGGCTTTT
Organism: Sediminicola luteus; assembly: GCF_002514735.1. Lineage (GTDB taxonomy): Bacteria > Bacteroidota > Bacteroidia > Flavobacteriales > Flavobacteriaceae > HQA918. Next base: position 633,277 of record NZ_KZ300476.1, on the reverse strand, counting down.
TAGTGTGCTTGGTACCTATATGACCTTTACCTATAACAATATTTTGGGTTTTGCCATCATGTTGGGCATGTTGCTTCCGGCCCTGTTCATAAACAAATGGGTTACCGCTCCTTTTAAGTCCTTCTTCCGGAATTTTAACGAACAAGGCGATGCGCCATTGGATCTTATCGGGCGACGGGGTATTATGCTGTCGACCATACAAGGTGAAAAAATGGGCTTTGTAGAAGTGGTCATCGAAGACGACCCGATTAAAGTGTATGGTTATGCTATCAATGGGGAGGCCATAAACCGCGGAGACACGGTATTACTGATTGAAAAAGGGGAAAAACCCAATACATTTTTTGTACAACCTTATAAAAACCAATAAAGAGAATGGATACGATTTTATCGATTGTAGGAATGGCGGTAGGTGCCATTCTAGTATTGCTCATCGGCTATTTTGCCCTAATAGCCATGTTCTACAAAAAAATCCCACAAGGGGAGGCCTTGGTACGTACCGGGTTCAAGGGAACGGCCGTAGCCTTTGACAAGGGGCTTTATGTTATTCCGGTTTTCCACAAGGTGGAGGTGATGGATATCTCGGTCAAAAAAATTCAGATCGATCGTTTGGGTAAGGACGGTTTGATCTGTAAGGACAATATGCGTGCCGACATCAAGGTAGCTTTCTTTGTTCGGGTAAACAAATCCAAGGAAGATATTATCAATGTGGCCCAAACCATAGGTTGTGCCCGGGCCAGCGAATCGAAAACTTTGGAAGAACTGTTCGAGGCCAAATTCTCGGAAGCCTTAAAAACCGTGGGTAAAAAGTTCCAGTTTATAGAGCTATACGAAGCCCGAAGGGAATTCCGCGACGAGATATTGGATATTATCGGTACCGATCTGAACGGATACGTATTGGACGATTGTGCTATTGATTATTTGGAACAGACCGACATTCAGCATTTGAGTCCGAACAATATTCTCGATGCCGAGGGTATCAAAAAAATCACGGAGCTTACCGCTACCCAGAACATGAAATCGAATTTGATCAAACGGGAAGAGGAGAAAGTAATCCGCAAGCAAGATGTAGAGGCCCAGGAAGCCATTTTGGAACTCGACAAACAATTGGCCGAGAAAGAAGAGCAGCAAAAACGGGAAATAGCCAATATAAAGGCCCGCGAAGATGCGGCGATCCAAAAAGTGGCCGAAGAAGAACGCCTAAAAGGCGAGACGGCCCGCATCGCCACCGATGAGAAATTGGCCGTAGCCGAAGAGAACAAAGATCGCCAGATCATAGTGGCGGCCAAGAACAAGCAACGTACCGATGCGGTAGAAACAGAGCGGGTAGAGAAGGACCGTATGTTGGAAGCTACCGAGCGCGAGCGTATCGTAACCTTGGCCCAAATCGAGAAGGAAAAGGTAGTTGAGGTAGAGAAGAAAAACATTCAAGATGTGATCCGCGACCGGGTGGCCTTAGAGAAAAACGTGGTCGAGGAACAGGAGAACATCAAAGATCTAGAGGCCTTTAAGGGCGCCGACCGTCAAAAGCAGGTAACGGTAACCAATGCCGAGGCAGCCGCCCAAGAAAACCTGATTATGGAGGTGAAAAAGGCAGAGGCCCAAAAAGAAGCCGCACGTCAAAAGGCCGAAGAGTTATTGATCGAGGCACAAGCCCAAAAAGAGGCTGCCGTAAAAGAGGCCGATGCCCGTAAGACCATTGCCGAGGCCCGCGCCAAAGAAGAGGCTGCCATTGGTATTTCGGAAGCACAAGTTATGCATGCCAAGGCCGATGCCAGCGAGCGACAGGGTATCGTAGATGCTACCATTATCGAGAAAACAGCTTTAGCCGAAGCTACGGGTATCAAGGCCAAGGCCGATGCCAAGAAGTTAGATGGTATGGCCGAAGCCGAAGTAATCAAAGAGAAGGCCGTGGCCGAAGCTTCAGGTATAGAAGAAAAAGCCGAAGCCATGAAGAAGTTGGATGGTGTTGGTAAAGAGCACGAAGAGTTCAAACTACGTCTCGATAAAGAGAAAGAGGTAGAATTGGCCGAGATCGGTATACAAAAAGATATTGCCGACGCCCAGGCCCATGTTATCGCAGAAGCCTTAAAAGCCTCCAATATCGATATTGTGGGTGGTGAAAGCATGTTCTTTGAGCAGATCGTTGGTCAGATAACCAAGGCCAAAGGTTTCGACCGATTGGTGAACCATTCTGAAAACATCCAAGATCTAAAACAGGCCTTATTGGGCGATGGCGAATACCAAGGTCAATTGTTGGATCGCATCCGTGATTTTGCTTCGGAATACGGTATAACCTCCACCGATATCAAAAACCTGACCATAGCCAATCTGTTGCTTCAACTGCAAGATAAGGCTACAGACGACACTCAAAAACAGCAGTTTTTAAACCTGGCCAATATCGTCCGTTCTTTAGGATTGGGCGATAAAAGGCTAGGATAATTGGGAACGGAGGCCTGCCGACTCAGGGACATCACTTTGATTGGCCCGTAATAGGATCCTAGGGATAATTTTACCGTAGGCAGACCTCCATTCTTTTTTCCAATTCTATATACAAGTATATGGCTCAAGAGCATGCGCAAAATCAGCTTGAGAAAGGCACCTATGAGATTATCCGAAGTCGTTTAGATGATCAAAAGGCCGATTTGATAACCCGTTTGCAGGAACTCAACCAGAAACGGAAGGATGTATTTGGTAACGTTGAATTCAAACTTATAGCAAATGACCGTATTAATACGGATAATAATTGCATTGCTCGCGATATTGTTGCCTTGGATAATCGATGTATTTTCGGTTATAATGTGCACTTTGGGCTAAGGAACAAGATCGAGATTTCCGATGTGTTCAGTGCCTATGAATTTCGGGAGGGACATTTTCATCCTATCGATTTGGGCCTTTTCGATTCTACGGAGTTCCAGACCGATTTCGAGAATCTGTACAAGTATTACCGAAATACCATATTCGCCAAGTTCGCCAGGATCGGTAATTACTTGCATATGGTTTTTCAAGTGAGCGAAGATCCTACCGACATCAAGACCTTTAAATGGTTGGTGCGCGATAATGGGTTGCAGTACATAGACAACCGTTCGGATCACGAATATGTGTACCCCGATCAATATCAGTTCCGCTGGCAAACCCCGCCCCGTGAAATGCATAGGTACGGTAAACACCCCCATGTGTCTATCGAAGACAAGGTTTTCGTAGAAACGGTAGGCGGCGACCTCACCATAAAAATCGAGGATAATACCGATGAAGGACAGGGCATTTTGGAAGAGCCGGTAGCCTATGCCGACCAAACCTTGGACGATGCCGATTATGCCTATGCCGATCTGGGGAATCTTATTCCTTTAAAGATCACCCCATATCAAGAAGATCCGCGCTATTTTATCTATAACCACAAGGTAAAAGAGGTGATGAAGGTAGATAGTCTGGCCGATGCGGCCATACGCCTACCCGACGATCAAGGTCTATTGTTTCCGAATGGATATTATTTACAGACGGGTACTTTTAAGCGTTTTGAAAAAAGCGTACCCCAGGTATTGTTCCAGGGGCAGATACAAGCAACAAATGGCGAAGATCATTTGTTCGTTTTCTATCAAAAGCAGGAAGGGGTCTACCTGATATTGCCCTACAATATCATTGAACAACAGGTAAAAACACCTATAATCTGTAATGGTTTTACCATTTTACCCCAGGGGCAGCTCTGTTACTTTAAGGCAGAGGCCGATGCCACCAAACACCATGTAGTGCAAATTTGGCAAACCCCTTTCGGGAAACAAGATGTGGGCCAAAACCCCAATGCCGATACCTTGGTGTTTAAAATCGGGAACAAAGATATCGTCAAGGCCATGGCCGAGTGTCACGAACTGATCTATTTGCTCGAAAAAGAAGATAGTTACGACGGGCTTTACGACGATTTGGCCAAACAGGCCATGGATATTTTGGACTCCTACTATTGGATCAAAGAAGCCGATACGGGGGGCTTGGACCAACCGTTACAAGCCATTAAAGATACGGCCGATGCCGCCATAGACGAGTTCGAAAAAGTGGTGGCCCTTCGTAAAAATGCGGTCAGCACGGGTAAGGCGTTGAAAGCGAGTTCCGATCAGCTTTTCGATACCATAAAATACGCCAAGTTCAAGTCTATTGAAGAATTCGTTCAGACCCTTTCCGAACTCAGAAAGCTTCGGGGCCAGATCATTGCCACCCGAGAGGTACGCTATATAGATATGGGGGTATTGGAGGCGATCGATCAAATGGCCGTGGAACAGAATGAAAAGGTCTCTCAGCAATGCATTGGGTTTCTGTTAAAGGAATCCGCTTTGGATCCGTATACCCAAAAGGTGGAGCAATGCCATGCCGCTATCGACAAGGTGAAAAAGGTGGTTGAGGCCAAAGACCTTGAAGTGAAACTGACCGAGATTGGTGAGGAATTGGAGTTGTTGATCGAGGTGGTGAACAATCTTAACATAGAAGATGCCACCCAAACGGCCCGGATCATCGATGCTATTTCGGTCATATTTACCGCACTCAACCAAACCAAGGCCAAACTGGTAGGGAAACGTAAGAGTTTGGGGGCTTTGGAGGCGCAAAGTGATTTTGGGGCCCAATTAAAGTTGCTGGAACAAAGTGTGATCAATTATCTCGATATCGCCGATACGGCCGATAAGTGCGATGGTTTTCTGACCAAGATTTCGGTTCAGCTAGAAGAAATGGAGGCCCGTTTTTCGGAATATGACGAATTCGTAGATGAAATTGGGGCCAAACGCGAAGATCTGTATAATGTTTTTGAAGAACGGAAGGCTTTTTTACTGCAGGAACGCAACAAAAAAGTACAACAGATCGTAAAATCGGCCGAACGTATTTTAAAAGGGGTGGGTACCAAGGCCAAAACCTTTACTGAGGCCGAGGCCATACATGGCTATTTTGCCTCCGATATCATGGTAGGCAAAACCTACGATTTGATCGAGCGACTTCAGGAGATGGAAGAAAGCGGAAAGGCCGAAGAATTAGATACCCGTTTAAAAACCCTGAAGGAGGAAGTGCTCAGGCGATTAAAAGACCGCCAAGAGTTGTTTGAAGATGGGGAAGACAGTATCCGTTTAGGGAACCACAAATTCGGTGTCAATAGACAACCTTTGGAACTTTCGGTGCTGTATCGGAACGGAGCGCCCCACTTTCATCTATCGGGCACCAATTTTTACGAACGGATCCTAGAAGAAAACCCGACATCCTCAGAACTTTGGGAGCAATCCATTCCGAGTGAGAACCATAAGGTGTACCGGGCCGAATATTTGGCCTATAAGGTGTTTCTACGCCTGAATGGAAGTGGTTTGGAGTCCGATGAGGCATTAGGGGAGCATATAGCCGACTATATTATCGAACATTATAATGAAGGATATATAAAAGGGGTGCATGATCAAGATGCCTTACAGATCCTAAAGGTGTTGCACCGAACCCATCAGGCCTTAGGAGTGCTCACTTTTACCCCTGATATTCGTAGCAATGCCCTGCTATTTTGGTTCGGCTTGGAAGAGCCTGAACGTAAAAGTATCAGGGAAAAGGTGATGCGCGTAAGTCAGATAGCCCAACTTTTTCCCCATGCCAATACCTTAGATCAAAGCATAGCTGATATTATGGGGTTAATGGAAACCACTGGCTTGGTAGATTCCGAGAATAACAGGCAAATGGCAGGGTATTTGGTCAAAGAACTGCAGCGGGAAAATGGCTATACCGTATCACAACAGGCACTTGGTCTAAAGGAGCGTTTTCTTGAATTTTTAAAGGAAAAAGATAAGGAGGCCCTGTTTCAAAAAGGGGTAGCCCAAAGTGCTTCTTTGCTAGATAAAATGGAGCTGGCACAGCAATGGTTGGGCGCTTTTGTACAAGCGACAGGGGAAAATAGCTTTTACGAAAAGGAGGCGTGTGGACTGCTTTTATTCCCAAGCCTATTAGGAAAACATAGTAACCCCACCGACCCCCTAGTTTCCTTGGGAAATTTAATGGGCGACCATCAGTCGATTTCAGAAGGGCGGTACGCCTTCGACTATCATGCTTTTATGGAGCGCCTAGGGCATTTCGATACCCATACCCGTCCTGGGTTCGAAAACTTACGTCTAAAGATCAAGGAATGGGTGGGGAAGAAAAGGGCGGCCATGCGCTTGGGTGAGTTTAAACCCAAAGTGTTGTCTTCATTTGTACGCAACCAATTGATAGATAAAGTGTATTTGCCCTTAATTGGCGATAACCTGGCCAAACAATTGGGTACGGTTGGGGGTAACCAGCGTACCGATCGTATGGGTATGTTGTTGTTGATATCGCCTCCGGGTTATGGTAAAACCACCCTAATGGAATATGTGGCCAACAGACTGGGGCTGACCTTTGTAAAGGTGAATGGTCCCGCCATAGGCCATAATGTGGTATCCGTTGATCCGGGCCCCGCGACTTCGGTAACGGCCAAAGAGGAACTGAAAAAGTTAAACCTGGCCTTTGAAATGGAGAACAATGTAATGTTGTATTTAGACGACATCCAACATTGTAATCCGGAGTTTTTACAGAAATTCATTTCCTTGGCTGATGGGCAACGGAAAATTGAAGGAGTGTATAACGGCCAATCCAAGACCTATGATCTTCGCGGGAAAAAGTTCTGTGTGATCATGGCGGGGAATCCCTATACCGAATCCGGTGAAAAATTCCAGATTCCAGATATGTTGGCCAACCGGGCCGATATCTATAATTTGGGCGATATTATCGGGGGGTCCGATCGCTTGTTCAAACTAAGTTTAATTGAAAACGCCCTGACCTCCAATCCGTATTTACGGGATTTGGCCAATAGCCATTACGAAGATGTATATACGCTATTGGAGGCCATTGAAAAAGAAAGTCAAGAGGGGCTTCAAATGCAAGGCAACCATAGTCCGCAAGAGATCGATGCGTATATGGGGGTGTTGCGCAAAATGCTTCAAGTACGGGATATTGTATTAAAGGTGAATGCCACCTATATTAAATCGGCCTCTATGGAAGATGTATATCGCGAAGAACCGGCCTTTAAGCTACAAGGTTCCTATCGCGATATGAATAAGATGGCTTCCAAGGTAATCCCGATAATGAATCCGGAAGAACTGCAAGGACTTATCGACGGACATTACGAAAACGAATCCCAGACCTTAACTGCTGCTGCCGAAGCCAATTTGTTAAAGTATAAAGAGTTGGCTGGGGTGATTTCCGTAGAAGAACTAGAGCGTTGGAATGCCATTAAAACTACATTTCTTTCCCAAGCGGCCCAAAGCAGTCACGGACAAATTGAACGTGTAGTTGGTGAGCTCACCCGTTTCGGACAACATTTGGAAGGGATTCGAAAGGCCTTGCTCAACGATAAGGAGTAGCTAGATACAAGGCAAAGCGGGAAAAATCAGATATTTGGTATATTTGTGTAGTCAACTACATATATGAAGGAAGATTATATCAAAGAAATAGGAGTCCATGCCTTGGCGGCCCGCTTTAAGCGTATCTCCGATCAAATGATTCATTCGTGCCGGGCCTTGTACAAAGAAATCGGGCTCGATATAGAACCCAATTGGTACTTGGTGTTTAAATTGTTGGAAGAAAACCAAAGCCTGACCACGGTTGAAATTGCCGAACGCTTGGGGTTTTCCCATCCTACGGTGGTGAACATGATCCAAAAAATGAGTGAACGGGATTATGTGGTACGGGGAGTTTCTGAATCCGACACCCGTAAAAAACCTTTGCATTTGACGCCCAAAGCCAAAAAACAGTTACCCTATTTTAAGGAGGTATGGCAGGCCGGGGAAGCCGGAATTTCTGAATTGTTACCACCTCAAAGTCGTATGTTGGAGGAACTGGCCCATATGGAGGCTTGCTTAAAGGAACAAGACTTTAGGCAGCGCACCTTAGCTAACTTAAAAACCTAAGGCCATGCAGAACCAGATTACTATGGTATCGTTCCAAGAAAACCATGCTGCTGACTTTGAAGCCCTGAACCTGGAGTGGCTCGAGGCTTTTTTTGAAGTGGAACCCTACGACAGAAAAGTATTGGCCGATCCGCAACAGTATATATTGGATGCCGGGGGCTATATTTTTATGGCTTTATACCAAGGTGAGCCTGTGGGTACAGTGGCTTTGATCAATCGGGAAGACCAAGGGTTTGAATTGTCTAAAATGGCCGTTACCCCTAAGGCCCAAGGCCTTAAAATTGGACAAAAATTGATGTATCATGCCATTGCCTTTGCTGGGGGTGAACAAATAAAACGATTGTATTTAGATTCGAACCGAAAGTTGGTGCCGGCCTTAAAGTTGTATGAAAAAGTAGGCTTTCGGGAAATTCCGTTACCGGCAGATGTTCCCTATGAACGGGCCGATATTCGCATGGAACTTTGGCTGGAGCTACCCACTAGTAATGATATGTGACCGAATTATCTTATCTTTGTAGCCGTTTGGCGTTTAGCGCCAGATGGTTAGTTTGGTTTGGTAGCCCTCATCTTCTTCGATGGGGGCTTTTTACTTGGGGTGTGTTTACGTCTTGCTTGATTATTCCTGTTCCTTCCTATATTCCAGTATATCGCCAGGTTGGCACTCCAGGGCTTCACAAATGGCTTCAAGGGTGGTAAAGCGTATGGCTTTGGCCTTCCCGGTTTTTAGTATGGATAGGTTAGCCGGGGTAATCCCAAGTATCTTTACCAGCTCTTTGGATTGCATTTTCCGTTTGGCCAGCATCACATCTAGATTCACTACTATGGCCATGACTAAATCGTTAATTCGTTTTCTTCTTGTAGGTGGATGCCTTTTTTGAATACATCGGCCAAAAAGAACATGATATACCCTAGTATGGTAAATACGATCAGTTCGGTAGACAAGAGGTCTATTACCCTGCTGTTGGTCAGGTTCCAAAGCAATAAGGCTACATCAATGGCGAAGGTGCCGAAGGCAAAAACCAGAAAACACTTTCCAGCTTTTAAAAAGGCATTGCTGATCTCGTTTTGGAATATGGCATTGTTCTCAAAAAATTTACTCAGATTTTTTAATTGGTATAGACCAAGAATGATGCAGCTAAAGGCCAATATATAGGCTAGGGCAAATACAAGATAGGCGGTAAGGGACATCTCGTTGTCCAAGCCTGATAGGTTCACCTTGGAGAAGAATGGGGCCTCGGGCAATTGCCATTTACGTACCAATTGAACGGTCCATTGTAGGTAGTCCAATAGTTTTAATGCGGCAAATGCACTTCCGATAAAATAAATAGTGTTAAAGGCCTTGAAACCTGTTGTCGTTTTTTGGGTATTGCTTTTCATGATCGATGATTTTGTTATTGCAATACTATAACAAATTATCGAAAAACAATAATTAAATATTTGAAAAAGATAAATTGATTTTATTGATAATTGATAATCAGCGGTTTAATTTTTTGGTTGTAATGCCAGGGGCATTATTCCGTACGTTGGTAAACACAAAAGCTGAATTCTTGTAGGGTGTTAAAAGGGGTGGGATGCTGTATGTTGAAGGCGGTAACTACTTTGAAAGGGGCGGGCAAAAGTTGTTCCAAATCTTCGGTTCTGTATTGCGTAATGGGGATACCGCTGCATTTGGTGGGGCCGTTTTTTGAAAAGGTGCCCAGTATTACCCAACCGTTCGGGTTTATACTTTTCGTTAATGTGTTCAGGTAGTTTTGTATTTCCGTTTTTTCGGTCAGAAAATGAAAAGCGGCACGATCGTGCCATAGGTCATATTGCTGGGTAGGGGAGAAATGAGCGGCATCGGCTTGGATCCATGTAATTTTGGTGGCCTTTTCGTTTAATCGTTCTTGCGCCCTTGCCAAAGCTTTCTCCGAAATGTCCAATACGCTTAAACCCTCATAACCATCTGCCAACAAATGATCGGCCAAAAAACTATCGCCACCTCCTATATCGATTATTTGGGCGGTTTTTGGTAATTGGGCCTTGCCGATAGCGGCCAAGGAAGTCTCGGGTATGGCTTGGTACCAGCTTACCGAATCCAACGCTTTGGTGTCATAGATATGTTGCCAATGGGCAGTACGGTCAAAAGTCTCCATAAGTGAAATTTAGGAAGGCAAAAATAGGAAGTTTTGAAGTTTTTTTGAATCGTAAAAGGGTAAGGTTGTTCAGCTTGCCAAAAAGGTAGCGATTAGATACGGAAGGGTATGAAATCCCAAAATCGAAAAATATAACGTATATTTGCTGTTGTAAACAAATAACGTTTAAAACAAATAAACATGGAATTGGAGCGAGGCGCATATCCACTGGCATATTTTTCCTTTTTAGGGGTATCGGAACGTTTGAGCCGTAATATCAAGATGGCCTTAAAGCCTTTTGGGATAACCCATGCCCAACTCAATGTATTGCATTTGTTGTATGAAGCTGCACCCCAAACCCTGTGCGCACGAGAGTTAAAGTCGAAAATGGTGGTGCAGCAACCCGACCTTACCCGAATGATGGATCGGTTGGTAGACAAAGGGTTGGTAGATAGGGCCGAAAATGCCGAGAATAGGCGTATGCTCTCCATAGGCCTTACCGCCAAGGGTGTTAACACCTTTGAAGCGGCCTATAAAGAAGCAAAAAACAGTGTGGGTCACTTTTTCAGTGATTTCCTTTCGAAGGAGGAGGCTGTTCAGCTCACACGTATTTTAGATAAATTAAAGTTGTAGTTATGGATAGGAAATTGATTAAAGAAGTTAGACCGTTAGGGTTTCCATGGGAGACCTTAGATCCCTTTTTGTTTTGTGCCTACCATAGGGATGAATATCCTGAAGGCAATGGTAGCATGGGTCTTTCCATAGATAAAATGCAAGGCAGGAATATAGGGCAGGATTTCCATTTGAAAGATGGCTATCGTATGTACCATGGCCAGCGTATACCTGGTTTTCCGTATCATCCGCATCGTGGTTTCGAAACCATAACCATTAATAAGGAAGGGGTAGTGGATCATACCGATTCCTTGGGTGCCTCAGGTCGTTTTGGTGCCGGTGATGTACAATGGATGACGGCCGGTAAAGGGGTGCAACATTCCGAAATGTTTCCTATGGTCAATGAGCATGCCCCAAATACCTTGGAGATTTTTCAGGTATGGCTAAATCTGCCGGCCAAAAAGAAAATGGTCGCCCCACATTTTAAAATGTTGTGGAAAGAAGCCATTCCCAAAGTGGTACAAAAAAATGATGCCGGTAGGGGCACCGAAACCGATGTCATCGCTGGAAACTATGATGGGATACAAGCTTTGCCGCCAACCCCCGATTCATGGGCGGCCGATCCATTGAATTTGGTAACTGTATTAACCGTAAAATTAGATCCTGAAGCCAGTTGGCGGTTACCTGCTACCGATCCTGCGGTAAACAGGGCGCTATATTTCTATAAGGGAAGTAATTTGGAAATCGATAAAGGGCAAATCCCCGTAGGCTCCCATGTGGTGGTCGATGCCGGTCAGGATTTAGAAATTCGGAACGGTCATAGTACAGGCTTTGTGCTGGTACTTCAAGGCAGGCCGATAAACGAACCTGTGGTAAAATATGGGCCCTATGTTATGAACACCGAGGAAGAGATTCGGCAGACCATGCGCGATTACGGGCGAACACAATTTGGCGGATGGCCCTGGCCGGAACAAGAGTATGTTCATGCCCAAGATGCCGGTCGTTTTGCCAAACATGCCGATGGGCGAGTGGAGAAACCTCAGGCAAATACCCTTTAGTTACCCTAGATTCAGAAGTCTTCGAGACTATTTAGATAAACCTACTTGGCGTAATTCGTTCAAGTAGGTTTTTGATATGGGAACCAAAACCTCTGTATTCGAATCGAGTTGTAAAAATTGTTTTTGGTTTTGATTTTTGAGTTGGTTGATCCGCATCATATTTACGGCATATGATCGGTGGCTACGAACCAAAGGTCCCTCTGGGGCGAGATCCAAAATATTCTTCAACCGGTTCCTCACCACTTGTTTAACCAGTTTACCGTCACATTCAGAAAATACTTCTACATATTGGTTATCCGATTTAAGGTATAACAGTTTGGCCCATTCACAGCTAAACTGCAATTGTCCGTTTTCATCTTTGAATTCGATACGCCCCGGATTTTGGTTGGCTAACTTGGCATAATGCGATTTTATGTGTTGAAGCTCACCTTCCAAGCCGTCAATGGTAGTGCGTAAATTATGGATGTGTTGATATAAAAGGTTACCGATAAAAGGGTAAGAAATCAGTATCACGAACGAAGTATATAAAAATAGTGTGTCAATGATTACACTATTGTAGATATAGCAGTCGTCATGATCAACATGATAGAAAAAGATATTCTCGGAATAATCAAAAAGGGTAGTGATTAGAATAACCTCGATCAAGAATACCCATAATAAACCCTTTAATTGTTTTGGCCTGAATTTGAAGAGTTTTGGTAAAAGGAATTGGGAAAAAAGTTGCCCTAACAAAATTGACAAACTGATGGCCATAATTCCTTTAGGAAGTATGATATGGATCTTGGCCATCACTTTTTCCTCGTCATCGGCAAATTGAGGTAGGAATACGATAATGAAGATGGAGGCGAATAGTATACTTGATAACATATATCGCCAACGGTCCGGTCCGGTTTTAAAATAGATATTAGGACTGTTTAGGAAATTCCAAAACTTCATGCAGTAGATTTGAAGCGCTAAAATAGCCTCTGCGTTTGTGCACCCTTCATAACAAATGGTTAAAAGAAAGACGCGGAAGTTGCCGCTGCGTTAAAAAACACCCAAACATAAAAAAGGGGGACTTATAGTATAAATCCCCCTTCAAACACTTAAACCAACTCTATTGTTGTGCTAATTACTTCTTTATTGGGCTGTCCAGCCGCCATCTAAGGTAAAGGTAGTGCCTGTAATGGTTTCACTGCCGTCCTTGGCCAGAAGCAGAGCCATATCGGCAATGGCAGTAATGGGTACAAACTGCTTTACGGCTTGTTTTTTAAGCATCACTTCGGTTACTACTTCGTCTTCAGAAAGGCCATGCGATTTTGCTTGATCGGCGATTTGGCCTTCAACCAATGGGGTTTTTACATATCCAGGGCAAATGGCATTACAGTTGATGTTCTTATTGGCTCCTTCCAAGGCCATTACCTTGGTCATACCTAACACACCATGTTTAGCGGCAACATAAGCGGTTTTAAAGGCCGAAGCGCGCAAACCATGTACCGAGGCGATATTAATAATTCGGCCAAAACCTTGTTTTTCCATATGGGGCCAGGCTGCTTTAGAGGCATAAAAGCTGGCGTTCATATTAATGGCGATAATGTTTTCGTATTTAGAACCTGGAAAATCGGTTAAGGGGGCCACGTATTGTATTCCGGCGTTATTGATCAAAACATCCAAACGACCCAATTGGCTCACCGTTTCGTTCACTAATTCAGCAATGGCTTCAGGTTTTAAGAGGTTGGCATTGGAAAAAGAAGTGGCAACCTGATACTTGGCTCCTAGCTCCGCGGCAATTTGCGCCCCATTGACTTCAAGCCCATGGAACATAATGGCATAGCCGTTTTGCGCAAAGTGCTCGGCTACGCCTAGGCCAATGCCGCTTGTACTTCCTGTAATCAAAGCTACTTTAGGCATTTTGTAAAAATTTTAAAACGGTTGTATTGAATTCTTCGGGTTGATCTAAAACTACCCCATGTCTTGAATTGGTAATAACAACTAGTTCCGCTTGCTGCATGCGTGCCACATAGGCTTCCTTAAAAGAGACGGGGGTATAGTCCATATCTGAGGCTACTACCAAGGTTTTATGCGGTATGTCTTGTAGTCGTTCTCCCATACCCCATGCCATTAGGGTGGTAAAACTCTTTAGATAGGCCTCTGGTAGGTTGGCCGCACAGCGTTCGGTAAAACTTTGGCGTAATATAGCTTGTTCCGGTTCGGGAAACATATTCTGGCTAATTTCTGCCGCCAATTGGGCCATACCTAATTCTTGCAACCTTTGGGTACGGGTTTTTAGAAGATCTTCCCCGAATTGCCCCATGGCATTAAAATCGGGTCCGCTGTTCACAATAATCAGTTTGTCTACAAGGTCTGGATGTGTATGGGCCAATTCAAAGGCGACCGCCCCACCCATGGAAAAACCGACAAAACTGGCTTGGGGTATATTTAGTTTGTCCAGAAGTTCAACGATGTCTTGGGCCATTTGGCTAACCCCAAATTCACAATCGGTTTTGGTAGAGGCGCCATGCCCGCGTAAATCGGGAACGATTAAGCGGTATGCGTCGGCAAAGGCAGCTAATTGGGCTTCCCAATCTGCCTTTGTAGAACCTAGGCCATGTAGCAACACCAAAGGGCTACCTTGGCCTAGGTCGGTATAATCTAATTCAATATGGTTCACACCTATTTTGGGCATGGGCGGCTTATTTCTTGAAAAAATCTACGGTATACTTCAGCTCAACCGAGAAAAGGGTCTCGATTACCGGAGAGGCAACGAATTCCCGTACTTCCGCATTGAATAAATTGGTAACGCTGGCACCAATGCTCAGGCTTGGCGATATGTAGTAACCGGCATTGGCATCTACGGTAAATCCGCCTAAGGGGCCGTAGTTCCAGGTACGTCCGTTACGGGCATTTTCTATGATGTCGTTGGTGCCATCGCCATTAAGGTCCTGTGTTTTGGCCGCGATGTTTATACCGGAAAAGAAATCGTAATCTTCTACCCAACGCCCGAATAAGGCCCCATAAAATTTGCCTTTGGTATAGTGTAGGCCAACGCTTAATTTATTGTTCGGGGTATTGATCGGTAATTCCGTCTCCAAGACTTGGCCATCTCCATTACCGTCGTTGTTCGGGTCGTCTTTGTCTAAATCCCTGCCGAAGTAAGAGTAGTTAAGTGAGGCCCTAAAGGCATCGGTAAAATAATAATTCAATCCTATATCGAAACCGTATGTATCTACTTTTCCAAAGTTTTGATAGGTAAGTAAGAAAGGGGAAGCATCTACCCCTGGGATAATCTCACTAATAGGTTGGTCGCCCACATGGGTAACGAATACACCTTCGGCGGCATTGGCGATATTGCGCAATGGCGACAAGAAATTCTCGGATTGGTTGTAATAGGCGTTGGCATCGATAAATAGTTTATCGGCCACCTTGCCTTTATATCCGATTTCGAAAGAATTAATGGTCTCAACATCTAGTTTTTCAATGGTTTCCCCGTTAGAGAGGGTGAATCCTTCGCCATTTCCAATTACCAATCCACCAAAAAGATTTCCTTTTAAATTTAGTATGGATGGTACGGCAATACCTTTGCCATAGGTAATTCGAAAGGTGCCATTACCGACTGATTTGGTTACGGCCAGTTTCGGAATAAAGTTGGTGCCGTATAGTTCATGGTTGTCTACCCGGGCTCCGGCCAAAAAGTTCCAGCCGGTTTCGCTGAGTTTGTATTCCATTTGGGCATAACCTCCGATTTGACCTATGTCTATGGAGCCGTCCTGATCTAATAAATAGGTGCCTTTAGAATCGGCCATATCCAATTGGTATTGTCCGCCAACGGTTAAATAAAATTGATCCCAATTGTTATTGTACTGCAATTCACTGTTAAAACGTTTTGAGGCATCTTTAAAAATGGCACCCCGGGGTACAGCGACACCAAAGGCAGGTATCCATTGCTCGGTATAAGAGCGTTCCAAGGCTTCTTCTTCCGAAAACCCGTTTTCTATGAACGACACATAGTTCTGGGTACGCTGGTTCATGGCGTAGGTGTCTTCGGTCTTACTCCAAGTATGATAAACGTTGGCGAAAAAATGTTTTGAGGTGAATTTTAGCTGAGCGATATCTATACTCCAATCTTTGATGAGGTTCCGGCCGGCATTGGTTACGCCTATATTGTTGTTATTACTATGCCCGTAATAAGCAACGATTTCTGAATCGTCCGAAGGTCTAAAATAAACTGAACCACCATATTTTAGGTTGTCAAAATCACGGTCTAGCCCTAATTCCTCATAACCGCGGTCACCAACGTAAACGGTGTCTACATATTGGAACTCGGTACCTTGCGATTTTTCAAAATGTAATTTATAGGCCCATTTTTCGTTGATGGCCTGCGCATGTCTTACCCTGGCAGTGAGCACACTTTGGTTACCGGCCCCGAGGGCGAAAGTGGTACCTTGTGTGTTATGTGGGTTTTGGGTAAGGGTACTTACCAAGCCATTGTGGGCGTTGGGTCCGTACAAAGTACCATTTGGGCCTAAAAGGATTTCTACCCGTTCAATATCGTCTTTGGTAACGGTGCTAAAAGTGCCAAAAGGT
The DNA here is from genome assembly GCF_002514735.1 of Sediminicola luteus. Taxonomy (GTDB): domain Bacteria; phylum Bacteroidota; class Bacteroidia; order Flavobacteriales; family Flavobacteriaceae; genus HQA918. The sequence goes on along the minus strand of NZ_KZ300476.1, from coordinate 617,002 downwards.
AGCCCGGTGGCGATTAAGGTAGAAAGACGGTCATCGGTAACCTGTAGGTTTTTGGCATTAAAGGCCGAATTGAAACCGCGAATATTCAATCCGGTACCCAAGACCCCGGTACGCACGAAATCGACCCCTTTTTGTCGGGCGGCTAATTCGCCCACGTTAAAACTAGGGAATTGCTTGATGTCCTTGGCCCGGATTACATTTACTGTCGCGGGCACATCGGTGACTTTCTGTATTTTTTTGTTGGCGGTCATAACCACCTCGTCAAGAATACTGGCTGCTGCGGCCATGGTCGCATTTAAAGTGGCCGAAGTGCCAGCAGAAATCGTTGTGCTTAGTTCTTGGGTGCCATACCCCACGGAAGAAACCCGAACCGTATAAGTTCCGGCGTCAAGGCCGGCAATTTCATACTTCCCATCAAAATCGGTTACGGCACCTTTATTGGCTTCCACAACCAAGATATTGACCCCGAACTGGGGAACGCCATTTTCGTCATTGATGGTTCCGCTGAGACTACCTTTGTCTTGGGCAATGAGTTGCCCTCCGATTAGTATACAGAGGAAGAACAGTATTTTTTTCATGATCAAGTAGTTTGAGTTCTTAGGCATGCAAACTATGTTGTTTTTAGGGCAAGAGTAAGTGGGCTAGTGTTTTCTGTTGCTGTGACCTTTTAGGTAATGGTGAAAACAATAAGGATGTATGTTTTTGATTTACAAGGTATAGGTTATTCATTTAGCAGCTGTGACTTTAGCTCTGAAAAAGCCTCTGGAAGATTACGTGAGAGTTTATCCATGACCTGGATCAGTAAAGATTTTTGACTTGGTGATGGGGAAAGATCCTGCATAGGTTCCTTGATTTCTTCCAATAACCTATCGGCTGGTGTCAACCCTTCCATATACCTAGAAAGGGAGATGCTCCAAGAAATATTAGGAACGTAGTTCTTCTTTTTGCGTCTTTCCTTTTCCAAACTGTCCAAATGGTATTTGCGTGCCGTTTTTAGGACATCGGCATACTTTTCCTGGGCGATAAGGCTATTCAAGTACGAGGTAAAAAAATGATGCCAACGGTGTTGCAGGATTTGAGCTTTATACGTGCGCAAAAAGTTTTTCGCCAAAGATTCGGCCAGGCTATTTTTTCCGAGTTCCGAAAGTACACGTATTTTATACGAACAAAACCCTATTCTTTGATGGTGGTTGTGAATGGCCTTATAGAGGTCATTATAGGCTTCCATAAGTGAAAATGCGGCCTTGGCCTTGCCGTTTTTAAGAAGTATGGCAACCAAGTTGTTCACATACATTATCGTATCGTTGTTATAATGCTTTATCGAAAGCCATGCATAATACTCGGCCTGGGTCGTATCATTGGCCTTGGAGTGCATCAAGACCCGGCTAGCATAGTAATTGCACAAGATACGTCTAGAGTACATTTGACCCTGATTGAAAAGCTGGTCTATTTTTTCAAATAAATCGGCCAATTTACCATGATCTTGGTAGTTTGTGTACATAAAGGCCAATAAGATGAAGGCTTGATAGCGGTTTTTACCGTCTATGGTTTCGGTATGGAATACTTTTAACAACCACTTTTCCCAATAGCGCGTTTCTTGGTTGTTCAAGGTATATTGGTCCGTAATCTCAGCTGTGGCCTCATATAGTTTGGCTTGTATGTCTTTGGCCCGTTGGAAATGTGGTTGCCACGTATTTAAAAAGTCGAAAAGTATGCTATGGTCTTGGTACCGCATCCGTATCAATAGATAAGCCCGATATTCTTGGGCCAAATCGTACAGGTTCATAAAATTGTAATCCAACGACTTATATCCAACGATATGCTGTATTAGTTCCTTTTCCTCTTCGGCCGAAATGGCATCTAATTGAATTTTTTGCTTGAGATCCAACAGCCAAAGGGTACGCCGATCTACATCCAGTTTTTCGAGTTTATCGTTTATCCATTGCTTTATATAAGAATATTTTCTTTTGTTGATTCGCTCGTCAAAAGCTTGGATTTTATCGGGGTTGGTGGCATTGGAAACTAAACGCAGGGTAATGTTGCGCTTTTCGGTATCCACGAACTTTTGATGGTTTCCGATATAAACCGCTTCGTGGGGCAAAAGGCCTTGGCTAAAGGCGGTGAATTTTTTTAAGGGTGTTTTCATATGGATTTACCCTAGAGACTGTTTTGAAATATGTCAATTGTTTTTTTATGCTTCTTTTTGCGCCCTATTTCGTAAAAATTTTAAACCGTAACCCTGCTATGCTTAAAAATTTTGCCTTATAAGGCATCAAAAATAACCTGTAAAAATTCCAATCACACATTTCAAAACAGTCTCTAATTTACCGATGATTTTTTAAAGTTTTCTCAAAATGCGTATTTCCTTAGGGGGTAAGGAATTTGAGTATAGCCCTATTCACTTCGTTGGGCTTTTCGAATTGCACGAAATGCCCACTTTCCGGTATCAATGCCATGGTTGCGTTAGGGAGTTGTTCCACAGCAGTCTGGGCAATGCCCGAAGTGGTTAGGGTGGGGTGAAGGAATCGGTTGGGGATCAACAAGTCTTGCGCACCAAAAAGCACCAAGACCGGCTTTTGTATATCCCCGAGATTTTGATATACGGGCTCGGCCAGCATACCCGACACACTTTCTGTTATGGCGATACAATGCTGGTCAAAATCTGCAGCGGTTCGAATATTTTTTCGGTCTTGAATCATGGTTTCGGTATCGGCCGGCATAGCGTAAAAATTTAATTTGTAGTTCTGTTCTATTTGGGCCTCCGAAGTATTTTTAACCAATTCAGGGTTCATGAATTGGTTCAATGTTGCCGCTTCTTTTTCGGTAAAGGTCTCGATACCGGCAGGTGCAACCAAAACCAGTTTTTCCAATCGGTCCGGATAGTGTTGTGCAAAAGCTATGCTGGCTTGACCGCCCATCGAGTGCCCGACCAACACAACTTGCTCAAGGTTTAAATGGTCTAATAGCGCCAAAAGGGTCTGGGCATAGAACGATGGGGTATAGGCCGGGGCATTTTTTGAAGAACGGCCAAAGCCCGGAAGGTCTAAGGCAACACATTGGAATTGGTTTTGCAATTCCGAAATGTTTTTGGACCAAGCTTCCAGATTGCTACTCAAACCATGAACGAATACTAAGGTTTTTGGGCCTTTACCCACATTGATATAGTTGATTTCCATTCCCTTTGTCATAAAATGTTCCGTAGGAAAGGAATAGGGGGCGAGTATCGATTTCATGGGTGTGTCGGATTGCTGTGCCATGGAAGCGTAAGTGATAAAAACGAGAAGGAGTGTGGTTATTTTTTTCATCTGTGGGAACTTCATTACCGATTGGGGTCAAAAGTGATTTTCATGGGTGTTTTAATACTTTTTTATGGTCTATCCATTACGGATTGTATATAGGCCCGTAGCTTTTTCCTTGAGACTTTACCAAGGCTGGTTCGGGGAATTTGATCGAGAATGAATATGTATTTTGGGTGTTTATAAGGTGCGAGAAGGTTTTGAAGCCGTGCGCGTATTTGCTGTTGGTCCCAATCGGGGTCATTTAGGGTAACAAAGGCAACCCCACATTCACCCCATTTCACATCTTTTATTGGGAAAACCACAGCAGAATCAATGCCGGATAAACCAGTAAGTACAATTTCAATTTCCTGCGGATAGATGTTTTCTCCCCCAGAAATATACATATCGTTTTTACGACCTTTTAAATAAATATAGCCGTCGGCATCGCTTTGGGCATAATCACCTGTGTACAACCAGCCTTCTTTTATCTTGTTGTTGGTCTCTACCGAGTTGTTCCAATATCCAGGGGTTACCACATCGCCTCGAATACAGAGTTCACCTACTTCATTGGGGGCAACCGATGCGCCATTATCATCAACGATCCGGGCATCTAGATAAAAGTTGGGTTTACCTATAGATCCGGGTTTTTGGGTAACCATATTATGATGTAAAGAAGTAATACTGGGGCCGGCCTCAGTGAGACCGTAACCTGGACGAATCTTTAAATCTTTGCTCTTTTTCCAATGCATGACCATATCATGGGGTACCGCCTCGCCACCCGTTATTATGTAGCGGAGTTTTTTGAGTTGAACTTGATTGAAAACAGGTGATTCCTGCATCATGCCCAACATGGTGGGTAGTGCCATAAATAGTGTCGTCTCTTGTTGTTCGAGATAGAATAGGGCTTGGTCAGGGTCAAAACGATCCATAAGGGTAACATGGCCCCCTTTATGGAGTAGGGGGGTAACGAATACATTCCAACCCGAGGTATGGTATGGCGGTGCCACATTTAGGGTAGCGTCTCGAAAGGTAATGCCCAGTTGCATGGAGGTGTTAAGGCTGTTCCAGAACAGCATGCGGTTGGTATAGATGACCCCTTTGGGGCGCCCAGTAGTACCCGAGGTATAAAAGATAAAAAGGGTGTCGTCTTCAGCGATTTGATAAGTTGATGTTTCCTGAATACCCGGGGCCGAATATATTTCCATAAGGGTATCCATAGAAAGGTGCTCGGCCGGAAGCTCACCTAAAGAGACGAATTTTTCCAGTTGGGCATAATCATAAACCAGTAAAGAAGGGTTGCAGTCTTTTAAGATACGGTCTAGTTCTGTAGTGGCATATCTATAATTGAGTGGTACCAGAATAATTCCGGCCCTTTGGCAGGCCGCAAAAAGCACCATATAGGGCAAGCCATGTTCGGCCAATACAGCGATACGGTCACCTTTCGAAAGCCCCAACATAGTTAGGTACCCACGTAATGTATTCGCATAAAGATCTAATTGGGCGTAGGTATAATGGTTATCGGAACCTAATGCCGAAACCGCTACTTTGTGTGGCGTGTAATCTGCCCATTTTCCAATCCAGTCAAACATCGGCCCGTGTGTTTTTTGTTCTTGAGACCCAGAATAAACCTAGACCGACCAATAAGGAAATGATGATGCCCAAGGCAGCGGAAATACCCGGATTGTTTACTGGTTCTTGCATATAGGGTCCTATTCTACCGTAATATACCCCAAAGTGCACTACAATGGCTACCAAACTGGCGGTAAACACCACGTACAATGGTACCTTTTTTAAGAAAGTGCCAAAAAGTACGGGTACAAAGGCCGCAGCGAAATAGGCGTAGACACCATTTTGGGCAAAAATGGCCACACTAACATTGGGATTGGTAAGTTGTTGCCAGCTAAACCAAAAACTAACAGCCCCTAAGAGCACTATAACCAGTTTGTTTATACCAAAAGCCCTTTTCTCCAAGGTTTTTGGGAATAGTGGTTTCAATATATCGGAAGTGATAGTGGTCCCCAGGGATTGGATAAGGCTTTCCAAAGTGGATAATCCCGCTGAAATGAGACCTACCACGATAATCAAGCCAATTCCTAATGAAAAACGTTCGACCACATAGGTCGGAATGATCTCATCCATTTTCAAACTGGTCCCTTGTACTTGAAGATCCGGAAAAGTAAGCCGGGCATACAGTCCGGCCAAGACCACTAAAAAGAAAACGACCACGAAGGCTATTCCGCTAAAAAGGTAGTTGTTCACCTTTTTGGTGTCCTTTAAAAGTAAGGATTTGGTTATAATATGGGGTTGGCAAACCACAGCTACCCCTATTACGATTTGGGCGGCCACGATTTCCCAATAATCCCGAAATAGAAAACTTGAAGGGTTCGTGCTTTGGGTTAGGCTGGGGTCTATTGACTGTAATTCCTCAAGTAGTCCCGTTAATCCGCCTTCCCAAAATTCACCTCCGGAAAAAATAAGGATTAGGGCTACCACGAACATAATAATCGCCTGTATTGTATTGGTATAGACCATAGAGTTAGCCCCCCCGAACATCATATAACCAAAAACGAAAACCGTTATCCCTAATAAAATATAAAAAGGATCGGCCCCGGCAGCCTTGGCAATAACTTGGGTGAGCCCGACATTGATCAACACGATAAAGGTGATCAAAAGCAATGCGATTACCCCAAAGAAAAAGGCATACGACCTACTTTTGTATCGGGTTCCGATCCATTGGGCCATGGTGGTGGCCTTAACCGCACTACCATATTTGGCAAAACCCTTGGTGAATATGACCAAGGAAACAATGGCGGCCAACGGAAAAACGACACCAAACGAAATAAAGCCCGAAACCCCATATAGGGCTATAAAACCAGGGTTGATGATAAAGGTCGCGGCACTGGTCATAGAGGCGGCCAAAGAAAGGCCAACCACCCAAGACGGAAACCCGATGTTACCTACCGCATAATCCGAAATATTTTTGGCTTTTTTGGCTCCCCGGATAACAAAAAACAAAATGACAAGGGCATATAGGCCAAGTAGTATCCAAATGTATTGGGACCAAGAATCGGGTTGTTGCATAGTGTATAGCGTACAGTATCCCAGCAAGTAAAAACTAATTGGTCATTTGGCCAAGCATCTCCATTTTATTTATGGTGTGACTTTTGTGTATTTATGGGTTAATGTGTCGTAAAGAGCATAAAAACAGATGTGTATAGTTATGTGACCTTTGGGTTATTTCTTAGTAAAAAGAAAATCGATATGGAATTCGTCATTGGAAACCTGGGCTACGAGACTATCTCCCATAAATTCATATTGAATCAGGTTCGGAAAATCGATGGAATCGTTTACAAAGGAAAAAGAATGGGCGTCCATGGCCTTGAGTGCAAAGAAAACCGTGTCTTTTTCCTCAGGGACTTTAACACCGAGTACCCAATTACTTCCTTGTTTTCGGATAAGCATCCGTTCTTGTTTTAGGGTGTCTCCCAGTTGAAGGGTATACCCATGTCCGATATAATCAGATGCTGAGGTTTCCCAATACTCAAAAGTTTTTTGGCGGTTTTGGTCATTCTGTCTTTCCCAAGAACCTGTCAATCTCTCGAAAGGTGTGTTTTCTTTTGGTGTTTTACAAGAGGTTAACAGCGTAATAGTTAGGGTGAACAGTAGTGTTGAATTGAAGTTCATAAAGTAAAGTTTTCCCTATAACGCAACAGGATTATACATTGGGACAAAAAATAATGTCCTTTATTCTTTCGCCACAAAGGCCTGGGCCACCATTTTTTTGACCACCAACACATGAAAAGGAGCAATGAGGCTCATGTAAATTTTTCCGAAACGGTTGTTATACTGCACTAAAGTGGTCATTTTTATATTGAATTCCGAATCTTGGGTTCTATAGAGCAGGGCCCTAAAATTCAAGTGTTTGTCGTCGGCACCCATAACTAATTGGTCGGGTTGTATGTCGTAGATTTGAAAAAAGCCGATATAACCACCTTTTTCATACCGAACATGGTAATCTTTAGGGATATCGGTTTTGAGTCCGAATACCGATACCAATCGATTTCTAAGGTCGAAAAGCCAGCGAATGCCCCTTGGGAACTGCCCAAGGATTTTGTTGGCTATTACTTCTAAGTTGTCTAGGTGATTGGTGGTTGAGATGGTATCGGAAAAATCGATTTGAGGCAACCAACCCTGGTCCGATTCCAATAGATAAGTCCTCTCTTTTTTTGTTTTTTTCATGATGGGGTCCGCTTGATATGATGCTAAGGACAAAATTAAAATATATCAACTTGATTGGCCTTCCGGTAGGTCGATTAATGTGTAGGATAAACTTGAATTCGGTACTTTTGAAATTGAAACGTATTTTAAATGTCCCTATGCTACTATTGAAGATTTGCCAAAGGCCAATTTTTGTTTTTGGGCTTTGGATGGGTCTTTTTTGGTTCGGCCTGCCATCCGCTTACGGGCAGGAAGATGATAAACCTTTGTTTAATTTTTCTTCACCCCGGGATACCACTTATAGAAGGCCTTTGTTCGATTACCTTCAGTTCAAGTTGGATTTAAATACCGACATAAACTCACTGATTACCGATACAGGGGAAGACGATACCCTCTTGGAAATGGCCCCTAACGAAAAGGTGCTCATGCGTCTTTCGTTGGATTATAAGTTTTTAGGGGTAGCCATTGACTTTGCTCCGGGTTTTTTGCCAGACAATAAAGACGACGATTTAAAAGGGGAGACCAAGTTCAGACGTTTGGGTTTCCGTTTTAATTTGGGCCGCACCTATAATATCTTAGAGTATGAAAATGTACAAGGCTATTATTTGGTTGGAGATGAGCCTTATGAGTTATTACCAGAGCTCCGAACCCAAACCTATCGTTACAAGACCTCTTATATATTTGGGGATCGTTTTTCGTTACGAGCCATTAAGGCACAAACGGAAAAGCAACTTCAGAGTGCGGGCGCCTTTATCCCTTCCTTTGAGTTCCAGTTTCAAGAGTATGATCTAAATGAAGAAGAGGCCGGACTTATAGGCCTGCCCTTTCCCATTCGTGAGCATAAAATGAATTTTGTGGTCAGTGGGGGCTATTCCTATACCTGGGTTTTTTGGGACGATTTCTTTTTTAACCTCAGTGGGGTTTTGGGGGCAGGGGTATCTTTGGAAAAAGATTATATCAATAATACCCATGCCCCTTTAGATTATATCATGGGTTTAGGAGGCAGCATGTCTATGGGCTATAGCTCAAAACGTTTTTTTGCGGGCTTTGAGGTGGAAGGCTCCGCAGAAGAGTTCGCCTATAGTGTTTTTCCGTACCAAAAAAGTAATACGGCCTCAATCCTGTACGTGGGCATACGATTGGATGCGCCCCGATTTATTGAAGAGCCTTTTAGTTGGGTAGAACGTAAGACGGGATTTTAACCCATACGGAATCCATATAAAAAAGGCCCGCATAAGCAGGCCTTTGATGGAATAATTGAATAACCTAACCTGAAACTATTCCACGGTATATGAGGTCGTGCTCAACTCGGTCACCCTAAAGTATCCCAGGGCATTGTCCGAATTGTCGTTAATGTTGATACAGTTCCCTTTTAAAGGTACAGGGGTGGTCTGGAATGGGCCAACACCGCCTTCGGCCTGTTCGGTCAAAAGACTCATATAGTTGTAGTACCGTTCAGAAATACCATGAAGGTTAAAGTCGATGACATCGCCGGGCTGCAGTTCATTGTCATCGTCTGGCTCGAACTGAAAATAGAGTTCGTTGCCCTCTGAGAATTCTACATCTCGGGTCTCAAGCGTGGGTACAGGATTGTCTGTGGCCACATATTTGGCCAAATAATAGTTTTCTCCCTCTGGGTCGGTAAAATAGAAGCGGACATCGATGGCGTCTGAGTCAAAACCCCCTTCGGTAGACTGCTCTACACGGTCGATCTCCGGAACCGCCAACAGGGTTTCCTCGGCCCTATAGGTCTTACCGTCAAATAGAACCTCCAAAACATAGGTAGCTCCGATCTCGGGTTCAAAATCGTTAATGGTGTAACTGCCATTGCCTTGATCGGCAAAGGAAAACACGGTACCACTATTTTGTTTGGTAACCTGCACGGTGGCCCCTAAAGCAGGGTTAAAACGCGTTTCATTAAAATATTCGGTAGAGGTGCTCAACAAAATAGTTTGGTTGGCTCCAGTAGTGCCTTTTTCCCAATCTAAAGAGGCTTCAATGACCAACCGGGCAGGGGCATCGTTCAAATCGACATCGACGGTCTCGGTACAGGAAACAAATAATAATGCTATGGCGCAAGCCGATAAAAGATACTTTTTCATGGCTTAGAATTTAAAGTTATACGAAATGGCGGGCAAAATCCCAAAAATATAGGTCTTAGAGGCTTCGTTTAGGCCGGTATCCTCATTTTGTCCGAAACTGATTGAGGCGGCATTATGGCGGTTGTACACATTATAGATCCCGAATACCCATTCGCCTTTCCAACGATTGTTGGGTTTACGGTTAGGCCTATAGGTAGCCGACAGGTCTAGACGGTGGTAGGCGGGCAAACGATCGGCATTACGATCTGAGAATGTCGCCACCGAAGTGCCTTCATAAACGAATTGTCCGTTAGGATAGGTGATGGGCCTTCCGGTCTGAAAAGCGAAATTGGCACCAAAGCTCCATTTTTTATTCCACTGGTAACTTGCCGTAAGCGAAAGGTCGTGGGTGCGGTCGTAAGAGGTACGGTACCAATCACCGTTGTTTATCCCAGGGCCACCGGCCGAACCACCGGGGGTACGTTGTTCTGCTTTAGATAAGGTGTAGGCCAGCCATCCGGTGAGCCTACCTGTATTTTTCTTTAACAGTAGTTCTAAACCATAAGAACGGGTCTCACCCGCCAAAACCTCGGTTTCTATGGTGTTGTTGGCAATAAGATCGGCACCATCTATATAGTCCAAGCGGTTGTCAATGGTTTTATAATAGGCCTCGATTTCCATGGAAAAGGCATTGTTGGCAAAATTTCTAAAGTACCCAATAGCGTATTGGTCGCCCAATTGGGGGTCTATAAATTCGCCACTGGGGGCCCAAACATCCAAAGGGGTGGCCGAAGTAGTATTTGAGATTAAATGTAGGTACTGGGCAATGCGGTTATAGCTCGCCTTAACCGACGATTTTTCGTCCAATTGATACGAAAGGGCCAATCGGGGTTCAAAATTTCCGAAGGTTTTTATGTTATCCCCACTTCCGTATTCCTTGGTGCCATTTGGAGTACCTCTCTCGTATACGCCTTGTTCGGCATTGTATACCACCGGCTGGTCGTTTTCGTAGGTATTCGGGCTTTGTGGGCCTTGGCGTATAAAATGGCTGTAGCGCATACCGTATTGGGCGGTAAACTTGGGCGAGATTTTATGTTCCATGCCCAAATAAATGGCCGACTCCAAAGCTTCTTTATCGTCCAGTTTACGGTAGTTAACACTAGAGTCTTCCCCAGTTGGGGTAACCTCTCCCGGGTTAAAATCATATTTGATGGTACTGGCCCCAAAATCGAACTTGATCTTGTCGTTCATATACCATTTGAGGTCATATTTTAGGTTGTAGTTGTCTATATCGGAGACCCAGTCAAGGCCTATATCGTCAAAAACGAAATGGTAGTCGTATTTGCTATAGATTAGGGATAGGTTGGAGAATAAGCGTTCCGAGAAAATATGGTTCCATCTTAAATTCCCCGACAAGTTACCGTAGTCATTTTCAAAAGAACTTCCGAATTCCATCCCATCGCGACCGTAATACCCGGAAAGATAGAGGCGGTTGTTCTCGTTGATTTCGTAATTCGTCTTCAGGTTGACATCGTAAAAATTGGCCTTGTTTTCATTTAGGAAAAGATGGGCATAAGATCCACGGCCAGCCAACAGAAAGGAACCTTTACCATTAAACAGTGGGGCTTCGGCGGCCAATCTGCTGGCTACTAGACCAACGCCTCCGGTTAGTTTGAACTCCTTACTGTTCCCGTCTTTTTGACGAACATCGAGTACGGAAGAAACACGCCCGCCAAATTGTGAAGGGATTCCCCCTTTATACAGTTTCATATCCTTGATGGCATCGGCATTGAAAACTGAAAAGAAGCCAAAAAGGTGAGAGGTATTATAAATGATAGCTTCATCCAATAGCACCAAGTTTTGATCCGAGGCACCCCCTCGTACATGGAAACCCGAAGAGCCTTCGCCATTATTGGTAACCCCCGGTAGCATTTGTATCGATTTAAGAATGTCTACCTCACCTAAAACCACGGGCATTTGCTTTATGGTTTCTGCCTTTAACTGCACCGTACTCATTTGAGGCGTTTTAATGTTGGTCTTGGTGGTCTCGTCGGCTACCACGACCACTTCTTCCAATTGCGATGCTTCGGGCGCCATTTCCAAATTTAATTTTTGGTTGGCGTTCAAAGAAACGGTCTGTTTAATGTCGGTATATCCCATATAACTTACCACAAGGGTATATTCCCCCTGTGGGGCGGTTAGGGAAAAGAAGCCGTATTCGTTGGTTACGGCCCCGATATTGGTGCCTTCAAAGAATACGTTGGCCCCAAAAATGGTTTCTCCGTTGCTTTGGTCTTTTAAGGACCCGCTTAAACTGAATTTATCCTGTGCCTGAAGTAAAATAGGCAACAGAAAAAGCAGCAGCAGTTGTTTTTTCATAGGTGTTCGCTTTAGGTTTAATTGCTGACAAAACTAACGGGGCAAGCCCAATATTGTTACATGGAAATCGGGGTTTTGGAGCGAAATGTAGTATTGATGGAGTGAATTGTAGTCTCGCTTAATCATTTTAATATTGCCTTAACAAAAGCAAAGCGACATACATTATTTTCGGTACTCCGAAAAGGTGCCTTGGATTTGGTCTGTAAAAGATTTGGAAACCGGAATTTGTTGTACCGGTTGGGTATTTATATAGATATAGGTTTTGCCTTCTGATTTTTTAAGTTGGTGCACGTTCAATAGGTTTACCGCATAAGATCTGTGGCATTGTTTAATAGGGTAGTCTCGAAGGGCTTCCAGTACTATTTTTAAGCGGTTTCTGATCAATGCGGTACGTAGTTGGCCTTCTTCCAGATAATAGATTTCTATATATTGGTTGTCACTTTTTATATAAAGTAGGTTTTTAGGAAGTATTTGCAAGGTTTCGGTATGCTTTTCATTTCTTATTTGAATGGGTTGCATGGGGTTTGCTGCATATTGGGCCGCTACCGTGAAAATATGTTTTTCAAGAACTTCTATCTCAGAATGTAATCCTTTGATGTGGCCCAAAAGTGCATTGGCCAAAAAAGGATACATCAGCACAAAAAAATACAAGAAATAACGCATGACTATTTCGAGCCAAAGCGGTTGATCCAACACTACGTTTTCTTGGGACAGACCGTTAATCCAATAAAAAAGAATAATGAATATGGGAGAGGTGAGTATTATAACCAAGATTTCGAAAAGGAAAAAGTGGACTTGTTTTTTTATGGTATCGATATTCCAGGGTAGGAAAGGTTCTATGATAAATCGGGTAAAAGCTATAGCTACGGACAAATTCAGGGCCTGACTTGCTAAGAATAGGAAAATTTGCCAAGGGCCGGCATTGAATTCTAGATAATCTAAAGACACCCCAAAAGGTTCATACACAAAAATGAAGAAAACGGAAAAAACTCCTACACTTAAAACATAATACCATTTCTGTTTTGGTGTTTGTAAAAAGTTGGCCTTTAGGTTTCCGAATTCCTTGAGTGTCATGTATGGCTTTGGAAGGGTTGAAAAAGATGTAACCTGAATACAAAGGTACTGATACGTTAAATAGCTATTTAATGCCTTGCGCCATTTCTTTAAGTAATCGGAACTCTTCCCTTAGTTCTTCCTCGTTATATTCCTTTAGAAAAGGATCGTCCTTTAGGGCTTGTTTCTTCCATTGTTCAAAATTGAGGTCTTTTATCTTGAATAAGCTGTTTCGGGTTTCGGGATCGAGAACGATATCCATGGTTTTTCCCAATTCCTCTAGCATGAGGTTTCCTCCAGTTATCTGAATATCATTTGGAACTTGAAAATGCTTAGGGTCAATTGGTACATCCAACTCCAATTGGGTAGCTTCTTCAATGAGTGTCATGCCCATCATTTTAGTAACCGTCTTTAAGGTTAAGCCCTTCCATGTCCATAAATGTACAGGGCCTTGCCAAACGTCACAGTTTTTGCCCAACACCATTTCTTGTCCCACTTTGGTAAAGCCCATTTGGGTTAAGGCTTGTTCGCCAAGGGCGATGTAATCGTTGTTAGGGCGGACGGCATAGTAGGCATGCAAGGGGTTGATGCTTTGGGTTGCAGTGCCGCTGTTATGGTCAATTTCGGTCTGTTCGCTACCGACCATAATTCTGCTTTCGTTTTTTGGGGTAGCCACTCCCATAAAAGTGGTGGTGCTGTTTTCTACATGGCTTTCTTTATAACCAAAGTCATCAATAAATAAAGTAGAAGCACCGCTGGCGTCACCAGAAAAAGTATAAGAAACCCGTGCCGATTTAAATGGATACTTTTTATAGTTCGGTTGTTGATATTCGGTTTTGGGACTAGCCGAGTGTTCTAGATACTTTGGCTGGCTAAAACTTACCCATAAACCTAGGGCAGTTATAATCAATGAGGTCATGTATTTTGGTTTTGCCCAGAATTCTCCAAAATTGTGCCAAATAAATCGTTTTAGAACCAAAATATGACGGTATTTGGACGTGGTGGCTCTAAGGTGTTTAAATTCAGCTCTGTATCTGGGACGGGCTTAGTGTGTTGCTTCAAGGTTTTTGGTTAAAATGATAGCGAAAGTTGATGGAATTGGTTTTCAGAGGTACGGTTATTTACAATATCTTGTAGTCGATTTCGTTATTGCAAATCAAAATAAACCTAACATTCAAAAATTATGAGAAAATTAGTTGCAGTTTTGGCTTTTGCCTTGATCAGTGGATCCCTTTTTGCCCAAAGTGGTTTTAGGGCAGGAATCAATTTCGGTTTACCCGTGGGTAATGCCGCCGATGTTACCACTTTTAGCCTAGGTTTGGATGCGTCTTATATGCATGCCTTAAACGATATGGTAGAAGTAGGTTTCGCTACCGGGTTTACCAATGCCTTTGGTGATGAGATTGGTGGTGATATTATTTCAATTGAGATTGATGATATCCAATTTATTCCCGTGGCAGCTTCGGGTAGGGTAAATGCTACCGAAAAGTTTTTTGCCGGGGCCGATATCGGTTATGCCATTGGTGTGAACGACGGTAATGAAGGTGGTTTTTACTATCGTCCGGTTTTGGGCTTTAGGCTAACGGATCAAGTAGATGCCTCTTTCTCATACACTGGTATAAGTCGGGATGGGGGTAGTTTCGAGACCCTTACCTTAGGAATCGGATATCGCTTCTAAGAATTCAAGACCAACACCTACAAGAAACGCCCTCCAAATCGGAGGGCGTTTTCGTTTTCTATAATGTCAATTTCAATGGGGTAGGCTTACTGCACCATAAACAGGGCATTGGCGAAAAACAGTTTTCCGTTTTCCCAGAAACCTCGGAATAAGGGGTTGTCTACCATATAGACCACAGAACCCCTACCCATACTTTCAGAACCAAATACCAAGGTTTTGCCAATCTTCTTCTTGGCTTCACTTCCGGCAAAACCAGATACCGGTTCATTGCCTTCTAAATAAACCGCGTTGCCACGCTCAAGATAACCATAGGCATCTGAACCTAATTTTAGGGTATGATAACTACTTGGGTAGCCAAAAGCCAAGGCATCGGTATGGTCTACCTTGGTTTTAAAAATGGCCCCTGTAATCAATTGTTTTATGTATTCCCTTTCGGCCGTATCATTGGGTTGGGGTGTTTTGTTGGCTGTAGGGTCTTCGTCTTTGGTGTCTTTACGTTTTAATCCGAAACCATCTTTTCCGGCCAAGGCGTTCAGGGCGCCACCCATGGCAATCAGCTTGCCGCCCCCGCGCACCCAATCTTTCAATTTCTTTAGGTCGTTTTCAGAGAAATAGCCGCCATAATAACCACTGGGTAAGATCAAAACATCATAACCTTTTAAATCTACTTTTTTGAAATAGGAACCGTCGAGTACGGTAATAGGGTAGTGCAATTGTTGTTCAAAGAAATGCCATACCTCCCCAAAGCGAAGGGTACTGGTTGGTTCCCCCGAAAGTACCGCGATTTTGGTGTCGTTAATCATAGAAACATGGGGCGAGCCAAAGTCTTTGCCTTTATCAACGAATCCGGTAGCCGAATTGGTCAGCGATTTACCATGTTTTTCCGCGATATCGGCCAAGGTGGCCAAGAAACCGTCCAGGTTTTTATTGTCACCACGGGTAATAATCAAACTACCCCGTTCAAAAGAGGTGCCGGCCACATAAAAGGCCCTATCGGAAAAGCGGACTCGAATACCGGCTTTTAGGGCATCGGCCAAAAAGCGGGCGTCTTTCATGCTGTTCCAGTCCGTGACATACCCATAGGCACTGGCATCTAAAGCATTTTGGGCCTTTGGTGTAGCTACATATTCATTTTGGGAAACACTGGCCGAAGTGGCCAAGGCGTTAAGTCCGTAGGCATAGGGTAAAGACCAGGCCGTAATATCATAGGTCAGTGAGTCGCTCAGTTTGGCGTTGGGTTCAAAAAGTACCTTTACCATGGTGCCTTTAGTTTGATCGGTTGGTACTACCAAACTATTTTCACCTATTCGCATGCTTCCGGCTTTGCCATTGGCATAGTCAAAACCTTTGGCGGTGCCCCCATTACTTCCTGAGAAATACGAAATCTCATGTTTCGCCAAAAGTTGGGTCAAAGCCTCCAGATGGTCTGGGTTGCCCTGAAGTACATAATTCTTGTATTTGTAATTCTTAGGCCCTTTAAAAAATTTACGGAATTCGTCATTTAACTGTTGGGCGTTTTTCGAGGCCATTTCTACCGTAGAAAGTCCGGTAGTATGGTGGTGTGCGATACGATCCCCTAAAGTTAGGGTATCTTTAATAGAGGTAATGATACCCAATCCGGCACGTCCGCTTCCACCTTGCTCATAGGTCATGCCAATACCGCCATTATAGGTAGGATACGTATCACCATAACTAGGATAGAAGAGGTCGAAAAACTCTTTGGTAAAATAGAACCAACCTTTTTCATCGAAATACTTGGCATGGTTCTTTCCGATTGCGGTTTGGAAATTACGCTGGAAATCGGTGATAACCTCATGATAAGGTTCCGCGGCCGGTGCAAAATAATAAGGCGAATCTACCCCTTGCTCGTGAAAGTCGACATGTACATGGGGCATCCAGGTATTATATACCTTAATACGCTGTTGGCTCTCTACTTGTGTTAGCCAGGCCCAATCGCGATTGAGGTCGAACATATAATGGTTAGAACGGCCACTCCACCAACCTTCGTGGTGTTCTTTGGAATTCGGGTCTACATTGTTTGGTGCATTTTTATATTGGTTGTACCAGTTTACATACCGATCCCGCCCATCCGGATTGATACAAGGGTCAATCAAAACCACTGTGTTTTCCAAATAGTCTTTTTTAACGGTAAGCAATTCGTAAATGGTCTGCATAGAGGCCTCGGTACTTACACTTTCGTTCCCGTGCACATTATAGCTCAGCCAAACAATGGCTTTGTCGGCCTGGCCTTTTCCTTGGGTACTCTCCAAATGCTTTTTTCGAATGTCATCAAGTTGGGCCATATTGGAGGCCGAGCTTACGTAGGCCAATAAAAGCGGGCGTCTTTCATTGGTAGTACCATACTCTTGAAGGCTGACCCTATTGGGTACGGTCTCGGCCAAGTATTCGTAATATTCCCGTACTTCCCAACTTCGGGTAAATTGGGAGCCCAATTCGTAACCTAGGAATTCGGCCGGCGATTTAATTTGTTGAGCGGTACCTATTAAGGTGAGCAATAGGCTTAGGTGAAGTGTAATTTTCTTGATCATAATGCGACAAGTTCGGTGAAATTGGTCAAACCCAAATCTAAGCAATACCAAGGCATATATCATTATGTTAACGTATTTTTAGGAAATGGTACGGGGTGAAGCCCCTATCTTTAGCCATCTATTTTTTGATACCCTTTTATGCAGTTGTACACCCTTCCCATTGCGGAAACCGGATATTTTTCCAAGTTGATTTGCGACTATATAGACCGTTCGCCCCAATTGGATCCTTTTTATAACCGTTACCCGGAAATAGAAGGGTTTAAAGCGCAGATTCAGGAAAAACAGGAGTTTTTTACGGAAGAGAAACGTCAGGTTTTGGTATCGGCTTTACAAGGACAATATGCTAAAATCGTCCATTCAGATGCGGTAAAAGCCAATATTTCGGCTTTGGGGAACTCCAATACTTTTACCGTGGTAACCGGACATCAGTTGAACCTGTTTACCGGACCTTTGTATTTTTTGTACAAGATCATACACACCTTAAACAGTTGTGAAGCTTTGAAGAAGGCGTATCCCAAGGCCAATTTCGTTCCTGTGTATTGGATGGCGACCGAAGATCACGATTTTGACGAAATCAATTTCTTTAAGCTCAACGGAAAGAAAATACAATGGAACCGTGCCGATGGTGGTCCCGTAGGCCGATTCGATACTGAAGGATTAGAGGCCGTATTAGGGGTGTTGGAAGCGGAATTGGGCCCCGGAAAACATGCGCAGGCCTTGAAGGAGCTTTTTAGAAAAGCCTATTTAGTGCATGATAATTTAACTTCGGCCACCCGCTATTTGGTCAACCAACTTTTTGGCGATTATGGTCTGGTTATCGTTGATGGCGATGATGCAGCTTTAAAAGGCGAATTGGCACCCTATATAAAACAAGATCTGGAAAAACGCATATCGTTTACCCAAGTCAGTGAAACCGCCGCTCGACTAAAGCAGGTCGATTCAGACTATGTGGTGCAGGTAAATCCTAGGGAAATCAATTACTTTTATATAGAAGATGGGCTGCGGGAACGTATTTTGTATGATGGCCATAGTTTTAAGGTGAATAATACCGATGTCACTTGGACCAAGGATGAACTTTGGGAAGCGATAGATACCCATCCCGAACGGTTTTCGCCCAATGTAATCTGTAGGCCGCTGTATCAAGAAGTGATCTTGCCTAACCTTTGTTATATAGGCGGTGGTGGCGAATTAGCCTATTGGTTCGAGCTGAAGGCCTTTTTCGAGGCCATGCAGGTGCCTTTTCCTATGTTAATGCTGCGGAATTCGGTTTTGGTTTCAGATACCAAAGCCTATGATAAATTGAAGAAATTGGGTGTAGGGGTGTCTGAAATGTTCTTGAAAAAGAACCATTTGATAAACCGGAAGATCCGCGAGATCTCGAACATAGAGATCGATTTAGGTCCGCAAAAGAAATTGATTGAATCACAGTTCGCGGCCTTGCACGAATTGGCCCAGCAGACCGATGCCTCCTTTCTAGGGGCGGTACAGGCGCAAGAACGCAAACAGATCAAAGGCCTTGAACATTTGGAGAAACGGCTGTTAAAGGCCCAAAAAAGAAAATTGGCCGATCAGGTACAAAGACTCGCCGAGGCCCAAAACGTGTTGTTCCCAGAGGGTTCGTTACAAGAACGTAACCAGAATTTCTCGGAGCAATACCTGCGATATGGCCCTGACCTGATACCTGCTTTAAAATCGGTTCAAAAACCTTTTGAAAGTGACTTTATCGTAATGGTCCGTTAATGCAAGCCTTAGCCAAACGAAATGTTTTAATACTTATATCGGTTTTGGCCATAGTGGGCATTGCCTTTATGAAGGTTACACCAGAACTTGAAGATTCGGAACAAGCTTATTTAACGCAATGGTTGCAATGGGGGTATAACGATCAACCGCCATTGTATACTTGGTTGCAATATGGGTTTAACCAAATTTTTGGGCTAAACGCTTTTTCCTTTGCGTTTTTACGTGCTTTAGTATTTGGTGCAAGCCTTTGGGTAGGCTTCGGTTTCTATAGAAAGGTGGCAGATGCAAATCCTGATAAAGCCCTTTTCGCCCTGTTGTTATGGGTTTTGGTGCCCACCCTCATCGATTGGACATTTAGACGCCTTTCCCATACTTCTTTAATGAACCTTAGTGTTCTGGCCACGTATTGGGTGCTATTTCTTTTGATGAAGAAAAGAAACCTGAAAAATTACTTGCTGTTCGGATTGGTACTTGCTTTGGGCATGTTGAGCAAATACAATTATGTGTTGGTCTTAGCCAGTTTTGGCATAGGTACTTTAGTGGATAAACGGATAGCCAAAGTAATATTCCATCCCAAAATGCTACTAAGTGTATCGGTAGCTCTACTCTTGTGCTGGCCCCATTTTAATTGGGTTTTAGAATATCGGCATCTTATAGGGGAACGGGTTGCGGAAAAAACGGCGGGTTCGGGTTGGCCGGTGGTCTCAACCCTGTTGTCTTATCTTTCGGCCTTTTTGAAAATGGTTTGGCCCTTGCTATTGTTTTTGGTCTGGTATTTTTGGAAACAAAGACAAAGACCAGTGAAAAGGGCGGCCCTTATAATAGCTTACCCATTGTTTATTTTGTTTGTTGTCCAGGCTGTTGTCGTTCTTGTAGTTTTCCTGTTTATGGGCATACAAAAAGTAGAGACCCGTTGGTTATTACCACTTTTCTTGCCTT
The DNA here is from genome assembly GCF_002514735.1 of Sediminicola luteus. Lineage (GTDB taxonomy): Bacteria > Bacteroidota > Bacteroidia > Flavobacteriales > Flavobacteriaceae > HQA918. The sequence goes on along the minus strand of NZ_KZ300476.1, from coordinate 597,087 downwards.
TTGTGCCTGTGTTGATAACAGCAATGAAGATTCCCGTCGAAAAGTATATTCCAAAGTTTTATCTCATTTTTTTATTGGTGATAGCGTTACAGTTTTTAAGAACTCCTGTAGAAAAGGTTTTTGGGATACCTTCAGCCGTACATTACAGTTTCAAACCCTTACACCAACATCTTCAGCAACACTATCCAGAAAGGTCATGGTTGTTTTTTGATATTACCTATGCCGGAAACATTCGATTGCTTGATAAACAAAAAGTGGTTGGCACATATGACGATTTTCTTCTATCGGAGAAACATTTGAAGTGGCCAAGGGTAAAAGTGATTACAAAATACGCCCATACGCCTGAGTGGGGCGCTCCTACCGATTCCATCACGGAATTCGGTCGTTTTAAGGAAACGGTATATCTGATTGATGAAACTACAGAGGTAAAATAGTTTTCTGAAACCTAGATGTATTTTTACTAATCCACTAATCCACTAATCCACTAATCCACTAATCCACTAAGGCACCAAGGCTTTCTTGCTCCATTCAAATCCGTCGGTAACGAACAGGGTCTTTTGGTGTCCGTTTTTACCCAATACCATACATTCGATTTGATGGGGTATGATATCTACAATGGTAAAGAAGTTTTCATTTACCAAATAATCCAAGCCGTCACTATCTAAAATGGCTCCGGGCGCCTTATGGGTAGTATAATCCCTTTGAAGGATCGGGGGCACATGGGCCCAAGTTTCTTGGGTGCGTTTAGGGTCGGTACAAATTTTCGCGGTACCGTCGAAACGGAACTGGATCATTTCCGCCGGGTCGTATAACGAAAGGCTTACTTTAGGGTTTTGGGAGATATGCTGCATTTTTAGGGCACGGCCATCACCATAAAAGCTAAGTGTGGCCTTGGGGTCTATGCTACGCACCATAACCGTTCTGACACGTGGGGCAAGGTCGCTACCTACTGTGGCCAAATTTCCATATCGAAACGAATGACGCTTATCGTCTAAGGCACTTTTAATTAGGTCGGTAATTTGGGAAATGGATTCAAAAAGCATAGTGGTTTTTATTTGAACAGGTTAATTTCGAGTAAAATTATTTCAACACCGGATTGGGGTCTTGGCCGGGTAGCTGTTGTTCGGTAAAGATACGGAATGTGTTAGGAGTCTATGATTAATTTTAAAATGGTAGAACTGTGCACAAGGCGTATCTTTGCCCTGTTTTTAAGACCAAAACATGCACGACATAGATATAGATATGGTAGACATGACCATGGATGTCATGAAATATGCCATTAATAGGATTACGACCACCAGTCCCGAACTGGGAAAGCCTAAAAAGGCCGAAGAACTTAAGGCTTTGGTTGGAGAGACCGTAACCCCGGAAGGAATAGGGGGCGAAAAGGCCTTTAACCTCTTTAAAGATGTATTGGTAAAGGCAACGGTGCCTATCGATCACCCGAGACACTTGGCCTTTGTGCCGGCGGCGCCGACCAGGGCTGCCATTATGTTCGATTTGGTTACTTCAGCTTCCAGTATACACGGTGCCTATTGGATGGAAGGGGCTGGCGGTATCTATTGTGAAAACGAGGCTATGAAATGGTTGGTTTCATTAACGGGTTTACCTGAAGGTGCTTTTGGGGTGTTTACCTCGGGAGGTACTGCGGCCAATCTATCGGCCATGGTTACGGCACGGGAGACCTGGCGGGCAAATCCAAAGAATCAAAATAAAAAGGGGGTTTTGGTTACCTCAATTGGGGCACACTCGTCCATTAAGGCCATGGCCAAGGTAATCGATGCCGAAGTGGTATTGGTAGAAACCGAAGACCGCATGAGTGGGACCGATCTAAAAATGGCCATTTCGACCATGGATGCCGATAAAAGACAACGTCTTTTTGCTGTAGTGGCTACCGGTGGTACTACCAATGCAGGTATAGTAGACGATTTAGACGGAATCGCCCAAGTATGTGAAACCGAAAATTTATGGTTCCATATCGATGGAGCTTATGGGGGTGGGGCCTTGGCTGCCGATTCCGTAAGGCATTTATTCAAAGGCGTAGAACGTTGCGATAGTATAACCATAGACCCGCATAAATGGTTGTTCTCGCCCTATGATTGTGGTGCGGTTATCTATAAAGAACCCGAGTTGGCAAAAAAGGCCCATGCGCAAGAAGGTTCATATTTAGAGATTTTTAAAGATGAAGGTGCCCATGGGTTCAATCCCTCGGATTATCAAATTCAATTAACCCGAAGGGTAAGGGGCTTACCGTTATGGTTTTCGTTGGCCATGCACGGTACGGATCGTTATAAATGGGCTGTGGAACAGGGCATAGCCTTGGCCCAGTTGGCCGGGAAACTGATTACGGAACACCCCGATGTAGAATTGGTACGCGAGCCTAGTTTGTCTTGTGTGTTGTTTAGAAGAAAAGGTTGGGGCGCCGATGATTACCGGAATTGGACCTACAAAAACCATGGCGAAGGTTTGGCCCTGGTTACCCCGACCAAGTGGAAAACACAAGACGGGTTTGAAACCGTGTCCAGGTTTTGCTTCATTAATCCGGATACTACCCAAGCCGATATCGAAGTAATTCTAAATTCGATGGGTTAAGTGTAGTGGTTCGTATAAACAGAAAATTTTAATTGGAGACCGTCTCTTCTTGGGCGGTCTCTTTTTTGTTTTGGCCATCGGTATATCCCAAGTAAAGTATACCGACCAGTAATAAGCCCATCGCGATAATAAAAACGATTTTGCTTAATTTTTTATGGTCTTCCATATTGGTTGTGTGTTGGTTAGAAGGATAACGCTAAGATATCCAATTTATGATGTTGTAGGAAAAATATGTGTTACCGTTCGTCGAATAAATGGTTTGGCCCTCAATAGTTTGCGTTTGCCTTGTAGAAGAATGTTTATGGCCTGTTGATTATTTCTGTTTAAAATATGGGTGTGTTACTTTCTGGTTCGGCCTAAAAAACTAATTTTGCGCATGCAGAATCACGTCCTTATTTTAGATTTCGGTTCCCAGTATACCCAATTGATCGCTAGACGCGTTCGGGAACTCAACATTTTCAGTGAAATTAAGCCCTATAACAAAGTTCCGGAAGACTTGTCGCCCTATAAAGCGGTAATCTTATCTGGTTCGCCATCTTCGGTACGTAGCGACGAAGCCCCGCATCCGGATCTAAGTGGTATTAAGGGTAAAAAACCATTGTTGGCCGTTTGTTATGGCGCCCAATACTTGGCCCATTTCCATGGGGGCAATGTAGCACCCTCCAATACCAGGGAGTATGGTAGGGCACGTTTGTCGCATATTGAAAATGATAATCTGTTTTTTCAAGACATTCCGGTGAATAGCCAGGTTTGGATGAGCCATAGCGACACCATAAAGGAATTGCCTACAGGGGCAAAGCTATTGGCCAGTACACACGATGTAGAAAATGCAGCCTATACCATTGAAGGCGAAGATACCTATGCGATACAATTCCACCCGGAAGTATACCACTCTGAACACGGCAAGCAATTGTTGGAGAATTTTTTGGTAAAGATAGCCCAAGTGGCCCAAGATTGGACCCCCGATTCTTTTGTAGAAAGTACAGTGGCCGAACTCAAAGCCAAAATCGGCGATGAAAAGGTGATTTTAGGTTTGTCTGGAGGGGTAGATTCTTCGGTGGCCGCCATGTTGTTACATAAAGCCATTGGCCAACAACTACATTGTATTTTCGTGAACAACGGACTCTTACGCAAAAACGAGTTTAGCGATGTGTTGGAACAGTACCAAGGTATGGGCTTGAATGTTAAAGGGGTAGATGCTTCGGCACGCTTTTTGGATGAATTGGCCGGAGAGGCCGATCCAGAGACCAAAAGAAAGATTATCGGACGGGTGTTCGTTGAGGTTTTCGACGACGAATCGCATTTGGTAGAAGGTGCCCAATGGTTGGCACAAGGTACCATTTATCCCGATGTGATCGAGTCGGTTTCGGCTACGGGCGGACCATCGGCAACCATAAAAAGTCACCATAACGTAGGCGGCTTGCCCGATTATATGAAGTTAAAGGTAGTAGAACCTTTAAAAATGTTGTTTAAAGATGAGGTAAGGCGTGTTGGGGCCAGTATGGGCTTGGATAAGGCTTTGTTGGGCCGTCATCCCTTTCCAGGGCCAGGTCTTGCCATTCGTATATTGGGTGATATCAGTGCCGAAAAAGTGGCCATGCTCCAAGAGGTAGATGCCATTTTTATCAACGGATTAAAAGAAAACGGACTCTACGACAAGGTATGGCAGGCCGGTGCCATGTTGCTTCCGGTAAATAGTGTAGGGGTTATGGGAGACGAACGTACCTATGAAAAATGTGTGGCCCTACGCGCAGTTGAAAGTACCGATGGTATGACCGCCGACTGGGTCAATTTACCCTATGAGTTCCTTCAAAAGGTATCTAACGATATCATAAACAAGGTTAGGGGGGTAAATCGTGTGGTGTATGACATTAGTTCCAAGCCGCCGGCAACCATAGAGTGGGAATAATACGTATACTATAAGGATACGTTATTGCCAATAATAACGTTGAAGACTAAAACGGGTCACGATGCATATGAAAGGAACAAGACGTATACTTTTTGTTTTAGGGTTGTTTATGGGTATGGCCGTGTCGGCCCAACAGTTTATAACCCATGCGGTAAAGGAAGGCGAAACATTATATTCGATTGCCAAAAAGTACAGGGTTACCCCATACAACATCCTCAAGCAAAATAAAGAATTAAAGGAAGGCGATGCCTTACAGCCCAATACCTTATTGGTAATACCGATGGGTGGGGTTCAAGAGGAGGCTGGCCAAGCCCAAGATTCTACCAAAACCGCGGCACGCGAACCTATTGGTTATACCAAACATAGGGTGCGTCGTAGGGAAACCTTGTTCGGCATTACTAAACGTTATCAGATTACAGAGGTAGAGTTAAAGCGCTATAATCCGCAATTGTATGCAAACTCCTTAAAAAAGGGGATGCAACTAAAAATCCCGAAATACCTTCGTGTGGCCCCTGAAGATTTGGTGGTTGAAGAAACCGAATGGGATACCTATATCGTAAAGCCTAAGGAAACCTTTTGGAGTATAGCCTATACTCACGGAATCACGGTAGATAGTCTACGTGTACTTAATCCGCAGTTAGAAGATATACTGCCTATGGGAGAGGCCCTTAAGGTGCCAAAGAAGCTGGGTAGTACCATCGAAGATCAATCCGTTGCCCTTTATCAATCCTATACCGTTCCGGCTAAAATGACCTTTTTTAGTCTGGGTCAGGAGTTTGGGGTTACTGAAGAGCAGATTAAGGAGTTGAATCCGGAAGTGGTAGAACGTGGTTTACAAGAAGGTATGATTATACGTTTGCCTAAACCAGAGCCTGAAACCGAGGTGGTAAATACCGAAAACTATAATTTTTATGAGGTTAAACCCAAACAGACCGAGTTTTCGCTAACCCGTCAATTGGGTATTTCCTATACCGATCTATTGGCCTTGAACCCAGATTTAAGTGAAGGTTTAAAAGCCGGAATGATCCTAAAGCTACCCAAGGATCTTGAGGGGGATTTTGAGGTAAAGAACGCTTTGATCTTGGACAAGGTGAACTTACTCGATAGTATTAACCCCATGCGTAAACCGAAGGTGTTATTCTTGTTGCCTTTTCGATTAGATAAGATAGATGTGGGCAATACCGAAAAAGCGAAAAAATCTTTACAGGGTAGGCGCGATGCCCATGCCAGTCTCGGACTGTATTCAGGGGCCATGATCGCTTTGGACTCCGTAAACCGATTGGGTATTTCGGTAGATGTCAAAACCTTGGATACCCGTTTGAGTCAGGGGTATGTAAAAGAACAACTGTCTACTGAGCTTTTAAGTAATTACGATGCTATCGTAGGGCCGTTGACCCCAAAAGCTTTGGATGAGGTAGCGGCCAGGGCTTCTGTCTTCAATGTGCCGGTAATCGCCCCGGCCCAATCGAGTAGTGATATCAGTCATGCCAATGTGTTCTATTCGGTACCTAAACCTGAAATGATGCGCGAGCGTTTGTTGGAACACGTGAGTGCGGCCTATACCGATGCCCATGTCATCGTGATTGCCGATGCCGCTAACAAAAAGACCGATTCCTTGATTCATCAAAGGTTTCCGAATGCCAAATCGCTGCAATTAAAAGAAAACCTGTCCCTGAATATCGACGATCTAACCGCAGCCGTTTCCGATAAAAAGCCGAATTGGGTGTTTTTAGAGTCCGACAATTTTAGGGTAGTCTCCAGTGTGGTCTCCATTTTAAATTCGGTACGTACCGAAGAGGTTGCCGTTAAATTGTTCACTACCCATAGGGGCAAAGGCTTTGAAAATCCTATGATCAATAGCTCGCACCTCTCCCAATTACAGTTTACCTATCCTTCGGCCTATAAACAGGTGGGTACCAATGCCTTTACCCAAAGGTATTTGAAACGTTTTGGTACCGAGCCGGATCGTTATGCTATTCGTGGTTTCGACCTAACCTATGATCTGTTGTTGAAATTGGCTTATAAGCCGGCCCTTGGACAAGTAACCGATATGGTGGGCGAAACAGTCTATAACGGAAACAAATTCGATTATTGGCGCGAAGGCTTTGAAGGCTATAGCAACAAGGCCTCCTATATTTTAGAGTTTTCCGAAATGCGTGTAAAAGAGATTGAAGCGGAATGACGGCCAAAGTAACTTATACGGGTAACCTGCGTACGCATTGTGTGCACCTGAAATCGGGTGATAGCTTTATTACCGATGCCCCAACCGATAACAACGGTCTGGGCGCTGCTTTTTCCCCTACCGATACCATTGCTACGGGCCTGGCCAGCTGTATTTTGACCATTATGGGTGTCAAGGCCCGTGATATGGAGCTGGATCTTACCGGGTCGGAGGTAGAGGTGACCAAACATATGGCCTCGAATCCACGACGTATTTCAAAAATAGAATTGTTACTGCGATTGCCTGCCATAGCTACGGAAAAGGAAAGAAAGGTGTTGGAGCATACGGCCCATACCTGTCCGGTGCACCATAGCCTGCATCCCGATATTGAAAAGCATATCGAATTCCGTTGGGAATTATAGGCTAGATTACTTACCAAGCAATCGGGTACCTTCTTTTACGGCCATTGGACTTAAAGTGGTGTTTGATACAAAGTGTCGCACCCATTCAGGGTCGGTTTTGCTGTATTGCCTAAGTGCCCAGCCGGAAGCCTTGTTCAGAAAGAATTCGTCTGAAGGTTGAAGTTGTGCAATAAAATAGGCCAAACGTTTGGTATCAGTTTCTGATTTATAGGTCAGCTGATACAAAAGACAAGAGCGCTGTAACCACATATTTCCAGAGGTCAACCATTGCTGGGTACTAGCTTCTATTTGTTGCGGGTAAAGTTTAAAAAACGAGCCCATTAGTTTCGAGGCGATAAGGTCCACCGTATCCCACCACGATTCTTGCAAGACCATGAATTCGAAAAGGCGCAAATGGGAGGGTTGCCACTGTTTGGTGTATTTGGTTAATAGATCTAGGGCGAAATACTTGTATTCCCGTTCGGGCCACAGCCATAACTCCCGAAGTATAGTATCTATTTCGGCGATATCTGGCCTGGCGGTTTTGATCAGAAAAGGTTTTTGTAAGGTCTTCCGCTCCGGACTTTTTATCCCCAGATAGGGGAATTGGTTCCGCATATAGGCCGACATGGCTTGTGCCCTAAGCGGGTTGGCAGCTTCCTGAAACAGCTGTTGTAATCGGTAATGGTCCATAGCGATTAAATTGGGGATTACTTTTTATAGCCTATTTTTGGTCTTGATGGTTTAGGTTTATCGGTTAAATGGAGCAAAGCTTGGTATATTTCTGCGAATTGCAGATCATAACGTGTTTCCATTTGTTCTACCTTTTTAAGTATTTCGTCATAGTTATTGGCTATTTTACGAAGTTGGATGAATGTTCTCACAATGGCTACGTTCATATCAATTGCCCTTTTGCTTCGTAAAACACTAGACAACATGGCTACACCAGCCTCGGTAAAGGCGTAGGGTTGGGCCCCGCCCAAGCGTTTTTTGGAAGGTATCACATTTTGTGATACCAAATAATCAATCTCTTGATGGGATAGTTCAAACATAAAATCATCAGGAAAACGATCCATATTCCTTTTAACAGCTTGCTTAAGTACTCGGGTTTCGACTTCGTATAGTTCCGCCAAATGAAAGTCGAGCATTACTTTTTCATTACGAAGGTTCAATATTTTCTGTAATATCCTTTCTTTGGGTAAGTGGGTTGTTTTCACGATTAAAATGTATTATCCCTAGACCATTATTGTCAATCCAATTAGAGGCGTTAAGTTCCGTTTACGTAATGCAAATGGAATTTAAAGCGCTTTCGTATCATTAAAAATAACTGGATGATATCAAAGTAAAAGGTGTTGGTTATTCCTACAAAATACGATTTTTAGACCGAAACCAAAAGATGGTTTCAATACTGTACCCAGTAAGAAAGGGAAGGGTTAAACGGTCACGCTACAAATGGCAAAAGCCTCGGCCAAAGTGTCCAACGAACCTTTTTCGGTGGGCAAGAATTCTTGGGCGACATAACCCTGGTATCCGGTACTGGCAATGGCCCGCATAATGGCCGGGTAATTCAATTCTTGCTGGTCATCTATTTCACATCTGCCCGGTACACCGGCCGTATGAAAATGACCAATATATGCGATATTATCCCGTATAGTCTTAATGATATCGCCTTCTTGGATCTGCATATGGTAGATGTCGTATAGCAGTTTAAAGTTTGGCCCCAAGGCTTGGCAAAGACGAACGCCCCATGCCGTTGAATCGCACATATAATCGGGATGGTCTTGTTGGTTAAAAAGCTCCATTTGGATGATTACCCCATGCTCTTCGGCCAATGAGCGTATTTGGGAAAGCCCGTCGATACAGTTTTGTATTCCGGTTTCGTCATCCATACCATTTCGGTTACCACTGAAACAGATTAGGTTTTTAAACCCGGCCTCGGCCACTTTTGGTATCATGTCACTATAACGGGCGATCAGTTCCGGATGGTGTTTGGGGTCGTTCCAGCCTTCTTCCAAACTTATTTCGGCCCCATTGCACATAGCGCAATGAAAGCCATGCTTTTTTAGTAAAGGCCATTGGTCCGGGCCCGCAAGGTCTATGGTTTGAACCCCCATGGCCTTTACCGCTAATAAAAAATCTTCGAACGAATACGGTTCAAAGGGCCAATGACAGACCGAATGTTTGATGACGTTGCCCATAGTTTGGAATTAATTGGGCCAAATTAAGGTTTCGGAATAAACTGGTGGGTAGTGGTAGGGTATTGTTGGGGTATAATACAAGGTAGAATCATCTGTATTCTACCAAAATTCAGAAGGTTGGGTGGGAAAAGAAAATAATTTGAAATAATTTGTAACGAAACCGTAAAGTTGCGGTTTACCCTTTCGAAAACCACCCTAAAAGATAGATTTGGATCCACTGTCCGACCACGCATTAATGCTTCAGGTAAGTGAAGGTAAGACCGAAACCTTAGGCCTTTTATATGAAAGGTACAAACGTCGTTTGTTTGGGTTTTTCTATCAGTTGGGGTGTGATAGGCAACAAAGTGAAGACCTGGTACAGGAAACCTTTATGCGGGTGTTGCGGTATCGGAAAACCTATACGAATGACAAGAATTTTATGGCCTGGTTGTTCCATATTGGACGTAATGTGTTCAATACGCATTATAGCAAACAGAATAGGCAAGGCCCTCAAGTAGAATTGGCCGATAACCGAATGGAGTTCGGGGCGGCTGAGGTAGAGTTGGCCTTCGACAGATCACACAATACCAGGCAGCTAGAAAAGGCTTTGAATAGCTTGACATTAGAGAACAAAGAATTGATCGTTTTGAATAAATTCAAGGAAATGCGCTATAAAGAAATTGCCGAAGTAGTGGGGTGTACCGAAGGTGCGGCCCGTACACGCACCCATAGGGCCTTACAGAAATTGAAGACTATTTTTTTTGAATTGGAAAAATCTGAGAGATGACTGAAAAAGAATTTTTAGAAGTACGCGAGGCCTATGTGTTGGGCGAGTTGTCGGCATCCGAGAACCAAGCGTGTAACAGTTTTTTGGAAAGGCATCCGCAGCATCAAGAAGAGGTAGACCGTTATGCCAGGTTACTTGATCGTTTAAATGAAATGGAAATTCCGGAACCATCATCGCAAATGGATGAGCGTTTCTATGCCGCCTTGAGAAAGGAGCAAAGTGAGGTTAAACCGTCCATTTGGCAACGATTGGAAACATTCGTATATCAATCATGGGTAAAACAATTGGCCTTTGGTCTGGTAGTGCTTGTAGCAGGCTTTCTGCTGGGGAAACAATACGAAACCATGCCGTCAGCTGATTTGGTGCAACAACAAACCGAGTCAAATGCAGATCATTCCCAAATGTTGGCCTTGTTGGAAGATGATATGGCCAGTAACCGTTTGGCGGCCTTGGAAGCCATCGGGCGTTTGCAAAAAGCCGATGCCATAGTGGTAAAGGCCCTATTCACTACCCTAAACAACGATAGTAACACAAATGTTCGTTTGGCTGCCCTCGAAGCCTTGATGCCCTTTGCACATAAACCCGAAGTACGCGAAGGCCTGGTCTATGCCATGGCCAGCCAAGAAGATGCCATGGTGCAGATTAGCTTGGCCGAGACCCTGTTGCAAATCCAGGCGAAAGAGGCCGTGCCCGTGCTTCAAGATATTATCCGTTCGGATCATATTAATGCGGTGGCCAAAGAAAAAATGGAAGAAACCGTGGCCCAGTTGGTCATGTAATATCAATCAAATCAATAGAAAACATGAAAAAAGGAATTTTAGTAGTAGTAACAGCGGTATTGGCCATGGGCGTCCGGGCTCAAAGTCATTCAGAAACCATCAAAAAAAATGTGGCACTTCCGGCCAAAGCATCGCAAAGCGAATTGGTGGTGAAGAACATCAATGGTAATGTGACCTTGGAAGCTTATAATGGTAAGGAGCTAGTTTTCGAAGTGGAAAAAAACATTAATGCCAAAAGCCAGTCGAAGTTAGAGCAAGGGAAATCCGAGATAGGGTTTGAGATCGAAAAGGAAGGCAATACCATTTATGCCTATTGCGATACCCCGTATAGCCGATTCGATTTCGAGAAAGGACATTTTAACCACAATAGTTCCAATTATAAATATCGCTTTGTTCTCGATATGAAGATAAAAGTGCCCCAAGGCGTTAGTGTAGATGTGAGCACCATTAACAACGGAAATGTGGTATTAAGAAACCTGAAAGCCGATGAGATCTCGGCCAATAATATCAACGGGGGCATAGATTTGGTCAATGTTTCCGGAAAGGTGTCCGTAAATGCCCTCAATAAAGATATCAATGTGTCTTTTGCCCAAAATCCTACCCAAGACAGTAGTTTTAAATCCCTTAATGGCGATATAAATGTGGAGTGCAACGGAGCTTTGGATGCCGAGGTCCGTTTTAAAAGCCTGAATGGGGATCTATATACCAATTTTGATGCCAGTAATATGGCCCCAGAGCTGGAAAAAACCAGTAGTAAGGGTAAAGGTTTCCGGGTAAAGGTAGGTAGTAACGAACGCTATAGGATAGGTAACGGAGGTCCGGTATTGTCCTTCGATGTGTTAAATGGCGATGTGACCCTTAAAAAGTAAAAAGATGTTAGTTAAGAAACTTTGGATATTAGGAGTCTTTGCCCTGATCGGTTTTTGGGGTAATGCCCAATCTATGGAGGCCTTGGAGGTACCCTTGTCCAACCCGGATGAGCCGGGTCAATTAAAGATAAGTATCATCAGTGGTTCTATAGAAGTAGAGGGGTATTCGGGGAAAACCGTAATCATTGAGGCCGATAAAAGAGGCGGGCAAAGAAGTAGGCCCAAAACTAAGAACGGATTGAAACGATTGTCTTCCGGTAATCTCGATATTTCGGTAGAAGAGCGCAATAATACGGTACGCATATCCACCTTTCCTTCCGGTTCCACCGATTTTAAGATCAAGGTGCCCCGAAAATTCTCTTTGAAATTAGGCACTGTAAATTCCGGCAAGATCAAGGTGCATAATGTTGCAGGCGATATTGAAGCCAGTAATACCAATGGTGCAATTATTATGACTGATATTTCAGGTTCCGTAGTGGCCGATGCGCTTAACCAAGATATTACGGTAAGTTTTACGGGGGTAAACGGAAAACCCATGGCCTTTAGTGGACTTAATGGCGATATTGACCTGACATTTCCGGCCAATTTTAAGGGTACCATTAAGGCGAATTCCGAGTTTGGCGAAGTGTTTTCCGATTTCGATATGAAGTTAAAAGTGGCCGAGCAACCTGTAAAACGCAGTAGTGCCAATGGGGTCTATAAAGTAAAGCGCGAAGGTTGGATCTATGCCGATATCAATGGCGGTGGCCCAGAGATCCGCTTTAAAACCTTGAATGGCGATATTCTAATCCGTAAGAAATAGTAAGGAATACGTATTGATTCCACTTAAATCATGATCAAAAGGCCAAGGTTCATTCTACTTTGGCCTTTTGACTATTTATGGATTGCCATCAAGTTTGGGGTAGGGTGGAAAATAATACTTCAAAGACCCAAGAGGTATCGGCGCAATTTGTACCTTTGCATGCGTTATAAATTCAAGTTAACGCTACATGTCACAGACAAAATATGTTTTTGTTACCGGAGGGGTAACTTCTTCCTTGGGAAAAGGGATAATTGCCGCCTCATTGGCCAAATTACTTCAGGCTAGGGGATTCCGGACCACCATTCAAAAATTCGACCCTTATATTAACGTTGATCCGGGTACATTGAATCCGTACGAACATGGCGAATGTTATGTAACCGACGATGGGGCCGAAACCGATTTGGATTTGGGGCATTACGAGCGTTTCTTGAATGTGCCTACTTCCCAAGCCAATAATGTCACTACCGGACGCATTTACCAAAGTGTAATCGAAAAAGAGCGTCGAGGCGAGTTTTTAGGGAAGACCGTACAGGTAGTACCCCATATTACCAACGAGATCAAAGAGCGTATCCAATTATTGGGTAATTCTGGTGAGTACGATATCGTTATTACCGAATTAGGGGGTACCGTGGGTGATATTGAGTCCTTACCTTATATAGAGGCCGTGCGTCAATTGACCTGGGAGCTTGGGGAACATAATTCCATTGTGATCCATTTAACCCTGATCCCGTATTTATCAGCGGCGGGCGAACTAAAAACCAAACCCACCCAACACTCGGTAAAAACCTTGATGGAAAGTGGTATTAAAGCCGATATTTTGGTTTGTAGGACGGAACACCAGATTTCCGACGATATCAAACGTAAACTGGCCTTGTTCTGCAATGTACAACGAGATGCGGTAATACAATCCATAGATGCATCGACCATTTACGATGTACCCATGTTGATGCAGGAAGAAGGTTTGGATGTGGTGGCCTTAAAGAAATTGGATTTGCCCATGATGCCGGCGCCCGACCTTACGCTTTGGAAAGAATTCCTTACCAGACATAAAAATCCTAAAGAAGAAGTCACCATAGGCCTTATCGGGAAATACGTAGAACTACAAGACTCCTATAAATCCATTTTGGAAGCCTTCATCCATGCCGGGGCCGTAAACGAGGTTAAGGTTAAAGTGAAGTCGATACATTCCGAATCGTTGGAAGCAGCCGATGTAGCCAACCAACTTAAAGGCTTGGACGGTATATTGGTAGCTCCCGGATTTGGGGAGCGTGGTATAGAAGGAAAGATCGCGGCCGTACAATTCGCACGGGAGAACTGCATTCCGTTTTTGGGTATATGCTTGGGCATGCAAATGGCCGTTATCGAATATGCCAGAAATGTCTTGAAACTTGATGGGGCCAACTCCAAGGAAATGGATGAGAATACACCGCATCCGGTAATTAGTTTAATGGAAGAACAAAAGAACATTACCGATATGGGCGGTACCATGCGTCTGGGTAGTTGGGGTTGTAAACTATCCGACGACACCTTGGTGAAAGCCGTATATGATGGGGCCGACGATATTTCCGAAAGGCACCGCCATCGCTACGAGTTCAATAGTGAGTACCGTACCCAATTGGAAGAAAATGGCATGGTGGCCTCAGGGATTAACGCCGACACTGGCTTGGTTGAGGTAGTCGAGTTACCGGCCCACCCCTGGTTTATCGGGGTACAATACCATCCGGAGTATAAAAGTACCGTTGCCAATCCGCACCCTTTGTTCGTCGGTTTGGTAAAGGCGGCCCTCACCCATAAAAAGAAGTAAAAAACTTGGGAAATTGCCAAAATGGCATACTCTGGTAATTTGGACTTATATTTGCCCGTTTGACGGAAACTAGCACTAGAAAATAGATGGAAGAAAAGAAATTCGACAAGAATTATATTATAGGCATGGTCTTGATCTTCGGATTAATGATACTCATGTTCTATCAAAACCAACCCACTGCCGAAGAGTTGGAGGCTCAAAAGGCCGAACAGGCAAAAGTGGAGGCAGCAGCCGAACAGGCTGAGGAGCAAGCCACTACGACCGCCCAACCGGCTAGCTTGAACTTATCCGATTCTACCACCGTAGCCCAATACCAGAAAACCATTGGTGCCTTTGCCAATACCACATTTTCTGACGGAACCACGGTATTGGAGAACGAAGTACTTCGATTGGAAGTGGCCAATAAGGGCGGACAGATCGTAGTGGCGCGAATGCAAGACTATATTACCTACGATTCGATTCCGGTGAATTTGGTCAAAGACGGTAATGCCTCATTCGGCCTCACTTTTAGTACCCAGGACAATAGGGTGCTCGATACCCGCGAATTGTATTTCGAGCCCGAATTGACCAAAAACGGTGAGAACCAGGTGCTTTCGATGAAGGCCAAGGTATCGGCCAATCAGTTTTTAGAGTATCGTTATGAAATGAAACCGGCAGAATATCTAGTCGATTTCACCATTCGTTCCCAAGGATTGGGACAAGTAATCAACAGCGGGAAACCGATCGCGTTGCAATGGGATCAGACCGGTATCCGTCATTCTAAAAGTATCACCTATGAAAACAGGTATACCCGGCTAACCTATAAACATGATGGGGGTAAGGATAGTAAACTGTCCGAGGCCAGTGACGACGATGAGACCGGGGAGGTTAACGTAGAGTGGATTTCGTACCGACAACACTTCTTTAGCTCTATTTTAGGCAGCAAAACACCATTTACGTCGGCCGATTTGGTTTCCAAGAATTTGGTAGAGGAAGAAAGCCGCACGGCAGAGTTCACCAAAGCCTATAGTGCAACCATGCCAATAGCCCTACAAGGTGGCGAATTGGCCCAGAATATGTATTGGTATTACGGGCCAACCGATGCCAAGACCATGGCCCGTTATAAAGAATTGAACCTCGAGGACTCCATTCCTTTCGGCTGGGGTATCATCGGCTGGATAAACCGCTATGTTTTTACACCCCTGTTTAGCTTTTTGGGAGGTATGTTACCTGCGGGAATAGCCATAATACTCATGACCATTCTAGTGCGTTTGGCCATGGCGCCCGTTACCTATAAGTCTTATGTACAGCAGGTAAAGATGAAGGTGCTAAGGCCCGAGATCAATGAGATCAATGAAAAGCATAAGGACGATGCCATGAAGAAACAACAGGCTACCATGAAGTTGTATGGTAAGGCTGGGGTGAGTCCGATGAGTGGTTGTATTCCGGCTTTGATCCAAATGCCTATTTTCTATTCCTTATTCATGTTCTTTCCAACGGCCTTGGCCTTGCGACAGAAATCTTTTTTATGGGCCGAGGATCTTTCGTCTTACGATACCATTTTTGAATTGCCGTTCAATATTCCGTTTTATGGCGATCACGTAAGTCTGTTCCCGATTTTAGCTTCGGTGGCCATCTTCTTTTATATGCAGATGACCACAGGGCAGAACATGCCACAGCAGCAACCCGGTATGCCGAACATGAAGTTCATTATGTACCTATCTCCATTTATTATGTTGGTGTTCTTTAACAATTACGCCAGTGGATTGAGTTTGTACTACTTCATTTCCAACCTGATTACCATCTTTATTATGTTGGCCATCAAAAACTGGATTTTGGACGAGGATAAGATTCATGCCCAGATCCAAGAGAACAAAAAGAAACCGAAAAAGGAAAACAAGTTCCAGAAGAAAATGCGCGAAATGATGGAACAGGCCGAGGCTCAAAAGAACCAAGGTAAAAAGTAATCCTTTTTCTCAAAATAAATTAAAGCCCTGCCTTTTAGGTGGGGCTTTTTGTTTTCCCTTGTTACCTCAATCTAAGTAGCGTGCAAAGAGCTTTTACCGCCGATGTAATGAAAAGTAATCCCTACACTTAAAAAGTTTGTGTTTTTATGGGGCCCGGTATAAGTTGGAAGAACATATAATTTGTTAACGTTTTACGATAAAAACAAATAAAAAACAAAAGTGTCGTACTGCTTTTTATGGAGGTTATGTGCGTTTTATCGAAAAGCGTGTGACTTTGTTAAATATTTATTAACTTTTAACGTGCGTAAAATCTGTTCGTTAGTAAGGTTTTTATGCACTTCCCCTTATTATACCTTTTTCGAAATCTATTTGTGTGTTATGGTACCTAACCTTAAAACACACTACCATGGGGAAAACTACTTTTCGACTATTTTTTAAATTTATTTTGTTTTTTTTCCTAGGCTTGCCAGTTGTTCAAGCCCAGGTCGATACACCTTGCGAGGGTGCACAAAGATGGGAAGGAGGTGCTACGTGGAATGCAAATGAAACCATTAACGATGCTCCGAATTCACCAGCTCCTAATGGAATTGTGCGTTGTGGAAGTTCTGCGGAAACCCAGTCTGGCATTGATCCGTTTAATGGGAGCATCTATAATTCATCTTCTTTTTTGGTGGATGTGACAGGTCATAGCTGTATTGACCCCAGTTCGGGTTTACCGGTTACTCCGACCAATCCTACTAATGGTCAACCTATTATTTGGCTAAATTTTGATGTACGGGCAAATGGAGGCTCTTTTCAAGTGCAAATTAATGATAATTCGGGCGATACTATTGGTTGGGCATTATACGCATCAAGCACTAATCAAAATGGAACTTCCTTGGCTTCTAATGGTGAACAATTGAGTGGAGACTGCTCTCAATTGACATTACAAGCCTGTGGGGTGGAAAGCTCGAATACTTGGAACACCTTGCCTGTTCCTGATTTTTCCTTAACTACAAATTACTATTTAGCGATTTGGGACCAAGATGCCGACGGTAATCTATCGGTTAATAATTTCAAGGCTAGATTTGGTTGTGGGGATTCCAGTGTTTTAGTCTGTAATATTGAATCAGAAACACCTCAAACAGAATGTAATGAAGATGATGGTACATATACTTTATCAATACCAGTTAATGGAATCAATGGGGAGTTCGTTGCATATGATCCTAACGCAACACCTTCATTGTCAGCTCCTATTTGCTTAACGAATTCGGGTTCAACCAATGTAACATCAGGAATATTGGAATTGACATACCCTCAAGGAGTAAATTATAATGTAACCATATTCGAAACTACTAATTCGGCACCACCAGTGCCAGTAACACCAAGTGGAAGTTGTCAACATCCAGATACGCTTTTAGGTGGTGCGGATGAGTGTGTGTTGAATGTTTCCGGTACCGCTCCGGTTTGTTTTGTTTGCCCCATTTTAACCAATGCTTCTCCAAATATTAATACTTGTGAAGATAGTCAAGGTCAATTTTTGTCGGTTCAAACTGATGTCTCTGAAATTGATATTGAATTTAGGTTGTTCAATTCCCAAGTTGGAAATCCTTATTCCGGAGGCACTCCATTAGGGTCTGCGGTCACACCTTCTGGTTCACCTTTAACCGCTACTTCAACCGTCGGGATTTCAGGTTTGGCTCCCGGTACGTACTATGCTTATGCCATTTTAGATACAGATGATCCGGATTTAACCGATTCGAATTGTAGACCGTTTGAAGAGATACTGATTGTTATCGATTCAAAACCATCCATTGATATACCCAATCAAGAAATATGTGATAGCACAACAAGCGTAAATTTAACGGTTTTGGAACCCGATGGTCAGACCGGAGGCGTGTGGAGCAACGGTGACGGCGATCTTGGCGATGCCACAGCGGCCGACCCGACCACCGGGCCGTTCACCTATACCTATACGGATGCTAATGGCTGTGTGGGCAGTGATGAGGTTACCTATACTATTTTACAGGAACTGGAGGCCGAGGCCGGTGAGGACCAGACGATCTGTTCTGGCGCTACGGTATCCCTTTCGGGCAACCCATCCCCCGGGATGTGGAGCACGGCCGGCGATGGTACCTTCGACGATGCCAGTTCAGCCACAGCGGTCTATACCCCGGGAGCTAACGATATAAGCGGTGGCACCGTGGTACTTACTTGGACCACCGAAGACCCCTCCGGCCCCTGCGTTGGGGACTCCGATACGATGACCGTAACCATAAACGAGGAGTTGGTGGCCGAGGCCGGTGATGACCAGACAATCTGTTCTGGTGCTACGGTTAGCCTAACGGGCAGCCCATCCCCCGGGATGTGGAGCACGGCCGGCGATGGTACCTTCGACAATGCCAGTTCCGCCACAGCGGTCTATACCCCTGGAGCTAACGATATAAGCGGTGGCACCGTGGTACTTACCTGGACCACCGAAGACCCCTCCGGCCCCTGCGTTGGGGATTCCGATACGATGACCGTAACCATAAACGAGGAGTTGGTGGCCGAGGCCGGTGATGACCAGACGATCTGTTCGGGAGGTATGGTTAGCCTAACGGGCAATCCTTCCCCCGGGATGTGGAGCACGGCCGGCGATGGTACCTTCGACAATGCCAGTTCCGCTACAGCGGTCTATACCCCGGGTGCGAACGATATAAGCGGTGGCACCGTGGTACTTACCTGGACCACCGAAGATCCTACCGGCCCCTGTGTTGGTGATTCCGATACGATGACCGTCATCATAAACGAGGAATTGGTGGCCGAGGCCGGTGAGGACCAGACGATCTGTTCGGGAGGTATGGTTAGCCTAACGGGCAACCCATCCCCCGGGATGTGGAGCACGGCCGGCGATGGTACCTTCGACAATGCCAGTTCCGCTACAGCGGTCTATACCCCTGGAGCTAACGATATAAGCGGTGGCACCGTGGTACTTACCTGGACCACCGAAAACCCCTCCGGCCCCTGTGTTGGGGACTCCGATACGATGACGGTAACGATAAACGAGGAGTTGGTTGCCGAGGCCGGTGACGACCAGACGATCTGTTCGGGAGGTATGGTTAGCCTAACGGGCAACCCATCCCCCGGGATGTGGAGCACGGCAGGCGATGGTACCTTCGAC
>NZ_KZ300476.1:0-577304 GCF_002514735.1 Sediminicola luteus | reverse complement strand
GGTGACGACCAGACGATCTGTTCTGGCGCTACGGTATCCCTTTCGGGCAACCCATCCCCCGGGATGTGGAGCACGGCCGGTGATGGTAGTTTCGACGATGCCAATTCCGCCACAGCGGTCTATACTCCGGGAGCGAACGATATAAACGGTGGCACCGTGGTACTTACCTGGACCACCGAAGACCCGACCGGTCCATGTGTCGGTGATTCCGATACGATGACCGTAACGATAAACGAGGAATTGGTAGCCGAGGCCGGTGAGGACCAGACGATCTGTTCTGGCGCTACGGTATCCCTTTCGGGCAACCCATCCCCCGGGATGTGGAGTACGGCGGGCGATGGTAGTTTCGACGATGCGAATTCCGCCACAGCGGTCTATACGCCAGGTGCGAACGATATAGACGGTGGCACCGTGGTACTTACCTGGACCACCGAAGACCCGACCGGTCCATGTGTTGGTGATTCCGATACGATGACCGTAACGATAAACGAGGAATTGGTAGCCGAGGCCGGTGACGACCAGACGATCTGTTCTGGAGGTACGGTCAGCCTAACGGGCAACCCATCCCCCGGGATGTGGAGCACGGCTGGCGATGGTACATTCGACGATGCCAGCTCGGCCACAGCGGTCTATACCCCTGGAGCGAACGATATAGACAGTGGTGCCGTGGTACTTACCTGGACCACCGAAGATCCTACCGGTCCATGTGTTGGTGATTCCGATACGATGACCGTAACGATAAACGAGGAATTGGTAGCCGAGGCCGGTGACGACCAGACGATCTGTTCTGGCGCTACGGTATCTCTTTCGGGCAACCCATCCCCTGGTATGTGGAGCACGGCCGGTGATGGTAGTTTCGACGATGCCAATTCCGCCACAGCGATCTATACCCCGGGTGCGAACGATATAAGCGGTGGCACCGTGGTACTTACCTGGACCACCGAAGACCCGACCGGTCCATGTGTCGGTGATTCCGATACGATGACCGTAACGATAAACGAGGAATTGGTAGCCGATGCCGGCGACGACCAGACGATCTGTTCGGGAAGTACGGTCAGCCTAACGGGCAACCCATCCCCCGGGATGTGGAGCACGGCTGGCGATGGTACATTCGACGATGCCAGCTCGGCCACAGCGGTCTATACCCCTGGAGCGAACGATATAGACAGTGGTGCCGTGGTACTTACCTGGACCACCGAAGATCCTACCGGTCCATGTGTTGGTGATTCCGATACGATGACCGTAACGATAAACGAGGAATTGGTAGCCGAGGCCGGTGACGACCAGACGATCTGTTCTGGCGCTACGGTATCTCTTTCGGGCAACCCATCCCCTGGTATGTGGAGCACGGCCGGTGATGGTAGTTTCGACGATGCCAATTCCGCCACAGCGGTCTATACCCCGGGTGCGAACGATATAAGCGGTGGTACCGTGGTACTTACTTGGACCACCGAAGATCCTACCGGCCCATGTGTTGGTGATTCCGATACGATGACCGTAACGATAAACGAGGAATTGGTAGCCGATGTCGGCGACGACCAGACGATCTGTTCCGGAGGTACGGTGAACCTAACGGGCAGCCCATCCCCCGGAATGTGGAGTACGGCGGGTGATGGTAGTTTCGACGATGCCAGCTCGGCCACAGCGGTCTATACCCCGGGTGCGAACGATGTAAGCGGTGGTACCGTGGTACTTACCTGGACCACCGAAGATCCTACGGGCCCATGTGTCGGTGATTCTGATACGATGACCGTAACGATCAATCCTGCCCCTGTTATCGAAATAGCCAATCAGGAGGTATGTGAAGATACGACCATTGTAAACCTTACGGACTTGGAGCCTGCCGGTCAGACCGGAGGTGTGTGGAGCAACGGAGGCGGAATCCTTGGTGATGCCACAATAGCGGACCCAGCCACCGGGCCGTTCACCTATACCTATACAGATGGTAATGGCTGTGAGGGTAGTGATACAGTAGCTTATGTGATTAATCCACTACCGATCATTACCATATCCGAGGCTCCGACTTGTTCGGCCGACCTTACTACCTATAGCCTAAGCGTAACGGTTAGCACGGGTACGGTGAGCAGTACCTCGGGTACGGTTACCGATAACGGTGGCGGAAGCTGGACGGTATCCGGGATAGATTCCGGAACGGATGTTACCCTAACGGTAATGGATGATAACGATTGTATGGCCGAGTTGGCCGTTATGGCACCTGACTGTAGTTGTCCGGTTGTTGAGGCCCCTGTGGGCAGTGGTCAAAATGAATGTTTGATGGACCCTGCCCAGACCCTGACTGCCATGGCGACGGTAGGAGCCGGAGAGGTTGTGGATTGGTACGATGCGGCCACAGGTGGTACGCCGGTGGCCAGCCCGACCTTGACAGGTGTGGGCAGTGTGATCTACTATGCTGAGGCCCGAAATACGACCACCAATTGTACCAGTGCGACAAGAACACCGATTGGGTTAAAGATATACCCGTTACCGACTATTATGGTATCTGACGGACCGACCTGTGCTGCCGATCTAAAGACCTATAGTGTTAGCGTAACGGTTAGCACGGGTACGGTGAGCAGTACCTCGGGTACGGTTACCGATAACGGTGGCGGAAGCTGGACGGTATCCGGGATAGATTCCGGAACGGATGTTACCCTAACGGTAATGGATGATAACGATTGTATGGCCGAGTTGGCCGTTATGGCACCTGACTGTAGTTGTCCGGTTGTTGAGGCCCCTGTGGGCAGTGGTCAAAATGAATGTTTGATGGACCCTGCCCAGACCCTGACTGCCATGGCGACGGTAGGAGCCGGAGAGGTTGTGGATTGGTACGATGCGGCCACAGGTGGTACGCCGGTGGCCAGCCCGACCTTGACAGGTGTGGGCAGTGTGATCTATTATGCCGAGGCCCGAAATACGACCACCAATTGTACCAGTGCGACAAGGACACCGATTACATTAGAAATTCAAAAACCTCAATACCCGGGTGCAAATGGGGAATTGACCATATGTGCCGGAGAAACGGTAACGGTTTCACAGTTGTTCGCGGCCTTGGGAGGCATCCCGGGTTCGGGCGGTTTTTGGACCCCGACCTTGGCCGGTGCGGGCACCTATACCTATACGATAGCGGCCAGTGGCAGTTGTCCTGAGGTCAGTGCGGAAGTGGTAGTTACGGAAACTCAACTCAGTTGTGCCTTCGAAAATATTACGAATGTTACTACAGTTGGCGGTAATGACGGATCTGCCACAGTAGTTGTAACCGGTGGTACGGCACCTTTTACCTTCTATTGGGGTACAAGTAGTACGTCAACAAGTGCTACTGCCACGGACCTTTCTGCCGGTACGCATACGGTCACGGTATATGATGCCAATCAATGTATGACCAGTTGTGAGGTTACGATAGAAGAACCAGATGATCCTTTAGTTTGTAGCATTAAGATTCTTCAAAATGCCCTTTGTAAAGGGGATGATAATGGTAAAGCCGAAGTGTTTGCCAGTGGCGGGGCTGGAGGATACACCTATTTATGGGATAATGGGGAAACCACGGCTATCGCGAATAACCTAACAGCAGGTTTACATAGGGTAACAGTGACCGATGGCAATGGGAATACCACCTCTTGTACCGTTTGCATAGTTGAACCCGAAGAGTTGTTATGTAACATTTCCCAGATCAATGCTGCTTCCTCTGCTACTTCTAACGACGGTTCCGCAACGGTTAATGCAACCGGGGGCACCGAAGGATATACGTATTTATGGGATAATGGCGAGACTACCCAAACGGCTACTGCTTTGCCTCCGGGAATCCGGTGGGTAACGGTAACCGATGCCAACGGATGTACCACCCAATGTTCTATATGTATTACCTATGAAGAGGAAGAACTGGTGTGTAGCGTGGCTCTAGTTGAGGAATTAAGTTGCTTCGGGGCTTCCAATGCCTCTGCTAAGGTAACTGCCGATGGTGGGTCTGGAGGATATACTTATTTATGGGATAACGGGGAAACCACAGCAACAGCCATAGGTTTGGATGCTGGTGTACACACTGTTACGGTGACTGATTCCAATGGGAATACCACCACCTGTAATATTTGCATTGTAGAGCCTAAGGAACTTTTATGTAATGTTTCTTTGGGTACAGCTTCCAGTGGTGGACCTGACGGTAGTGCGACTGTAACCGTTACTGGTGGCGTAGGGCCCTTTACCTACCTCTGGGAAAATGGTGAAACAACGGCTACGGCTACTTCGCTTACTCCTGGTGTACATGAAGTCACGGTAATCGATAGTAAAGGTTGTGAGACAAGTTGCTCTATTTGTATTCCGGAAGAATTGGAAGAGTTGGCCTGTAGTATAGAACAGCGTCAACAAATCAGTTGTCATGACGGCAATGATGGCAGTGCCCTGGTCACAGCAACAGGTGGTTCCGGGGGGTATACTTATCTGTGGGATAACGGTGAGACCACGGCTTTGGCCACCATGCTTACGGCTGGTGTCCACAAGGTTACCGTTACAGATTCCAATGGGAATACAACTACCTGTTCTATTTGTCTTGGAGAACCGGATGATCTTACCTGCGCCGTAATCTTGGAAAATGGTGTAACCAGTTTTGGAGGGAATGACGGCAGAGCTACGGTAAGTGTAGACGGTGGCGTAGGTCCCTATACCTATGATTGGGATAATGGAGAAACTGCTCCAACGGCCATTGCACTTACAGCTGGGGAGCATCAAGTAACCGTTACCGATAAGCAAGGTTGTATTACCTATTGTACAGTAGTGGTGACCCAGCCCGACGAAATGGGCTGTACGGCCATGATGGTAGACCCAGTGAGTTGCTATGGAGGTAATGATGGCAAGGCCATGGTAAATCCTTCAGGAGGTACCGCACCTTATACTTATGAATGGTCAGACGGACAAACGACCCAAGTAGCAGCCGGGCTTTCGGCTGGGGCCTATTCTGTTACGGTAAAAGATGCCAATGGTACAACCTCGGAATGTAAGGTAGAGATTACCGGGGCACCCGAACTTTTATGTGAAATAACCCAAGTAAGCCATGTGAGTACCTATGGTGCCAATGACGGATCCGCCACAGTAACTCCTACAGGAGGTAATCCAGCATATACCTATGAGTGGAGTAATGGCAAAACCTCGGCTTCAGTCGATAATTTGGCGCCGGGTGAATATTCCGTTAAGGTTATGGATGCCAATTCTTGTTATACGACTTGTGTGGTTACCATCACCCAACCCGATCCAGAAGAATTGGTCTGTGATATAGATGCCGTAACCCATATATCTTGTTATGGAGATGACACCGGTTCGATAACGGCATCCCACTCTGGCGGTGTCGCCCCATTCGAGTATTTTTGGAATACGGGAGATAATACGCCTACTATCAGCGGATTGGTGGCAGGTACTTATAGTGTTACGATTACCGATAGCATGGATCAAAGCTGTACCAAGGAAGTAACGCTTACCCAACCAGATATGGCGTTGACATGTAATCTGGATCAGCATACCGATGTGACCACCCCAGGAGGTTCCGATGGTGAAGCAACTGTTCTTGTCGCAGGCGGTACCGCTCCATATACCTATTCATGGAGTACAGGAAGTATTGAGGATAGTATTACAAATCTTGTGGCAGGTGAGTATTCGGTGACCGTAACCGATGCCAATAATTGTAAAACCACTTGTTCAGTTACCATAACTGAACCTCAGCCCGTAGAATTGGTTTGTAGTGTAGCGACCCAAACCCACGTAGATTGTTATGGGGCCGATACCGGAGCGATAGGTGTTACCGTTAGTGGTGGAACGGCACCTTACAGTTATAGCTGGAATACGGGAGCTACCACCCCTAGTATCGACGGACTTATGGCCGGTACCTATACGGTAACGGTAACCGATAACAATGGGGAAACCTGCTTTAAGGAAGTTGATATAACACAGCCAGATACGGCCTTAACTTGCGATATAAGTCAATATAGCGATGTAACGACCCCAGGTGGATCTGACGGGGTGGCCCAAGTATTGGTTATGGGAGGTACGGCACCTTACACCTATCTATGGAGTACAGGGGCAACGACCGAAACGATAGATGGTTTAATGGCTGGTCATTATTCGGTTAAGGTGTATGATGCCAATGATTGTGAAACCTTTTGCGAAGTGACTATTTCCGAACCCGAACCTGATGAATTGATACTGGAAGTAACTTTATTGTTTGATGTACTTTGTAATAATGGGACCGATGGCGAAGCAACAGTTGAAGCTACCGGAGGTGTTGCTCCGTATTCCTATACATGGAGCCATGGACCTACTACGCCAAATGTTTCCGGTTTAATGGCCGGTGACTATACCGTTACGGTTACTGACGCTACAATGGAATCGGTAGAACTCATGTTGACCATTGATGAGCCTATGCCATTAGAATGTATGGCACAAGTGGTAACCCCTGTAAGTGTTATGGGCGGCACAGACGGTTCGGTCACCGTGATGGCCGAGGGTGGCAGCCCCGGATACATTTATGAATGGAGTAATGGTGATACTGGCCAAACCATCGAAAACTTAAGTGCGGGTACCTATTCCGTTACGGTTACCGACAAGAACGGGTGTACCACCGAATGTGAAGTAACCCTGGAAGATGGTATGGGCGATTCCAATGGTTTCTGTACCTATACCCAAGGTTTCTATGGCAATGCCAATGGGTCAGCTTGTCTGCCCAACGGATCCAGTACCAATGCGTTGGGTATTATGACAATGGTCATTAATGCCAATGGTGGACAAGCAGTGTTTGGTAATGCCACCAACAACTTTACCCTTACTGCTGCCGATATAGCAGCCGGCGCCGTATTTGATATTTTACCGGGTGGAGGTTCACCTGCTGCCTTTAATGGAACGGCAACCTATCCAGATAGCGGTTCGTGGTCGGCGGTTCCCTTGAATAATAATGGTAAGAGTCAGAATGTGCTGTTTAGTCAGGCACTCACGTATTACTTCAATTTGAATTTGAACCCGGCTTTGGCCTATTGGGATCTACAGCCTACTTTCCATACATCTGCCTTGGAGAGTTGTGGTAGCGATACCGCAGAGGAGGCTACGGAGACCTTTACGATTCCAATGTCGGTAATCAACTATTTGAATAGTACCAATCAAGCGAATGGCGCATACCTGTTCGATTTGGCTAATGCGGCCCTAGGGGGTGAAAATCCGGGAGGATTGGCATTAAGCGATATCGTTAGTGCTTTAGATGCCATAAATAGAGGTTTTGATGAGTGTAGGGTACTTCGCGATACGGCAAATCCAGAGCAGACAGGGGCTCCCGCTCCTGGTAATACGGTTAAGATTCCGACCAAGTTTAAGGTTATGACCTATCCGGTGCCTTTCAAAAACAGGATAACACTCGAAGCGGATTCGCCATACAGACAAAAAATAAAAGTCGATTTCATAAGCCCTGGAGGCAAGGTGTATAAAAAGACCGAAGAGCGTACATTGGAGGTTGGTAAAAACACTTGGGACTGTGAAGTAGGTAATTTACCGTCGGGAGTATATTTAGTACGGGTTAAAACAGATAAGGAAACCCTGTTCCGAAAAGTAGTGAAAAAGTAGACTAATGTAATTGATATGTAAGAGCCCTGCCTTTTAGGTGGGGCTTTTTGTTTTTTGTTGGTACAGGAAGCTTAGTCCTCAAAAACTAATAAAGTATGGAATTAGTGCGATCAGCTCTAGTGCTTAAGACTAAAAAGTCTTTTCGTAATTTTGCAGTCTGTTATTATGGAAAAAGAAAAGAAAAAAGTTGTGGTAGGGCTTTCGGGCGGGGTAGATTCCAGTGTGGCGGCCTATTTGCTTCAAGAACAGGGTTATGAGGTCATCGGGTTGTTCATGAAAAATTGGCATGATGATTCGGTAACCATATCCAATGAATGTCCTTGGCTAGAGGATAGTAACGATGCTATGATCGTGGCAGAAAAATTGGGGATTCCGTTTCAAACCGTCGATTTGAGTGCGGAATACAAAGAGCGTATCGTAGACTATATGTTTCGTGAATACGAGATGGGGCGTACCCCAAACCCGGATGTACTCTGTAATCGCGAGATAAAATTCGATGTATTTTTAAAAATTGCCTTGGATTTAGGTGCCGATTATGTGGCTACAGGGCATTATTGTCAAAAGGATTCATTTTTTGATGCCGAAGGCAATGAAATACATCGCTTATTGGCCGGGGCCGATTTAAACAAAGACCAGTCGTATTTCCTATGTCAATTATCACAAGAACAATTGGCAAAGACCTTGTTTCCGATTGGGGCATTGCAGAAACCCGAAGTCCGTAAAATAGCGGCCGAACAAGAATTAGTTACGGCCGAGAAAAAAGATTCCCAAGGGCTTTGTTTCATAGGTAAGGTGCGTTTACCAGATTTCTTGCAACAGCAACTTAAACCTAAAAAAGGAGTTATCGTAGAGGTGCCTTCCGATTTATCAGTATATCAAAAAGATGTGCCGGCTACGGAACAAAAGGAAGTATTGCTCAAGCATCAGGCAAAGCAACCGGAATATGTGGTTGCGGACGGAAAAGTGGTAGGCGAACATCAAGGGGCGCACTTCTTTACCATAGGCCAGCGTAAAGGCTTGGATGTGGGCGGTACCAAAGAACCTCTTTTTGTAATTGCTACCGATGTAAAGGAGAATGTGATTTATACCGGTCAAGGTAAAACCCATCCGGGACTGTTTCGTGCTACTTTGTTCGTAAATGCCAATGAAATGCATTGGGTACGACCCGATTTAGGGATTCAGGTGGGTGAAAGCAAAGAAGTTTTGGCCCGAATTCGATATAGGCAACCATTGCAAAAAGCTACCGTATACCGTGTCGATAATGGGGTGTTCGTCGATTTTGAAATTCCGCAATCGGCGATTACCGAAGGCCAATTCGTGGCATGTTATCTCGAAAACGAATTGATTTGTTCCGGGGTAATTTCCGCTTAATTATTCGCAACCTATGTCAGAAAATAGAATATGTAAACTGTTCGGAATCCAATATCCCATAATTCAAGGCGGCATGATTTGGGCCAGTGGTTGGCGTTTGGCCTCGGCCGTTTCCAATGCTGGTGGTTTAGGATTGATCGGGGCAGGGTCAATGTATCCGGAGGTATTTAAGGAGCATATAGAAAAATGCCAACAGGCCACCGATAAACCGTTTGGGGTAAATATTCCCATGTTATACCCCAATATTGAGGAACTCATGGAGATTGTGGTCGAAAAAGGCGTGAAAATCGTATTTACCTCGGCCGGGAACCCCAAGACCTGGACCGCCAAGTTAAAAGCCCATGGTACTACCGTGGTACATGTGGTAAGCAGTTTAAAGTTCGCCCTAAAGGCACAAGAGGCTGGTGTTGATGCGATAGTGGCCGAGGGTTTTGAAGCAGGCGGACATAATGGACGGGACGAAACCACGACATTGACCCTGATTCCGACCGTAAAAGAAAAGATAAACATTCCCTTGATTGCCGCAGGTGGCATAGCAACGGGTGCTGCCATGTATGCCGTTATGGCTTTGGGGGCCGATGGGGTACAGTTAGGTAGTCGATTTGTAGCCAGTGAAGAGGCTTCTTCCCATCCCGATTTTAAACAAATGGTGGTTGATGCTGGGGAAGGAGCAACCCATTTGACCTTAAAAGAATTGGCCCCGGTACGTTTATTAAAAAATAAATTCTATACCGAAATCCAAGAGATCTATAATAAAGGAGGTAATGTAGACGATTTAAAGACCCATTTAGGTCGGGCCCGCGCCAAAAAAGGAATGTTCGAAGGCGATTTGGAAAATGGGGAATTGGAGATCGGCCAAGTGGCCTCGGTGATCCATGACATACTTCCGGTTGAACAAATAATAAAGAATTTGGTCGGGGAATTTAGAAGCTGTGCCGCGAATGCCCCGTTATTGTAGGCGGATAGTTTATGACACCATGGACAAGGTAAAACAAGGGGTGCTGTTCACCTTATTTCTTTTTGGCTATTATTCTGGTCAGGCTCAAATAGAGGAAGATAAACTGAAACATTTGGGTGCCGGGGCGGCCATTGGTGCCGTAGGTGGATGGATGGGCTACGAACTCTTTAATGGCCAACGGGGTTGGATGTATGCCGGGGCCATAGGAAGTAGTGCCGCGGCTGGGGTGGCCAAGGAGTTATATGATCAACCTAGACATGGGGTTTGGGATAATGCCGATATCGCATATACAGTGTTGGGAGGCTTGATTTCTGGTGTTGTTTTAGATTTGGTGTTGCCAAGAAATAGAAGGTCTCGCCATAGGCATGGCCCTACCTGTGGGCCCTTGGCGGTTCAATTCGATTCAGGGCCAAACCATTTTGAACTTGGGGCTTCCGGTAACCTAGCTGCCGCGTTTACAGCGCAAACGTATACGCATCCCTAACAAAGCCGCCACATTTCACTAGGTTCATAACAGTCCACGGGCTTTGATTTCGAGATATTTATTAATGGTGTTCACCGTAAGGTTTTCGGGTTGGGTAAGCAAGGCTTGAATCCCATGTTTGTTCAATTCGTTTACGATAAGTTTTTTCTCATAGACAAATTTCTCGGCAATAGTCTGCTCAAATATCTGTTGTACACCACTAACTTTTTCTTGGTTAAAGGCCTTTAATTCCGAGTTTTCGAAAAAGATGACCACCAATAAATGTTGCTTGGCCAAGGCTTGTAAATAGGGCAGTTGCCTATGTAGGGCATCCATGGTCTCAAAATTGGTGTAGAGCAACAAAAGGCTCCGTTGGTTGATGTTTCGTTTAACATCTATATACAATCGGGCAAAATCCGATTCAACAAACTCTGTTTTTAAATTGTATAAGGTCTCCAAAATCAGTTGCATTTGACTACTTCTTCTTTCGGCAACCACACGGTTTTCAATTTTATTGCTAAAGGCGAACATACCGGCCTTATCGTGTTTCTTTAGGGCGATATTGGAGATGACCAAAGTGGCATTTATGGCATAGTCCAACAGGCTAAGGCCATCAAAGGGCATTTTCATAATGCGCCCTTTGTCGATAATACTATATACCGGTTGAGACTTTTCGTCTTGAAACTGGTTTACCATCAATTGGTTACGCTTGGCCGTGGCTTTCCAGTTAATGTTTCTGATGTCGTCGCCCAATACATAGTCCTTAATCTGTTCAAATTCCATCGTATGTCCAATGCGTCTGATTTTTTTTAATCCGTGTAGGGCCAATTTTTGCGAAAAGGCCAATAGGTCGTATTTGCGTAATTGTAAAAATGAAGGGTAAACCGGAACTTCCGCTTCGGCATCAAAAGTAAACCTACGCGATAGAAGGCCCAATTGTGTACTGGCAAATACATTCAGGCTCCCAAATTGGTAAACACCACGCGTAACCGGTCGTACTTGATATTCAATGCTATGCCTAGCCCCTTTTATTAAGGTTTGGGTGATTTTAAAATCCCTTTTTTGAAACTGTATGGGGACTTCGTCGATGATTTTCAAGCGGACAGGAAAAAGATATCCATTGGTCAATTCTAGGGGAATGGGGTTTTGATCGCCATTCGATAATTTGTCCGGTAATTTTCTTTTCCCATCAATTTTACCCTTGCTTCCAAAAAGTAGAATGATGTCGGTGAGTAGAAATAGGAGAAAAAGGTAAAAGAACAGTTTTACGATAAAGTATAAAGGAGGAAACATAAAGGCCAAAAGAAAGCCCAACGCCAAAAGTCCCCAGCTTATAAAGAAAGGGTTACGTAAATAGATGTTCTTGAAGAATCGGGACACTAGCGCGGAATTTCTATGGATTCTATAATTTGTTTGATTACTTTTTCGGCACTCAGGCCTTCCATTTCACGTTCTGGGGTTAGAATAATACGATGCCCCAATACGGCAGGTGCTACCGATTTAATGTCTTCCGGGGTTACAAAATCGCGTCCGTTCATGGCTGCCAAAGCTTTGGAGGCATCCATTATGGCAATACTGGCCCTGGGTGAAGCTCCTAGATAGAGATTGGCATTACTTCGGGTGTTCTCCACAATACTGGCGATGTACTGGATCAAGTGTTTTTCAATCAATATGGACTTGATGGTATCTTGGTATTTTGCAATATCAGTGGCGGTCAACACGCCCGAAACTACATCGTCTATCTTTTTGTTTTTTTGTTCGTGTTTACGCTCCAAGATCATGACCTCCTCGTCCAACGAAGGATAAGCCACATTGATTTTGAATAAGAATCGGTCTAGCTGTGCTTCAGGAAGTCGATAGGTGCCTTCTTGTTCAATAGGGTTTTGCGTGGCGAATACTAGAAACGGAGGTTCCATAGGGTATTCATGGCCATCTATGGTAATCTGTCTTTCGGCCATAGCCTCGAAAAGTGCCGCTTGGGTTTTGGCCGGAGCCCGGTTGATTTCGTCTATAAGAACAATGTTCGAAAATATGGGGCCTTTTTTAAATTCGAAGTCAGTGGTTTTGGCATTGAAGACCGCCGTACCTAAGATGTCACTGGGCATTAGGTCTGGGGTAAACTGAATCCGGCTAAAAGCCACGTTCATGGTTTTGGCCAAGGCTTTGGCGGTTTCGGTCTTGGCTACCCCGGGTACCCCCTCGATTAAGGAGTGCCCGTTGGCCAGAATGGATATAATCAATAGGTCGATCATGGCTTCTTGACCAATAATGATTTTCCCTACTTCCTTTTTAATATTGTCTACTGCTGCACGCAAGGGTGCCAAGTCAATGCGGTTTTCAAAGGAAAGCGGCTGGTTTTCTTCAGGTATGTTGTTTTGCTCCATTTATAAAATCCTTTATCGGTTAATACCCATTAAGGGTGCCTGTATTCATTTATTAGTTTATTGATACGGATTAGGTCGGCCTGACCCAATTGTATTTTTTGTTGTGTTTTTTGAATAGCCTTAAAAAGCGTTTCGGTTTTTTCTAGGCTATTACCCGATTTGGCGGCCAATTGTTTGGCCAAGGTCATATCGAGGGTTTGTGTGTCTACATGATAATTGGCCCTGATTTCTGCCAAGAAAAAGTTGGTTTTTTTCTGGATAAGGTCCGCATAATCTTGATGCTGAAAATAGAGGTTGCCCACTGTTTTGGCAAATGCCACCGAAGAGTTTTCCAATGGTTTTAGGACCGGAATGATGCGTTGTTCCCTTTTAGCCCGGAAAATCATAAACAGTAACAAACCTACAACCCCCAGATAATAGGCCCAACGTAACGCATCTTGATTGAGTACATAGCGTAAGGGCGAGTCAATAATCTGCCTACCATCTTTAAGATAATCGTCCCAATAGGTGGGTTGTTCCGGTAAATATGATAAACAACGTGAAACGTATTCCGGATTGCCATGCAGCAAATAATAGTTGGTAAAAGCGATGGGGTTGGCATGCACATAGAAATGTCCCTTACCCATTTTGGTCTTGATAAAGTTGACTTCCTCAACTTCAATCTGGCCCCATTCGGATTCGCCCTCCAGAAGGGTCTCTAGGCTATCTTTAGTAAAACTGGCATGGCCCAGAATGGTGCTATTGAGGCTATCGAGACTTTTTATGTGCGATTTTGAGCTTCCTCTTTGAATGAATGCGTTTTGACCCCTAAATGTTTTATGGGTTAAGGAAAGTTGAACAGAGTCTTCCAGTATCGTACTGGCACTCTGAATGGAAAGGTTCAAGGTGTCAGCCAAATAGCGAGGTAACCGTTCGGTAGCCATGAATACAGAGCTTCCCCTATGCACATAGTCCAAGAGTTTCTCGGTTGTGGTTCGGTCTAAATCCACATGTCCGCCTATGATCAAGTAATTGCTGGTTTCTGTCGAATCCAATTCCGTAAGCACCGAATAGGTGGGTCTGTTTTTTAAGGCGGCACCTTCAGGAAATATACTTTTCAGTTCTTGAAACAGAATATGGCCCCCAAAGGGTTTTTTGTGGTACGAGGTATACGATGGCCGCCAATCTAATGGTTTGGGTTTGGTAAACTCTGTGAGGATGATCAAAATGACCACCCCCACAAAAAGGCCTATTATGATTTTTGAGCGTTTATCCATCCAAGTCTTGTTTTAAACGTTGGAACGGTTGCACCGCTCTATCAAAAATAATGGCATCTATGGGTTGCTCGCCATACCAGATATGATTGTAGAGATAAGATACCTCCCCAAAAGGGGTATTGAACTTAGTTTGGGCCAATTCCCGTATATAGTCGGCATTGGTTTTATCGTATTGCCAGTCTATGAGTAGTTTTTGCGATAGTTGTTGCAATACCAAAAGATAATGGTACCGAATGGCCATACGGTAATTTTTGGCTTGTAGTGCCTTGTCCAATAGGTTGTTAAGGTCTAAGGTGTCAATATGGGTCTGGCTTAGGTCTACCGTAGGCAGTACATGGCTTTTTTTCCTGAATAAACTGCGGGCACTTTCCTTAGAAAAAAAGCGAATTAGAAAGTACAGTACCACTCCGCCGAAAACAAGGTACACCAGAATTTCCATCAATTGCATAAGTTCTGGTGTAAGTTCTATGCCTAGGCCATCGAACAACCAACGCAGAAAAGAACTGATCATATCCAAAACCCAACCAATGATCCGGAACAGGAAATTGGTGTTTTCCGGGGCATCAACTACATATTGGAACTCGTCCCCGGTATACCTTTCTCCCATGCCCTCGGCAAATTCACGTAGGTGCAAACTAGATTCCGAATCGTATTGTAATCCGAGGGAATCGGTGGTGGTACCCAATATGTTTTCAGGCCTACTCTGCATCCAATTGTCCTATTTGATCTATTTTTTCTTGTAAATGGGTATTATACGTCTTTTCGTGCAAAGAGAAATACAGAATACCATTTACAAATTGGGTAAGACATTGGCCGAATACGGCAGTAAGTAAGAAAAGACAGAGGGCTAAGGTATAGATGATTTTGGGGGTTACCTGGGTAAAATCGACATCATTGGAAAGGATATGATAGGTATAAAGCCCAACAAGTATAGTAGGTGCGATCATAACCACCAACAAGAATATTTGATTCAAGAACCCGAGAATAAAGTTTACTCCTATTGATGTCCAAAAGTTTTTAAAAACCAGTTTCCATCCTTCGGAAAAGGCTTCGGTTATGCCTTTGTCTTCTTTCATCATAACCAAATAAGAAACGCCAATCCATGCCATTAATCCATATTGAACGGCCAATTGGGCGAACATGCCTATTATCGGAATTATCATTACGATTACGGCGGCTAGAAATACCCCAATGGCGATGGCAATAACCAATAGTAAAAATAAAATACTCTTACCCATTCGGGCTTTGGTAAAGGCCCAAACTTCTTTTCGGTCAATTGGGGTGAGTTCACCTTTTTCTTGATACAGCACAATATAAGAGGCCGATAAACCATAATTTAAGACGCCTACTACAATCAAAATCAAAAAGAATAACCCAGCACCAATAAAGACGTCGATTAAATGGCTTTCTGTAGTTGGCCCATCGGCATACGGATCTAATTCATAACTGAAAATGCCGATATACCCGGTTACCATAAAATAACTGGCGATCAACAGACCAATTAAAAACAGACCGTTGTAACTAATGAATATATTGGCAAAACGTTTAAAATTCTGTCGTACAAAATCGAAATAGGTAGAGAGTATGGCTCCGAAATCACGGTTAATACGTAACTCTATATATCTATTGAAAATATTATCGGGCGTATTTTGCATGGATTTGAATGGGGTAAATGATATAGTAGAATAAGATTAGGCAAAGCGACCCGCCGATTATGGTAAAGGCCAAAAAATCGGGCATGTTCGAATAACGGGTAATAAAACCTTCAATAAACCCAGCGACCACGAAAAAGGGTAGGGTACTGACGATAATTTTCAGCCCATCTTTGGCCGCTTTCATAAATGATAGCCTTCGGGCATAGGTGCCTGGGAATAGAATACCTTGGCCCATGACCAAGCCGGCACAACCTGCTACGATTATAACCGATATTTCAATGGTACCGTGCAACCAAATTTGCCTATTGGCCTCTAAAAAGACCCCTTTGGTATAGAAAAAGGTAATAAAGGCCCCAAGCATGATGCCGTTGGAAAATAAGATCCATACGGTGCCCACCCCAGCGGTTACGCCCAAGATAAAGGCAAATATGCCCACTTTTATGTTGTTTAGCGTAATACCTAGAAAAGAACCCACCATGGTACCACTTTTATAAATGGCGGTAGGTTCACCTTTGGCGATATTCTCTAAGGTAAGGTTCACATAGGCATCCCCTAGAATCAGACGGACAAAATCGGTGTCGCGCATGGCCGAGATACTGCCAATTGCCGTGGCAATGCCAAACACCAAGAAAGCGAACAATAGGGTAGGGTGGTGCTGTCTAAAGAATAAGGGAAACTCTTTTAACCAAAAATCGAGAATGCGATTGCCTTCTTCTTTCTTGTTCTTATATATTTTTTGATGCGCCTTAGAGGCCAAGGCGTTCAAATACAATAAAGTCTTACTTTCAGCGTAATAGGTTTGGGCATACGACAAGTCGTTGGTCAATTGAATATAGCCATCGGCCAAATCGTCGGGAGACAATAAGGAATCATGCTCCAATCCTTTTTCGAAAGCGATCCATTTTTCCTTATTTTGTTTTACAAAGGCGGCTTCGCGCATATGCCATTGGTTAGTTTAGCAGTTAAAAATAGTCGGAAATGTCCAATCTACGAATCAATACAACGCAAAATGTCAATCTAGATTATAAAATAGTAGGCCTGGGTGAAAGAATCCTGGCTTTTTTGATAGATGGCTTGGTGTTGTATATCTACTCGGTACTGGTCAACCTAGTGGGCGATGCCATTGGTTATGTATACCAAGACGGTTGGACCCAACGGGGTGTGGTTGGACTTATTTTTTTACCTGCTACCTGTTATAGTTTGATTATGCATTCGTTGTTCAACGGGCGTACCGTGGGTAAAATGTTACTAAAAATACGTGTGGTTAAGGTAGATGGTTCCCCGGTGCACTGGTCCCATTTTTTAGTGCGTTGGATGTTCCGTTTGATCGACATATGGGTTTTTATGGGCTCTGTCGGTATCATGTCTATCGTTTTTACTGAAAAGCACCAACGTTTGGGCGATGCCGCAGCAGGCACCGTTGTGGTAAGTACCAAAAACAAGACCAAGGTTAGCCATACTATTTTGGAAGAGGTAGAAGACACCTATCAACCCCAGTTTACCAATGTTACCCTGCTTACCGATAAAGATGTACGATTGATTAAGGAAGCCTTTTTGATCGCTAAACAAAGTAGTGATTTTAAGACTATGCGGGTGCTGCGTACCAAAGTAGATGGTATATTGCAGACCGGTAGCGAACTCTATGATCGACAATATATAGATACGGTACTTAAAGATTACAACTACTACACCCAACGTATGTAATCCACATTAGTTTCTATGACGCAAGAACTTTATCAAAAGGCCATAAGGTTTGCAGGTGCCAAGCATGCGAAGCAACAAGTGCCGGGTACCAAAACCAACTATTTGGCACATGTGTCCAACGTGGCCATGGAGGTTATGTTGGCCCATGCCCAGCAACCCGATTTTGACCTCGATTTTGCGGTTCAGTTGGCATTATTGCACGATACTTTGGAAGATACGGATACCGATATGCTGGAATTGATCGAACTGTTCGATGGCCCGGTAGCCTTTGGTGTATCAGCCTTGACCAAGGATGAAAACCTTCCCAAGGAAAAGCGGATGCAGGATAGTTTGGATCGGATAAAAACCTTTCCACGTGAAGTGGCCTTGGTTAAATTGGCCGATCGCATTACCAATTTGCAGCAGCCACCGGAGTTTTGGACTGAAGAAAAAGTTGAAGCTTATAAAAAGGAAGCTAGTCTTATATTAGTAGAATTGGCCGGAAGTTGCGATTATCTAGAAGACCGTTTGATCCGAAAAATCGAGGTTTACAGGCGTTAAATCTTTTTTTTTAAAGAACTGAAAAACCTATCATGGATTTTTACTTTGTATTGGACATATTAGGTACGATTTCCTTTGCTATCTCAGGGGTATTGGTTGCCTTGCGTATGCGCTTAGATCCTTTCGGGGTTTTTATCATTGCCTTTGTGACCGCTGTTGGTGGTGGCACGCTGCGTGATATGCTCATCGGTAATACACCGGTAGGCTGGCTCACCGATTCAGTTTACATTTTTACCATAATGGCTTCGGTTACCTTTGCCATTTTGTTTCGTGAAAAACTTCGGTACTTGGCCAAGTCGTTGTTTTTGTTCGATACCATTGGGATAGGACTTTATACTTTGGTGGGTATTGAGAAAGGGCTTACGGCCGGATTAATACCCATAATGTGTATCGCCTTAGGTACTATGACAGCCTGTTTTGGAGGCGTAATACGCGATATTTTATGTAACGAGATTCCCGTGATCTTTAGAAAGGAAATATATGCAACGGCCTGTATTGCAGGCGGAAGCTTATATTTTTTAGCCCGATTGACCCCCTTGGCTGAACCCTATTGTTACATTTTGGGTATACTTGCGGTAATAGGTATTCGCTTATGGGCCGTTCGTTTTAAGGTGAGTTTACCTAGTTTATACAATGAAAAAGCATAGGGGGGCTAGAAGGCTTCGGCCTTGGTAATGACTACGTTTTGTTTTGGCCAGTCCCCGTCATCTACAGGTAAATTATTGATTTTATCCACCACATCCATACCGGATATAACTTTACCGAAAGGGGTATACTCCCCATCTAGATGGTACGATCCGGGTTTGGTGACTACGATAAAGAATTCATAAGGTGAGGCCAGCATGTGCGGGTTGTTTATCTCACTACTGGGCATAGACACGGTACCTCTATGATGTTTGTGTCCTTTTCGGGTGTCTGGCGGTAACAGATAACGACCAATTTCCCGTCTCTTCCGTGAAGTTTCCTTGTTATCGGCATTACCTCCTTGAATGATAAAATTCTTTACGACCCTATGGAAGTAGGTATTGTCGAAATATCCGGCTTTGGCCAAATAAATAAAATTGGCCTTATGGTAGGGAACGTTGTTGTAGAGTTGAATGGTAAAATCGCCATGGTTGGTACTGATTTTTACCTTGGTTTCCTTTAGATCCTTGGCGTAGTTGAAGAAAAAATCGATTGCATTATCCTCGTTTAACCGAAAAGGTTCTTCTTCCGGTTCTTCGGCGGAGTCTACAACCACGGTGTCTTTTAGGGTTTCAACAACTTCAACTTCGGGTGTGGCTTCCATTTTTGGGGTATCTTTACAAGAATGGAAACCAAAAAGGGCTGCCAAAGCCCCTAGAGCGGCCAAATAGTTACGCATGGAATTCAACGTTTTTTTAGAACAACTCCCAAAAATAAAAAATCTACCCTTACCCGGGCTATCGGCTCATGCGAAAATGGTTCCGCCCTTGCGTCGTCGCGATTTGGAGCATATGACAGTGCCTGAACAAGCCAAAAGGGCAGGGGTTATGGCTTTGTGCTACCCAAACGAATCAGGTAACACGATGCTTTTATTGATTTTGAGAAAAACCTATAAAGGGGTACATGCGAACCAAATAGGCTTCCCCGGCGGGAAAGTAGAAATGGATGATCGCCATATTCAGGATACGGCCTTGCGGGA
Source organism: Sediminicola luteus (assembly GCF_002514735.1). Lineage (GTDB taxonomy): Bacteria > Bacteroidota > Bacteroidia > Flavobacteriales > Flavobacteriaceae > HQA918. The sequence continues at coordinate 557,723 of NZ_KZ300476.1, read as the reverse complement.
AACTTTTGAAGAAGTCGGTGTACCAGTTAATGAAATTCGTTTGGTACGTGAGTTAAGCGATGTCTACATTCCGCCCAGTAATTTTTTAGTGACCCCATTTTTGGGTTGGTGTGCCGCAGAGCCACGATTTATAATCCAGGAATCTGAGGTGGAAGCCTTAGTCAAAGTACCCTTGACCGAGTTCTTGGCGGTTGAATCGGTGCAAGAAAGGGAATTGAGTACGTCTTATGCGAATACCATGAAAGTGCCGGCTTTTATATTACAAGATCATGTGGTGTGGGGAGCCACGGCCATGATGTTGTCGGAAATCAGGGACTTATGGTTTCGGGCGCAATAAGCATTGATTTTGTACATTTGGGCACCAAACGACGCAACTTTTATGGGGATTTTTAAAGAGAACCCTTTCGGACATATATTATTTTTAAAGAAATGGCTTATCCGTATCGCCGGTGTTATAACGCATTCGCGCTATAAGGGATTTAACCGCCTAGAGATTGAGGGGTCACAGGTACTACGGGACTTACCTGAGACCAATGTGCTGTTTGTAAGTAACCATCAAACCTATTTTGCCGATGTAGTGGCCATGTTCCATGTATTCAATGCCAGTTTAAGTGGGCGTGAAGATAATATCCGAAATGTGGGGTATTTATGGCAACCCAAACTGAACCTGTATTATGTGGCCGCGGCCGAGACCATGAAACAGAGTTTGTTGGCCAAAGTATTGGCTTATGCCGGCTCTATCAGTATTGAACGTACATGGCGTTCGGCAGGGCAAGATGTAAACCGCAAGGTAAAATTCAGTGACATTTCCAACATCGGTAAAGCCTTGGACGATGGGTGGGTAATTACCTTTCCGCAAGGAACCACCACCCCATGGAAACCCTTAAGAAAAGGTACGGCCCATATCATTAAAAAATACAAACCCGTAGTAGTACCCGTAGTAATCGATGGCTTCCGTAGGTCATTTGATAAAAAAGGACTGTTTATTAAAAAGAAGGGTATACTGCAATCTATGGTAATCAAGGATCCGTTAGAGATTGATTATGACAATGAATCGGTGGCCGAGATAATTGAGAAGTTGGAATATGCCATAGAACAACATCCATCATTTTTGAAGGTAATACCTAAAGACCAGCTTCAGGCCTACGAAGAGCAGAATAAGAAACGGGAGTTTTAATTGGTCTTAACGAGTTTCAGCAGTTTAATATAGGTTGGTTTTGGCTTCTTTTTTCGCTTTTCTGTGCTGATTTTCAATTTCTTTTAACGCCTCATTCTGTTCTCCTTCCGTCAACTTGGAGTTGTTCATAATCCGATTTTTGAGATTGTTGAACACTTCTGAAATGGCGTTAAGGTAATCTGGTTTACCTGAATAATGTAATGCGATGTTCATTAAACCTAGTCGGGCTTACATTTCCATTTTCTTTAATTCTCTGAAATTACGGTTCAGTTTACGCAGTAAAAGGCCGTATATCAAATAATACAATCCACCAAAACACACCGTGGCAATTATTCCAAGTACTAGAATGGAACCTGCGAAGATATTCTTAAGTTTAGTAGGGGATATTTTCTTCGCATTTTCAGGCAATTGCAAAACTTGTTCTATATCATCCATGAAATAGAAATAACCAGCAATAAACACACAGGTCATAAACAAGAAGGTAAGGCTAGTTATAATGTAATACGTAACTGTTTTCTTGGTTTTTAGGATTTTGGCCATTAATGCCTTGGCGTTGTCCAACACCGATATTTCTTTGTACCTGCGATAGAATTGATACAAAAAGTAGAATATAATGGAGTACTGTAATACACTGGCCCCAATGAACCATGGGGTAATTCCCATACGATCGTACATTTCAAAACCTTCCTTTAATTGCATCGAAGGGGGGAATAAATAGAATAAATGCGGAATAATGAATTCCAGTATACTGATGATAAAAATCCATTTGACTATAGAAGACGATTTCTTCCAGATCATTTGGTGTATCTCATCACTACTAACCTTGGGGAAATAATCCCCTTTACGTTGCCAATCTTTTTTGAGCAAATCTAATTCATCCATCATAGCATTAGGGATTCAAGATAGTTCTCAATTTATTTTTTACGCGGTTCATCTTAACCCGGGCATTAACTTCGCTAATACCCATAGTTTCCGCTATTTCTTTATAGTTTTTGTCTTCCAGATACAAGAAAACAAGTGCTTTGTCAATATCGTTCAACTGCCTAATGGCCTTGTACATTAATTTAAGTTGTTGTTCTTCGGTAGGGTCATAATCTTCGGTTTTAATTTTGAAAATGACCGAATCATAATCTTGGGTCCTTACTCTTTTTTTAGATTTTCGGTACAAGGTTATGGCCGTATTCAAAGCCACTCGATACATCCAGGTGCTGAATTTGGAGTCGCCCCGAAACTTGGGGTAGGCTTTCCATAATTGTATGGTTATTTCCTGGAAAAGATCCTTATGGGCGTCTTGATCATGCGTGTATAGGCTACAAACCTTATGCACAATGTTTTGGTTCTCTTCGAGTAAGGCCACAAAATGTTGTTCCAGTTTCTGGTCCACGTATGTTTCAGGTTGGTTTACAATGGAGCTTTCAACTCCGGTTTCATTCCATTAGTAGGCGAAGTAAATAATTTGTTACAAAAAAACCGGCGCTTGGCACCGGTTTGTGTTTACTTTCTATAATCTAAGGCTGGTGGCCTATCGCCCAGGAGCGGGATGTATTCGAAATCTGCTCCCCTTCGTTCTAAAAATTCCGTTTTGGCCGCTTGTACCCATTTCGGGTTTTTAAAGAGATCAATGGCGGTCAAAGCCAGCGATTTGGCAGCGATCATCATGCCTTTGTTCCCAATTTCGGTTCCGCCTGCGGCCACAGCTTGCCAACTATGGGCCGGGGTACCAGGCACCCAAGTTGCGGCAGCCATTCCTACGGTAGGTACGGCAAAACTAACATCGCCCACATCGGTTGAACCATAGGCTTTAGCAGTTTCTTTATAGGGTTGTACGGCTAAGGCCATATCGGCGTTAACACCATCTTTGGCCCCTAAGCTTTTCGCGATTTTGTCGGCAAAGGTTTTTTCGGAAGGGGTATAGGTTTGTCCGCCAACCTTAGTGAGGTTGTCGTGCATTAGTTTCTGTAAGGTGAGGTTGGGCAGCAGCTCGTGCGTACCGCCGATCATTTCATAATCCATGGTGGTTCCCGTACCTAGGGCTGCCCCTTCTGCTGCTTTTACCATACGGTCAAAAACATCGATAACTACATCCCTACTGTTATGGCGGGCATAATAGTAGACCTCCGCAAAGTCGGGCACTACATTGGGTGCCTTACCGCCTTGGGTAATAACATAATGGATTCGCACTTTTTCAGGCACATGTTCTCGCATCATGTTTATCATCATATTCATGGCCTCGACGCCGTCTAGGGCAGAACGACCTCTTTCCGGAGAACCCGCGGCATGGGCCGAAACCCCGTGGAACCTAAATTTAGCCGATTTATTGGCCAAGGCTGCACCAGCACTGGCGGCATTTACCGAGGCAGGATGCCAATGCAAAGCTACATCTACATCGTTGAATAGGCCGGCTCGTACCATATACACTTTACCGGATCCACCCTCTTCGGCAGGACAACCATAGAATCGCACAGTACCTTGGGTTTTGGTTCGGGATAACCATTCTTTGGCAGCTATGGCTGCCGCAGCAGATCCGGTACCGAATAAATGGTGGCCACAGGCATGTCCGGCCGCTTTACCCAAACTTTGTTTTTCGGCCACCCGATCTTGCGACAGGCCGGGTAAGGCATCGTATTCGCCAAGAATTCCTATAACTGGACTACCGCTACCATATTCGGCCACGAAGGCGGTAGGTATACCCGCTACTCCTGTTTTTATGGTAAATCCGGCCTCTTTCAGGGTTTGTTGCAACAAGGCTGAACTTTGTTCTTCGAGGTACCCCATTTCGGCCAAGTCGAAAATTTCTTGGGCGATTTTTCCGTACTGCTCCGATTTTTGGTCCAAGCTTCGTAATACCTCTTTGGAGCTGGTTTGGGCTTGCCCCAGAGAAAAGCAGGCCAATACCCCTAGAAAAAATGTGTGTTTTAGTGTCATTGTTTAGTCAGTTGAATCGTTAAATATAGCCAAAACCAAATTAGCTTTTGTAGGCTTGCCAAAGGTATTTCGTAAATTTGGAAGACCAATTTTTTGTGATGAACATACCAATTTCGAGCGACCCTCGGGTCGTGATCATCGGGGGTGGCTTTGCCGGAATTTCCTTGGCACGGGAGTTAAGTGGTACCGAGGTTCAGGTGGTACTACTAGATAAGCACAACTATCATAATTTCCAGCCTTTGTTGTATCAAGTTTCTACGGGTGGCTTGGAACCCGATTCCATTGCCTATCCGATCCGCAAGGTATTGCAAGAATATCCGAATTTCTTTTTCCGATTGGCCGAGGTTGCCCAAATCGATACGGATAATAATATCATTCATACGAACATTGGTGACTTGTCCTACGATTATTTAGTGGTTGCTACAGGATCCAAGACCAATTTTTTTGGGAACGAACGGATTGCCACGAACAGTATGGCCATGAAGACCATACCCCAAGCCTTGAACCTACGAAGTTTGATTTTGGAGAATTTTGAACAGGCCTTACTTACCGATAACCTACCCAAGCGCGATGCCTTAATGAATTTCGTAATCGTAGGGGGTGGTCCCACTGGGGTGGAGTTGGCTGGGGCATTGGCCGAGATAAAAAAGGGAATATTGCCCAAAGACTATCCGGATCTCGATACACGTCGGGTACAGATTCATTTGGTACAAGGCGGAGACCGTATTTTACCAGGAATGAGTACAGTGGCCTCTGAAAAGGCTGAAATGTTTTTGGAGAAACTGGGGGTAGAAATATGGAAAAATACACGGGTAACCGATTACGATGGTAAATTGGCCAAAACAAAAGGGGAAATTCATTTTGAAACGGCAACCCTAATCTGGGCCGCTGGGGTCACCGGGGCTTTGGTAGCCGGATTGGATAATGAGAAGATTACGGTTCGCGGTAGCCGACTAAAGGTGGATGCCTACAATCGGGTAGAAGGGGTAGCTAATGTATTTGCTATAGGTGATATCGCTTGCATGCAAACGGAAGATTATCCGCATGGGCATGCCATGATGGCCCAACCGGCTATGCAACAAGGGAGGCATTTAGGTAAAAACCTACTTCGGATTATTTCGCAAAAACCATTGTTACCCTTTACTTATAAAGATAAAGGAACCATGGCGACCATAGGCCGTAATAAGGCCGTGGTAGACATGAAAGGCATGCGTTTTCAAGGGGTTTTCGCTTGGTTCATTTGGATGTTCGTACATCTCTATTTCCTCATAGGGTTTCGCAATAGGGTAGTAGTATTCGTGAATTGGGTGTATAATTATATCCGTTTTGATCGTGAGGCCCGTTTGATTATACGGCCGTACAAACGCGATTATTCGGCTTTTGAAGATTAGCCCCTAGGGTGGAATTTTTCCATGACCTCCGTCAAATGCTGACGGTCTACATGTACGTATACTTCGGTAGTGGTTATGCTTTCGTGCCCGAGCATTTGCTGAATGGCACGAAGATCGGCCCCATTTTGTAATAGATGGGTGGCAAAAGAATGCCTAAAGGTATGCGGGCTCACCTTTTTATCCATCCCAATCTTTTTTGCCAGTTGTTTGATTATGGTAAAAATCATGGCCCGGGTAAGTTGTTTTCCCCTTCTATTTAAAAATAGGGTGTCGCTAAATTCTGGGACTATAGGAATATGTACCCTTTGTTCTTCAATATATTGCGTTATGTATTTTTTAGTCAAGGTGCTTAAGGGAACCAGGCGTTGTTTTTGTCCTTTTCCGGTGACTTTGATAAAATCTTCATTAAAATAGAGGTCAGACATTCTCAATGCGACCAATTCCGATACCCGAAGCCCACAACCATATAAGGTTTCCAAAAGGGCTTTGTTTCTGTGTCCCTCTGGTTTTGAAAGATCAATGGCGGCAATAAGGGCGTCGATTTCGTTTTCGGAAAGGGTGTCGGGTAGTTTCCGGCCAATTTTAGGCGATTCAATTAAATCGGTAGGGTTATCGGTTCGGTAGTCTTCAAAAACTAAATAGGCGAAGAAAGCTTTTAGTCCAGATAGTACCCGAGCCTGGCTTCTGGGTTTAACTTGTTTGGCCAGCTCGTAAATAAATTGGGATAGGGTCTCTTGCTCAATGTCTAAAGGAGATGGGGATAAGGATCTGGCTAAAAGAAAATCGACCAGTTTTTGTACATCCATAGAGTAGTTTTGAACGGTATTGGCAGAGAGGCCGCGTTCAATGGTACAATAGGAGGTAAATTGGGTAATCGCTTGGTTCCAATCCATGACCCAAAAATACGAAGCTTTGGTCAAGATATCGATTAGCCGGATTAATTAGACACTTTATCGACTACTTATGCTAGGCTTACTTTATGTTTTTATTCACGGTAGGGCCATTACATCTAAAATGTAGGTAAATACATCTTAAAAAGTATAATAATGGTTCTTGCTCGGCCATATCTTTGGAATACCCACAAACACACCTACTTATGTACCCTTTCAACCAACGACTGGGGCGTGCATCTAGCTCCAATTATCTCAAGAAAACCCAATTCGGGCGTCTACGTAACTACTTACCATTATTTCTTCTTTTGCCATTCGTTCTGCCAAGTAAGCGTACCAAGTCTGGTTTAATCCAAAGGGATAGAAATCATGTGGTTATGATGGCCAATGAAGACCATTCAAGGGATGTTGAGTATTGGTCAGGTATGCATCAGGCTGACCCCGAAGGTCATAATCACAATAGTTATTCAGAGCCAGTAACAAACGTGGTTGACTTCGCTCCGCCAAATTATTCATGCCCTAATGTTTTCGGAGGTGTTTTTGATGACCGTTGGCAAGGTTATATCGGTAGGTGTTGTCCCATTAACATGGGTACTGATGCTCAGATTATACCTGGTCGGCATACTATAATTACAGAATCGACCCTAGATCCTAATACTTGTGGTAACCTGCCAACTATTTATCCTGGCAGCGATTATTCGATTCGTTTAGGTAACGATTCGGTTGGCTCACGTTCTGAGTCGCTCCATTATCGGATGACGGTAGATCCAGATAACCCCTTGTTTATTTATCGCTACGCAGTGGTTTTAGAGGATCCGGGGCATCCTCATGATGAACAGCCTGCCTTTGAATTGAGTGTTCTGGATTCCAACGGAGACTTGGTTGATCGGGATTGTGGCTACTATAGAGTAGTATCTACGTCAAATTTACCAGGTTTTAACGATTGTAATAATGGAAGGGTAGTCTATAAAGATTGGGCCTCTGTTGGTATCGATTTATCCGCTTTTGCAAATCAAGACCTAACCTTGGTATTCACCACAACCGATTGTGGTTATGGAGCCCACTTCGGGTATGCTTATTTTGAACCCATGCAGTGTAGGCCTTTTGAATTGGATACGAGTGATTTTTGCCCGGGGGAGTCTATTAACCTCAGTGCTCCCGATGGTTTTTCATATGATTGGAGTAATGGGGCCACCACAAGAAGTATTACGGTAAACAACCCGGTCCCGGGAGATACATATACTTGTACCATGACTTCTTTGGTGAATCAAACCTGTAAGATAACCTTGTCATATACCATACCGGTCTTTCAGGAAAACTCGGTAAGGTTTGAAGATAGTTTGGATGCTTGTACCTCTGAATTCGAGTTTGATGCCAGTATGTCCGAGCATTTTGCCCAAGGTGGGGCTGATGAGTATTTCTGGGATTTTGGAGATGGAACGAGTCGGTCTTCCGGTATCGACCCAAGAATTCGGCATACCTATGCCCAACCAGGTGATTATACCGTTACCCTGACGGTTCGAAACAGTACTTGTGAGTTTATTAGAACCTTGGATGTAAATGTGCCGGATGGCGATATACCTGGGGTAATCACCGGGCCAGATTATATTTGTTTAGGTGACGGAAGCACTGTAATTAATCAAGATACACCACCGATAACGATCAATGCCTATACACATCAATGGCAAAGTAGTGTAGATGGGGTAAACTTTACCGATATACCTGGCGAAACTAGCCCTGACTTAACCGTAGCTTCCATTACCACGGATAGTTGGTACAAAAGATTGGATTTGTTCCAGATTAATGGGCAAACCTGTCCGCGTGAAACAAACACTATTTCCATTCGGGTAAACGGTATTGATGCGCAAGGTACCATTGTCGGTAATCAAATTCTTTGTAGGGGTGCCACGCCCGGCGAATTGGGTACTGGGACATCTACACGATTTTTGGGTGTTCCCGAATACCAATGGCAAGGTAGTGACGATGGAATTGCCTTTACCGATATTTCTGGGGCTAACAATGAAAATTATGTTCCTCCGGTATTAGAGAACGACCAATGGTATAGACGTATAGATAATTCTCGTAGAGATAATCATTATTGTTCCGATACCACAAATGTTGTTCAGCTTCGTGTTAATGATATAGTTCCAGGAAGCATAACAGGTGCCGATACGTATTGTAATGGCGATACCCCTGTTCCTTTAACTACAGAGACGCCGCCTCAGGCCCAAGGAAATATCGAATATCAATGGCAACATAGTATAAATGGGGTCGACTTTGAAGACTTGCCCAATGAAGTGTTGGCCCAATTGACCTTAGGGCCTATTTCTGAAAATATGTGGTATCGTCGGGTAGATATTTCCGATATCGATGGCCAACAATGTAATGCCCCAACAGATCCGGTACAATTAGTTGTAAATGATATTAGCCCCGGTACCATTGGTCCTGATAGGGTGGTGTGTCCGGGTGAAAATGTCGAGACCATTTTATCCCAAATAACTCCGCAGGCCAGCGGTACCCTTGGTTACCAATGGCAAATGAGTACCGATGGACAACAGTTTGAAGATTTACCGGCTGAAACAAGCGAAAATCTAGACCCAGGTATTTTGGAAGGGACTACTTGGTTTAGACGTAAAGAGATATCTGAATTAAACGGGAATAGTTGCGAAACCTTGACCAATGCTGTTCAAATACAGGTAAATGGTGTAACTGCAGGGGTTTTGGCAACACCGGAACCCATTTGTTACGATAGCCAGGCAGCGATTCTAATAGAGAGTACGGCCGCTGAGTCCTATGGCAGTGTATCGTATCAATGGCAGCAAAGTTTGGACAATATCAATTTCGAGAATATTGAAGGCGCCACCCAAATGCACTACCAGCCCCCTAGTTTAACGTCAACGACTTGGTACAGGCGTATGGCAAGGTCCGAGGTAGACGGACAGTTTTGTGAGGCGGTGACCGATCCGGTTGAGCTAATGGTATACCCTCAGATAAGTACGCCCGAAGCCATAGTTGAACCACCTGTTTGTGACGCCTTGGGTGAACAAAGTCGTGGTATTTTGGTTCGTGTACCTGTAGAACAACTTACCGGAGGAACCGGAACTTGGAGTCGTTTCGATTTTTATTGGGATGCCAATACGCCCAACGACAGTAGCGACGACACCTTGCTACAATCAGGTACGGAAGCGACCTATATACAAGACACTTTTGAAGATCGGAACATTAGGGTACAAATATTCGATTCTGCCGGTTGTTCGGGAGAGACCTCGGCAAGTATATCGGGTATAAGGCCATTAACGGCTACCGCCAGTATAGAAGAAGAACTTTGTATGGGCGATCTTACCGGGGTGATCCATGTAGATATCGAAGGCGGATACCCACCCTATGAAACTGCGTTGAATACCAATTTTAATGCGGCTTACGAAATAGATCGCACTTCATTTTATGGGCTATCGGGAGGTAAAATCTATACCGTATATGTACGCGATAGTATTGGTTGTGTTACCGAAGTGTTGGTAGAGCTGGCACCTTCCGTTGATTTAACTTCTACCTTGAAAATGGTGTATTACTGTTATGAAACTAATGATGATATACGAAATAGTTTAGAAGTGGAAATGGATCCGGCCTTGTTGGATGGCGTGTTGTTTACCTTGGATAATGATTCTAAAACTACCCAAATTGAACCAGATTTCCATAATTTGAGCCCTGGGGAGCATCATTTGACCATTGCTTATAAAAATGGATGTGTTACCGAAGCGCTTCCTTTTATTGTACAAGAGATAAAACCTTTAGGCTTTGTTGCAGATACCAGTGTAAAAAATACGGTAAAATTAAGTGCCCATGGCGGTACACCTCCTTACGAATTCCGTTTTAACAATAGTTTTTTTGGTCCTGACACCGACTTTACCATATCGGAAACAGGTGAATATGAAATGATGGTTCGCGATGCGGCGGGTTGCGAACGGGTTTTAGCCATGGAATTAGAGTTTTTCCCCATATATATCCCCAATTTCTTTACGCCCAATGGCGACACCACCAATAATGAATGGCGACCTACCAATATCGATCAGTATCCGGGTGCGGTAACCTTGATATATGATCGATATGGCCGGGTGGTGGCCCGTTTGGGGTATTTAGAACCTTGGGATGGTACCTATGAAGGCATGCCATTGCCTTCGGGAGACTATTGGTATGTAGTAGAAGAGACCGCAGGTGCCAAGTCTATGGATCCTATTATGGGCCATTTTACTCTGTATAGATAAGAAAATAAAAACGAAAATATGGCATAGTGTTTCTCAAAAACCAATCAATATCCTTTTCCAAATTGAAAAGGTATTGCATGCCAAGACCGTGTTTTTAATGCGGAGAAGTAATCATAAGAAATGATTTGTGGATGAATGGCCTCCTGTAGCTTTTGGCAAGGGAGGTCATTTCTTTTTTATACTTTTAAGGCTTCCATAAAAAACCAAAGACATTACATGAAGATCTGTATCATAAACGGCCCTAACTTAAACCTTTTGGGAAAAAGGGAGCCCGAGGTGTATGGCAGTACTACCTTCGAAGATTATTTTGCTGGCTTACAGGCCAAATACCCGCAATTGCAATTGGAGTATTACCAATCGAATATAGAGGGTGAACTTATAGATAAGTTGCATGAAGTGGGTTTTAATAACGATGGTATCGTACTCAATGCAGGGGCATATACCCATACCTCTGTGGGTATTGGCGATGCCGTTAAAGGCATAGAAACGCCGGTAGTAGAACTGCATATTTCCAATACTTATACCCGTGAAGAATTCCGTCATCAATCGTATATCGCTGCCGGGGCCGCCGGTCTAGTGATCGGTTTCGGGCTAAAAGGTTACGATTTGGCCTTAGAGAGTTTTTTAAGGTAGTCAAACCTTTTTATTTACCAGACCCATTAAACCAGACTATATGAAGACCTTATTAAGTAGTGTACTCGTAGTAGTACTATTTAGCCTGAACCCGGTGCTTTCACAAGAAAAGGTTCGGATAATTCCCCAACCCGCGAACATCAGCCAAAAAAACAGTGTGTTTCAATTGGATAGACAATTGAAACTGCATGTTAATGACATGCGTTTATTCGCCTTGGTAAATTATATCGATACGCAAGCGGTACAAGAAGATTTGGGAGGTGTTTTCGTGGTTTCCAAATCAGAAGATGCCCAGCTTAGACTCAAACTCGATAGTGGTAGACAAGATGTTAAAGGCGGCTATGCCTTGAAAGTAGACAAGAAGGGTGTAACCGTGCGCTCTTCTAACGAAACCGGTCTTTTTTATGGCCTGCAAAGTTTTTTTCAACTGATAGGAACAGACGGTAGCTTACCTTTTGTTACCATCAACGATGCCCCAAGGTTCGCATGGCGGGCCTTTATGTTGGACGAAGGCCGCTATTTTAAAGGAGCCGAACAGGTGAAAAAACTATTGGACGAGATGGCCCGTCTAAAAATGAATGTATTCCATTGGCATTTGGTAGATGATCAGGGTTGGCGCATCGAAATCAAAAAGTATCCATTACTTACCGAAATCGGGTCTACACGTCCGAGTACCCAGGTGGGGCCAGACCAATGGCGTAGTGAAATTCAATCTGGTGTGCCTCACGAAGGGTATTACACCCAAGAAGAAATCAAGGAAATCGTAAAATATGCGGCGGAAAGGCATATAACCATCGTACCGGAGATAGAGATGCCCGGACATTCATCAGCAGCCATTGCCGCCTACCCTTGGTTAGGGTCTTCTGGTAAAAAAATAGAAGTGCCTATAAAATTTGGTGTGAGTGAAGATATCTACAAAGTATCGGACCCTAAGGTGTATAACTTTCTAACCGATGTATTGGACGAGGTAATCGCCTTATTCCCATCGGAGGTGGTCCATATCGGGGGAGACGAGGCCAAATACGATCATTGGGAGAACTCTGCTGAGATAAAGGCCTATATGAAGGAAAACGGATTAAAGACTTTTGCCGATTTGCAAGTAGCTTTTACCAATCGTATCTCGAAGTATTTAGAAGGTAAGGGAAAGCGAATGATGGGCTGGAACGAGATTATGGGCCAGAACATACACGATTACCAATATAAAAAAGATGATGGGGCCGAAGAAGAATTGGCCAAAGGTACCGTTGTGCATTTTTGGAAAGGTAATATTAAACTAATGACCCAAGCGGCAGAAGAGGGCTATGATATCGTAAACTCGGCTAATTGGGCTACCTATTTAGATTATCCCTATGTGAGCATCTCATTGAAAAAAGCTTACGACTTTAATCCAATACCAGAGAAATTAGATACCAAATACCATAACCGTATCAAAGGATTGGGTTGCCAAATGTGGGGCGAATGGATCCCGACCTCTGGCTATATGGATTATATGGTGTTTCCAAGAATTGCGGCCTATGCCGAAGTTGGCTGGACGCCCAAAAAACAGAAAGATTTTGATGGTTTTGTGGCAGAGTTACCCAAGTTTATGGAGTTGTGGAAGTCCAAAGGCATATACCCGGCACCTTTGTCTAAGGCCAATAGAAAATAGCCCAGCCTATGAAGAAGGCTTATTTTAACTGGAGTACGGGTAAAGATTCTGCCCTGGCTTTGTATAAAATCCAACAAGGCTCCAAGCTTCAAGTCGACCGTTTACTGACCATCGTAAATACCGATTTTGATCGGGTGTCCATGCATGGATTGCGTAACGGGCTTTTAGAACGGCAAGCACAAGCCCTAAAGCTACCGTTACAAAAAGTAGCCTTGGCCGGAAACGTATCCATGGTTACCTACGATGCGGTTATGCGTAAAACCATGGAGGAGCTGTATTCAGAAGGCTATCGAGATACGGTTTTTGGGGATATATTTCTAGAAGACCTGCGGGCCTATCGCGATGGTAAACTGGCAGAGGTTGGTGTTAAAGGACATTATCCGCTTTGGAAAAAGGATACCAAAACCTTAATGACCGAGTTTTTAGACTTAGGCTTTAAGGCCATTACCGTTTGTGTAAATGCCAAGTTGCTCGATGCCTCTTTTTGCGGGCGCGAGTTGGACGCTTCGTTTCTTTCGGATTTACCAGATGGTATAGATCCCTGTGGTGAAAATGGGGAATTCCACACCTTTGTTTACGACGGCCCCATTTTTAATCGGGCCGTGGACTTTAAAATGGGTGAAATCGTTAAGAAAAGCTATACGCCTAGCTCAGATGGCGAAGATTGCTACCAAGTTGAGGTATCCTGGGACAATGCCTTTTGGTATTGTGATCTACTTCCTTGATCAGGCCTTTTCGGCCAGGGGCTTCAAGTACTTCTTATCTAACCAAAAAGTACCGAAAGGCAATAGCGAGGCCACAAAGGAAATAAAGAAGTTCTTCATGCCCCATTTGCTTTCCATGGTAAATAACAATCCTACGGCAACGAACAAAACAAAAAGGAGTCCGTGGGCGTAACCGATATAAATGTTGGGTTCTGGAATTTGAGCCAAATACTTTAAGGGCATCCCGATACCGAACAATAATAGGTACGAGATGCCCTCAAGTAGGGCTATGATCCTAAATGATCTTAGCATATGGTTTTCCTTAGAGGTGAATTACTTCGTCATAAGCATCGGCAACGGCTTCCATAACCGCCTCACTCATGGTAGGGTGGGGGTGAATCGCCTTTAAAATCTCATGTCCGGTGGTCTCCAGTTTACGTGCCACAACGGCCTCAGCGATCATATCGGTTACTCCGGCTCCGATCATATGGCAACCTAACCATTCGCCATATTTGGCATCGAAGATAACCTTAACGAATCCGTCAGGGGTACCGGCGGCTTTGGCTTTACCACTGGCAGAGAACGGAAATTTACCCACTTTAAGCTCGTAACCTTTCTCTTTGGCTTGTTTTTCGGTTAAACCGACAGAGGCCACTTCAGGAATACAGTAGGTACAACCGGGTATATTACCGTAATCGATGGGTTCTACATGCATGTTGGCGATTTTTTCTACACAAAGGATACCTTCGGCAGAGGCAACGTGTGCCAAGGCCTGTCCTGGAGTTACATCGCCAATGGCATAGTATCCTGGGATATTGGTTTGATAATAATCGTTCACCAAGATTTTGTCGCGATCGGTAATGATGCCCACATCTTCCAGTCCGATATTCTCGATATTGGTTTTGATACCCACAGCAGATAATACAACATCTGCCTCAATGGTTTTTTCACCCTTTTTGGTGTTTACACTTACGACAACCCCTTTGCCTGAAGTATCTACTTGGGTAACCTCGGCCGAGGTCATGATTTTTACGCCGGCCTTTTTAAAGCTGCGTTCCAATTGTTTCGAAACATCTTCATCCTCTACAGGAACAATGTTTGGCATATATTCTACCACGGTAACTTCACTACCCATGGCATTATAAAAATAGGCGAATTCGATACCAATGGCGCCACTACCTACAACGACCAATTTCTTGGGTTGCTTGGGCAGGGTCATGGCCTCACGGTATCCGATTACTTTCTTGCCATCTTGGGGAAGGCTTGGTAACTCGCGGCTACGGGCTCCGGTGGCAATGATAATATGCGAGGCACTGTATTCGCTCTCTTTACCATCGGCATCGGTTACGGCCACCTTTTTACCGGGTTTAACTTTTCCGTATCCGTTGATTACGGTAATCTTGTTCTTTTTCATCAAAAACTCGATACCCTTACTCATCGATTCGGCTACACCACGACTACGCTTTACTACGGCATCAAAGTCTTTATCTACATTGTCTACGGTTAAACCATAGTCCGATGCGTGCTTTAGGTATTCGAAAACCTGGGCCGATTTTAAAAGGGCTTTGGTGGGTATACAGCCCCAGTTCAAACAAATACCCCCAAGGCTTTCTTTTTCGATTATGGCTGTTTTCAAGCCCAATTGAGAGGCCCTAATGGCGGTTACATAACCTCCGGGGCCACTGCCTAATACGATAACATCGAAATTGCTCATATATATATGTTTTACTCGATAATCGAGATTAATTGTTTCGGATTTTCACTCGAAACTATTGGAATTTTTGGTTGCCAAGCTTAGGGCTTGCCTTAAGCTGGTATGCAAAATTAAAATTTGCAGCCCCAAAGGTACGAAACCAAAACGAAGTTTAATGGGGTGTAATACTGGTCACATCCAAACTGATCTTAAAAAGATGGGTTAATTTGAAGGTAAGGTCTTAATGGTAGTGGTAGTTACACTTTATTGTATGTCATCTTCCACCTAAATTATAGGCAGTGGGGGGGGCTGGATTTAGAACAAAAAAAGAGACCCTATTTAAGCTGGGTCTCTTTTTTAGAGGTAAATTCTTTTAGTTTTTACGCCCTTTTTTGGGCTTGGCTTTTGGTTTGCTTTTGGGTTTGGTCGCTGGCTTGTTGGCTGGTTTACTGCTAGGTTTTGATTTAGGTGTTTTGTTTGAGGGAACGGAAACCTTGTTATCCTTAACCTTAGAATCTTTACCTGCTTTTTCCGAAGCGGTTTTCCAGTTGTCGTCTACCTTTTTGCCAGTCGATTTGGTGTCGCCGGCTTTGGATTTGGCAGTTGCAGCCTTATCACTACTTTTTTTATACTGCGAAGGGTTTCTGGAATAATCTTTTTTGCTGTCTTTTCGTTGGATTTCTACGGCCGTTTTACTTTGCCTTACCGAGGTTCTGTTAAAAGTAATGTCTTTATGTACGTGCACGTTTACTTGGGTACGATAAACATTTCTCGGATGTGGCCGCCAAGGACGGTAATAGGGTGGGTAATACCCCCAATAGTAGGGCGAGCGCCATGGACGGTAAACTGGCCCCCAAAACCAGATGATTATGACGGGAGGACGTACATAAATCGGATGGACGATATAACCAGGGCCATACATATGTACATCGCCTACAACTTGTACGGTGGTTTCGCCTTTATCGTCTTTTTCCACATCTATTGTGGCTACGTCCTGAAACTGATTTTTACCGATTACGGCCTGAATGGTGACCACATGGGTATTGTCTTTGGAACTTTCCAATACACGTAAGTAATCGACTTCACCATCACCGTTAAGGTCTAGATTGGATATTTGGGTTTTAGGGTCGTTCAATCGTTTTTCGAAGTCTTCTAAGTCTTCTGAATCAGTAAAGACGGAGGCAACAGCTTCCAAGTCGAGATTTTCCCCTATGTTTTCATCAATAGCTTCAACCGTAGTAACGTCTTGTGCGAATAGCAAGCCATGGCCTAAGACCAGCAGAGATAGAAATAGGAAAAGTTTAGTGGTTTTCATTATAGTGTGCGTTTTGTTTTTGGACAGTAATGTCTTGGACTAATGTAATGAAAACCACGGGTATGAACAATGATTTTACCCTAACTTTTGCGCATAAAATACAAAAACATCCTTTTTTGTTCTGGTGTACTTAAATTGATGCAATAGCCCTCATGATTGATTGGCTAATTGGTGTTGAACATTTTCTTGTTGAAGGCCTCCGATTCGCCTTTGGGAATGGATAGGCTTTGCCATTGGGCTCCTTTTATACTTTTGCCTAAATACATAATTTGCCCAATATGGGATGGATAATGGGCTAGTTGCCTGAGCAAGGCTTGGGTAATAGTGTGTGCTTGTCCCCTTATAAAAACCTGCTTGTCCATGTTGTTTTGATTTATACTCTCCATGGCGTTGAATAAACAAGACCATCCGGTTTCCCAAGCCGCCAACATTTCAGCTTTGGTGCTATAGGGGGCTTCAAATTCCGTTTCCCGGTTACGCCAGTCTTTTTCCCCATCTTCGGTCAAAAAGTTGGTCCACCTACTAAGCATATTGCCAACCATATGTTTAACGATTAAGGCCACACTTAAATCGTCGGGTGCATAGGTAAAATGGATTTCTTGTTCGCTTAGTTGTTCAAAGGTACGTTCGCCCATGGTTTTAAAACGTTCGAATTCCTTTCTCGTGGTTTCTAAAAAATGCGGAATATAATCCAAGTCGGTTAGGTTTTAGTCATTTTGTTTGTTAAAGTGCAAACTGGCCGAATTTATACAGTAGCGCTGTCCGGTAGTTTCCCTGGGGCCGTCATTAAAAACGTGGCCCAAATGACCGCCGCAATTGGCACAGACCGTTTCGGTTCGGATCATGCCATGCGTAGTGTCTCGGATGTATTCAATGCTTCCGGGTTCGGCTTGGTCAAAAGCCGGCCAGCCACAGCCGCTATTGTATTTATGGGAACTTGCAAAAAGGAGGGTTCCGCAGCCCTTGCAATGGTATTTTCCGTCTTCGAAATGCAGGTCATACTCCCCAGTAAATGGGCGCTCCGTGCCTTTGTTCCTTAAGACATGGAAAGCCATGTCGTCTAATTGCTCTTGCCACTCTGCTTCCGATTTGTCGACTGGGTATTTACTCATTTTCTGGTACGAATTTAAGGGCGGCCCCATTAATGCAATGTCTTTTACCTGTGGTTTTTTTAGGCCCATCGTCAAACACATGGCCTAAATGTCCGCCACAAGTGGCACAATGTTCTTCGGTTCGGGCATATCCGATGTTATAATCTACATCAAAAGCCACATTGCCTTTAATCTCACGGTCGAAACTGGGCCAACCCGTACCGGATCTGAATTTGTGTTTACTCTTGAATAATGGGGTTTCACATGCCGCACAGACATAGGTGCCTTTGTCCTTATTTTCCAATAGCTCACTACTAAAAGCCCTCTCGGTACCAGCCCTACGCAACACATAATATTGCATATTAGTTAGTTCGGCTTTCCATTCGGCATCGGTTTTGGTAATAGGAAACTGTTTCTTTTCTTCCTTTTTCTCTTGGGCGATCCCTTGACAACTTATACATAATAAGGCTATGCCCATTAGTAACATCCGTTTCATAATCCTGTTTTTTTATTTTGACGACCTAGTCGGATAGACCTTTCAAAAGTATCCATAAAAAAGCCCGGCTGCTAGGGCCGGGCTTACAATCATCATCTTCATAGTTTAACGCAATCGCGTTACGGTTTCTTCGGTAACCCCTATTTTTTTCATGACCTCGGCCAAATTGCTTCGGTCCATTTTCCCAGATTGGGCAAATTCGCCCGGTACAATGGCTATTCTAAAAACTTGATCTTGGGTATCGCCATCGGGCAGGGTACCTAGGTCAAAATCGGCCTCCAGGAACAAGTTTACATCTAAAAAGGTGTGGTCATAATTATATTGTAATAAGCCTTGGTCTAAAATTCGGGTTTGGGGTAACAAGCGCCAAACATCTACGGGCTCACCGTCGCTGCCATCAATGGTTTCCCAAAGTAAATAGACCAATACCAAATCGGCCTCAAAGACCTCTACGGTATTTGGGAATTCATATAAAGTAGCATAATCGTTAGCGGCATTGAAATCGACTTCTATTTCCAAAACTTGGCTTAGGGCGGTAGCGCCATCGGCACCGTCGGCACCATTAATACCGTCGAATCCGGGAGGTCCAGGAGGTCCGGCCGGACCTTCACAAGCGATAAAGCCTAAAGAGGCGAAAAGTATAACTAGGGTAAAAATCTTTGCTTTCATAACTTTTGGTTTTTGTCGTTTCACATCATTGGGGCAGCTTTATAGGTGCAATGTCCCAGTTTCAATTAGTAATAACCAAAAAGGATGCCAAAAATTATTTTGCAGTAAAACAAACCGGTGGTGCCAAAGGTCGAATTGGGATAGGTTCTTCGTTTTGGTATCAGATAATTTTGTAATTTCAGCTCGGAAAAATACTAACCTTAAGGTGTTGCTTTATGTGGCTTAATCCTTAATATTTAATGAATTACAAGATGAAGAAAATTGCATTGGCCCTCATGGTGTTTTTAATGGTGGCAGCCTGTAAGACGAATCCGTTTACGGGAAAGAAGATGTTTAATATGCATAGCAATAGTTCTATTTTCCCTACGGCTTTTGCGCAATACGATCAATTTCTAAATGAGAATAAAGTAATTGAAGGTACTGCAGATGCGCAGATGATCGAAAGGGTAGGGAAGAAAATTGCTTCGGCGGCCGAACGTTGGTTTAATGCCAATGGGTACCCGGGCTATCTGAAAGATTACCGTTGGGATTATAACTTGGTAGACGATAAAACGGTTAATGCTTGGTGTATGCCAGGGGGTAAAATCGTTTTTTATACGGGTATCTTACCGGTTTGTCAAGGAGAAACAGGGGTGGCCGTGGTAATGGGTCATGAGGTAGCCCATGCCTTGGCCGATCATGGCGCCCAGCGTATGAGTGCCGGTACCCTACAGCAAATTGGCGCTGTAGGCGTGGCAGTGGCCACTAGTGGTCAAACTGCGGCCAACCAAGATATGTGGATGCAAGCCTACGGTTTGGGTTCTCAAGTAGGAGGGATGTTGCCCTTTAGTAGGGGACACGAATCGGAAGCCGATAAAATTGGGTTAACCCTCATGGCAATTGCGGGTTACAACCCCGATGAGGCAGCCGAATTATGGAAACGTATGAAGGCCAGTGGAGGTGAAGCCCCGCCGGAAATCATGAGTACGCACCCTTCTAATGATACGCGTATTGCCAATCTTACCCAATGGGCGCCGAACGCCAAAGCCGAAGCTGCAAAATTTGGGGTAACCACCTTTAAATAGTTTGTGGCAACCCGCAGATATCCGAATCTTATTGGTTAAAGACTAAAGAATAAAGACTAAAGAATAAAGACTATTGAAAACAAGGCGCTTACATTTTATTCGTCCGTAAACCAATCCGAATCCGAAATAGTTGTCTTCTTTGGTTTAATCAAGTGTTTTGTGTAAAACGAAATCATTAAACGTTAAAGGTCTAAAAGTCTATTTTCTTTATTCTAGAAGTGAAGCGTTCTCGTTTCTAACATTCGGTCACGAATGGTGGCTACTAAGATATATTGTATATTGGGCCGCTGCTCGTTTTCGGGTAGCGGCTTTTTTGTGGCTTGGTCATTAGGCTAAGTCGCCAATAACCAAAACCATACAGATGCAAAGAGAACCATTGGCTAAAGGCAGTAAAAAATTGTTGAACGCCTGGGCCTTTTACGATTGGGCCAATTCGGTCTACACCTTGACCATCGCTTCTTCGATTTTCCCTATTTTCTATTCGGCCCTGTTCGTGTCTACCACAACCGAGCTTAAAACCGTTTGGGCTTTTGGTATGGAGTTCAAAAGCACGGCCTTGATCACTTTTGTTACCGCGTTTACCTTTTTGGTGGTGGCCGTAAGTTCGCCCATTATGTCGGGTATTGCCGATTATGTGGGAAATAAAATGAATTTTTTAAAATTCTTCTGTTATGTTGGTAGTGTAGGTTGTATTGGGCTGTATTGGTTCGATATTACTCCGGATAAGATCCATTTGAGCCTGTTGTTTTATTTTATGGGCCTAATTGGGTATTGGGGCAGTTTGGTGTTTTATAACTCTTATTTGCCCGATATCGCTTTTCCCGAACAACAAGACGGAATTAGTGCTAAGGGCTTTTCTTTAGGATATTTTGGCAGTGTCTTGTTGTTGGTACTTAACCTTTTGATGGTTATGTTTCCGCAATGGTTTGGTTTTGATTTGAGCATCGACCCTGCGATTCTGGCCAATGGTTCGGAGGCCGAGATTGCCGCAGCCCAAAAATCTGTAAAGGATGCGGCTTCTTTCGAGGCTATGAAAATATCTTTCGTCACCGTTGGGATTTGGTGGGCTTTGTTCAGTCAATATACGTTCTATTATTTACCAAAAGGTACCTCGAATGGTGAAAAGGTTACCCGGGCCATCTTCTTTAACGGGTTACGCGAGTTAAGAAGTGTTTGGGCCCAATTGCAGACCGATCTACGGTTAAAACGCTACCTGTACGCTTTTTTCGTATTCAGTATGGCCGTGCAGACCATTATGCTTATCGCTGTTTATTTCGGGGAGGAGGAAATTGCCTGGGGAGGCGATGGTGAAAAAACCATGGGGCTTATCGTAAGTATTTTGGTAATCCAGTTAGTGGCCATCTTGGGCGCCTATCTTACCTCGAATGCTTCGGGTAAATATGGGAATATAAAAACCTTGATTGCTGTAAATGGGGTATGGATGGGATTGTGCTTTTATGCCTACTTTATGGAAACACCCTTGCAGTTTTATGTTGCCGCGGCTATTGTAGGCTTGGTTATGGGGGGCATACAGGCCTTGGCCCGTTCTACTTACTCTAAATTTCTGCCTGAAACGGAAGACACCACTTCATATTTTAGTTTCTACGATGTGGCCGAAAAGATCGGTATTGTTATCGGGATGGTCATTTTTGCCTTTATCGATCAAATAACCGGCAGTATGCGTAACGGTATTTTGTTTTTGTTCCTTTTCTTTTTGTTCGGTATTGTGTTATTGTACCGGGTACCAAAAGATAGGCAGGGGTAGTATGTTGGTTAGTCGGTATTAAAAAAAACATAGAAAATAGAACATAGAAAATAGACAATAATCAATAATCAATAAAAAAGCTTCCCGAAGGAAGCTTTTTTAATTACTTGTTTTGTCTGCTTTTAGCTCCGGGAAACATCGCCGGAACCAGATACTTTGCTGTCTATTTTATCGGGGTTGCCACGATAATGCACATCGCCAGATCCCGAGACACGGGCTTTTAATAAGCCACTGGCGCTTACCCGAACATCGCCTGATCCGCTTACGGCACTGGTCACGTTTTCGGCCCTTAAGTCAAAGGCGTGTATGTCGCCACTACCGGCTACTTTGGCTTCAAAATCTTGGGCAGTACCCTCTAAACGTAAGTCGCCAGAACCTGAAACGGCGGCGGACACCGATTGGGCATCTACTTCCAAGGTAATATCACCGGAACCGGCTACGGCGGTATGGAATTTATTGGCTTTGATCAAAGTCTTACCTACAATATCGCCAGATCCCGAAAGGGTAGCGGCAGAAATATCTTCAATTGGTACGGTAATCGATAAGGCTTTACTTTTCCAGTTGGATGGACGTAGCTCTACGTTATTTTTGGTCTTAATGATCAGTTTTCCATCCTTTACCTCAGTCTTAATGTGCTCCAATAAGTTGGATTCTCCCTTTAAGGTCAGTTCGCCTTCGGTTCCGGCTACCAAGTACACATCGAAGTTTCCGGCTACGGCTACTTTGTCATAATCGCCCACCGAACGTTCGATCTCGGTAACGTTTCCATTGCCTTTGATGTGTTTTCCCCACCATTGGGCATGTAGCATAACACTGCTCAAAAGGGCCAAGGTTAAAAGTGTTGTCGTTTTTTTCATGATGTAATTGTATTAAGGGTTGATTGATTACAAGGGTTATTAATTTTGATAAAAGCTAACGCTGCCGTATTCGCTGTTGATGGACATATGGTTGTTGCTGTTGCTAGAACCGTAATAGCCTTTGTAGTAGCGTTCCGAAGAGCGTTCTTTGCTGATGTTTATCTCAAAATCGTCTTTACCTTTTACGCCGGCATATTCGGTACGGATCTCAAAGGTGAATTCGTATTCAGGCGCATAGCCTATTTTTACTCCGGTATAATCCGATCGGATGCTTACATCGCCGGCATTGGCGGTAAGTTCCTCGATTTTTAGGGAACCGTAATCAGATACGATATCCAAATTGCCATTCACTTTTCCAATCCTTGAGCTTAGATAACTTCCGTTACCATCTATATGGTTAACCTTTCCGATTTCGATGCTACCGTAATCACAGTGGTACTCCAAATCGTCCATTTCTATGACCTTCGAATTGGTATAGTCGGCATTGATATCCAAGTTTCCGGCTTTTTCAATGGTAAACCCTGAATAATCGGCATTGATCTTACCACTGTTCATATAGCCGATTTTAGATTTTGAGGTATAATCGAAGTTCAACTGGTTCTCCCTGCCACGTAGTTCCCCAATATCTAAACGACCATAATCACAACTTATTCGGGCGTGCCCGTCTATACGATCCAAGATAATGGCGCCATAATCGTTGGAGAGCGAAACACTGTTCTTTACGGGTACTTTAATGTTATAATCAATACGCATGCTAACATTGTTGCGCCCCCAGTTCCAGCCCCAGCTTTTGTTTTTGGAGAAGATGGTCTTGGCATAAACCTCGGATGGCGAGCTTTCGAAATCTACATCGATACTGTGTAGTTTTTTCTCGACTTTTTCTTCACTGTTGCCACTAACGGTAATCCGTACTTCTATCACTACTTTGTTTTGGTCCCAAGACGTAATGTTCAGGTCGCCGTAGCTGTTGCTCACTTTTAAGAGCGCGGTCGGGTTTACGGTATACTCTTTCTTAAGGGTCTTTTCGCGTTCGTACTTGCCTTTAAGCTTGCCGGTATTGGCCGTAAGCAGTAGCGGGGTAACGAGCGTTAAGAGGGTTAGGGTAGTTTTATATAATATCGCTTTCATCGTTAAGTTTGTTATACATTTTTATTTCCTCTATTTGTTCCATCACGTTTTCCAACAGGTCTATCCTAGTCTGGAAGTTGGTGATCATGGCACTGAGCAACAGTTTTGGGTTGCCCTCGTCTAAGAGGTCTTGTTCTAATTTTTCATAGTCCTTTTCCAAGTTTTCCAATTGCGCAAGCGCATCGTCGATTACTTGGCGGGTTTCAGGAGTGGCCTCGGTCTCGAGTTTGGCGATTTCCCTTTCGATGAGCCCGGCATAGTAGTTCTTGGTGTTCGAAACCTCAGGGGCGGTCTCTGCCAATTGTTCGTCCGTGCTTTGGGGTTGCATCGTAAAAAGGAGGCCTGCTGCCACTAATATGGCTATAGAAGCGGCAATGGAAAGGGGTTTCCAAAGTTGTCTTTTGGGCTTTTGGGTAACGGCCGTACCCTGGGCCTGAGCCAGTTTGTCCAAGAATCGCATTTCGTGCCCGGCCGGTGTGGCCTCGGTGTCGAAATGTTCCCGTAGATCCTCGAACATTTGGGTTATGTTGTCTTTCTCTTCCATCATTACTATTGTTATACCAGTTGGGCCATTTTCTTTCGTAAACTGTCCTTGGCCCTGGATATGGTGGTACGGCAATTGGCGTAACTCATATCCATAATCTGGCTTATTTCGTCATAATCGTATCCTTCGATCAAATGAAGGGTCAAAGAAACTCTATAGTTCTCCTTGAGTAGGTTCATGGTTTGAAGTACTTTTTGAGCCTTTCGTTCCGTCTCCCCATAATCCTGGGAGCCTACATCATCATCTTCGACCCTATATAAATGATCTTCCAGCGATGTGCTGTTTTCTTTTTTACGTTTGTTGTACCGCTGTATACTGTTGTTTACCACAATGCGTTTTAACCAGGCCCCGAAGGTAACCTCCCCTTTAAAGCTATGCAGTTTAGAAAAGGCGCTTAAAAAAGACTCTTGCATTACGTCCTCGGCTTCCATACTATCTTTTACGATCCGTAGCGAGGTGTTGTACATGGCTTTCTGGTATTTTTGATATACCTTGAATTGCGCGCTTTGCTTTCCTGCTAAACACTGTTGTAACAGAACATCGATATGTTCATTTTGCTGGCTCAAAAAGTAATTCTTTACCCTAAAGATGCGGCCTTTTTTCCTTTGTTACAGTTTTCTTGAAAAAAAATCATTGTGGCATAGCCTTTGCCCTTTCCATAGCGAAATATATGCCCCCAAATACCGTTTTTAGTAGCTTGAGGGGACTTAACCAATAATGAAGAGGGTCGGTAGTCGTTTGGTAACTGACAGATTGGCCGACATATTAGCTATGGGAGATTCTAAAATCATACATATTGACAGCATGTCATTGCAGGGCTTGGATCAAGATGAGGAATTGATTCCGTTAATGACCCCTGAAGATGAAGAAGAGATAAACAACGAACCCTTACCGGAAACCTTGCCGATCTTACCTTTGCGTAACACGGTTCTTTTTCCCGGGGTGGTTATTCCGATTACGGCCGGAAGGGATGCCTCCATCCAATTGATCAACGATGCCAACAACGGTTCTAAGGTCATTGGTGTGGTGTCGCAAAAAGATGAGGCGGTAGAGAATCCGGGCTTGGCCGATATCAATACCTTGGGTACGGTAGCCCGTATCTTAAGGGTGTTGAAAATGCCCGATGGCAATACTACCATTATCATTCAGGGTAAAAAACGCTTCGAATTGGCCGAGCTGATTACCGAGGAGCCCTATATGACCGCCACGATACGTGAAACGGTAGAAGTAAGGCCAGAGGCCGAAGATCCGGAATTCATGGCCATAATCGATGGTATCAAGGAAATTGCCCTGCGTATTATAAAAGATAGTCCGAATATACCTTCGGAGGCTTCCTTTGCCATTAAAAACATTCAGAGCAATTCGTTTTTGGTGAACTTTGTGTCGAGCAACCTTAATGTGGGGGTGGCCGACAAGCAGGAGTTACTCGAGATCGGGGATCTGCAAGAACGGGCTTTGGCCGCCTTAAAGCATATGAATATGGAGCTTCAGAAATTGGAGCTTAAAAACGATATACAGTCTAAGGTACGCAACGATCTCGACCAACAGCAACGGGAGTACTTCCTGCATCAGCAGATGAAGACCATCCAAGAAGAGTTGGGCGGGGTGTCTTATGAAGAAGAGATTGACGAAATGCGGGCCCAGGCCAAAAAGAAAAAGTGGGGCAAAAAGGTAAACGAGCACTTTAATAAAGAGCTGGCCAAAATGCAGCGCATGAACCCACAGGTGGCCGAGTACTCCATTCAGCGTAATTATCTAGAGTTGTTTTTGGAGTTGCCTTGGAATGAATTTTCAAAAGACAAATTCGACCTCAAAAAAGCCCAAGAGATCTTAGATCGCGACCATTACGGTCTAGAAGATGTAAAAAGGCGCATTATAGAGTATTTGGCGGTATTGAAGCTGCGGAACGATATGAAATCGCCCATTTTATGTCTGTATGGCCCTCCCGGCGTGGGTAAAACCTCCTTGGGTAAATCGATAGCCGAATCCATGGGACGCGAATATGTGCGTATGTCTTTAGGTGGTTTGCGCGACGAGGCCGAGATACGTGGGCACCGCAAAACCTATATTGGGGCTATGCCCGGTCGCATTCTTCAGAACATCAAAAAAGCGGGTACTTCGAATCCGGTTTTCATTTTGGATGAGATCGATAAATTGTCCAGTAGCCACCAAGGCGATCCTTCCTCGGCCATGTTAGAGGTATTGGATCCCGAACAAAATAGCGAGTTCTACGACAACTTCTTGGAGATGGGCTACGACCTCTCTAAGGTGATGTTTATAGCTACGGCCAACAATCTAGGCAGCATTCAGCCGGCCTTACGCGACCGTATGGAGCTTATTAATGTAAGTGGGTATACCATTGAGGAAAAAGTCGAGATCGCCAAGCGCCATTTGTTGCCCAAGCAATTAAAGGAGCATGGTTTAAAGGCCAAGGATCTTAAGTTAGGGAAACCCCAGTTGGAGAAGATCGTGGAAGGTTACACCCGGGAATCTGGCGTACGAACCTTGGACAAGCAAATTGCCAAAATGGTACGTTATGCGGCCAAGAACATCGCCATGGAAGAGGTGTACGACGTCAAAGTGTCCAATGCCGATATTGAAACCGTATTAGGACCGGCCCGTTTAGAGCGCGATAAGTACGAGAATAACGATGTGGCCGGTGTGGTAACCGGACTCGCCTGGACCTCGGTCGGGGGTGATATTTTGTTTATCGAATCCCTTTTATCCAAAGGTAAAGGCGCGCTGAGCATTACCGGTAATTTAGGCAAGGTCATGAAAGAGTCGGCCACTATTGCCATGGAGTATATAAAGTCGAATGCCGAAGTATTTGGTATACCGGTCGAGGTGTTCGATAAGTACAATGTACATATTCACGTTCCTGAAGGGGCTACCCCGAAAGATGGACCTAGTGCCGGTATTACCATGCTGACCTCTTTGGTGTCGTTATATACCCAGCGCAAGGTGAAGAAAAGTTTGGCCATGACCGGTGAGATTACCCTACGGGGTAAGGTGTTACCGGTTGGGGGTATCAAAGAAAAGATTCTAGCCGCCAAAAGGGCCAAGATCAAAGAAATCATACTTTGTGCCGATAACCGTAAAGACATCTTGGAGATTAAAGAAGAATATCTAAAAGGACTAACCTTTCATTATGTAACCGAAATGAGTGAGGTGATCGATATAGCGGTTACCAAACAAAAGGTGAAAAATGCTAAAAAACTATAAGCGGTCAGTAATGGAATAGCCCCTGAATGAAAAAGGAAAACCTGATTTTTTTCATGGGTTCGTTTATAAGAATGACGTACTTTTAGAATCCTTTGTCTTGAACCCTGAATGCATTAAAATGAAAATAACTATCGCTATAGACGGCTTTTCGTCCACCGGAAAAAGCACCATTGCCAAAATGTTGGCTGAGAAATTGGAATATGTGTACATAGATACAGGTGCCATGTATAGGGCCGTAACCCTTTTCGCGATTCGGATCGGGGCGATAGACGATTCCAAGCAATTGGATACCCCGTTACTGGAGTCTCAATTGGATGCCATTAATCTAAGGTTCGAGCGTAATGGGGATACCGGAAAGGCCGATATGATATTGAACGGTGAAAACGTAGAGCGTGAGATACGGACTATGGCCGTTTCTACCAAAGTCAGTATCGTTTCTGAGCTTGCGGCCGTTCGCGAAAAGTTAGTGGCCGAACAGCGCCGGATGGGTGCCGACAAAGGTGTGGTTATGGATGGCCGTGATATAGGCACCGTCGTTTTCCCGGATGCCGAGCTGAAAATATTTATGACCGCCTCGGCCTCGGCCAGGGCCCATAGACGCTACAAAGAGCTGTTGGATAGGGGAGACGATGTGAATTACGACGAGATTTTGAAAAACGTACAAGAGCGCGATTATATAGACTCGCATCGCGAGCATTCGCCCTTAAAACAAGCCGAGGACGCCGTACCCTTCGATAACAGCCATATGGGCTTGGAAGACCAATTCGAGCGTATCTATAGTTTGGCCCAGGATCGTATTGGGGGTTAGTAATGTTGTTTAGCTGTTTTGATTTCGAATCCCCTAACTGGCCGGTAGAATCCTGTAGTGTCGGAGTTTAATATAGTGTTGGAGGGAATGGTGTCGAATTCGTAAATATCCGCTATTTGCCAGGGTAGAGATCGGAAAGCAACAATCCTGTTGTTTATGGCGTAAAAGTATCCTTCTTCATCGGCTCCATCTGGTAAATCATGTAAAAATCGGTGAACAATATATTGCTTTGAATCATGGATGAGGACTTTTTCGGATTCACAGGGCATTTTTTGTCCTAAATAGTAAAACGTATCCAGCATATTTGGATCTTTAATAAGTACATAGTCTAAAGTGTTATCCGCTTGAAGTCCTAAGGCATGAAAGACTTTCTTTTTGTGATACGTTATAGAGTATAAGGTTGAGTCTATACTCGATGGTACAGCGGTGTAGGCATTTTCATGATGTCGTACCACTATCTCTTCAATTGATTTAGTCGTGGTATTTTCCTTGCATGAGAGGAGTGTAAGACATGAGATGCTTGTTATAAGTAGAACTTTTGAGAGTGAAGGTTCATTGTAGGGCATACGAAGAGTTTGTGGAATTACAACAATTTCTATGTCGACATATTATACTAGTTTTTAGGAATAAAAAAAACCCTGCACTTTGCAGGGCTTTCTTTTAAACCTTTCCGAATAAAAACTATAGGTTCGGAATCACCAATTCTTGGTCGGGATGGATTACATCCGGGTTTTTAAGAATGTTGGTGTTGGCCTCGAAAATGGCCGTGTACTTCATAGGGTCGCCATAATAATGTTTGGCGATCTTGCTCAAAGACTCCCCGCTTTTTACTACATGGCGGTGGTAAACCGACTCATCGGCTACGGTAATGTTGGCTTTGATATCGGCCGGGCTCTCTCCTCCGATTTCCTTTATCTTGTCCCAGATGATGTTTTTTTCGTACTGGGTAGCTGCCTGTCCTTTTACCTTAAGGATACCGGCTTCTTCCCAAACATCGCCATTTTGGATACCTAATTGCTCACCAAGTTCCAAAACAGGCTGGTACTTTGCTTTAACGCTCATGAAATGTGTGTTTTAATGGTTAAATGATAGGCTGAATATACGAATTATCTTAATAAAATTCGAGAGGTAGGGTACATTTTCGATTTTAGGGAAAAGAGCTAGGTTAAAAAGTTATGTTGGCTTATGTCGCGCGTTAGGGATTGACGTGAAAAACCCACAGCCCGATAGGAGCGAGGATTTGCAACAGAAAGCCCGGCCCGACGGTAGGAGGGAAACGCCCAAACAAGAAAATAAAGAGGTTGTTTCTGATTGTAGCAGTATTTTCATCTCTCCCTATAGCTATAGTAGTACAAGCCAGCCCCTCTTCCGCTTAGAGGGGGGGGTAGCGAGGAAATAGCTGAATTAAATTTTGTGGTTAAACTAAGTATCTCAAAAAGAGCTTGGTAAAACCCATTATTCGTTGTATTTTTGCACTCCTTTTTAGCACCTGACAAAGGAAAAAGGGATTATTTGAATATAAACACTTCTGTTGTGTGTGTTAGCCTTTGTCGCACAATGGGATACAAATTTTAATCAGCATTATGGCTGAAGAAAAAACAACACCGGCGGCCGAGGAAAACCAGGAAGCCCAAGTAGCACAACCCACCGAGCAAGTACAAAATCCGGCTGAGTTTCTAGAGAACTTTAACTGGGAAAAGTACGAGCAGGGTATTGAAAGGGTAGCCGACTCTAAACTACAGGAGTTTGAGCAAATGGTATCTGAGAATTTCGTAGATACCGCCGATGAGGAAGTAGTTGAAGGTAAGGTGATCCACTTGACCGAGCGTGAGGCCATTATTGACATCAACGCCAAGAGTGAAGGGGTTATTTCTTTGAACGAGTTCCGTTACAATCCAGACCTTAAGGTAGGTGATACCGTAGAGGTTTTGATCGATATCCGCGAGGATAAAAACGGTCAGTTGGTATTGTCGCACCGTAAGGCCCGTACCATTATGGCATGGGATCGTGTGAACGCCGCCCACGACAAAGAAGAAATCGTAAATGGTTTTGTGAAGTGTAGGACTAAAGGAGGTATGATCGTTGATGTATTCGGCATCGAGGCCTTCTTGCCAGGTTCACAGATCGATGTGAAGCCTATTCGCGATTACGATCAGTACGTAGGTAAGACCATGGAATTCAAGGTGGTGAAGATCAACCACGAATTCAAGAACGTGGTGGTTTCGCACAAAGCCCTTATCGAGGCCGATATCGAAGAGCAGAAAAAAGAGATCATCTCCCAATTGGAGAAAGGTCAAGTATTGGAAGGTGTGGTCAAGAACATCACGTCTTACGGGGTCTTTATCGACCTTGGTGGCGTAGATGGTTTGGTACACATTACCGATCTTTCTTGGAGCCGTATCAACCACCCGAACGAAGTGGTGGAATTGGATCAGAAGTTGAACGTGGTTATCTTGGATTTCGACGACAACAAATCAAGAATCCAATTAGGTCTTAAGCAGTTAGAGAAGCACCCATGGGATGCTCTTGGCGATGAGATCAAGATCGGTGACCAGGTGAAAGGTAAGGTGGTTGTAATCGCTGATTACGGTGCCTTTATCGAAGTAGCCGAAGGTGTAGAAGGATTGATCCACGTTTCTGAAATGTCTTGGTCTACGCACTTGCGTTCGGCCCAAGATTTCGTAAAAGTAGGTGATGTGGTTGATGCCGTTGTTTTGACCATGGATCGCGAAGAGCGTAAAATGTCATTGGGTATCAAGCAATTGACCCCGGACCCATGGACCGATATTACTACCAAATACCCTGTTGGCTCGCGTCACAAAGGTATCGTACGTAACTTTACCAACTTTGGTGTGTTCGTAGAAATGGAAGAAGGTATCGACGGATTGATCTATATCTCTGACCTTTCTTGGACCAAGAAAGTGAAGCACCCATCTGAGTTCGTAAATGTTGGCGATACTTTGGAAGTGGAAGTATTGGAATTGGATGTTGATGGCCGTAAGCTAAGCTTGGGTCATAAGCAGACTACCGAGAACCCATGGGATAAGTACGAGCAAGAGTTCGCTTTGGGCTCTAGCCACAATGCTTCAATCCTAGAGGTGGTAGATAAAGGGGCTACCGTTCAGTTGAACGAAGATATCGTAGCCTTTGTTCCATCGCGTCACATGGAAAAAGAAGACGGAAGCAAGCTTAAGAAAGGTGAAGCCGCCGAATTCAAGATCATTGAGTTCAGTAAGGACTTTAAGCGTGTGGTAGCTAGCCATACCGCTGTATTCAGGGAAGAAGAGCAACGCAACATCAAAGCTGCCCAGCGTAAGGCTGCCGCTGCTGCCGATGAGGCCAAGCCAACCCTTGGAGATGCTAACGAAGCCCTTATGGCCTTGAAAGCCAAAATGGAAGCCGATTCTAAGAAGAAGTAAGAAATATTCTTTCTTTATAACGAAAGCCCGGGTTTTGCCCGGGCTTTTTGTTTTGTGGGTTTTATGTGATTTAACGATTTGTATAAAAATCGTGTTTGGTATTTATGTAGTTTTAATTTCCAAACCAACACGATATGAAATACTTCGCTCTTGTAATAGTCTTTCTGTTTCTGTCTTGTCAAGATGTTAAAAAGAAAGAGGGGTCAACACGGTCGAAAACCATCGTTACCGGAAAAGTTCTGAATTATGACACTTATGAAGGCTTACGTTTACTAAAGATCAAGCCCTTTCCTGGATTCCGCCGCGAATTGGATGTGGCCGATTTTTCTAAAGACGGAAGTTTTCGATTAGAATTTGAACAAGAAATCCCCCAAACTTTTCGAATCACTCCATTCTCCCACACCTACGTATATACTAAACCCGGTGACAGTATTTTTGTAACGCTTGATTTAACGGGAGAACAGAAAATGCTTATTGAAGGGGATGGTGTCGAAGATAATGTTTTCTTGAATCGGTTTTATGCTAAGAAAGATTTAGGAGATGACTTGAATCCAAGAACTACCCTGCTAGATGGAGATTCCTATGTGACAACCCTTGATAGTGTTCAAGAGATAAACAGCAATGTTTTGAATGGAATGTTGGAGGAAAGTATGGTCTCAAGAGGCTTGCGGACAACCTTACATTCTGAATTACTTAATGAACGTTTCCAAAGACTACTAAAGTATGCGTTGTATAATGTGAATTTTTCTGAAAGGCACGCGAAAGTGTCTGATGTATTTGGGAATGCTAGCCAAGTTAATGGGCAACAAAGTGTTGATGGTGTGAGATACAATTTGACCTTGACGGAATCGATGGAAAATGACATAGAGCAGATTCATGTGTCTGAAGGTTTGGTGGAAAATGAAGCTTTCGGGTATACAAGAGCCTTGTATTTGACCTATTTGAACAAACGTGATAATAGAAAAATTGATCCTAATAATATGACTGCATGGTTAGATTTAACCTACAACAGTTTTACAAATGCGCGGCAAAGGGATTATGCGTTGTATTTATTTGGGAAAAGCCAATTAGAGAACTATACTTTAAAATCTTTTCAAGCCCAGCAAGAGCATCTTTTTTCGCTAATCCAAGATCCATCGTTAAAGGAGAGGCTTTTGAAGGAGTATGTTAAGTTGAAAAAGTCAGGAATTCCTCTAGAGTCGATTGAAGCCTATAGTATTTATGATATTAAGCAAGAAGGCGTAATGAAAATTTTGGATAGTTTAATTCAAAAAGAAACTAATAAGGTTGTGTTGGTAGATTTTTGGACGAGTTGGTGTGCTCCTTGTCATGCGGATATGGTTAAGAGTGGACCGATTAAACACGAAAAATACGAAGGCCAGCCAATAGAATTTGTGTATTTGCAAATGGATTTAAATCATAAAAAAGGAAATGAGTTCATAAAGGTAAACCAAGTTAGTGGGGTTCATTTTCAATTTGGTAAAGAGGAGATAGATGATATCTTAAAATTCTATGCCGTAAAAGCTTTCCCGACACATATGATTATTAATAAACAAGGAGAAGTTGTGCGCAAGGGCAACTATCGATTATATGCACCAAAGACTCAATTTATATTGGATTCCTTGCTTAAAGAATAAGTCGGGCCTTTTTGAATTATTCACTACTTTTGTTATCCGGTACCGAGCCGATTAGCACTATGGGTCAAAAAGAACTACTTTCTGCCAAAGAGATCAATATCATTTTACACCGACTGGCTTGTCAACTACTGGAAAACCATCTCGATTTTTCCGATACCGTTTTGGTGGGCTTGCAGCCTCGGGGTAAATACCTTGCCCAACGGTTAGAACATATCCTAAAAGCGGAATATGGAGCCGATGGGGTTCAGTTGGGCTTACTCGACATTACCTTTTTTAGGGACGATTTCCGACGGGGCGATAAACCCTTACAGGCCAACAGTACCCATATCGATTTTTTGATCGAAGGCAAAAAAGTGGTTTTGGTAGACGATGTATTGTACACCGGTAGAAGTATCCGGGCGGCCCTAACGGCCCTACAGTCCTTCGGGAGACCTTCGGAGATAGAGCTGTTGACTTTGATCGATCGTCGTTTTAGTAGGCATTTGCCCATTCAACCCAATTATAGGGGCCGACAGGTAGATGCGATAAACCACGAAAAGGTAAAGGTGCTCTGGGAAGAGAACGACGGCGTCGATGCCGTTTATTTAATTGAAGATTAATCGTTTTGGGGCGCTGGGCGTCCCTTTTTTATATACAAGAATATGGCTGAACTGAGTGTGGATCATTTGTTGGGGATCAAATACCTGAACGAGGACGATATCCAGCTCATTTTTGAGACTGCGGACCATTTTAAGGAGGTAATCAACCGTTCCATTAAAAAGGTTCCCTCTTTGCGTGATATTACCATTGCCAATATCTTTTTCGAGAACAGTACCCGAACCAAATTGTCTTTTGAATTGGCCGAAAAACGCCTGTCGGCCGATATCGTGAATTTTTCAGCCGGACAATCGTCGGTGAAAAAGGGTGAGACTTTGGTCGATACGGTGAACAACATCCTTTCGATGAAGGTAGATATGGTGGTTATGCGCCACCCTAACCCTGGGGCGGGCATTTTCTTGGCCAAGCATGTAAACGCCGCCATCATAAATGCCGGCGATGGGGCCCATGAACACCCCACACAGGCTTTACTCGATTCGTTCTCCATTCGCGAACGTTTGGGCGATGTAGCCGGTAAAAAGGTGTTAATCGTGGGCGATATATTGCATTCGCGCGTGGCCTTGTCCAATATCTATGCCTTAAAGTTGCAGGGGGCCGAGGTAAAGGTATGTGGGCCTAAAACTTTAATTCCTAAATACATCGGGGATTTGGGGGTGTCGGTAGAGACCGATTTTCAAAAAGCCCTGGCCTGGTGCGATGTGGCCAATATGCTTCGGGTACAGAATGAACGTATGGATATTAGCTATTTTCCATCAACACGGGAGTATGCCATGCAATACGGACTTACCATGGAGCGCCTGAACCAACTCGATAAAGAGATCGTGGTTATGCATCCCGGGCCCATTAACAGGGGGGTAGAGGTAACCAGTGCCGTGGCCGATTCGTCACATTCCATTATTTTGGACCAAGTAGAAAACGGGGTTGCCGTACGTATGGCGGTAATTTATCTACTGGCCTCTAAAATCAAATCCATATGATAATAGATAAACAAGGAACGACCACCATAGTTTCCCAAGAGGATATAGATATACAGGCTTTTATCGCCAACTTAAATGCAAAATTGGAGGATTTGACCCACGACAATTTGGTGGTGAAATTGTTTTCCTTCGAAGATCTCACCGTAAGCCAGGTATTGGAATTCCAGCCCTTGTCCGATAACCATAGGGGCAAGAAACGATCGTTTGTGTTGGTAACCGCTAAGGTGTCTTACGACGAACTGCCCGAAAGTATTTGTGTGGTACCCACTTTGCAAGAGGCTATGGATTTTATTGAAATGGAAGAAATTGAGCGCGATTTGGGCTTTTAGGCCCGTTTTTTGCGTAAATGTCGATAAACCTAAAGCCTTATGAAGCTTAAGATCCTTGGTTGTTATGCCGCTACGCCCCGTTCCATGACCAATCCGTCTGCCCAGGTGTTGGAGTTGCGGAACCGTTTGTTTTTGATCGATTGTGGCGAAGGTACCCAAATGCAGTTGCGTAAGCAGAAGGTTCGTTTTTCGAAGATCGACCATATTTTCATCTCCCATTTGCACGGGGATCATTTTTTCGGCCTTCCGGGTTTATTGTCCACCTTCAAGTTGTTGGGGCGCGAAAAAGAACTGCATATTTATGGTCCAAAAGGTATTAAGGAAGCGGTTACCTTAATGCTTAAAGTTGGCGACTCATGGACCAATTACGATTTGGTTTTCCATGAATTGGAATCTAAAACTTCCGAACTCATTTTTGAGGATGATGCTATAGCCGTGTATACCATTCCTTTAGAACATCGCATTTATACCAATGGTTATTTGTTCAAGGAAAAATTGGGCGAGCGCAAACTGAATATAGAAGAGGTTAGGAAATACGATATACCCGTTTGCGATTTTCAAAATTTGAAGAACGGAAAAGATGCGGTATTGGAAGATGGTCGTATTATACCGAATACCCTACTCACCGATAATCCGCCGCATCCGTGGAGTTATGCCTACTGTAGCGACACCGTGTACAAAGAAGATATTGTGCCTTTATTGCAAAATGTAAAGGTGTTGTACCATGAATCTACTTTTCTGGAGTCGGAGCGAAGGCTTACGGGTAAGACCAAGCACAGTACGGCCATAGATGCGGCTACCATTGCCCAAAAGGCCCAAGTCTCACAGTTGATCTTGGGGCATTATTCGACCCGATACACCAATCTCGACCATTTTAAGGCCGAAGCGGAAACCGTTTTTGACCATGTGCATTTGGCCGAGGACGGTAAAGAGTTCCAGTTTTAAGGGGTGACTCTCCTTTTTTTTGATCCGAATTGTTGAACTTTGTATACTATCGGCTAGCTGAAAATTACTTGCGCACTGTAAACTAATTCACTAGGTCACTATTTACTGACTCACTAGCCCACTAATTACTATTTCACTAGCATACTAAGGCATGAAAGATCTTACCGATTACAGAAAGGTATACGAAAAGAAACAATTGTTGGAGTCCGATCTTCCGGAAAATCCTATGGAGTTGTTTCAAAAGTGGTTTTATGAGGTAGAGGAATTCCGGGGTGTGGAAGAACCCAATGCCATGACCTTGTCTACCCTCGGTGCCGATGGCTTTCCGGCGGCTAGGATCGTGCTGCTCAAGCAATATACTTACGAAGGTTTTATTTTTTATACCAATTACGAAAGTGATAAGGGCAAGGCTATCGCGGCAAATCCGGAGGTGTGCTTGTCGTTTTTCTGGCCCAATATGGAGCGTCAGGTAATTATAAAGGGGAAGGCCGAGAAATTGGCACCCAACCTTTCCGATGGTTATTTTGAATCGCGGCCTGTAGGCAGCCAATTGGGAGCCATTGCCTCGGAACAGTCACAGGTAGTACCTTCTAGAGAGTTTTTAGAGGAAAAACTAAAAGCAGCCGAAGCCAAATATGAAGGAAAAGAAGTGCCACGTCCCGACCACTGGGGTGGGTATTTGGTACGGCCCGAAAAGCTGGAATTTTGGCAAGGCAGGCCCAATCGATTACATGATCGTATTCGCTACAGCCTCCAATCGGATTATTCGTTTACCATTGAACGATTGTCTCCATGATTTTTTAATGGAAAATGCGGTTTCTTAAGCCGGGAAGCGTATTTTTATAGGCTAGCACTTCCGGTTATGCCTAAGACCCTTTACTTTATCAGACACGGAAAATCTTCCTGGGAGCATCAGGTTTCAGATCGAGAGCGCCCCTTAAAATCCCGTGGTACCAACGACGCCCGTTTAATTGGGTCATGGCTCCGTGAAAACAACATACAGCCTGATGCCGTATATACCAGTCCGGCCAAGCGGGCCCAAGCTACCAGCGTGCTTGTGTCGCACGAAATGGGTTACTCGGCGGATAAAATTGAGCTTGTCGAAGATTTGTATGATTTTTCGGGAGAATCTGTACACAGATTTATAAAAAGCTTAAACGATAATTTACATACCGTGTTTATTTTTGGCCATAATTATGCCTTTACCAATTTGGTCAATTTTTTTGGGAGCCGTTCCATAGAGAATCTCCCCACGGCCGGATTGGCCCGTATAACCTTTTCGCAAGATCAATGGGCCGAGGTTAGCGAAGGTAAAACCACCAAACTACTGTTTCCTAAAGAACTCAAAGCATGAACAAAACCAAAAACCAATATATAAACCGCGAGATCAGTTGGCTAAAATTCAACGAACGTGTATTACAGGAAAGTGCCGATAAAGAAAACGTCCCTTTGATCGAAAGATTACGCTTTTTAGGTATTTTCTCCAATAATCTCGATGAGTTCTTTAAGGTGCGTTATGCTACGGTAAAACGTATCGTAAATGCCGGTAAAAAGGGGAAGAGTGAATTGGGCGGACAAAAAGCAAAGGATCTTTTGGAGGAGATTACTACCGAGGTTATCCGTTTACAGGCTAAAAGTGTTGAGATACTGGGGCAAGTTGAGGATGAGTTACGCGACGAAGGTATTTTTATCGTTAAAGAGAATGAACTTTCTGAGCGCCAACAAGCTTTTGCCAAACAGTATTTTTTAGATAAGGTAAGTCCGGTTTTGATGACCATAATCCTGGGCGATGAAACCGATTTTCCGACCCTTAAGGATACGGCGGCCTATTTGGCCGTTCGTATGCAGTTGCAGGCCGAGGAGGAAAATGTGGTACCAGGGCTTCAATACGCCCTGATCGAAATACCCAAGGGGGTCGATCGTTTTGTGGTGTTGCCCAAGGAAGACGGCAACGACTGTATCATTATACTCGATGATCTTATCCGATACAATCTGGGCACCATTTTCAATATGTTCCCATTTGAGAGCATTTCGGCCCATATGATCAAAATTACCCGCGATGCCGAGTTGGATATCGATAATGATCTTTCGAAGAGTTTTATCGAGAAGATATCCTCTAGTGTCGATCACCGAAAAATGAGTGATCCCGTGCGCTTTGTCTACGACAAGAGCATAGCTTCCGATACCCTACAGTTCCTAAAAGGTAAGATGGGTATTGAAGATACCGATAGTGTTATACCCGGTGGGCGCTACCATAACCGTCGCGATTATATGGGCTTCCCTAGTTTAGGGCGTAAAGATCTAATGTATGCCCCTATAGAGCCATTGCCTGTAAAAGGTTTGGATGCCGAGGGCAGTATTTTGGAGCAGATTGCCCATAAAGACTATATGATCTATACCCCTTACCAGTCGTTTTCCTATGTAATTAGATTTTTAAGGGAGGCAGCTTTGGATCCGAAGGTAAAGGCGATTAAGCTGACAGTGTATCGTTTGGCCAATAATTCGCAAGTGGCCGCCAGTTTGATAAATGCCGCAAAAAACGGGAAACAGGTTACCGTGCAGATCGAGTTACAGGCCCGCTTCGATGAGCAAGCCAATATTGCTTATGCCGAACAACTACAGGCCGAGGGAATTCGTCTGATTTTCGGGGTGCCCGGATTAAAAGTACACAGTAAGATTTGTTTGGTAGAACGGGAAGAAGCCCAAGGCTTAAAACGTTATGGTTTTATCAGTACTGGTAATTTTAATGAATCTACCGCGAAGATTTATACCGATTATACTGTATTCACGGCCCATGAAGGTATTTTAAAGGATTTAGGTAAGGTGTTCGAATTTTTCGATGCCAATTATCTGTTGAAGAAATACAAACACCTGTTGGTGTCCCCGCATTATACCAAGGGCGCTTTTAGGGAGATGATCGATCAAGAGATCGAAAATGCGCAGGCAGGCAAGGAAGCCTATATTAAGGTGAAAATGAATTCCCTGACTTCATATAAGATGGTAGATAAACTGTATGAGGCCAGTAGGGCCGGGGTTAAGGTACAGCTAATCGTAAGGGGTATTTGTTGTTTGATACCAGGGGTAGAGGGTATGAGTGAAAATATTGAAGCCATTAGTGTGGTCGATAAATTTTTGGAACACCCCCGATTGTACATATTCGGGAATGGGGGCGATCCACAAGTGTACATCTCTTCAGCCGATTGGATGACCCGAAACCTCGATTATAGGGTAGAGGTGAGCTGTCCTATTTATGACGAAGACGTAAAGCAGGAATTACTGGATACTTTTGAGATTTCTTGGCGCGATAATGTAAAGGCCCGGGTGTTCTCTGCGTCCCAAGACAATGCCTATTTACGAGACGACCGCCCTAAAGTACGGTCACAATTTGCGAGTTACGACTACTATCAGGCCAAATTAGGAGAATAGACTACCTTGGTGTAATTCCTGTAGCCTTCGGGAGTTTGGCGGTACCCATAAAAAAGAGGCCGTAAAACGACCTCTTTTCAACTAACTGGAACAAACACTAGTTAAAGCGAATTCAGAAAGGCTAAAAGACTTTCCCGGTCCGCTGTCGATAACTCCTTAAAGGAATCTTTACTTTTTAAGGCTTCACCGCCATGCCATAGAATGGCTTCCGTGAGGTTTTTGGCACGCCCATCGTGTAAGAAATCGGTATGTCCGTTGATCAATTGGGTTAACCCAATGCCCCAAAGTGGCCGGGTTTTCCATTCGTTCCCATCTGCCAAGAAATCAGGCCTGCCGTCGGCTAGACCTTCACCCATGTCGTGTAACAACATATCGGTATAAGGGTAAAAGGTTTGATTGGAAATCGATGGTATGCCTGGAAAATTGCCCGATGTCTGCTGGGGAACATGGCATTGGGCGCATCCGATGGTTTCGAAGATTTCGGCACCTTTTTGTACTTGAGGACTATCGATATTCCTTGGGGCCGGTACGCCCAGGGTACGACAATACAAAGTGACTTCATCTAAAATACTATCGGCAATTTCGGGGTCATCGCCCAAGCCGTCGTTACCGTTGCTTTGATCTACTCCGGCTTCTATGGGAAAGACATAGTTGGTTATCCCCATATCTTCTTTATAGGCCCCGGCTGATTGTAGTAAGACCGTTGCGGTATTGGCTTTCCAGCCAAAGCGGCCCACGGCCATTTTTTCGGCCACGGGATCCCATACATAATTGGCTTTACCGGATATGCCGTCACCGTCAGAATCGTCAATATCTTGTCTCGAAAGAATTACCGATTCCGGAATGGCTTCAAGTAGGCCTAGTCCGAATACGGGAGGGCCGATTCGTGGCGATAACATGGCGTTGGCTGGAAAAGTGGTGTAAGGGTCGGTAATACTATAATTCGGTTTTTTAAGCGTGATCTTAGTTCCGTCGGCAAGGGTTTCGACAATGTCGGTATAGGTAACCTTAAACTTTAACTCCGGTTCGTAATTACGGATGGCCTGGTTTTGTAATTGTAATCCAAATCCGGGGGTAGGGACCGGGCCACCATGTGGATCTTTACCAGGGACACTGGTTCTTAAAAAGAAGCCACTTAAAGCATTAATATCTCCAGTGGGAAAAGCGGCCCTGCCGTCTTTAGGGTGACACTCAATACAGGTTTTGTTGTTGAAAATCGGTCCAAGGCCTTGGTTTACCTCTGCAGGCGCCGTTACGAAAACAGCTTCAAATTGGGCGTCTCCAGCCAAGTGCAGCGCTAGGTTTTTGGCGGTCATATTTGGTGCTGGTGTCTCAAAGGCAATACTAGTGGCTGAATGTACCGTGGTTTCCCCACCGGCCATTAGGCGGGCAGTGAGATCTAGGGGTTGTGGTGGTGTTTCGTTGTCGTCTTGACAGGAAATCAGCAATATCCCAATAGGAATCGCATAGAGGAGTTTACGTATCATAGCTTTAAAAGAATAAACAAGCCCCTTGGTTCCTGACACCCAAGGGGCTGTGATTGTTATTTAAGGTTTTGGATCAGTGGTTTTAGTTCACTTTCCAGAGTGGTTTGCAAGGTCTTGACCGCAGTTTGCGCACTGGCTACCTCGTTTCTATTGTTAGCAATGGCATTGGTGAAAGTACCGGGGATACTTTCGATTTTAGTAATGGCATCGGCAATTTGATCGATGATCTTGGTGTTTAGATCGGCATTGTTGGCGGTAACGACATCGGTCAAACCTTTTCCAGATACGGCGGCATAATCGCCTAAGTAAACATTTTGGATACTACGGATGTTATCGGCAAAATCTTTTTTGGAGTTGTGGCTAAAACGCGATTCTTCGGCCTCAGGCTTAGCGTTACCTCCATTTCCGTTCAAAGGATCTTCGATTTTTCCGTTACCTACTTCATCGGCAATGGTAATCATGCCATCTACCAATTCGGTTAGGGCCAATACTTGTGAGGTGTATAGGCTTCCGTTTTCCCCAGCGTTGATAAAGTTGGCGGCATAGTTTCCGCCACTGGCTTTCCAGCCATCGTACAACTGTTGGGTTTTAGATTGGAAATCTGCAGTAGCGGCCTTTAGGTATTCTACTTCCCGCTCGGTTAGGTCGCCCGATTTTTTAAATCCGTCCAGACCCCATATGAAATACTCAATGGTGTGAAAACCACGGGCATCATCATTGGTAGCCAAAAGGGTGGCGGTAATTGGCTCGCTACTGGCTAATAGGGCATCAATGGCGTTTACATCTACAGGCCACGAATCTATGGCAGGGTCAATACCTTCTGTATCCACGGGTCCGTATAAGAAGCCTTCTGATTGTTCCCAAGGCGAACGGGCCTCTCTCCAAGCGGTTTTTACAGTTTCAAAATCGGCATCATCGCCAATGGTAAAGTCGTTTACGGCGGCTTGTAAAGCCAAGGCCCGGTCGTTTAAGGTTTTATAGGTTTCGGTTATTACGTTATTGGCCGTATTGGTTAGTTCGCCTTTATAGTCTGATTTAGGTTGTGGGGTTTCTCCGCCATTGTCGTCTGAACTACAGGCTATAATTATGGAGGCGGCCAAAAGGGTTAAGAGTGTTCTAGGATTAAAATAGGTTTTCATAATGTGAAAAATGAAATGTTTGAAATAGATGATTAGAATTAAAATCGGAAACCGACACCGGTAGAGAAAGTCCTGTCAACCTGCTTTTCTCCGGTGGGCT
Source organism: Sediminicola luteus (assembly GCF_002514735.1). Lineage (GTDB taxonomy): Bacteria > Bacteroidota > Bacteroidia > Flavobacteriales > Flavobacteriaceae > HQA918. The sequence goes on along the minus strand of NZ_KZ300476.1, from coordinate 515,385 downwards.
CCAGTGTAGTAGGGTCGTTGTGCATAGACCCTAACTTTTTATAGTTGTATTGTGTTTTTAAGATAATTTGGGGGTGGATGAACCAGTTAATTCCTCCGGTATAACTGTTCCTTTCCCATCGGGGATTGTTGATTACTGGCGATTCTACCCGGTGCATGGTATCGTAATAATCGTAGCGAACGAAAGGGTATAGCATCATGTTTTTGGTGTTGTTTACGAGCAGGGGTAGTATATCGTAGCCTAGTTCTGCGGAAAAACCCACGGCATTTTTTCCGACAGGGGTACGTTTGGCACCAAGGGCGTTGGGTAGGTTGGCATTGCGTTGCGATATGAGGGCCGAGTTTTCGACCTGACCATAAAGCCCCATGGTGCTAAATCGCCAGGGGTGTTCGTCTATGGTAATGTGGGCCTCGGCCATAGTTACATAGGCGGTTTCGTTAATGTCGTCCTTGGGTCGGTTTGCAGCGGCATCCCCGATATAAAAAGCGACGCCGGCATACGTATTTTTGTGGGTGCCGAATTTATAGTCCAAGCGAGTCATTAAGGCTAAGGCATCGGCGTTTACCATTTCGAATTTGGTCTGTTGTCCACCCCGAATCCAATTTCTCGAACTAAAGCCCGAAGAATCGAAACCGCTGGTCACGGCCAAATGATAGTTGAAGCGTTTGGCAAAAGTACCGTAGAAATCTACCCCGGTTTCATAAAACCCTACGGGAAGCAAGGTGTTTTCCATTTCGGGCCGGTAGGTGGTAAAATATTCGTCAGGGGTATCGAGGTTTTGGGCCGTACCGAAGTAATTTTTAAACTTTCCGATTTTGATGCCCAACCATGGGGTAGCTTTGATGTCGATATAGATTTGCTCGAGTTGGATTTCCCCTCCGGCCTCGATTTCCGTTTCAAATTCACCGAATTCTTCTTGGGTATCGAGCTCCAAAGTACTTCCGGTACCGCCATGTTCGATTTCGATTTCCGATTTAAAGGCGAAGGTTTTGTTGAAATGATAGTTCAAATACAAGTTCAGCCTTTCCGCGTCGAATTTGTTTCTTAGGTCTGGGTCGGTATCGTGGTCGTTGGCATAATAGTTTACGACGCCATAACCGTGAAGGGTAAACTTGCTCCATTGAAATAAAGGGTCCTCTTTTTTAAGGGAATCGGCAGCTAGGGTTAGCTCGGCAAGTATTTCTTCTTTAAGTTCCTTTTTAAGCTGATCTCTATCGTCGGTTTGTGCGCTGCCTATTTGAATGGCATAGAATCCTAGGGTAGCGAACAAGAAAGTTCTAAGTTGCATTATTTAGATTAATTAAAAATAGACAACAAATGTATGTGCTCTATTTTTAACTCACAACGTTTATTTAGAATAATTAAAAACAAATGATATTTGTCATAAAACCCGATTTTTTCAAACTGAGGGAAGTCCAGGGTGTTAGGTAGGGTAGTAGGTTGTGGTAACGTGTTGTTTTTTAAAAAGTTGGGATTAGGGTAAAAAAAAGACCGTTGCGGTAAACAACGGTCTTTTTATATTTTGTTATAATGGTTAATTATCCGTGCACAGTCTCTTTTTTACCGAGCTCTTTCATTAGTTCGGCCTCATATTGTAATAAATCTTCCCATTTTTGGTCCACTTCGGCCCGGTCGCCATATTCCCTGGCGAATTTTAGAAACATGGTATAATGATTGGCCTCACTTACCATAAGATCACGATAAAATTCAGCCAATTCCTTATCGGCTATGTTTTCAGATAATAAACGAAAACGTTCGCAGCTTCGGGCTTCAATTAGGGCGGCTACCAACAATTGGTGTATCATATGGGTATTGCGGCTTCCTCCCTTGGGGAAAAACTTATGAAGGGCCACCACATATTCGTCTTTACGTTCCCGGCCCAGTTCATAACCTCGTTTTATGATCCAATCGTGCACCATTTTAAAATGGGCCATTTCTTCACGGGCCAAAGCCGTCATCGATTGTACCAAATCTACTTTTTCCGGGAATTTTACGATCAAAGAAATGGCCATGCTGGCCGCTTTTTGTTCGCAATACGCATGATCGGTTAGTATTTCGGCTATGTTTTTCTCAACAATATTGACCCATCTGGGGTCGGTCGGTAATTTTAGGCCTAGCATCTGTAAAATATTTGTTCCAAAGGTAAAAATAATTGAACTTAGCAAGCGATAATTACTGGGATTATACGCAATTTGGCATACGAATCCCTTTAGAATGGAGTTGTAAACTAGGGCCTATCCGTTATTTGGATAGGAAACCAAAAATAGGAGTCCGAAAAAATGTTGTTGCCCATGTTAAGGTCCGATAAAATATTGCCTTTACTTACAGATTCCGTGGCCCAATGGTTGTCGGAAAAATCAGAAATAATAGTAGCGAACCAATCTGCTAAAGATTTGTTCTTGACCTATACGTTGTTGGCTAGGAAAGCGACCTCTAATGTACTCGAAATCGAGGATGGGGAGGATAGCGGCTTGGGATACTTTAAATCGCATAGGGCAAACGAGCTGGAAATAGCCCGTATGTATCTCTTGATATATGTGTTGGAGCAAGACTTTGATTTTTTTAAGGACAAGGTGGTCAAACTGACCCAAGTGGCCGATATTACCGAATTGGAGACCTTTTTAAAGTATCTTCATTTCCTTCCCCAGGCTGCATATTTTAGGGATACGGCGGTAGATGCGCTAAGAACCAATATTGGGACGGTTTTCGATGCCATTTCCCAAGATAATCCGTATCCGGCGCTACATTTTAATGACCAGCAATGGAACCAAATGTTCCTAAAGGCTGCTTTTATCCAAAGCGATTTGAATGGTATACGTGATATAGAAGCTCGAGGCAATGCCGATTTGGCCCGTATCGTGTCCGACTATGCCCACGAACGTTGGGCGGCTTCGCGAACTATCGATGCCCATATTTGGCGACCGGTAACCCATTATTTAGAAGGGGTGTTGTTAGAAGATATGGAGCGTTTGTTCCAGAGTGAAGATCCGGTAGAGCGCAAGGCGGCGACCTTATGTTGTTCAAATGCCACCAATACCCAAGCCAAGGCGCTGTTAGGGATATATCCTGAGTTTAGCGAGGCCGTACAAACAAATGAATTGAATTGGAATACCTTAAAGAATTGATATGGAAGAGAAGTTGATGCTTATAGACCCCCACGTACATATGTCGGCCCGTACGACCGACGATTATGAAGCCATGGCTGCCGCCGGCGTAGTGGCCGTAATCGAACCTTCGTTTTGGTTGGGCCAACCCCGTACCCAGATTGGGAGTTTTCAAGACTATTTTAGCAGTTTGGTGGGGTGGGAGCCTTTTCGTGCCAGTCAGTTCGGGATCAAACATTATTGTACGATAGGTTTAAATTCCAAAGAGGCCAACAATGAAGCTTTGGCCGAACAAGTAATGGAGTTGTTGCCCTTATATCTGCATAAAGAAAATGTGGTGGGTATCGGAGAGATCGGCTATGACGATCAAACCCCGGCCGAAGACAAGTATTTCAGGGCCCAATTGGAGTTGGCCAAGGAATTGGATCTTTTGGTACAGGTACATACCCCCCATCGCGATAAAAAAGAAGGTACCCGCAAAAGTATGGAAGTCTGTTTGGAGCATGGCCTTAAGCCCTCGCAGGTAATCATTGATCATAACAATGAGGAAACGGTGCAAGATGTACTCGATAAAGGGTTTTGGGCGGCCTTTACCATTTATCCGAAAACGAAAATGGGAAATGCCCGTATGGTAGAAGTGGTAAAACGTTTTGGAAGTGAGCGCATTATTGTCGACAGTTCGGCCGATTGGGGTATAAGCGATCCTATGGCCGTACCAAAAACGGCAGGTTTAATGTTGCGTTCGGGCGTATCGCGCGAAGATGTGATCAAAACTTGTTATAGTAACGCCTTGGAGGCCTACAGCCAAACCGGGGTTATGAAAGAAGAACACTGGAAGAACGCCAAGGGCATCGATCAGTCGCAATTGTTCAATGATAATAGTATCCTAAGGGGACAAACGCCTAGGATTGATAGTGAGCATATAGAGTAGTGAACCCAAAACTAAAAGGATACCTGCAATTGGCCCGACCGGCCAATTTACCTACGAGTGCAGCCGATATTGTGGCCGGGGCTTCTTTGGCTGGGGCTTTTGTAGCCATTCAAGGCTCCAATTGGTCTGCAGTACCATGGTTGGATTTCTTGGTATTGCTCAGTTCAAGTGTGTTGCTGTATGCTGCAGGTGTAATCTTAAACGATGTTTTCGATCTGCCCATTGATCGGGTCGAGCGGCCCGAGCGCCCTTTACCTAGTGGTCTTATTGCAGTAAAAGCGGCCTCTTTATTTGGTGCCTCCTTGATGTCTATTGGTGTGGCCTTAGCTTTTTTGGTACATGTCTTGGCCGGCAGTTTGGCCTTGGCTTTGGCCTTGGCGATACTATTGTACGATGCCTTAGCCAAAAAACACGGCTTTTTTGGGCCATTGGTCATGGGAAGCTGTAGGGGGCTCAATCTGTTGTTGGGTATGTCTGTTTTAGGGTTGGTAGAAAACTGGTGGTTCGCTTTGGTACCCGTAGTTTATATTTATGCCATTACCTTGATCAGTAGGGGCGAGGTTTTCGGGAAAAATAAGTTGCAGATCGTGGTTGCGGGCATAATGTACGCAACGGTTGTAGTAAGTCTGCTTTGGGTGGCAAACGGCCTTGGAAATCTGTGGTATGTACTACCATTTGCCCTGCTGTTTACCGGATTTGTGTATCTTCCGCTGTTTCGGGCGTATTCACAAAATAGTCCCACGAATATTAAAAAAGCGGTAATTGCCGGGGTTATGGGCGTTGTATTGCTCGCTTCGGTTTGGTGTGCCGCGGCAGGGGTATGGCAAATGGCACTTTTGGTGCTGTTGTTGTTACCGCTGTCTAAATTCTTGGCGAAGCAATTCGCTGTTACGTAGATTGCAGATATGGAGTTTTTAAAACCGATACGGCAGCGTTTTGCCGTTGAATATGATTATACCCTTCACTTTACCCAAGATGTTTTTGGGGCCGATAATCCTTTGCTGTATGAGCTGTTAAAAGACTATAGCTCGCAAGGTAAGGTGAAGCTATTGGCCGTTGTAGATGATGCCGTGTCTCAAGCGCATCCAGATTTAAGCGATAAGATTGCGGCCTATGGAAAACACTTTGCCGATAATATGGTCATTACCGAAGTACTGGTGGTTTCCGGAGGTGAAAAGGCCAAGGTAGATACAGCCCATTTGAATGCGGTATTGGAAGCTATCGATGGTAACCGAATCTGCCGACATTCTTTTGTATTGGCCATTGGTGGAGGTGCGTTGGTAGATATGGTCGGTTATGCCGCTGCCATTGCCCATAGGGGGGTTAAGTTGATACGTATCCCCACTACGGTACTCTCACAGAACGATGCTGCAGTGGGGGTAAAGAACAGTGTGAATATTTTTGGCAAAAAGAACTTTTTGGGCACTTTCGCCCCGCCTTTTGCCATTATAAACGATAGTGATTTTTTAACCACCCTCGAAAAACGCGATTGGGTTTCCGGAATCGCTGAAGCGGTAAAGGTGGCCTTGATCAAAGATGCCACTTTCTATGGCTATCTAGAGGCTAATGCCAAGGCCTTAGCGCGTCGCGAGATGGAACCCATGCAGTATTTGATCCATCGCTGTGCCGAATTGCATATGCAGCATATTGCCCAAGGCGGAGATCCTTTCGAAAGTGGTTCGTCCCGTCCGTTGGATTTTGGTCATTGGGCGGCCCATAAATTGGAGCAATTGACCCAATACGAACTGCGTCATGGTGAGGCGGTGGCCATTGGTATGGCCCTAGATGTTACCTATGCCCATTTAATAGGTATGATCGATGCCACGACCTTAGAACGTATCAAAACCACCTTAACCGATAGTGGTTTCGAGCTTAAAATACCCATTGAAAAAGGGCAAGAAGATAGTCTTTTGGTTGGTTTGGAAGAGTTTCGCGAACATTTGGGCGGGGAACTGTGTATTACCCTAATTTCCGAAATCGGTAAAAAGGTAGATGTAGATACCATTGATAAAGAGACCATGAAAAAGGCCATGTGGCAATTGAATCAATGGAGTTAAGCCCTTTCGGACATATTAGTTATTGTACCAACATCCATGCGGGAGAGCATTGGGAAGAGGTGTTTGATAAACTGAAACAATATATTCCGAGGATTAAGACCGAGGTGAGTCCTGATAAGTCTTTTGGGATTGGTCTGCGTTTGTCCGATATCGCTTCCAAAGAACTTCTGGAGGGAAATAACTTGACTGAATTCGTAAACTGGATGGCCGAGACGGATACCTATGTGTTTACCATGAACGGTTTTCCATTCGGTAGTTTTCATAATACGGTGGTAAAAGATCAGGTGCATGCCCCTGACTGGATCACCCAGGCCCGATTAGACTATAGCAAACGGTTGCTTTTTATACTCTCCCAGATTTTACCCCAAGGTATGTCTGGCGGGGTATCGACCAATCCGGTGGGTTATCGGCATTGGTTTAAAGGCCAATCTGAATCTGAAGGGGCTCTGGAGAAAGGGGCAAGTCAAATGCTGGAAGTGGCACTGTACTTGCATCAATTGGAGAAAGAAACCGGTAAATACCTGCATCTTGATATTGAGCCCGAACCCGATGGGTTTTTGGAAAACAGCCCGGAAGTACTCGATTTCTTTCAAGAGTATCTGTTGAGATTGGGTAAGCCTAAGTTTCAAAACGAGTTAGGGGTTTCTGCTGAGGAAGCGGAACGACTGATCAAGAGGCATTTGACCCTCTGTTACGATATCTGTCATTTTGCCCTAGCCTATGAAAGTCCGGAATATACGCTAGGGGCCCTAAAACAAGCCGGAATTCAAGTGGGTAAGGTACAGGTAAGTGCCGCCCTGCGCATACTTTTCGATGCCGAGCCTAATAAGGTGTGGCAAGTGCTGGAAGCCTTTGACGAAAGCACTTATTTGCACCAAGTAACCCAGCAAACTGAAGAAGGGGTGAAAACCTATGCCGATCTGCCCGATTTATTGGCGCACAAAGGCGATTTTACCGAATTACGTGCCCATTTTCATGTGCCTATTTTCTTGGAACGTTACGGACTTTTACAAAGTACCCAAGACCAAATAAAAGCTGTGGTCGATTATGCCAAAACCCACGCGGTAAGCGAGCACTGGGAGGTGGAAACCTATACCTGGGATGTGCTTCCGGCTGACTTAAAGACCGAAATGGGGGCTTGTATTATTCGGGAGTTGCAGTGGTTAAAAAGCGAATTTGAATCGTGATGAACAAAACGGTTGTTATTAATATAGTTGGGCTTTCCCAAAAATTGATTGGGGAACACACCCCTTTTATCCAAGCGTTTCAAGATAGGGGAAAGGGGGCCACTATTAAACCGGTGTTGCCGGCGGTTACCTGTACGGCCCAATCTACTTATCTCACGGGTAAATGGCCTCAAGAGCACGGTATAGTGGCCAATGGTTGGTACTTTAAAGATGAGTGCGAGGTAAAACTATGGCGACAATCGAATAAGTTGGTCGAGGCGCCCAAGATTTGGGACGAACTCAAAGCCCTTGATCCAAACTTTAGCTGCGCCAATATGTTTTGGTGGTACAATATGTATTCTACGGTCGATTTTTCGGCCACACCAAGGCCTAATTATTTGGCAGACGGAAGAAAGACGCCCGATTTTTATGCACACCCGGCCGAACTTCGCGACGGTCTTAAACAAGAGTTGGGCGAGTTTCCGCTGTTCCATTTTTGGGGACCTAAAACTTCCATAAAATCCAGTCAATGGATCGCCGATGCCAGTATACATACCGATAAAAAACACGATCCTACACTCACTTTTATCTATCTGCCGCATTTAGATTATAACGTACAACGGCATGGGAACGATTTTTCGAAAATCGCCAAAGACCTGCAAGAAGTAGATGGGGTAGTGGCCCAATTGGTCGATTATTACGAAGCTAAGGGAGCGCGTGTAGTGTTGTTGTCCGAATATGGTATAACCGATGTAGATACGCCCATACATATCAATCGGATGCTGCGGGCGGCCAACTTACTACAGATTCGCGTTGAGCGAGGTCTGGAATTGTTGGATGCCGGTGCTTCAAAGGCCTTTGCTATGGCCGATCATCAAATCGCCCATATTTATCTGAACGACCCAGGGGTAAAGGAAATGGTTTTGCAAGTATTGCAGGGGCAAGCGGGAATAGCGCAGGTCTTACATGGTGATGCGTTGGAAGAGTATAGATTAAACCACGATCGTTGTGGTGATATCGTTTTGGTTGCGGAAGAAAACGCCTGGTTTACCTATTATTTTTGGGAATACGATGCCGTGGCACCCGATTATGCACGTATGGTCGATATCCATAAAAAGCCCGGTTATGATCCGGTGGAAATGTTCACCGATCCCCAAGACCCATTTGTAGTGCCCAAAATCATTGGTAAACTCATCAAGAAAAAACTGGGTTTTAGGACTGTGATGGATGTAATTCCCCTAAAACCAGAATTGGTAAAAGGCTCGCATGGTTGTATTCCAAAAAAGAAAGAAGATCATCCGGTGTTCATTACCAATCACCTGGACTGTCAGTTCCCTGAGGGGTTGGAAGCGGTCGGAGTGTACGATTTGCTCAAACGACATATTGTTGATCAATAACCAAAATATAAGATTATGAAGGTGTTCTTTAAAATCCTCGCATTTGCCTTTGGTGGCTATTTTGTATGGGCTGCCAGCGTGAATGCCAACGACCAAGACGCCACCTTGTGGTATTTTATCTATGGGGCGGCCGTAGTGGCTTCTTTATTGTTTATTGTCAATGCGCTTCCGAAGATGGTCTATATGATTTTGGCCGTACTTTTTGTAATCGGTGGTATTCTTTTTTGGCCAGAGACCTACGAAGGGCTTAGTATAGACGGAGGCGATATCAAAAATATTGAGGAAGGTAGGGAAGCCCTAGGTTTGGGTATCAATGCCTTGGTGATGTTGCTGTATTGGTGGCGTACACCGAAGTAATTTTTTGTCTAAAAAAGAGGTAAGTTTTTTAATAAGTTGTGAGAGATAATAAAACGTAACAAAGGGCGTTTTATTAAGAAAAACTTATGAATTTAGTAAGGTATTTCCTCGGCACATTCTTGTTGTTTTTTGTTTTTACTTTGTCTTGTTGTTCTTCAAATGATCAAGAAGAGGTAAAGGAAGTGCCTGAATCCAAAGTTGAAGAAACGGCAGTTATTAATGTGTTAATTGATGATTCCAATGAGATTGACTTTGGTGATGTTGTTGTTGGAATCACGACTACCAGAATTTTCAGTGTTCAGAATACGGGTAATTCTACTTTGAATATAAATAATGTAAGGCTGCCTAGTGGTTTTACAATAGATGTTACATCTGTAAATATTTCTCCAGATACGACCAAGGAGTTTGTAGTTACTTTTAGTCCTTCGGAAATACTTGATTATAGTGGTTCCATTGAAATTGAGTCAAACGCTACAGAAGGGGATGAAAGTATTTTGATTAGTGGTTTTGGCGTAGATTCAATATTTGAAGGTTCAGTGGTACTTAATACCCAAGATGAAGTTGAGAGCTTTGCTCAATTAGGATATACCGAAATTACAGGGGCCTTAAATATTGGGAATATTAATACTGTGTCCCAGATTACTAGTCTTGCTAGTCTGAACGAAATAGTTTATGTAGGTAGTCTTCAGGTAGTTAGTACTGGTAAGTTAGAGAATCTAGATGGGTTAGAAAATCTAGATGTTGGGATTAGTATTCAATTGTTATCTAATTATGCATTGAAAGACATAGATGCGCTTCTTGGTGTAACTAAGCTGTCTAGTTATTTAAGCTTACTGTCTAATAAGGAGCTTACTAACTTAAATGGTTTGTCGAATATACAAGAGGTAGGGGATAATTTACGTATTAAAAATCATCCGAAACTTAAGAATTTAGATGGTCTTTCAGAGGTTACAAGTATTAAAGAGGATTTAATTGTTGAAGGAAATGAACTCATAGAAGATTTAAATGGGCTTTCTTCAATTAAAAGCGTCGTAGATATTCGGATTAGTGGGAATTTTGCGCTATATAATTATTGCGGTATTAAATCATTGATTCAAAACAAGGGGTATAGTGGTGGTTTTGGTTTAACCTCCTTTAATAGATATAATCCTAGTGTTTATGATATTGTGTACTCTGATTGTTCAAATGAAATACCAGAAGGAGTTTATCACGGAGATTATTCGATTCATGATACATATGATATTCGTCAACTCACAGTCAGGGATTACTATCATACTATTGATGGGGATTTAACTATAAGTGAAAGCTGGGTTGATAATGAGAAAAAAGAAATCAGAACCCTAGAAGATTTAAAAAAGATTAAATCGATTAAAGGTAAATTCGAGGTCAAAGGTACTTTAATAAAGGACTTAACAGGATTGGAAAACCTTGAAAGTGTTGAACAAATCGTTTTTATTGGAAACGCCCAATTGTCAGATTATTGTGGGCTTAACTCGTTACTTCAAAACGGAAATTTAGGGGAAGGATTTTATGGAGAGCCTGGAGAAGAATATATGTGTTCTGGAAATCTATATAATCCTAGTTTATTGGATTTGCAAAATGCAAAATGTGCTGAGTAACAATTTTATGCTATGGTTAAGTAACGGTGTGTTGTAAAATAAGTTGGTTAAATTTTGAGTGATGTTAAATCTCCAAATCAAATCCACGCCTTAGTTTTTCTATGGCCGGATTCTTTTCCCGCATCTTCTCGTATTTTTCCTGAGGGGTAAAGGCGTATTTTTTGGCGGTTTCCTCGTTTATGGTGATATAGAGGTTTACGCTATAGTTGTTCAACTTTTGCCTTAGGTAAACCATTAGGTCGTATTGGTCGCGCTCAATTTCCTTTTTCATGGTCTCATTGGGCAGTTCGATCCAAATGGTTTCCGCATTTTTCATTTTCGGCACATCCGTATTGAGATTGGAGGCTAAAATATGTTTCCCTTCACCTTTTATCTTTTCAACGAAATCGTGCCAATGCCGTTGCATGTCGGCTTCCGTAAAGGCATCCTTGGGTAGGTTTTCGGGTTTTTCTTCCTGCTCTTGTCTGTTGAGTTCGTGCTGTTTTTTGGCTCGTAGGCTAGATAACGATAGACCCGATACCCGTTGTTTGGGTTGGTTGATGTCCAGCTTTTTTAAAGTAATCTTCGGTTTTTCGACCGGAGCTGGGGTAGGGGTAACGGTTTTGGGTTTGGTTACCTCAATCGATGAAATCTCGGCTGTAGATTTTTCAGCCCGGTCTCCCGTACTGGGTTGTATAACGGGTTTCGGTGGTTCGTTCCTAAAATGGGAAGCGGGTATTATGGGTAAGAGTAGGGCACCTTTAACTAGGGTGCTCACTTTTTTTTTTCTCCATCGAATCCGATAGAGGCCAGTTTCATTAGGGCAAGTTCGACGAGCAAACGCCTATTTTGGCTGGTCTTATATTTTAAGTCGCAAGTATTCGCGATTTCCAAAGCCTGAATCAAAAAGGCCAGTCCGGTTTTTTTTACCTGTTCTAGATACTTTTCCTTGGCGGTTTCCCCGACTTCTAAAAGCGATATGGTGCTTTGTTGTTGGCATACCATTAAATCCCTGAAGTGTGACGCCAGACCGGCAATAAAATGATGGCCGTCAAAACCTTGTGCCAGGCATTTGTTGAAAAGTAACAACAAGCCCGGGATGTCATGGGCCAAAATTAAATCGGTAGCCTCGAAATAGGTGTCGTAATCGAGTACGTTCAGGTTTTCGGTAACGGCCTTACGGGTGAGTTTGTTGCCCGAAAAACTGACTACCCGGTCAAAAATGGAAAGGGCATCGCGCATAGCGCCATCCGCCTTTTGGGCAATAATGTGCAAGGCATCCGGATCGGCTTCTATACCCTGGTTTTCTGCTATGTACTTGAGGTATTCGGCGGCATCGGTAACCGTAATGCGTTTAAAATCGAAGATTTGGCAACGCGATAATATGGTCGGTATTATTTTATGCTTCTCGGTAGTGGCCAAGATAAAAATGGCATGCTTGGGCGGTTCTTCCAAGGTCTTTAAGAAGGCGTTGAAAGCCGACTGCGACAGCATATGTACCTCATCTATAATATAGACCTTGTATTGCCCTACTTGAGGCGGAATCCGTACTTGGTCAATAAGGCTACGAATGTCGTCAACCGAGTTGTTCGAGGCCGCATCGAGCTCAAAAATATTGAAAGCGAAATCCTCGTCCTCACTATCGGTATCGCTTTGGTTTATCTTTTTGGCCAGGATACGGGCACAGGTGGTCTTACCAACCCCTCTAGGGCCACAGAACAATAAGGCTTGGGCCAAATGGTCGTTGTTAATGGCATTGAGTAGGGTATTGGTAATGGAAGCTTGGCCCACCACATCTTTAAATGTCTGGGGTCTATATTTCCGTGCCGATACTACAAAAGGTTCCAAAGGCGAAATGGGTTAACGAATAGGGCAAATATAGCAATACGGGGGCATTCATTGGGTAATGAAAGGCAGGGTAGTTACTTAAATTATCAACAATTGGCTTACCTTTGGCGGCTAAGCAGGCCACCTTATCGCTGCGAACCGAACTTGTTCGGTAAGGGGAGGAAAGTCCGGGCACCGTAGTGTGACATAGCGGGTAACACCCGTCCGTTGAAAAGCGAGGACAAGTGCAGCAGAAAGTATGTACAGGTAATGCTGTAGTGAAATCAGGTAAACTCTATGTGGTGAAACGCCATGTATACCAGCGTCCCGACCTTGGTCGGGGGAGGGTTGCACGCCCATGCTGGAGGGTAGGCGGATCGAGCCATGGGGTAATCCATGGCCTAGATAAATGATAGGGAACCCTGTTCGCGGGGTACAGAACCCGGCTTATGGCCTGCTTTTTACTTTTTAACCTGAATTCGATTAAATAGGAAATAAATATAATATCTGAATTACAAAAGAAGACATAGCAAGCCAACTAAGCGCAAAGCATACTGGCTACATGCACGTTAATAATCGACCTTAGATTTTTCGTCTTTTAAAATGTATACGGTTTGGGTGATCCGTTTAGAAAAATTTGGGATAAGGGCTTAGTCTTCTTCTTCTGTTTCGGCATAAAAGAAACTAAATACGCTACCACCATATTTACGGGCATCGGAAAAATGGGCCAGATCCGTTAAATCGGTATGCTTGGAATGTTCCAAAATCAAAACCCCATTTTCTTTGAGTAGGTCATTCTCATAAACCATGGTTACGATTTTTTCGAATTCCGATTTGGGCAGGTCATAGGGCGGATCGGCTATGATGATATCCGTAGCTATTCGAGCGCGTTCCAGGTATTTAAAAACATCGCTTTTAATAACGGTAATCGGAAAATCGAGTTGTTGTGCGGTACGGTCTATATAGCGCACACAATGGGCATTAATGTCTACAGCGGTGACTTGAACGGCACCTCGGGAGGCAAATTCATAGGCCAGATTACCCGTGCCTGAGAACAGGTCGAGTACAGATAGGTCTTCAAAGAAATAGTGGTTGTTCAGAATATTGAACAACGATTCTTTGGCCATGTCGGTTGTGGGTCTAACGGGTAGGTTCTTTGGGGCTACCAGTCGCTTTCCTTTGTGGGTACCGGAGATTATACGCATTATAAGGTCTTCATTACCGTAAAGTCGATGGCTTCGCTTTCCGATTCGGTCAAATAGGCTGGATTTTCCACCACGAAAACCCCTAGTTTTTCGATGTAGGTATGTATCAATTGATATAGGGAGTCGCCTTCCTCTATGTTACCAAAGGTTTTGACCGGGGTCGTCTCTGGGTCTAATTTTAATTGTTCCAAAGCGAACAAAAGATAATAGGTGGCGTCTTCGGGGGCATTGATCTCAAAAATATTATGCAGTAGTAATCGCTTTTGCTGCACTATGGTTAGGTCCATGTGCTGTTCCCCGAAATATACATAACAACTGGCTGCGGCATCGCGATTGGCATCTGCCAATAATGACGAAATCATTACCGAAGAGCTGTGCTGTGATTCAAAGTCGCCGAAAAGGTCGTAGAGGTAATTGTTTATGTTCTCAAATGGCGTGTACACATTTACCATGTCGGCATGTTCCAAATCGTCGAAAACGATATGTTGGTCTTTGTCGATTTCGGTATTGAATTTAAGGTAGTGTGCCAATTTCTTGGAGTCGAACAACGCCTTTGGAACCAAGCTGAAATTAGGGTTACGATGTATAACGGTCACTTTGGAAAAAGCTTTGCCGTCAATGCCGTGTTTGGCCAAATGGGCCTGTAACGATTGTTTTATCCGCTTTGGGGGTACGGCTTCCGTAAAGCTGGTCTTTTCGGTAAGCAAGACCTTTTTGGCCAAAGTATCGAAAACACAAAAAGAAAGTCCATTCAAGCTCACTTGAATGGACAATGTATGGTAATCCGAAATATGTAAATCTTCGGTATTAGTTGTCACTTTTTTTGTCATAGATAGGAGGCCAGTTTCCGTTGGTACTAACATCGTCCAATGAACCTACGGTAATCTCAGCGCCATTTACTTCCTCTACACTTTGCATAACGTTTTCACGCTCTCTTAAATCTTGGGGTTGATCGTAAAGCACTACGTCTTTTTTGACCTTGGCTTCAAATACGGATGCTTTGTAGCCACTCTTTTCAACTGTAGCGGATTTCATTTCGAACTTCTCACCGTTTTGGGCGTTGGGAACGTTCATCATAGTCTTATAACGGTCGCTGTTCTTGAACAAAGAATCCTTTACGGCAACAAAACCAAGGGTGTCAATTATCTTAACCTCTTTCAAAAGGTCGATTTGATAGGTTTTGTCATACTCCATATAAGAAGAATCACGCTGTTGGGTGATTACATATTTTCCGGTATCAACAAATTTTACCAAGCTATTGAAGTCCTTGGCGAAAACCCCGTTTACGGTTTTGTAAGCCTCCTGGGAATTACGGATGTCCTTCAATGAAGAAATTACTTCGGCAAAACGCTCTTGCTTCACTTTCTTAAACTTGATGGGAGCGTTTACAGATTGGTAAATTTGATATCCCAAAAAGATACACACGAGCCAAAGTACTACTTGTATAAGGGTTTTCATTTCTTAAGTGTTAATTATGTTTAGTGGTTGTGACAAATCTACAATTTTTTTTTTATCGCAAAAGTTTTTAGGGCATTTTCCTTCGCTATCTTTGGGGGTTCATGGAAGTAATCGATACCAAAGCATTTTACCGGATTTTACGGGAAGGTTTCCCGCATCAACCCACCGAAAAACAAGATGAGACCCTTAACGGACTGGCGCACTTTATTCTAGGTAAGGAAAAAGATAGGGTGTTCTTGTTAAAAGGTTTTGCGGGTACGGGTAAAACAACCTTGTTGGGTACGGTGGTTTCAAATTTGTGGAAGGCCCGGGCCAAGGCCGTTTTAATGGCGCCCACGGGTAGGGCGGCCAAAGTAATGGGGAATTATGCCAAAACCACGGCACTGACCATCCATAAAAAAATATATGTACCTCGCAAGGAAAAAGGGGGCGGGGTAAAATTCGTTCTGTCTCCCAACAAACATCGAGATACGGTATTTATTGTCGATGAGGCCTCTATGATCCCGGATGCCCCATCCGATTCCAAATTGTTTGAAAATGGCTCCTTGCTCGACGATTTAATGCAATATGTGTATTCGGGCCATAACTGTAAGTTGATGTTGGTGGGCGATGTGGCCCAGTTGCCCCCCGTACATTTAAGTATTAGTCCGGCTTTAGATCCAGACCGTTTGGCGTTACAATATAATAAGGAGGTTAGCGAACAGCTATTGGATGAGGTAGTACGACAGGCTGCGGATTCCGGAATACTCTCCAACGCTACCCGTTTACGGCTCGATTTAGAGGATGCCTTTGATATACAACCCCAATTTGCTTTGGAGGGGTATACCGACATACAAAGGTTGGTAGATGGGCACGAAGTACAAGAGGCTATAGATAGTGCTTATTCGGAACATGGGCGCGAAGAAACGGCCTTTATCGTGCGCTCTAATAAAAGGGCGAATCTATACAACGCCAATATACGCGAACGGATTTTGTTTTTAGAGAACCAGATTGCCGTTGGCGATTATATGATGGTGGTCAAGAACAATTATTTTTGGTTGCAACCCCATTCCGAGGCCGGGTTTATAGCTAATGGTGATATTATCGAAGTACTCGAGATTTTTGCCATAAAGGAGTTGTACGGTTTCTCTTTTGCCGAGGTTAAGGTAAAGATGGTCGATTACCCGAATATGAGCCCCTTTGAAACCGTTCTGTTGTTAGATACCATTACGGCCGAAGCGGCATCTTTGTCATACGAAGACGGAAACAGGCTATATCAAGAGGTAAACAAAGATTACGCCAACGAAAAGTCGAACTACAAACGCTTTATGGCCGTAAAGAACAACAAATACTTTAATGCCCTTCAGGTGAAATTCTCTTATGCCATGACCTGCCATAAATCGCAAGGGGGGCAATGGGACGTGGTCTTCGTAGAACAACCTTACTTACCCAATGGAACGGATCGCGAGTATTTGCGATGGCTGTATACCGCCATAACCCGAGCTAAAAAGAAACTCTACCTGATCGGATTCAAGGATGATTTTTTCGAAGCGGACTAATAGTGTATATTTAAGACAAGATAGTAAGCGTGGCCTTGGCAGATGAATGTTGATGCAAAACGGCACGTTTTTCGCTATTCGTACAATAAGATACACTAACACATTTACATGGATTCAGATACGATACTTAGTATATTTTTGGGTGTGGGCCTGGCCGCTTCGGTGGGTTTTCGGGTCTTTTTGCCCATGTTCGCCCTAAGTTTGGCGGCCTATTTCAATATTTGGGAACTGAACGACAACTGGGCCTGGATCGGTACTTTACCGGCATTGGTCTGTTTAGGCGTGGCCATGGTATTGGAAATCTTTGCCTATTTCATTCCCTGGTTCGATAATCTTTTGGACAGTATTGCGGTGCCTTTGGCCGCCATCGCGGGTACGGCGGTTATGGTAAGTACCGTGGCCGGTCTCGACCCTATGGTAACCTGGACCTTGGCGATAATCGCCGGGGGCGGTACGGCAACGGCCATTAAAGGGGCGAATGCCACCGGCAGGTTGGCATCAACGGCAAGTACGGGCGGTTTGGCCAATCCATTGGTGTCGGCCACCGAGACTGGTGCCAGTGTAGTGGTTTCTACCGCGTCAATTTTCGCACCGGTTATTGCCGCCATCTTAGTTATTCTTATTTTAGCCCTCATTTTTAAGATCTATAGAAAACTACGTCCGAAAAAAGGGGCGGTCAACCCTTAAATTCTGATTTTTTCCAGTACGGGTGTGAATAAGGAATGCTTTAGGTCGGATAAAAGAAGTGTAACCCCAGTCAGTTAACCTAATTAAGACTAGATGAAGATTATTGCCATGATCCCGGCCCGTTACGCGGCTTCCCGATTTCCTGGGAAATTGATGAAGGATCTTGCCGGAAAACCGGTCATCGTCCGTACCTATGAAGCGGCCCGCGATACCGGCTTGTTCGACGAGGTTATCGTGGTTACCGATAGCCAAACCATTTTCAATACCATTACCGAGGCCGGAGGCAAGGCCATGATGAGCCAAAAAGCACATGAATGTGGTAGCGATCGCATCGCTGAGGCGGTATCCGATATGGAGGTCGATATCATCATAAATGTTCAGGGAGATGAGCCTTTTACTGAAAAGGAAAGTTTGGCCAGTTTGGTAAAGGTGTTCGAGCAAGACAAAACCGAAGAGATTGATCTGGCGAGTTTAATGACCCCGATTACCGCTTTGGAAGACATCAATAATCCGAATAACGTAAAGGTTATCGTCGATAATAAAGACTTTGCCCTCTATTTCTCACGGGCACCGATTCCCTATCCACGCGATATCAATGCCGGGGCCAAATACTTTAAGCATAAAGGAGTGTACGCCTTTCGTAAAAGGGCCCTAATGGATTTTCAGCGTTTACCTATGTTGGCCTTGGAAGCCACGGAAAAGATAGAGGCCATCCGTTATTTGGAATACGGAAAAAAAATAAAAATGGTGGAGACCCATGTTACCGGTATCGAGATCGATACCCCCGATGATCTTGCCAAAGCCAAGGCCGTATGGAAGTAGATTTTTCGAAAATAGAATACATCGCCTTCGATGCCGACGACACCCTTTGGGTAAACGAAACTTATTTCAGGGAGGCCGAGGAAGCCTTTGCTTCTTTGTTGGAAGGATACGAGACCAAAAACAAGATCGATCAAGAATTGTTCAAAAAAGAAATGGACAACCTGGCCCTGTATGGTTATGGGGTCAAGGGCTTTATGCTCTCAATGATCGAATCGGCCATGGAAATCAGTAATGGCAGGGTATCTCTGGAAGTATTGGATAAGATTATCGGAATCGGAAAGAAAATGATCAACCATCCGGTAGAATTGCTCGATGGGGTAGAAGAGGTACTCAAGACCTTATCTCCCAAATATCATGTTATGGTGGTGACCAAGGGCGATTTGTTAGATCAAGAGCGGAAGCTGGAAAAATCCGGTTTGGCCCAATATTTTCATCATGTAGAGGTGCTAAGTGAGAAAAAGGAAACTAACTATAGCAATTTGTTGGAGCATTTGCGTATTCCGGCCGAGAAATTCCTGATGATAGGTAACTCCTTGAAATCGGATGTGTTGCCTATCGTAAACATCGGGGCACAGGCCATCCATATTCCGTTCCATACCACTTGGCAGCACGAAATGGTACAAGGTGACCATGCTTCCGATACCTATTTAAGTTTGGATTCCATTCGTGGGGTCTTAAAATATTTGTAAAACCAACACTGATATATGGGGCAATTCAGAAATTTTCCAATGGTACCTCGGGTAGTCTATGGCCCGGGCTGTATAGACCAATTGGATAGCATATTGATGCCCAAACGCAGAAATACCGAGGCACCTTTTATTTATCTAGTCGATGCCGTATTTGAAGATAAGCCGCTACTCGGAAAATTGCCTTTGCGTTTTGAAGACCGACTCATTTTTATAGATACCACCGAAGAACCCAAAACGGAACAAGTAGATCGCTTGGTGGCCCTGTTACAAGATAATTTCGAGGAAATACCTTCCGGGATCATCGGCTTGGGCGGGGGCAGTATACTCGATTTGGCCAAAGCGGTAGCTTTGTTAATGACCAACCCGGGTAGTGCGGCCGATTACCAAGGATGGGATTTGGTAAAACGACCCGGTCTGTACCATGTGGGTATACCTACCATAAGTGGCACCGGGGCCGAAGTATCGCGAACAGCCGTTTTAATGGGTCCGGAGAAAAAATTGGGGCTCAATTCGGATCATACCCCCTTTGATCAGGTGGTGCTCGATCCAGAGCTTACCGAAGGCGTACCCAACCACCAATGGTTCTATACCGGCATGGATTGTTATATTCACTGCGTTGAATCGTTGAATGGTACTTATCTGAACGCTTTTAGCCAAAGTTATGGTGAAAAGGCCATGGAGCTTTGTAAAGAGGTGTTCTTGAATGGCGAACGCGATTTGGCCAGTCGCGAAAAATTGATGATGGCCTCGTGGCATGGGGGTATGAGTATTGCCTATTCCCAAGTCGGGGTAGCCCATGCGCTTAGCTATGGCCTGTCCTTTTTGTTAGGGGTGCGCCATGGTATTGGCAATTGTTTGGTGTTCCGTCATTTGTCTGATTTTTACCCCGAAGGGGTCGCCCTGTTCCATGAAATGTGTGAAAAACATAAGATTGTATTGCCCAAAGATATCTGTTCACAGGTAGATGATGCCGGAATGCAAACTATGGTAAAAGTGGCCCTATCGTTAGAACCTTTATGGGAAAATGCCTTGGGCGCAGATTGGAAAAAACAAGTCAGCCCGGAATTGATCGAAGGGTTGTATAGAAAAATATAATAGGCCGCAAAGGCCGATGTAAGATGGATTATTAGAATAAACGGGATTAATTTACTGTAAAGTCTAAAAGCGAAGCGGTCTCAATCTAATAGCTAAACCAAAGTGCACATGGGATTCTCAAAATTCTTTTTGGAAAAAGTCTGGGGTTGGAAGGTAATCGGAGGTTTCCCAGAATTAAAAAAATATTTGATTGCGGTGGTGCCCCATACCCATTGGCAAGATTTCTTTTTGGGCATATTCGTGCGGAATTCGCGTAACGCCCAAGTAAACTATGTGGCTAAAAAAAGTCTTTTCGATTCCCCTTTGGGCTGGTGGTTCAAAAAACTCGGCGGTGTACCCGTAGATCGCAGTAAATCGACCAATTTTGTGCAGCAGATCATCGATATATATAACGAACGCGACGAGTTCCGACTTTCTTTGGCGCCCGAGGGTACCCGCAAAAAAGTAGCTAAACTTAAGACCGGATTTTATTATATCGCCCATGGGGCCCAGGTACCGGTAGTACTGGTGGCCTTTGATTATGGCAAAAAGGAAATTCGATTCTCCGAACCCCAATACACCACAGGCGATGTGGCTGCCGATATGGCCCGTTTCGAAGCCTTTTTTAAGGGGGCTTTGGGAAAAGTGCCTGAGTATTCTTTTGAGCCGCAATCCTAACTGATAGGATGGTCTTGGTAAGAAGGTGTTAAATTTCTTCCGGTTTATGCCTATTCCCTTATTTTTAGGGGTGAACCAATTAATAAATCATGCATTTTACTTTTCGTATACCCTTAATGGCATTGCTAATCTTTGGTACGGCAACGGTATGGGGCCAAAATATGGGTTTTGAAGAATACAACCCCACCTCCACCTTGGTGGTACCCGGAGACTCTGTGAAACGGGCCAAGTTCCCTTTTGTAGATATCCATAGCCATCAATTTCGTATGCCCACCCAAGACCTTTCGGTTTTAATCAAAGAAATGGATGCTCTTAATATGGCGGTTATGGTGAATTTAAGTGGCGGTAATGGCGATAACCTAAAACGGGCCGTAGCCAATGTGAAAAAGCATTATCCAAACCGCTTTATCGTTTTTGCCAATGTCGATTTCGAAGGGGTGGGTACGGCCGATTGGGCCGAAAAAGCCGTAAGTCAGCTACAGGCCGATTACGATAACGGGGCACGCGGACTCAAAGTATATAAAAGTCTGGGTTTACGGAACAAAGATGTGCATGGTAAGCGCATTGCGGTCGACGATCCCCGTCTAGATCCGATATGGACCAAGTGCGGGGAGTTGGGTATGCCGGTTTTGATCCATTCGGCCGATCCCAAATCGTTTTGGGACCCCATGGATGCCGATAACGAACGTTGGTTAGAGCTGAAGACGCATCCAAGGCGAAAGCGTTCGGCTACAAATCCGGCCCCTTGGGAGCAGATCATTGCCGAACAACACCGTATGTTCAAAAAACACCCCAAAACCAAGTTTGTTAATGCTCATATGGGCTGGTTTGCCAATGATTTGGATCGACTAAGTCAATTGTTGGATGCCATGCCCAATATGTATGTGGGCATATCGGCGGTGATTGCCGAATTAGGCCGTCAACCCCGGTTCGCACACGATTTTTTTGTAAAGTACCAAGACCGCATCCTATTTGGGAAGGACAGTTGGAAACCTAAGGAATTTCCCACCTATTTTAGGGTGTTGGAATCGAGCGACGAGTATTTTCCCTACCACAAGAAATATCATGCCTTTTGGGCCCTATACGGACTAGGCCTACCTGATGAGGTGTTGAAAAAAGTGTACTACAAAAACGCCCTAAAACTGTTGCCGGATATTGACCCGGGTTTATTTGAGTGATGGGGGATTTTTAGTTTCTAGTATTTAGTACAAAGTATTTAGTAAATAGTACTAAGTGTCTAGTGCATGTTTTGAATACCGAAAAATAAACGGGTTTACCCCTCTTCGTTCATATTGTGGAACACGTTCTGAATATCATATTCCATAAGTTAAATTTCTTATTTTCAATATACTATATTATATGTTATTGAAATTTGTTCGATATTTGTTCGAATTATAGCCATATTTATGGAGCAAATATAATTATTAAACTACCCATACTGTTTTTAGGGTATCCATCCATACCGAATATACTAAATATTCAAGATACTTTGAATTACTGAAAATTATCTGGTGGATTCATTTCGCATTTTTAAAAATGAGTTAATATTATTGATGGACGGGTATAATACAAAAGACAAAAGACGGCCAAGCCCTATGATATTAAGATAACAGAACAGTTATCCTCTATCTTGAAATTCTATACAAAGGGTAAGTCCAAGAACAATTTTATCTTCCCTATTATCAAACGCAAATCGCCCCTACATCAATACAATGATATGCGGTGGGAAAGAAAACGCTATAACGAAAACCTAAAAGAAATTGCGGGCCTTTGCGACATTGAAGAGCATTTGACCAGTTATGTAAGCCGTCACTCAATGGCGACCAATCTCATTTTAAATGATGTGCCAATTAATGCCTTGAGTAAAATGCTCGGTCATTCCAAACTCTCCACTACGGAAATTTACATCAAGGGACTGCCAACGCATGTGATGGATGAATATCAGGAGAGATTGGAGATTTAGGAAATAATTATTTTGAGATTTTTCTATACTATCAAGTGCCAATTATTTTTTGTTACTTCTCATGCCGTTTTAAGGTTTTGAATCATTGAAATATTCGCACCAAACTGAATTACAATTTGTAAATGCTGTTTTGCCCTAGTCGAACCTACAAAAAGTAATTTTCTTATTTTTTCTTGATTATTTCTTTCATCTCTTAATTCAAATGAACATTCGTAATCATTTTGATAAATGATTACCGAGTCAAATTCCTTCCCTTTGGATTGATGCATATTCATGACATTTATTCCATTTTCCTTTGGAGTCGTATTAGAAATTTGAGTTTCTATCAATGCATTTTGTAAAACACCTCTGGCATCAATATAACCCCTCATTTGATCCCAAGCCCTGGTCAACCCTTCCATTATTTTTTTCCCTCGGTTAAACGCAACGAGATTTTCTGAGTACTTTGCAATTCTGATAAGCTCATTGTTATTATTTGAATCCACCAATATCGATTGAATATTTCTCCAATCTTTAGCTGGGTTTCCTGAAAATCTCACTAGCTTTATTTGTGATATAACTCTAGATAGAGAAGAAACAAACGTTCCTCTTATTCTTTTACCTTCTTTAACATCATTAATCCAACGATCAACCTTATCAACATCTTTTGACTTTCCTTTAGAACTATAAAACTCTCTGACAATAAATAAACAAAAAATCAAATGTTGTTGTTCATCCATTACAGGTTCTAAGAGGCAGGCTACTAACCTACTAGATATATTAGTCGCGATTTCATCAAATTGATATTTATGTGATATTCCAGCCTCATTTAAAATCTTTGAAACTGATTTTACCCCTTTGTTTCTTGTACAAAGTATGGCAACGCTTTTTGGAGACTCGCCAGTGGCTTCTTTAATAGTTTTGAATGTTTGACCCAATGCTCTTTTTAAAGCTCTTTGTTTATAACCCAGCTGATTTCTGTAACCAAATATTTCAACTCCATTGTAGGTTCTTTTAATATCTTTCCGTTCATACATATCTAATGCAAACTGCAAAATTTCAGTGTTGGGGCTTCTGAAATTATCACCTTCTAAATTATACTCAACCGGTCTTAAAACTTCACGTATTTCATTTATTCGCTCAATACTCACATCTGGCCTATAGTCATATATTTGTTGTTTCAAGTCAGCTAACAACAGTAATTGCGAGTATTTTGAAAAGCATTGGACAATTTCCCATTGAGTAGAACCAGTATCTTGGGCTTCATCCACAATTACTAATGGAAACCTATTTGAAAGTAATTTTAGTATTCTTCTGCTGCGCTTTAAAACTGACAAAGCCTTAGGAGCGAACAAATCAAAAACAATTTTACCCTCCTCTACAAAATTATTTTCAAGCTCACTTAACCAATCTGGGGAATTTTCCTCCCTTCCTCTTCTCAAGATTGCCTCATCATGGGGCGGTATAATTGAAATCTTTTTTCTCGCACCTAATAGATATCCGTAATCTTTTACAATATCCAAGAAAAACCCATGAAATGTTTGAACTACAATCTTATTTTTAAGCTCTACATATTCTTCAAAACTACTGGCGGACTCTATGACTCTTGCTTTTGCATTTCTGGAAAAACTTAAAAAAAGTACTTGCTGCCCTCGATTTAATTTTTTTTCCTTTATAAAATCAAAACATTTAAGTAGCGCAATTGTAGTTTTCCCACTTCCAGGACCTCCAATGACTAAAATGTTACTATTAGACCTAATTATTTTTCGTCTGTTTTCATCTAAGTCCATTACCTATACCTAATTTTGACTACCGCTTTCCGGCTCTATATTAAAATCAAAAGGCTCTACATCATCAGGCTTAGGGTGTAGTTCATATATTTTATTCAAAAATTCAACAATGGAATTAGGTAATTCAGTACGTTGACAGGACGAGAGCAATCTAACCGCCATCTGCTCTCCTTTATTCCCTTTCAATATTTTGAATACTATATCACATATTTCTGCATTAGTTTGAGGTCTATTATCAGGTTCAATATCTACATGATTTGGCAAATCCCCCATCTCTTTAAGTGATATTAAAAACTCCCATTGAATATCTGGATTTATCTCATTAACAAGTAATTTTTCAATACCCTTGTATTCAATCTCTTTGTAATGACAAAAAGTTTCATTCAATTCTACTTTTTGTTCCGGGGTTCTATCCAGGTAATCAAAAAACGCATAGGTCTTTAAACCTAATGAGGCAAAAAATTTGCCGAACTTTATCAATTGCCCATCACCTCCGGCATCAAAAATTGTGATTCCTGATAAATCCAGAGGGTAATTATCACAATCATTTTCAAGTATATCGGAAGCAGCAGATAGAACTTCTAATTCACACAGCCCTTCACCAATAATGACCGCATTTCCCAAAATCGCTTCAGCAATTGAATGCCTTATTCTATTGCGATATGTTTTTGGTTTAATAAAGTCAGAGTCAGAAATTCTAGTATTGGTTAAATCACCATTTTCATTTCTAGCAAGAATATTAATGTTTTCGGCTTCAAATCTTTCAATAATATATGGCGAATGGGATGTAATAAATGATTGATTGGTTGACGCAAAAAGATAATTAACAATTCTCCTTTGAGTATGGGGTGGAATTGATATTTCAGGTTCCTCCATAGCAAAAATGACATTCTCTTTTTTAAGCTCTGCAATCGCCGATAACATAGCAAAAACTAAAGTACTTAAAGTACCTGTGCCTAGTCTCTGAAAAGGAACATGTGATTGCCCTGAAGTACCCTTCATAAAAAAGGATAAAGTCTGCCTTAAATGCTCCCTTGTTAATTGTGAAACATTGAGGGACGTTGAATTCCCTTCATTTGGCAAAGAAATATATTGCCCTATACGTTCCTCAATTCCGTTTAAAACAGTTCTTAAAGACCCTATGTCATCTTCTAAAGGTGGAGATAAATTCATTAATTTGGCTCTGGTATCTTCCCAAAATTTTGGCCGTAACTCGCCAACT
Organism: Sediminicola luteus; assembly: GCF_002514735.1. Lineage (GTDB taxonomy): Bacteria > Bacteroidota > Bacteroidia > Flavobacteriales > Flavobacteriaceae > HQA918. The sequence continues at coordinate 489,843 of NZ_KZ300476.1, read as the reverse complement.
TTCAATAAAATGTCCAATAGGGAGCCTCTTTCCAGACTCAAAGCTCTTCTACCAGTCCTCAAAGCTCTTAAATATAAAAACCCAATCATCCTTTTAGATGATTTACGCACAACGTCTAATTCATCGCTTTCATCGCTTCCAACCGTATCCACATAAAATGTATTTGCATCAAATTCATCCTCTTCTTCATTATAACTTCCCACGAATTTCAAGTGTAAACACTCATCAATGATATCTTCATCGACATGATCAATTTCACCTATTCCCAAAAGTCTATTCTCTTCTAGATGCCAAAAAGACAAATGAGAACCAAAAATAGATTTCAATTCATCTGACATATCTATCAGATAGGCATCAATTTCTATTTTGGGATTTTCTCCCTCTTCATTAAGATATCTGCTATTGTAAAAATCATACTCATCAATTGCATTAATTCTATTCAATCTATCAGGTCCCAATGCTAAATCTAAAGCCTCACAGATTGTTGATTTTCCAACATTGTTTTTGCCAACCAAAAGGTTCTGGGAATTAAAGTCTAAGACTGCATTTTTTACCCCTCTAAAATTTTTTATTTTTAGCCTACAAACCTTCATAATTTAAATTTCCGTATTCTTTTTTCAGTTTTTGTTTAAGACACAATAAAGCTTAACCATAGCCCAAGTGTCTAACTTACAATATTCTAGAAGTTTTTGACGGACTTCTTTTATATCCTCATCAAAGTCATTATCCAGAACCATTCGACCCCATAGGTCTAGAGCCATTGTTCCGTTTTGAACTTCCAAATCATCATAGCTTAATTTGGGTAGAAGAACAGGCAAAACCTTTTTAATAGATGTTGAGCCATGGAAACGATAATCAACATATTCTGTTTTGAATATGTCCTCTAAATCAAACATATTAGAATTCATATACTCCAGATACTCGGTATGATGAGGAAACCATTCAATCATGTTAGTATTTCGGCCCATTTCAAAGCTTTTGTGCCACGAAACAAAAGTTCCTTCCTTTCCTGTATAATCCAACATTGACTTTACCATCTGGTTTGGCAATTCAAGTTTTTCGGCAAGAAATTCGAAATGCTCTATTGAGCCATCTATTTGCATCGTGTGAATGGAAACCTGAAACGGAATATGTTGATGCGGTTTTACCCCATCAATTCGGGGCACTGCACTTGCATAGGTCTCGTAATCAATGAAATGTAAGGGAAACTCTAAAGAAGATAGAATTTTGTTAATCTTAGCATGTGCAATTATGGGACTGTCTTTTCGAGCGGATTGTAGTTGCAAGGTTTGTTTAGCGTTTAGACTGAAATTGTTAGGTATATCTTTGATTTTAAGAATTCCTGCATCATGAAGTTCCTCAATTTTATTAGCTCGGATATTTCCTATTTCATAGATGCTAAATTCCGGAATATCCTCATTGAAATAGCTAAAACTATCGCAATGATTTGTACGCGTGTTTAACCGACAAGAACACTTCGTCTCATTAATGCTAGGTTGATTAATATAGTGAACCGCTTGTTCTACTTCCATAGCCACATCTGCATAAACTTCCTCTATGCGATCAGTGACCTCTTCAACAGTTAATAATGCCCCAGGATCAATAGCACCATTTCGAATGTAATCTTTATTCAAATGAATAATTGAAACCTTAGAGACTTTATACCCATTTTGTTCCAGGACATTTTTTTGAAAACAGGCATCTTTAAGATGATTATGCTTTTTATTGGTCTTGACACTCGTGGATGATTTCACCTCATAAATATGCCAGGTGTTATTATGAAGATGCTCCAAGATATCAATGCGGGCAAAACCTCCTTTATCTGTTTTAAATGCGGCTTGAAAAAAACAAACACCGTCATTCTCCAACGCGTCCTCTGTGTCCTTTGATGTACCAAATTCCGGTAGCTTTATACCATGAGGAAATAATTTTTGTGCAAACTCTTCAACCTCATACCCTTCATCAATCAATTTTTGAAGAAAAAGAGAGAATTCGCCATTAGGGTATTCATCGGGTTTGTTTTTGAATAACCAAAGTGATTCTGGGCAATTTAAATATTGTATGTAATCTGTCTTGGTTAGTTGCATTATTCAAATAGCCAGTAATTTTTCTAGTTCTTTTTTAGTCTCAATTAATTGAGTGTTCAAATCCACTTTTTTGTTAAACTGTTTTGCCTTCGCCATTGCATTTTCAAGCCTTGTAATCTCATTTTCTAAAGAATGCTTCTTTTGCTGAAACTCAATTAAGTTTTCAAAAGAAACGTTTGAAGCACCCTTTCTGCCTGATAATTGAAGGCATAAATCATGGATTACAAAGCCCAAATCCTTTTTTAGATTTAAGACATATCTTTTATCCGTCACAGGATGCCAACCAGATCTAAAAACCCAATCAACCACCGCATGGTCTTCATTTATTGGGTGGGCATGCTTTTTTGCGCATGACACCAATACTTCCTTTTGAAATCGAAGGATAAAGACAAGTGGATATGGAATAGATTTATCAATTATTTCTAGCAAATCTCGGATATCATCTTTAACCTTTAATTCTATTTGGAATAGCTGAATTTCTTCGACTCCCCCTTTTCTTAAATTGATCGTATCCTTCGATAATTTATTGGTCCAAGAAATACGCTGTACAACATCCGTAAAACGCTTTTTTTGTTTCGAGTTGGTGTACTTGTCAAAAGCATTTTTCGGAACAACTCTGTTCACCCTTGTTGTTTCTGGAAGATTAAAATATTCCATCATCGCACAATTAAAAATGAAATGAGTTTAAAATCTTCAATACCCTTGATCTTATCTTGTAAGGCGGTGGTACCCCCAGATCTAAAAAGACTGAGAATTTCCTTTTCTTCTTCAACTTGAAGTATACTGCCGATGCTTTTCTTTAATAACTCAGAATATCCTTGCATCTCATGGTAGTCATCTGTTTCTTTTGCAACGTCCTGACAAAGATCAACAATCGGTTCTGACCTACCCTTACAAAGCATTCTTACAGCATCTAAAATCTTCTTTGAATCAATATGGTTTAGGAATAATTCACCGGAATTTTTTATATAAACCATGTAATAAGGATGCAGTCTATTCAACTTATTGATATTCACCCCTGAGTTGACATTCTTCAAAATGAAAATCAAACCTGGCTCCAAAATCGGCGTTGACCCAACAACAGCATGCAAACCTTCTGGAATATCCTTTAATTCTCCGTAAGTTTTAATGTAATTAGTCAAATCCACCCGAAAATCATTGAGGCCTAAATCAGTGATACTGACCCCTTCTCGCAAATCCTCTAAATCGATGACTTCTTCTTGCAACTTTTGAAGTTGGATTTTCCGGTAATCCAAATCCTTTTCATCTGTGTTGAGAATATTGTCATCTCCAGTACTGGCCATGTTACTGATAAGCATTTTGCTCTCAACACGTTGTTTTAGATTTATATAATTATCGAGCGTTATGTCTGGCCAGAAATTGACCATGGTAATCGATTCATTTTTTGATCCAATTCTATCAATCCTACCAAATCGTTGAATAATTCTGACCGGATTCCAATGAATATCATAGTTGATAAGGTAATCACAATCTTGCAGGTTCTGACCTTCTGAAATACAATCCGTTGCAATCAATAAATCGATTGACTCAGTAATCTTGGGATATAGTTGGGCTTTATCTTTTGAAATTGGGGAAAAGCAGGAAAGGATTGCATTTAAATCTGGTGGGATTTTCTTTGCATTTGAAGACTTCTTAATTCCAGTCACCAAGGCCGTATTCAAGCCATGTCTATTCTTTAGGTGTTTACTTAAATGCTCATTAAGATAATTTGCAGTATCTGCAAATGCCGTAAAGATGATCGCTTTCTTATTTCCGTGGTTAATTTGGTTATTTATCTTTTCATCTAAAATTGAAATCAATCTTTGAAGCTTCGCATCTTTTTCACCTGTGATGTCAACCACGCTATTCCAAAGTCCATGTAGAACCTCCAAATCTTCATTTAGGTCTTCACGCCATTTGGTTGCATCCATGTCATTAATATGCACCTTGATCTTCTTGCCGATTACGTTTTCTTCATCACCCCAATCCGCTTCCCAATCAAAGTTCTCGTCATCCAATTTTGCTTGAAGGCCTTCGTAATCAGACTTGTCACCATTATCAATGATTTTTATAGCATTCTCTATTTGAGATATAATGCCTTCCAGTGTAATCCTAAATGAATCAACAGAACTCTCCAATCGCTTAAGAAGGTTAATCCGCATTAATATTCTTAAACTATTCTCACGGTCAATCTGGGTAAGCCTTCCTGACTTTACCGTCTTGTCATATAAATCTGCATAGAGTTGCATCTTACTAGGTAGGATATAATTAAGCGGTGTATAAATGGACAGATTAAGCAAGGTTAGCTTTTCTGCAATATCAACATAAGTAACATCCATTTCCTCGGTCAAAGGTGCTTGAATGGAAACTGGTTTGTTTCGTTCTGGAAACTTGCCAATAGCAGCCGTATCGTAATAGGTGGTTATGTGCTTTCTAGACCTGGCGATGGTCAAGGAGTCCAAAATCTCGAAAAAGTCAAAATCCAACATATCGAGCAATCTGTCCGTTGTTCGCTCCGAAGCATCATATTTGCTCCAAATGTTGAATGCGGTCTGTGCTCTTTTAAATACTTGGTCGATACCGCGGTCTGTTTCTAATTTGTCATCAATATTTACCGCTTCACCTTCATAGGCTAAGGCTAATTGATTTTTCAAATCATTAAAACGATTGTTCACTGGTGTTGCCGATAACATGAGGACTTTTGTTTCAATTCCTTCCTGGATAACCTTTCTTAGTAATCTTTGATAACGATTTTCCTTGCCGACAACAGTGTTGTTATTTCTGAAATTATGGGATTCATCAATTACAATTAAGCCATAATTCCCCCAATTGACGGATTCCAAATTGCGCCCATTGCTTGTGCCTCTGTCCCTTGATAGGTCCGTATGAAAGAGAACATCATAACGAAAACGGTCTTTTGCTAATATATTATTCTTGTCGTTATGCCGGAAAGTATTCCAGTTGGCCTCTAGCTTCTTCGGACATAAAACCAACACGTCTTTATTACGCATCTCGTAATATTTAATAATGCCAAGAGCAGAAAAGGTTTTACCCAAACCAACACTATCTGCCAAAATACAGCCTTTGTATTTTTCCAACTTATTGATTGCCCCGATAACCGCATCCTGCTGGAAATTGTATAGCCTTTGCCAAACAACAGACTCTTTAAAGCCTATCTGGTCATTTGGGAGGTTGTCGATGGAAAGATCATCGAGAAAATCGTTGAAAATATTATATAGAGTGATGAAGTAAATGAATTCAGGGCTATTCTCCTTATAGGCACTTTCAAAGTAGCTTTGAACACGCTCTGTTACATCCTGTAAATATTCATCGTTTTCCCAAACCTGATTAAACCAGTCTAGATAGTGTTTACTATCGGGAAACTCAGTCTTTTGAATTAAAGTTGGAAATCCCTTTTTATGGGTAACGCCTAAATCTGATGAAGTAAAACTGCTGACATTCGTATAGGCGTATTCATTCTCATTATTATTTGAGACATGAATCATTCCATTCAAAGGTAGATTACTTTGCTTGTTAGATTTAAAAGTTACCTTGTTTTTGACCCATTTTGCGCATTCTTTTGCAATAGCGCGTTGGTTCAATTGGTTCATTAAACGAAGTTCAAATTCACCTCCACATAGTTCAGATTCCCTATAAATGTGCGGTATGTAAAATTTTCTGTCTAATTTTTGGAACTTTTCCTCAATGAAAGTTGGTGATGAAAAGATGAATCTCAACTCTTCAATCTTGCCCAATTCCTTTTTCAAGGCTTCAAATGCATAAATGGAGAAAGAGGCTGCCGCTATACTCAGCTTTGAGCCTCTTTCTATACTTTCTTTCAAGTCATCGCCAAGGCGGTTATTTACGTTATCAATTAATTTCATTCATCTATTCTGATTGCACTATTTCCAATAGTTTCGCATAATTGCTGACCTTTTCAAATCGGACTTCATTGCCACTGATTTCTTTAAAATGCTCATCCGCACAATGGATTTTAAGTTTCTCAATTTCCCTTAAATCCAAATCAGAGTCCGAGCCTTTGGTCTCAGCCACAAAATATATTTGCCTCACCTTGTCCTTATCAAAAACAATTGCCCAGTCTGGACTATAATTGGCAACAGGCGTTGAAACATAAAAGCTTTTTGGTAGCTTGGCATAAACAACAACCTCAACACTATTTTCCAATGCTTCCGCAAATTTGGATTCAATGCCTGAGTCAGATGTGAGGAAATCGTAGATATGCTTTTTAAGCAAGTCCGATTTTCTCAGCGCAAATTTATCATTGGTGAAAACCGTTTTAGCATCATGTCTTTCCTCGGTTTTATGATAAACAATATTGTTAATGATTAGACTGGCCTTAACTTCATTGATCAACTTGCTTGTCTTGGCAATAAACTCTTCGGGGTTCTTTCTAATGAGCAAGAATTTCTTTTCGCTGATGGATTTTAATATCGCAACAATGGTTCGTCTGGTTAGGTTGGTTTGCTCTTCAATTTCACCGACAACATCATAGACCGCATCAGCAAATAAATCATTGGACAGTTTTTGTTGTTCTCTTTTAGATTCCTTGATAAGAGAACCATCCTTCATTTGGTCCTTGGTCCCATCATGAAGCTCACCCGTCTTAACTTCATAAACCCTGTCTCCAATATGTAGTTGGGCATTGATTTTAATCTTACTGTCTTCAATTAGCTTTTCGGTATCGAACTTAACTTCGTAAATGGTCTTTAAGTTAATCTTGTCCCAAAGTGCTTGAAATTCCTTTTTCTTGAAATTGTTGTTAGTTCTTAAAACAACCGTTTCCCGTTCATTTTCAGGTTTGAATTCTTCTCCTGTATAAATGGCTTGTAATAACTTACCGATTGAAGCTCTATAGGATTCCAACTGTTCAGGAAGTGGCATCTTATCCTGCTCAATCAATTCCTTACCATCCGTAGTTATCTTATAATTTTCATCGATGACTTGACCGACAATCAGCTTGAACTGGATCTTTTTTGCTTCTTCTTCGGTGATACGATGTTCTTCGCCTTTTTCATCCGTCACCACCTTGCCGACAAAATAATCAACCTCTGCTCTTTGTGGTCTATCTTTTAATGTCGCCGCAATTTCTTTTTGCAATCCTTTAGCAAAAGCTTCATAACTTTCAGAGGCAATGACCGTCAATTTGTTGATTTCATGAACTTGTTCGCCAACGGCTTCGAAATCCAATCGATTACCATTTTTATTGACGCATAAGCGCATACCACGCCCAACTTCTTGCCTTCTTCTGGTTTCACTACCACTCTCAGGGTTTTTTAAAGCACATATTTGGAATACGTTGGGGTTATCCCATCCTTCTTTGAGCGCCGAGTGTGAAAAGATAAAGCGGGTTGGCTCTTCAAAACTTAAAAGCCTTTCCTTATCCTTCATAATCAGGTCATAGGCGGATATATCATCAGACTCTTCACTTCCGCGCTTAACCTTAGGGTCAACACTCAATCCTTTCTTATCAATCGAAAAATAGCCGTTATGTACCTTATCGGCATCATCCCTTTTCAGATATTCCTTGTAATTTACTGGCATATAGCCCTTGTGAACATCACTTGGATCGTTGTCCTTCAGGTAATCATTATAATCTTGTTGGAATAGGTCTAGGAAGTCATTGACCGCTTTTTTGTATTCTTCTTCGAAAATTTGAGCATATTCACCTAATTGAGGGCCTCCAAACTCATCATAAATTCTGTATTTATCGACACTATCGATAAAGAATAGTGAGAGAACCTTAATCCCCTTTTCAAAGAGTTGTTTTTCTTTTTGGAGGTGGGATAAAATACATTCACGTATTTGGATTCTTCTGAATGCCAATTCATCCATGTCATTGACAATATCACCTGGATATATTTCTTCGCCACCCACAACAACTTTGTTCAAATACCCATTAATCTCAGTAATCGTTTGATTCTTATAAGCTGGCATATTTCCGGACAATTCATAAAGATTGTCCCCTTCTCCCAGCTTTTTGCGAACTCTTTTAACCCCTGAACCCGAACGTTGTTCAAATTCCATGACCGCAAAAGGCGGTTTGGTGGTACTCAAACTGATATGCTCCAAATACAAATATCCTGTCGTCCCTGTTGACCCTTTGAGATTAATCCCCTTCACTTGGATTTTTTTGACTAGCCTTTTGTTGTAGGCGTCCAATGCATCCAAGCGATAGACTTTATTATACTCCACTTTGTGGGTTGCAGAATAACGCAATGTGAAGAGTGGATTAAAATCCTGCATACTCTCCAGGGTCTTCTTGCCATCAACCGATTGAGGCTCATCAATAATCAGAATGGGATTGGTCTGGGAAATAATCTCAATTGGTTTTCTCGTACCAAATTGATCTAACTCTTGATAAATTCGTCTGGCATCCTTACCACGCGCATTAAAGGCTTGGGTATTAATAATCATGACACTGATACGACTATCCGAAGCAAAATTCTCAATGTCCTGTGGGCGACCAGAATTGTATATAAATGGATTGATCTTGTGACCGTACTTTTCCTGAAAATGATCCTGGGTCACTTGGAACGATTTATAAACCCCTTCTCGAATGGCAATGCTTGGAACAATTACAATGAACTTGCTCCAACCATATTTCTCGAAAAGTTCATACATCGTTCGGATATAGGTGTAGGTTTTACCCGTGCCCGTTTCCATTTCAATCGTCAGGTTGTATCCGAGCTTAACGCCTTTTGGACGTTCTACTTGTTGGCTTTGATAAAGGTCATTTTCCTTTTGAACCTCTTGAATGTTTTTCAACACCTGACCTTCTAGAATCTGAATACTGCTATTTCTATAACCAATTTCCTCTTCGATACTGAAATCAAACGTGGAAGCTCCTGTAGCGGCCATTTTAGCCTTGCGCATAATCTCTTTACTACGCTCCAAGGTAAATCGGTTTGTTTTTAGTGGTTGGCCCTCAAAGCAATCTACGACTGCTTTAACAGCTTCTAACTGAAAATCCTGTTCTTTAAATTGTAACTTCATAATTATAATACTTTCATTTCAGTCTCAGGACTCAATTGCTTCAACAACTGTTTTACATTGGTTTTGGCTGTATCATCTTTAAAACCACTATCCTTAAAGACAATACGCAGAGGTTTTTCTTCTGCAATTGCCTTTGCAAAATCTTCATCTATATTATCATCAAAATAGGCAAAAAGAGAATTCTCAGCGACTTTGAACACTTTTTTGCCATTTATGTTGGCTTGTTGTATTCTGAGTGAAAGTGGCAAACCCCAATCCAACATCACCTGAGCAAGCAAATCATCAGGATTTCTATCAGATTTTACATTGTCGGCAAACAAATCGAGTTTATCTTGGGCATATTCTTGGGGTTTGTAATACACATCCTTCATATTACTCTCGTCAAGACGATATACCCTGAAGCCATAATCAATATCGGCTCCTGTTTCTTCCTTGATTTTCTTTGCGGCACGTCGGATGCGTTCTTTTCCTATTTCACAGATGTTATCAAAGCCCATTTTGTGAGCTTCACTTGTTAAATCTGTTTTTTCAGGAATTTGAACTTGTATGAATTTTAAATCACAGTCATAGCGAAGTACTGCTTCGGCAGTAGTGCCTGAACCTGAAAAGAAATCAAGAACTGTATCTCCTTGTTTAACATTCGCAATTTTAAGCATCCTGTGAATTAATCTATGTGGTTTTACTGTTTCAAAGATTGATGCATTTTCAAAAATCTCTTTAACTCTTTTCTTTCCTTCCTGGGTGTCACCAACGTCCTTTCGCTCCCAAATAGTTTGAGGAGTAATTCCTTGTTTTACATCACTTAAGTATCTTTTTAATGAAGGCCTACTGTCCCCATTTACCCCAAACCAAATCCTATTTTCCGAGATTAACTCTTCTATTTTATCCTTAGGTTGACGCCAGCTATTTCCTTTTGGTGGATAAAACTCCATTCCGTTAATTGGATTGACTATTGCGAAATCATCATTTGGGCGATACTCTGCTCTTGTCAAATCACTAGACTTCCATGGCCCCCTATGATCATTGTCAGGATTACTGTATCTCTTATTTGCTTCCTCTGTTCTTGGAAGCAAACCAATTTTAAAAAATTCTTTATTCTTTGAATATGCTAAAATGTGTTCATGACTATCAGAAAAATATTTAGCATCGTTTTGCGGAGCATATTTTTTTTGCCAAATAATATTAGCAATGAAATTTTCTTCCCCGAATATTTCATCACATATTTTTCTTAGATTATGTTGTTCGATATCGTCTATGGATATGAAAATTATTCCCTTTTTGCATAATAAATTTCTTGCCAATTTTAAGCGGGGATAAATCATAGTCAACCAATTAGAATGGTAACGACCTGAGGTATCGGGATTTGAAATTAATCGACGGCTGTTCTCATCCTGTTGACCACTTTCGTAAAGTTCTTCTTGGCTATCCTTGCTAAAGTTGTCTTTATATACAAAGTCTTTACCTGTATTATAGGGCGGATCGATATAAATCATTTTGATTTTGCCCAAATAGCTTTCCTGCAAAATCTTGAGGACTTCCAAATTGTCGCCCTCTATATAAAGATTTTCGGTGGTATCAAAATCAACTGAATCTTCCCTTACAGGTCTCAGTGTTTTAGTGGTAGGCAAGTTGGCTGTAACAATAGCTTCTTTTTTACCTGGCCATTCTAAGCGATAACGTTCTTTGTTTCCTTCAACTAAATCAGTTGATAGCTCTTGCTTCAATAAGTCAAAATCTACCTTAAACCCCTCTGCTGTTTCAGTAACACAATTTGGGAACCTCTCGGCTATGAACTTGCTATTTTCGTTTACCCAATTTGGGCTTTGCATATTTAATTCTTGCATTTATATAACTTTCATTTCAGTCTCAGGACTCAATTGCTTCAACAACTGTTTTACATTGGTTTTGGCTGTATCATCTTTAAAACCACTATCCTTAAAGACAATACGCAGAGGTTTTTCTTCCGCTAGGGCTTTTGCTAAAGCTTCATCTATACCTTCATCAAAACAGGCATAAAGAGAATTCTCAGCGACCTTGAAAACATTTTTACCCTCAATATTGGCTTTTTCTATTTTGAGTGAAAGTGGCAAACCCCAATCCAACATCACCTGAGCAAGCAAATCATCAGGAGTTCTATCAGACTTCACATTGTCGGCAAATAAATCAAGTTTATCTTGGCTATACTCTTGAGGTTTGTAATACACATCCTCCATATTACTCTCGTCAAGACGATATACCCTGAAGCCATAATCAATATCGGCTCCTGTTTCTTCCTTGATTTTCTTTGAGGCACGTCGGATGCGTTCTTGTCCTATTTCGCATATATTCTTAAAACCATCTTTGAAAGCCTCACTGTCCTCATCAATTGCCTCTGGTAATTGCACTTGTATAAATTTTCTATTTCCGCCATCCTCAGTGTTAAGCAGAAAAGTTGCGTGTGCTGTAGTTGCCGAGCCTGAAAAAAAATCTAGAATAATTGAATCTTTTGTATTTGCTACATGCAATATTTGTTTTAATAACCTAACTGGTTTTGGACCATCAAAATAACCTTTATCATCGAATAGTTTTTTTAATTCCTGCCTTCCCTCTTGGTTATGTCCTACTTCTTCATGAAACCATAGAGTATTTGGCCTTAAACCAGATTGAACTTCGCTAAAAAAAGTTTTCAATCGTGGTATGCCTTCTCCATTTTTCCCAAACCAAATTCTATTATCCTCAACTAACTCTTCAAATTTACTTTTTTTAACTCCCCAAAATCTTCCATCAGGTGGAAAACACTTTCTTCCACTTGGAGTTACAATCTCATAAATTAATGAGGCCGAACCAGATTTTGTGCTTAATACAACAGAAGTCCATTCCCCTCTGGGATCATTGTCAGGATTAGAATAACCTGAGGCTTCTTCTAATGTTCTTGGTAATAATTGAAGTTCAAATCCAATAGGATCATTTAATTTGTGTTTTTTAGCCACGCAAAGTATATAATCATGCATTGTTGAAAAATATGTCGCATCATTCGCTCTTGAAAATTTTTTTTGCCAGACTATTTGAGCTATAAAATTATTCCCCCCAAAAATTTCTTCACATATTTTTTTTAGGTTTTGAACCTCATCTTCACCGATTGAAATAAAAATCACACCATCATCGGTTAAAAGATTACGTGAAAGTTTTAGCCTTGGGTATATCATGCTTAACCAATCTGAATGATAACGTCCTGATGTTTCTGGATTTGCTATTAAACGCTGATTAAGTTCATCTATTTGACCACTATCAAGCAATTCTTCTTGCCTATCATTACTGAAATTGTCCTTATAGACAAAGTCTTTCCCAGTATTATAAGGGGGGTCGATATAAATCATTTTAATTTTGCCCAAATAACTTTCTTGTAAAAGTTTGAGCACTTCCAAATTGTCGCCCTCTATATAGAGATTCTCTGTATTGTCAAAATCAACAGAATCTTCCCGAACTGGCCTTAAAGTTTTAGTGGTAGGTAGATTTGCGGTAACAATAGCCTCTTTTTTGCCTGGCCATTCCAAGCGATAACGCTCCTTATTACCTTCGACCACCGCATGGCTCAGTTCCTGCTTTAATAAATCAAAATCGATTGCTTTTCCTTCTGCACTTTCCGTAACGCAATTAGGGAATAATTCGGCCAGCTTTTCAAAGTTTTCATTTACAAAATCTGGAGAAGTAAGGTCTAGTTTTTCACTTGATGACATATGTAATTCTCTGCTTTTTAATCAGTTAGTTGAATTCCGGAATTTGTAGGGGGATACAACGGAAAATAACTGTTAAAATAAACATCTATGATGCCCTAACCAAATTTAAATTCCGTTTTATTATCTCCAAGAAAAAGTGATAAAACAAAACTTATTTTCAAGTATAGATTTCTTACTTATGCAATTCCCCTGGGGAAGTTGGTAAGTTGTACCCTCCTAAAGTCGGGTGCAATGACCAACCCCCTCGGGTGCGCGGCAAGAGCTTTCTTTGGCACACGCCCGCTTTGCGGTTTCAAAGCTCCAACGGCACCATCAAATACCCTTTAAAACCACAAGGCGCATGCCAAAGAAAGCACTTGCCTTTGGCCATTCTGAACTTCATCAAATGATAAAATCAGGCTACTAAAAAATTATAAATCACTATCTTAAGTGTCTTAATTGCAATAAGTGGCAAAATCACAATACCCAAGATGGTTCAGAATTTTAAAATACAATATGAATTGTATGTGGTATCATGTTTTGTTCCCATTGGGTCAAGAAGAGGACATGCTTATGACAGAATTGAAAAAGATGACAAAAAACGATAAGTCAAAATACAGAGAATAATCCCCCTGCGGAAGTTGGCCAGTTGTACCCTCCTAAAGTTAGGTGCAATGACCAACCTCCTCGGGTGCGCGGCAAGAGCTTTCTTTGGCAACACTCCAGTCTTGCATTTTAAAGCCCCTTGCAACATCCACACATGCTTTAAAATCACAAGTTTCGTTTACCAAGGAAAGCACTTGCCTTCTGCCATTCCAGCCAAATAGAACAGCCATAATTTTGTTATCTTTAAATTGATTAATTGAGTAGATAATGAAAAATAATTTTCTTTTGATTTTCTCTTGTTTTCTTTTGTCAGCTTGTCAAGACGATGATTTTGCCTTAGAAAACAGGAATGAAGCCATCAAGGGGCAATGGAGCTTTAGGGCCATTACCCTAACTCCATCAATTGACCTTAATAATGACGGTATTCCAAATACCGATGGATTTGAAGAGGTTGAAACCTGTTTGTTGGACGACCTGTTCTTTTTTGGGGATACCGGGGGAGAAGCCAATGTCTTTAGAATTGATGAAAACGCAAGTAGATGCAATGACACCCCGCAAGGAAGCTCAACCAAGTTCCGGGATAATTATATGTTCAATGATGACAAAACGATTTTAAGCTTTGTTGAAAGCGATATTATATACTTTGTTCAAGAACTATCCTCAAACACCCTTGAGTTGGAATTTGATGAAGTCATTGATGGTCAAACCATTCGAGTCAATTATATCTTTAATCGAGATTGATTAAACACGTATAACGGACCCAAAACTTTTATCCGACCAGATACCATCGCTATCCTGCACTTCAATTTCAAAATCCTGATCCAAGTAACGAAGCCTACTTTCCCTATTTTCCTCTTCCAAGCGCCAATAGATATCCCCTTGGGTGTTGGTTTCCAATTCATTAAAATTTCTGACAATTGTATCCCAACGATTGTCCTGCCTATTGTATATCCTGATTCGGACGGTAGTTATAGTTGCCCCATCAAATGCTTGGGATTCCCCAAAGCCGGACCTCCTTATATACATTCGTACTCGGTAATCACAGCCATTTAAGCCTCCACAACTCACATTTTCTTTTTCAGCTCGCCCAAAAGCAACAGGCCTTCTATTCACATTTACCGTCATATTTTCAACTTTGGTGTTGCCTAAGTTGTCCCGCACCGAAACCGAAATTATATGGGTTCCATTGGCATAATCCAATGGCGTGTAGTTAAATGAATTGTTTCCCGTTGAAGCTGGTCTAAAAATTCCTGGACTGATGGCACCGTAGTTAAAACTGCCGTTTTGATCAGTTACCAATTGAATCTCATAATTCACATTCAAATCAGTTCTGTCTGGATTAATTACCACATTAAAATTTTCGGTCAATGTTTCTTTAATAGAAAGGTTGGCCGGTACACTAATTTGAAATCCAATGGTGTTAAAATTAATATTTACGGTCTTATCTTCGGTGATATTATTGGATGATACCACTCTAAATGTCACTTGATGGTTTCCGACAGAATTACCGGTATAAGAACCATTAAACGTTCCAGGTACACTCGTCAAGGCAATATTTTCACCGGGATTATAATCCACTCCTCCAATAGTTAATACCCCATCACCGTTACTGGAATAGGTCATATTGTAGTTTAATTGTTCCACACCTTGTTGGTTTAGAGTAAAACTTAATGGTACGGTTTGAAAAACAAAATCATTGGTGTTTGCTGCTACTACATCTAAACTGAAATCCGTGGCTTCTACATCAATGAACAACCGAATTTCTTCTTCTTGTCCTGTTACGTTTTTGGTAAAGAAGGTAATATCCACCCTACCGGCCTTAGTGGCTTCAAAACTCCAGGTATAGTTACCTGGACCTTCCGATGTCCCATAATACGTATTTGGTGTTAATAGGGCACCATTTGAACCACGAACAAGACCTTCTCCTTGATTTATGACATACCGGGATTCATAGGTTGTTGCACCTATGCCTGTTTGGTTTATTATAAAGTTGAGGTTTGTTGTTTCAGTAATGAACAAATCATTATCCGTGACACTACCTGAAAAATCAAAGTCAATACTCACAAAATCTACCTCAGTCGTTACTTCCTTTTCAATGTTTGAAGACGATTTTACTTTAAAAGTCAATGCATGCCTCCCCTCACTTATTCCAGTATATATAAGTGTATTTGATTCTTTGGTGAGTACAAATTGCTGGCCTGCTGTATATTCATCCCCTGCTATTTTTATAGACCCAGTGCCGGTGGAAGAATAAAAACCAGTATATGTGTCTCCGGTTGCACCTAATTCGTTTATTAGAAGTGTAATGTTAATGGAACTGCCCACGAAGGCTTCAATAGCGGCCGGTGTAACGGTAAGGTCATAATCCCTTTCTGAAACTACTAAAGTGACTGTACGCTGGCTTTCAACTCCTGTTTCATTTCTGACAAAGAATATCATTTCAACATTACCAGGTGTACTGGATTCAAAATCCCATGAAAAATTGCCAGTTGGTACAACTGTAAATGTATTGGGAGCAACTGTCTCGCCTCCTGAGCTAATAATACCACTACCTGAGATAATCTCATACCTCATTTGGTAGGATGTCCCTGAAGGATTTGATTCCGTAATATTGAAATTTAGATTGGTGTTTTCGCTTATGTCAATTTCATTTTTCTGCGGCGAAGCGGTAAAGGAAAACTCGATTTCTTCCACCGTTATGCTCAATGTGTCTTTCTGGGATTGACCATTTTTATCCCTAGCTTCAAAAATCAATTTATTGACACCTGTTTCCTTAAATTCTCCTTTTAAATTGAAAGAACCGGGTTGCATTTCAACAAATTTTCCAGTTTCAATTGGGATTTCCGATGCTTCTTCTTCATTGACAAAGTTTAAATTTCCAGATCCTTGGATAAAATATATGTTTCGCTCATACGTAGCATTTTCATCAATTCCTGTATTGGTTAATAACAATGAAATAGGTACCTCTTCATTAATGTTTATCGTATTGGTTGTTGTTGATGCTTTCCAAATAAATGGATTATGCGCTACTAAAAAGTTTAAAGTTTCGGTTTTTTCCAGTCCATCGGCATCTGTAAAAGTTACCTCGATTTCTTTTGAACCAATGGTAGGCGCCACAAAGTCAAGGGAAAGTGTTAATTCGTTAAGAGGCATCCACTCTCTTTGGGGTAGTATTGACCCATCCGATACAAAATACCCTGAACCGTCTTTCGACTCATACTTAAATTGGTACGACTGTGTTTTTACCAAGCGCTCAGGTACAACGGAAAGAGATACGTTTTCGGGAAGGTTTACTGTGGCCTTATCCCTAAAATTCATAGAGATGGTATAATCGAAACTGCTAATGATTTCAACATCTTTGTCACAAGTTGTAAAAATGAAAAGGCACAAAAGACCAAATAGTGGGTTAATTCGTTTTTTCATATGTTCTCAATTTTGCAGGGGATAACCCTAAAACAGTATATACCGAATACCGACCCCACCGAAAAAGGCGAATTGACCTAAATCACTTGAGGGGTGGTAGTATTGATTTGCTTTTCCAATTATTGAAAATGACTCACTCAAATAAAAATCCAATTCTGCGCCAACGAAGCCACCATAGATGAATTCAGAACTATTATTGACCAAGGCTCCGGTAGAAAGTTCTTGTTCCCCGTTATTTATAATTTCATACCCAACTACCGGCCCAGCACCTAAAGAAGCGGTAAATTTTCTATTAAGGGCCTCAATGATATTATTGAAATAGCCAATATTTAGGGTGAAATTGTTATAGGGTACACTGAAACCCTGTTGATTATCTTCAGCAAAGGATAAGAACACGGCCCCTTGAATATATCTGAACCTATTTAGGTAATAATTATACCCAGCATTTATCCCATAACCATCCTCGACTATACCTGAGGATAATTCCAAACTACTGGCATAGTTTTGCGCTTTTAAATGCTGGCCTCCTAAAAGAAAGGAAAGTATACCAATTAATACGAAAGCATATCTTTTGATTTTTCTCATTTTCCAAATTTTTTAGGTCGATTTATCAATAGATGTTCAATGTCAAGACCAATATTTCTATTGCCATTTAATTCATCCAGTTCTATTACTAGGTGCTTGTTTTTATCTAATGTGAATTTTTCAAAAACCATGAAAAATGTGGTCGATGTATTTCCTTCTACCCTGGAGGGTTGGGCATATCTGTATATTGGCTCGAATTCACTTTTTTGGTTGCTGCTACTTTGTTTGTAATTAGTGCCGATGAAAGATTTGAGAAAATTGATATCCAAGTCTATTGGCTCTTTGTTTTCTATGTTAAATAAAAAATATAGCTCTTCACGATCATAATACACTCCCTTTAGCCAAACAAAAACGTCCCCAATTTTTGAAAAATATCGGGCTATATTTCCTTTATCACCAATATGGTTTTCACATTTTTGTTTCAGATAGGCAATTCTGTCTTCGTCATATAAAGAAGTTGATAGTGGGGTGATTTTAATATTTTCTATACCGTCATTGGCTGAAGTTTCAATTTGATTGGGCAATGCTACATCCTCTATTTTGATGATTTCTTTATCGGTATTTTCGGAATTATTTATTGCAAGATGTTCCTTGGATACATTATCTGCCATTTCTATATTGATATTCCATCGTTTAATTTTTGGGATGTCTATCAAATCAAGAATAAAATCGTAAGCCAATCCATCTTTTGTATAAACCGTGTAGTTGGTATAGTCCTGTTTGACCGGTGCAACATCGTTATAGGTAAGCATTACGATGTGGGTAGCCTTTTCAGAAGTGCTTTTAGGGAATGATTCAATAAAGTTCAAATCTTTGCCATTTATTGAGAATGAAAAGGGTTCCGGTAAAACTAAAATGGTTTTATAATCCTTTGAAACCTGAATGGTATCCGCTTGTCCGAATAGAACATCGTAAGGATAGATGATTAATAGTATAAGGTAAATATGCCTCATTCAATTGTCATTAGAAGTTCATGATTATTGATCAATAGAATTTTATCTCTTTCCCTTAATTTTTTCCTTTTCAAAAAAGACCCCAAGCCTGTCATAAGACCGCTTACATTCCCGCCCAATCCAGTGGTTAATTCATTTGTTAATTCGGTTACGGCCCTATTTTGGGATTCGGCCATGTACTCTCCCCATAGACCCCCAGCTCTTTCACTATAAATTCCTTCCATTCCATCCCTAAGGTCCTTTAATGTTGCCTTAATCGGTATATGGTTTATGTTATCCGCATCTAATAGCACCCGATTCCCTTGTACAGATGCGAGGGCATAAAAAAATGTATTCTTAGGAATAATTTTGCCATCATACTTAAATTCTTCAGCTACAATGAGTTGAACCCGATCATCGGGCAACACGAATTGATCTCGGTAAACTTTGACCTTAGCTTGAACCAAATTGGATATTTGAGTCCCTTTTTCGGCTAGAAGTGAAGGGGGATTCGCATTACTGGTTTCGAGCATTTTTTCTTTGCTCTCCCGCAGTAATTCTTTATAGTTAATGCGAGCTTCCAAAGTTTCATTCATTTGGCCTCCTTGTCCTCTGGAGCTCTTACTTCCCTCTTTTTCTTGAGTTAAACTTTCTTCGTATATTAAAAGTTGATTTTGTTCTAAGTCAAATGAAATATCTTCCAATTCCTTTAAAACCCTTTTAATGGAATCCTCTTTTTGAGATTTTTCAATCAATTCCGGAGAGTTTTCAAAGTTGGAATTTTGGTAGACATCATTCGTAGAAGATTGTTTCCATAATGCCTCGTCTTCTAACTGTGTTGATTTTTTTGTGTTTGGTGAAGGAAGGTTAGGATTAAAACCATTTGATTCCTCTGCTTTCAAGGAAATGGATTGATAATCCTTTATATTTTCAATGACAAAAAAACTACTGAGTACAAAAACTATCGGCAGTGCAATGGAGAGGGTTTTATGTTTTACCACCCAATCCTTAAAATCATTTATTTTAGATTTTACATCTCCCATCATTTACTTTGTTACATCAGAATTATCGACTACCTCAAAGTCCATAATTTTCATTCCGTTTAAATTATTTGCCGTTATTCCGGTTTCTTTTACAAATCCCTTAGTAAGCAAATTTCTGTAGGTCATATTTTTTCCTTTTTCTATAGATTGTTTTCCATAGTAGGTAAATGGAAACGGATACTTTGAATAATCAACTACAACTGAATCAAGCTCAATAAGATAGCGATAGTCGTTCATTACAACATCGTGGAAATATTTTTTTTCGACCAACCGAACATATAACCGTTTACCTGAATTGTCGATCATGTAAAGAGCTCTTTGTTCTATATTATTTCTTATGTGGTTTAAGTCGGGCTCAAGGGAGAAAAAAAGCTCATGGAACTGACGAATATGGCCTTCTGTCAACAAACGAAGCTGCTCTTTTTTGTCTGTGATAGGTTCAATTGGTGTCCGCAGGCCTCCTTGGATAACATAGGCATTAAAGCGCGCCTGTTTATGTGCGTTATGGACTAGAAACATTGAAACGATAGCGGTTATCAGGACCACGGCTAATGCTAAATAAACCAAAATCCTATTTCTCTTTTGATTCCTTTGGATATCATTAAAAATGTAATACTGATGTTTCATCTGTTTATTTTTATCGTTTTTCATGGGTCGAACCTGCCCGACTGCACCATTCAGGAGGGTGTGATTATTCATAATATCATTGTGTTAAGGTTCGTATCCCCTTTGATGCACCCCCAGTTTTGGCATCGATTACGGTATTTATTGCTTTTTTCCCATAATGTTTAGGTTTTGAGACCATATTACCCCCCGAAATGTTCAAACCTTGCACAACAAAATTGGCTAGGGTAGGGGCTTTGATATAAAAAAAAGAGGTCATCAATATTAAAAGGGATGCGGTTAGGACTATGCCAATATCTTTTGCATTATTCTGAAGCAAATGCGTGGTCAACAAGTCAACTAGTTCTACCATAAATGCGTCTACAACATATAACATGGGAACCCATAAACAAACACTCATGAATTTCTGGAGCCATGCTTTGAAAAGCCCTGAAAGGGCTGGGATAAAGGAAAGCCCAATGTTTATGGGTCCAAAAATGATGAGAATGAATAAATAAATAATAGAGAGTGATTTGATACCTACAAATATTATGGACGACACTACATGCGCAATTGAAGTTATACCCCCAGATAGCCCCGCCATAGCAAGGGATTGTATCGCATTTAGGTCAATACTAAATAGATTCCATTCCGCTGTGGATTCTGAAAAGAACTCGATTTGAGCTTTGGCCACCTTCATATTAATACTGTCCCAATTTTTTTCAGTGCCAACAAAGGATTTTCCCAAGTTGTCATAGAACTCAAAAATGGCTAAGGCAAACACTTCGTAATTGAATAGTATAAATAACAAGGGGAACCATTTTAATGCTTTCCATAAATCGCCCCTGTCTGGGCTGGCAAAGTGCTGTATTGCAAATATGCCGATACCAATCTTCGCAAAATGGAATCCAACCGATAAGGTGGGGCCCAATGAATCAAAAGCTTCCTGAAGGTATTCATCAAAAAGTGTATTGACCAAGAAACGGAAGCCGGAACTTTCTTGCATGCTCTGATCAGTTTACGGAAATTATAGATTGTATCGCCCTACGGTGCTCGTTTCTTTGCGCCAATTTCCCGTTGAGTTCAATTACACTATTCAAAATATCTTCCATTTTTTGAACAATATTTTGGAGTTTGTTGAGGCGTGCAGAGGAATCTATTAGTTCAGGAGTTGAAGCCATCGTTTTTGCATGCGCAATCTGTGTGGATAACATTGCAACCATTTCACTTAGAAATTGCTCCGCTTCATGATGCTCTTTTTCCGTTAAATGGTTATAATCATTTAAGTTCTTCTTCACACCATTATACGCCTCTAGAAATTTTTTCTTGATAGTTATAAGCTGTGACATTTCAGGAGCTCCAAGCACAAAACTTGCTGTTGTTCGCTTGGCTGAAATTTCTTGGGATATGTCTTTGGATGTACTGGTGGTAGCCGTAACGTTTTTTTGCATCAATTGAATTAAGGTCGCCATATTTCCGTTTAATGAACTAACCTGACCTTGAAGGGCAAGGATGTTCGTATTTAAAAGTCCCAATTGACCATTTGCCGCAACGTCCGTTACAGGTATTTGAGCAAAGTTTAATATTGGACAGAGTATGAGTACTAGTGTCGTTTTTTTCATAAGGACTCGTTTTTTGTAGTTAGTTCTTTATAGTCAAGTGCAGTTTTTTTCCAATCGTTCTTATTTTTTTCCAAAAGAGAATTGATAAGCGCCTTTTCATTTGGATTAGTTTCAAAGAGACATTTTGTAGAATAAGACGTTTCCAGACCATATACTCCTACCTTTTCTTTCCAACAAATGGCAATTTCCCTATATTTTCTTTTTTCAGATGTGTCCTTGTTTAAGGACAGTACCATTTGTTTTTGCTTAGCGTTCAGACCCAATATTTCCTGAATGTCATCAAAGGAATTGGAGTACTCGGCCATGTCAAGTAAAACCTTTATGTGACTATTTACCACAAGTGTTTTTCCGATATGTTTTGATGTGATGAAATCGTCCACTTTTTGGGAAATGAATATAGGCTGGCCTCCATATTTCCGAGCCATTCTAGACTGGGCATTTAAGTACTGCGCCATGATTTCATTATCAAAAAGATTCCAGGCTTCGTCAACATTAAGTATTTTATTGATGCTTAATTTTTTGGGGTCTTTAAGCTTTTTATTGAAAACATCCATAAGTAAAAAGGAGATGATGGGAAATAACTGTTGATTATCTATTAGGTTACCTAGTTTGAAGTAAATCCAGCGTTCTCCCGTTAGCTTTGATATTCTTTCGTCTTTACTGTTCAAAAGGTATTCTCGGGGTCCTCCTTCAGCATAATTCCCTAAAATCATTAATGCGGTATTGCAATCAAAAGTGTCGGTGTTGATTTTATGCTCACTAAGTAATAAAGGCAGTGCATCAGCACAATAGCTATAAAAACTATTGAACCCGAAATTGGAATTATCCGTTACTTCTGAATTTTGGTAATAACCGTTGATTAAACGCTCAAAAATTGTCTGGTGTATGATACTGCTTGACGTGCTTCTTTTGGTTTTCTCATGTCCTAAAATAAGTTGTAACAATACGATCAATTGTGTCAATTTATGCTCTCCCAGTTGTAGGTTGTCTTGATTCATATGATAGTCCTGTTCGTCCAGAACAAAGGGATTGAACGAAAAGGGCCTATCATCATTGTGTTCTATGGTAAAACCTTTCAAATAAGCTGTTAGCTTGTCATAAGAATTGCCATTTTCCAAAATGATGACCTCTGCACCCTCCCGATATTCGGCATATAGGTAGGCATTTGCAAAATACGTCTTACCACCACCTGAGCCAGAAGCTATTAACATACCCCGATTAAAAATCCAATGATTTTTTTCTGGTTCCCTATATAGGCTTACCAACAAAGGCTTGTGTGTAGCGCGGTCAATCATTCGAAGTCCATGTAATCCATGAACTGGATTTTTATAACCTCCCTCTGAATAAAGAAGGGAAGCAGCCATTTTGGAAGACATTGGGCTATATAATTCTGAACTTATCCCGACACCATTTCCTAAAATTCCGCCGAAGAATAAATTCTTTCTATCTACAGAATTGGTCTTGACATGAACCCCTATTTTTTTAAAAGCTGATTTTATGGTATTGCACATCATGCCAAAATCATCACTGTGTTCAGAATACCCCAAAACATTTAAATGATAGTAGACCAGTTCTTGATGCTCTTCAATCAAATTCTGCTCAAACTGATGAATTTGATTTCTATAGATACTATTTTTATCCCCTTTACGATTGTTTGCATATTTATTCAACCTTTTTGCCCTTTTCTTAAGATTATTAACACCTGCGTCCTTGGGCGGTAGATATATATACTGGTTGATAATGTGTTCGTAGGGTATTTTGAACCCTAAGGAGAAAAGGTTTCCAATAGGAAAGGGATGCTCATCAGAGTGATATTTACCGTAATAGCTATGATCAAAAATGGCTTCGGTATCAAATTGATCCAAATTTTCCAATGTGAAAAATTGACCTTGTTTTTTTCCATTGAATAAGGTTGCATTTTCAAAATCAATATCAACACCGGAGCCCTCCTCAAATGTTGCCTCTAAATAATTCGAATAATAGCCGTCCTTTTCAAATAAGTGGTCAAAATTGGATATTGTAGAAGTTAAAAGCTCACTTTCATTTATAAGTTGATTAATCGCCATTGCCTTTAACCTAAAAGTCTCTAAGACCGTCGTATCAAGGTACTCCTTAGGTATTGGACCATCGAACAGACCATTTTTTGATTTTTTTAAATAACCATTTGCGCTTAGCGGATTACATTTAAAATAATTCTTTGGAACTAGATGAAGTCCAAGAAAACAGCGATGTTTCAAAAAAGGTCTGTTTACAAAGTGTAACTCGTCCTCCAATTCAAAAAAATCCTTATCAACTCTCGTTTTGTCCAGTTTGTATCTGTCGGTAAGGAACAAATCTTGTTTATGAACCAAAGTATTTTCTCCCAAAGTGGTTATAATATTGGCGAATAAGCGATTGAACTTGGCATAATCATTCTTGTCCAATGAGAATATTTCCGGGAGTTTTAATTCGAGTGGAATACAAAGACATCCTTTTTCTTTGGAAACTAGGATCGGGGATTCATATCCATAAATTGGAAAAGCATCCATTAAGCTTAGTGTATCCATGTCAAGAGCGTTTTTTTATTTGAGGACCCTTTAATGGAGGTAGGTCTGGCTTTGTTTGCCCTTGCCTTTAAATAACCACTTTCACCAAATGAAAATGAATAGTAAAGCATTAGAAAAAAGTAGCTAAATGCTGCTATTAACGACACTAGAAACCCTAGTAAGGTTGTGGTGAAGGCACCTAAGATCATACCAAGTACAAGCGAAATGAATATGCCTTTAAATGCTTGGTCTACATATTTAGCCTTTAGGCCAAAGAAGGTCACGTCCTTCTGTAAGGCCTTAGGGATAGGATAATATTTATCTTCCATGACTACCTAGATAGGTTCTCGCCTATTTCCAATAGTCCATAGAAAATTACCAAGCCAAGAATGATATTCCCGACTTTTTTGGTCAAATCCTGACTTTGTTCCCGAACAATCAAAAAAGTAATTGCGGCGATTCCTAGTAATACGGCTGCAGCAATTTTGATTATTCGAAAAATACTATTCCCAATTTGTGATGCACCTTGCTCGGCAGCATTTACTTGATTTACCAGCTCATTAATTTGAGCATGGGTTTCAAATGGTAGTAATAATAGGATACCACCAAAAAGAAGATACTTAATCTGGTGGGGGCTGACCTTCCTCGTTCTCAGGAAGGTCTTCATTTCTGATAACCTTGAGTTTTTCATTTTTTTTAGGAATTAAGGATTCGGTATCCTTTTCAGACGTTCCAAAAATGTCCAACAGTTCGGAACTGCTTACATTCTTATCGACTTGGTTGAGTAAATGGTCCATGTCTAAATCTTCAAAAGATGAATTATTTACAAATATATTAGAATTTTGCACATTTGAAAGAGAATCGGAAATTTTTTTTTGTTTGCTTTTTTTCAAAATAACAAATACGATGATATACCAAAGAATACAAAGTACACCAATGATTAACCAAGCGATATGTTCCCATTTCCAATTCAAATGTTATGTAATAGTCTTAATAAATCTTCCAATTCATTGGTATGGTAATGTTCAAGTACTTTTCGCATAATATCGTTCCTCGATAGCTTTTTATGTAGCTTATAATTAACAGTCCTTGTCAATTCTTCATAGTCATCAAAACACTGTTGGCTCAACCTAAAGATAAATTGTTCTTTTCTGTCTGAAAAGTTTTCCTCTGCCAAAAGGTGTTCCAAGCCTATAATCTTAGGATGTTCCTTAGTTGCTGTTATATTCCGATGGGTAGAAATAGAAGCATTGGATATTTCATCAAAATTACTATTACTTCGGCTACTACCTGGATTTATGTCGGGTGAGGTTCCCTCATTCCGCTGAGCCTTTAAGTTCTTTACAGTTTCTGCCGGACTCATATCGTCGTTCATTGCCGCGTTAAGCAAGCTGCTAACATTTATTTTTTTTCCCATGGTCAATCATTTAAAATTTCGATTACTTCGTTTATGAATTCATTCAATTCCATTTCACCGTTTTCACGGGATTCAGGAATGGGTTGTAGGGTATTGCGATACTTCTCTCTGTAAATAGTCCTATCCATCACTACTGATTGCATTAGCGGCATGCCTGATTTTTTAAAACCTCGCCTTATTGCTGCAAACTTGTTTACTTTTATTTTTTCGTAGCGATTAAAGAACAAGTTAACTCCTCTTAATACCCGACCATCGTTTTCTAAAAAATTATTTTTTAATGTTTTATAAAAAATTACGGTGCTATTGATTTCTAGTTCATCCAAAAAGAAAGGGATAAATATATGTTCTACATAAAGGAGGCCTTTCACCATTTCTTCGTTAAGATTACCAGGGAAGTCTAAAATGATGAAGTCAACGGTTCCATAGTAGGTTTTGATAATAGAATCCAACTCTTTCACAGTTGATTTTTCTATTGGGTAAAATTTAGCGGTCTGCTGTTCCGCTTCAGAAAGTTCCTTTAAATCCCTTTGCCGTTTCTTGTAAACCGAGTATTGTGGGTTATCCAAGTCTATTAGAACCACTTTTTTAGCGTGCTTAAAGAATAAGTTAGTAGCCAGTATAATATTAATGGTCGTTTTGCCACTGCCTCCCTTTTCACTTGCACAAGATATAATTGTTGTTTTCATAGTATTCGTTTTTGGCATCATATGACAATAGGGTCATATGAACATATAGTCATATGATGCTATATAGGTTTGATTATATGTTTATAGATGTAATGGTTGCACTATTGGGCTAATGCTAGCCTCAATGCTTTGTTCAACTATAGGTATCGCTATTACTATATGTAAATATTGCTATATACAAATAATGCTATATCTATTGATTTAGTACTTCAAATGAATAATGCCCTATAGCTATATATTTAGCATTTAATTAGTTCAAGAAATGCTGAAAATAAGGAAGTGAACGTCGTTAATATGAAGTTCTGGTGTATTACAATGAAGATTTGAATTCGTTCATGGCCTCTATCATCTGAGATTCCATTTCAAGGAATTTCTTTTGAAGATCATCCTTGTAGGCCATGTTTTCAATCAAACTACGTTTTGGCACAAATTCATTATCCGGGAGTAAAATCCAGATAGGATTATAGCCTAAAGTATAATAATAAAGGATAATTTTTATAGAATTGACCGTGGACATTCCCCGCTCTACGTTTACTAAAGTATTACGGTCTATTTGGAGCTTATCACTCAGTTTCGTCAACGAAAATTCGCTGAACCGTTTATCTGAAATATCATCTATTTCAATTAATTCAAGACGTATCTCCTTTAAACGTTCTCCAATATAACCAAAGTCCTTTGAATCAAGTTTTATTATACCTTCAATATCCATCATTCATAACTTTCTATGGGATAGGAAGAAAAAGGCTCTTCCATTTCCGTATCATATTCTTCCTGCAATGTAATCAAAGTTTCTAAATCCTCCTCGGACAAGTTCTTTTGGAAGTTCTCCATAAAGGACTTGGCTGCTTCATCAGAATTACTCATTGCACTGGCCATTTCACTATTTATTTTTTCTTCATCAAAGATTGCATTTTTTAAAACTTCACCGGTTAACGATGAATATTCATTTTTCACTAAGGTGTCAACCTCCCTCATAATGTTTTCAAAGTTCTGGCTGGACACGCTCTCTATTTCGCATGCAATAAGATATTCTCTAATGATATCGGAGAAAAATTCCCTTATCGCCTTATCTGGATTTCCACTGGACATTACATTCACTAGATCTTTCTTATGTTTCACCAAGTTATAGCGCTTGGCTAAGCCTTTCATCTGAACTGCTTTTGTAGCATTGTTTTCATATTTATCTATATATTCAAAGAAAAATGAACTTCCTAAGACTACTTGCCTTTTCGTTTCTTCAAAAAGTGATTTAAAAAAGGGAACCTTGTAAACAGCCTTCAATTCTTTTAGAAGCATATCATGCTTCATTTGAAAGTCTTTTGGGACGAACTCATTGATTATAGGTAATTCATATCCCATAGCTGAGCTTTTTGCACGAATATCTGGTTCTAATTGTCCAAAGCACTTTTTTTCCTTGATTTGATGCTCGAACGTATCTGCAACAATGCCTGCAAAATATCCAGTGGACATGGTCGCAATTTTACTTCTTGGTAATAGATCCATCATTTGTGTACTTATATTGGTGCCAACATCATTGGAACTTGTGTTTTTACTGATCTGTTCTTGATGTATTTTTCCGAATAGTTCATTCAATCTTCTTGCTGTTTCTCCTTTGGCAGCTCCACAGATAACATTTGCGCAGTTATCATAAATTACCTCTGCCATATCTTTACCGTAATCCAAAACCAATTGGGTAAAACTTTGTATACCTAAAATCGTGGCTATTTTATTTTCCCTACCGGTATCAATAATGGTGCGTAATAACATGATAAATAGTGTCGGCAACTCATCTAATATTAAAGCCATGGGCCGTTTTTGTGGTTTGTTGACTTTTTTCATGAGTCCGTTCATATACATGCCCAAAGCTGCGGAGTACACTTGTTTACGTTCAGGGTTGTTTTGTAAGGATAGTATTTTGGGCTGGTCGGGGTCGTTAATTTCCAATGTGAAATCATTGCCCGACATCACGTAAAAAATCTCTTTGGTTGCCAACTTGGATAAACTGATTTGAACCGTACTTGTTTGACCAGATAGCTGTTCCATAGCTTTCTTTTCCAAGGCATCCTTAAAGGGTATTAAGATTTGACGCACCTCTTTGTCCTGCATCATTATTTGCATAAGCAGGTCTACTTTAACCGTAGAAAGTATCGAAAGATGTCCAGGAGTACATATATCCAATTCCAGTTCATCTGCTTTCTTCTTCAAATACCAAATGCATGCTCCCGTAAAACTAATTGCACTCCTAGAGAAATAGTCCTGTTTTTGAATCCATTCCGGGTTCAAGTTTTTTAGTAGGGTTTCAGCAATGTCTATAGCATCCGATTGGTTGGTTATAAGGTTCTGATGCATGGGGTTACAACGGTGTGTCATTCGAAGATCATCAAAACAGATAAAGAACATTTCAGGATAATTGCCTTGTGAACTTGTGCCTTTAATTTTGGAATCCATCAAATAGCCATATGCCTTTTTAGAGAGAGAGTTGAATTTGAAATCATAAATGACCATTGCAAATCCTTTACGGATCAATTGATCCATTATTTCCTCGATAACGGAAAAGGACTTACCACTGCCTGGGGTTCCAATTACCAATAAGGCACGGAATAAATTGACATAGTTTATCCAGCCTTTTCGCTTTTTGTTTTTATGAATATAAGAGTAAGGGATGTTTGCGGAATGAGGAGTGTCGATATAATCTTCGTTCTGTAAAAACGTTTCATTACGTTCATTAAAAGGGTCGTTTTTGGATAAATTATCAAAATTCATAAGTTGAAATAAACGCATACCATAGGTCATAGCTCCTATGTAGCCTAAAGCAAAAATTATGAATCCGAGCTTTTGGGTTAGTTGGGTTACATGGATATGCCAACCTGATAGAAACAGTAATCCAATGGAGAGTAAGAAACCAATTAAGGTTGGTGTTTTTGATATTTTGTCATCTCTTTTTGGCTTGTAAATCATAATGCCACCCATTAAAAGCCCGACAAGAATGTATCTTGACATAATTCCTGTTGCAGGAATATTGGACGTTCTAAGGAAATTATAAACCGATTGAAGAATTTCCATAGGTCCAAATAAATGTTCTATTAACGGATAATATTCCACAGAAACAATAAGTAAAAAGTAGGCAGCCGAAAGATACATGCCTGAGTAACCATTATTTCTTTCTTCCATAGCTTATATTTTTAAAGCTTTCCTGATGGGTTAACTGTGATTTCTTTTCTTGATAGAAAGAGATTATTTGATCTTTTGGAATCCATCGATAGGCTGCTTCACCGATATCGCATAGCACCTTTTCCAGACCAACCATCATTACTTTTCCAATGGGGGAGTAATTAGGTAAGGACTTAACCTTATGAACTGCCCATAAGGTTTTCTTTGTTCCCCTGTCAATTGAACTTACATCCTTAACCTGTTCATGGTTTTTAAACCATAGTAAGTCCTCGTTCCAATCTTTATGTAAGGGCGATTTTTGGATTTCGATCTTTGGACATTCCAATGCATTTGTCAAAATGGAAAAGAACTTTTCCCAATACCAACGTGATCCATAAGTACCGAGACCAAGGCGTAAAATGCTATCCAACTGTAATTCTATAATTAGTGTTTCTTTGAGGGAAATGATTTTCGCATGTTGCAAATCAATTTGATGATTTAATTCTTTTAATTCTGATCTTAGTTTTTCTTCCAATAGTCCTATTTTATGACCTTGTACTTGAAGTTTCAGCTCTTTATTTTGTCTATGTAGGACGAAATCGTGTTGTTTCTTTTCCCTATCCATAAGGCATTTAAGAAAATACATATCAAAATAGAATCCGGCTACATCATGGTCGAAACCTAGTTTTATGGGGAGTTTGGCATTAGGATCAATTTTATTTTTCCATAAAAAAAATTGCTCTAGTTTCCTTTCGTCCAATTGCCCGTTAAATGCCACGTAAAATAGATTGGGCAAACCGTTGGACTCATGATAGGACATGGCATCAAAGGCACTTTCAAAACAGGCTATTGCCTTCATATTTTTTAATGCATTCGATGTAAACAGAAAATGATATTCTGAATTCATGAATCTTCTAAACTTTTGAAGTTTATTTTTTTTGGTACTCCAATATGGCCTATTGAATAAAATGTAATTCGGAATGTTACCTTCTATGTCTGTCAAAGGCAAAGCAATATTGGTAATCTGATTTCCTTTTGATGTATCGTAAATACCATTAAGAACTTTATTGTTAAACGCCTCGGACTCTAAAGTTTTTAAACTTAACCCTCTATCTTTTATTAGATAGTTCCATCTCTTAAGGGGTTTAATTGAAAAAGTAACCTCCAGATTTGATGGTTTTTTGGCACGAAAAAGCGCGTTGGTCTTCGTTTCGGAATAATGACAAGCGTTGATCGCTTCCAACCCTACATTGATAGCATCGTAAAAATTAGCTGTACGTTGAAGTAAATAACTAAAAAACCAACCCTTATCTTTTGTGTCATTTCTATTAAAGTAGGAAACCGGGCTGTGCTTTGTATTAAGAACTATACGTTCTTGGTCTTTTCCAAATTCTTTTGATCCCAAACTGGATTTAAGTAGGGCATAGCCCTTTACTCTTAAATAGCCAGAAAAGTCAACTTCTTCGTTGATTTTAGAAATGAGCATCCTGTAATGCATTCTATTGTCTGCATAGTCTTTCATAAGTATGATGTGAGTTGATGATAGAAAATAACCGTTTTGCCCATCAGGTGATTATGATGGGAATAGAAAAAAGGCCGGATGAAATTTCCGGCCAATTACATTTCTAGATTTTCATTCGCTGGCTAGAATTCTTTTTTTTTTCGTCGTTGACTACTTCAAGATTTCTTGCCTTTTCCAATTGAAGGCTCTTTGTGATGAAAATTTCATTTCTAGGGGTATAGGAAACCAAATATGGCTGGGTGCCCTTGGACTTGGTCTTTATTTTAATCTCAATTTCCTCCCCTTGGTTTAACGACTTTGCTTGGGCCGCAGTCAGTTTGGTCCCGTACAAATAGGTGTTGGGTGTTAAGGCCGATTTGGTTCGTATATCGAGTATTTTTGGCTC
This sequence comes from Sediminicola luteus, assembly GCF_002514735.1. Classification (GTDB taxonomy): domain Bacteria; phylum Bacteroidota; class Bacteroidia; order Flavobacteriales; family Flavobacteriaceae; genus HQA918. The sequence goes on along the minus strand of NZ_KZ300476.1, from coordinate 458,548 downwards.
ATAATAGGCTAACTTTTCAAACAATTCACCATCCTTGGTAATCCCTTGAAAAAGAACAACTTCTTTTTTAGAGACCATACGTTCAAATTCGTCGGGGCTAAACTTGTGGTTATAGGCCATAGCCTGGTCCAGGGTAACTTGATTTTTTCGTTTAAACTGTACAAACAAACGAGAACCCATATTGGGATCATAAACCATTTGAACCATTTTGGAAGTTTCTTTAAGTTCTCCATCGGATAAGTAAGTGGAGACATGAAAATGTTCCTTTCCTTGGACTAGGTTATCCCTTACATTTTCAGGTAATTTTTCAAAGCTGATGTATTGACCTTCTAGTTGCTCTTTAACATCACCATACGCATAGCGTTGTGCAGGGTTTTGCACGAATTCCAACCATTTACTTTCTTTGGCCATGCTAAAGCGCTGTCCATCTTGGGTCAGAACATTTACCTTGCCATCTTCTTCGTTGATAATAGTTGCTTTTTGCCATCTTTGGTTCACTTTCACGAACACTTTTTCTAACTGATTTTCCATTTTTCAAATTTTAAATTAAGGATCATTTATAATTAGTAACTTTGAAATTCCGGACATGACCTTTCCATTTTCATATCCGGAATTAAGGATCGAAAAGGGGTGGGAGCACCCCTTTTTTTATACCGCTATTTTAAAAGCGCTAATCTCTTGTGGGCTTACATTGGTGCTCTGATTATATTCATATTGCCAATTTTGGGTTTGTGGTTTAATAATATCGATCATCTTTCCAAGGTAATTCCTATAATAACTCCATAGGAAGTAACGCAAAGCATTAATTTCAATAGGTAACTTACAGGCTACCATTTCTTTATGTTTTGAAAGAACCATGCTCTTTTGGTTCACCAAGGTATGGTCCACAACCTTGTTGAATTTTAAATATTCCTGAGCAAGTGCCTGATTATATTTTTGGATTTCTTTGTGCAATTGGGATATTGCTTTTTCCGATTCTGGATCAAATTGAATCATTAAGTGATCTTTTTCGATCTTAATGAAAAACTTACCGTCATTGATACACGATATCAACATCAAATCATCAATGTAACCTTCAATTTTGCTGTTTCCAGTGAAGCTTAACATCATTTTAGGCACTTTGGTTTGCTTGTATATTTGAACCAATATTTTGCTAGTCTCATAATTTATGTTCTTGATGGCCAGATATACCGCGTTACTTAACTTGAACTTCTGTTGAAAGTAGATGGCCTCAAGTGGATTATTGAAAACGATTAGTTGCTGTATTTTTTTAGGTACCTTACTAAACCAAATGGACATACTTGTGTCGCTTTCAGCAACAGGAAATGTTTTAGAGTCTTTTTGCTGTACAAGCCCCGTTAAATTATTCGATAGATTGTAAAAGGGAAAATATAGAAGACCTTTATCGTCTTGAAATAACCGTTCTTCGAAGCAAGCTTTCAAATTATCATCTTCCAATAAAGTAGAAGATTTTAAGGTTTTGGCAAACTCTTTAAAATGATTAAAAGATTCATCAACTATTTCCTCTTTGTTTGGTGCTACATTGGTTAATTGAAACTCTTTTTTACTGTTTAAATAGGAATAACAATTATCGACTTTGTTCCATAAGCCTTTAGAACTATCTTTTTCGGTCTTTGAACATCCTGTCAAAATCAAATCAAAAACACGTTGTTTCTTTTCCGGTCTGCTGCACATGTAATACAATTGACGGCTACCAGTATGGAATACCACGGCATGGTCCTTGCCCATTCGGTAAATCTTATGATTCACTTCATTCTTGATCATAGGATAGCCAAAATAGTCCATCACGGCATTGATATCTAGTTTGTCATCCGATGCTCTCCAAATATTATTCATATTTCAATTGTGTAAAAAATTAGTATAATTGTAAAATATTAATCAAATATAATTATTTTTGGTTTTAAAACAAGTAATCCCCTAAAAAAATGGAAACTGGAAATAGTACAAATAATTCTTGGCGGCAAATGTTCCATTCATTAAGGGGGCCAATTTTCCTAAATGGAACTTTTAATAGAAAAATAAGTTCGTTGAACCCAGAAAATAGATTGTTATGGCTTTTGTTTGTTTTGTTCCTATTAATGCTCATCTATAATGGTTTATTCTCAAGGTCAGGTCAGTTCTATAATGATTACAATAAAGATCTTACCGCAAAAAATCATAAGGATTCGCTGTTATCTCCGGCAAACCAGAATTATTTGAAGAATCATCTGGCAAATGCCAAAAACTTCAAACAAATCCAAAAAGAAAAAGAATTTTGGGAAATCCCATTAGAACTAATCGACAGTATTCCATCTGCAAGCCCTCTAAAAAGGAATGCTTTTTTCCTATCGAGTAAATATGGTATCAGGCGGCATCCCATTAAACATTCAAAAACAATTCATCACGGAGTTGATTTAGCTACAAAAAAAGGTACTCCCATTTTCGCCAGTGCCGCTGGCACGATTATCCACATAGGTTATGAACCGAAAGGGTATGGCCATTTTGTTCGTATTAAACATTCCTTTGGATTTGAAACGTTGTACGGTCATTTAAATGAAGTTGTCTTAAAAGTGGCTGCAAGGATAAAGGCACAACAGCTAATTGGTTATTCTGGAAACACAGGTTTTTCAACAGGTCCCCATCTACATTATGAGGTCATAAAAAACGGGAAAGCCATAGACCCTATTCCATCCTTTGGCATGAAATATAGAATTTTTGAACAACGATTTCACACCATAACAAATAAAAACATAGAAAATGAAAAATGAAACACTCCTATTGACCGAGTCAACCCTCAATTTTAGAAAGGAACATCCGGAAATGATACAACTATGGGAAAAGCAAATAGTAAAGGATACCTGTAACCCCGATTTGCATTTTTGTTTGTATGCCCTTGAGGACTATATAAAACTACGCGCCCAGCTTATAGCCTGCGAATACCTGTATGAATTCGCTATCAATGCCCATATTATTCATGCCGACTGGCAAAGTATTTATGTTCAAAACGGACACACCGATGCAGAAGCTGTGGAGTTTGCAAATCAAGAAATACTTCAAATCTATGCTTCCATCAATCAAAATCCATTATCCGAAAAGGATAAAGTGGTACTTGAAATTTTAGATAGGGAATCCAATCAATAGGTTATGCGCACTCAGGAACTTTCAATGATTCTGGAGGCCATTAAATCTGGAAATCCAAGGAATCTATATATCAACAATGGTGGTTTGGCCCAATTAGGCGAACTTTTATTCTATCCAAAAAAAGGTAGGGAAGAACTTCAAAAAGAACTTCTCCTTATCCTTAAAAATTCTTTTCCTGAAACTTACGGCACATTCTTGGAATCTTTGAAAAAGTACCACCTAACTAGTTATTACACTCCTAAATCTATTATTGAATATAAAATTTCATTGCTTAAAAGTGCAGGTTTCGACCCTAAAACAATCCTAGAACCGTCCGCGGGTAATGGTGCTTATGTTCAAATCCTCAAACAAGCATTTCCAAAAGCCTCTATTGTAGCTCTTGAACCTGATTTGTTGTCTTACGAAATACTTAAAAATAACAACCTACAAAGTGAAAACGTCACGGTGCTAAACACGACTTTTGAGGCCTATTATTTGGAACATCAAAACAAGACCTTTTATGATTTGGTTATTTCAAATATTCCTTTTGGAGATATACCGATTGAAAACGCTTTTGAACATAATTACACTATAGATCCTGTTCTTAAGAACGTTGGTAATTACTTCAATGCATTTGCACCCGAAATGTGTTCGATAGGTGGGGTAACAGCGCTATTAATTTCATCGGCATTCAATGAAAAATCCATTTACAATGGTCTTAGGGAATCCATTCTCATGAAAAATGATTTGATTTTAGCAAATCGATTTAATAATATGTTGTTCAAGGAAGAAAGGACGAAAGTGGTATCTGATTTGATGCTATATCAGAGGAAACGGGATAAGTCTGAGTTAACACCCAATGAGAGGCTATTTGCCGATACTATTTCAATAGATTTAGTACAAGTGCCATATACCTGCAATGCCTTTTTTAATCAATTCCCCGGTCAGGTCAATGGTGAAGTTGTACGGGGCTATTTTCACGGTCGTCCAAATTTAACTGTCCAACCAAATGAGGAGCAGCTTACCAAATTTTTGGAAAGACAACTATATTCGTTTGAATATGATTTGCACAATGTCCTTCCAAATACTCCAGTATCCAATACTTTAAAGGCAAAAACAACAAATACAAATCAAGATGTTGCTAAAACACCTGAAACATCCCAGTCCAATGTTACCCAAGTATCCAACAAACGAGAAATAATCAAACTCGGCGATGCCTATGTAAAAAACTATACGCGATTATTTTTTGGTTCTTTTAATTTCGATACAACTGGAAATCTTTGGTACTACCAGGATACTTATACCAAAACCAAAGTTCCCCATAAAGTGCATGAACTAGTATCGGACTACGTTCGATTAAGAAACAATCTGGTTTTGCTGCAATTGAACTTAGAAAAGGGATTGTTGGATGACCTGAACTTGCAAAAGTCTTTTCAAGAAGTAGATTATCAATTGGACCTATTCCATTTTAAATGGACCAGTCTCGATGCACATAGAGTTTTTTTAAAGGAAGATTTTTACTTTTCCAGAATACGAACAAGTACAGAGTCACGTATTGAAGGCAAGGGTTATGGTAAAAATCCAAATTTTACTTTTGCGAACTTTCTTAAAGTATTACCAGAACAAACTTCAAAAACTACAGTTTCTTTAAAAAAGGAACCGGAAGTTAGTAGTATTGCAGTCCTTCAGCACAGTACACCCTTAGAACACGTAAAAACGCAATTTGACCAAACAGGAAAGATAGATATAAAGAAAGTTGCTTTAGCGTTTAAAAAAACTGAAAAGGAGCTTTTGCTAGAAGGACTTTCTAAAAAGAATTTTTCCGTGCAACCCTATAACAATGGGGCAGGGATAAAATACGAAGTTGTGCCTTATTTCATTTTTGCCAGCGGTTTGATCGACGATAAAATTACGCTGATACAGAAAAGCAGCCCCCCTTATGGTTTGGACGGTAATGTCCTTATTGAGGCTTTGAATAAAGTGAAACCTGCACAACTTCCTTTAGAAGCAATCGAATTTAATTTTGAAAGTCATTTTATACCTATTCATGCCAAAGAAGCCTTTTTAAGGCAATTAATTAATGAGACGGTTAAAATAAACATTGGTCAATTTAGCTCAACCCTTACCTTATTATTTTCACAGGATTATAATCAAGAGGCGCACGAACGTTTTAGTGTTGTTTTGGACAAGGAGGTTAGGGCCGGATATAAACGCATTCTACAAAGCTTTTCAGAAAATAAATACCCGGTAATATTTTCTTCCTATAAAGATGCACAAGGTAAAACCATTAAAAAATTGGATAAAGATGCCACCCTAATGGCCCAAAATATCTATGAGGAATTACAACTGCATTTCAAATCCTTTATCGCAAGTGATGAGCATTTAAAACTTGAAATTGAGCAAAATTATTACAGGGCCTTTCTTGCGGATGTTAATTTGCAAGTTCCTAAGGATTGGCTCCGTTTTCCAAATACCTTAGTTTATGAACCTTACCAACATCAAATCGATTCTGTCCTTTTTGGGTTGAGTAGGGGTAGTGCATTAAACGACCATCAAGTAGGTAAAGGAAAAACCTTATCCATGGCCTTATTGGCCTATAAGCTAAAACAACAAGGTAAAAGTAGAAGAACAATTCTATTGACCTTAAAAAGTGTTGCGCCGCAATTGGAACGGGAAATCAAATCTAATTTCCCCCAGCTTAATATCCTGCGATTGGACTCTAAAAATATGGCCAAATCAAAACGAGCAAGAACCTTGGGTTCCCTAGCAGCAAATAAGCGGATAGATTTGGTCATTGCTGAACATGGCCATTTAAAACAAATACCAAAACAACGTGAATATGTACTAGATATATTGGAGAGTAAAATACGAATGATTGACCAAGACCTTCAAACCGCCAAAGATTTTGGGAAACTTAAGGAGTCTAAAAAATTAATAAAGGGACTCATTAAACGTAAGGCCAATCTAGAGGAAAAATTGAAACATACCTTAAAGACTCTGGATGAAAAAAAGGAAGGGGAAACAACCTTTTCCGATTTGCAGTTGGATGCCATATTTATAGATGAAGCCCACTATTTCAAAAACATAGGCTTTACCACAAGACATCAAAATGTTTCTGGACTTAACAATAATGCCGATAATCTGCAAAACTTGGATTTGGAAATCAGTATTGCATCCATACACCATAGGGTAGGTGCGGATAAAAATGTATTCTTTTATAGTGGTACGCCCTTAAAGAATTCTGTGACGGAACTCTATGCCTATCAGAGGTATCTTATCCCTCAAGAACTAAAAAGAAAGCAAATCCATAATTTCGATGCTTGGGCGTCCATTTTCCTGAAACAAAGTGTTAGCATAGAACCCAATATATTTGGGGACCCCAGGATGCATGCCCGTTTCCGTTATTTTATCAACTTGCCTGAGTTGAGTAAAATGTACAATTCCTTCACACATATCTGTAGGGATAAACATTTTAAAACCCATAACCTTCAACTGGATAGGGATTTTGTGATATTGGAAAGTTCGCCTGCCTACAATTACCTAAAAGCCGCATCTCTTGATTTTACCAAAAATAGAAATCAAAAAGCCCTCTTTACCATTCCTATGTATAATGAAGGCCAGATGAAGTCAGCACATATAACTGCTTTGAACATCAATAGAAGTTTACTGATTGACCCTTTATCCAAAGACAATATTTCCATTTCATTTTCTGAAAAGGACCAATTTAAACTAAGAAGAATTGCTAAGGATATAGCTGAGCTTTATCATCAAACAAGCCCACATAAAGGGGTTTGTTTGGTATTTAGTGATTTGAACGTTTGGAAGCCAAATCAATACAATACCTATAACACTCTTGCACAATTCTTGATGGATGAACATCAAATTCCCAAAACCGAAATTGCCTTTGCACAAGAATGCAAGGCAAAAAATGCTACCGAAAAATTTCAAAGGGATATAAATGACGGAACTATTCGTATAGCTATGGGTAGTACACAAGTACTTGGTACAGGTACTAATATCCAAAAAAGGGTAGTCGGGATTTTTCACATAGATATTCCTTATTCACCCGATGCTTTTGACCAAAGAGCGGGAAGAGGATTGAGAAAGGGTAATGAAATAGCGGAGCATTATAACAATAGGGTAATTGAGCGCTTTTATGGTATTAAGGACACTACCGATATTTTTTCCTATTCATTGAACACCCATAAGGAAAAATTCAGGGAACAGATTCGTGAAGCAGATCCAAAACAAAGAGTATATGATGATTTAATCCCAGACGATAAAAACCTCTCCTATGCACAAATGCAAGCAGCCTTAATTGGGGATATGGAACAGTTTCAGTTGGTCAAGTTATCCGATGACCTCAAGTTCTTACAAGCGCAAAAAAGATTGTTTGAGCTCAATAAAGCAAACTCATTTAAGATAATAGACAGGATTAAGTCTGAAAATAAAGAAATTAAAGCACAGCTATTCGAACTAGAAAATACAAAGCAAAGTTTAGGCCCAGCTATGGTCGCAGAATTGGCATCGGATTCACCTTTTTTTGAGCCATTGACGATAATTGAAAAATTGATTCATGGGACTTCTTTGGAAATGAAATTGAATGCTTGCGATGATGTAAAACAAAAGATTGAACAACTGAACAGAGAGCTAGTTATGAAATCTAAACTTAATGTAAACTATAGTAGGAGGGTGCTAGTGACCCATTTACCTTCAATTCAAGCTAACTTAGTTTTTGTGGCTGATTATGTGCCTAGCCAAAAACACTATTTGTTTTCATATGGTCTAGAATTAAAACATGGTGTAATTCAAGGCAAACGTCAACAAAGATTTGACCCAGACAAAATTCATCTTCAACTACTTAATCTTATCAAAAAAATGGAGAGTGAAATACGAATGAAGAAATTTGATCTTAACCATAACTTAAAGTCCTTGGAAACACATCAAAAGAAGGTCACTATTGAGTTTCCAAAAGAGAAACAAGTGAAGATTTCAATTTTAAACGAAGAAATCAAAACCATACAACGTAGAAGGGCTATAGGGTAGTCCTTAATGCTAGCTATTAGTTGCAATATTTTTTGACCCAAAAGGTTGTCGCGTATCAACCTTTTCCTTTCCCTGCCCATAAAATATTTTTTAACGAGCTCTGAGCAACATACTTCTTACATTCTTAACAGTTGCGCCTGGGGGCGCTTATGGCTAGGGGAAAGAAGACAAAGGTGGATTTAACCAGTTATATGGCCGATATTCTGATGGTCATTGTATAATTTGAAGGATATCCAAATATAAAATCATGTTGACCTTTGATCTATTACTACAAAAATTTTCGTTATTGGGTTTTATCTGTTTTCTATTCTTATTGCTTTTGGGGCTTTATCGGCTAAAGCGAATATCTAGGTTACCTTTGATTGCTTTTCTAATTGTACTCTTGTCCATTCCCGGCATATTTGGACTTCTTTGGCTATTTGCTGCTTTTGAGGTGGCAGTTTGGGGGTGTTGGCTGTCAAGGCAGTTGTCCTTTATTGGTAGATAGTAAATTTCTCACCTCTTTTTTTATAAATATCATTATTTGCTATTAATTAAATGGCTTAACCAAGTAAGCTTTCTATACTAACTGATTTATGATTATTTTAGGGCATGTAGGTCATATCTTATATAATTAAACCCGGAATATGCATAAGGGGAGTGTCGTGAAGGTGATAAGCGCAATAAAATAAAGTGGTTTGGAATTTTTGGCATAGCACCGCTATGGTGAAATTGAAAACACAGTGTAGTGTTTTATTTTGAAGCGATTTTTTGCTGTAAAAGCTTTTCTAGTGCATAATCCGGGTTAAATCCAAAGTTGTGCTTAATGACCAAAAAAGAGATAAAAAAACGGAACTAAATGACACATTTTGACCCAGCAAAAAATAGAGTGCTCTTTGGAAGTACAGACAAGTTAGCTGATTGGATAGCTGAAAACTTAGACCAAGGGAAAATCATTGATAAAATCAAGTTAATGCTCAAAAATTACCTTGAATTAGACAATGTTAGTTTTCTTTTTGGTTCAGGAACATCAATTCACTTGGGAGCCGTAGCAATCAGAAATTTCCCTTTGGAAGTAGAGAATTATATTAAAGAACAAGACCCTGAGGGAACAGGAATTTATTCTCATTTCGCTTTTGTGATTAAGCAACTTCAGGGAGAGTTATTAAAATATGGTAAGGCTCACCTTATAGGTGATACTCAAACTTTTGAAGACAAGAGAAAGTGGAAATTTGAGATTGAAGATGATATTGTCCGTGATATTGAATCAAAGGAAATAGCTATTGAATATGAAAAGGTTTTAAACTTCTTAATCGCGACAGATTTTGTCTTTAGTGAAGATAAGAGTAAAGCAAGAACTGATAAGTATGCTGAATTAATTACTGCGATAAAAGAAGGATTATTCAATGTATGTAATCTAGAGAATAGACCTGTTTCTCAAACAATAATTGATAGAAAAAAAGCTAGCCAATTCCCGAAAGAAAAAGCACAAGGTGAATTACTTGAGTCAAGAAGCAAGTATATATTTCATGAAAAATTCTTAAAGGCTCTTCTCCAAAGACCTTTGAATTTGAGGCGAGCCAATATTTTTACTGCCAATTACGACTTGGCTTTTGAATATGCTTTTGATAAGCTAGGAGTTCATTATATAGATGGGTTTTCAGGATTCCATAAAAGGTTCTTCAAACCAGAAACATTTGAATACGATATTTTCTACCCTGGTTCTACTACTTCTGGTAAAGTACAACGAATAGAGAAAGTTGTAAGATATTATAAGCTTCACGGCTCATTATCATGGGTCAATTCAGAATCTCGGGATGCGAATAACCTTTATGGTATTGAAGAGAAGCCACTAGAATTGATAGAGTCACTAAGGAAAAAAGGAGAAATCATTATTTATCCATCAGCAGTAAAAAAGTCGTACACACTCGACCTTCCATATTCAGAACTATTTAGACAATTTGCCTCAACGATAACCCAATCTCAATCAGTACTTATAACTGTTGGGTATTCTTTTGGTGATGACCATTTTAACGATATTATCTATCAGGCATTATCGAACCCTACGTTCACACTTATTGTAATCGACTTTCAAGGTACAAGGAACGAATACATTCAAAACCTAAAAGAACTTAATGACCCAAGAATCATAATACTTGAAGGAGAGTTCTTTGGTGACTTCTTAACTTTTGCAGACACTCTAATGCCAAATTTTAACAATATTGACAATAATGAAAATGTTGCAAATACTTTGAATGAACTGTTAAGTTCAAAGTCGTCTAATACTGAACCAACTAAAGCCGAATAAGAATGAGTGAAAGGACTATCGGTAAAGTGATTTCTGTTGACAGCTTTAGGGCATACATCCGACTAGATGATGATTTAAAAAGTCTTTATAAAAGTGGCTATGAAGATATTTTTGAAGTCGCAAGAATAAATTCCTACATAATAATACCAATCGGTGCAGATAAAATTGTTGCCATGGTAACAAGTGTTCGAGCAATTGACGAAACTGAAATTGGAAAAAATAAAGAGGCCATTTTTTTAACGAAATCTGCTAGGTATTTAGTGGCAACCATGATTGGAACCATTGAGAATAGTGGAAAATATATTCAAGGAGTCTATAATTACCCTATACTCGACAACCCTGTTTGGTATGTTACAAGCCAAGACTTGGATAATATCTTTGACCAGAAGAGCAAGGAAGACACAGAAGAAATAAATTTTGAAGATGATTATTATTTACCTGTAGGAACTTCACCTACATTCTCTGATTATAAAATCAAGATTAATCCAGATAAATTTTTCGGTAAACATGCCGCAATACTGGGTAATACGGGTTCAGGTAAATCTTGCACGTTTGCATCTATCATTCAAAGCATGTTCGATTTTGATTACAACGGGAAGAAGCTGAAAAATGCTCATGTCATAATATTTGACACCAATGGAGAATACAAACAAGCATTTCAAGGAACGAAAGAAGCACCATACAAACATCTTGAATTAGTTAACCCATTCCATATCGATAAAGATGGGATGAAAGTTCCTTTTTGGTTTATGAATTTTGCTGATTTTGACTACCTCTTTGAACCTACTTCAGGCACTCAAGCTCCAGTTTTTAAAAGGGCTTTAGGATTAGCAAAAAACCAGAAAGAAGTTGAAGAAAAACCTATTCTTGACAAATTCACTGAAAGAGGTGTACTTAATCTCTTTGATGCCTCCCCAGACGATATTAAGAAGAAAAAATGCACCCAAAGCTATGGAAATTGGAATTATAAGGCCGATAATGAAATTATTGGCTTAGCAAACTCAATTACTCCAAATGGGAATCAACTTTTAACTGATATCCAAAATGCTCTACTAACACTTGGCGCAAACAACAGTATCGCAGATGAGAAAGACGCTTTAGAAGAGCTAGAAAATAAGCATTTGGAATATTCTAGTTCACAAAACGTTGAGCAGATAGCAATTGAAAAAAATATTGACCTGCCGATTTGGTTTAATTTTCAAGACTTAATTACAAGGTTTTTTGATGAAGCTATCAATGAACAAGAAAATTCAGGAAATAGACTAAGGGAGTTTGTTTCAACTCTTAGGTTAAGATTACAATCATATTTGGGTGACGAAAGAATTTCACGGCCTTTGCTCTTAAATCAGCCAGACGAAATTCTTAGTGCTTTGGCAAAATTCATTGCTTTTATTCTAGGTGATTTTTGCAAAGTATATAATAGTGAACAGACAGACTTATTTACTGATTTTTATGAGAAACAGTTAGGCAAAGAAGAAATTGAAAAACTTCTTGAAGACAAACCAAGTCAAGTTACAATTATTGATATGTCTTTATTGCCTTATGAAGTTTTAGAAACAATAACAGGATTAATTGGTCGGCTTATTTTAGACTTTGTATCTCGTTTTCCTGAAAGTGATAGAGGAAAACTTCCAATGGTTATAGCTTTGGAAGAAGCGCAAAATTATATCCCAGAGAAAAATAGAGGTGAAAGAGAGTCAATAGCTAAAAAAGTGTTTGAACGTATTGCGAGAGAAGGACGTAAATATGGTATTTCTCTACTTGTTTCTAGTCAACGCCCTTCGGAATTATCAAAGACAGTATTATCACAATGCAACTCCTTTATTATTCATAGGTTGCAAAACCCGGAAGACCAAAAGTATGTGCGACAACTAGTTTCTGCTGCCAACGAAGATATTTTACAACAACTACCCATTTTACCGCAACAGCACGTTGTAATTATGGGGGATGCAGTTAGGACTCCTGTTCAAGCGAGAATGAATAATGCGGACCCAAGACCTAATAGTAATAACCCGAAATTCGTGGAAAATTGGACAATGGACTCGCCAGTAGACTTTCCTAATTATAAAAAAATTGCTGAGGCATGGGAAAAAGGTGAAAAATACAAACCTTCCAATGGTGAACCTGATGAACAAGAAGAATAAAGCACGGTAAAAGTGTATAGTGTACGACTTGCCATCGTCAGCCATGATAGCGCAAACAATTCGTTGTCCTTAATTTTAAAAAAATGAGAGAATTTCAAGAAAAAGTATCAGGCGAATACCGAAATTACAGAGATAATTTTCGTGATTCCTATACTTATATCGAAAATTATGGACGAAATAAATATAAAAGTGGTAATTATCTAGATTTTGTGGCTAAAACAACAAATGCAACGGAAATTTGTCAAAATGAAATAGCGGAAATAATAAGACTAGATTATATAAAATCCAATGCCAACAATTTTAATGTTCGACCTAAAGTCAAAAATTCAACCGATTTTTTAAGAAAAGAAATCCTAAAAAAGAATGAGCAGCACAATTACAATAAAAGTTTAGAGCGAGCACTTTATGAGCTTTTACAAACAATTCGGGATAATATAACTCATTATGGAAAATTTGAAGTTTCTGAAAATCAATATGAACGTAATTTCGTATTAATAAAAAATGCTTCAATAATAGCTAATAATATAGTTAAGCAGATTGAAAAATTGGAAAAGGAATGAATTATACAATTTTTAAAAAGAACTATCCTAAAAGCTGTAATCTATTCTTTGAATGGTTGGCATTACAGGAAGAAATAGATTATGTCGACAATGCTTGGTTTTTTTATTTTTTTACCAACTATTTTGATTGGTTGCCAAGGTGGTTCATTATTAATAATGAAAAGCACATCCAAGAATTAATAAAGATTTATCCAAACAACTTTAATAAAGCTGAAAACGAAATACAATTATTTGTAAATAGTGAAAATGATTATGATAAAGTATTCAATTGTTTAGAAATTTTATTAAGCAAAAAACTGATATGACCGAAATTGAAATTTTAGGAAAACACTTGTTCAAACTAGGTTTTAATATCACTTGTATTACTAACTACATTACAGAACATAATTTTTATGATGCGAATATTCTCAAAGGTCCTTACCACGAATGGAAGCATCTCAAAAATACACGACAAAAAATTGAAGAACTTGAGAGTTATGATTGGGATAATGCTGTGGGAATTGGAACGATAGCTGGATTTGAAAACCTACATATTTTAGACATTGACGGTTGTTCCAATTACGAATTTATTGAGGATTTATTAATTATTTTAGGACTTCCAAAAAATTATGAATGGGTTGTAAGAACTGGAAGTTTAGACGGATATCACATATACTTTTTTTCTGACTTAATCGAAGTCTTAGAGGAAGACCAAGTTGCCTCATCATATCCACCTAATTTAGATAATACAGCTTTATTTGAAAAAATAGAATTACTGTGGAGTACACATATTGTCCTACCTAATTCCCTTCATAAATCTGGTTCAAATTATAGTTTTACCAATTGTAAATTTCCAATAGAGAAACCAAATTTTATAAATATCAATAAATTTAAAATTATTGAAAGTCTATTTTTAAATATCTCGGAAATAGAAAAGAAAAAAGTATATTTCTCACTTTCAAAAGAAAAACATAGAAATGTCAAATTACCCAATAACATTAACTTAATTGACCTTTCCAAAATAGAAGAGAACTTATTTTTCTTATTTGATATAGAAACCGATGGTCTAATAAAAAATGGAGAATTCCCTAACATTGTTCAAGTTTCGTGGATGATAATGGACACTAAAGGAGTTGTTTATAAAAAGACCACAGAATTAGTAAATTCGGATTTTAAAGAAAATTCTGATGCGTTTAAAGTCAATAAGTTAAATCCTTCTATCATTAAAAGGATTGGAAAAAAACCTTCGGATGTTTTTCTGGATATGACTTATGATTTAAAACATTGCAAAATCATTTCAGCACATAATTTAAAATTTGATTTATCTGTCCTGGAAAACGAATTTCACAAATATCAGATTGACTTTAATTTCGATGGTTTGGAAAAATTTTGCACAATGGAATTTGGGACAAAACTGTTCTCAAATGAAATAAATCCAGAACCGAAATATCCTAAATTGACAGAGTTATTTGAGCATCTTTTCAATCACAAAATTAAGCAGTTTCATAACGCTAATTCTGATGTTACAATACTGGCAAAATGCATCAAGGAATTATTATTTAAAGGATATATGGAAAAGCTTAAGAGAATACATTAAATAATGAATAAAAATACAATTGAGATTATTGACTTTTCTTTGTCTACGACTAACAATAATTCAACAGCTATTATTAATGGTCTCAAAAATCTGTTCGTTTATCTTATTCATCAGAACAATCTTGAAGTAGGTCAGAAGGATACCTTCCTAAAGGTATTAGCAGAAAAAAACTTACCCATGTTGGATATGGCCAAGCAGTTTGCTATTCATTTGATTAATAATTTTTCGGATGAAGTAGTACAAGAACTTTCTGCCATTCAAACAGAAGGATTAGGGTTTAAAAACATGCTGGATAATGAAGAGCTTGTTGATTTTGTGGAAATGGAACTAGTAGACCCTACAACCACATACCGAAAGTGGGAATTCGGAAAATTTGCCATAGAACACTTTATCAATGATATACACAATACAGAATTAGAGAAAATAAAAAGTGATAACGAAATTGGATTTGAAGAGTTTGTAGAATTATTCGCCTCAAACTTAGATACCCAAACGACTAAACTGGACAATCAAGAGAAGCTGTTCTTAATTGTGGTATTAAGGCACAAGTTGTCCAAAAACAAACTGAATATAACTACATATGATGTAGTGGGCAGTTCCGTTCAGCGCAACCTTTTGGGAATGTCCCTGCGTATGGGTATCCTCAAAAATTCCTTCAGGGAATCCCTCTCCCTAGCCATAAAAAACCAAAATAGAAAAGGCCCCAAGCGATAATGAACGCCAAAAAGTTGCTTACATACCTGGACCAACTCGAAAGGGAGCCTAATCTAATGGTCAATGGGAACACTTACACCTTGGAGCAGGTCAAGTTGGCCAAAAAGATTACCGCCGATATAGAGATGGAACTTGGAGTAAAACCTTCAAAACCAAAATTATCAAGAAGACGGGCATTTATAGTCATTTTGGAGGAGTTGTATTATGATGTTCCTGAATACCCTAAGGAATTATCTTTGGATGTAATTAACAGGAGAGCACTGCAACGCTTTGAGTTTGCCCAACGCACCTTAAATGGACTGGCTACCCCTCATGAAATCCATCCAAAAGATGCTTGCCGGTTTTTTGAGGACAACGGTAGTAAAAAAATGAACTACAGAAGAGCGCTATCCCATCTGGTAAATTATCGTTTCTTGTTTTTTCAGATTGCCCCAGCTGCAGAATCTCTTAAAGATAAATACCAGGAAGTGTTACTTTGTTCCTAAAAAGTGGTGTACACTGTTTTGTGTACAGCACTCGAAAACCATTTCTTCACTTGCCCTTAGGTTTGCCATAAGTTAATCGGAGGTCACGTAGCAAGCCATGTTTTTGCAAGCAAAAACAGCTCACTTTGTTCGCAGGCTTGTTGGGGATCCTCCCCAAACCCCAGAATTATGGCACGGCCAAAAAAGGATATTGAATCATTGAAAGCTATACGGGTCAACGTTCGGATGACGGTCAATGAATACCTGATCGTCTCTGGTAATGCGGCAACATTGGGTATGGGAATACCGGATTATATCCGAAAAAAAGTAATAGGCAGACCGCTACCGAGAACCAAGGTAACACCGGAGGATAGGAGACTGTTCGTAGAGTTGAGCCGTATAGGCAACAACATAAACCAGCTTTCCAAAAATTCCCATCTGCGCATGCACGCTCCAAAAAATCTGTCTCTACAGTTGTCAGAACTACGGAATCTTTTAGGCGAATTAAAATCAAATATCAAGGATAAATGATAGCCAAGCAGATAAAGGGAAAGGACTTTTACGGACTGTTGGCCTACAACCAAAAAAAGGTTGGAATTGGTCAGGCCTGTGTACTGGATGCCAACATCGATTTGGGCAACGCGGTGGATATGTCCAAGGAATTCAATTTGGTCAGGCAATTACGTCCCAGGTTGGGCAAAGCCGTGTATCACGTATCCCTTAACCTTCCTCCCGATGAAAAAATGAACGACAAAAGTTTTGTTTCCATGGGATTGGAGTATCTAAAAGGAATGGGATTCGACGATAACCAATATATAATGTACCGCCACGATGACCAAAGTCACCAACATATCCATATTGTGGCGAACAGGATAAAATTTTCTGGAGAATTGGTCAGCGACAGCAAGGATTACAAGAGAAGTGAGCTTTTGGTAAGGAAATTGGAAAAGAAATATGGGCTCTCCGAACTTATCGAGGAACCTTCTGTGCGAAAGGCGGCCCTAACACAAAACGAAATCGAGAAAACGCTTAGGACCGGGGACGCACCTGTAAAAAGTTTACTGCAACAACAGTTGATGGAGGCTTTAAAGCGCTCGGAAAATATAGAGGAGTTAATTTATCAATTACAGAAAAAAAATATTCAGCCAAAATTTAACATCAGTAAGACTACAGGAAGAGTTTCCGGCATTTCCTTCAGCTACGAAGGAGTTATTTATAAGGGAAGCAGCTTGGGAAGGCAATATTCATGGAACAACATCATAAAACAAATCGACTATGAACAAATCAGAGACCGTGCAATTGTTCTCCAAACTAATGCAACAGAACAAGGAGATTTTAGAGGGATTGACGCAGGTAAAGAAGGGCCAGGAGAAAATCAGAAACAATCAAAAAGTATTATCGGAAGGGCAGGGGAAGTTATTGGCCAACCAACGGATCATTTGGGACTTTCTGAAAAAGATATCCTAGGACCCGAACCGTTCAATAATTACAAAAACGAACTCGATGGTCCGCTTTGGCGAAGACGAAGAAAAAAAGGTAGAAGTAGGTAGTGAAAACCGCAAGCGTACATATAGAGCCATTGAATCTTACAGGGAAGGCATTTTGTGAGCGATTGGGTATTGCCTATAATGGACAGATAATGCAGTCCTTACGAGATCAAGGATTGGTCGATTTCTTTAAAGTGGGTAAAAAATATTTGTATCCAAGAGAGGACATCGAAACGATAAACCTAAAGTTAAGGAAAGGCGAAATATCCATCAAAGTCGATAGTGGGTATTACATTACGATAAACTGACTATACAACATTAACCGAACAACCTGTTCATTTCCTCAGCCTCCTCTTTATGGTAAAAATCTTTAAGATAGTGCTGGGTAGTAGATAATTTTGTGTGTCCCAAAAGTTTAGAAATCAGTAAGAGACCGGTATCGTTTTTTACAGCAAAATCTGCAAAGGAGTGCTTAGCCATATGCATATTCACCCATTTTCCTATACCTGCTTTTTCACAAGCATTGCGCAATGCACGGTTTACGGCATTATTTGCAATATATAGTTTGCGTTCTATTTCTCCTACGTTTTTATTGTCCATTCCATACAGTGGTGGGAAGATAAAAGTGTTATTTCTGCCTTTATAATCTTTTAAAATAGCCATGGCCTTTGGAGTCAGAGGCAAAGTTCTTTTAGCCCCAGCTCTAGTCCTGGATTTACCCATAGTATAGACAATTTCATTTCCGACAATATTTTCCCATTTAAGTTCACATATATCAGAAAATCTCATGCCAGCGGTATAGAAGGAAAACAAGAACATGTCCCTTGCCTTAACCATTCCTTTAAACCTAGCAGGGATTTCCAATTCTGAAAGTCTGCTGATTTCTTCAAAGGTTAATGACTCTTTCTGTACGTTTTCAGTTACTATCGAGTAGCCTCGTATTGGGTTTTCTTTGATAATACCCATTTTCAATGCCTTATTTAAAACAGCGTACATTGACTTGAAATTTGATGCTACTGTATTTATTTTGTTTCCTTTTTCAAGCATCCACTTTTCGTAATCCTTTGCAAACTGGACTGAAAGATCGGAGAATGAAACATGGCTTGAGAATTTTTTTAGTTTATCTATATACTTCTGTTGCGTGTTGGCCGTGCGTATTTTCCCTTTTAGTTTAGCTTCATCGACAATTTGTTGGTAGAAGTCTAAAAAGGAAGTGGAGTCGTATTTTTTATTGTTTTTATATAAAAAATGTAGTCGCTTTGCCGATACCCCCTTATTGCTATAGTAGAGTTGTTGAACAGAAATAAGAAACGATTGGAGGTTGGCATTAAGTTTCTCTTCTAAGGGATGTCTTTTTATTTTTTTCTTTCTGTCATCCCATTGATTTTTTTGGATTGATATTCCGGAATCTAAATACTGAACATCTTTTTTAGAAGTCTCCATTTTTAGTCTGACCATCTGAGTGCCATTCTTCTTCACATAATGGGAAAGATAATAGTTAAAATTCATTTGTTCGTTATTTGTTCGGAATTCAATCAAATATAAACAATTATAAAGGATTATAAAAAATAAAACCCCTATGTAAAATAGCGGCTTTTGCTAGTATTATAAGGTGTTTCAGGGATTATTCCTCCATGGTGTGGTACACATTCTGTACATCGTCGTCTTCCTCTATTTTTTCGAGTAGTTTTTCCACGTCGGCTTTTTGCTCTTCGTTCAGGTCTTTGGTTACCTGTGGTATACGGTCAAAACCAGAGGAAAGGATTTCGATATCCCGGCCTTCCAATTCCTTTTGAAGGGAACCGAAACTTTCGAAAGGGCCGTAGATCATAATACCGTCTTCATCTACGAATACCTCTTCGGCACCGAAATCGATCAGTTCCAATTCCAGTTCCTCAGGATCCAAACCTTCGCCATTGATCCTAAAGTTACAGGTATGGTCGAACATAAATTCTACCGAGCCCGAGGTGCCCAAGTTTCCGTTACACTTATTGAAGTAGCTACGTACATTGGCTACGGTACGGGTATTGTTGTCGGTGGCGGTCTCTACCAAAATGGCGATACCATGAGGGGCATAGCCTTCGAAAAGTACTTCTTTAAAGTCGCCCTGCCCTTTTTCACTGGCCCTTTTAATAGCGCGCTCAATATTGTCCTTGGGCATGTTCACCGACTTGGCGTTTTGGATTACCGCACGTAACCTGCTATTACCATCGGGATCGGGACCACCTTCCTTTACGGCGATTACGATTTCCTTACCGATTCTGGTAAACGCCTTCGACATGGCCGACCAGCGTTTCATTTTACGGGCTTTCCTAAACTCAAAAGCTCTTCCCATGGACAGATATATTTTTAAAGTCAGTGACCCTAGACCGTTTTCGGTAATACCTTGGGCCGACTTTGATTTTTAATTCACAGTGCAGCAAAAATATTAAAAATAGGCGGTAAGGCAAATACCCCTCGATTTCATGAAATACCTATTACGATATTTTCAAATTTTCAAATTGTCCAATCATCAAATCAACACATCGGTACATCGATACATTGGTACATTGATGAATTGGCGCATTGCCATAACTCCCACTTCGAATTTTCCGGCTAAAGGTTAAACAGCCAACTGCCCATCGATAATCTCTTGAAAAGTTGGGGTCAGGTTTTCGGGTAGTTTGTTGTCACGGGGTATCACGGCCAAATAACGGTCGTGATTGGTGGTATAGACCCGTTTTAGTATGGGGTGGAAATTCCCCATTTTACGAATGGTTTCCCGTATAAAATCCTCATGGTGCACCAAGTCTATACTGCCCAAATGAAATATGCCGGTACGGTGGCGGTTGATCAGGTAATGCACTTGCTGACAAAGCTTATCGTCGTTGGTTACGTTAATGATTAGGTTGGGAAAAACCTCAATGGGTTCTTGGGCCAAAAGGGCCGACTTGATTTCCTTAATCCGGGGTGAGCTACTACCAAATACCATGGGCACCCGTAAGATGCCGAATTTATCGGTTGGCAGTTTTTTTAGAATGTTCTCTATTTTGATTTTTAGGTGGCCAAACTTGCTTTGCGATAAGGTTTGATCCCTTTCATAGGAGGGATAGCGACTATAAGCATCAAAAACATTGGCGGTAGAGAGAAAATAAACCGTGCATCTATGGATCTGCACATAATGGGCAATCTCTTCATGGGCCCGGATTTGGGCTTTAAAATCGCCCCGAAGGGCCGAGATGATTACCGTTGGGGCAATTTCCTCCAACAGGGGGTAGACCGACTCTTCCACCAGACTGAAATGGTGGAATTTTTGGTTGTTGTTAAACGAATGGCGACCGGTATGAAAGGTGGCATAGGTATCGAAATAGGGGCAGAGTTCCTTGTACAAAGCATAGCCAAGAAATCCACTGCCCCCTAAGATCATCACCCGTTCCTGCTGCATAAATCGGTCTTCGCTAGGGGGCTAACCTTTATAAAAAGGTAGTTTTACTACTTGGGCCGCTACGGCCTTTTTACGAATCTGTATGCTTATCTCACTGCCCGGTGCTTTATAGTCGACCGGTACATAACCTAAGCCGATACCCTTGCCCAAAGAAGGTGACATGGTACCCGAGGTTACCTTACCGATTACGGCCCCGGCTTCGTCTACGATATCGTAATCCTGGCGTGGAATTCCTTTTTCGGTCAGTTCAAAAGCGATCAGTTTTCTGGTTATTCCCGCTTCTTTTTGGGCGGCCAAGGCTTCATGGTTTACAAATTCCTTGGTGAATTTGGTAATCCATCCCAAGCCGGCCTCCAGAGGAGAGGTGGTATCGTCTATATCGTTACCATACAAGCAATAGCCCATTTCGAGTCGTAAGGTATCGCGTGCGGCCAGTCCGATTGGTTTTATGCCAAAATCGGCCCCGGCTTCAAAGACTTTGTTCCAAACCTGCTCTACTTGGTCGTTCTTGCAATAGATTTCAAAACCACCCGAACCGGTATAACCCGTAGCGGAAATGATCACATGTTCGATTCCGGCAAAATCGGCCACTTCAAAAGTGTAGAATTTTATTTCGGCCAAGTCTACCGAGGTCAGCGATTGCATAGCCTCAACAGCTTTTGGACCTTGAATGGCCAAAAGGGAATAGTCGTCCGATAGGTTACGCATTTGGGCCCCTAAAGCCTCATTGTATTTACTGATATGTGCCCAATCTTTGTCGATATTGGAGGCATTGACCACCAAGAGGTATTTCTCTTCGGCGATGCAGTAAATGATCATATCGTCTACGATGCCACCAGTTTCATTGGGCATACAGCTATACTGGGCCTTGCCGGCAGTCAATTTGCTGGCATCGTTACTGCTTACCTTTTGGATCAAATCCAAGGCTTTTGGGCCTTCGATCAAAAATTCGCCCATATGCGACACATCGAACACCCCAACGCCCTGGCGTACGGTTTCGTGTTCAATGTTTACGCCTTCATAGGAAACAGGCATATTGTAGCCCGCGAAGGGCACCATTTTGGCTCCTAGGCCTTCATGTATGTGGGAAAGTGCGGTATTCTTCATCACAAAAATATTTGAGGGTCAAAATTACCAAATATTCTAATGGCTACCATGGGCGTTTTTTCCCTTTCTATGGTTTTATGTAGGCTAAATACTTGGGATGGTTTGCCGCATTTTATCCTATTTTTGCCAGGTGAAAATAGAATATATACTTACCCTATTGGTCTGCGGCCTTGGTGTAATCCATGGTTTTATGCTCGGTGTTTATCTTTTGGCCAAAAAATATACCACCGGTATATCGCATAAGATTTTAGGGGTTTTGCTGTTGCTTTTTGGGTTACGGATCAGTAAGTCTATTTTTCTATATTTTACCAGTGATCTGGAGTTTATTCTGATTACCCTGGGGCTTACCTTGATACTTTTATTAGGACCGCTTTTTTATCTATACACCCGAAGTTGTTTGGTCAAAGATTTTCAAATTCGTTTGAAGATGGGCCTACATGCCCTTCCTTTTTTGATTTTCTTGGTCTTGAATAGTTTGATGTTGTTGTCCAAGACCTTTTATGTTTCCTTTGGTATTTATGCCATATACCTGCATTTTCTGGGCTATATCCTTGGGTCGTTCTTTTTGTTTAGAAAGCAACTGAAACAGGGCGTTTCGCTCGGTTCGACCAAAAAGAAATGGCTGTATGCCATACATTTCGGCATCGTTTTTATCTGGGCTTCCTACTTCTTTTTCCTGTTGGGGGAAGCCATTCCGTACATCATGGGGCCATTGACCTATTCCATTGCTATTTATGGTTTAAGCCTATGGGCCTTGAAGCATAAAGTGTTTCAAGAAGATAAAGTGAAATATAAGGGGTCGTCCATGGATATAGTGGCCTCGCGTTCCATATTTGAAGCTTTGACCACTTATTTAGAAAAGGAAAAGGCTTATTTGAACCCCGATTTAAAACTTCAGGATATCGCTTCGAAGCTAAAGGTAAGTACACATGCCTTATCGCGGTCCGTAAACGAAAACGGACATCAAAACTTCCAACAATTTTTGAATTCTTATCGGATACAGGAGGCTAAATCGAAATTGACCTCCAATGAATACCGGAAGCTCACGATATCGGCCATTGCCTTTGATTGTGGTTTTAACAGTATTTCTGCCTTTAATGCCGCCTTTAAAAAAGTGGAAGGGCGCACCCCGTCACAGTATAGGGCTTCCTTGGCCGATTAAACGGGTTTTTAGGTTTACGGGCTTATCATTTTCTCTTACTGAATTATAATTCCGTCAGTTATTTTGGTGTGTAGCCCCTTCTTTTGGTAAAAATCTAAAAGAAGACATCATGAAAAAGACACTTTTATTATTCTGCCTATTGTTGGCCGTAATGGTCGGGGCACAGGAGGAAAATCGGGACAAGAACATTTTAATGGTGGTCAGTGGCTATGGCAAGGACAAAGGGGCACAGCGGCCGGGTTTTGAGTTCGACGAATTTTCCCAGGCTTATTTGATTTTTACGGATAACGGGTTTCGGGTAACGGTGGCCAGTCCGAAAGGAGGTGCCGTGGAGGCCGATAATTTCAATGCAGAAAAGGCATACAACAAACGATTGTTGGAAAACGAAAAGGCTATGGCCTTATTGGCGAATACCCAGGCTACGGCCACCATATCGGCCGCCGATTTCGACGCCGTTTATGTGGTGGGGGGTAAAGGGGCCATGTTCGATCTGCCTTACGACCCGGCCTTACAAGATATTATTTTGGAGATGTATAAACGTGAGGGAACGGTGATTTCGGCGGTCTGTCATGGCCCGGCCGCATTCGTCAATGTAAAGGAGGCCGATAAATACGTGATCGATACTATCGAAATGACCGGTTTTTGTAATACGGAAGAAGATCTTTTCGGTAAAAAATGGGTGCAGGAATTCCCGTTTCGTTTAGAGGATCGGTTAAAGGCTAGGGGAGCGAAATTCGTTCAGGCCGATTTTATGTTGCCCATGGTGGCCATTTCCGGAAAATTCGTAACCGGCCAAAACCCGTTTTCAACCCCGAAATCGGCTGAGGCGGTTATCCGTTCCTTAGGAGCCACCCCCGTGGAGAGAACCTGGTATACCGATGAAAATAGTATGTATCTGGTGCAGGATGTACTTCAAGGAAAACAAGATTTTGAATCGGCTGCCACGGCATTGAAGGCAGGGCTGGCTTCTTATGATGTGCAACTTATTGCCGTATATGGGTATTATAAAACCTTGGTGGCCCAACAAGATACCGAGCAGCTGGAATTGGGCGTGCGTTTAATGGAATTGGCCAGTCCGTATTACTTCAATGAGCGCTTATGGCTCCATATGGCCAAGACCTATATGGATTTGGATAAGAAGGAAAAGGCGATTCCGCTTTTAAATGAATTAGTGGGCAAAGATCTAATGGTAAAGGAAGCCCAACAGCTTCTAACCGATATACAAGAATAGACCGGTGGTGGTTATGGAAAGGATAGTAATGCTGTTGCGCCAACTGGTATATATAGGACTGTTTTTGGGTTTGGGCTGTGTCTCTGCCCAAAAGCAAACTGAATTAGAAAACGGAAATGGAGTAGGAGCGCCCCAAGTTTCCAGAAACCCCCAACAATTGGTCGATGCCATGATCAATGAATTCATGCGGTTGCCCACTACACCACCCGGTTTGGGCTTGGCCGTGGGTAAGCATGATTCCATTTATTATGCCAAGGGGTATGGATTCAGTGATTTAAGTACGGCACAAGCCGTTGATACAACGACCCAATTTAGATGGGGCAGCGGATCGAGATTGGCGACCATTACGGCCCTACTCCAGCTCATGGAGCTTGGCAAGTTGGATTTTGAAGGCAAGTTATCCGAAGTATTGCCCAGTTACCCACAAAAAGAGCACCCTATAAGTCTACGGCAATTGGCCGTTGGCCTTTCGGGAATGGATAACCATACGTTGGGCGAATTAACCGATCAAACCCAGTTTAAGTCGGTAGATGAGGCCTTGGCTGTTTTTGAGCAGCTACCCCTAGACCGAAAGCCTGGCGAAAGCTACCGGTTTAGCCTGCATAATTTTACGGTATTGGCTAAGGTTTTGGAAGAGGTTTCGGGTAAAAGTTTCCCGGAGGTATTGCAGCATTATGTGTTTAACCCTTTGCATATGACTAGTACCAGTATAGAAAACATCCATGCTCTAGGCCCGCATATGTCACAACTATTTGAATTCAATCCCGATATCGATTCCGAAGGGGGTTTTCGAAAGATAGGGAAGCTGAAAGGTTACAGTTACAGTTGGGCCGGTGCGGGTCTAAGTGCCAGCCCCATCGATTTGGTAAAATTGGGGCAGGCCTATCATAATGGTTCCATAGCCGAACGCTGGTTGTCTGCCATATTTCAAATACAGACTTTAAATTCTGGGGATACCATAAGGCAAAGTATCGGTTGGGACAAAAATTGGGATATGGCCAACCGTAGGGTATTTGAACAAGATGGGGTGGCCCAAGGCGCACGAAACATCATAAGTGTCTTTCCGGATCAGCAACTTACCCTGGCTATAATGGCCAATGCCACAAACCTAAGGGCCATAGAGGAAACGGCCCATACCCTGGCCATTCCATTCTTGACCCGGCCAGCCCCCATAAAACAACCCAAAGGGCGTTTTAAACTGAATCTCTTCGAAGATGTCCGGGGGTCATGGGTTAAACGGGAAGCCGTACTAATTTTGAACGGGGCCACCGGGCATTTGCAAATAGCTTCAGGGACCGCGAATGAAGAGAACTATAGCTTAATGTACTTAGAGCGCGGTAACCAATATGCCCTGTTCCATCCAGATGGTATTTTGTATACCGAGATAACTGTTGATTCGGAAGGGCTATGGGGCAGGGTCATGTACTATAGGGGGCCAAACCTACATAAAACATCTACCGAACCCCCTTATCTAAGGTTTAATGGTAAGTCCAGTTAGGGGTTTCCTCCTTGGTCTTTGGGTTTTGATTAGGGAGCGCAGTACCAAATTCGGACTCCAATTCCTTTTCTACCTCGGCATAAGTATCGGGCAGCAGGGCTTCGGCAAAAGTCCTTTTAGAGCGTTTCTTTTTAAAGAAATGCTTGGGCGTTAATTTATTCCACAATGTTTTCTGCTTCATCGCGTAAACGTTCATCGAATTTTTTAACGTCCTTTTTTAGTTCTTCGGCCATGGCCTCACTGTACAGGTCTCCGCGCATGATCCTTTTTAATAGAGGTTTGTAGTGTTCGTTTCGGATCTCGACCAAGAAACTGAGCCAACGCACCTTTAGTTCTTTGATGTTTCGGATATCGCGGGTAAGATAGTTCAACAGCATAACCGAAAAGAAGGTGGCGTTTATAGAGATGATTATGGCCATGAACACTTCCAATACTTGGGAGAAGTAGAGGGTGTCTGTAAAGATCCAGCCCATAAAGAAAAAGCCTACGGCCATAACCCCAACGCTAACCCCTCGGAATAAAAACCTCGAATGGCTGCCCTTGGGGTGGTACATGGTAGATACCCAGAACAGGGCCCCTAAACCTACGGTGGTTACCTCTACACCGAAATTGTATAAAAAAATGGACAGCCACTTAAAGCCGAAAAAATCGCCCTCCAAGTCGCTGTCGCCATTATAGAAAACGTAAACAAAGCGTGCTGCCAAGGTTACGAATGCTATGATACTAACCATTACCGCCGCAACCGGTACACTGGCTTTTGCTTTTGTCTGGGGAGTAGATGTCGGTTTCATAAAGAGCGTTGTCTCCAGTTTGGGAAGTACAACCAACTAGGGCACCTACGAAGAGTGCTGCACAGATAATAATGCCTACTTTTTTCATAATCGTAAAATTTAAAGGTTTGCCTAAAAATACGATCGGAAAAAGAACAGTGTTGGTTCAGCTTCAATGGGTTATCAAATACTTTTTAACAGTAGGTATAAAAACATAGGACCGGCATAAAAACATGTCGGGGGATTAAATATAACCCAACATTTTTGTTATTTCCTAACGATTTTCGATAAAATAACCCCAAAGGGCAAAATACTTTATGGCTTTTAGGGGATTAAACTACGTATTTGTAATTCACTGTCGGCGAACCCCTAAGCTTTTTTGTAAGTCGCTGGTTCATTGTGGTTTGGTTGAGGGCTAAATTTTCAATCCCTGAAAAGAATATCGTACGGGCGACTGGTAGGGAAGGGTAAGGAAAAAAACTAATTTCTAGGTTTTATGTAAGCTATGTATATAACCAAGGACCACACGCACCCCATGCGTGTAGTCTCTGAGTGAGTAGAGTATCTGCCTTTTAAGCAGATGGTCGACTTCTTTTTGATGGCCATGTTGGTGTTAAAATCTGTTGTAGGTATTAAATGGAACGACAAGTCACCTCGAACGGAACGGAGAGGTCGCAACCCTGAAGGGATTAAATTCAATTTCTTCAAATATTAGAGAACAACGCCTTATGTGAAAAAAGCACAAGAAAGCCCCGATACTTCGGGGTCGCGACAGCAAAGTTTTTTAAAAGTAGAAAGCCTCATTTTTCAATAGTCAATAGGTCCTAATAAATAAAGACATTCCGGTTAGGGATTGAGGCCCTGTGGAGCTCGTAGCAAACAGCGACGGCCGAAAGCCCGACCCCTGCCCAGAAGGGTGTACCCCCAATTCATCTGCGACCAAAAACACTGGGCAGTTTTACTGTAAAGCCCTCACCCCAACCCTCTCCCGCAGGAGAGGGAGTTATCTATGAATTCGTCTACGTATTAACTGTTAAAATATCGATTCAATCAATTTCCACTTCCCAGCACATTTTCAAATCCCCTCATTTTCAAATCTTCAAATTACCACATCATCAAATTAAAAACCGGCCATAAAAAAAAGTGCCTGCCCAAAAACCGGACAAGCACCTTTAACTATATACTTTGTACTTTTTACTAACTACTAAACCGCTACATTATGCTCACGAAGGGCATCGTTCAAAGAGGTTTTTTTGTCGGTACTCTCTTTGCGTTTTCCTATGATCAGGGCACAGGGAACTTGGTAATCGCCAGCGGGGAAACTTTTGGTATAACTACCGGGGATCACTACCGAACGGGCGGGTACGAAACCTTTGTGTTCTACCGGGCTATCGCCGGTAACATCGATGATCTTGGTAGAGGCGGTAAGTACCACATTGGCACCCAAAACGGCTTCTTTTTCTACACGAACACCCTCGACCACGATACAGCGCGACCCGATAAAGGCATTGTCTTCGATAATGACAGGGGCGGCCTGTAGGGGCTCCAAAACCCCGCCAATACCCACACCACCACTAAGGTGTACGTTTTTGCCGATCTGGGCACAACTACCCACGGTGGCCCAAGTATCTACCATGGTGCCTTCGTCTACATAGGCCCCGATATTGACATAACTGGGCATTAGAATGGTGCCGGGTGAGATATAAGCTCCGTGGCGTGCAACCGCATTAGGCACCACACGGATCCCTTTTTCTTTATAGTTGCGCTTTAGGGGCATTTTATCGTGGTATTCGAAAATACCGGCCTCTAGCGTTTCCATTTTTTGGATGGGGAAATACAAGACCACGGCCTTTTTAACCCATTCGTTGATCGTCCACCCACTTTCGCTAGGGGAGGCACAGCGCAGTTCCCCGGCATCGATCAGGTCGATTACCTGGCGTATGGCTTGTTGGGTCTCGTCTTGTTGTAATAGCTCCCGGTTGTCCCAGGCTTGTTCTATGATAGTGCGTAATGCTTGCATCGGTCTCAAAATTTTAGCAAATATAACCGGCTTGATGCTAATGGCGATGGCCGAGGGGGATTTATCACAAATAATATCATTTTCTAAACAAGCTGTTTTATTTGTCACGGATTGTTTTGAAAGAGACAATAGGAAATAGAGGATGGAAAATAGACTAGGCATTTTCTTGACTCCTATGGGAATGTAATTTTGGATGGGTGTATTGGGGGTATTTCCGTTGAAAATTGATGCCCATAGGTAAACTGGGGGCAATAGCTTATTTTTGCCAAAAAAAGAAGGATTGGGTAGGATCGTAGCCTTGGATTTTGGAATGAAACGCACCGGTATGGCGCATACCGACGAGATGCAGCTGATCGCGTCAGGACTTACCACCGTGGCTACCCCCGAACTGATTCCCTTTTTGGTCGATTATCTAAAAACCGAAACGGTGGATGTGCTGGTGGTAGGCGAACCCAAGCAAATGGATAATTCGGCCTCGGAGTCCGAGGAACTGATACAAGCTTTTTTGAAAAAGTTGAAAGCAGCTTGTCCTGATTTGAATGTAGCACGCCAAGACGAACGCTTTACCTCTAAGTTAGCGGTACAGAGTATGGTGGCCTCGGGTATGAAAAAGAAAAAAAGACAAGATAAAGCCTTGGTAGACGAGATCAGTGCCGTACTGATCTTACAGGCCTATCTCGATAGAAAACCATTTATATGATATTACCGATCGTAGCCTATGGCGACCCTGTGTTGCGTAAAAAAGGCAAGGAAATAAATGCCGATTACCCCAAGTTCAAAGAATTGGTGGCCAATATGTGGGAGACCATGTACAATGCCCATGGGGTAGGTTTGGCGGCCCCCCAGGTAGGTCTGCCCATTCGTATGTTCATGATCGATACCACCCCGTTTTCAGATGATGAGGATTTGAGCGAACAAGAACAAAAAGACTTGGACGGATTCAAAAAAGTATTCATCAATGCCGAGATCTTGGAAGAGACCGGTGAAGAATGGGCCTTTAACGAGGGCTGTTTGAGCATACCTGATGTACGGGAAGATGTAAAACGCAAAGACACCCTGACCATTCGGTATTTCGATGAGAATTTCAAGGAATATACCGAGACCTACGATGGCCTTCGTGCCCGTGTGATCCAGCACGAATATGACCATATAGAAGGGGTGTTGTTCACCGATTATCTTTCCGGACTCAAAAAGCGTTTGTTGAAAGGTAAGTTGGCCAATATTTCGAAAGGTAAGGTAAACGCCGATTATAGGATGCGGTTCCCGGCCCAGAAAAAAGGACGCTAAAAAATTTTTGCAAAGGTGTGTAAATGTAGCATCTTTGCCCCTTTGAAAATCGCACTGAACTTATTTAGACTCTTTGGGTTCAGGCGAAAAATAATGGTTTTGAGGCCAATTGATAGCTTTTTTGAGTTTCATAGCCTGGCTAAGTAAGGATAAAAAGGTGAAAAGAGGGTGCAAAACGGTGTTTTTTTAGCGAATTCGAAGAGTCTAAATAAGTTCAAAATGAGTTTAGATAAAATACTTTCGATTGGCGGTAAACCCGGATTGTTCAAGCTGTTGACCCAGACCCGTACTGGTTTTGTGGCCGAGTCTTTGTTAGACGGTAAGCGGGTGAGCGTAGGTTTGCGTAATAATGTTAACCTATTGTCCGAAATCGCTATCTACACCCTGTCTGAAGAAGTGCCTTTGGCCGAGGTGTTCCAAAAAATCAAGGAAAAAGAAGGGGGCGAAAAGACGCCTATTACGCATAAAGCGGCCAAAGATGAGTTGGAAGAGTACTTTTTCGCCGTATTGCCCGATTATGATGAGGATAGGGTATACGCCTCAGATATCAAAAAGATCGTGCAATGGTACAACATCTTACAAGCCCAAGGTATGACCGATTTCGTATCGGAAGCTACGGCTGAAGAGGAATAGACACCCAAACATAGAAAACAAAAAAGGCTCTCGATTCGAGGGCCTTTTTTGTTTGTAAGGTGTATGCCAAAAATGATGTTGTTCAATATTTTCACCCCCTCTCCAACCGGGTGAGGGCAGGGGTGAGGGCATGCCTACTTTTACCATTATATGCCTACTAACCTGAGTTCGATTAATTGGAAATAAATAAAATATCTGAAGTACAATAGAATGCACTCGTGTCAGCTTGAGCGCAGTCGAAAGCCTTTAACACTATTGCTAAAAAGCCCTTCGAAAAACTTCGTTTGCTACCGTCAAAAAGAGGTGTACTCTTTTTTCTGTAATGCTCAGGAAGACATAACAAGCCAACTAAGCACAAAGCATGCTGGCTATATGCACGTTAACAATCGAACTCGGGTTACTACTTCCCTTGTCAAATCATATTTTCTTGTGCTCCGATTCCATTGCTTTTCGGGGATACGATTATGACCAATGATTTCCCTTTTGCTAGACTCCATATAGTAAACAAAAAAGCACCCCTCCGAAGGAAAAGGTGCTTTTATAAAAACTGATTATTCAGTGCTAACTACTAAAAACTACTCCTGCCAATCCACCAATTTGGTGCGGTAGAAGTTTACGTTGTTATCGTTCAAGAATTGGGTATGGGCGGCCAAGCGTTTGCGGTAATCTTCCCAATCACGTTGTTCCATTTCGGTCCAGCCCAATTCGGCATAACCGATCAAACGCGGAAAGGCCAAATACTCCAATTCACTGATATTGGTAATGGTCTCGGCCCAAAGCGGGGCCTCGATTCCCAGTATACTTTCTCGGGGTAGATCTTTTACAATGGTCTCCGGATGCCATTGGTAGGCCGAATCAACGGGAATCTCAGCGGCCCAGGTAAGTCCGTGTTTAGAGAGCGAATCGTACTTCATATCTAAATACGCCTTATGGGCAGGCGATAAAATGACCTTGTTGCCCTTTTCGGCAGCCTTAAGGGCATTGGCCGTATGGGTAGGCCTCCAGATTTGTATCACGGCCGAGGGGTCTATATTGGCCTGTACGGTCTCATCCCAACCTACCAAGGTCTTATCGTGTTTGCTTACCAGTTTCTGTACCCTTTCGATAAAATATAAAAAGTCCTTTTTCTTGGTTACGTGGCTTTCATCCCCACCTACATGAAAATAGGGGCCAGGGGTAATAGCGGCGATCTCACCGATCACATCATCGATAAAGGCATAGGTTTCTTCTTTTCGGGTATCGAAGGTAGAGAAGCCTACTTGGGTGCCGGTATAGGGTTTTAAGGCCTTGCCGTTTCCATTTAGGAAGGGGTACGACAAACTGGCCGCATTGGTATGTCCGGGCATATCTACCTCTGGAATCACCAAAATATGACGGGCAGCGGCATAGGCAATGATTTCTTTATAGTCTTCTTGGGTATAGTAGCCACCTTCGCCACCACCAACTTCGGTAGCCCCGCCAACTTCGGTGAGTTTAGGCCATTTTTTGATTTCGATACGCCAACCTTGGTCATCGGTCAAATGTAGGTGCAGGGTGTTCAATTTGTAATAGGCCATCATGTCGAGGTACTTTTTCACATCTTCTACGCTAAAGAAATGGCGCGATACATCGAGCATGGCTCCGCGATAACCAAAAGCCGGGGCATCTTCGATCTTACCGGTGGGCACCAACCATAGTGGGTGGTCGGTAATGGTGTCGTTGGAAACCTCCGGAAGGATCTGACGCAAGGTTTGAACCCCACGAAAGGCCCCTGCGGCATCGGAAGCGTTCAAGATGATGGAATCTTGGGTAATGTACAACTGGTAGCCTTCGGCATTGGCGATGTCGGCACTTTCCGCCTTGTTAATGTAAATAATGCGTTCTGCCGTGGCTTCGGCCGTTTGGTTTACATCTAACTGTAGGGCAGTGGTATTTTTAATGGTCTCGGCCAAGTACGAGCCAACTTCGGCAAAGCTCCCATCGGTCTGGCTGGTATAAATGGCGGTTTGTCCATCGAGCCCAAAGGCAGAATGTGTAGGCACCGTCTTTACGGGCTTTGGAATTATGGCCTCGGCCGAAAGGTCGGTTTTCGGAAAGTTTAGGGGTACTTTCTTTTCCCCACAGGCTACGAAACCTAAGAGTAGGCTTCCTGCCAAGAGTTGGGTGGTAATCGTTTTGTAGTTCATCTGATATCTGGTTAATTAAGGTTTGTTTCATTATTTGTAGCCATCTCAATCGGGTTTAAGGGTACAAAAGGCGCCAATACCGCTTTCCAGATGGCATACCCCTTTTCGTTCATATGCAATCGGTCACTGACAAAAATATCGGTTTTTGGTTTACGTCCGTCCAGCATGGGCTGCCAAACGTCTACAAATTGCAATTGGGGGTCTTGGGCACAGAACTGGGCCAATTTACGGTTTAAACGTCGGAATTTACCGCGGAATTTCCATCGCGACGGACTCGGTTTGGCCGAGATGTACACGATTTGGATTTGGGGTTGCTGGGCTTTGAGGCGACGGGCTATCTCTTTCAGGTCGGCCAAAACCCGTTTGGGCTTCTTTTTGGAAGCGATATCGTTGTCCCCCTCATAGATAAACACCTTTTGTGGCCGGTAATGGCCAACGAGATCGTCTAAAAAGTATAATAGGTCCGAAGCTTGGGAGCCCCCGAATCCGGTATTTAAGATATGTACTCCCGGATAATCGCTATTTAGGCTATACCATTTCCGGATGCTGGAACTACCGGTAAAAACGATTTGTGCCGGGTTGTTGTGGTGAATAGAGTCATTATGGATAACCAAACGGTCCACCTCTTCCCGCAACCATTCTTGTCCATGCACCGGAACGGACAGTAGTAATAATAGGATATAAACCAAGAAAGGGGTTCGGTACGCCATAATCGGGATGAAGATACTTTAAATTAGTCAATATTCCATTAGGCCGTATTTGAGTGTGGGAAGGGTATAAGAAAAGAGCGTTCATGGGTTTTGTTAGGCTTCCCTAAGATGGGATCCATGTATTTACTTATTTCAGTCACCAACCTAATACCAAGGATGCCCCCAAAGAGTCTATATTCTATTCTCTATTTTCTATACTCCATTCCCTATGTTCTATTCTTTTCAAACTTCGGATAGCATGGCGGGGTTTCGTACATTTGCCCGAAATGAAATCGTTATGAGGGATCGACAGGCCGAATTGGCAGCCGTAGACCGGTTGTTGACCATTATGGATGAGTTGCGGGAGCAATGTCCGTGGGACAAAAAGCAGACCTTGCAATCGCTTCGGCATTTAACCATAGAGGAGACCTACGAACTGGCCGATGCCATCTTGGAAGACGATTTGCAAGAGATTCCCAAAGAATTGGGCGATTTGTTATTGCATATCGTGTTTTATGCCAAGATCGGTAGCGAGACCGGCGATTTTGATATGGCCAGTATCGCCAATGGTATTTGTGATAAACTGATACAACGGCATCCGCATATTTATGGCGATGTAGAAGTGGCCGATGAAGAAGAGGTGAAGCGTAATTGGGAAAAACTTAAACTAAAGGAAGGCAAGAAAAGTGTGCTCGAAGGGGTGCCCAAGAGTTTACCGGCCATGGTAAAGGCCAACCGTATACAGGCCAAAGTAGCCGGAGTTGGTTTTGATTGGGAGGCGCCGCATCAGGTTTGGGATAAGGTACAGGAAGAGTTACAGGAATTGCAGACCGAGGTCCGGGCCGAAAATAAAGAACGTATGACCGATGAATTGGGCGATGTGTTCTTTTCCCTGATCAATTACGCCCGTTTTTTGGGGATTGATCCGGAGAGTGCCTTGGAAAAGACCAATAAGAAGTTCATGGCCCGTTTCCAATACCTCGAACAAAAGGCCCAAGAAAATGGGGCATCGTTACAAGATATGAGCCTTGAGGAAATGGATGTATTCTGGGAGCAAGCCAAAAAACATCAGTAAAATATATAAGAATATAATGTCAGTCTGAGCGCAGTCGAAGACATAAAACCATCTAGATTTTAAAATATTTCGATAGCCTGTCCCAAATCAAAAAAAAGCTTGAATTGTAATTTTTGTCTAGACAATTAAAAACATACCACTTTGTTCGCAAACTATACCAAAGAATTCCGTTATAACCTCAAACTGGCCTTTCCGGTGATTTTGGGTATGTTGGGGCATACCTTTGTGGCCTTTGCCGATAATATTATGGTGGGCCAATTGGGAACGGCCGAACTGGCGGCGGTTTCTCTGGGTAATAGCTTCGTATTCATAGCCATGAGTTTGGGTATCGGGTTTTCTACGGCCATTACCCCATTGGTGGCCGAAGCCGATGGTGCAGGTAATGCCGCTGCTGGTAAAAGTGCCCTAAAACATGGCCTGGTGCTATGTACTTTATTGGGCTTTTCTTTGTTCGGCCTTATTTTATTGGCCAAACCTTTGGTCTATCATATGGACCAACCTTTGGAGGTGGTAGAATTGGCCTTGCCCTATCTCGATATTGTGGCTCTTTCTTTGGTGCCACTAATCATTTTTCAGGCTTTTAAACAGTTTTCGGAAGGGCTTTCCCAAACCAAATATCCCATGTATGCCACGGTGATTGCCAATGTGGTGAACATTACCCTAAATTATCTTTTGATCTTTGGGTCTTTCGGTTTTCCGAAAATGGGTATTGTTGGGGCCGCAATCGGTACTTTGGTATCCCGGATTATTATGGTGGCCTTTATTTGGGGTATCCTCAAATCGAAGGAGAAGTTCAAACCGTATGTCAGCGATTTTAATTTTAGGAAATTAGAGAAAAGGGTCGTGGACAAGATCGTAAGCCTCGGGTTTCCGAGTTCGTTGCAGATGTTTTTCGAGGTGGCCATTTTTACAGGGGCTATTTGGCTTAGTGGGGTGTTGGGTAAAAATGCCCAGGCCGCCAATCAAATTGCCCTGAACCTATCGAGTATGACCTTTATGGTGGGTATGGGGCTTAGTGTGGCCGCCATGGTACGGGTAGGTAACCAAAAAGGATTGAAACGTTTTGGCGAATTACGGCGCATTGCCTTTTCCATCTTCTTCCTTACGTTTTTGTTGGAAGTGGTTTTCGCGGGTAGCTTTTTGGCCTTACGACATTGGTTCCCGACGATTTATTTAGATGTAGATGATGTAGCCAACCAAATGGATAATACCGAAGTGATCGCCATTGCGGCCAAACTACTTTTGGTGGCGGCATTTTTCCAAATATCCGATGGTCTTCAGGTAGTTATACTTGGGGCGCTACGGGGTTTGCAAGACGTACGGGTGCCCACGGTAATTACCTTTGTGTCATATTGGTTGGTCGGTTTTCCGATCAGCTTTTACCTCGGACTGTACACCCACTGGATGAGTATGGGTATTTGGATCGGACTATTGGCAGGGCTTACCGTAGCTGCCATACTTTTGTATTGGCGGTTCAATTACCTTACCAAACACTATATTGCAAAACATGAGGGTGCCGCCATACCCAAAACGGTTGAATAATCCATTTTTGCCCGAATATTGGGGAAGCATTGTGAGGTGAACGAGAATTAGAATTTATTGTGTCTACTATGCTAGACCGATTGAATAAAAAAGATACTATGGAACTACCTAGGTTTATTTTAGGCGACAATACCGATTATCCGAACGCCATTTTTGTTATCCATACCGAATACCCGCGGTTTATTATCAATCTTGAAAACGATGAGGTGGAATGGCTGGAAGAGTTCGGCAAGGAAGACCAGTCGGAGTTAGAGAGCGAAGCCGGTAATTTGATTGAGGCGGCCACCGCTTTTTACGATCGGGAAGTTTCCCGTTATGAGTCCCAGTAAGTATGGAGGCCCTTATTGATTTCGATAAAGAACTCTTTTTGTTTTTAAACGGACTAGGTACCCCAACTTGGGATGGTTTCTGGATGTTTATGACCAACAAATGGTCGTCCATACCGCTTTACCTCGTCTTACTCGTGACTTCATTTAGATTTTTAGGTAAAAAACATACCTTGGTTTTATTGCTTTGCGTGGCGGCCATGATCGGGGCAACCGACCAATTGGCCAATGCTTTTAAATACGGTTTTGAACGGCTACGCCCTTGTCACGACGAGAGCATCAATAGCCTCATGCGTTTGGTAAAACCCTATTGTGGGGGGCAGTTCGGCTATTTTTCGGCCCATGCGTCTAATGCCTTTGCCACGGCCACTTTCTTTTCGCTATTGTTTACCCAACGATTCAGATTAGGGGTATGGGTAATTCTAGGGCTCTTAGTTTGGTCCAGTTTGGTGGCCTATAGCCGCATTTATATTGGGGTGCATTTTCCGCTCGATGTATTGACCGGAATGGCCATAGGTGGCGTTTTAGGTAGCCTTTTCTTTAGGTTGTATATATTTGCGCTAACTAAACTCCCCAAATGATATCCCAAAAGCGGTATTGGTTCTTAATGCTATTGATCGTACTGGTTTTTATTGCCGGTATGTTCGTTACCCTCTTCGAAAACGATTCGGCCCAATTTGCCGTTATGGCCATGCGCATGGTACAGGAAAACGATTTTCTGAACCTTTTCAAGGGGCCCCAGGAGTATCTGGACAAACCCCATATGCATTATTGGCTGGCGGCTTTTTCCTATAAGATTTTCGGTATTCACGACTGGGCCTATCGTATTCCGGGTATTTTGGCCGGACTTTTAGCGGCCTATAGTTGTTATGGTTTAGGTAGTCTTTTGTACAACCGTTCGGTGGGTAAATTAGCCGCTTTGGTGTTTTTAACTTCCCAAACCATTGTATTGGCCCAAATAGATGTGCGTACCGATTCAGTGCTTACCGGCTTTACCGCCTTTGCTATCTGGCAGTTGGTAGCCTACATCCAAAGAGGGCATTGGTTTCATATTGTTCTAGGTGCCTTGGGAGCCGGATTGGCCTTTTCAACCAAAGGTCAGATTGCTTTGTTGGTCATGGGCTTTCCCATTTTATTTTACTTGTGGTACACCAAAAAATGGCATCGTTTGTTCCATTGGAAAAGTATCTTGGCCCTGTTGGTTTTCGGTTTGGCCATCTCACCTATGCTTTATGCTTACTACCATCAGTTTGATTTGCATCCCGAAAAGGTAATACGCGGTAGGGATCATCGTAGTGGTATCTTTTTTATTTTTTGGGAACAAAGTTTCGAACGCTTGAGCGGCCAGGGCATGGGTAAGAACAGTAGTGATTATTTCTTTTTCTTCCATACCTTTCTTTGGGTCTTTTTACCCTGGACGATCATGGGGGTCTTGGGTCTTTTCTCCGGTTGGAAGAAATTCTTCGCCTATAAAGGTAAGTTCAACCCGGGCTATGAATGGCTGACCTTGGGTGGCATTGCCGCCATTTTCTTGGTCATTAGCTTTGCCCAGTTTAAACTACCCCATTATTTGAATATTACCATTCCGCTTTTTGCGGTGCTTACCGCCGCTTATGTTTATCATTTATATATCGATAGTAGGGAATTGTTCTTAAAACGCCTATTGGGGGTACAATACGGGATACTTGGCGTGGTATTTATAGCAACCGTACTGTTTTGCTTTTTGGTTTTTCGGGCCGAAAGTATTTGGATACTGCTTTGGCTGGGCGTACTGATCGCTTTGGCCGTGTTCTTTATCCTGAGGCGGGAAGGGGCCTATCATAAGATTATTACCCTGACCGTATTAACCTCGGTTATCTTGAATTTTACCATGAATTTGGTGTTCTATCCGGCCCTGTTGAAGTACCAAGCGGGGTCTACCATGGCCGAAAAGGTGGCCGAGAAGCAGATTCCGGTCGATAAAATCTATAAGTTGGATGGAGGAAGCCATACCTGGGGGCTGGATTTCTACAATAAAAAACCGGTAAAGATTACCGATATTAAAAAAGTGGTAAGCCTGCATGATGTTTGGGTATACGCCACGGATGCCGAATTACAGGCTATGAAAAAAGCGGGCATGGACTGGGACGAGCAAATCACCGTAGACCAGTTCCGCATCACCCGATTACAGGCCAAATTCTTAAGACCGTCAACCCGAAAGTCGGTGTTGAACAAACGCCATTTGGTACATATTTATTAGTCCAAATCCGAAAGTCGAACGTCCAAAGTCGACATGTATTTTTGGCGGGTATTGCTTTTGATGTTTCAGGAAAAATCATATACGATTCCACTAAAGCGTGGCCCAAAACCAAATAATCAATATTCAATAAACAATAATCAATTACTACGGTTTCGCTTTTGGTACAGCGCAATGGCCTTCCGGTAGTTCTGGGCCCCGGTCAAACTCTGGTCATGAATGAACCCATCGAGTTCCGGATGTGTTTTTTTAATCCATGGGACCAAAGAATCGAGTTGTTGTTGCCAAACCGAAAAGTTGGCATCATGATATTCCAATACTTCGATTTGCCTTATTTTCCCATATGCCATGGTAATCTTATAGGTGCAGACGAAAGGGTTGTTCTTTAAAAAAGCATAACGCTCCGAGGCCGAACTTACCTTGGCCAAAAGGTAGTCTTCCTTTTCCTGGATATCGATAACTTTATAAGAAGGTTTAAACACCGAGTCCCAGGCAAAATATGCGTAATACATGGTTTTGGAATAGTTGGTGTTATGGGCGCCTTCAGTTAGGGTTAAAGTATCGGCAAGTAAAGGTTTAATACGTTCAAAATTACCGTTATCGAAGGCTTGGTAGAATTCCTGAACGCTTTGGGCAGGTGTCATTTCTTTGGGGCCACAACTACACAAGACTAGAAATAGAAGTGTGATACATACGCCCTGAGTAATAAATTGATTTTTCATTATTGATGCCTTTACTGTATTTCGAAAATGCCTATAACCCTATAACTTTTACCATCGGCTTTGGTACTGAGAACTAACTCCCCATTTGGGTCGATCCCGATACGAAGGTCGGTACGATTGTTTCCGGAAAGGGTTTTAAAGTCGGTTTTTTTTCCGCCTATGGAGATACTCAATTCTTGAATGGACGCTTGTGTACCCGATGCGATATCATCGGCATGCACCATATATAGCTTCCCGTGTACAATGCCCCCGAATATATATTTTCCTTTTAATTCCGGAATTTCCCCTAGGTATACATAACCTCCGGATATGGCATTGGTCTCATCGTGGTCGAATTGTATTGTCGGTGCTTCAAAGCTATCGACTTCCTTTTGGGCCAGGGTATAGACTTTATCCATATCGGTTTGGGTGTCCATGCCAAAGGTGCCTTCACGTTTGGGCCAGCCATAATTTTTTCCGGCTAGTATCAAGTTTACTTCCTCAATTTGCTGATGCCCGATATCGGTGGCCAATAGCTGACCATTTTTAGGGTTCCAAGTCAGTCGGTGCGGATTACGGAAACCATGGGCCCAAAGTTCTCCAAGTGCATCCGAATCGTTACTATAGGGGTTGTCTTTTGGGATGCCATAATTACCATTGGTACTGTTGTTCCCCCTTGGGTCGATCCTAAAAATACTGCCCCAGGCCCGAGATTTACTTTGGGTGAGTTCGGTGTATTTGTTTTCTGCC
Organism: Sediminicola luteus; assembly: GCF_002514735.1. Classification (GTDB taxonomy): domain Bacteria; phylum Bacteroidota; class Bacteroidia; order Flavobacteriales; family Flavobacteriaceae; genus HQA918. The sequence continues at coordinate 418,534 of NZ_KZ300476.1, read as the reverse complement.
GAGCCCCCGTCACCGATACAGATATAGAGCATACCATAATCGGCATCTTCTTTTTGGGCCAAGGGGTTAAATGCAATTTCTTGCATGCCGTGTATACGCGTTACAAAGTCGATTCGGAAAAGTTCTCTATGTGTCCCTCGAAAGGTTTGGGCCGAGGGTTCGGATTGCTTCCATTCGGTAACTACCCATTGCAGTTTTTTGGGTATGCTATCGTCATAAGTGAAATCTGCCCTAACGGAATCCCGGATTTCCTCGGCATGACTGGTATAGAGCAGTCCGTTCGCTTCAAATTCAGGATGAAAGGCAAAACCTCCAAAACCGGTACCCAGTCCGGGTTTATGTTTAAAATGTTCGAAATAATCCGTAATCTTCAAATAAGGGATGGGTCTGTTTTCCAAAATTTCATACATAACCCCATTCAGGTCTTGTGCAAACCATCGGTTGGCGTTGGGGTGCATCGGGGCTATCTTATTGATGCGGGCCACAGGTGAGCGCTCCGAGCTATGGGGGAATGCGATAAAAGGTTCCAGTTCCAATGCTAAACCACTATGGGGAATGCGATCCGGTATGGGGTCGGAAATATAATCCCTTTCGGTTACTGTTTGGGGTTTAGCTTTTTTTTGGGTGTGCAGATAGGCCATAAGCTGTTGGATGGCTTCCTCACCTAAATGACCATAACCCGGCATTTGGGTCTTGAATTTTTCGAATAAGGCCACGGCCCTGGTATCTCTGGCCTCGATTAGGGCCGAGGGGTTTTGGATGAATTGGGAAAGCCATTGCGGGTCTACCGACTCGGTTACCCCACTTAGGTTAGGCCCGATACCCGTACTTTTAAACGAATGACAAGCCACACAATGGGCTTCGAAAGTGGTTTTGCCCGCGCTAATTGAAGCGGAATCGGTACGGTAAGTGGGTGTGTTTTGACAAGACCATAACAGGGCCAGGCCAAATAGGGTCTGGACAACCCTAGAATAATGTTTACGTTGCATTTGATTCGGTTGAGTGCCTCAATATAAACCAAATCAAGAAGTTTGGGACGGCTTTAATACCAAGGACGGGTAAAACTCGACCAATGACGGTAGCTTTAAGCTGTAAATTGGCCCTGAAGCAGCAGTTTGGGTTTGTTCAAATGAAAATAGATACCTGTAAGGGAGACCAAGGCGGTAATAAGAAAGAAAAGCACGCTGATACTTATGGCAGTCCCTTCTTGTAACAGCAACCATTCGGCCCCATAATAAAAGGTAACCTCCCGGCTACCGATACCCCCCAAGGTCAGCGGGAGAACGGCCACTATGGATGACACCAAGAAAATCAATAAATAGGCCCAAAGCTGTTGTTCAACCCCCAGTGCAAGACAAATACAATACACACTAACCAGTTGTGCGGCCTGTACCCCGGCCGAATACCCAAAGGCAGGCCAGAATTCTGGAAGCACATATTCGAAAAATTTCTTATTCAAGGCCCAAAATACCACAATGGCCAAAACCATGAGAACGGGCACGGCCCATAAATAAGGTTGTATCAGGTGGATTTCTACAAAGAACAATAGTATGCAACTAAAGAGAAACAAAAGCAATAGTCCGCTTAAACGGTCAAGTACCAAAACCCCCACTACCTTTTTGGTGCCTTTTTGAAATTTCTTTTGGATAACATACCCTTTATAGGCATCGCCACCTATTCCCCCGGGAAGAAAAAGGTTGTAGAACATGCCCAACAGCGCTAAAGCAAAATTACTCTTATGTGAAAGCGGAATATCCAATCTATGGAAATACCGATTTACCCGTAGGGCCGAAATGGTCTTGGAGAGCACGAAAAAGAATAAGGCAACACCTAGGTAGGCATAATGGGCCGTTTTAAGTGTGGTGCCGATTTCTGCTATATCTATTTTTTTGTAAACGAAATAGATAAGCAGGATGCTAAAGGAGATCTTAAGCGCCGTAAGCGCGGTTTTCTTAAACTTTTTGGTCACCTATGCTAACCTTTTTAATGCGATACGGACGTTTGCTCTGACTTTCGTAATAGGTGCGTATCAACAATTCCATTACAATTCCGATGGTAAACAGTTGAATACCCCCTAGAATGAACATCATGCCAAAAGTAAGTAGGGGGCGGTTACCGATATCCTCTCCCATAAACTTAACGATTACCAAATAGATATTGATGAAAATACCAAGAATGATAAGTAGCACCCCGAAAATACCGAATAGGTGAATGGGGCGTTGAAAATACTTGCGAATGAACAACAACAGCATCATATCGGCCACTACCTTGAACACTCGTTCGAGTCCGTATTTAGATACCCCGAACTGTCGGGCATGGTGCTTTACCGGAACCTGTTTGATCTGTCCGCCTTCCAAATGGGCCAAGAGGGTAATAAAGCGGTGCATCTCGCCATAGAGGTTAAGGCCTTTGGCGATGTCTTTGGTAAATACCTTTAAGGCACAACCATTGTCTTTGATATCGAGTTTGGTCACCCGGCGCACCAAAAAGTTCGCGATTTTAGAAGGTATTTTCTTTACCAAGGAATCTTGACGTTTCTGTCGGATACCGGTAACCACATCGTAATCGTCGGTCAGGGCATATTCGAGCATGGCCGGGATATCGGAGGGGTCGTTCTGTAAATCACCGTCCATGGTAATTATATATTCCCCTTCGGCATAATCGATACCGGCGGCCAGGGCCAAACTTTGCCCATAGTTCTTTTTAAGTTCGATCAAATGTACCTTTTCATCCTGCATCCCTTTAATGACCTTACGGGTATCGTCGGTAGAAAAATCGTCGATATAAATAATCTGGTAATTATATCCAGGAAGGGCCTCGTGGATTTTTTGGGTCAGTAAAACGGCATTGTCCTGCTCGTTATACATGGGTATCACTATAGATAATAAGGCCTCGGTAATTGGCTTCATGCGCTGGGTTTTTGGCAAAATACGTAAACTGGGCCGCTAGCGGTGCATTAAAGAACCATATGCCCGTTACGAATTCGCCACAAATGTAGTTAAAATTGCGTGGGTTTGGATGGTCACGTTCCTTGGCAAAAACAATTTAAGACGGTTTTGGGGTTTCACTTTTTGGTTTTAAATACCTCTAAAAGTCGTTCTGCGGCGGCAAAGGGGGAGGTTTCCTTGTTTTGAACCGCCAGTAGCGTCTTTTCAAGCCCGTCTTTGATGCCTGGGCTATGGTAAAAATCTTGTATCAACCTATCTTCTATGGTTTGTATGACCCAGTGTTTGTTCTGGGCATCTCGGTTACGTTTAAAATGACCGTTTGTTTGGGTGTGGTTCCAAAATTCCAGTATCAATTCCCATATAGGTCGTATACCGGTATCCTCTAGGGCAGAGGCCACCAACACCTTCGGAATCCAATTATTGGGTTTCGGCGGGAACAAATGAAAGGCCCTTTCGAATTCGGTACGGGCCAACTGGGCAGGTTTAAGATTGTCGCCATCGGCTTTGTTGATGACAATGGAATCGGCCATTTCCATAATGCCCCTTTTAATGCCTTGTAGTTGATCACCAGCACCGGCTAGTTTCAACAAAAGGAAAAAATCGACCATACTGTGTACGGCGGTTTCACTTTGCCCAACACCAACGGTTTCGATCAGAATAACATCATAACCTGCGGCCTCACACAGCACAATGGTCTCTCGGGTCTTACGGGCTACCCCGCCTAGGGAATTACCAGAAGGGGAGGGGCGTACAAAGGCAGCTTCGGCCTTGGTAAGTTCCGACATACGGGTTTTATCGCCCAGAATACTGCCTTTACTGAGACTGCTACTGGGGTCAACGGCCAAAACGGCTACTTTTTTCCCCAGTTGAAGCAACAGCATACCCAAACTTTCAATAAACGTACTTTTGCCCACCCCAGGTACCCCAGTAATACCTATACGGATACTTTTGCCACTATGGGGAATGCAAGAGGCGATAATGCAGTTAGCGTCGTTTTGGTGGTTGGGTTGGGTACTTTCGATTAGGGTAATGCCCTGTGCCAAGGCCGACTTGTTGCCGTCTAGAATCCTTTGGGCCAGCGCAGTTGGGTTTTGTTTCTTCCGTTTAAGTGTGCGGCGATGACCCAACGGGGCCAAATGGGCTTCCGTTCCTTTGGAAACCCCAGCTTTTTCAGACAATGCCGATTTGTTCGATTTTTTCAACGCCTTGTTTTTAAAGGATAGGATACCCGGAATTATTGGGTTGACCCCATCTGGAATTCCATAATATAAAAATACGAAGAACCCCTGTTTTCAGAGCTGTTGGATGGCTTTATTTTGAGAGGGGAATCCGTATTTTTTGGGTGTCCCAATGAATGTACAGATAGAGGGCCCCGTCTTCTTCAAAATCGAGGGTGAGCTGTTCTTTTGGATTCGTGGTTGTTACAGGCACGGTAACCTGTACCACATCGGACTTTGGGTTTCGGGTGGTTTCGGCCCCGCCGCTTGCCAAGGTCACTCCCCAATCGGGCACCTCACTATTAAAATAGATTTCCCATTCCTCAGCGCCAGGTTTGGTCCATAATGAATAAATACCGGCGGGTAAAGGCTTGTCTATGATTTTTATGTCTTGGGTGGTAGCAAAGGTGGTAGGTTCGTTGGCACCAGTACGCCAGACTTTACCAAAAGGCACCAATTCCCCAAAAATGACCCGGTCTTTTTTCGAGGGGGCCGAATAATGGGTACGCAGGTCCCAACCGTTAACGACATAGGAAGCCGTTGTTTCCGGGCTATGTTTTTTGGTTTGTTTACGTGCCAAGGGCATGCCTACAAAATACAATAGGGCGCCTAGTACGACTACAGCGATTACGATACGTTTCAAGATTTTCATGGCTTTGTTTTTCAAAATACCTAAGATAAACAATCGAATCGAAAAGTCATTTGGTGGTGGTAGGTATCGCCCGGTTGTATGGTCCATTGCGGAAAATGGGGGTTGTGAACGGCATTCGGGAATCCTTGGGCCTCAAAGCATATGCTGCCATCGCCAGGTTTAGTATAAATGACCAAGGCCTTTTGGTCGGTGCTGAGCTCCATGCGTATTCCCGATTTAGGGGAAAAGGCCGAGCCGGCAATGTTACCCTCATCTAAGGCAAAAATACTGTCGAACCTTTTGGTTTTGATGGGGCGGGGGGTGGTAAAATCATTATCTAGTTCTCCAACGGCAAGCAATTGGCCATTTGGTAGCAGGTCTTCGCCCAAGGCGACCTGTTGGGTAGCGTTCAGTATCAATTCGTAATGGTCTATTTGGGGCGAATCATCGAGTTGAAAATAGGCATGATTGGTCAGGTTGACCAAGGTGGGTGCATCTGTAGTGGCCTTGTGGGTAATAACCAATTGTTGATCTACCAGGGTATAACTTACCCATACTTTTAAGTTTCCGGGATAGCCTTCTTCCCCATGGGCACTTTCGCGAAACAAGGTCACCGACGGATTATTTCCTTCCTCAACAGATTCAATTTGCCAAGTCTTTTTTGAGAACCCATTGGCTCCGCCATGCAAATGGATGCCGTTTTCGGTATGTAGAGGGTAGTGGGTACCATTCAAAGAAAACCCGTTATTAGAAATGCGTCCGGCCACGCGACCAATACAAGCTCCGCGATAAGCGGAATCGGTAAGATAATCTTCAGTAGTAGGGCAACCTTTGATCAATTCTTGAATGCTTCCATCGGGTTTTGTGAGCTGTAGGCTATGTAGAATAGCCCCGTAATTCAGTATCTTAACCTTTAATAAACCGTTGTCGAGTTCCACTTCCTTCATCTGCAAAATCTTAAAAAGATCATAAAAGTAAAATATTTTGCAACAGGGCCGAATAGGGGTCGTCTTTAAAATAGACAACAACATCAATCAACAGTAAGTAGCGAGATCAATGCTTCAAACCGACCTGATAAAAAAATGTAGGCAGAACGATCGAACGGCCCAAATGGCCTTGTATCGAAAGTATTGCGACGGCATGTTTCATGTAGCCTTACGCTATGTACGCCATGATGCCGATGCGGAGGATATATTACAGGAAGCATTTATCAGGGCTTTCTCCAAATTGGATCAGTACAAGGGCGAAGTGAGTTTTGGGGCTTGGTTAAAACGGATAGTCATTAATAAATGTATCGATTTTATCAAGGCCAAAAAAGAATTGACTGTTGGTTTGGATGAAGGTTTTGTGCATTTGGCAGATGATAACGATTGGGAGATGGAGACCGATGTGAGCATGGCCGAGGTGCATGCCAGTATGGAGGCCTTGCCCGAAAAGTACCGCCAAGTGGTATTGTTGTATTTGGTTGAAGGGTACGACCATCAGGAAATATCGCAGATACTGGGTATATCGGAAACCGCTTGTCGTACCCGATTGCTAAGGGGAAAAGGAAAATTAAAAGAACGATTAAAAGAAATAGTGTATGGCACGGGATCTTAAAAAAATGGTAAAGGAAGGCTATGCGAAATCCGATAGCACCTTATCAAAAGACCATGAGGCGCGCTTTTTAGAAAGGTTGAACCAAGAATTGCCGGAACAAAAAAAACAGGTCAGCTATACCTGGTGGCGCATGGCGGCGGCAATAGCTTTGATCATTGGATTAGGGGCCATTTGGATGCTGGTTAAGGATAGCGATGATTTGACCGACCCGCAAACCGGAATTACCCAAACTGATACCCAAGACACCTCGGAAACGCAAAATGCGATTTCGTTAGGAAGCCTTTCGCCCGATCTAAAAAAGGTAGAAGACTATTATTTGGCCACTATAAATATGGAGTTGGCCAAGTTACCGGTATCCAGTGCCAATACACACTTGGTAGAGGGCCATTTGGCCAAATTGGAGCAGCTCAATAAAGAGTACGAAAAATTGAACCATGATCTAAATACCCTTGGGCCAAATGAAGAGACCATTAATGCATTGATCCAAAACCTACAGTTACGCTTGAAGTTGTTGTACAAGCTAAAAAACAAATTGGATGAACTTAAAACATCAGAGCATGAGAACGAGCAGCAAGATATTATATAGTGTAGTTATATTATGGGCTAGTATTCCGCTTTTATATGGGCAGAAGCAAGAACGTACCATTACCGAAACCTTCGATGTCAATGGCGATGCCATAGTCGATGTAAATACCCAAAATGCAGATATCACTTTTGAAACCTGGAACAAGAACCAGGTTAAGGTAGAAGCCAAGGTGATTTTGGAGGATATGGAAGTCGAAGAGGCCGATGCGTATCTGAAGTCGAATCCGGTAGAGATAATGGGAAATAGCAAAAAGATAAGTATAGAGACCGTAAACCAGGGGCACTGGGCGGGCAATACCGAGTTTAATTTTGTAATGCCCGATGTGCCCGAGCTTTCCTTTATGCCAGATATCGAGTTCCATATGGAGAATTTCGTAATGCCGGAAATGCCCGAGATGCCTGAAATGACGGAGTTGCTCGAGTTGCCCGAGATCATACAGATACCGCCAATGCCACATATGGGTATGTCTGAATTCGATTATGAGCGCTATAAAAAAGAAGGCGACAGCTATATGGAAGAATGGCAAAAAGAAATGAAGAAATATTTGGATACCGAGTATAAAGCCGAATTGGAACAGTGGAAAGAAGAATCCAAGATACATCGGGAAGAGTATAAGAAGCAGCGTGAAGAAATAATAAAGGAGCGTAAACGGGCCCAGGCAGAAATGGTAAAAGAACGCAAGGCCATACAAAAAGAAATGGCCCAGGCCCGTGCCCAACAAGCCGTTGAACAACGAAGGGCTCGTGCAGAGGTACGACAGGCGCAACGGGAGGTAGAACGCCAAATGCAAGAGGCCGAAAGACAGGTACGGCAAGCCATAAGATCGAGCAGTAAAACCGGATTTGCCTATAGTTTTGGCAATAATAAAGTGGTCATGGGCGGGCATGCTTCGAACCATGTCAAGATCCATATCAAAGTTTGGATGCCCAAGTCAGTAAGACTTAAGATCAATGCCCGCTATGGCGAGATCAAGTTGGCCCAGAACACCAAGAATATCGAGGCCAAATTGGCCCACTCAAAGTTGTTGGCCCGTACCATAGATGGGGAAGATACCTATGTGGTCGCCTCTTATACCCCAGTACAGGTAGAGGTTTGGGATGCCGGTAAACTTAAGACCGATTTTTCTGAGAAGGTAGAGTTGGCCAAAGTGGGGGAGCTGTCCCTCGATTGTCAATCTTCCGAGGTAACCATAGACGAAATCGGAAAAAAGGCTTTGATCAATAATGCTTTGGGTAATGTAACCATTTTAGCGGTGGGGAATCAATTTTCCGCTTTGGATGTAAATGTTGAAAATGGGGAGCTGTTATGTGAGATGCCGCAGAATGCACAACTCTATATAAATGGTCTCCAGTCAGAAATCGAATATCCGTCGACATGGAAACTACAGCGCAATGAGGCCTCTGGTGGGGTTGTACATAAAGGCAGCCTTGGGAAGTCGGGTGGTAAGGTGAATATTAACGCCGAGTACTCCGAAGTGGTACTTCGTTAATCATATGAATACAAACGCAAAAAGGCGCCATTGGGCGCCTTTTTCGTTTGGGAATTTCTTGGTGTTAATGTGCCTCTTTTTTCAGTAACTGAGGGAAGCGTTCTTTAAAACGGTTTAATCGAGGTACGGAAACCTGTTGTACATATCGGTTACCCGGATTCAATTTTTCATAATCCTGATGGTAATCTTCTGCCTTATAGAATTTTTTAAACCGTTTTACCTGGGTCACGATTTTGGACGGATAAACCTCGGCTTCCTCCAAACCTTTGATAAAGGCCTCGATAATTTGTTTTTCGGAATCGTTCTTGTAAAATGCGATAGAACGGTATTGGGCTCCACGATCCGGCCCTTGTCTATTTAAAGTGGTCGGGTCATGAGATCCGAAGAAGACCGTAACCAAGGTTTCAAAAGAGACCACTTTAGGGTCGTAATACACCTCTACGGCCTCGGCATGTGTGGTTTTGCCATAACTTACTTGTTTATAGGTCGGGTTCTTTTCTTTTCCGCCCGAATAGCCTGAGATTACTTCTTCAACCCCTTCTACACTTTCATAAATGGCCTCTACACACCAAAAGCAGCCACTGGCAAAATAGGCGGTTTCGAATTGGCTTAAATCCTTTTTCTGCTTTTCGGTCTTGGTTTCCTCGGTTTTGGACACAACCGTTTCGGCCATTTTATCATTTTTTGGTTTGGAATGACAACTTATAGTGAGTAGTGCCAAGGCCAAGGGCATAAGTTTCTGCAACATAATCTTCATTTTTTGGGTTAGTGGGCCCACAGGGGGTAACCTTACAAAGGTAAAGTACAATAGCAAGTCCGCAGTCTTCACATGTCTTTCTTTTTTTTTAGGATTAGGGCTATGGTCTCCCATGCATTTCATCGATAAAGTGTAGGTTCCTACGATGAGGTGACCGCCCGGTTGAAAACTTTCATCGGACATTTTTCGCACTTGGGCTATGTTTTTGTCAGATACCGAAAATACTGGGGTTTTGGGCGGTATGTGGTAGGGTCTTAGGTCGGGGTCGGACTAGTTTAGCAGTGTAAAACCCCGGTAATAATGAAAGCTATTGTAACCTTAATTTTAGTAGTAGCCATTGGCACAACGGCCGCTGCACAGAAACCACAACCTACTTTGACCAATACCGTAGAAACGGAGCAATGGGTTAAACAAGAAAAAGAACAAAAAGAAAAGGCCGAACAAAAAGTAGCTCGTTTACACAAGTTCAGAACATCGCGTGTAAAGAAAGCCTTGGCTTTTAAAACGAAAAAGAACAAAGCCAAATTGGCGTAAACATATAGAAGGGTGCCCCGTAACCCTTAAAAATGGATAACTAAATAATCCTTCCAAAGGATTTTAAAACTTGCATGAAGGGGCCGCTGGAATTGGCCTGGTTGTTAAGACGGGGGTTTTAGGGCCTTTATACGGTGCCCCTCGTGCATTTTTTAATAGTGAGGATGCTTTTATCCAATAAAACATATACGTCATTTTCTTTTCCATGGAACGGAATAGGTGGCGAATCCTAATATAATAAGAGGAAATAGGCCTGGATTTAGAAGGCCTGTTTGTGATTTTGGTCGATAAAATGCATGGAGTTTCGGTCAGAGGTAACGTGCCCTAAAAACCGTTATCGGAGATTTTTTGCACTTCTCCGAACTTTTCGTCAGATACCGAGTTTAGGGGGTGTTTCAGCGACCGATTTCCGGTCGAGGTTCTGCTGTGGATTTACTTTGGAAGTGTAAAAGCACAACAGTTATGAAAGCCATCATCACCATCATCATCGTACTTCTTCTAGGATTCACCGCTCAGGCCCAAGACCAAAAAGCCACTACTTTAGAGCTTCCGGTTCAGACCGTAGTATTGGATGTTGAGATTACTACCCCAGCTGTTGAGCACATCGAAACTGAAGAAAAGACCATCGAGGTGGCCCGTCTTCACAAGTTCCGTACTAGCCGAGTAAAAAAAGCTTTGTCTTTCAAGACCAAAAAGAACCGTAAGATGTTGGCTTAATTAAAGCTGAGAAAATAGATAATAGAATATAGATAATAGAATATAGAGAAAAGACAAAATGCAAAGAGACTTCTGGTAAGGAAACACCAGGTCTTTCTCGGATAAATTGATTTAGGCGCTTCGAAGGTCAATACTTCTTAGGGCTGTTATTCATATATAAAGCTACCACTAGTAAACGGTTGATCGGATACGGTTTCTAGAAGGTTAGCTGGGTCGTCTTCATTGAATGGGCGACTACTTCGCTGCCCAAGTGGTTCCACAAGGGTTGTTCGTATGGAGCGTTTCCTGTTCCATTACTGCTTTTTTGAATTGTAAAGCTGAGGCTGCCATCGTTTAAATGCAGCTTGTTTCGGCCAGATGTAACGCGCCCTAAAAACCGTTATCGGAGATTTTTTGCACTTCTCCGAACATTTCGTCAGATACCGAGTTTAGGGGGTGTTTCAGCGACCGATTTCCGGATGAGGTGCTGCTGTGGATTTACTTTGGAAGTGTAAAAGCACAACAGTTATGAAAGCAATCATCACCATCATCATCGTACTTCTTCTAGGATTCACCGCTCAGGCCCAAGATAACAAGGCTACTACTTTAGAGCTTCCTGTCCAGACCGTAGTATTGAATGTTGAGATTACTACCCCAGCTGTTGAGAACATCGAAACTGAAGAAAAGACCATCGAGGTTGCCCGTCTTCACAAGTTCCGTACTAGCCGTGTAAAAAAGGCTTTGTCTTTCAAGACCAAAAAGAACCGTAAGATGTTGGCTTAATCAAAACCAAGGTTGCAAATCAAATCTTAGTTTCGAATACCCGATTACCTTTTCAATATTTCCATGACCGGATAATTAGTTTCCCGGTTGTTTGATTTCAAACCCTTTCTTGGCCTTTTCGGCGGCTACCATAGCTTTTACTTCTGCCAATAGGGCTTTGGCATCGTAAACGATACCATCTTTTATGGTGTACTTGACGCCTCCTTCACGGATTACCGTATTGTCTTCGGTCAGTTTTACGGCCCCAGTACCATAAAGCACTTTGAGGTTTTTTAAAGGGTTGGCATCCACAATTACAAAGTCAGCCCATTTGCCAATGGATACCGACCCAATCTTATCGCCCATGCCCAAGGCCTCGGCTCCGTTCAAGCTAGCCGAACGAATAACTTCCAGTGGGTGGAAGCCTGCCTCACGCAACAATTCCAATTCCCGGATAAAAGCGAAACCATACAATTGGAAAATAAAACCAGAATCGGAACCGGCCGTTACCCGCCCGCCACGGTTTTTGTATTCGTTTACAAAGGTCATCCAAAGCCTATAGTTTTCCCGCCAGGCCACTTCTTGTTCGGTACCCCAATCGTGCCAGTAGCTACCGTGCGATATTTTTGAGGGCTGATAGAACTCCCAAAGGCTAGGTAAAGTGTAGTCTTCATGCCATTCGGCCCTACGTGCCCTGTGCAGATCGCGACTGGCTTCATAGATATTGAAGGTTGGGTCTAGGGTAAAGCCCAGTTCCAAGAGTTCGTTCATTACCTTGTTCCAATGTTCCGAATAGGGTTTGGCTGCCTGTGCCCATAATTTTCCGGCTTCTTCAAAACGATGTTGCTCGTTCTGGTAGTTATAGTCCAACGGATAATCTTGTACCGTTCTATCGTCGAAAAGGGCTTCCGGCAGGCCATACCAATGCTCCATAGAAGTAAGTCCGGCACGGGCCGAGTGCAATACGTTCCAACGGGCTACACTTAATTGGGCATGGTGGCAGGCCGATCCCAATCCTAGTTTTTTGTTCTCGTCCAAGGCGGCGGCCATTATCTCGGGTTCGGCCCCAAAAAACTTAATACCATCGGCCCCGGCCTTGGCATTGGCCCTTACCCAAGTTCGGGCTTGTTCGGGGGTGGTTATTGGAATATCGTTCAAGGGGTTCAAGCCTTCACTGGTTTGCCCGAATACGGTATAACTGAACAATCGGGGTGCCACGATTTGGTTTTTGGCACTTTTACGTTTCAAGTCCAATGACCAATCGGCACTTCGCCCGCCAACTTCACGGGCGGTGGTAACCCCATGGGCCAACCATAACTTGAAAACATAATCGGGTTCGGCCCCTTGTGATACCCCGCCGATGTGGGTGTGCATATCTACAAAGCCCGGCATCAGGTACATACCACTACAGTCCAGTTCTTTACCGCCCGGTTTTAGTTTCGGGCGTTTGGCCTCATTAATGGGTACCCCTGGATAGCCAACCACTTGTATCTGTGTTATGGTATTGCCTTCAACTACAATATCAATAGGGCCTTGTGGTGGCGCCCCATTCCCATTTATCAAGGTAACCCCTCTAATGATCAATTGACTATGTGGGCCATCCCCTTGGGCCGATTGGGCCATAAGACAACTTGTTCCGAACAAAAGGAAGGCGAGGGTAGCTAATAAACGGTTCATAATGTAGTATTTGGTGGTTGTTATTTTGAGTATTGGGTATTAGTCGGCCGGATTATAAATCTTATCCCCCAAGAATAGGGCGTTTAAGAACATACGGTTGGTACCGTACCACGATCCCCTAAAATTGGGGTTATGGCCGAAAAGGATCACACGGCCACCTCCTAGAGGGCTTACCATTAAGGATGCTGCCGGTTTCATAAATTCGTTCAGGTTGGTTTTTGAAATGTATCCATCGATATGCGGGTCGCGGGTATATTTGGCCACCGTGGCATACGGATTCTTACTTGGTTTAAGCCATACCGTATTGTTTTTGTAAATGGGGAGTTTGGGGTCGGAATAACCAAAACCTAGCGGATGGGTCAGGTCGAGGTCTACTTGGGCAATAATACCGCCAACACGCTCGCGACCCAAATGTTCCGAAGCGGTTACAAATGGCTTTCGTACCTGGGTTTCGGTACTGTCCTTTTTCTTCGTGATTAAAATTTCGGATACGATTTTCTTGTCGATGGCCCATTTAGAGGCACCTGCCAATGTGATCAACGTATTGCCGCGCTGTACCCAAGCTTTGATTTTTTCCTGTTCTTTTTTGCTGAGGTCGTAACGCCCTGAGACCATGACCAAGGTGTTGTATTTGTCTAAATTGACCCTTCCCAATTGTGCCGTTCGCAGTTTGCTGATGGGCATATGAACACGGGTGTCGAGTAGGTGCCAAACTTCCCCGGCTTCGTAAGAGTTGACCCCTTCACCGATGAGCAAGGCCGCCTTGGGTTTACGCATGGCCCGGATATTCAAACTACCAAGATCCACGCCACTGACGTTCATTCCGGTATGGGCTGCATAAATCGGTATTTCGAAACGTTTCTGACCCTCTTTTAGGATGTTGAATACCGCTTCACTGTTTTTTTTCTGTAGGGGGACGGCGATTACCAAACTGCCATAAGGGAAGCTTTCGGTTTTTCCGGACAATTGGGCACTGAAAGGTTTAAAGGCGGTGGAAACCACCAAGCCCTTACTTTGTAGATAATGGGTCAGGGCCGGAACATTGTAGTCACTTCCTTTTATCATATAGGCATATTCCGAAGCCGATAGGCTAGGGGTTTCGATAAAACCGTTAAGGTCGGTTACCTCTTGGCCTAAACTGAGTTTAGAGGTGGGGCGGTATTTTACATTGTAAAAATGGGCCACTGACCAGGCCGAGGCATCGTAATAGACCGAATCGCGGTACTGGTCATAGGTTTCAAAAAGACTTTGTACCATACGATATTGGGGTTGGGCCGTTGGCACGGTAAAGCCCCCTTGCTGGTTTTCGTACACTTTGATCTTATGGATGAGTAATTTATCCATAAAAGCCTTTAAACGATTACGATCGTTGGGTACATCGAAGCTATAGCCCTTTATTTTGCTCTTATTGGCATTGCTGATGGCCGAGCTAAAGAAACGGTGCTGGTATTCTTGCAGATAGGCTTTGTTGGCCACTGCGGCCTTGACCGTGGCCATGCTGCTCACATATTGGTTACGGATGGTAAAAGGAAAAGTAATCTCGCCAAAGGCGGTTTTTTGTACATGCCCCCTAGAACTGGCCTGTTCGAACAATAGGGCCAAACCACCTTGAAGGTCAGGGTAGGAGGAACCATAACCCGGATAGGTACCATCGAAAAGCTCTTTGGTAAAGTAAAAGGACCCTATGCTATCCAAGGCTTGGGAAAAATGTGCGGCAAAGCGATCGTTCAGCTCCCCATAATTTTCTTTTGGCATAATAGGGTCAAGGGAACCATTGGCCTTCATAGGCTCAAAGAAATAAGTGCTTTGGGTGCCCATTTCATGAAAATCGGTGACCACGTTCGGATACCATTGATGGTACCAGTTCAGCTTCCCCCGGCTTTCGGGGTTTATGGCCAATAACCAATCGCGGTTGAGGTCGAACCAATAATGATTGGTACGGCCACGGGGCCAAGCTTCGTTATGTTCGGCATCTTGCGGGTCGGCATTCAACGGACTACCTTGATAGGCATTGGCCCATTGGGTATGCCTGTCACGGCCATCAGGATTAATGGTAGGGTCAATAAAGACAACCGCATGTGCCAAGTAGTTTAGCACTTCCGTATGGTTAGAGGCTACTAGGGTATAGGCCGTTAACATGGCCGCCTCTGCACTAGAGGGTTCGTTACCATGTACATTATAACCCAGGTTTACGAACAATGGCTGATCGGTAGCCGTATTAGGGGTGGTGGGGTCCGTATTGGCCAATTGATTTTTTCGGTAAGTTTCCAGCTGTGCCAAATGTTTGGGCAAACCAACGGTCAACATCACCAATTTACGGCCCTCATGGGTACGGCCATATTCGGTAATGGTAGCCCTATCAGAGACCTCGGCCAATTTCTCGAGATATGAAACGATAAGGTCGTGGCGGGTATGGTGTTCGCCGATCCCATAACCCAAATAATCTTCAGGGGTAGGTATTTCGGCGGCGTAGGGCTGGTATTTTTCTAAAAAGTAATCTTGTGCGGGTACGAATTGCCAGCACAACAGGCTGAGCAGCAACAGTCTTTTGAGCATGAGTTGAGTAGTTGGAAATTAGTATGTGACAAAGTACGAAAATGACTTGAAATGGTAGTGGCATTGCCGCATTTTAACTACATTGGGCCTATGTGCTATTCCACTTCCAATAAAAATAAGAATCCGTCGCGTATGGAGAAGGCATTCGATGCCCCGATCCAGGTTGGGTATCACCCTTATTATTGGATGAGCGGATTTGCCCATGGTAAGATCAATGTTTTGAAACAGGAAAGCCCTTCGGAGATAGGGGAAGCCGTTTGGGGAATTTGCGAACCCGAAACAACCGATGTGGCACTGCGATGGAAAGACTTGGGCGGAAAGTCCTTGAATACACAGGCAGAATATGTTTTTGACAATAGGCGTACGGCCGATGCCATTTTCGAGCGGCGCTGCCTAATTCCGGTCACCGGATTTTTCGAACCCTATAAACTAAAGGGGAAAAGTTATCCGCATCTGGTACAACCGCTGCACGACGATTATCTCGGCCTGTTGGGCGTGTACAATACTATTGATGGGGTTGGCTATTGTAGTATTCTTACCTCCGAGGCCAATGCTTTCATGAAAGTGGTACACAATGATAAGAAAAGGCAACCCATATTATTGGACCCTTATCATTGGAAAGATTGGTTACAGGCCGATTTGGACAGTGATGCCATTAGCCAACTTATGTTCCATGCCGATACCCAACAAGAGCTGGAAAGTTATACGGTGGCCCGCCCCGCTACCAATGCCCGGGCCGAGAACAATGTGCTGGAAGTATTGGAGTTTGCCGATTATCCGGAGGTAAAGGCACAACAGCGATATGATATATCCCAGTTAGATCGCTACCATCCGAATTTCGACCATTTGAATGCCCGGGCCACGAAAAGTGGTCTGTTTTGATTTCTTCAGGAAGCATTAACATTTTTTTAATAAATATTGTAATAATTAAGAATTTTCTTAAGTTTCAGATATACAGTGTTATAGGGGCTGTTTTGAGGGGTTTTAAGATGGATTATTGCTAAAAACCTATATTATTTTTACGCACAACTGTTAAGTAGGTGTTAAAATAACGACTAAAGCCGAAATGTTTAGCGTTGTTGGAATGTTAGACTGTTGGTTTGGTAGCCCCTATCGTAATGGTAGGGGCTTTTGGGTTCATTAAGATACGTCTTACTAGCCTAGTTTGTTCTTGATAAAAGAAATCAGGTCATTCATTTTCTCAGTGCCTATTTCTGATGCTCCAATAACATATGGCGACGATATGCTCGTTTTAGTGTTGATATATAGATTGTTATTTTCATATTCATATCCGCTTATCAACTCCCAGGCATAAGTGAAGTTTTAATTGAAATAATAGGTAGTTTCCCTTGTATCAAGAATAAAAAACATGAGATCGTTTTTATTCTTTTATGATATATTATTTTTACGGAAAATCCCTCAAGGGTACTATTGCGGTCCTATTCGAATTGTTTACCATGAAATATGCTACTAATGAAGCTTTCCAAAAACTGGCTTCCTTTGACCTTGGATTACCAGAAGAACAGTTAGAGAAATTCTTTGGAATCTGTAGTTTCAAAACCTATGAACCCAATGAATATATTTTTCGTTCGGGACGTAAAGACCGAAAAGCCATATTAATTTTACAGGGGTCGGTACGATCTTTTGCTTTGATAGATGGAGTAGAACACAATTGTCATTTACGTTCTGTAGGTTATCTCATGGGAGATCCACGCTCATTTAATGAAACGATTGATCCCATACTCGATACCGTGGCCATTAACGAGGTAGAGGCACTGCTTTTAGATGTAGGCGATTTAGAACGCTTGGCTAAGGAAGATTCGCTTTTGATGGACTATTATTTAGGGGTCATGCAAGATGTGATATCGGTTTTGGCCCATAGGGTTTTTACATTCGTGAGCATGGATGCCAAAGGCCGCTACAATGATCTAATGCAATGGAGTCCGGATTACCTTAAAAATACGTATGATAAATTCTTGGCCAGCTTTTTAGGCATGCGCCCTGTTACCTACCATAGGGTGAAAAATAAATAAGCCCGATTATCATTTGATATTTCAATTCAATCTTGATCTAGGTACTTTCGCCAAGATTTTTTGTAAATCATTACTGTGCCCGTTCAGGGTGAATAAGGAAGAATGATGTAGAAAGGGCCGGTAATACAATTGATTATCAATAACTAAACACGAATAATTAATGAAAAACGCAGTAGTTGCGGTAATGGCCGCATTCGCATTTTTGACTCAGGTACAAGGTCAATCTACCGATGGTAAAAAAGGTGATTTTGGTTTTACGGCCGGTTTTACATCTTTAAACGCCCGCGGCGATGTTCAAATAGGAGGCATTACCGATAGCGATTCTGAAGCTTATAATGGTTTTTACCTTGGGGTATTTAAAGAATTTGCCCTTTCTGAAAAGCTGACCCTGCACCCCGAGTTTCAATTTGCGAAATATTACGGACAGGCCAGCCACGGTGATGATAACTTTACAGATTTGGTTTTACCTGTGCTGTTGCATTATAATTTCAGTCCCAAATTTGCCTTGTTCGCGGGCCCACGCTTCGATTATTTAATTCCCAGTGATGATAATGTAGAAAACCTGAATGAATTTGGGGTAGGGGCACAATTGGGTGCCCAATGGGAACTGGGAACCAAGTTCTTCGTAAACCTAAGCGCCTCTTTAGGATTGACCGAGCGCGTAGAAAATGATAATGGACCCGTATTCGGTAACGATTTTGTCGATGTGCGGACCCAAACCTTTAATGTAGGTTTCGGTTATCGACTTTAATTACGGGACTATAAATTGGTTGCTAAAAACCCGGAACTTACTAAGGTTCCGGGTTTTGTTATTATATAAGTTATGTTTCCTTAAAAGGGTTATGGTTTAAGGGGTATTGTCAAAACAGCCTAAGCTAGGCAAGTCGGAAGTATCCATAGCCGAATCGGTAGCAAAATGGCTACAATGTATAACCTTGGTAGTATTCCATCCACTAAGGTCTTGATCAAAGGCCGAGGCACTTTGGAACATACTGGTCATATTGGTTACATTGGAAACGTTCCAATTACCCAAGTCTTGATTAAAGGCTTTAGCTTGGCTGAACATATAAGCAGTATTGATAACGTTGCCCATATTCCAAGAGCTAATGTTTCCATTGAAAGCCGTGGCATTGTTGAACATGCCTAAGGTGCTAACTACTTTTCCGGTATCCCAACTATTCAGGTTTTGGTTAAATGCCTTGGCATTATGGAACATATAGGCCATATCCACTACTTGAGAAACATTCCAATTGTTCAAAGGTTGATTGAAAGCGTAGGCATTTTGGAACATTCTTGGCATTCGGGTAACATTAGAGACATTCCACGAATCAATATTCTGATTAAAGGATATGGCGCCTTGGAACATACTAGACATACTACCTACCTTGCTTACATTCCAGCTTCCTATCGGCTGGTCAAAAACCTCGGCATTATGGAACATGTTCTGCATTTCGGTGACTTGGCTCACATCCCAATCAGTAAGGGCTTGGTTAAAGTTATGGGCGTCTTTAAACATTTCGAACATAGACCATACCTTGCTTACGTTCCAATCAGAGATATCTCCGTTAAAGGCACGGGCGTTAAGGAACATGCCCGTCATTTTTTCTACTTGGCTTACATCCCAATCGTTTAGGTCTTGGTCAAAAGCCCTGGCTTGGTTAAACATGCGTATCATACTGGTAACCTGGCCCACATCCCAACTTCCGATATCCTGATTGAATAATAGGGCGCCATCGAACAATTGGTTCATACTGGTTACATTACTCACATCCCAATCGCTTACATTATGGTCCATCATTTGGTTCAAGTAGAACATGCGGTCCATATTCGTTACCTCTGAAAGATCCGGATTGTCTGAAGCATTAATGGTAAATAGGCTACAACCTGCAAAGGCCCGTTCCATGCTTTGCCATACTTGGTCGCCCCATTCTTCCACCGACTTAAGACTGAACCTACTATCGGCATTTTGATTTATGTATAGTGCCGGGAAATTTCCGGTGATGGTAACCGTATAGGTACCCGCACCTTCGTAAGTGTGGCTGGTACTTCCGGTAAGATCGGCATTTGTATTGCCATCTCCCCAATCTACATCGTAATCATAACCAGTAACATTGGGGTTTGTGGGTATGCTAATAACTTGGTTGGGCCCAGAGGTTTCCCAAACGGTAACAAAACCTTTGGCCACATTGGTAACAAGAATATTGATAATGGCATCGGCAATGGCGGTACCATCGGTAACTTCAACGGTAATGTTCAAGGAGTTGGCCGTATCATAATCCAACTGCTGTCCCTGGGCCAAGCTAAGTTCGCCCGCTGCAGTAATCTCGAAAAGATCCCCCGGATTGTTGGTAAGCGAAAAGCTAAGATCATCGTTGTCGGGGTCACTGGCCGCAACCGTGCCAATTACAAAGGTGTCACTGATGTTTTCGGCCACGGTAAAGGTCTGCCCACTTATTACGGGGGCTTGGTTTTCATTTAAATCGAGAATTGTAATGGTAATGGTGGCCGTATCGGAGGCATCACCATCGGAAACGGATGCCGTAACCGTATGCGAAGTTGCCGTTTCGTAATCGAGCATGGCACTGGATAGTAGACTTAGCTCCCCATCGGTGGTGATTTCGAAAAGCCCGTCGGGGTCACTCGTTAAGGTGAATTCCAGAGTGTCTTTATCGGGGTCTGTGGCGGTTACCGTTCCGATGACGGTTTGGGCATCTATATTCTCAAGGGCCTGAAAAGTTTGGTCGGCCATTAGGGGTGCCGAGTTTTTGGGGGCCTCATCCTTGGAGCAGGAAAAGATGCTCAAGGTCAATAGTAGGTATAGTTTACCTATTGAATTACTGATTTTCATTGTTTTGTAATTTGGGTTTGAATTAGAATTTTGGGGGTGATAAGGCTTATTGAATAGTGAAGGTAGATCCGCAATTTTCACTGCCCTTTCCGATCAGGCCGTCGTGCACCCATTGCGTACTTTCTTTATGGGCAAAGAAGGCATCGGATTGGCAGGAAATCGTCCAGGTTTCACCGGCTTGCAGGGTTTTGGTTTGACCGTTTATGCCCACGCTCACAGCAGACGAACGTCCGTTCTTTATGTGCCAGGTCGTGGCTTTCCCACTGTCTGCCCGCATTTGCTGGCGAACCCGTTTTCCTTCTTCAGAATTCCAATAAGCCGCGTTTTTCGATTGAATTTCGGCATTGCGTTGATCTACCTTGGCGGTCATGGCCCTGACTTCGTTTTGTTCTTCCGGCGTTAACGGATGGGCTTCTTGTAAGTTTTTCATTTGGGTGAAATACTCCGATACCATTTGGTCAAGGTCTTTTTCCATAAAGGCGCCAACCAAGGGATTGCCACCGCCCATTTGCGATTTTAATCGCTTGAGTTTTTCCTTGAAACTCAATTTCTTTTTTTTCTTGCCGGCTGTGTCTTTTCCGGCCGGAAACCATAAGGCATCGATCGTAAAGCCAGTACCATCGGTTTCCAATCCGGTAAACTCAAAAAGCACCCCTTCGATAAGGGCATAACCGCGTTTGGTCTCTATATTGGTAATAAAAGCGGGTTTTCCGTAATGGTCCAATCGGTCGTCTTCATAATTGTAGAAAAGGCGTTTTTTATCGTTGGAGGTATCAATAGCATCAAAGCCTACGACTTTACCAAAGGCATTCTCAATGGCTACCAAATGAACTTTGTAGCGAGGGTCGGTAATCTGTTGTTTACCGTCATCATCTTTATAGATGTTCCAGTATTCGGTGAATTCAATGCCATCAGCGGCCAATAGGGCACTTCTGAAATCGGTTTGGGCATAAGTAGTGGTTAGGGTTAGGGCAATTACCCAGTGCAATAACTGTTTTTTCATCAGATTCGATTAAGGTTTTATGAAAACAAAAATGAATCGGATGTGAAGTTGGGCCATCTCTCGATTTCCGAAACTACGGTTTGGGTTTCCGCAGCAAGTCTTTAGATCAACACCTTTTTGCCAAGAGCGTAAAAGTAGGGGTTAATTGACTTGGATCAGCCTTAGGAATTCTTCCTTATTGTTTTTTGATAGATTAACGGTTTTGTCGTTTTCCATTAGAATATAGCCGCCATCTTGATTTACATACTGTTTTATATACCTTAGGTTAATGACAAAGGAACGATGTGGCCTATAGAACCCATATGTTTCGGTGAGGTTGGCCATAAAGAATTTAATGGGTTTAGATACCAATATGGTGCCATTGTCCCGGGTATAAAATTTGGTATACATACGTTCGGCCTCCAAAAAAATAATATCCTCGAATTTAACGAACAACACCCCATTGGAAACTGGAAGCCCTATTTTTTGGATCTTATTGGCCTGTAGTACCGATTTTAACTCTTCCAACCTTTGGTTCAGTTGAGATTTACCTATTTGACCTTCGGCCTTGTTCACGGCACGTATCAATTGCTCATCCCGTAATGGTTTTAGCAAATAATCTATGGCGTTCAATTCAAAGGCCTTTATGGCAAACTCACTATAAGCTGTAGTGAAAACAATTTCAAAATCGATTTGTTCGGGTCTAAGGAATTCTGTGATCTGTAGCCCTGAATATTCGGGCATCTCAATATCGAGGAATACAATATCTGGCCGAAAGGCCTGTATGGCACGTACCCCTTCCGGAAGATCTTTGGCGGTTTTTATCTCAAGGATTTGGGGGCAGTTTTCCTGAAGCAGGATTTTTAAAAGGATCCTGGCTTTTTCCTCATCGTCAATTATCAAGGCTTTCATATGGCAAAAAGGAAATTTTGATTAAGATTTTAAGTTTTGATCTTCCCAAAGTAGCTCCCCGGTTTCCGGGGCTAACGCTAGCGGTATTTTTAAGTTGACCCTTGTGCCCATGGCTTCACTTTTTTCGTTGAACAAATCAATGATTTCTTCGGTAATGGGTAGATTTTGATCCATATTGATCAATTGAAGCCTATTTTTAGTGGCCGTGCTGGCAAAAGAACGATGCCCGGGGTTTCGCATACTATTTATTTCTTCCGATTTTTGACGTCCGACCCCATTATCCTCAATACTTATTTGAATACCGTTGAGAACAGTTGAGATTTCTATATGGAGTTTGCGCGCGCCTTTTTTATGAAGTAAACCATGTTTAAAGGCGTTCTCTACATAGGGTTGTAGCAGCAGCGATGGGATTTTTTGGTACATATCGATGCCTTTATCGATTTGAATGTTATAGGAAAGTGAATCTTCAAATCGAAGGGCTTCCAGTTCCATATACAGGCGAAGGGTGCTGACCTCTTCTTCAAGCGTTATCCATTTCTCTTGGCTTTGGCCTAGGTACATACGCATGAGGTCAGCAAATTTCCCGAGGTATTTTCGGGCCAGCTTACGTTCGTTGACCATTATGTATTCTTGAATGGAATTTAGGGCGTTAAAAATAAAATGCGGATTCATTTGTGATCGTAACGCTTTAAGTTCCGAGTATCGCGATTGCTGTTCCAAGGCCAGACGTTTTTTGGTTTCTGCGAGTTCATTCGTAATGGCTTTGCGTTCTAATTTTAATTTACGCTGACGTGAAAAAAGGGTTAAAACGATGGCGAGTATCAAGAAAAAAGCAACTAAACCGATAAGTAAGAAACGCTGTTGTTTTAAACGTAGTTCCTGTATTTGACGCTCTTGTGCTAAAGCTTTAATGGCCTCTTCTTTTTTTTGGGTTTCGTATTGGGTCTCCAATTCCCCGATGTATTCCAGTTTTTCGGCCGCGAATATCGAATCTTGGATTTGTTCCCGTTTACGCAAGTATCCATAGGCCGCTTCGGCCTGACCGGTATGGAACAGAAAACGTGCCTGGTTTTCGTAACAATCCACCAAAACCTTATTGTTCCCCTGGGCCTCATAAATGGCTATGGCCTCTGAATTATGCGACAAGGCCTTGTTCAGATCATCTAAGCCTTCATAGGTTTTAGCCAAGGAAAAAGTGGCGGCCGCAATATTGGTAGTATGTTTTTGACGTCGTGCTTGCTCTAGTGTATAGTTTAAATAGGGTAGGGCCGCCTTAAAATTTTCAGCATTGTTGTAAATATGACCGATTGCTCCATTGGAGATGGCGATACCTACATCGAATTTGGTTTTTTCAGAAACCTGTTTGGCTTGTTGGTAATAATACAAGGCACTATCATTCTTTTCCATTGATTCATAGGTCTTCCCCACATAGAAAAATAGTCCGGCCAAGTTGGCATTTACAGGTCCCTTTTGGCCAATTTTTAAATTTTCCATGTGAAGGGCCAAGGCCTTTTCATAAAGTCCCTCGGTACGGTACACCCGGGCAATTACATTGTTCACCTCTATAAAACCAGTGTCGTAATTTAGCTTGCTGTATAATTGGCGGGCTTGCAAGGCCTGGGTCAAGGCTTGATCCAGTTCCCCTTTGGTAACATGGTATTTGCTCAAGGCACTTAGGGCTTTGGCCTCCCCCAATGCATAATGGATTTGCTGGGAAATGGCTTTGGCCTCATTCAATAGGGCGGGTTGTTTTCCAATATCTCGGGTGGTATAGGCTTTGGCTAGCCGTAATAGTAGATTTACCCGTGTACTATCTTTAGTTGTATAGCTTTGATATTGGGTTTGAAGACTGTCGAAATCTTGTCCAAGGGTAACAAAAGAGAATAAAACCGCACCTAGAAATGATGCAAGATGTTTAAGGGACATGGATTTGGAATAAACTTGGCGCGGTTAAAATAGTTTATATTATCCAATGAGCTATTAGAAAATAAAGGGATTACGGGGCCAAATCAACTTTTAGCCGTTCCAAAAGGGCGTTACGTTCTTGTTTTCTTTTTTTGGAGGTATTAAAAAGTACAAGCGAGACACCCATTTCAATAACACCGATTCCGTTGATACCGCCTCCCATTAGGGTGTTGGAAATACCATTGCCCGAATCACTTGACATTATCAAAATACCGGACAGACTACTAACCACCCCTAGGGCCCCCACAAGAATGGCCGATGTCTTGTTTCGACGCATTTTTTTATCGCTTTCCAGAATGGACCGGAATTGATTTTCATAAGAAGGTAGATCTTCCAAGGGAATAGTGGAATACACCCCCAATTCATCTAATCTGTCGATGTCTTTTTCCGAAAGATATTGGGCATTGGAAAATAAAGGGATCAGTCCTAAAATGAATAAGAAAAGTTTTGTACTAGGGGTAGGGTTTAAGAAAAACATGAAGGCTTGGTCAAGGTGATTACTATGATTTAATCGATCTAGGGAAAGGTAGTGTGGAAATCGTTGTGTACGGGTCTTATAGGACAGGTTTAACCCAAGCTTGATATTGTGCTAACCTTGCCCTACTGAATAGAAGAAGTAGTGTAATGAGGTATGATTTACCTTGAAAATGAAATTCGAGTTACCGTTCGATATAGAGGATTAACGCAATACGATGGAAATACCTTCGATACGGCAGATTTCCGCTCCTGGTTCCAAGGTAATACCCACGGGACATTGCCATATGATTTTGCCGTGGAAAAGGCTCTCAAGTTCTAGGGTCAACCGGGGCGATTCAATTTCACAGATAACATCGTTAGGCGTTACGATGGCATCTATAGGGGAGTTGGGTAAGCCTTAGGGGTTGGCCCTGATCAAAATCCGGTGCATAAATAGATTGGACAACACCTGCAGCCAAAGGTATACCGGGGGCACTTTTGCACTTTTTGGGGAATTCTAGGGGTATGCCAAAGAAAAAATTAAGTAGGGATTTGCCTATGTTTTTCAAATCAGAGGGAACATGGGGTTATGAAGAAAGGCTATGTTCGGGACAGTCTAATCTTAGCTCTGTAGCGGTCAACGACTTGTTTAGTAGATTACAATAATGGGATTCACCTTTTTTGGAATAATGACGGCACCCTAAGCAATGCCGTTGTACTTGCAAAATACCGCTCGAGTTCAGTTGATGTATTAGTGTACTTAAGGTGCTAAAGAGTTGGTATTGTTCCTTTGGGGGTAAATTGGCGATCAAGGGTTTAAATGGAGCTTCAAACAACTGTATGCGCTCCAAAGTGTTTTGGCCTATTTCCGTTAAAAGTATATGATAACTACGGTTGTCTGTGGTTGACTCCCCTTTGATTAACAGCTCTTTTTTTAAAAGCACCCGAATGGCGTCGCTAATTGTGGGTTTTGTGACATTGAATTCTTGAGCTAAGTAACTTACAGTACAGAGTTCGGCCTTATGATAGGCAGAAAAAATCAGTATTTGAATTTGGATAGGACTTAGGCCTTCAAGTTTGGCTTGGTTCCAGAGAAGTACCTTAAATACTTCCGAAATACGTTCAAAGCCGGCTACGATTTTACTGCTTAGGTCTTGTTGCTGTAGATTGGGATCAAACGAACTCAGGGCCATAGGATATTAATTCAGGGGAATTTTCTTTAAGAATTGAAAAAAATAGGATTCCTGTCACTAAGATAGGAATCCTAACAAAATAAATCAAAAAAAAGTTACCCCTTAACATCGGCCAAAGAGGCACCAAAATTTATGTGAAGGGCATGGCCATTGGGTGTAACCAGTGCAGGTACCGATTTTACACCGAGCTTTTCCGCTTCGGCTATTCGGTTTTTGGTTTCACCCAGATGTACGATTTCAACTTGGTCAGCGCCAATAAGGTCTACAAGATCTTGCTCGGCACTAACACATACAGGGCAGCCAGCGTGATAAAAAACTGATTTACTCATAATGATAATGATTTAAGTTAAAGTGCATTATTGCTATTCAAATATAGTAAGGAATCCTAACATAAGATAATTTTATCTATTTTTTACCACAAAAGGAGGTAATTATAAAAAGGTTTTTAACAAAAAAGGCCCCAGTTTACATAGAAACCAGGGCCTTTTCAGCATTATGATTAAAAAATTATGGAACTAGTTAGGTGCTAGTTGGCACTAATGGTAATACGGATCATATCTTTTACTTCGGGAACGTTTTGGGTAAGACGGGTCTCTAGGGTTACGAGACCGCCTTCTTCCATTCCGGTATCGGCACCGGCCTGACGGGGGGCTTGGTAATGCCCGGCTCCTGGGTATTCGTCTACCTCGGTACCTGAATCATAGATCCTAAAATGGGCGGTTATATCGCCTGAGATCGGGTCGCTACCTTCAAACAAGGCGATACCATTGGCACCTACCACCCAGTCGTTCGATTGTACCAACATAGTAGCTAGGGATAGGTAGTCACCTGCTTCGGCTGAAACTTCAAAACTGTAGGACTCTCCCGGGAAAATCGGGGCCGGACCTGCAGCACCTACCGGAGTGGTAAAGGCATTGTCGTATCCGGAAGCATTACCGTCTTCGGCCAGGGCTTCAAAGGCATCCGTAGCGGTCTCACCTGTTGTAAAAATTTTGGAATTAAGGGCAAAGGCACCCGGCGCAAAAGGAGATACGAGTCCGGTAGCGGCACTCAGGGTTTCATTGGAGATACTGTTGTTCCCATCTTCGGCTATGCCCTCCAATCCTAGGCTGGCGGCTTCACCTTCGGTAAACAAAGGTTGTTGTGCACCCGTATTGATTACCCAGGTTCCTGGGGCCAGTGGTGTCGGTAGACTACTCGTGGCAGAGATGTTTTTTAAGGTCAAGGTAAATTGGGTGCCTCCATCATGATCTAAATACACCTTAATGGTTTCGTTAACGGCCGGGTAAGTATAGCCGTCGTTTACATTGGCAATCAACTCCACGGTGCCATTTTCGGTAGTACCTGTATTGGCGTCCGACTGTCTTGGGGCCTGATTGGCACCTACACCGGGTTCTTCGTTCACCTCGGTACCGGCATCCCATAGGTCAATCATATCGGTAACATCGCCGGTAAGGGCATTGCCGTTGTCGTCGTATAGACGTAATCCGTTTTCATCTGGGGCAAAGAAAAGATCGTTAGATTGAACGAACATGGTAGCAAAGCTAAGATAGTGACCACGACCTGCGTTAAAGCTAATGGTACGGTGTTGCCCAGGCATAATCAAACCATCGATAGTACCATTGGCAAAATAGTCTTTATGCTGAAAGACGTTTTCCACCGTAACCGTAAAGCTGGCCATGGCGTTGGGGTTACGCACCACCGTTAAAAAATTGGTCAGGTCGAAATCCCCGGCAATATTGTCGAGATTGCTACCCTGTTCCAAGCCCGTAAGTCCTTGGTTATAGGTCAGGAAGTAAATGTAACATGAACCGGTTCCGGCATCGTCGAAGTTTACCCCTTCCAGGGCATCTATGGTAGGAGGGAGACCCAAAATATTTTTGGCATCATCGGTGATCACAAAGGTTTGGTTGTCACCTTGACCGTTGAACCCGACCAATGAGATACCGGATACCATATCAGGGGTTCCGTCTACGGTAAAAGCAAAAGGCCCACCGGACAGGGTACCGGCCTCCAAAGTAATCGGGGCCGTATCGTCATCATCGCTACAGTTAACGAGAAACACCCCTAAAGTAAGTGTGAGTAATACAATTTTGAAGTTGTTCATAGGATTCGATTTTTTTGTTTCCACAAAGGAACTCTAGGGAATTCCCGAAAGGATCACGGAAAAATAAAATTTGTAAAACTCAGAAATACAGTTACTTGTGTGCCAGTGCAAGCAATAAGGGACACAATGACTTGAAAAGTATCACGAAAAGATAACAAAGGGAACAATCTGAAATGGGATATGGCTCCCAGTTTGAGCAACGGAACCAAAGTACGTTAAAAACGAAGGGGACCACCGATCATGCGGGAAATCGAGGTCCATTTTACTAGATCTACTAGGCTACTGAATGGAAATGTTTTTGACTTTCCTGAAACTTAACGATATAGTTGGTGCCTTCTTTTTTGGTGTCCCGTTCAATGGAACCTTTAAGCTGGCGGGCCAAACTATTAATGAGTTTTAGCCCCATAGAGTCTAATTTGTCGGTTTCCAATTCTGCCGGGAAGCCTTTGCCGTTATCACCGATCTCCAAAATAAAGTGTTGGTTTTCGGCCTGGGTAAGACCAATGTAAATTTCGCCTTCCATACTGTCGGTAAAGCCATATTTGAGCGAGTTGGTAATGGTTTCGTTGATTAAAAGTCCCAAGGGTATGGCGGTATCGACATTTAGCTTTATCTCTGGCACATTAATGTTCAGTTTAACACGCGAATGCCCTCCCGGAGCCGTTTTCAGAAGATAACCCGTAAGTTGTTCTACATAAGAGCGGTATTCTATTTTAGAGAGGTCGTCGCGTTGGTAGAGCATCTCATGTACCATGGCCATACAGATTACGCGATTCTGACTATTCTTGAACAAGGCACGTATATGGGGGGCTTCAATGTTCTTAGACTGCAGGTTCAATAAACTGGAAACCGTTTGAAGGTTGTTCTTAACCCTGTGATGAATTTCTTTAAGTAAGGTATCTTTCTTTCTAAGGTCGGTTTCTAAAACACCTAATTGTTGCAAGAGTGCCTTACGTTGGACAAACCAATGGTAGTTGATATAGATATAGCCGACCAATCCCATAGAAATAAACATCAGGAAGGTGGTGGTCGTGGCTACGGAGCCTTGGATCAAATTAGGAAGATTCGTATAATGGTTGGTGGCAAACAAGCCACAAATTAGTATAAGCGCTCCGAGAGCATACCTATTTTTACGGGAAGCCATGGCCATAAGGCCTATTGTGGCCAATAAAAGGGTGTATCCACTTTGAATGCCCCCGGAAAACATGGCCATAACCGTAAGCCCGATAAGTGCGCTAACATAGCCCAAATGGTTGGGCCAAGTGGCCGTTTCCAGTTTTTTAAAGGTAAAAAGGTTGTGGGTATTGATTAAACCAAAGGCCAAGAAGGGTATGATTACTGGCCATTGACCGGGCAAAAGCCCCATATTTATCGCACCTAGGCTCAACGACAGCACAGCGCCCCATCCAATCAATAATTTTTGGGATGGGCCCATGGAAAAGGAATGTCCCTGGGGGTGTGGGGTGCTTTGCATTTTCACTGCCTTTTGTTCTTCGTCTTGCCAAAACGGGCCGTTTTGGCCGGTTTTAACGTAAAACTAGTTAATAAGTTGTTAATAAACCAAAAGCGGCCCCTATAAAAAGGCCGCTTTTTCGATGAAATACCGTTAAAACGTTGATTTTTATCGATTAATGGTCAGTTAAAACCCATTCTCCTTTGTTAATAAGTGGCTCGGCCTGCTTATATTTAACCGTTTTGCTTTCGCCCGACATCACATTCTTAATGGTTACACGATCGTTTCGGCCAATTTTCGGGGCTTCACGAACGATGGTCTCGGTAACCTGTGGGCGTTGCTGTGTTTGTCCGGCGGCACGGTTTTGGGCGGCCAGCTCATCACTGTTCGGAATTTCTTCCTTACTAGTGGTCAATTTTTCCTTGGGTCTACGTACTTGGCGCTCTTCTTGTACCTGTTGGTTTTCGGCATTGGGCAATTCCCCTTTGAATAAGAAGGAAACCACATCTTTGTTCACCTTTTCGATCATCGATTTAAAAAGTTCGAAGGCTTCGAACTTATAGATTAATAAAGGGTCTTTTTGCTCGTGCACGGCCAATTGAACCGATTGCTTCAGTTCGTCCATTTTACGTAAATGGGTTTTCCAGGCATCGTCTATAATGGCCAATGAAATATTCTTTTCAAAATCGTTTACCAACTGTTTACCTTCAGTTTCAAAGGCCTTTTGCAGATTGGTATGTACGTTTAAGGTTTTGGTGCCATCGGTAAAAGGCACTACGATACGTTCGAAATTGTTCGAAGGATCTTCGTAGACTTGTTTGATTACCGGATAGGCCGTGGCCATACTACGCTCCATCTTGGCTTGGTAGTGCTCGTAGGCCGCTTTATAGATTTGGCTTACGATGTCTTGATCGGCCATTTTATTGAAATCGGCCTCGGAAACCGGTGAAGTAATCGAGAAGTACTTGATCAATTCAAACTCAAAGTTTTTATAATCGCCGGCGGCCTTGTTGGTACCTACGATAACCTCACAGGTATCGTAAACCATATTGGCGATATCTACTTTTAATCGGTCACCCTGCAAGGCATGGCGTCTTCTTTTATAGACTACTTCCCTTTGGGCGTTCATTACGTCGTCGTATTCCAATAGACGCTTACGTACCCCAAAGTTGTTTTCCTCTACTTTTTTCTGGGCTCTTTCGATAGACTTGGTCATCATGGAGTGTTGTATCACTTCACCTTCTTCCAGTCCCATGCGGTCCATCATCTTGGCGACACGATCCGATCCGAACAAACGCATAAGGTTATCTTCCAAGGATACATAGAATTGTGAACTTCCGGGATCTCCTTGTCGTCCGGCACGTCCGCGTAACTGGCGGTCAACCCTACGGGAATCGTGGCGTTCGGTACCTATAATGGCCAAACCACCGGCATCTTTTACTTGATCGATCAATTTAATATCGGTACCCCTACCGGCCATGTTGGTGGCTATGGTTACCATACCCGGTTTACCGGCCTCGGCAACGATATCGGCTTCTTTTTTGTGCAGTTTCGCGTTCAGAACGTTATGCGGAATCTTTCTGATGTTGAGCATACGGCCCAACAATTCCGAGATTTCTACTGAAGTAGTGCCGATCAATACCGGCCTGCCTTCACCTGAAAGTTTGGTAACCTCGTCTATAATGGCATTATACTTCTCACGCTTGGTTTTATAGATAAGATCGTTTCTATCGTCGCGGGCAATAGGACGGTTGGTCGGTATCTCCATCACATCCAATTTGTAGATCTCCCAGAATTCCCCGGCTTCGGTAATGGCGGTACCCGTCATACCCGATAGCTTGGAGTACATCCTAAAATAGTTCTGTAGGGTAACGGTGGCAAAGGTCTGGGTGGCCGCTTCGATCTTTACGTTTTCCTTGGCTTCAATGGCCTGGTGCAGACCGTCGGAATAACGACGCCCATCCATAATACGTCCGGTTTGCTCATCTACGATCATTACCTTGTTCTCCATCACCACATACTCCACGTCTTTTTCAAAAAGGGTGTAAGCTTTTAGCAACTGGTTCATGGTGTGGATACGCTCACTCTTTACCGAGAACTCTTTGAAAAGTTCTTCTTTGAGGGCGGCTTCTTCCTCTATTTCCAGATTTTGATTTTCGATCTTAGCAATCTCGATTCCGATATCGGGCATAATGAAGAATTCTTTGTCTTCTTCCCCAGAGATATACGATACCCCTTTGTCGGTAAGTTCGATTTGGTTGTTTTTCTCTTCGATTACGAACAACAGCTCGGCATCTACCTGATGCATTTCCCTATTGTTGTCCTGCATATAGAAATTCTCAGTCTTTTGGAGTAATTGTTTAACCCCTTCTTCACTCAAGAATTTGATCAAAGCTTTGTTCTTGGGCAAGCCACGGTGTACACGTAGTAAAAGGAAACCTCCTTCTTTGGTGTCCCCGGCCTTGATCAGTTTTTTGGCTTCGGCCAATACCCCGGTCAGGTACTGGCGCTGTTTTTGCACGATATCGGCCACGCGGGGCTTAAGCTCGTTGAATTCGTGGCGATCACCTTGTGGTACAGGTCCGGAAATGATCAATGGCGTACGGGCATCATCTACCAAAACCGAATCTACCTCATCTACAATGGCGTAATTATGGGGGCGCTGTACCAAATCGCTTGGGGTATGCGCCATATTGTCGCGCAAATAGTCGAAACCGAATTCGTTATTGGTTCCGTAGGTGATATCGGCATTGTAGGCGGCACGTCTTCCTTCAGAGTTCGGGCGGTGGTTATCGATACAATCGACCGTCATACCATGGAATTCGAAGATAGGGGCCATCCAGGCACTATCCCTTCGGGCCAAATAGTCGTTCACCGTTACCAAGTGTACCCCATTGCCGGTCAGGGCGTTCAAATACACGGGCAATGTGGCTACCAAGGTCTTACCTTCACCGGTCTGCATTTCCGCGATTTTCCCTTGGTGTAGGGCAATACCACCGATCAACTGAACGTCGTAGTGGATCATATCCCAAGTAACCTGCTTGCCAGCGGCATCCCAGGAGTTTTGCCAAACGGCCTGCTCCCCGTCTAGGCTTACATATTCTTTGGTGCCCGATAAGGTACGGTCGTATTCGTTGGCCGTTACCGTTAAGGTTTCGTTTTGGGCGAAACGTTTGGCGGTTTCCTTTACCACGGCAAAGGCTTCGGGCAATATATCGTTCAGGGTCTTTTCCGAAATGCTATAGATTTCTTCTTTAATACGGTCTATTTCGGCATAGAGCTCCTCATTCTTATCAATATCGGTAGAGGCATCGACCTCTTCTTGTAAAGCGGCGACCTTATCGGAAAGTTCTTGCCCGTCGGCTTGGATCCTCTTTTTGAATTCGAGTGTCTTGGCCCTAAGCTCGTCGTGGCTTAGGTTGGCAAAGGTAGGTTCTAAGGCTTTTATCTTATTTACCAAAGGTTGTAGTTCCTTTACGTCTTTTTGCGATTTATCGCCAACGAACACCTTTAGTAGGGAATTGATCAGACTCATAAGTATTTTTTATTTAGGCCCTCGGCCGGTACATACGGGAGGGGTCAACTTTGGTGCCAAAAATGCCACCGGGGCACGGCTCTGCCAAAATTACATAGAACGTGGGTAAAGTTTTGCCAATTAGGCAAAAAAAAAGCCTCCGAAGAGACTTTTTTATGTTTTCCGATATACTAATATTCGTCCTCGTTCCAGAGGTAATCTTCGTCTGTTGGATAATCGGGCCAAATCTCTTCAATGGATTCATACACCTCACCACCTTCTTCTTCCATGGATTGAAGATTCTCAACAACTTCCAAAGGAGCACCGGTACGAATAGCGTAATCGATCAATTCGTCTTTTGTAGCCGGCCAAGGTGCGTCACTTAAATACGAGGCCAATTCTAATGTCCAATACATGTTGTTACTAGGTTTGAATTTAATTTTTGCAAAAATAAATTTTAAAGCGAGAAAGTCAAGTATTGGGCCGTTTATTTCTTTATGAAAAATGCAAGTGGTTTTTTTACAGAGGGTTAGGCAGGTGTTTTTTTG
Source organism: Sediminicola luteus (assembly GCF_002514735.1). Lineage (GTDB taxonomy): Bacteria > Bacteroidota > Bacteroidia > Flavobacteriales > Flavobacteriaceae > HQA918. Next base: position 385,071 of record NZ_KZ300476.1, on the reverse strand, counting down.
CGTTTATTCTTGTCCTTTATCGGGAATCCACTTGATTTCGTCTACTTTGAGGTCGAAAGCCAGCTTTCGCGATAGTACAAAAAGATAGTCGGAGAGTCGGTTTAGATAGGTCAATACCTCAGGTACGAGAATATGGTCTTCTTGATCCAATAAGACCGCTTGGCGTTCGGCCCGTCGGCAAACGGTTCTGGCAATATGGCAGTACGAAACGGTTGTATGCCCGCCCGGTAGTATAAAATGGGTCATTTGGGGGAGTCCGGTCTCCATCTGATCGATTTCCTGCTCTAGTTGGGTTATGTGCGAAGATTCGATCAAGGCAATGTTCAAACGATCTTTACCGCTTTTAAGTTTGGCTTTGGCGGGATCGGTAGCCAAAATGGCCCCAAGGGTAAACAGTTCGTGCTGAATACGGTTTAGGGCATTTTTTAAGGGGGCGCCAATTTCTTGGTCTCGTATAAGTCCGATCCAGGAATTCAGTTCGTCTACCGTGCCATAGGTATCTATTCGAATATGGTGTTTGGGTACCCGGGTGCCCCCAAATAGGGCCGTGGTGCCTTTGTCTCCGGTTTTGGTATAGATTTTCATCGGATAGTTTTTAAGGGGGATTGGCTAGGTTGAAGGTTAGTCAAGTGTGTAATTACCTTTCGAATAAGGCTTATTCTTTGCGGTGCTCGTCCATAAACCGTCTCGATTTTCGGGCCTTGTTACGTTTTTTATGTTGTTTTAGGTTAAAAAAGAAGATGATGGCGAACACCCCCAGTAGAATATAAATACCGTACTCTCCCATAATGCGTTTTGTTTGACTTACACTTTTGTGGTTTGCTAAAAGTGCAAGTGTCGATTCAACTGATGTAAAAATACGATTAAACTAGAAAAAAGAGGTGGCCATGTTCAAGGTCAACTATCGGTAGGCACAGGGAATAGGGCAAAATCCTTGGGCGATTTATTCCTGGGACGTATTCTAAAATGTTGTTTTTCTTGATCGTCCCTAAAAAATACCAAGACCCCATAGTAAAAATCTACGGTTATCCGGACTTGCTGCTGTAGTTTTAAATCTTTCCAGACTTGTTCCGTAGTTTTGGAGGCGTAGGGCGCATGTACATAGAGTATCGTATCTTTTTTAGAATGGGCCTCCCATGACGGTAGGTGGGACTGGGGTTGGCGCCAATACCAAAGTTGCCAAGTCGAATGCTCGGTTTTATCGTTGGATAGTTTTTGTGTCTCTTGTTTTAAACGCTCGGGAAGCGCTTGGGTGTTTTGTATGGCCGGATGAAAATACCGTATCGTTTTTAGAAATAGTAGGTCGGAAGCGCTGCCCTTAAAATCGAGTTTCGGGTATAGGCCTTCGGTAATTAGCCGATATACAAAAGGGGAGTGCACCCCATGGTGGTTATGGGCACTGATCCAAAACCGGATGTAGGACCACCAACGCATCAATCTTCCAATTGGGCCGATAGTTCGAACCAGCGCTCGGTTTTAACCTCCAAATTGTCTTCCAAGGCTTTTAGTTCTTGCGATAGCTGGGTAATCGCATCTACATCCAACCCTTCGTCCAAGAATTTATTTTGAAGGTTTTCCTTTTCTTTTTCCAGTTTCGGAATCTCTTTTTCAAGCCGTTTCAGTTCTTTCTGCTCTTGAAAACTCAGTTTGCTATCGGTCTGTTGTTTCCAGTGGTTCTTGGCCGTTTTCGTTTCGTTAGCCTGACTTTCTTCTTGCTCAACGGGTTTGGGTGAGGCTTCATAAGCTCTGTAATCGGTATAGTTTCCGGGGAAATCCATGATTTCACCCGCCCCTTTGAATACGAACAAATGGTCGGTAATCTTGTCCATAAAATAACGGTCGTGCGAGACCACTACCAAACAACCTGGAAAATCCAGTAGAAAGCTCTCCAAAACGTTAAGAGTGATAATATCGAGGTCGTTGGTAGGTTCGTCCAGGATTAGAAAATTCGGATTTTGGATCAAAACCGTACAGAGGTAGAGGCGTTTGCGTTCCCCACCACTGAGTTTTTCTACGAAGTCGTATTGTTTTTTACGGTCGAAAAGAAAGCGTTCCAATAATTGTTGGGCCGAAATGGTACGCCCCTTTTTCAACGGAATGAAATCGCCGAATTCGCGAACGACATCAATTACCTTTTGGCCTTCTTTAATGGCGATGCCTTTTTGGGTATAGTAGCCAAATTTAATGGTGTCGCCGACTACGATCTTGCCTTGGTCAGGTTTTTCGCTTCCGGTAAGTATGTTTAAAAAGGTCGATTTACCGGTACCGTTCTTACCAATAATTCCTATCCGGTCGCCCTTAACAAAGTTGTAATCGAAATTCTTAAGAATGGTCAGCTCCCCAAAGGCTTTACCAAGGTTGTGCAATTCTACGATCTTGCTGCCCAAGCGCTCCATATTGATTTCGAGTTCGATCTCGTGTTCCTTACGGCGTTGGTGGGCTTTCTTTTTAATTTCGGCAAAATCACTTATCCTCGATTTCGATTTGGTGGTACGGGCCTTGGGTTGGCGACGCATCCAGCTGAGTTCTTGTTTGTAGAGCCGTTTGGTCTTGTGTTGTTCAACAGCTTCCCGTTCTAAACGGGCTTCTTTTTTCTCGAGGTATTGGGAGTAGTTGCCCTTATAACTATACAACTGTCCATTTTCCAGTTCCAAGATGCCGTTGCACACATTTTCTAGAAAATAACGGTCGTGGGTCACCATAAAAAGTGAAATGTTACCCTTGGCAAAGAATTGTTCCAGCCATTCGATCATTTCCAAATCGAGGTGGTTGGTGGGCTCGTCTAAAATCAAAAGGTCGGGTTGTTCGATCAGGGCATGGGCCAAGGCCAAACGTTTTTTTTGTCCGCCCGATAGTTTTTCCACCTTAAGCGATAGGTCCGAAAGTTTTAGTTTGAACAGAATTTGCTTGTATTGGGTTTCAAAATCCCAGGCCTGGTGCCTGTCCATAGCCTCAAAGGCCCGTTGGTAACTCTCTTGGTCATCGGGATTTTCCAGGGCTTTTTCATATTGGGCGATAACCTTTAAAGTGGCATTATCCGATACTAAAATGGTCTCCTCTATCGTGGCATTGGGGTTCAGCTTGGGCTCTTGTGCTAAAAAGGCCACTTTAATGCCTTTTCGAAAAGTGACTTGCCCATTATCTGGACTGTCGGTTCCGGCCAAAATGTTCAGAATAGAGGTTTTTCCGGTGCCGTTTTTAGCAACCAAGGCTATTTTTTGGTCTTGGTTTACCCCAAAGGATATGCCTTCGAACAGGGATACTTCCCCATAAGACTTCGCTAGGTTTTCAGCAGTAAGTAAATTCATGTATCAAAAATCCTTTAGAAGTGATGCGGTTCGTTTGTTATGCAATGCCCGATATTACAAAAATGTCATGCTGAGCGCAGTCGAAGCACCATTTAATAGATGGCCCGTTTAGAATACAAAAATTCTCTTTTAAACGGCCTAACTTTTATTCGCCTCACTTCGAAGCAAAAATACACATCTCAGGGCAAGGGTGGCCCAAATCGGGATAACAACCGTCGAAAAAATCTGTAGGCCCAATAGCCAAACCACTACAGCGATAGCCAAGCCGGCCAGCGTGAATTTGGCATAGGCTTTTGTCCATGCGGGAAGTTTCCTTTTAAAAAGAACGATACCAAAGATCAAGTGAAGCGGAAAAGCCCAAAGGATGTTAAGATTATTTACCGTATCGGTATGGTCGGTAAAAAACCAAAGGAATACGATAAGGCAGCCCGCGAGTCCTGCTAGGGTAAATAAGAGTCCGTCTAAAATTCGGCTTCGTTTGTTCTTTTTTCTGTTCCTAATGCTGAACCATAAACTAAGAAAGAATAACAAAACAAAAGCGAATAAGGGCGACTTAAAAAAGTAACCGCTTGCATCGCGTGGTACTTCGGGTAATATTTCTTTTTTCGGTCCCACCAATGCCTGGCATTTCCAGGTGGTATGCTCCAGTTGTGCCATAAAATAGGCTGGCAGGTATAGGTGGTCCCATGCCGGGGCTTGTTGGTCAATAACCGATCCAAGGGCGATGTCGATGCCAAAACATGACCAGCTATTAGTGGGTAGGTTTTGCCGGATCAGCTCCCTAAAGGTGTAGGGGTTTTTGATAAAAGTACTGTCGTAAACGATTCGGTTTTGCCCTACGTTTTGCAAACCGTCGCGAATTCTTGTGGCGCAATTGTCAAAAAAGAAATGGTACCAATACGAACGGTTTTCGGGTTTATAATTGTTTTCCAGAAAATTAAAATAAGCCTGTTTATCACTTTGGTCCAAAGCCAATTCCTGTTCCTTTACCCAGCGTTTGTCGATTTTGTATTCCCGTAAAAAGTCATCGAATCCATATCGGGCCAAACGATAGCGCATTTTGCCCTTGGTGAAATTCAGGTAAAAATTAGGGCCGCTGGGGTCAAAAACCCCGTAATTGTATACCGCATCTATACCCAAGGCCTGATCGTGAACCCGAACCGCACTATGGCCAAAACTGCTGTAAAGTTCATCGCCCGGCCCACAGGTAAGGACACTGATCTTGGCAAATTTACTAAGTTCCGGAGTTTGGGCCTGAGCTTGGAAAGGGTACAGGCACACTAGGCATAGAAGTAGGGCAAGACGATTCATGGAAACAAATATCGTAAAATATTGGTCCCATGTTACAAATTGATACGGGTAACCAAGCAGTCTTTTCTATTTGCACGATCTGTTTCGGTAATTCCTTATTTTTACCCCGAACTCATTTAAACTTTTTGGGTTCAGGCGAAAAAGGATGTTTTTGTGCCCAATTGAAGGCTTTTTTGAGTTGCATAGCAGGGCTACGGAAGGAAAAAAAGACAAAAAGTGGGTGCAAAAAGGCATTTTTTTAGCGAATTGAAATAGTTTAAATGAGTTCTCCAAAAACCAAACTCCATGACGAAACATATCCCCAATTTTTTGACCCTTTTAAATGTATTGTCCGGTTGTATCGCCACTGTTTTTGCGGCCTATAACCAATTGGAGTATGCGGCTTTGTTCGTGTTTGTTGGGGTGCTTTTCGATTTTCTCGATGGCTTCGCCGCACGTATGCTTAAAGCCTACAGTGAACTGGGGCTCCAACTCGATTCCCTGGCCGATATGGTCACCAGTGGTTTGGTGCCCGGTATGATCATGTTTCAATTGTTGCGCATGGCTACTTCTGAGGGGTGGACAGAACCCCATCTGGTTAATTTTGATGGTAGCTTAGGGTCGTGGCTACCTTTCGCAGGTTTTATATTGACCATGGCATCGGCCTATCGCTTGGCCAAATTCAATATCGATACCGAACAGACCGATTCATTTATAGGCTTGCCTACTCCGGCCAATGCCTTGTTCGTTATAGCACTGCCTTTGATTTTGTTAAACCAGAATAATGAGGTCTTGAGCGCCATGATCCATAATCCATGGTTTTTGATCGGTGTGGTTTTGGTGAATAGTTGGCTAATGAATGCCCGCATACCTTTGTTTTCCTTAAAATTCAAAACATGGGGTTTTGCCGGAAACGAAATACGTTACATTTTTTTAGCGCTCTGTTTGGTGGGACTACTTACCATGAAATTTATGGCCATCCCGGCGATTATCGTGTTGTATGTATTGTTGTCCTTGGTGGGTAATGCCATGCGTAAATCCTAAAAATGTTAGCTAGCGCATGTGGCGTATTTTAGGTCTTGCTCCTTTCCGATAAATCTAAAACCTTCTCAGATAAGTATTTAGCGGTAATTGGTGATAGGTTTGCGTGGTAACCCATACTTAAAAAGTTATGTACGCAAGTTTGTTCCGGTTGCTTTATGCCGCATTGGCATGGGCTTCGTTAGTTGGTATTTATTTGGCTTCTTTTACCATCACCCTGTTCGAAGATCGGTATCTACAGGCCGATATGGTCGTCGCCCTAGGGGTATTCCCTGTAGCCAGTTTTTGGGTGTTCCGATTTTACAGAAAACATACGGCCAAGCCCCTTGTGCTGGCCATTACCTTTGTACTGGTCGCCTTTTTGTTGGATGTTTTGGTGACCGTCCCTGTATTTGTTATTCCTGCGGGCGGTAGTTATGCCGGGTTTTTTGGTAATCCCATGTTCTACGCCGTACTGGTTGCCTTGTTTTGCGTGGTTTACCTATATGCCCAACATTTTAAGGCGGGGGTACACAAAAACCATAAAAGGACCTCTGTGAGGAAAACCAGTGCCGGAAAAACATCCTGATTTGGTAAGTGGGGTTTGATTCCAAAAGGGATAGCTAAGCGCCTAACTTCTCAAGAAAATCCTCCTTGTAAGTGAGTCCTATTGGGAGTTCCAATGGGCCTACAATAGCTTTGTTGCCACTTATCCTATCGAGTTTTTTGCTGTTCAGGGCAAAGGATTTATGACAACGGAGAAAATAATCGGGTAATTCGTCCAAGAAGGAGGAAAAAGTACTATGGGTGAGTAGTTTCGCGTTTCGCGTAATCACTTTTACATAGTCACCCTGGGCCTCAATGGCCAAAATATCGAGACTTTTCAGTCTATGAAGGGTTTTATTACTGTTTATGAAAATATACCCTTGGTTGTCGTCCTTATGTTTTTCCTGAAACTTGTTCACGGCACTTAAAAACCGTTCAAAAGCGATGGGTTTTACCAAATAATCGAGGGCATTGACCTCAAAGGCCTCCACGGCAAAATTCGGATAGGCCGTGGTGAAAATAACCTCTGGCGGATTTTTTAGGGAGCGATAAAAATCCATGCCCGATAGTTTGGGTAGGTTAATGTCGAGGAACAAAAGGTCGATTTTTGGCTGAGCCTCCAAATAGGGAAGGGCCTTGAGGGCGGTAGGGCAACAGCCCACCAAATGGCACGATGGCAATTCCTCTAAATAGTGGGTCAGTACGGTTTGGGCAGCGGGCTCATCGTCAATGACCAAGCAATTGATCATACCGTTGGTTTTAGGCTTAAAGTTACGCAATACTTTCCTTTTTCGACCGTGGTCTCCAGTTCGTGCTGGCCTGGATAGGCAAGGGCTAAGGATTTTCTTAGGTTTTTTATGCCAATACCTTTTTTGTCGGTTTTGTTTGGTTCGTTTACTTCGTAGTCATTGGTGATTTTGAACACAAGACGGTTCTGGGTTTGTTTCAGATGGATATCGATCGTAATGGCCTCGTTGGAAGCATGTGCCCCGTGTTTGAAGGCGTTTTCCAAAAGGGGCAGCAACAGCATAGGCTGCAGCCGGTAGTCAGGGTTCTCGATTTCTTGGGTAAAAATTACTTGGTCGTTTTTGTATTGCCGGTGTTTTTGAAAAGCGATATAATTCTCGATAAGGGCGATTTCGTTGTTCAGGGTTACCCATTTACCATCCGATTCGTAAAGTACGTACCGGAGGATGTCCGAGAGTTGAACTAATGCCTTGGAGGTGTGCTCGCTTTTTTTGAGGCTCATGGCATATACCACGTTCAAGGCATTGAATAAAAAATGGGGATTGATCTGGGAACGTAGCCATTGCAGTTGACCTTCTACTTCATCATGGGCAAGTTTCAAGGCCTTTTTTTCTTGGGAAATTTGTCGAAACCAATCTTCGGTGATAAATAAAAGACTGCTAAGGGTCAGATAAATACCAAAGGTTACGATCAGGGGCAGGTGAATGTTATAGGAGACGAAAAAATCATTTGGAAAAAGGGTGTCCAATAAACGAGGCAGGTACAAACTGTTCAATTGTGAGAATATCACGACATTCAAGATAAAACCAAGGATGAAAAGGGTTAATTTTTCTTTTTTCAAAAACTTTGGGATCAAATAATAATTGTTGATCAGCACCGGAGGTACCACGCTGAGCAAAAAGAATAAGGTGTAGATATAGTCGATACGTATGGGTCGTTCCCCTCGCGAAAAGATGAAAACCAAAATACAAAAAGAAGCGATGCCCAATAAAATATTGAATGACAGTGGCCGGTGGTTGGGGTTAAGATTTTTCATCGACCTTGCTCAATTCAAAGTTTTTGGAATTCCATTTGTCTTCGATGTCAGCCTCTAGATAACGTTCTAGAAAACGGTATAACTGTTCGGACTTGGCGGTAAGTACCAAAGTTTCCAATAGTCCGATTTTGGAGTGTTCAATACGCAGTTGGCCATTCTTAAGGAGCTCATCTACCCGGTCTTCGTCCATAAAATCGATTTTTAAGGTGTTGGATGGGCCCATTTCCAACTTGGCCACCGAATGGGTGGGTAACAGGTGTTGGTCTGCGATACCGGCCCCGTTACAGTTGAAGTTTACCGGAACGCAATCCAAAAGCAGTTGTCCGTTCACCAAAAAAGGCATACCGATAAAGTCGGCCTTCTCTCCCTTGAGTTGGTATTCGATGACGTAGCTGCCTTTGTAAGCTTCAAAATGTTTCCGGTCTTCCTCGGTCAAGGCATTCTGCTTATTAAAATCGGCCTCGGCCGAAGAAATGATCCAAGTGGCCCCGGCCTTGTCGGTATAAGTACCCAAAAGCGACTCTTGATAACTAATGGCTTCCGGCACGTAAAACGGGTTAAGGGACCGTATGATGTTGCATGAACTGAGTAGGAGCAATAGGGTGGGAACTAATAGAATCCGTTTTTTCATGATATGGCTTGTTTTGATTTCCAGTGTAAAACAAGCACATAACAGCTGGGGCCGCAACAAATTTCGCCCAACTTGGATTAACTCAGGCTATACTTTTTTGAATCCGGGGAAATTTTAAATTGGAGCCTACACGAGATAAAAAGCTCAAACCTGGTATATTTATTTTAATGTTTACGAATACTACTCGGCTCTTAAAGACCAAAAGTAATCGGTATCTGGTTTGGGTTGCTGCTTAAGCTTAAGGTAAAAGGTGTTGATGGCCTCTGAATCTATGATGCCATTGGCGCCAAAAAAGGCGACTGTAGAATCCTTTTTGTGTACTAGGATTATGGCGGGGTTACCTTCGGTGGGGATGAATCTAGACTTCAATTCCTTGCCTTTTAAGGGTGGTTCTTTGTCGAGATGATACAGGAAATAGATGTTGTTGCCCGAATAGGCCCTAAATGTTCTTGCAGGAATACATTTAGTGATAATGCCCTGTACCTCTACGAAGTCATCCTCATCGTAATCTTCATACGTTTTTTCGCTATTACACGAGCTGATTAGGCCAATGGTAAGCAATAGAAGTGTGGGGAACTGAGAGCGCAGTGTTTTGGAGTTCATGGTTGTTTTTGCCTAGAATAAACATTTTCTCAAATCTAGCGTCTATCCTAAAACAGCTTCTTCTTACGCAGCTCAAAGTTCTGGCCCAGATATACCTTACGTACCATTTCGTCGGCGGCCAGATCTTCGGGTACACCCGATTTTAAGATGCCTCCTTCGAACATAAGATAAGAACGTTCGGTAATGGCCAAGGTCTCTTGTACGTTATGGTCGGTAATTAGAATGCCGATATTACGGTCTTTTAATTGGGCCACGATACGTTGGATGTCTTCTACGGCCACTGGATCTACCCCGGCAAAAGGTTCGTCGAGAAGGATGAATTTAGGGTCGGTGGCCAAGGCCCGTGCGATTTCGGTCCTACGCCGTTCCCCTCCAGACAACAGATCGCCACGGTTTTTGCGTATATGACCCAAGCCGAATTCCTCGATTAAGGACTCCATTTTCATCAGCTGTTCTTTTTTGCTCAATTTGGTGAGCTGCAACACGCTGAGAATGTTCTTTTCTATGCTAAGCTTCCGGAAAACCGAAGCCTCTTGGGCCAAATATCCAATACCGTTCTGGGCCCTTTTGTACATGGGGAATTTGGTGATCTCCATATCATCGAGATAGATATGTCCCCCGTTGGGTTTGATCAGACCAACGATCATATAAAAAGAGGTAGTCTTTCCGGCACCATTGGGCCCTAATAGCCCCACGATTTCCCCTTGGTTTACCTCTAATGAAATACCTTTTACGACCTTGCGGCCCCGGTATTGTTTCATAATGTTGTCTGCCCGTAATTTCATATGTATTGTCTAAAACTGGCTATGTTATGCCTTTTCAAAGCTACTATTTTTGCCCGATAATCGGGGTTTTGATTCTTAAGCTTTTGCTAAACAAAAGCCTTTAAGCTTCACTTGCCTTTTCTTCCAAAGCTTCCCAGTATTCATAGGCCCGTCTTAAATGCGGGATAACAATGGTGCCCCCAACTAAAGTGGCGATACCCAAGCTTTCCATGACCTCTTCCTTCGAAAGCCCCTCTTCATGCGAACGTTCTAAATGGTATTGTATGCAATCGTCGCAGCGCAAAACGGCAGAGGCTACAAGACCCAAAAGCTCCTTGGTCTTTACGTCTAGGGCACCTTCCATATAGGCGTTGGTGTCTAGATTAAAGATACGCTTGATCAACTTGTTGTTGTCGGCCAAGATCTTTTCGTTCATTCGTGAACGGTAACTATTGAATTCGTCAACTGGGTTAGACATAGGTAATTGGGTTTAAACGATAAGTTCCTTGGGTTAAATGGCGTTTATGTCGACTTCTTTTTGTTTTTCTCTTCTCTTTTAGCTTCCTTTTTCAATACTCGTCCAGAAATATAGATGCTTACTTGGTACAAGACCAGAACCGGTAGGGCAACAATAATCTGGCTCGTAACGTCGGGTGGGGTGATCACTGCCGAAAGTATGAGTACGACCACCAAGGCCATTTTACGGTATTTCTTCATCATATCTGGGGTGACCAAACCAATTTTGGTTAGTATGTATATAATGATAGGAAGCTCGAAAATAATTCCGCAAGCAATTACCGAAGTACGTACCAAAGCAATATAATCACTGAGGTCGATATCGTTAAAGACCTCTTCCGCTACTTGGTAGCTGCCCAAAAACCGGATAGAAAGTGGCGATACGACATAATAGCCAAACAATACCCCTATAAAAAAGAGTAAGGAAGCGATAAAAATAAATCCTTTCGCACCCCTGCGTTCCTTTTCGTACAAACCTGGGGAAATGAATTTCCACATTTCATACAGTACATAAGGGAAAGATATAATGAACCCTGCCCAGATAGAGGTCCAGATATGGGCCGAAAACTGACCGGCCATTTTCCTGCTCTGGATTCGGAATAAGGCTTCGTTGCCACAAAAAGCATCGCCCATGCCAAAAAATTGCGACACATCGCACAATACTTGGTAGGTGATAAATTTAGGGTCTTTTGGGCCTAGAATGATACCGAAAATAAAGTCTTTGGCCAAAAAGGCAACAGTACCTACAATCACTACAGCTGCGGTAGATCGGATCAAATGCCATCTTAATTCCTCCAAATGGTCCAAAAAGGACATTTCGCCTGGTTGCTGGTTTTCTGCCATTAGAGAATTCCTTCGTTTATAAGGTTATGAATATGTACTACGCCCACATAGTCGGTACCGTCTACCGCCAAAAGTTGCGAAATACCATTGTCTTGCATAGTTTCAAGGGCTTTTACGGCCAGGGTGCCCACATCCATGGTCTTGGGTTGGGTTGTCATAATATCTTGGGCGGTTAGACTGCCAATTTCAGTATGTTTTTTCAACATTCTACGAATATCACCATCGGTAATTATACCTACGACCTCATTCTGGTCTAAAACGGCCGTGGCGCCCAACATACGTTCCGAGATTTCTACGATAACCTCCCTAATATCGGTATCGGGAGCCACTCGGGGTACCTGGTTGTTACGGGCAATGTCGCCAACGGTTAGGTATAATTTTTTACCCAAAGCCCCACCGGGGTGGTATTTCGCAAAATCCTCTGAGCCAAATTCCTTGAGTTCCAAGAGGCAAATGGCTAGGGCATCGCCCATAACCAGTTGAGCCGTGGTACTTGTGGTTGGGGCCAAATTATTCGGACAAGCTTCTTTTTCTACAAAGGTGTTTAAGCAAAGGTCGGCTTGCGTCCCTAAAAACGATTCCGGGTTACCCGTCATACCCACCAGTGGGTAACCGCCTTTTTTGATCAAAGGAACCAAGGCTTTTATTTCCGGGGTGTTTCCGCTTTTTGATATTAAGATGACCACGTCGTCTTTTTGGATACTCCCTAAATCGCCATGGATCGCATCGGCGGCATGCATAAAAATCGCAGGGGTTCCGGTAGAGTTCATAGTGGCTACTATCTTTGAAGCAATAATGGCACTTTTGCCTATGCCAGAGATAACTACCCTGCCCTTGTTTTGGTAAATAAGATCAACCGTTTTTACGAAATCGCCATCGAGAAGTTCCTCTAAATGCGAGATGGCATCGCGTTCCATACCAATGGTTCTTTTGGCACTGGCAAGTATCGAATCGATTTGGTCCAATGTTGAAATGGGTTACGGAATTAAACCTGAAAAAGTACTATCTTTAAGAATACAAAAGTAGGTAAACTTATTTTATCGGGTTTTTTGGTCCGTGGAAATAATTTTGTTTATATATTACACATTAATGTTGACATTTGCCGGTCTTATCAAAAGGCTGTTGGAGGCTGGTAAAATTGATAAAATATGGCTGGGAACGGAAAAGATCTGCAGGCGGAATTGAAGAAACACTTTGGGTTTTCTAAATTCAAAGGACTTCAAGAAGGTGTGATCAATAATGTACTAGAAGGCAAGAACAGTTTTGTAATCATGCCTACGGGCGGGGGTAAATCGTTATGTTACCAATTGCCCGCTTTAATGTTAGAAGGAACGGCGATTGTGGTATCACCTCTGATTGCCCTAATGAAGAACCAGGTAGATGCCATTCGGGGCATATCGGCGAAAAATGGTATCGCCCACGTTTTGAATTCCTCTTTGACCAAGAACGAGATCAAAAAAGTAAAGGAGGATATTATATCCGGGGAGACCAAATTACTTTATGTGGCACCGGAATCTTTGACCAAAGATGAGTATTTGGAGTTTCTGCAATCCGTTACGATTTCATTCGTAGCGGTAGATGAAGCCCATTGTATCTCGGAATGGGGGCACGATTTTAGGCCCGAATACCGAAATCTTCGCAATATTATCGCTCGTTTAGGGGAGGGCATACCTATTATAGGTCTTACGGCTACGGCTACCCCAAAAGTTCAGGAAGATATTATAAAGAACCTGGGTATTACCAATGCCAAGGTGTTCAAGGCCTCTTTTAACAGGCCTAATCTTTTCTACGAGGTACGGCCAAAAACGGCCCATATCGATGCCGATATTATCCGTTTCATAAAACAGAATACGGGTAAATCGGGGATTGTGTATTGCTTAAGTCGGAAAAAAGTAGAGGAATTGGCCGAGGTATTACAGGTAAACGGCATCAGTGCCGTACCCTACCATGCCGGTTTTGATGCCAAGACCCGTGCTAAATACCAAGACATGTTCTTAATGGAAGATGTAGATGTGGTAGTGGCTACCATTGCCTTTGGTATGGGAATCGACAAGCCCGATGTACGCTTTGTGATCCATCACGATATTCCGAAAAGTATAGAGAGTTATTACCAAGAGACCGGTAGGGCCGGTAGGGATGGGGGCGAGGGCCATTGTTTGGCCTATTACGCCTATAAGGATATTGAAAAGCTTGAAAAATTCATGTCGGGTAAACCCGTGGCTGAACAAGAGATCGGAAATGCCCTGTTGCAAGAAATGGTGGCCTATGCCGAGACTTCCATGTCGCGACGCAAATTCATTCTGCATTACTTTGGGGAAGAATTCGATGCCGTAAACGGCGATGGTGCCGATATGGATGATAATACCCGTAATCCGAAGGAAAAGGAAGAAGCCCAAGAACAGGTGGTAAAATTACTGCGGACGGTTCGGGATACGAGTGAGAAATTTAAATCGAAAGAAATCGTCTTGGCCATAACCGGGGGCTCCAACGCCTTGATCGCTTCGCACAAAACGCAAGAAAAAGATATTTTTGGTATTGGTTCCGATAAGGATAAGAACTATTGGATGGCCTTAATCCGTCAGATGCTGGTCGCCGGACTGCTTAAAAAAGAAATTGAGCAGTATGGTATTTTGAAGTTGACTGATGCCGGCAGGGCGTATATCGATGCGCCCGAGTCGTTTATGATGACTAAAGATCATGTCTACGATGCCGGAAGCGAAGGAGCTATTACCGTACAAAAATCTGGGGGAGCTGCAGCCGATGATAAGCTATTGAAAATGCTTAAGGAACTGCGTAAGTCCCAAGCGAAGAAATTGGGGGTGCCCCCCTTTGTGGTGTTTCAAGATCCTTCGTTAGAAGATATGGCCAATAAGTACCCGGTAGATCTTCAAGAATTGGTGAATATACACGGTGTAGGCGAGGGCAAGGCCAAAAAATACGGAAAACCCTTTGTAACGCTGATTGCCAATTATGTCGAGGAAAACGATGTGGTGCGACCCCAGGATATGGTGGTAAAAAGTACTGGGGCCAACTCGGGGCTTAAGTTATACATTATCCAGAATGTGGACCGTAAATTACCATTAGACGATATTGCCGGTGCCAAAGGACTTGAACTGCCCGATCTGATTAAAGAAATGGAGCATATCGTATATAGTGGTACCAAACTCAATATCGATTATTGGATTGACGATATTTTGGACGAAGACCAACAAGAAGAAATTCATGATTACTTTTTAGAGGCCGAGTCCGACGGAATCGATGCGGCCATGGAAGAATTCGATGGTGATTACGAAGACGAGGAACTGCGTTTGTATCGCCTAAAGTTTATCTCTGAGGTGGCGAATTAGTAGAGATTTAGGCCAATCCGGCTACCGCCGCCAAAATGGTTAAAAGGGAAAAGGCAGCAAAGAATATTTCGATAATAAGCATAAGGGCAAAAAAGATGAAAATGGAGGCCATGCCCCAAATCGACCAGTTTTTCGCTTTTTTTGAATAGTCCAGGGCCTCTTGGTGTTCGCCCCTGAAATAGGCGCTATCTACTTTCGATGAGTACACCAAGGCTACGATACCTAAAGGAGTGCAACAACATATGGTGCAGATTATCGACAGGGCCAAATGATTATCTGGTTTCGGTGGTCTATCGTTGGTTTGTAGGTGCATTATGCTTTATGTAATGTGGGTGTATTTTTTTTCGATTTCTTCCTCCCATGTACCTAGCAACGCTGGTAAACCCTCGAAAATTGTATAGAGGGTTAACAGTAATTACACAGGGTTTAAGTAGGTGAATGGTGCTGTGGGGATGTTTCGTAAAATCATAAAAACCATGATGATCACGAATATTATCATCGGGGCTTTGGGGTGGTATAGGAAATTGGGCTTGGGGCTTCCGTTTCGTTTTTCTTGAAATTTCTGGTAATAATGATATAGGATGATTAAAAATGCGGGAATAATTAGAACGTTGTGGCTTATGGAGTCTACTATTCTAAAATGCAGTAGATCGTGAATGGCCCTTTGGCTACCACAACCGGCGCAATAGATTCCGGTAGCCTGGTAAACCGGGCATTTTGGGAACCAGCCATCAAAATCTGCAGGGTCGGCATAAAAGTATAGGGGCACTACTATAATTAGTAATACCCCTATTAAATAAGATATGAGTTTTTTGTTTGTCACGGTTTATGCACTGGCCGCTCCTAGAAAAGCAAACCCGACAAAAGCAAAGTATAGGATGTATACCAAAGCGCCAACACCAATTCCAATAAAAGCCCACATTTTGGCATCTTTAGAATTTTTTTCGGCTACTTCGTAATCTCCTCTTGCATAGGCCTCGTTTACCTTAGTGGCAAAAATAATAGAGGCGATTCCTGTAGGTAAACAACATAAGACGGTGCTTATGATGGCCAGTACCAGGTAGTTACTGGGTTTTGGTGGCATATTGGTATTTTCCATGTAATAAGAATTGTTTTCGATGTTAACGAATAGGGCTTATTGATATTGTTCCATAGCCTCTTCATAGGCTCTCATAAACTCTTCTTGAAACTCACCGATACCTCCTGCGGTATAGATTACGTAAATCCAACGAACTAGAATAATCAAAGAGAGGATCAAGGCGATCAGGCTCAAGATTTTTCCGGTTTTTATTTGGCTATAATTGTCGTAAGCATCAGGATTTTGTTTGTATAGGGCCTCAGATTTTCTGGCGAGATAAAATCCAATTCCAGCCGGAATCGCACCTATTCCTGCGAAGCAGCAACAGAGGTATCCAAATATACCCAGTACGATACTGGCAACTCCATTAGGTAATTTTTGTTTTTCCATGTTTGTGGTTATTTCGGTTAAACGAATTTTAAAAAATAGTTGATCAATACGAGGGCAACGGTGGCAATGCCCAATATACTTATAATTTTAGTGGCGTATTTGAACTCTACGAAAATGTTCACTAGTACAAAACCGAAGAACAAAAGCATAGGATAAATGGCAGGGTACATATAAAATGCCTGTACGAATTCGCCTTCCAATAAAAACGCTACCGAACGCTGTAAGCCACAGCCGGGGCAATCCATACCCAAAACCCGCTTTGAATAACAGGGCAACATATATTTGTCTAAATCTGTGCTTAAAAGCATTTCTGCCGCTTTATGAGCCGAAAATAACCATTATTTTTGATCAAGAAATCAAAAAAATCACCAACTTACTTGGTGATAAGTCTAGTTGGTTGATATGAAGCTACCTAAATATATCTATATAATTTTCGTTGTTTTGGGTTTGGTGTTGACCACATTGGGTGGTTATTACGAATATACAGAATATTCCACGGCCCTGGGTTTTGTGCTGTTAATGTATGGTTTGTATAAAATCAGTACCCAGTATGTAAAACCAAAAGAGGGGTTACCAGAACAGCCCTATAATACTGAAGAAGAATGAAAGTAGGGGATAGGGTCATGGTATTGGACGATACCTTGGAAGGGGTGGTAGCCAAAATCGAGGGCGTTAAGGTTACCTTGGAAGATGCTGATGGCTTTCTTTTGGAATATCCTAAAAAAGGTTTGGTTGTGGTGTCTCGATCAGAAGCGATCCAGGTAAGTAATTTTGAGGTGGCCCAGATCAAGTCTTCCAAAGAAGGGCCTAAAAAACGGAAACCCGTTCCTAAAATGAAAAATGTCCCCACTTTAGAGGTCGATTTACATATACATCAATTGACACGTTCTACCCGGGGTATGGGTAATTATGAGATGCTTAATTTACAGTTGGAAACGGCTAAAAGACAATTGGAATTTGCTAGGCGGAAGCATATTCCAAAGGTGATTTTGATCCATGGTGTGGGCGAGGGTATACTTCGCGAAGAATTACACTATCTGATTGGTAGAATGGAGCATATGGAAGTGTTTCCAGCCGATTTCCAGAAATACGGTTGGGGTGCCACCGAGGTTCGGGTGTATCAGAATTAAATGGTGGTCTAGATTAGTTGGAGGTATAGGTGCCAAAAGTATAGCTCGCTATGGCACTACCTACATTGCCTTCGTTTTTGTCGCGTAACTTCATATTCTTAAATACCAAAACATGGTTAAAGCCACCATCGTTATTGGCTACAGTGGTAATGGTGAGTTCGCCCTCGGTAGAGCTGAAGCTGTTGACTTCGTTGGTATCGGTTGCGCCGCTACAGGGAATAGTACTGTCGTCGGGTATTAAAACATTCAAAATACTGTTTGTAAAAACCGTTGAGGCGTTCAAGGGGTAAGTGTCAACACCGGCCACATTATCCAGTGCCCCATCGGGTAAACTGATCGATACGAACTCGTCATCAACTTTTTTAAATAATTTGTTGGGCGGATTGGCGCCGTCACAGGCCTGTATTTGGGTGTTGGTGAAATTATCGAAATTTTTCTCAATACTGCTTTCAACAGTGGTTACATAGTTGCCGTAGTTAGTTTCGGTGTCTATGATAATATTTTCGTTTATATCGTTCTCTATGTTCAGGTTGCTCATTTGTAGGTCGTGGGTAAAGCTCTTTTGGGTAAAGCTAACCGAACTGGCAGCGGTTCTTACAGTTAAAGTCCCGCCTGTGGTAATACTCTCATTGGTTACCGAAATATTGGCAGGGGGTAAGGGGTCGCAGAAATAGGCTGTCGTCGGTTCTGCGGTAAAAAAGCGGTACGTTAAATGAGTGTCGCTGGAGTTGTTGTTGTTAATGTTACTGGTGCTGGGTTCGTCACTATTGTTTCGGTTAACCATAATACCCTTGGCAATTTCAAGGATCAGGGCTTCTTCTTCGATTACCTTAAAAAGTAATTTACGGTCATTGGTGTTTATTTCGTTATCGCAGGCT
Source organism: Sediminicola luteus (assembly GCF_002514735.1). Taxonomy (GTDB): domain Bacteria; phylum Bacteroidota; class Bacteroidia; order Flavobacteriales; family Flavobacteriaceae; genus HQA918. The sequence goes on along the minus strand of NZ_KZ300476.1, from coordinate 366,944 downwards.
TGTATATCGGCCTCGTCAAAATCGATGGTTTGTATTTCCAATTCGCCATCGTCACAGCTCCAAAGGCTGAAAACTACGAGTAGGAAGGTCAAGGTTTTTCTCATAGGATAAACAAAAAAGAAGGTGCCATTTTTGGGTTCAATGTCAAATGTACATCAATTCCGGTATATAGGCGGGCCTTCACTGTTTTTTGGTATGTATTTAACGGAATTGGAGTACTTTTGCCCAAATTTCCAGAGAACGCTATGGATCGAGTGTATTTAGATAGTGCGGCCACGAGTCAGGTTCGCGAAGAGGTGGTAGAGGTAATGGCCCAAGCCTTACGGGAAACCTATGGCAACCCTTCGTCTACCCATAGTTTTGGGCGTACGGCCAAAACCGGTATCGAACAGGCCCGAAAAACGATTGCCAAGGAATTGAATGCACAGGCTTCAGAAATTATCTTTACCTCTGGAGGTACGGAGGCCGACAATATGATCCTGCGTTCCGCAGTGCGTGATCTTGGGGTAAAGGTATTGATTACGGCTGCAGTTGAACATCATGCGGTTTTGCATACGGCCGAAGAATTGGTTGCTGAATATGGCGTGTCCCTAAAGCTGGTCTCGGTAAATGAATTTGGGGAAGTAGAGCTGGATCATTTAAGAACCTTATTGTCCGAATCGAAATCGGAACAAGTGTTGGTGTCCTTGATGCATGTAAATAATGAGATCGGTAATTTGTTGGATATTCAGGCCGTCGCTGAAATGTGCCAAGAATTCGGAGTATTGTTTCATTCCGATACGGTGCAGTCCATCTGTCATTTTAAATGGGATTTGCAGCAGACGCCCATTCACTTTTTAACGGCGGCTGCGCATAAGTTCCATGGGCCAAAAGGGGTTGGTTTTGCTTACATACGAAAAGATAGTGGTTTAAAACCTTTAATTTTTGGTGGCGGACAAGAGCGGGGTTCTCGGGCGGGTACCGAATCGTACCACAATATCGTCGGTATGGAAAAGGCTTTTGCTATGGCCTATGACCAATTAGATGAAGAACGAGCCTATGTGCAGGGGTTAAAATCGTATTTCATTACCGAATTAACCAAGGCAATTCCTGATGTGGCTTTTAATGGTCGTTCGGGTGAGTTGGATAAAAGCACCTATACTTTGGTGAGCTTGAGGTTGCCTGTAGATGCCCAGAAAGCTATGATGTTGTTGTTTCATCTCGATTTAAAGGGCATAGCCTGCTCCAAGGGGAGTGCCTGCCAGTCCGGAAGTGCCCAGGGGTCACATGTGTTGTCGGCATTTTTGAATGAAGCCGAAATGCAAAAACCTTCGCTTCGCTTTTCTTTTTCCAAATACAATACCAAGGCCGAGTTGGATTATGTGGTCCAAGAATTGGCGCAGTTCGTTAATGGGTAGTTATTGAAGCGCCAAGAGGAATCAGTGGTTACTTTGTTTTTTTGCGTTTCTCCCGCTCGTAAGGGAATTTACGGGTGGCTTTTTTCATCATATCGTCGATGAATTCGTTGGTGTTCTTACCGTTTTTCTTGCTGATGGATTTTTCGTATTTCCACAAAAGTTTGCCGCTTTTACCGTCGCTTATTTTAATACCGATCCGACCATAATTGGCTTCGCCGGTCACATATTCGAGTAGGCTGAATCCGGACTCGGGGATGCCCTTGGAAAGCAGGATGTTTACATCGAGGTTTCCGCTTATAATACCATCGACCCCTAAAAGTTTACTGAGTTCTTTTGGGGTGTGCACGTCTAAATTACCATAATCGATTCCGGCCTTGGCCAAAAGCGCATTGGTTTCATCGATATTCTGGAAAGTAACCGAGAATTTTTTCCTTTTTTTTCTTTTGTTGAAATAGGTTTCCAGTGCGTTCTGAACGGCATAACCTTCTTTTTTAGCCAGTTCTTGGCGCTCCTCGGGGGTGGGCTTGCTTTTGAGTTCCAAATGACTGAAAAAAGGGAGTATGGCCAAAACCTCATGGTCTTGGGTGTATTCGTCGAATTTTTCACTTTCGTAAATGTTCTTCTGGGCCAAAACCTGAAAGGGCAGCCATATAAGAAGTAAGGGAAGTATAATTCTGATGGGGAAACGGAATGTCATTGTTATGCTACTTAGTACCGCCGATCAGGTGGTGTATTTGCTGCAAAAATAGCCCAATTTCCGCTAGTAAACGTCCTCTGTCTCCTTAAGAATTTGATAAAAACCTAGCTGTTTGTTAAGTTTCGCTTTACCCGATGTTTTTGCTTGACCTCGAGGCAAATAGCCTTACTTCCTAAAAACTGTGGTTTTGTATTGATTACGGTTGCCCACATTATCGGTAACCTCGATTTCTAAGTTTAGTTGGGTGTTCGAGAAATCGGTATCCGAGAAATCGTAGGTAAGGGTGTTCTTTTTGGGTTCGTATTCCATCAAAATCCATTGGCCGTTGATCTTGGCCGAATAACTACCGATCCCGCTTAAATTGTCAAGAATACGTACGCTAAGGTATTTGTAGTTGTTCAGCCAGCTTTTAGGTCTAAAGTTCTTGGGTTTTATCACAGGTGCCACACTATCGGAAACCAAGGTATAGGTGCCCAAGTTTTTGGTGCGTGTGGTAAAGACGTTTCCTTTTTTATAGGTAGTGCTGTAGTTGGGGCGTCCGCGTTTATCCAATCTGGCGATCAATAATTGTTTGCGTGTCTCGGTATCGTAATGGTCTACATTAAAACTTAAAGTAAAGTTTCGGTTTACCGGAACGCTGCCATCGTGAATTTTTATGGTGTCCATTCCCGATTCCAAATCCAAATAGGTGTTTTTGTAAAAGGTATTGGCCGGAAAATACAAGCGGGTATTGTCCAAATTGAATTGAGCCGGTTTTTGAGCCAGTACAAAATGGGGGCTTTGTTTTTCCGTTTTTTCGATTTTAATAGGATCGGCTTTACCCGAAACCGGAATTATCAATTTGGTAAGATTACCGTGCAGGTCGTTTAGCAAGAACTCTATGCTATAGGTTTGCCCCGGTTTTATATCGATTTTACCATCATTCACCAGTGTTCTGTATATGCCCAATCGGTTTCCTTTGTCACGGAACCCCAACTGCACCCTTTGTTTGGTTTTCGAGAAATGCTCGTAATCTATAAAGGCATTTATGTTACGGGTTTCGGTAAACGAAAAGGTGTCGAAACTATAGTCGGTAATTGTTTTTCCGTCGACCACTTGCCTCACGCGATAGATACCATTTTTGTTGGCGGCCAAATCTTGTCGGTCAAAGCCATTGAATCCGAAACCAATCAGACCAGATGCGGTGATCTCTTCGGCAATAAAATGCCCTTCCGGACTTTTTCGGAAGCTAATAGGTATGCGTTTGCCACTCTGTTTTATCTGGGCGTTTTTCCCTAGTGGGTAGGCGTAAAGGTTTAATAAAACGGGGTCGGTAGCATCGCGTACCTCCATACCGAATAGTAAAGGGTTAATGGGTTTTTCGTTGGCGCTCGAGCGTATCTCGAAATGTAGGTGTGGTCCGGCTGAACTTCCTGAGTTTCCGCTGATGGCGACAAGTTCACCTTGTTCTACCTGCAATTCGCCCAAGTCGGGGAACAATTCGATTTGGTACGATTTTTTCTGGTACTGCCGGGCTTTAACATAGGCTTCAATCTCTGGGGAAAATTTCTGAAGATGGCCGTATACCGAGGTGTAACCGTTAGGGTGTTTTATGTAAAGTGCCTTACCATAGCCCCAATGCGAAACTTTAATACGGCTCACGCTACCTTTGCCAATGGCCTTAATGGGCAAGCCTTCCCGCTGTTGGGTCTTAATATCGATGCCGGCATGAAAATGGTTCGAGCGTAACTCACCAAAAGAGCCTGCCAAAATAATCGGAATGTCTACCGGCGATCTAAAGGCGGTAGAGTCGTGCGGTGCCTGGCCCTGCAATCCGAAGGTGAGGCAAAAAAAAGTAAGTATCGCTATTGTCCGCTTCATATTCCATAGGATAAGGCTACGAAAGTAGCAATCACACTTCAATTCAGAAAATGCTGGGGCCAACAAGTTTTTGAAACCCTTGAAAATGCTTGTGGGTCTTTGGTTTTTGGAGGAGTGCAGGAATTATTTTAAAAAGAATTGGTAAGTCTGCCTACTAATGTTAACTTTGTGTAAATGCATTGAGTTGCCTTAATGACGGAGCTATTAGATATTATTGGTTCTTTAGAGAACAAGATAAGCAAGTTAGTTCACACCATGGAGGTGTTGGAGTTGTCCAAGGAGCGGTTACAATCGGAGCTGATCCAAATAAAGGAGTCCAATAAGAAACTTGAAAGCGATGTTGTGGCATGGGAAGAGAAGTATAATTCCCTGAAAATGGCCAATTCAATGCTGGGCAGTAATGCTGATAAAACGGAAGCGAAGCTGAAGATCAATACCTTGATACGCGAATTGGATCATTGTATTGCCCAGCTCTCTGAATAACGAGCCAACAAACATGGAAAAGCTAAAGATTAAGCTTTCTATCGCAGATCGGGTATATCCGCTCACTATAGACCCCAGTCAGGAAGAAGGGTTGCGGAAGGCGGCCAAGAATATCGATTTGTTGGCAAAAAAGTTCGAACAGAACTATGCGGTTAGGGATAAGCAGGACGTCTTGGCCATGTGTGCCTTGCAGTTCGCTTCTAAAATTGAGCAAAAAAGTATAGACCAGCAAGAGAAAAACCAAGAGGCGAATGAGCGATTGAAGGCGTTGGAGCAATTGGTAGAATCGAAACTGGCGATTAAATAGGTTCTTTTAAATAAGTAATATTACTGCCCACATTGGTAATTATATTTTGACAAACTCAACACTATTAAGTTTAAAAAGGGTGAGTTTAGATTGTAAAAGCATGCCTGGCTTGTACCAGGATCCTTGATCAGTTTGGTAACCCTAAACCTGTTAATTGGAGTTTGTACAGAACTTCAACCAATGTGGGTTTTTTTATATATAAACACAGCAGAAATGGATAATTATACGATGTGGATCGTGGCCGGCCTAGCCGGACTCATAATAGGCTTTGTCATAGCCAAGATGATGGAAAAGGGCAAGGCATCCAAAATAATAGGAAACGCCAAAAAAGAGGCGGCCGGGATTATAAAAAACGCCAAAAAAGATGGCGAGGGCATTAAAAAAGATAAGATTTTCCAAGCCAAGGAAAAGTTTTTAGAGTTGAAGGCCGAACACGAGAAGGTAATCAATAACAAAAACAAAAAAATGGGTGAGGCCGAAAAGCGCACCCGCGATAAAGAGTCGCAAGTAAGTAATGAACTTTCTCGAAACAAAAAACTAAACGATCGCCTAGAAGGGAAGCTTAAGGATGTTGAGCATAAAAAAGAATTCCTAGATCGTAAGAAAAGCGAGTTGGAAAAGTTGCATCAAAACCAAGTGCAGCAGTTAGAGGTAATCTCCGGCCTATCGGCAGAAGATGCCAAGTCGCAACTTATGGAGTCTTTAAAAGCCGATGCCAAGACCGACGCCATGGCCTATATACAGGCCACCATGGAAGAGGCGAAACTAACGGCCCAACAAGATGCCAAAAAAATCATAATCAATACCATTCAACGTATCGGTACCGAAGAAGCAGTAGAAAACTGTGTTTCGGTATTTAATTTGGAGTCCGACGATGTAAAAGGTAGGATTATTGGTCGCGAAGGGCGTAATATCCGAGCCTTAGAGGCTGCAACCGGTGTTGAGATCATTGTGGACGATACGCCCGAGGCTATTATTCTTTCTTGTTTCGATTCGGTGCGTAGGGAAGTAGCCCGTTTGTCGCTACACCGTTTGGTAACCGACGGTCGTATTCACCCGGCCCGTATCGAAGAAGTGGTAAAAAAGACCGAAAAACAAATCGAGCAGGAAATCGTAGAGATCGGTAAACGTACCATTATCGATTTGGGTATCCATGGCTTGCATCCGGAATTGATCAAGGCTGTTGGTAGAATGAAATACCGTTCTTCATACGGTCAAAATTTGTTACAGCACTCAAGGGAAGTAGCTAAGCTTTGTGGTGTTATGGCGGCCGAACTTGGTTTGAACGCCAAATTGGCCAAACGAGCCGGATTACTGCACGATATAGGTAAGGTGCCCAATACCGAAGCTGAATTGGAGACGCCACACGCTATTTTGGGTATGCAGTGGGCCGAAAAATATGGTGAGAAACCCGATGTGTGTAATGCCATAGGTGCCCACCACGACGAGATTGAGATGAAAAACCTAATGGCACCTATCGTTCAGGTTTGTGATGCTATTAGCGGGGCACGACCAGGGGCCAGAAGGCAAGTGTTGGATTCCTATATCCAACGACTTAAAGATTTAGAGGATATCGCCTTTGGTTTCAATGGGGTTCAAAAGGCCTATGCCATTCAGGCGGGTCGTGAACTACGTGTTATCGTAGAAAGTGAAAAGGTCAGTGATGATAAGGCGGCCGAATTGTCTTTCGAGATCTCACAAAAGATCCAGACCGACATGACCTATCCGGGTCAGGTAAAGGTTACGGTTATCAGGGAAACTCGAGTGGTGAACGTGGCCAAATAATATATGTTTATGGTTTTATTAGTGTTTGCCGGTAAATAAACATGTAAAAGCCCTTGCATCGCAAGGGCTTTTTTGTTTTTGATATTTTGACCTTGTCAACTATAAACGCGGTGTTTTGCTCATTTCGAAAACAAGTTCCCCGCCATTCGTTAATTCGTTGTGGTTTAATTGAAGCCCATTTACGGTTTTGCCGTTCCATTTAACTTCTGAAACATAAATATTGTTTTCGGATTGGTTGTTGGCCGTAATGGTTATGGTATTACCGTTGGAAAGTGTTATTCGTGCCTCCTTTACCAGAGGGCTCCCTAAGTCGTAAAATGGAGAGCCTGGGGTTACGGGATAAAAGCCGAGTGCACTGAAAATATACCAAGCGCTCATTTGCCCGGCATCGTCATTACCGCACAATCCTTCTACGGTTGGGCCGTACATACGATCCATTATCATGCGTACCCTGGCTTGCGTTTTGTGGGCATCGTTGGTCCAGTTATAGAGATAGGGGATATGGTGTCCGGGTTCATTGCCATGCACATAATTGCCTATGATGCCGTCTCTGGTAATGTCTTCGGTTTTTTCGATAAACTTATCGTCAATCTCCATGGTGAATAATGAATCGAGGTGCAGGCTAAACTGTTCTTTTCCTCCTTTGAGTTCGATCATTTGTTTTATATCATGGGGCACATATAGGCCGTAGTTCCATGCGTTACCTTCAATGAAACCCTGTCCATGGGTGTCCATGGCGTCAAAATCAGTTTTAAATTCACCGGAAGAGAGTCTAGGTCGCATAAAGCCAATGGAGGCATCGAATACATTCTTATAATAATCGGCCCTTTCTTCAAACGATTTTTGAGTGTTACTTTGCTTCAGTTGTTTAGCCATTTGGGCAATGCACCAGTCGTTATATGCGTATTCTAGGGTCTTGGAAACAGAAGAGAGGCTTTTGTCTTCGGGCACATACTTATAAGATTTATAGTCTCCAATACCTTCAAAGTAATCTACATTGGCAGTGGTTACCGATGCATTTAAGGCCTGTTTTTGGTCGAAATCCCCGATATTCTTAACCATGGCATCGGCGATTATCGAGGTGGCATGATAGCCGATCATACACCAATTCTCATTGGCGTAATGGCTCCAGATGGGTAGCATACCATGTACACTTTGTTCTTGGTGGGCTAGCATCGATTTGATCATTTCATTATTTCTTTGGGGTTGGGTAAGATTAAATAGTGGGTGAAGAGCCCTGTAGGTGTCCCATAACGAGAAAATGGTATAATTGGTAAATCCATCCGACTGGTGTATGTTTTGGTCAAGCCCCCTATAATTACCATCAACATCCTCATAAATTATAGGGGAGAGGTTTGTGTGGTATAAGGCGGTATAAAAGGTAGTCAATTGGTCTTTAGATAACATATCGACCTTGATTTTTGATAGTTCCAGATTCCAATCGGCTTTTGCTTGGTTTTTAATTTGATTGAAATTCCAATGTGCTATTTCGGCTTCCAGATTTTTCAAGGCACCTTGGGTACTTACGTTGGATAATGCCATTTTTAACTGGATCTTTTCACCGGCATTAACGTCAAAATCAAAGTAAGCACGGATATCTTTTCCAGCCATTTCGGGGAAATTCTTGTCTTCTTCAAATCTCCGATAAAAGCCATTGTATCCTTTTTTATCATACTTTTTGTGCCCATAACTCTTAAAGGGCTTAGAAAAGCTTAAAGCAAAAAACACCTTTCTGGTTCTGGCCCAGCCTTTGGTCTGACGATATCCTGTGATGAGACTGTCGTTTTCTACCCTGATAAAGGTCCAGACATTTTTTTGGTCATGATGGTATACATTGTACATCATGTCCAGTATAATGTGGGCTTGCTCTTTATTAGGAAAAGTGTATTGGTGAAAACCAACTCTAGGGCTAGCGGTTAGCTCGGCCTTAATGCCATAAGAATCTAAATCTACTTGATAATAACCAGGTTCGGCACTTTCTTTATCATGGGAAAAAGTGCTGTAGAATCCTTTTTGCCCATTTATATGACGTAAGGGTTCTAAATTTAAATTTCCGGTTGTTGGCATTATAAGAAAGTCTCCAAGGTCTGAGTGACCGGTACCGCTAAAATTAGTGTGTGAAAAACCGATAATGGTACTGTCCTTATATTGGTAGCCCGCGCAGTATTCGTAGGTCAAAGGATTGTAATTGCCAATGGAGTCGTACATAACTTCCATATGGGTCTGTGGACTAAGCTGTACCATGCCAAAGGGGGTGGTGGCGCCAGGAAACACGTGCCCCATTTTACTTGTTCCGATAAATGGGTTTACATGTTGTGTAAGGTCTATAACTTTGTTTTGGGAACTTGGGGTGGCCTTCTTATCATTACAAGATACAATAAGGACAAGGCATAAGAGATAAGGTGGTAGTCTAAACATGTTTTTCAGTGTCGGTTAATGGATGTTTAAGGTGGCTTGAGCCACTGCTTAAATATAAGAAAAGAGGCCCGTTATGGGCCTCTTTGTATTCTGGGTATATTGTGGTTAAAAGTCTCTGTACGTACCACTCAAATATTGATTGGCATCTTTTTCTTTGAATTCCGCCTTGTCACGATCCCAATGCAGGGTCTGGTTCGGGAACCTACCTGCGATAACACCTAATAAAATGGTCTCGGTAAGCCTAGAGGCATAGGAAAACGGAGCGGTACAGCTATCGGTACCCAAAATGGTGTCTACGAACTGGTGGTAGTGCTTTGGACCCTCACCATCATAATCTCGTACGGGCTCCCCTAAATTCTGTGCTGCAATCTCTTTGGAGATGTCTACGTATTTACCATCTACGATCTTTTGAGGTAATTGCATAAAATGAGGGAGTAGTAAACGCCCTTCCGTACCTACGAACATGGCGCCTTGTTCTGGTAGTTCGCCTTTGCCGGCAACACCAGCGTCGAGCGATATTTTTTCGGCTACACTTTTTTCTTTAGCTCCCTTTTTTGCGGATTTCTTTTTGGCACCCGGAATTACCAAGTCTTCGTGGGCCGGTGGCATACCAGGACCATCGTACCAATGCCATTTAAAGTTGTCGGTGGTGTATTCGGTACTTGGGAACTCGTAAGTAACCGTATTGTTTACCGGAAAACCGAAACCGTTGGGTTGTCTGCAATTGTTGGTAATCGTGGTGGGCACGTCAAGGGCCAAGGCGTTATAAGGGGTGTCGAATATATGTACCCCCATGTCGCCTAGGGTACCACAACCATAATCCATGACCTTACGCCAGTTCCCTGGGTGGTAATATCCTTTTTTGTATGGGCGGTCTTTCGCCGTTCCCAACCATAGGTTCCAATCCAAGGTATCGGGTACTGGATCCGAACCCTTGGGTTCCGGCCCATCGTAACCCCAACTTTTGGGGGACCAAGCGTGTACACGTTTTACCTTTCCGATAATGCCCGACTGTATCAATAAAGTGGCCAGTTTATAATCGTAAAAAGAGTGTACCTGAATACCCATTTGGGTAATCAGCTTACGTTCTTTGGCCAGTCGGTTCATGGCCCGGGCTTCCGAAACATGATGGGTCAAGGGCTTTTGGCAATATACGTGCTTGTCCATTTTCATGGCCATAAGCGAAGCTGGTGCATGACTGTGATCCGGTGTAGAGACCACTACGGCATCAATATCGTTTTCCAGTTGACGTAACATTTTTCGGTAGTCTTTATAGGTCTTGGCCTGAGGGAACATGGCCGAGGCTGTTTTAAGGGCCTTGCTATCTACGTCACAAAGGGCATACACCTCTACTTTCTTATGCGATGATATGGCTTTTAGATCGGCCATACCCATGCCGCCTACACCGATATGGGCGGTTTTAACCTTGTCTTTTTTTAAGGCCGGTGAAGCCCAGGCTGGTAAAAAGGCTACCGAAGAGGCTGCGGCCGAATTGATTAAGAAATCCCTTCTTTTCATTTTCGTATTGTTTAATTGTTTGGTTTTGGCGCTGACCATACAGTCCGCTCTGATCAATATACATTTCCTAAGAAAGGGAAACGACTGCTTTCGACCAAGAACGGCTAAAATCAGCTTTTTGTAAAAGTATTTGCTTTAGAACCACTAAATATAGTGAATTATAATAGGGTGGGGTAGCCTAAAACTTAAGAGTCTTGGTCAAGACATTTTAGGCTTATAAGCTTGGCTAGAATTTTGGGTAAGGGTACACGAGTGTCCGAAAGTCAGTAATTATCTAGATGGCTCCCGTATAGCAGTCGGGGCGTGACACTTCGCTGCCTTATTTCTTGCAAGGGGTAGGATTTAAAAAATAGGCTTGCGGATATTCAGGGTTTTACGTCTTGCTTGTCTATAAGAGAACAATCAATCAAATCAAAAAAACAAATTCTATGGATTCGGTTTTATTTGGGAGCAACTAAAATGTAATCGTTTGGCATGCAGCCGTCTTTTTTTCTTTGCTCTTTTCGTCTGAAGCCATCAAGTTTCGGATGATTATAATAAGGGGGTTACCTTATCCGGTTGTATTTTTTCATGATCTCGATAAGCATTTCATGGGGGATCGCGTAAACTTTGTTTCCTTGTATCCCATCCATGGTTTCGGCAGCTACCATGGCATTGATAACGGCTTCTTCTACCGCTTGTATGGTAGCCTCGAACACATCGTTCATCCAATCATTGGAAATTGTCGTTACGCTTGCCTTGCCCTCACGAACATAGGCTTTTTGATTGGCTGTGGAAAAGGCAATGAAGATATCACCGGAGCCATTGGCGCCGATACCTCCAAGTTTACCTATACCAATAGGTACCCTTTGGCAAATTCTTTTGAGTTGATACGGCAATAAGGGTACATCGGTGGCGACCACTACGATAATTGAGCCGTCGCCATTCTTTCGCCTTGATTTAGGTGGTGCGTGATATTCTGGATTGAGGGTGTCTTTTAACTCCTGGCCAATAGGCACCCCATCGATCCGAAACCTTTTCTTGTCCCCAAAGTTCGATTGCACCAATACACCAACGGTGTACGTAGTATCGGGAAACTGTAGTAGTCGTGACGCGGTGCCTATACCGCTTTTAAATCCAAAAGACATCATGCCGGTTCCTCCACCTACGTTTCCTTCGGGTACTTTTTTGTCGGTGGTATTTTCGATGGCTTCCAAAACATGTGCTTCCTTCACTTGAAAACCGTAGATGTCGTTTAAAAAACCGTCGTAGGTTTCGGCAACCACCGGAAAGGCCCACCACCAATCTTCATCGCTCCAGGCCGTGTCTACCATCCATTTCAGGGTGGCCTGTCTAACGGCACCAACACTAAATGTATTGGTTAGCATTATCGGGGTCTCCAGAAAACCAGATTCGGTGATCCAGGTGGTGCCAGTCATTTCGCCATTGCCATTTAGGCTGTGCCAGTTGGCATACAGTGGTTTTTTCTTTTTACCACTCGGGAAAATAGCGGTGACCCCGGTCCGGACCGGACCGGATCCCAATTCATGGTTTCCCGACCCTGAGATTAGGGTAGTGTGGCCTACACTTACCCCGGATACATCGGTAATAGCGTTGAAGGTGCCTGTGGTACCTTCGAAAGGGATACCCAAATCCCTTGCTCTAGGTTTTTGGCCAAAAATAGTTAAGGTCATGAACAGTAAACAAAAGGAGGCCGAAATCCGCATAAGTTATTTTTAAGAAATGCAAGTTAGCACCCTCCCTCTTAAAGAAGGAATTTCTTTAAGAATAAATTACTGTTTTTTGAAGACGATGGGCTCTTTATGGGCATGGAGTTTTAGGCCGGTCACTTCCCCTTTCCAGTTGGTGTGGAACTCAAGGTCGAATTGTGGGTTGAATTCTCCCGAAAAGCTTTCGGTTCCCTTTAGATAGAAGAAATTGTAATTCGAGTGGGCCAATTGAAAGGTGTAGGTTGGAAATTTTGCGTATAACTTTTCCTGTTTTGTGAATATTTCGATGGCTCCATAACCTTCGGCGGCATATCGGCCTTCAAATGCCGTAATGGATCCCAAGGGCATTTTTTCTTTGTTCAATTTCAAGTCCTCGGTTTTCGACTGGTAAATGTCGTTCACTTGAATGGGAAAGTCTTGCTGTGGAAGCTGGAGTAATTTTCTGGAAATATAATCCGATACGGCATAAGGGAGCAGGGAATTGGATTGGTTGGTCAAAACTACCACCCCAACGCCTTCAAAAGGGTAAAGGTCCATGATGGTTGAAAAACCCAAGGTATTGCCTCCATGTCGTACCCTAAATTTACTTTCCCAGGCCCGCAGTCGCCAGCCATAGCCTTCGCCCCAGAGATAAGAGTCTTTTTCATAAGCGTCGTTTTTTAGGTTTTGCAATCGGGTCGCGGCCTTTATATAGGTTTCAGGGATCACTTGTTTGTTTTGGTAGGTTCCATTGTTAAGCCAGGCCTGCATCCAATGCGAAAGGTCTTTTACCGAGCTTTTAATACCGCCTGCAGGTGTGTATGCATAATAATTTTCGAAGGGCACTTGTAGTGTCTTGCCTTTGTGCATGGCATAGCCTTTCGCATAGTTTTGAGTGGTTTTCATGTCTTTCGCGCTAGTAAAGGAATGCCGCATATCGAGTGGTTCGAACAATTCGGATGTTATGTTCTCTTCCCAGCTTTTATGACTCACTTGTTCGGCAACTGTTCCGGCCAAGGTGTACCCGATATTACTATAGATCCAGCTGTTTTTTATCTCGCCTTGGGGTTTTAGATATTTTAAGCGCTGTACCGTTTTTAGCTTGTCTTTTTCGGGGAACATCACAATAGATGCCCCGTGGTTGCCAAGACCACTTCTATGACTAAGCAAATCGCCAAGGGTAACCAATTGGTCCATTTTTTCATTTTGAAAATGAAAGTTAGGGATGTGGTAAGCGGGTTTGTCTTGTAGTGACAAAAGTTTTTTCGATTCGAGTACACCTAAAAGGGCTCCGGTAAATGCTTTGGTCATTGAAGCGATATGGAAAACCGTGTTTTCAGTAACGGGTAATTGGTTGGCCAGGTCGCGATACCCAAAACCTTTGGCGTATATAACTTCATTGTTTTTAATGACGGCAACCGATAGCCCCACCGCTTGGTATTCGGAAACCAAACGATTGATTTCGGTATCCCATGCTTCGAATGTTTCCGAATCCTGTTGTCCGAGGGAAAGTAGGCTGATAAAGAGTAGTGCTAATGTGAAAATGAATCTCATTTGTAACGTTGTTTGTTTTCAAGGCAAAAATGGGATTCCGCACGGGGATAAATGTCCGACTACGTAAAGTCGGACTGTTTTTTGGAATATCGGACTCGCTGAAAACTTAATAAAGAAACCACAGCTTAAAGACTAAAGACGAAAACAGCTAAAGAATAAAGAAAAAAGACTGTTAAATGATGAAATAAGGCGATGGCAGTTTTAACGTTAATAAACCAAACTGAATCCGGTACCTACATCTTTTCTAGTTTAATCAAATGTTTTTGCAAAAATGGAAAGCATAAAACATTGAATTTCAAAAAGTCTATCAGCGAAGCGGTCTAATGTCTAGATTCTCGATACTTATGAAATGAAGCCTATAAATTACTTTTTCTGTAGGCCGTTGGGGTTTGGTTGGTGACCTTTTTAAAGGCGGTGTAAAAAGATGATTTGGAATTAAAACCTACGGCATATAAGACTTCCAATATGGTCATTTTTTTTTGGCTGGGATCTTTTAAAAGCGCTTGTGCATCCCGTATTCGGTATTCGTTGATAAAATCGAAAAAATGCTTCCCTAGTTGCTGATTGATCAATGAAGAAAGTTCCCTTTCGGGGGTGTTCATTTGGCCTGCCAATTTTTGGAGGGTGAGCTCGTAGTCTAAATATGGTTTCTCTTTTTCCATAAAGGAGTTCAATAGCGATAGGTTCTCGTTCGAAATCGATCCCGTTTTTCCGCTATCGTTATTTAGTTTTGTTTGCGATGGCCTTAAATTCATATCTACGCCCTTAAAAAGATCGGGTTGGTATAATGCCTTTAAAACAAAAAATGTGGTTACGCTCAAAACTGAAAGACTTATTATCAAGTTTATGGTAGGCACGTATTCATAAAAGGAGTTGTTGGAAAACAACCAGCGGGCCAATACAAAAGTATGGGCAATACAAGAGAGTAAGGTGATTTGAAATAACCACTTGTAGGTAATCTGTCCTGGACCCGAATAATTTTCGAGATGTACTTTCTTGAAGCTCTTTAGTTTTAGGAATATGGCTATGATGTATATCGGGAATTGCACTTCCGTGGTCCATTGGAAAAGGGTTGCCGACCATGGGGCAAAATCGAATATCCAAAAAAGAATTATGAATATCAGGAAGGGTAGGGCATGCCAAAGGTGTTTGGTCTTGAGATTGAAATTTGAATAACAGGCTGCATTCACATACAAATAAAACAAGGGTAGTTGAAGCAGGCTTGAGGCAATTTTTAAACCTTTGGTTATGGGGTAGTTTAAAGGTAACGTTGTAAAAAAGCCGGTTAGGTCAAAGGCTATGACCAGTAAATAGATGCTGAACAACCTATTGGCAAGTTTGTTTTTGGTCTTTACGGTCAATAGGAAAACCGAAAGTAGTAGCATTAAAAAGACGGCCATCTTGCCAACGCCTTCTATAATTTCAGTTTGGTAATCCAATCGGGAGGGATTTCAGGTTGTTATCGATATAAGTTAAAAAAGACCGGTAATGGTACCGGCCTTTTTATGATTTTCCCAACTGCCCTTTGGTACACTTGGTGTTTGCTGTTTGAGAGGGTTAAAACAACTCCCTCGTATTATTCTTCTTCTGAAGAGGCGTTCTCTGCGGCTTCGGCTGCTTTGTTCTTTTGGTTAATCAAAGTTTTGATGCGTTGTAACTTCGATTTCCAATGTTCCAAAGATCGCTTGTGGTTATTTATGTTCTTTACCACTTCTTTTACCAACGGATTGCTCTCGGAGCCATCGGAGAAGAATTGCAGATTGTTCTCCAACTGGCGTATTTCGGAATGGGCCTCGTCTATCTTTCTACGAATAAAGGTACGCTCGTTGTTCAATGCCCTTTCGTCTCCGGAGTCTACCAGATCTTGTAGTTTGTCACCG
The DNA here is from genome assembly GCF_002514735.1 of Sediminicola luteus. Lineage (GTDB taxonomy): Bacteria > Bacteroidota > Bacteroidia > Flavobacteriales > Flavobacteriaceae > HQA918. The sequence goes on along the minus strand of NZ_KZ300476.1, from coordinate 351,357 downwards.
TATTTTAGAATCTCCGCTTGTTGCTGGTTAACATCGAGCTTTTTGAAAAGCGCATCGATAATCTTATTGAACTTGCCGTTTACATTGCGCTTGTTGTAAGGTACCCGACCAATTTCTTTCCATTCTTTGATAAAGCCTTGGATACTGGCCAAATCTTTATCCTTTTCACCGCCAAGGTTAAAGGTTTTTAAACGGGTAAGGACATCGTTTTTCTTTTCGAAATTCTCGAATTCCTCTTTTTGGGCCGCATTTTTTAACGAGTGTAAACGGTCGAAATAGTGGTTACAGGCCGCTTTAAACTCGTTCCAGATCTTATCGGAATATTTTCTGGGTACGTGCCCGATTTTCTTCCACTCGCTTTGGATCCGCTTCATTTCGGGGGTGGTACTATCCCAGTCTTCGCTATCTTTTAACGAAACGGCTTTATCTAATAGCGCCCGTTTGCGGTTCAGGTTCTCTTGTTGTTCCTTTTTAAGGGTTTTGTAATAGGCGTTTTTGTTTCGGTTAAAACCACGTACGGCCTCCTTGAATTTACTCCAAGTCTCCTCATTTACGGCCTGAGGCACCTTTCCGGCATTGAAAAAAGCTTCACGTAAGGCTTCTACTTGTTTAACCTGCTGCTGAAGGCCTCTATGGTTGGTGCTCACATTACTGGCAACCGCCAAAATGTCGTCAATGATTTTGTTCTTGACCTCTAAATTGCCCTCGTACGATTTTTCGAGCTCCTTAAAATGCTCCTGCCTTCTTCGGTGTAGCTCTTTAGTGGCATTACTGAAGCGTTCCCAAACGGCCTCTCTATGGTCTTTTCCTACGGGGCCAATATCTTCTTTCCAGATTTTGTGGAGTAGCTGTATCTCGCGGAAGGCTTTGTTTAAATCGGGTTCCTGGGCCAAGGCTTCGGCTTTTTCCACGATTTTCAATTTTTCTTCCAGATTGCGCTTAAAATCGAGGTCGCGTAACTCACGGTTTAAGTGCAAAAAGTCGTAAAAGCGTTCCGTATGGTGGTGGTAGGTGCGCCAAACATCGTTGTAATTGGCACGGGGTACGGGCCCGGTACTACGCCAGGTTTCTTGTATTTGCTTAAAGTGATTGTATGTAGAGTTCATGTCCTCTTCCATGCTCAATAAGCCTTTCAATTCTTCGATCAAGCCTAGCTTAATGGTCAAATTGTCTTTTAGGTTCTTTTCAAGGCCTTTATAATATTGGTCCCGTTTTTCTCGGTATTCGCCATAGACTTCATTGAATTGGCGTTTGGTTACCGAGTTGTATCTAAAATCGACCTCGTTGCCGCCGTTGGCGACGAATTCTTCTTTTTTGTGCTCAATAAACTCCTGGAATTTAAGGTCGAATTCGTGTTTAATACCAGAAACATGTTTTTTAATGGCCTGAACCGCTTCGTTCTTTACCAAACGTTGCAGTTCGCCTACCAGATTTTCCATGGACATGGCATGGTAATCTAGGATGGGGATTACGTGGCGTCTTTCGTTTTCCTTGTCTTCCGAGTCTTCGGCGTTATTTTCGTGTATCTCGTTAAGTACCTCTTTTTCCTCTTCGTCCTTTGGGGCTTCTATCGTGGCCTCTTCGGCTACGATTTCAGTTTCAGGGGCGGCTGTTTCCTCAGATGTTTCGGCGCTAGGGAAAGACGAGGCTTCGGCAGGTTCACTTGGGGTGTCGGTGACTTCGGTTTCCGTTTCTTCTACTTTGTTTTCAGCACTTTCCTCAGTTTCTGGGGCAGCTGTACTTTCAGTAGTCTGATTTTCGGTCGCTACATTTTCCGATTCGTTTACTTGCTGTGCTTCAGTAGATGGTTGTGTAGTGCTTTCTGCGGCTTCCGGAGCCGTGCCATCTTTCTGGATCTCGTCTTTCTCTTCTAACATCTTCGATAGTTTTCTCGATACTCGAATTAAATGTTCCCAAGTTTTCTAATAAATCGCCTAGAAATCCTTGACAACAAAATGTCGTTTCGTTTTTTGCCTGATTATATAGCCTTCCTCTAGCTGTTTGGTATCACAAATAGAAGGAAACCTATAAATAATAAAAACAATTAAAGTCTGTGATTTCAAACTTAATTGCCCCCTAAAGTAAAGCCTTTTTGGCGTTTGGTGCAATAAAATGGGATAAAAACGACCGAATGTAAATCGTAGGTTACGAATTCCAGATTTCCCAGGCCTTTTCCGCTTGGCCAATGAGCATGGGGAGACCGTTACGTATTTGGGCTCCGTTTTGTTCGCCCTGCCTTAGAAAACTGGTCTTTTCTGGGTTATAGATTAGGTCGTATAACAGATGTTTCCGTCCTATGGCCCCATACGGTAAATCGGGCTTGTTGTCAATGTTCGGAAAAGTACCCAAGGGCGTACAGTTGACAATAATGGGATGGGTGTCTATAATGGCCTGGTCTAATGCCGCATATGTAAGTCCGTTATCTTGGGCTGTTCGTGAAACGTAGGTATACTTAATTCCGAGTTGCTCAAAAACATAGGCCACCGCCTTAGAGGCACCCCCGGTACCTAGGATCAACGCTTTTTTGTGGTGCTCTTGAAGTAGGGGCAACAAGGCCTGTTCAAACCCAAAGGCATCGGTATTGTGACCTTGCAGGCCTTCGGGGGTAATCTTGACCGTATTCACCGCTCCTATTTTTTCGGCTTGGGGAGACAGGCTATGTAGGTGCGGAATAATCTCTTGTTTGTAGGGAATGGTAATGTTAAACCCCACCAAATCGGTCTCCTGGGTCAATTGTTTCAAAAAACCAGATAGGGTATCATGATCGAAATTGACATAGGTATGATCCGTTAGTTTTTCTTTGGAGAACTTTTCGGTAAAGTAACCCCGCGAAAAAGAATAATCTATGTTTTTACCTAATAATCCGAATTTACGCATGCTTTTTTCTTTGGTTACCGTACCATTCCAACCCTAATAAAATACCAATGCCCACTACGATGTACAAAAAGGCGATCCAGGTTTCGGAGTGGTACAGGGCGGGAAAATACCGTTCGTAGTTCGCTATGATCTTATCGCCATTAGAGGCCAAAAGTTCTTGGCCGTTGGCATCGGTTTTGTACAAGGTATGCTTCCAGGGCCATACCACCCCTAAGGAACCCGTGATAAAGCCTATGATTACGGCCGTGGTTCGGTGTTTAAAATGTTTTAATAGGTAGGTGAGGAAATGCGAAAGACTAACCAATCCGGCAGCGGAGCCCGTTGTAAACACCGCCAATATTTTTAAGGTGTGAAGGCGCTCTTTATTCTCCATAAAAGAAAAATCGCCCCGAAAAACCTCGGCAAAGGTGTCGTAAAGGGCATTGACCGAATCTACCAACAATAGCACATAATTACCGATCAGTATCAAGATAAAAGATCCAGAAAGACCTGGTAAGGTCATACCACTTACACTGATCATACCACAGAGAAAGATAAACCAAAGGTTATCGTTTTCCTTGGCCGGATTCAAAAAGCTGATAGAGATGCCTATGATAAGACCGATGATTCCGGCTATGGTATTTGGGGTGGTCCAATGGCCAAAATCTTTGGCGATATAGTAGATCGAGCCCAAGATCATACCGAAGAAGGCCGCCCATACATACAATTCATGGGTAACCAGAAAATAATCTAGTATTTTGGAAACACTAAAGTAGCTGATGAGCATTCCGGTAATAAGTAGCCCCAGGAATTTAGCATTGGTGTATTGAAAGAAACTTTTGAAACGGCCGTTAAAAAGTAGCTTTACCGCTTTGCCGTTTATTTTTTGGAGCGAATAGATGAACTCTTCATAAAAGCCACCTACAAAAGCTACTATACCTCCGGAAACCCCAGGTACTTTATTGGCCGCGCCCATACATAGGCCTTTAACGACCAAAAAGATATTATCCCATAATGTACGTTGGGCCCTAGGCATACTATGCGGGTTTTTGGTCGGCCCATTTTTCTAGTGCCAATATCAATACGAATCCCAAAAGGGCCAACCCTACGGCTGGTAAAAGTTTGGGATCACCTTCAAAACTTCCGGGTAAAACGTTAATCTCGTCAATATTGAAAACCTTGTCGTCTATGATTTTGGTTTCCAATACTTTTTTCCAAGGCCATATTTTGTTCAATGAACCTAAGATAAAACCAGAAAGGAGGGCTAGGGTCAAATCTTTATAATGGTTGAACATCCACTTCAATACTTTGGAGAAGGCCAAAAGTCCAATAATAGCACCAGCTCCAACTACGGCCACTATTTTTAAATCCTTTTCATGAACGGCATCCAAAATGGTTTTATACGAGCCCAATAACACCAAAATAAAGGCGCCCGAAATGCCCGGTAATATCATGGCGCAAATAGCCAAGGCTCCAGAAAGAAAGAGGTAGGGTAGGGTATCGGTACTGGTAGAGACCGGTAGGCTAGTAATGAAATAGGCCAAAGCGGCCCCGCCAAGAAATACACCGATTACAAGCGGACTCCATTTGCTAATGGTTTTACCTACGAACCAAACACTGGCCAAAACTAAGCCGAAAAAGAAAGACCAAACCAAAATGGGGTGTTCTTCCAATAACCAACCGATAAGTTTGGCTAAAGAAAGTACGCTTGTTCCGATTCCGATAAAGAGGGCCAAGAGGAAGTTTCCGTTCAATTTTTTCCAGGTGGCGGCCAAACCAACTTTGGGCAATTCTTTCAGTAAAGAAAAAGAAACATTGTTTATTGAGGTGATCAGCTCTTCATAGATACCCGAAATAAAGGCAATGGTTCCACCCGAAACCCCGGGCACTACATCTGCGGCACCCATGGCCAGACCTTTAAGGGCAATGATTAGATAATCGGTTAGTTTTCGTTGCATAGTGATAAAAAAGCAAAAATAGTTTTTTATAAAATGGAAAGCGACCCCATTGGGTTCGATTTAACGAACAGCAAATAGAAGTAAGTCAGGATATTATCAGAGGTAGACCTTATTTTTTCTCCTTGACCAATTGCCTCACCCAAGAACTCTCGTAAAGTTTAGGGAAATCGCGTTTTAGGAGTTCCATACCATTCTTATGGCTTTTTAGGCCGATTTCGAGTTGTTCGCGCAGGGCATCCATATCGTTACAGCGGTGGTAACAGCCTATAAGGTAAAAACGGAGCTCTGGACTTTCAGGATGGTACTCCAGGCCTTGTTTGAGTACCAAGGAAGCGGCTTCCGCTTCTTCGAGCAATAGCAGTGTTTTGGCCCAAGCCAACCAAGTGTCCATTTCGTAATTGCCCAATTCTACGGCTTGCCGATAACTGGCCTCTGCATCGTGGTACATTTCCAAATGGGTATGGATCAAGGCGTTTTTAATCCAATAAAAAGCATTTTTATCGTCAATGTTGAGGGCCTTGTTAATGTACTTTTTGGCTTTGTCAAAGTCCCTCACCTTAATGTGGAAATCGGTAATGGCCAACCAGCCTTTCTCCAATAGGGGGTCTTCATGAACGGTTTGGTAATAATAGTATTTGGCCAGCTCCATATTGCCCAAGGCTTCGTGGCATTTTCCAATCCGAAGAAAGGCATAAGAGGTAGGGTCTTCCAGCTCTACGGAAGCCTCATAACATTCAATGGCACGACCATATAGCCCCATGCGTTCCAATACGCGTCCTTTTTCAAGATAGGCCCCTACAAAGGTGTCGTCGGAGATAATGGCGAAATCGAAAGCACTTAGCGCTTCTTTTAACATGGATTTATTGGCGTATAGTTTACCGAGTTGATGCCAAGCTACCTCACAATACGGATTGTTCTCCAGATAGTCGTTCAGGTACAGAATGGCCCCGTTATAGTCTTCCAAGAACTCAAAACAATACACCACATTGTACAAGGAGGCGTAGTCGTAAGGGTCTTGGGCCACACAGGTAATAAAATGGGTTTTGGCCTGATCGTACTTATCCATAAATAGATACTCCATGCCCAACAGGGAGTGTATGTCCAAGTCGTCTTCAGAGAGGGTTAGGGCATGCCGTAACAATTCGGCCGCAGCCTCGTGGTTGTCGCGTTTAGAATAGATATTGGCCCGTTGGATATAAATCTCCTCGTTGTTCTGATCCAACTCTTGTAGACGATCTAAAAGCTGTCCGGCCTTATCTAGCTCGTTTTCGAAAACCAAAACCTCTACCTCCAGCAATTTTAAGGGTACCGAATGCGGGTGCTGCTCCAGTCCGATCTTAATGGCTTTTTTACCCAAAGCGATTTTGCCGTTGTTCAAATAGTGGTGTACGATGTCCTCAAAATCTTCGGCGTCAAAGAAGTAGACGTCGTCGGTTTTAAGCATGGATTCGAATTTAGCTATAGGACGGTTTGGTCTTTCGTTAGAATCTAACGCCATGTAGGGAGCTTTAACTATTTATACTAAAAGTAACCTTTAAGCCGTGGCGAATATGGGCCTAGCCCGCTATATTATCAACAAAATAGTTAACAGATTATTGCTTTATTCCGTCTAAAATATCGAGGATTTGGCTACATCCTTTTTCGATTTCTGCACTAGAGATCGTAAGTGGGGGCGACATACGTACGGCCAAGGGTTCGAAGAGTAACCAGAATAGGATAAGGCCTGCTTCGGTTCCTTTTAGTACCAGTTGGTTCACCATTTCGGCCGATGGTAATAAGGGAGCGAGCATAAGGCCTCTACCGCGTATTTCACTGATATGGTCGTGTTGAAGCAGGCTTCGGATCAGTTTTTCTTTTTCCAAGGTCTGGGTGATAAGGTCGGTTTTTAATAAGGTGTTAAGTGTGGCCAAACTGGCTGCAGCGACCACCGGATTACCCCCAAAGGTGGTTATATGGCCCATTTTAGGGCTGTGGCCAAGTTGCGCCATCAGTTCTTTGGAAGCGGTAAAGGCTCCGGCAGGTAAGCCAGAGGCCATACCTTTTCCTATGACCAATATATCGGGGATACAGTCGAACTGTTCAAAGGCGAAAAGGGTGCCGGTACGACCAAATCCCGGTTGAATCTCGTCTAGAATGAGTAAGGTACCGGTTTCATTACAACGTTGCCGTACTTTCTTTAAGTAGTCGTTTTCCGGAAGTATAAATCCGGCTCCACCTTGTATGGTTTCCAAGATAACGGCCGCGGTTTTATTTGTGATGCGGTCTAAGTCTTTTTCGTTGTTGAAACCGATAAAATCTATATCGGGGATCAAGGGACGAAAGGGGGCTTTGCGCTCTTCGAGCCCCATAAGGCTTAAACTGCCCATGGTATTACCGTGATAGGCATTTTTAGCGGCTATGATTTGGCTACGCCCGGTTGCCCTACGCGCCAGTTTAAGGGCACCTTCTATGGCTTCGGTACCTGAATTTACGAGATAGGTGCTCTCCAAGGGGTCGGGCAATACTTGGGCCAGCGCCTTGCAATAGGCCAAGGCCGGGCCTTGTTCGTATTCGCCATAGACCATAACATGCATATATTCAGTCGCCTGTTTTTGTATGGCTGCTACCACTTTGGGATGACAATGCCCCAAGCTACAGGCCGATACCCCGGCAACGAAATCTAAATGTGGCTTACCGTTTTGATCGTAGATATAACTGCCTTGGGCCCGTGAGACTTGTAACCCTAACGGATGCGGACTGGTCTGTGCCTGGTATCTTAAAAAATCGGAAGTCATTACCGTTGTTTCTTGGGTTTGTCAAGAATGGCCTTGTCATTCGCTTTGGGAATGGGGTCGTTTTCCTCTTCTTTTTCCCGTTTTTCAGCTTCTTTAATGGCCTCTTCTTCTTCAATAAGCAAGGTATTGTCTATGCCCCTGATCTTTACCAGTTGGATATTGTTGTCGTCTTCGTCGAAAATATCGTGTTTGGTGTAGATACGTTCATCGCCCCGCCAAACAAATCCTTTAAGTTTCCGGGAATTGGGCGGTACATCTTTTTCCGGGTTTATGGTGCCATCGGGATTGGTCACGAAGTTCAAATCTTCGATATCGTTATTCGCCAAAACCATTTCTATTCGGCTACAAACGGTTTTATTGATGCCCAAAAGCTCTTGGTCATCATTATACATATAATAGATAACCTCGGTGTTCTTGACCAGGTCTACATATTTCAGTTCATTTTCCACAAAACGGCCGTACAGATGTATCCCTTTTGCTTGGTTGTATCCGGTTTTACTGATGGTGTCGAGGGAAATGATAAAGGCATTGTTAATCACTTTTAAGGAATCCATCTTTTCGGTTTCCGTATTGCTGATCAAATGTATACTGTCGCCGGTCATTTGGTTGTCAACGTTCCAAAGGATGGGGTTTCGGATTAATTGGGTCACCCCCGACTTTTCGGAGGAGTGTATAGAGTCACATTTGCCACTCAGATTGGTTTTAAAGAATTTAGCATTCCTAAAAGCCCGCATAACGCGATTCTCGGCCGGACCGGTAATCATTAGGGTGTCGCCATGCATATAAAGCGAATCTTGCTCGACCAAAGAAATGGCTACCGCACGTTTGGTGGCAAAAACAGAATCTTTGGCCCGGTAGACTTCGGCATAATGGGCTTTGATTACACTGTTGTTTATGGTGTCTATGACCTTTATGTTGTTGGTGGCCGAGGCAAACTGTGCGGCCCGGTCAAAATAAAGACTGTCGCCGTAAATTTTACGGTCGTTATAATCTATTCGGGTATTTTTAACCCCATACCCTTGTTCTACGGTGGTATCGTAAAACCCTCGTTCGCAATACATTTTATAGGTGTCGCCTGTAATAGTTGATGGGCCGTACAGGTACACGCTTTTGGTAACGTCGAAATAATCCATTCGAGTCGATTCTACCCGATTGTCAGGGTTTACTAAGACCACATCTTGCTCGAACTGGAATTTTTTAGGTCCCGTAAAGTAGGTGCCTAACTTACTGGTTAGGGTGTTGGCCGAATCTACCACCTTACCTCCGTCTTGGTAATAGGCTTTTTGATTTTCGCGATCAAAATAAAGGGTGTCGGTGGTGAGAATACCCCTGCCATCGGTCAAACGCACCGATTCCCAGGCTTTGGCCATTCTTGAATTACCGTCGTATCGTAATTTTTGACCGGTCATTTCAATGGAATCACCTTGCTGCATACGTATATTGCCAATAGCCCTGAGACTGTTGTCATCTGGGTAGAGCACGGCTATATCGCAATATAGGTCAGCCCCTTGATGTTCAAAATGTAGTTGTTGCTCGTCTTTGCTAAAAATTTTACCACCCGGATAAAGCTCTTCATTAATGGTGAAGTTGGCTCCGTATATGATATTGATTTTCTTGTCTGCTTCGGAATCGGTTTCGTTTGGGGTCTGGGCCGACATAAAACCGCCGAGAAGAATAAAGAGGAAAAGAATACGATTCACAAGTCGAATTTTTGTCAAAAATATCCTTTTTAATTCGATTGTGGTGTTTTTTAAATACTAAGGGATACCAAAAGGGTTGTTAATTCTTAGGGATGATATGGATACAGTTTGAATTTAAACTACTAAGGGGCGAAGTTTACAATTTCCAGAAAAAGAAAACCCCGGTAAAATCCGGGGCTATATTTTTACAAATGAATGGTCTGTTTACGATCCGGACCCACCGATACGATTTTGATTGGTACTTCCAATTCTTGCTCCAAATAAGTGATATAATCCTTCAATTCGGCAGGCAGTTCGTCGGCATCCGAAAGCTGGGTAAGGTCTTGCGACCAGCCTTTTAGTTCGGTATAAACTGGCTGTACGTTTTCAGGTTCAATATTGTAAGGCAAGTGGTTAATGGTCTGCCCGTTGTATTTGTATTCGGTACAGACTTTAATGCGTTCAAATCCGCTTAACACATCGGCCTTCATCATCATCAGTTGGGTTACCCCGTTGATCTGTACGGCATATTTTAGGGCTACAAGATCCAACCAGCCACAACGTCTGGGCCTGCCGGTTGTAGCACCGAATTCGTTACCTACCTTGGCCATGGTCTTTCCGTCTTCATCAAAAAGTTCGGTAGGGAAGGGGCCGCTACCCACACGGGTGGTATAGGCCTTGAAAATGCCAAAAACCTCTCCGATTTTGTTCGGGGCCACACCCAATCCGGTACAAGCACCGGCAGCCGTGGTATTGGAAGAGGTCACAAAGGGATAGGTGCCAAAATCGATATCGAGCAACGATCCTTGGGCGCCTTCGGCCAAGATGGCCTGTTCTTCGCGCTGGGCGTTGAACAAATACTCTTCGCTATCTATAAAGGTAAGTTCTTTTAAAGCCTCAACAGCGGCAAAGAACTCGGTCTCCAATTCCTTTAGGTCGTACTGTATATCTACATTGTAGAAACCGATCATGGCCTGGTGTTTGTCGGCCAAATTACGGTACTTATCTTTCCAGTTGGGTAATTCCAAATCCCCGACACGCATACCGTTTCTCCCGGTTTTGTCCATATAAGTCGGGCCGATACCTTTAAGGGTAGAGCCTATTTTGGCCTTGCCTTTGGCGGCTTCAGAAGCTGCATCTAGCAAACGGTGGGTAGGCAAGATCAAATGGGCCTTACGCGAAATCAATAGCTTGGCCTTGATGTCTAAATTGAACTGGGCCAAGTTATCGAGTTCCTTTTTAAAGATTACCGGGTCTATAACTACCCCATTACCCACTACGTTAACGGCAGTATCATGGAAAATACCACTGGGAATGGTGTGTAATACGTGTTTTATACCATCGAACTCCAAGGTGTGTCCGGCATTGGGCCCTCCTTGGAAACGGGCGATAATATTATAGTTTTTGGTAAGTACGTCAACGATTTTTCCCTTTCCTTCGTCTCCCCATTGGAGACCCAGAAGTAAATCTACAGCCATTATGTATCTTGGATTTTGCTTAGGCTTGGCGGCCTAGGAGTTTTTTTCTTGATTTTCTTTTCGTACACCGTAGAAATACAGTGAATGATTACTGATGTCGAGGTTAAAAACCTCTTCAATGGTCTTTTTGATCGATTGGATCCGTGGGTCGCAAAACTCGATGACCTCGCCGGTATCGGTAAGGATAACATGATCGTGTTGGCGATCGAAATACGATTTCTCGTATTGTGCCTGGTTTTTGCCAAATTGGTGTTTGCGGACCAATTTACAGTCCAACAGTAATTCTATGGTGTTGTATAAAGTGGCCCTACTTACACGATAGTTTTTGTTCTTCATGTTTATGTAGAGCGATTCGATATCGAAATGCTCGTCGCTTTCATAAATTTCCTGAAGGATGGCATAGCGTTCCGGGGTTTTCCGGTGCCCATTCTCTTCTAGAAAGGAAGTGAATACGTTTTTGACTATTTCTTGGTCTTTACTGGCTTCCATATGGGGTATTAGCGGCAATTTCGGCAAATGTACGCTTTATATTTAAATTCGGGTCACTTTCTCTATGCCGTTGATTTTCTTAATATTATTGATGAGTTTTGTTAAGATTGAATTGTTTTTTACAACAACGGTAATCTTTCCTGTAAAGATACCACCATCGGTGCTAAAATTCAAGTTCCGCATATTTACCCCCATATTGCCTGAAATGATGTCGGTAATCTTGCTGATCAGCCCAACATTGTCCAGTCCTGTAAGCTGAATGTCCGCCGTAAATTCCTCTTGGGAGGAGTCAATCCATTTGGCCTGTATGATCCTATAGGCATATTGGCTTTGCATACTAATGGCATTGGGGCAGTTCTTTTTATGCACTTTGATGCCATCGTTTATGGTGATGAAACCAAAAACATCGTCGCCGGGAATAGGGTTACAGCAGGGCGAGAGTTTGTAATTCAGTTTTTCCTCGTCCTTGCCGAACACCAATAGGTCGTAATTGTCGGTGATCTCTTCCCGATTGATGTCTTCTTGTTTCGGACTCCTACGGATACGGTTTTTGATGAAGCTGATAAAGGCATTACTGTAATTGGAAGCGAAATTCTTTATCATTTGATTGTCGATCGACCCAATACCTACGCGATAAAAGAGATCCAAACTGGTCTTTAGCTTAAAGAAAGCCACCATTTTGTTTACCACATCTTCGCTGAGGTTGATCTTTTGCGATTTTAATTTTCGCCTTAATATTTCCTTACCCTCTTCGGCTTTGGCCTTTTTCTCCTCGCGTAAAGATGAGCGTATTTTGCTTCTGGCCTTGGCCGTCGTGGCATAATCGAGCCAGTTTTTATTGGGTTTGGCGTGGTCAGATGTTATGATTTCTACCTGGTCGCCACTTTTCAACCGAGTGTTGAGGGGGACCAGTTTACTGTTTACTTTGGCGCCCCGAGTGCGCATACCCACCTCGGTATGTACGTAAAAGGCAAAATCGAGCGGGGTGGCTCCTTTGGGAAGCGATTTTAAGTCGCCCAGTGGGGTGAAAACGAAGATTTCCTTGGAGTAGAGGTTGAGCTTGAACTCTTCTACGAAGTCCACCGCATTGGAATCGGCATTTTCTAAAGCCTCTTGTAAACGGTTCAACCATTCTTCTATACCTTGTTCTTTTTGGTCGCCATGCTTGTATTTAAAGTGGGCCGCATACCCTTTTTCGGCGATTTCGTGCATACGCTCCGATCGGATCTGTACTTCTACCCATTTGCCCTGTGGGCCCATAACGGTAATGTGCAGGGCCTCGTAGCCCGTGGTTTTGGGCGATGAGATCCAATCGCGTAATCGGGTAGGGTTGGGGCGAAAGTGGTCGGTTACTATGGAATAGATTTTCCAGGCCACGAATTTTTCTTGATCAACATCCGATTTGTAGATGATGCGAATCGCGAACTTATCGTAGATCTCATCGAAGGTTACGCTCTGTACCTTCATCTTACGACGTATCGAATGCACCGATTTGCTTCGTCCTTTTATATAATAATCAAGTCCTTCGCGGTCCAAGGAATTTCTTAGTTTTTCCGAAAAGGCCTCAATATAGGCAGCCTGCTCTTCCTTGGTTTCCTCGATTTTTTCGAGTATGTCGTTATAGACTTCTGGTTCGGTATATTTTAAACTGAGATCCTCAAGTTCGGTCTTTATGTTGTAAAGGCCAATACGGTGGGCCAAGGGTGCGTAGATAAATAGGGTTTCCGAGGCGATCTTTACTTGCTTGTGCTCGGGCATGGAGTCCATGGTGAGCATATTGTGGTAACGGTCGGCGATTTTTATGATGATTACCCGAATGTCGTCGTTCAGGGTGAGCAACATTTTACGAAAATTCTCGGCCTGCATCGAAATGTCGGTCTCCTGTTTCAGATGCTCCATTTTGGTAAGGCCGTCTACGATACGGGCCACCGTTTCCCCGAACATACGTTCAATATCGTCCAAGGTGTATTCGGTATCTTCAACCACATCGTGCAACAGTGCGGCAACGATACTTATGGCATCCATACCGATTTCAGAAGCCACGATCTTGGCAACGGCAATCGGATGGAAAATATAAGCCTCCCCCGATTTACGCCGCTGATCTTTATGGGCATCTACGGCCACATCAAAAGCCGAGCGTATGAGTTTTTTGTCCTCGTCGCTCAAGGTTTGATAGCTTATGCGAAGTAGTTCTTTATACTCCCTGGCGATCTGTTTGTTCTCCTGTTCTATGGCATCTTCGGTCATCATAAACTAAAGGTAGTATTTTTTTTTAGCCCCGTAATCGGAATTACGACCTTAGGTTATGTATTCGGGCCAAAAGGGGCGGATGGGAGTAGTGCATAAAAACGTAGGCTGGATGTGGGTTAAGGTTGCTCAGACTGTTTTTTGATAATTTTTTCAAGGCACCGACCAAAGGGGCCGAGCCAAAAGTGTTTTTGGCGTAATCGTCGGCCTGGAATTCGAATTTTCGTGAGACATAGTTCATAGCTAGGCCAGTGAGTTCCGAAAAGGGTCCGTATAAAATGCCAAAGGCGATCAAGGCCACATGGAAAGCCGGTTCCGAAGCCCCTAAAGCCAAGGACAATTCCGGGTAATTGATACATAAAGAAAGTAAGTATAGGGTTAGCCCTATGCTAGCCAAGGAAACCACCATATTGGTAATGATGTGCCGGTGTTTGTAATGGCCTACCTCATGAGCGAGTACGGCAACGATCTCGTCTTCCTCCAAATCATTGATAAGGGTATCGTATAAGGTAATCCGTTTTTGGTTTCCGAATCCGGAGAAATAAGCGTTGGCCTTGGTCGAACGTTTCGATCCATCGATTACGAAAATATCCTTTAAACCAAAATCGACTTCTTTACTGTAGTCAGCGATCAGTTGTTTTAACGGACTTTCTTCCATGGGACGCTGTTTGTTGAAGAGCGGCACAATCCATTTGCTGTAAAATAAATTTAATAAGACGGTGAAAATACCGATACAGATCCAGGCATAGATCCAAAACTGTGGACCAGCCCAGTCGTAGATCAGAATTACCAAGGCTAGTATGCCACCGCCTAATACGGCGCCGAGTACCAAAGATTTAAAATAGTCGGAAAAGAATAAGCCGACCGTGCTTTTGTTAAAACCGAATTCCGCTTCAATTACAAAGGTGTTGTAATACGAGAACGGGATACGCAAAATACTGCTTACCAAACCTATGGCCCCGAAGAAAAGCAAGGCGACCCCAATGGGGTGTTCGGTAATACTTCGGGCCCAATCATCGACCCAGCCAATACCACCCAAACCGATAAAACCAAGGGTAAACACAAAGGTGAAAAGCGACTCCCAAATCCCGTAGCGGTATTTGGTTTTCAAGTAACGAACCGATTTTTCCTGGGTTTCCTTATCAGTTAGATCGGCCAGTTCGCTAGGGATGTCGGCCGAAAAACGTTTCGCATTTAAATAGTCGAGGAGTTTATCAATCAAGAATTCGGCTATAAGAATGCCGAGAATCAGGTAAAACAGGGTGTTCGTTTCCATAAGATGGGTTAAGCCGGGCCAAGGCGTTGTCTACAGGCCTCAAAAATAAGGATTGCCGCCGAGACCGAAACATTCATAGAATCGATTTGGCCTTGCATGGGGATTATGATGTTTTGGTCGCTGTGCTCCAGCCAAATGGGGCTTAAACCCGTGGCCTCGGTGCCCACTACAAGGGCAGTGGCGGCCGTAAAGTCTATTTGGGTATAGGGTACACTGGCCGTAAGGGCGGCACTGTAAATGCGAATGTGGTTTTGTTTTAAAAAATCGACCACTTCGGGAGATGGGGCCATGGCAATCTGGGTAGTGAATATCGCCCCCACACTAGACCGGATAATATTCGGGTTGTACAGATCGCCACGGGGGTCGGCAATAATTACGGCATCTACCCCGGCCGCTTCCGCCGTGCGCAATATGGCGCCGATATTTCCTGGCTTTTCTGGGGCTTCGGCCACCAAAACCAAGGGTTGATCCCCTAAACGAAGCTCCGTAAGATCATGGTTCTTGGCATGGGCCACGGCCATAATACCTTCGGTACTTCCGCGATAAGCGAGTTTGGCATAAACTTTCGGCGAAAGGCTGATTACTTGAACCGGATGTTGAATTTGCCCGCACAACACCTCCAATTCGGAAGGATCCATAAGATGGGGAGCGAACAACAAGCTTTCAATGGTATATCCACCCGCTACGGCCAAACGCAATTCTTTTTGGCCTTCGAGTACAAAGGTGCCCGTTTTTTTGCGTTGGCGCCCTTTTTCTTGTAGGGCCACCAATTGCTTGATCAATGGGTTTTGGGTACTGCTTATGGTTTTGATTGCCATCATGGGACAAATGTACTACCAATTGCTGTAAACTAATAGTGGGTATTACGACAGATGGGGCAACTAAAAACAATATGATGCGGATTTTATACCTAGGCCTTTTTCTTGTATTGGGAATGGCTTGTACTGAAAAAAAGAAGGTGAAAGAAGAACCACAACCCTCAAAACAAGTGGTTGAAACCGAAGAAAAAAGAGGGGTGCCAGAAGATTTGAAAAAAGTGTTGGAAGCCCATGGCGGACAAAAAGCCTGGAAGGCCAAAAGGACCTTGCATTTCGAAATACCCAAAGAAAAAGGTGTAGAGCGGCATACCGTTGATCTATGGGATAGGCGCGATCATGTGGCCACCGATACCTATAGCATGGGCTTCGATGGGGAAGCGGTTTGGGTACATGATCCTGAAAAACAGTACAAAGGGAATGCCGAAGTCTACCACAACCTTATGTTCTATTTTTATGCCATGCCCTTTGTATTGGCCGATCCAGGGATTCAATATGAGGTAGATGCACCTTTGGTGGTCGATGGGGTCAGCTACCCAGGATTTCGAATCCGGTTTAACGATGGGGTAGGGGCTTCTTCAAAAGACGAGTACTTTTTACATTATGACCCTAAGAGCTATCGTATGGCATGGTTGGGCTATACCTTTACATTTGGAAGCGATGAGCGCTCAGAAAAAGTAAATTGGATACATTATGCCGAATGGAACCCCGTGAACGATATCTTACTGCCCAAAAGCATAGCCTGGCACAAATACGAAGGCCGCGATATTAAGGAGATACGCAGTACCGTAGTGTTCGAGAACGCCCGTTTATCGGCGCAAAAAGAAGATGCCCTTTATACCAAGCCCGTTGCTAATTAGCTTCGGGCATTTGAATCTGTAGGGAATCCCAGAATAATTTGATCAAGGCTTTACCGTCGGTTTCTACTTGGGTGCCAAAAGCGCCCATGTCCATGGTCATGATCAACAGCCCTTCGTCTTTATGGCCAATGGTGGCCACTTCGTAGGTGTTGGTCTCGCCTTTGTATTTTAAAACGGCCTTATCTATCTCCAAAGATTGCCCAGAGGAAAGGGGGCGTTCATAATCGGCACGTTCCATACTGTAACCATAACTAACACTTTCTTTGGTGACCTCGTTTACCATCATTTCGTTGAGCATGGTCGGATTGAGTACATCGTATTTCTGAACGATAATACCGGCCCCTTCGGCGGTCATTAGCATATATTGGGTAATGCCTTCCTCAATGGTGGTTTTAGAAACTTTAAAACCTTTTGGGTATTTAAAATTGAACTGTGCATCGAGAAATTGCAGGGTGTCTTTTTCTTTTAAAAGTAGTTGCACGGTTTTCTTACCGATTTTTACTTCGGTGGGCTTATCTAGACCAATACTGATGGGTTTTCCGTCTATTTCCAAGATATAATCTTCTTGGGCCTGCATCAGGGTGGTAAAAAAGATAAGGGCTAGGGTAAGGAGTTTGGTTGTTGGTGATTTCATGTGAGGATAAAATAAAAGGCCTTCGAAAACGAAGGCCTTGTAGTTTTGTGGACTTACTTTGTTTTGTACTTATTGGAATAACGTTTGTACAATTTGGTTTGGTGTGTTTCCAACGAAATTTCACGCCCGTCTATAAAAGCATGGGTCAATTGGTTGCCACGCATATCGAGGGCATCGCCTTCAGAGATGAAAAGGGTAGCACTTTTTCCTACCTTTAAACTGCCGTATTGGGCATCAATTCCTAAAATCTTTGCGGTATTACTACTGATCAGTTGGAGCGCAGTTTCCTTGTCCAATCCGTAACCGGCGGCGTGGCCGGCATAGAAAGGGAGGTTGCGCACCTGAAAGTTGGCCGCGTCCATATTTTGGATGCCTACCAAAAGCCCGGCTTTTACCAATAGTGCCGGTAGTTTATAGGCATGGTCGTAATCGTCGTCATTGTAAAAAGGCAGGTTATGGGTGGCGTTTACCATTACTGGTACCTGATGTTGTTTTAGCAAGTCGGCCGTTTTATGGGCTTCATAACCGCCTACGAGTACCATTTTCCCAACTCCGGCAGCATGTAAACGGCTAATGGCGTCGATGATCTCTTTTTCGCCATTGGCATACACATAGAGCTTTTGGGTGCCATCGAATAGACCTTTGGCCCCGGCAAAGGCGATATTGGCTTCAGTAGCGGGTTTTTGGTTGTAGGCTTTGGCATTGGCCAAAAACTGTAGGGTCTCGTCTATTTGTTCCCCATACTTTTTATTCGGATGGAAACCGGGTTCCTCACCCATCCACCAGCGACCTCTTCTGTATGAAGCAGGCCAGTTTAAATGGATGCCATCATCGGCTTTTACCACGGCATCTTCCCAATTCCAGGCATCGAGCTGCATTACCGAACTGGTACCTGAGATACGACCGCCCTTTGGCGAAACCTGGGCCAAGAGTACCCCATTGGGGCGCATACTCTCTACCACCTTAGACTCGGCGTTATAAGCGATCATACTCCGTATATGCGGAATCATATCTCCCAATTCGTCCATGTCCCTTGTAGGGCGAACGGCATCGATTTCTACCAAACCAAGCGAAGTACTTCCGGCGATAAAACCCGGATACACATGTTTACCTTGGGCATTTATGACCTTGCCTTGGGTGGCGGCTCCAGCGGCCAAGGCCGTAATCTTGCCGTTTTCAAAAACCAGGGTGGCGTTCTCTACCACGGTACCATCGCCGATATGGGCCGTGGCCCCAACGATACTAATGGCCTCCGATTGGGGGTCGGCCGGGGTTTGTTGCGCCCGGATCAAACCGAAACCGGACAATGCAATCAATGTGAATATTTTAAATGTCTTCATGTCTGTTTTTTAAAGGCTATCGCAATGGAAATGTTCTTTTTTCGCCATTTTGGGCGATTGGGTGGGGCTACCCCCAGCTTTGGCATCTAGCATTTGTTGGATTAGATCGTTGCGCTCCTTTTTGACCGCTGCCCGTTGTTGGGCATCTTTTTCCAAATCGAAATACACAGCCCCCTCGATTAAGGTTTTTTCCGCTTTGGCGTACACCGATAGGGGGTGGTCGTTCCACAAGACCAGATCAGCATCCTTACCTTCTTTTATGCTACCAACCCTATGGTCTAGGTGCAAGAGTTTGGCCGGATTGATCGTAACCATTTTCCAAGCTTCCTCTTCGCTCATACCACCGTACTTAACGGTTTTGGCGGCCTCTTGGTTCAAACGACGGCTCATTTCGGCATCGTCACTATTGATGGCCACGGTAATGCCCTGGCGCTGCATAATGGCGGCGTTATAGGGTATGGCATCATTTACCTCGTACTTATAGGCCCACCAATCGGAGAAAGTAGAACCGCCCACGCCGTGTTCGGCCATTTTATCGGCCACTTTATAGCCTTCCAAAATATGGGTAAATGTATTTACACGGAAACCGAATTTGTCGGCCACTTTCATCAGCATATTGATCTCGCTTTGCACATACGAGTGGCAGCTGATAAAACGCTCGCCGTTCATGATCTCGACCAAAGTCTCCATTTCAACATCTTTACGATAGGGTTTGCCACTGTTTTTCAGGGCCTGGTATTCTTTGGCTTGTTGAAAATAATTGACAAAGGCTTGTTCTACCCCCATACGGGTCTGTGGGAAACGGCTAAAACTCTGCCAGTTCGATTGTTTTACGTTCTCACCCAAGGCAAACTTGATGAATTTGGGCGAATTGTCATAGATCATATCGTCGGCCGAGCTACCCCATTTCAGTTTTATGATCGCCGAACGGCCCCCGATCGGGTTGGCCGATCCGTGCAAGAGTTGCATGGTGGTTACACCACCGGCCAGGTTTCTGTAAATGTCAATATCCTCGGGGTCTACGACATCTTCCATACTGACCTCGGCAGAGGAATTTTGTCCGGCCTCGTTTACCGATAGTAGGGCGATATGCGAGTGTTCGTCTACGATGCCGGCGGTTAAATGTTTGCCGGTAGCGTCAACGACCGTGGCCCCGCCGGCACCCAAGTTGGTTCCAATCTTTACGATTTTTCCTTTTTTCACCAAAACATCGGTGTTTTCAAGTACCCCGGCTGCTTCCCCGGTCCAAACCGTAGCGTTTTTAAACAAAAAGTTTTCCGCTTTTGGTCTTTCGCTATATCCATAACCTACGTTCGGGAAAGTTAATGGGGTAATGCTTTTTATGGTCTTTTTGGCTGCATCCGGACCTTTGGTCTCATAGGCCTTGGTCTTGAGGGCCGTAAAGGAAGCTTCCTTGCCGTTAATGTCAACAAAAGAACCGTTAAGGTTGCCCCCGTCTGTACTGGCTAAAGCATTGATACGGAACATTTTCCTTTGGTCGCCTTCACCCTGTTGCAGGTTCAGGTGCATCCAATTATCGGCGTAGTTCAATTTTGACTTTACCTTATTGGTGTCCTGTTTCACTTCGGCTTTGGGTTTGGCCGGGGTACCCGTAATGTTCAATTGATAGGTGAGTCCGTTGAGGTTTAGATCGTATTCCCCACGGATATCGAC
Source organism: Sediminicola luteus (assembly GCF_002514735.1). GTDB lineage: Bacteria > Bacteroidota > Bacteroidia > Flavobacteriales > Flavobacteriaceae > HQA918. The sequence continues at coordinate 331,277 of NZ_KZ300476.1, read as the reverse complement.
GACATCTAGGGTGTTGATGCTATGTTTTTGGCCTTGTACCCAGTTTTCGTAGAGGGTGGTGCCCGAATCGAAAATGGGGCCGGAGCTAATTAAAAAGTTCGCCCATTTACCCTGTTCCAAACTTCCGACTTTATCTTGCATACCCAAAATTTCGGCTGGGCGACTGGTCAATGCCCTCAGGGCTTCTTTTTCTGAAAGTCCGTAGGAGATGGCTTTTTGCAGATTTTTAAAGAAATCGTCTTTTTTCTTGAGTCCGCTCAGGGTAAAGGCAAACGGGATGGCTTTGTCGGCCATGATCTTTGGGTTGGCCGGTTTTTGGTTCCAAAGGCGCATATCGTGTAGGCTCACATAACGTGCCTGATGCGGATTGGATACGTCGTAGGCATCCGGGAAGTTCAAGGGTAATATGTAAGTGGCCTCCGTGGCCTTGATATCGTCTATCCATTCGAATTCGTTTCCGCCACCTAAAATTACGTATTGTATGCCATTGGCGTCACCGATCTTATCGGCCCTTAGGGCGTTACCTTTGTCTTCGGCCGCAAATATGGAGACCAGTCCCTTGTTGCGGTTCAGGGCTTCCAAGGAGCGGTCGGTAGTGGCCACATGTCCTTGGGCATACCAAGCGGCATCTACATACATTTGGCGTAGCAGGGCCAAACTACCCATTAAAGAGGTGGGGTAGCTTTGGCGCGAGGCCACGCTTTTATCCAATGAAAAATATTGGGCCGAGCGATCTTCAAGCACACGGTCGGCATCGTTACCATGCTTGTTCAAGGCGATCAAGGCCCCGGTACCCCGGGCGATACCGTCGTTTATATGGGTGTTTACCACGCCAAAGCCAACTTTTCGTAGACTGGCGGCATCTTTGTCGGTATAGGAAAAAGAGGTAATGGCATTTTTCTCGGGCATAATATGGTCGTTCCAATAAAAGCCTTCACGACTTTGTTGGTATTGGGGCGAGCGCCCACTACCCGAAGCTTTTTCCGGTTTCTTTACCCCAAAATCGGAATAGATATCGATAAACGAGGGGTAGATCGATTTGCCTTCCAAATCGGTAACGATGGCGTTGGCCGGAATGTTTACCGATTTACCGACCCCGGCCACTTTGCCGTTTTGGATCAATAGGGTTCCGTTTTTAACCACCTGATCGGCACTTACGTAAATAGTAGCATTCGTAAACGCCCGATAGTTGTGGTTTTCGTTTTTGACCCCTTCGTTATTAGGAAAATAATCTTGGGCCATCATAGGGGCGCTACACCAGAGCAGTGCCCACATGAGTTGTTTTACATTCATAGAGATTGAGTAAGTTGTATGTCCATACCAAAGGCCATGGACCGAATTAGCCAGCTAAAGGTAACCGATGTTAAAAGAATTCTAAATCCGTTAAGAGATTTTTAACACGGAGTGCTAAAATGGATTAATACCCAAGACGCTGATATTTGACACTATTGTCCATAGTGTTAAATGTATGTTTCAATCATAAATCAAAAGCCACCAAAAGAATATCCTTTTAAGCGGCTTTTAAAATCAATGTTAAATTACGAACTATACCAATAATTCATCCTTGAAACCTTCATATAAATCAAAGGCTTCGACTAATATATCCTTTAGAGTGTCGTACGATGAAAATAGAGGTAAAGGGAGAGGTCTATGTGTTTTGTCTAATAAATCTATAATCGCTCCCCAAGGGCCCCCAAGGGGTAGTCTTTCACTATTCCTTATGACCCCCCAAATGAATTCACATGCACCATACTTAAACTTTAAATTAAATTGGAATTCATAATCTTGAATTTGCTGTTTAATCATGAAGAAATCCTCGGATTTAAAGTACTTCGTCTCATATCCAAAAGATTCAATAACTTCAATTACTTTATTGTTGTCATACCTATCGAAACAATTATCTTCATCCCTATAGGTGTTGGATAATTTCTTGTATCTATTTAAAAAATCAATGTTTTTTAACGCAGATTCGTTTATTGGGTGTAATTCCATTTTCTATTCGGCTCTAAATCTTAGTTTTACCCTTTTCCTTTAAGCGCAATTCATTGAATTAATTTGGATTTTATAGGATAATACGATCTTCATGGGTTAGCATTTTCAGAATTTCCTTAGGTTCCATTATATTATCATGAAACAACCAATTATTAATGGATCCAGAAGATTTTGCATATCGTTTTTCTAAAGCCTCTGAATTTCTTTCAAAAATGGCGTCGTCTACGATGTTCTCAATCAACTCTTTAAGTAACAACAAGGCCTGATTGTCATCGATTTTTTGCCAATCCTGAATTGGTTCGGTGATAATTTTACCAATGAAATCATCAATATTTTCAGATTCCCAATAACTCTGTAAATAATCTTCTGATATTTGATGGTACCCAATTATGTTGATTTGACTTACGGCAACATCAACTGTAATTTTTCCATCTTCGAAATTGGAAATAATCTGTCTAATCTTATCAACTTTACTATTTCTAGAATCCATATCCATAATGATATTTAGGGTCAAGTATTTCTTTATGGTATCTCGGAGTAACAATCAGTACATTATCAATATTATAAACGGCACTTCCTTGGTTAATAGGTGTTTTATGGTGTAATTGATGCCTTGTTGACCTCCGAGGTACAAGGTGTCTATAGGAGCTCATTTAAGTAGATCCGTATGTGTACCTAAGCGTAATAATCTAATTGTTTCCGGGTCTTCAACCTGTATCCAAATGATCAACAAATCGGGTTTAATATGGCATTCCCTGTTATCCTTGTATTTACCAGATAGCCTAAGGGGGTTTCATTTGTGTTGGGATTCCCGCGATACCCTTGACTTCCAGAACTTTTAAAATTGAAACGGTAGGAGGGTATAAAATTGGATTGCCCTTTATCTTCTTAAGGTCTTTTTTGAATTTTGTGGTTGGTGTTAGGATGTACATGGACTATAGTTTTTCTAGCCATGTATCCAGGTCGTCTATGGTTTCTAAATCCCCCTTTCGGGTTTCCTCAATGGCCAATGCGGTTTCTTCATTGGGGATATTACCAACATCTTTGAACAAAAGATATTCGATATAGTTATTAAGGCTTCTTCTTTGGGCTTTGGCCTTTTCCCGAACCAATTCAATCAACTCTTCATCGAAGTGGAAAGCCATTTGCTTGGAACTCATATCGTGTAGTTTAAGAGGGAAATAAATATAAATATTAACAAGTTGATATGCAAAGTACATCGACTTGTTTAGCTAATCCGTTTTGAGACTGGTTTTTTCTACACCGGATGCTTCTTATGATACGCCACCAAAAGGCCTACCACCGAACGGTAGCTGAGGATGCCCTTTTTTTGGTTGTTGGCCTTTAAAAAAGTGCTGTAGATTTTTTTTAGGTAGGGTTCGGCCGGGTTTTCGTATTGGGCCCAAAAATCGGAGACTTCCTTAAAATTGGCCCGTACCCCAGCATTGAGCTTGGGGAGTAGTTTTTTAAATGCTTCCGGGTCTTTACGTTGTAAGGTGCCCAAGCAGTAGCCCAGGGCAAAGGCATGGGCGCTATACCTAAAATAAGGGTCTGGGTGGGCCCTAGCGGCCAAATAACCCACAAAATTGGTTTCGTTCTCGGCGGCATAACCTATTTGGTGTCCCATTTCGTGGGTAGTGGTAATGGGTGTCCTAAAATTGGGGATGCGTCCGTTTACCTGTGCCTCGTTGGTAAAAGGGTTCAAATAGCCCCCATAGCCCGAATAACTTAGCCCCAAACTGAATAACGAGCTTTTGATACTAGGTTTACCGTAGGCTAAAAAGGGATAGCGCTTTTGTAGTGCTTCATAACCGGCGGCACTCATCTCGTAAATCTCCCGTTTTGTGTATGGGGTAACCACTTTTTTGGTGCTGTCTTGGGTTAGGGCAAGTTGAAGTGTATTGGTTTTTACGATCAATTGCTCGCTAAGTGCAATAAGGTCGCTATGTTCCGATGTTTCGGCAATGTCCATTTTCTCGGCTATAGGTTGGCGGTAGTAGTTAAAGCCCCACAGGAGGTGGAAACAGAAATACACCGCAGCCAAAAGGGCCAATACATCGCGACCCAGGCCCAAAAGGTTTTTTCGGATTTTCTTTCGGTGTTTCACTAATCGCCATAAAATCAGTCCGATAAAGAAGGCGTATAACATATCCCCAACGGAAAAGGGTAACCAACCGCTAAGGGTCCTGGAAAGTGAACTGATATAGGGGTATAACCCTTGGCTGTAGTAGCGCTCGATCCAATCGGGTCGACTGCCCAAAAGTTTTACCAAGATAATCTGTGGTACCAAAGAGGCTGCTGCCAAATGTTTGTAGTTCCATTTCATATGGCTTCAAATGTAGCGATTAAAACCTATGGAAAAGCTTAGGGAAATGATAAATTGACAGCTGATAGGCTTTCCGTATTTTTACATAAATTTTGAGACTATGCACACTGATATTCGCGCCTTGGAGCCCCAAGCCTTATGGAACCATTTTTGTGATTTAAATGCCATTCCTCGGGCTTCTAAAAAGGAAGAGCGGGTGATCGCTTTTATGGTGGCCTTTGGGGAGCATTTGGGACTGGAGACCTTTACCGATTCCGTAGATAATGTGATTATCCGTAAGCCGGCTAGTCCGGGAATGGAAGACCGGGCCATGGTAACCCTACAGTCGCATTTGGATATGGTGCACCAAAAAAGTGCCGATACCGTTTTTGATTTCGATACCGAAGGGATACGTATGCGTATCGATGGCGATTGGGTACAGGCCGAGGGCACGACACTAGGGGCCGATAATGGTATTGGGGTCGCCGCCATTATGGCGTTGTTGTCCAGTACCGATATTGCGCATCCGCCTTTAGAGGCCTTGTTTACTATAGATGAGGAAACCGGCATGACGGGTGCCTTGGGTCTCCAAGGAGGAATTTTAAAAGGTCAAGTGCTATTGAATTTAGATACGGAGGAAGACGATGAAATCGATATAGGCTGTGCCGGTGGGGTAGATGTTACCGCAACGGGTTCTTACGATTTGGTGTCCCCAAAAGCCGGAAGCCAAGGTTTTTTGCTTTCCGTAAAAGGACTCAATGGTGGACATAGCGGTATGGATATCGATAAAGGGCTGGGCAATGCTAATAAGATTATGAACCGATTGTTACGTGCCCTTAGTTCCGATATGCAATTGCAAAAAATAGATGGTGGCGGACTCCGCAATGCCATTCCGCGAGAAAGCAAGGCTTGGTTTTTGGCCCTGCCCGAAAATCAGGCGCAATTGAATGAAGCCGTTTCCACTTTAGGCGGACAAATTAAGAAGGAGTTGTCGGTTACCGAACCTAATCTCGAAATTAGGTTGGAATCGGTTGTGCTGGAAGGAGAAGTAATGGGGGCATCGGATCAAGAACGCTTGATTCAAGTGGTTTCGGGCCTGCATAATGGGGTGTTCGCTATGAGTGCCCAAGTAGCTGGCTTGGTAGAGACCTCGAACAATTTGGCTCGGGTGTTGGTTTCTGACGGGGCTATACAATTGGCTTGCCTTACCCGCTCCTCGGTGGAAAGTGCCAAGGCCGATTTGGCTTCGGGCCTACGGGCGGTGTGCGAATTAGGCGGGTATACGGTCAGCCTTTCGGGCGCCTATCCTGGTTGGGAACCCAATCCCAATTCAGAGGTCGTAAAGGTATTGGCGGGGCGCTATGAGGCCCTGTTTCATGAAAAGCCGAGGGTGGTAGCCTGCCATGCCGGATTGGAGTGTGGTATTTTGGGAACCCATTATCCCGATATGGATATGGTCAGTTTTGGCCCGACCATAACGGGGGCCCATTCGCCAGACGAACAAGTGAACATACCCTCTGTGCAAAAGTTCTGGCGTCTTCTGCTAGATGTACTACAACATAGCCCGAAAGCATAGTCTGAATACAAAAAATGATTTTCAATTGCTACCTTCTCCCATGCCTGTCCCGCGGAATGGCGGGAGGAGCGAGGTTGGCCTGTCCCGAAGCATTTCGGGAGGGTGAGGGGATACACCCTAATCTAGTAATTACAATAAAAAAGCGCCGTTCGATAAGGTTTCGATCGGCGCTTTTGATTTGTTATCTTCTATCTATTCCGACTTGGGCAACAACTCCAAATCGAATACCAACTCGGCATTTGGTGGGATCGGGCCACTGCCACTTGGGCCGTATCCTAAATGCGGTGGAATGATCAATCGTACTTTTTCTCCGTAGGTCATGTTCAACATCCCTTCCTTGAATCCGGCGATCAAACCGAAATCTGGAGAGAAGGTGGCACGCATTGGCGTAAACTGACCACGGTGCATTCTTTGTATGTTGGTAAAGTTCTCCGACTGACGGGCCACATCCTCAACACTGGTGTCGATCAAGGTACCGTCGATCAAATACCCGGCATAATGTACATCGGCTTGGGTACCCAAGGCTGGTTTCTCACCATTTCCTTCTTTTAAGGTAACAACATACAGTCCGGAAGGTAGCAATTCGGCAGTTTCCCTTTGTTTTTCAACTTCAGCGGTAAAGGCGGCTTTTTTGGCGGCCCTTTCTTTTTCCAACTCTTCTTCCTTGGCGAAATAATCCGTCATTATGGCTACGGCATCATATTTCTTGGCCGCCTTTCCGTTACGGATAATCTCTACTTTGTTCATTACCACGTCAACTTCCGGACGGTCGGCAACGGCGGTTTTTACATTGGCAATACTATCTACCACATCCAAACCTACGACTACCTCACCAAAAACGGTATGTCTACCGTTTAAGTGAGGGGTGGGTTTGTGGGTGATAAAGAACTGACAACCGTTGGTCTTAGGGCCCGAATTGGCCATGGACAAGATACCTGGTTTGTGGTGGGTAAGCGAATCGTGGGGTTCGTCTATAAATTTATAGCCGGGGTTACCACGTCCGGTTCCGGTTGGGTCGCCCCCTTGGATCATAAAATCTTTGATAACACGGTGAAAGATAATGCCGTCGTAAAACTTCTTGCCTTTCAAAGAGTCGGAAACAAAAGGATTGTTCCCTTCGGCCAAAGACACGAAGTTGGCCACGGTTACCGGGGTTTTCTCGTATTCCAGTTTAACCACAATGTCGCCACGTGTGGTCTGAATGTCGGCATAGACGCCGTCTTCCAAATCGGCATATTTACCGGCTTTGCAACCCGCCAAGATCAAAAGGCCGGCCAAAAAAAGAAAAGATATCTTTTTCATCTATTCAAATATTAGGTTTTTAATTGTTGTCTCGACCTGATTGCTCATTGTTTCAAAGGCTTCCGGGTCAATTTTATATTAGGGGTTTGTTGTTATAGTGTCTTTGGTAATGTTTACGATATGTATGGTGCTCATAAGCGGAACGTTAGGGCCTATGTCCTTATTGTCGCCATGATACCCATAGCCCATGGCCGACGGAATCATAAAGGTGGCGGTTTCGCCTTGTTGTAAAAGTTTTACCGCTGCCCGTAATCCTGGCGGCAGGTTCTCTTGTTTGTCCACCTTATAGTCGATAACACCCACGTCGGTCATACGATAAATGGTGTCCCGCGACAAAGAAATCAGATTGTAGGAGAGTTGAACTTCGTCCCCGGCTTGGGGTTTGTAACCTGCTCCGGTGGCTTTCTCTTCGTATTTGTACCAGAGTCCGTTTGCGGTACCCAAATAAGTGTTAGCCGAGTCTTGGGCGATCAATGCCTTTATGGCGGCTTCCTCACTTTGAAGCAAGGCTTTGTTCCTATCGATGCTTTCCTTCATAAAGCTGGCCGTTTTGGCCTGTACGGGCCTTCGGGCTTCCGGACCTCCACAGGCAACCAGGAAGACGACCAACAACAAGGTAAGTAATGCTTGTTTCATTAGGCGTTCAATTTATCTTGGTATTGGGGCAAGAGGTCTAAAAATCGGCTTACCGTATCTTCCAGTGAGGCCGAACTCCGGCCCCCGGCCGCATTCATATGTCCGCCACCACTAAAATGGTGTTTAGAGAATTGGTTTACCTCAAAATCGCCCTGTGAACGGAAAGAGATTTTGATGATGCCTTCCTCGGTATTTTCAATGAAAATGACGGCGAAGATGATATTCTTTAGACTTAAACCATAATTTACAAAACCTTCGGTATCGCCTTTTTTATAGTTGGCACTGTCTAGTTCTTCTTGGCTTAAAGTGATGTATGCCGTACGGAATTCGGGTAGAATGACCATATTGTTCAAGGCCTTACCCAAAAGCTGTAAACGACTAGGGTTGTTGGTATCGTAAATACGTTGGTGAATGGCGCTGTTATCGGCCCCGCGGTCTATAAGGTCGGCTACGATCCTATGGGTGGTTCCGGTAGTACTTGGAAAACGGAACGAACCCGAGTCGGTCATAATGCCCGTATACAAACACTGGGCCATATCGCTAGTGATTCGGGCTTGTCCGCCCAAGGCACAGATCAAATCGTAGACCATTTCGCAAGTAGAGCCCTTTTTGGGGTCCGAAAAGGTAATCTGGGCATAGTCTTTGGGTTCTTCGTGATGGTCGACCATCACGAAAGTGCCCGTGGCTTCCTTAAGCATGGGGCTCATGGTATGCGCCCGATCCAAATCGTTAAAATCCAAGGTGAATATGACCGCAGCCTCGCGAATATAGCGGTTGCCCGCTTCCGGATTACGGTCGTACACCAAAACCTGATCGTTACCCGGTAACCATTTTAGGAATTTGGGATATTCGTTCGGGGCCATCACCCGGGCCTTGTGGCCTTGGCCTCTTAAATAATGGCAAAGGGCCAAGGTAGAACCCATGGCGTCGCCATCCGGATTCTTATGTGGGATGATTAAAATTTTCTTGGGGTCGGCCAGTAATTCCGAAAGTGAAGCAATGTCGGCTTTAGTCATGGCGACAAAGATAAAGTTTTACTTGATAATCAAGATTTAAAAATTCACCTTCTAGAAGGCCTAATGGGTGTTGTGCTTGTTTACAGTGGTATGCTCCAGTGGAGAAGCGGGAACCCAGGGCGAATGCCAAAACTACATTGTGTTTATTTCCCTTGAAGAATATGGGTGTTTATGGGAATCCCAAGCGGTAATTGTATAATTTTGCGTGATACGCCCCAATCATGGGCTTTTTGTTGAAACGCGCGAAGAAGAAATTAAGAAACATAGAAAATGATGAAAAAACTACTTGTTTTTTTGATGTTGCACATAGGTGTTGCCCAGGCCCAGAATCAATTTACCTTGGCCTTCGGCTCTTGTAATAAGAGTGAAGTGGAAAATCTGCTTTGGGACGATGTTGTAGCCAGTGGTGCCCAAGTATGGATATGGGGTGGCGATGTGGTGTATGCCGATACCGACAATATGCGTTTGTTACGAAAATTCTACCGCAAACAAGACCGGGTAAAAGGCTACAAAAAGGTGAAAAAGGCCATGGATGTAATCGGTACTTGGGATGATCACGATTACGGACTTAACGATGGTGGGGAAGAATTCGAAATGCGGCGTGAAAGTCAAAAAGAGTTCCTCGATTTTTTAGATGTACCCAAAGATAGTCCACGCCGGAAGCGCGAAGGCGTGTATGCCAGTTATAACTATCAAATTGGCGAACATAGCGTTAAGATTTTGGTGTTGGATACCCGCTATTTTAGAACGGCGCTGACCAAGGATACCGAGACCAAAAAACGATACAAACCCAATACCGATGGCAAAGGCTCTATGCTGGGTGACGCCCAATGGCAATGGTTGGAAGAGGAGTTAAAGGCTTCCAAGGCCGATTTTAACGTGCTAGTAAGTAGTGTTCAATATTTATCCGGCTTGCATGGCTTTGAGAGTTGGGGCAATTTTCCCCACGAAGTGCAAAAACTACAAGATGTTATTCGGAATTCGGGGGCCAAAGGGGTAATGGTATTGTCGGGCGACCGTCATATTTCCGAATTCTCCCGAATCGAGGTCGCCGGTCTAGATTACCCATTGGTCGATTTTACCAGTAGCGGACTCACCCATGTTTACGAAGAATTCTCTTCAGAGGAAAATCCGCATCGGGTAGGGGAGGTCGTAAACCAAAAAAGTTTCGGCACCGTTAGTTTCGATTTTACCAAGCGAACGGCCACCTTTAAAATGGTAGGTGATTCCGGCGAGGTCTTTGCTAAGCTTGTACAGCAGTATTAAGGTAGGATGGTTTTGCGTTTTTTATGCAAAATAAATTGGAAAAGGCTATAATTGAAGAGAGGAGAAGTTCTGATAATAGCAAGATATTGATTTAGGGAATGGAACCGTTAAAGGTTGCTTGCTGTCAGTATTAAAAGATTCTAAAAAAAATAATTTATGCTGAAACAATGGCGGTTAATTCTTTGTTTGTTGCTTTTTATTTCTTGTGCCGAAGAAAAAAGTAAACACCCAATTTATGGGAATTGGAATGCGGAGTAACTTTATGTTAATGGGCAAGATTTCGTTGGTTATTATGAAAATGAACTAGTTTATTTTTCCAAACTAGCCAAGTTTACGGAAGATAATCAAATGTTGGTTTTTCTTGATGATGATAAAAAAGTAATCGAGGCTAGATTTGAGTTGAATTCTAGTTTGGATTCTATAAAGTTTGAGTCTGGATTGAAAAACTTAAATGGGATATTCAAAATTAACATATCAGAGGGTAGTGGCAGTATGATAATGAAGTTGAAATCAGATAAGGGGGAAATGCAATTCAAAAGGATAAATGGGGAAATCCGACTGTAGTTTATTAGAACTGGCATGGATGATACGTATGAGAAAAAGGTTTTTTTGTTGAAGTTTTGTTGTTCTCAAGTTTTGATTGGCAAGAAGTATAGCTTGCTTTGGTAGTAACACACGATAAAATCGTACGGTAGTATATTTTATGCGATGATTTAGAAGGGAATAGGTTTGAGGTTCATGCGATATACTTACCTATAAATACTGAAGATTCTAATAATTAACAAATGCGATTATTTTTTGTCACCTTAATAGTCTGTAAGATTTCTTTTTGTCAAGAAAGAGTTGAAAATATAGGAGATAGGGATTGTGAAATCTATCTTAAACCAATACTTGGTTTTGATATTAAAGCTTATGAAGAAATAGAAAGTGCGTTAAATAAATTTGATGAAAGGGAATATGATTCAAGTGAATCTTTATCTCATGTCGAGTATGATAGATGCTTTTATAATGTAAAAAAGGAGATTAAAATTGATGGTTTGCGGACTGTAAATTTAAAAGGAAGATTGGCATTTAATAATGAAACGAAAGAATTGGTTTATTATCGGATAGAACTTGAGATAGGTAAGGATATGGAATACTATTATTTCTTGATGGATTTTTTAGAGGAAAAAGATACTGAGAGAAGAAATGAATTTATTTATAAGAGAAAAAGAATGTTCAATTCCTCCAAAGTTAATGGGTGTTATAGGGTGTTTTCATACTCCAGAAGTTATGAAAATGATAGCCCAGTCGTGACAATTCGATGTGCGCTCTAGTTTAGTTATTATATTACTTAGCTGTTTAGCGAGTTGTAGGGTTCAAAAATGTGATATCCATAAATACCACTCTAGGGGTTGAATTTGGAATCAAACCAACATAAATTATCTTTGTTATGAATCTAATGCCAGTATTATGAATATTGAGACTACAAAATTGGAATTGATGCAATTATTGCTTCAGACCCAAAAAATGTCGGTGCTGCAGCAGATAAAAGAGGTTTTTGAAAAAGATATCGTGGCCTATACCGTAGATGGTAGGCCCTTGACAAAATCGGCCTATAAAAAAGAACTTTTGGAATCCGAAGCCCAAATAGCAAGGGGTGAATTTATCACACAGGAAGATTTGGAAAAAGAATCCGAAAACTGGTAAGTGGCAGGGTTAAAGGTTATCTGGTCGAATAGGGCCATAGCTCAGTTAAAATCTATCCACGATTATATTAGAGACGAACTTAAATCCCCACAAGGCGCAAGAAATGTAAGGCTCGATATTTTAAAAACCACCGGCTCCATTGTATTTGCCGAACAGTACGAAGTGGATGAGATTCAACCGGAATACAGGAGAATGCTGGTGCGCCACTATAAAATACTGTATAAAGAGGTAGAAGGTAAAATACATATCCTAACTGTTTTTGATACCCAACAAAGCACCGAAAGACAAGCAAAGGACAATTATTAACAAGCATTCAATTTTGTACTTCGAACTTCGTACCTAGTACTTCCAATATCCAACATTCATCCATTCCCATGTTAATTTAATCGTAAAGCTTAGGGAATACATCCGTTTTTTGCGATTTTTGCGTTAATAATTCGATTGAAGTGTTATTCTGAATAAAATTTCATTAGTTGGTGAAAGCCATTTTTAAGAACATAGCAACCTTTTTGATGACCCTCTTGGTTTTGGTGTCCACGGTTTCTTTTACCGTAGATAAGCATTACTGTTTGGGCAGGGTAATCGATACGGCGCTTTTCGCGCATGCCGAGGGTTGTGGTATGGAAATGGAGGCTAATGACAAAGAAGGTTGCTGTAAAAACACCCAAGAGGTTGTTGAAGGGCAAGACGAGCTAAAGATGAGTGTGTGGGAAGATCTCGATTTTCCATCCCAGCAGTTTTTGGTGGCCTATACCTATACGCTTCCTTCACGTTTCGAACCCCTTGCCAAAAAGGCGGTTCCTTTCCAAAATTACAAACCACCGCTCTTGGTGGTCGACATCCAGCTTTTGGATGCCGTTTTCTTGATTTGATTTTTGAATGCCCTTGAAAAAGGCGGTTCCGATGTAATCGGGAATGGCCGAACCATGGTTTATTCAATTTCAAATCAAAACAATGAAGAAGATTTTATTCATATTTATTTTATTTCCAGCATTTATGCTGGGTCAGGCACCCTTAAAAGGTGTCGTTTACGAAGACGACGGACAGGGTAACGATGTACCCCTGCCCGGGGCCAATGTCTATTGGTTGGGTACTAAAATTGGTGATGTAACCGATTTTGATGGGGTATTCGAATTGGAATATAGTCCCTCCTATACCAAGTTGGTGATCAGTTATGTGGGTTACCAGACCGATACCCTTCATATCAATACCAATAGAAGGATCAAACATAGGCTAAAGGCGACCAACGAACTCGACGAGGTAGTGGTGGCCCAACGCAAACAAGCCTCCAAAGCCTCATACTTGGCGGCCCAGAATATAGTGAACATCAGTAGTGCTGAATTGTTGAAAGCGGCCTGTTGCAACCTCAGTGAGAGTTTTGAGACCAATCCGTCCATCGATGTCAATTTTTCCGATGCCGTTTCCGGTACCCGACAGATAAAAATGTTGGGATTGACCAGCCCCTATATTCTGATCGCTACCGAGAATATACCGGCTATACGTGGGGCCGCCCAGGCCTATGGCCTAAGTTTCACCCCGGGAACTTGGGTAGAGAGTATCCAAATTACCAAAGGCGCCGGAAGTGTGGTCAACGGTTTTGAGAGTATTACTGGGCAGATCAATGTAGAGCAACAAAAACCTTCTATGGATTATCCGGTGTTTGTAAATGCCTATGCTTCTGCCAGTGGGCGATACGAGCTTAATACCCATTTAAATACACCGGTATCTGACCGTTGGCAAACCGGATTATACCTCCACGGTAATACCCGCTCCCAAAAGTTCGATCGTAACGATGACGGATTTTTAGATGTACCCTTGGCCAAACAGATCAATGTCATGAACCGTTGGCAGTATACCGATTCCGAAAATGGCTTTGTCGGTTTTTTCAATGTGCGTTATCTGTACGACGACAAGCAGGCAGGGCAAGAAGGTTTTGATCCCGATCTACATAAAGGAAGTACCGATTTTTGGGGTAGCGGCATAGAAACACAACGTTTGGATATTTCCGCAAAAGTGGGTTATGTGAATCCGGAAGTACCTTATCAGAGCTTGGGTTTTCAAGTGGCTTATAGTAACCATAAACAAGACTCTTATTTCGGACTGACCGACTACGATATTACCCATAATAGTGTGTATGCCAATTTGATTTATAATACCATCATCGGTGATTCGAGGCATAAAGTGAAAACAGGTTTGAGTGCTACTTACGACGGCTACGAAGAAGCGGTACAGTTTACCGATTTCAGTAGGGTAGAGCGTTCGGTAGGGGCTTTTTTCGAATATGCCTACGACGACCTGGAAAATTTAAACCTTACGGCGGGGCTTCGGGTCGATACCCATAATCTTTTGGGTACCTTTATAACCCCGCGTTTGCATATGCGCTACACCCCATGGGAAAATGCGGCATTGCGGGCCTCTTTTGGTCGGGGTAAACGGGCGGCCAATATTTTTACCGAAAACCAAAAATTGTTCGCTTCTTCCCGTAGTTGGGATATTCGAGATGCCGGTGGTGCCATATATGGTCTGGATCCGGAGATTGCCTGGAATTATGGGGGCGGTTTTTTACAAGGTTTCTATATCGCAGGGCGGAAGGCTGAGGTGAATGTAGATTTCTATAGGACCAGCTTTAAAAACCAGGTGGTAGTAGATTGGGAAGATCCACAACGGGTGTCCTTCTATAATCTCGATGGGGATAGTTATGCCAATAGTTTCCAGTTGGAATTGGGGTACGAGCTTTTTCCACGTTTCGATATTAAGACGGCCTATAAAAATTATAAAATTGAAACGGATTATACTTCCGGTAAAAAGAGTGCACCCTTGGTACCCGAACATCGGTATTTTGCCAATGCGGCCTACGAAACGGAGGTAAGCCCAAAGGGAAGTCAATGGAAATTCGATGCGACCTTCAATTGGTTGGGCAAACAGCGTTTCCCTGATACGAGTTCAAGTCCGGAAACCTTCCGGCTTGGGGAGTATACCCCTACGGTCAGTACCTTGAATGCCCAGGTAACCAAAGTTTTTTCGCCTAGTTTTGAGGTGTATTTGGGGGGCGAAAACTTGACCAATACCAAACAAAACAGCCCAATTGTGAATGCCGAAAACCCGTTTGCCCCCTATTTTGATACGACTATGGTATATGGCCCCATCTTCGGGACCATGTATTATGCCGGACTTAGATATAAATTATAGTCCAGCCATCCGAGACTGGATGGCTTCAGACGAAAAGAATAAAGAAAATAGAAAAAAGACCCGCTGAAAATAGGATGATTGCGTTTGTTTCGGTTACCCGTCGAACCAAATTAGTAGGATATATCTTTCCTAGTTTGATTAGGTGCTATAAAAAAATGAAAGCATAACGCATTGAACATAAAAAAACTATTTTCAAAGCTCTATTGGCTAAGCGGTCTAATTTATTGACGCTTATCAAATTATAATTAAATTAGAAACGATTAAATAAAAGGATATGAAACGAGTAGTAGTAATAGTAATGTTTTTCGCTGGGCTTAGCACTTGGGCCCAAAATAAGAATGCCAAGGCCACTATGGAGGTAGATGGGGTGTGTACCATGTGTAAAGACCGTATAGAAAAAGCCTGTATTAAGACCAAGGGTGTAAAATCGGCCGTTTGGGATGTGCATACCCATCAGTTAAGCTTGATTTACGATGAACGCAAAACCGATTTGGAGACCATTCAGCAAAATGTGGCCAATGTAGGTCACGATACCAAAGAGCTAAAAGCGACTGAGGAAGCTTACAATAGTGTACATGCCTGCTGTAGGTATCGCGATAAGAAAGTAGTGGACGATCATAAAAAAGAAGGCGGCCGATAAGAGGCTGTTTTGTCCGGTACTGCTAACCAATGCCTGATAGACAAAGGCTAATTGTTATGCTTTTATTAAGTCTTACGGGGGTTAGGGTAGAGGTATCGGGTAAAAACGCTATTTTTGCGCAAAATTTTTAAGAAATGACAGGAAATAGAACTTTTACCATGATCAAGCCCGATGCTGTTGAAAACGGACATATCGGTGCTATTCTAGATAAGATCAACGCTGCCGGTTTTAAAATCGTAGCTATGAAATACACTCAATTGAGCAAGCGCGATGCCGAGGCTTTTTATGCCATTCACAGCGAGCGTCCGTTCTTTGGTGAGTTGGTAGAGTTTATGACCCGCGGCCCCATCGTTTCCGCTATTTTGGAAAAAGACAATGCCGTTGAAGACTTTAGGGCTTTGATTGGAGCAACCAATCCGGCCGAGGCTGCCGAGGGTACCATCCGTAAGTTGTATGCGACTTCTATTGGTGAAAATGCGGTTCACGGATCGGATTCCGATGAAAACGCTGCCATCGAAGGCGCCTTCCATTTTGCTGGAAGGGAAATATTCTAAAGTAAACGTTTTATAACAATAGAAAGAGCCGGGTTTTGCCCGGCTTTTTTGATTTTTGGGATTACGTACCTGTGCAAACGTTGTCCTTACCCTTATAAATGGTTTTACGGTTGGTTACGGTTTCCCAATCTATCTCATTACCCATACCTAATAATGTGCCATCGCATTCAAAAATTTTGGCAGGTAAGGTATTGCAATGCGGGCAACAACTGTCAATGATGAACACTTGTTTGTCGTTTAAGGTAGCGGTTGCGATGTTGGTGTAATCCGTTCCGAAATCGGCATTTTCCTTAACGATTTCGGCTAACCAGGTCAATTGGTTAATAGGGTCGTTTCCGCCACAAATTTCATCGGAAACATCACCCGAACAGGATGCAAAAAGACAAAGTAAGAAAAGAAAAAGGAGTGTGTTGGTTTTCATAGCTGGTTTTTCCAATAGATGGCCCCATGCCTACAAGGTTGCGCCCAACTTCTTGAAAACAAGTAAAAACTATCCCAATATCAGCTTTTTAACGATATCACGCCCCAAGTGTTGATTGAGCATTTTGACTATTTTGGCTTTGCCAAAGCTGAGTTCTTGGCGCAGTACTGAAGAGTTTAGGCGTACGATCAAAGTATCGTCACGTAATTGTACTTGGTCGGTATAACTCCACACCCCTTGGCCCATAACTTCTTTCCAGCAGTCTTGTATTTCTACCTTGTCCAGCCCTTTTTGGAGTTTGTTCTCACTGATAAACTCCTTTAAGGCATCGGAAAGCGATAAGTGTTCGTCGTGTTTTCTGCGGGCCATTATTCCACGATTATGGGTTGGTAGCGTTTGTATCGGTATAAGATACCGGTTTCGTTGCGGACCGTAAACGAATCCGGTTTTAATTCAGTAAGTGTTTCCGACCACTCGCTTAGGGCGGTCTTGTAGGTGAGTACGAGACTGTCTCCAGATTGGTTTGCCGTGAAAACCTCACCTCCACTTTCCGGTATGGTCAAGGCTTTGCCAAGTTGTACTTTGATTTTATGTCGGTGACCTTGGGTTCCTTGGAGTTTTATATAATCCACATAGGGGTTCACAGGGAATTCCTTAATACTACCGTCAGCCGAAACCACTTGGCTTATTTCCCAATAGCCATTTAAATCGGATAATTGATCCATGCTGGGTCTGGTTTGGCAACCTAAAAAAAGCAAAGACAGGGAAAAGAGTAGGAGTCTCATAACTGGGATTGAAAATCAATGCAAGTTACGTAAAAGACGTGGTTTTTTGTGGGGAAGCGCAAGAACGTTTTTGTCTATGTTCTGTGTTCTCAAGTCTCATTACCCAGCCGGTGGATCTGATAATCCCTATGGATCTGGCTTACGATGGTCTCGGTACGTTGGTCGTGGGTATCGGTGATAAAAACCTGTCCAAAGTCGTCGGTATCTACCAACGAGATTAATTGGCTTACCCGGTTCTCGTCCAATTTATCGAAGATGTCATCGAGTAATAGGATGGGGGTGTCTTGGGTTTGGTCTTTGGTAAAGTAATATTGCGCCAGTTTCAGGGCGATCAAAAACGATTTTTGTTGGCCTTGGCTGCCAAATTTCTTTATCCGATGTTCCCCGATTTTAAACTCAAGGTCGTCTTTATGAATACCGGCCGAAGTGTATTGAAGCGCCCGGTCTTTGGTAAGTTGTTGTTCCAGAAGATCGGCAAAGGAAACCGCCTCCAGTTGACTTTGATAACGGAGCGAAACCGATTCTTGGTCCCCAGAGATAATACGGTATTGCTCTTGAAAAATTGGAATGAACGCCTCTAGGAATTCCTGACGCTTTTGATGGATTTGCTCTCCATAACCCACCAGTTGCTGGTTGTACACGGCTATAGAGTCGGCATCAAAGGTGTGGTTGGCGGCAAAATACTTTAGCAGTGAGTTCCGCTGGGTTAATACTTTATTGTAGTTGATCAGGGTACTCAGGTACACCTTGTCAAGTTGGGAGATGACCCCGTCTACAAATTTTCGTCTTAGCTCACTACCCGATAAAATGAGGTCGCGATCGGCAGGCGAAATAATAACCAAGGGAAGCAAGCCAATATGGTCCGATAGGCGTTCGTAAGTCTTGCCGTTGCGTTTGATCAGTTTTTTGTTTCCTTTTTTTAGGCTGCAGACTATTTTTTCGGTTTTGCCATCTTTTTGGAAACTGCCTTCTAGCATAAAGAAATCTTCACCATGTCTAATGTTCTGGGTGGCAATCGGATTAAAGTAACCCTTTCCGTAACAGAGGTGGTAAATGGCATCTAGCGTATTGGTCTTGCCAATACCATTGGCCCCGATAAAGCAGTTCACTTTAGTGGGAAAATCAAAGCTTTGGCTTTCGAAGTTTTTATAGTTTACCAGTGTAAGTTGGGTGATTTCCATGCGAAGGATAATCGGCAATGAGCCTGACCAAAGCGGTGCTCAAGTGATTAAAGGCCGCAAAATATCGAAAAATAACGAGAAAATGCCCTTTCGCATTTCGAGAAAAACTTTATTTTTGCCCGGTTAATAAAAAGCACTATGGCTACTTATAAAAAGAGAGGTTACAAGCCCAAACACCAGGTAGATGATGTTACCGAGGTGGAAATCGATGATTCCGACAGTACAACCAAAGAAGTATTTGAGACTTTAGATCAGAGCGCTTCGAAGACTGAGGAGTGGGTGGCTGCCAACCAGAACTATATTCTAATGTTCATTGGGGCCATAGCTGTTGTCGTATTGGGGTATTTGGCCTATAACCAATTTGTGACCAAGCCTAAAGAAGCCGAAGCGGCCAATGAAATGTTCTATCCGCAGCAGTATTTCGACCAAGCGTTGAATGCCGCCGGAGCCCAACGCGATTCGTTGTTTACCATGGCCTTGAATGGTGGTGAGGGTAAATACGGTTTCTTGAATATTATTGAGGAATACAGTGGTACCAAAGCCGCTAATTTAGCAAGTTATTCTGCGGGTATGTCTTATCTGCAAATGCAGAAATACCAAGAAGCTATCGATTATTTGGAAGATTTTTCTTCAGATGAGGCTGTTTTGGGTGCCTTGGCCAAGGGAGGTATCGGTGATGCCTTTAACCAGTTGGGTCAGGCTGGAGATGCCTTGGATTATTACGAAAAAGCCTTGGCTTTTGAAGCCAATGACTTTACGACGCCCCGCTTTTTGAACAAGGCTGGTATAGCTGCAATGGATCTCGGGCAAAACGATAAGGCCTTGGGGTATTTTCAGCGTATTAAAAATGAATATCCGAATACCAATGAGGGTAGGAGTGTAGATGCTTTTATCGGAATGGTAGAAAACAAATAGATGGCTACAGAGAATAAAAATCTTTCAGCCTACGATAAGTCAACGATCCCAAACGCGGCCCAGCTGCGATTTGGGATTGTTGTTTCTGAATGGAACCCAACCATAACGGAAGGTTTATACAGCGGGGCTGTTGAGGCCTTGTTGGATTGTGGGGCCCAAGTGGGCAATATTATTCGTTGGAACGTACCCGGAAGCTTTGAATTGGTGTTGGGTAGTCAGCGTATGATCGAGACCCAAAAACCCGATGCGGTAATCGCTATTGGTAGCGTTATCCAAGGGGAAACCAAACATTTCGATTTTGTGTGTAGTGCGGCCGCCCAAGGTATTAAAGATGTCAACTTAAAGACCGGCGTGCCTACCATTTTCTGTGTGCTAACCGATAATACCATGCAACAGGCCATTGATCGGTCGGGTGGTAAACACGGCAACAAAGGCGCCGAGGCTGCCATTGCAGCGATTAAGATGGCAGTATTGGGCAAATAAGCCCATATAACTGATATTGTATCGAATGAAAACCCAAGGAGACCTAAGTTTCTTTGGGTTTTTGTTTACATACTAGTTTCGGATAGCTGCTGTTAACAAAATTTAGCAAGGCTTGGCATACACTTTGCATGCTTTTATGTAAATTTGGATATAACCCTAAAGAACATGGTGCTTCGAGGCTTATTTAAACCGCACAAGAACAAGACGTATGATTATACGCCCAGGTATTATAATGCCCGGAAAGAGCGGCTAGAGAATTTAATGAAAGCCAAAGAAGCCAAGTCCGATGAAGATTATATCAAGGGCTATCGCAGAAAGACCTTTAGGGAAGATTGGCGTACCAAAAAAAGCCAATCTATGGATGTGAACCGTAGGCTAAGGCTTATGGTGATTGTAATTTTCCTCTTCATTTTCGCATATGCCGCCATGAAGTACGGCAAACTAGATTTCTTATTGTAAATGGGTGATGTTATCAAACTTTTACCCGACCATGTCGCCAATCAGATAGCGGCAGGGGAGGTGGTTCAACGACCGGCTTCGGTGGTAAAGGAATTGTTGGAGAACGCTATCGATGCGGGTGCCCAACAGATACAATTGATCGTAAAGGAAGCGGGTAAAACCTTGATCCAGGTCGTAGACGATGGTAAGGGTATGGGTACGACCGATGCCCGTATGTCATTTGAGCGGCACGCTACCTCCAAAATAGAAAAAGCCGAGGACTTATTCGCTTTGCAGACCAAGGGGTTTCGTGGCGAGGCCTTGGCTTCCATAGCGGCCATTGCCCATGTAGAGATGAATACCCGTCCCGAAGGGGAAGAGCTGGGTACACGGCTTGTAGTAGAGGGCAGTAAGGTGGTTTCCCAAGAGTCGGCCGTAGTGCCCAAAGGAACCTCCATTCAGGTAAAGAACCTGTTTTTTAATATTCCGGCCCGCCGCAATTTCTTGAAATCGAACCAAGTGGAATTACGGCATATAACCGATGAGTTCCATAGGGTGGCCTTGGTGCATCCGAACATCAATTTTCGGTTTTATCATAATGGCAGTGAACTGTTTCATTTGCCGGTTTCCAATATCCGCCAACGTATCGTAAATATTTTTGGCACCAAGACCAATGAAAAGTTGGTGCCGGTTACCGAAGATACCCATGTGGTCAACATCAGTGGATTTATCAATAAACCCGAGTTTGCCCGCAAGAGTCGGGGCGAACAGTTCTTCTTCGTCAACGACCGGTTTATAAAAAGTTCTTATTTGAATCATGCGGTCAGTGCGGCTTTTGAAGGTTTGTTAAAGTCCGATACCTTTCCGGGTTATTTTTTGTTTTTGGAAGTAGATCCGGGTAGTGTCGATATTAATATACATCCCACTAAGACCGAAGTAAAGTTCGACGACGAGCATAGTATTTATGCCATTATCCGTGCGGCGGTAAAACATAGTTTGGGGCAGTTTCAGGTGGCTCCGGTACTCGATTTTGAGCATGACGAAAACCTGCAGACACCCTATGGATATAAAGATAAATCGGCGGTATTGCCCAAGGTTACCGTAGATGCTGGGTTTAATCCTTTTGCCGAAGAACCGCCCAAAATGGCAACAACAAAAACAGCTTCGGCTTCTGGAGGTGGTTTTTCGACCTATAAACCCGAAAGGGCACCCGATTGGCAGAGTTTGTATGTAGGACTAGATCAGGCCACACCAGAAGTGTTGGAAGGTATAACCATTGAGTCTGAAACTTTGACCGGCTCCATTTTTGAGGAAAAGGAAGAAGAGACCGTAAAGGGAACCACTTTTCAATTGCGACGGAAATATATCGTGACCACCATTAAATCGGGTATGGTCATAATTGATCAGGGGAGGGCGCACCAGCGGGTGCTCTATGAGAAATTCCTAAAAAATATTACGGTACAGCAAGGGGTGAGTCAGCAATTGTTGTTCCCAATCGAGCTGGAGTTTACGCTCTCTGAGATCGGTATTTTGGAAAGCCTGCGCGAAAGCATGGAAAAGACCGGATTCGTTTTTGGGGCCTTCGATGCCGGAAAATTGGAGTTGGTAGGCTTACCGCCCTTGGCGTCTGAACAATCGGTGCCCGAACTGTTCGAGGGATTATTGGCCAGTTTTAGGGAAGGGATACCACACGACGGGTTTTCACAGGCCGATGTCTTTGCCAAGCAATTGGGTAAAAGTTTGGCCGTTCGAACCGGTGAGGTACTCGACGAGGCCTCGCAAATGGCTTTGGTTCACGACCTGTTCGCCTGTAAGGAACCCCAGTTGAGTCCGTTTAATAAAACCGTATACATCACCCTAAGTGAAGGGGATATCGATAAAAAATTTATGTAAATGGGTAACGTAAGTAATGCCATAAAGCATTTGGTAATCGTAAATGTGTTGTTTTTTGTAGCCACACAATTGTATGGCGATATGATGTACCAGTGGCTATCACTATGGTTCGTGGAAAACCCGAATTTTCATTGGTGGCAATTGGTGTCCTATATGTTTATGCATGGCGGCATAATGCATATAGCCTTTAATATGTATGCCTTATGGGCCTTTGGTTCGCCTTTACAACAGATGTGGGGGAGTCAAAAGTTCTTTTTCTTCTACTTTTCGGCCGGAATCGGTGCTGCTTTGATCCATGCTGGAGTGAATTATTTTTATTTTAAGGATGGTTTGGAAGCGTTAACCGCCACTGGGATGTCGCAAATGGAAATATTGGAAATCGTTAAAGAAGGGAAATATATACCTGGATGGTACGATGTGGTACCCAAGGGAACCTTAGATAATTTTTTGTCAGCGATTAATACTCCGGCAGTTGGTGCCTCAGGTGCCGTTTATGGTATTTTAGTGGCCTTTGGTATGTCTTTTCCGAATGCTGAATTAATGCTATTGTTTTTGCCGGTGCCCATTAAGGCCAAGTACTTTATCCCTATTTTGGTAGGCTTAGATCTTTTCTCTGGCTTTACAGGTTATTCCTTGTTTGGCGGTGGCATAGCACATTTTGCCCACGTGGGTGGCGCGCTGTTCGGCTTTTTGATGATGTGGTATTGGAAAAAGAATCAGTTTAATCAAAACCGCTGGAACTGATGGCTGTAGATTTGCGTTACCAATGGAAGCAATGGGGTATACTCGAACGTTTGATCGTAATCAATGTGGGGGTGTATTTGGTCAGTGCCTTGTTACCTTTTCTTTTTCAGGTCGACTCCCATAGTCTTTGGCAGTGGTTTCATATGCCCAAAGATATTTTCGATTTCCTTACACGACCGTGGACACTTATAACCTATGCTTTTTTCCATGGGGGAATCTGGCATTTGTTCTGGAATATGATCATGCTCTATTTCGCTGGGCGTATTTTTCTCAACCTATTTGGTGCCAAGCGCTTTATAAATGTGTACTTCTTGGGGGTGGTTTTTGGGGGAATCTTCTTTTTGCTTTCCTATAACCTATTCCCGGTATTCAACAATACGCAGGCGGTATTGTTAGGGGCCTCGGCCGGGGTGATGGCCATTCTTATTTTTGTATGTACGTATATGCCTAATCAAGAGGTACGTTTGTTCGTCTTTACTATAAAACTATGGTATTTGGGTGTGGCCTTGGTGCTACTTGACTTGGCTCAGATTCCAATTAATAATTCAGGCGGACATATAGCCCATTTAGGGGGTGCTTTGTTGGGCTATCTCTATGCTTCGCAACTCACCAAGGGGAACGATATAGGCGGTGGTTTTGAAAAAATATGGACAGGCTTGGTGAATATGTTCAAGCCCAAACCCAAGAGTCATCTTAAAACGGTCTATCGTAAAAAAGAGGCCAAACCGGCCAAAGATCTTTCCAAAGCGGCCCGCCAACGCAAGGTTGATGCAATTTTGGACAAAATCGGAAAATCGGGTTATAGTAGTCTTACCCATGAAGAAAAGGAATTTTTGATTAATTCGGGTAAGGATATTTAATGTTGACCAAATTTTTTACGGGCATTTTGTTTTTGGTCAATCTGGGGGTGGCTTTCGCGTTGTTTTTGGCCATCATAGGTCAGTATTCAAGCTGGCCCGCCTTCTCGATACTGGCCCTTGGTGTACCCCTTTTGGTTGTAGTGAATTTAGTATTTGTGCTATTTTGGCTTTGGGTCGATTGGAAAAGAATATGGTGGTCGGTTACGGTTTTGGTACTTGGTTTTTTCTTTTTAGGGAGTTTTTACCGCTGGGGCAATAGCTCGAATATAGAATCGAAGGATTCTGATGTTTCGGTAATGAGTTTTAATGTGCTTTCTTTTGATGGTTTTGGTGAGTTTAACAATGATAATGGTGCAAGTATTGTAGATTTTATTGCCAAGGAAAACCCAGATATTTTGTGTGTTCAAGAATTTGGTAGGAGGAAAATACGGGACTTGGGGAGACAATATGCCTATATGCAAATGAGTCGTAATGTAGAGGGTTTGAGCAGGCAGGCTATATTCTCTCATTTTCCTATCATAAATCATGGCGATGTTCCATTTCCGAACAGTCCCAACAATGCTATGTTTGCAGATATACTGGTAAAAGCGGATACCATACGTGTGTACAATACCCATTTACAATCGTTTCATATTGGGGTAAAGCGTGACTTTCTCGAAGAAAAAGGGGCAGAGGGGGTATTTAAACGCTTGTATTCTGGGTTTAAAAAACAGGAGGAACAGGCGCAATTAATAACTGAAAATCGAGCGACCCATTCGTATAAAGAGATTATCTGTGGCGATTTTAATAATACCACCTATTCCCATGCCGTACGGACCTTAATGGACGGTATGCAAGACAGTTTTTTTGAAATGGGTTACGGTTATGGCCGCACCTATAAGTTCAAATACTATCCATTACGAATCGATTTTGTTTTGGTGGACCAGTCGCTCGAACTAACTTCACAAAAAACCTATACCGATAAACTCTCCGATCATTTTCCGGTTAAAGCTACTTTTCGGTTAAAGTAGGGCGCAATCTGCCGAATCGGCTAATATATGGATGATTAGTCCCAACCCGATTAACCTTGTGGGTTTCCATAGTGTGCTTATGCCGTAAACTAGGATGGCCGGAATGGTGTGTAAAAAATGATGGCCAATACTGCAGCGATTCGGGTCAAATATAGGATTGGCCCATAAATGGTCCAAATCAATGAGAAAGGCGGCATACATGATCAAGGTAGCCTTTGTGAATTGACTTCTATAAAAAAGAAAGGCGACCAAAGGGGGTACTAGAAAATGGATGCCATAATGTACGAATGGGCGCATTACTCCAAAAAGCTTAGATCGGTGTTCTCTAAGTAGGAAAGGGCATTGGTGCCTTCGTTGAACAAAAGATCCAAAACGCTTAAGTTTTCGATAAACCCATGTCGGTCACCAAACACCTGTACATAGTGTGGTAGGCTATAACTACGTTTGTCTTTAGCGTTAACCGTCCAGCGGGCATCTATAATGCCGTCTAACTCCGTTTTGTAGTTCTCGGTCCGGTTTTTGGGAAAAGGTAGTTGTAGGCAATCACAGAGTCTTTCGGTGAGTTGGAGGTTGAACTCCAAAAGGTCGGTAGCGGTGTCTTCTAAAAAGAGTGGCGCCAACTCATCTTCGTAATATTCAAAAAAGGGTGAGGTGCGGTAGGCGGTTTCCAAAGTGCGCCAATGGGTGCGTTGCCAAGGGGTGTCGGTATCGGTTTTAACGGCTTTGTACAATTGTCTGCCCTGTTCGCCGCCAGCATGGCGAATGGGAATGTTCATCATATGCCTGCCTTGGTCGGTACAGATGTAGGTACGGTTCCGAAACGTTTGTTTTTGAAAATTGTCCTGTACTTCCCAGTACACCTCCCTTTGGGCCAGAATGGCGAATTGGGTAATGTTTGGGGCATAGGAAGGATGTAAAAGAACTGGCATATTAGGCATTTTTCTTTTTACGTTTACGGAAATAATCGAAAACGAACCATCCAGCCAATAGGATCAAGAAATATTTGAAATACGAACGGGGTTCGCCATCTCCACCTACGGTAGTGAATACCCGGTCCCAACGGACCTTAAAAGGGTTGGGGTCAGCCGCGATACCCTGTAGGCTGAACCAGATAAAAACAGGACGGCCCACAATATGATCTTCGGGTACAAAGCCCCAATAACGACTGTCTTCGGAACGATGGCGGTTATCACCCATCATCCAATAGTAATTCTGCCCGAAGGTATAATTGTTGGTCACTTGTCCGTCTATACTAATTTGGTTTCCGGCCACGGCTAGTTCATGACCTTCGTATTCCGTAATGATCTTTTTGTAGTAGGGCAGGTTTTCAATGGTCAAAGGTATAGAGGCCCCGGCCTGCGGAATGTAAAAGGACTTCATATTGTCAATAGTGCCCTGATGTAGACTGCTCTGTGGGAAAATTTGATCGCTCGCTTTACTGAAGCTAAAACGTGAAATGTTGGAAATACCCTCACGACCCACAAAAGATTTAGACTCTTGGTCGGTCATATTGAACAAGAGCATATCGTTTACGGTTTCGGCCTTAACATGTTCCGCAACTTTAGGGTGGGTGATAGCGCCGGTAAAGTAAACAAAATCCTTGTCTCGGGAGACTTCTTCTAGGCTAGCCCCTTTGTCTAACAAGAGTCTTACTTTTTCTTGTTGAAGTAGGGAGTCCGGAATACGTATGACGTTGCCTGCATAATTGGTTTTGCCCAAAAGATTCAAGGCGTTTTGTGTGATTTGCCCTTTAGTAGTCACCAAATGGGTAAACTGTGGTTTGGCCCTATCCGACAAGATCAATTTCTCTCCGTCGATATAAACGTCACCATCAACTATCGACAGACTATCTCCAGGTGTACCAACACAACGTTTGACATAGTTCGATTTTTTATCGATGGGTTTTTTAACCCCTCTTTCCTTAACGAAAAACCGACGCACCGTATCGGCCGGCCAACTGAAAACCACGATATCGTTCTTCTTTACCTTTTGAAAACCCGGTAGGCGCATATAGGGCAACTGTAGTTTATTCCAGATTGAGGTTTTATGAGTATCCGGATTCACATCGGCCACATAAGAGCGGGTTTTTAAAACGGGCAAGGTATCGTGTACCATGGGTGCGGCCACTGTCGTCATAGGGGCACGGGCACCATAATGGAATTTACTCACGAATAAAAAATCGCCGATTAACAAGGTTTTTTCAAGTGAGCCGGTGGGTATCACATAGGGTTGTATAAAATAGGTGTGTACCAAGGTAGCGGCCACGATGGCAAAAACAATGGAGCTTACCCATTCGCCCGTAGCGGTTTTTGGCGTGGTACTACGGTCAGTCATATATTCGACATCCAGTACGTAACTTACATAGAAAATATAAAAGCCTAGGGTTAAGATAACGGCCCAGGTGTCTAAAGTGCTGTTGCGGCCAAAGCTACGGATGGTCTCTACCCAAACTACGGGGAACATCAAAAGATTGATAATGGGAATGAATAACAAAATCGTCCACCAAGCAGGGCGGTTGATTATTTTCATCAACACAATGGCATTATAGACCGGTATGGCGGCCTCCCATGCTTTGCGTCCGGCTTTAACGTATAGTTTCCAGGTAGCGGCGAAATGAATCAGTTGTATGACCAGAATAAAGATTATCCATTGGGTTCCGTTCATGACTTATGTTTTTAGAAGCCTGGTATGGTATAGGGCTTTCGTTTTTCTCTTTTGTTTTTTAAAGGCCTAAAACGTCCTTCATGGTAAAAATACCGGTTTTTCCGATAATCCATTCCGCGGCCACCACCGCGCCAAGGGCAAAACCTTCGCGATTGTGGGCTTCGTGGGTAATTTCAATAGTGTCTACTTTGCTTTCGTAGGTTACCGTATGGGTGCCGGGTACTTCGCCTTCCCGAATGGAATAAATGGGTAAATCTTCGGCTACTTTTCCGTCCAGACTCCAGTTTTCCTTATCGGAATGGGCCAGAACACCTTCTGCCAAGGTGATTCCGGTACCACTTGGGGCGTCCAGTTTATGAATATGATGTATTTCGGTCAGGCTTGTTTTATAGTCCTTTTGGGGCTGCATCATTTGGGCCAGTTTTTTGTTCAATTCAAAAAACAAGTTTACCCCCAAACTAAAATTGGAGGCATAGATGAATCCGCCATCGTGCTTGCTGCAATTAGCGACGGCTTCGTCAAAACGGTCTAGCCAGCCTGTTGTACCGCAAATTACGGGCACGCCTTGTGCAAAGCACTTTGTTAAATTGCCAAAGGCCGCATCGGGGGTACTAAAGTCAATGGCCACCTCGGCACCGTTTAATTCAAAAGGGTCGTTATTGTCTATTTTGGCTACAATGCTATGGCCACGATCCAAGGCAATACCTTCGATCATTTTTCCCATGCGTCCGTAGCCTAAAAGTGCGATTTTCATGTATTGGTTTTTCGCCAGTTCAAGTGGTTGGCGTTTTTATAATTTGTGCTCTAAAAAGTAAAGGTAAATGTTAGACCGTAATTAACCTGAGCGGTCAGGGCATCTTGTTCGAGATAGGGTTTGAAATCCATACTAAGGTTGGTGTCCACATTGTATTGTTGTAAATGGGCATCAACATTCGCATCGATGATGTTCAGGGCATAAGCCGTTATGGTGAGCAACAGGAAAAGGTCGCGGTCGCGCTGGTAGCGTTCTTGTTGGTTTTGGAGTGCTTCCTGATCGAATATCTCGGTTCCGTCTTCCCGAATGAACTCATCGTTCCGAAAACCGGCCCTACGGCTTTTAAAGGCTTCACGGAAACGTCGGTACAGATCGTTGTTGTATTTGTAGCCATAGGCAGCCCCGCCTATAGCGCCCCAAACTAAAGGCACTTTCCAATAGCGTTTATTGTACACTTGGCCCAATCCGGGTAATACCGCACTATAAAATGCGGCTTTACTTGGGGCCAAAGGGTCTATTTTCACCTTGCTCAAGACGCTTTCAGAAAGCATAATGCCTTCTTCCTTTAGTTCGGTCTGTAAGGAGTCTTTTGGGGTTTCGGTAGGGGTTTCTTCTTGAGCGCTCAATCCAAGATGGAAGAGTGCGAAACAGAAACAAAGTATTTTGACATTATTCACCCGTAATCAGTTTTCGTATACGTTTCAGCTCTTCGCGCGAGTGAAAGGAGATGGTTATTTTCCCTTTACCCCGTTCCGATGCTTTCAATTCTACGGCAGCTTCTAGGTATTTGGTCAGTTTCTTTTCTTCTTGTTGGGCAAATTCCGGTACGGCATTTTCCTTTGTTGGCGTTTTTGCAGGCGTTTCCGGTTTGCCTTCTTGGTATTCTTTTACCGCAGCTTCTGTTTCCCTAACGGATAAGCGATTGGCCAAGATCTTTTCGTATAGACTGATCTGGTCTTTCTTTTTGCTGATGTTTACCAGCGCTCGACCATGGCCCATACTCAAGAATCCGTCGCGCATTCCGGTCTGTACTATAGGGTCTAGTTTTAACAGACGTAGATAGTTCGCAATGGTGGAACGTTTTTTACCTACACGATCACTCAGCTTCTCTTGGGTAAGTTGGATCTCGTCTATTAAGCGTTGGTAAGAAAGGGCGATTTCGATAGGGTCGAGATCTTGCCTTTGGATGTTTTCTACCAAGGCCATTTCCAACGACTCTTGATCGTTAGCAATCCGTATATAGGCCGGAATAGTCTTTAGGCCAACTATTTTGGAGGCCCTGAACCTGCGTTCTCCAGAAACCAACTGGTATTTGTTGAACTCCATTTTACGAACGGTAATGGGTTGTATTACCCCAAGTTCGCGAATAGAGGAAGCTAATTCCTGAAGGGTCTCGTCATTAAAGTTGGTCCGGGGTTGGAACGGGTTTACCTCAATGGTATCCATTTCCAGCTCTACGATATTACCTACTACCTTGTCGGCGTTTTTGTCGCCCACCGCGTTGATGTCGTTTTCAGGATCTTTTAATAGGGCCGATAAACCCCTGCCCAAAGCTTGTTTTTTGGTCGCTTTCGCCATTTATGCTGTTTCCTTGTTCTTTTTTAGTACTTCATTGGCCAGGTTCAGGTAATTGGTTGCCCCTTTACTACTGGCGTCGTATTTAATTATGCTTTCCCCGTAGGAGGGTGCCTCACTTAAACGAATGTTCCGTTGGATGATGGTGTCGAAAACCATATCGCTAAAGTGCTTACGGACCTCTTCCACTACTTGGTTAGATAAGCGTAGGCGCGAGTCGAACATGGTCAACAACATGCCTTCGATGTCCAAATTTGGGTTATGTATCTTTTGAACACTTTTTACGGTGTTCAATAATTTACCCAAACCTTCCAAAGCAAAATATTCACATTGGATCGGAATGATAACCGAGTCTGAGGCCGTTAAGGCGTTCAGTGTCAAAAGTCCCAAAGAAGGGGCGCAGTCAATCAAAATATAATCGTAAGCGTCCTTAACGGGTTCCAAGGCCTTTTTAAGCATGTACTCCCGTTGGTCTTTGTCTACCAATTCGATTTCGATCGCCACCAGGTCGATGTGGGCAGGAATGAGATCTACATTTGGGGAGGAGGTCTCATGAATACTCTCTTCGGCCGTACGGGTGTGTTCCAATAATTGATAGGTGCCGAATTCGATACTGTCCACGTCCAGACCAAGGCCTGAGGTAGCGTTTGCCTGGGGGTCGGCATCGATCAATAGTACCTTCTTTTCCAAAACACCTAGCGATGCCGCCAAGTTCACCGTTGTTGTGGTTTTTCCAACGCCGCCCTTTTGGTTGGCAACTGCGATGATTTTGCCCATATATTTAAGTAAGTTAGGCGATAAAAATACGATTAATTATGACGCCATAAAATCAAATTTGTTAACAGAAGGTGAAATTACACGGCTATCAGGGATTTCGAGATAAAACTAGGCTTCCTTCAAAATTTCCAATATTTCAATAGCGGCTTCGCTGATCTTGGTTCCTGGTCCAAAAACGGCCATGGCCCCGGCTTCAAAAAGATAATCATAATCTTGTTTTGGGATTACCCCACCTACGATTACCATAATGTCTTCGCGCCCTCTTTTCGTAAGCTCCTCGATCACTTTCGGTACTAAGGTTTTGTGACCTGCGGCCAAGGTAGATACCCCAAGGATATGCACATCGTTTTCCACCGCTTGTTTGGCGGCTTCCTCCGGAGTTTGGAACAAGGGTCCTATATCTACGTCGAATCCGAGGTCGGCATAACCGGTGGCAACCACTTTGGCGCCACGATCGTGCCCGTCTTGCCCCATTTTCGCAATCATGATCCTAGGGCGACGACCTTCTTGTTCGGCAAAACTATCGGATAGTTCGCGTGCCTTTTTAAAACTTTCGTCTGCTTTGATTTCTTTTGCGTACACTCCGGTAAATGATTGGATTTTGGCTTTATGTCTTCCGTAAACCTTTTCCAAGGCGTCACTGATTTCGCCTAGGGTCGCCCTTTCTTGGGCGGCCACAACGGCAAGGGTCAAAAGGTTCTCTGCGGTTTCGCCATTATGCTTGGCTTCCGCAGCTTGGCTAAGGACGTCGAGTGCGGCTTGTACCGCGGCTTCGTTCCGATTGTCTTTTAGGTTTTGGATGCGCTCAATCTGTTGGCGACGTACTTCTTGGTTGTCTACCTCTAGAATGCTAAGTGGATCTTCTTCCTCCAGTATGTATTTGTTTACCCCAACAATGGTGTCTTGACCACTATCGATGCGTGCCTGCTTGCGTGCGGCGGCCTCTTCGATGCGCATTTTGGGTATACCGGCCTCAATGGCTTTGGTCATACCGCCTAGTACTTCAACCTCTTCGATGAGTTTCCAGGCTTTTTCGGCCAGATCATTGGTCAAGCGTTCTACATAATAGCTGCCGGCCCAGGGGTCAACGGTTTTGGTGATCTTGGTTTCCTGTTGCAGGAAAATTTGGGTGTTCCTTGCAATACGTGCCGAAAAATCGGTAGGGAGGGCAATAGCTTCGTCCAGGGCATTGGTATGCAGGCTCTGGGTGCCACCAAAGGCTGCTGCTGCGGCTTCTACCGCGGTACGGGTAACATTGTTAAAAGGATCTTGCTCGGTCAAACTCCAGCCACTGGTTTGGCAGTGGGTACGCAAGGCGAGCGATTTGGGGTTCTGGGGGTTAAATTGTTTTACGATTTTGGCCCATAATAACCTTCCGGCCCGCATTTTGGCTATTTCCATAAAGTGGTTCATGCCAATGGCCCAGAAAAAGGAAAGCCGCGGCGCAAAACTATCGATGTCCAAACCGGCCTTTAATCCGGTGCGTATGTATTCCAATCCGTCGGCCAAGGTATAGGCGAGTTCTATATCCGCAGTGGCACCGGCTTCTTGCATATGGTAGCCCGAAATACTGATACTGTTGAATTTGGGCATATGCTGACTGGTATATTCAAAAATGTCCGAGATCAGCTGCATCGATGGTGTAGGTGGGTAAATGTAGGTATTACGCACCATAAATTCCTTTAAGATGTCGTTTTGTATGGTTCCGGCCAAGGTTTTTTGGTCTACGCCTTGCTCTAAGGCTGCTACAATATAAAAAGCCATAATGGGCAATACGGCCCCGTTCATGGTCATGGAAACCGACATTTTGTCCAACGGAATACCGTCGAAGAGCACTTTCATATCTTCTACGGAGTCAATGGCAACTCCTGCCTTACCTACGTCGCCTACTACACGGGGGTGGTCGCTGTCATATCCCCTATGAGTGGGCAGGTCAAAGGCAACGGACAAGCCTTTTTGTCCGGCTTTTAGATTCCTTCTGTAAAAGGCGTTACTTTCCTCAGCGGTCGAGAATCCGGCATATTGCCTAATGGTCCACGGCCTTCTTACATACATGGTGCTATAGGGACCACGTAGGTTGGGGGCAATACCGGCCACATAATCCAAATGGTCCAAGCCTTCAATATCGCTGGGGCCATAAGTAGATTTAACGGTGATACCTTCGGCTGTATTATGGTTTTGGGGTTTCGTATTCGATTCGGATACCTTCCTGGAGATTTCCAAATCTTGGAGGTTCCTTCTACTCATCTTCTAGTCGTTTTTGTTCGAGTTCCGTTGCCAATC
This sequence comes from Sediminicola luteus, assembly GCF_002514735.1. GTDB lineage: Bacteria > Bacteroidota > Bacteroidia > Flavobacteriales > Flavobacteriaceae > HQA918. Next base: position 298,329 of record NZ_KZ300476.1, on the reverse strand, counting down.
TTCTAGGGCGTATCGGAACTATTTTGGTTTGGTGGGGTATGGGTTTGCTAAAAGGTTCAATGTTGAGATTGCCTTTCATTTGGTCTTCGGGATTCGGGTATATATTAGAACCGATAAGTACTTCTTCCCCGGCATCGAAACGTTTTTGGGCCTTTAAGTGGCTTTCTTTGATCTTGCGCTGAATGTTGCCTTCTTTCAGTAGCTTTAAAAAACCACCCTGATTTTCCAATTGTTTGAAAAGGTCCAAAGCTTTTTGACTAAACTGTGCGCCAATACTTTCTAAATAATACGCGCCATCGGCCACATTGTTTACCTGCCCTAGGCTACTTTCTTCTTTTAAAACGATCAATTGATTACGCGCGATACGTGAGGCGAATTCAGAATCATGGGCATACAATTGGTCGTAATTGGTATTGCAGACCGCGTCGGCCCCGCCTAGTATGGCCGACATACATTCGGTGGTGGTACGCAGCAAGTTTACGTTGTAGTCGTAGAGGGTTTTGTTGCGTAGGCCTGGGGTAGCGGTCAAATGCAAGCTGATTTCGGTATCAAAGCCTTGGCAAAGGGTGTCCCATAAAGTTCGGAAGGCCCTGAATTTGGCGATTTCGAAAAGATAGTGCCCGCCAACGCCCATTTCTACCCAGATTGCTTTGGGAAAAGGAGCGCCTTGGGCTTCCAGAATATGCAGGTATTCGGCTGTGTGGGCCAAGGTATAGGCGAGTTGTTGTATACTGTTGGCACCGCCATTTAAGTATAGGCTACCGTCTACTTTTAAGTACGTTCGATTTTCCTTGGCTTCCTCTTGGGATAGTTGGTTTAGCAGCAATGCAATATCACTAGTTTCGTCTTTACGCCAATTCCCAGTGGTTGCAAGATGACCAATAGGGTCTAGACCGAGGTGGATGCCAGCTTTGTCGGTAAGCTTAGCCAAGGCTTCAACCAAGTCAGATGCCTCCGCTGCGAAATCAAAGTACACCGGATGTACTGAAAGATCAACATCTTGAAGCAAATTCGTAAAATCGGTTTTACCGGAAACATTCGTGAATCGAATGGCTTCGGCACCGCGACCTAGGCTATCCAAAGCCTGGGCGTTTGCTTTATCATCACCTTGAAGCGTGTCGATTTGTTGGGTTACGGCCCAATTTTGGGGTGTTCCGTTGCCTTTCAAAGAAAGGGGGGCTAGGTCCTCGCTATGGTAAAACGGTTTAATGTTTATGCCTTCGAGGGTTTCGTAGACCAAGGTGTCGTTATAGTCGGCCCCTTTTAGGTCTACCTGGATTTTCTGTTTCCACTGTTTGGCGCTTACGGCGTCAAAATCGCTTAACAAGTCACTCATGGGTAGTGGTTTTGGTACTGTCTTCGTACTCGATAAGGAAAATCTCCTCGTTTTTCTTTTTTAGGTAATATTCTTCCCGAGCAAACTTTTCCAGTTCTTTTTTCGAGGACAGTTTTTGGATTATCTTTTTGTCTTTTTCGATTTCAGTCTCTAAAAACTCGATTTGGTCTTCCAGCTTATCTATTTCTTTTTTCAATTCCCAATGGATCAAGAGGGAGTTGGTGTCGAAAAACAACATCCAGACCAAGAAAATGCTGGTCACCAACACGTAAATATTGGCGATTCGTGAAAACCATTTTTTATTTTTAAAATCGAGCCACCCCATTTACAAAAGTTTTTCGTTGATTATGGTACGAACGATATCAATGGCCACCGTATTACGCTTGTTGTTGGGTATGATAAGATCGGCGTATTCTTTGGTGGGTTCAATAAATTGTTCGTGCATGGGTTTAAGGGTGTTTTGATAACGGTTCAATACCTCTTCGATATCACGCCCGCGGTCAATGATGTCGCGTCGTAACCTTCGGATCAGCCTTTCGTCCGAATCGGTGTGCACGAATATTTTGATATCCATCATTTCCCTGATTTTGGGATTGGTCAATATCAAAATCCCCTCGATGATCATTACTTTACGGGGTTGGGTGCGTAGGGTGTCTTTGGTACGGTTATGCTGTACAAAAGAATACACGGGCTGCTCGATGGCTCCCCCCTTTTTAAGCGCCTCAATATGTTCACAGAGCAAATCGAAATCGATGGCCCGTGGGTGGTCAAAATTTACTTTGGTACGCTCTTCAAAAGACAAATGGCTCAAGTCTTTGTAGTAGGAGTCTTGGGTAATGACCCCGACCTGATCTTCCGGTAGTTCTTGTATAATATGATTTACCACCGTGGTCTTTCCACAACCTGTGCCTCCTGCGATTCCTATAACCAGCATATGTGTTTCTGTATGTGTAGAGCTTATTTGGTTTCGATGCAAACGAGCTATACATGGGTTCCCTAAATAAAAATCGGTCTCCGGTAATTGCCCGGAAATCGTACTTCAAAATTACGGAATTTGGCGGGAATTTTGGCGGCTATCAGGCGAAATCGTACTGTGACTTACCAAAGGTTTTACTTCGGGTAAAAGTCATGTTTTAACTCCCGTCCAGAGGCTAAATTTACTCGATAATCCTGCCTTCTGGCAGGCATGGCGAGATTTAACCTGACTGCCGTCAGGCAAGTAACTTCAAGTCTTGTCTCGAAATGAAGGGAAGTCTTTTCCTTGAATAGTTTTTGACCCTGTATGGAGCTGGTTTAGAAGTTGGGCCAATGTAATACCCCGCCGATAGCATCAGTTTTGGCGCCAGTGACACTGCTTAGGCAATTGGGTGAGTTCTGCAAGCGAAGGGCGCCCATAAAGGCAAAGATTAAGGCTTCTTTATATTCGATTGTCTCTAGGCTTGCTTGAGATAGTTGAATGTTCTTGTTGAGCTTGTTGGCCAAGGCCTCCATAAGATATCCGTTTAAGGCGCCTCCGCCGGTTACCAGAAGGGAGTGATGGGCTTCCGTTGCTTGGGTATTGATGTCTATGGCTAACTGATCGGTTATATGGGCAATGCAGGTATGTAAAAGGTCTTCGGTGGAATGCTCGGTGTTTTCAAGTAGCGGTATTACTTCTGTTTCGAACCATTCGTAGCCTGTAGACTTTGGGTAGGGTAGCTGGTAATAGGCTAAGGCATTCAATTGTTCCAATAGCGCAGGGATGACTTTTCCCTGCCGAGCCAGTTGGCCATCTTTATCATATTCCAAGCCTATTTTTCGACTTAGGTAATTCAGGGGCATATTGGCCAGGCCGATATCGTAGGCGATACGTTCCCCATTTTTTTCAAAAGATACGTTACTGATACCGCCCAAGTTTAAACAAAAGCTATGTTCCTCAAACAACAAGCGGTCCCCAATTGGCACGAGAGGCGCCCCTTGTCCGCCCAAGGCGACATCTTGGGTGCGGAAATCGCTTATGGTGGGCAAATGACAGGCGTTGGCCAAATGTTGGCCCGATCCGATCTGGCAAGTATAGCCCAGATCCGGACGATGGTGTATGGTGTGTCCATGACTGGCTACATAATCTATTTTAAGGGTGTTTTGGTTTTTGAAATTTTGAACTTGTTCGCCCAGCCAAGTGCCATACTTGTTGTGCAATACCCCCAATTCCAAAGCACTATAATTAATGGCTTCGGCCAGTTTTTTTTGCCAGCCGCTGTCATAGGAAATACTTTGGCAAGGGCCGAGGGTATATGACCATTGATCTCCTTCTTTTCGAAATTCACAAAGGGCCATATCCAAGCCATCGAGGGAGGTGCCCGACATAAGGCCTAGTATTTGTATGCTTTTCATAACTACGAGCTTAGGGTTAATGGAAATTGGCCAACGGCTTTGTGTTTTCCTAGAAAATGATTCGCGGCAATCTCTTGGAATTCAGGAAAATCTTGATAGACAATGGTTAGTCCGGCCAGTTGTTCATGTGGCAATTTTTCCAAAAGATAGGGGTTGCCGAAGAGGTATAGGATACCATTGCCGGTAGCTATCAGTTCATGGAGATGGTTCCAAGTGGTTTCCCCTAGTCCGTAATAGTCGGCAGGCTTGGCCTTTGGCGGGAAAAGTGCGATCAAAACCGGCTTGTCGAAAGATTCGGGAAGTTCGGCCAACTTGAGCTGGTCAAATTGCAGTTCCCTTGCCAACCCGTTAACGAAAACATTCTCTTTCGGCTTGCCCACGGTAACCACAGTAAAGCTGCCGGAAGTTTTTTCGGGTAATAGGGCGGAAGCCGATCGTAATTCCGTTAGACTTTTTTCGGCCAATTGGGTATTGAATGCTTTAGAGTCGTACGTATCCAGTGGTTGGTGTTCTTTTTGTATTACCTGGGCCTTGCATTTTAATTCCCAGACTTTTTGAAACCGATGTTCGATTTCTTCTTGGGTAACGGAGGCCAAAATGCGGCTAATTCCGGCTTCTACGTGTTCCGCAAAACATAAAATATCGTTTCCGGCCTCAAAAGCGGCTAATTCCAGACTTCCGGGTTCCTCAAAATCCTTAGAGACCGCATGCATGTTCAGGGCATCTGAAATTACGACACCATTAAACTCTAGTTCGTCTTGTAATACGTCCTTTATTATAGGTTTGGATAAGGTGGCCGGTGTGCCGGTGGGGTCCAACGCCGGAACGGATAAATGTCCGATCATGACCGAATCTACTCCGGTTTTGATCAATTCGGCAAAAGGGTAGAGTTCTTCCCTAAGTAATTGAGTCTTGGTTTTCGCGATTACAGGTAGACCTAAATGTGAGTCGGTAGCCGTATCACCGTGGCCCGGAAAATGTTTGAGGCTATTCAGAACACCAGTATCTTTGGTGCCCTGTAGGAATGCTGCGGCCTTTTCGGTTACCGTTTTGGGGTCGTTTCCAAAAGAGCGATAACCAATAACCGGATTGTTCGGATTACTGTTTACATCGACCACTGGGGCCAGATTCCAATGAATGCCACTGGCCAGGCAGTGTTCCCCGATTCGTTTTCCGGTTTCCCGGATCAAGTCGTTGTCGGCTAGAGCGCCAAGGGTAACGGCATAGGGGAGTTGGAGGGTGTTTTCGATGCGCATGGCAAGTCCCCATTCGGCATCTATACTGATCAATAACGGATATTTGGCCGCTTTTTGGTAGCGAGCAATCAATTTATGTAGGGTTTCTAGGCTTTCTTCGTTATGCACGATTTGCTTCTTGCCCTCAAAATTAGTGGCCGCACTGGCCCGGCTATGGAAAAAGCATATACTACCGATATGATGCTCACGTATCAGGTTTTCCAATTTTTGGATTTCTGCCTCACTATCGTTTATAAAAGCCGCTGGTTGAAAAAACTGGCCCACTTTTTCCGTTAAGGTCATGGAATGTGCAAGCTCGGGATGGACTAAAAAGGTTGACATAATGTTATGCGGATTTTTTACCGTAATCGGCCGGATAGGTAATTGCTTTTAAAAGGAGTAATGAGGGGATGCTGGCCAGAGCTACCCAGAGGAAGAAGCCATCGTAGCCGACCCATTCCTGGATATAACCGCTGATCATGCCCGGAAGCATCATACCCAAAGCCATAAAACCGGTGGCTAGGGCGTAATGTGAGGTTTTTGTCGGGCCATCGGCGATATAGATCAAGTATATCAAAAAGGCCGCAAAGCCAAATCCGTACCCAAATTGTTCCACCACAACAGTAGCTACAATGGCCCACATAGATTGAGAGCCGCTAACGGCCAATAAAGCATATAAAAGATTGGGTAGGTTTAGACAGAGCATCATGGGCAGCATCCATTTTTTAAGTCCGTCTCGCGAAATAGCCATACCACCCAAAATACCTCCTAAGGATAACATGATAACCCCAACAGTTCCATAAATGATGCCTACGGCTTCGGTACTAATGGCCAAACCTCCGGCTCCTTTATCGTCCAATAAAAATGGCGAGGCCATCTTAACCAATTGCGATTCGCCTAAACGATAGGTGAGTATAAACGCTAGTGCCCAGCCGATTCCCGGCTTTTTGAAAAAAGAGGCGAAAACTTCTAAAAACCCCAGTCTTTCATTGTCTTTGCCGGTTTCTGAGCTTTGTTCCTTAGGGCTGAGTAATAAATTAACGAAGGCCATAATTCCCATTAAAGCCCCTGCAAGGGTAAGGGTAAGCGACCAGGCCTTACCGTTGTCGTTCCATTGGGTTTCGAGATAGCCCGCCAAGATTACGATAAGTCCTTGTCCGGTGACCATGGCCAAACGATAAAAGGTAGAACGCATACCCACGAAAAAAGATTGTTGTTTTTGGTTGAGGGCCAGCATATAATACCCATCGGATGCGATATCGTTTGTAGCCGATGCGAAGGCGGCCATCCAGAAACAGGCCAAGGTTGCCGTAAAGAACATATCGGTCGGTATCAAAAGTCCGGCTATGAAAAAGGCGGCGGCAATGGTCAATTGCATCCAAAAGAACCAATTCTTTTTGGTGCTGATCATGTCAACGATAGGGCTCCACAGGGGTTTTATTACCCAAGGTAGGTAAAGCCAGCTGGTATAGAGTCCGATATCGGCGTTGGAGATGCCTAGTCGTTTGTACATAATTACCGATACGGTTACAACGATTACATAGGGCAGGCCTTGTGTAAAGTATAAGGTGGGCACCCAGGCCCATGGCGATTTTTTATTGGACATAATTAGTTTGTTTGGTCAATTTTGGTTTGGGCTATGGGCTGGCCATGGTCGTCTACGAAAACCAGCAATGGGTTTTTGAGGTGTTGGGGTAGGGTAAATTGCCCCTGGTCGTTAGCGAAGATTTGGGTAAGGTATTTTTTAGGGGATATTTTGTTCTTGAAAACATAAGCACTTTGGCTGCTAGTTACATGCGGAGGTAATGAAAAAGTACGGGAGTCACCTGCTATATGATGCTGAACTTGTATCGTTTCTAGAGGTACTTGGGAATACAGAGGTGCTATGGCCGCCGGATTATGGTATTTTTTACGTCTTAGGCGTTTTACGATATCGTCCTTATCGTGCATTAACGATTTGGCACTAAAAAAGAGATTGCCTTGAACATTTTCCAGTTCACGTGCTAGGCTCAATTGGCGGTCCAATTCTTTTTTGTCGTGCCAGGCCTGGTCTTGGTTATTTCGAATTTTGTAGGGACCATTACCAATATAAAGTTTGGTGTTGCCTAGGTTTTGGTCGTTCCACCAATGGGCCAGGACCCTATGTGCTGCTGGATCATAATCCATGCTCCAATACAATTGTGGGGCCAAATAATCGATCCAGCCTTGTTGGGCCCAAAGAATGGGGTCGGCATAAAGATCTTCGTAGGTGGTCTGTCCGGCTTTGGTCGCTGAGCCTTTGGGGTCGGTGCTGTTGTTTTTCCAAACTCCGAACGGACTAATGCCAAAGGCTACTTGGGGTTTGATTTGTTTTATGGTGCGATGCACTTTTTTTACTAAGGAATCGATATTGCTTCTGCGCCAATCTTCTAGAGCTTGTCCGGGTAGTTTGTTTTTTTGAAAACTGAGGCTGTCATTAAAAGTGGCGTCGGCTCTTTTGTAGGGATAGAAATAGTCATCAAAATGTATAGCGTCAATTGGATAGTTGGTTGCAATTTCCGCAACAATATCGGTTAAATGGGCCTGTACCTCTAGGTTTCCGGGGTCGTAGTAATTTTTTGGGCCATAAGGTATCATCCATTCCGGATGGGTGAAATAGTCATGGGAGGTATGTAGTACCTCAATTTTAGAATCGAAGGTTGCCCGGTATGGGTTTAGCCAGGCATGGAATTCCAAGCCTCTTTTGTGGGTTTCGTTTATCATCCAAGCCAATGGGTCTTCCATATCGGTTATGGCTTCACCTTCGGTACCTGTTAAAAAGCGTGACCAAGGGGCGAGTTTTGAGGGGTAAAAGGCATCACCTGCTGTACGCACTTGTACTATGGCTGCATTGAAATTGTTGTTTTTATAGAAATCTAGAATTTCAATAAAGTCTGCCTGTTTTTTAGTCCAACTGTCATTCGGGTGTTTCGGCCAATCGATATTGGCTACGGTGGCTACCCAGACGCCTCGGAATTCTGATTCTGGTAATGGTTTTTGAAGAATCGTACAGGCGTTTAGCACAAGCAGGCAAAAAACAGCAAGAAAAATATAACGCATAGGTGCAAGATAATCACAAATGCGATGTTTCTTGTGTTGGCAGCGTAACTACTTTTAAAAAATATGGCCCGTTTTAGGGAAACGGGCCAAACTAACTACACAGAAACCTTGAAGAGGGCCGTACCGCACGGCCCGTTCTTGGAATCATATTTTTAAGTCTTGGGTTCTTTTATGCTTCGTATCTATAGCGCACAAAGGCCTCCATGGCGGCATAATCGGCCATGCCAAGTGATCTGTATTTTTCGGCTGTGGCTTTGTTGCGCTCTTCAGCCCGCATCCAGAATTCCCTAGAGTCGTCGCCTTGGAACATAACACCGTCTTTTTGCGATTGGTGGCAGAAAATGGCGATTCGCTTTTTAAGTACTTGGGCAGGGCTCATAGGAACGGCCATTTCTATTTCATGCAGTTCCCATTCATGCCAAGCTCCTCGGTATAACCATAACCAACAGTTTTTCATATAGGGCTCGTTCTGTAGACGGCGCATAGATTCGAAAACGGCATCTAGACATACTTTATGGGTGCCGTGCGGATCGGCCAAGTCTCCTGCAGCATATACTTGATGGGGTTTTACTGTTGAGATAATGTCCATCATAATGTCGATATCGGCATCCGATAACTTATTCTTTTTAACCGTACCGGTTTCGTAAAAAGGAAGGTCTAGAAAATGGACGTTGCTGTCTGGCAGGCTTAAATAACGGGTCGCGGCATAAGATTCGCCACGTCTGATATTTCCTTTGAGTCGGCGCACTTCTACTACATCGTGATCGCCTTCTTTTTTATTCTTGATGGAATCGATAAGGTGTTGGGCATTTTCCGAACCATTAATGCCTTTGGCGATTTCGGCAAATTTTAGTGCCTCTTGGTCAGAAACGGCAATATTACCCGAGGTTTGGTAAACCACATGTACATCGTGTCCCTGCTCTATCAAGCGATCAAAGGTGCCTCCCATAGAGATAACATCGTCGTCGGGGTGTGGGCTAAAGAGAATGACCCGTTTTTTGGCAGGCTCGGCCCGTTCTGGGCGATTGGTGTCATCGGCATTGGGTTTACCGCCAGGCCATCCGGTTATGGTGTGCTGCAACCTATTGAACATACGAATGTTTAGGTCGTACGAGTCTTGAGAGGTCAATAATCCGGCCATCCCATTGTCGTTATAGTCCTTATCCGTTAAGCTCAATATTGACTTTTTCAATTTTACACAGAGCCAAAAAACGGCTTTTGCGGTAAGGGTTTCGTTCCACTCCAAAGATTCATCTACCAACCATGGGGTTTTGTTTCGGGTCAATTGGCTAGCGGCCTCGGTATCGATGACAAAGGTGCAGTTCTTATGGTGCTGCAGGTAGGTAGCGGGTACCTCTGAAGAGATTTCACCCTCTACGGTTTCTTTAATAATACGGGCCTTGTTTTGTCCCCAGCCCAGAAGTACGATCCTACGGGCGTGGCGCACGGTAGAGATTCCCATAGTAATGGCTTTTCTCGGCACATTGTCTATGCCTAAGAAAGCTGGTGCGGCATCAACACGGGTAATGTGGTCCAAGGTTATTACCCGTGTTCCCGAATTGTAGTGGGAACCTGGTTCGTTAAACCCAACATGACCGGTACGTCCTATACCTAGAAGCTGAAAATCCAATCCGCCATGGTCGCTTATTTTTTGCTCGTAGGCCAAACAAAATTCGGTAATGGCTTCCCCGCTTAGTGTTCCGCTGGGTATATTCACGTTTTCTGCCGGAATATCGATATGGTTGAACAGATGTTCGTGCATAAAATAATGATAACTCTGCACGTTTTCCTTTTCCATCGGAAGGTATTCGTCTAGGTTAAACGTAACCACATTGGCAAAACTCAAGCCTTCTTCTTGATGCATGCGCACCAATTCTTCGTACACCTTAATTGGCGATGAACCCGTGGCTAAACCAAGTACACAAGTTTCACCTTTCTTTTCTTTTCTTTTTATCAAAGAAGCAATTTCTTGCGCTACCCGAATAGAAGCTTCGTTAGAGCTTTCGAAAACCACGTTGTGGATTTTTTCGAAGCGGGTTTCCTCGAATTGCCCAGCCGGTTTATATGTGATGCTCTTTTTTCTTTTTGCTGCTGCTGTCATGCCTACCTGTAGATTATTGGATATTTCGATTAAAGCGAATTGCAAATATAGCAAAAGATGGTATTGTTTGCTGTTTTTTGCATTTTATTTTGCGTTTTAATGCTTTTTTAACCCAGGTTTTACCTTTTGTTAGCACTGAAATGGGCAAAGGGATTAAATGGTTATATTTGCGGGAATTTGCCAAGCCCCATGCTAAAGGAAGAGCGCCACAAGATTATACTTAATGAAGTAGCCCTGCACAATCGGGTATTACTTACCGATATTGCCGAAATTTTAGAGGTTTCCATTGATACGGTTCGTAGAGATGTAAAAGAATTGGATACTGAAGGGCGTCTTCGTAAAGTGCATGGCGGTGCTATATCCCTCGGTTTTGTTAACGTTACCTCCCAAAACCAGCATGTGTACGCTTTGGAAGAAAAGCGTATGATTGCCAAAAAGGCGGTAAGTCTCTTAAAAAATGGTAGTGTTATTCTAATGGATGGCGGAACCACTTGTTTAGAGATGGCCAAAGCCATTCCTAGTGACTTACAACTAACCTGTTTTACCCTGAGCTTACCCGTAGCCATGGAATTGTTGGAAAAGGCAGGGACTCAAGTTATTTTCGTTGGCGGACAGGTGTCTAAAGAAGCGCAGATTACTGTAGGCGCCCATGTGATGCATCATCTGTCTGAAATCAATGTCGATTATAGTTTTATCGGTACAGGTTATGTAGACCCGAATTTTGGACTTACCGAGTTCGACTGGGAGATCGTACAGATAAAAAAGGCGGTTTTGGCGGCATCTAGAAATACCGTCTTACTTAGTATTTCTGAAAAAATCAATTCGCAACACCGCTATAAAACATGTGATATTAGTGCCATTTCTACCATGGTAACGGAATTGGCCCCAACAGATCCAAAATTGGATTTGTTCCGAACCAAAAACATCGAACTACTATAATTTATCTTCAGTTAAGAACCGAACCCCTATTGCCTAATAATGAATACATTTAATAAGATAACGGAAAAAGCCTCGAACTATAACGATTTAGAGCAAATGGATACGATGTCTTTGCTTTCAAATATGAATGCGGAAGATCGTAAGGTGGCCGATGCTGTTGCCGAGGTGATACCTAATATAACAAAATTGGTAGATGGTTTGGCGGAACGTTTCGATAAAGGGGGGCGTTTGTTTTATATTGGGGCAGGTACAAGTGGTCGATTGGGTATTCTCGATGCTTCTGAGATTCTGCCCACCTATGGTATGCCACATGACCGGGTCATCGGATTGATTGCAGGAGGTGATGTCGCCATAAGAAGGTCTGTTGAGAATGCGGAAGACGATAGGGAGCAGGCTTGGAAAGATCTTGAAGCCCATGATATAGGAGTCTTGGACACGGTTGTTGGTATTGCTGCATCGGGTACTACCCCTTATGTGTTAGGGGGCATAGAGCAGGCTAGGGCCAAAGGCTTGCTTACCGCCGGAATCACGAACAATCCGGGTTCCCCATTGGATGCTTTATCAGAAATAGGGATTGCCATGAATGTGGGGCCTGAATTCGTTACCGGAAGTACCCGTATGAAAAGTGGTACCTCGCAAAAATTGGCTTTGAACATGATATCAACGGCCCTTATGATCAAAATCGGTCGGGTGAAGGGCAATAAAATGGTCAATATGCAATTGAGCAACCAAAAATTGGTAGACCGTGGTGCCCGTTTTATAGTAGATGAGTTAGGTGTTCCTTATGATGAAGCCAAAGAACTCTTAGATACTCACGGTTCGGTCAAGGAGGCTATTGCCAATTTTAAAGGTTGATGTCTACATAGGATCTAGCCTATAGATTCCTTTCGATTCTACGGCAACATAGATATATCCGTCCGGTGCCTGAACCACATCACGTACCCTGCCGATATCTTCCATGAGTTTTTCACGTTTTACGACCTTTTCGCCGTCCATTACCAAATGTTCTAGGTATTGGAAAGACAAGGAGCCTACCAATAAGTCACCTTGCCAGTCAGGGTATTTGTCGCTACTCACAATGGCCAAGCCACTGGGGGCTATACTGGGTACCCAATAGTGAAGGGGTTGTAACATACCCTCTTTTTCGGTAATATCAGTAAAGCTAGTACCGTCGTAGTTAATGCCATATGAAATAACGGGCCATCCGTAATTCTCCCCCTTTTTGATGATGTTGATCTCATCGCCTCCTTTTGGGCCGTGTTCATGTGTCCAGATGGCACCCGTTTTTGGGTGTAATGCCATACCTTGGGGGTTTCGGTGTCCGTAACTATAAATGGCCGTTTTGGCGCCGGAAGCATTCACGAAAGGGTTGTCGCTGGGAATACTGCCATCATCATGTAGTCGATAAACCTTGCCACCGTCCCTAGTAATATTTTGAGGGTTTTCGTCGCGATTCCCACGATCTCCAATGGTAAAATACAAATAACCGTCACGGTCAAAGGCGATACGCGATCCAAAATGATGTCCTTTTTCAGTGTTTGGGGTGCCTTTATATAATACTTGGTTTTCAGTAAGTTGGTCGCCTTGTAGACGGGCACGCATCAAGGCGGTATGTCCGCCATCACCGCCACCTTCCGAAGAAGCGTAGGTAAGATAAATGAATTGGTTTTCCGAGAAATTGGGATGTAGGGCTACATCCAATAATCCGCCTTGGCCCGAGAAGAAAACTTCCGGAGTATTGCCGATTATCGTTTTTTTTGTACCTTTAATCCGATATAGTTGACCTTTTTTCTCGGTAATGAGTATGCCGCCATCCGGTAGAAATGCCATTCCCCAAGGAATTTCGAGGTCTGAGACCACTAATTGGGGTTTTATTTTTTGGGTTTCCGGGCTTTCGATTCCGGTATCTTTGTTGTTTTGTCCGCAAGCGTTGCAGAAGACGAGTAATAAAAGCAGGTATTTTATACTATTTCCCATGATAAGGCGTTCAATTAAGACTATTTAGAACATAAATATAGATGAATTAAATGTAAAATTTTACCATTGCTAAGCGATTAAGGGCTCCCAAATCCCGTAATAGCTTACTTATCAGACTTAACCTATGCTCCCAAAGAAGTTACAGCGTTTCGCGTACGCCGTAGTTCTTATGCTATTGTTCGTAATCGGCACTACGTCTCTGGCAAATACCAATATGGATCTATCCACATGGGTAGAACGTACCATATATAGAATTACGGAAAGCAAAGAACGCCTCCCCCAGTCCAAAATCCAATCGGAAACATCGCTGTTGTCCCAAAAAGCTGAATTGTCTTTAGCTGAGGCTGCGCCTATGTTTTCTACCATTGTTACTAACGCCGACGAGGTAGTGGCCTGTTCCAATGATGGTAGTACTATTGCGCGTTTTAACCTTTGTGGTAATTCCGATGACCGTCCCATTAGCCTAAGTGGCTCTTACAGTAGCTACGAATGGCAGGTCTATAACCCTAGTGGTAGTTGTAATGCCGATATCAATGCCGACTGTGCCGATGGTAACAATTCGTGTTGGTCTACAGTAAGTACCGCGGCCAACTTTAATATAGACGCCAGTTCGGTATCCGCCTCGAATGGAGCAGAGTTTAGGGTACGTGTAAATGGTGGTGCTTATTATTATATCAAGGTTAAGAAAAGTACCATTACCCAGACCTTTGTTAAAAGGGATTTTATTTGTGGGGTAGATGGGCGTATACAGATTACCAACCTTTCGAGTGCCTATGAGTATGCCATTGACAGTGGTAGCGGCTTCGGGGCCTGGCAGAGTTCGGCTATTTTCGATGGTCTGGCACCGGGGACCTATGTGGTAAAAGCTAGATTACAGAATACCCCGAATACCTGTGAGTACCCGTATGATCCCATTGTGATCGAACAGTTGGATATCGATATCGATGTAACCTTTACCGACGCGGCCTGTTATGGCGAAACCGGAAGTATTACGGTTAATGTGAATAACGTTCCCGGGCCATATAAGTATACCTTATTAGATGCCTCCGGCGTGCCTCAGGAGTTTACCACTTTTATACCGAATAACCCCTACACCTTTGCCGCAGTTGGTTTTGGTACCTATAGTGTTCGGGTAGAGACCCAGCAATGTACGGGTGATCCGGCCAATGGAATTCCAGCCCCTACCCAGTCGGTAGATACGGGAGGTAATCCCATTGTTATTGGCGATGGCATTACAGCCCTCTCCGCCTCAACCGAAGTAAACAACAGTTTAAGTGCCGACCCAACTTGTGGGGCCAACGATGTAGATATTATCGTTCGTACCTCGGGGGGTGCCGCCCCCTATACCTACACCGTAAGTGATGGAGGTAATTCAGGTGGGTCGTATACCACCCAAAATTTGTATAACGTCACTACTGCCGGTACCTACGATTTTACGATTACCGATGCCAATGGTTGTACCATTACGACTAGGGCGGTAGTTCAGGAGCTAACCCCACCCGATGTAACCGTTAATGGTACCAACGGAAGTTGTTCCAGCGGGGCTACTTTAAATATAGCCATAGTTGATGCCAAAGGGTATAACCTTTCTTTTAGGGCTACTCCGGCCGATGCTTGGAGCAATAGTCCCGTACTTTCCGTGTCCGATGGCACCTATAATAGTATTCAGGTACGTTATCAGCAAGGGGCTTTCGATTGTATTTATACCATACCCACAACGGTAACGGTGACCAATGTGGGCGCCATAACCGGTAATGCTGTTAAAAACCAAGACCGTGTATGTAACGGCACTGGTGGTGTAGATGGCGGTGAGATTGAATTCGTTGGGCCATTTTCCGGAGGTTCGGGCAGTGGTTATGAATTCAGTATCGATGGGGTGAATTTTAGTAGCCAACAAGTCTATTCCAATCTTTCGGCAGGTACCTATAATCCGGTTATTCGAGATTCGGGAGGTTGTTCTTTGCCGATAACACCTATAACCATAGATGATGTAGATCCGCCAACGGCCATAAGTTTTGCCCAGGCCAATATCAGTTGTGCCGCCGGTACATCCGATGTACAGCTCACCGTTACGGCCAATGCGGCCATAACCCAATACGAGGTGATTAGTCCGGTAAGCATCAATAATGGTGCTAGTGATACCTTTGTTGGACTTAGTACCAATACGTCCTACGAATTTAGGGTTACCGATGCCAATGGCTGTCAATTGACCGGATTCTTTACCCCGGCCGTTATCAGCTCTATACGCGCTAGGGTGCGTTCCGGTGCCGATACCCGTGTATGTACGGGCGCCACCGATGGTGGGGGAGCCTTTATTATCGATGGCTTTGCGAACACCTATTCCTATGAAATCAATCCGGGTGGAATAACGGGTGGTCCACAGAACAATGCCGAAGTCGTTCTGCCGGCTTCCGGTGCTGGTACCTATACAATAACGGTTACCGATACCGATTCCGGTTGTACCGATACCGCTTCAATAACCATTGAAGAACCGGCAGCCCCCATAGCCTTGAACGGTAATGTGAGGGATATGAGCTGTGCCAATGGCAATTTGGGTAGGGTAGTGGCCAATGCCTCCGGTGGTTGGGGTGGCTACCGGTATACCCTAACTCGACCCGATGGTAGCACGGTAGGGCCAAAATCGGGCCGTACCTTTGGTAATTTGTCCCAAGCTGGGGCTTATACGCTACAGGTAGATGATATTGAGGGCTGTAGTGCGACCTTTAATTTTAGTCTGACCCCATTAAATGCCCCAAGTATCGGTTTAGATGCCGCGGCATCCGATTTTTGCTATGTGCCCGGTACTGGGGCTACTATTGGTGTAACGGCAACCGCAGGTTCCGCTCCAGCCGCTAGTTTCCAATACCGTGTTAATGGTGGAACCCTTCAGGCCAGTCCTGTTTTTACGGGCTTGGCCCCAGGCAACTACAATATTGAAGTGGTCGATGGAAACAATTGTACCGATGTTGTTAATGTTACCGTGAACCCCCAATTAAGGGTGGTTACCCGAGTAGATGCCGAAATTCCATGTGGTGGGGCCGATGGTAGTATTCGTGTGAGCGCTTCCGGTGGGTATTTAACCGGGGCTTCCAAAACCTATGAGGTAAGTTCCGATAATGGTGCCACTTTTGGTGCGCCCGTTGCCATGACCACGAATTCTTTCTTATATGATACCAATGTAGATGGTACCTATGTATTCCGGATTACCGATAATCAAGGTTGTACTGCGGTATCCAATCCTCTGGTACTTGATCCTCCGGCCAATATAAATCCGGCTACCGCCACCGCTCTTTCTGGTAGCTGTAGTGATTTGAATAATGGTACGGTAACCATTACGCCCGATGCAACCAGCGGCTTACCTCCTTATGAAATAAGTTTTAACGGTGGCGCCTTTAGTAGCCAGACCGTATATTCGGGTTTAACCGAAGGGACCACCTATTCGTATACAGTACGTGATGCTAGGGGATGTTTGACCGTTCCCCAGAATATTACGGTGCCCTTGGACGGTACCCCACCAGATGCCACAGTGGCCCCTGTGGCCGCAACCTGTGCCTCTGGTACGGTAGAAGGAGGGATAGATGTTACGGGAGTCACCGATGGGACCGCCGATTTTACCTTTATCGTTCGTGACGCTAGTGGGGTAGAAGTGGCCCGTTCTGGACCAACCTCGACTTTTCCGGTGAATTTTACCGGACTTGCTCCTGGTGATTATACGGTTACCACCCTCGATGTTAATGGTTGTAGGGACGAAGATACCGTTACCATAACCCAAACCACGGTAGATGTGGTTCCCGATCCGGTGCCGGCTCCGGTTTGTGGTCCGGCCGGATTTAGCAATACGGTTGAAATAGTAGGTGGTGTTGGGCCTTTCTTGATCCGATTGGCGAATGACCCGAACCCACCTGTGAGTCCGAACCTAACACCGGTACGCCATACGTTTAACAATCTTCAATTTGGGGTAGCCTATACGGTTGAGGTAACCGATACGGCAACGGGCTGTGTGTATTTAGATGAGATTCCGCCGATTAATGGGCCTTCGCCATTGGATGTTACCGCGGTTTCTACCCCTGGTGCCTGTGACGCCAACCGCTTTGGCGAAATCGTGTATACGGTAACTGGATTCAATGCTGGTGTAGATAACCTGGAAATCAGTATTATCGATAACGATACCGGCACGGTAACCCTAGTGGAAACGGTAACCCCGGGTGCTGATCCTTATGTGAATACCTACGGGGCACTTTCGGGCGATTATCAGATTTTGGTAAACAATCTTACCGATAGTTGTACCGATGCTACGGGAGTGGTCATAGACGAAAACCTACCGGCCATAGATATCATAGCCGAACAACCCGCGAATTGTAATGCCGACGGACAAATAACCGTACAAGGCAGCGGGGGCAGTGGTGGGCCTTATACTTTTGCTTTTGGCTCTGCCGGATTTACCCCCGATTATACGGGAACCAGTACCCCGGCCGATCCATCCGACGATTTTGGGAACCAAACCACTTTTGTTGCCCCGGCCGGAACCTATAGTGTTTTTGTACGCGATGCCGCAGGCTGTACTTCTTTTGCTATTGCTACCATTATCAGTCAAGATCCACCATTACCGGCACCTTCTATTTTAGTGGATAACCAATGTGATATAACCGCAGCAATTTTTCAGATAACGGTTAGTACGCCTGCATCCATCAATACGCCGAGGTTTACCTTGGGAGGGGTAACCCAGTTTGGGGTACTTAATGGGGGTGGTACGGCATATGAAGCCCATTTTACGGTCAATAGCCCCGGAAGTTACCCGGTTCATCTGGAAGACGCCAATGGCTGTACCAGTACCGGAACAGCTGAGGTTTATGAGTTTCTATCCGCTTCGGGCGGGTTTACTACCCAGCCAAGCTGTAATGTAAACGATGGTGAGATACAAATTTCGACCACTGGAGGTAGTGGTGATTTTACCTTCGACCTACGCGACGGTGCTACCAGTATGGTGATCGCCAGTAACAATACCGGAGTCTTTACGGGTTATGCCCCAGGGGATTATGAGGTGTTGGTGACTGATAATATCGTGGTTGATATTACCGGAAACTGTACCTTTTTGGTAGACGGTATTACCTTAGATGCCGCTGTGCCACCGGTTATAGATACGGTCAATATCCAACAAATAAGCTGTAATGGGGCCAATGATGGTAGCATAGATGTGTTATTACAGGCGGGTACAGATGTAGATGCCCCGGTCGATTATCGCTTATTGAATTTCGATTCAAGGGCCTTGATCAGTAATAATGCCGGAGGGTCATTCCCGAATTTAGGTCCGGGAAGGTACGATATAGAAGTGGTTACGGCACGTAACTGTACAGTGGTTTATGGATTGATCGAAATCATAGATCCACCAGCATTTGCGATTAGTGCTGCTGCACCCGATTTTGCCTGTGAGCCGGGTGCCAATAGATATAGTTCTACGATAGTAACAGTGACGGTAGATCCTGGAAATCCGGGTACTGCGGTGGGTGGCTATCAATATAGTATTACCGGTTTTGAGAATTACCAGACCGCGAATACTTTTGAGATCGTCGATAATGGGGCTACCCAAAATATAACGGTTTATGCCATAGATGGTAATGGGTGTCAGACCACCTTCAGTCTACCACCACTTAATCCACCTACCGATGTTGTACCCAGTTTAAGTTTGCTTAGTGCCTTAACCTGTGCCGCCCCGGAAAGGGTTCGGGTCGATGTGGTGGGTACGACCAATTTTAGGGTGAGTGCCGCCAGTGGACCAGCTGCCGTTACACCGGTGAATAGTGGAGGCAGTACTTTTGTAACGGTAGAGCTTCCGGTGGCCGGAGGTTATCTGTTAGAGGTAGAAGATCTTACGGGTGGCTGTATTTATCCGTTACCGCTACATACGGTGATAGATCCCATTTCGCCTACTGTGGTCATAACAGAGGCCAATCCGGTGCGTTGTGCGGTGCCGGGTAACGACGGAGCCCTGTTTATTGAGGTTACCGACTATGTGGGGGTTTATAATTATGAAGTCTTTCAAATGGACAATCTGGGGAACCGAGTGTTGCCAAGAGTGACTTCCGGTAGCTTCGATACGGCCAATTTCCCTGATGTAAGTGGGGACCCAGCCCGTATCACCGGCTTAACTGGCGGGAATTTTATTGTGGATATCACCACGGTAGTCGACCCTCAATGTCCGGCCACTAGTAATGTAACTACGGTACGTGCACCTAACGGGGCCTTGGTACCCGATGCAGTAGCTATTGGTAACGTAAGTTGTAATAATAACACCGGAGTCATAGCCGCTAGCCTTACTGGTGGTTGGGATTTGATTCCGTATGAGTATAGACTGTTGGATGGCTCTGGAACTGAAGTAAGACCTTGGGGCAATAGCGAGAGATTCGAAAATCTATCCAGTGGGGACTATATCGTAGAATATAGGGATGTCGAAGGCTGTACCATCAATTTTAATATTACACTAGATGCCGTACCGCCCATAGCTGTAGGTATACGCGAACCTCAAGCTTTGGTTTGTCCAGGGGGTAATAACGCTATTTTAGAAGCCTATGATCCCGCTACGGGCGATGCGGTTACGGCAACCCCCGGGGCTTCGGGCGGTGTAACCGGTGCCGGGTATAAATATCAATTGATCTATTTGGGCAGTAACGATGTCACCGACGAGTTGTCGCGTAGCGGACTTCAAGATGGGCCTACTTTCGAAGGTGCGGCCAATACGGGGTATATCTCGGCGGGTTGGTATGCCATTGAAGTGTCGTCTAGTTACGGCTGTATCGGGGTTAGTCCGCCCTATTATGTAGATCCACCACCGGCCGTTATCCCGAATTTGGTTCAGGTTCAGGCACCCGGTTGTGGCGGACTCGGACAAATGCGCTTGAGTGTAGAGAATCCGGAAGCCGGCTTTGAGTACGAATACCGTATGGTGCATCCAACCCCCGCAGCGACTTTTACCTCTATGGGAGTAGGTAACAGTTCCGTACTAATCGATGGCGGACCAAATTTCTATCAGTTCGATATACGTAAAGTGAATGCGGCCAATACCTGTGATGTGGTTACTTCCAATGGTTTAACCTTGATCGATGCCCAGAATTTGGATTTATTGGTAAATTCACCCGATGATATTTCTTGTGCCTCGGAAATTGATGGCCGTATTGAATCTTTCGCTTCCGGTGGTATAGGTAGTAATCAATACTTCTTATATAGGGGAGATCCAGGTGATCCTTTCAGCCCTAATGCTACAGCAACCTTGATTATGGGCCCTCAAGATTTCGGGACTTTTGAAGGATTGGATCAAGCTGATGATTATTATGTGGCGGTTACCAGTGGTTCTACCTGTTTCGATGTAGACGGACCTTGGGAAATCGTTAGACCCGAGCCTATCGTTTTCAATGCTACCCCGACCCCGGTAGGTTGTGATGGCGAAGCCAACGGTACCATTACCATAGAGGTGACTGATGGTGGGGAGGGATTGATCCAGTTTGCGATATCACCGAATTTCAATGATTTTTTCAGTGATCCCGATACCCCGGGCACCTATGTCTTTGAAGAATTGGAAGGCGGAACCTACGAGATATTGATCCAAGACGAACAAGGCTGTTCCGAAAAGACCTTCGTTACCATAGAGGAACCAGATGAATTGGTAATTAGCGATGTAAACACCACTCCTGAGATTTGTTTGGGCGAATCCAATGGTTCGGCCCAAGTAATTGTACAAGGGGGTACACCTTTCGAAGACCCGGTTACTGGGGCAACGTATTACGAAACCATGTTTATTGGTCCCGATTCCGATGGTACCGAAACCTATGAAAGAAACGATACCTTGGCCTTTGATATGCTACAAGGCGGTGAAACCTATGTGTTGTTCGTCAGGGATGCCCAAGGTTGTGAAGCCAATGTGTCTATCCCAATAGATATTGGGGTAAACTTGGCCGCCGAAGCCCAAATTGATTATGGCTGTGAAGGCATATTCCCTTATAGTACCACGGTAATCGAAATGAGCGACAATTCGGTCGGGGGACTACTGTTCTCTTTGGATGTAGACGATGTAGCCGTAGCTACGGAACAAAGTACTTTTGGCGATTTGGCCGCAGGTGAGCATACCGTATATATTTACCACCCCAATGGTTGTAACAATTCGGTGAGCTTTACTATGGAGGCATATGAGCCATTGGTGTTGGAGGTAGAAAAAACTGGCCCGAACGAAATGACGGCCACGGCCTCTGGGGGTTATGGCGAGTATCAGTTTTATTTCAATGGCGAGTATCAGGGAGATAACAATGTATTCAATTTGAATTACGATGCCGATGTATTGATCAGTGTGATTGATGCCATGGGCTGCCAGACACAAGTAATGTTTCCCTTTGATTTCGATGGTAAAATGGAGATTCCGAAATTCTTTACCCCCGACGGCGATGGCCTTAACGATCTATGGTATGTTACCAATCGGGAAATGTTCCCGTCTATCGAAGTGATCATTTATGATCGATATGGTAGGGTAGTGGCCCATTTAGATCAGGTGAAGAAATGGGATGGTACTTATGAAGGAAAAGAGCTTCCGACAGGCGATTACTGGTACGAAGTAAACGCCAACGACCGTGAAAAACAGCATTATATAGGACACTTCACCCTGTACCGATAGGGGTGGTGTCCTTCCTTGAGAAATTAAATAAGAAATTTCGTACTATTTTAAAGTTTGCTTCGTTTTTATACTGAATCGGGCCTATTGGTAATTTTTTTGTGACCTATCGAAAAGTGTAGTGTCCTAATGGTATCAAATAGCCTCAATAGTATCCATAGTTGGCCGAAGGCGGAATAGATAGAAGCAGTAGTGATGAAGCGTTAGTCTCAAAAATCGTTGAGAGTAACGACACCTTTCTATTTGCCATTTTGTACGATCGCTACTCGAACAAGGTATATAACAAATGTTTGGGTTTTGTGAAGAATACAGAAGAGGCCCAAGACTTGACCCACGATATTTTTGTGCAGCTTTTCGTGAAGTTGCGGACCTTTAAAGGAAGATCCAAGTTTTCTACTTGGCTGTACTCGTTTACCTATAATTTTTGTGTGAACTATGTACAGCGCCAGTTAAAGAAACGTAAGGAAAAAGAAGTGCTTACCGATGATATCCAAAATTATTCGAACAGGCACGACGAAGAGGTCGACGACAGCGAAATCTATAAAATGAAGGCCGATAAATTGGCCAAGGCCCTCGATCGTATCGATGTGGCCGAAAAGATGTTGCTGTTCATGAAATATCAAGACGGCATGAGTATCAAAGAGATTATGTCGGTATTGGAAATAGGCGAGAGTGCCGTAAAAATGAGATTGAACAGGGCCAAATCAAAGCTTTTGGAAATTTATAAAAGGTTGTAGGTATGGAAAATCCTTTTGAACAGGTAATACAGAACGAAAAGCTTCCTGAGGTATTGAAGGAAAAGGTCATGAAAGATGTGGCCTTGGTGAAACTTACCTTAGATTTGGCCGACCTTTTAATGGTAAAATATGCCAGTTCAGTAGAAAGTCTCTTAAAAATGTTAAGACGAAGCAAGCAATAAAAACATAACTTACACATCATGGACACAGAATTAAATATAGAATTATTGGAAAGCCTTTGGCAGCAGTTTGTCGGGGTTTTACCTAAGATCCTGGGCGGGATACTTTTTCTGATCGTAGGATGGTTGGTATTGAAGGGTTTCTTATATGCCGTAAAAAAAGGCTTGGCCTATACCAAGGTAGATAAACTGGCCGAAAAGTTCAATGAAAATAATCCCATGTTCGGTGGCAGTGTTAAGATCGTACCTTCAAAAATCGTATTGACCTTTGTAAAGTGGTTTTTGATTTTGGTGTTCATTATCGTTGGTGCCGATATGCTAGGCCTAACGGTGGTATCGAACCAAGTAGGGCAATTGATAAATTTCTTACCGCGTATTTTTAGTGCAGTGGCCATTTTCTTTATTGGGGCCTATGGTGCGGCATTGGTGCGCAAGTCCATAACCTCAATGCTAAAGGGCTTTGATTTGAATGGTTCAAAAAGTATCAGCACCATAGTCTTTTACATTTTGATTGTCATGGTATTCGTAATGGCCTTGGATCAGGCGGGAATCGATACCGAGATCATCACCAACAACCTTTTCTTGATACTTGGGGCTTTCTTGGCTGCCTTTACGATTGCTTTGGGCCTAGGCTCCCGCGATATAATCTACAGATTGATGTTAGGGTTTTATTCCAGAAAGAATTTTGAAGTGGGGCAACGTATCCGTATCGATGGTGAGGAAGGCACCATATTGGCCATAGATAATATTTGTATGGTCATTAAAATAGGGGAGACCAAGCAAGTGTACCCGATTAAGCAGGTATCCAATAAAAAAATCGAAATTATTTCTTAAGTTAACTTGAAGAAAAACAGCGGAATAGGTCTTTGATTGTGACAAGGGCCTATTTTTTTTGTGTCTTTTTTAAAGAAGTGGTGTCATAATTAATGAGAACGCACTTAAACCAGTTTTAGGACTTGGTAAATACCTATTTTGGTAAAAATGGAAATGACACAGATGATAATTGTTTATACCGTTTGGATCGCCTTGGCTGCAGCCATGGTAACTTTACTGTTGCTTTGTAAAGATTCTTATGAGCAATACAAAAAATCGAAAGCCACATTCTTACGGTTACAAAATGATTTAGAGGGTAATTTGATGGTTAACCCTCAAAAACATAGCAGCTTGGAAAGATGATGATCAGTCCTTCATTGATTTTTAGTTGAATTGGTTGATAGATTTGAGCAAAATTTATCTAAAAAAAGTCCGGCATAATTGCTGGACTTTTATATTTTTGCCATCCGAATCGGGTATCAAGGGGTATCAAGTTCTTGTCACGGGATGTGGCGCATCCCGATAGC
Organism: Sediminicola luteus; assembly: GCF_002514735.1. Lineage (GTDB taxonomy): Bacteria > Bacteroidota > Bacteroidia > Flavobacteriales > Flavobacteriaceae > HQA918. The sequence goes on along the minus strand of NZ_KZ300476.1, from coordinate 274,381 downwards.
TATCGGGAGGTAGCGTATCCTGCGAGGCAGGATGGTCGCCAAACGTTAGTAGAATGGAATATGTTGTTTACATACTGTTCTCTGAAAAATTGAATAAGTATTATGTAGGTTATACCAATGACCTTTCTGAAAGGATAGAACGACATAATACGTCACGAAGTAAGTATACTTCTCGTGGAATACCATGGAAGCTACTGAAAGTGTATCCATGTAAGGATAGGTCTGAAGCTGTACAACTTGAAAAGGTTATTAAAGGCAAGGGAGCTAGAAGATATATGGAAGATAAAAAATAATCGGGATGTGGCGCAGTCTGGTAGCGTACACGCATGGGGTGCGTGTGGTCGCTGGTTCGAATCCAGTCATCCCGACAACCCTAAAGACCCTCAGCATTGCTGTGGGTCTTTTTGTTTTGTATACTTTGGTACATAGCTGGTGAGGTCGGCTTCCCTTGAAGCAATACATTAGTGTGCTAAATGTAAGTGCAGACAGCAATTAGAGCACCATAGAATTATCCATATCACTTCGAAATTCGTCTATTGGCTAAGAGTGGATACGACACTAAATTGCGCTTTAATCCTGCAAGATTTGTAGGAGGTGTTTTGGTTTAACGACTAAAATAGTGTAACGTGTAACAAGCACTCGATTTTGTTAGATAATTCGAATTCCAAAAAAATAAATCATTTCTATCTGGTTTCTATTGCCTTTGTTTCGGCTATGGGCGGGCTTCTATTTGGATATGATTGGGTGGTAATAGGCGGTGCAAAACCTTTTTACGAGCTGTTTTTTAGGATTTCCGATAACCCTTTTTTGCAAGGCTGGGCCATGGGCTGTGCCTTGTTGGGCTGTGTCATTGGAGCTATTTTATCGGGTTTTTTAGCCGATAGTTGGGGTAGGAAGAAACCTTTGGTCTTGGCGGCTCTGTTTTTTTCGATATCCGCCTTCGGAACAGGTTATGCCGATACGGTTTCGGCTTTTGTTTTCTTCAGGGTTTTAGGAGGTGTGGGTATAGGGTTGGCTTCGACCTTGTCTCCCTTATATATTGCTGAAATGGCCCCGGCCCGTTATAGGGGGCGCTTGGTTTCCTTAAACCAATTAACCATAGTTATAGGTATTCTTTTGGCCCAAATAGTGAATTATAGTATTGCCGAACCGATTCCTACAACATATACAGACGCTCAGATTGAAGATTCGTGGAATGGGCAAATGGGATGGCGTTTCATGTTCTTGGCAGAAGGTGTTCCGGCGCTATTGTTTCTGTTTTGTATGTTTTTGGTTCCCGATAGCCCTAGGTTTTTGGTTAAAAGAGGGCGCTTGACCGAGGCGGCTGCCGTAATGCAGAAAATTGCCAATACCGATTATGCGTATAAACAATTGGCGGCTATTAAACAGAGTTTGGCAAATACAGAAAATCAAGATTCGCATTTAAGCAAGATAACAGCTAAGAAAATAAGGCCCATAATTCTTTTGGGTGTAGTATTGGCCATATTTCAGCAGTGGTGTGGCATTAATATTATTTTTAACTACGCCCAAGAGGTTTTCGCTTCAGCCGGATTTGGGATTAACGACATTTTATTCAATATCATTATTACAGGTAGTGTCAATTTGGTTTTTACGTTGTTGGCACTTAAGCTGGTAGATAAATGGGGTAGACGTAACCTGCTTAGAAAAGGGGCCTTAGGGCTTGCCATAACGTATACCCTGTTGGGCGTGGCCTACTATTTGGGTCTTAAAGGTGTATTGGTCTTGGTGTTGATCGTCATGGGCATTGGTATTTATGCAATGACCTTGGCGCCGATTACTTGGGTAGTGCTTTCCGAAATCTTCCCGAATAGATGGCGTGGCAAGCTTATGGCGGTGGCTACCTTGGCCCTTTGGATTGCATCCTTTTTACTTACCTATACCTTTCCTGTATTACACGATTTATTTGGGGCATCGGGAACATTTTGGGCCTATGGGGTAATCTGTCTTTTGGGTTATGTATTCATAACAAAACGCCTTCCCGAGACCAAAGGAAAATCTTTAGAAGAAATAGAGATCCGATTGATAGGGCGTTCCAAATTGAATTGAGTATGGAAAAAGTAAAGGTTTGGAAAACCCAAAAAACCTTTCCCACTTACGAGGTGGGTGAAGCTGAAAAGTATCCTGTCTTTTTAGAGAAAAGGGTCTATCAGGGTAGTAGTGGCTCGGTGTACCCTTATGCCGTAATCGAATCTGTGGCCGATAGTCCGAAAGAAATTGACTGGGAAGTAATCTACCTCGAGAATCGGTATATCAAGATCATGTTGCTTCCGGCATTAGGCGGCAGGGTTCAAATGGCATACGATAAGGTTAAAAAGCGCCATTTTGTTTATTATAACCAAGTGATAAAACCCGCATTGGTCGGACTTACTGGGCCATGGATTTCTGGGGGTATTGAATTTAACTGGCCCCAACATCATAGGCCAAGTACTTATGAGCCTGTTGAATGTGAGATACAAGAACAGATCGATGGCAGTAAGACGGTATGGTTGGGCGAGGTAGAGCGTATGGGACGAACCAAAGGTATGGCTGGTTTTACCCTATATCCAGACAAGGCCTACCTAGAGATTAAGGGAAGGGTTTTTAATGGTACCCCACACCCACAGACCTTCTTATGGTGGGCCAACCCGGCCGTATCTGTCAATGATCAATACCAATCTGTTTTTCCACCCGATGTAAATGCGGTATTCGATCATGGCAAACGTGATGTTTCAGAGTTTCCGATAGCCAAGGGCGTCTATTACAAAGTAGATTATGCGCCTGGTACCGATATTTCTAAATATGCCAATATTCCGGTGCCTACCTCGTATATGGCCATTAACTCTGATTATGATTTTGTTGGGGGCTACGATAAAGCTGCAGAATGTGGTTTGTTACATGTGGCCAATCATCATATTTCACCAGGTAAAAAACAATGGACATGGGGTAATGGCGATTTCGGGAGGGCCTGGGATAGGAACCTTACCGATTCCGATGGGCCATATATAGAGTTGATGTGTGGGGTTTATACCGATAATCAGCCCGATTTTGCATGGCTCCATCCCTATGAAGAGAAACGGTTCGAACAATACTTTTTACCGTATCATAAGGTAGGCATGGTGAAGAATGCAACCAAGGAAGCATTGCTTAATTTCGAAGTAAACGGAGCTTCGGCCCATATTATTATTCATGTGACCGCTGTTTATGAAGGAGCCAAATTGCAAGTGCATCAAAATCAAGCTTTGCTTTTGGAAAATACGCTCAGATTGGATCCCGAAGGGGCATTTGAGCTGCGATTACCCATAGAAGACAAATCTAAACCCATATTTAAGGTGTTGGTTCAAGATGATGAGGGTAAAGTTTTGGTTTCTTGGGAGAGCACCGAAAAAGGGGGTAAAAAGCTACCAAGTCCTGCCCAACCGGCCCAACAACCTGCCGAAAAGAATAGTGTGGAACAATTGTATCTCCGCGGTCAACATTTAGAGCAATACCGCCATGCCACTTATGACCCTACGGATTATTATTTGGAGGCCCTAGATAGGGAGCCGGCCAATGTGCGGGTAAATAATGCCATGGGGTTACTGTTTATGAAACGGGGGTTGTTTCAAGAGGCATTGGCCTATTTTGATATAGCCATTACTACCTTGACCCAGAGGAATCCCAATCCGTATGATGGCGAGGCGTTGTATAACAAAGGTTTGTGCCTTAATTATATGGGGGATTGCCAAGGGGCATATCAAGCATTTTATAAAAGTTGTTGGAATGCAGCGTGGCAAGATGCCGGATACTTTCATTTGGCCCGATTGGATTGTATGGCCCAAGACTACGAAAAGGCATTGTATCATCTCGAAAATGCGTTGGTTAGGAATACATTGAACCATAAGGCTAGGCATTTAGAAGTCGTCGTCTTACGGAAATCGGGCAATATGGTGGAGGCTGAAAAAAAACTGGATCAAGCCCAAAATCTAGATAAGTTAAGTTTTGGTCTTGCATTCGAAAGCTTGGTTATCCATAAAAAGGCTTCCGATTTAACCCATTTTATGGAAATTATGGGAAACAAGGCACACAATTTTCTCGAGTTGGCCATAGACTATGGTCATGCAGGTATGGTCAAAGAAAGTGTAGCGGTTTTACAGCATTATTTAGAATGGAGTGGTGAAAAACCACCCATGGTATTCTATCTTTTGGGGTATTATCAAGCTATGACCGGAGCTATAAAAGCTGCTCAGAAAAGTTGGGATTCGGCGACAAAGGCTACGCCTGATTATTGCTTTCCCAACCGTTTAGAAGAATTGATAGCCTTGAAAAAGGCGCTTGAATACAATTCCCAAGATGCTAGGGCCCATTACTATTTGGGTAATTTCCAGTATCATGCCAAATCGTACGAAAAGGCCAAGAAATCTTGGGAACAGGCAGTGGCATTAGACACAACCTTTGCCATTCCGTTCAGAAATCTGGCCCTTTGTTATTACAATAAGTTCAAAGAGAAAGATTCCGCCCGGGTCTTAATGTCAAAGGCATTTGCCCTAGATTACGACAATGCTCGATTGTTTATGGAGTTTGATCAGTTGAACAAAAAAATGAATGTTTCCGTAGAATCAAGGCTAAGCCAGTTCGAACGTAATATCACCCTCATCCAAAGTCGTGACGATCTTTATATCGAATGGGTAACACTTCATAATCTAATGGGCCATTACCAAAAGGCATTGGATTTGATTGCTGTTCGAAATTTCCATCCTTGGGAAGGGGGCGAAGGTAAGATTAGCTTCCAATATGTTACAGCACATATAGAATTGGCTAAACAAGGGTTAATGGAAGAGGCGTATGAAGAGGCTTTATCGCATTTGGCTTCGGCCCAGATCTATCCCGAAAACTTGGGGGAGGGAAAGCTTTTGGGAACCTTGGAAAACGATATCCAGTATTGGCAAGGTTGTGTTTATGAGGCCATGGGTGATACGGAAAGGGCCCGTTCGTTATGGTTACAGGCGGCATCTGGTAAAATGGAACTGCAAATGAATATGTACTACAATGACCAGCGGCCCGATCAAATTTTTTATCAAGGTTTGGCATTGGTTAAATTAGGCGATGTTCATAAGGCCCAAGATAAATTCAATAACCTGATTTTGTTTGGCGAGGCCATGATGCATGAAGAAGCGACCGTAGATTACTTTGCGGTTTCCTTACCTGACATGTTGATTTGGAACGAGGATTTGAACGCAAGGCAACAACAGATGTGTCTTTACCTTAAAGGGCTTGGGTATTTGGGACAGCAAAAAATGGTTCTGGCGGTAGAGGTATTTGCCCAAGCTACGCAACTGAACCGTTTCAATGTCTCACTGTTAGTTCATAAACGTTTGATGTCGAATGCTTTAATTGGTTGGTGATGCGGTATTTCTCAATTCTTTTTGTTATACTGGTTATAGCTTGTAAAACAGAGAACCCAAAATCCATTGATATCTCGGGTCAGTGGACAGTTAGGCTGGATTCCCTAGATCGAGGGGAGACTGAATTATGGGCAACTAAACGGCTAGATGGAAGTGGTATCGAATTACCCAGCACTTTGGATATGGCCGAAATAGGAAGCCCCAATATCCAAAAGCCTGCTCTTAATAACCATGTGTTGTCGCATTTACAACGTAAACATCAATACATTGGTAAGGCGTGGTACCAAAGGGAAATAGAAATTCCGGATACTTGGCAGTCCTATGAGGTACAGTTAAGCTTAGAACGCATTTTATGGAGCTCTAAAGTATTTCTCGATGGTACATTGGTAGGCGAGGCCGAGAGTTTGGTAACGGCACATAAATTCAATTTGGGCAATATGATTACACCAGGTCGGCATCTGTTGACCATTATGGTTGACAATGCCAATAAATTTCCTTTGATCAATAGGTACGGAGGTCAGTATCCCGAGAAAGAATCAAAGGAAATGATGCATGGGTATACCAATCATACCCAAATAAAGTGGAATGGGATATTGGGTGCTATGGAGCTGAGCATACAAGATGCCAATACCCCAAAAAACTTACATATTTACCCAGAACCGTCAACTAATCGTCTAAAGGCGGTATTTGAACAACCCATTCCTAAAATATCGGCTTTGGCGTATAGTATTTATGATGCTGAGGGTAATGAAATGATTACCGGCAATATGGATAAAGCCAAGATATTGACTGATTTAATCGAATTTGAAATCCCGAGACCTAAGGAAATGCAAGTTTGGGATGAGTTCCATCCGAATCTGTATAGATTTCAGATACGGTTTACCCATGAGAAAAGTACGGATACTTTAGAGACTACTTTTGGCTACAGGGATCTTGAAGTAGCGCAAGGAAATTTTAAACTTAATGGCCAACCTATTTTTTTAAGGGGAAATTTGAATTGTGCCAGTTTTCCGCTTACAGGAGCCCCACCAACTACCACAGCTGAATGGGAAAAAATAATGGGTACGGCCAAGGCCTATGGTATCAACCACCTTAGGTTCCATTCGTGGTGTCCGCCAAAAGCAGCCTTCGAAGTGGCCGATGCCCTTGGTTTGTATTTACAGGTAGAACTACCCCACTGGAGTACCGAAGTAGGTGCAGACCGTTATGCTACTTCCTTTTTAGAACGTGAGGCCAGCCGTATTCTTTGCGATTATGGTAATCATCCCTCATTTCTTTTTATGACCCTTGGAAATGAATTGGAAGGCGATGTAGACCTAATGGGCCAAATGGTAGACGAACTCAAAACCCAAGACCCTAGACATCTTTATGCGGCAACTTCGTTTTCTTTTCAGGGCCCCAAGGGCATTTGGCCTTTAATGGGCGATGATTTTTATATTACCCAATGGACGGAGAAAGGCTGGGTGCGTGGGCAAGGTATTTTTAATGAGGAACCTCCTAGTTTTAACAAAGGCTACACCGAAAACATCGATTATTTAGAACTGCCTATAGTCTCGCATGAGATTGGTCAGTATGCCGTATATCCCGATTTGTCTGAAATTGATAAATATACAGGGGTGCTTAGTCCAATGAATTTTATGGCTGTTAAAAATGATCTAGAGCAAAAAGGATTGTTGAATTTGGCCCCGCAGTTTACCCAAGCTTCGGGCAAATTAGCCGCCTTACTTTATAAGGAAGAAATTGAACGCGCATTAAAAACCCCTGGTTTCGATGGGTTTCAGTTGTTGCAATTACAAGATTTTCCGGGACAGGGTACAGCCTTGGTAGGATTGTTGAATGCTTTTTGGCAGTCTAAAGGCATAATTACGGCAAAGGAGTTTAGACGGTTTAATTCGGAAATGGTGCCCTTATTACGATTTGGAAAAGCAGTATACCAAGACGGGGAACGCTTTAACGGATGTATCGATATCGCCAATTATTACCAAGATTTACAAAATCAGGAAATTGAATGGACAATTACCGATGAGCAGGGTACCGTTTGGGCCACGGATACCTTGGCTATCGATTACTTGTCCATGGGAACACAAAAAGGTTTAGGCATCATAGATTTGGCCCTAACCGTAAATAAAGCGACCCAATTGACCATTCAGGTCGGATTAAAAGATAGTCCATATATAAATTCATGGTCCATTTGGGTGTATCCGAGGCATGAAGAAAAAGAACCGGAAGATATAGTGGTAACCGATGATATCGATAAAGTACTAGCCGTTTTGGATCAAGGTGGCCGTGTGCTTTTAAGTCCACCAAAAGAATCGCTTGTTGGGGTAGATGGGCGTTTCGTACCCGTGTTTTGGAGTCCGGTGCACTTTCCCGACCAGCCTGCCACTATGGGCATTCTTTGCGATCCAAAACATCCGGCATTGGGTGAGTTTCCAACCCAATCGCATACCAATTGGCAATGGTGGGATCTGTTGATAAATTCCAAAAGCATCGATATGGGAGGGCTAGGGGTCGATCCCATTGTTCGGGTAATCGATAATTTTGTGACCAACCGTAGTTTGGGGAATGTATTCGAAGCTAAGGTAGGCAAAGGGAAATTGATATTCTCATCGATTGACCTCAACTCTAATTTAGAGGACCGGCCGGTGGCCCGCCAGCTGCGTCATAGTCTGGTATATTATATGAGTGATTCCGTATTTAATCCCCAAAAAGAGGTTTCAAAAACGAAATTACGGGCATTGATGTCTGAATAGCAGGGAACATCAAGGCTGGTTTTACTACCACGGATCCATAGATTAGGCTGATTTTTATAGCTTATACTATATTTTCTAAAACACATAAAATCAATTGTATACAACGGTTTTTTAGGCAATAATGCATCGGAAAGAATTAAATGTCTAATAAAATATAAATATAGTTAGACAAAATTGGTAATTTTGTATTCCAATCGTTAGTTCAATCCAAATGGAAAAAGTAGCCATAGTACGTTGTGAACATTTTAATGCGGCACATAGACTTCATAATAAGCATTGGAGTGAAGAAAAGAATAAATCCATTTTCGGAAAGTGCAACAATCCCAATTATCACGGGCATAACTATGACTTAGAGGTAAAGGTAATCGGAACGGTTGATCCGCATACCGGATATGTTATCGATACAAAAATACTTTCGGATCTTATAAAGGAAAGGGTGCTGGATAGGTTTGATCATAAAAACCTGAATTTGGACACCGAAGAATTCCGGGAACTTAATCCGACGGCGGAAAACATGGCCATGGTAATTTACAAGCTGTTGCGGTCTGAGCTACAAGAGCGGTTGGAATTGAAAGTCAAATTATTCGAAACACCCAGAAATTATGTGGAATACCCTTATTGAGAAGCAAACCCTGAACGGATTTTCGGAAGACGAAATAGGTGATGATCATATTTATATGGGTTTGGAAACCCCTATGCGACCAGATGCCTTTGTGTTGGGTGATGAAGAGAAAAAAATAAAAATAGCCGATTTGTTCGGTCAGATTATGGAAGTTATGGGGCTCGATCTTACAGACGATTCCCTAAAAGGTACTCCCAATAGGGTAGCTAAAATGTATATCGATGAAATTTTTTCAGGTCTAAACCCGATGAATAAACCCAAGGTAGCCTTATTCGATAACAAATATCAATACCAGCAAATGTTGGTCGAAAAGAATATTACCTTTTATTCCAATTGCGAGCACCATTTTGTTCCAATCATAGGCAAGGCCCATGTGGCCTACATATCTTCGGGTAAGGTAATCGGTCTCTCGAAGCTTAATAGATTGGTACAATATTATGCCAAAAGACCCCAAGTGCAAGAACGCCTAACCAATCAAATCGCACGGGAAATGGTTCAAACCTTGGGTACCGAAGATGTTGCGGTCATAATAGATGCCAAACACCTTTGTGTTTCCTCAAGGGGTGTTAAAGACGATACTTCGGCCACGGTAACATCGTATTACGGTGGGGTTTTTAATACACCACAAAAGATAATGGAATTGCAAAATTACTTAAATGAATAATTTTTGAGGATGCTGTTTTGGGATAAGGGTATTGTTGTTTAAGAGGTTGTCAATAGAGCTGAAAACTAAATCGCATTAGGCTATTTTGCTGTATATTTAGGTTGTTATTCTGGGCCATGGTTAAGCATTTCTTTTTCATTTTATGTTTGGGGATATCCTTTTTCCTTGGAGGACAGGAACTACCACCCATAATCAATTATGCACCCAATGAATATGGGGCCGAGAACCAGAACTGGGCTATAGCCCAATCTTTGGATAAACGCATTTTTGTGGCCAACAATAAAGGGTTGTTGGAATATAATGGTGCCCAATGGCACTTATATCCGAGTCCGAATGAAACCTTGATGCGCTCAGTATGGGTAGAAGGACCGCGAGTTTATACCGGCTGTTATATGGAGTTTGGCTACTGGGAACGGGATTTAACAGGGCAATTAAAATATACTTCTATAGCCAAAAAGGTAAAAAACGGATTAAAGACCGATGAAGAGTTTTGGAACATACTCGAAATCGATGGTCATATCGTTTTTCAATCCTTTGATCGGTTATATACTTTTAATCCCGCCACGGAAGAAATCCGAATCACTGAATCGGAAGAAAAAATATCCAAAATTTTTAAGGTAAACGGAAGCCTTTGGCTACAACGTATGGGTCAGGGCATATTTCAGATGACTGGTGGGGTACAAACACCAAAGGAAACCCATGATTGGGTCAAGGATTATGAAGTGGTCGGTATTTTTCCTTTTGCTGGGGGCATTCGTTACTTGATAAAGCAACTTGGTTTTGTGCAGACCTCTCCTAAAGGTCTGGAAACCTGTTTTTTGTCTGTTCAAAACGAACTTTCCCAGGCACTGATTTATTCTGGCATACACGTTCGTGGAGGGGGGTATCTTGTGGGAACGGTGCGCCAAGGGGCATATTTGATAGATGAAGATGGTGACGTAGTTCATAAGATAAACCGTAAGACCGCATTGGCCAACAATACCGTATTATCGGTTTTCGAAGGCGTCAGCGGAGGTATCTGGTTGGGGCTCGACAACGGAATAGGGTATTATGAGCTGCAATCGGCATTTTCAATTTTTAAAGATAACCAAGGGAACTTGGGTAGTGTTTATGCCGCTCGCCCTTGGCAAGGAAATTTGTATTTAGGTACCAATCAAGGTCTTTTTTACCGAAAATTAGATACTAGAGATGCCTTTAGTTTTGTTCCCGGTACCCAAGGTCAGGTTTGGTTTTTAGATGAGGTAGAGGGTCAGTTGGTCTGCGGTCACCATAATGGTACTTACCTAATAGATGGGGGCAAGGCAGAACATATAACACGAACGGCCGGAAGTTGGAAAATTATGGCCGTACCAAATTCACCTGGTCTTTGGCTCGAAGGGAGTTATACGGGCCTTAAGGTGTTGGAACGCAAAAATGACCTATGGCAAGTTCGCAACAAGATTGATGGCTTTGATCTTTCCTCACGTTATTTTGAGCTCTATGATGGTCATATTTGGGTTAACCACGAATACAAAGGTCTGTTCAAGCTTCAAATCTCAGATGATTTCTCCAGTGTGTTAGAAAACCGGGCCTACACCGAATTGGCCAATGCCGATTCCGGTCTGGCACTGTATAATGATAGTCTCCTTTACCATGCCAAATCGGGACTGCATGTTTATGATAAAAAGTCGGGTGGATTTAAGATGAATGAACCCTTCCAAAGCGAATTTCAGGAAGATACTTATATAAGTGGAAAAATGATTTCTGATCGGAAGGCAGGGGCATTATGGTTGTTTGGCGAACAGAATTTGTATCGATTACGACAGGGCACAACAGCAGAGATTCCGGAAATAACCAAAATTCCCCTTTCCGAAGCATTTAGGAACGGAATCGTAGGCTATGAAAGCTTGGTCTCCATTCAAGCTGAAAACCAATATTTGATGGGGTCAAGATCAGGTTTCGTTATCATGAATTCCGATAAATTGGAAGTCAAAGATTTTCAAGTGTATATAGATAGGGTGTATCTTTTAAACGATTCGAAAGATGTAAGTAAAGGTGAGACCATATCAAAAAAGGGCTTTACTTCGTTGTCTTGGGACAAAAACAATATCGGTTTTACATTTTACTCACCCGATTATCGAAAAATTCCAGAAGCCCAGTACGGGTATAGGTTAAAGGGAAGCTTTGATAATTGGTCCGATTGGACAACCAACAGCTCGGTGACCTTTGAAAACCTTAGTCCGGGAAAGTATCAGTTCGAACTAAGGGCTAAAATTGGCAATAGGGTCTCTACGAATACGGCCACAATGGATTTTGAAATTCACCCCCCTTGGTATGCCGCTCGTATAATGTTTTTGATCTACGGTTTAATGGCTTTGGTATTGGCTCGATTTATTCATCAGACCTATAAAGGCTATTATCGTAAGAAACAAGAGCAACTCATAGAACGGAATAAACGTGAGCTCGATCTGATCAAGGCCAAAAACGAGAAGGAGCTGATACAAATGCGTAATGCGAAATTACGTGAAGATTTTAAAGGTAAAAGCAAAGAGTTGGCCGCATCTACCTTAAATATGGTGAGGAAAAATGAACTGCTTCAAAAAATCCGTGATGAATTAAGGAGTTCTAACCTTACCCAAGAAGGCATACGTTCTTTATTGAATATAATAGAAACCGATTTGGGCCGCGGTGATGATTGGGAAATGTTCAAGGAGGCCTTTGATAATGTAGATCGCGAATTCTTGGGTAAGCTTCAGGCGAAACATCCCAAACTTTCTCCTAACGATATTCGCTTATGTGCGTACCTCAGACTTAATTTAAGCTCTAAAGAAATTGCCCCATTATTCAATATTTCTACCCGTAGTGTAGAGATAAAAAGGTACCGTTTGCGAAAAAAAATGCAATTAGATCGCGACGAAAACCTCGTAAAATACATCATGGACCTATAAATGTTGGAATAACCACCATCAAATACCACAACATTACCTATACAAAGGCCTTACAGCCGGCTTTTTCTTGCGATTTCTTCCCGATGTGTTTCTGACGGCTAACGGCTGCTATTATTGCATACTAGGTGAAAAACTATAACTTTTGTTGTGATGTATGTTTTTTGTAAAGGCGAAAAATGCGGAATCTTTATTCAGTAGGGCTAATTTGAACCAAACCTAATAATCCACTGCTGGTTGGTTTATTCATAAGAAAAACTAGGGTAGTGCGATTGTTGGGCTCGAATCCAAAAAAATCGTACTAATGAAGAACAGCATTATCATCTTGTGTTTGTTACTGGGCATTTCGGTAGGGGCACAATCATCTAAGGTAAGCTTGGTCAACGATCAAAGGGGAACCGCTCTTTTGGTAGAAGGCCGGCCTTTTATGGTAAATGGTATGAATTGGGATTATTTTCCCATAGGTACCAATTACAACTACAGTTTATGGAAACAGTCCGATGCCTTTATTAAAAATGCGCTGGACAACGAAATGGCCTTATTGCGTAATATGGGGGTAAATGCCATTAGGCAATACACTGGGGTACCCCCGAAATGGATAACCTATATCTACGATAATTATGGTATTTACACCATGCTTAACCATTCCTTCGGTCGTTACGGTTTAACAATAGATGGCACTTGGATGGCCAATACCGAATATGCCGACCCCCGGGTAAAGCAGTTATTGTTAAAGGAAACGACACAACTTGCCAAAACCTATAAAAATACCCGTGGGTTGTTACTCTTTTTATTAGGTAACGAAAACAATTACGGTCTTTTCTGGGAAGGTGCGGAAACAGAAGATATTCCAATTCAAGATCGTAAATCGACCGAAAGGGCAAGGGCCATGTACAAATTGTTCAACGAAGCGGCCATCGCCATGAAGGCCATCGATACGGGGCATCCGATAGCCCTGTGTAATGGCGACCTCTTGTTTTTGGATATCATTGCCCAAGAATGCCCAGATGTAGATGTTTTTGGGACCAATATGTATAGGGGTATTTCCTTTGGCGATGCTTTTGAACGGGTAAAGAACGAATATGGTAAACCTATTCTTTTTACCGAGTTTGGCTCCGATGCCTTTAATGCACTAACCAATAAAGAAGATCAAATGGCCCAAGCCCATTATATGGTGGGCAACTGGAAAGAGATATACGCCAATGCCGCTGGGCTGGGTAAGTCTCAGAACTCTTTGGGAGGGTTTACCTTTCAATTCAGTGATGGCTGGTGGAAATATGGTCAAACCAAGAATTTAGATGTACACGACACCAATGCCTCATGGGCCAATGGAGGCTATACTTTTGACCATAAAGAAGGCCAGAACAATATGAACGAAGAGTGGTTCGGTATTTGTGCCAAAGGCCAGACCGATGCCCATGGGTATTATGAGTTGTATCCGAGGGCGGCCTATTATGCCTTAAAGGAGGTACACGATATAGACCCGTTCGCCTATACTATGCGAATGGAGACTTTGGACTCTGAATTTGCCGAAATAGAATTGATCGATGCCGTAATACAGGCTCGGGGCGATAAGGCCGCCATGGTCAGTGAAAAATCGAGTGCGATACGTATAGGCGGCCTACGGGCAGAGTTTACCACTTTTACCACCGGTGGCAACCTAATTACAACACCGGAAGATGCCGATCCAAACAACGAAACCACTTTTCCCAATAAGCAGGGCTTCGATCATATGGAGTCTTACTACGTAGATGTAGAGGCTTCGCCTACCGAAGGTTTTAATGCCAATGTTAGTTTCAATATTTTGGGTAATGTAGCTACCAATCCGATTAACGAGATTTTCTATGAAAACCGGGGGCGTACCCGTACCGTTGAAACCGATAATGGCGATTTGGCACTAACCGATCTAAATCGGGTACAGGTGTACCAATCGGAATTCGAATGGCAGCATCAAGATTTTAATTTCAAGGGGTTTTATAGAACCGGGCATTACCATTGGGGCTACGAAGGCGATTTTTTCGGTTTGTATCCCGAGGCCAATTACGGGCCTAATCTCGACCTGTATAACGGGGAAGCACCTTTTGGGTTTGAATTTGAGGGTAAAAAATCACTGTCAGGTTTAAAAATCGCTGCGGGCCCTGAATTATGGTGGGGGGCCAACCCGGCATTTTTGGTCAAGTATAGTACTGCTCTGGCGAAAATAGATCTAACCGGTATATATCACGAAGATGTAGACGATGCCGAACAGGCTCAAACTTCCATAGCAATACCGCAACCTAAAACCCGAAGACTTACCTTACATGCCAAACGTGAATTTGGCGATTTGGCCCTAGAGGTAGGGGGCATTTGGGGGGGCGAGCCTTTAGTGGGTCGCGAGTATAGTATTGTTAGGCAGAACACCGATGGTTCCTATACCGAGCTAACCGACGTGGTAGAATCTAGTGATACCTGGGGAGGAAAAGTGAAAATTTCCTATTCAGGGGGTAAGTTCAATTGGTATGGCCAGGCTGCCGCCATTGGTTTGGTTGCTTTTGGTGGTGCGGATCAGACCAAGACCTTTACGGGTTGGCGTTTAAAAGATAGCGGTAGTGGAAATCAATACAATTTCCTGACCGGGTTTACCTATTCGGTCGGCAATTTGCAAATAGCACCTAATTTTCTATGGCAAAAACCATTGGTAGACCCTATACCCTTCGATGCACCCATTCGTAAACGGAATATTATAGACGATCCTTTTGCCGTTAGGGCCAATAGGGAAACCGTAGCCGGGGAGATATTACTCACTTTCGATCCTACTCCGGCCACTTGGTTCTACGAATGGGATAACGATTATACCGAAGATGCCACCTTTGCGGCAAGTCTTGGGTTCGTCTACAGGCATTTACCCACCAGTCAAGATGCGGCTATTGGTTTCGACGATACGGGTCGTAACCCCATAGCGTTCCCTTTGGCTCCTCCGGCCGAAGATTTGTGGGAGTTGCACGGCAGGGTAGTCTCAAAACTTACCCGCGATTTTGGGTTTATCATTAATTTTTACACCGGTACGGCACAACCCAATGCCTGGGGTACCGACCCTGGTGATGCTATTAACCGAACCATTACGCGATACGGTACCGATCTCAGGGCCATTTATAAAAAGATGAAGTTTATAGGGGCGGTCAAGGTAGACGATTGGGGACCTTTTGATTACCATCGCGATTTTAACCTAACCTTTCCCTTACAGCTAACTGCCGATTTATCGACAACGGTAGGTAAGCCCGATTGGTTTATTTTGCCCAACACCCGCTTAGGTATACGCTATACTTGGCGTTCCCTAGATCAATACTCCCCAAGATACTTATACCAAGGGGCACTCGACCAAGGTTTTGGCCAAGGCGAGGAATGGGAGATACGCACCTACATTCATATTAACATTGGAAAGTAAAGAAAAAGCCATGAAGAAATTGAATATATCCACATATGTGATAGCCCTGGTTTTACTCGTATTGGCTTTGGCCGTATTTATGGGATGCGAACCAGACGATAGCGACGCCTTTCCGGCCAGTTTGCCCGATACGGCGGCAGTGTTTACCGATGGCTTTAGTCCCGGATTGGATTATACCGCTTTCGGCGACTCAAAAGTTACTGCCTTTCAACTAGATGAAGAGGTGACCTATGATAAATCCGATAGTGCCATGCGATTCGATATACCCAACCAAGGGGATCCCGAGAGTGGTTATGCCGGAGGTATATTTTTTGATAAGACTGGTCGCAATCTAAGCGGTTACAATGTATTGAGCTTTTGGGGCAAGGCCTCTCAAGGTGCCATAATACAAGAATTGGGTTTTGGTCTTACCGATACCCAAATGTACCGCACCTCAATTACCGATGTAGCCTTTAGTACGGCTTGGACAAAATATTACATTTTATTACCCGACCCCGCCCGATTGACCATGGAGGAAGGAATGTTCTATTTTGTAGATACCCCTGATAATGGGAAAGGTTATAGCTTCTGGATAGATGAATTACGATTCGAAAATTCGGGAACCATAGGGCAGGTACAGGCCTATATCCAAAATGGTGAAGAGGTAACATCAACGGTTTTTGTAGGCCAAGAGGTGCCCGTTTCCGGTTTGGGGGTTAGTTTTAGTCTTCCCAATGGGGTTAGTCAGGCCGTAAATGCCGCGCCGGCATTTTTTACACTTGCTTCTTCTAATCCGCAAGTGGCGCAAGTGGTTGTAGATGAAACCACCCAAGTTTCCACCGTTCGCATTTTGGCCCAAGGTGAGGCTGTAATCACGGCTTCTATGGGCGATGTAGCGGCCATGGGTTCGTTAACCCTTCAGGTTAGGGAATTTGAGCCAGCCCCACTTCCTGATAAAGTAGCCGACGATGTTATTTCTATTTTCAGTGATGCCTATACCAATGTACCCGTCGATTTTTATAATGGGTAT
This sequence comes from Sediminicola luteus, assembly GCF_002514735.1. Classification (GTDB taxonomy): domain Bacteria; phylum Bacteroidota; class Bacteroidia; order Flavobacteriales; family Flavobacteriaceae; genus HQA918. The sequence goes on along the minus strand of NZ_KZ300476.1, from coordinate 257,604 downwards.
TATGCCCCGTTCCAAACCACCGTATCGGCAGACTTTACCGTTGATGGAGACCATGTCTTAAATTATATCAACTACAATTTTGTGGGTATTGAATTCAATAAAGAAGTCCCCACCATAGATGCTACCGAAATGACCCATTTGCATGTAGACATCTATATACCTGAAGCCTTGGATCCTAATGCTACTTGGCGAGTGAATCTGCGCGATTTTGGGGCCGATGGCAATTTTGATGGAGGAGACGACACCATAGCTTCTCAATTGCTCACCACGGCCTCAGACCCTGCTTTGGTAAGCGAGCAGTGGATTTCGGTTGATATGGATATAAGGGATATGGCCAATAAGGCTACCTTAGGGCAGATCGTATTTGATGCCGAAGGCGATACCTCACCACGGCCAAGTGGTTTTTATGTAGACAATTTATACTTGTACAACGACCAAGGTACAGGCGGCGGAGGGCCACAACCCATACCCCCGACCACAGCGGCCCCGACCCCTACTTTAGATGCGGCACAGGTAGTTTCTATTTTCAGCGATGCCTATACCGATGTACCCAATCAAGGTTTCAACCAATATGGTGCGGCTACTTTTGCTGAAATTCCTGTGGCCGATAATGCTACCTTGAACTACAAACAGTCCGATAATCCGGGCGGTAACTTTCAAGTGATTGAATTGGGGGCCGAAAATCAGATTGATGCCACAGCCATGGAACTGACCGATTTCCATGTCGATTTATGGTTCCCGAATCCGGTTAATGAAAATACGGCCTTCTTGTTAAAGGTGGTCAATATAGCACCCGATATCACCTCTGAGGCCTTGATTCGAATCGATGCCAATGCCACTCCGGCCATGGCACAAGGTCAATGGTTGGCCATAGATTTGACCATGGATCAACTACAAGCTGCCGGCTTGGCCGCCAATTCGAATATACAGCAAGTGGTAATCGATCTGTTAGATGCGGGCGAAGTGTATATAGACAATCTGTACTTTAGCAAATCTAATGGGGCAGGGGGTAGTGCCCCGACCACTTCAGCCCCGGAGCCACCAGCGCGCGATGCCGCAGATGTTATCTCAATTTTTGGTGAGGCCTATACCAATATTACGGGTATCGATTATGATCCCAACTGGGGGCAATCGGGCCATATGCAGGTAAATACGGCTTTTGATTCGGGCGATGGTAACCTGGCCTTGGCCTATCCGAGCTTTAATTACCAGGGCACCGACTTCTCGGGCAATGCGCAGAACGCCTCCGAAATGGAGTTCTTACATGTCGATATTTGGGTGCCCGCAGGTACCGACCGCCAGGTAAAGGTGAGTCCGATTAATAACGGAACAGGTGAGGGCGAAGTATTGGTCAGTGTACCTTTGATCCCTGGGTCTTGGAATAGTGTGGATCTGCCTATCGCAGATTTTACAGGCATGACTTGGGATTCAGTGGTGCAACTAAAATTCGATGGCCAGTTCAATGGTGATGGCAGTGCCAATACGGATCCGTTCGACATGTATCTCGATAATGTATATTTCTATAAAGAGCCTTCGGCGCCCAGTGCGGCCCCGACCACTTCGGCCCCGGAGCCGCTGGCACGAGATGCCGCCGATGTTATCTCAATTTTCGGCGAGGCCTATACTAATATCACGGGTATCGATTACGATCCCAATTGGGGGCAATCGGGCCATATGCAGGTAAATACTGCATTTGATCCGGGCGATGGCAACTTGGCCTTGGCCTATCCGAGCTTTAATTACCAAGGTACCGACTTTTCGGGCAATGCGCAGAACGCCTCCGAAATGGAGTTCTTGCATGTCGATATTTGGGTGCCCGCAGGTACCGACCGACAGGTAAAGGTAAGTCCGATTAACAACGGAACGGGTGAGGGCGAAGTACTGGTCAGTGTACCCCTGACCCCCGGGGCTTGGAACAGTGTTGATCTACCCATGGCCGACTTTACAGGCATGACTTGGGATTCAGTGGTTCAACTGAAGTTCGATGGCCAGTTCAATGGTGATGGCAGTGCCAATACGGATCCGTTCGATATTTATCTCGATAATGTGTATTTCTATAAAGAGCCTTCGGCGCCCAGTACGGCCCCGACCACATCGGCCCCGGCCCCACCAGTACGCGACGCTGCTGATGTGATCTCAATTTTCGGGGAGGCCTATACCAATATCACGGGTATCGATTACGATCCCAACTGGGGGCAATCGGGCCATATGCAGGTAAATACGGCATTTGATCCGGGCGATGGCAACTTGGCCTTGGCCTATCCGAGCTTTAATTACCAGGGCACCGACTTCTCGGGTAATGCGCAGAATGCCGCAACTATGCAGTTTTTACATGTCGATATATGGGTGCCAGCCGGTACCGACCGCCAGGTAAAGGTAAGTCCAATTAACAATGGTACGGGTGCGGGCGAAGTATTGGTCAGCGTACCCCTTACCCCAGGGGCTTGGAATAGTGTAGATCTGCCAATTGGAGACTTCACGGGCATGACCTGGGATTCTGTTTTCCAACTGAAGTTCGATGGTCAGTTTAATGGCGATGGTAGTGCCAATACCGATCCGTTCGATATTTATCTCGATAATGTATATTTCTATAAAGAGCCTTCGGCACCCAGTACGGCCCCGACCACATCGGCCCCGGCCCCACCAGTACGCGACGCTGCTGATGTGATCTCAATTTTCGGCGAGGCCTATACCAATATCACGGGTGTCGATTACGATCCCAACTGGGGGCAATCGGGCCATATGCAGGTAAATACGGCATTTGATCCGGGCGATGGCAACTTGGCCTTGGCCTATCCGAACTTTAATTACCAGGGCACCGACTTCTCGGGCAATGCGCAGAATGCGGCAAGTATGCAGTTTTTACATGTCGATATATGGGTGCCAGCCGGTACCGACCGCCAGGTAAAGGTAAGTCCAATTAACAATGGTACGGGTGCGGGCGAAGTATTGGTCAGCGTACCCCTTACCCCAGGGGCTTGGAATAGTGTAGATCTGCCAATTGGAGACTTCACGGGCATGACCTGGGATTCTGTTTTCCAACTGAAGTTCGATGGTCAGTTTAATGGCGATGGTAGTGCCAATACCGACCCCTTTGATGTCTATTTAGACAATGTTTATTTCTACAAAAATTAATGGGCCTTTAGGTTCAAATAAAACATAGAGCGATGCGACAAATCTTTAATAAAAACTATGTACTCCTTTTCGGATTGGTGCTCCCTATCCTTTGGTCATGTACAGACGACAATGCCAATGGGCCATCATCCCGAGAATATCAATTAGTTTGGGAAGATGCTTTCGATGGCAATGCCGGTGCCTTGCCCGACGCTTCTAAATGGACGTATGACATAGGAACTGGGCAAAACGGATGGGGAAATCAAGAATTGCAATACTATACCGATAGGCCCGAAAATGTTTCCTTGGACGGAAAAGGTAATCTGGTGATCACGGCTATAGCCGAGACTTATGAGGGAGCGCCCTTTACCTCGGCCCGTATTAAGACCGAAGGCATCTTTGACCAGGCCTATGGCCGATTTGAAGCACGCTTAAAAACACCCTATGGGCCTGGTCTATGGCCTGCGGTTTGGATGCTAGGTAATGATATTGAAACCGTAGGTTGGCCACAATGTGGTGAAATTGACATAATGGAACTACGTGGGCAAGAACCTAGCAAAATTCATGGGTCCGTACACGGGCCTGGATATTCAGCCGGGGCGGCCATTACCGATTCGTTCAGTTTGGAAAACGCAAGGTTCGATACCGAATTCCATGTTTTCGCTGTAGAATGGGGTGCCGATTTTATAGAGTTCTTTGTAGACGACCGCTTATATCATAGGGTAAGCCCGGAAACAGTGAGTGGAGAGTGGGTGTACGACCATCCGTTTTTCTTGATCCTCAATGTAGCGGTTGGCGGTACTTTTGTGGGCTTTCCGAGTCCAGAGGGCACCCGTTTTCCCCAACAAATGACGGTAGATTACGTCAGGGTTTTTAAAGAAGTACAATAAAAATTATATGTCCATTGTCCGGTATGTAAGGGCTTTGAGTCATTTAGGAAATGTCCTTTAAGTTCAGCACTATCCTCTTTTCGATGAGGTAGGCGAAATTATCAAGTTTGGCCTATTCGCTAAATCGAATTTTTGAGTACTAGGTACTGAATAACTTATGGTGTTCAATCTTTGAATGGAAAGGCGTAAAAAGATATGGCGATGGGGCATAGGGTATTAAGTGCTAAGGGCACGTCTGGAGAATAATAACTGATTTTTTTATGGTAACAGAAGCATCCCAAAATAAGGGGGGAGAACAAGACCCTCGTCTAGATAACATAGTTAACCCTGAGGGGGAGTTTTTACGGATTTCCCATGTAGATCGAATGCGCCCATTTTTTATGAGTGTAGTTAGTGATACGGATCATTGGTTGTTTATTTCGAGTAATGGAGGTATCAGTGCGGGTAGGAAACACGCCGATCAGGCCCTTTTTCCATATTATACCGACGATAAGATAACTGAATCGGTAGAACATACCGGAAGTAAAACGATCGTAAAAGTAAAGAGCCCTAGAGGCACGGCTTTATGGGAGCCTTTTTCTGGTATGGGCCATTCCATGGACATACAGCGCAATCTCTACAAAAGTAAGTACGGTAATATTGTAGGTTTCGAAGAAATAAACCACGACCTAAAGCTCCGTTTTTCATATTATTGGTCGAGTTCAAAAAAATATGGTTTTGTGCGTAAGGCACAAATCGAGAATCTTGGGGAGTCTGCCCGGCAGATTACACTATTAGACGGCCTACAGAATATCATGCCATCTGGGGTAGGGCAGCAAATGCAGAACACGGTAAGTAATTTAGTAGATGCCTATAAACGCAGCGAGATTTTAGCCCCCCATTTGGCTATTTTTAGTTTAAGCGCCATCATCGTTGATAAGGCAGAACCTAGCGAAGCGTTAAAAACAACAAGTGTTTGGTCTTATGGACTCTCCGGGGGGGGCGTATTGTTATCGTCACTGCAACTTCAAGATTTTCGAGAGGGTAGGGCATTACGACCAGAATCGGACATAAAAGGTGAACGTGGGGCGTATTTTCTTCGCGAGGCATGCCGTTTAGAACCTGGAACACAAAAAGAATGGGAGCTGGTATGTGATGTTAATCAGAACCATGCCGATATAGCAAAATTGCGATTCGGACTTCAAGACCCAGAAAAACTTATCCGGTCGGTTAGGGAAGATGTAGCCCAAGGTACCGAGAACTTAAAACGCCTATGTGCCGCCTCCGATGCCTTTCAGTTTACGGCCGATCCACAACGCGATACCCGGCATTATGCCAATACACTTTTCAATATTATGCGAGGAGGTATTTTTGACGATGGCTATAATGTAGATAAAAGCGATTTTGAAAACTATTTGGTCAAGGCCAATGCGATGGTTTCGGCCCAAGCTAAGGCCATATTGCTAGCCGAGTTACCTCCTTTGTTTAACATTCAGTGGTTACATAAGTGGGCATCGAAAAATGGGCAAAGCGATTTAAAACGATTATGTTTCGAATACCTCCCTTTGAAATTTAGTAGAAGACATGGCGATCCCAGTCGACCTTGGAATAAGTTTACCATTAATATACAAAACGATGCAGGGCAGAAAGTGCTGGACTATGAAGGGAACTGGCGCGACATTTTTCAAAATTGGGAAGCATTGGCGGGTTCATATCCGGGGTTTATAGAACCCATGATCCATAAGTTTTTAAATGCGACCACTTTTGATGGGTACAACCCATATAGATTGACCAAAGATGGCTTCGATTATGAAATCATAGAGCCAGACGATCCGTGGTCTTATATTGGGTATTGGGGAGATCATCAGATTATTTACTTGCTTAAGCTACTTGAGCAGTTAGAGGCGCATTATCCGGGCCGTATAGCAACACTTTTCGATGCCGATTTCTTTGTGTATGCCCAAGTGCCTTACCGTATTAAACCTTATGAGGCTATAGTATCCAATCCTCGGGATACCATCATATTTGACGAAGAACAACATGCCCTTATCCAAAAAAGGAAAAAGGAACTAGGTGCAGATGGCGCTTTGTTGAGAGATACTAATAATACCATTCATACAGCCAATTTTATTGAAAAAATACTGGCTACGACTTTGGCGAAACTTGCCAATTTGGTGCCTAGTACCGGCATTTGGATGAATACCCAGCGTCCTGAATGGAACGATGCCAATAATGCGTTGGTCGGTAATGGGGTATCAATGGTCACATTATGTTATCTAAGGCGTTTTGTAGCGTTTTTCGATACATTGCTTCAAAACGAAACCGATAAATCGGTTAATGTATCTAAAGAAATACTTCCCTTCTTTGAAACTGTTTTTGAAACCTTGGAAACACATGCGCAAAGTTTGGATGTCACCTGTGATGCCCAATGCAAGCGTAGTATCCTAGATCAATTGGGGTCGGCTGCAAGTACCTTTAGAAATCAAATTTATACCCATGGATTTTCGGGTGAAAAACGGGCCTTCGACCTCAGTCGTTTCAAAAATCTTTTGTCTATTGCGATTCAAGTGACCGAATTTACCATACGGGAGAACAAAAGGGAAGACGGTCTCTATCATGCCTATAATATTATGACCTTTGATACCCAAGGAGGTGTAAGGATTTCGCATTTAGATCCTATGCTCGAAGGGCAGGTGGCCGTATTAAGCTCGGGCTATTTGAGTACCCAAGAGGTTGTTGCCAATTTAGATGCCTTAAGGAAAAGTCCACTGTTTAGGGAAGATCAATACAGCTATTTACTCTATCCGGAAAAAGAACTACCGGGTTTTCTACACAAAAACAATATTCCCGAAAAGTACTTTAAGGCTTCCGGTTTGTTAATGGCCATGCAAATAAATGAAGATGCCCGAATTGCTTATACCGATGTGTTGGGTCAGCATCACTTCAATGGCGATTTTCGAAATGCCGAAGATCTGGAACAAGCATTGGATAATCTAAGTGGTTCGGAATATTCCGATTTGGTCACAGGGGAAAAGCAGCAGCTTTTAGCACTTTTCGAAACAGTTTTTCAACACCGGTCGTTTACGGGGCGTTCCGGTACTTTTTATGGCTATGAAGGCTTGGGATCCATTTATTGGCATATGGTTTCCAAATTGCAATTGGCCGTGATGGAGAATTGTCTTATGGCTCATCAAAATCATTCAAGTAATCAAGAAATGGGCCGCTTGCTAGACCATTATTACGAAATAAACGATGGTATAGGGGTACATAAATCCCCGAAGTTATACGGGGCCTTTCCAACAGATCCCTATTCCCATACCCCAAAAGGTAGAGGGGCACAACAGCCGGGTATGACCGGGCAGGTGAAAGAAGATATTTTAAGCCGATTTGGGGAATTGGGCGTACAGGTACGACAGGGGCAAATTCATTTTGATCCTTTTCTGTTACGCAAAAGGGAATATCATACTGAATCGCAAATACAAACGGTTTACACTATATCAACAGACACGTTCGAGCTTGGTATACCCAAAAACGGACTAGGCTTTACCTATTGCCAAGTTCCGATTACCTATGTGGTTTCTGAGCGGGAGTATATAGTTGTCAAAAATAGTGATGGTACCTCCTCTGAAATGGAAGGGGTGCTATTATCTAAAGAAATAAGTGCCGAAATATTTAAACGGAGCGGAAAAATTGAGGCCTTAGAGGTGCATTTGGCAGCCATAAGATTAAAGTAAGCGGTTAACCTAAGTCTGTAATATAGTAGGGGTGGCGATATCCCTGAAAGTAACCAAAGCCAATGAGTAGATGAAACATGTGATGAATCAATTATGTATCGGGGCCTTAATAGGTGTATTGGTTTGCGCATGTGGTACACCAAGAAAAGAACGAATGCAAGAGAAAACAGAAACACTAACCGCTGCCGAAATTTTGGGTAACCCCGATTATTTGGCCATTTCTTACGGGGGCTACCGTATGGCTAGTAGGAGTCAACAGCCTACAATAGAGCAACTCATAGAAGATATGCGCATACTCCATGCCATGGGCATTCGGGTTTTGCGCACCTACAATGTACAATTACCCCATGCGGCCCATGTGCTAGAAGCGATAGATGCCATTCAGAAAACAGATAAAGACTTTGAGATGTACGTGATGCTCGGGGCCTGGATCGATTGTAAAAATGCGTGGACAGATCAACCTGTAGACCATTCACAAGAAAGTGAGGCCAATGCGGCAGAGATAGAAAGGGCCATAGCCTTGGCGAAAAAGTATCCGCATATCGTAAAGGTCTTGGCGGTAGGTAATGAAGCCATGGTAAAATGGGCCGAGCGTTATTATGTACAGGCCGAGATTGTTCTAAATTGGGTACAGTATATCCAAGAACAGAAAAGGCAGGGCAAACTACCCAAGACCCTATGGGTTACCAGCTCCGATAATTTTGCCTCGTGGGGTGGCGGGGATCCGGAATACCATGTCCCGGCCTTGGCTCAACTGATGCATGCCGTTGATTTTATATCGATGCATACCTATCCTATGCACGACACCCATTACAACCCCGCTTTTTGGGGTGTGGATAAAGAAGATTTGGCCAAGGATAAAAAAGAAGCCTTAGAAAAGGTTATGGATCGGGCGGTCGTGTATGCCCAACAACAATACCAGCAGGTTAAAAATTATATGGAAAGTGTAGGCGCCCAAAAACCCATACATATTGGTGAGACCGGCTGGGCCAGCGCCTCTAACGGTTTCTATGGCCTAAAAGGGTCAAAGGCCACGGACGAGTATAAACAGGCCTTGTACTATAAAAAAGTAAGGGCATGGACCCAAAAACAAAAAATTAGCTGCTTTTATTTCGAGGCTTTTGACGAGCCATGGAAAGATGCCGTGAATCCAGGTGGGTCGGAGAACCACTTCGGTCTGTTTACGGTAAATGGCCAAGCTAAATATGCACTTTGGTCTAAAGTAGATTCAGCAGTTTTTAACGGATTGGGTAGAGGTGGTAAACCGATAGGGAAAACCTTTAATGGGCAAGAAAAAATGGTACTCGATGCCAGCGAAATACCCTATGCTTCCCAAGGAATAAAACCGTAAAGATTTCAGTGGGATTATTAAAAATGAAATGAAAACCAACTAAAACAAGATCCATGGAAAATGTAAGCGTTGCAAATCGTAAAAAAGTACCTTATATCAACAAAATAGCCTTTGGTATCGGTATGTTGGCCAATCAAATGTTCCCGGCCGCATTAGGGATATTTATGGTGGTATTGGTACAAGACTTGGGTTTTCCGGGTTGGATGTGGGCCGCAATTTATTTTTTTCCTAGGATTTTCGATTGCTTTACCGATCCCGTAATGGGTTTTATTTCCGATAATACCCGTTCCAGGTGGGGTCGGCGGAGACAATATGTGTTTATAGGGGCCATTTTAATGGGTGTTGCTTTTGTGGTTATGTGGCAGTTGTATCGGGAAAACGGACTCGACTATAACTTCGTTTATTTTATGTTGTGGTCTTTTGTTTTCTATTTGGGTATTACCATATTCGGGGTGCCCTATGTGGCCATGGGCTACGAGATGAGCGACGACTTTCATGAGCGTACCGAGATCATGGCCATAGCCCAATGGATCGGTCAATGGGCCTGGGTTGTTGCCCCATGGTTTTGGGTAATCATGTACGATAATTCGTGGTTCGAATCGGCAGATGTGGCCACGCGAAACCTGGCCGTCTGGGTGGGGATTATCTGTATGATATTTGCCATGGTACCGGCCATATTCATCAAGGGCAGGTCTACCTTGCATGATAAAAACATGGCAACCTTGTCCATGGGCAACCTCAAAGGGAGCTTTTCCGAAATATTCAAGGGCTTCGCAGAAGCGTTCCGAATCAAGGCCTTTAGAAAACTATGTATATCCACCTTCTTTATCTACAATACTTTTTATACGGTTTCCGCCTTTTCCTTTTTTATCGTAGTCTATCATCTATTTAATGGGGATACCGAAGCTGCGGGTATTTGGCCAACACTGTTTGGCAGTTTAGGCGCCTTGATTACCACCTTTATCGTAATACCAATAGTAGCCAAGATGTCAAAGAAAATGGGCAAGAAAAAGGCGTTTATGTGGTCGCAGAGTCTTTCGGTATTAGGGTATATTTTACTCTGGTTCCTATTTATCCCGGGAAAACCCTATATGTTCATTTTCGCTTTACCGTTTTTCTCTTTTGGAATCGGAAGTTTGTTTACCCTGATGATGTCGATGACGGCCGATGTATGTGATCTAGACGAAATGAACGGTGGAAAACGTAGGGAAGGCATTTTTGGCGCCATATACTGGTGGATGGTCAAGTTTGGTTTCGCCATAGCTGGCGGATTGAGCGGACTTATTATTTCGTTTGTTGGTTTAGATCCCGAGGCGGTCGTTCAACCGGATGGCGCCGTAAGTGGGTTACGTTTATTTTTCTCAGGTGTTCCCATTATGGGTACCTTGATAGCCATGTGGATTATGCGCGATTATGATCTTACCGAGGCCAAGGCCATGGAAATAAAGGCTGTATTGGACAAAAGGAAATCTGGTAGTTTACTAAACTCTTACTACCAGACCGACAAGCTGATGACTTTAACGGATTTCGATAAGAACCAGCCATTACCTGCGTCACACATTGATTTAAGCGGCGCGAGCGATAAAAAGATACGCTCCCTGTTTGTGGACAATCTCGATAAAGGAATGTACGGTATTTGTTTTAGCCCATATACCGAAGGCCAAGATATTGGCGATTTGTTAAGCCGTACCCAGATCAGACGTCGTATGGAGGTGGTAAAACCACACACCTCTTGGGTACGTTCTTTCTCTTGTACCGATGGTAACGAATTTATTCCAGAGGTTGCCAAGGAAATGGGACTGTCTACTATGGTAGGGGCTTGGATTGGAGACGATAAGAAAGCCAATGATAAGGAAATGGAAAATTTGGTGCAATTGGCCCAAAGTGGTCTGGTAGATGTGGCCGTGATAGGTAACGAGGTATTGTTACGTGAAGAACTAAGCGAAGCTGAACTCTTGGGTTATATGGCTCGGTTCAGGGAGGCGGTTCCGCATGTGCCGGTAGCTTATGTAGATGCGTATTATCAATTATATGAGCGTCCAAGTTTGGTTGAAGCTTCAGATTTGATCTTGATTAACTGTTATCCTTTCTGGGAAGGTTGTCATATTGATCATGCCGCAATGTATTTACAGCAGATGTATGCACTGATACAAAAGGTGGCCCAAGGGAAACCTATAATCATTTCCGAGACCGGTTGGCCCAATAAAGGCGATGCCGTTCAAGGAGCCCAACCATCCGATAGCAATGCCATGGGGTATTTTGCCCAAGTGAATTCGTGGGCCAGGGAAGAAGGAGTTCCCTTGTTCTATTTTTCTTCTTTCGATGAATCGTGGAAAGTACACCACGAAGGTGATGTAGGGGCCCGCTGGGGATTGTGGGATAGTAACGAACAACTAAAATATTAAGGCGATGTCATCGAATAGGAAAGAACGCTTTTTGGCCTTGGCCAGAAACGAATATGCTGGACTTTCGGAGGAAGGACTTCAAGAATTGGCACGGAAAACCTTGGAAAATGGAGTGCATGGTCTCTGTTTTAGCCCGTATGTAATGGGTCAGCAACCAGGAGATGTTTTAGATAAAGAGGCCATTCGTGAACGGTTGGCGCCCCTAGTGCCGTTTACTAAGGCCATTCGCTCGTTTTCATGTACTGAGGGCAATGAATATATACCTGAATTGGCAAAAGAGATGGGCTTACAAACCTTGGTTGGGTCTTGGCTCGGGCCCGATTTAGAGAAAAACGAAGCCGAAATAGAAGGTTTGGTAGCCTTGGCCAAGGCAGGTTTTGTAGATCTGGCGGCCGTTGGCAATGAGGTCATGTACCGCGGAGACCTAACCGAAAATCATTTATTGGAATATATACATAGGGTGAAAGAGGCCATTCCGCATATTCAAGTAGGTTACGTAGATGCTTATTACGAGTTTACCGAGCGACCCCGTATTACAGCGGCATGCGATGTGATTTTTGCGAATTGTTATCCATTTTGGGAAGGCTGTGATCATGACTATGCCTTGTTATATATGAAGGATATGTTCCGTCAGGCACAACGGGTCGCAAACGGGAAAAAGGTAATTATAAGCGAAACGGGTTGGCCCAGTAAAGGCACCTCCTTAGAGGGCGCTTTTCCCAGTTTTACCAATTACCTGAAGTATTTTGTAAACACCCAAAAATGGAGTGTCGAAGATGAGGTAGAGGTCTACTATTTTTCTGCCTTTGACGAAGCCTGGAAGGTTGGGGACGAAGGTGATGTCGGGGCCCACTGGGGACTTTGGGATATGGGTGGCAAGTTAAAATTTTAATCCTTTTGTTCTTGGTCCTGTTTTTTTGAGATAAGGTTTGGTTTGAAATGATTATGCTTAATTTTGTTAAAAACCTAAGCATGACCCCCCTGATAGATTATATCAAAACCTACATCACCCTAAGCCCTGAGGCAGAACAGGAAATTAGACGTATTGGCGAACAAATAGAAGTGCCTAAAGGTACCGTGCTATTGGAAGAAGGTAAAATTTGCCGCCGTATGTATTTCGTGGCAAAAGGTACTTTGCGAACCTATTTCTATCAAAAGGGAAAAGATATTACCTATTGGATCTATTTAGACGGTAATTTGGCCATTCCTTGGTATAGTTATATTCAAAGGGAGCCTTCGAGTGAATATTTAGAGGCCATTGAAGATGCCGTTTTATGTTCTTTGACTTATGACCAATGGCAAGAGTTGTATTTGGCCTACCCCGAACTTGAGCGGTTTGGGCGTTTGACCATGGAAGAGGCCACCTCCCATATCGATGAGTTTTATAAAGGTTATTTTCTGTATACGGCCAAAGAAAAATATGAATTACTTACTTATGTGTTTCCTGAAGTAACCCAACGCGCAAACTTGGGGCACATCGCCTCTATGCTGGGCATTAGCCAAGAAACCTTGAGTAGAATCAGGGCCGGCAAGGCTTAAATGGCACCAGAAGTAGTAACGAAAAAATCCCGGAAAGCTCAAGGATACACCTTTTACCTCCCGGGATAGCCACGCTACACTAAATTTTATTTGGATACTTCAGGCTGACTTAAAAAACGCGGACCACGTTAAAACCGAAATAGACCTCTTTAAACCATTGTCCCTCCGCATTCGATATAAACCCCGGGGCCAAGGTCGACTGGGCATTGGAAAATAACAATTGGAAAACATGACCTCCCGTTTCTATATCCAAACCTAAGGTGAGAGGGTCATTGAATACCGAGTCTTCATGCCGGTTAAAATTATGCACATAGTCTACATTGAGCGACATACGTTTGCTAAACTTATAGCGCCCACCCATACCCAATGCGATTTGATTGTGTTTTTGAAAAGGCTCCAGAACCAGGTTTTGCCTAACATAGGTTGGTGCCAACTCTAAGGAAAGTTTGTTGCTGAACCTACGCGAGATAAGAAGTTGGCTCGCATAACTCAAACGGTCGGCAAATTTCATCAACGGGTATTGTTCTTCCCTGAGGTCGGTACGAATATTGGCTTCACCATAGGCCACGATATTGACCGGAAAGCTTTCGGACTGCTTCTTAAGGTTGATTTTTAGATGCCCCGCATAGGTCTTTCGAATAGACTCGCGTGAGATACCGGCCTGCATACCTTTAAAAAAGCCATAGACCAATTCGATATTGGTGTTGGCATTGTCGAGGCCAAAGAAAGTGGTTAACCCATCGTTTAAGGCGCCGAACCTATGCGAGACGTTTAAATATAAGTCTCCTTTTTCGGCAATTTTTGTCGATTGGAGGTTTCCGATTTTCATGGCCTTAAAGGCGGGTTGTTGAAAGGTGACGGGTTGCGTCTCCGCCTCCAGTTCCTGTAATAGGTCTTCTTGGCCCATGGTAAATTGTACGAGGCCTAGACAAACGAATAATATAATGTTTTTGCGCATGTGAATTAGTTGATTCGTATGGTTTTATCCAGTTTTAATTCTTCCAAAAGATCATCGTAACCCATGACCCTGGCTTTAATCGTGATGCTTTCGTTAAGTTGTAATTCTTGTTGTTTTTGGGTTTCATCCCACTGGCAATAAATAGACCCGTCTAGGGTAAAGCCTTTATCGTCGCTACCGCTAACCTTTCCAGAAAGTTGAATGAACTTGCCATGCCATGCTAGGGCTTCGGTAGGCATCAATTCAGAAAACGATTGGGCGTCGCCGGTATAGGCAATGGGGGCTTCAGAAGTGGTCTCGTGCGATTGGTATAGGTACCGATATCCGAAAATGGCCACTATTATTCCCAATACTAGTAGTACTAGTCCGATTTTACTTTTTCTCGACAAGGACATAATTCAGTTTTACGGTTACCGATTTAGCGATTTTTTTACTCACGATCCCAGGGATTTTGATATTGAAATCTTCTGGCCTTATCGCGAAACTTGCCGTTACACAAAGGGTTTTCCCGTCTTTTTTAAGCTGAGCTTGGGTACTTAATGGTTTGGTTACGCCGTGTAGGCTTAACTCGCCCTCTAAGGGAAATTCTTTGGTATCATTCCCAAGTGAGGCTTTGTCAAAACCGTGTAATGTTCCCTTAAAGGTGGCCTTAGGGTACGCATCCGATTCCATGTAGTTTTCGTTAAAATGCTCTTGCATAAGGGCTACTTCAAAATGGAACGACTTTACGAACAACAGGGCGGCCAACTGTCCGTTTTCTATGTTCAGTACTGCAGTGGTACTTTTGTTATTGGCCTCTATGGGTTCAAAGGTGTCGACAGAAGCCGAAAATTCGGTTTCACCGGTTTTGGTAAAGAATTTTTGAGCTTTTACATGCCCTAAACAGAGCAAGGCGATTATAAAGATTGTTTTTTTCATGGTATATGTTTTGTGCCAAAAGTCTAGTGGGTTGACCTGAACTTCTTGACGTTTTGGTTTTAATTCTCGGGATAGCCGTCGGCAATCCATTTATCGACCAATTGACGTGTTTCCGGTGACAAAAGGCCATTTTGGGGCATGGGATTGTTGATGTTGTTCATACGACCACTCAGTTGCCCGGTTTGGCCCGAAGCTTTGGTATGCTCGTAGGTGGTAAGGTCCAATCCGGCATCCGGTGCAGGTCCACCATGACAGGTGATACAATTATTGGTCATGATCTGTTTTACATCTGCCTGATAGGTTACACGCCTCGTTATGGGTGGCAATGCACCATCATCATCGATAATGGCCGTGGTACAACCAAAGGGTAAAGACAATAGAACGGTTAGTAATAATGGTAGGTATACTCTTTTTAACATGGGTCTAGTTTTCTGTAGTGATATCCGTTATGGTGATTTCATTTTCTGATTCGGGAGCTATGGTTATCGGCCTTTGGGCATGGGTTAGATCCCCTTCAGATGGGGCTAGGTCGCCATCCATATCGGCAATAATCGTTACATAATAATCCCCCGGGTGTATGTATGTGAACAAGAATTCATTTTCACCTTGGGTCAGTACCGGAAAATGCAATAAGGTGTTAAAGGCCTCGGGGTCGCTGCTATAGAATCCTTCCGTATCGGTTAAGGGGTCCCTAGAGAGATAGACCAACAATGTTTTGTCGGCCGGTACTTGGCCTCGTTCAATCTTTACATTCAGAATACTTAGGGAAGGGTGGTCTAAAATGGTGTATGGGTCGCCCGATAAAGGAGCCATTTCAAAAACGTCGTTGTTTTCTTGCTGGGCTAGGAATGTCGCCGAGTTGGCTTCGGTAAGGCCGTTTTTTACATAGAGGTTTTCTTCAACGAACCCGTTGGCAAAATCGATTTCCACCTCATTTTTTGGGTAGTTGGTGGCTGCGGCGGCGGCCTGTGCCAATTCGGGGTGCATACGTTTGGCCCTAAAGGTCATATGTCTATTGGGTATGCGGTCACCCAGATTACTGGTATAGGCGTTGAAATAAAGGCTGTCGGTTGCTTTTGGGAAACGGTATTCCATAAACATGATGCCATCGCCCCCACGGGCATCTACAAAGCGGTAGTAATCGCTATCGGCATTGTTTTCAACCTTATCCAATACAAAGTAGCTGGTGCGGTAAATGCCATTTAAAACCCCGCCATTTCTAATCATTAATGTGCGTTTGCCCTTAAAGTTGCTGACAAAGAACGAATTGAAAAGGTTACCGGCAGACCCACCTTCGTGTATGCCAAAGGTATGGGAGGCTGAAATGGGCCTATAATCCCATCCGAACCAAGTGTAATCGGTGGCAATAACTAAGTTACGGCCTACCCAATGGCCCTGCATTTTCTGCATTAACTCAAAACCTTTGCTATTGATATCTACGGGCTCGACCGCTGTGGGTTGGCCTGGCTGAGGCTTTGGTTCGCTGCTACCGGCTATGTTTCGTATATCGTCGGTACTACATGAGGTTAGGGTGATCAAAAAAATCACCAAGAATAGGTTAAATGGTGTTTTCATGTAAAATGGATTTGCGTTTTATCGTTTTTGTTTGTTGAGATTTTCGAGCAATTTGGTATTGCTTTTATGGTGTGGTTTGGCGAACCCAGATTTCTTGGGTCGGGCTGTTCATGATTTGTTTGGTAACCAATAAGCTATCGTTTCCCTTAGGAACGATTTTGATATCGGGAACTTGGTCACTATGGGTAGCACCAGAAAGGGCATCAATAAAGTGGCCGTCTTTTTCCCTAAGGTTTTTAAAATAGAAAAGGGTGTCGGGATCACTTTCCCTTATGATTTGGGTGCCATCGTTATAATAGACCACACGGGCCATTACAGAGTCATTGGTTTTATAGATATGATATATGGCCTTATGATATGCATCTTTCACTTGCCACGTGCCATAGATTTTCTCCATGGGATTTTGGCATGCGAAAAGTATCGCGGAAACGGCGAGTAGGACAACTTTCTTTTTCATACCGGCAAAACTAATCCGATGTTCGTCTCACACTTTTGACCTAAATCAAAAAGAGGTGATGGGGCCAAAATTGATTGGGGAAACTTAAACAGGCTCTTAATTTTTACGATATCATTTTTTGACCTAAGTCAATAGGGGTTAGTTAAGAGTGAACTAATATTGCCATGTCAAAAGCAAAGCGGATCCTATGGGTATTTCCTTTATTTTTAAGGAGTATAGGTGGCGAATCATCGCTACTTTTTCTTTGTTGGTACTTGAAAACGTGGCCCGGGTTTTTCAACCCTTGTTATTAGGTTTGGCCATTAACGATCTTCTTGAAGGAGATAACCAAGGTTTGTGGTGGTTCGGGGCTTTATATATCTTCGGATTTATGGTCGGAACTGCCCGGAGGTATTACGATACTCGGGTATACACGGCTATTTATGCCAATACGGCCACGCATATGGCAACGGCAAATGGAAGCAGTGAAATGACCATCTCGGCCATTACGGCACGCAGTTCCTTAATTAAAGAGCTAGTCGATTTTTTCGAACACGATCTACCTCAGGCCTTTTCTTCGGTAATAGGCGTGGTTGGTGCAATTGTGCTTTTGGCAACCTTTCATCTGTGGATTGCACTGGGATGTTTACTGTGTATTATATTGATCTTGGCTATTTACGGTATAAGCACAAATCGGATTTACGCATTTAATGTGGGCTTGAACGATGAGTTGGAAAAACGGGTCGATGTTTTACACACCCGTGCTCCGAAATCGATTTTTAATCATTTTAGGTCTATAGCCCGTTGGATGGTTAAAATGAGTGATCTCGATACCTTGAATTATGGTTTGGTCGAGTTGTTACTTTTTGGTCTTGCGGTGTTTGCCCTGTTTATGTCGGTTCAAATGCCCAATGCCACAGCCGGAAGTATTTTTTCGGTACTCACCTATGTGTTGGAGTTCGCCGAGGGCATTTATATGTTACCCATGGTATTCCAGCAGTTGATCCGTTTACGTGAAATACGGAATCGGTTGGAAAATGCCTAATACTATTTGTTGTATCTTATGAATAAATGGAAAACGCTTTTGGCCCTGGCCCTTATGGTGCCGGCAGTAATTTTAAATTGGACTTGGTTTTGGGGTTTGTTTTTGTGGCTCGCCTTATTAAATGCCATAATAAGTGGCGAGATTCATTTTGTAGAAGCCATTTACCGAAAAGAAAATCCGAAATTGTATTGGACCATACTTTTGGTCTGGTTTGCTTTCGCCATATATAGTGTATATAATCAGACCTATTTTTTGATCTAGGTCAAAGGTATTGGTTATCGGTAGCGATAATTTTGCATAAAACATAAATCATGAAAAATTCAACATTGTTCTTTAGAACATTGGCCTTGGTGGTGTTTATCGCCGGTGGGGCGCATTTGTTCAGTTATCTTTCTTATGACGGGGAAATGGTAGCAAATGGGGCCGCTGAATCCCAATTGGAAAAAGAGATAATTACCGATGAGAAAGAAGAAAATATGTTAGTTAATGACAAGACACCAGAAAAAGATGCACTACCAGCCAAAGCTGTCGAAGTGGATAAAGAAACATTGACGGGCCAATGGAAGGTAGAGTACGATACCGAAGACTATAAAGGAAGCATTGTGTACCGCATAAAAAATGAATCGGGCAAACACAAGGCCTACACACATGAGTACAGGGACCCGGCCGGAAATGCCCAAAAGGCCGAAGGCGATTTGGTACTGGTAATCGACAGGTTTGAAGGGGAAACCGGAAAAGGAACCTATACCATCGAATACGAGGGCAAATCTTATGAAATAGAGGCCAAACTAAAAAGAGTGAATGCCAAAACTTTTACGCTTAGTTATGATTATTATGGCTATGGCGATACCGAAACTTGGAAAAAATTATAAGTTATGATCGAGTTCTTGTCCAAACATTTAGAGTGGGCCAATGTAGAGTATTGGTTTTATATATTCAACGACCTGAGTTTGGTGTACATCATACTTCCCTTTTTTGTGCTGGAATTGATACGATATGCCTATTTAAAACGCCTCAACAAAGATCTGGTTTTAGATTCTTTGGCCAATGCATTCACCTTCGTGGCTTTTTATGCCATTGAGATTATTTTAGGCATTTTGGCGGTAACCAAAGTATATTTCTGGGTTCATGAAAACTTGAGTTTGCCTCATTTGCCCTTAAATTGGATGACCATAATTACATGTATTCTCTTGGCAGACTTTGCCTATTACTGGGATCACCGCACCATGCACCGTATTGGCCTGGGTTGGGCCACCCATACGGTACACCACAGTTCCGAACATTTTAATATGTCTGTGGCCTATCGTTTTGGACCGCTGGATGCCGTTTTCCCCATTTTGTTTTCGTTGCCCATAGTTATGTTGGGCTACGATCCCATTTTGGTACTCTTGGCCGAGGTGTTCGTTCAGGTATTTCAAACCCTATTGCATACCGAGATCATCGGGAAGCTGGGTAAACCTATAGAATACATCTTTAACACGCCTTCGCACCATAGGGTGCACCATGGTTCTAACCGTCAGTATTGGGATAAAAACTATGCCGGGATCTTAATTATCTGGGATCGTTTGTTGGGTACCTTTGAACCGGAGGTGGAAACGGTTCGCTATGGTATTTCGGAACCTTTGAATTCCAATAATCCGTTCAAGGTGTTTTTACATGGTATAGGCCGTTTGTACAGAAAAATGAAAGGTCTTAAAGGGTTTAAAAACAAAATGCTGGCCTTGATTAAGCCCCCGGATTGGGAGCCGAGTTAAGGAGAACTGTTTTAAGTTTGAATGGAAGCCCTGGTCTGTAAAGCCAGGGCTTTTTCGTGTTTTTTACGATAGTATTATGATTAAAATCTTAGTTGATTGTAATTCAAGAATAATAGGGTTGTTTAAGTTGACGCTGGGTTAAGGTAGGCGAAAGTGTGCCTGCAACCGGCTGGTCGCGATCTTAACTGAATAAAATCTCCCATCCTTTTACGGTAATTTTAGTGTTGGGATACGGAAAACCGGAATAACAACTTGTTGTCTCCATTATGATTACTGTAGCACAAAATGCTCAGATACCTTCATAAAAAATAGATAATGTATTCGGGTTATATTACCGGGTCACACCCAGAGGAATAACCCTTTTGACAGTTCCAATAAAAAAAGCCGTCTGCACCAAGAGTCAGACGGCTTCAGATGGTAGTGTTTAGGTATTATTTTTTCTTTAACCCATCTTTTTTCCATTTAAAAATGATCATACGGTCTTTTAGGGAGAGCATTTTTTTAGGAGGCATGGGATCGCTTTTGTCGTTAATACGATGTAAAAGCCCCTTACGCTGCATGGCCATTTTTACCGATTTGAATTCAGTAAGATCTAAACGGGCGTCTGGAGCCGGGCCACCATGGCAAGTAATACAATTGTTTCTGATTATTCGTTTAACATCGCTTTGGTAGCTCACCTCCCAATCTATCACCGGAACTTCCTCAGGTTCTTCCTCTACAACGGGGGCTTCTTTGTAAAAATCGTCTCCGAGATTTTGGAACACAAAGGCTTTGTTATTTTTGGAAATGTCCGAGACGGTTACGGAAACGCTTTGTTTCGATAACACTTGAATGGGAATACTGCTACTATTTAAGTCCCCGGGAGAAATGATATAGTTGCTGTCCATATCGGCGATTAGGGTTACAAAATAATCCCCGGGATGTAGGTAGGTGTATTTAAAATGGTTTTCGCCTTGGGTAAGGTATGATAGATGTATGGTGTTATTGTAATCGTTTACATCATTGGAAAGTCTACCTTCGGCATCGGTCAAAGGCTTTTCAGAGACGTAGATGATCATTTGACTGTCTTTCGTTTTTGGACTTCTACTAAGGTCAATGCCCAGTTCTGAGACATAGGGGTAATCATTCGGGGTTATGGGGTCCAAGGCTTTTTCACCCATACGCTGTATGTTGGCATTGCTTTTTTCTTGCCAGAGGAAGGTGGCTGTCTTTTTAATATATAGGTAACTGTCGTCAAAGCCTTTTGGAAAGTCGTAAGCAATTGATGTGTCGGGAAAGCCATTGGTTTTCGCAGCCTTTTGGGCAAGGGTGTCACTATATTTCTTACCCTTATAGGTCATATGTCTTTCGGCTAACCGATTTCCTAATTGGCTGGTATAGGCGTTCCAGTATAGGCTGTCTTTGGTAAAGCGTAGTTCCATATACATGGTTTCTTTACCACCAACGGCATCTACCAACCGATAATATTGATCATCTTCATTTTCTTCGGCCCTATCCATAACAAAATAGCTGCTGCGGTAAATTCCGTTTAGTACCCCACCATTTCGGGCCATAATGGTTTTTTTACCTTTAAAATCGGCTATGTAAAAGGTGTTGAAAAGGTTACCCATAGAGCCCCCTTCGTGAATACCATGCAATTGCGAAGGGGCAATAGCCCGGTAATCCCAAACAAACCAATTGTATTCAATTCCGGCAACACTATTAATGCCCAACCATTGGCCCTGGAGTTTTTCTAAAAGATTGCCCCCTTTTTCTTCAATATCCACCACATCTACCTGGGCGGTATAGGTCGATTTCGGGCTAATCGATGTAAATCCGAATAAGACGCCAAGAACTGCGATAAAAGCGGTGGTTCCGATAAGTTTTACCTTCATATGTAGTTTTTTAGGTAAAGAAGGTTAAAGCTTAACGGATTTTATTTGATATAGGTCAAAAAAAGTTAATCAGTTGTTGAGATGGGTTTTGAAAAAGTCCAAACAACGTTGTCGGGCTTCTTTATGATCAATCATGGGTTGTGGGTACGAAAGTTCGTCCAAGTCGGTTACCCAGCGTCTTATATATTGACTTTGTGGGTCGAATTTTTTCAATTGGCTTTCCGGATTGAAAATCCGAAAATAGGGTACCGCATCACAACCGGTACTGGCTGCCCATTGCCAGTTGCCCACATTGGCCGAGAGGTCAAAATCCAATAGTTTCCGGGCAAAATAGGCCTCGCCCCAGCGCCAGTCGACCAAAAGGTGTTTGCACAGGAAACTCGCGCAAACCATACGAATCCTATTGTGCATATAGCCGGTTTGGTTCAGTTGGCGCATACCTGCATCTACCAAGGGGTATCCGGTTTTACCATGGCACCATTTCTTAAAATCCGCAGGGTCGTTTCGCCAGGGCAATCGGGCATATCGGCTTTTAAACGGACGATCTACCGTTTTTGGAAAATGGTAAAGGATTTGCATAAAGAACTCCCTCCAGATAAGTTCACTCAAATAGGTTTCATTGGTTCGTAGGGCCAAAGTGACCATTTTTCGTACCGAAACCGTACCAAATCGTAAATGCACACTGGCATAAGAGGTTTGGTCTTTGGCCGGAAAATCGCGAATGGCATCGTAATGGTCAAGAAATTCAGTATTTATGGGCTTCACGGGTATAGAAGAAGCGGTAAAACCGATGTCTTTTAGGCTCAACCAATTTGGCGCTATTCGGGCTAGTTTTTCCAGGTGTTTTTCTGAGGCAAAGGCAAGGGTGAGTTCCGGATAGAACCGCGAAAGCCATTTCTTTTTGAAAGGGGTGAAAACCGTATAGGGGTTACCGTCGTCTTTTACGATTTCAGAGCGTTCAAAAATAACTTGGTCCTTACATTCGATTAGTGGTATTCCCTGTGAAGCAAGCAGGGTTTTTACCAAATGATCACGTTTTTGGGCATATGGTTCATAGTCGGTGTTGGTAAAAACCGCCTTAATACGATACCTGTCGATCAGGTGTTTAAAAACATCGTTCGGTTTGCCATGAAAAAGATGTACGCCACTACCAAACCTTTGTAAGTTTTGGTTAATGCTTTGCAACTGTTGGTGTATAAAGGTTACTCGCGGGTCATCTGGGGAAAGCCCGGATAAAATATCGGGGTCGAAAATAAAAACAGGGATAACGTTACCTTGACCTAAAGCCCGGAAAAGACCATGGTTGTCTTCCAAACGTAGGTCGCGCCGGAACCAGAATATCGTGGTTTGTTCCATTAGTTATACAAACAAATATAAGCGTTTAGGCTGGTTGCGATCAATAGCCAAAGGAGGTACGGGGCTATACTGAGACCACGCCAACCTATGGGCCTTGCAAAACGAAGGGTTTGGTAAGTAATTACAGCTGTCAGCAAAAGAATACATACTAAACCACTATGGGTTAGTTCCCATCTAAAGAAAAGTACGTTCCAACTCACATTTAAAACCCATTGCAATGCGTAGCTTATCCAAGGACTTTTGGCATCAGCTGTTTCTTTACCGGCCCAAACCATAAAGGCGGCATAAAAGATCATGATTAGGGTCCAGTTAAAACCGAACATCCAATTTGGCGGTGTCCATGGGGCCTTGTTTAGCGAGATGTACCAAGATTGGGTAGGGCCATCATCCATTAGCCATACCCCGAGTCCGAGAGCCAAAAAATTCAATCCAAAGATTAGGGCAAACCAAGCCCAAGTGTTTCCTTTCATACGAGTGTTCTTTCTTTAAGCTTTTATACTGGTAATTCCGGCATCTAAATAAAATGACTGCCCGCTTATGGAACGGCTGGCATCACCCAACAAATATTGGGTTAATTGGGCCACTTCATCGGGTTGTAAATAGTGTTTTAGGGGGTGTCTTTGGGCCATTTCTTCCTGTTGTTTTTCATTACGCAGTAAACGTTTGGCCAATGGGGTATCGGTTATGGTGGGGCCAATGGTATTAAAGCGGACTTTTGGGGCCAATTCTGCGGCCAACGATTTTGCCATACCTTCCAAGGCCCCTTTACTGGCGGCTATACTACTGTGAAAGGCCATACCTGTTTTTACGGCCACTGTGCTAAAGAGAACCACGGAGGCCGTCTCGGATTGTTGTAATGCCGGAAGATAATGTTTAATGACTTTTAAGGCCCCGATGACATTGATTTCGAAATCATTCCGAAAATCGGCTTCTTTCAAAAATTTTATGGGCTTCAGGTTTATACTTCCGGGGCAATACACCAAACCGTCTAGTTTTTCGATCTGGGGGAGTTCGTCCCTCAATACATCACAAGGTATATGCCTGATCGGAATCTGGGTTTCGGGGGCTGTCCGACTTAGGTTGATGATTTCGGTATCAGGCCCTAATCCTTCTAAAATGGCCTTTCCAATACCTTGGCTTCCACCTACGATTAAAATTCGTTTCATAACTATATATTTTTAGTTTACCTATGAAGTGGATTGTAGTGTTTGTTTAAAAAATAGTGGTTTCCTTATTTCAATGCGTTGATCATTCCGTTAAAAACCAATCCGTGAAACGGGAGTACCGCGTACCAATACAGACGTCCCCATAATCCTTTCGGACGAAAAATAGCCTTTTGCCATAATCGGTTGTCCGAAATACTGAATTCTAACCAGGCCTCTCCGGGCAACTTCATTTCTGCATAAAGTAGCAGACGTCCATTTTCTTTGTCGGCCAAAAGAACACGCCAAAAATCGAGTGCATCCCCGGTTTCCAATTCAAAAGGATGACGCCTGCCCCGTCTTAAACCCACACCACCGGTAAGTTGGTCTAGCCATCCTCGGATTTTCCAAAGACCATTGAATGCGTACCAACCTTGGTTTCCGCCGATTTTCCAAATTTTTTCGAGGGTATTTTCCTTTTGTTGTATAGGTCTGGAACGGATGTCTTTATAACAGCCGAATTTTGGTGGGTGTATATGTTTGGAGAGCTCTGTGTCTAGCACCCCGCTTACCTTGGAGTCTTTCCAAGAAGAGAGAATCTCATTTTGGGCGATCTTACTAAAAGCGGCGATAACGGCGTCTTGGTAAGACAGGGTTTTATGGGGCAGTATTTGGTGGATTTTATTTTTTTGACCGATTATCTCAACATGCATACTATCCACTAAAGATTGGGCTAGGTTATATGAGGTAGCTGTAACGAAATACAACCAATACGACGAGAGTTTCGGACTTAAAACGGGTAAGGTGATAATCGTTCTTTTTAGACCCCGGACATGCGCGAATTGCAATAACATGGTTTTGTAGGTCAAGGTCTCCGGGCCAAAAATATCAAAGGCACCATGGTATAAATTGGGTTGTAGTAAACTTCGGGTTAGGTAAAACAAAACATCGCGAATGGCGATAGGTTGGGTGGGGGTGTTCAACCATTTTGGGGCGACCATTACGGGTAGCTTTTCAACAAGGTCTCGAATAATTTCGAAGGATGCGCTGCCACTACCTACGATAATGCCTGCGCGCAGTGTGGTCAATGCATATTTTTGTGAGGCCAAGTAAAGTTCTACGTTTAGGCGTGACTGTAAATGCTTCGATAGGGCGTTCGCATTACTGATGCCGCTTAAAAAGATGAGCTGTTGGGCCTGGGTGTGTTCTAAACAATATTTAAAGTTTTGGGCGCAAACTTTTTCCAATTCGGTGAATTGGTCACCTTTGGTACCCATGGAATGAATCAGATAATAGGCGGCATCAACAGCTTGTATCGCTTTTATGAAATCCGGGCTGGGTGGTGCTAAGAAATCGACCTCTTCAAATTGGATGTGGGAATCGTTCTTTAGGTCCTCCGGAATACGCGAGCGATTGCGTACACAACAAATAAGTTCGTGGCCTGCTTCCCGTAAAACGGGAATTAGTCTTTTGGCGATATATCCGGTGGTACCCGTTGTCAGAATCGTCATGTTACCAAAGGTTTCTGATAGTCGAGTTTTAAGGGGGTGTTGGGGGTTACGTATGTGTCTAAGCCAATCAATGCGGCAATATCGGCCTTACTGAGATCGGCGGCTCCGTCTTCCCTTAGAATTTCTTCTGAAAGATGGATTTCTTCTATGCTTCCAACGATCAATTGGGTTTGGTTGGCTGGAATGGGAATGGCTTCTACGAATTGTAGGCCAATTTGAATTGGCGATTCGGCCACATAAGGCGCAGGAAAATCGGTTTTATATACCGACCCTAATCCGGTCATGGTAAACTCGGATATTGTTTTTTCATATTTAGCCGAGCTATGATGGGCTTGGCGAATAATGGACCGGCAAATATGGTTAATGGTATAATATCCGGTTTCCTTAATGTTTTCAAAAGTGTGTCTGGGTACGGTTGTGGGCCGCAATATAAACCCCAATAAAGGCGGGTGGGCCCCAATATGAACCACAGAACTGAAAAGGCCTAGATTTTCTTGGTCTTTTGCATCGACCGTACCTATCAAATTCGCCGATTTATAACCCGACAGGCTATTGATCAACTGCGCCCTGTACCTACGGGGCAATTCTAGTATCTTTTTGTGGTCAAAGGAAATCATAAAGTATTTTGAATAGCATGTATTCGAACGTCTTGGGCTTTTAGGTCGTGCATAAGATTGTATAAACCAAAAAAGGTTCTGTTAATATAGATAAAATGTTTAGACCCCCGATTACCATTCATTTTGCGCAGTTGGGTGTCTTGGGCATAGCGCTGTCCTAATTCGGCGATTTTACCGAAGAATTCAGCATCGGAAAAATCGAAATATTCTTGTTGAAACGGTTGCGTAAAGAGTTGTAGCATTTCGTGGAAAAGGGCTGAGAAGAACTTTTTTTCTTCCGGACCATCCTCTGGTCTTAAGATTTCCAATTCATACAATTTCCGTTCAAAGAAATCTGGGTTTTCAATGTTCTCGCGTTTGGCCAGTTCAAAATAAGGTACATAGAAAGATTCAGGTATGGTTTTGATACAGCCAAAGTCTATAACCGCCAATTCGCCAGCATCGGTGACCAGGAAATTCCCCGGATGGGGGTCGGCATGAACTTTTTTTAACGCATGCATCTGGTACATATAAAAATCCCATAAAGCCTGGCCTAAGGCATTTGCCGTGGCCTGGTCTTTTATGTTATCGGTAAATTCCGAAAGGTGTTGACCACGGATCCAGTCCATGGTAAGTATGCGTTCACTGGAAAGGGACTGATAGTATTTGGGGAACCGTAGTTTGGGAATATGCGAGCAAGCTTGGGAAATGGCCACACTTTGTTCCAGTTCCAATCTATAATCGGTTTCTTCGGTAAGTTTATCTTCCACTTCCTTAAAGTAACTTTCGGACCCTTCACCTTGTAAATTGAACATTTTGATAGCTATCGGTTTCACTAGGGCCAAATCAGAAGAAATGCTATCGGCTACGCCCGGATATTGGATTTTAACCGCCAATTCGTTTCCATTCTTATAAGCCTTATGTACCTGGCCAATACTTGCCGCATTAACGGAATTAGATGAAAACCGGTCAAAGACTTCTTCCGGATTTTTACCAAAATGCGATTTAAAGGTTTTTTTTACCAGGGGGGCGGACAAAGGGGGAACGGAAAACTGCGATAGGGAAAAGCGCTCGACATAAGCCCGTGGCAAAATGTTCTTTTCCATGCTCAACATTTGGGCCACTTTTAATGCCGAGCCTTTTAAAGATTTTAGGCCATCGTAAATATCGGTGGCATTCGATTCGTTTAGCTTTTCCTTGGCTTCGATTTCCGAGCCTATTATTTTTTCACCATAAAACTTGGCATAATTAACACCTACTTTTAGTCCGGTACCTATAAGGGTGCCAGCGCGCTGTATTTTACTTGTAGGTATACGGTCTAAGGTTTTCATTTCGATGCTGTTTTAAAGAAAAAAAATCAGGGTTTTACGAATGTCGTACTTCCTTAACCAAAAATTTGGCAAGGTCAACTACGCTTTTTGTTTTCGAAATATCGAGAAGATCAAATGAAGCCCGGACCGATTTTTCAATAAAAAGATCGGTTTTCTCAAAGGCGGGAGAGCTATCCGTCATCCAAAAACGTAGAATGGTCAAGAGATGTGTCCAGGCAACTTCAGTTTTACTTTTTTGTTGGAGCTTTTCTAACCTCTCGTGCTTGGTATCCCAAGTTTCGATATCTAAACCTGTGATGTAGTGGTCAAAAGTAGATTTGAGTTTTTTTAGTTTACCCAGAGTGGCAAAACCATTTTTTTTGAGGTCAAGACACAAGAGCACAAAAGAGCGGTTCGCCGTCAGTGTTTCAAAAAAAGTAAAAAGAAAGCTAAGGTATTTATCTTTTGGCCCCAATGTGCCATAAGACTCGTCTTTGTTTAAGAGCGCGATGGTGTTTTTGGCAAACTGGTCAAAGATGTCTTTCTCCAAGGCTTCGAAACTGGCATAATGTTTATAGAATTCCATTTCCTCATACCCAAAATGCGTTGTGAATGTAAAAATGGAATGCAATTTTTCAGGCTTACTTAGTTGGCAGTCCATATACCAACCCATCCATTCTGTTGCTGTCGGATTTTTAGTTTTTGTTGCCATGATAATTTTTATTGTGTCTAACAAAAATAATAAAAAATTAAACAAAGTGATGTATGGGGTTAATCAGGTTACCCCAAAAATTATGATTGAAACGGCTATAATACATCATTTGAAAAGGATTTTAAAGGTATCGAAGATGTTAAAATTTCTTTAAAGCGAGTTATCGTGTTAAATAATGATAGTAATACTATTATATTTGCGTAGTTGTATTATGGAAAATCTATATTTTGATATTAAAGTTAATGCGGCTTTGTATTCCAAAGACCCGCAGTCTTCCGCGCTTGGCAAGAAGATTTTAAAACAAGGGATTCTAATGCTTGAGTCCTTGGGGTATGAAGATTTTACTTTTAAAAAATTAGGTAAGGAGATCGGCTCAAATGAGAGTTCTATTTACAGATATTTTGATAGTAAACATACCCTATTGGTCTATTTGGTGAATTGGTATTGGAGTTGGACCGAATATCGATTGGTGCTGAGTACGCATAGTATGGTGGATCCCAAGAGAAAACTGGAAAAGGCCCTTAGTATATTGACCGAGCCGGTACGGGTAGATCAACGCTTCGATTATATAGATGAGGAGGTGCTGTACCAAATCATTATCGCAGAATCGTCTAAGGCCTATCATACCAAAGATGTAGATGCCGAAAATGAAAAAGGCTTTTATCGTACCTATAAACGGGTGGTGCAACGGGTGAGCGATATGGTGCTTCTGATTAACCCCGATTTCGAATTTCCTCATATGTTGATTTCCACGGTGATAGAGGGGGTGCACCATCAACGGTATTTTTCGAAACACTTGCCGTCATTGACGGATTTTGAAGAAGGTAAAAACAATATTGTCCGATTTTATAAGGATTTGGTTTTTAAAACCATTCAATAAATCATCGGCTGGAATTAAGTTTTAATGAGTTGGTTGTTATTTAGATAACATATGGAGCAAAAACAGATGACCCCTTTGCAACGACTGATCGGATTGTTGCAACCAGACAAGCGCGAAATAAAACAGATTATTTTTTATGCGGTCTTTGCCGGATTGGTCGCCTTATCGGTGCCTTTGGGTGTTCAGGCCATTATTAACCTGATACAGGGGGCGCAGATAAGCACCTCTTGGATCGTGCTGGTAGTTATGGTGACCTTAGGTGTAGGTTTTCAGGGGGCTTTGCAATTAATGCAGATCCGAATTCTTGAAAATGTGCAGCAAAAGATTTTTATGCGTTCGTCTTTTGAGTTTGCCTATCGCTTTCCCAAAATAAAAATGAGCGAACTGCGTAACTACTATCCGCCAGAATTGGCCAACCGTTTTTTCGATACCCTCACCGTGCAAAAAAGTTTGCCCAAACTGTTGCTCGATTTTCCTGCGGCTATTTTGCAGATATTCTTTGGTATAACCTTATTGAGTTTCTACCATCCCTTTTTTATACTGTACGGCCTGTTGCTGATCTTGTTGATTTATGTGGTCTTTAAGTTTACGGCCGAACGGGGATTGGAAACCAGCCTACAAGAAAGTAAGTCGAAATATAAGGTGGCCCATTGGATACAGGAGGTGGCCCGGAGTCTCGTAAGTTTTAAACTGTCGGGCAAGACCCAGTTGGCTATGCAGAGCAACGACAGGCTTACCACCGATTACCTTAAGGCGCGTGAAAGCCATTTTAAGGTGTTGTTTCTCCAATTCATGCAAATGATCGGCTTCAAGGTGTTGGTTACGGCTGGTTTATTGTTGGTTGGTGGGCTCTTGGTGCTGAACCAACAGATGAATATTGGGCAGTTCGTGGCGGCCGAAATCGTAATTCTATTGGTTATCGCATCCGTTGAAAAATTGGTTACCGGATTAGAGACCGTATACGATATGCTTACTTCTTTGGAGAAGATCGGACAGGTGGTAGACAAGGAACTGGAGCCCCAATCGGGTTTGAATCCCTGGGATTCTCAGACCGATTTATTGCTCGAGGTCGAAAATCTAAATTTCAATACCCCACAGGGTAGGCCCTTGTTCTCCGATGTCTTCTTACATATCAAGCACGGTGATCGCATTTTGCTTCAAGGTAAGTCGGGTAGCGGTAAATCGACCCTTTTGAAATTGTTGTCCGGCTTGTTGGAACCCAGTCAAGGTGGGGTTTATGTTAACAATACCTCTCTACAAGCGCTACGACCCAATGCCTATCGCATGGGAATCGGGCAGGTGTTACCCGAACAATTGCCCTTTGAAGGCAGTATATTGGAGAATATCACCTTCGGGAATACGGAGATAGGTCAAGAACGTGTTTTTGAGGTACTTCGTCAATTGGAATTGACAGAGTTCATTAAAGAGCAGCCCAAGGGTATCCATACAATCTTATATCCGGAGGGACAGCACATACCTACTACCATTTCGAAACGTATTCTATTGGCTAGGGCCATAATCAATAACCCGTGTTTACTGCTTTTAAAAGAGCCTTTGGAGCATTTTGAGCCGGCTATGGCCAAACAGCTCGCAGGCTATTTAACCCATCCCGATAGGCCCTGGGCTTTGGTGGTTTCTGGAGGTAGCCCCATTTGGGAAAAACTATGTGGCCAGGTGTATGAAATAAAGGACAAGCGATTGATTAAAAAGTGAGACCATGCTGAATATCACTAAAAATGCATTGAATAAAAAAGTGTCTTTGGATGGCTACCACTCTTTTAAAGAGGTAGATCGTCCGAAACAATACGGTATGTTCAACAAGTTCTTGCTCATTTTCGCAGGTATCGGTTTCGTGATGTTGTTTATGCCCTGGACCCAAAATGTAACCGGTAAGGGCTATTTGACCACTTTAACGCCAGATCAACGCCCGCAAACCATACAGTC
Organism: Sediminicola luteus; assembly: GCF_002514735.1. Classification (GTDB taxonomy): domain Bacteria; phylum Bacteroidota; class Bacteroidia; order Flavobacteriales; family Flavobacteriaceae; genus HQA918. The sequence goes on along the minus strand of NZ_KZ300476.1, from coordinate 226,581 downwards.
TCCAATTCCCGGGCGCATTGAAAAGTGGTATGTCAGAGAGGGCGATTATGTGCAAAAAGGCGATACCATTTTGCATATTTCAGAAGTAAAGAATGACTACTTCGACCCAAAGCTCCTAGAACGTACGGGCCAGCAGATTGCTGCCAAGGAAATGGCGGTAAAGGCCTATGGTGAAAAAGTTAAAGCCCTGGCGGTACAGATAACGGCTTTGGAAAATGAACGCGGGCTTAAATTAGAGCAGGCCCGCAACAAGCTGTATCAGTCCAAACTTAAAGTACAGAGCGATAGTATAGACCTCGAGGCTGCCCAGACCAATCTGAATATTGCACAAAGGCAGTACGATCGTGTGGTGCAATTGCGTTCCGAGGGGCTAAAAGCGATGACCGATGTAGAGGAAAAGCGATTAAAACTACAATCGGCTCAGGCCAAACGCATTTCCCAAGAGAATAAGCTTCAAGCCAGTAAAAATGATGTGGTCAATGCGCAGGTAGAGATAAATAGGGTTAGGGCTTCGTATACCGATAAAATAGCCAAGGCGCGTAGCGATCGTTTTACCGCCCAATCGAACCAGTTTGATTCAGAGGCCCAGGTTAGTAAATTGGAGAACCAATGGTCTAACTATAACATTCGAACCGGCATGTATTATATTCAGGCCCCCCAAAGTGGCTACATTAACAAGGCTGTAAAAGGGGGTATAGGGGAGACGTTTAAGGAAGGCGAACAATTGGTAGGGATTATGCCAGCCGAATTCGATATGGCGGTAGAGACTTTTGTAAATCCCATTGATCTACCTTTGATCCACATCGGTGAAAAAGTCCGTATTCAATTCGATGGTTGGCCCGCCATTTTCTTTAGCGGTTGGCCTAATATTTCTTATGGGACTTATGGTGGTGAGGTAGTAGCCATGGAGACCTTTATTAGTCCAAATGGCCAGTATCGGGTATTACTGGCGCCCGATGCCGAAGATCACGCTTGGCCTAAAGAATTACGTGTGGGTTCTGGTGCCAATACCATTGCCCTATTGGAAGATGTGCCCATATGGTTCGAGATGTGGCGCCAGCTGAATGGTTTTCCGCCCAATTACTATCAACCTGAAAAGGCTGCGGCCAAAACCACCAAAAAATGAGAAGCTTGTTTTTAATCATAGGTGTTTTTTGTTCACTTTTTTTATACGGACAGAACGACAGTTTGGTGTTGGGGTTTCGGGAGTATTTGGGCTATGTGAAAAAACATCATCCCATTGCCAAACAGGCCCAATTGACCATTGGTGTAGGCGAGGCCAATTTGATGAAGGCGCGCGGTGGGTTTGATCCTAAATTGGAGGTCGATTATGAACGAAAGGACTTTAAGGATACCGAATATTGGGATCGGCTGAGTGCCACGTTCAAGGTGCCTACTTATTTCGGTATTGAATTTAAAGGTAACTATGCCCAAAATGAAGGGATGTATATCAATCCGGATGAGACCGTGCCGGATGATGGTTTATACAGTGCGGGCGTCTCTATGTCACTAGGCCAGGGCTTTTGGGTCAATGAGCGTATGGCCACACTTCGTAAGGCCAAGTATTTTAGGGAACAGACCAAGGCCGAACAAGATATTTTGGTCAATCGAATTTTGTTCGAGGCAGCTATCTCCTATTTTGATTGGTTAAAAGCATATCGGACCAAAATAGTGTATCAAGATTTTCTCAAAAATGCGGATCAACGCTTTCAAGGGGTAGTTTCAAGGGCCAAAAACGGCGATGTCGCCCAAATTGATACGGTAGAGGCCCAAATAACGGTACAAACCCGCCAATTGGAGTGGGAGCAAGCCCAAGTTACCCTCGTTCATAAAGCCCTGACCTTGTCTAATTTTCTATGGATGAACGGGGTGCCTGTGGAATTGCATCCCCATATCAAACCCGATATGCGACCCGAAGGCGATATTGATCTGGGCTTGGGAATTGCCGAAATCCCATTGGATAGTGTAGCTATGGAGAACCATCCGAAGCTCTTGGCCTTAAATTATAAAATCGAAGGCCTTATGGTGGACAAGCGTTTAAAGGCCAATAAGTTATTGCCTAAAATTGATGTGGAATACAATTTTTTGATGGAAGAGGTGCAAGGTATTCGAAATTTTGATTCGGATCAATATAAAGGCGGGGTCTCTTTCCGTTTCCCGTTGTTTTTGCGTAAGGAAAGAGGTGACCTAAAGCTAGCCAAATTCAAGCTAAGGGATGTTGAATTCGATCGCGACAATGCCCATGTGGCCATTCGTAATAAGGTGCGTGGGTTGTTTAACGAATTGGAATCTTATACCGAACAGAATCGATTGATCTTCGGTATAGTAGCAAACTATAATACTTTGTTGCATGCCGAAGAACGAAAATTTGAGTTTGGCGAAAGTTCACTCTTTTTGGTCAATTCTCGGGAAAACAAACTTATCGATGCCCGTTTAAAACAAATAGAGGTGCAGAATAAATTCTTTGGTACCAAGGCTAAATTGTTCAAAAGTCTGGCTCTTAATCCCGAGTTATAATATTATTTCAAACAAGAATTAGGGTTTGAAACAAAAATCCCGAAGGGCAACCGAAACCCTCCGGGATCATACCTGCCACTCCTACAGTTTTAAGAATGCGGCTTTTAATTCTTCCGTGGTAAACACATGATTGGCGATTAAGGTAAAATTCGCTTGGGCTATTTTGTAGCCGTCCATATCAGGTAATATGGCCGCCGCTGTAGCATCTTTAACTACGGCTACTTCAAAGCCTTGCTCTACAAGTTCGCGTAGATGACTTTCGGTACATAGGTTAGATAACATTCCGGCCAAGATTACCTTGTCTATCTGCCGTTTACGAAGTTGAAGGATCAAGTCGTTACTTTCGGGACCAAAGACCTTGTGGGGCGATGTTACAAAAACATTATCATTTTTCAGGTATTTGTGGTAGCCCGTAAAGATATCGGCCCCATGAGTACCCAGTGCAACACCAGCTTCGGTAGATTTCCCTTTCTTCATTAGGTTCACTTGTTTTGCAAAAGTGAGCATGGCCCCGGCAAATTCCCATTGGTGATCGTGATCATTTACCATATGTGGAGAAATAAGCACGGGCATTTCGTGTTTTGTCGCCAACTCAAATAAAGTGGCGATGTTTTCTATGGTGCCGTTTTGGGTTACGCTTGGGCCCACCAGCCCCCACGCCACCCCGTTTTCGCTTAAAAAGTCATTTTGGGGATCGGTGATGACTATGGCGGTCCTATTGTCGATGGTAAAACCTGGATCGGGTAATTGGGCCCAAAGGGTTTGGCCAAGCGCTAATAATCCGATTACTAAAGTGCCGAAAAAGTTTTTTTTGGTCTGCATTGCATATGTGTTTTTAAGATTAACATAATGCAAAGAACCGACCTGGCTCCTCTGGAAAACGGTATCAAAAGATACCTAAAACGGCTTTTTAAGGGTGATGCTGCCACGATGAAGACCAATAAGCCCTTCCAGTTCAAAGCTTTTGAGGATTCTAGAAATGACTACCCTAGTAGTACCCAGTTCTAGTGCCAAGGCCTGGTGGGAGATTGGAATGGTGTGCACCGAATGGGTGTCCCTGTAGTTTCTAAGATAGTCCAAAACACGTTCGTCCATTTTTTTAAAAACGGCATCTGTGAACTCATGTAATAGCTCGTCATAGCGATTCCTATAGGCAGCTAAGATAAATTTATTCCATGAAGGGTACCGGGTCTGCCAATCGGTAATGTAATCGGAGGGAATATAAAGCACTTGGGTGGGGGCGTCGGTTATGGCGTAGGATGCACTTTCATTGTTGAAAAGACAGGCGGTCAAAGACATGATACAGGTTTCGTTGGCGCGTACATAATACAACAGTATTTCGCGGTCTTCAAAGGTCTGGAATACACGTATGGCGCCGGAAACAACAATGGGCAGGACCTTGAGGTATTGTCCCTGACGAATTAAGGTCTCGCCTTTGGGTACTTTTTTAAAAGTAGCTACCCGGGCGATTTCAGATTTCAGTTCGACTTCCGTAAAAAGGGGTAAAGGCGGGAATTCCATGTCCAGAGGTTTTAAGACGCCTGGGAATGTACGAAAACCATAGAAAAAGAATTATGATTTCCGTTATCATATATCCTTGGGTTTACAATGAAATATCCCTTTTCCAAGGAATAAAGTCGTGTTGCCCTCTAAGCTCTGCCTTTGTCAGGGTTTTACCACTGGCCACGGCTACAATTAGTTCCAAAAGACGGTCGGAGGCAGAGTCTAGGTTGTCTTCACCACTAATTATGGTACCGGCGTTAAAATCGATAATCTGGGCCATACGTTGGGCCATATCGGTGTTAGACGACACTTTAATTACCGGACTTACCGGATTCCCTGTAGGCGTACCCAGTCCCGTGGTAAAGACTACCAGGTTGGCTCCAGAACCGGCCAAGGCAGTGGTAGACTCAACATCATTGCCCGGGGTGCAGAGTAAACTTAATCCGATGCTATGGGCATATTCTCCATAATCAAGAACGGCGTTTACCGGTGAAGTGCCCCCTTTGCGGACGGCTCCGGCAGATTTCATGGCGTCGGTAATCAAGCCTTCGCGAATGTTTCCGGGAGAAGGATTGTCTTTAAAACCAGAACCTACCGCTTCGGCCCTAAATTCGTAAGCCTGCATTAATGTCACGAATCGTTTGGCATCTTCTGGGTTTACACAGCGTTTGATAATAGAGGCTTCGGTACCGGCCAGCTCCGGGAATTCAGCTAAAATAGCCTTACCATCAAAACCAACTAACTTGTCCATGGCCATGCCTAACATAGGGTTGGCAGAAATACCCGAAAATCCGTCAGAACCCCCGCATTCCAGTCCAATGCTAAGTTTTGACAGAGGAGCTGGTTGCCGTTCCATAGAATCAAGTAACCGTAGTTGCTTCAGGGTTCCTTCAATGATAGATTTGATATAGGCCGTTGAATCACCAGATTGCTGGTGTTCAAATACCAACAAGGGCTTGTCAAAATTAGGGTTGGTGGTTTTTAAGGCTTCATTAAGTAATGATACCTGTGCATTTTGGCAGCCTAGGCTTAAAACTGTTGCGCCGGCCACGTTCGGATTGTTTAAATAACCCGCCATTAGCCTACAAAACATTTGGGCATCGCTACGGGTGCCTCCACAACCTGTGTGATGGGTGATAAAGCGAAGCTCTACTTGGGTGAGTTTGGAGGTTGATAATAAGTGGCTTTCCCTAGCTGTGGGCATAGGCTTCCTGTCCCAAAGAGAACGTGCATAATCACTAAAATGGGCGTGGTTAGATATGCCAAGGGCGTCTTCCATGGCGTTTTTTACGGTCTCAATGGTTTTGTTCTCGCAAAACACCAAAGGAAAGACCAGCCATACATTACGGGTGCCTACTTGTCCGTCGGACCTATGATATCCTAAAAATGTTTTCGGGAGTGTTTGTGACGGCTTTGGTGCCTGCCAGGCGTATTCGGTGTCAGTAAGACTATAATTTTCTGTTTTATTGGTTACGGTTTCCGGATAGAGTCTGGCTCCTGGTGCCATATCGAATTTTAATTCACCGACACATTGGCCATACATAATCATGGGGGCACCTTTTGGCAATGCCGATAAAGCAAATTTATGTTTGGCAGGTATGGTTTCCTGTATTTCAATTTCCGTCTTGTTATATGTAACGGTATCTCCTTTTTGAAGATCGAATAAAGCTACCCCAACATTATCCTTAGGGTCTAGTACAAGTATATGGTTACTTTGGTCCATCATCTGTGTTTCATTTACACGGAATAAAGGTAGTGTTTTCTGCTCAATTACTGTTCTCGTAACCAAAATGACAAAATTAATACTATGTTTTTTTGACACAGAATAAGCTTTTTTGTAATTTCATGGCCCATTTACTTTAGATGTCAACCGAAAAAATCTGGGGTCGGGGTGATGGGAAAACTCAAAAATCAACGAACTAAAACCAAAAATCAAAAATGAAAAAAGGTGCCTTGAAAATGATGATAGCCACGGTATTGCTAAGTATAGTGTGGTCTTGTAAAGAAAAACCTAAAACAGAATCCATGGCCAATGTTTCCACGGAAAAAACAGGCCAAGAAAGGGTAGTGCTCACCGATAATCCGGCAGAGAAAAGGGTCGATGTTCATATAGACGGCAAGTTGTTCACGGCCTATGTTTATCCAGATAATATTAAAAAACCGGTCTTGTATCCGTTGGTTACCCCAAAAGGCACCAAGATTACACGAAAATTCCCCCTGGAAAAATCGGTAGGGGAGCGGGTAGACCATCCGCATCATGTAGGGGTTTGGTTTAATTATGGCGACGTAAACGGACTGGATTTTTGGAACAACTCCGATTCCATTAAAGTAGAGAAACGCCATAAATATGGAACGATACGCCATAACCAAGTAATATCTACATCCAATGGAGAAGATTCAGGAAGTTTGAAGGTTAGTATGGACTGGAAAGCACCTGACGGTACAGTACTTTTGGTAGAAAACACCGAATTCGTATTTGGTGCCGATGCCAATGGGTATTATATCGATCGTATTACTTCTTTGACCGCGCAAGATCAGAACGTAGATTTTAAAGACAATAAAGAAGGAGTGTTGGGCATCCGAGTGACTAGGGCCTTGGAGCATCCGTCCGATAAGCCATCTGTATTCACCGATGCCAATGGTATACCTACAAAGGTAGAGGCCTTGGATAATAGTACCGTAAAAGGAAATTACCTCAATGCCCAAGGGGTAGAAGGTACCGACGTTTGGGGCAAACGTTCCAATTGGGTAAACCTGCGTTCCGAGATTGAAGGCGAGCCTATTTCCTTGGTGGTTTTGGACCATAAAGACAATGTGGGTTATCCTACCTATTGGCACGCCAGGGGCTATGGCCTTTTTGCGGCCAACCCCTTGGGACAACATGAGTTCAGCAAGGGAAAAGAACGCTTGGATTTCTTTCTTGAAGCAGGTAAAACCACTACCTTTAAGCATAGGATTATAGTGGCCAATAAAGCATTAGGAAAGACCGAGATCGATGCTGAATTTGATGCTTTTGGAAAAAAGTAAAATCCTATATAAATAAGAAGTCCCTATGCAAATTTCCATGACCAAACCCCGACGGTTGTCCCTCTTTTTTTTACGGGTGGCCATCGGCTGGCATTTCGCCTTTGAGGCCCTTTCTAAAATTGAAAATCCCGACTGGACGGCCTATTACTATCTTCAAGCCTCCCAAGGACCGTTTTCGGGAGCCTTTCATGCGTTGGCCGATAGTGCCCTGATGCCCTTGGTCGATTTGCTGAACCAATGGGGTATGTTGGCCATTGGATTAGGGCTTATTTTAGGCTGGTTTACCCGAATATGGGCCTATGCCGGAATGGCTTTGGTGTTCCTGTATTTTTTGGCTACACCGTCATGGCCCGGTTTGGAATATCCGGCCGCTTTTGAAGGCAACTATCTATTAGTGAATAAAAATCTAATCGAATGCCTGGCCTTATGGGTATTAGCATTATTCCCTTCTGGTGCGCCCTATGGGTTAGATGCCTTATTCCAAAATAAAAAAACAGCCGAATCATGAGTATTTCCCCTAATAATGAATCCGGTACCTCTAACAAAAGGCGCGATTTAATCAAATCCTTGGCATCGCTTCCAGTTTTGGGAGCCTTGGGTGTTGGTTATTGGCAGCATACTCGATATACAAAAAAAACAGAGGCCACCTATGATATTGTAAAAGAATTGGGTCTCTCATCGGAACCGGCTTTTAAAGATTACAGTGCTCCGGGTACGGGATCTACAGATACTATCCGTCTTGGAATAATCGGTGCAGGAAGTCGTTCTAATGCCCTATTGCATCATTTAGGGTTTGCTACTGAAAATGATGCGAAACAGTGGTCTGACGACAAGAAAAATAACTGGTTGGCCTATGGCGATTTAAACGTAGTACTTACCGCAGTTTGTGAGGTATTCGATTCACGGGCCGAAAATACCATGGCTAAGGCACTGTTTAGTGTAAAGGATGCCCAAGGAGAACAAAGAAAACATAAACCCAAGCGCTATACCTATTACCAAGATCTTTTGGAAGACGACCAGGTAGATGCGGTTATCATTGCTACCCCAGATCATTGGCACGCCCCTATGACCATAGCGGCCATACAGGCGGGTAAACATGTGTATTGCGAAAAGGGACCTAGCCATTCCGAGGCAGAGACATTTGAACTGGAACGTGTGGTGCGCGCATCGGATAAGGTGTATCAGCTGGGACACCAAATACGTCATAATCCCATTTATCCCTATGCTGCCGATTTGGTAAAACAAGGGGTGTTGGGCGAGGTAAATTTGGTAGAGGTTACTACTAACCGGAATTCGGCCCATGGTGCCTGGGTGAGACATTTAAAAAATGGAAAACCCAAAGCTGGGGATTTAAATAGCATAGATTGGAAACAATGGTTAGGCGATAGTCCGGAAGTGCCGTTTTCCATAGATCGCTATTACAACTGGACCAAGTATTGGGACTATAGTACCGGTTTGTTGGGACAGTTGTTTTCCCATGAATTCGATGCGGCCAATGGTGTATTACATTGCGGTATCCCGGAATCGGTAGTCTGTAGCGGGGGCATCTACTATTACCAAGATGGACGTGAGATACCCGATTTAATGCAAGTGGTTTTGGAATATCCCCATCGTAAAATGACTATGATATATAGCGCCACCTTGGCCAATAGTAAAAACAGGGGGCGTGTGATTATGGGGCGTGATGCGTCCATGGAGATAGGTAAAGGCCTGTCGATTACCCCTGACGGGAGTTCCGAGAAATACAAGCAGTTGCTTGCCGATAAAAAAATAGCGAAAAACGAACCCATGTTATCGGTAGGTTTGGGCAAAAAGTCCAGTACCGATGCCAATAGTGGGGCCACGGCCAGTTATTATGAAGAAAGAGGGCTTACCTCGGTCAATGTCGGCGGCGTATCGCGCGATGTTACCCATCTGCATTTACGCGAATGGATTAATGCCATTCGTTATGGCAGTCCGGTAAGTTGTGGGATTGACAGGGCTTTTGAAGAGGCGGTTACTATTCAAATGGCCAAAAAAGCCTATTTAGAAAAACGTCAAGTTCGCTGGGATGCCAAAACCAAAACTATTGTCTGACTATGGTTTTTGGGCGTTGCTTCTTAATCTTGGCCTTAGTGCTCTGGGGAAATCTTTGGTCACAGTCCGATACTGCAATCCAGGCTACTGTTGAAAAACCTCATATTGTAATGATTCTGGCCGATGATCTGGGCCAACCCCAATTGGGTTGCTATGGTAGTACCTTTTACCAAACCCCTAATATCGATGCCATGGCCAAATCGGGTATTCGGTTTGTCAATGCCTATGCCTCGGCCGCTGTATGTTCGCCTACCCGGGCGGCTTTGGTCTCGGGTCAGCATCCGGCCCGTTTGCATCTTACCGATTTTATACCGGGGAATACCCCTAAAGCCAAACCATTGCAAGCCCCCGATTGGCAAAAACATTTACCCTTGGAAACCATTACCATAGGCGAGATATTAAAAAAGGCCGGTTATGCCACGGCATGGTTGGGCAAATGGCATCTGAGCAAATCGAAAATACCGCCAGAGAGCTTGGAAGCCAATCCGGATAAGCAGGGTTTTGATGATACTTTTATAACCTACAAACCGGCCCGGGGCTTACCTGTAAAACCTTGGCAGCATGCAGAGAAAGATGCCCATAATGTAGATACCCTTACCCAACGGGCGCTGGTGTTTATGGAAAAGAACATGAAAAAGCGCCCCACTTTTATGGTGCTTTCGCATAATAGTATACACGATCCTTTAATGGAAAAGCAATCTTTGGTAGATGCCTATACACAAAAAAAAGGTGCCGATAGAGCGGAAAACAACCCTGTTTTGGGGGCTATGATGCAAACCTTGGACCATAGTGTGGGACAAATTTGGGATAAGGTTAAAGCAATGGGAGAAGAAGAAAATACCCTGTTGATATTTTATTCGGACAATGGAGGGTTGCACAAAGCAGCTTCACAAAAACCGTATAGAAAAGGAAAAGGTTGGCTCTATGAAGGGGGCATCCGTGTGCCCTTGATTATGATTTGGAAAGGGGTAATCGCCCCGGGAAGGGTTTCGAATGCCTTGGTTACCACTACCGATTTCTTTCCCACCTTTTCCCAATTGGCACATGTGCCACTACCAAAAGGGTTGCCTTTTGACGGTTTAGACCTGGGTTCACATTTAAAAAAGAATACCTCAATAAAACGAGATCGGTTGTTTTGGAATTATCCGCATTACCATAAGGGATCGGGAATGCCACCGGCTGCGGCCATGCGTTACCGTCAATATAAATTGATCCAGTGGTACGAGCCTAAACTAATGGGCCGGTTAAACAGTTATGAACTCTACGATCTTTCAAAGGATGGGGGTGAAACGGACAATCTGGCCTTGAAAGAACCCCAAGTACTAAAACGAATGAGGGCTGAACTTGAGGCATGGAAAACCAGGGTGGGCGCCCAAGAACCTGTATTAAACTAAAAAGTATGATGCGAAATGTTGTTGTAGTCATAAGTGTAATGGTCTTATGGGCTTGTAATAGCGAGCAAAACCCTAAAAAACTAACCCGGTTTGTAGATCCTTTGATCGGTACCGGGGTTGCTACTACCCCAAGCGCCATAAAACATGGCATACATGGCGAGAACAATGCCCAGGTGGTGCCTTTTGTTACGGCTCCGTTCGGAATGACCAATTGGGTGGCACAAACCCGAAATACGGAAAAAAAATGTTTGGCCCCATATTATTATACCGATTCGTTGATCCAAGGTTTCCGAGCTAGTCATTGGTTAAGTGGTTCTTGTGTGCAAGACTATGGTACCATGACTCTTATGCCTACCATGGGGTCTTTGGTGACCGACCCCCAAAAAAGAGCTTCCGGTTTTAAACGCGAAAAAGAAAAAGCCCAGGTCGCTTCGTATCAGGTAAATTTAGAACGCTATGGCATCCGGGCACTAATGTCGGCCACTACCCGGGCCGGAATTTTCGAATTCACCTATTCCAAAGAGGGCCAGGCCCATATGTTGTTCGATGTAAATAGTGATGAAGGTCAAGGTTATGTAAATGTGATTCCAGAGGCCGGCGAAATAGAAGGCTATAATCCGGTGCATCGTATTTATCAAGGCCATGGCGAAGCAGCAGGATTTTCAGGCTATTTTGTGGTTAAAATTGAGAAAACTCCCCTCGGTTTTGGGGTATATGACCAAGACGGCGTCAAGGCAGGTGTAAAAACCGATAAAAATAAAAATGGTTTGGGCGCCTATGTCAGTTTTCAGGTGCAGCCCGAAGAACGTATCAAGCTAACGGTGGGCACATCTTTCGTGAGTTTGGAAGAAGCTCGAAAAAATCTGGCAGGGGAAATTGGTGATAAAGGCATAGCGAGAATAATCTTGGATTTGGACGATCAATGGGAAAGCTTGTTGTCCCAGGTTCAGGTAGAAGGAAAGGTAGAAGCCGATAAGGTGAAGTTTTACACAGGTTTATATCATAGCTATTTGCATCCGCGAACGTTTAGCGATCTTAGTGGTACTTACCCGGCCTTTGATGGCAATGCCCAAACCATGACGAAGAATTCAGGGGCCTACTATTCCGATTTTTCGATGTGGGATACCTATAGGGCCTCCCATCCGTTGTTCAATCTGCTTATTCCGTCTAAGAACAGGGCTATGATGGAGTCTTTATTGCTAATGGCCGAACAAGGCGGTTGGTTGCCCATTTTTCCGGTATGGAATAGTTATACCTCGGCCATGATTGGTGATCATGCCTCAGCAACCATATCCGATGCCCTGTCCAAGGGAACCTTGGAGTTGAACCCCAATCAGTATAAATATTTGCTTAAAAATGCCTTTGAATCGCCACAGGATTTTTCCGACTATAAAGCCGGTAAAGGTAGGAGGGGCCTAAAATCGTATTTGAAATACGGATATATTCCGTTGGAAGACCCAGTTAATGAGTCCTTCCATAAAAGGGAACAGGTGTCACGGACATTGGAATACGCCTTCGACGATTACACCTTATACCAAACGGCACTAAAAATGGGTGATATCGAGAATGCGAAGCGGTTACGAAAAAGGGCGGCCAATTATGCGCATGTTTTTAGCAAGCCCGATCTTTCGGTTCGAGGGCGGTACCGAGACGGAAGTTTTATAGATAGTTTGGCGATAAACGAAAGGCAATTCTTTATTACCGAGGGTACACCTAGGCAATATATGTGGTATGTACCCCACGATGTAGCCGGACTTATTGCACTTATGGGGGGTGATAATGTATTTAATGAAACTTTAGATAGTTTTCGGGAAGAAGGCCATTATTGGCATGGCAACGAACCGGGGCATCAAACCCCCTTTATGTACAATTTTTCTGGGCAAGCCTGGAAAACCCAAGACTGGGTACACGAAATCGTGTCTACGGAATACGGGGTTGGCCCGGGTGGTTTGAGCGGCAATGACGATGCGGGACAAATGTCGGCATGGTTGGTTTTTGCCCAAATGGGGTTTTATCCGGTTGCGCCTTCGGTACCGCAGTATGTAATCTCTGGTCCCAAATTCGATAAGATGGAAATCCAATTCGAAAACGGGAACCAGCTTCAAATTTTGGCTCCGGGTGCTTCGGAGGGTAAAAAATACATTCAGGCCATACGTTGGAATGGGAAACCCTATACCAAAACTTATTTTGATCATTTTGAGTTATTGGAAGGCGGGGCCATAGTGTTCGATATGGGGGATATGCCCAATATGTTATGGGGCGTATCCAAAAAAGATAGGCCCTATTCGATGAGTGGGGCCAAGTAAATTTTATAGGGGTTTGTAAAACTGGAAAAGAATCGTATTTTTAAACCGTGTAAATATTACGCAGTTATGCATTCCAAACCAAAATCATGTCAAAACCACCTTTAGGATCAACATATAGAAAAAGCCGTCCGGCCATTAAAGTCGTACAATTTGGCGAAGGCAATTTTTTAAGGGCATTTGTAGATTATGCCTTTTACAAACTGGGTAAAGCCACAAGCAGCCCTTATGGAGTTGCTGTGGTACAGCCATTGCCCAAGGGAATGGTGCCGGTCTTGGCGGAACAAGATGGTTTGTATACCGTCTTTTTACAAGGTATAAGCCAAGGTGAAAAAATCGATACCGCCCAATGTGTAGACACTATTGTTAAATGCAATGACCCTTATACCGATTTTAATGGGTATTTAGAGCTAGCCCATGCTCCGGAATTGGAGTATATCGTATCCAATACCACTGAAGCCGGTATCGCTCTCGACCCAACGGATACTTTCGCCATGGAGCCCCCTAATGGCTTTCCGGCCAAATTGCTACGCCTTTTGTTCGAACGCTACACTTTTTTTAAAGGGGATCCTGAAAAAGGATTGCGTATAATCCCTTGTGAGTTGATCCAAAACAATGGGGAACAACTTCGTGAATGCCTCTTAAAATTGACGGTAGCTTGGCAATTGCCCGAAGCTTTTAAAAACTGGTTATTGGCAAGCAATTACTTTTACAATACGTTGGTAGATCGCATTGTGCCGGGTTACCCATGGAGCAATACCCAAACCTATGCCGACCGTTTAGCTTATGACGATAAACTAATGGTTACGGCCGAGAATTTCTTTTTATGGGTTATTGAGACCAAAGATGACCTAGCCGAGCGTTTACCTTTTGAAAAAACCGATTTGGATGTACGCTTCGTTACCGACCAACAGCCGTATAGAACCCGGAAGGTGCGTATTCTTAATGGTGCCCATACAGCCATGGTTCCTTTTGGACTTATGCATGGCATTGAAACGGTTAGTGGCGCCATGGACGATGCCCTGTTGGGTGCCTTCGTAAGGGAGGCGGTATTACAAGAAATCGTGCCCTATTTAGGATTGGATCAGGAGGAAGGAGTGCGTTTTGCGCAAGCTATTTTTGAACGCTTCCAGAATCCGTTTATAGAACACCGCTTAGAAACTATTGCCCTTAATTCCATTTCAAAGTACAAAGTAAGAGTGCTGCCGAGTACATTGGCTTATATTGATGCCACCGGCGAACTTCCCAAACGCCTTGTTTTTGCCTGGGCCTGTTTGTTGCGCATGTATAAAGGCCAATGGCAAGGGAAAGATATGCCCATTAAGGACAATACTGAGGTAGTCTCTAAAATTCAAGCCCTTTGGAAAGCAGGCGATGTATATCATTTTACGGAACAGATCTTGGCCCAATCCGATTTTTGGGGGAAAGATCTCTCCGATAACCAACTTTTGCGCTTTGGCTTAAGTAATGCCCTGCAAAGTTTGGAATGCGGCGATACGGCACAGGCATACAAACAATTTATGAACTCAAAACAATGAAGTGGTTTAAACTTTTAAGATTTAAGTGGAAATTGATGATTTTGAGTCTGGATGAAGTCTTTTTCGAGTTGCATAGCATCGATACGTAAGGAGAAAAAGGCAAAATACAGGCTCGAAAGCGCAATTTCTTAACAAATAGAAAAAATTTAAACCGCTTCAAATAATAACAATAAAATATAAGCATGGAAAAACAAACGCGACGAAAATTCTTGGGGGCCATCTCTATGTTGGCCGCCGGTACTGCCGTTCAGGCTGCTGCACCACTAAGCTTCTCCTTTATGGGGCGTAAGCTTAAGGTAGCCTTAGTGGGTACTGGGGTAAGGGGAACATCCTTTTGGGGAAAACGCCTGGTAGAGGTTTATTCAGATAGTCTTGAATTCGTAGGACTCTGCGATATTAATCCGGGGCGTTTGGCCTATGCCAAAAAATACATGGGGGTCAAATGTGATACCTATACCGATTTTGACACCATGATTGGGGAGAACAAGCCTGACTTGGTCATAGTAACCACCACGGATGCCACCCATCATGAATACATTATTCGTGGTCTCGAATTAGGCTGCGATGTGCTTACCGAAAAGCCGTTGACCACCGATGAGGTAAAATGTCAGCAAATTTTGGATGCCGAACGTAAATACGACCGTAAGGTAATCGTAGGCTTCAACTACCGCTGGAGCCCCTACAACACCAAGGTAAAGGAGTTGTTGCAAAAAGGCACGATCGGTAAGGTAACCTCGGTAGATTTTCATTGGTATCTAAACACCCATCATGGCGCGTCTTATTTTAGAAGATGGCATGGCCAACGCGAAATGGGCGGCACATTATGGGTACACAAATCTACCCACCACTTCGATTTGCTGAACTGGTGGCTCGATTCGGATCCGTATGAAGTATTCGCTTATGGCGATTTGGAACGCTATGGCAGCGCCAATGATTTCCGAGGTAACAATTGCCGCGATTGTGCCCATACCGCCAATTGCGAGTTTCATTGGGATATTACCAAAAGCAAACGCGATATGGCCTTGTATGTAAACAACGAAAAGCACGATGGCTACGTACGTGATAATTGTTTGTTCCGGGATCAGATAAATATTTACGATAAAATGTCGGCCCAAGTAAAATATGCGAACAATGTGGTGGTCAATTATTCCTTAACTACCTATTCGCCTTTTGAAGGCTGGCGTGTGGCCTTTAACGGTACCGAGGGTAGGATAGAGGCCTGGTTAGATATTCCGTACCATCAAAAAGAAGTATTGTCGCAAGAAGAGTTGCATGCCTTGGAAATGAGTCAAGGTGGCAAGGAAGTGGCCAAATACGAACCGGTTGTGGTACATAAAATCTGGAACAAACACGAAACCATTCAAGTGCCCTACGAACGGGGAGGTCATGGTGGGGGCGATAAACGTTTGCACGATAAGATATTTAAAAACCCTGGGGCCAAAGATCCCTTTGATAGAGCTGCAGGGGTACGCGATGGGGCCATGTCCATTTTAATTGGGGTGGCTGCCAGAAAAAGTATAGAAAGTGGCGAGCCCATCCGAATTGCCGAATTAACCGATTTAGAGCCTCGCGCCAAACGATTGATCTAATTTTTTGTGTAGTTGATTAGGTTAAAGGGCGAATTGGCACCTATTCCATAGGAAAACCTAGAAACAGGCAACGGTTTCGAAGGGGTGCTAGCGAAGCCCTAATCTGTTGATCGGGTCAACAAAAAGGCCGCTTCCATAATCGGAGAGCGGCCTTTTACCATTTGGTTGAATGGTTTGGTGCTTTTGGGTTATTTTATGCGTTTCACCCGTATGTTTCTTAGCCAAAGTTCAGAACCATGGCCCAAAAAGCCAATATGACCGTTATGCCTTTGTAATCCAGGATGGTCTTTTCCGTCCAAGGTGCCATTTTTGGTAGCCTCTTTTATATTACCATCAACGATTACGGTTCCGTTTAAGGTGATTTTTATCGTATCGTCATTAACGATTACCTCTTGACTGTTCCATTCCCCAACCGGATTTAAATGCCCTCTTTTGGCCGGAATTATACCGTAGACAGAGCCATGGTACTGGTAGGGCTTTAAATTAGCGTAAATGGCCGCGGTATTGTCTAAAATCTGTAGTTCCTTGGCCACATAAGCGGCATCTCCACGTAATGGGGCATGTATACCCAAGCCGTTATTGGCCCCGGGGGTTAGTTTAAAGTCGAAACGGAAAACAAAATTGTCGTACTCTTCGGCAGAAAATAGGTTCCCGTGTCCGCCACGTTTCGGGTTTACGTGAATAACTCCGTTTTCGGCGTAATAATCGGTTTTGTTCCCAATCCAATGCGACAGGTCGGAACCGTTGAATAAAGCTGTGAAACCATCTTTTCGTTCCGCTTCGGTCAACAATTCTTCACCTGAGGGTATTTCACGAACATATACATTTCTAAAGCCAAGGTCTTCGCCATGGGCCTGTAGTTCAATGGCCTCTTTGGTAAAGATAGGAAGCTTCCGGTCCCAGTAGTTCTCTAGGGCTATATTATCGGTTACCAATACCCCGTTGAGGTAAACAGTTACACGTTCGCCAACCATTTTTATATAAAAGGTATTCCATTCATTAACCGGATTGTCTGCCACGGTCAAAGGTATACGCTCATTTTTTTGATTGTTGTATAAACCACCGCTTCCTACTTGGGCCCCAACATCGGTACGGGCAATATCCCAAATCTGCACTTGAGGGGTTCCCCGTAAATAGATACCACTATCGCCACCATGGGTAATCTTCCAATCGACGAACATTTCAAAATCACCATAATCCTTAATCGTGCAGATATTGTTGTATCCTTCACCTTTAAACCCGATTATACCGTCTTTAACGAACCAGTCTCGCATCATTTGGGCATTGGCTTTTTCTTGTTCACGGGCCAATTGGCGTTTCGACATTTTAGATCGGGCGATAGGGTTTTTAACCAAACCTTCCCATCCGCTAAGGTCTTTCCCGTTGAAAATGGAAACGAACCCTTGCTCATTGGACATATTTTCGAGATACTCGCGAATATCGATTTTCACATATTGACTGTCGGGCCCGGTCAACAGGGCACTGCTCTTTTCTAAAAGTTCACGAGCCACCGTCCCTTGGTGTCCGTTTTCCTTGCCGGGTTGGGGAAGGGCGATATGAACTACGGCCCCAGCAGCCGCTTTGTTTATTTCACTGTCTTCAAGGAATTCACCGGCATATACCAAAGCCAAAAAGGTCTTGGTTCTTTCAACACTTTTAAGTACACGCATCTTCTCCCGACCTGATTTGGCCAAGGGCATGGCCTTTTTAGCTAGTAAAAGGCGTTGGTCGGCTGGAAGCCCACTTTTGTCCACTTGGTTTAGGTACCCATAAAAAGCGGTGTCGTGGGTAGTTTGGGCTTTGGCTGCTTCAAGTAGTATGGGTAGGGCTTCGCTACCTTGCCATTTACCCAAAGCTTCCAGGGCTTGGGAGCTATGTGTTGTCTTAACAGCCTTTTCCAACGCTGCAAGGGCTTCTGGGCTTCCCAGGGCAGAGAACAACGGATAATAACGTTCGGGTTTTTTACTGGCTCTATATCCAGTAAGGATGTTAGCGTCTAAACTAGCTTCGGAAGTAGCTATTAAACCAGTAATGGCCTTTTGTGTTTGTTGGGCCTGTTTATCGGTGGCTGCGGAATCTAAAACCGCTAAAAGTGAATCGATATCATCGGCAGCTGCTACGGAAGCTATGGCGTCATAGGCTGCATCTCGAACGGATTCGTCTGGGGACGATGTCAGGGCGACCAAGGCGTCAAAGGAGGCAGCGACCTCTTTTTGTCCCAAGGTTTTAATGATGGCCGATTTATTGTGCTCCGGAACGGTGTTCAGTTTTGCTAATAAAAGCCCACCTTCTTTTTGGGAAGCCGTACGGGCCAAACTTTCTTGAATACTGGTCAAAACCTGATCTGATTGTGGTTTTTCCAACTGGTCAAGCAATTGGCTGACCGCCTTCGCTTTGGGTTGGTAGGCCATGGCTTTGGCCGCGGCAACACGTACATTATCGCTTTTACTCTCAAATCCTTTCAGCAACAAGGCCTGGGCCTTGGGGTTCTGGCTATCGGCTAAAAAGGCCAATAATTGGGCTTTGGTGGCATCATCGGCTTTTTTGTAAGCCTTTATCCATTTGGTTTCCAGGTTTTTGAATTGTTCCTGTTGGGCTATCCCCAAAACGGCACCACGATAGGCTTGGTCAGGGTTTTTGATTTCTTTCAGTAAAGTTCTTCCAAAATCGGCTCCTTCACTTTCGGCCAAAATGGCTAGTGCCGCCGAACGAAAATGCAATTGTTCGGGTTGGGTACAATTTTCCAAAAGTTCATGTCCCACAGTGCTTGCCAAAGATTTTGTTCCCTTTTTATTCAGGTTGTATCCGTAGTGCAGTAAAGTTATTGTGGCATTGTCGTTACTCCCAAGGTAATTGGCTTGCTGGGCTTTTTCGCTGAGCAAGGCATAGGAATCCGGCGAAGCGATTTGAGCCAAGGCGGCCAGGGCTTCTTTTCTGTGGGTGGACAGCTTACTGTTGGCTTCTTTAGAGATAAAAGGCAGGGCTTTGTTGTATTTTAGAGCACCCAAGGCGGCCGAATAGGTGGCCGTTTCGGTCGGACTGTTTTCAGCCGCTTTCAAAATTTCGGCTGCGGCAGCTTCGGTCCCGATGGATTGTAGTGTCGCCAGCGCATCTTTATACAGTTTTGGGTGGTTGGCGAATGGGGTTAGCGCGGTTACGGATCTGTCGGTACCACAAAAGGCCAAACGACCCAAAAGGTACGATTGTATCTCTTGGTCTTGTACAGTGTTTAAAGCCTGAAGTATGGCTTGTTCTACCAGCTCCCTGCTGGGTGAATCGACCTTACTGACATAGGTGGCCAAGCTATTTAAGGCGTAGCGAACAGCGGCGTCGTCGCCAGTACCGGCAGGCACCAACATTTGTGTGAATTTTTGCAGTCCTGCTGTGTTTAAAGACAGCATATCCTCCATCAATTGGTCGTTATGCTTGGCATCCGATACCGGGAATTGGGCCAAAATATCGGCTACTTTGGTGTCCAAGGTTCGGTTTATCTGTGCATTTAGTCCGAATCCGATGCTAAGGAAACCGACTAAGAAAAGTTGTTTTAGTATGTTTTTCATGATGTAGTGAATTAGTTGGCCCAGCTGGTACGCATAGGTTGATCGATCAATCGGTTGGCTTCTTCATCATTGATGAATTCTTGTTTTACCGGGTCAAACTCCAAGGTCCTTCCCAAGCGGAGTGCGATTACCCCCATATTGACAATGGTACAGGAACGATGACCGTTTTCTTCATTCAGGGCGAACTTTTTACGGGTACGAACCGATTCGGAGAATGAGGTAATCTGTTCTTCCGGATCCGGAAGGCTATTGATCAATCCTTCTAAATTGGGTATGGTCGATTTAAAACCGTTATAAATTTTTCCGTTGGGGCCTTCGAGATAGGCCGCCTTTTTATCGGCATTTGCACCATCGAGAATTATTTGGCAGCCATCGGCATAGGTATAGGTGATTTTACGCCAAGTACCCACGGCATCGTAATGCTGTTGTGGGGCATCTACTTCAACTTTAACGGGACTGGTATTGTCCTTGCCCAAGAAATATTGCACGGGGTCTAGATAATGCTGCCCCATATCGCCAAGTCCGCCACCATCATAGTCCCAATAGCCCCTAAAGGTAGAATGTACCCGATGCGGGTTATAGGGTTTTTCGGGGGCCGGGCCCAACCACATATTATAATCGAGTTCTTGGGGAACGGGTTGGGGCGCCAAGTTTTCTTTGCCCACCCAATAGAATTTCCAGTTAAAACCGGTGACACCGCTAACAGTTACTTTAAGGGGCCATCCCAGAACACCACTGTCTACTACCTTTTTTAGTTTTTTGACGGGTGTGCCCAAGCCGTAGAAATTACTGCGGAAGCGGAACCAAGTATTTAAACGGAACATTTTACCGTGTAACTTCATCGCTTCCATCACACGTTTTCCTTCACCTATGGTACGCGTCATGGGTTTTTCGCACCATACATCTTTCCCGGCCTCAGCGGCCATGATCGACATAAGCCCGTGCCAATGGGGTGGTGTGCATATATGAACGATATCGACATCTTTATTGAGTAGCAGCTCCCTAAAATCGGTATAGGTCT
The DNA here is from genome assembly GCF_002514735.1 of Sediminicola luteus. Taxonomy (GTDB): domain Bacteria; phylum Bacteroidota; class Bacteroidia; order Flavobacteriales; family Flavobacteriaceae; genus HQA918. The sequence continues at coordinate 206,053 of NZ_KZ300476.1, read as the reverse complement.
CTACTTGGGCGCCAACCTTGGCACTGGTACTGGCCAAATGGTTGCGATCTACGTCACAAATCGCCAATAATCTTGTGCCTTCTTTGTTGATGTGGGTCTGGCCAATGCCCCCGCAACCGATAATGGCCTTGGTCAGTTGATCACTTGGGGCCAAAAATCCGGGCCCGCCTAGAACATGTCTTGGAATAATGGAGATACCTGCCGCGGCCACAACCGATTTGGTCAAGAAACTCCGCCTACCTTTATTGTCGATACTCATATAGGAATGCTGTTTTGGTTTGTAATGCAAATAGGGATACAAATAAAACAGTCGGCGGATAAATTATGGGGTAATGTATGGGGTAAGTTCTAAAATATTTTCAATAAAACACATAAATTGACTTCATTTGTTTTAGTTGTCAAAATACTGTTTTAGAGGTTTTTAGAGGTGTTTTTGTGGGAAAGGTGCTCCATGGGCGTTTGGTAATCGGTGCCATAAAGGCTTTTATAGAGGCTACAATAGCTTTGGTAAACTTTTAAGGCCATGCTGTGCTTGCCCTGGCTATGTAATACCTGTAGTTTAAGTCGAAGGGCTTCCTCATTAAGATCGTCGTACTGATAAATGATTTCCGCGATTTTGTACAAGGTCTCCCCTTGTGTTTCCAGCCTTAGACTTTGCGCAAGTTTTAGCCCGTTTTCAATGACCCAATTGCCGATATGTTCTTTTTGGTTCTCAAGCCAAAATAGGGTTTCATTGGAGAGAAATACCCCATGGGCCAAATAGACCGTCACTCTTTCCACAAGATCCCGGTTCTGCAATAGCTTCGGAGCCTTGGCAAAGGCTTGGAACAATCGACGGACCTCGGCCAGATCACATTGGGAGGGGGCTCCGATTTCCATAACCCAAAGTTTGTTTTTAAAAACCAATTCAATTTGGTCGCAATCGATTAAGAGCTGCCTAAGATTTTGAATATTGGTACCCCGTGTATTTTTGGCCTTGGCCGGGGAAAGCCCTGGCCAGATGATCTCGGTGAGTTTTTTGGTAGAAATACCTTTACCGGACGATTCGCTATGCAAGAGTACCACAAGGAATATTTGTTTGAGCATGGGCGAGAAACGGGAGGCGATATCATTTCCGTCGCGATCGAAAAGACTGAAGCGACCAAATAAACGGATGTGGTTTTTGGGGCTGTCCTCCAGGTGTATTTGGGTCAGGGTAAAATCAGGGATGGCCTTAGCTACAATATCCGTTCGGTTTCGTTTCCATAAAAAGTAAAACAAGGCAATCGGCAATAAAGACAAAAGTAACCACCAAAGGGAAATCCCATTATCTACTGGGCTTGGTTGTAATGCGTTAGGTTGCAAGTGTAATGCGCCAACATCCGATTCGTCGAGTTCGCGGTCCCAAATATAGATGTCTTTGATCTGCCCTATAAAGTATTCCTCCCAAAGGTTGCTACCCATCATCAGGTTGTAATCAGATCCCTCAAAATCTGCTTTTAGGGTTATGCTCTCGGTAAGTTTACCGTTGACGAAAAAACGGATCTCGCGCCTCGATTCACTGAGGACCAAACCTACTTGACTCCATTCGTTAAGCGGGATCGGGGATTGAAAGGATTGGTAATCTTTTACCCCCGGGACCGTGAAGGTAAGGTAGCCTTGATGCAATTTGAGTACAAAATTGTTGCCCTTGCCAAGAATGCTATTTCGATCACTGTATTGGGTGGGTTTTATACGGGCGATAATAGAAAAGCTCGATCGGAGGGCCAAACGGCTCTCCAGACCGGCATCGATATAGGCGCCTTTGTCGTAATTACCGACCAATCCCAAACTATCGTCTTCCGTAAAGTGCACACGATTGTTTATGGCACCTTGGGCACGGATATCATCTTTATTTGTAAAACCGAAGCGATGGGAGAGACCATAGGCCAAGGGTATTTTAAAACCTTCAAAAGTCTTTGGGCGCGTTTTGTTCTCGAATGTGATATTTACGATGTCAGGCGAAAAATAGTAGCCTGCTTTTTGGGGTATAAGCTCAGGTGCGGCCGAACCCCGATCCATCGGAAGACAGAAATAGCCCCCCACAGTACTGTTTTCAAAATATTTGAAATGTACATCGAAAATTGCGACCCCTTGTTCATGGACCAAACCGGCCACCTTTGGGGTACGGTTCAGTTTTTCAACGATTTCGAAACTTGCTTCCGGATTTTCAGGATCAAATGGGATCAAGTTGGGCATACGGCCCCGTTTTTTCCAATGGGTCATCAATGCTTTCCATGCTTGGGTTCTTGGTTCTTGGGGTAAGACCGATAGTTTTACTTGGTCTAATTGGGCGTCGCTCCAAAAATCTATCTGATCGGTTTCCTCTAGTCCAATAAAGATTAAGCCCGTTTTGGTATGTGGCGGTCTTAATGGTTTTCCGATCAGAAGCAAGGTGTCCACTTGGTATAGGTCCCTTATCTTCTGGTATGATTCCGATACCGAACTCGATTCTAGGGCCAGTGGGGGCAGGTATTGTTGTACAAGCCGATCGAATTCAGGGTTGGCCTCGGTTGAAGCCAGGTATAGATAGGCCGTTGAAAAGATTTTTCGCTGTTGGGTTTCGTCCAATTCGGAAAAGGTCTGGGCTACTAGCGGCGTCAAGGACATGGCCCATAATAGGAAGGCCGATAAAAAGCAGGGAAAAAATCGCAATACCAAAAAATTAGACTAGCTACAAACTTAGCAAATAAAGTTTGGGTTAAAAATTGAAAAGGCCGCTACCGGGGGAGGAGAGCGACCTTTTCAGGGTTGAATTGGTAAGTTAGTCCTTATACATGGTCATCCAATCCGTGGTGTGAATCGATTAGTGGCCCACCGTTCAAGATTTCTTCAGAAGCCTCGCTGGCAAATTTGTCAAAATTGATGTGGAAGGCATGGGCCAATTGTATGGCCTTACTGATATAACCTCCTTTTTGTAGCCAAGTATTCATCGGATCCAAGATTTCCATAGGCACACCGGGTACATATTTTGGCATGTTCAAGCCAAAAATGGGGTGTTCTTGGTATTCTACATCATCCAATTGGCCTTTGAGGATTGCCGTGATCATGGCACGGGTATATTTCAGTTTTATCCTAGAACCAACACCGTAGGGGCCACCGCTCCATCCGGTATTGATCAGCCAAACATTTACCCCGGCCTCCTGCATTTTTTTACTGAGCATTTCGGCATAAACCGTAGGGTGCAATGGCATAAAAGGCTCCCCGAAACAAGCTGAGAACGAAGGTACGGGCTCATTGATTCCGGCTTCAGTACCGGCCACTTTGGCCGTATAGCCCGAAATAAAGTGGTAAGCGGCCTGGCCCGGATTCAGTTTGGAAACGGGTGGCAATACCCCAAAGGCATCACAGGTAAGGAAGAATATGTTTTTGATATTCTCGGCATACTGTGGCATTTGAATGTTGTCGATATGGTTTATCGGATAACTCACCCGGGTATTTTGGGTAATGGTGCTATCGAAATAATCGACCTCCTTGGTACCTTCCTTGAAAACGATGTTCTCCAACAAGGCACCGGGTCTAATGGCCCTATAAATATCCGGTTCTTTTTCTTCGGTAAGGTCTATGGCCTTGGCATAACAACCGCCTTCAAAGTTGAAAATGGTGTTTTCTGGGGTCCAACCGTGCTCATCGTCCCCGATAAGTTTACGGTTAGGGTCGGCGGAAAGCGTGGTTTTACCAGTACCGGAAAGACCAAAGAAAATAGCGGTGTCGCCAAACTCGCCTACATTGGCCGAACAGTGCATGGGCAATACGTTCTTTTCTACGGGTAATATAAGGTTAAGGGCAGAGAAGATGCCTTTTTTCATCTCCCCGGTATAGGCAGAACCTCCTACCAAGGCGATTTTTTTGGTAAAGTTCAAAATGGAGAAGTTACCGGCGATAATACCTACGGCTTGTGGGTCTGGGGCTTCATATCCTGGGGCACAAAGCACCAGCCATTCTTCCTCAAAATTTTCCAGTTGCTTTTCGTTTAAGCGTAGGAACATGTTTTTGATGAAGTAGTTGGACCAGGGGTATTCGGTAATGGTACGTACGTTCATGGTATAGTTGGGATCGGCACAGACGGCGGCATCCCTTACATATATTTCCTTACCGCTTAGGTATTTTACGATTTCTTCCTGAAGGATGTCAAAATTTTCTGGGGATATCGGTTTGTTGATACGTCCCCACCATACACGATCCTTAGTGTAATCGTCTTTTACCAAAAAGCGATCTTTTGGCGAACGTCCGGTAAATTTTCCGGTGTTTATGGCCAAGGTCCCATTATCGGTCTCGGTTCCCAGTCCTAGTTCGATGGTTTTCTTCTGCAGGTCTTCGGCACTCATGTTCCAATGGGCATTGGCGTCTTTGATACCGTACTTTTCAAGTGAGATGGTTTCCGTAATCATGTTTTCGCAATTATGGGTTTGTTTTTAATACTGTCTATGTTTTTATTAGTAGGCCGTTAGGGCCTTTAGGTTCAATCAAGGGCCAAAACCGGAATTCTTGAATGAATGGTCAAAAGTGCTGTAAGTTTCCCCTTGGAGGCTTTGCCCCTGTGCAGGTGGTTTCTGGGTAGTATCGATAAGATATCTATATCATGTTCTTTGATGTAGCGCTGTATCTCTTCTTCCAAATCCGTACTTTTTTTATAGGTATGTGCCTCATAAAAATGCTCTAAATAGTACTCCAAGGTAGATTCGTTTTTTGCATCAATCTGTCTTTCTTCCGCATCGTGGAAAATCTGGTCCGGATAAACCGTGAGTACATATAGTTTGGCATTAAAGTGCCTTACTACCTCCAAAAGGGTCAGCAATAGGTTTTTGTCCTCAATTTCTTCATGTCCCAACACCAAGGCGATCTTTTTCGGTTCTTGGTCTTCCCTATGGCAGATCAACGGAATACTGAGTACCGGGCAATCGGCCTCCAAGACCAAGTGCGAGGTACGTGTGGCCAATACGGCGCCGTAATCCATATCGCCCCGGGTACCCATAATAACCAAATTTGAGTTCCATTTTTTTTGGTTGTCCAATACCCGCTCGGTCAAATCGCCATAATCAAAATGTAGACTGGGTTTCTTTTTTAGAGGGTTTAGATGGGGTTCCAAAAACTTTTGAAAGTCCTCTTGATAATCATTCATTAGGGTTTCATTGATCTTACGGTCAAGTACCATTAAGGCCCTAATATTTACATCCTCGTCCCTGTTTATGTAGTTCAAGGCATAAACCAATGCTTTTTTGGAACTGGGCATGAAATTGAACGGAATCAATATTTCTTTTATAGTGTTCATAGGCGGTGGTTTTAAGGGGTTTGCGACACCGATATCGTAGGTTTTTACCTTGATGATCAGTGTATTGTAAAGTTAGGCCGAGAGGGGCAGGAAAGATATGACCAAAGTCATGTTTTGACCGTTCTGACGAATCTGTATCGCTTCTTCTTTTTTCTTGAAAATCGTTGAAACCGAAAACGATTGCGACTATTTTTTGGTTTTTAGGAAATGGTTTTCGCCACTGTTTTTTTGCATATATCTGCATACCGATTTTGGGGAAGTAATGGTGTATTCGAGATATTTTTACCCTATACAAGCCGATTTTGTAAAACAATGGGGCCTCTTTTTTGGTGTCCGGGATAATGTGTGTATTTTACGCAGGTAAACACGATAGGCCGCCTATCGTTTTCGCGATAAAAAGAATAGAAGTGACGGAAAAGTTAATAACCCCGACCGTAGTATCGGACTCCTATGAGGTTTCCATTACCGTAGACTGTGCGGTTTTCGGTTTCCATGAAGGGGTTTTAAAAGTGTTGTTGGTCAAACGATCTATAGCGCCCTATAAAGACCATTGGCTGTTGCCAGGTGGTATAATGGAAAAGGACCAGACCTTGGAAGAGGCCGTGAATCAGGTATTGTACCATCTTACGGGCATGTCCGATATACATCAAGAACAGGTTAAGATATACAGTAAGGTAGACCGCCACCCGGCCAAACGTGTGGTTACCGTTTGTTTTTACGCATTGGTTAAGCCAGAGAACCATCCGGTAATTGCCAAGAACCATATATCTGAAGTGGCCTGGTTTCCAATAAACGAACCCTTGCCTTCCTTGGCTTTTGATCATGCCACTTTGTTTTCCGATGCCCATGAGACTTTAAAACAAAACCTGAAAAGGCGTTTGTTGTTCGGTGAATTATTGGCCGATGCCTTCACCTTAAAAGAATTGCAGGATCTTTACGAGAGTATTCTTAATGAACAGTTGGATCGTCGTAATTTTAGAAAAAAAATGATGCAACTGGATCTTTTGGAAGCTACGGGTGAAAAAAAGATTGGAGTTCGGGGAGGCCCTGAATTGTATCGAATAAAGAAGCAGTCTCGATCCTAAGTGATGTTTTTCCTATGAAATATGTAGTAGGTGCTTTGGCACTGATAATACTGTGGGGTTGTGCCACGGATTACAAAGAGACCCAAGTTTCCTTGGAGCCCTATTCTTTGGCCGATGGTTTTGAGTTGAGCGTTTTAGCGGCCGAACCCTTGTTGGATACCCCAGTGGCCATGGACTTCGACGATCAAGGACGAATGTGGGTGGCAGAGATGACCGGTTTTATGGAGAACCTGGAAAGCTCTACCGAAGAAAACCCCAGTGGTGCCATAAAAATTCTGGAAGACCGCGATGGCGATGGGGTCATGGATCATGCCAAGGTTTTTTTGGATAGTTTAGTCATGCCACGTGCCTTGGCCCATGTTTATGGTGGGTTATTGTATGCCGAGCCCCCAAGATTATGGTTCGTAGAGATCGAGAACGACCAACCCAAGAATCGAGTGCTGGTAGATGCTGAATATGCCCCGGAAGGAAATCCGGAACATCAGCCCAATGGTCTGGTCTTGAATATAGACAACTGGATCTATAGTGCTAAAAGTAACTACCGCTACCAGAGAAAAGATGGGGAATGGCTTAAAGAACCCACCTCCCATAGGGGGCAATGGGGCATAGCCCAAGACGATTTTGGCCGTCTCTACTACAATAACAACTCCAAGATATTATTGGGCGATTATATGTTGCCCAATGTTTTGGTGCGTAACCGGCATTTTGCACCCAAACACGGTATAGGAGAGGTGCTAACCGAGACCCAACGCGTATTTCCCAAACATGCGGCTTCGGTCAACCGGGGTTATATCCCGGGAGTGTTAAATGCCGACAGTCTGTTGCAAAAAGTAACCGCGGCCTGTGGGCCAACCATTTATAGGGGCGGGGTGTTTCCAGAGGGCTATGCCCAAAATGCCTTTAGTTGTATTCCCGAGGCTAATTTGATAAAACGTACCGTATTGGGCTTTCATGGGGATAGTATTTCGGCAGGTTTTGCTTGGCCCGATAAAGAGTTTTTGGCTTCTACCGATGAAGGATTTCGGCCGGTAAACCTAAACAACGGCCCCGATGGGGCGCTTTATATAGTAGACATGCATAGGGGGGTAATACAACACCATGCCTATTTGAGTCCGTATTTACGCGAACGTTCCAAAGAAAAAGGCTTGGATACTATAATCGATTACGGCCGTATTTTAAGGGTTCAGGCCAAAGGGGCGATTACGGCCCCAATTCCCGATTTTTCGGACATGGCCTCGTCTGAATTGGTTGAGTTGTTGGGCCATGCCAATGGTTGGGTCCATGATAGGGCCCAACGGCATTTGATTCTTCGGAATGACCAAGATATAATCGGGACCCTTAACGGATTATTGCGCTCAGATACAGAGGATAAGGCGAAATTACACGCCCTGTATACTTTAAAGGGTATGGGGGAATTAGAACTGAATAGCCTTCTTAAAGTTTTAGATAATCAGGATGCTGAGTTGGTGGCTGCGGCCATTCATGCCTTGGAAGGATTTGTTGATAGTAATTCAAGTTCAGGGGTCTTTGCCGCTTATTCAAAGCTTTCATCTAAAGCTCAGCCCACTATTGATTTGTATTTGGCTTCCACCATGGCCCGATGGGCCCATATTGATGCCCGATTCTATGAGCTTGTTGGCGTACTGTTACATCGATATGAAGGGCGTCCATTATATCGCGAAGCCTTTTTTAGTGGCCTGGAAGTGCCTTTGGAAACGGATAGACTACAAACATTGGAGTTGGCTGAAGGGTTTTATGTCCAATATCAAAAAGTGTTGGCTTCTCAAGAAATGGCCTGGTTAAACCCCATTTACAGAAAAAAGTCACATACTATGGATTCCCGTACCCGGGGATCTTTATTATACAGTAAAATCTGTAGCGCCTGTCATGGTAGTACCGGGGCCGGTATAGCCCAAATGGCTCCGCCCTTACTCGATTCTGAATATGTATCTGGGGATACCGAACGGTTGGCCAAGGTACTTTTACATGGCCTTTCTGGGCCGGTTACCGTAAACGGCACTACTTATGAATACGGACATGTAATGCCCGGGCTGCGCGACAATCCGGAAATATCCGATGCCGATATCAATGCGTTATTGTCTTTTGTGACCAACGCCTTTTCCGATGGGGGCAAAGGCTTGTCCACCGAAAAGATAAAAGAAATCAGGGCTACCTTACCAAAAAGTGGAGGGGAGTATACCGAGGAGGAGTTGAACGGGGTGGATTAAGGGTTTTGGCGTTCTAAATCCCATGGTATAGGTGCCACTTTTGAGCTACAATCCATATTGGGTTTTTGAAAAGGGGAATCGATGAAATCGGTTATGATTTGGGTGAGACAGGGGTTGGAGAAATGATGACTTTCGTTTTCGAACACCACGGCATAGCCATTTACCAAATGTTTTTGTGTGCTAAGCGCATCAAATGGTGGGGTTGCAGGATCAAATTCACCTGATATCAATAAGGTTGGAATATCCGAAACCACGGCTTCATTCTCTATTGGAGCTGCTCGATATGGGTGCCAGTCGGCGATGATTTCATAAAAAGGAAGGGTCGAAGCATAAGCATTTTTAAAATGTGCGTTTTTTATAGCTTCATCTATTTTTTCCATAGGACTAAAAGGGAATTCTTCGTAGGCCATAACGGAATAATGCATAGCGATATTAACCATTCCAATGAATGGCTCATATCCTTGTAAACTATGAACTATGGGTTTGGTGTCCTTGTTTTCGAGAGCTTCTATAAAGGAGGGAATTTGACCTATGGTACGGCGGTCATACAGTTGAAGGATAATTAGGGAGAAGGCATCGTGAGCATTCAACACGAAATCATTTCCCTTATATTTCAAATGCCAAGGGGTTTCATCCAATGTTGTCAAGACTGTCTTTAAACGGTTTTTTAAATCGGGAAATCTTGAATGACAGTTCGGGTTCGATGTACAGTTTTCAAATACTAAGTCTAAAGATCGTTCAATATTCAATACTTTACTGGCAAGATCACCCGATTCTATGGGTAGCACACCTGCAAATACGGCACTACGGATACCACCTGGAAAATCACGCATAAAGGTCAGACCCAGTCTGGTTCCGTACGATGAACCGTGTATATTCCATGCTTCGTATCCCAATGATTTTCGAAGATCTTCAAAATCAGCTGCATTTTCCCGGCTATTATAGCCGGCTAGATCCACATTGTTATTTTCAGCATACTTTTTGCAAGATGCCAACAGGGCCTGTGTAGCTTTCACATTTTCGGTCAAATTGAGGTTTTGACGCATAAGCTCAAATACAGACTGACCCAAATCAGTACATATGGCACTAGATTCCCCGGTACCGCGTTGATCCATTAAAACAATATCACGATCCTTTCGTAAGGGATGTTCTAAAAAGTATTTTTCCATAATCAAGGTAGCACCGCCGGGGCCACCCTGTAAATAGACTATAGGAGCTTTTAAGGAGTCGGGTGATAGGGCTTTTAATACCTTATACTTTAAAAATAAACTTCTTGAATTTGGGTCATTCCGATTTTCAGGAACCTCGAGTGTGCCTTCTACTATGGAATCGCTTGACATTTGATAGCATGATAGGAGGGAAAAGGCGAAAAATATGAAAAGGAATGGACGCATTAGTTTGTAAGGTTGTTGGTTTGGGACTAAGATATGTAAATAATATCCAGAGTATTTTGGTGGCAAGGCCCTAAGTTGTAAAAGAGAAAACTCAAAATCAAAAAAAAAACCGAACCTCAAAGAGATTCGGTTTAGTTGTTGTGTTGTATGGCAACTTATAATTTTGGTTCCCAGCCGGGTTCGTATTCCCGTTTCCAGAAACTCATGGCCTCGTCATCATCAAAAATTTCCCCGTTTTTAGGGTTGATGTTCAAGGTACGGCCCAAATCTTGTGAAATGGTACCTAAATGGCAGTGCATAGATGAAATGGCGCCATCGGCAATTGGGGCGTTCAACTTAGTTCCCATACGAATGCCATCGAAGAAGTTCTGGATGTGGTAGGTGGTCAAAATACCACCACCAACTTTATCTACGGTACCACTTTTGGCGGCTTCGGTAACTTCCTTGATCTGTTTACCACCTAGGTCGAACAGACGATATTCGTTTCGGCTTAGGGTCATAACCCCCTTGCTACCGTAAATGGTAATGCCACGCCCGGGTTGGTTGGGCTGCATTTTACCACGGCTATGGCCGTTCCAGGTTATGAATTTACCATCGTCGTATGTGAAAACCGCATGGGTATTGTCGGCATACTCCCAATCGTCGTCATAGGTGTATTTGCCACCAAAGGCCGATACGGTTTTCGGAATATCGACCCCAAGGGCCCAACGGCATACATCGATCTCGTGGGTACCATTATTGTGTATCTCACCGGTACCCCAAGTGCGGAACCAGTGCCAGTTGTAGGGGTGTATGTTATCTCGGTACTCCTCTCTAGGTGCCGGACCTTGAAAAAGTTCCCAATCCAAATAATCGGGAACGGGAACCACCTTACCTTTTCCTATGGACTCGCGGTTACTGTTGTAATAGGCCTCGCCTTTATAAACGTCGCCTATTACCCCTTCACGGATTTCTTGAATAGCCTGAATGGACGATTTACCCGAACGTTGCTGGTTACCCATTTGGCATACCATACCGGTCTTCTTTTGCACCTTTACGATCAAATCGTTCTCGAACAGGTTATGGCTACAAGGCTTTTCTACATATACGTGTTTACCGGCCTGCATACCGGCAATGGCCATGGGCGCATGCCAGTGTTCTGGGGTCACCACGAAAATGGCATCGATGTCCTTATCGTCCAATACCTTGCGGAAATCGGTTTCGTTTTTGGGTACGTAACCGATGTTTTTCTCGCACCAGGCGTTGTGTTCCTTTAAGATATTTTTGTCGACATCGACACTGTACTTGATCTTGACGTTCTTGATTTGGTTGATGCTCGAGATCAAACCTTTGGCGCGACTCCTTACCCCGATTACGGCGACTTGTAATTTGTCACTGGCTCCCAATACATTACCTAATACACTGTTGGGCATTAGTAGACTTCCCGCAGCAAGGCCTACGCTTCCGGCGGCCGTCTTTTTGATAAAATTCCTTCTATTGTCCATAATACCTTATTTCAATTCTTTGATTTTTATATTTCGGAAGCTAACCAGATCACCATGATCCTGTAATAGGATGTTCCCTTCGTCGGCCTCACCGAATTTGGGCCATTTTACATATTTACTTTCCGATACCAGTTTGCGGTATTCGTCGCTCCTACGCTCGTATTCCAAAACCTTTTTACCATTTAACCAATGCTCTACGTGGTTGTCCTTGGATTTGATATGTGCCTCGTTCCATTCCCCAATTGGGTTCATGTGCTTGGAAGTATCGGCTTGGATCAAGTCGTACAAAGAAGCCACGGTACGGCTACCTTCGTGGTTACCTTGTTTGGCATCCGGATGCTTGGCATCGTCCAAGATTTGGAATTCCAATCCTATGGAAGATCCTTTACCTTGGTTCAAATCGGTGTTTACATAGTACTTGATACCTGAATTGGCCCCTTCGGTAATCTTAAACTCCAATTTCAATTCAAAATCGCTATAACGTTTATCGGTAACTATATCCCCACCGGCTTCCGATTCGGCACCGCCTGAAGCGAGTACCGATAATTCGCCGTTTTCAATTTTCCAACCTTGTTTTGGAAAATGATCCAGTTTGGCGCCACGCCAACCTTGGGTGCTTTCGCCATCCCATAGCATTTTCCAACCACTACCTTTTTCGCCTGGAGTAAGGTTATTTAATGTTACGATAGGCGTCAAAGGCGATTTTTTACTGTACTTGTCCAAATCCTTGGTCAAGATGTTTACGTTACGCCATTTGATCTCGGTTCCGGCCTTTTTGTTCTTACCGATACTGTGTACCTGTAGACCAATATAACCTTCTGCGGTACGGTCATCGATCAAATAAGAAGCGGGTACCCCGTTGATCCAAGTTTTAAGGGTGTCGCCGATAGCTTCAATACGATAGTGGTTCCACTCATTTTGTTTAAAGGCGTTACGGGCGGCTTCGTTATTTTCCAAATTATTCAACCAACCCCTACGGGCCTCGTCATAAATACCGGCACTCCACGATCTTTTTGAAGGATCTATTTCAACCTGGTAGCCATGAAAACGACCGTCGCGATAATGTGGTAAACTGTTCGAGCGGATCTGGATACCGGAGTTCATGGTAGAGTCTACCAAATACTCAAGTTCCAAGATAAAATCGCCATATTTTTTAGAACTGGTCAAAAAGGTGTTGGGTGTATTGTGTTTGGTAATACCAACAATGGCACCATCTTCCACTTTGTAATCGGCCTCACCACCTACTTTTCCCCATTCTGCAATTTGTTTGCCGTCGAATAAGGGCTCCCAAGGGGTGGTGTCCTTGGGTTGGTCTTGGCAGGAAATCAGGCTTAAAGCCGGCAATAATCCTAGCGCTAAAAGTTTAGTAAACTTCATTTTGTTTGATTTTAGAGTAACGTGATTATAGATCGAATAATTCCGGTAACCATAAGGTCAATTGCGGAATATAGGTTATTAAAAACAGGGCCAGTATCATCACCAAAAACAAGGGAATCAAGGGTTTGATTACCTTTTGGATGGAGGTTTTGGCCACCCCGACACCAACGAACAGTACCGAGCCCACCGGCGGGGTACAAAGTCCGATACAGAGGTTAAGCACCATAATGATACCGAAATGGATAGGGTCCATGCCCAATTTGGTCACCACCGGAAGGAAAATGGGGGTGAAGATCAAAACGGCTGGGGTCATATCCATAAATATCCCTACAAAAAGTAGGATTAGGTTAATGATCAACAGGATTACGATTTTATTATCGCTAATACCCAATAATACATCGCTGGTTGCCTGCGGAATGTTCTCGTAAGACATCATCCATGACATACTGATGGATGCCGCAATCAGCAACATAACCACGGCCGTGGTAGCCGACGAATCCAGGAGGATCTGGGGCAGGGTCTTAAAACTGATTTCCTTATAGGCAAAACCGAGTACTACCGTATACAAAACCGCAATGGCCGAAGCCTCGGTAGCGGTGAAAATACCACCTACGATACCTCCGATTACGATAACCAACAGTAATAAACTGGGAACAGCATCGATAAAGGTTTTAACCACTTGTGAAAAGTTGGAACGCTCACCACGTTTGTAGCCTTTTTTCTTGGCCCAAACCATGGCTACGATCATTAAGAACAATCCGGTGAGTATGCCAGGGATATATCCGGCCAAGAATAGAGCAGCGATCGAAACCCCGCCACTGGCCAAGGAATACACGATCAAAACATTGGAAGGCGGTATAACCAAACCGGTAGTAGCCGAAGTAATATTTACGGCGGCCCCGAATTCACGGCTATAACCATCCTTTTCCATTTCAGGGCCCAAAATAGAGCCCATGGCAGAGGCAGAGGCCATGGCAGAGCCCGCGATGGCACCCATAAGCATGGCCGCGATTACATTGATCAAAGCCAAACCACCGGGTAACGAACCTACCAAGGTTTTGGCAAAGGCGATCAGGCGGTGTGCCATACCCCCTTTGTTCATAAGGTTTCCGGCCAAAATAAAGAACGGAATGGCGAGTAAAGCAAAACTATCGAGTCCGGTACCCATACGTTGGGCAACGGTGGTAGCAGCAGGCATATAGGGTATGCTTACCAACATGGTCAAAATAGCGGATATGGAAATACTCCAGGCAACCGGGGTACCAATGGAAAGCAATCCGACGAAACTAAGTACTAAAACTAAAATTGGGATATATTCCATTAGGCGTTCGGTTTTAAAAGATCCGACATTTTATAATACACAATCAGAATCCCGCTTAGGGGGATAACGGCATACACATAAGCCAAAGGCAATTGCAGGGCGGGGGACTGTTGGCCCAAGATATAGGTGATATAGACCAGTCGGCCTCCGCCGATTACCATGACCAATAAGGCAAAGGCCATAACCAATAGCTGTACGGTAATATGCATGCGTTTTTGGGCCTTACCGCCCAGTTTTTGGGGTAAAACATCAATGGCGACATGCATATTCTTACCGGAAACATAGGCGGCACCCAAAATGCCCACCCAGATCATAAGGTAGCGCGCCAGTTCGTCTGTAAACGAGCTAGGGGTACCCAGTACGAAACGGGTAAATACCTGCCATAAAACGTTGAGTACCATAACCCCCATGATTACGATCAAAACCTTGGCCAATACGGAATCTAAAGTCTTTCGAAAATTCATTAGTCAATCTTTTGGATTTGTTCGATCAATTGGGCTATATCAGGATCGGTAACATAACTGTCGTATACCGTACTTACCTTTTCTGCAAAGGGGACTTTGTCAGGACGTAAAATGGTTACCCCCGCCTTTTCAACGGCTTCCAAAGCTTCGGTTTCGGCCTTGGCCCATAGTTCTCGTTGGTATACCACCGATTTTTTTACGGCTTCAGATAACCACTGTTGTTCTTGTGCGTTCAGGCGTTCCCACAATTGGGTGCCGGCCACCAAAACATCGGGTAGTACGGTGTGCTCGTCGAGGGTGTAGTATTTACATACCTCATAATGGCGTGAAAGGTAAAAACTAGGCGGATTGTTCTCGGCCCCGTCAACTACACCCTGTTGTAGCGAGGTGTACAGTTCACCCCAGGAAATGGGGGTAGGGGAGCCACCGAGGCTACTCACCATGTTCATGGCGGTAACACTTTCCATTACCCGGATTTTCATTCCCTTGAGGTCGTCAGGGGTGGTTACTTGCTTTTCCTTGGTATAGAAACTACGGCTTCCGGCATCGTAAAACCCGAGGCCTTTGAGCCAGTATTGTTCACCATCGTTCAGCAATGCTTGTCCGATTTTACCATCGAGTACCTCAAAGGCATGGGCGCGGTCCCTAAAGAGAAAGGGGAGTCCCAATACCTTCATTTTCGGTGCAAAATTCTCCATGACCCCGGCCGAGACCTTGGTCATGTCCAAACTTCCGATCTGTAAAAGTTCCAAACATTCCCTTTCGGTACCCAATTGTTGGTTCGGATAGATTTCTAGGGTTAGTTGCCCATCGGATAATCTATCAAGCTCTTCGCCCATTTCTACCATGGCCAAATGCACCGAATGGTTAACATCGAGTCCGTGGGCCAGTTTAATGGTTTTAGGGCCCGTGCCTTCCCCGCATCCGCTGAGGGCGAGAAGGAAAAATACAGCAACTATATAAGCGAGCCGTTTCATTGGCCCTTCAGTTTTTGGATAATGGCCAAACCATCGGCAACTTTTTGGGTAAGTTCAGCAAAACGTCCTTCGGCCACCAAATCTTTAGAAATCAGTTTAGAACCCATGCCTACACAGTACACGCCGGCATCGAACCAGGCCGAAAGGTTTTCTTCGGTTGGGGCCACACCGCCTGTGGGCATAATGTTGGTCCAGGGACATGGGCCGGTAATCGCTTTTACAAAGCTAGGACCATAAGTCCCCCCTGGGAATAGTTTTACCACTTCGCACCCCAATTCCTCGGCCTTGGCAATTTCGGTCAGGGAACCGCAACCGGGCGACCATAAAACCTTACGTCGGTTACAGACCAAGGCAATGTCACCGCGTAGCACGGGCGTTACCACAAAGTTAGCGCCCAATTGCATATACAAAGAGGCCGCAGCGGCGTCGGTAACCGAGCCTACCCCCATAATCATTCCGGGTAGTTCTTTGTTGGCATATTTTACCAGCTCACCAAATACTTCATGGGCAAAATCGCCCCGGCTGGTAAACTCCAATAATCGGGCCCCGCCGTCATAACAGGCCTTGACCACTTTTTTACAGGTGTCCAGGTCTGGGTGAAAGAACAGGGGTACCATACCCGTATCCTTCATAACCTGTGCCACCTCTAGTCTACTAAATTGTGCCATATTCAATATTGTTTATCGAGAGACCCTGCCCGAGGCATCACCTCCCATTAATTTTTCTACTTCGTCTATGGTTACCAAGTTGGCATCGCCTTTAATAGTGTGTTTTAGGCAAGAGGCTGCCACGGCAAAATCCAAGGCGTTTTGGTCGTCGTTCGGATAGGTAAGCAGGCCGTATATCAAGCCACCCATAAACGAATCCCCACCACCTACACGATCTACGATGTGGGTAATTTGGTATTGACGGGTATCGTACATTTTGTTGCCATCGTACAATACACCGGCCCAGGTATTATGCGAGGCCGAAATGGATCCGCGAAGGGTAGTGATCACTTTTTTGGCATTCGGGAATTTGGCCATCATCTGCTTGCAGACAGATAAGAAGGCTTCCGCTTTTACATGCTCCCCTTGTGTGGTTATGTCAAGTCCTTCAGGTTTGATGCCAAAATGCTTTTCGGCATCTTCCTCATTGCCTAAGATAATGTCGCAATAGGAGGTGAGTTCGGTCATGATCTTTTCACGATCCCCACCGTATTTCCAAAGTTTTTTACGGTAGTTCAAATCGGTGGAGATGGTGATGCCCATTTCACGGGCCACTTTTACGGCTTCTAAACAGGCATCGGCCGCACCTTGTGAGATGGCCGGGGTAATACCGGTCCAATGGAACCACTGGGCATCGGCAAATACGGTTTTCCAATCGATCATACCGGGTTGGATCTCGGCCATGGCCGAATGGGCCCTGTCATAAACCACCTTACTACCTCGGCTAACCGCTCCGGTTTCCAAGAAATAGATGCCCAAGCGATCGCCACCATAGGCAATATGGTCTACGCCAACCCCACGTTTGCGCATTTCCATCATGGCACATAGGCCTAAATCGTTTTCGGGCAATCGGGTAACGAAATCTACCGGGATGTTATAATTGGCCAAAGAGACGGCCACGTTAGACTCGCCCCCGCCATAGACCACATCGAACTGGTTGGCTTGAGAAAAGCGCGAAAAGCCCGGAGGCGATAGGCGCAACATAATCTCACCGAAGGTTACTACTTTTTTCATATTCCAATGTTTTTATAAATCGTATTGTCTTTTATTCGTTTTGAGGGATGGTTTAGAAACTAAAATATCCCTTGGCGTTACCATAAGAAATGTCCTTGACCATATTTCCGATCAATTCGAGGTCTTGTGGTAATTCACCGTTTTGTATTTCCGTACCCAATAGGTTACAGAGCAACCTTCTAAAATACTCGTGTCTGGGGAAGGAAAGGAAACTACGTGAATCGGTCAGCATGCCTACAAAGCAACTAATGAGGCCCATATTGGAAAGGGCGTTCATTTGCTTGGTCATACCATCTTTTTGATCCAAGAACCACCAGCCCGAGCCAAACTGTACCTTACCGCGAACCGAGCCGTCGTTAAAGTTGCCCACCATGGTGGCCAAGACTTCGTTGTCGCCCGGATTCAGGTTGTACAAAATGGTTTTACATAGGGTGTCGTTGGTGTCTAACCTATCCAAGAATTTGGAAAGGGTTTGGGCCTGGGGGAAATCGCCAATGGAATCCCATCCGGTGTCAGGCCCCAATTGGCTTAGCATCCGTTGGTTGTTGTTCCGTAAAGCGCCCAAGTGGAATTGCTGTACCCAACCACGTTTGTGATAGCCTTCCGATAAAAAGATCTGAATGGCGGTATGGAATTTTTCCACCTCTTCCGCCGTAGGTTCAGAACCTTGTCTTTTACGATCGAAAATGGCGTTGATCTCGGCATCGGTAAACTCGGCATACGAAATGCGCTCCAAACCATGGTCCGAAACACGACATCCGTTTTGGTGGAAGAAATCGAGCCGTTTTTCCAATACGTCGCAGAGGTCGGTATAGGAGTTGATCACGGTATTTTCGGTTGCACCCAGGGCATCGATATAGCTGTTATAATCGGCATTAGCGATAAAAATGGCCTTGTCAGGTCTAAATGAAGTGCTCATTTTTAACGCGCTGTCCGATTGGGCCATGGCCTTATGGTGTTCGAGGGTGTCGGTTGGATCTTCGGTAGTGCAGACTACTTCCACCTGCATTCCGGTCAAAAGGCCACGACAGCCCATTTTGGGTTGTTGCAACTGGCGGCTGACCTCCTCGTAGATATCCGAAGCGTTCTTTTCGTTTAACAACTCATAAATGCCAAAATACCGGGCCAGTTCCAGGTGCGTCCAATGATAAAGCGGGTTACGCAAGGTTTGGGGTACGGTTTTGGCCCAGGCCAAGAACTTATCTTTGTCCGAAGCTTCACCGGTAATAAAGTGCTCTTGGATACCTGCCGTTCGCATGGCCCGCCATTTATAGTGGTCGCCATGGATCCATGCCTCGGTTATATTGTTAAAGACACGGTCTTGGGCAATATCGGCTGGCGATAAATGACAGTGGTAATCGATTATGGGTTGGTCTTTCGCATAATCGTGGTACAACTGTTGTGCAAAATCGTTTTGCAACAGAAAATCGTCGTGTATAAAAGTCGGCTTAGGCATGTTGTTGTTTTTCTAATTGTCTGGCGATACCGAGTTCCAATCCCCTGAGTTCGGCGAGACCTCGAAGTCTACCGATACAGGAATAGCCCGGATTCGTTTTTTTGGTTAGATCGTCTATCATTTGATGGCCATGATCGGGTCGCATGGGAATATGGGTGTCCGTTCTGCCTTCGGCCTTACGACGCTGTTGTTCGGCCAAAACCCGGCTTATGATATCAAACATATCGGTATCCCCTTCCAAATGGTCGGCTTCATGGAAATTGCCGTTTCCGGTCCGTTTGACGTTGCGGAGATGTAAGAAATGGATCCTAGGCCCAAAATGCTCGACCAAGGCGGGTAGGTCATTGTCCTCACGCACCCCAAGGGAACCGGTGCAATAGGTAATGCCGTTATGGATTGAGGGAACCGCCTCGAAAATAGCATCGTAATCGTCCTTGGTACTCAATATTCTGGGTAGCCCTAGAATGGGGTAGGGAGGGTCGTCAGGGTGGGCACAAAGCAAAACCCCAGCCGCCTCGGCCACGGGTACGATCTGTTCCAAGAAATAAATGAGATGTTGCCGTAGCTTAGCTGCATCTATATCGGCATAGGTGTCCAGTATTTGCTGGAAACTTGCCAAGGAATAGCCTTCTTCGGCGCCGGGTAGGCCCGCGATAATGTTTTTGGTCAATAGGGCCGCTTCATCTGCCGTCATCTTGTCGAAACGGGCTTTTGCCGCCTGTATTTCCGATTCGGAATAGTCGGCCATTGCACCTCTTCGTTTTAAGATAAAAAGTTCAAAGGCCCTAAAGGCATCCTGTTCAAATGCCAAGGCCTTGGAACCATCGGGCATGGTTTTATCCAAAGAGGTACGTGTCCAGTCGAGAACGGGCATAAAGTTGTAACAAACGATGTTTACCCCACAGGCCGCTAGGTTTTTGATACTGGTTTTGTAGTTTTCAATATAGGTTTCAAAACCTTCCGATTGTGTTTTGATAGCCTCGTGTACCGGAACGGATTCTACGACCGACCAGCAGAGGCCACTATCGTTGATCTCTTTTTTACGTTTTTCGATTTCGGCTACCGTCCAGACCTCCCCATTGGGAATGTGGTGCAAGGCAGATACGATTCCGGTAGCCCCAGCTTGGTTGATATCGGCTAAGCTTACTGGGTCGTTTGGTCCGTACCAGCGCCAAGTTTGTTCCATTTTTTCCATCTACTGTTCTTTATTTCGTTTATACCCCACTAAAGGCATTGAATCCGCCATCGATCGGTAATATCGTACCGGTAACAAAAGAAGAGGCATCACTGATCAGCCAGTGTAGGGCTCCATTCAGTTCTTCGGCCTCCCCAAAACGTTTCATAGGGGTGTTGGCGATTATGGTGTTGCCCCGCTCGGTATAGGAACCGTCTTCGTTGGTCAACAACCTACGGTTTTGGTTTCCTATAAAAAATCCAGGAGCGATGGCATTGACCCTGATTTTTGGACTGAATTTTAAGGCGAATTCCACAGCCAACCATTGGGTAAGGTTGCTTAAGGCCGCCTTAGAGGCAGAATACCCAACTACACGGGTTATGGTACGATAAGCCGTCATAGAAGAGTAATTGATAATGCTTCCAAACCCTTGTCCGGCCATATGTTTACCAAAGGCCATACAAGGAATTAGGGATCCAGTAAGGTTTAGTTTCGAAACCTTGTCAAAATCGTTCAGGTCCATATCCAAAATGGTTTGGTCCGGTCCAATAGTAGCTCCGGCCATGTTACCCCCGGCTGCATTCAATAAGGCGTCTACTTTGCCCCATTTCGTAACAATCTGTTGGGCTACCTCGGCTACCATATCGGCATCGAGTACGTTACAGACATAACCGGCCAAGCGATCGTCTGGGAAATCTAATTCCTGGGTTATTTTGTCAATATCATCCTGGGCAAGGGATAGAATGGCAACATGGGCCCCCTCGGCTAAAAGATGTCGAGCGATGGTTGAGCCCAAAACCCCGGCACCGCCAGTGATTACACAGACTTTGCCATTAATGTCAAAAGTATTGTTCGTTTTCAATATATATCGGTTTCTATAATTTTCGTGTGCGCACACGCTAAAGTATGCAAAAGCATTGGTTTGGCCAAGAAAAGGGGATGGAATATTTGTATGTAGAGGTACGGTTAAGGTCTGGTATACCTATTAATATATAGGGTGCATTTTGGGTTATTGTTTGTTTATATTAAAGGAATACGGTAGGTTTACCGGCGAAACGGATTTTGGTGGTCGTTTTCCGTATTGTAATGAAGCGATATCGCTGTCGGGACTTTCATCAAAATTGGGTTTCTAGCAAATTCTCTTAGATTTCTTTTGTTGAAAAGGGTCGGAGGATTTGGTTATACTATTGCAAGATTTATGATTACGATTAAAGAGATAGCGCAATTGGCCGGGGTTTCTCCTGGTACCGTAGATAGGGTGATTCATGGTAGGGGTGGCGTCTCTAAAAAAACCGAGGCCAAGATCAAGGCCTTGATGGAAGATCATAATTTTACGGTCAATAAAATTGCCCGTTCCCTGGCTATTAAAAAGAAATATGTTTTGGGTGTGCTGATGCCGGCCGCTTCTCGGGCGCAGTCGTTTTGGGCATCGCCGTTGGAAGGCGTTCAAAAAGCCAGTGAAGAGGTAGTAGGTTTTGGGGTAATGGTGCATACCTTTACTTTTGATCAGTCCGATACCCGATCCTATATGGATGCATTTGCCACTATGCTGGACGAAAAGCCCGATGCCATTGTTTTGGTGCCGACCTTTAAAAAGGAAACGGCCTTGTTGGTAAAACGAATGGATAGTGAGGGCATACCTTTTGTGTTTCTGAACATAGACTTGGATGCTTTTTCGAACATTAGCTATGTGGGGCAGCATTCGTATCAAGGGGGTACCGTGGCCGGACAATTAATGCAGTTGTGTGTCGGGGCGCAGGGAAAGGTCTTGATTGCACATTCCCGAACTGATCTGTCCAATTTCCATAACATTACCCAGCGTATTCGTGGGTTCCAAGATTATCTGCATTCATGTGGGGGTCAGGTTTCTACGGTTTCTTGGCAATTACCTTCTGAAATGGATGATGTGGCGCTGGCCGATTTGGAAACGATTATCGGCAACGATAAGGCGATCCGGGGCATATTCGTGCCAACAAGCCGGGTTTCTTATTTAACGAAAAAACTTTCCGAAAACATTCTGGCGCATTTACAGATAATCGGTTTCGATACCACGCCTGGTAATATAGATGCTTTAAAAGAAGGGCGGGTTACTATGTTGATTTCCCAAAAATCTTATGATCAAGGGTATAGGGCTGTAGAGTCCATGTCAGAGTACTTGTTGTATAAGCGCGAGTTGCCAGAAAAGATATTTTCCCCAATAGAGATAGTGACCAAAGAAAACGTAGGATATCTTCAGCGAAAAGCCCATGCCATTCTTTCGTAGTATTTGGTTGGCTTATTAACCTTTTCATAAACCTTTTTATCGTATTTGTAAAAAGAGGCTTTATTATTTTTGAATACCGTGTTTTTTATACGCATTTAATTTTTTTTATATCTTAACACGATTTTAAACATGAAGTAGAGGTTCGGGAAAGCTGTTCCGGGCCATGTAGTATTAGTCTGTACTTGTGATAAAGCCCCATAAAGAAATACGGTTAGATGAAAAGCTCTTCTTACGCTTTAAAGCGGGGGATCAGGGAGCATTCCGGTATTTATTTGATTCGTATTATGAAATGTTAGTTGGTTTTTGCAAACAGTTCGTATATGATGCTGACAAAGCCCAAAGTTTGGCCCAAGATGCTTTTGTGTCCCTATGGATGAAGCGGGATAAAATAAAGACGCTGGCTGGGGTAAAATCTTTCCTGTATACATCGGCTAAATGTAGCTGTATAGATTTGTTGCGACATTCTAAAGTGGTGAATCGGTATAAGGATGCCGAGTTGTACCGTCTAGAAAAAGAAATGAATCTAGAGGTGTTAAAATCGTTGGATTTCGATAGTTTGGTTTATTCCGAGATGGAAGGACAGGTGCAACGGGCTATCGCCAATTTGCCCGAACGTAGCCGAGAAGTGTTTCTGTTAAAACGCGAAGGCAACAAAAAGAATCGTGAAATTGCCGAGGAGCTTAATATTTCGGTAAAGGCGGTTGAAGCCAATATGGCGCGGGCGATAAAGGGGCTCAAACATGCGCTCTCCTATTTTGTTGGCCTCTTGCTGTTCTTGTTTTCTGTGTAGTATGTGTTAGATTATCAGCAACTTGTATTTTTATTGATTTTTTTTGACTAATCAGGTAGGGTAAACACGTTTTAAAACGTGCTTATTGTGAAGCCCGTACTTTATGTCGTGGGTTTAAGCCCTTGAAGTAGGGTAGAATAACCTGATTTGGAAAAAGTGGATATTAAAACCCATGCTTATTTAAAAAAATACTTAAACGGAACCGCATCCGAGAGGGAAACGCGTGTGGTTTTCGAGTGGTTATCCGAATCAGAGGAAAATAAATCCCTTTTCATTAAACTTAAAAAAGATGCTGTTTTAACAGGAAGCTTGGGTGCCGATAAAAAAGCCGCATGGCAAACTATCTCTAATCGAACAGCGGTAATTCCAAAAAAGAACAGATATCAAGAATATTTGAAATATGCGGCCCTACTCGTGGTGGCTCTAATCGGTGGTTTGGCCTATTGGATGAATTCAGCATCAGTGGATCTTTTGCCAGAAGACAGTATTGTATTGGAATTGGAAGATGGCACCAAACGTATTCTAGAGCCTGAAAGAAGTCGTGATATTACGAATATACATGGCGAAATCATTGGACGGCAGCATCAAGACAGTCTGCAATATGCAATCGGGGGTGAAATCGTCATGAATACACTACGCATACCCAAGGCAAAACGGTTTTATGTCAAACTTTCCGATGGTACGGCCGTGCATTTAAATGCCGGAAGTGTTTTGACTTATCCTACAGCCTTTCCTGCCAATGGTAATCGAGAGGTTTATATACAAGGTGAGGGGTATTTTGAGGTGGCCAAAGATAAAAGTCGTCCGTTTATCGTGCGTACCGATCGCAGTGAAGCCCGGGTATATGGTACGGCCTTTAACGTAAATGCCTATGCCGAAGACGGCCGGGACGAAATCGTACTGGTAGAAGGGTCTTTGGGGGTGCGTCAGGGTCTTGACGACGACGAAGTGGTGCTGGTACCAAATGAACGGGTGGTTGTTGCCAATGAAACCAAAACCGTGGCCCAGGTTTCCGTAAAATCGTATGTGGCTTGGCTAAATGGGGCACTTCATTTTGAAAACGAACCTTTGTCGGTCATACTTAAGGAGCTTGAACGGCATTTTAACGTAACCATTATCAACGAGTATGAAGCCATAGCCGATAATAGATATACCGGTACTTTCGATGTGGAGAGTCTTGGGCAGATATTGCATGCTTTTCATAAGCACCGACCCTTCCATTATAAATTCGAACCAAAGAAGAACACTATCAGGATAACACCTTAAAACAACTCAACATGAAAAACTGACCAAATGACTCTAAAAACAATCAGGGAATGCTGCAACACTCCCTGATAAAAGACAATTTAAACGATTAGGTAACATTTAAATCAATTCAAAATTATGAATAATTATCTAGGTATTGTAGGGAATACCAGGATCTTTCCTAGGATAGACTTAAAGATGAGACTAACACTGTTTCTGCTTTTTATAGCCTTATTCAAGACCAATGCGAACTCGTATTCGCAACGGACTAAGGTGTCTATGGATCTCAATAACGTAACCGTTTCGGAGGTATTCGATACGTTGACTGAGACCACAGATTTCAAATTGCTCTATATGAACGATGAAATCGATCTAAACCGTAAGGTGAGCGTCAAAGTGAAAAAGGAGCGTGTAGAAAAGGTACTCTATTTGGTATTCGCCGATACGCCCATTGCTTATGAAGTGGTAGATAAGCAGATTATACTACGTCACGACCCACGAAAAGGAATTAAGAAGGCGTCGGTCCTGCCTGCTATTTTAGAAGATGCCTTAGCGTTTCAAGAGCGGGTGTCTGGTACCGTAAAAGACGAAAACGGCGTGCCTTTAATGGGAGCTACTGTAGTTGAAAAAGGCACTAATAATGGAACCACGACGGACTTCGATGGTCGTTTTTCTATTAACGTAACCCAAGGGGCAACATTAGAAGTGTCTTATGTGGGGTACAAGAAAAAGGAGGTAGCCGCCGCAGGAACGGGTATGACCATACAATTAGATCCCGATGCCGAGCAGTTGAGCGAGGTGGTAGTAGAGGGTTATCGTGCCAGTTTTCAAAGGGCCAACCAGGCCAAGCGTAAGGCGAATAGAGTGGTAGATGTTATCTCTGCCGAAGATGTTGGTAAATTGCCAGATCCAAACATTGCCGAAGCTTTGCAAAGGGTTACCGGGGTTCAGATACAACGCGATAATGCTGCTGGCGCCTTTGTGAGTATCCGTGGTTTGGATCCAACTTTTACCAAGGTGACCATTAATGGGCAATCACAGACCGCAGCGCGTTCTAGGGCAGGGGACACCGGGTTTAATCTTTCGGTATTGGGTTCTTCGGTTGCGAGTTCGCTTGAAGTGATCAAATCGCCAACACCCGATATGGAAGAAGGTGGTGTAGGAGGTACTGTAAACATCAAAAAGCTACGTCCGTTCGATATTGGGGAGACCAAATTAACCTTGGCGGCCAAGCCGGTTTACGAAGTTGAGGCCGAGGCTGTGAATCCACGGTTCGAAGCCTTTTTTAACACCATGCTTAACGACAAGCTAGGGGTGTCTTTGAATGCCTTTTACTTTGATCGCGATTTTGAGCGTACCCGAGTACGCGGCGAAAGCTCACCCGAAACGGTAACCTTGGCCGATGGGTCGGAGGCTTTTGTTCAAGATAGGATCCGTCCGCGACTAAACCGCGATAATGATAAGAACCTTTCTTTGGCTTCTACTATTCAATACAAGTTCAATGATAAGGTAAATGCCTATGTCGATCTTACCTATGGTCGGGTAAAAGGTTTTGATACCCGTTACGATGCCGATATCCGCTACAGAACCAGTCATGTAGTGCCCAATGCGGTTGAGACCAATGAGACCGGTTTTGGTACTAGTGTTGGTTTACGCGATTTTAGGTCATTAGGTTTTGGTGGTTTTACCAACAATACCGAAGACGAATTGTTCAGTGCCGCATTAGGTTTAGATGTTCAACTTTCCGAAAAGACCCATCTTTTGGTAGAAGGCGCCCGTTCATTTAACCGTAAGACCAACGATGACCTACCTGGTTTTGGTGGTTCGCTAGGTCTTGGTGAAGGTGGAGTTTTTGACCCAACCCCCGAAAACCCAGATGATGTTATAGCGGAGCTGTCCTTTGGTAATCCAACCGGTTCTGGAGTTTTGTTTACTGATCTTTTAGGGATTCCAAGTCATGGTGACATCAACAACTATTATTTAGGTAGTAGTTTGGGTAGTTCAGGTACCCTCGAAGAGACCGAGGCCAAGGAATATTCCGTACGTGCCGATTTTACGACCAAGATCAGCGACAACTTTTTTGAGTCTATCAAATACGGTGCTAAATACACCCAAAGAACCGAAAGCGAGACCAATATTCGCAGGGAGTTGATCGATCGTACGCCTCCATCGAATGTCGCTGATTATTTGACCCGAATTACCGAGTATAATGATAATGATATACTACCAGGCTTTGAGTATTATGGTGTAAATGTGCGTCCGTTCGTAAAGGATGCCTTTTCAGATCCCTCTAAATATGTGGCCAAAACCGGTGATGCCGGCGATGAGATGTTCGCTGAACGTAAGATCTTTTCGGTCTACCAAATGGCCAATATTGGAGGTGGTGAAAAGCGGTACCGAGGTAACTTTGGTATCCGCTGGGTATACACCAATACGACTACCAAAGGTTTTGCCGCTTTTGGGGGCGACCGTAGGTTAGAGATCAATCCGGACGGTTCGGTAGACGGTTTTGAAGAGCAGACGGTAGAGAATAAGTATTTGGAGGTGTTACCAAGTATGAACTTCGCCTACGATATTAGTGATCGTTTGGTGGCCCGTATGGGTGCCGGTCGTGTAATGAGAAGGCCAGAGATACGTGAGATGAGTCCGTATTTTGAGTTACGAACCGACCGCGATGAACTAACAGATGAAGTAGTTTTGGATCCCGATAATACCGATGGTGAGGCTGGTAACCCGGAATTAGATCCGTTTGTGGCCAACCAGTTGGATGTTTCTTTGGAATACTACCTAAAAGGAGGAGGTATCATCTCTGGAGGGGTGTTCTTTAAAGACGTTCAAAACTTTATTACCGATGCCATTGAGGCACGCGATGTTCAAGTTCTAGATCCGAACGGTAACCCGGAAACCCTTAGGGTTGGTGTGGAGACCTTCGTAAATGGTGGAGGTGCGACTGTAAAAGGTTTCGAATTGGCCTATAACCAACAGTTCACCTTCTTACCCGGATTTTTGAGCGGTTTGGGTACTTCTTTAAACTATACATTTACCGATAGTGAGGCCCATGAAACCGGTTTAAGTCTCGATGGTACTTCTAAAAACTCGTTCAATGCCACCATTTTCTACGAGCAAAATAATTGGGGTGTACGTTTTGCCCACAATTATCGCGATGAGTACCGTAATGGTAACGAGTTCAGAAAGCCTATCGGACTATGGGATGGTTCTGCCTATGTAGATCTTTTGGAAGATAAGTTAAAGTTGACCTTCAATGTGGTGAATATTGGTAACAAGCCCTTCTTGGAAGATGTTTTGACCGATGATCTAAGCAGGGACTACAACGGAAGCAATTTCTCGGATTACGAATTTGCCGGAAGGCAATACCTTTTAGGTGTGATATATAATGTGTTTTAGTAGTTATATGTTTTGAGTTGAAGGCACCGGAATATTTCGGTGCCTTTTTTGTTAAGGGCCCATGGCTTTTAGGAATTATTATGTATTTTAGAACCGTGTAAAATAAACACAGAAAATGAAAATTTTAAAAACAACCCTGCTAGTTGTCTTGCTAATGGTAACAAGCGGAATAGGAGTACGGGCACAGCAGGGGCAAGACAAACCGAAATTGGTCGTGGGTATTGTAGTGGATCAAATGCGAAACGACTATTTATCGCGCTACTATTACCGTTTTACGGAAGGGGGCTTTAAGCGCCTGTTGAATGAAGGCTATCAATTTGCCAATGCGCATTACAATTATAAGGCAACCTCCACAGGGCCGGGCCATGCCTCCATATATACGGGCACCACGCCTTCGCGACATGGTATCATCTCCAATTCTTGGTACGATAAAGCCACGGAGGCCAAGGTGAATTGTGTGGTCATGGGTTCGGGGGAAAACAGTTATGTGGCCCCTTCGCGCCTAGAGGTAACCACAGTGACCGACGAACTGCGATTGTTTGGTAACCATAGGTCTAAAGTGGTTTCTATGTCGTTTAAAGATCGCGGGGCCACTTTGCCTGCTGGACACAATCCTACTGGGGCGTTTTGGTATAATCGAAAAACCGGCGAAATGGGTAGCAGTACCTATTTTATAGAGGAATTACCCAAATGGGTCAAGAAATTCAATGCCGAAAAAAGGGCACATGATTATGCTTCCAGAACTTGGGAGACCTTGCATCCGATCGAAACCTATACGGCCAGTATTGCTGATGCCAACGCTTATGAAAAAATAAAATGGGGTAAAAAAGAAGCTGCCTTTCCTTACGATTTATCGAATGACCAAGAACCTTTGAACCGTTTCACCGGCACTCCTTTTGCCAACCAAATGCTAACCGATTTTGCCTTGGCGGCATTAGAAGGAGAGCAGTTGGGTAAAGGGCAACAGACCGATTTTTTGGCCATTAGTTATAGCTCTACCGACATTGCCGGGCACGCCATGGCCCCACGTGCCGTAGAAATGGAAGATATGTATCTGCGATTGGATTTGGATATTAAACGCTTGTTAGATCGTTTGGATGCCCAAGTGGGTAAGGGGAACTATATGGTCTTTCTCTCGGCCGATCATGGTGCGGTAGATAACCCCAAGTATTTGAGCGATAACCGGTATCCGGGAGGTCGCTTTCAACGTGAAACGGCCATGCAGGTATACGAAAAGGTAGCCGCCAAATACGGTAAGGCCGATTGGTTCAAAAGTGTTTCCGTACATGAGATTTATTTAGATCGGGAGTTGATTGCAGAAAAAGGGCTTGATCTTGAGGAATTCCAGGATTTCTTGGCGAGTGCATTGCTGGAATTACCGTTCGTGTCCGAAGCCTTTACGGCAACCGAACTTAGAAAACGAAATCAAACCGAAGCCTTCGCCCAAATGATGCAACGTAGCTACCATAGCAAAAGATCGGGTGATGTGTTTACCATTATGAAATCGGGCTATTTACATGGACAGCACGACGATAGGGGCACTTCGCATGGTACGCCCTACAACTACGATACCCATATCCCGATACTGTTTTATGGCAGCGGAATCCCGGCCGGAAGTTCGGTGCGTAAGGTGTCCATTACCGATATCGCACCGACCGTAAGCATGAAATTGGGCATACCATTGCCCTCGGCGGCCACAGGTTTGCCTTTATATGAACTTTTTAAAAATTTGTGATCAATGGGTTTAACACTAAAGAAATTGTTTTGTACCCTTCCTTTTTCTGTTCCCATAAAAAAATAAACCAATAAAACCCTGATTATGACCAAGTTCGCCCTTTTGTTCGTTTCCGTTGTATTGCTCTTTCCTGCCATATGGGCACAAGAAAGTGTTGAGATTCCCATTAATACGGTCAGCCAACGGGAGCGTCAATTTTTAGATGGTATGTGGAATGTGCGTTATGCACCCTTTAATGATAAGGGTAATGCCAAATTATCGTTAGGTCCGGAAGGTGAGGCGGACCCCAATTTCATGGACCGTTTGTTGGTGCCAAAAGACTGGAATACCCAAGCTGAAAAACTGTATTATTTTGAAGGTGCGGTATTTTATAAAAGGCATTTCAAAGTAGCAAAAGAGGCGGGTAAAAAGTACTTTCTCCATTTTGGTGCGGCCAATTACGAGGCTGAGGTCTATTTAAATGGGGAAACGATTGGCAATCATATCGGTGGTTTTACACCATTTGCTTTTGAGGTGGGCGATCAGCTTAAGTCAGGAAATAACATTCTGGTAGTTCGGGTAAGTAATGTGCGTAAAAAGGAAGCGATTCCCACCCTGCGATTCGATTGGTGGAACTATGGGGGCCTAACCCGTTCGGTATCGTTGGTGGCCGTACCTGAAGTCTTTATTAAAGATTATGCCATAGGATTGGATCCCAAACAACCGTCCGTTATCCAAGGTTGGGTACAGTTGTCCAATAGCCAAGGCCAACAAGCCGTAAACTTGAATATTCCTGGTTTACGCATAGAAAAGACATTAAGGACGGATAGCAAAGGAAGGGCCCATTTTTCCGTTACTTCCAAAAAAGTAAGAAAATGGTCCCCGGAAGATCCATTCCGATATGAAGTGAACCTTACCACCGATACGGATTCCCTTACGGAAGCCATTGGGTTTAGGACTATTACCGTTAATGGTGGCGATATATTGTTGAACGGGAAAAAACTTTTCTTAAAGGGCATCAACCTTCATGAAGAAGCCCCCATGGGAGGCGGGCGAATCGCCCATGCTTCCGATGCTCGTACTTTATTGAGCTGGGCCAAGGAGTTGGGTTGTAATCTGGTACGCTTGGCCCATTACCCGCATAATGAGCTCATGGTGCGCGAGGCGGAAAAAATGGGACTCATGGTTTGGGAAGAGATACCCGTGTATTGGAATATCGATTTTGAAAACGAGGCCTCATTTAAAAATGCCGACCGTATGTTGCGCGAGACCATTATTCGAGACCGAAATAGGGCTTCTGTGGTACTATGGTCGGTGGCCAATGAGACGAGGGAGAGTGAGGCCCGTCAAAACTACCTGAAAAAACTATTACAAACGGTAAACGAGTTGGATAACACCCGCTTGACCACGGCGGCCATAGAAGCCTATAAAGTGGTAGATGGGGTTCGGGTGATCAACGATGTTATCGCGGCCGAATTAGATGTCATCGGAATCAACTGTTATTGTGGTTGGTATTTTAACAAGCCTTCGGATTGCCCCGATATGGGCTGGCAGGTCGATTTTAATAAGCCGGTAATCTTTAGTGAATTCGGTGCAGGGGCCTTACAAGGACATTACGGGGGCAAAGATGAAAAATGGACCGAAGATTACCAAGAGGAGGTATTCAAGTACAATCTTGAAATGGTAGAAAAACAAATGCCGTTTGTAGATGGTATGACCCCTTGGTTGTTGATGGATTTCCGTTCGCCCATTCGCCCGAACCGATTGATCCAAAACGATTACAACCGAAAGGGGCTTATTTCGGAACAAGGCATTAAAAAGAAGGCCTTTTATACGCTTCAAGAATACTATTCAAAAAAATAAGTATGCGAAAGACATGGTTATTTGTTTGTAGTTTATTTTTTATCGGAACTATAGCACAAGCCCAGAATAACTTGTTATCAGGACTGGAGCAGCCAATACTTTTCGAGGGCGATGCTCAAAATGCCTTTCGAGATCCTGCGGTGGTATACCATGATGGGGTGTTTCATTTGTACTTTACTTGGGTAGAGATACAAGACGATGGTAAAATCTTTAGTTATACGGCCCAAAGTAGGAGCCAAGACCTGAAAAATTGGTCCGAACCGGAGAAAATCACCCCAAAAGGGGATAGGCTTAACTATTCGAGCCCGGGAAATGTCATCCGTTTTGGTAAAGAGTGGATCTTGTGTTTACAGACCTATCCACGCCCCGGGTATACCCAGGCCGATATTCCTAGATACGGAGATGACAGTGCACGGATCTTTATTATGCGAAGCAAAGACTTGAAGCATTGGTCAGCCCCCGAACTACTTCGTGTAAAAGGGGATGACGTACCGGAATCGGAAATGGGTAGGATGATCGACCCCTATTTGATTGAAGATAAAGACGAGCCGGGCAAGTATTGGTGTTTTTATAAGCAGAACGGCGTAAGCATGTCTTGGTCAAATGATTTGCAACACTGGACTTATGCCGGGCATACCGAATCAGGGGAAAACGTAACCGTATTGGTCGAAGATGACACCTATTTATTGGTGCATTCGCCCCATAACGGTATCGCAATGAAAAGGTCGAATGACCTACAACAATGGGAAGCTTTTGGTAGCCTGATAATCTTGGGACAGTCCGAATGGCCTTGGGCCCAGGGGCGCATTACCGCTGCTACCATAGTCAATATGAAAAATGAACCCACACTAGGGAAATATCTAATGTTTTTCCATGGATCCGGACCCAAGGATGAACGTTGGTACTTCGATAACCATAGCTCCATTGGTATAGCTTGGAGTACCGATTTACAAAACTGGTCTTGGCCAGGAAAAGAATAATAATATGAAAAATAGAATTTTTGTTCTGTTACTGTTTTTAAGTGGCTTACAGCTTACCGCCCAATCGCGTCAACTCACCCAAATGGAATTCCATAAAGGGGGAATAGGTGGGATTTGGGAAGTATGGCGGCAGAATTTTCAATTGCAGTGGGATTCCGTTGCGCTGCCACATACCTACAATGCCGAAGATACGGTAGACCCTGATGTGGTCTATTATCAAGGTCCGGCCTGGTACCGCGATTTTTTAGATGTTGATAACCCACACCCCAATGGGCGTACGGTATTGCACTTTGAAGGCAGTGGCCATAAAACAGCCGTCTATGTATACGATATTAAGGTGGATGAGCATATTGGGGGCTATAATGAGTTTTGGGTAGATATTACCGAAGCCGTGTCTCAACTAAGAACCGAACGCCCCGATGTTTTGAAACGATATAAGGGAAAGATACCTTTGGCCATCCGTACCGATAATGGTCGCGATTTGGAAATGATTCCCTCGGATATGAGCGATTTCAACCTTTATGGCGGACTCTATCGAAAACTACATATAAAGTATTTACCGGAGACCAGCTTACGCAGACCCAAATTGACCCCCAGTCTTTCGGCCAATTTAAAAAAGGGCCAGTTGCGAATCGAATTGCCCGTTTATGATCCTTTGGGCAAGGGCGTATCAGAAGTCGCCCGATACCGTTTGGTCGACCCTAAAGGGAAAACAGTGGTTGAAGGTGAGGTTCGGCTGAATGATAAAGAATTTGTTTTTGCGGAGGCCAACATTAATAAGCCTATGCTGTGGAGCCCCGATACCCCATACCTGTATACTCTTAAAGTTAGCTGGCAGGGGCAGGAACGGACGGAGAAAATTGGATTCCGCACTTTTGAATTCAAAAAGAAAGGCTCTTTTTACCTTAATGGAAAACGTTTGTTGATTCGCGGTACCCACCGCCACGAGGAACAAGCCGGAATCGGTTTTGTAGATCCCGATTCCTTAATAGAGAAAGAGTTCAAACTTATGAAGGATATGGGGGTGAACTTTGTACGTTTAGGGCACTACCAACAATCGGAAAAAGTGTTGCAGGTTTGCGATTCCTTGGGTATTATGGTTTGGGAAGAAATCCCGTGGTGCCGTGGCGGATTGGGCGGGGAGACCTATAAACATCAGGCCAGGCAGATGTTGTCCGATATGATCGAGCAGCACTATAACCATACCTCCGTAATTATTTGGGGTTTGGGTAATGAAAATGATTGGAAGGGCGATTTCGAGACTTTCGAGCAAGAAGCCATCCGTGGGTTTATGTCCGAATTGAACGACTTGTCGCATCATTTAGATCCATCCCGTAAAACGGGTATCCGGCGGTGTAAATTCTGTGCCGATATTGTAGATGTGTATTCCCCATCGATTTGGGCCGGTTGGTATGGCGGTAAATTCACCGAGTATAAAGAAGTAAGTAAACGTGAAATGGAAAAAGTAGACCATTTTTTCCATATGGAGTGGGGCGGGAGTAGCCATATGTACCGTCATTCCGAAGACCCTGATAAAGGTTTGGAAGCCGTTGCCGCCACCGGTGATGCCGCCGAAAAGGATGGCGATTTTTTAATGAAAGGCGGCAAGGCCCGGGTGTCCAAAGATAGCGATTGGACCACCTCATACATTATCAACCTTTTCGATTGGACCCTGAAGGAACAGGAGACCATGCCCTGGTTAACGGGCGCGGCCACATGGATTTTTAAAGATTATAGCACTGCGGTTAGGCCGCGCAACCCACTGCCGTATGTAAACCAGAAAGGGGTGGTCGAACGCGATATGACCAAAAAGGAGAGTTATTACGTGTTTCAATCGTACTGGACTGAAAAACCCATGTTGCATATCTATGGCAGCACCTGGCCCATTCGTTGGGGTAGCGCCGATGAAGAAAAACTGCTCAAGGTGTATTCGAATTGTAAAACGGTAGAGCTGTTCTTGAATGGGAAATCCCTGGGAAAACGAAAACGGGATTCCCAGAATTTCCCAGCGGCCGGTCTTCGTTGGAAAACCCTGTTAAAGCCCGGTAAGAATACCCTAAAAGCCATAGGCTATGCCAAAGGCCAGACTCTGACCGATGAGATAAGTTTTGAGTATGAAACCCGGCAATGGGGTAGCCCATCTAAAGTGGTGCTAAAAGAAGTAAAACGCCAAGGGGATAAGGTATTGGTAGAAGCCCAGGTATTCGATACCCATGGGGTGCCCTGTTTAGATGCCAAAGAATATCTACGCTTCAATAGTATTGGAGGGGCTATCTTAATCGATAACCAAGGTACCTCCGAAGGTTCCCGTTACTTACAATTATACAATGGCAGGGCCCGTATTTGGGTGCGTTTGGCTAAGAAAAACGGAATTGTTAGTGCCCAAACAGGTACATTAGAGACTACATTCCTTACTTTAGAGCCTTAAACCAAAACAGTTATGAGGGCTACATTACGGTTCTTATTATTTTTATTCGGGGGCTTGTTCATCGGCGAGATGGCTGCCCAGAAAACGCATCCCGATATCGTTTTATACGATGCTAAAGATTTTGAAAAAATCTTGGAGGGCAAACAGGTAAAACTGTTTACTTTATGTAATAACCAGGGTATGGTTACCCAAATTACCAATTATGGGGGTAAGGTGGTGTCGCTATGGGTAAAGGACAAAAACGGGAACTATGCCGATGTGGTCTTGGGGTTCGATTCCTTGGAAGGCTATCTGAATTCACCCGAAAAATACTTTGGTGCCCTTATTGGACGATATGGTAACCGTATAGCCCAAGGACGGTTCTCCTTGGATGGTAAAAGCTATGATTTGGCCACCAATAATGGTGATAATCATTTGCATGGTGGTGACAAAGGCTATGATGCCGTGGTCTGGGAGGCAGAACAACTAAACGAGAACAGCTTGCAATTACGGTATACCTCTCCAGCTATGGAAGAAGGTTATCCGGGATATTTAAAAATCAAGGTTTTATATACCTTGACCGAGGCCAATGCACTCAAGGTTGAATATTGGGCTACTACCGATGCACCCACCGTAGTTAATCTAACCCATCACTCCTTTTTTAATCTAAAAGGGGCCG
Organism: Sediminicola luteus; assembly: GCF_002514735.1. GTDB lineage: Bacteria > Bacteroidota > Bacteroidia > Flavobacteriales > Flavobacteriaceae > HQA918. Next base: position 170,736 of record NZ_KZ300476.1, on the reverse strand, counting down.
GAAAGGGCTCTATTAATGATCATATACTTCAGATAAACGCCTCAAAATATACCCCCGTAGATGCCGGCCTTATCCCAACGGGAGAAATAGCCCCAGTGGCCGATACGCCCTTTGATTTTAGAAAGGGGGAAGCCATAGGTAGCCGATTGCATGAAAAACATCAACAACTGGAATATGGATTGGGCTATGACCACAATTTCGTATTGGAGCCAAGCTCCGATAAAATGCGTTGGGCGGCAACCGTAACCGAACCCCAAAGCGGACGTGTAATGGAGGTGTATACCAATGAGCCGGGCCTACAGTTTTATGGCGGCAATTTTCTCGATGGCAGTATTCAGGGGAAGCAAGCTAAAATATATGGTCATCGTGGCGCCTTTTGTTTAGAGACCCAGCATTTTCCCGATAGTCCCAACCAGCCGCAGTTCCCCACCACTCGATTAGACCCCGGGGAGGCTTATACTTCGGTTTGTGTGTATCGGTTTACAGTTGAAGATTAGGTTGATTCATGAAGAATGGTCTATCTTTAGTTGAGTTATGAGACGATACTTAAGCCGCAAATTCTTGGTGTTTATAATGTTCCTTTATGTTGGTCAAGGTTTGGGTCAATGGAAAAAAGAACATGCCTTTGATTACAAAAAATACGGGGATACCTCTAACGGAAAAGCAAGTAAGGATTCACTGGTTTATTTTTATTACGAAAATAAGATAGTCAAAGGTGTTGGTAGAGTAGCCCTAGAAGGTAGAACCCCTAGTAATCTTAAAGTAGGTCATTGGAAGGAATTTCGGGCAAATGGCACGATTGAAGCTGAAGGGTCTTATAAAATTGGAAGTTATATACAATGTTGTTATGCTGGGCCTTGCCATTGGTATTACCACTATAGATATGGGAAATGGAAATATTATGACGTAAATGGTGAATTATGCTATGAACTGGAATTTGTCCCGACCGAGTTACGCATAAAAACGAGTTGTGATGGTGGTGATGATTTGCTTTTTGGTTTAGTAAAGGAAATTCCGATTGATTATGATGATATTGTAACAACTGACACCATAGTAAAACGGCAAAAAGTGGAAATAATAAATGATATAGGGTTGGTCAAAATGGTGCCATTAAACGGGATTCTATATTGGGAATAGGTGATGTAATGTTTCAAAGACACATTCAATCTGAATTGTGATAATCTGAAAAACTTCAAACCACAAACTTCAATAGTAACTTCACCATTGAAATCCCTTAACTCACATTTAAATTCTTGTCCGTTCTAAACTACTCATCCAAATCCCGGATAACCTCCAATAAGTTATAATACACCAAGGGTCCGGTTTCAGGGCCTAGAGAGTTTTCTTCCCCATAGGTGTCCCGTTCGTCATGATATAAATAAGGCTTTTTGGTATCCCATTCACTTTTGGGGATGATATAGCCAATCTCGTCATTGGCCAACCCCAGATAGAATTTGTATTTATCCTTGATAAAGCTTTCAATACTTGGGGTTTCAATAGGGTCAATCTCAAATTCACGTCCACGGGGCGCTTCCACACCGCCATAAACGATTTCGGGATAGATTTCACCGGGAATACTCAAAAATAGGGCCGGACCCACACGAATGGCCCCGACCTCAGAACGTTTGCTAAAATAGGAAGGCATTCCCATTTTGATCAAACCAATGGCCGATGCGATCTTGAACATGGTATTGTCCAGCGGAAACTCCAGTGTACGTGCTCTCAAATCTATACCGCTCTTAGCAATGGTATCTCCCTTTTGTTCCAAGGCTTCCAAGGCCATAAGGGCCACATGTTCGCCAACGGCTTGGGTTTTTTCATAAGTGGGTTCGGCATAGAGGGTGTCCTTAGCAATATCGGGTATGGAGATACTGGGGTGGGGGGCCATTAGTCCGCCAATGGCTCCGGAGAAAAATACTGAGATTCCGCCCAAGCCGGGTTTAATCAGGCTATCTTGGCTTTTGATACCATTTTCCATAGCCTCACGGATATAATGCGGGTAGTCTGAACTGATCAATAGGTTTTTGCTCCACAATGTTTCGGGGTGGTTGGCCCAGTCGACCAAAGTGCCCAAGGTGGTCTTGGTCTGGGCATCAATGGCCTGCATAACATGTACCCCGGTCGCCTTTACGATGGGTTTACGAGTATCCTTCATAAGAATGGAGTCGCGCTGCGAACGATCTTCGGCAAAGACCAACTCGGCTGGTCTTAGCTTGCCCACGGCTTCGGTAATGGCGGCTACGGTTTGGGTTTTTACATATTCCAGCATTTCCGGATTTACGCCAGAATGTAGTGGGTCTGGCCCCCATATTCCTACTAAATCGTTGCTCTCATGGGTATGCGTAGAGGCGATCAGCGTATAGTCTACCCCTAGATTTTGGGGTATTCTTTGTCTAATATCGATAACATCGTCATGTAAAAAGCCTATGGCGTCCAAAGAGACCAAGGCCATTCGGGTATTGCCATCGTCCATAACCACGACACGCGACCACACATCGTCATGCACGCCTTGTGCAGGTTTGGCATTACTCATCCCGGCAATCCAATAGGCATCGAACTTACCGTTATTGTTGTTATCGTTATAGGTGTCGCCTTTATCTTCATCGTATTTAAAGTTGCCATCGGCATCGTTCCAAGTATCGACAATGGTCGGGGTAATCGGTTTTTTGGCAAAACCAACCTGCATTACCGCATTCCCTTTCGATTTTAGGTGAAGGTCGAGGGTGTAGTCCGGATAACGGTCGCGCCAATTATAAAATACCATAATGGTAAGTGCGACAAGGCCCAAAAGAAGTAATAGTCCGATGCGTTTAAGCCATTTTTTCATTTGAATGCGTTTTGGTCAGTTGGTAATTCGTTAATGTCGAGATTCGGTTAAAAGGTTGGCCAAACTATAGTTGAGCTCCATTATATATTCCCCCATACTAGGGCCGAACCATCCCATGAGGGCGGTTTCATAGGTGTCGTAATAATAATATTTTCCGGGTACGGAATAGCCGAGGTATTGGCCATTAAAACTGGTGATGACAGAACTGTAACCCGCATTTTCGAGGGCGTTGTTCATATCTATTCCAAACTCACCGCTGAGTTCTACGGGCGAGGTATGCCAAATGAGTCCGTTTAGGCGAAGGGCTTGTAGATAATGAGCTTTTCGTTCGGGCATAATCTTGTTGGCCAACCAAGGGGCCAAGCGGTAACTGTCCGCTATTTTTATAGCTTGGATCTTGGGAATTTCAAGGGGTAAGCTTATCCTAGCACTGGTTACCAACGAATCTAAGGGGGTTCGTAAGGCAATGCGTTGGGTTGAATCGGCCAAGATCTGGGCCATCCGTTCAATTTTTTCAAAACGTTTGCCTTCCCCTTTGTTGGAGTGGCTGCCTACGGTACCTGCAAAGAACTGGCTATGGTCCCAACCTTTTTGTAATAATGCCCTTTGATAAGCCCCGGGATAATCGCCACTGAATTCACTGTTCCAAGTACTGATACTGGTGGCATGGGCCCCGAAAATGCCAATGATGCCTTTTTTTCCCCCGATTTGTTCCAATCGTACCACATCGAGTTGATCGTGAAGCCTCCCGGTTTCCCCAATGATACGGTTACGGATCAATTGTGGGATTTTGGTATGCCCATAGCCCATTTTACTTGGTTTTAGGTCGTCTAGGGCGGCAAGTATCACCTTGCTGAATTGTTGGCCCAACCAATCGACCATACCTTCTTGATAGTCGCCGCCGAATTGTTTTCCGATATAACCGGGCACTATATTACCTATACTGGCATGGGTATGTGTGGCCCCAAAAAATAGCTGCTCACGTTTTATGCCAGAGGTTTCCCTGAGCCGCTCCATAATATTGTCTACAACATTCTCGGGTATTAGCAACAAATCGCCGCTGACCAAAATCGTAACTTCGGCACCTACTTTAAGGGCAGTGGCCTTGGCCATTAGGGAATCGTGGGTGCCGGTGGCCATTTGTCCATCGCCATAACCGGCCAACCGCACTTGTTTAAAACTGCCAGACAAGGGGTTTTCAGGTCCTTCGGTGAGTTTAGGGGTGATATCTATCGCGGCAAACCCAACTTCCAGGGGAGCGGTTTCCAAGTTTAGGTTGGTTTTGATATCGGCCAAGCGGGCTTGGGTGTTTTCGTAATATTGGCTTTCAAAATAAGGGTCGGTCTCGATTTTTTCCACCGAAACGAAAACCACTATCAGCAATAAAAGGACCAATACGCCCAGTAACCTTAACCCAATACGAAGCAGCTTTTTCATTGGGGTTTATAATTGTTTGGGATTTATGACCACATGTTTTACCGTTTTTCGGTTGTAGGTGTAGACTACATGTACCAAGCCGTCTGAAGATTGTATAACGGTGGGGTAGGAGTACTCTTCACCTTCGCGGTCCGTGGTTTCGGTTAGGGGTTCTAGGTCTAAAACCCGCTTCCAGCTTTTGCCATCGGTAGAGGTGCCCACACTTAAGGGTACACGATCGCCCCAATTTTTGTTGGTGGGGTTGTAGATCAAAATTTGGGTGCCATTGGCCAAGCTCATGGCATCGATTCCCGAATTGGGGTTGGGTAATTCCATGGCTGTCATGGGCCCCCAGGTTTTTCCGTGGTCTTCGGACCAGTTTTCGGTAACCACTTCATTTTTGGTACGGCTTAGCATTTGTAATTTGCCATTGCCATAATCGAGTATGGCCGGTTGAATGGCCCCAAATTCAGCAGCATCGTTTAAAGATTCGGTTTTGGTCCACTCCGTACTTCCTTGGTCCAAACGCTCTACATGTATTTTCCAGCCTTCGGTCTTGCTTTCGGTACTCGAAGGGGAGAGTATAGTTCCATCGGCCAATTGTATAGGTTGGTTCTTTATTGGGCCTAATATGCCTTCCGGTAGGGCCACAGGCTCCGACCAACTTTTCCCATTATCGGTAGAAGTCACATAAAGCCCCCACCATTCCCTTGGGTTTGGACCCACTTTGTAGTAGAGGTATAAAGGGCCATCTTTGGGTTTGAACAATACTGGGTTCCAGCAGGGGTGTCGGCTACCGTCTTCCTGAATGCCGTTTACCACCTCTACAGGTGTACTCCAGGCCCCATCGGTCTTACGGGAGACCCATATACCCACATCCTTGTTTTTTTCTTTGGTACCCCCGAACCACGAGGCCACCAATACCCCATTGCTTTCGGCTATGGTAGAGGCATGGCATTCTGGGGTAGGGGCTTGGTCTTGGGCGTAGATAAACTCTTCCAAAACCACGGTTTTCGGTTCTTGGGGAGATTCGGTTTCTTTCTTTTTCTCCGTTTTGCAAGACAGTATCAGTAAACTGGCTAAGAGGATTGTGGTAATTGATTTCATATTGTAATGCGTTTGGTTTGGTGTCTGATTGTCTTGGGTTGATTAAGTGGTTATACCCAGCTTTTTGCGGAATACAATGACCAATGTTGCCGTACCGAACATGAGCAGGCTATAAATGGCCGGAACAATCGAGTATTCGGCATTGTTAAGTGCAATGGTAGCTAAGGTTATGGCCAAAGTGCCGTTTTGTATGCCCGATTCAATAGAGATACTTACCGCTTGTGGGCGATTAAGTTTAAACAATACCGCTAGGGTAAATCCGATGGCCATGGTAGTTAGGTTGAGTAAAATGGCAGGAATACCAGCTTCTTTAAGGTAATCCATAAACACCTCTCGTATGCTGATGACTACCCCAATCACTACCAAGACAAATATGACGGCCGAAGCGATTTTAACGGGGCGTTCCATTTTGGCTGCGAATTCCGGTTTTTTCGCATTGATTAACATCCCCAAGGAAATGGGAAGGATTACCACAACGACCAACTGCTTGATCATGGTTATGGCATCTACATTGATCAACTGGCTTTGGTTAGCAAATTCAATCAGGGCCAATTGCACGATCAAGGGAATACTAAAAATGGTAATGATACTCGAAATGGCTGTTAGGGATACCGATAGCGCCAAATCACCTTTGGCCAAATAAGCCAACATATTGGAAGTAGGCCCACCCGGACAAGCCGCTAAAAGCATGATTCCGATAGAGGATGTAGCCGAAAGTCCCAAACCAACGGCAATGGCATAGCCTATTAGGGGTAAAATAATCATTTGACTGATCAGTCCGATGATAACGGCTTTGGGGTAAATTAAGGTTCGTTTAAAATCGTTGAGGGTCAGGGAAAGCCCCATACCGAACATAATAATGATCAGCGAAATCGCCAAGATGATACCTGAAGTACTATTCATGCTTTGTTTTAGGTTTTAGTGTGCTACAAAATACTCTTTTTGGGCCAAGACCAACCACTTTTTTCTTAGAAGAATCTTATGGTTTATTGACATCTATCTAGGGTCGATTTCACTAACTTGTACCTGTAGGCCATTTGCTGTAGGTTATTTGTTATGCCGGGCCATCATTTCTTTCCAATTCGTGAAAATGATGTTTTGTTCCTTAAAAAATGCGATTAAGTCAGGATCGGCGAACATTTGGGCCTCCCAAGAACGTTGTTGCCAAGAGTTGGTAATGGTTTTTAGGTTCTCGGTTTCTACCGATGGGTGAAAGATGATTTCGGTAATCCCTGCATCCAAGCCCATGACCAAATCTTTAAAGTTCTGTATTTTTTCTTCATAGGTGTCTCCTTTGGGCACACTGGTAAAGTCGTCCAATTTCGGTAGCGTGTACCCATTGGCCAAAGCTACCACCTCGTCGGTCAACGGATAGCCCTGACCCTTGAATTTTTCTACCACCTTGGCGTTCGATAGGTCTATGGCATTGGCCGGAATACCGTATTCTTGGGCTACCCTAAAAAACACCTCTACAAACGCAGGATGGCCGTATAGGGTACCCATATGGGTGTCGATATGATCGGGGCGGTAGCCCCAAGCGATAGATTGTTCGATTTGCGCACGTACCTCTTTTTCAATCTCGGCCGGACTCGCATTCATAACCACTTCGGGTACGCTACGCCACATTTTTCCTTCGGGGTCGTGTAAACCGGGTACCGAATCTTTTGGGGTTACACTGCTCCAACGGTAGGTCTTCCATTCGCTGGTCAAGGTTAAATGAAGGCCTACGTCTTGTTTGGGGTTGGCAATGGCCCAATCTACGAAGGCTTTGGCATTGGGGCATGGAATCATAATGGCCGCCGATTGTATCAGTCCTTTGTCCAAATAGGCTTCGGTCGCTTGGTTGGCTTCCTCACACATACCAACATCATCGGAATGTAGCATTAATACTTTGGCGCCTTTGGGGTACCCCAAGCGTTCGGCCCAATTGGCTGGTGCTTCCGTGGTTTCGGCTATGGTGTTTTTCGTTTCTTTCTTTTCGGTTTTACAGCTTCCTAAAAGGGCGGCCATGGCTAGGGCGAATAAAAAGTGAACAGGTTTTCGGGTAACAAATTTCATTGTCGTTGGGTTTGTAATGGATTATAAATGTGTGTTATACCAGTTTACCCCTTCCAGATAAACATCGGGTTGGGGTATGGTTTTATGTTTGGCCGGATACCAGATGATCTTCTTGGGTTCTTTGGCTTTGTTGTATAATAATGTACTCATCATGGGCAGGATTACCTCGTCTTCTTCCGCATTGAGCATCAATAGGGGACGGGGTGAAATAGCCTCCACAAAATTCAAGGGTTCTATGACACTAACAAATTCTTTGGCTTCGGAATCCAGGGCATCTTCCCCATATAATAGGTTCAATTGCCCTCCGGCGATAACGATCACACTTGCCTTTATTCTAGGTTCAACCCCCGAGAAGAGGGTCCCGGTAATTCCCCCAAGGCTTATACCGTAAAAGCCTATACGGTTGGGGTCAATTTCTTTATGTTGCTCCAGTAAATCTACCCCTCGGCGCAAGTCAAAAACGGTTTGGGCTACCATATTTCGGGTCCAGTACCTATGTGGGCCGGTTAGATCAAATTTCAGATCCTGCTCAAAACGATCCCCGTGGTTGGCAATATCTATTCGGAAAACGGCATAACCCTTGTCTATAAATAGGTTATGGGCCGCCTCAATATAATCTACCTGCTTATGATCGCCTAGCCCATGTAAAAGCATAATGGTCTTTTGGGGGCCATCACCTTCCTTGGGTACGCTCAACAGGGCCGTTACCTGTTTATTATGTACGCTGGTATAAACCAGTTTTTTTTGATAATGTGTAGCCAGCGTATCCCAAGGGCTTTGTTTAACCTGAAGGGGGAGGGCCTTATCGTAATCGTAATAAGAAAGCACAGGTAAGGCCGTAGCTGGTTGGGCGAAAACGTAAATTACTGCAACGGTAAGACCTATTAACAATAGGCCTATAAAAAGTACTTTTTTAAAGGACTTCATCGTCATCCATTAAATACATTCGGGTGCTTTTGGTATACGTACCTCCGCTTGGCGATTGGTATTCCAAATCTATATATAGGGCTTTGTATCCCTTTTTGGGGAAATTAAAAGTATGGCTGATGGACTTGGATTTGCCTACCGATAGTTTTTGGGCACTGAATTCCTCGTCCCTAAAATCGCGATCGGTAGAGGTGGCCGACCAAACATAGGCTCCGATAAGGGCATCGGTACTGCCCTCAACCTCTAAGGTAGCCGAGGTTGCAGTTGTATTTATTTTGTAGTTCAAATCCGGATAATCGTTTTTACGTAAGGTGTTTGCCCAAAAGCCACTCAACGATTTTAAGGCTTCTTCACCACCGGCCAGATCATGTCCGGCATTTGGGGTATAGTGCACAAAATTATCACCTGGAATGTCTTCAATATAGTTTTTGATGGCATCTACCGGCCAATATTCGTCATTGGTGCCAATAAATATCAATTTAGGCATGGTTAGATCTTTGCGATACGAATACGGGTCGATCATGGTGGTCAAGGCATTGCCGTCGGGCGAGCTAACCTGTTGGGGGATTTCCAGTTTGGTATAGTCTTCGATCTGAATGCTGTATTCTTGCCAGGCCTCCAGTTGGTAATCTAAACTTACCGGCATATTCAATACATCGATCACCATGGGGCCAATGGCCTTGACCCTGGGGTCGTTGGCACCGGTAAGCCAGGTGGTCCATCCTCTTTTTGAGGCTCCGGAAACCGTAAAGCCATCTATGCTATGCTTAAAGGTTTTCTTGGAGAAATCCTGTACGGCATCCATGGCCCTAACGGCACTTTTTACCATAGGGAACAGAAGGGGCCAGCTGTAATCTTTGCTGCTCCTAAAATTATGAAGGGTAAAGGAAATAAGCTGGTCTTCTACCAAACCATCGTACAGCGGTTGTTTCGGGGTCTGTCGAACAATAGCCGTTACGGCTTGGTTGATCTCGGCCAATTGGGCAAAGCGCTTCGTGGTACCATCATCTTCTTTTTTCCATTTTGGGCCATCTTCATTAACACTACCTCCGGTAATAAAAAGTAAGGCTCCTGTATATTTTAGTTTTTCCGGCACCAATATGGTCAATTGATGTTGCCAAAGATGTTCGCGCCATTTTTGCGATGTCAATAATAAGTCATAGGCAGTTACCGTACCTAGTTCGTATTTCTTTTTGACTTCGTAGGTATAATGCGTGTCGCCATTGTTTAAGTAATGACGTAGTGCGTTTTCTGGTTGGGTGTTGCTTTCTGTTTGACCATAGATGAGTTGTCCCATTACAAATAGGGAGAGGGTCAGAACATATTTCAGTGTTAATTTCATTCGTGTCTCTTAAAGTTTGGATTTTGTTATGATGGTTTTTTGACGTTTTGAGTTCAAGTTGTTGCCGTATTTTGACTTTTTGTTTCGAATTGATTATTTACGATTTCGTAACGATCTCTTTAAATTAATTTTAAAATGATACTGAAACTGTAGTTGTATTGCGTTTTCGGTTATTTTGATGGGTTGTTTTGTTTGTAAGTCTCCGGCGGATGATTATAGATGTTTAAAAGCTGTTTTATGGTGTTTAAATGGTTGTTTTAGAGGTCTTAAGCGATATTCGGTTTTTAGTTCTTTTTTCTGTTTTCGGCATGCATATTCTACAAATTCTAAGAATTGCCCAAATCTCCAATACTAAGTTTATATTAACATTTTTCGTAAAAATATCCCTATTTCCTTTAATGATGTGATAATATATAACGCATTATTAACAAGATATTTGAGATGTTTTGAAAGGTGATGGGATAGCTTTGTTGACACCCATGGGTAATTTGTATCCAGGGATCAACTAAATAACAAACCAAAACGACAGAATTCTATGCAAATTCCAAAAAGAGTATTAACATCATTATTGAGGGCCAAAAGAAGCTTGCCTTACCTTATGGGGGCTTTTCTTCTCTTGTGGTCGGTCTCTTGTGAGACCAATGACGATAGTGAGACCGTTTTTCCGTTAACTGCGGAGATATTCAATACGGTCGACGGTAAAAAGGTTGCTTTTCAGGGCCTTACCCATAGTGCCAGTAGCTGGTCATGGGACTTTGGTGATGGTAACACCAGTTCTGAGCAGAATCCGGTACATGTGTATCAAGATGGCGGCTATTACGATGTGGTATTTACGGCCACGGATGCTTCGGGTAATGCTATTACCAAAGAAGTGAAATTAGCTATAGACCTTACGCCTTATATTTTGTTGACCGGTGGGCCAACCGCGGCCAATGGCAAGACCTGGAAATTAGATCCGGCCCATAGCGAGGATTGGTTTGCCAATTCCGATGCCGATCTTAGTGTTTTCGATGGCTTAAAACCATTGCCAACAGGGGTGTTCGGTAACCCGTTGGGTATTTCCGAGGTTTACGACGATACCTTTACCTTTCATTTCGATGGTAATTACGATATGGACCTACAAGCCGATGGTGGTGGGTTAAGTAATGTTTTCTATCAGTTGGCTACCTCTGGTGGCGCCGATATTTTGGCAGGGCCTAATGCAGGCTTCCCTTTTGTGAATGCTACTTTCAACCTAGATGCCGATGCTACTTTCACTTTTACCGAAAATGACAACATCAGTGTGGCTTCTGTATACGGTTTACCTACGGGCTTTGTCGATTATAACGATGTAACCACCCTAAGTTTCTCAGGTAATGGTTATGTGGGATATCGCGACTTTGAGACCCGTGCCATTGTTAGAAATGTAAGCGATACCAGTATGCAGTTGGTGTTGTTCGTGTTGGCAAGCGCCGATTTTATGCCGCCGAATACACCGATTCCATTGAATACACATGCATTGGTTTTAACCTTTAAGGCCGTGCAGTAATGGGGGTATTTGATACAATAGACCAAACCAAACTTTTATACTTGAACACAATGAAATCAAAAAATCAAGCAAATCGGACAGCCCGTTTCTTTGGTGGTTGTTTGTTTTTTGCCATGCTGGTTCTGGCTCCTATGCAGCTTTGGGCCCAATCGCGCACCATAACGGGGGTGGTTACCTCTAGTGCCGATGGTATTCCCATGCCAGGGGTTAGTGTGGTGCTAAAGGGAACCACGAACGGTACCAGTACCGACTTCGATGGTAATTATTCGATCAATGTGCCAAACACGGGAGGTACCTTAAGTTTCTCCTATATCGGGTATGCACCCGTAGATATGGCCATAACATCCGGTAACACCCTAAATGTAACCATGGATGAAAGCGCTGAAGAACTCGAAGGAGTGGTGGTAACCGCTTTGGGGCTGAAACGTGAAGAGAAATCCTTGGGATATGCCGTTGAGAACGTTGGGGGAGAGGAATTGACCCGTGTAGTACAGGAAAACGTATTGAATTCCATGTCGGGTAAAGTATCTGGGGTAACCATTAACTCTACAGGAGGTGCAGCCTCTACGGTGAGTATGGTAATTCGTGGAGCCACTTCCTTGAGTACAGATAACCAACCTTTGTTCATCATTGATGGTGTTCCGGTAGAAAGTACCGTAAACAATGTGGGGGGCTTTGGTAGTCGAAACCCTGTGGATTATGGTAATGCCATCTCTGATTTAGATCCAGAGAGTATCGAAGATGTATCGATACTAAAAGGAGGTAGTGCTGCCGCCTTATATGGGTCTCGAGCGGGTAATGGTGTGGTTTTGATCACCACCAAACGTGCTAAGGACAAGCAAAAAATGAAGGTGAGTTTTACCACCAATACCGTGGCCGATGTACCTTTCCGTTTCTTGGAAACCAATACCAAATTATCAACGGGTTACTTCTCATACCGACCCGAAGATGTTGGGAGTAACATTTTGCCTGAGGTTAATCCGGCCTTTTATGCCGGTGCCGGTCCAGAGAACGATAAAGGGTATTGGGCCGTACAATGGCATTCTCCCCTAGATGCCAATGGTAACCGTATTCCTATTGAATTGGTGTCTTACGAAGACAATGTAAAGAACTTTGTAAAGACCGCCTTGACCACCACCAACAGCATCGAGATTTCCAATAGTTCCGATATCTTGAATTTTAGGATGGGCTATACCAATATGAAGCATACGGGTATGGTACCGAATTCCGATTTAAATCGAAATTCATATACCTTATCGGCCTCGTCTAAACTAAACGATAAGTTAACGGTCAGTACCAATGTAAACTTTGGTCATACCTGGGCCGATAACCGTCCGGCCTCTAACCGAGGTACCAACCCACTGCAATGGGCCTATGCGAATCCTTCTAATATAGATATCCGTATGTTGGAAGATTATTGGGTGCCAGGTGCCGAAGGTAGTCAGGTGGTTCGCGTATCCGAAGAGCACGATAACCCATACTTTTTGGCCAATGAAGTAAATAACAGTTTTAACCGCTTCCGTATTTTCGGTAACATTGTGGCCGATTGGCAGTTCACCGATAACTTTGGCATTCGCGGTAGATATACCTTGAATAAATCAGATCAAACCCAAGAGACCAAAATTGCTCCTGGATATTCTAGGGAGGCCAATAATGGTGCTTACGGTATTGCCAAGTCTGATTTCTTGGAACGTAACATAGATATTTTGGCAACCTACAAAAGGGATTTCGAAAATTTCGATTTCTCAGTTTCCGGTGGTGCCAATACCATGTACCAACGTGGTACTTCGCTACGTAATGGTTCTAAAGGCCGCTCTGGTTTAATCGTGCCTAATGTGTTCACGGTGGGTAATATAGCCCCAGATGCTTTGGACTATTCCAGCAGTCTAAGGGAAAAAAGTATAAATTCGGTTTATGGTCTGGCCAGTTTAGGTTTTAAAGATATGTTGTACTTAGATTTAAGTCACCGTATCGATTGGTCTAGTACCTTGCCAGAAGACGATAATCAATACGACTATTCTTCGGCTTCGCTAAGTTTCTTGTTGAGTGAGGTAGTAGATATTCCTAAAGTAAGTTTGTTCAAACTTCGTGGAGGTTGGGCCGAGACCGGTAACGATACAGCGCCATACAACTTACAGCAAGTGTACCAAAGTTCAGGTCAGTGGGGCGATGCTTCCGGTTTGTTCGTACCGAGTAACTTGCTTTCACCAAGTCTACAGAACGAGCAATTGACTTCTTCAGAAGTTGGTCTTGATTTGAATATGTTCAATAACCGTGTACGTTTTCAAGGTACATACTATATGATTAAAAACGAAAACCAGATCCTAACCATTCCATTGGCGGCTTCTTCCGGATTTGATCGTGTAAATCTGAATGCAGCGACTTTGGAGGGCGATGGTATAGAATTGAACTTAGGCTTTACCCCAATCGAGAACGAAAACTGGACTTGGGACTTGAATTTTAACTATACGGCCAACGAGACCAAGATTACCGAATTGGCGGAAGGGGTCGATTTCTTGGAGTTCTGGTCAGCCAATAAAAGTAAGGCCCGTGGTTTCGTTGAAAATTCCGAAACCGGTGAAGACGGACTTTTGGGGAATATCTACTCTAGAAAGATCAAAAGGGTTACCGATCCCAATTCAGAGTACTTTGGGTTCCCGATCATAACCTCTGGTGAAGACCCGGAATGGGAAGCCGAAAGTGAGTATGTTAAGGTTGGTAATTATAACCCCGATTTCATTTTAGGTTTACAAACCAGTTTACGCTACAAGAATTTCAGTGTAAATATGACTTTCGACTGGCGTTCTGGCGGACAATATATGTCACAGACCCACAGGTATATGACCGAAGATATTACTTCGGCGACCGTATTCGATCGTTTGGCCAATCCGGGCGGACGTCAATTAGGACCGGAAATGCGTCAATGGGTATTGGATAACAGAGATCAGTTGTTGTTGTCAGAAAACTTTATCAATGTCGGTGGACCAACTCCGGAATACGGAGGGTTACCAGAAAGTTTTTCAGGTACCGAAGTACACGACGGAGTGTTCTCGCCTGGTGTAATAGGTTATCATGATGACAACGGAAACTTTGTTTTGGTTCAAGAGAACCTAGGGGGCGAAGGTACTTTGGTAAGACCATTCGTAACCAGTAACCCTTGGGATTTCGGAACCAACCATATGTTCGATGCCGATTACATTAAGCTCCGCGAGATTACCTTCAACTATAACTTCCCCTTTAAATGGGTAGAGCAGGCCGGTTTAGATGCTCTTAGTGTATCTATCTATAGCCGTAACATTATGTTGTGGACCAAAGATTCAAGTTTTGGGGTGGATCCCGAACGCGCCTTCCAGGCAGAATCTAGCGGTAGGTTCCTTCAGGGTATTGAACGCTATAATGTAGAACCATGGGTATTCCCAATCGGATTTAAATTGAACCTAGCATTTTAAAAGTAGAAATCATGAATCGATTTAGTATAAAATATTTTGTTTTAGGGCTGCTGCTTTTAGGAAGTTTTACGGCCTGTGAAGATTTGGATGAATATAGGGCCAATCCGAATGCGGTAGATCCAGAGGCGGCGGATTTGAACCTATTATTGCCCACGGTGATCACCAATTTGTCCAAGACCATGGTCAATATGGGCATTGGGGAAATGGCCGGGGTCATGCAACATACCCAAAAGAACGGTTGGTCGGGTGGCCATAACGATTACGACTGGGACGATAACAGCCACAGTTGGAAGGCCATGTACGGTATTATCCGTAACAACCGTGATTTCTTGGCCAAGGCCGAGGAAAATGAGTTGGATTTCCATAGAGGGGTTGGGCTTGTACTACATGCCTATACTTTTGGCCAGATTGCCGATTTATGGGGAGACGCTCCTTATTTTGAAGCGGTTAAAGGAGATCAAGGTACCGATTACTTTAAAGCGCCTTTTGATAGCCAACGTGAGATTTATTTAGATATCCTTTCGAAATTGGAACAGGCGAATAGCCTGTTGTCCAAGCCTCAGGATAGTTATTTGAACGTAGTGCCGAGCCAAGATGTGCTTTTTGAAGGCGATGCCTCTAAATGGCGCAAGTTCGCCAATTCATTGGCCTTACGCTATTATATGCGTCTTTCGGAAAAGGAACCTTCCATTGCCCAATCGGGTATTGCGAAGATTACAGGTAACCCAGGTCAGTATCCGTTGATTTTGAC
The DNA here is from genome assembly GCF_002514735.1 of Sediminicola luteus. Taxonomy (GTDB): domain Bacteria; phylum Bacteroidota; class Bacteroidia; order Flavobacteriales; family Flavobacteriaceae; genus HQA918. The sequence goes on along the minus strand of NZ_KZ300476.1, from coordinate 155,331 downwards.
TACTTCAGACGATGCCAGTATGGCGTTCCCTGGGACGAGTACGGTAGATTCTTGGCCTACCAACACGGTTTTTGATAACAGTGTGTCGGGTAGTTATTTTAGGGTGAAGATGTGTGCCACATTGGTGGAGCAAATGCAGACCCTTAACGATCCCCGTTTGGCGGTTTGGGCCGACCCGGTTGAGATTCCGTTGGTTCTTGAACCTTCTTGGGACGATGATCGCGATGAAATGATCGATGGCGAAAGGCATATTGCCCAAAACATTGCCGACGATTATGAAGCTACCGGAGAATTGGCCGTTGATTACGATAAAGACTTTATCGGAATGCCGACTTCTACCAAAGCTACCTTATACTTTAACCTGACCCCGAATATAGGTCAAGGCTTGTATAACCCACATGCCAGTCAGTTAAATTCGATGTACAAAGAAACATCTGGCGATTTATTATTGGCCCGTTTGTTGTCTGCTGCAGAGGTGAACTTTGTATTGGCCGAAGCCGCTACCAAAGGTTGGGCCTCGGGTAGTGCTGCCGCCTATTATACCGAAGGGGTACGCCAATCTTTCGAAGCTTGGGGTGTAGGCGACCAAGTAGGCGATTACTTGGCAGGGGCACCTTTTGACGGATTGGAGAGCATTATACAACAGAAATGGATTGCCAGTTGGTCAGCCTCTACAGAAGCTTGGGCCGATTGGAAAAGGACCGGTTTGCCCGTATTGGGCACAGGGCCAACAGCCATGCGCGATGCCTTGCCTTTGCGATTCTACTATCATTTTAACGATGAGATTGCCAACAATACCGATAATGCCAATGCGGCTATCCAGAAATTGGAACCTACCGAATTTAAAGGTAGTGATACCAGTAACAATAGCGCTTGGTCTAAAACCTGGGTATTGCAGGGAACGGGTAAACCGTATTAATGACAAGTTTGTTTTTAGTTTAGTAATTTTCAGGAAGGGGGCTTTTTCGGAAGCCCCTTTTTGATACTTTAGTTTTATGAAGTTTTTATTTAAGGTTATTCTCTTGATGTTAGTGGGAATGTCGATAATCCATGCCCAAAAAGGCCTGTCCGAAAATCATTTAATTTTCCCGCCACAGGAACAGCATACCCATAGTAGTTCTGTCGTTCAATTGCCCAATGGCGATTTTTTGGCCTGTTGGTTTCAAGGTTCTGGAGAGCGTAAGGCCAACGATGTAAAGATCATGGGGGCTCGTCTTAACAAAAATTCCAAGGCATGGGGAAAACCATTTCTTTTGGCGGATACGCCCGGCCAACCCGATTGTAACCCGGTTTTGTTCGTAGATCCCAAAGGAAGATTGGTGTTATATTGGATAGTGGTACAGGCCAATCAATGGGAAACCTCGGTGTTAAAATACCGCCGAAGTTCTGATTTCTTAGGAGATGGAGCTCCGAAATGGGATTGGCAAGATGTAATTTTATTGAAACCCGGCGAGGCCTTTGCCGACCAAGTAGAAACCCAATTCAAGGCCCAAGGGGGAAGGGGACTGGCTTGGGCCGAATATGCCCCACGCTATGAGTCAATGGTACACGAGGCGGCCCAAGACAAAAAGAAACGTGAAACCGGATGGATGTCTAGGATACAGCCTTTGGTGTTACCCAACGGGCGCATGCTTTTGCCCCTATATTCCGATGGCTTTAACTTTTCTCTGGTTGCCATTTCTGATGATAATGGGGAAACGTGGCGGCCTAGTATACCAATAGTGGGCTATGGAAATATCCAACCCAGTTTGGTGCGTAGATCCAATGGCGAAATTGTGGCCTATATGCGCGATAATGGCGACGCCCCTGGCCGTATTTTGGTGAGTACCTCTAAAGACCAAGGCGATAGCTGGAGTTTCGCCCAAAAATCGGAGCTTAAAAATCCCGGTACCAGTGTACAAGTCTTAACCTTATCCAATGGCCACTGGCTCATGGTCTATAATAATACTGAAGATGGGCGTCATAATTTGGCCGTGGCTCTATCAAAAAATGAAGGTAAGGATTGGTCTGAACCCAAATATTTGGAGAAGAAGGAAAAAGGCCAAGGGTCTTTTTCGTATCCAACGGCCATACAGGCTAAAGACGGTAAGGTGCATATTACCTATTCCCATAGCATAAATGGCCAAGAAGCCATTAAGCATGTGTCATTTTTACCTAAATGGATGCAGAAATAGTTTGAATTGTGCAATTCGGGTCAATTTACCATTGGTAACGATCAAGAAGCCCGAAGCGACTGCCACCATTGTGATGTATTTTTAACACACCAAACCAAACTAATTATATATGAAGTCTTTATGGCTGTTACCCATCCTACTTTTTTGTGGGATGGGTTTTTCGCAAAAAACCTATTCTGATAAGGCGTTCAAACAAGATCAGGCTACCAAATTTCAAAAAACGACCGATGCGGCATTGCGTAATCTGGCGATCGATAGGAATGGGGTAGTGCAAGTGTTGTCTTCCCAAGGTGTACTACATCCCTGGGAAAAAGAGTTAAAACCGCAATTGCAATACCGCCCTATAAGTGATCAAAAGGTATTGGATATGGTGGCCTACCAAGGTCAATTTGTTTACTTGACAGATACAGCCATCCTTAGTAATGCTTGGGCAGGCAAATTGTATTGGGAGCATGGCTTGGAAAATCCTACCCAATTGGCCTTAGGTGCCGATTTTACTATGCTGGTTGCGAATAAGGAAAATTTACGACTGGCCAAAAACGGAAAGGTGCTTACCGATATCGTGCTGAATGCCCCAGTAGAAAAGATGGTGTATGACGCAAAAGGTGCGCGTTTTGTAATCGCGACGGCCTTTGGGGTGTATACCCTTGGGGAAACGGAAACCACTTTGACCAAAATTTACGCGGGAGAGGGTATTACTTCCTTAGCCGTATCGGATAAAGAGGTTTTGGTAGGAACCCAATCGGGATACCTGACCTTGAATTTAGACGGTAAGGAAGCTTCACCACTTCAAGCAAAATTACCTTGGCCCGAAATCACTTCGGTACAATTTATAGATGGCGAAAAATGGTTGGGTAGCACCAAAGGGGCCTTTAAGCTTCGTAGCGATGGCAAATTCGATTATTATGCCTCAAAACGTTGGTTGACCGACGATAAGGTGGTGGCCATTGAAGCTGGGCCCGAAGGTAGTGTACTGGTGTTAACGGAAACTGGTCTATCTCAAATCGATTTTACCCCCATGACCTTACACGACAAGGCCATGCATTTTCAAAAAGTACAACGACAACGACATATCCGATATGGCTTTAGTTCGGCTACCCGGTTACAGACCCCCGGCGACCTTTCTTCCGCTATCCTTTGGGATACCGATAACGATGGGCTATGGACATCAATGTATTTGGCAGGGGAGTTGTTCCGCTATGCGGCAACTAAATCCGAAGACGCCAAATTAAACGCCTATGAAGCTTTTGAGGCCATGGAGCGTTTAACCAAAATCAGTAAGATTGATGGTTTTCCTGCCCGAACCTATGAAATAGATACCTATCAATCTTCCGACAGGGAACCCGATAAACCAGAGCATGAAAAAATATGGCGACTTACGGACGATAAACGTTGGCGTTGGAAATCTACCACAAGTAGCGACGAATCATGCGGACACTTTTTTGTTTACGCCCTGTTCGCAGAGTTGGCGCCGGATAAATCGTGGCGCGATAGGGCCATACACCAGCTTAAGATTGAAATGGATCACCTAATTGAAAACGATTGGTATTTGGTTACCTGGAACGGTAAACCCACCCAATGGGGCCGATGGAACCCGGATTATGTAAACCAGTTTCCCATAAATGTAGGCGACCGTAGGTTGAATTCAACCTTGATCCTTTCTTTTCTACAGACCACTTATCATTTTACCAAAGACAAAAAATACCTCAAACACTACAAGAAACTGGCCAATAAGTTTGGTTATGAGGAAAATGCCAACCGTCCGGCTTCTGTAATTGGTTTTGTAGAGGGTCAGTATTTAAGCTCGGCCTGGAACCATTCCGATGACGAGATGTACTTTTTGACCATCCCCGGTTATGTCAACTATGCCTTTGACGAAGAGAGTAAGGCCAAACATTTTGAGGCGGCCAAGAGTCATTGGGAAATAGAACGAAACGAAAAGAACCCGCTTTGGAATTTTCTATATGCCATGATCGGCGGAACGGATTACGATTTGGATGAATCGATTTGGTGGTTAAAAGAGTTTCCGATGGATCTAATCGACTGGAAGGTTGAGAATGCCCATCGTAAAGACTTGGATAAAGTGGCCAAAAATTTTAGGAAACAAGAATATAGTGAGGTACTACCAAGGGATGAGCGCCCCATGCATTTGCACAATAACGCCTATAGGAACAACGGTGGTAGTGATGGCCAATGGGAGCATCCAGCCTATATTTATTTATTGCCATATTGGGCCGGTAGGTATGTGGGGGCCATTTCCGCCCCGGAAGAATAGATTTGGATCAATGATTCTGTTAGAAATGAAAAGCGGCCCAAGTAAAAGGGCCGCTTTTTGTTGTTAGACGATTATTGGCAAGTGTTATTAGGGATGTTTCCCCTGTTATTTAATACCATATCGGGGCCCATAGGCTTCACAAGCCCTATAGTCGGCTCCTTCGGGCTCACTTCCAAAGGCGTTCCAAAGGGCAGGCCGGAACAATTTGTCTTGGGGCACGTTATGCATATTTACCGGAATGCGAAGCATGGCCGCCAGGGTAATAAGGTCGGCCCCGATATGGCCATAACTTATGGCACCATGATTGGCTCCCCAATGGGCCATTACGGAATACACATCGGTAAACGGCCCTTTTCCATTAATGCGGGGTGCGAACCAAGTAGTGGGCCAAGTAGGGTTGGTTCGGGCATCGAGTATTTCGTGAATATCGTTATCGAGATCCACTGTCCAACCTTCGGCCAATTGTAACACGGGTCCAATACCTTTAATCAGATTGATACGGCACATGGTTACCGGCATTTCACCCCGGGTCTTGAATTGGGAGGAATAACCACCTCCCCTAAAATACTCCTTAATACCTTGGGGCCAACGGGTAGCCTCTAGACATGCCTCGGCCTCGGCTTCACTGATATCCCAATAAGGCTTCATACAGGAATCACCCTGTGCATTGCGTTGTTCGGCGGTGGCATCTAAGGTGGTGGAGCCCGAATTTATCAAATGTATGATGCCGTTAGCAGCCTTACCCGTAAGGGTCTTTCCGCTTACACGCTGCACCGATTCGGCACTCCAATAGGTACGCACATCGGAAAAGATCTGGGCGGTATTGGTCAGTAAATGACCGAACAGCATCGATACCCCGTTCAAACTGTCGTTTTCGGTGGCCACCATATAGGCCTGCCTTATCCCGTTCCAGTCAAAGGAGGAATTGAGAATGGCCTCTGGGAAATCGCCATTGGGCATATGGTCGGTCCATTGACGTTGTCCTTGGAAACCGGATATCAAGGCATTTCTACCCAAGCTTTCTTCGCCATAACCCATTTCCTTTAGTTTGGGATTTCCGATCATGAGGTCGCGGATGATCAAGGTCATTTTAACCACGGTCTCCCATTCCCAGGCTTTACGTTCAGCATCGGATTGGGTTTGGTTATAATCGGTACCTTCCGTACAGTTTTCCTTAGTCCAGCTTAGGGCCTTTTGGTACTCGTCTTGGTCAAATATGCCTTTTTCGATACGTCGCAGTACTTCCATCTGATCCACGAACTCAGTACGCATACCTAAATAATCGTGAAAGAAATTTTGGTCTACCATACTACCCACGATTCCCATAGATCCGTAACCTATCGATAGGTAACTGGTGCCTTGCATTTGACCAACGGCCATGGCGGCCTTCGCAAAGCGCAATATTTTTTCTTTGACATCGTCATGTATTTCGGTGTCTCCGGCATCTTGTACTTCACGGCCATAGATGCTAAAACAGGGAATTCCTTTTTGGGCATAACCGGCCAGGGCAGCCGCCAAATAAACGGCTCCTGGTCTTTCAGTACCGTTAAACCCCCAAATGGCCTTTGGTAAGTTTGGATCGGAATCCATTACCTCGGTGCCATAACACCAGGCCGGGGTAACGGTCAGGGTGGCGGTTACCCCTTCTTTTTTGAATTTCTCGGCACATTGGGCCGCTTCGGCCACTCCACCAATCGTAGTGTCGGCAATAACACATTGGTATTTTTCACCACTGGGAAACCGTAAGTTCCCTTCGATTAAACGGGCCGCGTTTTGGGCCATTTCCATGCATTGGGCCTCCAACGATTCGCGAACCCCTTCCTCACGTCCGTCAATAACCGGACGGATGCCTATTTTCGGTAGGCTTCCGATTAATCTGTAACTCATCTTTATGGTTTTTGTTTGGTTTTTGCTTCATTTTTAAATGTCCTCAAAGTCTTCATGATATGGTCTAACTTATCGGGGTCGGTAACACCGCCGAAAACGTCGTGCAATTGGTTGTAAACGGAATACAATTGGTTATATATAATTCGGCTGTCCGATTGGGGTTGGTAAACGATGGGTTCCGCCTCACTAACCGATTTCTGAAGGGCTTCAAATCCGATTTCACCATGCATCCCCACATAGGCGCCTGCCCAGGCGGCACCAAGGGCTACGGTCTCGGCTTCCGTGGAAACCACTAAGGGTTTGCCGATTACATCGGCATAGATTTGCATAAATAGGGGGTTCTTGTGCGTGATACCGCCACAACAAACCACTTCTTCAATAGAAATGCCTTGTATTTCCATAGTGTCTATAATTTTTCGGGCCCCAAAGGCAGAGGCCTCGATCAAGGCGCGATAGATGTCATGGTTTTGGGTACTCAGGTCTTGCCCGACTACCAATCCCGATAGCATGGGGTTGGCCAGTATAGATCGGTTACCATTGTTCCAGTCCAGGGCCATAAGTCCGGTTTCCCCGGGCTTAAGCAAATTGGCCCTTTCGGTGAGTTCGGCATGTGTCCACCTTTTTTCCAAAAGTGTATCTACATACCACGCCAATAGATCGCCTACGGCACTTTGACCGGCTTCGATACCCAAGTGCCCGGGTACGATGGAGTTTTCGGCCACACTGGCCACACCTGTTAGGCCCATGTTTTGATTGTTGCCAAGGGCTAGGTCACAGCTCGATGTCCCCAAGATCTTAACCAAAGTGCCTGGTTTTATCCCAGCACCCAGTCCGCCCGAATGTGCATCTAACATACCCATGGCCACAGGTATACCGGCTGCTAAACCGAGTTTGTCGGCCCATTCGGCACAAAGATTGCCACTGGTTTCCGAAATATCTTGCGTGGTTTTGGGTAAACTGTGTAAAATTTGTGATAAACCCGGGTGCAGCTTATCCAAGAATTCCGCATCCGGGAAACCGCCCCAATGGGTATGATACAAAGCTTTATGCCCAGCGGCACAACTGTTACGCTTTAATTGATCGTGATGCGAGATGCCACAAAGCACAGCGGGAATATAGTCACTGAATTCAATCCAGGTTGCCGCAGCCTCATAAACTTCCGGATCTGTTTGGGCACAATGCAAGATTTTGGCCCAAAACCATTCCGACGAATAGGCACCGCCAACAGTTTTTAAATAATCGGGTCTTGCTTTTCTGCTAAGTTCAGTTATTTGATTCGCGGCCTTGTGTGCCGTATGGTCTTTCCACATCCAGGCGTGGGCATTTAGATTGTTGGCAAAGCGCGCTTGGTTTGCCAAAGGTCGTAGCTCGGCATCAACGGGAATAGGGGTAGAGCCCGTGGCATCGACACCTATACCCACCACATATTTCAGGTCATGCTTTTCGGATAAGGATGTAACGGCCCTTTCCATGGCATGTAGATATTCCATCGGACATTGACGGGCCAATAAGGGCTGGTCAGGGTCTTGGATTACCCCATCTGTTCCCATGTTATATGGGCTACTTGTAGTGCCTAAAATGCTGCCCTCGGTGATATTGTACAATAGGGCCCGAACCGCGGTAGACCCAAAATCGATACCTAAAGAATAGTTGTTCATTTGCAGATGATTTGGTGGTTTTTTACCCTGTTATACAAAGTTAGGCGACCTCTATTTGGTTGAAGGCTAATATCTTTTAGGTATGCCGTAAGATTGTTGAAAAATAGAGTGGTCCCCTTCTGTATTTTTGGAACAAAGGGTAAAAACCAACTAAATTCAAACCAATGGACAAACAACAAAGACTCGGATTTTTAGTAGTGGCTATGGCTTTGGCAACAGCTTGGGCCATACGTGGTCAATTCGGACATGAGCAGGGCGCTACTTGGGCCGGGGCCATCGGTGGTTTGGCTTTGATCTTGGTCTCGGGCAGAAAAGATTGGTGGGCCAAATTGCCCTTGGTCGCTTTGGCGAGTGGTATAGGTTGGGGCGTTGGTGGTATGATCAGTTACGGTCAGGTCGTAGGTTATGGTCGCGCCGATAATTTTCCGAATGCCTTTTATGGTTTGGGTATGCTTTTCGTAATCGGAGGTTTATTCGGATTGATTGGGGGAGGTCTGGTCGGTTTGACCTTGGACGATACGCCAAAGAAAAAAGTGCAATGGGGTAGTCTTACCGCTCAATTGACCGCCGGCGGGGTAATAGCCTATTACTTTTTGGTGGAACAGATCGGGTTTAAGATGACACCTCCACGTTCTGAAGCCTGGGCGGTTTGTTTGGGAATAGGTTTGGCTATGCTTTGGTATATGGCACGTGAGGGCAGGACCAATGCCTTAAGGGTTGCGCTGTTCAGTATGTTCGGGGGTGGCTTTGGGTTTGCTTTTGGGAATTTCTTGCAAACCATGGGGCATACCTATGAGATAGCCTTTAATATGTGGAATGTAATGGAGTATAGTATCGGGTTCTTTGGCGGATTGGGCATGGCTTACGGGGTGTTCAGTTCGGAATGGGAAATCTCGGTGGAGCCACCAATGCGGACACAACATTTGGCCTTGGTCGTGTTGCTGTTATTCATTCCGGCCATAATTTATCGCGAAAGCTTAGCCCCATCAAAGTTTATTAGGGCTTTGGAAGATTTACCCAATGCGGTTGATCTGGCGAGATTTAACGCCCATATATCCCTATTGGTTTTGGTGGTCATGACCGTCTTTTTGATATATCGCCTTTGGAATAAGGCATGGAATTATAAACAAGGCGTATGGTTCCTATTGGTGTACCTTACGGGTTATACGGTAATCAGTTATTTGAAAACCGGGTTATTACAGGGAGAACTGCATCTGAACCACCATTTGTATTTGTTGAACCTGCTCCTGTTGGGCTTCTTGCTCCGTAAGCCTTTGGTGGCCTTTTTTGAAAATAGGGTCAATGTCGTAGAGGTAAAAAAGTTTTGGGCTATCGGATTGGGTATATTGGTTGTTTTGGCCTTATTGTGTGTGCTGTCCATCAACCTTCACGAGTCATTACCTGGGGCCCACGATAGGTTTCCTATGTAGGGTCGTGTTAACTATCGGAAACTCTTACGGTATTCCGAAGGGGTCTTTCCCATACTTTTCTTAAAGTAATGGTTAAAGTTGGCCAAATTGTTATAGCCGCATTCAAAACAGATTTGGGTAATCTGTTTGTCGGTTTCGGCCAATAATTTGGCTGCGATACCTACGCGTACACTCTTAACGTACTCCATAAAGGTAACTTTGGTCTTCTTTTTAAAGAACCTGCAGAACGAGCTTGGCGCCATATTGATTACCGAGGCGGCTTCCTCCAGCTTGATGCCTTCCTGTATATTCTGGAAAACATATTCGTATACCTTATTGATCTTTTCCAGATTCTTTGAAAAGTTTTGGGTTTGGTCCATAGGGTTAGAGAGCTGTTCTCTTTCTTCGGTATTCATAAGTATGTTGAAGATTTTCAACAACTCTATATAATACTCCAGTCCGTGCAGGGTGGTAGTCTTTTCAAGAATAGAACGGATACGGCTATCGTCTTCTACCTTAAAACGTAATCCCCGGTTGGCCGCTTTAAGTAACTCCACAACACCTTCGAGTTCGGGCAGTTTAAAAAACTCCGCATTGGTTATTTCTTCTGAAAAATGGGTGACTATACAATAGGGTATGGTGTTTTTCTCCGTGTCCAATACTTCCCAGCAATGGGGTAGGTTAGGCCCCATGAGAACCAAGTCGCCTTTTTCAAAGCCGGAAATATTGTCCCCAACGATCCTTCTCCCGGTTCCCGAACCGATATAATTCAGTTCAAAATTCTTGTGGCTATGTATTTTTTCGTTTGATTCTAATGGTAATTTTCGCGAAATAAACGAGTGTTTGTTGGGAACGAAGATTTTTTCAAAAACGAATTCCATTTGGTTTGGTGGTTTTGGCTATTATTCGGTTTGGTACATCTCAAAAACACTTCCAGATTAGAGGGGGTAGGCTATCATTTTAGCAATACATAGAAAATAACCCCACTTCGTAAGTATTTTGACATGATTTGCCTAAAATACGGATAATTAAATAATTCGAAGTCAATATTTGATGTAATAATAACAATATTACAGTGGCAATCTGGGCGAAATAGGGCTTCTTTTGTATAGAGCGGCATCCTTTAGTTAACCAGCCCGAATTCCGTGGGTTAAAGAGGTCGCATCAGTTCAACCAACATTAAACTAAACCAAACTAATGGAATTACCTGTACAAGGCATTATTCCGCCCATGATCACCCCGTTGTTACCCGACGGTAAACTCGATGTTCAAGGGCTGTCCAATCTAATAGAACACATGATAACGGGGGGTGTCCATGGCATATTTGCCTTGGGTACCAATGGCGAGGGCCCCAGTTTAAGTTATGGGCTACGAAAAGAGCTTATACAAGAATCGGCCCGTATTATCGCTAAGCGGGTACCCCTTTTGGTGGGCATAACCGATACCTCTGAAAAAGGGTGTTTGGAAATCGCCCATGCCGCAGCCCAAAGTGGTGCCGATGCCTTGGTGTTGGCCCCTCCGTATTATATGCCTATTTCCCAAGCCGAAATGGTTGGGTATTTAGAGCGTTTGGTGCCCAAACTGCCCTTGCCCTATCTTATTTACAATATGCCCAGTTGTACCAAATTACACCTCGATTTGGCCACGGTTAAAAAAGCACAAGAGCTGGGGGCTATTGGCATTAAAGATAGTTCCGGCGATATGGGGTATTTATACAATTTGATCGACACCTTTAAAAATGAGCCCGATTTTGCGATAATTACGGGAACAGAATTGTTTTTGGGTGAGACCATACATAATGGTGGGCATGGTGCCGTGGCCGGTGGTGCGAATTTCTTTCCGAAACTGTATGTGGCTTTGTACGATGCGGCCCGGGCGAATGATAACGAAAAGATAAGCTTGCTGCGTGAAAAAGTGCTTGAAGTGTACCATACCATATATAATATTGGAGAGAATAGCTCCCGATTTACGGTGGGTACCAAATGTGTGCTTTCCATTTTAGGGATTTGCGACGATACCATGGCCTCCCCTTTAAAGGCATTTAACGGTACCGATAAAAAGAAAATGGAAAGCTATGTAGCCTTATTTAACGAATACCATTAAATTACAACATGGATTATCAATTGGGAACCCTCGATATCTCCATAATCGTGCTTTACGCATTGGTTTTGGTAGCTATGGGGGTCTACTTTTTTAAGCGGAGTAGTTCTTCGGAACATTTTATGGTGGCCGGTAGGGGAGTGCCTTCTTGGGCGGCTGGTTTGGCGGTAATGAGTACCTATACTTCCAGTATCTCGTACATAGCGGTACCGGGTAAGGCCTTTGATGGCAATTGGCATCCCTTGATTTTTGCCTTGACCGCGATTCCGGTTACCTGGTTCGTGGCCCAATATGTAATACCACACTATCGGAAACATAAGATTATATCGGTCTATAATTATTTGGAACAAAAAGTTGGGGCTTGGGGGCGCAATTATGCGGCCTTTTCCTTTCTCTTGTTCATGATAGGCCGTGTGGCGGTAATACTGTACTTGTCCTCTTTATTACTTACTTCATTTATTCAGGTCGATATTGAAACCGTTATCCTGATCATTGGGGTAGTAACCATTATCTACACCTTAATGGGGGGAATGGAAGCGGTAATCTGGACCGATGTGATGCAATCCATCATTATGGTTGGGGGTATCATTTTTGTGGGTTATTTGTTAACATCAGAAGTATTCGCCCAACCCGATTATTTGATACAACGGGCCTTTGATGAAAACAAGTTCAGTTTGGGTGAATCCGACTTTTCATTTAGCTCCCGCACCATTTGGGTGATGATTATCTATGGGATAACGGAAAACATCCGGAATTTGATTGCCGATCAGAACTATACCCAAAAATATAGCTCGGTAGCTACTACAAAGGAAGCCAAGAAATCGGTTTGGTTCGCCATGTTACTGTATTTACCCTTAACCGCTATCTTTTTATATATAGGCACGGCACTGTTCGCTTACTATGGGGGCGATGTACATAGCTTGCCCGATGCCGTTACCAAAGGGGACCAGGTGTTTCCGCACTTTATCGCCCAAGAATTACCAGTGGGAATCAAAGGCTTGATCATTGCGGCTATTATGGCGGCTTCTATGAGTACGGTAGATTCGGCCTTGAATAGCTCGGCTACTGTTTTGTTCATCGATTTTTATAAGAAATACATAAAACCGGATGCTACCGAAAAACGCAGTCTAGGTTTTTTACGTGGGGCTACGGTTATTTGGGGCGTTTTCGGCATCTTTTTCGCCTTATTGATGATCAATGCCAAAAGTGCCTTGGATGTCTGGTGGCAAATTTCCGGTATTTTCGGTGGCGGAATCCTCGGTCTGTTCTTACTGGCCCTTAGTGGGGTTAAGTTGAAGAAGTGGCAAGGCATAACCGCAGTAGGTTTTAGTATACTGCTTATTGTTTGGGGGACTTTCCTTCGGGACCTCGGGGCGCCCTACGAATGGCTTTCTTGCCAATTAGACCCTATAATCGTTGGGGCCGTAGGTACGGCAGGTTTATTGGTAATGGCGGGGATTTTTGTGTTGTTGGGTAAATCGAGCCCAAAAGATGATTAAGGCCTTTATACGAAAACCGATAGTTTGGCTGGGTTTGGGAATAGGTTTCATTGCCTTTTTCCTGCCATTTCAAGTCCATATTTGGGATGTACTCCATAAAACGGCCCCGGCTGAGTATTCAGTTAAGATCGAAACCGTCCGAATGGTATTCGAGCCTTTTATCGGCCTAATCTTGTTCTTGGATCGCTCCTTGTATTTTTTGGAGGAATCGGTGTATTATCCCATCTGGATTTTGGGTATCTATGTTTTGGTGAAAACCCTTCGTTTTGGTATGCTTACCAAGGAAGGTCGTAAAGGGTATATCGGTCGGGTTTTGGCCCGTATCCCGGCCCTAATGGGTATTTGCTTTGCGGTGTTCGTGGCGGTTTTGTTCATTCTATGGCCCAATAACACCATTGTGAATAACAGTGGCCAAGAGGTTTTGGTGACCACCCACTGCCATACCGATTTTAGTCATGATGGTTTGATCGATCAGCAGGGCATGTGGCAATGGCATAAACGCAACGGATTCGATGCCTTTTTTATTACCGATCATAAAAACCATCAGGAAAGTTTGGCTTTTGCAGAAGCACAACGCCAAGGTGGGTTTCCCATGGTGCCATTGGTGTTCGTAGGCCAGGAGTTTTCGGGCACGAACCATATGAGCTTGTTAGGCCTGAACGGTAGTTTTTCAACGAAGGGGTTTACCGATCAACAAGCCATCGATTCTACGCATGCCCATGGTGGAGTAGTGCTCATGAACCATTGGTTCGATGGGAAAGGAAATAGTAAAGAAAGCTACTTGGCCCTAGGTGCAGACGGATTTGAACTCGAAAACACGGCAGAAGACCTGTTCTACGACCCTGCTATCCATAACGATATACGAAGTTTTTGCGAAGCCCATGGTCTGGCTATGGTGGGCGGGGCTGACTTCCATGGCTACGGTAGGGCATGCTCCTTATGGAATGCTTTTAAAATTCCTGAATGGGACAAGCTGAATCCCAAGGAAAAGGAAAAGTCGGTACTCGATATTATACGTAGCGCAGATACCACCCGTTTACGTATTTTGAAATATATAGACCGACCCTATTACCCAAATCAAAATCTGTTCTGGTCACCTTGGCATACGCTGTTCAATTATTTCAGGACGTTGAATACGTGGCAAATCCTGTCGTGGTGGGGTTGGCTTTTTATGGGCTTTACGCTACGCAAACGCTTTGTCAAGACCCAGCATAGCAAAACACTTTTTCCTTTAGTGACCTTGTTGAGTGCCGGGTTTATGTTGGCTTTGGGATTGTTGTACGGAAGTCGTGCTACCGGAATACCAGGCTATAGCAAGGTGTATACCGAGTACAGCGGCATTTTGTTAGCGGTAGGCGGGTTTTTGTTCGGGTATGGCCTTGCCTTGTTGTATTTGGGGTATTGGCGGCCTAAAAAGAAAAAACATGCGCCCTAAGTTTCGCAGCATAATCAAGTGGGGTTTTGGGGTGTTGCTGGTTTTGGCCCTGCTTTCCTATGTATTGTTTTTTTATCCGTTTTTGGGGATACCGTTTAATGGACAGCGTCAGGGCAATCCGCCATTGACCCCGGCTTGGGCCTTGGAATGTTGGCTTTGGGAAGACGATGTGAATACGGCGGAATATGTAGATGAATTACTGGCCGGGTATGCCGAACACGATATTCCGGTACGCACCATAATAATCGATAGTCCGTGGTCTTTACGTTATAACGATTTTGAAGTAGATACCTTGCGTTATCCCGAGTCCGAAAAATGGTTCGGCCGTCTGCAGAACGACGGTTATCGAGTGGTACTTTGGTTGACCTCCATGGTCAATGAAAGCAGTAAGGACACCCATATTACCAATTCAAAAATTTGGTTCGATTCCATTGCGGAAAAAGGTTATGTGATTGGGGGATCCAAGCCGAACAAATGGTGGAAAGGAAAAGGTGGTTTTTTAGATTATACCCATCCTGAAGCGCGCCAATGGTGGCATGCGAAACAACAACCCCTTCTGGATTGGGGGATAGATGGTTGGAAACTGGACGGTGCGGCAACCTTGTTCTGGACCGAGCTAGGTCCATTACCCTTGTTTTATAAAAAAAGCCATCAAGGTATTATCAGTACCCGTAAGTATATGAATCTGTATTACCGAAAGGAATACGAAAACGGGTTGAAGTCTAGTCCCGATTTTGTGACTTTGAGCCGATCTATGGATAGGGGCTACCATCCCGAAGGCTTTGCACCTATAGATGCCTCTCCGGTAAACTGGGTGGGCGACCAAGAACACCAATGGAAGGGAAGTGGGGAAGGAGATGCTAAGGATAAGGCATTGGATGGGGTACAAGGCTTTGAAGCGGCCATTAAAAGTATATTACGAAGTGCCAAGAAAGGCTATAGTGTCATCGGATCCGATGTGGCCGGATTTTCCGGGGGTACCATTCCGCCACGTCTCTATATGCGTTGGGCCCAGTTCTCTGCCTTTTGTGGGTTGTTTATGAATGGCGGCCATGGAGAACGCAGGCTGTGGAAGCGATCGCAGGAAGAATTGAAGGTAATCCGGAAATTCTCTTGGTTACATACCGAATTGGTCCCCTATATGTACCATTATGTACATACGGCCCATACCGGGGGAAGGCGCTTACAGACCCCTTTGGAGAATGGGGATTATCACTATATGTTCGGGGAAGATTTTTTGGTGGCCCCTATTTATGTCGATGATACCTTTAGGGAGGTGAGCCTTCCTGAGGGGCAATGGCGATACCTCTTTGACGATGCGGCGCTCTTGGGCGGCAATCAAAATATAAAGAAGGATTATCCCATGGATGAATTTCCGGTCTATGTTCGTGAAGGGGCGATCATACCCATGAATGTCTCCCGCGATTATACGGGGTTTGGGGATAAGGCGTCCGAGGGTTTCCGTACGTATTTGATGTATCCGAAAGCTGGCACGCATCGCTTTACCGATTATAAAGAGCATGGCGGTTCTACCGAAATATCGTATCGTCTAGACAACGATGAATTGGAAGTGCATATGCAGGGGGGCATTTCGCCCCATATTTTAAGGTGGCATTCGGCCAAACCGCCAAAAAACATCCGTATGAACGGTCAATTTTTGGACGTTTCGGAATGGGAGTATTTATCGGAAGCCCAAAAAGTAGTCGTCAAAACCTGCGGGCAACACCAAGCCTTACGTTATTTGATCCAATATTGATTTATGTCGGTTGTTTCCGATGTGATACATTTGAGTAATACCATGGCAATTTGCCACTATTTGCTAGAAATAGCCAAGGTCGATGCTCAAGCTAGCTTTCTAGTATGGTTGTCCCGTATTCGGATGCCTTACAACTTGATTTAACTCGAAAGGGCTACCAGCTTTTGCAACATTTCCACGCCTTTTTGCAATTCGTCTTTGGCGATGAATTCGTTGGCCCTATGGGCTTGGGCAATGGAACCTGGACCACAGATAACACTTTGGAAACCGGCTTCTGCAAATTGTCCGGCTTCGGCTGCATAGGCTACTGTTCCCACATCTTGTCGGCACGAAATGCTTTTGATCAGCGCTACCACTTCGGCATCGTTGGTGGTGTCTAATGGCGGTACGGGTGGGTGGTCTTCTTCAATTCGGATACGTGAACCGGCAAATGTTTTTTGTAAACGTGCTTCCTCAATTTTACAATGTGCTTCGAACTCTGCTATCAAGTCCGCCAATTTATCTTGTGGAATGGTTCTAATATCCACAAAGAAATGGGCCTTATCGGCAATTACATTGGGCGCTACACCCCCTTGAACCATACCAATATGGAACGAGGTATGGGGCGGGTGGAACCTTTCATCTAAATGACCGGCCTCTACCAATCGGTTCATACGGTCTTCGAGCCATAAAATGAGTCGGGCCGCTTCGTGAACCGCACTGACTTCTTGTCGAATACGGCTACTATGCCCGGCAGAGCCTTCAACGGTAACCTTCATAATATAAATGCCTTTTTGGCCCACAATGGGTTGCATCAACGAAGGTTCGCCAATTAGGGCGTACTTGGGTTTTTCGGTATAAAAGGTGTTGATATGTTCGGCCAGTTCAGGGGCGGCCAAACAACCGATTTCCTCATCATAAGAAAAGGCAAAGTAAATAGGCTTGGTTAACGTAGCTTTCACCATTTCGGGTAATACGGCCAAACAACAGGCCAAAAAGCCTTTCATATCACAAGAACCGCGACCGTAGAGTTTGCCGTCGCCTTTATCGGTCAAAACAAAGGGGTCGGTATGCCAGTCTTGGCCTTCCACCGGAACCACATCCATATGGCCCGAAAGAATGCTTCCACCGTCTACGGCCGGACCAATACGACAATGTAATGAGGCCTTGCTGCCCTCTTGGTTCGGTACCAAAGTGGTGGTAATCCCATAGCCTTCAATATAACTTTGGATCCATTCCAAAATGGCCAAATTCGATTGCCCGCCCAAAACCGGGAAGGAAACTAATTTTTTAAGTATGTCTTCTACGTGCATGTTGTTTTGTATTCTTATGGGAACTTTGAAGGTTCTGCTTTCCTACTTGTCTATCCTCTATTTTCTATGTTCTATATTCTATACGCTATTTAAAACGCTTTCAACTGTAATTTATACTAACCGCAATGATCAAAGCCACAGTGGCTAAGGCGAACAGCATAAGTGTAAGCGGAAAAATAAACCGGAACCAACGGTCGAGGGGCACGCGGCACATGCTGAGCATGGCTATAAGTCCGCCCAAAGTAGGATTTAATAAATTACTAAGGCCATCGCCGATTTGAAAGGCCAAAATGGTGGTTTGCCTACTAATGCCCAACACATCGCCCATGGGAATCATTACCGGAAGGGTGGCCAAGGCCTGCCCACTACCCGAAGGGATAAAAAAATTGATGATGCCCTGGGCCACGGCCATACCCACTACCGAGGCATGCAGGGGCAAGTCTTGCAACAACTCCGATAAAGTATAGGAGATCGTATCGCTAATATTGCCCATACCCAATAACACCTTTATCGAAGTGGCGTAGCCAACCATAAAGGCACCCGGAGCCGCTAGGGCCACGCCTGCCAATATGGTTTTGCTAAAATCGGTGGCGTTCATTTGACTTACCAGACCCACGGCCAAAGTAATCATTAGAAACACGGCCGATAGTTCGTTGATATACCATTTGTAGTTGAACACCCCATAGATAATAACCAGTAAACCGATTAAGAAAATGGAGACCACGGTAATACTTTTGGCATCCATCCGATATTGGTCTAGGGGTTTGGAAAGTGATATCCCATCAATATTCAGTCCTTTACCCAAACTCTTTTCGGGGTTTTTGGTAATACGTTTAAAATAGCGCACATTGTACCAAGCCATAACAGAGAGTCCGGCCATGCAAAGTAAGGTTCTAAGAATAGCCCCGGAAAACATGGGTAATTCGGCAATTTTATGACCTGTACCCACGGTGTAAGCGTTAATTGGCGATAGGCCAAAGCCGACGGTCATGGCCCCCACCGATATTCCGGCCGCCAAGATTAGGTCGCCCCCTAAGGCCAGACTTAAAACGGCCGCCACCGGCACCAAGGCGATATTGTTCTCGTAACCTACGGCTACACCAAGCAGACCATAGGTAAAGGTGACCAAAACAATAATCAAGTATTTTTTTTCAACCCCTAATTTGTTCACTAACGAACCAACCGCATTTTCAACGGCATGGGTCTTTTCCATGACACTGAACATAATGCCCCCAGCGATCACGATAAAGATAATCTCTACGGCCTCTTTAAACCCTAAGGGAATGGCCCGGAACATATCTAAAAAACCAACAGGGGTATTGGCTATGGTTTGGTAAGAACCCGGAACCACCCTGCTTTTACCAGCTACCATGATGCGTTCATAGGTGCCTGCCGGAAAAATATAAGTAAAAAGGGTAACCAAAAGGATAATACCGAACAACATGGCCACCGAATGGGGTAATCGTAGGTACCAAGGGGTGTTGTTCGTTTTGGGGGACATGGGTTTTTCCATAGGCCGGTTTTGTATAACGGCCGATAATGTACGTAATTTTAAGGGTTCAAAAGCGTAAAGGGCTGCCTTTTCACGATGATTGAAAAAGTGTACATGAATTAAGTGCTTTACTTAGAGAATGTTAGTCCTATTCACTGGCCACGTCCTTTTTTTCCAAAGTGCCATGGATTTCATTGACTTCCATTAAAGCGGCACTACCGTACCATTCTTTAAGCTCTAAGGTTAAACTGCCGGCTTTTATGGCAGGATCACTATTGGCAAGGGCTTCGGCAGTGGCTAGGTCAGGAACATTGAAAATATAGAGTCCCAACAAATTTTCTTCCCCGAAAAAGGGTCCGGCCAAGACCAATTTTCCTTCGGCCGCCAAGCGATTGATGTTTTTTAAATGTGCCCGTTGTAACTCCGCTTTTGTAATGGAATCCTGATCACGATTAGGACCCTTTTTCAAAAAGGCGAAAATGTATTTTTTCATTCCGTACTCATCGGCACCAAAGGCTTTGGCTTTTTCGGCATTATAGGCTGATTTGTCAACTATTGGTGTAGGGGCAGGAACCTCTTTTGGTGTTGGGGCTTCTTTTTGTTTACAGGAAAAGGCAATTATAAGAACAAGGAAAATGGAAAACTTTTTCATGACATGGACATGGTTACTAATTTCCAAGTTACAAAAAATCAATTAGGGTAATCTGAAAACAATGGATTCATATAATCTGATACTAACAATACCACTGCATTTAATTCTTAAATAACTGGATGGTAAAGTCCAAAAGTTCTACCCCTCCAGATTTGCCATGTCCCGGAACGACCACTTCAATATCGGGATAGGCCTGTTTTACCAATGTAAGGGTCTTAGGCCATTGTTCAGTATCGGCATCGCCCAAATAGCCTTTGCCCGCTCCAAGGGATTTTACCGGACATCCACCGAACAACACCTTTTCAGAAGGAAGATATGAGCAGATATTGTCCCTGGAATGTGCTGCCCCAAAAAATCGGTTACGAACTTCTTTGTTGCCCACTTTAAGGGTCAGGTTTTCATCAAAGCCATGCTGGGGTACCGGCTTCCCTTTATCTTTTGCCAATACCAAGGTTTCGTTCAGGGCATAGGAGGGAATTCCTTTTTCATGAAATACGGTAAGACCCGCGGTGCAGTCTTCATGATAATGGTTGGCCACTACGCCAATGACCTTAGCCCTTATTTGCTGCTCAATAGTACGGAGCAACATTTGGGTGGCCTCGGTAGATGTGGGACTATCTAAAACCAAAGCTTGGCCTCCATCAACGTAAATGAGGCCGTTACAAACCACTTTACCATAACTATCGGTAGGTAAATAACTGATATGAACATAGGTGTTAGCAGTTAGTTGACGTATTCGAAGTGTATCTGAATCTAGAATTGGTGCCGTATCCTGTCCAAGAATAGTTAATGGAAAAATAATGGCGCTGAGTAAGCTGTAAAAACGCATAAACTTTATGGTGGATCGAATGAAAAGAAACCAAATCCTACTTTATTCCAACAAATTTAAAAGGTTTATGGCTGGTAATTGAATAAGACCACCTTTTCCCCTTTACCCCCTGTAGCCTGGTAAAAGTCGAGGGCATGTTGGTCTTCTTCATGGGCACCAACGAAAATGACCTGTACATTATGGGCCTTGCCGTATTCGGTCAAAGCCTCTACCAGCTGTTTTCCTAATCCCTTGCGATGAAAGTCAGGATGTACGGCGATGTCATAAACAAAAATTTCAGAGGCTTCTTGATCGTATTTTTGAAGCTCATAGGCCGTAATGCCCCCAACGACTTTTTGATGGTCAAAGGCACAAAAGGCCAAAAAATGCGGGTTGGCCAATAATTTTTGATGATATGTTTTAGAAGGAAGGGCATTCGGATTCTCTTCGAAGACCATTCGGAAAAGCCCGATAAGCTGTCTTAGGGATTCGACATCGTTTTCATTTAATCTTCTTAAGTAAACAGCTTCTTCCATGCTATAGTTCTCCATTCTTGTTGGTTTGGGTGTTCTATAAGTTACGAAAAATTTACGAGAGCCAGGAACTAGGCTTGTTTACATGATCATATGCGGTGTTTTTCGTAATAATCGGTAATGTGGGCCGGGGTAGGAAGCGTTTCTGAAAGGTTTTCATCTGCAATAGGGGGTAATGCCACTTGTTTAATGGGTATTACACCCGCCCAAACCGGATAATCCATGTCTTCCTTTTCATCCAACACCCCCACATCACGAACCTTGGCCGAAGCCGATGCTATCTTTAGTTCGACAACCAAAGTTGCGTTGCGTTCTTTGTCGTTCATCGGGCGCAAACTTTCGTATCTGTCTGGTATCATTTGATCTACGATGGCCTTTAATACAGTGTTTTTTTCATCGGAATCCGTAATTTCTGTTAAAGGGCCGAATAAGGTGACCGACCGATAATTCACAGAATGGTGAAAACCCGAACGCGCCAAGACCAAACCATCTAAATGCATAACCGTCATACTGGCGTCTTGCTGTTGGAGCAAGCTGGTGAGCATTCTGTTCTTTCTAGAGCCATGTAAATAGACCGATTCGCCCAGCCTGGCATAGGCCATCGGGATACTCATGGCTTTTTCTTCGTAATTGTAGGAGACGAAGCCTACAAAGCCGGCATCTAGAATGTCGAATACGGTTTTTTGGTCGTACCGGGCCCTATTGTTGCCGCGTACTACTTTGTTCAAAGGTGTTTTTGGGTATTGCATGGTTCAATATTTGATTTTTTTATGGATTAATGATGGTTTAACGCTTGGTTATGTTGCTATCGCTTTTCTGGCGGAATTGATTTGAATCGGTTTAACTTTTCTTGGAAAGACTCCATGTCGACGGGTTTATGAACCACTTTTTGGGACGGTGGGTATTTTGCGAGCCCATCTTTGGGTCTAATAGGTCTAGGAGTAAATCCGCCGCCACAATTGGGGCAGACGTTCTGCATGATATCATTAACACAATCCCGGCAAAAAGTACATTCGTAGGTGCAGATCATGGCCTCGGTGCTATGAGGGGGTAAAGCTTTGTTGCAATTTTCGCAACTAGGTCGTAATGCTAACATAAGGTTCGTTATTTCGTTTCAAAATTATCGTACATTTGGTCTACTTAGATAGTCCAGAAATACTCAAACAAGTAGTCCAGTGATTCCGTTTGACTCTTTAATCCAATTGGAGCGGAACAGTTCCGTTGCCCTTTTCGTACAATTGGCCAATCAATTGATCGGATTGATAAAACAAGGGCATTTGGCCGTTGGTACGCCACTACCCAGCTCTAGGGTATTGGCCGAAACCTTAGGGGTGCATCGTAAAACCATTGTAGCGGCCTATGACGAATTGATTATGCAGGGCTGGGTAGAGACTATTCCCAAGAAAGGAACTTTTGTGGCTTTTGATATTCCCCAGTTACAAGGGGCCGGTAAAAGAATGAAAACTTCAGTCAAAGTTTCCACGACACCTAATTTTGATTGGTGTAGCGATCCGAGATTGATGCCTTTTGAAGTGAAGGCACACTTGAAATACCATATCGATGATGGGGTGTCCGATAGTAGATGGTCTCCCAATGCCCAATTGGGAAAATTGTATAGGCAAGTTTTATTGGATCCTACCTTACCCGATCTAATGGGATATGGCGACCCCAAAGGAAATCAATACCTCCGGGAAGTATTGGTCGGATACTTGAATGAAACCCGAGGTTTAGACATTTCTACGAAAAACATATTGATTACCCGGGGAAGCCAAATGGGTATTCATCTGTCGGCCAAGATACTTGTTGGTCCGGGAGATGTGGTAGTAGTAGGGGAGACCAACTATAGTGCGGCCGATATAAGTTTTGAAAAGGCCGGCGCTACCCTAATGCGTGTTCCTGTAGACGAAAATGGACTGGATACCAAAACATTGGAAGAACTTTTAAAAGGGAATAAAATACGGGCGGTATACCTAACACCACACCATCATCATCCGACCACGGTAACCCTAAATGCCCGGCGTAGGATGCAGTTGTTGAATTTGGCCCAAAGATACCGCTTCGCCATTATGGAAGACGATTACGATTACGATTTCCATTATGATCATGCTCCCATTCTACCATTGGCCAGTCACGATAGCCAGGGTAATGTTCTGTATATGGGCTCGGTCTGTAAAACGGTGGCCCCTGTTTTTCGGGTGGGTTATTTTATCGGCCCCGAGCAAGTAATCGAAGAAGCAGCCCGGGTTCGACGGTATATAGACCGCCAGGGTGATGCCGTTCTCGAACATGCCTTTGCTAGATTTATAGCTCAAGGTCATTTGGAGGGGCATATACGAAAGGTTTCTAGGGAGTACAAATTACGGAGGGATTTGGGGTATGCCTTGTTAAAGAAAGAGGTGGGTGATTATTTTGATTTCGATTTGCCAAAGGGAGGTATGGCGTTTTGGGCGGTTCTAAAGGCCCCCTATCAATGGTCGACGATCGCTCCTAAACTCGAAAAGTTAGGTTTAGGGATTGGCGATTGGATGAGATATGATAGGGCTCAAAAAGGGCATGGGGGCATCCGGATCGGCTTTGCCTCTAAGAATCCGGAAGAATTTGCAGGAATGGTTCGCCTATTGAAGCAAGGTTTTAATTAATATATTGCTTTAGCGCTTAGAATATCTTTTTCAAATCGGGTAAAATCGTTCTTTAATTTTTGGAGCAATTCCTTTTTTACCCTCGGTTCCAAAAAGGCGTATTGTATGCCGTTCAAAACAATAGATTTGATATCGGCATACCCCAATTCGGGTAAGTATTGGGTTAACAGTAGGTATTGGGCGGTAAGATCGGTGCGCAGTACCCCTTCATCATCTGTTGAAATGCACACAGGTACCCCGGCTTTCCAATAGGCCCGAATCGGATGGTTTTTAGGATTACGTTCCAATATTACCTCGTTACTCCGTAAATTGATTTCTACGGCAATCCCCTTTTTACGCATATATGCCAAGGTTTCTTGGGCATTTTCCTCCTCTAATATGCCAACCCCATGCCCTATACGTTGGGCACCGGCCATACGTACTGCTTTTTCGATATGGTCTTTAAAGTCATCGTTTTGAGCTGCCCCTTTACCATGGGCCAGTTCCCCGGCATGAATGGCAATGGGTACTTTCGGGAATTTTTTACCTAAGAAAGCGAACATGGCCATATGAAGGTCGTAATTAGCCAAGGCTTTCGGATGGTCTTCAGGGGCCACAAAGTTTACCCCCACCAAATACGGACTTTTCTGGGCGGTCTCAAAACCGAGTAACAGTTGGGCAAATGTTAGGGCCGGGTTGTCCAATACCCGTATACCATAGGTTTGGAATCGCAGCGTGATACCATTTTTATTCGTGTTATTATAATAACTGGCCAAAGAATCTACATTGGCATTTACCCAAGTATCCATTCCTTTGTCCTTTAGGGTTTGATACAAACGCTCCAATCGCTGTTCTCTTGATTCTTGTGTGGTCAAATTGAAATTGGATGGTGCTATTTGGGCTATACTATCTTGTATATTGGCCACACGTATCATGGTTTCCAAATAGGAAATATGGTCTTTTTGGGCTTTTTGGCACATGGCCGATAGCAAGGCAGCCTCATGACCTATAAAGGCGTGTTTAAATCGGCCAAAGCTAGAGAAGAATAATTGATGTCCGTCCAAACCGCGTTCTTTATAATTCCTGGTAGACCAGTAGTTAATTAGTGAGTCTTTGGCGTATGATTTATCGTTCGTCCATTGAGTTATCGACACACTATGGCGGTTAGAATCGCTGATTTTCGGAAGCTGTAAAGAATAATTTAGGGTATCTACCCAAAGGCCATCCGATTTGGCATTTACTATATATTGTTCGGCATAGGGCGTGCCACTGGCATGGTGATGAAGATCACCTCCTTTGGGCATTTTCGAAAAGAAAGCATGCAGTGTGACGGAATCACTTTTAATCTGGGCAAATAATCTTTCGATTTCCGTAGTTTGCGATACCTGTTTAGTAGAAACGCATCCGGACAATAGGAGGTAAAAAAAAAGTAAGGAAAGTAACCCTTTGGGCATAGGCAGTGTCATTTAATCCATTCCGATTAGGAACCATTATTTGACAAGCGAAGATAACAAAGATTTTTTTGGTGGTGTTTTGATAAAGGGTTTCAGATCTTATTTGTTTACCTTATTATCATATAAAAGGGAGATTATGCCTAAAACTATTATTGTGCTGAAACTTAGTAAAACAAAGTCAAATTGAACGAGGCTTGGCCCTTGGAAAAAAGCTAAGACTCCCTTATATGCCAATAAAAATTCGCTACCCAAAAACCCCAGGGCATAAAACCATAAAAAAAACGATGGGATTCGCTTATTAAATTCCCTATAAACAAGGTGTATCAGGGTCAAACTGATCGGGCCGAGGAAAACAAAATGTAGGTATGCGATAATCAAGCTTCGGTTTAATTGCAGGTCATGTAAGGGAAGACCACCTACAAATTGAAAGATGAGCTTACAAACATACAATCCCAATAAAATGGCTACGATTGGCTTGGGTTTTCGGGTAGTTTTTGTGGTTTTCACCATAAAAAACAATGAAATCATAAGTAAGATTACCCCAAGCAGTCCGGGTAGTACCAATAAAAGGTTTCCACTATCCCAAACAAAGGAAAGTAAGGTACTAAGCATCGTACCCAAAGCAAACAACCAAAAACTCAATTTGTGTTTAAAGTTTTGAGAGGCATCCGATTTGAACCATAGTCCGAACAGGGTAGCGATAAAAAAGCCATTGTATAGAAAGTGTAAATAAAAATAAATGGCATGACGGTACCAGACCGAGGTGGGGCCAAAGGTTTTCATTAGATAGCCCAAGCTCCATGGGCCCAGTGAAGATATGATCAAGCACAATAAGCCTAGCCGCACCCACCAATACATAGGCCTCTGTTTAATATTGGGGCTGGCATACCGGAACACCAGATAGGCAAAACGATATGAGGCAAACAAAAACAGGGTAGAAAAAATAATAGAAAAAAGCGCATAACCCTGAAAAGGAAAGCTAAAGAGCATACCAATAAGGGTGAATTGGGTAAACCAATACAAACTTCCCAAGGACTTTTCTCCTTTAGGGGCGAGTTTGATTTTTCTGGTTACAAGTGCTGTTAGACCTAGATAGACCCAACCTAACAAAGCAATATGGGAGTGGGTGTGAATAAAGTATTTATAGTTGATGTGCAGTTCGACCAAAGGGAACAAACGGAGACAGAGCCCTAAACCTCCCAAGACCAAAAAATAGAGCAAGGCCACTATAATCTGTATACGGAACGGGGGGAGTCTCCACATGGAAATCGGCTTAATGAAGCCCTAAGTATTTTTGAAATTCAGCCTGTTTTCTGGCAGATACGGTTAAATGGATATTGCCTGGCAATTCACAGAAGAAACCATCCGACTTACTGATTTTACGTACTTTTTTTACGTTAACCAAATAGCGGTTATGTATTCTAAAGAAATTTTTGTCGTTCAATTTCTTCTCATATTCACCCAAATTTTTACTAGAAACGATTTCGCTACCACTATCGAGATGGAAAACGGTATATTTTCCCTTAGACATACAATAGAGAATTTGATCCATGTCGATCAGTTCAATAGATTGTAGGGTAGGTACCGCCAAAATACCATCGGGTAAAACACTGGCTTCTTCTTTTGTGTTGCCGTTCAATTCTTTTTCCCCGTCTAAATGGGCTACGGCTTGGGCCACGGCTTTTTGTAGCTCTATAATGTCAATAGGTTTCAACAGATAGTCTACGGCCGAATATTTAAAAGCCTTTAAGGCATATTCCTTGTGTGCGGTCACAAAAATGACCTTAAAATTCTGGTTTATTTCGTCTATAAGTTCAAAACCCGTATCCCGATCTAAGGTTATGTCCAAAAACACAATATCCGGATTGCTTTCAGCAATAACTTCTTTTCCTTTTTCAAAGGTGAGTGCCGACCCCACTAACTGTATCTCAGTACAGTACTTGGTTACAAAATGTGATAGAAGTTCTATGTTCTTCTGTTCGTCATCGATAATAACCGCTCTGTAGCTTTTCATGAATGCGTACTTATTTTATATGACCATATTGATATGGGCAAAAGATACTTTGGTTATTAGGATAGTGTTTACGTGTATAAAAATCCGCAAGGGTAAATATAGTATTTTTAAGTTGGTGACCACCTAAGAAGAAAAACTTATTTGGGGTGACTTTAGTTGGACCATACACCCCATGGTTTTAGTAAGGCTGTTGTTTGTTTTTGAAGATGGGCGGGTGATTTAAAGCAGTATTTTAAATAACAAATCAACATTTGGCATGGCCTTCATTGGATTGCCGAAATATCTTGCCAATAAATTGTTGGCTAGTAAATGTTGTTTAAGCTTTATTAAACTTGATTTTAAAACTAACCCGTGTACCTGGGTATTTCTGACCCGGATAAGCATCTTGAATGTCCATTTCTATACCCGGGTGTTCTAATTGCCTATTTATGGTAATACGTTTTTTAACCACATCCATGGAAAAAGATTCATGGTTGGTTTTCGAGGCTTGTTGGCTGGCCAGTTCCCTGCCTATGCCATTATCTACAATAGTAACATAGAGATCACCGGCATTGAACCTAAAATCGATCATCAAATGTTTCTCTTCCGGTTTATGGGTTAGCCCATGAATTATGGCGTTCTCTACAATAGGTTGGAATAATAGCCCCGGAACTTTAAGTTCTGTTTTTTTGCACTGCTCGCACTGGGTTATGGTGTAAGTGAATGTTTCGTTAAAACGTTGTTGTTGCAGTTTTATATAAGATTCTAAAAAACCTATTTCTTCTGGAATGGTTAAATAATTGAACCGGCTAATGTTTAAGGTAGAGCGCATTAAACGCGAAAAGTGACTAATGTATTGGTTTGCGGCTAGCTCACCCTTTAGCATTAACACGTTTTGAATACCATTGATGGTATTAAAAATAAAATGAGGCGACATTTGTGCCGTCAATGCCTTCAATTCCAATTTCTTGATTTTACTTTTCGCTTCCAGGCGTTCTTTTTTACGCTCAAATCTTTGGTGTAAAATGAGATAGATTATGGTTATGCCTAAAAAGATTTGGCTGAGAATAAACCATATTTGCTTATAAAAAGGAGGGGTAACAGTTATAGGGTAACGTAGTGTATTGGTGGTGAGTACCCCAGCATCGCTTACACCTTTGACTTGTAAGGTATAGTTACCAGGCGGAATTTCAAAGGCATTGATAATGTTCTGGCTACCTAAATCGCGCCAATCGCTCATGAGTCCGTCTATTTTATACATATAACCATTTTTGGAGTGGTTAAAGGTGTTTTTGACCGCAAATTCCATTGAAAAACTGTTTCGGTCGTAGGGTAGCTCCAAACCGCCAGTAAAAAGGGTAGTATTCAGTTGTTCTATTTTTTCATTGCCAACAAATTCAGTAAGTTTTACAAAAACCAATTCAGGTTTTTCTATATCCTTGTCCAATTTGTTGATATTGATTTCGAAGGCACTTTTAGAACTACCGAAATACAGGATGCTGTCGTTCGATTTAAAGGCTGAATTAGGATTAAAAGCGTTGTTTTGTTCTATATCCGAAACCGTGACATTAAAAATGTTTCCATTGTTTTTTGCAATTCTACTAATACCGTATCCGGTACCGAACCACATATGTTTTTTGGTTTCGAGAATACTGAGTATTTCATTGCTTCGTAGGCCGTTGGACAAATTGATAAGCTTACATTTTTTGTCCGTTGTCAGTTTAACTATGCCCCCTTGGGTGGCCATCCATAAGGTGCCATATTCGTCTTCATGAATTTTAGAAACATAATTGTCTGGTATTACATCGGGGTCCGATTCCTTGGTGATTTGGGTAAATGCTTTTTCTGTTGGATTGAAAATGAACAATCCCTTGTTCGTTCCCAAATACATTTGATTTCGACTATAACTGAAATGGATGTCAAAAATGGCACTATTGCGAAGGGCAACCGGTTGAAGACTAGGATTCCATAAATCAATTTGACCTGATACCCTGTCGAATACAAAAAGCCCTTTATCGCTACCAATCCAGTAATTCGATCCCGAATCATGGGTTATACTCGAGAACATAAGCCCCGGTTTTTCGTAAGTACGGCCCTTAAAGTTTTTTTTGTTTCTGACATCAATCCAGTGCCTATTTCTTACAAAAAGCATACTGTCTTTATCGGAAATAATATCCCAGGCCGGTAGTATGTTTTTGGCCAAGGTGTCTCTAGTATCCGAATATTTATGATAGCGATGTACGTTATAGTAGGTAAAAACCAACAAAGTACTATCGGTTTCGGCCATGGTCCTGACACTGATATCAGAATCTAGGTCTTTAAAAATATTCTTATGGGCCAAGGACTGGAATGAAAATTTGGTAATACTGTTCCAATTGGCCGTATACATGGTTTTTCGAGAACGATCGAACAGGCCGGTTTGCGATCGGGCTTTACGTGCATGACTCTTCTTAATTTTTAGGACCAAGCTGTCTTTATCCGTTGTCTCGAATTTGCACAGATTTATCTTAGGTATGGTGTTTTCCCAGATAACAACGGTGTCCAAGAGTTTTTTTCCATGAAGCCGGGGCGATTTCATTTGCTCATGAAGCCCGATGGCGAATTGGCCAATGGCGGGTATATATTGGTAGGGAACTATATAGTTTTCGTACCTATAAACCCCTTTTCTAACAGGTTTAAACCCTAAATCAAGTCCATCTTGCTCGTTTTGGTACCTTATTTTTTGGAGCTGAAAACTGCAATCATCAACGTAATGAATTTTATCTTTATCTATTAGGTAGATTTTATTGTCACTCCTGATAAATTTTCGCGGGACTTCGCTTTCTTTTATTAGGGTAGACTTTCTAGTAGGTTTCTGAATAAAGGCCACCGCTTCCATATCCCCATCAGGGAAATAAATAACATAATTCTTGCCGGTACTTACCCAAATGTCATGGTCGTCGCCAAAGAAAATTTGAGGATATACTTTTTTACCTGTTAACTCTGATTTTAAATCGAATTTTTCATAAGTAAAGTCCTTGGTGTTTACCTTATGTACACCTTCTGTCGATATAAACCAATAAAATCCTTTTTGGTCTATTTCACTAGACCAAACCCCGTTGTGAGGGTTGTTTGGGTTAATAGGTATAGATATGAAAACCTGCGACTCGCCATAGTCTTTTACAATGCCCTTATCGGTCGGGTACCATAGAAAACCGTCAGCATCCATACTCGGGGTACCTGAAATATTGTTGAAATAATCCGATTTTACATTATATGTGAAAACGTTTCCTTCTTGGGAATGGCCTAGAAAAAGACAGCCAGCAAAAAGAATGGAACAGCAAAAGAATTTTATAATCGTTTTCAAAACCAGGATTTCATTTAAAGCTTGGTTCAATTTACAAAATGTTTTTATGCAGGGTTAGTTTATTTAAGGCTTTCATTCTTTAGAAGCTATTTCAGTGGCAAGATTAAAAATTCTACTTGAGTGCCTGGGTAAAACTCTCCGGGGTCTTTGTCCTTGATGCTGAAACTTATGTCTTGATCACCCAGTTGTCTCCCTAATTCAATACGCTTTTGAATTACCTCGGTAGAATATGACTTATAATTTCTGTCCTTTTGCTTGGCCATTGCTTTTTCTCGGCCGATACCATTATCGGCAATCGTAACAAACAATTTAGTCCCTCTCATCCCGAATTGAATTTCGAGGAAACCGTATTCAGGTTTATGGTTTAAACCATGGATAATGGCATTTTCAACAATGGGTTGGATCAGTAGCCCCGGAATCTGTATGTCGGAGGCTTTGGCGAGTTCACAACAGCTTATGGCATAGTCAAAACTATGGTTGTTACGGTATTGTTGCAGTTTTATATAGGCTTCAAGGTAGTTGACCTCTTCTTCTACACTTAAATAATAATCTCGGCTAATCTGCATAGTCGAACGCATAAGTTTAGAAAAATTGGTGATGTATCGGTTTGCGGCCAATTCTCCTTTCAACAAAAGCACATTTTGTATCCCGTTAATAGTGTTGAAAATAAAATGTGGGGTCATTTGAGCGGTTAATGCACCTATTTCCAGCTTTTTAATGGTACCTATGGCTTCTAGACGTTCCTTTTTTCTTCTAAATGAAAGTAAAGCGATAAGGTAAATAATAATGGTCAAAAACGTTAATCCTAGGAATTGGAACCATGATTCCTTATAGAAAACCTCGGCAACCTTTATGTTGATTTTGTAGACATTGGGGGTAGGCTGTCCATTTTCATTGTAGGCCATAACCTCGAGAATATGCTTGCCAGTGGGTAATTCAAAAACGTTCACCATATTGTCGTTCCCGATATCGCGCCAATCTGGCATTAATCCATCGATTTTATATAAAAATCGGTGCTTACTATGATTAAAGGCATTCTGAATGGCAAACTCCATAGAGAAACTGTTGCTATCGTAATCCAATTGGAGTTCAGATAGCTTATCTAGACTTAGGGGGGTATTGTTTTTTTCAAAGCCATTGTCTTTAAAATCAAGATGTTTTACCGGTATTAGTTTAGAATTGTTCGGCTTTGGCCGAAAGAGGTTTGGTCGTATTTCAATAATACCGTTGCTATTACCAAATAACAACAGCGATTCGCTAACTTTTAGAGCGGAGTTATAATTGAATACGTTTTCTGATTCTAATTCGGAAACAAATAGATTGTCGAATTTTAATGAAGCCAGGTCTAAACGGGACAGACCGTTATCGGTAGATACCCAAAGGTGGTCGGGGTTCGGTAGAATGCAATGAATATGATTGTCGGGTAAACCATCGAATTCAGTATACATGTTAAGCTTCCCGTTTAATGTTAACTTAACCAACCCACTTGTAGAGGCTATCCAAAGGTTGCCTACATCGTCTTCATAAAGATCTTCAACCGCAGTTGCTAAAGTCTCGGTTTCCATTGGGCTTAACTTATAGTGTTTACTGGTGTTTCGAACTTGATCAAAAACAAATAAACCATTGGTTGTACCCACATAGAGGTTATCGTTCAACTTACTATCCAAGACAGCATGCACTACTTCTTGTGCCAATTGCCTTGAATGTCGGGTTTTGATATGCCATTTGGTAATTTTATCTGACTTGTGGTCTAATACATAAAGCCCTTTGTTCGAACCCACCCAAGATTGTCCTTTATCTTTAGGTCTAACGAAAGTATAATGACCCAGTTTTTCGCCAATGTTTTTAAAACCAAGTGTTTCCGGGTCCATTTTGGATATATGCGGAAATGAATTCGCTATAATCAATGAATCACCTTGCTTAAGATTGGTTTTCGGATAGAAACCTTTAGAATCGTGTTGGGAATACCCTGTGTCGCTTTTTGGTAATGGGTATTTGTTTACCCCATAAAAAGACGATACGTATAATTGATCGTTTTGAATTTGTAAGCGTCTCGTATTTATACGCAATTTGTCGTCTGGGTGAAAATAGGAATATATCTCCGGACTCAGTTTTACCTTGGTTACACTTGATTTGTTTGCGGTATAAATAATAGACCTAATGGGGTCGTATGAAACATGGTTCGAATTGTAAGAGTGATCGATTTTTTTTCTAACATTAAGATTTAATTCGCCATTTGGGTTACGGTTAAAATCTAAAAACTCGATTTCGTGATCCAAAACCTTAAATAATATAACATCGGCAAAGTCGGCTGTTTTCGATCTTAAATGGATTTGATGGTTATTGTAGAACCTAATCAGGTAGCGATTCAATTCAGGAATAAAATAATACGGTCGTTTTATATTTAGGTAATTATAAAAGCCATCCTGTTCCGTGTTGAGTTTAAATTTTTTAGCTTGATCTTTGGTAATCGCCGCTGCCAAGCCCATGACGTGATCTAAGCTTCGAATTAGCTCTAGTTTCCGTTTTCTAATTCGATACACATTCGTATCAAAAACCACAAATTTTGGTAATTCATTGGCTTTGGGAGCATCAACAACAGTTTTTGATTTGGGCGTATAAATCTTTTCTCGTTTGGGTATGGAATCAGAAGTAAACCGAAAGAAAAACCCTTTTGAGGTAGGAACCCATAGATCATGGTCGTCGCCTTGATTAAGTGTTAAGAATACTGGATTTTTTTCGGTGCCGAAATCAAAAGGATACAGTTTGTGTTGAAGCGTGTTCGGATTTACGCGATACGTACCCATAAAACAATTGAACCAGATGTACCCTTTTTGATCAATGATTAAAGACCAAATGGGTTCTTTGGCATTGGGCCTACCCGTTTCCAATGGAATCAATATTTGCGAGTTGCCATAATCTTTTACAAGACCTTTTTCGGTAACATACCATGCAAAACCATCTTTGTCGACTACTATTTTGCTTAAAATTTCTTGATATTCCTTCGCTTTGATTTGATAGGTAAAACTTGTATGGTTTTGACCTTGAAGGGGAATAAAACTACCTATAGAAAACAAGATGTTCAATAACCAAAACCGAAGGTATATTGAATTCTTTGCCTCCGGTATATAGGGGTGACATTCACTATAGGCTGATCTATTACCAAGATAGGAGGTTGTTGCTCTCATGATACTGGAAAGGCTGTGTTTAGCATACCAAACTCCGTATCGAGTTGCAATTTTGGTAAATGAAAACCCCGGTTATAGGCTAAAAACCAAGGGTAAGTTTTTAAGATATTAATGGACCTGAGCAAAAATTCGATTTTTCGTTTTTATGTCAAGCAGTGAAGATATTAAATGCGTACAAAAACCTCAAATATTTCCTACATACTTCTGGTGTTTTTTTTTAGAAATGGTAGTCTACCGATTACTTTTGGGTAATTTCTTTAAACTAGGCATCATTTTATGCGATTTCGACTGGTATTTTTCCATACCGCCCAGCATTTGATCCAAAAGTTTGATGGCCCCGGAGATATGGGGGCCTTTGTTTAACATAACACATTCCGCTTTCAGTGCCATAGTTACATCGGAAATCTCAGAGCGTGATGGTAGCCCGTTTTTGGCATAGTTTTCAAAAACTTGGGTGGCCCAAATAACGGGTACATGGGCAGCGGCACAAATACTAAGAATTTCTTGTTGTACCCAGCCGATTTTATCCCAACCCACTTCGATCGCCAGGTCACCTCGTGCTATCATAATCCCTACTTTCTTCATTTTCATGGCCTCAAGAAGAATATCGCCCAAATTGTTAAAAGCGGTTTTGGTTTCTATCTTTAGTACCACCCCTATGTTTTGTAATACCCCTTTCTCCCTCAAAATTTGTTGCAATTCTTTTACGTCTTGGGCAGAGTTCACGAATGAAAAGTTTATGACATGGGCATGGTCGGTAATAAAATCGAGGTCTTGTCGATCCTTTTTGGTGAGTCCGACCAAGGGCAAATCCGTATCCGGGAAATTAATGCCTTTATCGGTTTTTAGTTTAACCCCGCCGATTTTGGTAGTCTCTATTTTGATTATCATTTTTTTTGAGGAGGCGCGTATGACCCTGCCTTCGATTTTACCATCATCGAAAAACACCCTGTCTTGAATTCGAACATGTTTAAAAGGTACCGGCGAAGTACAACTGATCTGCGCCGGAATCGGTTGCCCCGATTCATGTAAACGGGCAGTTTTACCCCAGATTTGCTCTTTGTGGAGCACCAAAAGATCGCCACTTTGTAAGTGAATGGCCGTTTCCAAGTTTGGGAGATTCAAAATCTGGGTAACCTGACCATGACTTTGCAAACGCAGACCGGTTTCAAAATAGGTGGTTTGCATACCTTGTATTACCGCATGGTCTCCATGGTACTCCGTAACTATAAAACGTCTCTTTTTACCTCTAGCATCCCAAAGTTTAACCGTGTCGCCGATTTGGAGTTTTTTAATCCATTTTGTGGGTACGGGAATATCGTTGTGTGCCATTGGCGCCTCCGTTAGCCGCACCGTTGCCGGAATTTTAATGTTTCCGTAAACATCGCGCATGGGTTTGATCTTTCGAACCGCAGGGCCAGGGGTCATGGCTCCCGTACGCACTTTGGGCCCGGCGAGATCCATGCTTATGGTTACTTTTTTATCAAACTTGTCTTCAAGCGATTTGATCTGATCGATTATAGCTTTCCATTCCGCCGAAGTATCATGGGCGCAGTTTACTCGGGCCACGTCCATACCCTGCTGCATAAAAGCGGAAATTATTTTGGGGTTCGTAACACTTTCGCTGGGCATGGTAACCATAATACCAACCCTTCTTTTCGAGTCTATATCACCTAAAAGATCAGTGGTGTTATGGTGCAGCTTCAGTCTGTTTTTAGCACTTGGTATCTCAAAATTTAAATTAACTTTTTCCTTTTCCAAGAGTGCCGAAACGTGTTCACGGCTTTTTCGAAGTCCATCCAGCACATAAGATTCTGAACGCGCCAATCTAGATAGGCCCAATATTTCAAGTTTGCCTTGGGTTTTGGCAAGATCGATCTTTCGCAAAGCCAAATAATGCACTAGATTTTTGGTACTTTCGGTATGTGAAGGATGTGTTTTTTTGATTTTTTTTCGATAGGCCCTTTGGCTTTCTTCCAAAAAGAAAATAAGGGTCTCAAGTTGGGCATGCAGCTTTTTAAGCTGTTTGGTTTTCATAAATAGTGCACTTAAGCGAATAGGACATTGCGAACTGGTTTCAAGGAGTTAAATTAGCCAAAAATTGTCATGCTACGAATTCATATCCGTACATGTTCAAAAAATGGGTTAATCTGCTACTTTTAACCAAAACAAACCAACAATGAAGAAACTCACCTACTGTATTTTACTACTGCTTGCCTTTTTACCTGTATCTGCACAAATTACTGTCAACGATTTTAAAAACTCCCTTAAAACCACCCAACGCGATGTGCTAGGGATAGTGCCCTTTGAAAACCCGATAAACGGGCTTTATAATGTGGTTATCTTAGATACAAAAAGGGCCTATGCTTACCTTTTTGATGAGAATCACAACTTGGTAGATTCTTTAGCCACTGAAGACAGGGAAAGAAAGTATAAAAAAATATTAGGGTATAGCATTGCGAACGGACGAGATTTTAGGGCATATCTGACCAACGATAAAACAAACAGTTTTGCCATTGCCGACTTCAACTTTACAACCCGAACCGTGGGGTATAGACCCGTAAAGTTTAAATTACCCAAAGGTAAGATAATCCAAACCTTTACCTATGAAAATGTCTTTTATATAATGACATTGGCCAAGAATTCGTCGGTGGTCGAGTTTCATAAGTTTAATGGTAGTGACTATTCCGTGGTAAAAATGGATATGTCCGGAGAACTATTTATGGATGAAAATTCTAAGAGTACATCTTTGTATAGGGCATTTGGATCGGCATTAACAAATCCCATAGCTACAAAAATAGAACCAAGTACGCCGAACTCTATTGAGCAGTCGTCAAACGATAATAAGTTCTATATTTTCAACAACAAACTTTATCTTACCCTCGATATGAACCGAGCGGCATGCCAATTGATCGAGATCGACTTGGATTCGTTTTCATATAACCTAAAGCAGTATTACCACCCCAATCTAATTACGACAGGTTTTAAGAATACCTCTAATTCATTTTTGACCACGGAATATTTGTATTTACTCAATGCGAATAGTCAGCAAATGATCTTTCAGGTAATTGAACGGGAATCGGGTAATTTACTTAAAGAACTCAAAGCCAATAGAGACGAAGAAATTACCTTTATGAATACCCCGATAATACAGGAAGGGGGTACCTATGATAAGTATAGGGAATTGGATAAGACCAAACAATATTTACGAAAGTTGAGTGGCTCAAAACTAGGTATTTCACCTTATTTTTTAAATGGGCTGCATCTCATAACTTTTGGCGGTGTGAAGGAAACGGCCCAGGCCCCAATGATGATGCCTTTCGGAGGAATTCCCCTAGGCTCATTCGCGGTAGGCGGACTTACCTTTAATGCCTTTTTTAACCCGGCCTTTATGGCATATAATTCCTACGCCAATACAAAATCGACCTATTTTACTACAGTGCTCGATATGGATTTTGAGCATATAGAAGGGAAAGTGCCCGTTAATATGTACGATAAAATCGACACCTATTTAGACGATAATGCGGTTGAAATTCAAACTGTTTTTAAATACAGGGGAGGTATTTATGTCATTCATAAGCAAGGGAACAGTCCAAACTACAAAATGCTTCTTTTTAAAGATTACTAGTCGCTGATAGGGTACTAAAAGGTAACATTGGTTACTGACCCGCCTGCTTCACCTATCTATTTTTGCCATGTTAAATCGAAAAACATGTACAGAAATATATTCGTGTTGTTACTAGGGTTTTTGTGTCAGTATACTGTGGCACAAGAAATTCCGTTGACCAAGGCACAGGCTAAGGCCGCTGTTGCAGAAAAGAATCGATCTGTTAAAATGGCCCAACAAGATGTGGCCATGGCCAAAGGGGAATACAACCAGACCAATGCGGTATTATTGCCGGATATTAATGTATCGCATACCGGCATGGCCACTACCAACCCCTTAATGGCCTTTGGTTCTAAATTGAACCAAGAGATTTTGACCGCGGCCGATTTTGATCCAAACCGATTGAACGATCCGGATCAAATTGAAGATTTCGCTACCATATTAGAGGTAAACCAACCTTTGGTGAATTTAGATGGTATTTACCAGCGCAAGGCCGCGAAACAAAAGTGGCTAGCGACTGAAAAACAGCTAGAACGTACGGTAGATGGTATGCAACTTAAAGTGGCCAAAACCTATATGGAGCTGCAATTGGCCCACCAAACGCTACACGTATTGCAAACCACCCAAAAAGTGGTGAAAGAGAATGAGAAAATGGCCCAAGATTATTTTAATCAGGGTATGTTGCAAAAGGCCGATGTGCTGGCCGTATCGGTCAGGGCCACAGAGGTAGCCAACCAAGTGCAATATGCCAAAAGCCAAATAGCCAATACATCGGATCTCTTAAAAGAACTGATGGGATTGGATCAAGAAGGTCAAGTAATTCCGTTGGATTCCTTACAAGCCGTGGCTTTGGATAGCATCGGTAGTTTTACCGAATCTAGGGCCGATATCTTGGCGGTTAAAGATGTGGCCGCGGCCTATGGTTATAACCATAAGGCCGATAAAATGGGCTTTTTACCACGGTTGAACGCCTTTGGAAGGTTTGAAATGCACGATGACCAAATTTTCCAGGCCGATGCTTCAGGCTATTTATTCGGGGCCCAATTAAGTTGGAACGTTTTCGATGGAGCCAAACGAATCGGTAAAAAGCAACATAGTAAAGCAGCTTATGAAAAGGCCTCGATCCAATACGAACAGTATGTAGATCAAAGCCGGTTGGAATACCAAAAAGCCCTACGGGCCTTCGATGATGCCCAGAATAACGTGAACCTAGCCCGCTTGGCCATGGAACAATCGGGGGAAAGCCTTCGTATACGTACCAATCGCTTTAAGGAAGGTCTCGAGAAGACCACCGATTTTCTTTTGGCCGAAATGCAGTACGCGAATAAACAGTTGGCCTACCATAGGGCCATTTATGGTCATAATCTGGCCCAAGAATACTTGATTTTTTTAACGAAAACCTACACGGAAAACCAATAAACCGGAAGCTATTAAACGGTTTCAATAGTGAATATCATGAAAGCAAAAACAGTAAAACTTAGCATAATCGCCAGTTTGTTGGTGTTGGCTTCCTGTTCAGATAAGGCCGCCAAAAACAGAGCTATAGAAAATGAATCGGTAGTTGCTGTAAAAACGGCAAGAATCGGGGCGAATACCGACCAAGCCAATCTTTCGGCCAGTGGTAGGGTAGAGGCGGTGCAAAGTGCCAATATCAGTACCCGGATTATGGGGCATGTAGAGGCCGTAAAGGTAGAACTCGGTCAAAAAGTAACCAAAGGGCAATTATTGGCTAAAGTGGGTAACACCGATATGTCTGCCAAGTTGGCCCAAGTAAAAGCCAATGTGGTGGCCGCCGAGGCAGCCTATAAAAACGCGGAGAAA
Source organism: Sediminicola luteus (assembly GCF_002514735.1). Lineage (GTDB taxonomy): Bacteria > Bacteroidota > Bacteroidia > Flavobacteriales > Flavobacteriaceae > HQA918. The sequence continues at coordinate 116,334 of NZ_KZ300476.1, read as the reverse complement.
GATTATAAGCGTTTCGAGGCTTTGGTAGCCGCCAATAGTGCCTCTAAAAAAGAATGGGACGATATTTCTACACATTTCGAGGCGTCAAAGGCCCAATGGCAAGCCGCAAAACAAATGGAAAAGGAAGTAATGGGCCATTTGGCCTATAGCGACTTACGGGCCCCTTTTAATGGGGTTGTTACCAATAAGTTTGTAAAAGTTGGTGATTTGGCCAAGCCAGGAGTGCCTTTATTCGAAGTAGAGGCGCCCGGAGCATTTCAGGTGGTGGTGCGTATACCAGAGTCGCAGGTAAACCAATTCGATGCCCAGGGCCCCGTATCCATCTTTGTGAAATCTTTAGACAAGACCTTTGCCGGAAAAGTATTGGCGGCCAGTAGTTCGGCCAAGAATACCGGGGGGCAATATTTGGTAAAAATCAGTCTTGAAAAACCAAGTGACGATTTAAAATCCGGCATGTTCGTAAATGCCCATTTCAACAGTTTGGAAGCCGACAGGGCCGCAACGCTTTATTTGCCGGAATCGGCTTTGGTAAAACGTGGTCAGTTAACCGGTGTGTATGTGGCGAGCAGTCAAAATACCGCCCTACTACGATGGTTACGTCTAGGAAAACGTATCGATGGTAAGGCAGAAGTACTTTCGGGCCTTACCCAAGGCGAGACTTATATCGCATCATCAGAAGGGAAATTGTATAACGGAGCCCCGATAACGGTTCAATAAACCAAGCATATGCAAGAAGGAATAGCAGGTAAAATTGCCAAGGCGTTTATAGGCTCTAAGCTTACCGTCTTACTTATGATCGTGTTTATGGTCATAGGGGTTTATAGCTCGTTTTTAATACCGAGGGAAGAAGAACCCCAGATCGATGTGCCCATGGCCGATATTTTTGTCGGGTACCCCGGTGCCAGTCCTACGGAAGTAGAATCCCGGGTGATCAAACCCTTGGAAAAATTGATTTCCAACATCAAAGGGGTAGAATATGTGTACTCGACCTCAATGAAAGAACAGGGGATGGTTATTGTTCAGTTTTATGTTGGCGAAGATATAGAACGTTCCTTTGTGAAGTTGTACAACGAGCTGAACAAGCATATGGATCAAATGCCCAAAGGGGTTACCCCTCCTTTGGTAAAAACCCGTGCCATTGACGATGTACCTATGTTGGGACTTACCCTATGGAGCGAAAACTATGACGACTATCAGTTAAAGCAGATCGCTGGGGAACTTACCAACGAGATCGAAAAGGTCAACGATGTGTCCATAACCCAAAAGATAGGGGGGCGTGACCGTCAGATACGTGTGGTATTGGACAAGGATAAGATGGCCGGAAGCCAACAAGATTTCCTAACTGTTGCCCAAGCCATTAAGGCCAATAATGCCCAATTGGGTGCCGGTAATTTTATTAATAACGATACCGAGTTTTCGTTAAGTACGGGTAGTTTTCTGACCAGTGCCGAAGACGTAGGTAATCTAGTAGTTGGTACCTTTAACAACCAGCCGGTGTATTTAAAGCAGATTGCCGAGATCGTAGACGGGCCCGAACTGCCTCAGAATTATGTAAGCCTCGGATTTGGTCAGGCCAGTCCAAAGGCCCAAACCTATACGTCAGAATACCCGGCCGTTACCATTTCGGTGGCCAAACGCAAAGGGGCCGATGCCATGAAGATTTCCGATGTTATCTTAGATAAGATCGAACATCTAAAGCTAGATCTCATTCCCGATGATGTACATGTAGAGGTTACCCGAAATTATGGTGAAACGGCCTCGCAGAAAGTATCAGAATTGTTAATGCACTTGATCGGGGCCATTATAGCGGTGACCTTTGTGGTTATGTTGGCCATGGGTTGGCGTGGTGGTTTGGTGGTTTTTTTATCGGTACCCATCACCTTTGCCCTTACTTTGTTGAGTTATTATATGCTCGATTATACCTTGAATCGAATTACTTTGTTCGCTTTGGTATTCGTAACCGGTATTGTGGTAGACGATTCCATAATCATTGCCGAGAATATGCACAGGCATTTTAAAATGAAGCGTTTGCCCTTTAAAGATGCCGCCCTTTATGCCATAAATGAGGTAGGTAACCCCACCATTTTGGCCACCTTTACGGTAATTGCTTCCGTATTGCCCATGGCCTTCGTATCCGGACTAATGGGACCTTATATGTCGCCCATGCCCATTGGCGCCTCTATAGCTATGTTGTTATCCTTGTTCGTCGCCTTGACCATAACCCCGTATTTGGGTTTTATCTTCCTTAGGGAAAAAGAGAAGCATGGCAAAGAAAACAAACCGGAAGCCGAAATTGAAAAAGGTATCATATACAGATTGTACGAACGCTTCGAAAGACCCTTGATCGAAGAGCCCAAAAAACGTTGGATGTTCATTGGGGTTACCGTAGTGTTGCTAATGGGGTCGTTGGCCATGTTCTTTACCAAAAGTGTGGCCGTTAAAATGTTACCCTTCGATAATAAAAACGAATTCCAAGTGGTAATTGATATGCCCGAAGGTACTACCTTAGAGCGTACGGCGGCCGTGGCCCAAGAGATTTCCAGCTATGTTTCTAATAGGCCAGAAGTTATCGATTATCAAAGTTATGTTGGGGCATCGGCACCCATTACCTTTAACGGTTTGGTAAGGCATTATGATCTTAGGGGGGGGAGCAATATGGCCGATATTCAGGTGAACCTTACCGATAAACACGACCGTTCTGCCCAAAGTCATGGTATTGCCAGTTCTTTTCGAGGGCCTATCCAAGAAATTGCCCAAAAGTTCGGCGCCAATGTAAAAATAGTTGAGGTACCACCCGGTCCTCCAGTATTGTCTACCATCGTAGCCGAGATCTATGGTCCCGATTATGACGGACAAATGAGGGTGGCCGAACAAGTAAAGGACATATTGCACAACACCGACGATGTAGTGGATATAGATTGGATGGTTGAAGATGACCAGCAAGAATATCTTTTTGATATCGATAGGGAAAAGGCCATGTTGTATGGTGTAGCACCCCAGCAAATTAGTCACGCCATAAATATGGCCATGGCGCACAGGGCGGTAACCCATGTCTATAAAGAGGAAGCCACAGAACAAATAGGCTTGTTCTTAACCCTGGATGAGTCTGAAAAAGCGACCCTAGCCGATATTTCGAGGATCCAACTAAAATCGCAACAGGGCCAAATGGTGGCCATAGGCGATTTGGTCGATATTCAAAAGGGTACCAAGGCAAAGAGTATTTATAGAAAAAACCAGAAACGCGTAGTTTATGTTATGGCCGATATGGCAGGGGCACTCGAAAGCCCGGTCTATGCTATTTTAGGGATGTCGGATAAATTGGCACAAATTCCCCTGCCTAAAGGTTATACCTTGGATGAGCTGTATATAAAACAACCCGATTTCGAAGATAACTATACCGTAAAATGGGATGGGGAATGGCAGATAACCCTAGAGGTTTTCCGCGATTTGGGTATTGCGTTCCTAGGGGTGATCGTTATTATTTATATGCTTATCGTGGGCTGGTTCCAAAACTTTAAGGCACCAGTGGTAATGATGGTGGCCATACCGCTTTCTATGGTTGGTATTGTATTAGGGCACTGGTTAATGGGGGCTTTCTTTACCGCGACTTCTTTTATTGGTATGATCGCTTTGGCCGGGATCATGGTAAGAAACTCGGTCTTGTTAATCGATTTTGTCAATTTAAGGGTGGCCGATGGGGTGCCTTTAAAACAAGCCGTAATCGAGGCAGGTGCCGTTCGTACCACGCCAATATTGCTAACGGCGGGTACTGTGGTAATTGGGGCATTTGTTATTCTATTCGATCCTATTTTCCAAGGTTTGGCCATTTCACTTATGGGAGGTACGATCGCTTCTACCATTTTAACCCTATTGGTAGTACCCTTGGTGTACTACTTAATCGAACGTAAAAAACATCGCTAATGAAGTTGGTTTTGATAACGGCAGTTGCCGAGTATAAAGAATCCGTCTGTGATTTGTTCAAGGAAGCAGGTATAGATGCCTACAGTAGTTCGGATATAGATGGGCATAAAGACCTACCCGAAGTTTTACTTAGTTCAAATTGGTTTAGCGGAGGCACCCAAGCAGGGATGGATTCCATGCTCTATTTTTCATTTGCCCAAAAAGAGAAAGTGGGTAAACTTTTGGGGGCCGTAAGGCAATTCAATGCAGAAAAGGCTGGTCATAACCCTTTACATGCGGCGGTAGTACCAATTGAGGAATATGTCTAATTGGGGTTTAAAACGTGTCGAAAAGTTTCAAAAAGAATAAAAAAAATAAAAAAGAATACCATGTCACAAGCTTGTAGTACGACAACGCCTTTAAACAGGGCCATTAAAGCCATAGCAGGTACATTTATCATAATCAGTGTGCTTTTGGCTATGTTTGTCAATGAAAATTGGCTTTGGTTTACCCTTTTCGTAGGGGCAAATTTATTGCAGTCTTCCTTTACGAAGTGGTGTCTAATGGAAGACATACTTAAAAAGTTGGGTGTAAAAGATTAAATTATCCATGTTTCACTGGTAGGGTGTGGTAGGGTCAGACGGGTCTAAGTTGTATTTTCGCCATCGTATTTTGTAAAGTATAATTATGTCCCCGTTCGTACCCTTACATTTTCAGCCAAACCTTGTCATCTGGGCCCCCGGACGTATAAACTTAATAGGAGAGCATACCGATTATAATTTAGGGTATGCATTGCCCATGGCCATAGATAAAGGCATCCGGTTCGGGTTTTCGAAAAATGGTTCCCAATCCGTTTGCCGCATTTATAGCCGTGATCAAGAAAACGTGCTGGAAGTAGATCTAGAACACCTAGAGCCATCCCCAATTCAATGGGAGAACTATATCTTGGGGGTTCTTAAAGGCATACGGGATAAAGGGGGTACATGCTCTGGGTTCGATTGTGTATTTGAAAGTAATCTACCCATGGGTGCCGGAATGAGTTCGTCGGCTGCCTTGGAATGTGGAATGGCGTATGGGGTTAATGAGTTGTTCGATATAGGTTTGGACAATTCCCAATTGATGAAGATAGCCCAAAAGGCCGAACACCATTTTGTGGGAACCCAATGTGGCATTATGGATCAGTTTGCCTCTATAATGGGCAAAAAAGATCATGCCATGCTGTTGGATTGTCAAAACTTGGCCTATAACTATGTGCCTCTGGATCAAACTAATCATAGTTTTTTATTGCTAAACACCCATGTCTCACATAATTTGGCCGAAAGTGCGTATAACGAACGCCGGGCTCAATGCGAGTCGGTGGTGGCCTATTTTGCCCAAAAAGACACCCATATCGCTTCCCTTCGGGATATTTCAATGGAACAGTTAGAAGCGGCCCGTGAAGAAATCTCAGAATTGGCATTTACACGAGCTAGTTATGTACTACGAGAAAACCAGAGGGTACATGCTATGGTGAACTGCCTTTCCCAAGGTGCCATTCAAAAAGCGGGCGATTTGTTGTTCCAAGCACATTGGGATCTCTCTAAAGCCTATGAGGTAAGTTGTCCTGAATCCGATTTTTTGGTCGAATTTGCGCAAAACGACCCTGTGGTTCTCGGGGCCAGGCAAATGGGGGGTGGTTTTGGTGGCTGTGTGCTCCACTTACTTCCCAATGCAGAAATAGCCGCTTATATAGCTAGAGTCACCAAGGCCTACAAGGCAGCGTTTCAAATAGAATTGTCGGCCTATACCACAAAAGCGGAACAAGGTGTACATTGCCTTACCACAGATCATTTGTAATTTGTTATAGTGCTATACGTACTTACTATGGGGTGGACTGATATTTATATCCTAGATCCATTACATTTGCGTACAATAATTTGATTTACATACTATGTCAGATACGATAGAACGATTAAAAGTCTTGATTATAGGTTCTGGGCCTGCCGGATATACGGCTGCCATTTATGCCGCTCGGGCCGATCTTAAACCCGTTATGTATACCGGTATGGAGCCCGGAGGGCAATTGACCACCACTACAGAGGTCGATAACTTTCCTGGTTACCCAGAGGGTATCGATGGACCAACTATGATGGTACAACTTCAGCAACAGGCCGAACGTTTCGGAACTGAAGTACGGATAGGTATGGTTACCGAGGTAAGTTTGAGTGATGTACCTGGGGGTATTCATAAAGTTACGGTCGATAATGGTAGTGTTATCGAGGCCGAAAGTATCGTTATCGCCACTGGGGCCACGGCTAAATACCTTGGTTTGGAAAGCGAGCAACGCTTACGTGGTGGTGGAGTCTCGGCCTGTGCCGTATGCGACGGTTTCTTTTATAAAGGACAAGATGTAGCCATAGTAGGAGCGGGTGATACTGCGGCCGAGGAAGCTACTTATTTGGCCAAGATCTGTAATAAAGTAACCATGTTGGTGCGTAAAGATCATATGCGTGCCTCTAAAGCCATGCAGCACCGTGTTAACTCTATGGAAAATATTGAGGTACGTTATAATACCGAGGTAGATGAGGTTTTGGGTGAGCAGGTGGTAGAAGGGCTTCGAATGAAGAACAACCAAACCGGGGAAACCGAAGAAATCGATATTACCGGTATTTTTATCGCTATCGGACATAAGCCCAATACCGACATTTTTAAAGGGCAATTGGAAATGGATGATGCCGGATACTTGATTACCGAGGCGGGTACTACCAAAACCAATAAACCTGGGGTATTTGCCAGTGGCGATGTACAGGATAAGGAATACCGCCAAGCCATTACGGCTGCAGGTACAGGTTGTATGGCGGCTTTAGATGCTGAACGCTATTTAGTTAGTGTGGCCACGGAAGCTGAAGTTTAATAGCAACAATATGTCATAAAAAAGCCCGGATCTGAATGATTCGGGCTTTTGTGTTTTTCAACGAATCCGTTTGTAATTTTCAGAGGTCGTCCTGTTTCCATCTTCATCTAGGGTGATTTGGCTATACGTATCGTCGTGATAGTCCAATTCAAAGGTGAAGGTGCGATGGTTTTTCATAATATCCATCATTTTGGACGAGGCGTATTCCAGGGTTTCAGTCAGTGTACTTTCGTCTGCGGAAAAGGTCCCATATCCAAACCACTCCACAGAATCTTTTGGGGCATGTCTGGTCCACATCACCCTACCATGGGCATACATTTTGACTTGTCTATATCCGTCTACCGGTAAAATGGTATCCGTTATGTTTACCCCATCATAGGAGTAAAAACTGACCAACTCCCAATTCCCATCCATAAAGGAATCGGTTTTTAGGCTGGTGGGGCGGCTACTGGTGGCGGAAATTAAAAGTACCGCCAGAATGGATATTCCAATTAATTTTCTCATTCCAGTGTTTTTATGTTAAACGGTCGACTTTTCAAATAAGATAGTAAAAAATTAACATATTAACAATAAAAACGCTTGAAAACTACATAGTTGTTATTTTTTTAATCGAAATATTGATTTATGCTTTTTGCTAAGTAGGTGATGTCAGAAGGTAAATGATAGCCCGATATAACAATCCTGCTAGAAATAGGTCTTTCATTGGCGGGGTAGGGGAAATGGGTAACTATTATGCCATTTTCCTTGAGATGGTAACTGAGGTCTTCGTTAATGTAATTATAGGAGGTTAGTTCGGGTATTTGCCCTATTTTGTCGGTATGCCTGCATTCCGATTCAAATTGCTTTACCCTATTAAAAGTAATTTGCCTTTGGATACTATAAATAGTTTCGGAAGCGGTTAGGGTGGCCATGGCGGCCGGGGTGGCCGGACTCGCTCCGGCAAAGAAAGGCATTTGTTTTAGTTGGTCTATGCGATACTGGGTCCCAAAAACGGCACCCGCCTGAATGCCATAACCTTTACCCAAAGAACTGCAGACTACTAATTCTTTAGGTGTAAAACCTTCTAATATCGAATAACTTCCCGAGCCTTTATGTCCTAAAACCCCGAGCGCATGTGAATCGTCTGCTACGATAATTACACGACTTACATCAATAGCCTTTAGCCATGAAAAATGTGGGAAGTGGTGACCTTTAAAATCGACACTGTCCAAAAACAAAACAGCTTGTTTTGTTTCGTCTTGGTTGTGAAAATCGGTTAAGGCGGCTACCAAACTTTTATGGGTGTCAAAACTCTTTATGTTCGGAGCTGTTAGGGCTGGATGTGATCCCGGGGCATGAAAAAGCTGAAATCCACTGCCACTAAAGTGTTGTAAAACCCATTGTCCGGCCAAATAACCAGATGAAACGGTGGCACAGGACGGGCTACCTACCCATTGAGCCAAAAGGTTTTCGGCTTGTTCATACACGTTAAAACGTACATTCGCATTACGCGAGGCCCCATAATTGGTTCCAAATCGCTCAATTTGCTTAATGTGTATATCTTTAAAAGCTTTGTGGGTTTGAAGCCCAAGGTAGGCCGTACCCCCAAAATAAAGGTATTCTTTGCCCTGGTGAACGATAGACCTTCCGGGAAATTGATCTAACGGAATGTTCATCTTACAACAAACTTATGCCACTTCCTGGCTTGGTCGGAAAAACGACGGAACCGTCGGGGTTCATAGAAACCCCCGTTGCAATTTCTTCGGCCAATAGCATGGCACCATCCATATCTACATAATCCAATTGGGGCAAGAGCTGGGCAATGGCCGAAATACCTACGGTAGATTCGGTCATACAGCCTACCATAACCTGTAGACCGAGGTCTTTGGCTTGTTTTATCATCCGTCTGGCCGGGGTAAGTCCCCCACATTTGGTAAGTTTAATATTGATGCCGTTAAAGTGCATACCACATTTTTCTACATCGGATTCCAGAATACAGCTTTCATCGGCAATAATGGGGAGTACGGTATTATGGGCAACGAGCTCCATGCCTTCCCAATTATCGGCCTTTAAGGGTTGCTCAATGAATTCGACCCCTAATTCCTTAAGGGCTGGGGCGTTTTTTATAGTTTCTTCCGGGCTCCAGGCACAATTGGCATCTACACGAAAAATGGCATCGGTATGTTGACGTAATTCCGTTACAATACGTACATCTTCGTCCGTACCTAGTTTAATCTTATAAATAGGCCAGGGCACTTCTTTCATTTTGGCCACCATTTTTTCTATGGTATCTATGCCAATGGTATAGTTGGAGATAGGGTAACGACTGGTATCGGTACCCCAAATTTCATAAAGGGGTTTGTCTTGTAATTTTCCGTAGAGGTCATTGGCTGCAAGATCCAAGGCACAAATGGCAAAATTGCTCAGTCCTTCATTGACCAAAAAAGCATGGAACCGCTCTGGGCTGTCCATGTCGAATGCTTCGATTTTGGGTCGTATGGCATTGATTTCCTCTTGCATACTGGCCACCGTGATACCGTAATAGGGGTTATCGGTGGCTTCGCCATATCCGATCTTGCCGTTTTGGGCCAAGGAAACGATTATAGTGTCTTGATTGGTATAAGATTCTCGAGAAATGGTAAATACATGTTTCAGGGGAATGGTGTAGCCCTTTAAGCCTAAGTCCATGGTGTTCGATTTAAAGGCTAATATAACGATTCGCTTTTAGGGTAGGGGAACGGAATCGGGCTAAAATGATACGGGTAAAAAAGAAAAGTGTGTTTCCCTTAAATGATTTTCGAGAGGTACAAGTATCCCAACCCAATAAAAATAGCTAAGGCAAAACTGAGCAAGGTACCGATAAGGATGTATTCGGTCAGTTTTCGGTCTTTGGCCCGGGAAAGGTCACCGAACCTAAAAACCGATTTGGCCGCAATTAGTAGTCCTATGGCGCCCCATTGGTTCAAGAGAATGAAGGTGAAAACGAAAATGCGTTCGAGTATGCCAATGTATTTCCCGGCATCGGCCAGGGAGTCCTCCGATTTGTCTTCGGCCAAATCCCATTTGCCCATTATGGTCTTCATAAGAATGGCGGAGACATAGGTGATACCCAATAGAGAAAGCAGTAAGAGTAAAGCCTCACTGGAATATAGCTGTTCAAACGAAAGTTGGAAAGGGTACTGAAAATGTACCATCAAAGCAATTACCAAAAGATGTGCGATTTGGTCACCAACAAACAAAAGACGGTCATTTAGCTTCCCATCAAGTTTGATTTTGATATAGTCGATACCCAAATGGCTAATCACTATAGTAAGGATGATAAACCATAACGCCCCTTGGAATTGGAGAAGTAGCAATAAGGCGAGTAGGTGTACCAGGCCATGGAAATAGAAAAACTTGGTTCTTAGGCCATGTTTCTTTTTAGCCGCAACCCATTTGCTGGGTTGTAGTACAAAATCGCCCAACATGTGGGCAATGAGCAGTTTTAGGGCCAAAAGCATCATAATTTGGAAATGTTTTTTACATAATAGGCATTCATGGCCATGATCTCGTCAAAACCACCGCGTTTAAGTGCTTTACTGGTATTACTTTGGGTATGGTTTAGTAGTTGGGCCAATTGGCTTTGATTTTTATCGGGGTTTTCCAGGGCTACCTTTATTGTTTTTGATACCGGACTACTCCAATGATCTATGGTTAAAAGTGCTAAACCGAACATGGTGTTCAAGCTATCGTTTAATTGGGGCTGATCGGTTTTAATGGCTAGGGTCTGTGTTTTTAAAGATTCGAAACATGCACCTGAATTCACAAATGCTTGGCCGTTGGATTCAGTGATTTTTTGGGCTTCAAATTGAAATGTTCCTATGCCAATTCCCATACGTGCATCATGGAGTTTGTTTTGTTTAATACTGGCTTTAATGTGCAGGGCGGCGGTTAGGGCTTTCTGTGGGGCAATGGCCAGTTGAAAACTATCACCTCGGTAAACATCCCAATCTTTTGGCGAACTACCATACTGTTGTAAAGTGTCTTTTAGTATGTTTAGCCATTCCTTGGGTTCGCCATCCCTAGATTTAATAACATCACCGGTTATTACCGCAATAGATTTCATGGAATTGATTTAGTATCAAATGTTCGAATATAACCAAATAAGGTTATATTTCAAAATATTACCATTATCGGTAATATTTCATATTATTACCAAATACGGTAATACAATGAAGGTCGTCGTTTAAAGGGTATTCTTTAGGCTACTGAAATGACATAAAAGGCAGTATAAAAACAAAACCCCCACGCTAATAGCATGGGGGCTTCCACTTATAAATAATCAACTTGAAGAAAATCCGATAGTTAATTTTTGCGAACACTGCCCGATGCGGACTTGTTCTTTTGTACCGAAGGTTCGCCTGAATAGCGTATGTCGGCCCCAGAGGTGGCTTCGGCAATAAGCTCATCGCTTACGTTAACCGAGATATCGGCACCGCTACTGGCATCGGCATGGCACACTTTGGCTTCTAAGCCCATGGCCTTGATATCCGATCCACTGCTCGATTCGGCATCCAACAATTGGGTTTTACCACTGATACGAATATCGGCCCCACTGCTTGAGTCGGCATGGATCTCGTCGGCCATTACATCTACCCTCAGGTCAGAACCACTACTGGCACTAAGGTTTACCTTATCTACCTCTAAGGTGTTCTCGCTAACTAGGTCGGCCCCGCTAGAACTTTCCAAACCGGTGATTTCCGGAAGGGTCACGTAGATTTTTTTGGTGGCCCTACCAATATTCCGTTCGGCATGTACCCGTAGTTTACCATTGCTGATATCGGTACGGATCAGGTCAATGATATTGTCATCGGCCTCTACTTTAATACTACTTTCTTTGCCCTGACTTACAAAAACGTCAAGTCCTTCGGCAGCAGAAACCACGGTAAAGTCTTCATAAACCGAACGGGTCTCGGAAACTACATTACCATTACCCCTTTCGCCATTGCCAAAGTTCATGTCAAAGGCGCAGGAAGAAGCGGCGAGAGCCAAAGCTATGGCGATCAATACTCTTACGATTGCTGTCATGATTGTTGTTTTTTAGTTGATTGTTGATTTTTTAATTATCCGAGGCTTTTAACTCTATGCCATCGGCATCTATTTTTAGTCTAAGGGAATCTTTTTCCCCTTTAAGGTCTATGTCAATTCCATCAGCATCCATCTTGATGCTATTGGAATGACGACTGTCTTCTTCTTTTGTTACAGTTTCAGGGCAATCTTGGCAAATTAATTCCCCAGAGGCATCCATTTTCCATAGATGTCCGCCCATATCATACTTCGAAAAGTTTTGATCGTTTTGGGTGCCCCAGCCCATATGGCTATCCGCATCTTCATGCACGGTCAACAGGGTTCCAGTGGGTACTTCTACCTTTATTCGCACTTCTTGATCACGGGCCAGGTTTTTCTTATCGGTAGACAAGAAACCATCTAGCCAAAGGGTATTACCATCCATTCGATAGTTATAATCGATATTCGAAGAACGGTTTTTGGCATCGTTGTAATGACTACCTAAAGCCTCTTTGCTGATTTTTATATGTGCCTGGTCATCTTTAGATGGCTCAATATCGAAACGTACGTCTTCAGAATACAAATAGGCTTTACCATCGTTATCATAGGCCAAACGCATATCGGCCACATTAAAGTCGATATTATCGGTATGGTAGCCTTCATCGTTAATTTGGATCAATAAGGTGTCGGTGGCGGTAATCTCCGGTAATGTTTCGCGAACAATGGTGGTACCATGGTGCATAAAACTGGTAGCCTGTTTAAAACTTAAGGCCGCCAAGGTAATTACGGCGATCAGCCATAGTCCCAATAAAGAAAACTTGGCGATATTACCGATAGATTTTAAGTTGCTGACCAAAATCTTCATACCTAAGTAGAGTACAAAGAAAAAGGGGATACCTATGGCGAAGAAAGCCAAGATACTTACCAACCAAATGGGGGCGCCGGTAGAATTGACCAAGTCAAAGACTTCTTCGCCCGGAAAACCGGAGAGGTCTAATAAACCGGCAGAAATCAAACCTACGGCCAAGCCGATTAGGGTAGATGCCCCGATAATGATCAATAGTATTCCGATGAACTTACCGAACACCTTTAAAAAGAACATGATTATAGAGCCAAGTGTATCAAAAAAGCTGGCAGACCCACTTTTTATCTTGTTGCCCATTTTATCATAGTCGACGTTCTTTACCTTGTCTGCCACGTCATCAAAACCCTCGCGAACCTTCTTTTCAATATTGGAAATGTTCACGGCCTCGCCACTCATATGCAGTTTTTGCGAAGTGGTTACCGCTTCGGGTACCAAGATCCAAAGTAAGATATAGGCGATGAACCCAAAGCCGGTAAATACGGCCAATAAAATAAAAATGATACGTATCCAAAGTACATCGAACCCGAAATAGTGTTCCATACCGGCACAAACCCCGCCAATATATTTGGTTTCGGTATCGCGATATAGTTTTTTAACGGGCCCTTGTGTACGTTGTCTTTTGGGTTGGGGTTCGTCTTCAAATATATCTTCGTCAACCATATAATCCTCTGGCTGACCCATAACGTCAATTACGGCCTCAACCTCCTTTAAGGTAATTACCTGACGGTCGTGCTCCATTTTTTCGGAGAAAAGCTCGGCGATCCGGGTCTCGATGTCCGAGATAATCTCGTCGCTACCCGAAGTGTTGGCAAAAGAGCGCCTAACGGCCTCAATGTATTGCCTTAGTTTATTATAGGCCACTTCATCTATATGGAAGAAGGTATTGGCCAAATTTATATTTACTGTCTTGTTCATTGCTATTGTTTTGTGTCGGTTACCAGATTCACGGCATTTCTCAACTCATCCCAAGTGGTGTTCAACTCCTTGAGGAACTCCTTTCCGATTTCGGTAAGGGCATAATACTTACGGGGCGGGCCAGATGTAGACTCCTCCCATCTATAGTTTAACAAGCCTGCGTTCTTAAGACGGGTCAGTAAAGGGTAAATGGTACCCTCCACCACCAGCATCTTGGCATCTTTCAATGCCTTTAAGATCTCGGAAGCGTATTTGTCCTCCCCATCCAAGATAGAGAGAATGCAGTACTCCAAGACCCCTTTACGCATTTGGGCTTTTGTGTTTTCAATGTTCATACTGTCATTGTTATGTGATTAACTGTTCGTTTTTTGACCTCCGAATAAACTCGGTAACCGGCTTTCGAATTCGGGTTGGGAATTCAGGGATTGGGATTGCTCCGCTGACCTAGTTAAGGCTGATGAGACCTTTTTTTTTCAAATAGTATTCAGATTAAAGTTGAATGGGGTGATGAGTCCGTGTCTTAGGGGTGATGAAGCCCTGTTTATGTAATCCGATATTCTATTTGGGTATTGCTGTTTTCTGATTGTTGATAAACTCCTTTTTATTTGATGAATTTGATAGTCATAGGGTATTTGAATGTTTGGCCCTCCGAGGTACGGATGGTGGCCAAAATAGTATAGATAATATTAATGGCCGTTAACACGAACTGAAAGAATCCGGTAGCGCCTAATGGCCAAGCGTTACGCCACCACTGACGACTGTCCCAATGCCAATTGATATCGCCATGCCATCCCCAGTCCCAAAAACTGAAATTATCCAAGAACTCGGGGAAAAGCCCTATAAAAAAAGGTACGCTTATGGCCCCAAGTACGATGGAATATAATAGCATACTTATCTGAAAGTTCAAGGCCTGCTTTCCGTTGTAATCCACAAAGTCACTGTCTTTCTTGTTTATGCTCCATAAAAGCAATGGGGCCAAGAACTGACCAAAGGGAATAAAGTAACGGGAAAAGGTCGAGGCATGTATGATCGCCGACAAATTTCGATGGTGTTTTGATATAGATTCTGTCATGGCATATTATTTTCTTATGCAAATATATGTCCAAAAAAAGGTAGTATGCAAAACATAGTACCTATAATTAACATAAAATTAACAAGTATGAACTAAAAATATTATGACTAGTTTTAGGGCAAATTAGAATTGTATGTCACCATCGAACTTTAACCGTTCTTTATTTTTTGTGTTACCTGCGGCCTGGTGGGCGGGTGTACGTTTAACCGAACAGTCGTCTGTTTCGGCAACGGCTAGTGTTAAACTTAGCTATTGGAGTAAGAATCCGTTTAAATCCATTTTTTGGGCCGTTCAGGGTATGGCGGCCGAATTGAGTACGGGGGTTTTGGTTATGGCTGCCATTAAAAAAAGCGGAAAGTCTATTTCCATGTTGGTTTTGAACAACTCGGCCAATTTTTCTAAAAAAGCCAAGGGCCGTATTAATTTTACTTGTAATGATGGCGAAGCCATGGCCCAAGCCATCGCAAAGGCAGTTGCAACTGGAGAAGGGCAAACTTGTTGGATGACCGCCGTGGGTACCGATGCCCAAGGTGATGTGGTCTCTACCTTTAAATTCGAATGGACGGTAAAGATGAAGTAATCCGTAAAATTCTATATGGATTATTGTTTATTGATGGTGGGTTGACTTTATTCTTTTCTAGTTTATCGTTGAATCGGAAAAATTCTCTGTGAAACTCCGCGTCATCTCTGCGTAACTCAGTGAAATAATCGATTTTTAGCTGAATGAATCTATAATAGGCTAGGTAAAAATTAGTATTGATTCGTGTCAACTGGCCCATTTGACCATGGTTTAATTTGAAGATTTGAAAATGGGATGGGAAGTTGGAGTTACGAACTTGGAAGTACGAGTTTTGTAGTTCCATGATTAGTGTTGACCGTTTTTACTGAGGATGTAAACTGAACTTTGTCTGGACACTAACCATTGGAATACTAGACGATTGAACGCCAACCACTATTTATAGAAAAAAAACCGACATCCCCTAAGGGACATCGGTTTTACAAATCACTGTTCGCTTTTTTAGTGTTGCTTTAAAGCTATTTAGGTTAGTGACGGGTTCGTATTATCGTTGTATGAACAAGTACCCGGTCCTAAGTCTATTGATACCATCAACCACATAGTTTATGGCATAGAAATAGGTGCCTTCTGGTAGTGGGTCGCTTCCTAGGGTCGAACCTTGGGTGGCAATCCCTTCGAAGAAGTTACCTTGGCTACCATAGTTCTGGGTCTCGAATACTTTTTGTCCCCAACGGTTGTAGATCTGAACGGTATTTTCGTATTGTTCAATGCCTCGAATTACGAATACATCGTTCTCACTATTGCCATCTGGTGTTAATCCGTTGTAGACTTCAATATTATCTTCGGCCTCTGCATCGGCATTGTTGAACTCCAGATAATCTGGGGTGCCATCACCATCGGCATCAAAAGCGTCATCCGGATTACCATCACCATTGGGATCGGCAAACTCATCTTGGGTGGGGTGTCCGTCGCCATCATCGTCACTATCGAGATAGTTCGGAATCCCATCACCATCAGTATCGTCATTGTCTGGGTTACCATCGCCATTTAGATCTTCAAATTCATTGGAAACACCATCACCATCTGCATCAGCGTTGGTATCCAAGGCATCAACATAATCAGGTATGCCGTTTCCATTTAGATCGTCATTGGTCAGGTCTCCATCACCATTGGCATCTTCTTCCGCATTGGTAAGTCCGTCTCCGTCACAATCGGCCGTTAGGTCGTTTTCGTTACAGAATGGGTTCCTACCGTCAATGATCTCTTGGGCGTTAGTGATACCATCGCCGTCACAATCGGCTTGTTGCCAAATCGGATTGGTGACATCGAAAGCGATATTGTCATAAGCCGGCATGGGGTTACATGGATCCAGCTCATCTGGGTCTTCGGCATTGGCGATACCATCCCCATCATAATCATTGGCATGTGCATTCACAGCATCGATTATAGTTTGGATTTCCGAAACGGTCGGCGGATTACTGAATCCGGTTTCTAATTGGATCAAGGTCTGGTATGCGGCCTCGTGCTGAGGCATCACACCGGTCAATCCATCAATACGTTGCAACTGTTCCACGGTTACGGCGGTACCATTGGCGTTTTGTGCACCTCCGGTAGAATTGGAATCTTCCAATACCTCGGCTATGGCCGCCTGGCTCGCATTTACACTATCAATGATTTCCTGCAATTGGGACAAGGTCGATGGGGCAGGGGAGGCGCTAGCTATCGCCTCTTCGTAGGCCCCTTCATTACTTGGTACCAAGTTGGTTGCCCCGGCATTACCTAAATCGGTTATGGACGGATTACCATCGGCAGGATCATTCGAGTTGGCTACGATTTCGGCTATTTGGTTTACCATATCGACCATGTTCTGTACCTCGGCCTCGGTAGCCGGACTAGAGAACGGCCCTTCGTTGGCTGCAATGGCCTCTAGGTAAGCGGCCTCATTGCCTGCGATGGCACCGGATACCCCGGTAAGTCCGTTAAGTTCGGCAGCGGTCACTGCGGAGGTATTGGCGTTGTTACCGTTACTGGCATCGATTCCGATGTTGGCAAGCAACGACTCGGCAGCGTTCACACGGTCGATCATATCCTGTACCTCGGCTTCCGTGGCCGGACTGGAGAACGGCCCTTCGTTGGCAGCAATGGCCTCTAGGTAAGCGGCCTCATTGCCTGCGATGGCACCGGAAACCCCGGTGAGTCCGTTAAGTTCGGCAGCGGTCACTGCGGAGGTATTGGCGTTGTTACCGTTGCTGGCATCGATACCGATGTTGGCTAGTAACGACTCGGCAGCGTTTACACGGTCGATCATGGCCTGTACTTCGGCTTCCGTGGCCGGACTAGAGAACGGCCCTTCGTTAGCGGCGATGGCCTCTAGGTAAGCGGCCTCGTTAGCGGCAATGGCACCTGATACCCCGGTAAGTCCGTTAAGTTCGGCAGCGGTCACTGCGGAGGTATTGGCGTTGTTACCATTACTGGCATCGATACCAATGTTGGCGAGTAACGACTCGGCAGCGTTTACACGGTCGATCATAGCCTGAACCTCGGCTTCCGTGGCCGGACTGGAGAACGGTCCTTCGTTGGCGGCAATGGCCTCTAGATAAGCGGCCTCGTTGGCGGCAATGGCACCGGAAACCCCGGTAAGTCCGTTGAGTTCGGCAGCTGTCACTGCGGAGGTATTGGCGTTGTTACCGTTGCTGGCATCGATACCGATGTTGGCGAGTAACGACTCGGCAGCATTTACACGGTCGATCATGGCTTGTACCTCGGCTTCGGTGGCCGGGCTGGAGAACGGTCCTTCGTTAGCGGCAATGGCCTCTAGGTAAGCGGCCTCATTGCCTGCGATGGCACCTGATACCCCGGTAAGTCCGTTAAGTTCGGCAGCTGTCACTGCGGAGGTATTGGCATTGTTACCATTACTGGCATCGATTCCGATGTTGGCAAGCAACGACTCGGCAGCATTCACAAGGTCGATCATGGCCTGAACCTCGGCTTCGGTGGCCGGGCTGGAGAACGGTCCTTCGTTGGCGGCAATGGCCTCTAGATAAGCGGCCTCATTGCCTGCGATGGCACCGGAAACCCCGGTAAGTCCATTAAGTTCGGCAGCGGTCACTGCGGAGGTATTGGCATTGTTACCGTTACTGGCATCGATTCCGATGTTGGCAAGCAACGACTCGGCAGCGTTCACACGGTCGATCATAGCCTGAACCTCGGCTTCGGTGGCCGGACTGGAGAACGGCCCTTCGTTGGCTGCGATGGCCTCTAGGTAAGCGGCCTCGTTAGCGGCAATGGCACCGGATACCCCGGTGAGTCCGTTAAGTTCGGCAGCGGTCACCGTGGAGGTATTGGCGTTGTTACCATTACTGGCATCGATACCGATGTTGGCGAGTAACGACTCGGCAGCGTTTACACGGTCGATCATATCCTGTACCTCGGCTTCGGTGGCCGGGCTGGAGAACGGTCCTTCGTTGGCAGCTATGGCCTCTAGGTAAGCGGCCTCATTGCCTGCGATGGCACCGGAAACCCCAGTAAGTCCGTTAAGTTCGGCAGCGGTCACGGCCGATGTATTGGCGTTGTTACCATTTGTGGCATCGATACCGATATTCACTAATAACGACTCGGCAGCGTTTACACGGTCGATCATGGCCTGTACCTCGGCTTCGGTGGCCGGGCTGGAGAACGGCCCTTCGTTGGCTGCGATGGCTTCTAGGTAAGCGGCCTCGTTGGCGGCAATGGCACCGGATACCCCGGTGAGTCCGTTAAGTTCGGCAGCTGTCACGGCGGAAGTATTGGCGTTGTTACCATTGCTGGCATCGATACCAATGTTGGCGAGTAACGACTCGGCAGCGTTTACACGGTCGATCATGGCCTGTACCTCGGCTTCGGTGGCCGGGCTGGAGAACGGTCCTTCGTTGGCAGCTATGGCCTCACGATAGGCAGCCTCGTTTCCGGCAATGGCACCGGATACCCCGGTGAGTCCGTTAAGTTCGGCAGCGGTCACTGTGGAGGTATTGGCATTGTTACCGTTGCTGGCATCGATTCCGATGTTGGCCAATAACGACTCGGCAGCGTTCACACGGTCGATCATGGCCTGTACCTCGGCTTCGGTAGCCGGACTAGAGAACGGCCCTTCGTTGGCTGCGATGGCCTCTAGGTAAGCGGCCTCGTTAGCGGCAATGGCACCGGATACCCCGGTAAGTCCGTTAAGCTCGGCAGCGGTCACTGCGGAGGTATTGGCATTGTTACCGTTGTTGGCATCTATTCCGATGTTGGCAAGCAACGACTCGGCAGCGTTCACCCGGTCGATCATGGCCTGAACTTCGGCTTCGGTGGCCGGACTGGAGAACGGCCCTTCGTTGGCGGCAATGGCCTCTAGGTAAGCGGCCTCGTTAGCGGCAATGGCACCGGATACCCCGGTGAGTCCGTTAAGCTCGGCAGCGGTCACTGAAGAGGTATTGGCGTTGTTACCGTTGCTGGCATCGATTCCGATGTTGGCCAATAAGGACTCGGCAGCGTTTACACGGTCGATAATAGCCTGTACCTCGGCTTCGGTAGCCGGACTGGAGAACGGCCCTTCGTTGGCTGCGATGGCCTCTAGGTAAGCGGCCTCGTTAGCGGCAATGGCACCGGATACCCCGGTGAGTCCGTTAAGTTCCGCAGCGGTCACCGTGGAGGTATTGGCATTGTTACCATTACTGGCATCGATACCGATGTTGGCTAGTAACGACTCGGCAGCGTTCACACGGTCGATCATGGCTTGTACCTCGGCTTCGGTAGCCGGACTAGAGAACGGCCCTTCGTTGGCGGCAATGGCCTCTAGGTAAGCGGCCTCATTGCCTGCGATGGCACTGGATACCCCGGTGAGAGCGTTAAGTTCGGCAGCGGTCACCGTGGAGGTATTGGCGTTGTTACCATTACTGGCATCGATTCCGATGTTGGCGAGTAACGACTCTGCAGCGTTCACACGGTCGATCATGGCCTGTACCTCGGCTTCCGTAGCCGGACTGGAGAACGGTCCTTCGTTAGCGGCTATGGCCTCACGATAGGCAGCCTCGTTGCCTGGTATGGCACCGGATACCCCGGTGAGAGCGTTGAGTTCGGCAGCGGTCACTGAAGAGGTATTGGCATTGTTACCATTTGTGGCATCGATTCCGATGTTGGCCAATAATGACTCGGCAGCGTTCACACGGTCGATCATGGCCTGTACCTCGGTTTCCGTAGCCGGACTGGAGAACGGCCCTTCGTTAGCGGCTATGGCCTCACGATAGGCAGCCTCGTTGCCTGGTATGGCACCGGATACCCCGGTGAGAGCGTTGAGTTCGGCAGCGGTCACTGAAGAGGTATTGGCATTGTTACCATTTGTGGCATCGATTCCGATGTTGGCCAATAATGACTCGGCAGCGTTCACACGGTCGATCATGGCCTGTACCTCGGTTTCCGTAGCCGGACTGGAGAACGGCCCTTCGTTAGCGGCTATGGCCTCACGATAGGCAGCCTCGTTGCCTGGTATGGCACCGGATACCCCGGTGAGAGCGTTGAGTTCGGCAGCGGTCACTGAAGAGGTATTGGCATTGTTACCATTTGTGGCATCGATTCCGATGTTGGCCAATAATGACTCGGCAGCGTTCACACGGTCGATCATGGCCTGTACCTCGGCTTCCGTAGCCGGACTGGAGAACGGTCCTTCGTTAGCGGCTATGGCCTCACGATAGGCAGCCTCGTTGCCTGGTATGGCACCGGATACCCCGGTGAGAGCGTTGAGTTCGGCAGCGGTCACCGTGGAGGTATTGGCGTTGTTACCATTTGTGGCATCGATTCCGATGTTGGCCAATAATGACTCGGCAGCGTTTACACGGTCGATCATGGCCTGTACCTCGGCCTCCGTAGCCGGACTGGAGAACGGTCCTTCGTTAGCGGCTATGGCCTCACGATAGGCAGCCTCGTTGCCTGATATGGCACCGGATACCCCGGTGAGAGCGTTGAGTTCGGCAGCGGTCACCGTGGAGGTATTGGCGTTGTTACCATTTGTGGCATCGATTCCGATGTTGGCCAATAATGACTCGGCAGCGTTTACACGGTCGATCATGGCCTGTACCTCGGCCTCCGTAGCCGGACTGGAGAACGGCCCTTCGTTGGCGGCTATGGCCTCTAGGTAAGCAGCCTCGTTTGCAGGTATAGCCCCGTTTGTAGTTGGTAAACTGTTTAGCTGAGCTGCGGTTAATGTACTTGTATTGGCATTATTACCATTGTTTCCATCAACTCCAATAGCTACCAAGATGGGATGTGGGTCAAATAGTACAGAAGTATTATCTACACTTGCCACGGCATTTACGGTAAAGCCTACTGTTAGATTCTCCGGCAGGATGTTGGTCATATCAATGGAAATTTCTCCATTCATATCTGTATTGGGTGCAATCGTTCCTACCACGGCCGATCCCGTTCCTGTTAATGCTACGATTACCGCTATGTTGGGAATAGGATTAGCGTTCACATCCCTTATAGTTACGGTTACCGTATTGGTTGCCGTGCCATCGGCAATGGCGTTGTTAGCGGTAGTAACGATAGTTGAAGCTGAAGCATTTAGACTCCCTGGTACAAAATTGATACTAGCTGGCGAGCCATTGACAATTGCAAGCTCGGCAGTAGCACCATTGTTGTCATGGTCCACGGTGGCGGTCATGTCCACGGTCTCTGCTACGGTATTGGTCACGGTAATGGTGGCCACACCTGAGGCATCGGTGGTAGTGGTGGCGCTCGATAGTACGGCGCTACCGGTCACGTTAAAGGATACGCCCACACCGGCCTGGTTGATCACGTTGCCCGAGGCATCGCGCAACTGAACGGTTATGGTCTCGGTCTCGCTGCCATCTGCGGTGGCGGCACCATCGGCGGCACTTATTTCGGTACCGCTTCCTGTTACATCTATCGGTGCATTGGAGAACGCTACTTGCCCGGGTGATCCGTTGACGATGGCCAGTTCGGCAGTGGCGCCGTTGGCATCATGGTCCACGGTGGCGGTCACGTCCACGGTCTCTTCTATGGTATTGGTCACGGTAATGGTGGCCACACCCGAGGCATCGGTGGTAGCGGTGGCGCTGGATAGTACGGCGCTACCGGTCACGTTAAAGGTTACGTCCACCCCGGCCTGGTTGATTACATTGCCCGAGGCATCACGTAATTGTACGGTTATGGTCTCGGTCTCTGTGCCATCTGCTGTGGCTGCTCCATCGGCGGCGGAAATCTCCGTACCACTTCCGGTCACGTCTATCGGGGCATTGGAGAACGCTACCTGCGCGGGTGATCCATTGACAATGGCCAGTTCGGCGGTGGCGCCGTTGGCGTCATGGTCCACGGTGGCGGTCACGTCCACGGTCTCCTCAATGGTATTGGTCACGGTAATGGTGGCCACGCCCGAGGTATCGGTGGTAGCGGTGGCGCTGGATAGTACGGCGCTACCGGTCACGTTAAAGGTTACGCCCACCCCGGCCTGGTTGATCACATTGCCGGAGGCATCGCGTAATTGTACGGTTATGGTCTCGGTCTCGTTGCCATCGGCTGTAGCGGCACCATCGGCAGCACTTATTTCGGTACCGCTTCCGGTCACGTCTATCGGGGCATTGGAGAATGCCACTTGTGCCGGTGATCCGTTGACGATGGCCAGTTCGGCAGTGGCGCCGTTGGCATCATGGTCCACGGTGGCGGTCACGTCCACGGTCTCTTCTATGGTATTGGTCACGGTAATGGTGGCCACACCCGAGGCGTTGGTGGTAGCGGTGGCGCTGGATAGTACGGCGCTACCGGTCACGTTAAAGGTTACGCCCACCCCGGCCTGGTTGATCACATTGCCCGAGGCATCACGTAATTGTACGGTTATGGTCTCGGTCTCTGTGCCATCGGCGGTGGCGGCTCCATCGGCGGCACTTATTTCGGTACCGCTTCCGGTCACGTCTATCGGTGCATTGGAGAACGCTACCTGAGCCGGTGATCCGTTGACGATGGCCAGTTCGGCAGTGGCGCCGTTGGTGTCATGGTCCACGGTGGCGGTCACGTCCACGGTCTCTTCTATGGTATTGGTCACGGTAATGGTGGCCACACCCGAGGCGTTGGTGGTAGCGGTGGCGCTGGATAGTACGGCGCTACCGGTCACGTTAAAGGTTACGCCCACCCCGGCCTGGTTGATCACATTGCCCGAGGCATCACGTAATTGTACGGTTATGGTCTCGGTCTCTGTGCCATCGGCGGTGGCGGCTCCATCGGCGGCACTTATTTCGGTACCGCTTCCTGTTACGTCTATAGGGGCATTGGAGAATACGATCTGTGCGGGTGATCCGTTGACGATGGCCAGTTCGGCGGTGGCCCCGTTGGCATCATGGTCGACGGTGGCTGTCACGTCCACGGTCTCTTCTATGGTATTGGTCACGGTAATGGTGGCCACACCTGAGGCATCGGTGGTAGCGGTGGCGCTGGATAGTACGGCGCTACCGGTCACGTTAAAGGATACGCCCACCCCGGCCTGGTTGATCACATTGCCCGAGGCATCGCGCAACTGAACGGTAATGGTCTCGGTCTCCGTGCCATCTGCGGTGGCTGCTCCATCGGCAGCACTGATTTCCGTACCGCTTCCGGTCACGTCGATAGGGGCATTGGAGAACGCTACCTGTGCGGGTGATCCGTTGACGATGGCCAGTTCTGCAGTGGCGCCATTGGCATCATGGTCCACGGTGGCTGTCACGTCCACGGTCTCTTCTATGGTATTGGTCACGGTCACGGTAGCCACACCCGAGGCGTTGGTGGTAGCGGTGGCGCTCGATAGTACGGCGCTACCGGTCACGTTAAAGGTTACGCCGACCCCGGCCTGGTTGATCACATTGCCCGAGGCATCGCGCAATTGTACGGTTATGGTCTCGGTCTCGGTGCCATCCGCTGTGGCGGCTCCATCAGTAGCACTTATTTCGGTACCGCTTCCGGTCACATCTATCGGGGCATTGGAGAACGCCACTTGTGCCGGTGACCCGTTGACGATGGCCAGTTCGGCTGTAGCGCCGTTGGCATCATGGTCGACGGTGGCGGTCACGTCCACGGTCTCTTCTATGGTATTGGTCAGGGTAATGGTGGCCACACCGGAGGCATCGGTGGTAGCGGTGGCGCTGGATAGTACGGCGCTTCCGGTCACGTTAAAGGTTACGCCCACCCCGGCCTGGTTGATCACATTGCCCGAGGCATCGCGTAATAGTACGGTTATGGTCTCGGTCTCCGTGCCATCTGCGGTGGCGGCACCATCGGCGGCACTTATTTCGGTACCTGTACCATTTACGGCAATAGGTCCGGCCACATAAGTAACCGTAGGTCTATTATCGGTATGTACTTCACCGTCTACGGTATCGTCATCGTTAGTATCTACCTGGGCGGTAACCACTCCAGAACCTACTAAGTTAGGGCTGGTTAGGGTTACCGTAGCTTGTCCGCTAGCATTGGTTTGTATAATTCCGGTATTGGAAAGGGTACCTGTACCCGAGGCCATGGCAAACTGGACTTCGACCCCGGCCAAGGCTAGATCATTGCCACTAACATCCTTTAACTGCAAGGTAATGGTAGAGGTACTACTACCATCGGCGGTAATAATGGTAGGGCTGGCTGTTATTTCGGTTCCCGTACTGGCTACGCTAACGCCTAAAATGGTAATGGTAAAGGTATCTGTTACCGAGTTACACTCGGCAGCATCGTAAAAGGTGATGGTACCGTTATAGGTG
Source organism: Sediminicola luteus (assembly GCF_002514735.1). GTDB lineage: Bacteria > Bacteroidota > Bacteroidia > Flavobacteriales > Flavobacteriaceae > HQA918. The sequence goes on along the minus strand of NZ_KZ300476.1, from coordinate 91,401 downwards.
CCTACGGCAGGGTTGGCTGGAATGGTATAATTGGCCCCAGCTAAAGCGGTAGGTGTCGTAATATCTGTAAAACCTTGGGCTTGGGCAGCGGCATCGTAGTCTATGGTATATAAGCTAACCGATCCCTGGGTGATAGTTGGAGTAATGGCTTCGGTAGTAGTGCCCAGGATTACGGTTGCATCGTTTGCGGTTGCCACTAGGTTTAAGTCACCTTGTGTGGCAATGGCAAAATAATCACCATCGTTAAAATCTATAGCCGGACTGGTCCAAGTACTAGTGGCGCCCACTTGGGTTAGTTGGTGGGCAATGGTAGCATCGCTAAAATCGCCATCGTTATCAATGATCAAATAATAGTGCGTACCACTAATTATAACGGGTAGGTCAAATTCGGCATCGTCTACATCTACGGCTATATACACATTACCTACGGCCGTTCCTTTTTCCTGTACCTGCCATAGACGTTGCGAAATGGCATAAGGTTGCGCACTAATGGTAGGCGCGTTGGTACTGGTCCAGCAGGTGTTCGTATTGCCATTGTTCGCAATCGTCTGGAACATTAGGTCGCTACCCAAAGCAGTATGGGTGGTATTGGCTGCCGTAAAATCGGTGTCGTCGGTAGACAAGGTAATAATCGCATCTGTATTAACCGATTTGGAAATACGCTGTTCCAAAGCTGAGGCATCGTCGCGGCCTATACCGAAGATATCGTTATTAAAGCCTGAGGCATTGGTACCCGTAGCATCCCATATTTTGGTACCTGTAGTACCATTCCAGTCGCTTGCTACATAACTTTGTTCTAAGGAGTTTTGGTCTAGTGTAATCCCATATTTAAGGGATAAGTATGAGTTTACCCTTAATTTCTCATCCCCCAATAGTATTTTATCAAATAAAATAAGTTCAGGAATCTCACCATTAAAGTAACGACTGTTCTTTTGCCCAAAACTGTTGGTGCCACTACTATTTTGAAAGTCAATCGTAAAGGTGTCATCTGTTATGAACCTAGTACCATTGAAATATAGATTATAGTCGGCCGGAGCCACACTGATTTGGTAAACATTATAAACATCCAAGCTTAAATCTGGGGCCTGTGGATTTACGGTAAGCCCTGAAAAGTCAGCACCAACGATGTGATTTTCCGTTCTAAGGTAACCTCTATTGGTTCTACCGAATGATTCATATAAATCACGATGAGACGATAAACCATAGTGGGCATTACCCCCTCCAGTAGATGCTTCAAAGTCGAACAGAGCCCCGTTGTTTGGATGTATTCGTTTGGGAACGACAAATAGTTCAGCATTGGTAAAGCCATCTACTATAGAGGTACCCCATTCTAAATATTCTGTATTGGCACCATCAAATCTTACCAATGGATTGAAATTTGCCAAACCGGTACCTGAATCTATCCAATCCGGGGCTTTGGTATAGTTGTTCGGGCTATTGTTATTTCCTGACTTATCTTCCCATTGTGTAAGTGTGGGCGAGGCGGTAACCCCATCATTAGCCTTTAACCAAAGGCTGGCTCCTAGAACCCCACCGGGGTTAAAGGGAGAATTGACAGTAATGGTAAAGGTATCGCTAACCGTATTACATTGGGTAGCATCGTAAAAAATCATGGTACCGTTATAGGAGCCCAGGGTAGGGTTGGCCGGAATCGTATAATTGGCCCCTGCTAAAGCGGTAGGTGTTGTTATATCTGCAAAACCTTCGGCTTCGGCAGCGGCATCGTAATCTATGGTATATAGGGTAGGGGTACCCTGGGTCACGGTGGGGCTAATGGCTTCAGTAGTTGTACCCAAAACCACAACGGCATCGTTGGTAGTGGCTACTATACTTACATCGCCTTGGGTGGCAATGGCAAAATAATCGCCATCATTAAAATCTATGGCCGGACTGGTCCAGGTACTGGTAGCGCCCACTTGGGTCAGTTGGTGGGCAATGGTAGCATCGCTAAAATCGCCATCGGAATCAATGATCAAATAATAGTGCGTACCACTAAGTAAGGCAGGCAGGTCAAATTCGGCATCGTCTACATCTACGGCTATATATACATTACCTACGGCCGTTCCTTTTTCTTGCACTTGCCATTGTCTAGGCGTAATTGCATAGTCTTGTGCACTAATGGTAGGGCTATTGTTACTTGTCCAACATAGATTGGTATTACCGTTATTGGCAATGGTTTGGAACATAAGGTCACTACCTAAAGCAGCGTGGGTGGTATTGGCTGCCGTAAAATCGGCATCGTCGGTGGCCAGGGTTATAATAGCATCTTGGTTAACCGATTTAGAGATACGTTGTTCCAAGGCAGAGGCATCGTCGCGGCCTATACCAAAAATGTCGTTATTAAAGCCGGAAGTATTGGTGCCTGTGGCATCCCACATTTTGGTACCGGTAGTACCGTTCCAATCACTGGCAAAATAATCTTGCTCAGCACTTTGGTTTAGGGTAATACCATATTTTAGCGCCAAATAGCTTTCTACATTTTTTAATTGGTTGACGGAATGAGTCCCGTTATAGCCAATTATTTCGGAAATGTGACCTAACCATCTTCTTCCATGATTTGAATCTCCAATTTCTATACCATTGGCAATAATATCGGCCACAGCACTTTCTAAAGTTAAAATTTGGGGTTCTGCGGGCACAAGTGGATCATTTACTATTTGCCCATTGAGCCAACCTTTACTTAACGGGTTACCATCTGTGAAATCACTGCTATTGCCGGGTATATGCCAAGCCGGACCAACACCACAAGGCCTAATGCCTGAATCATCTATTCCTGATTCGCTAAAAGGATTTCCACAACCTAAACTAGCCAAATCTGTAGGAAAAAGCACTAAATGAACTGTTTGTAAAGTAATACTATTGGTGTTTTGCAAACGTCTATCTCCTTTATCTGGATTGTCTATGCTTGGGTTATAGTTAATACCAGATTCGCGATACAAATAGGGTAGAGTTCCTACATCACTAAAATCATAGTCAGCACCTGATCGATCTAACCAAGCGGTGGTATTGGTTCCATCTCCGGTATGGCTTACTCCGTCGTCCGCTTTCAACCAAAGACTTGCCCCTAAAACCCCTCCTGGGCTTGGTGGTGGTACCGAATAGGTAGCCAAGGTAAAACGGCTTTGATGTACCAAATCTATTGGCGTTTCGGTATACCAAATATCGCCTTGCTGGGTTAATTCAATAAGGGTATCGCCGCTTCCGGTATCTAAAAAATCGCCATCGCCATTGGCGTCGTAAGCCATATAATAGGTGGTATTACCTGCCAGGGGATCGGCAACATTAAAACCGGCCCCGGTATCGGCTACATCGAAGGCGAGGGTTACCCCGGCCACGGCATCGTTATCCGTGGCATCGTGTTCCTGTACTTGCCATTGGCGATCCAAAATCTGGTAATCGGTAGGGGTAGTGGCCGCATTAAAGGCTTCCCAAGAACCGTTACCTAGGCCATTATGGGCTATGGTCTGAAAGCTCATATCGGCCGTTGGGGTACGCGTACCATCGGTGTTGGCGGCATCGAAATCGTCTACATCGCCATGGGCCAAGGTAATGATGGCATCGGCGTTAACCGACTTAGAGATGTTTTGCTCCAAATCTGAACCACTGTCCTTTCCGATACCGAAAATATTGTTGGTAAATCCGGTAGTGGCTTCACTATAATCCCACATTTCAGTGGTGCCATCACTGGCCAAATAGTCTTGCCCTGTACTTTGGTCTAGGGTGATACCGTATTTTAGGGCAAGATAACTTTCAACTTGTTGTCGTTGTAAAGGCGTATGGTCATTCACCTTAAAATATACAAACTCTGAAATAGTACCATATTGATGCGTAAGGCCTGGAGCCATCGTAATATTGTTTCCAAAACCCTCAATGTCATCATCCAATACCAAACCATAAGTTGATAAAGTCCGGCTATTTACGGACAGATCCTGTGAGGTGCCACCATCGTTATCCATAAAAAATAAATGCGGTGCATTGGGTACGGTAACTAATGAATTTGTTACAGAGCCATTCAAAAAGGACACGAATTGATTACCCGTATTAAAAAATGCGTGTGCCGTATTCGGGTTAGCTGAAAAAAGCACTTTGGCGGGTGATGCTGGATCTGGATGGGAAACAAGATACACAATCGCATCGGCATTTGAATAACCTGCTGGCATATCTAACATTTGCCCGGCAGCGAACAACACCGAAGGGTTAAAGTTTATATCCGAAGTATTGAACTGTGGTGTATGTCCCGTACCTGTGAGAACCTCACTATTGGAAGAACTGTTCCATTGTTCTACCGCATCGCCGTCTTCTGCCACATCGGTTCCTAAATCTTCATATACATCTGCGTCAGCTTTTAACCAAATGTTGGCGCCCACAACCCCACCGGGACTAATGGGTTTATCTAAAAAGGAAATACCAATATTGGGGCTATAAGCCGCACCAGAACCGGAGTTGGTAATATTGCTGGCACTGGCACAAGAAAAAGCCGTATTGGTAAACGTAAAGGTTAAGTCGGTGATACTATCGGCAGGGTCGTGATCGGTTGCCGTACCTGTAAAGGTAAGTTCTAGGGCATTATCGGTTTCGCCATAAATGTCGGTTATGGTCAAGACCGCTGTTAGGCCGGCCGACACGTTACCTACGGTCACTTGGGCCGGGGTCAACACGCCGCTACCTAGATCATTGAATTGATCGCCTTGTAAATAGATTACGGTCTTTTCTACATTGTTAATGGCCCCGTCATAAGTAAGTTTAGACTCGGTATAGGTGGCCGGGTTGGAAATGGCCGATTGTTTTACTGCATCTATGGCACCCGAAACCTCATAGAAATACTCTCCGGTAGGGCTAACCGAAATAGCGGCCCCGGGTGTGCTAAAGAAGTCATAGCTAATCCCTTCTTCCGTAATTTGGGTAAGGTCGAAAGGGGTGGCCAAATCGAATTCATACACATCGCGGTCGCCATTGTTTTTGATATATAGTTTAGTACCCCCATAGTTGAACATAAACGAGGCAGCGCCAGAGGCAAAGCCCGGGCCAATGGTCCATGTCTGGTCTTGGGTTGGTGCTGAGATATCGAAGGGAGCCGTTAGGGTATATCGGGCAATACTAGAGCTAGCCCCTCCTGTTAAGGAGAAAAACGACATGCCATCTGGGGAGAATACAAAGCGGCCCGCATTGGTGACCATGGTATAGGAGGCATCTGGGGTTAGGTTGGCATTAACCCCCGAAACATCGTAATCGGTTATATTGTACTGTTCCAACACATTGTCATGGTTTATAAAAACCTTACTACCATCAAAATTAAAGGCAATGCCCAAATGGCTGTTTATCCAAGTTTGGTTAGGCGAACTGGCCGAGGCATTCAATACTGCGGTCTGTAGATCGAAAGGGGTGGCGAGGTCAAAGGCCACGATGTCGATATCCCTATCTAAAATAAAGGCCCGTGTACCCTCTTTATTAAAGGTTATGGCTTTTGCATTAAACATAGCAGTGCCCAAAGGGTTGGATGCCGCTGATGGCAGGGTATAAGAACCAGAAAAACTGGAAAGATCGTAATTCGGTGCCGTATAGCTCAAATTTCCGGTACACAGGGTAGACGTAGCCAAGGTAAAACGGCTTTGGTGTACCAAGTTTATTGGCGTTTCGGTATACCAAATATTGCCCTGTTGGGTTAGGGCCACGGGGCTTTGTCCGTCGTCGGTATAGTTGCCATTGTTATTGGTATCTATCAATAGGTAATATTCGGTACCTTGAATAAGATCGGCTACGTCGAAGCTAGCCCCGGTATCGGCCACATTGAAGGCGAGGGTAACCCCGGCCACGGCATCGTTATCGCTGGCATCGTGTTCTTGTACCTGCCATTGGCGATCCAGTATCTGGTAATCGGTTGGGGTAGTGGCCGCGTTAAAGGCTTCCCACGTGCCGGAACCAACCCCATTATGGGCAATGGTCTGAAAGCTCATATCGGCGGTCGGGGTTCGACTACCATGGGTATTGGCGGCATCAAAATCGGCCACATCGCCATGGGCCAAGGTAATGATGGCATCGGCATTCACTGACTTAGAGATATTTTGTTCTAGGTCTGACGCACTGTCTTTACCGATTCCGAAAATATTGTTGGTAAACCCGGTGGTGGCCTCACTATAATCCCACATTTCGGTGGTACCGTTACTGGCCAAATAATCTTGGCCGGCCCCACCTTGGTCTATACTTATACCATACTTTATAGCGAGATACGATTGTATCTTTTGACGTTGGGTAGGGCCAACGGTACTTGGGTACACCAGTATTTCACCTATGGAACCATTAAGAAAGGAGCCGCCATCCCTACGACCAATATAAGGGCGTAGATTTGTAACGGGGTCAACACTAGGACCACCGCCAAAGAACTGATTGGTCAAGGTTTGATCTGCCCCGTTTAATCGTCTAAATACATTAGCCATGTTGGCATCGAGATTATCGTTATACAAAAGAATCTCTTCGCCCAACACATGAGAATAGAAGAAATCATCGCTACCAACCGGATTATAATCACCGGTTGTCAAGCGATCATTGGTTTCTACATTGCCCCAGAAATAACCTTCTGATCCGGGGGTAGTATTGTTAGTACCTAAAACAACACCATTTATGGTGGTGGCATCAGCTAATCTAAACACCCCGAATAGTTCTTGATACGAAATTTCAGAGTTTCCTTCAAAGTAATCACTACCATCAAAATCTATACTGTTGTTAAAGTTAAAAAGGGTAATACCTGTTTGTGGAGCACCATTAATGGTAAAGCTATTATAGGCTGTTTGGTCTATCCAATCAGTAACCGTTGAACCTGTACTGGAGACACCAACATTGGCCTTTACCCAAAGATTGGCACCCACCACCCCACCGGGGCTAATAGGCGTAGCCAAGGTTAAGTAGCTATTGGCGTCAAGATCGGCATTGGCCACCGAGATGGTACCATTGGTGTCTAAAACCCCTAATTCTTCTACGGTACCCGTATTAAAGGTTTCCAGGTTGCTCATATACAAGGCCATACCGGCATGGGCGGCCCCAAAGTTTAGGGTAATATCGTTAGTCCAGTTCAGTTTTTGTACTTGCCATTCGCGGTCTATACGCGGGGCCAACATGCCTGTACCCAATTCGGTATTGCCCGCATTAGTGGTTTCGGCGCCCCCATTATGAGCGAAGGTGATGTATTTTCGGGTATCGGCCACCGTGGCCTCTGGGCTAATATCGGTACGTGTACCGTTGCTATTGGCGTTGGTAAAGTCGTCATTGGTAGCCACGCTAAGGATGGCGGAAGTATTTACCGAATGCGACACCTTTTGGTGTAGGGCAGAAGCCTCGTCGCGGCCCAAACCTATAATATCGTTTATATAACTATCGGTACCAGTTGTGGCGGTGCTGTTGCTCCAATACGAAGTGGCATCTGAAGCCAGATAATTCTTGGAACCATTGGCAAGGGTGATGCCGTATTTTAGGGCTAAATAACTTTCTATTTTGGTACGTTCCGTTGGCGACTTGTAGCTGGCATTATCTATAAAAATAATTTCACTCAACTGACCGTCTAAACCAGCCCCTAGACCCGTGTTTTGGGCTAGGGTAGAACCAGTATTGGTGTTAGATACCAAAATATTGCCATCTAAACTAATGGAGTTTTCATTACCAACACTGGCGGCAGGGTTATAGTATACCGAAAAAATATGATCAGTATCGGTCTGTACCGAATTGGCAGGCGTAACCATATAATTGACAACCCCAGCGTTGGCAAAACGTATACTATTATCTAAACTGGTAACATAAAACTGATGGGCCCCATTCCCGGGCGGATTAAACAAACCGGAGTTATCTACATCGATGTTTCCCACTATATAAGCGGCATAATCGGTTAGGGATAAATCTGAAAAGGGTAATAGGTCGTCGGTACCATCAAAATCTACATAGGCATTAAAATTGTATAACCCAGCTTCCCCATCGTGATAAATAGGTTGGTTGGCCAAGGTACCTTGGGTGGGCGAGCTTGCCGATCCCGTAGAAGTGATAAGGTTATCCCAAGTGGCAAAGGCAGTATTATCGCTTGCTCCGGTGATATTGTCTGCGTTAAGCCACACGTTAATACCTCCAACTAATCCTGGCAGGCTACAGTTGGCGGTCAAAATATCTCCAGATGATGACAAATCCCAGCTAAAGGTATCTATCAATCTTTGGCGTGCATCAATACCATTACAGTATTCCAAACCTTGGGCACCGAAAACCGCATTGTTTTGAAGGGATTGATTGGCCCAAGATATAAGAAGGGCGTCGTATTGATCTATCGTTAAACCCGATCCATCTAAAAAGTCGGTAAAATTGGTTCCGCTAATGGGTGTCCAGTCTGCCAGATTCTGGTCAAAGGCCGAGGCGTTTTGGAACATGGATGTAAAATTGGTGACCGAACTTACATTCCAATTCGATAGGGTTTGGTCAAAATTGGAGTTGTCATGGAACATATAGGCCAAACTGGTCACATGTTCTAGGGTAGATTGGTTACCACTGCTAGTTCGTTCCCAATTGGTAAGGGCTTGGTTAAATGCCGCATTTCGGAACATACCCGACATGGTTATGGGTTGCCCATATTGGGTATTGCCGTCGGGTAACACGCCAATATTCCAGTGCATTAATGAACTATTGTTAAATGCTGTATTATTTCGGAACATTTCATCAAAATAGCGTACCCTACCTACCTGCCAATCGCCAATGGGTTGGTTATAAGCAGTGTTACTCTCGAACATATCGCGCATATCATTTACATAGGCCAGGGTAGAAGGGCCAGTGGCACCTACCACACCGGGGGTGCCCGAACGTTCCCAGCTGTTTAACGGATGGTTAAAAAGACTGTTTCGAAGAAACATACCTTGCATATTTATGGTAGCCGTACCCGTATTCTGCCCAATATTCCAATTAGCAATGTCGGGGTTGTTGTATTTACTATTGTTCTCGAACATGTATCTGAAGTTGGCTACCCGGCCCACATCCCAATTACCGATACCATTGGCATGGTTAAAGTCGGCATTTTTAAACATCACCGACATATTGTCTACCCAAGCCATGGTAGAACGATCACCGGGGCCGTTATCTCGCTCCCAGGCCGAGAGGTCTTGGTTAAAGGCAGTGCCATCGAACATGGCGCTCATATTAATACGCCAATTGTTGCCGGGTAATACAGGGTTAAGGGTGGTACCATCTATATAACCAATGGTCCAACTACTGAGGTCTTGGTTAAAAATGTCGGCAAATTGGAACATACTTTGAAAGTGCCGCACTTGGCCCACTTTCCAATTGCCGATGTCGGTATTGAATTGATCGCAATCGCGAAACATGGCATCTAGATGGGTTACATTGCCAATTGTGGAATTAGGGAAATCTTCCCATTGGTCCAAACCGGCCCCTACAAAGGCACGGGCACTGGCGAACATATAACCTAGGTTAACAGCGGCGCCACTGGGATTAATATTCCAATTATTTAAAGGAGAATTAAATACGGTACACCCCCTGAACATGCCATAGAAATTGATGCCTCGGTCTACATCCCAATTATTCAAATTCCTGTTGAAGGCCTGGCAATTGTAAAACATGTTTCTAAAATTGATGACATTACTTACATTCCAGTTACCAATATCGGTACCCGGCTGAAATACATTACAACCCGCGAACATATAGTCCATGGCCGTGGTATTGCTTAGATTGGGTATACCGGCACTATTAGGCATGGTAGCCAGATTTTCACAGCCCCTGAACATACGATAGGTACCATCCCAAACGGTGGTACCCCAGTTAACGATTCCGGTCACTTTTTCGGCATCGTAATTATTGTCAAAGGCAAACCTAAGGGCCGTACCACTATGGGGTCTAATGGCAATTTGTTTTGTGGTTGTCCCGGCCGGATAGATATGGGTGGCCTGGGCCGAAAGGGGAGTTACGTCTAAATTGGCCGTTGTAGAATTGGCAGCCTCAAAAGTACCATCGTAGTCCCAGTCAATATCAAAATTATAGTCACGAACAGGAATGGTTATGGTATCTGCGGCATGGCCATTGGTCTTGGTACTGGGTATACTAAGATCTACCTCAATAATAAACTCGGTTTGGGCAAAAGAACTGCCCATGCCTAAGCAAAAGAATAGGATGAAAGCGAACCAAAACGAGTTCAGGCCTTTCCAGGGTTTTTGACTTTTCATGGTAAAGTATATGGGTGTTTTTTCGTTGGTGGTTTTTGTGCTTATGCCCTGGCTAACCTTTGTTTTCTGGCATTCTCCAGTATTCGGAAAGCCAGATTGCTGTGGGATTTGATCCGTATATTTCGCGGTAACGGGTTGGTTTTTATCCCTGTTTATGGCAAATCGGGTTGGTGTATTGAATCGATTTGCAAAAGAATTAGCAAGGTTATGCATGACACAAAGAATAGTTTATGGAAATGTAAAACGTTACATAGATAGTAGGAAAAAGACTACTTTTTAAAAATATGATGTGAACCCTACAAATGTTGATGCGATAATGCATTATAACGTATTTTCTTACTTGTTAATCGAATTATTATGGTGGTTTGGTTTCGTCTAGAAATGGCCAATTGCCCTACTGACAAAGTGTTTTCATGCGATGCTTTAGGATTCAAAAAAAAATGGATGTAAGAAAGACCCTAAAAGAACTTTCGGGTATGTGTAAAAGCCATGTGTGGATGTAGCAATGGGTTAATTTGAAAATGTGGCAATTTGAAGATGGATAGCAAAGTTCGAGTTACGAAGTGGGAGGTACGAAGTTTTCCAATTACCATGTTGAGTCAATATCGAATGATAAAACGTCCCCTTGGGGGGATTTAGGGGGGTATTCGTGTCCGCCTGCGGCAATGTAACAATTCATCAATGTACCGATGTTGCAATATACCAATGTGTCAATGTGGTAATTTGAAGATTTGAAAATGCCACGGGAAGTTCGAGCTACGAGGTGGGAAGTACAAAGTTGTTGTTGAATCGTTTATGGTTTATTTTTTAGCTGCGAATCCGTTTGATGGAAGTATTGTGGAAGCTTTCTCCGTGAAACGCTGTGTTATACCTTGTTTTCTAGCAGTATTATGCCTTACAGACACTATAAAAATTAGTGCAATTCGTGAAATTCGTGTCCGCTTGCGGCAATATACCAATGTGTCAATGTGGTAATTTGAAGATTTGAAAATGGGACGGAAGTTTTAAGTTCGAGTTACGAAGTGGGAGGTACGAAGTTTTCCAATTACCATGTTGAGTCAAAATCGAATGATAAAACGTCCCCTTGGGGGGATTTAGGGGGTATTCGTGTTCGCATGCGGCAATGTGCCAATTTGTCAATGTGGTAATTTGAAGATTTGAAGAATTGAAAATGGTTAGCAAAGTTCGAGTTTCGAAGTGGGAGTTACGAAGTTTTCCAATTACCATGTTGAGTCAAAATCGAATGATAATACGTCCCCTTGGGGGGATTTAGGGGGGTATTCGTGTTCGCCTGCGGCAATGTACCAATTTGTCAATGTGGTAATTTGAAGATTTGCAAATATGATGATAGCTATAATCGATTACCCATTAAACAAACCATGAACAACAAACCATAGGAACACTGTAACAATTTTTGCCTATTCAATACCAATAACTTGAATCAATCATAAAAGTTTAAACGACTTCATTATACAATACACATTATGAAATACGGAAACCACGAAATAGACTTTGAGATCCACGGCGAGGAAATGCAATATGTAGATATAGAACTTGATCCCCAAGAGGCCGTAGTGGCCGAGGCGGGCAGTTTTATGATGATGGATCAGGGCATACAAATGAACACCATTTTTGGCGATGGATCTAACCAAGACAAAGGGGTATTGGGTAAATTGTTCTCAGCCGGAAAACGCCTGTTAACGGGCGAGAGTCTGTTTATGACCGCCTTTATGAATGCCGGACAAGGCAAAAAACAAGTCAGCTTCGCTGCGCCTTACCCAGGTAAGATCGTACCTATTGACCTTATGAAATACGGCGGACGATTTATTTGCCAAAAAGATGCCTTTCTCTGTGCGGCCAAAGGGGTTTCGGTTGGTATCGAATTCTCTAAAAAACTCGGCCGTGGCCTTTTTGGTGGCGAAGGGTTCATTATGCAAAAACTGGAAGGCGATGGTATGGCCTTTGTACATGCCGGTGGAACCTTAGCGCGCAAAGAACTGGCCGCTGGCGAGGTGTTAAAAGTAGATACCGGTTGTATTGTGGGCTTTACCAAAGATGTGGACTATGATATCGAATTCGTAGGCGGAATCAAAAACACGGTTTTCGGGGGTGAAGGTCTCTTTTTTGCTACCCTACGTGGACCCGGTACCGTTTATGTACAATCACTTCCCTTTAGCCGATTGGCCGGTCGTGTTTGGGCCGCAGCACCCAGAGGTGGGGGGAAAGACAAAGGTGAGGGCAGTATTTTAGGTGGCATTGGCGACTTGTTGGATGGCGATAATAGGTTTTGATTTAGTGGGCTAGTGGGTTAGTGGACTAGTAGATGGTGAACTAGTGCTTAGCGACTACGGTTTGGAATCCATTGTATTATATAGCAATGTACAATGTAGCAATTTGAAAATTTGACGATTTGAAAATGGGGTAGAAAGTTCGAATTACGAAGTGGGAGGTACGAAGTTGTCATAACTCATTACTAATTTAAAGAATGGTCATGTCGACGACAGGAGACATCACACTATATAATGAAAGCCCAATAAAATTAGTGCAATTCGAGAAATTCGTGTCGGCCTGTGGCCATGTGCCAATCTAGCAATATACCAATGAATCAATGTGAAAATTTGATGATTTGAACATGGGGTAGAAAGTTCGAATTACGAAGTGGGAGGTACGAAGTTGTCATAACCCTTAACTTATTTAAAGAATCGTGTCGACGATAGGAGACATCACACTTTATAATGAAAGCCCAATAAAATTAGTGCAATTCGTGAAATTCGTGTCGGCCTGCGGCAATGTACCAATGTACCAATGTGCCAATGTGGTAATTTGAAGATTTGAAAATGTGACGGAAGTTTTAAGTACGAGTTACGAAGTGGGAGGTACGAAGTTGTCATAACTCATATCCCTTAACTCATAACTGGAGTATTTATTGGTGGAAACCATCTCTGTGAAACTCTGTGTCTTCCCTGTGAACTCTGTGTAACGACAAAGTAAATTTGAAAATGCACCTGTAAATCAGCACAAGTACTCGTGTTAATTAGTGCAATTCGTGTCGGCCTTGGTGAATGTGCCAATTTGAAAATGTGCTAATTTGAAAATATCATAACCGGGTTGCCCAAATTGTTGAATCAGTTAAGGGAAACCTCTGTGAAACTATGCGTCTTCTCCGTGAATCTCCGTGGAACAACCGTACTATTCGTGTTAATTCGTGCAATTCGTGTCGGCCTGAGGGAATGAGTTGATTTGATAATGTGCCGATTTGAAGGTTTGAAAAGGGGAGCCGAAGTTCGAATTACGAAGTGGGAACTACATGTCATAACTCCTAAACCTTAACTCATAACTGGTTTAAGGATTCGTTGATTGGCCCATGGTCTTTGGTCTTTATTCTATAGTCTATCATCTAAATATAGGACATACTTATTTTGATTATTTCCGTAGCTTGCATGCTTATGGATTTTAAAGCAATGTTCCGCTTTTTGGAAGAACTTCGCGATAACAACCACAAGGAATGGTTAGATCGGCATAGAAAACGTTATTTAGAGATTAAGGCCGAATATCAAGAATGGGTAGACCATTTGGATGTTCGGCTTGAACAATTGGATTCCGATTATTATCCCACCCCAGGGAAGCGGGCGATTACACGGATAAACAACAACCTTATGTTCCACCCAAACAAGCCCACTTATAAAGACTATATAGGGGCTGCAGTAGACCGGCGACCGGGCACCGGTGATTTTTATGTGCATCTAGGGGCGGGGGAATGTTTTATCGCTGGCGGCTTTTTTAGGCCGGAGGCCAAGGTATTACGAAGTATTCGTGAGGGCATCGATTACAATGGGGAAGCACTACAGGCCCTAATCGAAGCCCCAAGTTTTGTCAAATATTTTGGACAATTAGATACCACTGATAATCTGAAAACGGCACCAAAAGGCTATCCGAAAGACCATCCACATATCCAATTACTAAGACGAAAGAGCTTTGAGGCCTACCATACCATGGAGCGGCAAATGGTATTCGAGCCCGATTATCTCGACTACGTTACCGAAGTCTATAGCGCCATGTTGCCCTTTCGTAAATACCTGAACAAAACCGTTACCGTATAAATGGAATCTGATCGAATCAAAAACCTAAAGGCCGAATTATTGTCCGATAACTGGGCCAAACTGGAAAAATATACCTACGATTACCAGAATTTTGCCGGGGCCTGGGAAACCCAAGTCCGCGAATCCTATGACCGAGGTAATGGGGTGGCTGTGTATCTATATAACCCAGAACGACAAAAGGTACTATTGACCCGCCAATTTCGCCTACCCACCTATTTAAATGGCAACAGCAACGGACTTATGGTAGAGGTAGCTGCCGGGGTCATGGAACCCGACGGCCCCGAAGAAAGTATAAAACGGGAGATTTTAGAAGAGACCGGTTATGCCATAACCCAAATCGAAAAATGCTTTGAGGCCTATATGAGTCCGGGATCGGTAACTGAGATTATTCATTTCTATTTGGCCGAATACAATGAAAACCAACGCCAAACCGAGGGTGGTGGTGCCGATTATGAAAGTGAAGATATCGAAGTACTGGAGTGGAGTTATGACCGGGTAAAGGAAGCCCTAACCCAAGGCGAGATAAAAGACGCTAAAACCATGATGCTGATACAACATGCCATGATCCAAGGGATTATTTAGCAAGTCCGAAGGAATAATTTGATAATGTAACGATTTGAAAATTTGAATATGAGTGGAAAATTATAGGTGCAAAGTGGAAAAATTAGTGCAATTCGTGAAATTCGTGTCAGCCAGTGGCAATGTGATAATGTAACAATGTATCGATATTCCAATGTGTCAATTTGGAAATTTGGTAATTTGAAAATGGGGATAGAAGATTGAGGTGACCATGCGTTTTTATTGAAAGTTGATATAAGGATTAATGTCATTCTTGACCCTCTTTTTTTTAAACAACAAACAACGAACAACACAAAATTACCCATCATAACCCTTAACCCATAACTCATTTAATAAATCATTGCTTGCCATTACGGTATTCGGTAATTTTCCGTTTCGATACCTAGAAAATAGTTCTGATTATGATTATTCGAGAAGCCACCCTAAACGATTTGCCTACGCTGTTGCGATTCGAACAAGGCATCATTGAAGCGGAACGGCCCATGGATCCCACCATCCGAAACGGACAGATTAATTATTACGACATTGCCGCCATGATCGATTCACCGGAACATTATGTTTGCGTAGCCGAACTCGATGGGGAATTGGTGGCTTCTGCATATGCCAACAAACGCCAACCCCGGCCATATTTAGATCATAAGCAGTATGCCTATTTGGGCTTTATGTTTGTAGACCCTAATCATAGGGGTAAGGGTATCAATGGTAAAATCATGGAAGCCTTAAAAAAATGGTGTTCGGCGAATAAACTTACCGAGCTCCGTCTAGATGTCTATTCCGTGAACGAAGCCGCGATACGAGCCTATGTAAAGGCAGGCTTTAAACCCCATCTTTTAAATATGCGTATGCGCATAGAAGATTGAGAGGCTCTGGCTGTCAGTTTGGCCAATATGCCAATGTACCAATATACAATGTAACGATGTAACAATTTGATAATTTGATAATTTGAAAATAGGCCAGAAAGTACGAAGTTCGATGTACTTTTTTGAGTCAATATCGAACGACAAAACATCCCCTCGTGGGGATTTAGGGGGGTAATTGTATCGGCCTAGGTCAATGTACCAATTTGAAAATGGAGTTGGAAATTGTTTCATCGGAATTCCAAAGTTCCAAAATAGACGAAATCATTGAGAACTCCCTCTCTGGCGCCTGTCCCGCGGAATGGCGGGAGGAGAAGGTCGGGGTGAGGGCTTTCCAGTAAGATGTTTAAATCTTCGTAAACCAATATACCCCATAACTCCAAACTGGTTTGTTGAATCGTTGAGTTGATGAGTTGGGAGACAAACTCCGTGAAACGCTGGGCCTTCTCCGTGAAACTCTGTGTAACAACCCGGTTTTCAGCTGAAAATCTTGCCTCGGAATAAACATGAGCCTTCGTGGAATTAGTGAAATTCGTGTCAGCCAGTCCCAATGTGATAAGGTAACGATGTATCAATATACAATGTGTCAATATGGTAATTTGAAGATTTGAAAATGTAATAGAAGGTTAGACTGTACAAGGGTAATATGAAGGTAAAAAATCGAAACAAAATAAAGCCAAACTGTAACGATCCCCGATCAGTTGTATCTTTATAGAAACCAAAAGACGAAAGATCATGAAAATAAAAATTACCTTACTGACACTCTTCCTAAGTATGGGCTTGTTTGCCCAAAAAACCATAGAAAAAGATTTAGGTAACTTCCATACCCTAAAGGTTTTCGATCTTATGGAGGTAAACCTTATCCAATCCGATGAAAACAAGGTAGTAATCAAAGGCAAGGATACCCATTATGTAAAGATCATTAACCAAAATGGTAAACTGAAACTTCGTATGGAGCTCGACAATCGTTTCGATGGGGCCCAAACCTTTATTGAAGTATACTTTACCAATATCAAACTGATCGATGCCAACGAAGGGGCCGTAATCGTGGCCAACGAACTTATAGAGCAAGACCGCATTGAACTGCGCTCGCAAGAAGGTGGTAAAATCAAAGTCGGACTCAAAGTAGACGATGTAAAAGTGAAGGCGGTTACCGGTGGTATTGTACAAGCATCCGGTTTGGCCAAGTATCAGGAAATAAAACTGAATACGGGCGGAATTTTCGAAGGTCGCGAGTTAGAGACCCAGACCACTAAAATAGCCATTACCGCAGCCGGTGAGGCCGAGGTAAATGCCGAAGATTTGGTGGATGCCAGTATTACCGCCGGGGGCGACATCTATATTTATGGCGACCCCAAAGAAGTCAATAGAAAGCAATTGGCAGGGGGGCGCATTAAGATTATGCAGTAGGTTTAAGTCTAAAGTCTAAAGTCTAAAGTCTAAAGTTGGACTTATAAAAAAACACTTTAATGGCCCCAAACCATTTACTACAGATTATCCCGAATGGCTTCAAAAAAGATGGTCATTCGGGTTTTTAATTTCTGGGTAGGTTGGCGGTAATGATTGTTCATAAAACTAAAGATCAATACCCGGCCCGAATCGGTAACCAAATACCCACTAAGGTTATAATTGTTTCCTAAACTACCCGATTTGGCATGTAGATAAGGTCTCGGGTTTCCGGCATAATAATTCTTTAATGTACCTACTTTACCTCCAGTAGGGAACAGATGGAACAAACGTTCTTGGGGTATTTCGGCGTATAGCCGGTCTAATAAATACACCAGTGAGGCAGGCGTGAACAAATTATACCGCGACAGTCCGGAACCATCTACCCAACGTGGTTCTTGGGGCATTTCGGGGAATAGAACATCCAACGCATGTTTACGGGCGATATTAAAGTTTAAGGTATCGGTCAATGTTCCGGCGGAGAGCTGCATGAGTTGTTCGGCAATAAAATTGTCACTCTGGTGCATTAAACGCTTCAAAAGGGAATCGGTCGGTACCGAATACAAGGTTTGGCTATCACCCTTGGGAAAAGTCCCGATTTCAATGTTTTTATCCAAAAGGGAAGTCAATAGTTTTTGGGTGTTTTTCGTAGAGGTGATAAAGGGTATTTCCAAAGAGTCACCCGGCATTTGGTTCCTATTGAAGCGGTTTTGAAATGGCTTCCGATTTCGTTCGCCCCCGTTATAAAGTGAATCCTTAAAATATTCGGGAATAATGTACAAACTATCCTTTAGAAAAATGATAGCCACATTGCCATACAGAGGCAACGGACTGCGCTCGGGGGAATAATAGGTATCATAATCTTCCCAAGCCCATCCGGGGCCATAGGCATTATCCTGAAAATTCTCAGGACAATACACCAAGTTTTTCTGTTTTGATAAAAATTGGGTTACCGTACTGTCTTGATAATACGGATGTAATTGGGAAGGGTCGCCAGTACCTTTAAAATATAAAGAATCATTTTGTACCGTGTAGATTAGGGCAGGGGTTTGCTTACCCAATACCGAAATGGCGGTGGCCAAGGTAGCGATTTTAGTATTACTTGCCGGGGTGAAATACTTGTGTGCGTTATGGTTTATCAGGGTGTCTTTGGTTTGGGCATCGATTACCAAAACCCCGGTAAATTGATTTTCGAAAAGCTTATGGTCAAAATATTCGTGACCGTTCTTTCCATAACCCAGCTTTTGGGCCGGGGCACAAGAAGCCAACACAATCGTAATGGCGACAACCCAAAGAAGGTGTTTTGTAATCGTTTTAAAAAGAGGGTGTTGCGTGAATGAAAATTGCATTTAACAGATTATTATCTTATTTTTAACGGTTCTAGAATACTAACCAACTCGATTTTTGGTTAATTTAGGGAAAACAATGTAATTAAAGCCAAGAGTATGCCAAGAGCTATGTTGGAGTACACCAAAACCGTGCTCCGAAAGGTAAGCTTCGATGCCAAATTGTTTAGCAAAGAGGTGGAAAAAGCAGTTTCTAGGTTGTTACCTTATGAAATTGAAGAATTAAGATTCTGGCTCAACCAATTCACGACCGACAAGCCAGAGTTGAGACCAAGTTTAATGTATTTAAAAGCATAGAAAAAGGGTTCCCACGGGAGCCCTTTTTTAGTTTGCCTCGAAAGTTTTTTAAGAAACATAAAATTAATTTAAGATTGTGTTAAAGCCTTTCAATTTGGTCACAATACTGTTCAATATGGTCTATACCGTATAAATATTCAGAGGCGTCAATGTCCATCCAATGAAACATATTTAAAATTGTGTTATAGTGGTTCCTGGCACTGGTCAAATCTTTAATAGATTGTTTTTTCAGAAAGCATATTGGTTCGTGATGGGCAATCCTATTCCTAAAGTTATTTATGGTTGCTAATTGATTAAAAACATAGTTCTGGTTATATTGAAAAGAAGTTGAGCTTTTTGGTTTGCATGGAAAAATATGAAGTAGGGTATTACCAGTGGCTCTAAATTGCTTTTGTGCGAACAAATACCTCCAAAAACCGAACCCTAATTCAGCCACCAATTTATTATGTGAATAATGCGGGCCTAATTTCGTAACGGCAGCGTTAATGTTTTTTTGGGTCAGCTTGGTGTTATTTGTGTCAAACAAACCATTTGTTCGTGCTCCTTCCCTTAACCAGTGATTTCCGAATCTAGTAATACCATGTTGGTCAATTTTATTTCTTAATGCGATTTCAAAGCAGCTGATTACCGTAAAAAACTCTTGAGAAAGTTTTAGATTCAAACGATACAATGTCATTGCCTTTCTGGTATCACCATGCGCAGCCTTATGGTAACGGCTCATTCTTGCAGGTAATAAAATAGCGGCAAATTTAGAGTATCTCATTAAGTGTCATCTTGTTATATTCGATTAGATTTAATATATTTGTACTATCTTATTCCCGATAGTCCCTGATTCGTCAAACTATCGGGTTTCGTTTTTTATACCTAAGTTACTTTTTTAGAGAGAGTCCTTCGGATTTTACCCCACCTTATTCAACGGACTAATAATCTGTACATCGTGAAAGGCAATGGCTCCTTTTACTAAGCCACTGATAACATCTTTTAGGGCATTGGTTATTTGTATTTTCAGTTCGCTTTTGTGGTAGATTAAGCTTACCTCACGGGCAGGGGAGGGGGCTTCGAAATGTTTAAGGTTCTTTTTTCTTTCACCATCCAATTCCATGGTATTCAGATAGGGTAGTAGGGTCATACCCAAACCTTCATCTACCAGATTGATTAGGGTCTCAAAACTCCCACTTTGCAAACGGAAATGCTCTTCCCCGTAATTTCGGTTGGCGTTACAGATATTGATGATACCATCTCGAAAACAATGTCCATCGCGTAACAACAGTACATCGTTTATATCCAAATCGTCGGGAAGTAATTCCTTTTTCTCACCCAAACGGTGGGCTTTGGGTACGTAGGCCACAAAAGGTTCATAGTATAACGGCCGCTCTATAAGCGATTCATTATCCAATGGTGTGGCCGCAATGGCGGCATCGATATGGCCTTCGTTCAGGTTTTTGATTAAAGTCTCGGTATTTTGTTCCTTGATGATCAAATTCACCTTAGGGTATTTTTTGATAAAGGTCTTTAGGAACATAGGTAATAAGGTGGGCATTATGGTGGGTATAATGCCCAACGTATATTCGCCCCCAACGAATCCTTTTTCTTGATCCACGATATCTTTGATACGTTCGGCCTCGATTACAATATTTTTAGCCTGCTCCACGATTTTTTTACCGACTTCAGTAATTTTTATGGGCTTTTTGCTTCGGTCGAACAATTGTACCCCCAATTCGTCTTCCAATTTTTGCACTTGCATACTTAAGGTAGGTTGGGTTACAAAACTTTTTTCTGCGGCTTGGGTAAAGTTGCGATGCTCGGCTACGGCTAATACGTAATACAGTTGGGTAATGGTCATTTGCGATAGTTTTGAATGATAAAAATATAAAAACTATCAATATAATCTATACTTAATAACCGTTTTTATAAGGGTATCTTTGTGATAACAAAAAAGGGAAGCAGTTAACGGTTTGCTTTCGAATAGATTACCAACATATAAAACACATAAAAACTTTACCAAATGAAACGCAATAGTATAGGATTAGACAAAGAAAAATCATTGAAGTTAAGCGGGGAACTTAATGTGCTTTTGGCCAACTTTCAGCAATATTACCAAAGCTTACGTGGTATTCACTGGAATATCAAGGGAAAACGCTTTTTCGATCTTCATGTAAAGTTCGAAGAATTGTACGACGACGCCAATACCAAGGTAGATGAAATCGCTGAGCGAATCCTTACCCTTGGGGGCGTACCCTACCATACCTTCGCCGATTATAGTGCAAACACCAGGGTACCCGTCGGAAAAGATATAACCCAAGATGAACAAGCCATTCGCTTGATCGTTGATTCTTTGACTGAGTTATTGATTTTGGAAAGGGAATTACTGGACAGTTCCGACGATGCCAATGACGAAGGCACCAATTCGATGATGAGCGATTTTATAACCGAGCAAGAGAAAACCGTCTGGATGATGAAAGCTTGGTTAGACGAGGAAATATAAACCCTTTAAGGGAGATTACTTGATTTAGATGTACCATACCGCCTTGGGTTTTGCCTTGGGCGGTTTTTTATTTGATAGTATTCCATTCTTGTAGAATGCTAATCTATATTGATAAAAACTAGAGTTTGCTGTGCTACTTGTGAAATTCATTCTAATAATTTTTAAAGACTAAATAACGCAGCGTATTACAGAGAAATCCTATTCGGTTTTCAGCAATCAATACGAACCACTGATATGTGTCAATAATCAATATTCAATAATCAATCCGTTTTACTTCCCCACCAATCGGCATTGGGTTGCCAATCGGTTTCCAGCATTTTTTTACGGCCATTTTCCAAGCGGGGCATTAGGGTATCGCGAAACCAGGCTTCTTTTTGTTTAAAACGGGCTTCGCTATATTCAGGGTCCTGCACCGCTTTATTGGCCCCAACCGAATCTAACCATTCCAGCAATTGAGTTCTTAATTTTTGGGTCGTTTTGGGATGTTGTTGGGCCAGGTCGTTTTGTTCACTTGGGTCTTCTTTAAGTCGGTAAAGTTCATCGGTATCATCTTCCCAATAATGGATCAATTTCCAATCCCCTTGACGAATTACCGAACTGGGGTCGCCACCTTGGTTGCCATAGTGCGGATAATGCCAATACAAAGGCCTTTTGGATAGCCCCTTACCGTCTAAAGCATTAACCAAACTCAACCCGTCTTGGTGCTCTTGTGGCCTAGCAGGTAACCCAGCCAGATCCAATAGGGTAGGATAGAGGTCTGTACCGATTACCGGGGTTTCGTTCACGGTTCCTTTGGTCGTTAGCCAAGGTGTATAAACGATAAAAGGGACTTTGATCCCACCTTCCCACTGGTAGCCTTTACCTCCGCGAAGGTCGAGCATATTCGAAGAATAATTATCGCCCGAGGCCACCCCGCCATTGTCCGAAGTGAAAATAACGACCGTATTGTCTGCCAAGCCTTGGGCTTTCAGGGTTTCCAATACATGGCCGACGGCCTCGTCCATTTGTTCGATTAGTCCGCCATATACTGGATTGTCTTGTTGTTTGCGAATGGGCAGTCTACGCTCCATTTCGAATCCGGTTTCGGCAATACCCATGGCTTCGGCCTTATCCCTATATTTCTTCCATTTTTGTTGTGTGGTTTGAATGGGCCCGTGTACGGCATAAAAAGACAAAAAGGCCAAAAACGGGCTTTCTTTGTGCTCAGCTATGAATTTGGAGGTTTCCTTGGCCAGTTTCATAGAAAGGGACATGCCTTTTTCCTCAGGATAGTCCGTCATTTTGGGGTTATTAAATGGGGAAAAATATCCACCACTATAGGGACCACCTTTTTCATAACCGCCTTGGTTCACATCAAAACCATGATCTTCCGGATAGGAGCCTTCACTACCCAAATGCCATTTACCGGCAAAGAAAGTACGATAGCCTCCTTCTTTTAAAGCTTCGGGTAGGGTGGTATATTCATGGGGTAAATGGGTCACATATTCAGGGGGTAATAATTGGGTCTCCCGTTTGGCCTTGCGCCATTCGGTTCCGGTTTTGGCTCCAATATAATCGGTAATACCATGGCGGGCGGGTAGTTTACCGCTCATAATACTGGCCCTAGACGGACTGCATACCTGGCAGGCGGCATAACCATTGGTAAAGGTTACGCCTTTGGCTGCCAAACCATCTATGTTCGGGGTTTCGTAATAGGTGCTACCCAAACACCCCAAGTCTGAATACCCCAGGTCGTCGACTAAAATAACCAGGAAATTAGGTTGGGCCGGTTTCGCGTTTTGGGTTTGCTTTTCCTTGCAGCTAAAATTGACCAATAGTGATAGGAAGACTATGGAAATAGGTAAAACGGTCTTGGGTACACGGTATGGCATGGTCTGGAATTTTTAAAGTGTTGAAATTAACCATTCCGGCACAGCTATCCATACCTATTTCTAAAGGAATTGTATTATTTGAAACAAAATGGCTAAGGGCAAAGAAGTTAGTTGGTGAAGATTGCTATAGATACTAGTGAATCGTAAAATTAACTAGAATCATGAAATCGTTGTGTTGGTTCCGGATAGGATGAAAAACAGTTTTGACGGCCATTGGTACTGCCATAGGCCACAAAAAAAACACAGCTGGGAGAAGTCCCGGCTGTGTTTTGATTGATTGATGAATAAACTTGTTCGGTACGCATTGCCTTAGAACATTAGCGTCAATTTTTTTGTGCCGCCTTCGTAGGTGAATTTGGCTGCTTGATAGCTAGGTGGGCCAAAGCTCATATCGTTGCCCGACATACCATAACTTTCTTTGGGCATACCGTTAGCTTCGAAATCCATACGCCTGTTGTCGTTTTCGTCGTGTAGGGCCATAATGGCGTACTCGCCTGGGGCCACATCGGTAAAAGTGATGGTTACGGAACCGTTTTCTATGGTGCTACCCTCGTTTTTAATGCCAGGGCCTTTCATAAAGGTGTCTTGGGTATGTAAGCTAAATAGCACGGTGCCATTATCATTTACGATATTGTCGATGGTTACCGTTATGGTGTTGGTCTTTTCTGCTTGGGCTTGGATTACGGCAGATGAGAAAATAAGGGCGAGAACTACGAATACATTTTTCATTAGAGGTGGTTTTGAATTGATTACACAACAAAGATGCGTTCGCTTTACAGCATATTCAATTCCGGACTACCCAGTTGTAGATTTTAGAGGATGGATCGTTGAAGCAAAAACCTATGGGTTCGAAGGTTTGGTAAAATAAAGGAAGGAAGTGGTGGGCGTTTACAAAGCGGCAACCGAATTCTTTTTGGCCGTTTTCTTGTTGGCCTTGGAATTATGGGAAATCAACTCATCTTTTTCCCAAACCCCTTGGGTCATAATCTTGCCCTTTTTATCGTAAAAGGCCCCTTTGCCCGAGCGTTGGTCGTTTTGCCATTGGCCTACATATTTTTCACCTTTGGGCCAGTAGTAGGTACCTTGCCCGTTTCTTTGGTCATTTTGGTACTGCCCTTCATAATACTCACCATCTTTCCAATAGTAGGTGCCTTGACCATGGCGCTGGTTGTTTTTCCAATACCCCACATAACGGCTTCCAGTGTTAAAAATAGCCACACCGTACCCATGGGCCTTACCATCTTTTACCTTGCCTACATAGTGTACTTGGCTACCTTTGGCATTGGTAAACGTAACATATTCACCAAATGATTTTTCGTGCAATTGCTTTCGCAGCTTGGCCATTTGTACTTGGGCCTTAGACAGCGCGAAACTTAATGAGTCTAACTGGGCGTTATTTATATTTGAACCAACAATTTGGGTTTCCGTATCCGGTTCTTCCCCGTTTTCCAATTCATCTTGATTCTTTTGGTATGCTGCCTTTTCATAGGCCAAGAATTTTGCGGCCAAAGCCAAACGGAGGTTAACCCCGCTTGGGCCATCGGAAATCGGGTTTTCCTTTTGACCTTTATAATGAGCCATGGCATCGGAATATTGACCTTGTAATAATAGCGAATCGGCCTCCCATAACTGTTTTTCAGTCTGTAAACGATTTTCCAATTGATTGATGCGTTCGGTTTTTCGGGCCAATTCCGTTCGAGTCTTGTTTTGGGAGAGTCCCATAAAGACAAGGGATGCGGCCATGATTGCGATAATACCGACGGATAAAAATTTTTGGAAAAACTTCATAAGTTAGGTTTCTTACATAGGTATATACGCACTAATCGGTAAAATGGATTTCGGGCAACTTATTTTTAACCTTACGGAAATCTGGGGAGAAGTACACATGAAAGCGCATGGTCCAGCTTTGTTTAAACACCCCAGGGTTGTACAAGGTTTGTCCTTGGGAGTACATGAGTCCGGCCGCAACCTTTAATCTTGGGTTTAAAATATACCCCAGAGTTGTGGTTACCCGCAGGTCTTCCATTACGCTACCGACAACGGCCTTGCCACTTTGCATGATCAACTCGGCCTCTGGGGAAACATAAAGGGTTCCGGTTTCCAGTTTGTGGTTGTTCAAAGGAATTTTGGCCCGGAACATATAACGCCAGCGATTTCGATAGATATAGTCGCTGTCTTCGGTAAAACCTTTGGTCCAGCGGTGTTCAATTCGGATTCTGTGATAAATCATAGCATTATAAACCGGCTGGGCAAATTGGTACTGATGCCAAATACGCCACTCGGGCACCACGTTTTTATCTTCGGAAAGTTCATTGGTGTTGAAATTGACCCGAAGCACCCCACCTAAGCTGAAGTTGACATATTTAGAATAGATATACCCAATAGCGTGGCGGTTATATACTTGGGCCACTTGACCGATGAATGGGGTAGCGGCTGTTTCTTGAAACCGAAAATGGGTTTGGGCATCCCAAAACAAACGCTTCGATATGCGGATGTTGCCATAAGTGTTGAACCATAATTTGGTAGTTGGTTCCTTAAACTTCGACTCTTTTGGTAGTTCATTATCATCCTGCGCCAGTACTTGGGCAAAACCACATAGAAAAAGCACGAATACGAAGCTGCGTAAAAAATGTTTAAATCGTCGCATAGCTGAAACTATTGGCCTACAGGCTTAAGGTTGAACATATGAAGTACGGCCCGTGGATCTTTTTCCTTTCGGAGTTTACGTTCCATTTTTGCGGTATCGGTTTCCCGAAGATCTGCCATACGTTGGTGCAGTGCCTTAAATAAGGACGGCATAGTAGCGGCTTCTTCACAACTAAGCCCATCTTCTATTTGACCTAATAGGTACGGTATGATTTTGTCTTTATAAGCTGAAACTATCCGCTTTTTTACGGTTTCATCCATGATAGTGGCCGTAAACGGGTTATAGACCGCATCGGTATACTGTGCGCTGATTTGCTGTTGCTTTTCGGGTAATTGGCCTACTTCCATACTCAGCTCGGTCAGACTATGTAAACAATTGACCGTATTTTCCGCTTCGGAAGATTTGTTTTGTGCGTTGGAAATTTGGGCATACGAAGCCAAACTTTGTTCCCCTGTACGCTTAATTTGGTCAAACATATTTTGGTATTCCGGAAGCACCATGCCGAGTGAATCCAAAGCAGTGTTCAATCGATTGGATCGGGCCATCATTTCATCTTCTAACGCCACAATGGATTGCTGTTGCTTTTCCTGGGCCAATATCACATCCAATGCAGTAGCCACATCTTTTACGGCCCCTTGGGTATATTGGGCCATTTGCAATAGCGCTAGAAAAGATTTCTCGTTAAAGTCATAATCAGCGGCGTTGGGGCCTTGGTATATTCTAGTATCACCAGTATTTGTCGGTATGCTAATTGCGCTGGATGGTTTACCTTGAGGGAAAAGCACACTATGCCATCGGGAGGCTTCCAAATTATCTACGATACCCTGCTTCTTATAACTAACCAATTCGGCTAAAGGTTGTATAAACTGTTGCTGTAAAGCCCCTAAAACATCATAGTGGTATTGGGCCGAACTATCGGTTCGTTTTAACAAGTTTAAATGGTTGTCATCCAAATAGTTTTGGGCCAGCTGCGAGCTTATTTCAATACTACCCACTATCGAATCTAGATAGGCCTGTTGCTGGGCTTCCAGTTGAAAATGGGGTGCCTTAACTTGGGGTGTTAATGAAAAATCGTTAGCTCCCATGGCTGCAAATAACCCCTCTATGGTATCACTGTAGGTAAGATAGTTTTTCCACAGGGTAATTGTTTGAGTGTCTGGGGCGGCCATACCTTGTCCGGCATAAAATTTGATCAAGTTTAAAAAGCCGACGTCTAAAGGAATAGCTTCCATTTGATCGTAATTGCCGTCAAATATCGAAACGGGTTCCAGATGGTTGTTTTGTTTTACTTCCCATTGGGTTAATAGTCCGTTAGAGAAATGCCAGTTTTCCAAAGCATTACCGTTGTTGGAATACAAAGTCCAGGTATCGTGTGTATCACCGTTTCTTAAAAAACGACCCAATAGAGTATGGGAGCCGTCTTCCATTCGCATTTGCTGTATGGGCAGGCCTTCTTCAAAAGTAAAAGTGCTAAAAAACAGCGTATCTACGGCTTTGGAGTTTTCGATGCTTTGGTTCGAAAACATCCATTTACCCGAGGCTTTTCCATTTTGTATACCCCCTTTAGCCTCTTGTAGCACACCACTTACATTGATTTGGTATTGGGCCCCGGAAAAACTGGTCATGTTATCGGTTTGGTATTCTCCCAACTGAAAATGCCACGCCCCTTGGGGCTGATCGTTCTCAAATTGCCCTTGTATACTAAAGGAAGTATCACCCTTTTCCAATAGCGCCTCTAAATCGGTGCTTTCTAGTTTGAAGGCTCCCTGCTTTAAGGTGTCGATTCCGGTGATAATATATTGGTATTGGGCTTTGCCGGTATATTCGCCCAGAGTGTACGCCGCATCCTGTTGGGATTTCAGCTGACCGAAGCTAAGAATGGGTATGCCCATACAGAGCACCCATGGGATAAAGCTCCAAAAGCGGAAACTGTAGTTTTTGATCATAGTGTTCTACTTGCACCTGAATAAATGCATTCAAGCTTTACCCTCTTATACGTTACAAATCCTGAAAAAGATGTTGTAAGGGTAATTTTTTGGACTCATAAAATCTAGACGGATTGGAAACTGGATTAATGAAGCGAGGTAACTCCATTTTAGATCGTTCTTAATGGAGATACGATTCAGTCGCCAAATGCTACGGTTCGGTAAGCAACTTTATAAAAAAGAAAGGCTCCGTATCACCTTTGTACCAACAAAAAACGAACCGATCATGAGATTTCTGTATTTCTTATTACTACTTCCCTTTTTTACCCAAGCCCAATCCGAAATATCCGGCACTGTTACCGATACCAAAGGGGTACCTGTTCTTGGGGCCAATGTGTACCTACAGGGCACCTATGATGGTGCTTCTACCGATGAAAATGGGAAATTCCATTTTGAAACCGAGGAAACCGGCACCCAAACCCTAGTAGTTTCCATGCTTTCTTTTGACGAGTATGTGATGGCTGGCGATGTTGGTTATTTTAAAGAAGTTGATGTAAAACTGGTAGAAGCACTAAACACATTAACGGGAGTGACCCTAACGGCCGGTACTTTTGAAGCGGGTGATAATTCTAAGGTGTCTGTTCTAAAACCCTTGGATATCGTAACTACGGCTGGGGCAGCTGGAGACTTTGTGGGGGCTTTACAAACACTACCGGGCACATCGACCGTAAACGAAGACGGACGTTTGTTCGTACGTGGTGGAGAGGCTGGGGAAACCCAAGTATTTATAGATGGCCTCCGGGTTTTCCAACCCTTTGGGGCAACACCGAACAACATACCTACCCGAGGTAGGTTCTCACCCTTTCTATTCAAGGGGATTACTTTTAGTACGGGGGGGTATGCGGCTGAATACGGCCAAGCCCTTTCTTCGGTATTACTCTTGAATACCACCGATTTTCCGGAACAGGAAAAAACCGATATTTCGATCATGTCCGTGGGTGGTGGTATCGGGCATACCGAAATCTGGGGCGAAAATTCACTGAGTGTAAATGCCTCTTACATTAATTTGGCTCCTTATGAATCTTTGATACCCTCGGATCAAGGGGTACGTTGGAACGATCCCGTACAAGCGCTTTCGGGTGAAGCCGTATACCGTAATAAAACTGATAAAGGCATGTTGAAAGTCTATGGAGGCTATAGTTTTTCGGATCTTGATATTGCCCAAGAAGACATCAATTTTGACGAATACGTAAACTTTGCCTTGAAGAACAATAATATGTATCTCAATACCAATTACCGGCATTTTTTTGAAAACGATTGGTCTTTATTTACGGGGGGGAGTATCTCTTATGACCGTAACCGAATTGGTTTGGATACCGGCAAAGTCAATGCCGAAGAAAAGGGGTTACATGTAAAATCTCGTATAAAGAAGTCATTTTCGAACCGCTTCAGTATTAGTTCTGGTGTAGAATATTTTATCACGGACTACCAAGATCGATTTACAGACACCGAAAACAATCGTTTCGAATCGGGATATACCGATAATATCGGCGCTTTTTTTGCGGAAACCGATATCTTTTTTAACAACGATTTTGCCCTAAAGGCAGGGGCAAGGGTAGGGTATTCCTCTTTGCTCAAAGAAACACAGTTCTCACCACGACTATCGTTAGCACACACTATTGGCGGACACGGGCAGGTATCCCTGGCCTATGGTGGCTACTGGCAAGCTCCTTTGCGCGATTATCTGAAGTATGATTCCGGGTTGACGACCGAAAAAACGCGACATTTTATCTTGAACTACCAATACCTGAACAAAGGCAAGACTTTTCGGGCCGAAACCTATTATAAAGCCTATAGGGATTTGGTAAAATACGATACCGACCTACCCATGTTTAATTCGGATTTTTCGAATTCCGGGGATGGCTATGCCACCGGACTGGATCTATTCTGGCGCGATAATAACGGCATTAAAAACCTAGATTATTGGGCCTCCTATTCCTACTTGGATACCAAACGCGATTACCGAAATTTTGAGAGCGAGGCCGTACCTTCTTTCGCGCCGAAACATAACCTCTCTTTGGTGGGTAAGTACTTTGTTAGCAAATGGCGTTCGCAGATCGGACTATCGTATTCCTTTGCTTCCGGCCGTACCTATGACAATCCGAATTCGGATGGATTTATGGTAGATAAGACCAAGGCCTATAACAATCTGAGTGTGAATTGGGCCTATCTGTTATCGCAGCAGAAAATCTTGTATTTCTCTATCAGTAATGTGGCTGGGTTTAACAACGTTAATGGCTACCAATATGCCAATGAACCCAATATGATGGGAACTTTCGACCGTTTGGCTATTCGCCCTGCGGCCGATACCTTCTTTTTCGTAGGCTTCTTCTGGACGATTAGTAAGGACAAAAGCTCGAATCAGTTGGATAATTTGTAGAAAACAGCTTATCCGATAGCGTATCCCTGTAGCATGTGTATTGATAAAATTAGCTGTTAAATACTTAGGCTTCTTTCAGATTTCCCCTCTCCCTCGGGGAGAGGGGCTAGGGGTGAGGGCAGCTAAATTGATATGTTTGTTCATATAGACGGTTTTGTAAGTATTTGGTTAAAAGAAGGTAAGACCGTTTAATTCATAGTTAAATTGTATATTTACAATAAGATAATTGTAATTTTACGTTTATGGATATTGCTGAAGAACAAAAAAGAAGTAGGTCTCGTAAGCAGTATGGTAAATATTCGCCTTCTTGGGTAGTGAGTAACCATGCGAATGCTTCAGGCGCTACCATGGAGTTGCTTGGTCGCATAAGATCAGGTGTTCGTAAGTCTGAATGGAAAGCACTTATCCAATATACCGAATCTACCGAAAAAGAATTTGAACACATATTACCAGCCTCGATCAGTAGTATGCATAAAAAGGAGGTGTATGGTAAGGAGACCTCTGAGCGTATTTATGAATTAGCACGACTTTTTGGTATGGGATATGAAGTTTTTGACAGCAAAGCCGATTTTAAGAATTGGCTTAAAACACCGCTACGTACACTTGGTGGTAACCCGCCCTTTGATCTACTCGATAGCAGTCTAGGGTTTGAAATGGTGCAAAACGAAATTGGTAGGATAAAGTACAATGTGTACGGATAATGGTCGTTTACCGGATTACGAATGCAAAATATAAGGAAGCCATTCTTTCAGGAGTTGGTGCGGAGTTATATGGTGGCCGGTGGAATATGACCGGTACACGAGCGGTGTATTGTTCCCAACATGTTTCCCTGGCCTTGTTGGAGTATTATATCCATGCGGAGAATATCGCACTTCTTCCGAAAGAGATATTGGTAGCCGAAATTGTTATTCCTGATAATTTGAACATTCACAAGCTGCAAGTATTGCCCAAACAATGGAACACTTATCCGTATTCCCCGAACAGTGCAAGGGTTTTTACGGAAATGGTAGTCCATGATGCTATTTTGGGGCTGCAGGTGCCCTCGGCCATAGTTGGGCTTGAATCCAATATCATATTGAATCCATTGCATAAAGACTTTGGAAAAGTCTCGGTCAAAGCATTTCACAACCTGCCCATTGATCCAAGGCCACGGGAAAAATAAGTGTAAACTAAAAAGTTGACAAACATAACCCAATTGATTGTTCCATTGTCAAATCTATGGGGTCGGTAATTATATGTTGGCCAAAATTCCCATGCTCTTTCATCTATTAAAAATAGTTTTGATAAAAGTGATATTTAACTATACTAAAGAAGGAAACCCGCGGATGTGTGCGGGTTTCTCCCTTTAGTATTCATAGGAAAAGCTACTGTTTTTTCCTTTTGTTAACACGAATTAATCGCGATAAATCTTTTTCCTTACGCTTTCGTTCTAAGGTTGTCGCGGCATAGAAATCTACTTCTTTAAATAGTTTCAGATAATTCGAATAACGCTCTTGGGAAAGATTCCCATTGGCTAAGGCCGTTAGAACCCCACAATCCACTTCATGAATATGGGTACAATTGGAAAACCGACACTGTTTGGCAAAATCTTGGATGTCATCAAAAGTGTTATCCAATCCTGCGATTTCATTACTCATGCCTAACTCGCGTTTACCGGGGTTGTCGATTAGTATGGCCCCTTGGTCCAAAATATGTAATTGCCTATGGGTAGTCTTATGTTTCCCACGATCACTGGCAGAGCCAATTTCTTGGGTTTCCATTTTCTTACTACCCAATAACAGATTGGTCAAACTAGACTTACCTACCCCTGAAGAACCTAACAGACAATAAGTTTTTCCTTTTTCCAAATGTTGTTTAAAATCCCTTAGACCCGCATTGGTTTTACAGCTTAAGGCAAAAATTGGGGTTTTTGGGAATCTATGCTTTAAAAGGTCTAACTGGACATGTAAGTGTTCCGTTTCCCAAAGGTCGGTTTTGTTCAAAAGTATCATAGGGCTAACCTGGGCATTATGGCAAAGCGCCAAATAACGCTCGATTCGATTATGATTCAAGTCACGGTTACATGACTGAACGATAATACCGTTATCAACATTGGCGGCAATGGGTTGTTGTTCGTTCAGGCTTCCGGATGCTTTCCGTTTTAAAAGTTGCTTTCTCGGTAAAACAAAATGAATGAGTACTTGGCCAGGCTCAAATTCTTGAACGATTACCCAATCGCCCACTTGTGGTAATGCCAATTTTGAGGTGGCGCTAAACCTCAAATTACCTAATAGTTCAGCGCTTTCTTCCCCTTGGGGAGATAAACATTGGTAGCGTTCGCGGTGTTGAATGCTAATACGGGCCAACTTAAAACCAACTTGTTCAAGTAACGGATGATTATAATTATGGTTATGCGGTAATCCTAGTGTTTTATAATGGATGGAAGTATGCATTTTTCTGGTATAAATGAATGATATCCGACCCTATTTTTGATCAGATAATAGAAAATATGAAGGGAACCCCAAAAGGGGGCAAACGGGAAGGCGGTAAATCGGAATATTGGATTTACCCTTTATACCAGCGCTAAGCTGTTGCAGTAAATAGCGTTTTGTTGCATAAGAAACAAAGGTAGCTAATTAATTGGTAATTCCCGTGTTATTCGTAATGGTGCCAATTCTTAGCAGGGCATAAGCCAACATAATGACCTTTGGTTAATTAATCAATTTTTACCCGAGAATCCATCGCATCCGCTATGCCTTGGCTACCGGAATCATCAAGTTTTCTTAGTTCATCAACAATGGTTTCTTGTTCCGATGTAGAACGGGTTTGGGAGAGCTTGGTGGCCCCGTAACATTTTTCAATTTTAATCTTAAAACCCACTACACCTCGAATTTGTTTTAAGGTTTTGGGCGACATTTTCTCAAGATCGACCGGATGCTGGGCTATGGCTTCGTATTTGTTTACCATGGTCACCATATGTTCCATGAGTTCCGTTTCGTCCATAAGTATAAGCTGCCCTTGTATATGGGCGGCGATATAGTTCCAGGTGGGCACTTCTTCGCTTTCGTACCACGAAGAGGAAACATAGCTGTGCGGTCCTTGGAAAATAGCCAAGACCTCGGGTTGCTTTTTAAAATCTTGCCATTGGGCATTGGCTTTGGCGATATGCCCTACCAAATAATCGATCCCGTTTTCGGTGTACCATTCCAGCGGTATGTGTGTGGCCATAGGAAAACGATTGCCCTTACTGACCAAAATGCCAAAACTATGGCCCTGTACGAAAGCCCGAATTCGTGCGGGGTCGGTTTCTTGATAGGCAGGTGGAATGTACATTGATAGTGGGTTAGTGGGTTAGTGAGATGGTTCGTTAGGTCATCGTTTCAAAAGTACCTTAACAAATGATCTGATTACAGCTTAGGAATCGACTATAATTTTACGGTTCCTACCCGTTTGTAACCCAAGACTTCAATTTTATGGTCATGGGCCGTAACGATAGAGAAACTGTTGTTCTCCATTCCCGAATAATCGACCATGGCCAATTGCGTAAGGTAATGGATACCGTTAATGGTCTCCTGTCGTTCTTCGTGTACATGCCCTTGGAAAACGGCTTTAACGTTTCCGTGGGTTTCCAATAACCCTTGTACGGTTTTATATTGGTGTACCTTATAGTTGGCCGTTCCCCTTTGAAAATCGAATAAAGGATGATGGCAGAACACCAAAGTAGGTCCCGTATGGGTTTTTAGGTCATTGGCCAGCCAGGCCATTTCTTTTTCTGGAATGTTCGGGTCTTGCCAGTCGGCCCCTTCTTTGTAGAATTGATCTTGGCCATCGGCATGGTAATTGGCATCGAGCACGATAATATGCCAGCCTTTTACATCAAAAGAATAATAACTTTTGTCTTTGGCGATACCGGTATTTTCAACATGGTCCAAAAACTGTTGTTTGGTTATGCTGTCTACATCGTGGTTGCCCAAACAATGGTAACGAGCCCCGTCGAATTTACCGTAAACGGCTTCCATTTCCTTGAGGTAACGCAAGGTGTCGGCTTCTTTCTGTTGGGGGTCTTCATCTTTAAAATCGCCCATATGGATCACGAAATCTACCTGTTCTTCATTCATCACCTCAGAAAACTCGGCCATTTTTTCAAGCGATTGGCGGTAATAGCGCGTATTGTTGGGTTCTCGATCGGCATAGTGGCTGTCGGTAACCAAGCCAAAACGTAAAGGTTGTTTCCGGGGTATTGAGGGCATACCACTTACGGCAGCCATCGAGCCCAGGGCCGTGGTGGTAATAAATGTTCTTCGGTCTATCGCAAATTTCTTTTCCATACCCCAAAGTTACACAGATACATTGATAGATGGGACCAATGAATTAACTTAAACAATAAACAATAAACAATTCTCAATCATCAATCATCAATCATCAATGTCCAACCGCTTCTTTGGCCCCGGCCGGAATACGGATATCTTCTACCAGTTCTTGTACCGCCGACGATGGGGCAGGAGTAAGGTAGCTAATACTGAGGGATACCGCAAAATTGACCAGCATACCCACGGTACCAAAACCTTCGGGCGAGATACCGAACCACCAATCTTCTTGGGCGTTACTACCCAATACCGAGGGCACCCATTCGAAACCGGTGATTCCGGATAGTTTAAATTTTAGGATGTAGATCATCGTAATCCCCAAACCGGCCACCATACCTGCTATGGCGCCTTCTTTGTTCATCCGTTTCGAGAAAATACCCATAACTATGGCCGGAAAGAAACTCGCGGCGGCATAACCAAAGGCAATGGCCACCACAGAAGCCACGAAACCGGGCGGGTTAATGCCAAAATAACCTGCTACACAAACGGCTACGAAAGCCGATAGGCGTGCGGCCATAAGTTCTTTTTTCTCGGAAAGCTCCGGATTAATCATTTTTTTGATCACATCATGCGATACGGCCGAAGAAATAACCAATAACAGACCGGCGGCCGTAGAAAGGGCGGCGGCTAGGCCACCAGCCGCTACCAAGGCGATTACCCAATTGGGCAATCGGGCAATTTCCGGATTGGCCAAGGTAATGATATCGCGGTCTACCGTTAACTCATTTTTAGCGGCATCGCCCACATATTGGATCTTGCCATCCCCGTTTTTGTCGGTAAAAGACAATAACCCCGTCTGTTCCCATTTGTTGAACCATTCCGGCATATTTTCTCGTTCTTGATCGCTTACGGTTTCAATGAGATTCATACGGGCAAAAACCGATATGGCTGGGGCCGTGGTATAAAGAATGGCGATAAAAATCAAAGCATATAAGCCAGATTTACGGGCATCGCGAACTTTGGGAACCGTAAAAAAGCGTACGATAACATGGGGTAGCCCTGCCGTACCCAACATAAGGGCAGCGGTAATCATAAAAACATCCATGGTAGATTTGCTGCCATCGGTATAGGCATTGAATCCGAGGTCTACCAGAACACTATCCAGTTTTTCGAGTATATAAGTGCCATCACTCAGACTTCCGCCCATACCCAATTGCGGAATGGGATTACCCGTCATTTGAAAGGAGATAAAGAAGGCTGGCACCATAAAAGCAAAAATCAACACACAATATTGGGCCACTTGCGTATAGGTAATACCTTTCATGCCACCTAAAATGGCATAAAACAAAACGATGACCATACCAATGACCACACCCCATTCAACCGAAACCTCCAAAAATCGTGAGAAGACGACCCCGACACCGCGCATTTGTCCGGCCACATAGGTAAACGATACCACAAGGGCACAGAACACGGCCACCCCACGGGCTATGTTCGAATAATAACGATCCCCTATAAAATCGGGAACGGTAAACTTGCCGAACTTTCTAAGATAGGGGGCAAGTAACAAGGCCAATAACACATAACCGCCGGTCCACCCCATTAGATAGACCGAGCCATCGTAGCCCATAAAAGAGATGAGTCCCGCCATAGAGATAAAGGAGGCGGCCGACATCCAATCGGCAGCAGTGGCCATACCATTGGCCAATGGGGAAACTCCGCCTCCGGCCACATAAAAATCTTTGGTAGATCCGGCCCGGGCCCAAATAGCGATTCCGATATAGATACTAAAAGTAACGATGACCAAGATAATGGTCCAGGTAAAAACACTCATAGGTTAGTCGTTGAGTTGATATTTATTATCCAAGCGGTTCATTAGGTACACATATACCCCGATCAATACGATAAAAACATAGATAGATCCTTGTTGGGCGAACCAAAAGCCCAGTTTGAAACCGCCAAGACGGATTTGATTTAATTCTTCCACCCAAAGTATTCCGAATCCGTAAGAGACCAAAAACCAAATACTGAGTAAAATGCCCAGATATTTGAGGTTGGTACGCCAGTATTTTTTATGGTTTTGCATGGCTTGTAAAAATTTGATGGGTAATAAACCCTCCTAATATACTATTTCCCAGCATATAGCGCAGGACTTTTAGCCGTATGCAAAAAAATTACAGCGGAAATTTTTGAAATATGATATTTATCATAGAGCGTAACTTTCTGATATTCTTTTTGTTATGTAACAGCTGTTACAGATATTAAGGTAAGTATAAAGTACTTTTATATCTGTTAACCAGAATATCCATTATCACATGAAAACAGTTGTAATAGGAGGTAATTTTGCTGGAATGACAGCTGCCCTCGAAATAAAAAGAAAAGACAAGAGCCACGAAGTGGTTATGATAGACAAATCGCCTTTGTTCCTGTTTATCCCCTCATTGATCTGGGTGCCATTTGGCCGAAGGGAAGTAAAGGATATCTCCTTTAGAAAGGATGCTATTTTAGAGAAGAAAGGGGTAAAGTTTATTCATGCCGAGGCGTTGAAGGTCGATACCGATAAAAATGTGGTTGAGACCAATAAAGGTCCGGTTGCTTATGACCATTTGGTGGTGGCTACTGGTCCAAAGGTTAAGTACGATGTGGCTCCTGGTGTGGCTGAACATGCCCATTATATTGGTACTCCCAATGGGGCTATGAAGACCCGTAAGGCTTTGGAAGAATTTAAAAAGAATCCTGGGCCGATTGTTATTGGGGCTACCCAAAATGCCGGGTGTATGGGGGCCGCTTATGAATTTTTATTTAACACTGAAAAGTGGCTACGCGAACAGAAAATCCGTAAAAAAGTAGATTTGTACTGGGTAACCCCGGAAACATACTTGGGGCATTTCGGTATCGATGGTATGACCGGTGGGGAGACCATGCTGAAGACCTTTATGAAAATGTTCAATATTCATTTTCGTACGGAAGTCGGAGTTGAAGAGGTAACATCGGATAGTGTAAAACTAAGTAATGGCGAAGTGCTCGAAAGTAGGTTTACCATGTTGATGCCACCTTTTATAGGAGTAGATTTCGTTCAGAATTCTCCAGGGTTACAAGCTACACCGGCCGGATATATTCCCGTAGGCGACGATTATAGACATGTATCCATACCCAATGTTTGGGCTGCTGGTATAGCCGTAGAGGTAAAATTACCCTTCTCTCCCGGAAAAGTGCCCTTCTCGGCCCCAAAGACCGGTTACCCGTCTGATGAGACCGGTAAAATAGCTGCAGAGAATATTATAAGGGTATCTAAAGGGCAAGAAAAACTTAAGAAAAAAGCTTGGGGTAAGATTCCCGGACTCTGTATAATGGATGCCGGTAAAAAGGAAGTGATTATTGTAAGTGACAACCTTTTTAAACCTAGGAATTTTGCCATCATGTTACCGAATGTTATTTATGATTTCAACAAAGTACTATTTGAAAAATACTTCTTATGGAAAACCCGTAATGGTTATTCCCAGTTACCTTAGTAGCTGGTATAGGTTGATGACGAAAGAGGCCGCCCAAGTTTGGGCGGCCTCTTTTATTTTATTTTTTAGAAGGGCATGTTTTAATGCCGAACAGGGTATATAAAGGGCAAAACCCGATTAGGCTGGTCAATACGAATACCCCCGCCAAAATCAGTAAGACCAATCCTAGTGTACCACTGATATGACCTAAATAATACAATACGCCAATTACTACTGCGATAATGATACGGATCAACTTATCCGTTTGGCCCATATTTTTTCCCATTTTCTTTATTATTTGATTAGATTTCAAAGATAGCTTCCGGTTATACGTAGAACAGTGACTTGTGTCACCACTAAACGATCTTTATTCCGGTTTTTGTGTTTTCCAGTTTTTCGGTGTACTCCAGTTTTTTGATTACACGGCTCACCACTTCCCTTGCAGTACCTAACTCCTCGGCTATTTGGCGGTGGGAAATCTTAATGGGATTGGTCTGTAGTAATCTACATTTTTCCTTTAGGTAGTCATATACACGAACATCTAAGGTATTGAATAGAATGTGGTGTATGGTATCGAGTAGGTCCGTATACCTTTGGGTAAACAAAGACATAAACCAACGGTTAAGTTCCGGGTAGTCTACAGACCATTTTGGCAATTCCGATACAGGTAGTAACATCACTTCGCTTGGCTCTTCCGAATAGGCGAATATTTGGCTTGGGCTATTTTGAGAATAGGCCAAATACGACATAATACAGCTTTGTTGGGGTTCTATATAATACAGCAAGAGTTCTTTCTCTTCCGTTTTGGTAATGACCTTCAATAGCCCCTTGGTTACTAAGGGTATACTACTTATGTACTGTCCTGGCCGAAGTATTTCTGTATGTGCTGGAATACTGACAGGTTCTGTTTTTTGCAATATTTCTGTGTTCAGGGCCGAAGAACTGAAAGGCAAGTTGGGTTGGGGCATAGGAAAGAGGTTTTTGGACAATTTACGAAATAGGGCCCAATTTGGGTGACAATAAAAAAAGGCCGTCGCATTGGACAGCCTTTTCATTTTTCGGGTATAATCACACTAATAGGTACATCTACAATTCGAGAGACCTTGGAAGAGGTCCATACCCACGGTGAGTACATGGGTACCTGTAGAATAGCCTAAGATTTCGTTCAAGATAATCTGATAAGAGTATCCAAAATAAAAATTCTTCTTTTTTAATCCGACCAAAGGTGCCAAGTATAATGGGCGACCAATTTGTTCGGCATCGTTTAGAAAGCGGTAGTTGATACCGGCATAATAGTAATCGTCAAAATCGTACCAACGGAACTTCAAGTTTAAATCAGTTACCGATCGGCCATCACTCTCAAAATATTGGAATAGGGCAGAGGGTTCTATTTCTAAACGGTCGTTCTTTTTGCGCTTATACCTGTAACCGGTATACACATAATAGTTGCGAAGTTTGTTAGGCTCAAAGGTAGGGTCGAATTGACTGATATCTTTTTCCAAAATATTGGCGGCATTCAACGAAAGGTAGAAGGCACCGCTTCTGTACAAAACCCCCACGTCGAAATTATGATTGGTTGTTCTACGGTCGTCGGTAATTCCTTGATCCCCATTCGGGTCGAATTCATCGATATCAATTCGAAATTGGTTAAATACATAGGAAGCACCAAATGAAAGAAACTGATCACTATAACGATCAATGGTCAAGTGGTGTGCAAAAGATAATTTGGCCCCTTGTTGTTTGGTATGCCCGTTAGAATCGTTGTACAGTACCATACCAATACCCGAGCGATCTCCCCAACGCATATCTGCGGCCAGGGTTTGGGTGTTCGGGGCATCTTTGATACCTACCCATTGAGAGAGCCCGTTTAAACGGATCTTAATATGGTCACCGATACCTGCATAGGTAGGTGACATGACGAAGGGGTTATCGGCCAAGTATTGCGATAACTGTGGGATGGTCAACTCCTGGGCCCCAGCAAATATGGGGGCCAGTAGGAGCAAGGGGATTAATAGTATTTTTCGCATTTTGGGTAGTAGGTTAAGTGTTTATTTTATCTATAGAGTGTAAAGTGTCCGACGAATTCACGATCGTCTTCCGCTCCGTTCAACTTAATGGTATACCAGTAATCTCCGGTTGGCATTTCGGTGGTTTGGTAAAAACCGTCCCATCCGTTGTCCTGTTGTCCGAACTTATAGATCTCCCTACCATAACGATCATATATTATGGTTATTATGTCAGGGAAAACTTCTGTGTTGCGTAGGACCCATCGGTCGTTCTCCCCATCACCGTTCGGGGTGAAGAAATTCGGTATCTCAATATCGATGAATTCCATAAAGATCTGCGATGTGGTCATACAACCATTTTGATCAACAACTCTTACGGTATAGGTGTCTGTGCTACCGATAAAGAAAGTGTTGCTTTCCAAGGGTTCGCTTTGGTCATCTAAGTAGTAAGTATAGTCCGGATTACCACCACCAGCGGTTATGGTTACTTCATTGATACCGGTGTTTTCCAATTGCAAGGTCAAAGCTTCGAAACTTTCAACGGTAAAGTCGATGGTTCGGGTACAACCGTTGGCATGGGCAATGGTCAAGAAGTGATCACCTGCCGGCATATTGGTGAAATCGGCCAATAACTGTAGATCATTCGGATCGGTAGAATCCATAGCGTACATAACATTCGGTGCTACCGAGGTATCTTCCAATACAATATTAAGGGCATTGGTCGGTACCGATCCCATATTACATTCGTAAACGGGTTCAACGGTAGCGTTCAAGTTGGCCCCTGGGGCAATGGTAACGGCCATATTCATCTCACAATCATTGGCATCCCTAACAAAGACTACATAGGTACCTGGTGCCAAGGAATCGTATACGGTCTGGTCGGCCGTAAAGTCAATTTCATGGTTAGAGTTCAAGGCCGTTCTATAGGGTGCGGTACCTCCGGTAATGGTAAGGTCGATCATACCATCATTGTTACCAAAACAGATCTCGTCTTGGGCGTCGGCGGCCAAAGTCAAGGTCTCGGGTTGGGTGATGGTGAATTCACGGGTAATGAAACAGCCGTTTACATCTTGGGCAATTACGGTATAATCGCCCGGTTCCAAATCAGTGAAGGTATTCACGGTATCGAACTGGTTCAAGTTGGGTGAAATGGCGTACTGATACCCACCGGAACCACCACTTAAGGTAACCGTTATAGAACCGTCGTTGGCTCCATTACAACTGATATTGTTGAAATCTTCGGTATAATCCAATGGTGTAGGTTCGGCAATGGTCAACTGATCTTCCCAAACACAATCGCCACTGTTTACACGCATATAATAGGTGCCAGCAGCTAGGTCGGTATACCTTCCGTCTGTATTGGTCGGACCAACGGCCACGGTTCGGGCCGCATCGGAGAATAGGCTATAACTGTAGTTACCCATGCCCTCACTGGCGCGCATACTTATTATGGCTGTGGCATCGCCACTACAGGCAAGGGTCGCGGCACTGGTATCGATATCGACTACTAGGTTACGGATCTCGTCTTCTGTGATTTCATTGGATAAGATGGCCGTACAACCATTGCTGTCCATGACATAATAACGGTAAGTACCATGACTTAGTCCGGTAAATACATGACGGTTTCCAAAATCCATAGCCACAAAACTACCTGGGGTACCGGTGGCACTCCAAGTATATGGTCCTGTTCCGCCAGATGCCGTAAGTTCCATTTCAAGGTCGTTGGCACAGGTCAAGGCCTGGGTGCGGTTCAGTTGGGCCACCATTGGGGTAGGCTCAGAGATTATGGCATGGGTTACGGTCTCGGCCGAACAACCTGCCTCATCGGTAACGGTAATGGTATAGTTGCCTTCGGTCAGTCCGTTGAAAATCGGGGAAGCCTGAGGTACCGAAGTACTGATTATGCTTCCGGAAGCGGCATCGTATCGGTTTAACTGATACGTTAGGGTTCCGAATCCGCCAAGGGCCGTGGCACTCACGGTACCGTTGTCGTCGCCAATACAATCCAATAGGTTGGTAAAGGCGCCCAAGGTTATACTTACTGGTGGAATATCGGCAATGGTGGCCGAGAAAGATGCATCAGTACACCCACGACTATCGGTTATGCTAATGTCATAGTTTCCAGGGGTAAGACCTTCGAAGGTAAAGGCATATACCATACCAC
Source organism: Sediminicola luteus (assembly GCF_002514735.1). Taxonomy (GTDB): domain Bacteria; phylum Bacteroidota; class Bacteroidia; order Flavobacteriales; family Flavobacteriaceae; genus HQA918. Next base: position 49,262 of record NZ_KZ300476.1, on the reverse strand, counting down.
TACTGTTGGCAGAATGACTTCCGCCAGAAGTTTGGTTTATACTAATGGTATATGGTGCTTCACCACCAGTAGGTTCTATAAAGAAGCTACCTTGGTCTTGAGTACATCCGGCATTACCGATCTCTACGGTATTGTCTACGATTGGGGCTGCAGGTCCGGCAATGGTTACAAAGCTTTCTTCGGTACATTGCGGATAAGCATTTTGTATAATCTCTACACGGTATACCCCTGCTGGTACGGTCACATTCACAACACCTGTTTGACCTACGGCACTGGTTTCCAGATTATCATCGGCACTATTGATAGGGGTATTGTTGGTGTCATATACGTTATAGTCAAAGGCACCTGCGTACCCGTCTAAACGGATATCGAAACTTCCGGTATCGCCATGACAAACGACTTCGACCACATTCTCCAGATAAATATCGAAATCTGGTGTAGGGGCCACAGTATGGGAAACCACGGTAACACAACCCGTAATATCATTGGCCACTTCAAATACATATGTACCTTCGGCCAAATCGGTGAATAGGCCGGTAGCATTGGATGTACCCGAGTTGATGTTGGTAAAGGTATAGGTGTGGCCTGAAGCCGGATGGCTCTCATTGGCGGTAATGGTAATATCCTCACCGGCATTGGCACAAGACAAACGATCGTCTATAGCTACCGTTGGTGCTAGTAATTCATTAAACGGAAGCACTGTGGCCGATGTAGTTACCGAACAACCGGCATCGTCATAAATGTTAATGTCATAGGTGCCTCCGGCCGTATTGGTTACGGTAAGCACGGGGTTGGTGCCATTTTGTACCACGGTAGCACCTAATCTAAATTCGTAACGCACATAGGTACCCGAACCACCGCTAACGGCTGCAGGGTCTACGGTAATGGTGGCATTATCAGTAGTATTACCCACGCTACAACCAAATTCGGTAACGACTGGTGCACCGGCATAGGCCATAAGATCGGGTTCTGTAATAACCTGAACGATATCTACATAACAAGCATTGGCGGCCGTAGCCCTAATGGTATAGGCGATACCGGCAGCCGTACCACGTAATCCGGTAAAACTGGCCGTGGTATTCGAATTACTACTTGGCAATATGGGTGAGCCAACCGAGCTTCCGTCGCCGGAAACAATGGCGAAGGTATAATTACCAATGCCATTATCGGTAACACCAACTTCGATTACCCCATCGTTCGCCCCATTACAGCTTACGTCACTAAAGGTATTTACGGCCGGTAGTGGGTTTAATGCTGGATCTAGGGTTATGGCAATGGTTTTGTTACAAGCATTGGCCGGGTCAGTGTCGGTAATGGTAACCGTATAGTTCACCCCATCGGTAAGTCCGGTAAATACACCTGGGGTAGGCTGCGCGATTCCGGCGGCTGGAGCAATGGCATAGCTAAAGTTACCAGAGCCTCCGGTTTGGGTAACAGTGATGTTCCCGCCCGGATTCGCACTACAATCTACCAATTTGTCGATGGTCAAACTCGGAACGATTTCCTCGAAAAGCGTTACACTATTGGTGGTTGTGGTACAACCCCATTGGTCAGTGATTACCACTTGATAGTCGCCGTTACCAAGACCACTGAACACTACGTTAGGTTGACTAGCCCTGAAATTACTGAAACTAGCGGCACCAATATCGGAGCGTTGTAATTGGTAACTATAGTTGCTACCCTGACCACCAGTGGTGGCATTAACCTCAATCTCACCATCCAATTCGGTACAATTGGCTTGGTTAACCTGAAGGTTGGCCGTAATGGCGGGTGGTACGATCAAGGTTATATTCGGTAAAAGGTTTTCTATACAACCTTGGCTATCGGCAATCCAAACCTGATAGGTGTCAGCAGACAGTCCGTCGAATCTGGATGTAGCTACAAAACTACCAGGGAAGGTAGGTGCAGGGGCCGTGGTCGGAGCCACGAAATAGGTATAACCGCCCCAACCACCAACTGGATTGGAAATTTCTATAACACCATCATTACCTGGAGTACAAGTAATTTGGGTAACCACTGGGGTAGCACTTAAAGCCGCCGCAGGTTCGGCAATGGCGAAATCGGCACGGTTGTTACAGGCCGGGTGGTTCGTCTGTGTAATGATTACGTAGTACGCACCAGCCGGTAAATTAACCGTGGTATTGGTTTGGTCTCCTGTGGCTTGCGATGCATTGGCTAGATCAAAGACTTCCCAATCGAAGTTACCGGCATAGCCACCAATTGGATCTACGATACTAAAAGTAGCACTACCATTGGCACCAAAACATACGGCATCGGTAGTGGCCACATCGACACTAAAAGTATCCGGGTCTTCTATTTCAAAAGTAGTTTCGGTAACACACCAACGCACCCCATCTTGTGAGTAACGGACTTTGGCCCTATAATGACCTACGTCCAAACCAGGAAATACTCCGGTCGCCTGGGCCGTAAGCGGATAGGCGGTGCCGTTGATTCCTTCAATACCGTATTCAATATTGGCAATTACACCAGGTATGGCTTGGGTAAAGCTTAAGGTGGCTTCGGCATCGCTTCCGGCACAACTGATAGGTGCGGTTAGGACAACAGGGTCAATGGTCAATTCAATAAATGGATTAACAGTTACTGTGGTAGTTCCTAAACAGCCGTTATCGTCGTAAACATTAACGGTATAGATACCGCCATTTAAATCAGCAATGTTAACGGTGTTATTTGGACCATCATAAATCGTACTACTAGATGAATCGATAAATTCGTATCGGGTAAAGGTTCCCGAACCTCCGGCCAAAGCGGCAATCGGTACGGTAATTACGGCTGGTTCGGCACTGTTTCCGGTGGTACAACCAAAAGGTGTCACCGTAATCTGGGCTGGGTCTACACTAACAACGGCAGGTTCGCCAATGGTTATTTCGGGCAGTGGTAACAACACACATTGGTTAGTACCTGTTCCTTCGATCCTATAGGTTCCTGCAGGCAGGTTAACGAATCTATTACCAACTTGGGTAGCACCCGCAATTGGTGTATTTGAGGTGTCCATTAACACATAGGTCAACGGACTTACGCTGTTTACCGTTTCGGTAATAATGATTTGTCCGTCAGATCCCCCATTACAACTAACATCTTGATGGGTTAGGGTAAATACCGGATTTACCAAGGCAGGTACTATTACAGTAAAGTTACGTTGACAGGCTGGAGCTATTAGTCCATTGTTTTCGTAAATGGTAATATCATAGCTACCCGCCACAGCGGCATCATAGGTAAATGTATTGCCCGGAACTGCTGTTCTGGCAATGGTGTTACCTCCAGCTGGGGCAGTAACTTCATATTCATACGAACCTGATCCGGCAAGAATGGCAATATCGATGCCTGCCTCTGGGGTTGTAGGGTCACAGCTTAGCAGTCGGTTCAAAGTAGCGGTGGCCTGAAGCGATTCGAATACCTGTTGGGTTGTCATATCACTACAACCGTTACCATCGATTACATAAAAATCGTAGTTACCAGCGGCCACATTGGTGAACACCCCACCATTGGCCACATAATCGGTGGCGGTTGGGGCAGTTCCGTTGGGTAACATGGCATATTGGAAAACGGCGCTACTTGGTGCGGCACCAGCAGAAGCGGTTACAGTTACTGTTGTGTTCGGTCCACAGTTATCGATGGCAATGGCATCTAAAGTAGGTGCATTGGTACGATCTATGGTAACTGGAATATCGGCACTAGCGCAGCCATACTGGTCACGTACCACCACCTGATAATTACCTCCGGCTTCAGTAGTAGGCACTTCAATCGGGTTGTTTCCGGAAGCAGCAACTATAGTGGTACCAGAAGTATCTTGTAGTTCGAAGGTATAACCTCCGCCGCCACCATTGATGTTGGTAACCTGTATAAGTCCGGGTTGGCTACAGCTGATATCCCTTGTTGCGGTTACTGTGGCCGTAAGCGGTTGTAATTCGTTAACATTACTGTTTTCACTTCCACTTACACAAGAATCTACATTACTGCCATCAACTTGTGTTACGACAATATAATAGTCTTCAGGGGCTAGGTTGTTTATAGTGATGGTGTTGTTAAAAGGTACGATTCCCGATGTGGACAAGGCCACAGGGTTACCTACTTGATAAAACTGCCATCGCATATTCGGTTGGGCGACATCTTCGGTCAAAGTATAGGTTATACTTCCATTATTGGCACCGTTACAACTTGGGTCAACACTGGCCACAATATCAATTGGATTTGATACCAAAGTGTTAACGTTTACATTACTTTGTCGCACGCAACCATTATTGTCACGCACATAGAAAACATAGGTGCGCCCAGGGGTAAGCCCTGTGAATACGTGAGGGTCTGCCAAGCCTTTTGGAGGGTTGGTCCAAGTAGCTGTAGCGATATTAAAGTTAGTAGGGTCTTCTGAGTAGGTGTACTCATAGGGCGCGGTTCCTTCATTACCTTGAACGGTAACTTGTAGGTCATTACATCCAACGATTACCGCAGAAATGGTAATATCCAGGTCATCGAGTGGGAAGGCCAAAATATATTGAGGCATATCTAATCTACACAGGGTATTACCCGAACCATCTACCGTACGTACCGAAGGCATAACGGCATTTCCGGAAGTGTAGCTAAATGGTGGATTGTCAAAATCTGGCGATGCGTACCAGTTGGCACCACCATCCGGACTATATTCCAAAGTACCTGCCAAACCGGCCGATACATTAATAAACCTAAATCCGGAAGCGGGGTCACAGGTGTTAGGCAAAATGGTCTCCACATCTGCGGTAAGTGCAGGGGGATTGGTAATAACCACATTCGGGAAGGTATTCACACATCCGTTGGCATCGGTGACCACGATATCGTAGTTACCCGAAGCAATAACCGGGAAGTTATGGCTGTCGGCAGCAACACTATTTATAATAGCCACTGCGGCACCGCCACCTGCAGGTTGTACCTCATAAGTGAAAGGTGCGATTTGGGCCATGTCGGCAGCGGTTAAAGGTGCTGCGGCAGGTCGTGTTAAATTTATAGCTATACTACCGGTGCCTCCATTACAGTTGGGGTCTGTGGCAATGGCCGAAACTTCCCATGGCACGGCTTGGTTTATGGCTTGGTTTAAAATACTTTCTTCACAATACCCGGCATTTCCGTTATTGTCACGAACATAAATGTCATAGTTATTGGCAGCCATGGCGTTGGTTACCGTAAGGGAATTGTTTCCTGCGGCAAAATCCCCATCAACAACAGCAGTCCCATTAGGAACGATGGCATATACCAAAGTACCGTTGCCACCTGCAGCGGTAACACTGATGTTTCCATCGGAACAACTTACATCGGTAATATTAATGGAAGCCGTTAACAACGGACTTATCGTAACTGTTTGGGTAGCGGTACAGGCAAAATTATCGCGTACTTCTACGGTATAGGTACCATTGGCCAAACTACCAAAGGTATGGGTGGTTACCGCGGCGCCCAAGGGCATCCAAGGACCACCGGCGATGCGGACATCGAATTCCCCATTACCTGGGCCTACTGAGGTTATGTTGATAACTATTTGGGCATCGTTGGCGCCAGAGTAACAGGCCGTGGGTGTAGCTGTAAATACCGGGTTGCTTGGAGCCACTACCACGATTGGGGCAGCTACCAAGGCCGTACAGTTTTCTTGATCACGTACTCGAATATAATACGTTCCAGCACCTAGATTGAAGGTGGTATTGCCCCCGTTGGCCCCAAATTCGAAACCGGGTACGGCAACGTTGGCCGCATCTTCTAGCTGATACTCATAGCCTGGGGTGCCGCCAGCCGCATTGGCCGTATAGATGGCACCGGCTACCAAACAGGTGTAGGCTTGGGTTTCTACTGCAGTTACACTAAGTGCAGCGGGTTCTGTAAGGGTATGGTTTATAGAGATGTCACAACCAGCAACTGGGGTGTTGGTCGCATCTAAATATTGGATTTCAATGGTATGTGCTTGGGCGGCTAAACCGTTAATAGTGGTTGAGGCCGTAGTGGTCGGGGCCGAGAAGCCGCCACCGTTTATTTGGTATTGGTAGCCATTGGGTCCAAAATTAGCTACTTCAAAAGTTATTGATCCATTAGTATCACCATTACAACCAATATTGGCCGAGGCGGTAACCGTGGCATCGAAGGCGCGGCCGTTTTCAATTACAACCGTGCTGTTTTCGGTACAATCGCTTCCGTAATTCACTACAATATTATGGGTGCCAACGGCTAGGTTGCTAAAGCTATTGCCGGGCTGGAAGGTGGTTCCTCCATCAATACTATAGGTATAACTGGGATCATTGGGTAAAATATCGACATTTCCGGTGCCATCACAGTTATAGGTTACACTGGTAGTTAAGGTAGGACGTAGGGGAAGCGGGTTGATAGTAATAGCCGGTAGGCTGATAAAACAACCTGTATCGGCGGCATCGCGAACACGAACGGTATGGTTTCCGTTGGTCAAGCCGGTAAAGGTATGGGTGCCCGTTCCTGAAGCCGCTGTCCATGGGCTTCCGTTAATGCTATATTGATAGTTTCCGGATCCACCGGTAGTTGGGGTAACCCCGCCAACGGTAATCTCCCCATCTACCAAACAACTATAATTTTGACTAAGTGCCGCTTCGGCGACTAGGGCAGCGGGTTCGGTCAGTGTATAAGTTTCGGTAACGATACAACCGTTATTATCACGAACGTCTACGGTATAGGTTCCTGCAGTCAAGTTTGGATAGTTGGTGATAGCGGTAAAACTACCTCCGTTAAAACGATAGGTATAGGGGGCCTCACCACCGGCCACACTTACGGAGATATTTCCACTCGAATCTCCATTACAAGTAATATGGGTAAGGGTTTCGGTAATAACAATTGGCGCGTCTTGTCCAACCGTAAGATCATACATAGCGGTACATCCGGCACCATCACGCACATAAACATCATAATCACCAGCTACACCTACCGATATAGGGTTGGTGGCACTAAAAGCACCTACTGCTGGGGCAGGGGCACCATCGGCAACCATGGCATAGGTATAACTGCCATCGCCACCGGAAGCGGTAATGTTAACATCTGTGGTAGGGGCACAGGCCGAAATATTCTCTGCCGTGGCACTCAAGGTCAATTGCGGATTTATGGTATAGGTTACCGGGTCTATAGTACTACAACCAAAACCATCGCGAACAGCAATAGTATAATCGCCATTGGCTAAGTTGGTAAAGGTATGGTTGGTAGCGTTGGCCGGACTTGGGGTAATCCAAGGTCCACCGTTTAGACTGAACTGGAAGCCACCATTACCGGGCACTGTGGTCACATTAACGGCAATACTTGCCGTAGATCCGCCAGAATAACAACTACTTGGTGTTACGGTAAAGGCGGGTGCAACCGGGTTGGTAATGGTAAAGGAACCATCGGTAACCTCACAGTCATTGGCGTCACGTACACGAACCACGTATTCACCAGCTCCGAGACCGTTGAATATTTGATTGTTTCCGTTAGCTACAAAACCATAAGCCCCGATTGGCGTACCACTTGTGTCTTCCAATTGATAGCTATAGGGTGCGGTACCGCCAAGAACGCTGTTTACACGTATAATGGCACCGCCATTAGAACAGGTCAGTGGGGTATTGATACCGGCATTAAGCGTTAAAGCTGCCGGTTCGGTGAGGTTTTGGTTTAGGGTAAACGGACATTCGTCTGCCGTAGCACCGTTTAGTCCATTAACGGCGTATTGTACCTCAATACTATGGTTTCCTGCGGCCAAATTAGCCGGAGTGGTAACGCTTGCCGTAGTGCTATTGTTCCAGGTGCCACCATCTATACGCCAATAATAACCATTAACAGGGTCAAAGTTATTGGCTTGGAAAGTAATGGTACCATCATTGGCACCGTTACAGCTTAGGTTGGTGAACCCAGTGATTTGGGTAGTGAACTCACGACCGGCCTCTATGGTAACTGGAGTATCTACTGTACGTTCACATACCTCTGGTAGCTGCTCTACTAAAAGGTCATCTATGGCAATATCGTTACCACCAATGGCAGTTTGGTTTGTTCGGATTAAAAAATCAAGTTCGGTATTTGCTCCGGGGTCAATATTGATTTCAAAGTCAATCCAGTTTTCATTATTCGGAATGTTACCTGTTTGTACCGGAGTACCTACGATAGTTCCAATGATTTGGTTCCCAGATCCATCGGTAGCATAACTTCCATCAGGATTTTTCGCACGAGGGGTTCTAACCTCGATGGTTAGATTAGGGTCTGCGGCTCCGCTCCAAGAACGTAATAGGTTAATGGCCGAGAACGAAATGCGGAGGTTTTGGTTAGGGATTACATCTACAATTTCTTTAATATAAATAGCCCTTCCAGGGTTAGGGTTACCTACATTGATTACTAAGTATCGTCCATTTGGATCTGCCCCGTTAGTACTATGGTCAGAAGGGTTTAGCCAGGCTCCAAATGGAGCTACGATACTACTGGTAACGGTATACTCCAAATCATTTACCGAGCGATTGTTTCCGTGTCCGGAATCGTGCGGTGAGCCACTCCAAATACCATCGTAGATTTGGGGCTCATAAAAATAACCGTTCGTATAGGGGTTGGGTATAGTTGGGCCGGAACCAAAATCATCGGCCAATAATACACTTGGGGTTGGGGGCAAGGTAGGTGTAAACCTTGTGGTCATGGTATAATTACCCGGCGCCAGATTATCGAAAGTATTGCTAGTTGGTGGGGTATTGGTAGTCCCATTGATCTCGTAAGTGAAATCGTAGGTTGGTTGGTCGTTGTTCAATACAACCCTACCGGTGCCATCACAATTGTAACCTATTATTGGGGTAATAACAGGTACCGGAGGGGCACCTTCCACAGTTAACGGAATGTCTATTTGACACCCACCGGCATCCCGGGCTGTTAATACATAGTTTCCGGGCAATAACTCGGTTTCCCTAGTGGCAGAAAAATTAACGCCATCGAAACTGAACTCATAGGGCAAGGTTCCGCCTTCCACATTAGTGAAACGTACGGTAGAGGCCCCGTTAGGGGTACAAGTTCCGTCCCGGGAGATACCCGCCGAAGCTGTAAAAGGGTTCGGGTCGGTCAAGGTAATGGTATCGGTTACATCACAACCTGAAGCATCGGTTACCCGAATGGTATAGGTACCCGCACCCAAATTGGCAAAGGTAGCATTGGGTTGATAGGTAGTACCATTATCTATACTATAGGCGAATGGAGCCAAACCACCTGTGTGGTTAATGGTTATGGAGGCCGAATTGGTTCCTGTACATCCAATAGGGTTGTTTATGGTGGTTGGGTCTAAGTTTAATGTCCCATTATCGTTTATGGTTACTTCGTTCGATAGGGCAAAACAGTTGTTGGCATCAACTGCCACAAAAACATAGTCGCCACCTTCACCAGGTGCGATTTGGAAATTAGTGGTAATACGATATTCTGCTGCGGGTATATCGGCAATGGTAGTATAGGGCGAGACCCCATCTTTACTCCAGATGGCAAAGAAATAGTTAGGGTTGGCAAACCCGCCACCAGCGGTCAGGGTAATGATACCGTCATTACATCCAATATCTTGGGTGGTAACTGCAGATAGGGTAACGTCGGGTACGCGGGTTACATCGATAACCGAAGTATCGGAACAACCATCTTGGGTTGTAGTAACCACTTCGTACTGCCCGGGGTTAAGATTGTTAAAGGTATAGTTGTTATCTACTTGGGCCGTTTCGTCATCGACCAGGGTACGGGTACTTGTTATGGGGTCTATACTATAGAGTTCATAGTTATAGTTCGCCCTAACATTATTGGCTTGTACGGCAATGGCCCCACCAATATTACAGGTGGCCTGGGTAGTTACAAGGTCTACTTGCAACTGACGGTTAAGGATACCGATATCAGGCGTACTGAAAATACAAGCATCGGCAATTGGGGTGCCGCTACCATCGGTTTGGGTTACATCTACCCTGTATGCACCATTGGTGTTGATATCAAAACTGTTGGCACCCGCCCCAGTTTGGAAAGGGATCAGTATGGCATTGTTGGTAATATCGACCAGTTGGAACGCATATCCAGCACCTAAATTGGTAATGGTAATATTACCGTCGGTGGTACAGTAAATGTCTTGACTGGTATAATCAATGTTCAAATTGTTTTGGAAAGCATTAAAATAGTAACGGCTGGTACAACCATTGGCATAGGTTAGAATCACCCTATAATTACCTTCATTATTTACGGTATAGTTGCTTCCGGTACCCACATTGGCCCAGTTACAGGCCGAGTTTTTATTGGCACAGTCGTCTCCTACGTCGGCACAGCTTCCGGGTACCATACGTTCCCAAGTAACACTTGGGTTGGTGGTGAAATTCAATGCGATTTCTTGTGAATCACCTACACCACATAAAAAGATTTTTGGTAAAAGATCTCCATCTATAGAACAGCTAACAATTTCACCTTGTACATCATTGGTAGGGTCGGCATCTGCATTTTGGGCATTGAACCAATCTACGATAGGGTTGTTTTGATTGGAGTCGAAATAGCTAACGTTGATGATCTCGCTAAGATCTAGACATGGATCGGGTACGGTTTTACTCACTATGTAAGTGCCCGGACTGGTAACCAATAAGGTACTTGGGTCACCATCGGGATCACCATCGTTCATGACTTGGTCAGTTGGGTCAACCACATCGTTACCGTTGAGGTCCCTTACCCACTGGTATCCCGTAAAGCCATCACCGGCATCGAGTATTACATCTGCACCACAGAGTTCAACATCACGTTCAAAACTACAGGCCGATAGGTCGTCCAATAAAAAGTTGGTAGCCCCCGGGGTGGCCAATCCACAAGCACTAAGATCCGATACACTAGGGTCGTCGGTTATAGGCCTTGTATTTAAGGTTCCGGTATAATATGAGTAGGCTATATTTTCGATTACCGTACTACAGGCATCTACAAAATCGGTACAATTTGAAGCTATTTGTACACGTAAACGTATGGTATAAGTTGGGTCTCCTTCCTCTACCAAGTCGTTAGGGACATCAAATCGGATATCATTTCCGTTTTGGGTCATGGTTACTCCTGGTGCACCGGTTAGATCGGCACTAACAAAAGAAGTGTTTACAGGGAGAACATCCCTGATATAATAATTAAGGGCATCGTCATTACCCCGATTCTGGAAATTAAGGATGTAATCTAAGGTTTGCCCTAGGTTTACCCCGGCACCGGTTATATCATTTCCGGCAATATCCTCGACCCTTTTCTCTACGACCACTTCCGGTTCGATAATATCGATACTCATGGTATTTAAAAAGAGGTAGGTAATATCTCCTGACCCATTCAACAACCTAATATTAATCTCGGCACTGGTTTGGTCGTTGGGCAATACCGAGTTGGCCGGGTTGGGTAGGTTGATCAAATCGGTATCCCAGCCTAGATTGTTCAAACTGGCCGGGTTTTTATCGGTTACCCATTGATCGAAACGGGTAATGGTACTATTGAAAAAGTTGTTCGATGGGTTTTTTGAATTACTGATAACCGTCCATGGGTCACTAGAGTCAGCCCTAAAACGCATTTGAGGTCCAACGAAAGGTCCGTCGCCTTCCATGGCGGAAACCCCGATTTTGGCATTTACCGGAAGCGGGGCAGGCAGGGTTCGAAACCCACTGAATGGAAAGGTTACGCTATTGCCATTAGAGATGGCCGCAAATCCATCGAAGGTAGAAATATATTTACTTGTTAGGTTCGGATTTTCGTAGATGATCACCATGGTCCATCCGCCCAAGTTACCACCACGTTTGCGTTCTTGGGTGGCCACTACGTTGGCAATGGTATATTCCCCGTTAGGGTTATCGCCAAGGGTTTGTAACAAATGGGTTACATTGGCATAATTCAAATAGGGGGTATGAATAAGGTCTACCTCTTGTTTACCGGGATCGGTATTGCCATCGCGATCGGTATCACCATTTTCATCATAAATCCTTTCATATTCAAAAATAGGATCGCTACCTGGTCCTATATCTACATAAGTGCCACCGGGTATCTTGAATTTTACGCTTTCATAGGGTTGGTCTCGATTGGCGTCTATCGGAGTACCACGATTGTCGGATGGGTGTCCGATATTATAGGGATAGGTACCCCCCCAATATAAGCCAGCATAAATAACCCGAGAACAAGTTGGGGCGTTCAGTTCCGCACTACTCGAACTAAAGGTACTGGCATCGCCATCAATATCGATATAGGCCATGGGAACATTCTGGTTGTTGGTACCCATATTGTCGTAGGCCAAATTCGGATTGAAACTGTTGTTATCGCCTGGGGTGTTCGGATGATTGTATGAGGGATCCGTATAATAATTGTTACGGTCTACTCGGGTATTCAATATGGTATTCGATAATATTGTTAGGTCCCCTTTTACTTTTATGTTATCGTCTACCAAACGAGGAGTAAAAGGCACACCCACTTGAGCGTGAATGATTGGGGTCAAACCCATAAATGCCAATACGAAAAGTAGGGGCAAAAGATAGCGATTAGGACTCGGTTTCATGGATGCTGAAAATTTGGTGATGGCTGTGACCAAGGTTTGTAGGTGATTATTTAGTTTCAGTTCAATAGCTCCCTGATGGGTTTTTATATTGGAATTCGAGAAATGGCCTTTGTGGGAAATAGGACCATCGAAAACCTTTGAATCCGGTTCGGTAACCAATAAACTGCTTGTTCTGCTGTGCGTTTTCAATAGTAGTTGGTGTAATTTTTGGGCATTTGTGTATATACCCAAAAACAAATTTGGCTCAATGGGCACGCAATACGAATCTTATGTTGTAGGCCAAATCAAAATTGTTGTGAAAGGGCGGAAACAAATGGTGTGTAAAATCGACACGGTGTATGAAAAAATCGGTGCAAGTAGTTGAACGGTATGTTTTTATAGTTTACCGGCTACAAGGAGTAAGAATAAGGCTACGAACTGGAAAATAGCGAATAAGTAACTTGGCTTAAACAATAAAAATCATTGCTACTACAATTCGGTAACCCATTTATACAATTCGGTAAGCTTTACTTGAAATAGGAACTGCTTGTTTTCATTTTTGTGTCGTAATCAAAACTAAAACGAAATGAAACGAACAGTTACCCTAGTAGTGTTAATGATACTCTCGCTAAGTATTAATGCACAAGACAAGTACACCCAAGGTATGGAAAAAGCATTCGGATTGTACAATGATGGAAAATTCATTGAAGCTTCCCATATGTTTGAGCGTATTGCCATGGCCACACCAGATAACTGGTTGCCTTATTATTATGCGGCCCAAACCCTAAATGTAGATGCCTTTTCCAAATTGAAAGATTCTGAAAAACTGCAAGCTACATTGGAAAAAGCGCAAGGTTTTTTAGACGTGGCCAAAGGCATTAGTCCGAAAAACGTTGAGATAATGGTACAACAGGCCATGATACATACGGCCTATATCGCTTCTGACGGGGCTACATATGGCGCTAGTTTGTCACCAAAGGTCCAAACCTTGTATGCTACCGCACAACAAATGGAACCTGACAATCCGAGGGTAGTTTATTTACAGGCCGAATGGAATATGGGTGCCGCCCAGTTTTTCGGCAAAGACCCTAGTGTTTATTGTAACGACCTTAAGCGGGCCATGGAACTTTTTGCTACTTTTAAGCCTAAGGGGCCTTTTTACCCAGATTGGGGTAAGGAAAGAGCCGAAACTTTGTTGAACAACTGTGCATCTAAGTAATAAATCTAATGCAGAATCCAAATCAAAATTATCGTAAAACCGGCCTGGTAAAATATCTATACAGCGGATTTATTATAGGTTGTATCATTTTCTTGATTGAAGTCCTGGTGAGGTGGTTGTCTGGAAAACCGTTTTCGTTCGATTCGGGCCTGTTCCAAGTGTTTGGCTACCACCAGATTTATGCGATTAGCCTAACCCTGATCAACTACGGTTATTTTGATTTGTTAGATTCCCGGTTTAACTGGAAAGGAACGGGAAAGCGTAGGCTGTGGGTTGGTGCGATCGGCAGTGTGGTCTTAACGGTTTTAGGGGTGTTTATTATTCGTTTGAACCTTGAAATGGTTGTTGAGGGCGAAGATTGGAAGACCTTTATTAAAGGGGAACATCCGTTAATTTATTTGGCCACTTTATTTATTGCTATAGTCGTTTCAATAACCTATCACGCCATTTATTTTTACAAGCATTGGCAAGAGAAAAAAGTAACCGAGCAAAAAATAATAGCGGGTACGGCATCAGCGAAATTCGACGCCTTAAAAAATCAATTGGATCCGCATTTTCTGTTCAATAGCTTAAATGTTTTGACCAGTTTGATAGACGAAGACCCGGATCAGGCCCAGAAGTTCACTACTTCCTTGTCTAAAGTGTATCGTTACGTACTGGAACAGAAAAATAAAGATTTGGTAAGTGTAGATGAAGAGTTGGCCTTTGCCCGTACCTATGTTAGATTATTAAAAATGCGGTTCGAAGATAGCATAGTTTTCGAGATACCCGATGCCGCAGCTAACCCGGAAGCCAAATTGGTTCCCTTGTCCTTACAGTTGTTGTTGGAGAATGCCGTAAAACACAATGTGGTAACCCAAACCAGACCCCTAAAAGTTAGGGTATATGAAGAGCAGGGAAGTTTAATCGTTACCAATAACCTTCAAGAAAAAGAGGTGGTCAAAAAAAGTAGTGGGGTGGGCTTAAGAAATATTGTTCAACGCTACAACCTGTTAACAGATAGGGAGGTACGTATACTTAAAAGTGCGGCCGATTTTAGTGTAAGCCTGCCTTTATTGACAAAAAAAATAGAAGTAATGGAACCAATTGTACAACAAAAGACCTATATAGAAGACAAACGATACGAAAAGGCCCGGGAAAGGGTAGAGGCCATGAAGGGTTTTTATGGCAACCTTACCGCATACTGCATCGTTATCCCATGTTTGGCCCTATTGAACTATAATACCACAAGTTTTCCTTGGGTAATCTTCCCTACTATGGGTTGGGGTCTGGGACTTTTGTTTCATGGAATGGAAGCATTTGGCTATAATCCCTTCTTTGGAAAAGGATGGGAAGAACGTAAGATCCGCGAATTTATGGATCAAGACAATACAAAATAAACCAATCGGATCATGGATAATAATCAACATAGTTATAACAAGGCCCAAGAACGGGTACTGGAAATAAAAGGGTTTTACAGTAAGCTCATGTCTTCTGTAATAACCGTAATCATTTTGGCAGGAATTAACTACTATTTAAATGCATGGAGTTACCCTTGGTTCTTATGGATTGTTGCCATTGTTGTTTTGGCCACGGCTGTTCGCGCCTTTAAGGTGTTCGGGATCAATGGGGTATGGGGTTCGCAATGGGAAAAACGTAAGATCAAAGAGCTCATGCAAAAAGAAGAAGATAACCAAAATTCCCGTTGGGAATAACGCTATGTCTTTTCCCATAACCCAAAATACTAGAAATAATAACACCTTAATCAACGGCAATCATGGATCAAAATAAGCACAGTTACGAAAGGGCCCAAAAACGGGTTCAGGAAATAAAGAACTATTACATCTTTTTAACCATCTCCATAGCCACGGTAATTATGGTCGGCGGCATCAATTATTATGTGAACGAATGGCGTTATCCTTGGTTTTTATGGGTTGCCTTTGGTTGCGGATTGGCCTTAGTGATCGGAGGTATAAAAATATTCGCTGTAGATGGCAGGTTAGGTAGCCATTGGGAACAAAAGAAAATCAAAGAATTTATGGAGAGGGAAGAACAACAAAACAATTCCCGTTGGGAATAAAAATTATTGTAATTACATATCAAAAAACGAATAGGCCATAACGAAATGGGTAACTGGGCTAAGCCCAAAACTGCCTAAATAATGGCCATAAAAAGAAAAATCATGGAGACTATTGAAGAACAAAAACGCAAAAGGGCCAAGGAAAAGGTCGATAAAATCAAAGGGTTTTATATCCATTTTATGGTATACCTAGGGGTCAACATCTTTATTTTGGCCAGTATTGCCATAAATCTTAGGGAAGGGGAGAGTTTTTGGCAACTTGGTCATTTTTTCACCTTATTCTTTTGGGGAATCGGGGTGGCGATACATGCCATGGGGGCCTTCGCCTACTTTCCATTTTTGGGAAGGAACTGGGAAGAGCGTAAAATCCAAGAGTTGATGGATAAGGATAAGCAAGATTCCGAACGTTATAAATACCGTTAATATGCAAACTAATACTGCTTATACAAGGGCCCAAAAACGTGTACGGGAAATAAAGGGATTTTACCATCATGTCGGGGTTTTTATAATCGTAATGTTATTTTTTTTGGTGTTAAGAGCTTTCGGGTTTCGATTTTATTTTGTGAATTTTGATGCCGTAGATCCTGCCTTTGGCGATTGGCTAGATTGGAACTTGATATTCTTTCCGGGAATATGGTTGGTTGTTTTAATCGTGCATGCGGTTCAGGTGTTTTGGTTAAAATCGGAGCGGCTACGAAATTGGGAGCAGCGAAAGCTTAAAGAAATATTGGATAAAGAACAAAACTGAATAGATGAAGGCAATAATCATTGAAGACGAAAGACCGGCGGCACGTCGTTTAAAACGCTTGGTAGAAGGTATGGATGTACCCGTTTTGGCCATGCTGCATTCGGTAGAAGAATCTATTGAATGGTTTCAACAGAACGAACAGCCCGACCTTATTTTTTTAGATATTCAATTATCCGACGGGCTTTCGTTCGAGATTTTCGACCTGATACAAATCGATTCTGCGGTTATCTTTACCACAGCTTATGACGAGTATGCCCTACAGGCCTTTAAATTGAATAGTATCGATTATTTGTTAAAGCCCATAGACGACGAAGAGTTGGAGGTGGCGCTTAAAAAATTTAGGCAACGTACGGCTGCCCAAAAAACGGGTGGGTTCGATTTTGAGGATATCAAAAAGCTTTTGGTTAATCCTATTGAGCGTGACTATAAAAAACGCTTTACGGTGAAGGTGGGCCAGCACATTAAAATCTTACATGCCGATGATATCGAATGTTTCTACAGTGAGAACAAAGGTACCTATGCCGCGACTATTGATGGGCGTAATTATTTGATGGAAACCACATTGGAATTGTTGGAAAAAGAACTTAGGCCCGAAACTTTTTTTAGGGTGAGTCGCAAGTTTTATGTGAACATCAACCATATTGCCGATATCGTCTCCTATACCAATTCCCGTTTACAGTTAAAAATGAACAAGTTTAAAGAGGGCGAGATCATCGTGAGTCGCGAGCGTGTAAAAGACTTTAAACTCTGGTTGGAATAAAGAATTATGCCTATCCATATACCTTAATCGTCCTCAATACGATTATCATCAAAGGCCGAAGGTAAAAGTTTAGGGATCAACTTAATGAAAATAGGGAGCAAAACCGCGCCACCGGGCAACATAAAAATGGCCAAAGACGGAATACTCTTAAAAATGTCGAGCAATTGTTTTTGAATTTTCTTCTTTTCCTCGGCATCCAGATCCCGCAAGGTCGATTGGGTGAGCAGATAAAGCAGTTCCTTACTCTCCGAAAGTTCCTTTAACAAACGTTTTGAGTTACGCTTGATCAAACGGTTTACCATTTTAGACATATTGTCGTAAAACTGGGTAGCTAGGTTATGGTCTTTATAATGTGGAATGTCTTCTTTATGTTCCGCAAAGAATTTACCCACCCAAAAAAGGGAATCCCGAGTGGTTTCCTTGCCAAAGCCCAATTCCCGGCCAATAGTATGTATGCGGGCGGTTTCGGCATATTTTAAGGCTTGGTCTTCCCATACCGTTAAACAGGCCATATCGAGCAAATAGGTTTTTTCACTTTTTCCAAATCGTTCGAGATTTATGCCGGTCTGGGTTTCTGAATAGGTTGGGGTATGATCAACGAACGAAAGGGAGGCTTCTAGTATATGGGCTAGTTTTTTATCTTTTTTATGGGGTTCCTTTGCTTCCAGACTTTGTAGGGCCAAACCTATGGTAGCATATTCCAATTCTTGGGCAAAACCCAAAATATCACGCGATTCCGATAAAAAGCGTCTAAAGGTCAATACATCGATACATAGTAGACCGTTGGTCACCAAAGAAGTAAAGGTCTTGCTAAAAACATTGTCGGCAATATGAATACGTGAATCGAGTAGCTTTTCAAGTTGGGCCGAGGTCTTTTTACCACTAATGATCTTTTGTAGAAAGGAAACCTTGCCTACATCCAATTTTTGGTAGAATTGGAAAACAATTTCAATGAACCGTTCAAAGTCTTGAGAACCCTTCTCCAAGGCGTAGGTTTGGTAGAGCGCGTTTAAAAGGTTCAATTTTGCCTTTTCGTCATCGTGAAGTTTATGCTCCGTTTCAATGAAGTCTGGGGAATACAGGTTAAACCCATATATAAAGCCTGTGGCCTTAAGGTCTTCGTATAGGCTTTCGAAACTGAGGTAGCCGTTCTTGTTTTTCGCGTCAAGGCTACCGAATTTGTCTATCCAGCCAGAGGCAGATGGGTTCATAAATCAATTTTGAAAAGCCAATTTACTCCTTTTTCGGTATACAGAACTCGGAAAAAAGGACAAAGACCATAGAACCATTGTCAATTCCACTACTTCGTTTCGCTTTTCATCGTTTGTCCCCTGTTTAAGCAACCTACCTTTACGGCATTTTCGCAACAATTTGCCATTTTCGATGTATTTTTTGCCGTTCGTATAACCAACTCAATTTTTGCAGATCTATTCTGTATCTTACCCAAGTATTTCCTATTTCTATGAAGCATTCTATACTTTTATTAATCGGTTTGGCGTGGCTCTTTCAAGTAGAGGCCCAAACGGAAACCTCCGCATCTTTCGAAAAAATACAACTCACGGCCGATTATCTTTCCGAAGGCATAGACGCTGGTGATTTAAATGGTGATGGGCATTTCGATGTAGTCGCAGGGGCCCAGGCCTGGTTAGGCCCCGATTTTAGAAAAACCTTTTTGTTGGATTCCCTTAGAAAGTTCCCTTTGACCGGACCCGGCCTTTCAGGCTATTCCAAAAGCTTTTTCAATAGGGTAGTGGATTTGGATGGAAGTGGATTGGCCGACGTGGTCCGTATTGGGGTTCCCGGTAGTCCGGCTCAATTGCTTTTGGATCCGGCCCAAAAAAGCATTTCCGGAACCTATGATCGTCAGTGGGAAGACATGGGCAATGAGTCGCCCATTTTTTTCGGGCATAATGGGGTACCAAGTCTAGTGGCTTTTTCAGGAGGTAGTATCCGGTGGATTTCCTTAAACGGTACTATTGATGCTAGCATCAGTAAAAAGGATAAAAAAAGATTTCCCGTATTCATACATGGTTTAGGGGTAGGGGATATCAACGGTGACGGACGAATCGATGTTTTGGCCAATGCCGGATGGTGGCAGCAACCCCAGGATTGGAAGGGCGAAAGTGTCCCCTGGGAATTTCATGCCCATAGGTTTTCCAAAGGTCAGGGCGGGGCCCAAATGCCCGTTTTTGATGTGGATGGCGATGGGGATGCCGATGTGATTTCGGCCTTGAATGCCCATGCCTACGGACTGTCGTGGTTCGAGCAAGTAAAAGATGATGCTGGCCAAACATCTTTTAAGGAACATCGCATTTTGGCGGATACGCCTACCGAAGGTGAATTCAACTTTAGCCAATTACACGCCATGGAAGCAGCCGATATGGATGGCGATGGGGTTTTGGATATCGTAACCGGTAAATGCTTTTATGCCCATAACGGAAGGGATCCCGGAAGCCATGATGGTGCCGTACTTTATTGGTTTAAGACCCAGCGGAATGCTGACGGCTCCGTAAGTTTTGAACCCCATTTAATCGATGGCGATTCTGGGGTAGGCCGTCAAATCCAGCTTAAAGATATCAATGCCGATGGAAGACCCGATGTGTTGACCTCCAATAAGAAAGGCGTATTCGTTTTCTTGAATACCTTAAACTAAGCTTCCACAAGTTCTACCACACCTTTTAGTAAGGCCTGGGTCAAGGCTTGGGCTTGTTCTGGCTGGTAATCCCTGGGGTCGTCTCCCAAAATACCGAACAAGACATTTTCTGGGTCCCGTCTATGGGCACCCCAGCTATCACCATCCGGGTCATTGGCTGGGAATTCGGTCTGGTCCGGTAATTCATTTAAATGTACCCGATCAGGGTGTAACTGCGCCAATACCGATGTTTCGAATAGGGCCCCATGATCCCCCGGCATAGCAACACCAGGTAAATCGCTGATCGAGAGACATTTCAAGCGCAGGCTACTGGCGTTGGCATCCCATTCGTTTTGTAATTCGGCCATCAAAGCCATTTGTCTACGGCCGAAATGACCTGTAAATAGTACGGCTTGTTCAATGCCAAAATCGGACAATCGGTTTAGGGTGTCTAGGTATAATTGCTTTAGGGTTTCCTCTTTTTCCACACAAATGGTCCAAGGGTGGTGGCCAATACTACCTGTCATTCCATAATACAATGGGGGCATAACCAATCCGCCAGTTTGTTCACAGGCTTGTAAACACAGACCGTGGGCAGTCATGGCATCTAAACCAATGGGCAAGTGGTGTCCGTGGTATTCCAAGGCCCCCAACGGTATATAAACCATCGAGCGGAGGGCCAAGGCTGCCTCGATTTGTTTGGGTCTTAAACGCTCTATCCGCAAATGTGCCAAGCGGCTTTCCCAGTCTTGCATTATTGTTTTTCTATTAGTGAAATCAGTAGGTCGGCGGCTTCGGTTACGAATTCGGTATCTTCTATATAGGCATCGCGTTCCATTAGCGTAATCCCTTTAGGTAATTTTTCCTTGATACGGGCAAAGAATGCAGCGTCGGAAACTTTGTCCTCCAGAGCCCCTCCGGGTTTCGAGTAATCGCCCACCCCTTGCAAGGGTAAAAGAAAATAAGCATTCCCTTGGGTATGCTGTAAACGTTCACAAATCGAATCAGCCACCTGCTCCATTTCCTGGGCATTCAATCGCGGTACGAAAACAATAGGACTGTGAAAAACATGGTCGTGATCGGTATAGGCTTCCGGTACTTCGTTTTCGGGAACAAGAATGCCCAAATGTTCGGCCCCGCCAGGGCAAAGAACTTGGGGCAATCCTAATTTTCCGGCAACGGTCAAACGTTCGGGGCCACCGGCTCGGAGTACTTTCCATACATCATCTGCGATTTCGCCCATGGCATAATCGAAAACGGCTCCTATGATACCTTCTTTCATCATTTGTTCCATAGCCCTTCCGCCCGAACCAACGGCATGGAAAACGATGACCTCATAGCCTTTGGCATTAAAATGTTCAATGGCCTTAATGGTACCTTTGGTAATCACCCCAAGATTACTGATCCCGATCAAGGGTTTGTCACTTTTCTGTTGCTCAAAGACACTTCCGGTCTGTGCCATACCACAAGCGGCAGCGGCAGCATTCGAAAGTACTTTTCGGGTGAAGGGGTTTAATTTCAATATATCACTAACCGAGAACATCATGGTAATATCCTTGATACCTACAAAGCTAGAGGTGTCCCCCGAGGCTACGGTAGAAACCATAATCTTCGGAAAACCATAAGGCAAGGCCTGCATAATGTTACAGCAACTGGTGGTGCCCTGAGTACCACCCAGACCGAGTACGGCATGTACCCGGTCTTCGGTGATTAGTTTTTGTAATAATGCGATACTACCCTTCACCATAATGGGGCCAGCCGCTTCCCGTGTCGGATTTTCCAAGATGTGTTGCAAAGGGGTACCACCGGCCTCGGCAATGGACTCACGACTAAGGTCGGCCGTAATTCCGGCCGTTCCGATTACCCCGATATCCATAATCAGGGCATTATCTCCTTTACTTTCTATTTGGTCTTTTAGGTAAGCGGCTTCCTGGTCTTTGGTGTCCAGGGTAACCAAGATGGCTATGGTTTTTGGCATGGGTATTATTTTTGGTCAGGAAAACGTAAGGCGGCAAATTCTTTGGCGGTAGATAGTACGGCGCGTTCAATTGGTAAACGTTCGGTAGACGAACCGGTCCAGATACCATCGATACTGGTGTTGTTCAACATAAACTGGGCATCAACCGGGTCTTCCATAGCTGCGCCATGTGCAATCAATAAAATTTCGGGATGTATCTCGCGCATCACCTTACAGGCTTCTTCGGTACGTTGGGCGGTAACTTCAATGGTCTCCCCTGAATCGTAACCTTTTCTTCCGCCTTTGGTGGTTCCGGCGTGGAAACAAAAAATGTCGGGCTTGGCCTGCTCGACCATAGCGATACTGTCTTCCATATTAAAAGCCAGACCTACGGATACCATATCCATTTCTTTGACCAACTTTAAAAAGTCGATTTCGTTTTGAAAGGTAATGCCACTTTTGTTCAAGATGCGGTATACCTCACTATCCTTATCTACATAACTGATAGACGGACCAATGTTGGAAGCGGAATACACGCCCATATCCTTACATTGCTGTAACATCATACGGCTGTCTTTCAATGGGTCGTTAGCGTTAAGACAGGCACAAACAAAGGCATTGCCCTTAATGGCAGGCATAATGTCTTCGCGGGTATAGTCCAAAGTTTGCTTGTTAGAGTCTAAAATGGGCCACAACATAGACATGGTGCCCATACCATTGGCACGAAGGCGTGCCCCGGAAAAGGTGTTTATACAATCGGCCCCGGCTTCTTCAAGTAGCTGGGCTACCAAACCGGCCCCTGCACTGGCGATAAAGATGGGAACACGGTTTTCTTTTTTCTTTTGCAATTTGGCCAAAATCTCTTGGCGCGATGTTCTTGGTACTATCATGGTAAATGTCTTGTTCGATTTGAATTAAAATCCGCAGGTTTTGAAATAAAAAAGTTTTGTAAGAATTAAATAACACGGTCATTACCCCCGTCAATCGGTATCTGTGCCCCTGTGGTCTTAGCCAATTCGGTGCTTAGTAACAGATAGGTTAGGGTAGCCACATCGGCGGAACGAACCTCGGTCTTTAAGATATTATTGGTTTTATATTCCTCCACGGTAAGTCCGTAATGTTCGGCCCGTTTTTGTAACACTTCGGGGGTCCATAAGGCCGTGTCGTACACGGCGTTAGGGTGTACCATATTGACACGGATGCCTTTGGCGCCCAATTCCATAGCGGCCACCCTGCCCAATTGGGTAAGTCCGGCTTTAGAAACGGAATAGGCCGCAGCTCCGGGACCTGGGGCCGGAACGTTTTTAGAAGCAATAATCACTATCGCAGGGTCATGTCCCAATTCTAGGTAAGGGATGCAAAATTGCATTAACCTTTGGTGACTGGTCACATTGATATCCATACTTTTCTGCCAAATATTGGCATCCATATTGGCAATCTTGGCACTTGGCGGAAAAATACCGGCATTGGTAACCAACATATCGATACCCCCGAAATAATGTACGGTTTGTTCCACGGCTGCTTTAAGCTGCTCGTCTTGGGTAACATCGCAACGAATGCCCAGTACTTCTCTTTGAGGGAAACGGGATTCAATTTCCGGATTAATGTCCAATACACTAACTACCGCGCCTTCGGCGACCAATTTCTCTACACAGGCCTTACCTATGCCATGGAAACCGCCGCTGACCAAAGCTACTTTGCCCTGTAATGGTTTTGGGGTACCAGCCTTGGCCAATTTGGCCTGTTCTAAACTCCAATACTCAATATCGAAAAGTTCTTTTTCGGGTAGGGAGCGCCAGCCGCCCAATTGCTCGGCATTGTATTGGCCTTGCATGGTATGAGCGGTTATATCGCCAATGATCTTTAGGTTTTTAATGGCCCGGCCCAAAGAAACGGTTCCTTTGCCAGGGTTAACTACCCAACGCGGGGCGGGATCTAATTCTTTTTCACCTTCGTTATGTTCTTTGTAATAGCGTATATAATCAGTAACGTAGGCTTCTAGGTTGGCTTCAAAATCATCGCCCGAAACCAAAGGTGTACGTTTGGTATTGATAATATGATCGGGTGCCAAAGTACCTTGTCCGGCCACTTCTTTAATGTTGGGTAGGCTACTATAACCAATGGCCAAGGGGCTGGTATTGACACGGGCCAAAACCGGAGCACCCCACTTTTCACTAATGGCTTTACGTACCTCGGCCACGAATAGGGGAGACATGGGTTCTTTGGCTTCGGCAGCCAAAGTTTTAGCACCTTCTTTTTCTAGATATACTTCGGCCTGGGTTACGATCTCAATCATTTTCTCG
Source organism: Sediminicola luteus (assembly GCF_002514735.1). Taxonomy (GTDB): domain Bacteria; phylum Bacteroidota; class Bacteroidia; order Flavobacteriales; family Flavobacteriaceae; genus HQA918. Next base: position 25,103 of record NZ_KZ300476.1, on the reverse strand, counting down.
TAACTCTTTTTGGCGTCGTTATCGAAGGTAAATACCCCGTGGTTTTCCAAAATCATCCCGTCGATACTATCCCAATCAAATCCTTGGGTAAGCTCATGGATTTGTTTGGCCAGTACAAAACCGGGCATTATGTAGGGTACCATCAAAAGTTTTTTGCCATAGACCTCGCGAATGCGTGCTTCACCATCGGGGGTGTTACAAATGGTGATAACGGCATCGGCATGGGTATGGTCTACGAAGGTGTAGGGGATAAGCGCATGTAAAATGGCCTCTACCGAAGGGTTAGGGGCGCTGGGGTTGGTCATGGCCATACGTTGGTTTTTGACCATATCCATATCGCTTAATTCGGGCAACTCGGCCAGTTTAAGCAGGGTATCCATACGCACGGGCGCAAAACCTTCCTTTTCAATGGTGGCCAAATCCCAACCACTACCTTTTACATATAGTAATTCTTCGGTTTCGCCGAAGATATTCTTTTCACTGATTTTAACTGAGGTATTCCCTCCCCCGTGTAGTACTAGGGATTCATCTTGACCTAAAAGGCGGGAGGTGTAAACGCGTTGGGCCAGCAAATCGTTTGCGAAATCGGCTGCCACTTCGTCGTTCCAAAGACTTTTCATAAATGGTGGACGTTTTATTAAACTATTAAAATACAAAACAGCTTCGGGAGTCCACCATTTTCCCAAAGAAAGTGCTAAAGTAGTAAATACATTGGTACCTATTCCCGAATTTTTTAGTGCATTTTTATCAAAACTGGGGTATTCTTTATTCGAGGGTACAAAAAATCCCGCCGAAGCGGGATTCTATAACTATTTCACAAAAAATAGTTTTAGTGTTTTTCAAAGCTGATGTTGGCATGAACGGCCACATCGCTCCAAGTTTTGCTCACCCCATCGGGTCCTGTATGCAAAACTTCACAAGCTTTATTGATTGAAGCAACGGCCTCCAAGGCGTTCCAATCGCCCATTTCCATGGTGCCCGACACTTTATAGTTGTGGCCATCTACTTGTTCCAAGGTCATGGGAATGCTATTGGTTTCCCCATTTAAGGTAATTTCCATGGATAAAGCTTCCCCGCTAACTGAAAGCTTTCCACTGATTAATTCGGTATTCTTCATGACGCCGAAAAAGAACTCTTTGATCTTGGGGTCACGGGTTCCTGTGGCATCATTGGTAAAAAGGCTAGACACCGGAATCCCGAACTCAATACCGTTCAATGCAGCCAAGGGCGTATCACCTTGTACGGAGTTTTTGATGTTGATTTCGGTAAAACTGCCTCCAACCGGTTTTTTCTCAGTGGTTTTATATGCGGTGAAGCCCACTTTAACGGAATCGTTGACCAATTGGTAACCACTTTTGGTAACCACTTCTTTGGTATCCGCGTCCGTAGTCTCGGCTTTTTTGTTCTCCTTACAAGAAAAGGTTAAGGCTAGGGTCAATAATGAGGCAAATGCTAATTTCTTCATGTGATTGGATTTTTTTCAAAATTAAGCATTATTTGAACCTAAAAACAGCCCTGTATTCGGCAAAATCAATCGACGAGTACCGAAATAATCTCACTGCCTTGTTTTAAGGATTTATGCACGGGGCATTTATCGGCAATCTGCAACAGTCTGTTTCGCTGGGCATCATCCAAGTTTCCCGATAGTTTTACCTTACGTTCATAAATATCCCTTCGATGTAGTTTGCCGTCTATGGTTTCCTTTTCTTGTCGGTGGTTGGTATGTACTTCGATACTGTCTAAAGGCCAACCTTTGCGTCGGGCATACATTTGAACGGTAATAACCGAACAGGACGAGAGTCCGGCCGAAACCAACTCATAGGGCGAAGGTCCAAAATCGTTGCCGCCCAGGCTTATGGGTTCGTCGGCAATTAGGTTATGACGGCCAACCTTCATATAAGTGGTATACCCATCTTCGGCATCTAAGCGGGCCACTACCTGATCTTGTGTTTCTAGAGTCTTGTTTTCCGGTTTGGTGAGGTATCGCTCGGCCCAACCAGCAATAACATGACCCGCATACTGCGAATCGGCAGAGCTACTCAATAAATGATCGGCCCCATCTAAGGAGATAAAACTCTTTGGGTGATGGGCGGCCATGTACAGTAGTTCTGCGTTTTTTATTTCAACGGTTCTGTCTTGCGGAGCGTGCAAGATCAATAAAGGTTTTTTCAGTTGTTTCAGGGTTTGGGGCAGTTGCTGGGTCCTTAAATCGTCTACAAACTGTTTTTTTATGGTAAAGGGTCGGCCACCCAAATCAACTTGAGCCACACCTTGGGATTCTATTTCGGCTAAACTACATTGCAACAAGTGGGTCACGTGTTCGGGGTCTGCCGGGGCACCAATGGTAGCTACGGCTTTGACACTAGGAATTTGATTGGCGGCCAAAATAACCGCGGCACCTCCCAAAGAATGACCAATAATCAAACTTGGTGCTTGGTAATCGGTTTCCAGAAAACGGGATGCCGCGATAAGATCATCGATGTTTCCCGAAAAATTGGTGTCTGCAAAATCACCTTCACTTTCGCCTAATCCAGTAAAATCGAAGCGAAACACCCCAAAACCTTTAGCGGTTAGGGCTTTACTGATATGCCGAACTGCGGAAAGGTTTTTGGTACAGGTAAAACAATGGGCGAACAGGGCAAAATTATGTGGATGACTGTCAACCGGTAATTCGAGCCTCCCGACAAGTTGCTGTCCGGAGAGATTTGTAAAAACAAGTTTTTTTGAAGGCATAAAGACTTAAGGCGTAGATTTTTTCCTTAAGTCGGGATTAAAAGAAAAACCTATCCAGATTCGGTGATAATTGGCCTGTCTGAAATCTACGTTCAAATAACCCAACTGTACTTTAGAGTTGGAAGTTATATGCCTGCCAATCCCGATAAAGAAACGGTTTTGGTTATAGAATTGATTCTGTAGGTTTAGGAAAATCTCATCGTTGATAACCCCATAATACTTTTCCCCAATGGGAACAGTGGCCTGTAGACGATATCTAAATCGGTGCTGCGTATCTAAAACGCGCGTATCTAGATTATTAAAAAAGCGTTGTTCTTGCCTAAATCGGTGGGCCCACTTTACCTTTTCGTTCCCATGGGAGTAATTGAACTGTTGAAACAAACGGTTTTCCAATAATTTATTGGTTACGGGTGCCCCGGGCAGGCCGTCTCCAAAAGATGGGTCGAAATCGGAATACGCATAACCCAAAGAGAAGGTAGCCTTTTTGTTTAAGTGATAGTTTAGTGCACCTACATATAAAGTTTGGTTACGGTTTTTGTTCATCTCCCAGTAATTCAATTGGAATTCGGTGAAAATGCTGAACTTCTCCGAGACTCTTGTAGTACCAAAGTATAGATACCAAGTGGCCCATTCGTCTGAACCGGTTTGGGCCTTGGCCGAGATTATAGAAATTAAGAAGACTAGGGTTACCGCTATCCTTTTCATGAAATGGTGTTTATAAACCGGCATATAATAAGGGCTAGTGTTATAGGCTGGCCTTGGTTTAAGCAAAATGCCCGTTTGGGCCTCTGTTATTGGGTTAAAAAAAGCGAAATATAATAACAAAGGTTGACTTACGCCAACCTTTGTCCATTTCAATCCTTGTCTTACAAACCTATTGATCCCCTAACCGGAATTTTTCGGTTTTCTTGAATGGGCTTAGGTTTAACCCTTGGATCATTTCTTCGTAAGGGCCCCATTTCTCGGTATAAAAAGTATTGGTTTTATCCAAGGCCTTAGTGAGGTCGTCCTTAATATAACCGATCATATCGGTTTCTGTTTTGGTCACACCCTTTTGTCGTGTTTGCACATAGTAATTGGTCATTCCCATACGCTGCATTACAGTGACTTCCGGATTACGGGTTATACCTTGCCGTTTGTCTTCCTTGCCTATATACAGGGCAACAATAGAATCGATGGACTTTACGATATCCTTGGAAGATTTTATGGCATCCTTATATTTCTCCTTATCGAGGTCCGAAAGCCTTTTAGAAAGCTCGTTGGCCGTTTTTTTGCTGGTGTTCAATTGCTTTACGGCATCGGCAGCTTTTTGGCTGTACCCTTCCAGTTCTTTGGTAGCGGCATAGACCTCGTTCAAGGCCTTTTCAGAGGTTTGGATCCTCGGATCTGCCTTAACCGTAATCTGGGTCTCGTCGGTCAGTTCGCCATAGGCTACTTTTACCGTATAGGTACCCGGTAAAATGGTGGCACCACTAGGTTCGTTTTTCCGTTTCGACAATTTTCTTGAAGGCCTATCGGCCCCTTTTTCGTCCAGGTTCCAATAGATTCTATGGAAACCGGCCTTTTTAGGGGTTTTATATTTTAAGGTACGGATCAATTTGTCGCCTTTGTAAAAAGTGAAGAAGACCGAATCTTTGGTCTTTTCCTTCTTTTTATCCGCATCTTCTGAATCCCCGCTTTTTTCCGCTGCTTTCTTCTTGTCGTCTTTAGAGTCGGTCTTAGGTTTTGCTACCGATTTTAAATAATAGGTGATCATGGCACCGGCCTTGCGGTTTTCGCCATGGTACATGGCATCGGCCCCAAAACGACTACCGGTGGGCTGTTGGTAAGCGGCCAAATAGGCATCCGGACTTGGGAAAAGGCTGATTTCCTTATCCAGAACGGCAGTATTTCCGGCAATGGCCCTAAGCGGACGGATATCGTCCAACACCCAAGCGGCCCTTCCGAAGGTACCTATGATCAAATCTTGTTCACGCTCATGAATGGCCAGATCTTTGGTAGACACGGTTGGGAAGCCTTCCGTCCATTTTTTCCATTGGTTGCCCGCATCTAAAGAAACATATAAACCATCGTCGGTACCCAAGAACAACAGATTTGGGTTTTTGGGGTCTTCGATAATGGATAGCGTATAACTCTGTACATCGTTTTCATCGACGATACGCTCCCAACTCTTACCATAATTTTTGGTGCGATAGGCATATGGGGTATAGTTGAAACGACGGTAATCGTTGGCGATCAATAAGGCTTCCCCTTTGTTTTTGTTCGATGCCTTGATCTGGGCGATCCAACTTCCGGCAGGTAGGCCTTTGATGTTCTTGGTAACCTCGATCCAGTCTTGGCCACCATTTTGCGTATAATGTACCCGTCCGTCATCCGAGGCGACCCATAGCATATCTTTTTCCAAGGTCGAAGGTTCTATGACCAATAGGGTACAGTGGTTTTCGGCCCCAGTGGCATCCATGGTGAGACCACCACTTTCCGATTGTTTTTGTTTTTCAGGATCATTGGTAGTCAGGTCTGGGGAAATAACCGTCCAGGTTTCACCTTTGTTGGTGCTTTTGTGAACGAACTGGCTCCCGAAATAAACCGTGCTATTGTCAAAGGGGTCTTGCCCAATGGCCGCATTCCAATTAAACCGAAGCTTGGTGGTGGCATCGGGCGGGGTAGGACGTACGATATAATTGTTACCGGTCTGCCAATCGTAACGCGAGACAAACCCTTGTTGGCTCATGGCATAACCATAACGTGAATCGTCTTTATCGGGTACCACATCGAAACCATCACCAAAGGCGATTTCTTGCCAGTAGGAGTTTCGGATACCCTGGACACGCCAAGTATAGGCTGGTCCACGCCAGGAACCATTGTCTTGCATTCCACCATAAACGTTATAAGGATATTCGTTATCGGTGCTGATATGATAGAATTGGGCTACGGGCAAATTACCGATAAAACGCCAGCTTTTACCACCATCTTTGGTAATGTTCAAACCACCATCGTTACCATCGATCATAAACTGACCGTTGGTAGGGTGAATCCACCAGGCGTGGTGATCGGGGTGCACCCCGTTGCTAACCCCATAGGCGGGCATCAATTGTTTAAAGTTCTTTCCACCATCTTCAGAAACGTTTACATAGGTGAAAATTGAGTAGACACGGTTCTCATTCTGTGGGTCTACATAGATTTCGGAATAGTAGAACGGGCGGTTGCCAATATCGTTCTTATCATTGATTTTCTTCCATTTAAAACCGCCGTCTTCCGATTTATATAGGGCATTCTTTTTGGCTTCGACCAAAGCGTAGACCACATTGGGTTTTCCTGGGGCAATGGCAATTCCGATACGCCCAAGATCGCCCTTGGGCAAGCCGTCTTCGTCGTTCAGTTTTTTCCAGTTGGCACCCCCGTCATGGGTCATATATAGACCACTGCCGGCCCCACCCGATTTAAAGAACCAAGGGTCGCGTTTATGCTCCCACATGGCCACCAATAGTTTGTTCGGGTTCTTGGGGTCCATAACCATATCGGCTACCCCGGTTTTATTGTTTACGAAGAGGATTTTCTTCCAAGTCTTTCCGCCATCGGTGGTTTTGAACACGCCTCGTTCTGGGTGTTCTCCCCAAGGGGAACCAATGGCGCCCACATAAACCGTATTGGGGTCGGTGGGGTCGATTACGATACGGTGTACATGTCGTGTTTTTTCAAGCCCCATGGCCTTCCAGGTCTTACCGCCATCTAAAGATCGGTATACGCCATAACCCCCATTAAGGCTGTTTCTAGGGTTACCTTCACCGGTACCTACCCAAATCACCGAAGGATTTGATTGTTGAATGGCCAAGGCACCAATGGAGGCCGTAACCTCTTTATCGAAAATCGGTTTCCAGGTGATTCCACCGGATTCCGACTTCCAAAGTCCGCCGGATGCGGTTCCGGCATAGATGATGTCGGGGTTGTCATGAACCACATCTATAGCGGTAACCCGGCCACTCATACCACCTGGGCCAATATTTCGGGGTTTTAGGTCTTGAAGTAATTTCATGTCCAAGGTTTGACCGAACATGAAAGGGGATACGAAAAGCATCCCTAAAAAGAGTAGTTTTTTCATTGAGAGTAGTTGACTAATTAGCCCGCTAAAGATAGGGAAATGCTAGGCTAGCTTTCTTAAAGATCTGTTAAGGAAACCGAGGGTCGTTCACTCTTAAGAAATTACGTTTACCCCTTCATTCGTTGTATTTCGTATGTTTTTGGTGGTTTAACAGGGAGCGGATTTTCCACATTTGTTCAAAATCCTATTTTTGTGGGCTCAAACTAACCTAAAGAAATAAAACAGACCTATGAAAAAAATACTACCCCTTATATGTTTTGTCTTGGCAAGCAGTTATAGCATTGCCCAGAAAAAAAGTGAGCTGATTGCCCAGGTGGCCCGTTTAGAGGACCAACTACGGGCCAAGGAAAGTGAAATTGCCGAAGCCAAGCGTAATGAAAGCTCGAGTTTGGCCAAGGCCACTGAGTTCGAAAAACAAGTTACGGAACTTAAAGATGCCAATAAGGCCTTGTTGACCAACTTAAAGAACTTTGCCGAAGTTTCGAGTAAGAACTCTGAAAATGTAGAAAAGGCCTTAGCGAGTTTAGAGGAAAAAGAAGATCAGATTGCCGTGGTTACCGATGCTTTTTCGAAAAACGATTCTTTGGCCATTGTGTTGTTGACCTATGCCAAGGGGCAATTTGGAGACCAGGCGAAAATGGGGGTTGAAGAAGGCGAACTACAGCTTACGATGGATCGCAGTTTGTTCTTTGATGAAAAAGGAGGCGTTAAACCAGAAAGTGAGACTTGGTTGGCCAAGGTAGCGGCCCTAGCGGCGATAGACCCGAATCAATTTCTCACCCTTGGGGTACTGACCAATACCGGGGAATTTGAAAAGGCTGACAAAGAGGCTTTTGCCTTGGGCAAGCTTTTACAGGAAAAGCACCAGGCCGATCCAAAACAAATGCTGGCCAAGGCCCAAGACGGTGGATTTAAGGAAGGGGTTCGTTTTACCCTGCATCCCGATTACCACAAATTTTACAGCATGGTCAAAGAAAAACTAAAAGCGAAAAAATAACCTTTTACTGATTATTCTTCGATGGATTGATTTTTGATCAATTCGCCGTTGAGCATAACGAACGAAACCTCACGCATGGCTTTAATGTCCGCCGTGGGGTTTCCTTTTACGGCAATCAGATCGGCCAAAAAACCGGCTTTAACCTGTCCGAGGTCTTTAAAATGTAAGATTTCGGCATTGCCCGAGGTGGCTGTTCTCAAAACATCTTTTGGCGACATGCCATAATCTACCATGAGTTTCATTTCCCGGTAGTTCTCGCCATGGGTAAACACCCCGACATCTCCCCCAAAAACTATGGGTACGCCTACCTCTAATGCTAATTGGAACGATTTTCGCTTTTGTTGTATACGTTCCGGTTCGGGTTCATGTCCCTTTTTCCATCCCCGGTATTGGGTAATGGCATCGCCAGCGGCCAAGGTGGGGCAAAGGGCCACGTTTTTCGATTTCATCAATTCAAAGATATCGCGGGTACCCCCATCGCCATGCTCAATGGTTTCTACCCCGGCCAAAACGGCCCGGCGCATTCCTTCGGGGGTACTGGCATGGGCCACCACCCAGCGTCCGGCACTGGTGGCGGTTTTAACCAAAACATCGAGTTCCTCTTGTAAAAAAGTGGCTTGCGAAGCCTCGCCCGGGTGCCAGCGGTAATCGGCGTACACCTTGATCAGATCGGCACCTTGGCCTAATTGGCGCCTAGCGGTGGTGATTATACCCTCGATCCCACTGGTGGGTTCGGCCCCCAAAGGAACTTGTACGCCGTCGTGGAATCCCTTTGGGCCATAAGCACCGGTGGCAACGATGGCCGGTCCGGCAACCATAAGTCTAGGCCCACGGATAATGCCTTTCGCAATACTTTGTTTTACGTAAACATCGGTATAACCAGCGCCTTCGGCCCCCAGATCCCGCATAGCGGTAATTCCGGCCATGAGACTATTTTCTACATGAACACTGGCCCGAATGGCCCTTTCTGCTGGTGATTCCTTTAATACCTGGTCGTTCCACGATACCTCGTTGTACGGATGGAGCAGAATATGGGAATGACCTTCGATTATTCCAGGCATCAAGGTTGTGCCGGGTAGTTTGATATAGTTGCCTTTCAATTTTCTGGTCTTAGAGGTTGGCCCCGCATAGGTTATACGTTCGCCCTCGACCACAACCACCCAATCTTTATGCATTTCAAATCCGTCGAAAACCCGATCGGCCTTTAGAATGTATTGGGCCTGGATGCTTAATGGGACTAAACATAATAAGAGGAGTACTATTTTTTTCATGGAATTCAGTTTTTTGCTTGGGGATTATAGGGTACACCGGATTTTAGGGTCAGGTATATATCTTGGAGTGACTCAATTTGTTGTAGTGGGTCACTATTCAATAAAAGTATGTCGGCAATCTTGCCTTGTTCTAGGCTGCCAAATGCATCTTTGTCGAGCAAGTCTGGGCCATTTACAAAGGACGATTTTAAAGCGTCCAAAGGAGGTATACCCGTTTTTACCATGGCGGCCAATTCTAGATGCAGCGATATCCCCGGATATACATAGGCATTGTAGGCACCATTGTCGGAACCGGCCAAAAGAGGAACCCCAGCGGTATAAAGCTTATAGGTGAGCTGCTGAAAGAAGGTGTCCAAGGCTTTTCTTTTTTCACGGGTTTCCGTACTACTTCTTTCAAATCGTGAAATACGCCCTTGGTAGGTGTCGATAAAATCTTGGGGTAGTTTACTTAAAAAGGCATCTTGACTATGATCAATTTCATCTAAATAACTTAAAGTGTGTCCAATATGCAAGGTAGGCACCACGAACACCCCTTTATCTTTCAGTTTATTGAAAAAAGCCTGGGCTGTGGTTTCTTCATAAGATTCTAGTAACAAGGGTAGGGCCTCCCAAAAGCCCATGCTTCCGTCTTGGATGGCTGCCGTAATTTCGGTTTCCTTTGAACTACAGGCCTTTAGTACGAAATACAAATGCTCTATACCATCCAACCCGGCATCAATGGCTTCATTCACTGGGATGGAATAGGGGAGGTGTCCGGTAACCTTCATGCCTCTTTTTTCGGCTTCCCGAATAGTTTCCAGATACAAGGCTCCGTCAATGGTGCTATCGTAGAGTTTTACAAAATCGACTTTTAGTTTTTGTAATGAATCGAGGGATTTTACTATGTCCTGTGGATTCGCAACCTCAAATGAACCTGCCCAAGTAGGGCTTTTTCCATCTATTTTAGGGCCAGAAGTAAAAATTGTTGGACCCATACGCGTAGCTTCTTCAATTTCTTTTTGCCAAAGCCGCACATGGGAAGTAAGATCCCCACCGGCATCCCGTACGGTGGTTATACCATAGTCTAGGTAAAATGGTAGTAGGTTGGCATTAGCCTGTACCAAGTTTTCGCCTCCTCTAAAGTGCACATGATTGTCCCAAAGCCCAGGTAGTGCATATTTGCCTTTGGCATCAATAATTTCTTTTGTAGATACTAGGGATAATTCCGAAGGAGGGATTACATTTTCGATACGGCCATTCGTAATGCCCAGGCTTAAGGTCCTATAGGTACCGGAATCCAATTGAAGTACTTGGGCATTTTTAATCAAAACATCGTAAGTGGGAGTATTGGGTCCACCACAAGAAAAGGTCAAAACCAAGGATAAGAAAAGAAGATTCCGCATAGGCAGTTGTTTTGGCCAAGGTACATAATTAGACAAAATTAGCAGGCCAGAGAGAGTCATAGATCTCTTTTTGAAAACGTTTTCGTAAGCCGCTAAAGTCAATTTTGGCGCTATTGGTAGAAGTGTGGATGCTATATGCCCGAAAAATCATAGTTTTAAGTCGGTCGCAACGGAGATGATTTGCGGCCAACAAAACCAAGATTATGACCAAAGGACTATTACTAGCATTTCTTAGCCTGTGTGCTACCGTTTTATATGGCCAAGATTCTTTTCTATTGGAGGCCGAAAGTTTCGATGATAAAGGTGGTTGGGTCGTAGACCCACAATTTGTTGAGCAAATGGGCTCACCCTATCTCATGGCCCACGGTATGGGTGTTCCGGTAGCGGATGCCTCAACAACGGTAAAAACGAAAAAAGGAACCTATCATGTTTGGGCCCGCACCCGCGATTGGATCCCCGGACCTTGGGAAGCCCCGGGGCAGTTTAAGGTGAAGGTAAACGGAAAGGAATTGAACGAAACCTTGGGAACCGAAATCGGTTGGGGTTGGCAATATGCCGGATCTGTTGATGTGAAGTCAAAAAAAATGACTGTAACCCTACAGGATTTAACCGGCTTTAATGCCCGCTGCGATGCCCTGTATTTTTCGACCGAAAAGGACATGCCTAAAATAGACGACAGTGCTTTGACCAGTTGGCGCAAAAGCATGCTAAAAGAACCACAATCCCCGGAACAGACCCAAAAATTCGATTTGGTAGTTGTCGGTGGCGGCTTGGCCGGTTGTGCGGCATCTATAGCGGCGGCCGAACAAGGATTGAAGGTGGCTTTGATCCACGATAGGCCGGTTTTGGGAGGGAATGCCAGTGAAGAAATACGGGTACATACCTTGGGGATTTATGGAAAATACGAACGCATACTACGTAAAATAGATACCGAACACTACCCGAACGGGTCGTCCGAGGCCAAAAAAGACCAAGAAAAGCGGGATAGGAATATGAAAGGCTATAAAAACATAACCCTGTTTTTGAACTGGCGCGCCTACGATGCCAAAGCCGAAGATGGTACCATTACCTATGTAGATGCCCGCGAGACGACTTCTGGTGAGCGTATCCGGTTTAAAGCGCCCTTATTCGTGGATTCTACCGGAGATGGCTGGATCGGCTATTGGGCCGGGGCTGAGTTTTCCTATGGGCGCGAAAGTGCCGATACCTATGGCGAGGCCTGGGACGAATGGGGCGAACTCTGGAGTCCGGAAGTGGCCGATGATTTTGTGATGGGATCATCAGTATTATGGCAGACCCATAAAAGTGATCGCAAGGAAAACTTTCCGAAAGTACCTTGGGCTAAAGGGGTATCGGGCAAACATGCCGCCATTGCCGGAGAATGGTATTGGGAGTTCTCTCGAAACGACCTGCATCAAATTCACGATGGCGAGCAGATTCGCGATCATATGCTTCGGGCTATATACGGTTCGTTCGCTACCGCCAAAGAGTCCGGGAAACATGATAACATAAAATTAGATTGGGTATCCTATCTTCTGGGTAAGCGTGAATCGAGACGTTTGATCGGCGATTATGTATTTACCTTCAAAGATGTATTGGAGCATACGAAATTTAAGGATGCCGTAGTGGAAGAGACCCGGGAAATCGATGTACATTTTCAGCAGAACTTGCAAAACCCCGAAAAGCCCGATTTTCTTTCGAAGGCCATTTTCTACGAAACGGAATCCTATTTTATTCCCTACCGCAGTCTCTATTCCAAGAATATAGATAACCTCTTTATGGCCGGACGAAATTTTAGCTGCTCACATGTCGGCTTGGGCGGTCCACGGGTAATGCTTACCACGGGTCAGATGGGAGCTGCCGTTGGTTTTGCGGCCTCTTTATGTAAAAAACATCAGGTGAAACCCAGGGGCTTATATGAAAATCATTTAGAAGAGTATTTAGCCCTTATTGACAAGCAACAATGAAACTCTGGGGAATAGTGATCGTTTTGGGTTCGTGCGGCTGGTTTTCCTTCCAAAACGATCCTATGGACCCCCCTTTGTTTTTTGAAGGCGGCACCCTTTGGAAGCAAGCCCAACAAGTAGAAGAGGTGTTTACTTTTGGCGATACTGAGACCACGGGCGAGCAACAGATGTTCTTGGTCAGCGATGCCCAAGATGAAGCCTTGTTCTACTATTCCCCCATGTCGGTGGTGGTGTGTGCCAATGGCGAATGCAAACTGGCCGAGATAAATATGTTTTGGAGCCTTATAGGTGATTATTGGGGCTACGGAATTGTAAAAGATGCGCCGCTTACCAAATACGAACATGCCAAATTTGAGGCTGCTGATTACGCCAAACTACATAAATTACTGGCCAATAAAAACTCGGTATTCCGACATAAAACCTTGGATGAGTTAATCGATAAGGTGCCCACCGATAATCCGTTGGATCTCGATGCTACCTCAGGGGCTACTAAAGAAGAGTTAAAGGCCGAAGTAGTGGCAGGTGGGGCCTATAGCTGTTATAGCTTATGGCATTTGGCCCATGATCCAGTGGTACTAAAGCACATAAAAAATAGTTCCTCCGAGTATTTCGCCAAAAATGGTTTTGCAAAGCTTTTGGATAGCGATATTGAGCAGTACCAAGCCTATGCCCTTAGGCAAATTCCTGCTTCGGATTTGGGTGTGTACGAATCCCGCCTTGCCGAATTGTTCACCACTGCAACGCCCCAGTGGCGGGTACAATTACTTAAAAAACTACCCCAAAAAACTTTGGTGACATCCCATTTTAAAAGCTGGTTGTATGCTGGTTTTTATGAATGGGACACCCATAGCCAAAACAACCTGTTACAAAAGCTGGATGAGACTATGATGGACCAGGGCTTAGAAATTTTACGGGAGTATGACCGGTTAAATGAAAATCAGATCCGTTTATTGGTAAGCAAGGTAGTCTTATGGCCTTCCGGGAAAAAAAACAAGTTTATCGAGGCCATACCCTTAGATAAAAAAGGAGACAACCCGGTGGCTGATTATTGGTTGGCAACTTTAAATAAGAACTAACGGCAATAGAACCCTACTACAACGTTAACGTAGATTTTTAGAGACATTTTTGATTCATCTTCAATAGGTAAACCGTACACAATTAGTATATTCGGCTTCGAACTCAAACAAACAACTACGACTACATGAAGACCTTTAAGTTTTGGTGTCTGGCCATTTTTGCCCTGACACTTTTTTCGGCTTGTACCCAAAAGCGCAAGGGTAACCCCAAAGTATTGGTGTTTACCAAAACAGCCGGATTCAAGCATGGTTCCATTCCGCACGGTGTGGCTGCCATTAAAAAATTAGGCACGGAGAACGGCTTTGCTGTCGACACCACTTCCCAAGGCGATCAATTCAATGAAGCTAACCTAGCACAATATGCTTCGGTTATCTTTCTTAGTACCACGGGCAACGTTTTGGATAATAAACAAGAAGCCGCATTTGAACGCTATATTCAGGCGGGTGGAAGTTTTGTCGGTATTCATGCCGCCGCCGATACCGAATACGATTGGCGTTGGTATGGTAAATTGGTAGGGGGGTATTTTAAAAGCCATCCGGCTACCCAAGAAGCCGATTTTATCATTGAGGATTTCAATTTTCCGGCCACGGCCCATTTTACCGATTCGATTTGGCACCGTCGCGACGAATTGTATAACTATAAATTATTAAACCCCGATGTAAATGTACTGGTTACCCTAGACGAAAACAGTTATGAAGGGGGCGAGAATGGCGATTTTCACCCTATAGCATGGTATCACGAATTCGATGGTGGTCGTGCTTTTTACACCGGTTTGGGCCATACCGATGAGAGTTTTTCGGAAGAACCTTTCCTAAAGCATCTGTTGGGTGGAATTCAATATGCCATGGGTGAGAACTTGGTTTTGGATTACAAAAAAGCCACGACCCAAATACCACCCGATGGCGATCGTTTCTATAAAACCCCTTTGGTTACCGGCGTATTCGACGAACCCACCGAAATGACCATTTTACCCAACCTAGATATTCTGGTTGTGGAAAGAAAAGGTGGTGTGAAACTGTATAAAAATGGGGCGGATAAAATTCAAGATGCGGGACATTTAGACGTGTACCACAAAACTTCAGTACCTGGGGTAAATGCCGAAGAAGGAATTATGGGGCTTCAAGCCGATCCTAATTTTAAAGACAATAATTGGGTGTATGTTTTTTACAGTCCAAAAGACACTTCGGTAAACCGACTTTCCCGTTTCGATTTTAAGGATGACAAACTGCAAATGGAATCCGAGAAAGTGATTTTAGATGTATGGTCGCAGCGCCAGATTTGTTGTCATACTGGGGGGTCAATTGCCTTTGGCGGCGATGGATTGTTATACCTTTCCACAGGAGATAATACAACACCTTTCAATGAACCAGGTGCACCCTATGTAAATAGTGGTTTTGCGCCATTAAATGACTTGCCTGGTAAAGAGCAATACGATGCTAGAAGATCATCGGCCAATACCAACGATTTGAGGGGAAAAATACTTCGGATTAAAATAAACGACGATGCTACTTACTCCATACCCGAAGGAAATCTTTTCCCAGAAGGAACGGGGGGAACACGCCCAGAAATTTACACCATGGGACACAGAAACCCCTATCGTATTTCGGTAGACCAAAAGAACGGCCATGTATTTTGGGGAGATGTTGGTCCCGATGCCCAAAAAGATAGTATGGCCACTCGAGGACCCCGAGGCTATGACGAAATAAATCGGGCTACGGAGGCTGGTAATTTCGGTTGGCCTCTTTTTGCAGGTGACAATACCGCCTATCGCGATTACGATTATGCCACAGGGCAGTTTGGTGAGCCTTTTAAGACCGATGCCCCCATAAACGATTCAGCGAATAATACAGGATTAAAAGAATTACCACCTGCCCAAGCGGCCATGGTATGGTATTCCTATGGGCCTTCCGGCGATTTCCCCCAGATTGGTTCTGGTGGTAAAAATCCAATGGCCGGTCCCGTCTATTATGCCGATATGTTCCCTGATGGATCCGGATTGCCAGATTATTACGACGAAAAGTTTATTGCTTATGAATGGATGCGGGGTTGGATGATGGCCATCAGCTTTTTTCCGAATGGAGATTTTAAAAAGATGGAGCCCTTTGCGCCCAACGTAAAAGTGAGTAATCTAATAGATATGGAGATTGGTCCAGACGGACATATCTATTTATTGGAATACGGTAGTGGTTGGTTTAGGCAAAATGCCGATTCCGGTCTTGCAAGATTGGATTATGAGGCCGGAAACCGTCCGCCCTTAGTGGGGGAAATGACCATAGATCATAATAGTGGGAAATTACCCTTGGCCGTAAATATTGCCGTAGAAGCTGAAGATAGGGAAGGCGATGCCCTTAGCTACTCTTGGGATTTAGGGAAGGCTGGAAAAGTCGAAACTACCGAGCCTACTTTGAGTTATACCTTTAAAGACGCTGGAGAATATCCTATTTCCGTTACCGTAACCGATCCTTCTGGGGAAAGTATTAGCTCAGCAACCAAAATGGTCTACGCCGGAAATTCAAGGCCAACGGTGCAAATAGAATTGGAAGGCGGGGATAGGAGTTTCTTCGTGCCAGGGCAACCGATTGGCTATAAAGTTACGGTATCCGATCCCGATGGGGAAAGCATAGCACCTGAACGCCTCTACGTAGCTGTAGATTATTTATCGGGTATGGATGAGGCCTCTATGGATATGGGCCACCAAGAGACCATTGCCGAGCTAAGTGGCGAGACCCTGACCAAGAATATGGATTGTAAGGCCTGTCATAAAAAGGACGGAGCTTCCATAGGGCCTAGTTATATGGATGTTTCCAAAAAATATGTCGGTCGATCGGATGCCAAATCTTATTTAAGTCAGAAAATCAAAAACGGTGGTACTGGTGTATGGGGCGAGGTAATGATGCCGGCCCATGTCGATATTTCAGATAAAGACCTAAACGATATCGTAAACTGGATTTTAAGCCTAGGACAAGATGCCAATAAAAAACCATCGCTTCCGGCCCAAGGATCTTTTATACCAGAAAGTGTGAATGCTGGGGAGTCCTTGGTACTTTCAGCAACCTATACCGACGCCGGTGCCCAAGGGGTTCGTGCACTCACGGGGGGTACCCGAAAAGTTTTGGGAAGTAATACCCTTGGTTTTGGTGGTGCTATTCAGGCCCAAGGTTTTTCACAGGTCAACTTTAATAATCAAGATCTTTTACTGATTCCTGCTGATACAGGTTGGTTTGCCTTAACTGAAATGGCATTAACCGGTATAACATCGGGTTACCTAACGGCCGGTTGGATGGGTGGTATACCTACTGATATCGATTTTGAGATTCGTCTAGATTCACCTGGAGGCCAACTATTAGGTAAGGCAAAGCTAAAAGCACAAGCTGGAGATGGTCAAAATGGTGGAGCCATTCCATTTAAGATTAAACCGATTACCGATGGCAAACCACATACTTTATATTTCCTGTCCAAGGCATCAGATAGTGAAGCGGCTTCTAACATGCAAGCGGCGCTTATGGCCGTAACTTTTTTAGGGAAGTAATGTAAATAATAACATAAGTTGTTGATAGCCTGGGGTAAAGCCCCAGGCTTTTTTTGATATAAAAGTTCATGTTAAAGCGTTATTGTATTTTGTTAAAAGAAAGGTAATTCTGTCACTTTCATCGATCATTTCCTTCAATAAACAGCAAAATTTATTCTCTTGGCCCTTGAGAAACACTATAAAATCGCCATTGATGAGAAATAACTACACTTAACTTCTTCGTATTCCGCTAGGGGCAACCCCTAAGTAACATGCTGCTTTACCAACAAGGTTGGTACACTTGAGCTTTTCAAAATCCCCGCATAAAAAAGGTATAACGAAAACCAAAAATGAAATGAAAAACCAACACATAAAGTGGTGGGTTTTCCCTATTCTTTTATTTGGTGTCCTATGTATGGCAAGGGCCAATGGCTCTACCGTTCCAATACATAACGACACCTTATGGAATAATTGGGTGAACTCCAATATGGCCTATCCAGCTGCTTTACCCGAAATGCCCTTTCAGGTAGATGAATCGAGTTGTGGGGGCGACTGTAAAATATTTGAAGGAAAGGTCGATTATGAGGTGATTGGTAATTCCATGAATTATCATGAAGCCAAAGATAACTGTGGTAAAAAGGGCCAATCATCAGCCTATCTTAATATTCCCAATGGAGCAAAGGTTCACAAAGCCTATTTGCAGTGGGCCGGTTCAGGTGGGATAGATAATAGGGTAACCATCAATGGGCAACAAGTAACAGCGTCGAATACGCACAGTATACGCCATGTTATTTCCGAAGGGAGAAACTGGTTGGGATGGGTGCTTTGGCGACACTACGGAACTTTCTTTACGGCACGCACCGATGTGACGAATATCGTTAACCAAGGAGGTAATATTACTGTTTCCGGGCTTAACTGGGATAACTCGAGTAATTATTGTAACGCCAACTCCGCATTTGGGGCTTGGTCTTTGGTTGTGGTGTATGAAGACGATAATCAACAAGATGAATGTCGTGTTCATGTTTGCCACAATAAAATAAGAAACACATTTAACAACGGAAACGGAGGCACTTTTTGTAGGACTCTTAGTTGCATTGAGCCTACGGCCTGTACCGATAAGGCCGAAATGACCATTGTTGCATTTGAAGGTGATAGTTATAAGAATGAAGAATTAAAAATTAATGGTCAGGCTGTTGAAGGTAACAACCCGTTTAGGGGAAGAACGGCCCCCAACCTCGATATTATAACGAGGGATGTAACCAATCATATTAATCAAGGTACTTCTAGTTTACAGTATTGTATACGCACTTGGCAACAAAATACCAGATATGGTTTAGGTACTGAAGGGGTATTTGATTATGTAAATGTACTCAAGTACAATATCAATAGCGTAAGTGCCAATGCGGGTACTGATGTAACCGTAGAACGTGGTCAGTCAACCACATTAACGGCCTCAGGAGGGCCCAATTATTTATGGAGTACGGGAGAGACTACGGCATCTATAACCGTTAATCCTACCCAGACCACTACCTATACCGTTACAGTTACGGATCCAAGTAATTCGAATTGTAATGATACCGATTCAATAAGGGTTACGGTAACCGAGCCTAGTTGTACCTTACAATTAGATGCAGGTCCAGATGTTGAAAATTGTAATGGTGGTCAAACTACTTTAACCGCCAACGTAAGCAATTTGGGTAATTGTACCTTAAATGATCTCACTTTTCAATGGGGTACGACCAACGGTAATATCGTAGGAAGTAATACCCAACGCAGTATAACCGTAGATAGAAATGGCACCTACAATGTTCGTGTTACCGGATGCGGTGGTTGTGATTTATCCGATTCCGTAAATGTTTCCGTAGGAACCCCAGTAAAAATCGGGGATTATGTTTGGTCAGATTTGGATGGGGATGGTGTTCAGGATGCAAATGAACCCGGAATAAATGGGGTGATTGTTTCCTTATACCGATGTGAAAATGGGAATAATGAAGGGGGTACCTTAATTGATACCACGGTTACCACTACCATGGGCGGTACTCCCGGAAGTTATATGTTCAATGTATGTTCTGGAGGACAATATTATATACAGTTTAGCAATATTCCCGCCAATTCTAATTTCACATTAAAGGACCAAAATGGCGACAGCTTAGATTCAGATGCCAACGCCAATGGGGTAACCGATTGCTTTACTGTAAACAATACTGATAATTTAACGATTGACGCCGGAATTGTTCCACCACCCAGGGCTTCCTTGGGCGACCGCGTATGGGACGACGAGGATATGGACGGTATACAGGATCCGGGCGAGGATGGCGTATCCGGCGTAACGGTAAGACTCTATGTATGTGGGGGCACCGCACCGATTGCGACCACGACCACCGACGGTAATGGTAACTATGCCTTCACCGGCTTGGATCCGGACCAGGATTATTTTGTGGAGTTCGTATTGCCTACGGGCTATGTACGTTCCCCTGCCAACCAGGGCGGCAACGATGCCACGGACTCCGATGCCGGTGCCAATGGCCGCACCGCTTGTATCGATTTGGATCCGGGCGAGAACGACACCACTATAGATGCGGGTATCTATAAACCTACCGCCTCTTTGGGCGACCGCGTATGGGACGATGAAGATATGGACGGGGTACAAGATCCGGGTGAGGATGGTGTATCGGGTGTAACGGTAAGGCTCTACATCTGTGGAGGTACCACACCGATTGCGACCACCACTACCGATGCCAATGGCAACTATGCCTTTACCGGTTTGGATCCTGACCAGGATTATTTCGTGGAGTTTGTATTGCCTACGGGCTATGTACGTTCCCCGGCCAACCAGGGCGGTAACGATGCCACGGATTCCGATACCGAAGCCAATGGCCGCACCGCTTGTATCGATTTAGATCCGGGTGAGAACGATACTACTGTTGATGCAGGTATCTACAAACCGACCGCCTCTTTGGGCGACCGTGTATGGGACGACGAGGACATGGACGGGGTACAAGATCCGGGTGAGGATGGTGTATCCGATGTAACGGTAAGGCTCTACGTTTGTGGGGGCACTACGCCAATAGCGACAACGACCACCGATGCCAATGGCAACTACGCCTTTACCGGTTTAGATCCCGACCAAGATTATTTCGTGGAGTTCGTATTGCCTACGGGCTATGTACGTTCCCCGGCCAACCAGGGCGGTAACGATGCCACGGACTCCGATGCGGGGGCCAATGGCCGCACGGCATGTATCGATTTGGATCCGGGCGAGAACGACACCACTATAGATGCGGGTATCTACAAACCGACCGCCTCTTTGGGCGACCGCGTATGGGACGATGAAGATATGGACGGGGTACAAGATCCGGGTGAGGATGGCGTATCGGGTGTAACGGTAAGGCTCTACGTATGTGGGGGCACCACACCGATTGCTACAACGACCACCGATGCCAATGGTAACTATGCCTTCACCGGCTTGGATCCGGACCAGGATTATTTTGTGGAGTTCGTATTGCCTACGGGCTATGTACGTTCCCCTGCCAACCAGGGCGGCAACGATGCCACGGACTCCGATGCCGGTGCCAATGGCCGCACCGCTTGTATCGATTTGGATCCGGGCGAGAACGATACCACTATAGATGCCGGTATCTACAAATCGACCGCCTCTTTGGGTGACCGCGTATGGGACGATGAAGATATGGACGGGGTACAAGATCTGGGTGAGGATGGCGTATCCGGCGTAACGGTAAGACTCTATGTATGTGGGGGCACCACACCGATTGCTACAACGACCACCGACGGTAATGGTAACTATGTCTTCACCGGTTTGGATCCCGACCAGGATTATTTCGTGGAGTTCGTATTGCCTACGGGCTATGTACGCTCCCCGGCCAACCAGGGTGGTAACGATGCCACCGACTCCGATGCCGGTGCCAATGGCCGTACCGATTGTATCGATTTGGATCCGGGTGAGAACGATACTACTGTTGATGCAGGTATCTATAAACCTACGGCCTCCTTGGGCGACCGTGTATGGGACGACGAGGACATGGACGGGGTACAAGATCTGGGTGAGGATGGCGTATCCGGCGTAACGGTAAGACTCTATGTATGTGGGGGCACCACACCGATTGCTACAACGACCACCGACGGTAATGGTAACTATGTCTTCACCGGTTTGGATCCCGACCAGGATTATTTCGTGGAGTTCGTATTGCCTACGGGCTATGTACGCTCCCCGGCCAACCAGGGTGGTAACGATGCCACCGACTCCGATGCCGGTGCCAATGGCCGTACCGATTGTATCGATTTGGATCCGGGTGAGAACGATACTACTGTTGATGCAGGTATCTATAAACCTACGGCCTCCTTGGGCGACCGTGTATGGGACGACGAGGACATGGACGGGGTACAAGATCCGGGTGAGGATGGTGTATCCGATGTAACGGTAAGGCTCTACGTTTGTGGGGGCACTACGCCAATAGCGACAACGACCACCGATGCCAATGGTAACTATGCCTTCACCGGCTTGGATCCGGACCAAGATTATTTCGTGGAGTTCGTATTGCCTACGGGCTATGTACGTTCCCCGGCCAACCAGGGCGGTAACGATGCCACGGACTCCGATGCGGGGGCCAATGGCCGAACCGATTGTATCGATTTGGATCCGGGTGAGAACGATACTACTGTTGATGCAGGTATCTACAAACCGACCGCCTCTTTGGGTGACCGTGTATGGGACGACGAGGACATGGACGGGGTACAGGATCCGGGTGAGGACGGCGTATCCGGCGTAACGGTAAGGCTCTACGTTTGTGGGGGTACCACACCGATTGCAAGCACGACCACCGATGCCAACGGTAACTATGCCTTTACCGGCTTAGATCCGGACCAGGATTATTTTGTGGAGTTCGTATTGCCTACGGGCTATGTACGCTCCCCGGCCAACCAGGGTGGTAACGATGCCACGGATTCCGATGCGGGGGCCAATGGCCGAACCGATTGTATCGATTTGGATCCGGGTGAGAACGATACCACTATAGATGCCGGTATCTACAAACCGACCGCCTCTTTGGGCGACCGCGTATGGGACGATGAAGATATGGACGGGGTACAAGATCCGGGTGAGGATGGCGTATCGGGTGTAACGGTAAGACTCTATGTATGTGGAGGTACCACACCGATAGCGACCACGACCACCGACGGTAATGGTAACTATGCCTTCACCGGTTTGGATCCCGATCAGGATTATTTCGTGGAGTTCGTATTGCCTACGGGCTATGTACGCTCCCCGGCCAACCAGGGTGGTAACGATGCCACGGACTCAGATGCGGGGGCCAATGGCCGTACCGATTGTATCGATTTGGATCCGGGTGAGAACGATACCACTATAGATGCCGGTATCTACAAACCGACCGCCTCTTTGGGCGACCGCGTATGGGACGATGAAGATATGGACGGGGTACAAGATCCGGGTGAGGATGGCGTATCGGGTGTAACGGTAAGACTCTATGTATGTGGAGGTACCACACCGATAGCGACCACGACCACCGACGGTAATGGTAACTATGCCTTCACCGGTTTGGATCCCGATCAGGATTATTTCGTGGAGTTCGTATTGCCTACGGGCTATGTACGCTCCCCGGCCAACCAGGGTGGTAACGATGCCACGGACTCAGATGCGGGGGCCAATGGCCGTACCGATTGTATCGATTTGGATCCGGGTGAGAATGATACTACCGTAGATGCGGGGATCTATAAGAAACCCGACTGTGATAACGACGGTATTCCAGATGATCAAGAACCCGATAGTGATGGTGATGGTTTTCCAGACGATTGTGACAACTGTCCACAGACGGCCAACCCAGGTCAGGAAGATGCCGACAACGATGGTATAGGTGATGCTTGCGAGGAAGACTGTGATAACGACGGTATCCCAGACGATCAAGAACCGGACACTGATGGTGATGGTATTCCAGACGATTGTGACAACTGTCCAACGACTGCGAACCCGAACCAAGAGGATAAGGACAACGACGGTGTAGGTGATGTTTGTGACAACTGTCCGGACAACGCTAATCCGAACCAAGAGGATTCAGATAGTGATGGGATAGGCGATGTATGCGATAATTGTCCTACAACAGCAAATCCTGACCAAGCGGATGCTGATAATGATGGTGTCGGTGACACCTGTGACAATTGTCCAACGACATCGAACCCGAACCAGGAAGATGCCGATAATGATGGTGTAGGTGACGCTTGTGACAACTGTCCGCAGACGGCCAACCCAGGTCAGGAAGATGCCGACAACGATGGTATAGGTGATGCTTGCGAGGAAGACTGTGATAACGACGGTATCCCGGATGATCAAGAGCCCGATACCGATGGCGACGGTATCCCAGATGATTGTGACAACTGTCCAACGACTGCGAACCCGAACCAAGAGGATAAGGATAACGACGGTGTAGGTGATGTTTGTGACAACTGTCCGGATACCGCCAATCCGAATCAAGAGGATAAGGACAACGACGGTGTAGGTGATGTTTGTGACAACTGTCCGGATACCGCCAATCCGAATCAAGAGGATAAGGACAACGACGGTGTAGGTGATGTTTGTGACAACTGTCCGGATAACGCTAATCCGAATCAAGAGGATTCAGATAATGATGGTGTGGGTGACGCTTGTGACAATTGTCCACAGACGGCCAACCCAGGTCAGGAAGATACCGACAACGATGGTATAGGCGATGCTTGTGAGGAGGACTGTGATAACGACGGTATTCCGGATGATCAAGAGCCCGATACCGATGGCGATGGTATCCCAGACGATTGTGACAACTGTCCAACGACTGCGAACCCGAACCAAGAGGATAAGGACAACGACGGCGTCGGTGATGTCTGTGACAATTGTCCAGAAACCGCCAATCCGAACCAAGAGGATAAGGACAACGATGGTGTAGGTGATGTTTGTGATAACTGTCCGGATAACGCCAATCCGAACCAAGCGGATTCAGATTATGACGGTATCGGTGATGTATGTGACAACTGTCCAACGACATCGAACCCGAATCAGGAAGATGCGGATAATGATGGTGTAGGTGACGCTTGTGACAACTGTCCACAAACGGCCAACCCAGGTCAGGAAGATGCCGACAATGATGGTATAGGCGATGCTTGTGAGGCCGATTGTGACAACGACGGCATCCCTGATGATCAGGAGCCTGACTGTGACAACGACGGTATCCCTGATGATTGTGAGCCGGATGATGATAACGACGGTATCCCTAACGATTGTGACAACTGTCCAACAACAGCCAATCCTAATCAAGAGGATTCCGATCATGATGGTATAGGAGATGTTTGCGATAATTGTCCGACCACAGCAAACCCGAATCAGGAAGATGCCGATAACGATGGTGTAGGTGACGCCTGTGACAACTGTCCGCAGACGGCCAACCCAGGTCAGGAAGATGCCGACAATGATGGTATAGGCGATGCTTGTGAGGCCGATTGTGACAACGACGGCATCCCAGATGATCAGGAACCTGACTGTGACAATGACGGTATCCCAGATGATTGTGAGCCTGACGATGATAACGACGGTATCCCTAACGATTGTGATAACTGTCCGACTACGGCCAATCCTAATCAAGAGGATTCAGATAATGATGGAATAGGAGATGTATGCGATAATTGTCCTACCACAGCAAACCCTGACCAAGCGGATGCAGATAATGATGGTATCGGTGATACCTGTGACAATTGTCCGCAGACGGCCAACCCAGGTCAGGAAGATGCCGACAACGACGGTATCGGAGATGCTTGCGAGGATGACAAATGTAATGTTCGTGCTTCCATAAGCTGTGCGAATACCACTATCTGTCCGGGTGAGGAGACCACGATCCATGCTTTTGGTGGCAACACCTTTAGCTGGAGTAATGGTGCCACAACAGGAACGATCAAGGTCAGTCCGACCGAGACCACGACCTACACGGTTACCGTGAGTCGTTCCGATGATCCAGACTGTACCGATACTGCAAGTATCACGGTCAAGGTATACGAAGCCGAGGTAGATGCCG
>NZ_NBWU01000001.1 GCF_002514735.1 Sediminicola luteus | reverse complement strand
TGGCCTTTTCACAAACCGCCTGAATGTTTTGTTCGGGGTAGGCCCATGTGCAATCTTTTTTATCAGAGATATAAACCAATTTATCTGCATGGCAATGGTTCAAAAAGAATAGGTTGGCCTGTTGGAGCTGTTCATTGGCATATCCAAGGGTAAAGACCTTACAAGTGAAATCCGGGTATTGGGCCATGATATCATGGATCACGGGCCAAATCCGATCCATTATCCGCCTTACCCCGATCTTGGTAATCAGGATCAAACGGTATTTGAAACTATGGTGTTGTAGCCCCTTGTTAAGAAAGATACGATCCACCTCTACCACATCCGTTAGCTTAGGGACAATCTCGTTTACGATATGGATATCAAGTTTCTTTTTACCTGTATGACTAACCGGTTCCATAATCCTATAATATAGTTTGTCAATTAATTGTATGACAATATATGGATTTTATATCAAATCGTCATATTATTATATGACATATCTGTCATACGAAAATATGACCTTTGGGATATGACCAAGGACGATCTCAAAAAACGTATCGGCAAAAAGATAGTTGAATTAAGGCTCCAAAAGGGTTGGAACCAAGCCAAACTGGCCAAAGAAAGTGGTAAGGATAGACAAGCCATTGAAAAAATAGAGAACGGAAAGGTCAACCCCACCATTTATACTTTGTACGAGCTATCATTGGCCCTGAAGGTCCCATTGGATTATTTAGTTAAAATCCATTAGCCCCAGTTCAACCCTATTACCTGATTATCCGAGAAGGTCAGTGCTTTTGTCCATTAACCGATATTTCAAGGGTATCCATCCCAGAATATCTTGAGTGTTCCAATAAATCGGAAGCAACCTAACCAAAATATTCCCATCCTTTTAAATAACAGATCGGGTGCCATCCCGAAACAACTTACCCAACTAAAAGACCAATAAAATGAGACTTTCCAACAATTTTATTACAAAGTATAGAATCAATATTTTCGTCTATGCATGCCTCATTGGAACTACTTCCTATTTTTATTCTTGTTCCGATGACGATGCCTTATCGGGTTGCTATAAGGATAGGAAAGTTGTGGATACCGTTGTCAATGTCGAAGGAACGATAAGGGGTAAAGGTGTTTTTTGTAATGATTTTACAATTGAACCTGACGAAAAATCAAGTAGCCGCCCATTAGGAGTTTTATTTCCGTGTAATCTTGAGGAAAACTATAAAACCGACGATATCAAGGTCGTATTCAGCGGGAAGATCTACGAATCGTTCGATACTGAGGACATTTGTGCCGACTTTTTTGAAATTACCTCTATTAGGACAATCAATTGATCATATAATCGACATGACAAAAATCTCCTTGTTTGAGGTTTGTTATCTACGCCCTTTGATATGTTAAATCTTAAGAAGCGTGTACCAAATCGTTAAGCAAAAGTTACAACCACACCAAAAACCCCAATGCTTCAACTAGAATGTTACCTTTTAGTGTTAAAATTCGTTAAAAAAGAAGCTGTTTGCAAATTGTTTGCAAATAAGAAAGGCTCCAAAGCGAAAAACGCTCTGAAGCCTTGTCTTTACTGGTGGTCCCACATGGGCTCGAACCATGGACCCCCTGATTATGAGTCAGGTGCTCTAACCAGCTGAGCTATAGGACCTTCTTTCTTAACCGGACTTGGTTGTAAAAAACCTAAGGTACAAGAAAGCTATTTCGGGCTGCAATATTAGCATTTATTTCCATGGTACGCAAGCCATGTAAAGGCTTTTAAATCTAGTCATAATGTTTCACTGAATCTTTAATGAACATAAAAACCGATTCTGACAATACTAACTTCCGCGCTACTCGGTGAAAGGACCGGGGCACCGGCCATCACATGGAAATCATTCATATTCCACATGCCTGTCAAAACACCACCTTATCATTTTCAACTTCGTCTTTCCCATCTCCTAATTTCATCCTCGTACCTCCTAGTTTCATTCCCCCTTTGGGGGTTAGGGGGCTATATCCTCACACAACTCTACCAACACCCCATTACTGTCCTTGGGGTGTAAAAAGGCCACTTTTTTACCATCGGCCCCTTTTTTGGGGGTTTCGTTCAGTACCCTGAACCCCTCTTTTTGCAATCGGGCGATATGGGCTTCGATATCGGTTACGGCAAAGGCGATATGGTGTATGCCCGGTCCCTTTTTGGCTATGAATTTACTTATGGGGCTATCGGGCCGGGTACCCTCCAGCAGTTCTATCTTATTCGGTCCCGTTTTAAAAAAGGAGGTGCGTACCCCTTCGCTTTCCACGGTTTCTTCTTTATAGGCCGGGCTTCCTAATAACTTTTCGAACAGGGCGTTCGATTCGGCCAAATTGGCCACGGCAATACCAATATGCTCTATTTTGTCCATATCCTAGGTGTTTACCCCAAAGGTACGGCAGGACAACGACCCAAAAAACTGAGTTTGATCAGTTGTACGCATATTTCGGCAAACTATGTAGCCTAGTGTGGGGGAAAGCACAAAAATGGGGTAAAAAAGCCTATTTTTGTGCTATGGAATCGCAAAGACAACGGAAAATAGCCGGGGTAATACAAAACGATATCGCCGATATCTTACAACGGGCTGCCACCGATGGCGGACTCAAGGGCACCCTGATTTCGGTAAGTCAGGTACGAGTTACCGTAGACCTTACCATTGCCAAGGTATACTTGAGCATT
Source organism: Sediminicola luteus (assembly GCF_002514735.1). Lineage (GTDB taxonomy): Bacteria > Bacteroidota > Bacteroidia > Flavobacteriales > Flavobacteriaceae > HQA918. Next base: position 1,311,158 of record NZ_NBWU01000001.1, on the reverse strand, counting down.
TTCCCCAACGATAAAGGTCCTGAATTGTTGGAGGGTATTAAAGCCAATACGGCCTTGATCAAACACGAATTGGCCCAGCGTACCCGCCATCAATTGCGTAAAACACCTGAACTACTTTTCTTTATAGACGATTCTTTGGAATATATAGATGGTATCGAACGTTCGCTAAAAGGACAAGACAACCCTATCGATAATCCCGATTTGTTGGACAAACGCAAGAAATCCTAAGTTTGGACTTTCCGTTCTACATCGCCAAGCGGTATATACGCTCCAAGAGCAGCCAAAATGCGGTGAACATCATAAACTTTATTACTTTTCTGGTCACGGTAATCGGGGCGGCCGCCTTATTTATCGTACTCTCGGGCTTTGCCGGGCTCAAAGATTTCAGCCTCACCTTTAGTCAGAGTTTCGACCCCGATCTAAAGGCCTTGCCCATCCAAGGTAAATTCATAGAGATTCACCCAGAACACGAAAAGCAACTGGCGCAAATAGCGGATATAGCCAATTTTTCCAAGGAATTGGAAGAAGGGGTGTATTTTACCTTCGATGAAAAAGGACATCCTGGGTATATCAAAGGGGTCGATAGCCTTTTTGCTCCCGTGGTTGGAGTAGATACCTTGGTAGATTATGGGCAGTTTAAGGTAAAAGGCGGGTTTGGGGTACTCGGTTGGCGTATTGGAATGGCCCTTGGTGCCACTATTGACAACTATCGTAATCCGCTTACGGTACTGGCTCCCAAACCCGGTAAAGGATCCCTGTCGCAAGGCCCAAAAAAGCCATATAACGAGCAAGATATCGTGCTAAGCGGTATGTATTCCGTAGAACAGACCCTAGATTTCAAATACCTAATCGTAGATTTACCCCTGGCCCAGGCTTTGTTGGAAAAAGAACCCTATGAGGTATCGGGCATCAATTTTAAGTTGGCCCCTGAGGCAGATGAAGCTGTAGTAAAGGAAAAAATCGCTCAGGTTTTTGATGGCACCGTTCAGGTAAAAAACCGTCAGGAACTGAACGGCACGCTGCACCGTATGCTCAATACCGAGAATATAGCCACCTATTTGATCTTTACATTGGTTTTGATCATTGCCTTGTTCAATGTAGTAGGTGCCATAATCATGATGATTCTCGACAAGCGTAAAAGTGTACAAACCTTGTTCTACCTAGGTACTCCTTTAGCCCAGCTTAGGCGTATCTATTTTTATCAAGGCATATTGGTAACCGCCATAGGCGGCCTAATCGGGGTATTGATCGGTTCACTTTTGATTGGTTCGCAACTATGGTGGGGTTGGCTCAAAATTTCAGATGTGCTGGCCTATCCGGTAGCCTTTAAACTAGCCAATGTGCTCTTGGTTTTGGCTACGATAATGGTATTGGGTTTTATCGCGGCCAAAATTGCCAGTAGTAGGATCAATAGACGCCTTTTACAATCCTAAAGTACTTTTTAGCTCGTCGGTTTTTGGACGTGTACACCAACCCGTTGGGGCATAGTCCTGTCCTGACTTTAGCAGAGGCTCTAAACACTATATGGTAGTTTGCTCCCACGAAGTTTCGGGGCTAACGTAAAATCAGCGGGCAAACACATGGTCGCCGAATTTTTGCTCCACTTCATCAAAAGCGGCAAATACATCGGCAGCATGGTCCGAGGTAACCATTTTCATGCGGTATTCCTTAAAGTTGGGTATGCCCTTAAAATAATTGGTATAATGCCTACGGGTTTCGAACACCCCTAGTTTTTCACCTTTCCAATCAATGGACATTTGTAAATGCCTACGTGCGGCGGAAACACGTTCGGTCATGGTAGGTAGGGCCATATGCTCGCCGGTTTTTATATAGTGCTTCACCTGATTGAAAAACCAGGGGTTGCCGATACTGGCCCGGCCGATCATAGCGCCGTCCAAACCATATTCGTCACGCATTTTAACCGCCATTTCCGGGCTGTCTACATCGCCATTACCAAATACGGGAATATGCATACGCGGATTGTTCTTTACTTGGGCAATAGGTTTCCAATCGGCATTACCTTTATACATCTGAACCCGGGTTCGGCCGTGTATCGCTATGGCCTTTATACCCACGTCCTGTAGGCGTTCGGCCACCTCTACAATCTTTATGGAATCGTTATCCCAACCCAAACGGGTCTTTACGGTTACCGGTAAATTGGTATGTTTTACCATCGCCTCGGTCAGCTTTACCATTAAGGGAATATCACGTAAGATACCGGCACCAGCATTTTTACTGACCACTTTTTTTACAGGGCAACCAAAGTTGATATCGATAATATCTGGGTTCGACTTTTCTACGATCTCTACCGAACGCAGCATAGAATCGAGATTGGCCCCAAAAATCTGTATACCTACCGGACGCTCTTTTTCGTATATGTCGAGCTTCATCACACTTTTGGCGGCATCACGTATCAATCCTTCCGAAGAGATAAATTCGGTATAGACCACGTCGGCACCTTGTTCTTTACACAAGGCACGAAAGGGAGGATCGCTTACATCTTCCATAGGGGCAAGCAACAAAGGAAATTCCGGCAGCTGTATATCTCCGATTTTTGGCACGGTCGTATTTTTCTGCAAAAATACGGGCTTTCTGTAAATATTACCTGCAAATGGGTTACTCCAAGCGATCTAGCTCTTCTTTCTCGAGTTCCCTACGGTTGTCGTTCAACCTAAAATTACCGAACTTATAGGTAAACCCAACACGTATCAATTGTTGTTCAATACGGGCCTTATACCCATGGTCTTGGTTTAAAAAATCGGCCCGAGCCCAAGCGTTATAGGTGTTTAACACATCTTCGCCGGTGATGCTCAAAGTGGCCCGATCGTTCCAAAACGATTTAACCACACCCAGGGTAAGGTTGGTACCCGCTTCTATGATATAGGTGCCTGTTAGATAATTACTGAGGTACACCAAACTTACCTCGCCCCGCCAAGAGGAGTCTTTCGAAAGGGTCAAAAAATTGGACCAAGCTATATAATACGCCTGAATGTCGTTGGTATAGGCCATATTACCACTTTGGGTTGCCAAAAAATCTTGTTCTTCCCAAAAAATGGAACCGTAGAGATACGAGTACCAAAAATCGGTAAAGGATTGGGCCCAGGTTACATCCAACCCATAGGAACGGCTTCCCAAAATATTCTGTTGTTCGGTAACTATACGAACCCGTTCATTATCTTGAAAGGCCAGTCCTGCTATTTCGTGTCCGTTGTCACGATAATACAAATCAAACGAATAGGTATCCTTTAAGGTGTAATTGAAATTAAAATTATGGGTAAAACTGGGCCGTAGGTTCGGGTTACCCAAACTAAACTGATTCTCATTGATAAAATAAGCAAAAGGGTTTAGGTCTTGATAACGTGGTCTTTCAATCCGTCGGCTATAATCAAATACAAAGCTATGATTGGCATTAGGTTTATGGCCTAACTGAAAGGTCGGAAAAAGTTCCAAATACTCTTGTTCATTGATTTCCGTGACTTGGTTCGATTCGCCACTGGCATCGATGTATTCGAGACGTAAACCACCTGAAAAACTCCATTTTTCCCATTCGTGGGCCAGATTTACATAACCGGCATGGGTACGTTCTTTATAATTGTAAAGATCAGATAATCCCGGTATTAAAGTGCTGGTGCCCCCCATTAAATTAAAATAATCGATACCACTTTCCGAATCTATATGGGAAGTCTTCAAACCGGTTTCGAACCGGCTTTCGCCCCATGGGGTACTATAGTCTACCTGAGCCGTAAAAATCTGAATGTCCTTTTCTGCCTGGGTGGCAAAATCGACCTCATTGATCAGGTCGCCTCCGGCATTCAAATAATCGGAACTTACCCCCTGGTCCCTATGATCATCAAAAAGGGTAAGGTGGGTATTGAACCGTAACTCGGCACCCATATCACTCATTTGGTGTACATAGGTAAGATCCAAGCCCAAATTAGAGGTATGGGTATCCAACCTACTTTGGGTGCTCTGTAAAGAATCGAGCGTCCCTACCCCATTGGTCATATCTACAAGGGTACGGGTCTTATCAATAGTAGATGGAGAAAAGGCCAGATTTCCAGTAAAGTTCAAGCTACCCTTTTCACTAGTTTCAATATCAAGTATGGTACCGATATTCTGACTTAGTGATTTGGTAACCCGTTCAAAATCGGAATCCCAATTGGTAAAATTGACTCCATTTTCATCCTCAAAGTGGGCATAACCCCAATCTTTTTTGAGTTTTTTAGCCGGATTAATCGAATAATTGGCGAAAAGGTTCACCTTATCGGTCTTGTAATAATGGCCGGTAGAAAACCCAAATTTGGAAAAAACCGCTTGCGTATACCGCCCGCTCAGGTTTCCTTTATATCCAGTAGAAACCGCTTTATCGGTAACGATATTTAGAATTGGGGCATCGCTGGCATCATACTTAGCCGATGGCGCATGAATAATCTCAATAGATGAAATATTCTGTCCATCTAGACCCTGCAGCAGGTCTTGTACCTCATCTGGGGTCAATTGTAACTTGCGACCATTTAGAAAAAGTGTTGGCGCTTGGTTACGTACCATAATACGATCTCCAATAGAAAGTACGCCGGGTGTTTTTTTAAGGATATCCCAACTATTATTATTGCTAACCACTGAGTTTTTGACATCGAAGACCAAGCGATCGGCCAAGCGTTTTATGCGAGGTTTACCTGCTGCCACCACCACTTCTTCCAATTCTTCTACACTACCTTCTATGATCAAGGGCCGAAGACCTGTATCCTTTTCAACCTCAATACGACGATATTCGGACAATTTAGAAATATAACTGGCCTGAATAAGATAGGTTCCGGCGGTAATATGGGTTAATTTATACTGACCATCGTCATCGGCAGATACTCCGGAAACCAGAGTAGAGTCGGCCGTTTTCATAATAAAAACACTGGCCAATCCGACAGGGTTTCCTTCACTGTCAGATACCTTTCCCGTAAGTGTAATATCTTGGGCTAAAAGAAGATTCGCACCAAGAACAAAGCAGATTAGGGGTAATACAAGTTGTGCAAATTTGGCTGTTGGCATCGGTCAAATCTAACAAAAAAATAAGTTTTTATTTACATCGTTTTCGTAAAAAGAAAAGGTGTTTGGTCGAAAAGGGCCAAAATTACCGGAAAACGTAGAAGAAGATTTGCCTAGCAGGCAAATGCATTATATTTGCAGGCACACCATTTAATTCCCATAGGGACTTTCTTTTTATGAAGCATATACGCAACTTTTGTATCATCGCACATATCGACCATGGTAAAAGTACCTTGGCCGACCGTTTATTGGACTATACCGGTGCCATTTCTGAACGGGAGAAGAAAGACCAGTTGTTGGACAGTATGGACCTGGAGCGTGAACGTGGCATTACCATTAAGAGCCACGCCATACAGATGGAGTATACCTACAAAGGGGAAGAATATATTTTAAACTTGATCGATACCCCCGGTCATGTCGATTTCTCTTATGAGGTTTCGCGTTCCATTGCGGCCTGCGAAGGGGCTTTATTGGTTGTAGATGCCGCCCAAAGCATTCAAGCCCAGACCATTTCGAACCTATACTTGGCCTTGGAGAACGATTTAGAGATCATTCCGGTTTTGAACAAGGTAGACCTACCATCGGCCAACCCAGAAGAGGTAACCGACGATATCGTAGACCTTTTAGGCTGCGATGCCGAAGAGGTAATTCCGGCCAGTGCCAAGACTGGTATCGGTATTGCAGATATTTTGGAAGCGATTATCGAACGTATCCCCGCTCCCGAAGGATCGCCAGATGAAACCTTGCAAGCTTTGGTATTCGACTCGGTATATAACCCGTTCCGTGGTGTTGAAACCTATTTTAGGGTATTGAACGGTTCTATGAAAAAAGGTCAGAAGATCAAGTTCATGGCTACCGATAAAGAATATTTTGCGGATGAAGTAGGTACGTTGCATCTAACGCAGACGCCTAAAAACGAAATAAAGACCGGAGATGTTGGCTATTTGATTACGGGAATAAAGGATGCCCGTGAGGTAAAAGTGGGTGATACCATTACCGATGCCGCCAAACCCGCCCCTACTGCCATTGAAGGCTTTGAAGATGTAAAACCTATGGTATTCGCCGGAATCTATCCCGTAGATACTGAAGATTTTGAAGAGCTCCGTTCTTCCATGGAAAAACTACAGCTTAACGACGCATCTCTGGTATTTACCCCTGAAAGTAGTGCTGCTTTGGGCTTTGGTTTCCGTTGTGGGTTCTTGGGCATGTTACATATGGAGATTATCCAAGAACGTTTGGAACGCGAGTTCAATATGACGGTAATCACCACGGTGCCCAACGTAAGTTACCACGCCTACACCAAAAAGAATACCGAAGAGATCATTATCGTGAACAACCCTTCGGACCTGCCAGATCCATCGACGGTAGATCGGGTAGAAGAGCCCTTTATCAAGGCCACGATCATTACCAAGTCGGATTTTGTGGGGAATGTGATGTCTTTATGTATCGATAAACGTGGGTTGATCACCAACCAGACCTACCTTACACCAGAACGGGTAGAGCTGACTTTTGATATGCCCTTGGCTGAGATCGTATTCGACTTTTATGACCGCTTAAAAACCGTATCCAAAGGCTATGCCTCATTCGATTATGCCCCAATCGGTATGCGGGTTTCCAAATTGGTACGTGTAGATATCTTGTTGAACGCCCAGCCGGTAGATGCCCTATCGGCCTTGGTACACTTCGACAATTCGCAGACCATTGGTAAAAAGATGTGTGAGAAGTTGAAAGAACTGATACCAAGACAACAATTCGACATTCCGATCCAGGCCGCCATCGGTTCCAAGATCATATCGCGAGAAACCATTAAAGCCTTACGTAAAGATGTGACCGCCAAGTGTTACGGGGGTGATATATCGCGTAAAAGAAAACTCTTGGAAAAGCAGAAAAAGGGTAAAAAGCGTATGCGCCAAGTGGGTAATGTAGAAATACCCCAACAAGCCTTTATGGCCGTTTTGAAGTTGAACGATTAATTCGGTTGATCTAGAGCAGCCAATTGGTAGGATTGGTATGATTTTTGTGTGTAAAGGTTTGGGAATCAACCCCGAACCACACCTACCAACATGAGACACTTTTCGCCTTTTGCATACCTTCGTAAGGTAGTTGTTCTACCTACCGTAATCTCCATCTCACTGTTTTCGTTTGCCCAGTATAGCGATACAGTACAAGAGCAACTATACCTACACCTATCCAAACACCATTTCGATAGGGAGGAGAACATCTTTTTCAAGGTGTACCTACAGGCCTTCGATTCCAATGGGCCTATTCCCCCAGTGAGTAAGGTCGCTTATATAGAGCTGCGTTCGCCCTCCGATTCCTTATACTATAAAAAGATGGTGCTTTTGGATCGATTCAGTGGGTTCGGTGCCCTTTGGTTACCAACCGATCTTGCACAAGGGCCCTACACCCTTAAGGCCTATACCCGTTTTATGGAACATTCAGGCATAACCAAAACCGAAAGTAAGATATTCGTGGGTAAGCAACCCAGCGAAATAGGGTCGAATGCCACTGAAAAACCAAGTATAACCTTTTACCCTGAAGGCGGTCGTTTGGTGGTGGGCATACCCTCGCAACTAGGGGTACAGATGCGTGGGTCCATGACCGATTCAATCGAAGCAAAAGTAGTCGATGGCTCCAGAAACAATATTGGTGGCCTAAAACTAATGCCAGACCGAACCAATCTGTTCCTTTTTACGCCCCAATCTACAGAAGAGCATACCCTGATCATCAAAGGACCTCATGGCGATTGGCGTTATCCCTTACCCCGGGCGCAGGCCCAGGGTGTCGGTATCCGAGTACTCGAAAACGAAAACGAATTTAGGGTCTTCCTAAAATCGACCCTACCTTTAAAACTGGAAAACATGGTGCTAATTCTGTGGCAAAACCATGTTAAGATCCTCAATCTACCCATAGATCAAGGCAAGCAAACCCTAATCGTTCCAGTTGCCAAAAAACACCTCGCCCCCGGACTGGCTACACTTGAACTAATCAATGACCTAGGGGAAACCGTACTCGTACGTAAGGTGTTTATCGATCCGGATAGGTTAGCCCTTTCTTTGTCCCCCTACACAAATACCGATAAAAACGAAGTACAGCTCAGATTGGAAGCTAATGGCGACTGGGATCAAAAAACCGATTTGTCGGTTTCCATTCACCGTTTTCCCAATTCGGCACGGACACTATTACCCAAGGATAGCCAACAAAACCTGAAGCCCTTGACCGACAAATTTGCCCAACTGTTACTTGCCGATGGTCAAGAACGGGAAATAGTCCTGTTGACCGATCCAATCTACCCTCCAACCTACTCAACCGCGGACCTTGCCAATATCGAAAAGGGTCTTACCGTTAGTGGTCAAGTGGTTTCCAAGAGCAAGAAGAAACGCGATCTGCAGGTAAATCTGTTGTACAAGACCAAAGACGAGGTCGGTTTCGACCATTCGGCCGTGGATAACGATGGCCGATTTACCTTTAGCGATCTCTTCTTTACCGATTCTACAGAACTCACCTTAAAAGTCAGCCGATCTACCTCCCATGGCAAGCATAAGATAAAATCGCTTTATGGCCATACCATTGTCATGGATTCGGTATCGCCCAAGGACTTTGCCTTTTTGGAGCAAAAGAATTCTTCCATTGCCTCCGTGCCAACCAAAAATCCAGTAGCCGAAATGGTGATCCCCGAAGGGGTAAACCGATTGGATGAGGTGGTTTTGGAAGATGAGGCCATTGATAGAAAGGCTAAAGAACGCGACAAACAACGCATTATGTACAACGACCCAACATACACCGTAGAAATAGCCAATTTAAAAGGGATGCATGCCTTTAGTCTTGGTGATATTTTACGCATGTATGTTCCCAATATAAGTGGTGGAAACGGTAAGTTTTATTTGAGAAACTCAGGGGTTGCCGCTTTAATACTGTGGAACGGAACACCAATAAGCTCGAACCCCAGCAGTGTTTTCGATATTGATTATGTCGATATACTTACTGGGCCCAAAGCCGCAATATATGGTAGCAGGGCCGCTGGAGGCATCGTTGCCATTTATACCAAAAGGGGAAACTACGATGTCAACGAACAAAAGGCTATGCCTGATCCCGGTTTTAAAATCACCCTTCCCGGCTTACCCTCTGCCAAAGACTATACCATAACCGAACAAGGTGTGAAGGAGGGGCTGGTCTATTGGAATCCCAACTTAACCACCGACGTCCAAGGAAAAATAAGCATAGCACTTCCTTTTAATGATGATCTACCTTATTATTTGGTCGATATACGCGGAATAAAACCCGATGGTAGCGTACTGCATTTTGTAGAACGGATTTCCTACACTAAATAAATCATCAACTAAAACTTATCTTTATTTCATAACCACAAGCAAGCAGCATGCAGTTTAAATCCAGTCAGATACTTTATAAATGGTATACATTTCTTTTTGTATGGTGTAGTTGGTATGTTGCCAAAGGCCAACCAGTTGACTATTATAAAGAAAATGTTCAACTTCATCTTTCCAAAAACCATTTCGATAAGGAAGAGAACATCTTTTTCAAAGTGTACCTACAGGCCTTCGATTCCAATGGGCCTATTCTCCCAGTGAGTAAGGTCGCTTATATAGAGCTGCGTTCGCCCACCGATTCCTTATCCTACAAAAAAATGGTGCTTTTGGATCGATCCAGTGGGCTCGGTGCCCTTTGGTTACCTTCCGATCTTGCACAAGGGCCCTACACCCTAAAGGCCTATACCCGTTATTCGCAAGCTTCGGGTTCGGCCCTAGCCATAAGCACGGTTTTTGTGGGCAACATATCCCAATCGCAAAAAGGGAACCTTACCCAAAAGCCAAACATTCAGTTTTACGCGGAAGGCGGCCAACTTGTTGCCGGGCTTCCGTCACAACTCGCCGTGTACTTAGAAGACCTAGCCCCCGGTAGCCCGAGTAATGCCAAAATAATCGATGGTTCTGACAATCAAATAGGCTCCCTTCAGCTCACTTCCCTTATGCCAGTCTTGTTTCGTTTTACACCGAAACACAACGAAACCTATACGTTGACCCTAGATAATTTAGAGGGAAACTGGTCATATCCCCTTCCCAAAGTACAGGCCACTGGAATAGGTGTTCGTGTACTTGATTACGGAACTGAGTATAGGGTCTTTTTAAAATCGACCTTGCCCGATACCTTGGAGGGTTTGGTCTTAAGCTTAAAACAAAACGGGAATCGCATTTTGGAGCTACCCATTCATGAAACCAAGGAAACCTTAATCATACCCATAGCCAAAAAGCTACTTGCTCCCGGGCTGGCCGAGATAGAACTATGGAACGCAAAAGGAACAAGCGTATTGAAACGGAACATTTTTAAAAAGAACAACGAGACGAAGCTTTCCATAGAAGGTGTAACCCCTGAGAAAAGCGCAATAACTTTAAAAGTAGATAGACACCAAACTTGGGGCCGGAACCCTGATTTATCGGTTGCGATACATCGTTTCAAAGATACCTTACCTCCTATTTCCAGGGGGATTAAAAACCCTCAGTTTTTTGGCGATTTCCTCACCAAAATCCATCTGGCGGATAAAGCAAATCGAGAAGTACTTCTTTTAAGCCTACCTCAGAATAATAGTAACATAAAGGCGTCTACAACACCCGAATTCGAAACCGGAATCACTTTATCGGGTAGGGTAACATCCAAGAATAAAAAGCAACGTGACCTTCAGGTTAACCTAATATACAAAAATGGAAACGAGGTCGGTTTTGACCATACTATAGTAAATGACCAAGGCCGTTTCGCCTTTCACAACCTATATTTTACCAATTCTACCAAATTGAGTTTAAAGGTGGGAAAACCATTCGCAAAGGGAAAACATAAGATTAGTTCACTTAACGGTTATAGCATTGATCTAGAGACTATATCGCCCAAGGACTTTGCTTTTTTGGAAAACAGGAACATTACACAAGAGATCCCTAACCCAAAAATGGTCGAAGCTTTAGTTATACCCGAAGGGGTAAACCGTTTGGACGAGGTTGTCGTGGAAGACCATGCCATAGATATTATAAAATCTACCCGAAACAAGCGTCGAACTTTATATAAAAACCCGAATCAAACTATAGAGGTTGGTAATCAAATAGGAAACAACGCCTTAACCTTGCCTGAACTTCTTCAAAGCCGGGTTCCCGGTCTTACAATTATCAATAATGTATTTTATTTACGAAATACAGCTACTATCTATGGCCCCGTTCCTGCTTTGGTCCTCCTTAATGGAATACCTTATAAAGATAATTTTGAAAGAATGTTTACAAATGAAATTGATTACATAGACATCTTAAAAGGTTCCAAAGCAGCCATTTATGGTAGCCGAGCGGCCGGAGGGGTAATAGCTATTTATACAAAAAAAGGAGATTATAATCTAAACCAACAAACCGTAACACCTGATCCCGGATATAAAATTACCCTGCCGGGCTTACCAAACCCTAAATTATACAAGCTTCGTGATAATCGAAATCAAGAAGGTCTTGTATACTGGGATCCCAAGGTAAACACCGGTAGCCAAGGGACTATAGCCCTAGAATTACCCTACTCTCCAGACCTTCCTTACTACCGTGTAGATATCAGAGGGGTAACTGAAGATGGAGCTACCGTTCAATTTGTACAATGGGTGTATCTAAAAAATGTAGCATTTAACTAGTCAATAATAAAACCCGTTTTTACGAATTACACAAATAAGGTCAAAATTTTGTATTCCGTTGAACATTTTTAAATACCAATAGGTAATACTCTAATTTTAAGCAAAATGTAATCTTACATCATGCCCCGCACATTTCAGAACCTACCTTTTATACTTTTCCTCTGCGCCTTAGGTGTTTTTAATACTCCCCTTTTTGGCCAAGAACTACCTACCGAAAAAACCTTTATCCATCTTCCCAAGGATAAATTCGATACCAAGGAAAAAATTCCGTTTAAAGTGTATATAGTAGATGGCGATACCGGAATGTCCCCCATAAGCAAGGTGGTTTATATAGAGGTTTTGACTTTGGATAAACAATCGGTACTCAAAAAAAAGTTGCTCGTTCAAGGGACCAGTGCCTCTGGGATCCTGAGTTTTCCTGAACCCTTGGATCCGGGTACTTACCACCTGCGGGCCTATACCAAATTTATGGAAGGGTCTTCGGGCTCCCATCAAAACAGCATCCCCTTGGTACTTACGGACCATGGCGGCACACCGCAAACCCCTACCCAAAAACCGGCACTTCGAATACACCCGGAAGGCGGAACCCTTGTGGCCAACTTGCCCAACCGCATCGGGGTTAAGGCCTTGTATCCGTATAGTGTAGATGTTGATGCCATGTTAGAGCTCGTAAATTCAAAAGGCGATATTCTAGAAAGCATTCCCTTTCCCTTTGGCTTGGCCAAAGCCATTCCCTTTACACCAAAAGAAGGGGGTTATACCCTACGGTTGGTCAGTCAACAACGGACATGGTCATATCCCTTGCCCGAATTGGAAGCCCAGGGATTTACCATGCGCATTATCGAAAATCCGGAAAGTTATAAACTATACATACAAACCAATAACGGTGGGGGTTATGCGGGTTGCCAGCTTAAAGTAGCGCAAAAAGGCCTGCCCGACTTTGTTCTTCCTTTACGGTCAACGAGCCCCACCATAGTACTTCCCCTGCCCAAAGCACGTTTAAGACCAGGGCTGGTGCATATTAGCCTTCAGGACGATGCTGGCCAAACTCCCTATGAAAAAACCCTATTTCACCAAACCGGAACCCTAACCCAGTCGGCCATTACAATCGATGTTGCCGAAAAGGGGATTCAGCTAGCGGTAAAAGATTCCTTTAAACTAGCCGACATGTCCGTATCGGTCCACAAATTAGCCGGGGCCCGGCAACCCTATTCCAATATCGGCACCCATTTACAATTGGCCACGGAATTTACCCTGGACGAAACCTTTGCCCAAGTGATCGACAAAAACGGATTATTGGATAAATCGGCATTGGATGCCGAATTATTGGCCTCATTTAAACCCATTTCAAAAGACAGCACCATTTTGTATGTGCCAGAAACCGGATTGGAATTAAAAGGCAAGGTTGTTTCTCGAAGAAAGAACCCTGATTTTGAAGGCATTCAGGCCTTTATGGTTACCCGTTCAAGTGCAGGTCTCGGTTTTGAGGAAAGTCCGATTTCGACCACAGGGGAATTTTCTTTCCAAAACCTATATTTCCCCTCTGGGGCAGAAGCGAATGTAAAAGTTGGGGTGGCCAAACGACGTAAAAAGGATAAGGTAAAATTTTCGGATTCGTATCAAATCATAATCGATTCCCTTTTACCCACTGATTTTGCCGTACCGGAATACGATTTTGACCCAAGGGAAACCCAAACTCAAGAAGTTGAAGGATTTTCTGGCGACGGTATTACCCAACTCGATGAAGTCACTTTGGAGACCGAAGTAGAAACCAAAAAACAAGCCCAAAGAAGGAGGCAACGATCCCTATACATTACCCCTTCCGAAACCGTAGAGGTTACGGATCAAATACTAAGTGCAACTAATTCCATCGAAGAATTATTACAACGAAAAATACCCGGTCTACGGGTAATTGAAGGCGCCTATTACCTAAGGTATTCGGTAACCGCGGGTAACCTAACCCCAGCCTCGATAATGTTGGATGGTTTTTTTATAGATTCGGCCGATCTTAACCCCATTCCCATAATCTCTGTAGACTATGTTGATGTAATACGAGAAGGAAGGACCGCCCTTTTCGGACGACGGGGCGTGGGGGGTGTTATCGCCATTTATACCAAAAGAGGTGAGAAACACGACACCTTGCCCCCAGATAGATCGGGTCAGGTTATTGTACCCATACCCGGTTTGGCCGATACGGATAAGCTCAAGCTTACTAAAAGAAAAGGCGATTTGATCTACTGGGATCCCGATTTCAAAATGAATAGCAAAGGCAAACATACCATAGCCATGCCCAGCAGCCTTTCTGCCGGATATTATTTAATCAATGTTCAGGGTATTTCAGCAAACGGCACTCCCCTATGGGCCACCCGAAAAATCTATTGGGAACCCTAACTATTTTATTTCTGATAAGACTTCGCCCAGGTATACCAATGTCATGCTTCCCTCAAAATCTTTGAACACCGTTTCTGCCTTGGCATCGAATACGTGTAGTTCGCCTTCGGGTTCCTTTAAGAAAAGGGGCAAACGGTTACCATTTTTCATTTTATCCAGCGATTCCCAATCCGTTAAGACGGTCTCGTGAATCTCAGGAAACCTATGGGTCACCTCAACCAACTTATTAAAATCGAATTCGGTTGAGAATAAGTGATTCTCACTATTGGGGGTTTGTTGAAGTAGTTCTTGGCCACTCATTAATCGGTAGGTACCATGTTCACCAAAATCCTTCCCTAAAGTATTGATCACATAATTATTGATATCGTTGTTGCCGGTAAATCCGAATAAAAAACCGACATCGTTCAATTCGATATTGTCTTGTAAAGTATCGGTAAAAACATTAGTCTCCAAAGCTTCCAAACCATCTTGAGTTGCACTTGCGATATGGGCAGTGTTATTATCTAACAACACCACATGCCGACCATTGTTCTGTAGGTATTTCGCTATTAACCGAGAAGGCTCGCTGGCCCCAACGATCAATATCCCTTTAGACACACGCAGCATTACCCCTACCCATTTGGCCACCATACGGGCGGTGGTAGCATTAAGTAGAACGGTTCCCAGTACGATTACAAAAACCAATGGGGTAATATATTCGGCCCCGGGTTCGCCTTTGACCAAAAGTTTCGAGCCAAAAAGTGAGGCGATTCCGGCCGCCACGATTCCCCGTGGACCCACCCAACCAATAAATAGTTTCTCGTTCCATTTCAGGTTAGACCCCTGTGAACTTAACAACACACCAAGCGGTCTTATTATAAAGACGACTATTCCGAACAATAGGGCCGTCTTCCAGTTTTGCACCAATTCCAGATCGGCCAAATTAATGTTGGCCGCCAATAAAATGAACAAGATGGAAATCAGTAAAACACTAAGCGATTCCTTAAAGTCGAGCAATTCCTTAAGGTTGGGCAAGTTCATATTCCCAAGCACCATACCCATAACCACCACGGCCAAAAGTCCGGACTCATGGGCAAATACATCAGACTCGACAAACACCAAGAGCACCACCGATAGTGATACTACATTCAGTAAGTAATGCGGAATCATATTCTTTTTAATGGCAAAAGCCAAGGCGTGGGCGAATGTAAACCCGAAGGTGGTACCGAATAATACGATCTTACCGAATTCGATCAAGGCGGTTTGGGTATACCCACTGCCTTCCCCAACACTTATAAACTCAAATACCAAAACAGCCACCAAAGCCCCAATGGGATCTATCAAGATACCTTCCCATTTTAAAATGGCCGAGACATCTTTTTTCAGGGGAATGTTACGCAATATCGGGGTTATAACGGTAGGGCCGGTCACGATGATCAAGGCGGCAAACAAAAAGGAAATCTGCCAAGAAAGTTCGAAAATATAATGGGCAGCGATACCCGCCCCAAAAAAAGTGATGACGGATCCCAAGGTTATCAACTTGGTGATAACCGGCCCCACATTGGCAATCTCGGCCTTTTTTAAGGTCAGCCCCCCTTCAAAAAGAATGATACTAATGGCCAAAGACACGAAATAATACAGGGTTTCGCCCGGAAAAAGTCCCTTTTCACCATTCCATATCGGTTCGATCAGTTTACTACCATCGTCGGTATATAAGGTAGATAAAGGTCCTACCAAAAGTCCGATCAAAATCAAAGGAAGAATGGCAGGCAATTTTAAACGCCAAGCCACCCATTGGGCTATTATCCCTAAAATTACAATACCAGCGAGTTCTACCATAGGTTGGTTTTAAGTTGCGGATTCCATACTTAGCATGAAACGGGCAACGTTAGTGTTCAACTAAAAATAGGAAACTTAATCGAAAGCGAAAAAAGAGAGCCCCCAGACCAAGCCGTTCAATACCAAAATTAATACTATCTTGCCCCCAAAGTGTCAGACCTTGAACAACCAAAAGCCTTTTAAAACCCTACTTTTCGGATTTGCCTTTTCGCCCACTTTGGATGCCAATATTATGGAGGTGACCCGAATTGCCTATTATATGCAGGCCAAGTTGGTATTGCTTCATGTCGGGGAGAAAGATGCTGAAAAAGAAGCCAAAATCAAGGCGCTTTTAAACAGTACCGAACATCACGATCTATCGATAGACATCCAATGGAAACCCGGTGACCCCTATGAGGTAATCCTGGAAACTACCCAGGCCATGGACATCGATCTTTTGGTCCTCGGGGCCTTGCAACACGAAGGTCTGTTCCGTTTTTATGTAGGCTCCATAGCCCGGAAACTGACTCGAAAAGTAGTCTGTTCGGTCTTACTCTTAATCAAACCCTCTTTAGAACGTATCCCTTGCCAGCACATTGTGGTCAATGGATTGGATGCCCCCGATACCCCTGAGGCCATTGGGCATGCCGTTTATATGGCCCATATCTTACAGGCCAGGCAACTCACTGTTGTGGAGGAGATTCGCCAGCAAGAGGTAGAACGTGTAGAAGACGATAAGTCATTAAAACGTGCCTACATTAAAAAAGAGCGGCTAACCTTACGGGAAGACAACCGTGTAAAAGGTGTTTTAAACGCATTGCCCCAAGATTGGATGGTCAATATTAACCTTAAGACCCAAAGTATTTTCGGAAGGCGGGGCTACTCTATTGGGCATTATGCCGAAGTGGTCCGTGCCGATCTCTTGGTCATGAACGCCCCTTTAAAAACCCGTTTGTGGGATCGCTTGTTCCCTCATGATATCGAACATATATTATCGGATCTACCGACAGACCTTTTGATCATACGCCCCAAACATGGTAACTAAGGAGAAAAAACATATCACATTCGCCAAAGACCTCCCCAAGAATATGTTCTCGGGTTTTGTAGTGTCTTTAATAGCCCTACCCTTAGGTTTGGGCTTGGCATTGGCCAGTGGGGCACCACCAATATCGGGTATCATGGCCGCGATTGTGGGCGGTGTGGTTATGGCACTATTAGGCGGAAGCCATGTGACCATATCGGGCCCGGGTAACGGTTTGGTCATCGTTATTTTGGCAACCATAATGACCTTGGGAGGCGGCGATATGTACCAAGGGTTTTTATATACCCTGGCGGCCATTGTTTGTTCTGGGGTGTTGATTTTACTATTCGGATTTTTGAAAATGGGCCGTTTGGCCGATTTTTTCCCGGCTTCGGCCATAGAAGGCATGTTGGCTGCCATCGGAATTGGGATCTTATCAAAGCAATTCCACATTATGATAGGTAATAATGGGGCCACCGGTTCCATTATGGAGCTATTGGGTAAAATTCCCGAAGCTTTCGTTTCCGTTTGGCAATCCATGGATTCAGGTATATGGATCGTAGCCACGGTTGGCCTGATCTCTTTGGCCATCATGGTGTTTTATTCCAAATTGCGAAACCCCTATTTTCAGCTGATTCCGGCCCCGATGTGGGTGCTTTTGCTGAGTGTAGGCTTTAGTTATGTCTATATATTTTTGAAACTTCCTTTTCCTTTGGATGCTTCTTATTTAGTGCAGATTCCCGAGGATGTGCTGGGTAATTTGGCCCGACCCGATTTTGCCAAATTGGGAGAAACGGAATTTATCTTGGCGGTGTTTTCCATCACCCTGATTACCAGTATCGAATCCTTATTGAGTATAAAAGCGGTTGATAAACTAGATCCGGCCAACAGGCGCTCGAACGTAAACCGAGACCTTAAAGCCCTGGGAATCGCCAATATTATCAGTGGTTTTTTAGGCGGACTGAACGTAGTGGTGGTTATCGCCCGAAGCTCGGTAAACGTAAACAACAGGGCCACCAATCGTTCGGCCAACCTATTCCATGCCCTATTTTTGGCCGTATTCATATTATTATTCGAAGGCTATATCAAAAAAGTACCCTTAGCGGCCCTTGCGGCCATTTTGGTGTATACCGGTTATAAACTGGCCACACCCAAGAACTTGAAAAAAATAGCCAAGATCGGTACGGAGCAAATCCTGATTTTTGCTACCACTTTGATCACCACCTTGTTTACCAATCTTATTACGGGTATCAGCGCCGGTATTGTGGTAACCCTGTTGATCCACATCGTAATGAACCGTTCGTTACACCTGTTCTTTGGAAACTTGGCCAAGCCCAATATCCTTATGTTCAAAGAGGCCGACGGAGGTACTTTTTATATTAGTGTAAAGTACTTCTGTAGTTTTATGAATTTTTACAAACTAAAGAACAAACTAGATGCCATCTCGGAAGACGAGACGGTCGTAGTCGACTTTTCGATGTGCGATTTTGTAGACCATACGGTAATGCAAGGTTTGGAGAACTATACAGATACCTTTGCCAAAAAAGGGGGCAGCATTGAAATCGTGGGGCTGGACAAGCACGGCACCAAATCGGGCCACCCTTTTGCCGTTCGCAAGGTTTTACCCCTAAATAGGATCAAGCCCATTGAACAATACCTGACCAAGCGTCAACGGTTGTTAGAAAGTACT
Organism: Sediminicola luteus; assembly: GCF_002514735.1. Lineage (GTDB taxonomy): Bacteria > Bacteroidota > Bacteroidia > Flavobacteriales > Flavobacteriaceae > HQA918. Next base: position 1,292,552 of record NZ_NBWU01000001.1, on the reverse strand, counting down.
GCCAAAGAATTTAAGTGGCAATATGACCCCAAACGTAATACCGACACCCAGTTTTTATCGGATTTTGTGTTTTTCCAAAATCGGGAAATCAAATATACCTACAACCGTTTGTCGGGGCCCGAGGGCAAGTTCAACCTTTTCGACCTAGAATTTACCGAAGGGGCCTTTATTGCCAAAGAGGTGGTGAAGACCACGGTATTGCATTATAGTTTGGAAGATGCCATTCCGGTTTTTTCTTTAGACAAAGACGGTTTAATGCGTTTACTCTATAACCTAGCCGGTTTTTCTGATATCGACATCGCCGACCATCCCGATTTTAACAAACGATATTACCTAAGCGGTCCCGATGAAAAACAGATCCGCGATTTAATGACCGATGAACTCATCTTGTTTTTTGAAAGTAATCCGTATTACCATGTCGAATCGAATGGGAAGAGTCTCTTGATCCAAAAGAAAGAACGACTACTTAGTGTACAAGAGATCAAAGCCCTGATATTTTACGGCCAACAATTGTGTAAGTTGTTGCGCAGCCCCAGTTTCGTAGGGCGCTAAGTGTTAAAAATTGCCCAAATTAGGTAGTTTCCCTCCCCCAAAACTTCTTAGAATTCTTAATTTGCAAACCTTTACACCATTTTGTAGATGAATCTATATCCCATTGAAACAGGGAATTTTAAGTTAGACGGCGGGGCCATGTTCGGGGTGGTTCCCAAAAGCATTTGGCAGCGTACCAATCCGTCCGATGCCAATAACCTCATAGACATTGCCGCCCGAAGTCTTTTAATTGAAGACGGGGATCGGTTGGTCTTAATCGATACCGGTCTGGGCAACAAGCAATCCGATAAATTTTTTGGGTATTACAACCTTTGGGGAGACCACAGTTTAGATGCATCTTTGGCCGCCCACGGTTTCCATAGAGACGATATTACCGATGTGTTTATGACCCACCTGCACTTTGATCATTGCGGCGGTAGTATTGAATGGAACGATGATCGCACCGGCTACCGTCCTGCCTTTAAAAATGCCCTTTTCTGGACCAACGAAAACCACTGGAAATGGGCAACGGAACCCAATGTAAGGGAAAAAGCCTCGTTTCTTAAAGAGAACTTGTTACCCATGGAAGAAAGCGGACAATTGCGCTTTATTGAGCGCAGTGGTGCCATGTTCCAAAAAGAATCTGAATTGGGTTTTTCCATCTGGTTTATGGATGGGCATACCGAAAAACAAATGCTGCCCCAGATTACCTACAAGGGAATAACCCTAGTTTTCGCCGCCGATTTGGTACCCACCGTAGGCCACATACCCCTACCTTATGTTACTGGTTATGATACCCGACCCTTACTCAGTATGGACGAAAAGGCACGGTTTATGCAGACTGCCTTGGAACAGAACCTGTATCTGTTCTTTGAGCACGATGCCCACAACCAGCTTTGTACCTTAAAAGAGACCCCAAAAGGGGCCAGGGTCAATACTATTTTTACTTTCGAAGAACTTTTTAATAGCTAATACTACAAATAACAACAAGAGGAATTTAATTTGAAGCATATGAAGTTGACGTTTAACGGAACACTGGGATCCCTCGGGATGGCCGCATTATTGGTCGCCTGTTCAGGGACACAGCCTTTAGTTTCCACGCCCATTGAGAATATAGATACCATGCCCCTTAAGATCGAGGAGCTCACCGAAAAAGAAAAGCAACATTGGGGCCATACCGATTTGATTACCGATACCATTCCCGGTATGAGTGTAGATAAGGCCTATGCCGAGCTATTGGGTAACAAAAAAGGCAAGACCATAATCGTAGCCGTATTGGATTCGGGTATGGATTTAGAGCATGAAGATCTAGACGATGTACTTTGGACCAATAAAAAGGAAATTGCCGGTAATGGTAAAGACGACGATGGCAATGGGTATATAGACGATGTACATGGGTACAATTTCCTAGGCGATTCTTATAACGAAAACCTAGAAATGACCCGTATCGTAAAGTTAAAATTGGGCGATGCCACTTTACAGACTGCCGCACAGAACGAACTCAATGAAAAACTGACCAAAGATTCGGCCGAAAAAACCCAGATAGGCGCCATTTATTCGGCCATTAACGAAGCCCACCAAAGTGTGGCCAAAGCTTTGGGTAAAGAAGATTACACCCAAGAAGAGTTAAGGGCATTGGCTGCCAAAGATGCCAGTATGATCCAAAACTCGGGCATTTTATCGCAAGCCTTCGCATTTGCACAAAATATTCCAGGTGCCACGAACATTCCAGATGTATTGGAAGAGATGAAAGGGTATGTAGATTACCTAACCGAATCGGTAGATTATAACCTTAATGTAGCCTTTGACGGTCGTAAAGTTGTGGGCGATAATCCCTACGACATTAAAGACACCAAGTATGGTAATGGTAACCCTAGCCATGTTAAGGAAGATGAGAGCCATGGTACCCACGTAGCCGGAATTATCGCAGCGGAACGCAACAATGGTTTAGGTGCCAATGGGGTGGCCAACAACGTAGAACTGATGTCGATTCGAGCCGTTCCTAACGGAGACGAATACGATAAAGATATTGCCCTAGGTATACGTTATGCCGTTGACAATGGTGCCAAGATCATTAACTGTAGTTTCGGTAAATCATATTCACCGAATGCCGATTGGGTATACGATGCCATTAAATACGCCGCTAAAAATGACGTATTGATCGTACATGCCGCCGGAAACGATGGTGAGGATCTAGATGACCCGGCCAATCCGAATTTCCCGAACGACCAAATCAATAACGGACCAGAAATGGCCGACAATGTAATAACCGTAGGGGCCTTGGCACCGAAATACGGCCCAGAAATGGTGGCAAGTTTCTCCAATTATGGTAAGATCAATGTAGATGTACTGGCACCAGGCGCTAAAATCTACTCCACCGTTCCCGAAAGCAAGTACAAAACTATGGGAGGTACCTCTATGGCAGCTCCTGCCGTGGCCGGTGTAGCTGCCGTGGTCTGGGGTAAATATCCTAACCTTAAAGCCGGGCAGATCAAAAAGATTATTATGGAATCGGGTGTATCCTTGAATACCGAGGTTATAGTGGCTGGTGATGATAACAACGTAAAATCTTTTGGCGATGTTACCTCTTCCGGAAAAATGGCCAATTTGTATAATGCCCTTATCTTGGCGGAACAAGTATCAAAAGGTAAAGTAAACCTATAAACTACTCCTATGCTCCAAAAACTATTGAACTGCGTTTTCATTTGTTTGGGATTATTTTCCCTACAGGCACAAACCCCCGGGTACTGGCAGCAACATGTCGATTACACCATGAACATCGATATGGATGTTAAGACCTATCGTTACACGGGTACCCAAAAATTGGTGTATACCAATAACTCCCCCGATGTATTGAACCGGGTATATTATCATTTGTATTTCAACGCCTTCCAGCCAGGGAGTGAAATGGATATTCGCCTTCAGAATATCAAAGATCCCGATGGGCGTATGACCACGACCGACAAGAAAAGTAGGATCGCCAGTTTAAGTGAAGACGAGATTGGCTTTTTAAAAGTTACCGACCTTAAACAAGATGGGGTAGCCGTAAAACATACCACCGAAGGTACCGTGTTGGTGGTCGAATTGGCCACACCGCTTCAACCCGGATCCAAAACTACGTTCGACATGGAATTTAACGGGCAAGTGCCGTTACAGATCCGTCGCTCGGGCCGTAATTCCAAAGAAGGGGTCGCTTTATCCATGAGTCAATGGTACCCCAAATTGGCCGAATACGATTTTGAAGGTTGGCATGCACATCCCTATATCGCTAGGGAGTTCCACGGTGTTTGGGGCGATTACGATGTAAAGATCACCATAGATAAAACCTACACTATCGGAGGTACTGGGTACCTGCAAAATCCGCAAGAAATCGGGCATGGCTATGAGGCTCCCGGAATCAAGGTGAAAAAGCAAAGGGGAAAAACCCTTACCTGGCATTTTAAAGCCCCCATGGTCCACGACTTTATGTGGGGTGCCGATCCAGAATATGTTCACGACGTATATCCTGTAGAAGGAGGACCAACCCTGCATTTCTTTTACAAGAACAAGCCTGAATTGGAAGAAAAATGGAAGCGTTTGCAGCCCAAGACCGCCGCAGCCATGGAATTCTTTAGCAACAATGTCGGAAAATACCCTTATGACCAATATTCCGTAGTACAAGGGGGCGATGGCGGTATGGAATATGCCATGAGTACCCTAATTACCGGAGAACGTAAATTTGGCAGTTTGGTTGGGGTTATGGTTCACGAAATGGCCCACTCTTGGTTCCAACATGTATTGGCCACGAACGAAAGCAAACACGAATGGATGGATGAAGGTTTTACCACCTTTATATCCGACCTATGCATGAACCAGATTATGGAGCAAGGCAAGACCAATGTATTCGAAGGTAGCTATAGAAATTATTACTATTTGGTAAAATCGGGTAAGGAACAGCCTCAAAGTACCCATGCCGACCGCTATGCCGAAAATATGCCTTACGGCATTGCCGCCTATAGCAAAGGAAGCATCTTCTTGTCGCAATTGGGCTATGTAATCGGTCAGGATAAACTGATGCAGACCCTTCAGAAATATTTTGAAGACTTTAAGTTTAAACACCCTACGCCCAACGATATCAAACGTACGGCAGAAAAGGTGTCGGGTCTTGAGCTCGATTGGTACCTAACCGATTGGACCCAAACCACCAACACCATCGATTACGGGGTAAAAGAAGTAACCGCCGAAGGGAACAAAACCAAGATTAGTTTGGAGCGTATCGGTCTTATGCCCATGCCTTTGGACATTTTAGTGGTCTACAAAGACGGCACCCAAGAAACCTTTTACGCCCCATTGCGTATGATGCGCGGCGAAAAAGCGAATCCGTATCCGAGCTTAAAAAGAACGGTTTTGGAAGATTGGCCTTGGACCAACCCTACCTATGAATTTACCATAGACAGACCACTGTCGGAGGTTAAGGGGATACAACTAGATCCTTCTGCCCTTATGGCCGATGTAGATCTGAACAACAATACGTTTACTGCAGAGTAGCAGTCAGTCAAAATAGTTGAAAAGACCCCGGCCATTGGTCGGGGTTTTTTATTTACTTACTAAATCCTTCAAACTATCAGGGTCAGTTCTTCCCCCTCCGGGGGAATACAAGGGGGGTATTATAAATTACTTTACTTTTGAACTATGACAGCTTTACCCCAGAACACGGCGGGTGCCAGTTTCCCCAAACAAGAAAAATTAAAAAGCCGCAAACAGATTGCAGCCTTGTTCGAGCAGGGTCATTCGGTCTCCCATTACCCATTAAAACTGGTGTATTTGCCCACGACAACCAAAACGGTTACCCAAGCTGGGGTCACCGTTCCCAAAAGGCGATTTAAGTTAGCCGTAACCCGCAATCGCATCAAACGATTGATGCGTGAAGGGTATCGCCATCGAAAATCACTGTTTTTTAACAACAATACAACAGCCTACGCGTTCCTATTTTTATATATTGGAAAAGAAATTCCTACACAACAGGCAGTACATAAAGCCCTGGAAAAAGTGGCGGAAAAATTCCAAAAACAGCTATCAGATGAACCCAAATAAATTCAAAAAGTTCAGTGTCCTCATTCTAGCGGTTGGGGTATTGTTCGTAGCCTCGGGATACAAAAGCGGATTCTTCGAAATCGCCAAACAGGTAGAGATCTTTACCACCTTGTTCAAGCAATTGAACATGAATTATGTAGATGAGACCAATCCGGCCGAGCTCATGGATACCGCCATTAAAAATATGCTCGAAGATTTAGATCCCTACACCACCTATATGAACGAGCAAGATGTAGAGACCTATCGTATGAACAATGCGGGGGTGTATTCCGGGATCGGAGCCTTGGTACGCTCCACCGAAAACAAACTCATCATCATAGAGCCCTACAAAGGTTACGCCGCCGATTTGGCCGGGTTAAAGGCCGGGGACGAGATACTGGAAATCGCCGGTAGTGCTGTGGCCGACCTTAAGGATGATGCCGTTGAACTGTTGAAAGGGGCCAAGAATTCCGATGTCGAATTAGTGTATAAAAGACAGGGTGAGACCCATAAAACCACCCTTACCCGGGGTCAGGTAGATGTAGATGCGGTACCCTTCTTTAAAATGGTAGACGATAAAACCGGCTATATCGTATTATCGCGCTTTAACAAAAAAGCCTCTGCACAAACCCAAGAAGCCCTAGAAAACCTAAAAGACCTAGGGGCCGAACGTATCATTTTGGACCTACGTGGCAACCCGGGCGGACTATTGACCGAAGCCATAAACGTTACCAATCTCTTTGTGCCCAAAGATGAGTTGATCGTTACCACCCGTGGACAAGTCAAAAAATTCAACAAAGAATACTTTACCAAAAAGAAACCCATTGATACCGAAATTCCTTTGGCCGTTTTGGTCAACGGTCGCTCGGCATCGGCCTCCGAAATCGTATCGGGTAGTTTACAAGACCTCGATAGGGCGGTGGTCATAGGGGCTCGCAGTTTCGGGAAAGGGTTGGTACAACGACCCATGAAATTGGCCTATGGCACCCAACTCAAGGTAACCATTTCGCGCTATTATACGCCTTCGGGACGCTGTATTCAAGCACTAGATTATTGGCATAGGGACGAAAAAGGAAATGCCAAACGCAATACTCAATTCAACAATTACAAAACCCGAAACGGTAGGCCAGTTCAAGATGGTGGTGGCGTATTACCCGATATCGAGATAGCATCTCTACAATCAAATGATTTTACCAAAGCTTTGGAAGCCAATTTGGTTTTGTTCGATTATGCCACCCAATACCATTATAGCCATCAATTGGCCAAACCAGAGGACTTGGATTTTACAGAAGCCGACTTTAACGATTTTACCGCATTTGTGTCGAAAAGGGGCATAGACTACCAGACCCCAACCGAAGAGGCCTTGGAAAAAGCCCTTGCGGCAGATGATATTGCCCTATATGGCCCAGAGATTACGGCCAAATACAAAGCCTTGCAACAAGAGATCAAAGCGGGAAAGATAAGTGCCTTGGACCAATACCAAAAAGAACTTTCGAAAAGTTTGGAAGATGAGATCGTAAAACGCTACTTCTATCGCGAAGGACTATATGAGCGTTATTTGAAGAAAGACGAGGCTATTTTAGCGGCTACTGAACTTTTGGGTAACCCAAGTGAATACCAAAAAATACTGCAATAAACATGGCCGCATTACGGGTTTTGGTTGTAGGTTGTGGCCATATGGGCCGTTCACATGCCTTGGCCTATCGCCAACTTTCGGGTTTTGAAATCGTAGGTTTGGTAAGCCGTACCGAAAAAAGTCGGGAAAGCCTATCACAAGAATTGGGAGGCTATCCCACCTATGCCGACTTTGAAAAGGCCCTTGCTGCTACGAAACCCGATGTAGTTTCGATCAATACCTATCCCGATACCCATTATACCTATGCCAAAGCCAGTTTAGAGGCAGGTTGCCATGTGTTCTTGGAAAAGCCCATGGCTACCACCGTGGCCGACGCCCAAGATTTGGTAAATCTGGCACGGGAAAAAGAACTGAAACTCGTCGTAGGATACATTCTACGGGTACATCCGTCTTGGACCAAATTCGTAGAAACCGCCCGTAGCTTGGGCAAACCTTTGGTGATGCGGATGAACCTGAACCAACAAAGTTCGGCCGACCAATGGCATACCCATAAACAACTGATGCAAAGCATGTCGCCCATTGTGGACTGTGGGGTACATTATGTAGACATCATGTGCAGCATGACCCAATCGACCCCGGTGAGTGTTAGCGCCATAGGAGTACGGCTTTCGGAGGAGATAGATTCGGAAATGTATAATTACGGTCAGCTTCAGGTACGTTTTAAAGACGGCTCGGTAGGCTGGTACGAAGCCGGTTGGGGTCCTATGATGAGCGAGACCGCCACTTTTATCAAAGATGTGATCGGCCCCAAAGGATCCGTTTCCATTACCGATACCCCAAAAGGGGCTTCCGATGATGTAGAAGGACATACCCAAACCGGAGGACTTATACTACACCATGGGCAGTTAAATGAGCAGGGAAAATTCATTAATTCGGATGAACGCATCGATACCGCGGCCGAACCCGACCACGACGGCCTGTGCCGTTTGGAACAAGAATATTTGTTACGGACCATAACCGAAAATGAATCGCTGGAAGATCATTGGAAAGATGCCGTAAACAGTCTCCGAATAGTATTGGCGGCAGACGAATCGGTACGTACGGGAATGACGATTAGCTTATAAACTCCCTAAAATTCTCACGATGTACCACACTTAGCTCTGCATTATAAGCTTGTTTAAAAGCTAGGTGCTTTTTGATTTTGGCCTTGGTGTTCCATTTAAACTCGTAACCCTTTATTTCACCATGGCCTTCCTCTATATAATCTATTTCTTGTTGTGCCACGGTACGCCAAAAGTAGCTTTGTGTAATGGCGCCTTCGTACATCTGTTTCTTTTGCCGTTCACAGACCAAAAAATTTTCCCAAAGGGCACCCACATCAGTACGTAAATCCAAGTCGTTGAAATTACCTATCAACATATTGCGAATACCGTTATCGTAAAAATAGATTTTTTGCCCTCGCTTAATCTCATTACGAAGGTTACGGCTAAAACTACCCAATCTAAAGATTACATAACTCTTCTCCAGCAAATCTATATAAGTAGACACCGTATTCTTGTCTACCCCTACCAATTGGGCCAATTCGTTATAACTCACCTCATGCCCCACTTGCAGGGCCAATGCTTTTAATAGTTTATCCAACACCTGGGGTTTTCGAATCCCCCCAAAAGCCAATACATCTTTATACAGATAACTGTTTGCCAATTCTTGTAACACCATCACCTCTTCCCCTGGGCTATTCACTACTTCGGGATACATGCCATAACGCAACCGCAGTTCCAATTGCTGCTGCATGGCCATATAGCCAAAATGATCTTCTAATTCCGACCAAGAAAACGGATATAACAGATATTCCCGTTTTCTACCCGTTAAAGGCTCCATGGTATGGTCACTAAGTTCGAATGCCGACGAACCGCTTACCCAAAGTTGAACACCTTCTATTTGATCGGTAATCAATTTTAAGGTAATTCCGATTTGGGGAATACGTTGGGCTTCGTCTATAAAAACCTGACTATGCCGGCCAATGATCTGCCTTAATCTGGCGGTATTGACATCGGTGAGACTTTCGCGCACACTTGGGTCGTCGCCATCTAAAAACAAATAATCGTCGTGGGCCAGCATCGACTTGATCAAAGTCGTTTTCCCAACTTGTCGGGGCCCTACCAATAAAATAGCCTTGCCCTTATTAATACTATTCCGTATACTTTCTTCCAGCCTTCTTTTGATCATAACCTGCCTTTCTATTCACCAAATATATATATTTTCAGTGTATGTATTCACCAAATATATATGTTTTTAGTGAATGTATTCACCAAATATAATACAATCCGTGGCCAATTTAATAGATACGTATTGCTATCTTGTGACAATGAAAATACCATTCCTTCCTTATTTATTACTGCTATTTACAACCACTTCTCTTTTTGGGCAAGAAGCACCCATGGTATATAATCTTGCATATTCGGGCCAAGGTGATTATGTTACTATCCATATCCGATTCGAAAAACCCATACCCGATCCGGTACTTGTAATACCCCAAAGTGCTCCGGGCACTTATGAAATAACCCGATATATCGATTTTGTAGATCAGGTAAGCGCTACCGATGTAGGGGGCAAAGCACATGCCGCGGTTTTGGGCGATGGGTCGTTTTTTAAATTTCCGAAGACCGCGGCCATTCGCTCTGTTACCTATAGAGTAGCTATTCGGGATATGGAAACCCGTCTTTTAGGTACTTTTGCCAGCTCAAAACTCCGTCAGAACTATTTAGGCGTACTGGGGTATTCGGTTTTCGGCTTTGTAGAAGGCACGGAAACATGGCCTATTAACCTCAGCATTATCACCCCGGAAACTTGGCCGATTTTTACAACCACCTCTCCAAAATTAGCGCCCGATAAAGGAACATTGGAACTCCGAATATCCAACTTCGCCCAACTGGCCGATGCCCAGTTTTTAATGGGGACGGAAATACAGCTACATCAGGTACCTGAAGCCCCAATTCCTTTGTTCATAGCCCTCTATAGCGAAGCCCCAATAGCTATTGAAAAAGTCGGAGTACGCGCATTAGACGCCCTTAATCGATTACAGGGATATTTTGGGTTTGTTCCCATGCCACATTACACCCTTTGTTACGAGTTTACCCAACCCATAAGCGAAAGGCACGATTATGGTTTCTCTATAGAACACCTAAACAGCATGACGGCCAGTTTAGACGTTTCCCAAATAGATGGGGCGGTCTCTAATATGCGAAAATTTCGCTCTATGATACACCATATGGGCCATGCTTGGTTACCACTTAGGGCCTACGGACAAGGCTACCGTCCTTTTGCTTGGCAAACGGCCCCCTTACAAGATACTATCTGGCTTAACGAAGGTTTTATTTGGTATGTGACCACCTACTATTGTATGCAGGATACCAAGCTCCACCTTTATGATAACATCGTTAACAATGCACCCGAATTTATTCGTAAGCTATCCCTTAAAGAACTATCGTTATTAGGGTCTACCCAATACTCTTTGGATTTTAGGATCGGGAAAAACCTCTTCGCCCGTGGCGCTTTATTGGCCCATGAATTGGATCAACATATCATAAACCAAAGCGCTGGTAAAAAATCACTTTTGGATGTTATCAAATACCTTATGGACTATACTAAAACGCATCCGGAAGGGTTCCGTTACGAACAATTCCCGAATCTACTAAAGCAAGCTACCACGGTTGATTGCGACGCCATTTGGGAAGCCTGGCAAAAAGCCCCTTAGGGTTGCCAACGAATGCCCTGTGCATTTTTAAAAGCGGCCCGAAGGCCCCAGCCATTGGCCTTCTCTATCAATACGACCTGCAAGTTGTTTTCCCCTTTTTTAAGGGCTAAGGGAATTTGTCGCTGACCTTTACCCAGATGCCCCATAAACTGCGGGTTCAAGGTTCGAAAAGATTCCGACCCCCTATAAATTTCGGTACCGTTCAGAAACACCCGGACTTTATCGCTATAATCAAAATCGAGCCATTGGGTCTGTTGGCCATCACTCTCGATTTTTATGGAGGCAACCACGACATCTTCCCGATTACGGTCAAAACTACCACTAGAAGACTTGGCCACATACTTCGATACCGGTAAAAGTCCGGAAGCTTCGGTTTTAACTCTTTGTTTAGGTTCTTTCTGAAGCCATTTGTGCAAATCTTCGCTATCATCATACACAAAAGCATCACTTAATGCCCAATCTGATACCAAAAGTGGATCCGTCACAGCCGGCGTAACTTCCCAAGCACTTGCCATAGTATTTTCCATGGTAAACTGGGTAAAGGTGGCCCCGAAAAGTCCGAATAGACCAATGCGCCCCCGTGTTAAACCAGTCTTGAGATGGGGTACCACCAAAACCTGTGAACCATTAACAGATACTTGGGCGGTATTCCCACGTATTGTGATTTGCAAACGATTCCAACCCGAATCCAAATAAGCAACTTGGGCTTGATGTTCCGGGTATAGTTGCCAGTTACTTTCGTGATGGTATTTCGGGGTATATTGTAGGGCATCTACCTGCTTCGATTTGTGAAGGCGCAGGTACACCTCTTCAAAAAAACCGTCTTGTTGATGGAATACGATACCAGCAAAACTGCGTTTATCCGTTGCTAGTATATCAACGGTGAGCACCCCATCGCCAAAATCGGAATCTTTAACAAAGGCGGTACCGTTTAGCCAAAGGGCCTTTTTACCTTCAACGGTCTTGAACTCGTGTTTAGCCTGGGGCAGAAACTCCCAATTCGCCGCTTCCAAGGCAATGGATTGCGATTGTGCGAAAACGAAGGTCGAAATAAAAAAGAATAGTAAGCTGGTCTTGATGTACATGATTGATGAATTTGGATTATGGGTATATGTCCACCAAAATCAGCTATTCATTACAAAGATCAACATAGCTTTAACAAAAAAGGGAGCCCGAAAGCTCCCTATTCAATTTCCGTAGCGGAAAAATTAATCTTCTTTTACCTCTACGATTTCATACATATTCTTCCCATCTACCTGAATAGGTTGGTAATAAGTCTCCCCGAATTTCACATAGGTATTATCACCGATCTTGGTTTCTTCACCACCTTCCGGAAGGTTGGGCACAATGGTTCCGGCCGTAGCTGGTACTACGATATAGCCATCGGAATTCTGCTCATAAAAAGCCCCGCCATAATAGTAGTTGTTCTCAATTTTTTGGGCTTCTTTCGGTATCTCGGGCACTTGGGCGCCAACGGGGGCCTGAACGGCAACGAAACCGTCTTCCGTCTTCATATAATAGTTCCCGTTTTCGTAATGGTACTCTTCTTTGTCGTCGTCTTTATCATTTCCACTATTGGCAATACTTACCACAATGGCGGTAGTGGCCAAAGAGGTTACGAAATAACCCCATGGGTGGTAGTATGGCCCCCAATAAAACGGCGTATATGGGTGGTAAAAGTAAGGCCTGTGACAGTAAAAGGCACGACCGCCGTAACGGTAAGGTGGCCGCGTATAGGCCACACGACTGGAGCGCACACGGGTATTTCGGGTATTGCGCACGTTCATATGCTTACTGTTGTCGATATTGATATTGACATTGTTATTACCAACCCGATTCTTATTACCGATTTTATTATTGCTGTTCTTGGTCCGGTTAGAGACTTTATTATTACTACCCCTGTTGGTAGTGCGATTCGTACTCTTGTTTTTTATGTTCGAACCACTCCTGTTGGTGCTTTTGTTCGTATTGGGCCTAGAGACACTTCTGTTGGTAGATTTCTTATGCCCCCCATTAATCGACTTTCTATTGGAAGTAGAAGGCCTACTGGCCGACTTATTGGTACGAGCCGTAGTTTTGGGTCTACTACTACGGTTCATAGAAGGTCTCGATGCAGCAGAACGCGAGTGCGACATACGGGCACCACCACCTCCCCTAGACGCTCCATGGCCAAAGCGTTGGGCCTCTAAACTAAAGGGCAGACAAAAGACGATTAAACTGAATAGAATGAAAAATTTGTTTCTATAGGATGCTCCTCCGGAGCTTATTTTTTTTGAAATCATTACAATTACTTTTTGGCTTGGATAGAAATTTGACGGGCACTGGCAGGTGCTTTGAACTCAAAAATGGCATTGGGAATATTGGGGTTCAATTGCCAATCGCTAAAGGTAGCCTCATATTGTTTCCCGTTTTTTTCCTTGTATTTGATTACATGCCTTTTCGGCAATCTATAGGCATCGTTGGCTACATAGAGTAGCATATCCATTTTGGCATTGCTGGTTTTGATCAAAAAGCACTCTTGCCCATCTACCATACGCTTGCCTACAAATTGAATGCTATCGAAAGCTTCAATAATATCGTCGGTCAATGAAGGATAGAAGAAATCGGCCGCCGGAAAGGTAATGTCGTATTTGGCATTGATACTATCGATCATGGCCAAGGTACTCGCCGGCGCAGGTATACTCACATAATTATTCTCTTTGTACGAATAATAATCCAATTCACTCCCATTATACCAAAAGCCACGCTTGCCTTTAGTACCCTTGATTTCGACCATAAGTTTATTGGGTCCATCGAGATATACCTTTTCATAAGCGTAATTTTTTAGGAAGCCATGGTCTTGATCCATTACATCGTGTGATGTTTCCAAGGAAAAGGAACAAGATTCAAGATCGCCGATTACATCGGCCATTTGATCCAAGATCAAAATCGCTGTCGGATCCTTAGCCTCGGGTTGAGGGGTTTGGGCAAAGGCACAAAAAGGAAGTACCAAGGCCCATGCGAATGCGAAAACTTTCATGTAAGAATGGTTTTAGTTAATGAAGTAAATGCAACTTTTGGTTAGGCAAAAGTACTGGAACATAGGACCAGTAAGAAGCCGTGTTTTAACAAAGATAAGATAACCTTCGTAAAATTTGTAGAATTATCCATACGCTTTTGTGGCCTTTACCTTGACAACGATACGGTTAAAAATTTAAGAAATTAATCCTCTATCTTTAAAATCGTCGTTAGTGCCGACATTACATCACGGTTTTTACGACCTAGCTGAAGTACCTGAAAACCTTAACTTATGAAGCATAATTTAATGCAATTTATACATCAAATGGATGAAATCCGTTTGGGGAAACCTTGGTTAGGTTTTAGTTTTAAGATCCTTTTATCGCGTTGTCCTGAAACCAAAGCCTTTACTTCTGCCGGGAATAATCTGTTTTCTCCAGCACAATTGTTGGCCCATCTTACCTTTTGGAACCGACAGATCTACACTAGGGTAAAAACGGGAATTGGCCCTGCCTCCGATAGCCATACAGATAATTGGCCGGAGAACTCCAAATTGAAAACCCAAGGATGGAAAGAGGTTATCCACGAATTTGACCAAGCATGGGTGAATTTAAAAACCCTATTGGAAACCAAGGATGATACCTTTTTAGATACGACCTACAGCGACCCCGATTTTAAAAAAGAATTCAGCTATCGGTTTTTGCTCGAAGGCATGATACAACACGAAACCTACCATATGGGGCAATTGGCTTGGGCCCTGAAAATGAATAATGAAAAGCACTAGGTTCCAATATCACACAAAAGTCGTATCTTCATAAAAACCTAATAACCAACCCATATGAGCGGAGCATACGACATGGTAAACCGCATGCGGCAAAACCGGGCCATGCGCAATAGCCAAAGGCATAAAGCCCGTAGAGATAGCCTGGCCGCCTCCCTCGATGGTTCAGGCGCAACACCAGACTACGGCAAAACCGACCCCAACGGAAAAAGCAAAGTGCTTCGGCAGATTGCCAAGCAATCTGAATTGGATAAAACCGCTCAATACAAAAGCATATGGGCCAGTGCCATCCTTTTCACCCTACTTCTCGCCCTAGGGGTATTCCTTTTCAACAGCCCCGCCGTGTTGCATTGGGTAGCCAACACTTTTTCGGGCTGGTTCCGATAATCTTAGATTTTTCACGGGTTTAATTCATGGGTTATTTCCTTCGAAATATTCATTCTATGTTTGTAGAATTAAAATATTATTCTACATTTGTAGAAAATAATTCAATATGCCATTATCAAAAACGGAAGAACAGCTTATGGATCTGCTTTGGCAAAACGAAAAGGCTTTTATGAAAGACCTCATCGCCCAGCATCCTGATCCTAAACCCGCCCAGACTACCGTGGCCACGCTCTTAAAGCGTATGCAAGACAAGGGATTTGTAGACTATGTACAACAGGGCCGGTCGCGGGAGTATTATCCGTTAGTAGGTAAAAAGGAGTATTTCTCACGCCATGTAAACGGGTTGATCAAAAACTTCTTTAATGATTCCGCATCACAATTTGCCTCCTTCTTTACCCAACAGACCAATTTGAGTAAATCGGAACTAGAAGCCTTACGCCAGATTATCGATAACGAATTAGACAAAAAATAATATGTGGCCCTATCTGTTTAAATCGATATTGATTCTTGGTATTTTGCTTGCGCTTTATAAAGTTTGGCTGGCCCAAGAGCAAATGCACAGGCTCAAACGTTGGTACCTCCTTTTGAGTTTACCCTTGTCCTTCGGTATTCCCGCCCTTGTATTTACCGATGTGGTTTGGCTGGCACCGGCAACTGAAACCATACTTCCTATCAGCACGCAAATTTTAGAAGCCGAAACCTCTATTAACATCTGGGAATACCTCCCTTTTGCAGTATTGATCATTTACCTTACTGGTTGTTTGGTTTTTGGTATCCGCTTCATTCGCAACCTGAGTCAAATACGACACCGTATTCGATTAAACCCCAAAGAAAACAAAGGAAACTATGTTAATGTTTACCATGGCGAACCTTTGGCACCGCACACTTTCTTACAATACCTATTCTTTAATCGTGCGCAATGGAAACATGCCCAAATTCCTGCCGAGGTCTTACTTCATGAGGAAGCCCACGCCCAACAATGGCATAGCATCGATATTATAGTATTGGAACTTTTTCAAATCCTATTTTGGTTCCACCCCTTATTGACCCTCTTAAAAAAGGAAGTAAAGCTAAACCACGAGTTCTTGGCCGATGCAGCCGTGCTCAGCCAAGGTACCTCCCCCACAGATTATCAAAAAACAATACTGGGTTTCGCCACCCAACAACCCATCAGCCCTATGGCAAGTGCCATGGATTATTCATTCATCAAAAAACGTTTTAACATCATGAAAAAAACCACATCTACCCCGGTGAAATGGGTCAAATCGTTGTCCATTTTACCCTTACTATGCCTACTGGTATATAGCTTCGCAGAAAGGGAAACCGTATACCAGACCTTACCCCAGGAAGGGGCTACCACCCAAATGGTAAAGGAATACGACCGTTGGGCCAAAAAAATGAACGCGTCCGATAATAAGGTCATCCGTAAAAAAGAACTGGATCGTATGGAACATATCTATGCCCTTATGACCCCGGCGCAAAAGAAAAACGCAGAACCCTTTCCGGAACTCCCCCCGCCACCTCCACCGGTTACTCCGGTTAGGGTTACGGAAATGGTTCCGCCTCCCCCAAAGGTAAAAGAAGTACCCAACCCGGCCCATATCGGTAAAGAAGTGAAAGTGGGTCAGCGCTATCCGGCCGGTAGTATACCGCCACCGCCCCCACCAAAAGTATCTTTGGTAGAAAACCTACAACATACGGCACCGGCCGATGTACCCCCTCCTCCAAAATCGCCTTTGGTCTATATTGATGAGATGGCCCAAAAAAAGGCCCAATTCCAACATAATGGAAAAGCCATTACGGTAGACCAAGCCAAAGCATTACTGCAGCATCCGCCAACGAATAGTATCGCCCTTCAGACCTCCGATAATGCGAATGGAACAATTACCGTGAATATCGATACAAAGGGTGAAACCCATATACCGCCACCGCCTCCACCGAAAACCGATAAAGCAAAACCAGTGAAAAAGACCAAAGCGCCAAAGGAGGCCAAATTTCCTAAAGTCGAAAAACAAGCTAAAGCAGAAAAGAACACCAAAGTCATAAAAAAGGCCAAAACCGAAAAACCAACAAAGACACCCCTTAGGGTAATACCGTCTGAAGCGGCCACAGAATCCTTCCCTGTATATATCAAAGAGCTAAGCGAAGTTTCCGGTACTTCGCCAGGTGACGGCAAGATTACCTTTCAAGAAACCGAGTTTTACCTCGATGGAAAAGCCATTTCTGCTAAAGAAGCCTTAAGTTTTGCCAATGAACACAACAGTATCGACCATATTAAGAGTAATAGTGTGGTTCTCAGTTCCGATGGCTCGCAGGCCAAGTTTAAGGTTCATTTAAGCGATAATCCAAACCGTACTGAAGGTATTCCGCCTTCACCAAAACCTAAAAGCCCCACGGAGCATATAGAAGAGATGGCTAAAAAAGGGGCCACTTTTAATTACAACGGTAAAAACATTCAGGCCCAAGAAGCCAAACACTTGGTGCGGACGAATCCGCGTTTAAGCGTACTCACCGAACGTATCGGTAATTCCGATTATGTGGTAACCTTGAGTAAAAAAGCTGTGGTAGTACAAATAGATTAAAGCCGTTTTTTCATAGCACGGGCTTTTTAACACTTAGCCCAATTATCTTAACAAACCGCTAACGGTTGACAAAAAGGGAGTTGCGTACTTTTCAGGAACGAATTTATCCAATCCTAAAAACGAACGTTATGAAACCTTTTTACACCAATATATTATTGGGCGCCCTATTCACCATTTTCATGTTCGGGCCCGAATCACATGCCCAACTCAATACCCCAAGGGGCAGCCAACAGGCCACAGTGGGTCAGCGTGTGGGCATAACCGATATTACGGTAACCTATTCTAGACCGGCCGTTAATGGGCGCGAAATATATGGTGCCTTGGTACCTTATGGTATGAACGACCTTGGTTTTGGTACCTCTAAAGCCGCACCTTGGCGTGCCGGTGCCAACGAAAACACCACTATTGAGTTCAGTGATGCCGTTAGTTTGGGCGGACAAAAAGTGGCGGCCGGAACCTACGGTTTCCATATTAACATCAAAGATGCCGATAAGGCCACGGTTATACTATCGAAAGACCACACCTCTTGGGGAAGTTATTTTTATGAAGAACAGCAAGATGCGGCCCGAATTGATATTGACACCAAAGAAATCGCCCATAAAGAATTATTGACCTTTGAATTTACCGAACTAAAACCCAATAGTACGGTCTTGGAATTGCAATGGGGCACCAAATCGTTTCCCTTGACCATAGATGTAGCCGTAAATGAGATCGTATTGGAAGACATTCGTAAAAAACTAAAAAACCAACCCGGTTTTCAACGACAGACTTGGGAGCAAGCGGCCCGCTACGCCTTAAACAACGATGGTGACCTTTACGAAGCCTTAGGTTGGGCCGATGCCGCTATTGATGGCCAGTTTTTTAGCGAAAAGAACTTTACCAATCTCAGTTTAAAATCGCAGATATTGAGTAAACTGGGGCAAAGCGAGAAGGCCGACCAGGTAATGGCCGAGGCCCTAACCATGGGTGATAATTTGGAATTGCACCAATACGGTCGTCAGTTATTAGGTGAGAAAAACACTCAAAAGGCCTTGGAAATCTTTAAGATGAACGCCAAAAAACATAAAAACCAATGGCCGGTGAATTATGGTTTGGCACGGGGCTATTCGGCCCAAGGCGATTACAAAACCGCTACCAAATATTTAAAAAAGGCCCTCGAAAATGCCCCAAATGCTGCTAGCAAAGGCCGAGTACAGGCCAATTTGGACAAGCTGGCCAAGGGAGAGGATATCAATTAGATAGAAAATACAGTAGTGAATAATTACTTGCTCATTTTCTTTTTTGCGATTACTTTTTGTGGTTGTAAAAACAATACTATTTCCTACTTCGACCAAAGCCCACCCTCAACGGTTCCCAAATTGTTTGCTCCAAAAATGGTTAATACCGACCATGTTGAACTCAATGTAGTTTTTAATGCGAACCAAACCGAGATGTTCTTTTCGAGAATTGTAGACAGTAGCTTTGTTATTCACCATTCCGAGCTGATTAATGGTAAATGGTCTGACATTGAACCCATAAAAATGTATGCCGATAGTGTCCGGTTTTCGGTTGCCTGTGACCCTACCATTACTACAGACGGAAAGACCATGTATTTTCTTGGTGTAGACCCGAAGTTGTATAAAAGTGATGTTTCTCGGGAAGAGCTTTATACAATACCCCCGGACATTTATAGGAGTAAGAAAGTCAATGGTAAATGGGAATTAGCTTCTAAGGTAGATTTTTCGATTTCCACGGAACACTTTGAAACCTATCCGGTGGTAACGGCGGATGGCAGTTTATATTTTCGCTCGAATAGACCAAGCGATACAGGTGGAATGCATACCTATCGCGCACAATATTTAGGAAATAATGAATTTGAATCACCAGTTTTAATAAACACCAAGTTTGAGAAAAAGGAACTATTAAGCTTTATTTCCCCAGATGAACAGTATGCGATTACTAATGGAAATGGAAAGTTTCAAGTAAGTTTCAATGATGATGGCGAATGGTCAACACCCAGGGAAATTCCGTTAGATTATGAAAGTAACTGGCGGTATTATTGCCCCTATATGTCTTCTGATGGAAAATATTTCATGTTTTCCAGAAGATATAACAACCCAGATACAAAAGGATGGGCCGGTGTAGAAAAAGGAGAGGTTTATTGGGTAAGTGCGGATATCATATTCAATGAAAAACAAAACATGAACTAAGCTCCTGCGTACTATAAATGCGAACACCATAACCCCCAGAATTAGGCATGTTGCTCCAACAATTTCCTGACCTAACATGGATCCGGACACATTCTAAAACCGGTTTTGCCCAGGCCCTTAGTCCACAAGGCAAACCCCTGCCCAAAAAAGAGTGGCCCAATGTTAGCCTTTGGGTAGACAGCGCCCCAACCGAACGCACTAAAATAACCGGTACATTAAGTTTGTTTATTAACCTAAAAGGTAGTGGCTGGGTACAGACCGAAGGCAGGGATTTACAGGTACAACAGCAATCTGTTGCCCTGAGCAATTTGGGTGCCGAATACAATCTTATACTTCCTAAGGGAGCAGAAACCCTGAATTTTCATTTTGGGCCATCTTTGGTGAAAAGCGTAATTCAGGGCTTATCAAATTCCGACAAAAAATTGTTGGATGGGCCATTCGCTACCCGTAGCTCTAGCTACCATACCTATCCACGAACCCTTTGGATGCAAGGGCAACTTCAAGAAAGCATTCGCCATATACAAAGGTATTATGCCCACTTCGGCAATTCGAATCCAGAGAGGGAAGAAGAATTACTCCATTCCCTTTTAAGCAGTCTGTTACAAACTGACTGGGACAGTCAGCCTGTATTGCAGAACAACAATTTGGCCACACGCCAAGAAATGGGTAAACGCCTTATTTGGGCCCTTGATTTTATCCATGGGCATTCGAATCGGAATTTTACGTTGGATCAACTCGCTCAGGCGGCCTGTCTTTCCAAATTCCATTTACTACGCTGTTTTCAAAGAGCCTTCGGTCTTACCCCATTTCAATATACCGCCAAGCTAAAAGCCGATAGGGCCGAACAATTAGTACAAGATCCCCTGTGGGAAATCCAAGAAATTGGGGCACAACTCGGTTTTTCAGAGCCTGCGGCTTTTAGTAGGTTCTTTAAATCGCACTTTGGGACCACCCCATCAGCCTACCGAAAAAGCAATTTGGGTCAAGTGCGGTCGTAGCCCTGCCCTTATCTTTGCATAAAAACAGTGCCATGGTCGAAATCGGATTTTATATACTACCCTTTATAATGGTACTCTTGGTCTTGCGCCTATTCGAATATGCCCCAAACCCCAAAAAGTACAGCCAGGTTTATCTGCTTGTGTTTTTGGTATGGCTAATCTATCTCATAGGATTGACCCGAACCGATTGGCTAGATAGTTTAGAATTACCACCCCGTATGCCCTTATTGGTAATTCTACCTACCATAGCTTTTTCCCTAATAATTACGGCCCAAAAAGGTTTTAAACCCATTTTAGAAAAAGTACCCTTGCATTTTCCGGTATACCTACAAGCGTTCCGTATTCTGGTAGAGTTTCTGATCTGGGGTGCTTTTTTAAATGGGATATTGTCTAAACAAGTCACTTTCGAAGGTACCAACTTCGATGTTTTGGTAGGACTTTCGGCCCTGGTTATGGGTTATCTCGTCCAAAAAGGTAAGGTCGGTAAAAAGGGGCTATTGTATTGGAACATCGCCTCCTTGGTCGTTTTCGCCGGAACTTTAGCGTCTTTCGTGTACTCCTTTTACATCGCCCAAGAGATTACCTTATCGCTTAGTCAATTGCCCTATTTCTTCTTACCCGGTATTTTGGTGGCCATAGCCCTCTTTCTCCATATTTTTTCCATTCGGCAGTGTCTGTTGAAAGTCTGGGCCCGCATAGAATTATAAATACGATAATCCATTTGATAGAATAGTTCAGATTTAGAGAACTTCAATTAGTGTTACTTTTGGGCCGAAACCCTATATTACCAAAGTAAACACAAAATATGGCCGTGTTATGACGCGATTAAGAGCGCTTTTATGGCTTTTTTATATATACCCCTTATTTCTCTTGGCCCAACCTTCAAAAAGTCAAGATTTTAGGGTAAATAACTTGAACATTGAACATGGTTTGTCTCATAATTATGTGAGTGCCATTTATCAAGATAATAGAGGGTATATATGGTTTGGCACTAAAGATGGCCTAAACCGTTACGACGGTTACAACATACTATCCTTTTGGTCTGAAAACGATAATTACAATGGTGGTCTTAACACTTTAATCGTTGGTATTGTAGAATCGGCATCGAACAATGGTCTATGGGTGGGAGCAAGAAACGCCCTGAAGTTTTACGATTTTACGACGGAAACGTTACAGGAAATAAAGCTTCCCAAACCCTTGAAAGGGCCTCTTTTGGGACTTTTTTTGACATCGCAAAACAAGCTTTTTGTTTATACTACCAAACAACTAATAGCCATAACCCAAAACAAGTCCGGCACTGCAGTAGCACAGCCGTTTGATTTTGAATATGAAAGGCATCCGGCAGAAAAATCCGAAAACATAGCTACAATTTCCTGCATAGGAGATCAACTTTGGGTCGGATACGAATCTGGCCTATTACAAGGGCTTTCTTTAGATGACCTGAGCACACCATTTATTCAGCAAAAAGATATAGCCGACCCCGTAAAGGTTATCTCTAGTGCTTCAAACGACCATATTTGGTTTCTAAAGCGTTCGGGTAAGCTATTTTACTGGTCAAATGGAAGCTTTCATTTGCCAAAATTCAAATACATCCCTCTTGAAGGGGGAAACGCCATGTATATAAACCAAGAAAACGACAAAACCCACCTTTGGCTTTGTTCCGAAGAAAACGGATTTAGTTCCCTTGGTTTTTCCTTGGAAAAGGAACATGAAGAAGCCACACAACATCTTTTTCAAAACTCTGGCAATCAGTATTTTTTGCCCGACAACAAAATACGCTCCATTTTCCAAGATCCAACGGGGGTTCTCTGGGTAGGTACCCGAGGTAATGGTGTAATGCAAATAACATTCGATTCGGCCCCATTTCATTGGAATCACGACTCAAAACATCGCCAACAATTATTGGATGTAAATTCCCTTGTCGAAGATGTACACGGAAATCTCTGGATAGGTACCAACCATGGTTTATTACAAGCCAACGGATTACAAGACCCCGAACTTGTACAGGAAGGTAAAACCATTTTTGATATAGAACCGACTCCCTCAGGTTTCTTTTACACCAGTGATTACGGTAATGGTATTCAAGGCCACACACAACAGGGTGAAGTGCTTTTTAGCCTCAATACCGGAAACAGTGGGTTAAGTAGTAATACGATAACCTCTTTCACCACCTCAAAAGCGGGCGACATTTATATGGGCGCCATGGGTGGGGGCGTAGATGTTTTGCCGAATTCCGATATTGGTATATCCAATCCTCAGATTAACGAATTGAACCTGGGGGCCATTGCAAACAACCCCAAATTTAAACAAAGCAGAAAAGTACTTCTGACAGATAAAGAAAATCAACTATGGGCCTGTACCACCCGCGATGGGGTATACCGCCACGATTTAAATACCGGAAACACCTTCCACTACAGTTCCCACATTGAACTTGGGGCACTGGGTACCGATCATTTTACGGCGATCCACGAAGACGACAAAGGTCATATTTGGTTTGGTTCAATAAAGGGCCTTTTAAAGTATGATCGATCACAAGACAAAATCGAACATTACAAACCCAACCATCCCTTACCCGATAAAAATATCATTGGGATTACCTCAGACCAAAAAGGAAGGCTATGGGTGTTAAGCCGTAATTGGTTAACCCAGATCGACCTTATTCAGGGAAATCAAAAAAACTATCGTATTCAAAATACGGTGACCGATCAATTATTTACACACAATCCGATTTTTAGGGACTCTAAAGGTTTGATCTGGGTAGGTAGCCAGACCAAGGGATATTTTTACCTAGATCCAGATAAACTGACCACACTGGGCAGTTACCCCAAGGTAGGTATCACTCAAATTAAAGTATCCGGACAAGCTTTACCTATCCGTCCCAAATCAAAATTCGGCCTTTCACAATCCATTGGCACCACTACGTCACTTACATTAAAGTACAACCAAAACAATCTTACCTTAGATTTTGCTTCACTTTACTTTTTAAATCCTCAAGAGGTACGTTACAAATGTATTCTGGAAGGGGCCCAAGAAAATTGGCAGTTCCTAGACGCCCAAAATCCTTCGGTAAACTATTTTGATCTACAGCCCGGTTCTTACGAGTTTAAAGTAACCGCGAGCAACCCAGATGGTGTTTGGAACCCAGAAGTAAAATCGCTTCGCATAGACATTTTTCCCCCTTGGTGGTTAACCTGGTGGGCCTACGCACTTTACGGAATACTTACCCTTATCGCTGTGTATTTGTCTTATGTGTATATAAAAAAATGGTTCGGTCTAAAAAATCAATTGGTACAAGAACATCTGGAAAAAGAAGGTATAATTAAGCTCAACCAGTCCAAAATCAGGTTTTTCACCAATATTTCCCACGAATTCAAGACCCCGCTCACCCTCATTTTGGGACCGATCGAAGAGCTTATCCGAACCCAACCGGAAACCAAGGGAAGCGATCAGATTGGCATTATACATCGTAATGCCAAAAGGTTACAACGATTGATCGATCAATTACTCGATTTTAGGAAGATGGAACAAGATCGTTTACCAGTACAAAGGCAAGACCTGGATATGGTTGGTTTTCTGAGGGAAATAGCCGATTACTTTAAGGAAGAAGCCCATCAACAAGGCATCGATTTTAGGGTCCAGCTCCCTTCATCCCCTTTATGGGTTTCCATGGACAAGGATATGCTCGATAAAATCGCTTTTAACCTCTTGTCCAACGCCTTTAAGTTTACCCCAAAGGGAGGTACGATCCGTTTAAGCCTAAGCATATTGGAAAACATCCTAGAGCTACAGGTACAAGACAATGGTGTTGGTATGGATCAAGACCGGCAAGAACGCATATTCGATCGTTTTTACCACGCTCCCAATTCAAGTTCTGGTACAGGCATAGGTCTATCATTTGTGAAAAACCTAGTTGATCTGTTGGAAGGCAGCATTCATTTGAAAAGCAAAAAAGGAAAAGGTTCTACTTTCAGGGTCTCCCTCCCATTGGTCAAGGCCCAAAAAGAAACCCCAAGCCCAAAACCCCTGGATCAACCTCAAGGCTCAACGGCTCCCATCCAAAAAGCATTCGATAACACCGCCAAGCCATCAGATTTTCCGTTGATATTGGTGGTGGAAGACAATACCGATCTCCGTCGTTTTATCATACGATGTATAACGAGCACCTATCGGATTTTAGAGGCGGAAAACGGCCAGCAAGGCCTTGAACTTGCCAAAGAGCATCATCCAGATTTGATCATTAGTGATGTTATGATGCCCAAAATGGATGGTTTCGAATTCTGTAAACAACTTCGCCAAGACCCGGAAATAAGTCATGTTCCCATTCTATTACTTACTGCCTTAGGCAGTGTAGACAAACAACTTATCGGCTATAAACTGGGCGCCGACGATTACATTGCCAAACCTTTTGACCCAGAATTGTTACGCGTCAGGCTGGCCAATTTGATACAATCTCGAAAAGAACTGAAAAACAGCTTTGCCAAAACGGTAAACCTAGATCCTAAAGAAATTACCCATGCTTCTTACGATGAAAAGTTATTGACCAAGGCCTTGGCCATTGTAGAGCAACGTGCCTCAGATCCGAGCCTTACCGTTGAAGAACTCTCCAATGAACTAGGTCTAAGCCGCGTTCATGTATTTCGTAAGTTCAAAGCCCTTACGGGGCAAGGTCCGAAAGAGTTTATACAGACCATTCGTTTAAAACAGGCTGCCAAATTATTACAATCGGGTAAACTCAACGTTTCCGATATATCGTTTAAGGTCGGGTTCCAAAATCCGGTGTCATTCGGCCGTGCATTTAAACGGCAATTTGGCCTTTCTCCATTGGCCTATCGCGAAGCCCACAACCAAGAATAAGTTATGCTTTTGGGCCAATTTAAGGCCAAAACCCCTGGCATGTAACCTAGAGTGCGGGTATCTGTAACATTTCGTATACGGCCGCATTAACCTTTTCATAACATTTGCCCATACCGTGTTGGTCTACTCAAAAACCAAGGGACCCAACCCTACCGATCAATACGCCAAGAACTAACTCAACTCAATTCAGGTATGGGAAAAAAACTATTGACAATTTACTTAATGGTCGGCCTGTTGTCCTTAGGGCAACTATGGGCCCAAGAAACCACCCTTAAAGGTAGGGTATTGGATACCGACGGCATACCCATACCATGGGTAAACATATTGGTTAAAGGAACCACTAACGGGGTAAACACCAACGACGATGGCCAGTTCGAAATACAACTGGCCCTAGGGGACACCTTACAGTTTTCATCTATTGGTTTTGCAGACAAAGAGGTCGTTGTTAACCATACGAACGATTTAACCATAACCCTTAAATCTTCGGAGGAACAATTGGATGAGATCATTGTTGTCGGTTATGGTACCCAAATAAAATCCAAAGTTACCTCGGCGGTAACGGCGGTAGAGGGCGAAGTGCTCCAAAACCGACCTGTGGCCAGCATTCAAGAGGCTCTGGTTGGAACTGCACCCGGATTGAACATTAATCAAAACAATGGAGCCCCCGGTAGCGCACCGAACATAAACATACGTGGTTTAAGTACCATTGGAAATTCTTCGGGGGTTCTCGTACTGATCGATGGTATAGAAGGTAGCCTCGCCGATCTAAACCCCGATATGGTCGCCGAAATATCTGTATTGAAAGACGCCTCCGCTGCTGCTATTTACGGAGCACGTGGCGCCAATGGTGTCATTCTTGTAACCACAAAAAAAGGCGGAAAATCGCAAAAAATGCGGGTAGACTTTACCGCCGATTTGGGTATTCAGGCCCCTACTACGATCCCTGAACTGGTTTCGGGTCTCGAGTTTATGGAAATGAAAAACCGCGCTTTGGAATATGAGGGAAGTTTACCCGAGTATAGCGAGGCCACTTTGGCCCTAATGCGTTCCGGTGGCTTTGCCAATACCGATTGGGCGAAAGAACTCTATGGTCAAAGTTCCGTGCGCACCAACTATGCCCTTAACATTAGCGGGGGCGACAAAAAAACGACCTATTATTTAGGGTTAGGTGCCTTAGATCAAGGCGGTATCGTAAGGGGATCCGACGAATTTAAACGGTACAACATACGTTTAAAATTAGATTCCCAAATAACCGATTGGTTACGTGTGGGTACTAATACCGCTTGGGCCAACCGAGATCGCGATAATGTGCTGATCAATACCGGAAGGGCTTTACGCGCCGCACCCTTTTTCCCCATTACCCAGGCCGATGGCACCTATGTAGTAGGCTTGGGTGGCGATTCTTCGAACCCTATAATGCGATCGGAGTCCGGTTCGTTCAACCGAGAAGACCGCGACGTTATGGAAACCCAGTTATACGCCGAGCTGCAATTGGCCAAAGGGCTTTCTTTCGAACAAAGGTTCAGTGCCAAAAAAACATTGACCAATGGTGCCATATGGGAAAATGCCGTAGATTATATTACCCTAGATGTGGGTGATGATGGGTATACCGACGAAATTCCGATCATGGCCAATCCTACCGACAGGAAATATTCAAAACGTTCCGAAAAAAACCTTCGGTTAACTACCCAATCCTTCTTAAGGTATAACTGGAAAAACGACAACCATTTTATAAAGACCTTAGCTGGTTTCCAAACCGAAGAAAACAAAAATGAAGCCTTCAGGGTAGGTCGTATCGGTTATCTGAACAACAGTATTCAAGATATAGACTTGGGTTCAGACCCAGATCCGGCCATTGGCGATGGAAAAGGCAGTACCTCATCGGCTGCCGAGTGGTCGATCGTGTCCCTCTTTGGTCGGGTCAACTACGATTATAAAAACAAATACTTTTTAGAAGCCAGCTTTAGGTACGATGGTACCTCACGTTTTGCTTCGGGCAAGAAATGGGGCTTCTTTCCGTCGGTATCCGTGGGGTGGAACCTTAAGAACGAAGCTTTTCTTCAAAACGCTTCCGGGGTAGATTTGTTAAAACTTAGGGCCTCGGTCGGGCAGTTGGGCGATGCCTTTAAGGTGGGTAATTACGCTACTTACCAAACGGTAGATGTAAATCCGGGTTACGTATGGCCCGATGGGCCAAGCCAAGGGTTTGCCACGGGTAGGGCAGCCAATAAAGATATTACGTGGGAGACCGCTACGGTAACCAACTTAGGGTTCGATGCCAGTTTCTGGAGGGGAAAACTAAGTTTACAAGCCGAGTATTTTACCAATAAACGAACCGATATATTGGGTACCCCAGATGTGCCTACCGAATTCGGTTTGCAAGCACCTCCCCAAAACGTAAGGGATGTAAAGAGTTGGGGTTGGGAATTTTCGGTATCCCATAAAAATGACATAGGGGAACTTGGTTACGAAATCATGGTAAACTTATCTGATCAGCGTAATGAATTGACCGATTTAGGCAGTTCCAAACCCGATATAGGCAATGAGATACTAGATCAAGGTCACCCAGTTAATGCCTATTATGGCTATCGAACCGATGGTTTGATTACCTCTCAGGAAGATTTAGATGCTTATTTGGCCAATAACACCTTAAACGGACCCTTTGCCCCATATATCGGCGGTGTAAAACTTAAGGATATCAGTGGTCCGGAAGGCCAGCCAGATGGCATAATAGATCCTTTACACGACCGCGAGGTCTTCGACGACAATCAAAACCACTATCGCTTGGGTACGCGTTTGGCCCTCGATTATAAAGGGGTTTTCTTTTCGGCTATGATCGATGGGGTTCTAGATCGCCAAGTGGTATTCCGTGGCGCCCAGTTCGAAATTCCGTTCTCAGGGGGTGTGGGTACTCCGTTTGCTTTCCAACGTGAAGCTTTCGACCCAGCTGCACCGAATGCACATGCCGCCCTACCCATTTTAAAACCCGAATTGGTCCGATACGATTTCTCTGATTATTGGCTACGCGATGCTAGCTATATACGCATGCGAAACATAAGTATAGGTTATGATTTCTCAAAAAAAGTAATGTCAAGGATATCTTTCTTACAAGGACTGCGTTTATACGCCTCTGCCGAAAATCCGTTTATGATCTGGACCAACTATTTCGCCAAAGACTACGGTTGGGATCCACAATTGCCCCCAGGGGAAGTAGCCTACCCATTGGCCAGAACCATTTCCATGGGACTAAATGTAACTTTTTAATGCCATCAGAATGAAAAAACTAAGATATATCCCTTTATTGATTGCTACCGTTTTATGTATTTCTTGTGAAGATTACCTAGAGCGGCTACCCGAACAAGAATATTCCGAAGGTAGTGTATGGAAAGTTGAGGCCGATTTCGATTTTGCCTTAAACGGCCTATATCGACAGCTTCCCGGTTTTCCCTCGAACAACTTTGGTTTTGCCAATAACTCAGAGTTTATATATACCATTTTTACCGACGATGCTTGGGATCGTGGGGGTAAGGGTGCCGTCAGGAATGCCGATATCAATTTTACCTCATCATCCGGGGTTATAGGTAACGAATGGTCTAGGTACAATGTAATTCGCGATTGCAACGAATTGATCAGTAGGGCCCCTAACGCCGAGTTTTCAGAAGAAATCAAGGAACAATACGTGGCCCAAGCCCGTTTTATCCGCGCCATTAATTACGCCCGGTTAAACTTTCTATTTGGGGCGGTTCCGCTGGTAACAGAGCCTACCGGGCCCACCGATTTCCCCAAACGAGCCACTCGGGAAGCCGTATTCGATTTCGTACGTTCCGAACTCGATGCCATTGCCCAAATACTACCCGAATCGTACTCAGGTAACGAAATAGGCAAAATAACCAAAGGCGCGGCCTTAGCCTTTAAGGCAAGACATTTAATGAACGCCATTGATTGGCATTCCGATACCAACGCCCTATACCAAGAAGCAAAAAACGCCACGGAGACCATTATAAATAGTGGGGTCTACAGCCTAGATCCCGGGGCAGATGGGTACGCCCGACTTTTTACCACGGCTTCGGAACATGGAAACTCAAAGGAGTCGGTCTTAACCTCTAACTACGCCACGGGCACCCGGGTTCATACCTATAATCGGGGCATGGCGGCAAAAGGAGCCTATTCGGGCAGTAACAAACATGGCTGTTACATGGGTATCAGTAACGGATTGGTAGAGGCTTTTCAAATGAACAATGGTAAAGATGTACATGATAAGAGTTCGGGTTACGACGATAAAAACCCATGGCTAGACCGTGATCCTCGATTAGACGTTACCGTACTACGTGCCGGTGAGTCTATTCCAAAAAAAGGAGGTAATGGGGTAGATCCCACCTATATATTCGATGCCCACCCAAAAATTACGCCTCCAGGAGGGGTAAAGACAGACGATGTAAACAAGGCTACCAACCCAACAGGATACAATATTTCAAAATACATCGCCTACGATGTGGTTTCTTCAACCGAGTGCCATATCGATTATAAAATAATGCGATATGCCGAAGTACTACTACTCAGGGCCGAAGCGCTATTGGGAGGCGATTCCGATATTTCTGGTGCCATACAACTGGTAGACCAAGTTCGCAATCGGGTGGGCATGCCATCTGTTAACGACAGTTATGGCGCCATTGCCGATGTAAGCGAAGCTTTAGAGGTGATCTTAAACGAAAGAAGATTCGAGTTCGCTTCAGAGGGGCCCCAACGTTATTTTGACATTAGAAGACACCGTTTGGGAGAAACCGTCTTTGCCGATCCTAATGTATATGGTATTCCATTGGGTAAAAACAGAAAACCGAACAAAAAAGTAAAAGAAGGTGACTTGAACGATGCGGTGAAGAATATATGTGGCCAAAAACTGTTCAATGCAGCTACCTATTATGTTTGGCCCATTCCGCAATCGGCCATAGACCTGAATCCGAGTCTATTGGAAAACCCTGAATAAACCGGTTTTAATCAATCCATTCTTATGATACGTTCCATAAAACTATCCCTGCCGTTTCTGGTTTTGGCACTTTTGGCCTGTTCCAGTGCCGATAGTACCGACGATACAACAACACCTAAGGACCCCATAATAAACCCGAATGCCGGGCTTCAGATCGTATTCTTTACACCTGTCGATGTTGAGGTACCTGACGATGCCAAGGCCCGCATGCGCGAAGTAGTCGATTACAGCCAGTACTTTTTTAAAAAATGGATGGCCCATTGGGGATACCCCGTTGAAAACCCCTTAAAAATATCGAGGAATGAGAATGGAGATCCGAAAATATTATTCGTAAAAGGAAAAAATACGTTAGCCAGTGGGGCATACGATAAGTTAGGTTATGCCAAAACAGAGGTAATACCAGCCGCCTTGGAAAAGTACGGTCTATTACCTGAGAACCAAACCTGGTGGATCTTTAGCTACCCGGGGCCCGAGAAAAGAGCCTTTCGAGGAGGGGGTACTTTTAAAGGAGGTACCTCATCTGCGAATTTCACTAGTGGCTTAGGCACTTTGATTGAAATCGGCGATGATGAACTGGCCAAAGGAAAGGCTGCCGAATTTAAACTAAAAGCGGTTATCCACGAATTGGGCCATGCTTTGGGAATGGGACATATGGGGCCCCATGAAGACGATGGGTTGGGCAATTCGTTAATGGGTCCCGTTAATAATGCCTACCACAAAAAATTCCCAGAAGATGACCGGGTGTATATGCCCAAGGCCGAGGCGGCCCTATTGTGGAAACATCCTTTATTTGCCGGTAGTTTTGACAAGGTCCATCAATCTCCAACAGTAGCGTTAGAAGGATTTAAGGCCGAGTATGAAGCAACCCTTGACGAAATAACCATTACAGGCACCCTAAAATCCGATTCCAAAGCCCATAGTGTGGTCATTCAAAACAAGGATAGCCAAACTAAGGAGTATTGGCGAAAAGCCTACTCGGCTCGCATCAAAAGCGATGGTAGTTTCGAAATTAAAATCAAAAACCCCAATAAAACCAATGGCCAAATTAAAATCGCTTTTTGTTTTAACAATGGGGCCATAAGTGGTACCACAGGGGAGTTCGGGTTAAACAAAGGGCTCACAAAAAGCTATACCTACAGCAACAACGATTTTCAATTTTAGATTAAGAAGCCCCAAAACGGTAGAATGAAGTTCAGAAACAAACAAAAAATGGTGAGGCAATACCTGACAGGGGCCCTTGGTCTAATTCTTTTTATAGGGTGTGCCCCTAAAAAAACGAGTAAAAAACCTAATATCGTTTACATTTTGGCAGACGATTTAGGCTATGGCGATATTGGGCCCTATGGGCAAAAGAACATCCATACACCAAATTTAGATCTGTTGGCCCAACAGGGCATGCTATTTACCCAACACTATTCGGGTTCCGCGGTTTGCGCCCCATCGCGTTGTGCCTTAATGACCGGTAAACATAGCGGCCGAGGCGATATTCGGGGCAATGCCAGATTTCCGGGCGCTTCCGAAGGACAGATTCCCCTCAAGGAAGAAACCGTTACCATTGCCCAAGTCTTGCAGAAACAAGGTTACAAAACCGGGATTATAGGTAAATGGGGTTTGGGATATCCTGGCTCTTCAGGCAGCCCCGAAAATAAAGGTTTCGATTTCTTTTACGGATTTAACTGTCAAACACACGCCCATGGATATTACCCGACCTATCTCTGGAAAAACCAAGATATGTGGCCCATTGAGAACCCTGACATCCCGCTTCGTGAAGCCATGGATACTACCGGCATTGAAACACTACATGCCGATCTTTTTAAAAAATACCAAGGTCAAAACCATGCCAACGATCTTATGTTGGCCGAAGGGGTAAAATTCATTAAAGACCAAGCCAAAAACCCTTTTTTCCTGTACTATGCATCCCCTTTACCACATGTAGCGCTTCAAGTACCCGAAAACGACCTGGAACTTTATTCAGGCACTTTCGAAGAAACCCCCTATTTAGGACAACGTGGTTATGTACCCAACTGGGAACCCAAAGCTACCTATGCCGCCATGATAAGTAAATTGGACAACGAGGTCGGCACCTTGATCCAAACCTTAAAAGACCAAGGTATTTACCAAAATACGCTGGTAATCTTTGCCAGTGACAACGGACCCTCGGTGGCCGGTGGGGCCAACCCACAACACTTTAACAGTTCTGGAGGCCTAAGAAACCACAAAGGCAGCGTTTACGAAGGGGGTATTCGGGTGCCCATGATAGCTAGTTGGCCCGGAAACATAAAAGCTGGCAGTATATCAGGGCATGTGAGTGCCTTTTGGGATATATTTCCCACGCTGGCCGAAGTTGCCGGGGCACCATCACAAAACGATATCGACGGCCTTAGTTTATTGCCCACACTCCTAGGAAAAAAACAGGCCCAACACGACCATTTGTATTGGGAATACAACAAATCGCAATCGGTAATACAAGGCGATTGGAAAGGGGTACGGCATTGGTCAAAAGGCCAAGTTGGTTCCATGGAGCTGTATCATCTTAAAAACGACCCCAAAGAGCAGCACGATTTGGCAAAAGAACAACCTGCAATAATTGCTAAAATGGAAAAAATCATGGAAAGCAGGGAACCTTCCCCCATATCGAAATGGAATTTTAAAAAGTAATTTACTTAAGCTATGCGTTTAAAAAAATCGCTGTTATTCTTCGGACTTGTCGTATGCTTCTTGGGTTGTAAAAACAAGCCTACCCCAAACACCGAAGCCACCAAAATGAACATCTTATGGATCGTTGCCGACGACCTGGGCACCGAATTGGGTTGTTATGGCAATACCGATGTACATACCCCCAATATCGATCAATTGGCCAATGAAGGTACCCTATACGAAAAGCACTATACCGTTACCGCGGTTTGCTCGCCCAGTAGATCGGCCTTAATGACGGGCTTGTATCCGGTAAGTTTTAATGCCCAACAACATCGTACACATTCCAGTGCTAAAAAAGTACTGCCCCAAGGGGTATACCCTATAACCCATTACTTTAGGCAAGCGGGTTATTTTACATCGAACGGTAAATACGGTCAGCCTGACAAACCGGGTAAACAAGACTACAATTTCAAGGCCGATAGTATTTTCGATGGTACCGATTGGGGGCAACGCAAGCCGGGTCAACCCTTTTTCGCCCAAATCCAAATTCCAAGTCCGCACAGACCTTTTGTACCCGATACCATAAGGCCCATTGACCCAGAAAAGGTAGCCCTGCCTGCTTTTTATCCAGATCACCCGGTATCACGCAAAGACTGGGCCTTATATTTAGAAAATGTTCAGGTAGTAGACCGTATGGTGGGCCATATTTTAGAGCGTTTGGAAAAAGAAGGCTTGGCCGAGAACACCCTCGTTTTCTTCTTTGGCGATCAAGGCCACCCGCACGTAAGGGCCAAACAATTTTTATATGACGGCGGCGTACATACGCCCTTGATCGTAAGAGCCCCAAAAGCTACAGATAAAGGGAGCAGACATAAACATATACTAAGTAATATCGATATTCCGGCTACCACCCTGGCCGCTGCCGGAATAAAAATCCCCGAATACTTCGATGGTCTCGATTTCTTTAACCCGGAACAAAAAAGAGCTTATGTGTACAGTATGCGGGACCGACGGGACGAAACCGTAGACCGTATTCGTAGTGTACGAAACCAGCGGTATAAGTACATACGTAACTTTTATCCGAACAGGCCATATACCCAATATAACACCTACAAAAAAACATCGTACCCCACATTGACCCTAATGCAAGTGTTGCATAAAAAAGGGCAACTAAGTGGTGCCCAGGCCCAATTTATGGATACCATAAGGCCGAACGAAGAGCTCTATGATTTGGATACAGATCCCAATGAACTGACCAATTTGGCAGAATCAGCCGCGTATAAAACCATTAAAAATACCTTATCGAATCAATTAGATCTTTGGTTAGATGACAATGATACCGGAACCTATCCGGAAGCGGCACAACAAATCGAATTCTGGAAAACGAATGCGAAAAAAGCCTATACCCGAAAAATGAAACGATTTGGTTTGCCAGAAGATATTTCCGATGAAGATTTCCTTCTATGGTGGGAAACCTATTTAGATGAACGCTTACAGTAATTCCATAAGGAGTTTTTGTATTTATTTGAGTTACGCCCAAAGGTACTTCACCATGAGTCGTTTATAGCAAATACCTTTGGGCATTTAACTTCCCAGGTCCACTTTCAACACTAATAAAAAACACAACCCATGAATAAGTTAATCGGCATTCTTTTGCTAATGATTTGTACAGGTATTGGTTTCAGCCATGCACAAGAGGCCCAATATCCGAACATCATCCATATATTGGCCGACGATGTCGGCTACGACGATCTTTCTTGCTATGGTTCCAACGACATGCAAACGCCAAATATTGATGCCTTGGCCGCTGCCGGAATGCGTTTTACGAACTTTATGGCACCCCATGCCACCTGTACCCCAACCCGGGCCTCTTTGCTAACGGGCCGTTATGCCCCGAGAATGAACAACGGCACCGGGCTCGATGTACTTTGGCCCACGGCCACTACCGGAATGGACCCCGAAAAAGAAATCTCAATCGCCCGATTACTGAAACAAAAAGGGTATAATTCGGCCATTATCGGTAAATGGCATTTGGGACACTTACCCAAATTCTTACCCTTGGCCCACGGTTTTGACAAGTTCGTAGGCATACCCTATCCCAATGATCACGGCCCAGAGCGCTTTGGAAATACCGGTTCGCGCAATTTGCCTAAAATACCTTTGATTCGTGGTAATGAGGTAGACCATAGGGTAGATAACAACCAATTGGCCGAACTACCGGCCCTTTTTATTCGCGAGGCTTGTTCTTATATAAAGGAACAACACGATACCAACACCCCATTTTATATGCAGTTTTCCAATATAGAGACCCATACGCCCTGGTTCGTGCCCAAAGGCTTCGAAGGCACCAGTACCCAAGGGGCCTATGGCGATGCGGTACATTATTTAGACTACACCGTTGGGGTTTTGATTGGCTATCTTAAAAAGTTGGGGATCTACGAAAACACTATCATCGTTTTCTCCTCCGACAATGGTCCTTTGGTTAAAAGATATCCCGAATTGGAGGCCTGTTACGGCAAATATGCCACCGTAGACGAAAATCGGCAGCATCTATTACGCGACGGAAAATACCAAGCCCGTTTCGAAGGGGGCCCCAGGGTGGCCTGTATCGTACGTTGGCCCGGACTCACCCAGGCCGGCACCGAAAGCGATCAGTTGGTTGGGGGCTTCGATTTCTTCACCAGCTTTCTCAATAGTCTAGACATTCCCCTGCCTTCAGATCGGGCCATTGATGGCAAAGATATTCGCCATATTCTAGGCGGGGATACCAAAGCCCCATCGCCCCACACCGTTTTTTATGGTTACAATGGCCAGGGTATGTTACAAAGCATACGTAAAGGAAACTGGAAACTGGCCGTACCCAGCAAGGGCCACTGGGCCGCTAAAGCATTAGAGACCCCCATGCTTTTCGACCTTTCTAAAGATCTTGGGGAAACCACCGACTTGGCCGCACAACATCCAAAAATGGTTACGCGACTTATGCAATTGGCCGAAAAGGCCAATACCGCCATTAAAAACGAAAAACCAATGCCCCAATAAAGCATGAAAGATTACTTTATTAAAAAGGCCTGGCTCCTTTTAATCGTAAGCGCGTTGGTGTCTTGCACCACCCTAGGTCAAAAAAGTACACCACCCAACATAGTGGTCATTTTGGCCGATGATCTGGGTTGGAAAGATGTCGGATACAATGGGGCCGAATTTTACGAAACCCCCAATATAGATGCCTTGGCCAATTCTGGTATGGTCTTTACCAATGCCTACGCCGCCGGTCCTAATTGCGCTCCGGCCAGGGCCTCCCTATTATCAGGTCTGTATACGCCAAAACATAAATTGTATACCCCGGGCGGAAAATCGAAAGGTA
The DNA here is from genome assembly GCF_002514735.1 of Sediminicola luteus. Classification (GTDB taxonomy): domain Bacteria; phylum Bacteroidota; class Bacteroidia; order Flavobacteriales; family Flavobacteriaceae; genus HQA918. The sequence goes on along the minus strand of NZ_NBWU01000001.1, from coordinate 1,255,866 downwards.
AACTGCAATACATGAAATTAAAAGTGCCTACCAAAGGGGCACCTGAGACTTTTCAAACCTTTGTAAGTAATAATGATGCCATTAATCCGAATATCATCTGTATCCCCGAAGTTTTGAAAGAAGCCGGATATATCTCGGCCCGTTTTGGAAAATGGCACATTGGCCCAGATACCCAAGGTTTTGACATTAGTAGTAGCAACGGTACCGATCTAGGGCTTGAAAAAAAGCACTATGGCGACATTGATATAGCCGAACAATTGACCGATGCGGCCATTTCTTTTATAGAAACCACCAAAGACAAGCCCTTTTTCCTATACCTATCGCATTGGGATGTACATACCCCTTTACGGGCCAGACCAGAGGTCATAGCAAAATACGACCAAAAACAACAGACCACAGCTACGGTTTGGAACACCACCTATGCGGCCATGATCGAAGCTGTCGATACCTCGGTAGGTCGTGTCGTTAAAAAACTTGAAGAACTACAGCTGAGTGAAAACACCTTGGTCGTATTTCTTTCCGACAATGGTGGACACACCCATATTACCAAAAACCACCCCTTAAAAGCCGGAAAGGGTAGTTTGCATGAAGGAGGTATACGGGTACCAACAGTATTCAGTTGGCCGGGTACCATACCCCAAAAAAGTGTAAACCATAGCCCCATAAGTAGTGTCGATTTTTTACCCACATTTTCTGACTTGGCCCAATTGAAACTACCCAAAACACAAGATTTCGATGGAGCTTCGTTAGCACCCATGCTCTTGGGTAAAGAAAAGACAAGAAACCAAGATATTTTTTGGCATTACCCCTTGTATTTAAAAGGTTTTAAAGGTAACCGAACACTAGCTGTTTCCGGAACGGAAACCCCCTATTGGCGGGCCACCCCAGCCAGTGCCATACGTTCGGGCCCATGGAAATTGATCCAATACTTTGAAGACGGATCTGTACAACTTTTCAATCTAGATACCGATATAAGTGAGCAGCACGATGTATCCAGAACCGAAAAAGAGGTGGTTGCCAATCTTTTACGGAAATTAAAAGCCTGGCAAAATAAGACCGGCGCCCCAATTCCAAAGAGCCTAAACCCGCAGTTTGCCCCCAACTGATTTTATCCCATATTCCCAACATCCTAATTTTTCGTAATTTGAAAGGGTAACCAATCCTTAACAATTATGGAAAATTCGAATACCGTGCCCAAATGGTTTACCGTGGTGGCCGTTTTGGCCCTTTTATGGAACCTCATGGGCCTAGGCAGTTTTTTTATGCATGTCTTTATTTCGGAGGAAGCTTTGGCCGTACTTCCTGAGGCAGAGCGTAATCTTTATGGTCAATTTCCGCTTTGGACCGAAGTCGTATTTGCCATTGCTGTACTCGGGGGTACCCTGGGTAGCCTTGGGCTACTGATGCGAAAAGCATGGGCAAAGCCCCTGTTTTGGATTTCTTTAGTCGCCATAATCATTCAAATGTCGCATAACCTATTTATGACCGATGCCATGGAAGTTTATGGTAACATGGCGGCCCTGATGCCAACCCTTGTTGTGGCCATAGGCATTTTTATGGTATGGCTCTCGAACAAGGGCGTAAATTTAGGCTGGTTAAAATAATCTGGGATATTTTTGAAAATTAGTGTCCCAATAAGATTTCTTAATCCGTCATAGGGGCATAGAAACCCTCCCGAAAGGGAAACAAAAGACACATCATGAAAGAATTTATGTTTATTATCAGGGGCGGAGAGGATATGAATTCCTATTCTCCGGAAGAAATGCAGCAGCATATGAACGACTGGGAAAATTGGATGGGAGGCTTGGCCCAAAAAGAACAATTGGTAGGAGGCCAACCCTTATTTGATCAAGCCATTTCAATCACCCAAAAAGGTAGCAAGGTAACCGATCGCCCTCTGGCCGAGGGAAAGGAATTGGTAGGCGGCTACATTATCGTAAAAGCCAATGACCTGAAACAGGCTGCCGATTTGGCCCAAGGCTGCCCAGGATTCGATCACGATTGTACCATAGAAGTACGTGAGATCAACCCTATGTAAACTTTGGGTAACCCAGAAAAAATAAGTTTTGAAGTAGACCATCTTTTTAGGCAAGAGTCCGGAAAGATGGTCGCTGTTTTGGTACAGATCTTTGGCAATGCCCATTTAAACTTGGCCGAAGATGTCGTGCAAGAAGCCTTGATATCGGCTTTGGAAACCTGGAAATACAAGGGCATGCCCGACAACCCCAAAGCCTGGTTGTACCGTGCCGCCAAAAATAAGGCCATCGATATTTTACGAAAGGAAAAACGGGTACACGCCTTCGATTTTTCAGATCCGGAACGCCAATTGCTCGACTCGGGTTATACCATGAAAAATACGGTGGAACGCTATTGGGAAACCGACAAGATCCAAGACGATTTCTTGGGTATGATGTACGCCTGTTGCCATCCGAAACTTTCGGAGGCCAACCAAATGACCTTTATCTTAAAAACCCTCTGCGGTTTCAGTACCAAAGAGATCGCCCGGGCATTTCTGACCACCGAGGAAACCATTTCGAAACGCCTGTTCCGTAGCAAAAGCTATTTTAGAAAAAGCGAAAAAGCCCCGAAGATACCTTCGGCCAAAAACCTGGGACAACGTACCCATACGGTGCTTCAAACCATCTATTTGATCTATAACGAAGGTTACCAGAGTACCCATCATAAAGTTGCGATCCGAAAAGATCTTATCGGTCAGGCCCTGTATTTATGCAAAACCCTTATAGACCACCCCAAAACCCAATTGCCCGAAGCCTATGCCCTAATGGCTTTAATGTGTTTCCATACGGCCCGGTTTCCGGCCCGTACCGATGCGCAGGGTCATCCAGTACTTTTACAAGACCAAGACCGTTCGTTATGGGATAGGGAAATGATCGAAATGGGTAGGCATTTTATACATCGTTCGGCACCGAAAGGGGAAGTAAGCCATTTTAATATCGAGGCCGCCATTGCCCACGAACATTGTATAGCTGCGACCTACGAAGCTACCAACTGGAAAAACATCCGTGTTCTTTATGATGCTCTTTTGCAAAATGGGTACGATCCCATTCTGTTTTTAAACCGCGCCGTGGTAATTATGGAAATCGAGGGCCCGGAAAAAGCGTTGGTAGAGCTGCAATCCAAGGATTTAGGGAAAGACCTGGGGAAATACCCACTATACCATATCATTTTAGGGGATTTGTATCAAAAGACCGGGCAGACCCAACAAGCTCGGGCAAGTTTCGAATTGGCCCTCAACCACAGTCAATCCGAATCCGAAAAACTGTTTATACAAAAGAAAAACGCCAACCTTTGATCAACACCAAATTCATACGGTGCTATAAAGAATAGGCGGTCCAAAATTTCGTAATATTGGGTTGTGGAACCTACTGCTAACCTTTTGTTTTTCTTCAGTGCCTTGGGCGCCTTTAACGGCTTGGTGCTCAGTCTGTATTTTATGGCCTTTGCCAGGCCTAAACACCATTCCAACTTGTTTTTGGGACTACTTCTATTGGCTTTGAGCACCCGTATCGGAAAATCGGTGTTCTACTACTTCAATTCAGAGCTTTCGTTGGTATTCTTGCAAATCGGGTTAACCGCTTGTGCCTTTATCGGTCCATTTTTGTTTTTATATGCCTATGCCAATAACAACGGTACCAAAAGTACCCAAAAAATGGCCTTGGTACATTTGGCCATTCCTTTGATATTTTTGTTGGCCGGTATACTCAAATACGATTATACCACCTATTTCGATTTCTGGCGCGGCCCCCTCTTTCGGGCCATCTATACTTTCTGGGCCTTATATGTTTTGGCCACAGGATGGTACCTGCGTAACACCTTAAAGAAAATGGTACTTCGACAATCGAATTGGGTGGCCAATGAAAAATGGTTAGTGGGTATTTATGCAGGAAACCTGATTATTTGCATAGTTTTTTGGAGTGTACGCTATACTTCCTATATCGCAGGGGCCTTATCTTTTAGTTTTATACTCTACCTTTTGGCCCTGGTGTTACTATTTAAATCGCGTTTTCCCTGGAGTCCGGTAGTACCTATTTCCTATGGAAACACCAAAATGGATGCCGATGCGGCCAAGCCCCTCATTTATGCCTTGAATACCCTGATGCAATCGGATAAACCCTATACCGACGCCAATCTGAAAATGGCCGATCTGGCCCAAAGCCTAGGGGTAAGCGCCCACAAGCTTTCGCAATTGCTGAACGATAATATGGGGAAGTCGTTTTCAGATTATATAAACCATTACCGCATAGAGGAAGCCAAAACTTTGATCCAAAACCAATCGGCCCTAACCCTCGAAGCCATTGGGTATGAGTGTGGTTTCAATTCAAAATCTACCTTTTACTCCGCCTTTAAAAAACAGAGCGGACAAACCCCCGCCCAATTCCGAAAATCGTTGCCCTAGGGTAGTAATTTATAATTCCGTACCCCGAATCTATAATATGGCATCTTTACCTATGCCATGATCATGAAATTGCCGGAAAAATAACATCATGATCAAAAACATCTTTTTTGGGGTAACGGTCTTTCTTAGTTTTTTGGCAACCGCCCAAACCGATTTCGAACAGGTAAAACAAACGGTAGACGATTATATACAGGGTACCTCCTACACCTATCCCGATCGATTGAAAAAGGCCTTTCATCCCGAAAGTAATCTCTATCTCAGTCAAAAGGACAACGATTTTTGGGTAGTCCCTTCTAAAGAATACATTGCTTGGTTTGCCAAAAAAGAACCGGGCACCTTTACCAAGCGTTTGGGTAAGATCCTTCAAATCGAGGTTTTGGGAGATATTGCCACGGCTAAGGCCGAAATCTTGATTACCCCACGAAAACTACGATTCGTAGACGCCTTTTTATTAAAAAAGGTTGGAGGCAAATGGCAAATCATCGCCAAAACGGCCAGTAATGGTCCGACTGAAAAAAACGGAACTGCGGTACTATTCTTTGTATCGAATGCCCATACCTATGGCGATACCGAACTGGGCACCGGCAATAGTTTTGCCGAAATCGCTTATGCCTATGAAGAATTCGAAAAAGCGGGTATCAATGTCAGTTTTGTAAGTCCGGATGGCGGGGCCGTATCCCTGGTCTATATCAATACCTCGGACCCCCTACAGAAAAAATATGTGTACGACCCCGATCTAATGTGGGCCCTGCAACACACCCAAAAACCAGAAGAAGTAAATCCAAAGGACTATAGTGCCGTGTATTATGTAGGAGGAGGTTCGGCCATGTTCCAAGTACCCGAGAGCAAGGCGATACAGCAATTGGCACTTCGGATCTACGAAGAAAATGAAGGTATAGTAGCGGCGGTTTGCCATGGTACCGCAGGTATCGTTAACCTTAAGACCAAAAATGGCGACTATCTTTTTGCCGGAAAAAACGTGAGCGGCTATCCAGAAGCATACGAAAACCAATCGCGACCCCATTTTAAAACCTTTCCGTTCTTAATTCAAAAAACCATTGAAGAAAGAGGAGGCCACTTTAAGGTGTCACCCAAAGGAAAGGCGCATGTAGAAGTAGATGGCCGTTTGGTAACCGGACAAAACTACCAATCGTCGGCCGGAGTGGCCCAGGCTATAATAGCCCAGCTTAAACCATTGACTCAACAATAGGCCATTTTTTAACCATCGCATCATGAAGTATTTCCTAGTCACAACCGTATGGGTCTTGTTCGGTTCGGTAATGGTGGCACAATCGACCGAAAAGGACAGTTACACCATACAGCGCCTATTGCTTTTTAATGATAAAGATGAAATCCTCTTGGAAAAACATCCGAACGGTTGGATGACCCCAGCGCTACGCCATCAAGAAAAGCAATCGACCAATCAAGGCCTGTACACCTTGGCTACGGATTTTGGATATGAAATAAGCCGGCCTAAATTGGCCGGAATCTTCACCTTTATCCCAGAGTACAAAAACCAAGCTTCCTTTAGGCAATACTATCGGGCACAAGTGATCCAAGGTCGACTTCAAATACCGGATGGTAAAATAGACGCCCAATGGTTTTCAAAGGAAAAAGCCTTGGAAATGATGGCCTTGCCCGATGCTAAAATCATTTTGGCGGTACGTGATATGACCCGGCAGGTTTTAAACCGACCCGAACACATTTGGGGCGGTTCCTATAGACTCTGGAAAGAAGCGGGAAAAACCAAATACCGACTTAGCGAAGCTTTTTATACCATGGAATAACGAGAAACTAACCCGCTAGTTTTCTATAAGTTAGGCATCTTTTTATACATTTGAAAAACAACCGACCTAGTTCCGTTCCCCCTAGGTACTATAAAACAACAAGATGCGATACCTATTGATTTTGTTATGGGGAATATCGATTTGGAGCTGTAAAGAGGTTTCTAAACGCGATATCAGTACCCGTGAACCCATTGGTTGCGCGACTCCGGTAAACGACATTGCTTGGTACGATACCGATAACAAGCCCCCATTGTTACAGGGATTAGATGTACTAGACCTACCGATTAGCACCGACAATGCCGAAGCCAAAAAATATGTAGAACAAGGATTGGTACTCGCCTATGGATTCAACCATGCCGAAGCTGCCCGCTCTTTTTATTATGCCAGTAAATTAGACCCCGATTGTGCCATGGCCTATTGGGGTTTTGCCTTGGTGCTCGGCCCCAATATTAATGCGGTCATGGAAGAGGCCAATTATAATCGCGCCTATACGGCCATACAAAAAGCCCGGGCATTGAAACATAAAACGCAGGCATGGGAACAAGGCCTTATCGAGGCACTATTGCAACGCTATACACCTGAACCAGTTATCGATAGAGCCCAATTAGATCAAAACTATGCCCATGCCATGAAGGCCTTGTTCAACCAATTTCCAGGCAATCCGCATATAGGAACCATGTATGCCGAGGCATTAATGGATCTACATCCCTGGGATCTTTGGTTAAAAGATGGCCAACCTCAAGCCTGGACACCAAAAATCTTAAACGTTTTGGAGCAGGTATTGGCATGGGATCCCCGCTACCCCGGTGCCCATCATTTGTACATCCATGCCGTAGAAGCTTCTAAACAACCCGAAAAAGGCTGGAATAGTGCCCAAATGTTCGACAAGGATCTCGTACCCGGGGCAGGGCATTTGGTACATATGCCCTCACATATTTATATACGTACCGGCGATTACCATTTAGGTACCTTGGCCAATGAAAGGGCCATAGCTACGGACAACGAATACTTTACGGCCTGCCATGCCCAAGGCATCTATCCCTTGGCCTATTTTCCGCATAAACATCATTTTTTGGCAGCAACGGCCGCCCTTGAAGGTGCCGGGGAAAAAGCTTTGATTGCCGCACAAAATGTAGCTCGGTATAGCAACAAACAACTAATGAAACAAGCAGGTTGGGGTACTTTACAACACTATTACACCATACCCTATAACATTATGGTCAAGTTCGGAAAATGGGACGATATTCTAGCACTCGAAAACCCCTATCCGAACCTACCGTACATTCAAGCCATTCGTCATTATGCCCGTGGAATGGCCTTTTGGGGAAAAGGGAATCTAAATCTGGCCCATAAAGAACTTGCCATGTTAAAAAGCATATCTGAGGATAGCCGCCTTGCGGAAATAACCATTTGGGATATCAATACCGTACAACAACTAACCCAAATTGCCAGCTTAATTTTAGAAGCCGAGCTTATGGCCAGCAACGGAAATTGGGAGAAGGCCATTAGGCTTTTAACCCAAGCGATTGCCCTCGAAGATGCCTTGAATTATAACGAACCACCAGATTGGTTCTTTTCGGTCCGCCACCATTTAGGAGCCATACAATTAGATGCGGGATGGTTTGAAAATGCTGTTGAAACCTATACCGAAGATCTTAAACGCTTACCCAAAAACGGTTGGGCACTTCATGGATTGAAAGCGGCATATCGAGGTCTAAAAGATACTGAGAAGGAGAGACTAATAGAAGAAGAACTTGCCCAAGTATGGGCCCATGCCGATATCAGTCTAAACAGCTCTCGTATAAAATAGAAAAATCATATTTTGGGTTGCATCGGGTTTTGTAACTTGGGCGCATCAATTGTGCTGCATGTCCAATAACACCATTACCTATGCCGGATTTTGGCCCCGGGCCTTGGCCTTGGTCATAGATTCGATTTTAATCGGAATCGTTAGTGGGGGAATCTCCTACCTCAACATTACCCAATACAAAGATTTTGGCCTGTACCTAAGCCTAACCTTGATTACCGGCCTATACAAACCCCTATTGGAGAAATGGTTCGGTGCTACATTGGGCAAAATGATCATAGGCCTAAAAGTGGTCGATTATGAGCATAAACCCATCAGTTTCGATGCTACTTTTATGCGCTCGGTATTCCATTTGGCGCCTATGCTCTTTTCCATACCCTACTATTACCGGGCCTTTCAAGATCAGAAATTAGTAGCCATAAACGATTTCTTTGAGTTTTCCATCGCCTTTTCACAAGCCTTTCCGGTTCTGGGCATAGTGGCCAACTTAAGCTTGGTCATTACCGTGGTGGAGGTCATTGTGTTAATGACAGACCCCGACGGTCGTTTTAGATCACTACACGATCGCCTGGCCAAAACCTATGTGATCAAAACCAGCTAAATTGAATCCGGTAAAAATCAATATCCATGCCGCTGACGGCACGGCTTTGGCCCTCTGGCATCTTCAACCAAAGGGTACTTCACTGGGCAAACACCTTTTTATCAGTCACGGTACATTTTCCAATAAAGATATTTGTCTGCCTTTGGCCCAATCTTTCGCAGACCGGGGATATGACTGCTATATTTTGGAGTGGCGTGGTCATGGCGATAGTGAAACCCCAAAAACGAAATTCGACCTAGAAACCGTAGCCTTGCAAGATTATCCGGCGGCTTTTGCCTATTTGTTTGACAATCGCGGGATAGACAAAATAAGCACCCTTACCCATAGTGGGGGCGGACTCTGTCTGGCCATGTGTTTGATCAAACACCCCGAATACTTATGTAGAATTCGCACTAGCCTGCTCTTCGCCTGTCAAGGTTTTGGGGCCGCCACCTCTACGCGGGCCTATCTTAAGATCCTAATGGGTAAATGGGCCGCGAAAATCATGGGATTTATCCCAGGGCCATTGAACGGACTGGGGCCCCATAACGAAACCTACCATTTTATGCGCCCTTGGTTTCAATGGAATTTAAAACGGAAATTCTACGGGGCCCAAAATTTCGATTATGGAAAAAGACTCCCCAAAATAAACTATCCCATACTCTCCTTGGCCGGTACCGGAGACCATTTTATAGCCCCGGAACAAGGCTGTCGCGAATTTTTGGAAGCTTTTGAAAACCCCAATAACCAACTACAGCTTTGTGGTATAGCAGAAGGGTTTTCTGAAGATTACGACCATGCACGGGTTTTCCTCTCATCTACCGCGGCCCAAGAAATATGGCCATTGGCCCAAGACTGGATTGCCCAAAACCACTAGGTATACCTATATTTGAAGGTTCACTAAAAGGAGTATCTATGTCCATTAGACTACAAGGCATCTGTTTCGATCAAAAATCGTCTTACCAACAAGGGCCGGCAAAAGCCCCTGCCCTGATTCGGGAAGCCCTACACTGTGGTTCGGCCAATAGTTTTTCGGAAACCGGTGTTGATTTGGACAAGCACTTGACCGATCTTGGCGATTTTACCATTACCGAGTATTTCGACATTGAAAAGATCAGCTTGGAAAATGCAGATGAAAAAAAACGTATCCTAACTTTAGGAGGTGATCATTCCATTAGTTTTCCAGTAGTAAAAGCTGCCCAAGCCACTCATGGTGACTTTGATATTTTGCATATCGATGCACATGCCGATCTTTATCACGAATTTGAGGGTGACCCTTATTCCCATGCCTGCCCGTTTGCCCGTATCATGGAAAACGGTTTGGCCAAACGTTTGGTTCAAGTAGGCATTCGTACCTTAAACGACCACCAGCGCGAACAGGCCCAAAAATATGGGGTAGAAGTGCATGAAATGAAGGACTGGGGCCACTTTAAAATGCCCCATTTTGAAAGACCGATTTACTTATCGGTAGATCTCGACGGATTGGATCCGGCCTTTGCGCCCGGGGTTTCGCATCACGAACCGGGTGGACTCACTACCCGAGAGGTAATTTCTATTATCCATAGACTAAAAATGCCGATTATCGGGGCCGATATCGTAGAATACAACCCCGACCGGGACAATAAAGGCCAAACCGCCCATGTTGCCGCAAAACTCTTGAAGGAAATCGTTGGGAAAATGGTACTGAACGGTTAAGAGCCTTGTTTTTTGTATCTTTTGTGAAAAGCAAGGCATGCAAGACATTTACGATACCTACCATCCCCCGGGCTTTAGCAGCATGAATACCTATTTGTTCGTTTCCAGGGCCCCCGCCTATATCACCTTTTTAAGAAATGCCTTTTATGCCGAGGAAATCACCAGAACCCTCCGGCCCGATGGTACCACCATTGCCAATGCCATTTTAAAAATAGGCGACACCCATTTTATGATCGCAGAGGCCAGCGCAGGTTTTAGCGACATGCGTACCTGTTTTTATCTGTATACCCAAATGGTCGATTCTATGTACAAAAATGCCCTGCAACATGGGGCCGAAGCCGTTTTTCCACCAAGCGACCAAGATTATGGCGATCGTCAAGGTGGAATCAAAGACCCTTGGGGCAATTATTGGTGGATCTCAAAACGACTGTCTGAAACGGATTATGAATAATTAACCCATTTGTTATTAAGTATTCAGCCTAATACCCTCATTACATTTCGATTTCCGTTCCCTAAAGTGCAAAAGCCCAGCTAACATTTGTCATATTTTTCTGATTCAAAATAAGTTACCTTGGGTGTCTGTGGTTATGAAAACAAAACGGATATCATGGGGGACCAAAAACTGCCAACGTATATAGATCCAGCTACCCGGGCCAAGTTCGTAAACCATTTACTGAACGACCTTCAGGCTTTGGAACAGTTGTTACAAAACGACCGTTTTGAAACTGGGGTCACCCGAATAGGGGCCGAACAAGAGTTTTGCCTAGTAGACGAAAAGTGGCGGCCTTCGCTACATGCCGTACCCATTTTAGAGAACCTACAAGACCCGCATTTTACCACAGAACTGGCCAAATACAATCTAGAGATCAACCTAGACCCCTTTGAACTCCAAGGCGATTGTTTCCAACAGGTAGAAAACCAGCTCAGACAACTTTTGGCACAGGCCAAGACCAAAGCCGCCGAATTCGGCGACCGCATTCTTTTGACCGGAATACTACCCAGTATTGGAAAGAATGAATTGGTTTTCGATTATATGACCCCAAACCCCAGGTACTGGGCCTTGAACAACATTATAAAACAGCTACGGGGCCGGGATATAGAATTGCATATCCGTGGGGTAGACGAACTCTCCATAACCCACGATTCGGTTTTGTTCGAAGCTTGCAATACCAGCTTTCAAATGCACCTGCAGATCAACCCGCATGAATTTGCCCAAAGTTACAATTGGGCCCAACTCATTGCAGCGCCTGTATTGGGCGCCAGTACCAATTCCCCACTACTATTGGGCAGGGAACTTTGGTGTGAGACCCGTATTGCCCTCTTCCGTCAGAGTATAGATCTTCGGGCTTCATCTTACGCTTTAAAAGACCAATTGGCCCGGGTTACTTTTGGCGAACAATGGACCACGGGCTCGGTAGTTGATTTCTACCGCAACGAAATCGCGCGCTACAAAATCATATTGGCCAAAGCCTTGGAAAACGATTCCTTGGAAAAAGTGCAAAAAGGCGAAATACCCAAATTGGAAGCCCTTGCCTTGCACAATGGTACCATTTACCGCTGGAACCGCCCTTGTTTTGGTATGGGAGGAGGCATTCCCCATTTGCGTATAGAAAACAGGTACATTCCTTCGGGGCCTACCGTATTGGACGAAATGGCCAATTTCGCCTTCTGGACCGGATTGATGATGGGCCGGCCCGAACGCTACAACGATTTGCCTAATCTAATGGAATTTAGGGATGTAAAATCGAATTTTATCAAGGCCGCAAGAAACGGAAAGGAGAGTGTGATCTCTTGGTTCGGTAAAAACATACCCATTAAAAAGCTCATACTTACCGAACTCTTGCCCATGGCCCGGGAAGGACTTCAAAAATGCCAGATAGATCCGGCCGACATACAACGCTTATTAGGGGTAATACAAGATCGGGTCTGTGGCCAAAACGGATCACAATGGACCATTACCAACTACCGCAAACTACGCAGTGTACTGAAATACGACAATGCCTTGATCCATCTGACCCAAGCCATGCACGAACGTATGGAGACCGAGCGGCCCGTACATGAATGGGACCCCATAACATTGCCCGAAAATCCGCGCGGGGCCTCGGTTTTGGTAGGTCATATCATGAGTAGGCAATTGTATACGGTAAGTCCGTCGGACATTGCCCTTTTGGCCTTCCGGATCATGGAATGGAAAAACATACATCATGTACCCGTTGAGGATGCCGGCGGAAAACTGGTCGGACTTTTAACGGCCACCCATATCAACGAGACCACGGATCCGGATGCCTTGGTTTCCGACATCATGAAGACCCATCTTATCACCACCAAAAGTACGACCCCGATTACCAAAGCCATGGCCGTAATGGCCCAGTACGGCATAGGTTGTCTCCCCGTTTGCCAAGGCGAACAATTGGTCGGAATTCTAACCCAAAACGATTTAAAAGGCTATGTTGACCACCCAAATACATAGTAAGGCCTTAGATAAGACCCTGACCATTGGCAGGATCATCGGGCACCTAAAAGGAAAGCATCCCGGACCTACCATGATATTCGTGGGGGGTATACATGGCAACGAACCTTCCGGGGTTTTTGCCTTACAGCATGTGCTTCAGCAATTGGCAGGCATTGAAATCTGTGGGGAAATCTATGCTTTGGCCGGAAACCTAAAAGCCTTGGCCCGATCGGAACGCTATCAAAGTGAGGATTTGAACCGCTTATGGACAACGGACAACTTAAACAAGTTAAAAAAGGGGCAACTGGCCATTACCCACGACGATTTTGAGGAACAATTGGCCCTTTACCACTGTCTGCACGACATACTCGAAACAGGCCCAGTCCCCTTTTATTTTATAGATCTGCACAGTACTTCGGGACCCACCAAACCTTTTATGACGGTAAACGATAGTCTCTTGAACCGTTACTACAGTCAGCAATTCCCGGTGCCCATGATCTTGGGCATAGAAGAATACCTAGACGGCCCCTTGCTGAGTTATATCAACGAATTGGGCTATGTGGCCTTTGGTTTTGAAGGCGGGCAACACGACGATAGGCAAGCCATAGAAAACCATATCGATTTTGTTTGGCTGGCCCTGGTTTTCAGTGGCTGTATCTTTAAAGACGCTATTCCCTTCCAAACCCACTATGACCGACTTTATCAAAGGGCCGGCCGTTGCCGGGAGATCCATGAAATCGTATATAGGCACGCCATAGAAGCTGGGCAAAGCTTCGTAATGCTACCGGGCTTTACCAATTTTGAACCCATTTCCAAAGGAAAAGTACTGGCCCAGACCGATACAGGAAGTTGCCGCGCCCCCCGATCGGGAAAAATATTTATGCCTTTATATCAAAACCAAGGTAACGATGGCTTTTTTATCATAAAGCGTATCCATCCTTTTTTCCTTCGGTTTTCGGCTTGGTTACGAAAATCGAAATGGGGAACGATCCTACGGAAGCTTCCGGGCGTACAAGCTGTAGACGGCCAAGGCACTTTGGCCGTAAACCTTAAAACCGCCCGCTTCTTGGCCAAAGATATCTTCCACTTATTGGGCTATAGAAGCAAGCAAAAAGGCCATACCCACCTCATCATCAAAAACAGGGAAAAAGCCAGTAAAACCGATAGTTATATTGGGGCGCCATGGTATAATGCATAGACCTCCCATTGCTTAGGTAGTCCACTTCACATCCAAATTTCCTTATATTTGTGTAGTCAACTACATAAATGGAATATGAAGAAGAGTCTCGACCTATCTCATCAAGAATTTAAATCATTTTTGGAACAGGTGAACCAATTGGTTTTAGGACAATATGCAGAACTACACCAGCAAAAAGGATTCCATGACCATGCCCCTAAAACGGTTGCTTCTTGGTTCGATGAACCCTTACCGGAAGACCCCATGGATTTGCAAGCCCTTCTGACCGAGGTTCAAAACAAGGTCTTTGCGCCAGCCACAGGAAATATGGGTCCCAATATGTACGCCTATGTTATGGCCGGGGGTAACCAAATGGGCACCGTGGCCGAATTTTTGGCAGCCACCATAAACCAGAACAACACCAAATGGCATTTGGCCCCATCGATGACCGAAATCGAAAAACGGGTGGTTCAATGGATCGGTAAGGCGATAGGCTATAGCGATACCGCGGCCGGCGTAATGGTCAGCGGCGGATCGGGCGCCAATTTAACCGGACTCAACGTAGCGCGGAACGTCTTTTTGGCCGAACAAAATATGGCACAAAGTGGCCTGTTCGGCCTAAACCCCATAACCGTTTATGGTTCTACGGAAACCCATAATAGTGTAGAAAAAAGTCTGGTGGTTTTGGGTATAGGTACCGATAATTATAGAAAAATACCGACCTCGGTAGATTTTAAGATTCGCTTAGATCTTTTGGAGCAGGCCATACAAAAAGATCTGGAAGCCGGGTTTAGCCCTTTTTGTATCATCGGTAATGCCGGTACTGTAAACACCGGGGCCATTGATGATTTGGAAGCCTTGGCCCAATTGGCGAAAAAATACCGTATGTGGTTCCATGTAGATGGTGCCTATGGTGGTGTTGCAGCCGCATTGGAATCGGTAAAACCCCATTACAATGGTTTGGAGAAAGCCGATTCGGTAGCCCTAGATTTCCACAAATGGTTATACCAACCCTATGAGATCGGCTGCACTTTGGTAAAGGATTGGGGTCAATTGAAACGTACCTTCTTCCAAAAGGCCGATTATCTCGACACTGCCCTGCAAGACACTTCCGAGCGTTTAGAGATCAACGAACACTACTTTCAACTCTCAAGAAACGCCAAGGCCTTTAAGGTTTGGATGAGTATTAAGGCCTATGGGTTTGGGGCCATTAAAGCCATGATCCAAAAAGATATCGATCTTACCCGATATTTAGCGCAGCAAGTACGGTTGGCCGATGATTATGAGCTCGTAGCCACAGACGTCTTGGGTGTGGCCTGTTTTAGGTATAGTCCACAAGATATGGACGATGACAAAATCACAGCGCTCAATCAGCAATTGATTCCTGCTTTGGAAACTGATGGCCGGGTTTTTATAACCGGCACCAAACTCCATGGTGTTTTTGTGTTACGCGCCTGTATCATTAACCACAGAAAACAGCAATCTGATATCGATTATCTGTTGGAGGTAATTCGTGAACTGGGTTCAAAAATGATAACCCATGGATAATAATTCCTCCAAAGGTAGCATCAGAAAAGCCCGAGCCTCCGATTACGATACCCTATGGGAAATTTTCCAGGCCGTGATCCAAACAGAGGACACCTATGTTTTTCCCAAAAACACCTCAAAAGAAGCTTTGACCGAACATTGGCTTGCCCCATATATGCATACCTATGTGTATGAAGATGCTGGGCAAGTGTTAGGCACCTACATCATAAAGTCCAATCAAACGGGCTTGGGCGATCATGTAGCCAATGCCTCTTATATGGTACACCCCAAAGCCTCGGGCAAAGGCATTGGCAGCGCCTTATGCGCCCATTCTTTAACCCAAGCAAAGACCCTAGGTTTTACCACCATGCAATTTAATCTAGTAGTCGAGACCAATACCAGGGCCATAGCCCTTTGGCAGCGCTTCGGGTTTACGATTATGGCCACCATTCCCAAGGCCTTTAGACATGCCCAATTGGGCTTGGTCGGGGCCCATATTATTTATAGACCCTTATAAAGCCTAACTTTAGGGGTAATTGTTCTCATTTTGAAAAATGATATGAAGGTAAAAGTAGCTGTTGTACAGGAAGCCCCGGTGTTTTTCGATAAAACCAAAACCTTGGAAAAGGTGGCCTCCTTATGCCGTACTTATGCGGCCCAAGGCTGTCAGCTGATCCTGTTTCCGGAATCGTTCGTACCGGGTTACCCGCGCGGACTCGATTTTGGCACCAAAGTGGGTAGTAGGTCCGAAGCCGGTCGCGAACTATACTTGGAATACTATAAAAATAGTTTGAACCAAGACGATATTCCACCTCTGGAAGCACTCTGTAAAGATTTGGGCATCTATCTCGTACTTGGTGCCACCGAGCAACACCCTAACAACAGTTCACTCTACTGTTCCATGTTCTATTTTGGGCCTGAAAAAGGGCTTTTGGGTATCCATAGAAAAATAAAACCCACGGCCCACGAAAGGGTTATCTGGGCCGAGGCCGGGGCCGAATCTTTAGTGGCCTTTGATACGGAAATCGGGGTTTTGGGCGGACTAATTTGCTGGGAAAACTATATGCCCCAGGCCCGTATGACGCTTTATGGGAAAGGGGTACAATTATACCTGGCCCCTACTGCCGATTCGCGTCCACAATGGACAGCCAGTATGCAACATATTGCCCTAGAGGGGCGCTGTTTTGTCTTGGCCTGCAACCAATACATTACCCAAGACATGCACCCGGAAGCTATCCAGAAACAACTCCAAGGAACTCCGGAAGACTTTTGCGAAGGTGGTAGCTTAATCGTATCGCCTTTAGGTGAGATTATGGCCGGGCCCCTTTTTGGTGAGGCCGGGGTACTTGTGGCGACCCTGGATCTAGATGACCTTATTAAAGCCCGTATGGACTTTGATGTAATCGGCCATTATGCCCGGCCCGATATTTTTGGTAACCCGAATGACCAATAATCATTTTACAAAGCGATGGTCAAAAACGTATTCGGTTTAATTGGAACGGTTCAGTTGAAGGCCGATCCCCAGATAGAACTCGGCGACTAAATGGTTGGTCCAGGTCACATCTAAGGTAATGGGGCCTAAGATGGAATCATAGGATCCGGTCAATCCGAAAGATTGGATATCACTGGTATCCAAGGTGTCTTTCCAATTGCCTTTGGGGTTGAACATATCATCCTTAAAAGCATCGAAATCGCCAAAACCTACCGAGGCCAAATTATAATGCGGGGTAAAATAGAGGTTTTCAAATAGATTGAGCTGTATGCCCAATTGCAGGCCGACCAACTGACTCGCATTCAGTTCCCCTTCTTGTAAACCCGCGAAGGCAAAACCTTTTCTATTAGTATTAGGCATATGGCCTCCCAAGGGATATCGGACAAACTGGCCGAATTCCTTAAAATCTACGTACTCGTTCCCGGTATGATCCAAAAACACAAATCCGGCCTGTGCCCCAACGATTCCGCTAATTTTATCGTTCCAAGGAAAACGGTATTGGGCATCGAGTGATATACGGGTAAAATCGGAAAGTTGGCCATTAATATCGTCATTAGGGTCTTCTATAAGCCTAACATCGATATCATTATATATCGAACGCGCTAGGGTCAGATGGGCAAAACCTCCCTTTTTGGCAAAAAATACATGATCCAGGGTATTGTACTGAAAATGCGAATACAGTTCGAGGTTTTTGGATCGGTAGCGTTCAAAATCCAAGAAATTGTTTGGGTCACCCACATCTGGGTTCGTAAACCCATTTCTTTCAAAATTGATTCCCAGACCCACATAACTGGAATAAGGATCAAGGCTTAAATTAATCTCATCGAACAGCTGGAAAAAATCGTAGTCCATGCCCTTGATCAAGGCCCCGTCACGATAAATGTTCTGTTCCAGACTTCGATTGAGCAGTTCGGTACGTGTCCACCATTTTTTGTTTTTCCCAAAAATCTTTTGGAACTGTAAGCGAATACTCGGCTGTTCGGCAATATCCAAAGTACCCAACAAACGCGAGGAATGCCCCAATACGTTACGGCCGGTATAGTTCAAAATAAGCCCAATGCCCCTGTAATTATCGTAATGCAACGCACTTTTTATTTGATGGGGCGATTTTTCATAGACGTTAACTATCAAGCCGTATCCGGAATCATCCTTAATATAAGGTTCGGCCGTAATCTGGTTAAAGAGGTTGGTGCCAATGGTTTTTTCCATACTCTCGACCATATCTTCCAAACTAACCTTATCCCCTGAAGAAACCCCGACCCGGGCCTTGACCAACTCTAGGTTGGTTTTGCTAATGTTTTTGAAAATAACGGTATCCAACACCAATGTATCGCGATTTATCGGTAAAGTAACCTCACGCTGGCGATACCCTTTTAGATTTTGGGCCAGTTGGGCCAATTGGGGTCGCATGGCATTTGCCGCCGGAATTCCTTGGGCATAGATTTCGTCGCTACTGGTAAAATCGCTGTTTTCATAGGTCAAGTGCGGCACATGATCGATCAACACATCGCATAGTTCCCGGTTCGCCGGATTCTTTAAGTTACTATTGATCATCCCGGTCTGAAAAATCAAGTTGGTCATATCGTCCAGTTTTTCCTTAGGTAGCATTCCGCCCCCCACATCGCTACCGATGATTATATCGGCCCCCATGGCTTTGGCAATGTCTACCGGAAAATTATTGAGCACGCCCCCATCTACCAATAGGGTATTCTCATAAGGAACCGGAGAGAACACGGTGGGAATGGACATACTCGCACGAAGCGCATTACCCAAGGCCCCTTCTTTGATTACGATTTCTTTCCCGTTTACGATATCAGTGGTAACGGCTCTAAACGGAATGGGCAATTTATCGAAATCGTTCACTTCAAAAGCCGGGTAGGTAAGCAGTCCGATCAGTTCCCTCAGTTTTTGGTCGTTGATCAATGCCGATTTTAAAACAGGCCTTCCTTTTACCCAATCGAGATCGACCAAATAACGTTTGTATTCGCTTTTCTCTTCCATGCTGATATAGTGCCACGGAATATCGTTTTTGAACAATTTAGACCAATTGATCCCCCTACTGATCTGGGCAATACTATCGCCGGAATACCCCATGGAATATAGGCCCCCTACTATACTTCCCATACTGGTGCCCACCACCAAATCGGGTACTATACCTAGGGAATCCAATAACTGTAAGGTGGGTATATGGGCCAACCCTTTGGCACCACCACCGCTAAGCACCAAGGCCACTTTGGGTTTCTTTTGGCCCAAATCTTTCGGTTGTGCATAACCAACCAGACTCAACAAACTCAAAAAGAGAAAAACCTGTAAACGTTTCATGATAGCATAGTGAATTGGCTCTCGCAAAATTAGTGAATTTGTTTCCACTGGGTGAAACCAGAATACCTGCGTTATCAATATACTTACATAAGGTTTCGAGAAAAGCCGACAACTTCCTATTTTTGGTCGCATACTATGATTACAGTACTAAGCAAACCTTATTATGGTCTCGATCCGTTAAAAAGTCGTCTGGTTTTTGTGGGCGCACTATTGGTATTGGGCACATTTTTAATGGTAGTACTCAATCCATTCAACATTACCGAATGGTTGCATATACCCAAATGGATTGCGGTTTTCAAATTAAGCGGTTTGGCCATTTTTAGCACTATGGTAGTAGCGGTGAGTCAACTAATCATTAGGCCTCTCCTTAACTTCTCAAGGTTTAAGATATATCATTTAATTATTACAATAGTCTTAGAACTTTTGGGGATTAGCCTGATTTTGGCCCTGATCTATGGCGATCTGTTGGAAGATTTTTGGAGCGAATACCTCAATACGGCCCAATATGCCCTTACCGGTACCCTATTGCCTTATGGAATGGCCTTATTGATCGCGCATTTTGTGGGCCACAAACCAAAAGAAGTCTCGGGTACGGGCCCGACCAACCTACTATTAAAGATCAAAGACGACAAAAACCGGTTACAGTTGAGTGTTCAAGAATCGAATCTATTGTATTTGGAAGCTACCGGTAATTACGTAGTGGTACATTATTCCGATGCTACCCTACTTCGAAACAAATCGATACGGATCACTTTAAAAAAGATGGAAACCCAATTGGCCGACTTAGAACTTATACGTTGCCATCGTTCTTTTATCGTTCATAAACCCATGATCCAATCGGTAAAAAAAGAAGAGGGGGTGTATCGTGTTTTCGTAAAAAACGCCAGTAGTCCTATTCCGGTTTCCCGATCATTTGAAAGTAGTATTAAGGCGTTTATCGACTAAGGTCACGTTATTCGTCCCACATAGCCCATTTCCGTCCCACCCCTTTGTTTTCGCGGCTTCCCCAACATAGATTTGCCCTGTAATCATTAAAAAACAAAAACGATGATCAAGACTGTATTAGTTAGTTTTATGGTGGCCTTGGCTACTTTGGTTCAACCAGAAAGTAGTATTGAAACCAAAAAAAGTTTGATTGGGGTTTGGGAATACAACCAAAGTGAGTTCCCTTATGAATTCCAAAAAGGCAAGGTGACTTTTTTCCAACAAGGCAAAGAATTCAAGGTAAAGGTAAAAATGGATTACAGTGCTTTGGAAGGTAAAAAAGTAGTAGTTGAAGGCGATGCCGTAAGTTTTCAGGTCGACATCGATTACCAAACCGCCTATGTAAAACTAAAGCAAGAAGGAAGCACCTTAAAGGGCAACGTTAACGTAGATGGGGAATGGTTTCCGTTAGAACTTAAAAAGGTAAAGTAAGCTTCCCTAAGCATTTACCGCAAAACATATAGAACATACTTTTCAGGGAATACACCACCTATTCCTAGGTTAGTTAATTAGTTGAAACCAGGGTCGCTCGGCCCTGGTTTTTGTTTACCTTCGTTTTTGAATAACTTAAAGATCTGTCGGCATAGTTTCCTTTGCCATGCACCTTCGGTTTAACATAGCGCCATAAGAAACCTTAATGGCTCTAAACGAAAAAAACAAGGGACAGCTTATTATAAACTGAAACCGGTTGGTTCGTTATTTTCTTTCACCTTTGAGCCAGGTGGTCTTTCTTCTAACTTTAGAACGGTTATTGGGTTTAGATATAAGACACCCACCAACGGCCACGATGTAATTGCTTAAAATAGGCATAGTTTAAACAGAGTGGGTACAAGATCAGTAAAGAAAGTACCCAAACCCCATAAACCACCCAGAGCGGATACCCATAATGGGCCAAAGGTGCTTCCAAAAAATTAGGGGCCGAAAGCACGAATTCGGAAGCATCACCACCCAAAACGGCATGTAAGATCATAGCACCTAAATGTAGTAAGTACAAATGCACTACATAAAAGAACAAAGGCACCCTACCGAATAAAAGTAAAGGTTGTACCCAGTTACCCAGTGGTTTTTCCAACAGATAAAGTAAAATAAGTGCCGGACCCATGGTAAGTAACAAAAACAGCAATGATGGTGGGTATTTCGTGAGGTTGAAGAAAGAAAGGAAGGTTTGTGTTTCCGTAGGGTACAATTGCCATGGATGCGGGTCGCCATAAACATTGGCCGCCCTTAAAACCACAAAAAGTACCAAAGCCAGATTACCCCAGATCAACAACCATTTTTTACGGGAAGCCTTGGGGTAGTTACCCGAATAATAGGTGCCAAATACATAACCCAAAAGCATAAGTCCGAACCAGGGCAGTACCTGATAATGGAAAAATATGGCATGGGAACCTTCATGCAAGACCAAAAACTTATCTTGATGCAGCAGATACCAAACCCAGGCCGAAACCCCATGACCATCTTCTACGACCCCATCTAAAAGGTTATGGCCAAAAACCAATACAAACCCCAATACGGCCACTAGGGATTTCGGCAAATAGACCAAAAAGGCAAGGCCGACCATACTTAATCCAATCACCCAAAATACCTGAAGTATCTGAAAACTAAAACTTAGGTCGAAGGTCCAGGCGAAGCCCACAAGGGTTAGCTCTAAAACCATAAGCCAAAGTCCCCGACTGATCAAAAACCGAAAAAGTTGCCGACTGTCTCTTTTCTCACCGTATAAAAAAGCCCCGGTACCCGCTAGAAATACAAAGACCGGAGCACAAAAATGGGTAATGAATCGGGTAAAAAACAACATTGGGGTAGTGGTTTCGATATCGGTGGGATCGCCATAAAAAGACCCATAGTAAAAATAATTTCGGGCATGGTCCAATACCATGATGGCCATGACCAGGCCCCTTAATAGATCTAAGGAGGGTATGCGTTGTTTTGGCCCTGCGGCCACGGGTGGGGAAACTTTGGTTTGGGAATGCATATCGCCTAGGTTTAAAATAGGGCCTAAGACACTGTGGTACAAAGACCCCATACATTGAAATATCCGATATAAATCTCGCAATAACCTAGGGTAACTTCGTGCAGTATTCCGTCAAGATCGGTAATTATATTGGCAAGAAAGACCTATACCGATTGTTGTAATTCACTGGGCGGGTAGCCGAATTCTTCCTTAAACGCCTTGGAAAACCAAGAGGGGTTGTTAAAACCACAGTCGTAGGCCACTTCCGAAACATTTTTATCACCGTGTTGCAATACGGTCTTGGCATGTTGCAACCGTATTGATCGGATAAAAATCGCGGTAGATTTTCCGGTAATGGCCTTTAGCTTGCGGTACAATTGTGATTCGCTTAACAAAACGGCCCTTGAGAGGTGCAGGCTCCCGAATTTACTGTTATCCATATTTTTATGGATCTGCTCAACCACACTTTTTATAAACTCGGTTTTGGGATCCTTGCTTTTTACCCTGAGCAAAGAAGCATACCCTTTATGATCCATTTTGTCGAGCATTTTTTTGCGCAACAGTATCAACTGTTCCAACCGGGTAAAGAGTTCTACTTTAGAGAAAGGTTTGATTAAATAAGCATCGGCCCCGTGTCCTAGGCCGGTCAAGCGATCGTTTTGGGTAGCCTTGGCAGTGAGCAGCACAATGGGGATATGATCGGTACGCGGGTCATTCTTCAAGGTTTCACAGAGTTCAAAGCCATCGCGTTTGGGCATCATTACATCGCTAATGACTATATCGGGCATATGCTCCAAGGCCATTTCTATTCCCTGCTCCCCGTCGGGGGCATACAGGCATTGGTATTGGGTAAACAGGCAACCTTGCAGGTAATGGGCCACATCTTCGTTGTCCTCAACGATCAGGGCCAGTGGCAATTCTTGTTGCTTTTGTTGTAATAGGGGCATAAGTAATGCCTTCTTTTTGGCCGTTCCTGGAATCAGTAACTCTAAGGTCTCTGTTTCAGCATTGTGGTGAATAGGCAACCTAAACCTAAACTCACTACCCTTGTTCTTTTGACTTTTGGCCGATATATCACCTCCCAAGATCTGGCACAATTCTTTACAAAGTGCCAACCCGATTCCGGTGCCTCCGGTATTTTTTAGACGGGCATCGTGCACCTGGTAGAAACGGTCGAAAATATGGGATAACCTATCCGGTGCGATTCCGATGCCCGAATCACGCACTTTGATTTCCAATAGCGATTGTTCCCCAACCATGGTTTTATGGACATGAACCAGTACTTCCCCTTCATTTGGGGTATATTTTATGGCATTCGAAAGTAGATTGGTAAGTATGGAACCCATTTTCTTAGGGTCGAAATCCATCATAAGAGAATCGTCTTCCAGATAGGTAACCAGTCGTATCTGTTTATTCTCGGCCAAACTTTGGAACCCTTCGATCAGGTATTTGATATAAGGAATAATATCGGCCTGTACCCATTCTACCTCCAACGATTGGGCATCGAGTTTGGCCAGGTCCAACATATCGTTTACCAGCCCCAACAATTGGTTGCCATTACGATCGATCATCTCCAACGATTGGTCGACCTGGTCGGGCAATTCTTCGTGAAAGTTGTCCCGAATACGCTCTACCATACCCGAGATTACCGTAAGTGGGGTACGGAATTCGTGGGTAATATTGGTATACAGACTAGTCTTAAGATGATCCATATCCTTTAGGCGATCGCTCTCGGCCACAGCCAGTTTTCGCGATAACTGGAATTTATAGAACCAAAATCCAAGTAGCAGTGCTAAAAGCAAGTAGGTAATATAGGCCATACGGCTGGCCCACCAAGGTGGCAAAATGGCCATAGACATGGTCAATGGTTCTTGTTCCCACATTTTACCCCTCGAAAAACCGTTGATCTCTAAGGTATAGTCTCCGGCCGGTAGGTTGACAAAGGGGATTTCGGGATCTTCGAGCTGGGTCCACTCGGTGGTTTGGGGCAACAGACGGTACCTATAGCCCACTTGTTTATTGAACCTGTGGTCTATACTCGAAAAATCGAGGCGAAAGGGGAATTGGTTATGGGCTATTTCCAGCTCGGAGGTATGAAACAACGATTGACCCAAAATCTTCTGGTAACCTTTCTGGGGTTGTAGATCCTCGTTTTTCACCCTTAGATTGGTAAAATACAGAGGTACAGGAGTATCGGCCTTTTTAAGATCTTCCGGGTGAAAATAAGAAACGCCGAAGGCCCCTCCGAAATAAAGGGTCCCATCTGGATCTTTATGACTGAGCTGATGCTCAAAGGCCAATCCTTGTAGGCCATCGGAAAGGCCATAATGAACAAAGGTTTCGGTATTGGGGTCAAAACGAACGATGCCCCCATTGGTGCCTATCCATAACATACCTTCGGCATCCTCTTCGATACTGTACACCAAATCGTTGGGAAATTGATCTTGGGCCTGCCAACTTTTGAATTTGCCTTCACCGAGATAAAGGGCCAAACCTTGTTGGGTACCCACCCACATCCTTTCCTTACTATCGAAAAAAATGGTGTATCCAATACCATGGGGCAATTGGTCTTGTTGTCCTTCAATGGGGCTATAGTTTATAAAACGAGGGTTTGTAGATCTTAACTGGTCGTGGGATAGCATACTAACCCCTGAATCCGTAGCGAACCATAGATTCCCTTGGGCATCGGGCACCACTTTTTGAATTATGCTGCTTTGTATACTATGGGGGTTTTGGGCATCGTAACCAAATCGGTAATAGTTATGGGAGCCATCGGGTAAATCTTCCCTTCGAAAGGTGCCTGAACCATGGGTAACCCCCCATACTTGGCCGTTATGGTCGTGAACCATATCCCGTACAAAGTTCCTCTCTTGCATTAGCGGACCGGGTCTGGCATCTTTGATCTTATCAAATTCCGGCTGTTCGGGATCAAAAGTCTTTAGGTCTATTTTCAGTTTGCCCTCTATGGTAAGGAACCATATTTCGGCCTTGTTGTGGTCTTTATAGATCCTTATGACACTCTTCGAACTACTATCGACGAAATCGGAAAAGTCGTAAACCTTGCCATCCCGCACCAAACAGAGTCCGTCGGTGAGTCCGAACCAAAGATCCCCACCATCTTTGAAAAAACCATAATGCCCATTCGAAGGCAGAATACGTTGGCCCAAACGGTCTTTGGAGTAGTTTTTCACATAGGGTTCCGAAAAATCGATCAGGGTTACCAAATGTACGGTACCCACAACAATATGATCTTGGTTGATTATAGATATATCGAGTTTGCTTTGATCACTTAACCCCTGATGGGGATTTTTAGAATTCGGATATGCAGCTACCTGGGTATTACCCTCTTTTTCGTACAGATAGAGCCCGTCTCTATTACCCACGAAATAATGGTCTTTCAAAGTTTCTTCATAGACCAGGCAACGGCCCATGTTCTCCCAGAGAAAATAAAGTTGCTTTTCCTTTAGGTTGTAGCGGTACAAATGGGCAAAAGAGGAAATAATCAGGTCTTCACCGTTTTTCAAAACGCTTAGAAAAGCATCGTCCCGTTGTACCAATAACTCGGTTTCAGAATTTGGTACTGCATAATCCAATTGATAAATTTCTCCTGATTTGGTAGAAACATATAAGATGTCGCCATCCCTACTAAAGCCAGTGATATAAATATTGGGCAAATATTGTTTTTGATTTAGCGAACCATTTTCATCGAACCAAAACCGGAACATGCCCTGCCCTGCCGTAGCCACCCAAACATTGCCTTTTGTATCGGAAGACATACGTACGATTTGGGCCGTACCTCCATACCTTACCCTATGGAACAATTCGGTTTTGGGGTCCATATAGCAAATCTTTCCGGTATGGCCCCCAAGCCAAATATTACCCAAATTGTCTTCGGTAACCGCCTCAATAAAATTGTCGGCCAAGGAAAGGCTATCGCCAGGAATATTCTTGTAAACTTTAATATGGCTTCCATCGTAACGGTTGAGTCCGTCGGCAGAGCTTAACCATAAAAACCCATTTCGAGCCGCTTGAACCCCCCTAAAAGTGTATTCGCTTAAACCGTCTTCCAAGGTCAGCCATTTGTACCGAGGATTTTGTAAGCCCCCTTCCTGAGGTTGAAAAGCATGGGATATATGGCATAGAAATACAAGCCATACAAATAAGAATATACGTGTTGTTGACATGATGCGGGTATTATTAGGCATCATAGCATTGTTGGTTCAGGTTGGGTCTTGCTTTAAAGATAAGGGTTTTAAAGGCTCTAAAAATGAGTTGTTTGCAATTTGATCAAAGCCATCCCTTTGGAGTTATACTATTTTGGTATGGGTTTACAGTATTCTTGCATGTCTGGGAGTTGTTCCGGAAATCGCATATGAAAACCCATTTTATGGGGAGGGTAATCCATTCTGGCACACCGCACTCGGTGGCATGCCAAACTCTTCCTTAAAGGCTTTGGAAAACCACGAAGGATCGTTAAAGCCACAGTCGTAAGCTACTTCGGACACATTTTTATGGCCCTGCTGCAAAATGGTTTTGGCATGTTTCAGTCTGATCGACCGGATAAATATGGCGGTAGATTTGCCCGAAATGGCTTTGATCTTACGATACAATTGCGATTCGCTAAGCCCCATGGCCCGGGCCAATTGACGGCTACCAAAGGCACTTTGATCTATATGCGCCTGTATTTCTTCTACCATTTTGGCCAAGAATTGGGTCTTGGGGTCCGTGATTTTTCCCCTAGGGATAGAAGCATAACCCATTGTATCGTATTTCTCCCTTAGCTTATCACGTACTAAAATCAATTGTTCTAGGCGGGTAAATAGCTCTTCTTTGGAAAAAGGTTTGGTAAGGTAGGCATCGGCCCCTTGTTCCAGACCAACCAAGCGATCTTGGTGGGTGGCCTTGGCCGTAAGCAAGATTACGGGAATATGATCGGTACGGGGGTCTTGTTTTAAGGTGGCACAAAGTTCGTACCCATCGCGTTTGGGCATCATGACATCGCTGATTACTACATCGGGCACATATTCTTGGGCCATCTCTATACCCTGTTCCCCATCGGGGGCGTACAGGCATTGGTATTTGGTAAATAGGCAACTTTGCAGGTAATGGGCCACATCTTCATGGTCCTCAACGATTAAGGCCAAGGGCAATTCTTGCTCTTTCTGCTGTAATAGGGGCAATAAGAGTGCCTTTTTTTGGGCCGAACCGGGCATGAGTAATTCCAAAGTATCGTGTTCGGCATGGTGGTGTATGGGCAAACGGAAACAGAATTCGCTACCATGGTCCAGTTTACTTTTAACGGAGATGTCGCCCCCCATTATGGTCACCAATTCTTTGCAAAGGGCCAGCCCAATACCAGAGCCCCCCGTATTTTTTCTGCGCTGGTCCTGTACTTGGTAAAAGCGATCGAAGATTTGGGCCAGCCCCGTTTCGGGAATACCCATACCCGTATCGCGTACCTTCACCTCTAAAAGGTTGGGGTCTTGCCCTTGGACCTTTCGTAAATGTACCACGATTTCCCCTTCATTCGGGGTGAATTTTATGGCATTGGATATCAGATTGGTGAGTATAGATCCCAGTTTTTTCGCATCGAAATCCATGACCAAACTGCTTTCTTCGAAATAAGTGAACAAGCGGATCTGTTTGTTGGCGGCCATACTCTGGAAACCTTCTACCAAATACTTTATATAGGGAATTACATCGGTCTGTACCCAATCTACCTCCAACGATTGGGCATCTAGTTTCGAGAGGTCCAACAAATCGTTTACCAAGCCCAATAATTCATTGCCGTTACGATCGATCATCTCCAAAGATCCGGTCGCCCGGGTAGATAATTGCGAGCTTTGGTCGTCTTTGATCTGTGCCACCATGCCGGAAATAACGGTTAAAGGGGTTCGGAATTCGTGGGTAATATTGGTATACAGACTGGTTTTTAGCTGGTCCATATCCTTAAGTCGATCACTCTCGGCTAGGGCCAATTTTCGCGATAGCTGGAATTTATAGAACCAAAACCCTAATAGCAGTGCTAATAGAAAATAAGTAACATATGCCATACGACTGGCCCACCAGGGTGGTAAAATAGCCAACGACATGGTCAAGGGTTCTTGTTCCCACATTTTACCTCTAGAAAAGCCATTGATCTCTAGGGTGTAATCGCCGGTAGGTAGGTTTAAGAACTGTATTTCGGTGTCGTCCAAAAAGTTCCATTCACTATCGGTCGGATTCAATTTATAAGCAAAACGAACATCTTTAAACCTTCTAAAATCTATACTGGAGAACCGTAAATAAAAAGGGAAATCATTTTTTTGAAAGGTAAGGTGCCCCGTTTCGGAGATACTTTCACTTAGTACGGGAAAAAGGGAGTCTTGGGGTTTAACAAAATCGTTATGCACTTTTAAACTGGTAAAAAATAAAGGAACCCCAAAATCAATTCCCGCCAGGGTCTTGGGATCATAAACAGAGAGACCTTCTACACCCCCAAAATAAAGATTGCCATGTGCATCTTTATGTTTGGCGTGTAAATCGAATTCGTTTCCTTGAATGCCATCTTTTACGGTGTATTGCTTAAAACCGTCTGTACCATCGAAGGAAACGATACCTTGATTAGTGGCCATCCACACCAAGCCTTTTTCATCTTGAAGCACACTGTAAACAATATCGGAAGAGAATTGCTCCCGAGCTGTCCAAGTAGACATCTTTTGGCCTTTTACCAAACGAGCCAAACCTTTACGGGTTCCGATCCATAGGGTATCGGGATGGTTCATGGTCAGATCGTAAATAACCTTATCTACCAAGTTGGATCCAGGGGCTTCGTGAGGCCAAAAGTTGGTAACTTTATATCGGGTTGGGGTATTTACATCTGTATCTAGCCGAATTAAACCATTTTCTGAACCCGCCCATACCCCTTGATCGGGACCAACCAAAATCGCGTTTATATAATTACTAGAGATTGGGGTGTTACTATTTTGTCCGTCGGTAAATTGCTCAACATCATATTTTTGATAAGAGCTATAGGCCAGTTTAAAAATACCAGCCCCTCGGGTGGCTCCCCATAGATTACCTTTAGCATCTAGGCAAAGGTCTTTTATATACCCTATCGGTAGCGGGTTTCCCTGGTTTAATAAGGGGGTTATATTGGTAAAACGTACCCTTTCAGGGGCAAAACCGTTTAGATCTACCAAAAACAAGCCTCTTGTGGTACCTACCCATAACCGCTTACGAACGGTGTCTTTTACCAAAGCCCGAATGGTTCCCCGTAAATCGGGGTATCCGGTTTTTTCAGAATAATAATACACGGCATCACCCTCGATAAGGTTAAGTCCGCCGTCAGAAGTACCTACCCAAAGCCGTAGCGAATCTTTTAAAATGGAGAAAACGACATTATCGTTCAAAATCCTTACCCCTCTTTTATTTTTAGAAATCGTATTAAAAACCAGAGAATCTTGATTAATCAGGTTAAGGTTGTTGGCAGATCCCACTAGAATTTGATGGGCATTCAACCTTAAAAACGAATGTATCGTATAATTACTCAGTGGGGTTTTCGATTCATTAGGGGTAAAACTGGGCTCTATTTTTTGGTTTCCCATATCGTAGGTATACACCCCATTACCCGTGGCTATATAAAACCGATTCTTATCTAGAAACAAAAAGTCATTGACGAATTGTAATGTATTGCCGGCTTTGTAGGTTATTTTTTCCATTTGGAAATCCGATACCCCTAACTGGAACACACCACTATCAGACCCTATAAACAATGTACCTTTAGCGCTATAAAAAGTTCTAATCTGGCCTTCGACCTTCCCTGTTTTTTGAAAAGTTTCCAACTGATTGGCCTTGGTATATACATTTCCCTCATAATCGCCCACCCAAATTTGTTGGTTATCGTCAACATAAATGGCACTAATCGGATGATCTGAAAAGTAATGGGATTGCTTAAACCCTTGCTTGTGGTCTAGCTGAATTCGATGAAGCCCCGATAGCTTTGAACTAACCCAAAGCGAAGCTTGGGAATCAATTTTTATATCGGTAATAGTCTCTTTTCTATGATTGGAAAATTGCAATTTTACCGGGATAAACACTTCTTGGTTCCGGTCATAAAAACAAAGGCCGTTCCATCGTGTACCTACCCAAATCCTTTTATGGTGGTCTTCTTGCAAGGCCTGGATAAAATTTCCTGGGATGGACAAGGAGTCAGAAGCCTGTGATCGAAAGGTCTGCATTTGGTTCCCATCATATCGGTTCAATCCATCTTGGGTTCCGATCCAAACAAAGCCTTGATGGTCTTTGATCAATTGATTAATGGTAACCTGTGAAAGCCCTTGTTCTTGACCTATATGTTGTACTCTGGGCGCCTGGTCAGGAAAACTAGGTTGAAATCCCCACAATACGCTAGTCCCTATAAAAAATAGGACTTGGATAAATACACCACAGCTATGTAAATCCCGAAAAAACTCAGACATTTTAAACAAGGTTGGTTGAGGTTCATTTAAAAATACCAAAAAATTGATAACCAATTTATTAGTGTTATAAATAAAGGTAAAATGGCCTATCAATACTATTAATATTCAATCAATGATATGTAGTGGTTTTGCAAAACACCGACTAAAAGGATATATTCTGCCAACTTTTTGAAGCAGGGGTATGAAGATTGGAAGAAAACGCGACGGGGACAAGGGTACGCTTATTATGATACACGGAAACTCTTCCAGTTCGGCTATTTTTGAACCGGTCTTTGAGGAACATACCCTACTGGTTGAGAAAGTCACCGTGGGTTTACCCGGACATGCTAAAACGCCCTGGCCGCCGCACTCTTTTCAGGGTTTGGTTCAGGATCTTGTACAACTGTTTCACCAATGTACGGGCCCGGTTTTTGTATTAGGTCATTCCCTTGGAGGGCATATCGCCATAGAGTTATTGTCAAAGAAAGTCCCTTTGGCCGGATTGATCCTTTGTGGCACCCCTCCACTAACCAAACCCTATAATTTTGAGGCTGGTTTTTTACCTGTAGCCGAGACACAAACCTATTTTACAGTCCATCCTACGGTCGATGCCATTGCCGTTTTGGCCCAAAAAATAACCCTAGACCCAATAGTCAGGCAACAAATCATTAAGGATTTTAACCAGACAGACCCCCTTTTTCGGGCGGCCCTTTTGACCAGTTTCGAAACCGGATTTTGGTCAGATCAGTTTGCCTTGTTTACCAAGGCTGATTGCCCCAGATTGCTTATAGTCGGAGAGCAAGATCTTCTGGTAAACCCGGCATACATAGAACAAGTCTGTGCCCAAGCCGGTGAAAACTGCAATCTGGTAAACATAGATGAAGGGGGGCATTTCCTACCCTTGGAAAACCCCACGGCATTTACAAAAGAACTCACTCGATTTATTAGCGAAAATCTTTGAAGACCGCCTAAGGGATATAGGTGTTCACAGAGCATTGCAGCTCACAGCACTCCCAAAGCATTTTTTTGAATTTAAGGGCCAGTTCCATATCGTCAAAAACCATGGCCTCGGAGATACTCTCACTTAAAATCAGCTGTTGTAAGAGATATTCCACCACATAGGTCTCATCGGCGGTCAGTAGTACGTAGGACATAGGCAATAGCCTGGATTTTCAATGGGATAAATATAGTGGCTTCGGACGAACAAGGCTAATTTTTCAGTTTTTAGCGGAAACCCTCGTAATTTTTTTGCCACCTTTTGCAGCAAAATTGAGGGTAAAACCCTAGAATTTTTATATTTGTTTCACCTAGCCTTCAAAACCAAACCGAAAATAACCAATTATTGCCATCCTATGAAGGAGACTAGGCCGAATATTATCAATCAAGCCATTTTATTGTACAATTCCCAAGGGGTACCAAACGTTTCTAGCAAAACCATTGCTATGAACCTGGGTATCAGTGATGGTAACCTACGCTACCATTTTAAGGACAAAGAAGCCTTGGTTACGGGAATTTTAGAACGCTTGTTGAGTGAAGCCACCGAACTTAAGTTAGATCGTATGCCCGGCCGCGAGAATATGGTCGATTTTAAACTGTTCTGTCAAGAACTGTTCGATCTAAAACACCGTTATCGATGTTTATTTGTGGATCAAGTTTACCTGACCCGCGAATTTAACCAGTACAAAAGATTATGGCGGGCGTTTTTGGCCCAACCGAAGAGGGTGCTGCGTGAATCGTTGACCACGATGTCAGACAATGGGGCTCTTACGGTACAATCGGAAAGCGACCAGTTTCAACGCTTACATACCAAAATGGAGGTGTTTCTAAAAACTTGGATCATTCATTGTGAAGCTACCGAAGGCGAATTGCAGGCCTATGTAGATATGATGGTTTCCTTTTTGGAGCCCTACCAAGTAAGCGAAGCCTAATAACGGTTTTTATACCAAACCTTTTGCCATTCCCTTTTTAAGATCAAAAAGGCCACTTGGGGTACCAATCGTTCCAAGTCGGTTTCTTTAATGTTCTTAATTTGGTGTTCCGGCACATCTACGATATATAACAAGTTTAAGTATTCATCGAACTTATGTTGTATTAAATCGTACAACATCCTGCCGAACTCGACCAAGAATTCCGGCACATACCTATCATTTTCGAAAGTGTAAGGGATATTGGCCAAATGCAGGTCCTTGTTCAGTTGTTTTACCAAAGCAGTGAACAAGGCTTCTTTATTAGCCTCCTGAACGAGTTCTTCCGAATTGGAAACCTTTGTTAGCCCCATACCGCAAATATAATCGTTAGCTATACGGCCCAAGTAAACATAAGGTTAAAGATACCCCTAGACCTTAAAGATTTACTAACGATCAAATAACCTTTAGTTTTTTACAAATAGTAAATATTTGGGCAATATTGTAGTCTATAAATTTATTATTTGTAAACTTTCATGCGAATAGGTAAAAAAGATTGGAACGTATTGGCCTATGGGGCACTGGCTTCCTTCGGTGCCTACTTCTGTATGTATGCCTTTCGAAAACCATTCACGGTAGCCACTTTCGAAAACCTTCTCTATTTCGGGATCGATTATAAGATACTGCTCATTTTGGCACAGGTAATCGGTTATATGACCGCCAAGTTTTTAGGAATTAAGGTTATTTCCGAAATGAAAAAAAACCTAAGACTACCCTATCTCTTGGCCATGATCGGCCTGGCGGAACTAAGCCTTATCGGTTTTGGTCTGGCCCCAGCACCTTATAATATAGGATTCCTGTTTATGAACGGTCTTTCTTTGGGTATGGTCTGGGGTATCGTATTCTCATATTTGGAAGGACGGAAGTTTACCGAATTTTTAGGCATGGCCCTTTGTTCAAGTTTTATCGTATCGAGTGGTGCGGTAAAATCGGCCGGATTGATCATTATGGATTTCTTTGTCATCTCCGAATTTTGGATGCCCGCAGTTACCGGGGCATTTTTCTTACTGCCCTTTTTAGGTTTTGCCTGGTTGTTGGAAAAAATACCACCCCCTTCGGCAGAAGATATCGCCTTACGTTCCGAAAGGATGCCTATGACCGCCAAAGACCGAAAAGCACTGGTGCGCAAGTTTTTTTGGCCCCTTTTAATACTGATTCTATTTTATACGACCCTTACCGCCTTACGGGATTTCCGCGACAATTTCGCCCGCGAAATCTGGGATGCCACGGCCTACGCCGGTAATGCCGCCGTTTTTACCTTATCGGAATTACCCATTGCCATTATGGTGCTTTTATTGATTGGCGCTACCGGATTTATCAAACAAAACAGTAAGGCCTTTTTAGCCTACCATTATATGTTGTTCCTAGGGGCCTTGGCGATGGTAGCCGCCACCCTAAGTTTTCAATTAAACCTTATTGGCCCCATTACCTGGATGGTAGGTGTGGGCTTTGGCCTATATGCCTGTTACGTACCTTTTAATTGTGTCTTCTTCGATCGAATGATCGCCACCTTTAAGATCAAGGGCAACTCGGGCTTTTTGATCTACCTGGCCGATGCTTTTGGCTATTTGGGCAGTATGGCCATACTATTGTATAAAAATTTTGGGCAACAAGAAGTCTCTTGGTTGGCCTTTTTCTCCTATGCCACCTATATCATAGCTGCATTGGGTATGGTGGCCATAGCCTATTCTTGGCTGTATTTCAAGAACACCAAGAAACCAGAATTTCAAAATGATCTAAAACTTCAAGAATTATGAAGTCAAAATACGACCTCATCGTGGTAGGTGCCGGGGTATTGGGTACCTTTCATGCCTTTCATGCCCAAAAAGCTGGCCTTAAAGTGGCTCTCTTAGAAAAAAATGCCGCCCCAGTAGACGCCACGGTCCGCAATTTCGGACAAGTGGTACCCTCGGGCATGGACAGTAAATGGCAGGCCTACGGTCGCGAAAGCCTACTGATTTACAAAGACCTACAAGAGCGCCAAGATATCAGTGTTCGCAATCACGGCACGGTGTACTTGGCTTCCGATTATGAAGAACTGACCCTATTGGAAGAACTGGCCCGCATTAACCTCGAAAATGGCTATAGTTCCCATATGATGACCAAAACCGAGTGCCTGGAAAAGTATCCGGGTCTACGTGCCGATTATTGCAAGGGCGGTTTATTTTTCCCAGAGGAAGTTACCGTAGAACCCCGTCGCATGATCCATGAAGTACATACGATATTGGCCCAAATGGGGGTCGATCTATTCTTCAACACCCAAGTGGTGGAAACGGAAGCATTGAGCGGTTGTGTTAAAGTATCGGCCCTGAACGGAAAGGCCTTCCGAACCCAAAAGGTTTTGATCTGTAACGGCCACGATTTTAAAAGTCTTTTTCCCCAACGCTTCGCCGAGAGCGATCTTGAGGTAACCAAACTACAGATGATGCAGACCGAACCCCAAGACAATTACCGCTTACCGGGATCGGTGCTTACCGGCCTTACCATTCGCCGTTACGAGTCCTTTCGCGAATGTCCTTCTTACGATGCCATAAAAGCTAAGGAAGATCCTAATTCCCCTCAAAAAAAATGGGGGGTACATATACTGTTCAAACAAGCCGCCGACGGTTCGGTAATCTTGGGCGATTCGCATCAATACTCAGATGCCGCCCAAGCCGATTCCCTGGGATTCGACCTCGATATGGACATTGATGAGTTCATGATAACTGAGGCCAAAAAAATAATAGACCTGCCCAATTACCGCATCAAACAGCGCTGGTTCGGCCTATATTCCCAGTGTAAAAATGCCGATCTTTACCAAGAGACCATCGATGATAACATTCATATCATTACCGGTATAGGTGGTAAGGGCATGACCGGAAGTGCCGGATTCTCAAGAATGAATATAAACCAACTCTTTAATATATAATGATGGATTTGAAGACCATAAAACTGGTCGTTTTCGATATGGCGGGTACCACCGTAAACGAAGATAATGTAGTCTATAAGACCGTGACCCAAGCCTTGGAAAAACATGGCTGTACGGTAACCCTCGACTATGTTTTGGAACATGGGGCCGGTAAGGAAAAGCTTACGGCTATAACCGATATACTCAACTTACAACAAAGAAACGATATTGATCCCCAGGCTGTATTCACCGATTTTAAATCGCTTTTGGAAGCTGCGTATCATGCCTTGGAAGTGACTACCTATACCGGTATGGAGACCCTACTGGAAACTTTACGGCAAAAGGATATAAAAATTGCCTTGAACACAGGTTACGATAATAAAACGGCCACCTTACTACTAGATAAAATGGAATGGCAAGCCGGCAGCACCTACGATGTATTGGTAACCGCCGACGATGTTGAGCGTGGTAGGCCTCAACCCGACATGATACTTAAGGCCATGGAACTTTGCGGTATTTCCGACCCAAGCCAAGTATTGAAAGCCGGCGACTCGGCCATTGATATAGAAGAAGGTAAGAATGTGAATTGCGGCATTACCATAGGGGTAACCACTGGCGCCCAAACCCGTGAACAATTGGAGTTGGCCCAGCCCACTGCTGTATTAGATTCATTGGTAGAACTAAAGAAATACTTGTAAAGAGCCTACTTACCAGGCTAACCAGGATCGGCCCCGGCTTTTTTGTAGGAATTTTAAGCTGGGGGTAGGTCCTACATAAAGAAGTAGATTACCAACATTCGACAAGGTGTTTTACTCCTGTTAATAGGCACATGCGGAATACGTCCGTCAAAGAAAATACTATCGCCCTCACACACCAACACCTCTTCTTGGTCTATCTGGTACACACACTCCCCAGATAAAACATATTTGAATTCGAAGGCATCGGTAATTACCTGATCCCGTTTCGAATCGGGGGATACGGTTAGTAAAACCGTTTCAAAACCTTGGGCGCTCAACTGTTTTCCAAAAATATATTCATAGGTAAAACCAACGGCCTCATCTTCTTTTTCGATAACACTATGATCTGCCTTGCGGGAAACCAAAAACGGACTTCCGTTCATATGCGGCATGGCCTTAAAAAAATCGGTCACCTCTACATCCAAAGAAGCGATAATCTTAAAAAGAACCGGAAGCGAGGGTACCGTACGCCCATTTTCTATTCGCGAGATCAACCCCCCGCTTACCTCTGCCTTTTGGGCCAGCTCGCTAATGGTCTGTTGGTTCTGCTTGCGAATCTCCTTGATCCGTTTTCCAATACCGATAATGTAGTTGTCCATAGCCCAAAAATACACTTAATAACGAAAAAGCAAATCGTCCGCTTCTCGTTTTCATACGGGAGCCAACTGCCATAACACCCTCCTTTTTCCTACACGCTATAAGAATAACAGAATTTTACTATATGTTACTATTTATCGCCTTAACACTTTAATAACAATCTTAATATAAAAGTTGCGATCATTTAATATAAATAGCCTTTTCTATTAACCTCACCCTTGGATATTTGCCGAACCAATATCAACTAAAGTTTACAAATACGAAAGAAATGATGAAAAGCAAACTAACTCTGATTTTGGCCTTATTCGCCATTATCACGGGCTATTCCCAACAAAATATCACGGGAACGGTCCTAGACGAGAACAACATTCCCTTGCCGGGCGCTACCATAGTAGTGAAAGGAAGTTCTTCGGGAACATCGACCGATTTCGATGGTAATTTTACCATTGAGGTACCAGCGAACGATGCTGTATTATTAGTGTCTTATGTAGGTTACACCGATCAAGAGGTACCTACCGCGGGCAAATCGAATATTCAAGTGGTATTACAACCGGCTTCCCAAGAACTGGACGAGGTCGTGGTTACCGCCTTGGGTATAAAAAGGGAAACCAAGAAACTGGGGTATGCCATCCAAGAAGTTTCTGGAGACGAGATTACCCAAGCCAAAGAAGTAAACGTAGTTAACTCACTGGCCGGTAAAATGGCCGGGGTTCAGGTAACCGGGGGAAACTCGGGTATAGGAGGTACTTCCAATATTATAATAAGGGGAGAAAGTTCTTTTACCAACAACTCGCCTTTGTTCGTGGTAGATGGTATTCCGATCAACAACGATGTAAGTAGCAACAGTGGAGATGGTAATATGGAAGTGGATTTCGGAAACGGGGCCATGGACATTAACCCAGACGATGTAGAGAGTATGACCGTACTAAAAGGGCCTAGTGCTACCGCACTTTACGGCTCCCGTGGTGGTAATGGTGTCATTCTTATTACCACCAAAAGTGGTACCAAATCACGTGGTATCGGGGTTAGTGTTACCAACAACACCACCTTCGAGACTATCTTGACCATGCCTAAATACCAAGACGTTTACGGACAAGGTTCCAATGGTCAGTTCGCCTTTGGCGATGGCGGTCAAAACCGTTCTTTGACCGGTGGTGTAAACGACCACGTAGACGAAAGTTGGGGTCCGGCCATGAATGGTCAATTGATTCCGCAACACGATAGTCCGACCACCTCAGGTTTTAGGGCCGGTGATGTAAACCTTCGCCCCAGAAATGCCGATGGTACCTTTGCCGATGAGATCATCGCCACCCCATTTTCCCCTCAACCCGGTAATATCGAAGATTTCTTTCGTACCGGATTTACCATGAGTAATAACGTGGCCCTTTCCGGAGGTAACGAAGATGGTAATTTCAGGGTATCGTTTACCGATCTACAGAGTGAGAGTATCGTACCCAACTCTAACTTTAAGCGTCGCACTTACGCCATTAACGGCTCATACAACCTTACCGATTGGTTAAAGGTGAGTGGTTCTATGAACTATGTAAACAGTGGTTCACGTAACCGCCCGAACAACTCTTATGGTACAGAGAACATTATGTACCTATGGATCTGGTTCGGCCGTCATATCGATATGAACTCTTTAAAAGATTACTGGCAGCCAGGTTTAGAAGGTATCCAACAATTCAACTATAACTATAACTACCACGACAACCCTTACTTCACGGTTCATGAAAACACCAACGGTTTCAACAAAGATCGTTTGATCGGAAACATGAGGGCCGATATGAAATTGGGCGATAAGTTCAATTTAATGGTACGTACCGGTCTAGACTACTCCAACGAGATCGATAAACGTAAAAGGGCCTATTCTACACAGCGTTTCCCCAACGGACAATACCGTGAAGATTATATCTACGGCTTTGAGCAGAATACCGATTTCTTGTTGAGCTATAATACCGACATTAACGAAGACTTGGAATTGGGGGCTTCTGTAGGTGCCAACCACAGATCGAACAAAAACAGTTACCAAAGGATCAGTGCCAACTCTTTGTCGGTACCCGGTGTATACAACTTCGATAATGCCGCCGAGCCGTTATCGTCTACCGACTGGGATTCGAAAAAGAAAGTGAACAGTGTATATGCCTTCGCCAATTTGGCCTATAAGAACATGTTGTTCCTCGATTTAACCGCCCGTAACGACTGGTCTTCTACCCTACCTAAGGAAAACTGGAGCTATTTTTACCCATCGGTAAATGCCAGTGCCATTCTTTCGGATATGTTCGAAATGCCTGAGGCGATTAGCTTCGCCAAGCTTCGTGCCGGTTGGGCCTCTGTAGGTAACGATACCGACCCCTACCGTTTGGCGCCTACCTATGGTTTCGGTACCCCTTTTAACGGAAACTCGAGGGT
Organism: Sediminicola luteus; assembly: GCF_002514735.1. Classification (GTDB taxonomy): domain Bacteria; phylum Bacteroidota; class Bacteroidia; order Flavobacteriales; family Flavobacteriaceae; genus HQA918. The sequence continues at coordinate 1,216,637 of NZ_NBWU01000001.1, read as the reverse complement.
ATATTCTCCATCCGAGCTACCAAACGAAAACTTAAAACCTGAGCTTACCGATTCTTTTGAAATCGGGGCAGACCTACGTTTCTTCCAAAGTCGATTAAACCTAGATATCGCCGTATACAAAGCCCGGACCAAAAACCAATTGATCTCTTTGCCGGTTTCCACTACTTCCGGATTTAGTTCACGTTTCGTAAATGCCGGTGAACTAGAGAACAAGGGTCTCGAGATTACTTTGGGTGCCAAGCCCGTGGTTACCGACAACTTTATGTGGCAAACCAACATTAACTTCACCATGAACCGTGGTAAGGTAAACGAATTGATCGATGATCTCGACTTCTACAGAACGGCCAGTAACTACCTGATCGTGGGCGCCGAAATAGGTGAGCGTATTGGTAGTGTATATGGTACCGGTTTCGAAAAAGTGGACGACAAAAACAGTCCTTACCATGGTCAATGGATCATCGATGAGAATTCAGGGCTACCTATTCGTAGCAGTGAATTGCGTAATCTGGGTAACTACAACCCCGACTTTATGTTAGGTTTCCAGAACAATTTCAAATACAAAAACTTTGACCTAAGCGTATTGTTCGATTGGCGTCAAGGTGGGGTATTCCACTCCCGTACCGTTGCGATCGGGGGTACCACAGGTATGTTGGATTTCACTGTGCCCGGTAGGGAAAGTGGCATTGTTGCCGAAGGCGTTATCGATAATGGCGACGGCACCTATACCCCGAATACCCAAAACGTAGCCGCCTCTAACTATTATTCCCATGTATACAAGCGTAGTAACGAGGAAAGCTCTATGTTCGACGCTACTTATGTAAAACTTAGGGAAATACGTTTAGGCTACAATTTTCCACGAAAAATCTTGGAGAAAACCCCGATACAAGCCGCCAGCATCGCCTTGGTAGGCCGTAACCTGGCCCTTTGGACCGAAAACCCACATGTAGATCCTGAAACCATCTCTTTCTCCGGTGCTACCATTGTACCAGGTGTAGAAGATATGGCCTTACCAAGCACCCGTAGTTTTGGTCTTAACCTAAACGTACAATTCTAATTTCCTAAAGAAAAAACAAGATGAAAATATATAAGATTCTTAGCGCAACAGTTCTGGCCGGGGCAATGTTGGTAGGCTGTACCGACGACTTCGAGGCGACGAACATGAACCCTAACCGCCCGGAAAACGTAAGTGCGAACCTACTTACCGCTACGGTTACTTCAGAGATTACCCGCCGTTTGACCGACGATGGTTATGACGATGGTAACACCATTACCCAATTGATGGCCAAGAACAACTTTCCTGGTTTTGGACAGTTCGAATGGGACGATGAAGGCATGTGGTCTTTCTACTATAACATTCTGCCTGAGGTAAACGATATTTTGGAAATCTCGCGTACCGAAGGTTCACAGAACAGCACTTATGAGGGTATTGCCCTAACTATGAGGGCCCTTTGTTTTGCGAACTTGACCGATATGTACATCAATGTGCCTTATTCAGAAGCGCTTTTGGGTAAGACCGAAGGTATCTTTAAACCTAAGTACGATAATCAGGAAGATATCTATAACGGGGTATTGCAAGATTTGGCCGATGCCGATGCCGCTTTTGCCAAAAACGAGGCCATTCCCGGAAACTCTGGCGATGTCATCCATAACGGAGATCCCTTAAAATGGCGTCGTTTGGCCAATTCGTTACGTCTGCGTTACCTCATGCGAATCTCTAAAAGAAGGGATGTAAGCAGCGAAATGCAGGCCATAGTCTCTGGCGGAAACTACATTATGGACAACGCCGACAATGCCATTTTACAGTTCAGCGGTACCACCAATACCGATTCTTGGCCAGAAAGTACCGGCCGTATCGGCGGATTTGATGAAAAAAGTCTATGTACCACCGGATTGGAGTATTTGACCCGTTTTAACGACCCCCGATTAGACATTTGGTTCGATCGCAATACCGATGGCAACTGGGTGGGTATCCCAATCGGTCTGAACCAAGACAACGCTAGGGCCTATGACGATGAGTTCAGTCCGTGCCGATTGGATGTAAACCTATTCTACTTCTCCCGCACCGATGCCGAGGCCTTTATCATCAAAAACTCGGAAGTTCAGTTTATATTGGCCGAAGCCGCCCAGCGTGGGTTTATCTCTGGCGATGCCGAAACTTATTACAATGCCGGTATCGAAGCCAGTTTAGGGTATTGGGGCGTTGCAGCCGAAGACATTACCACTTATTTGGCCCAAGAGGCCGTAGCCTACGATGGTACGCTGGAGTTGTTGTTGACCCAAAAGACCTTGGCCTTGTGGAATGTCGATTTCCAAGGATGGTTCAACTACCGTCGTACCGGACTTCCGGCTTTGGAAGCTGGCCCAGATAACTTGAACCAAGATCGTTACCCAGTACGTTTCCTTTATCCGGAATCGGAGCAGAACGATAACAAAGAGAACTACGAAGCCGCCATTCAAGCCATTGGCGGTAACGACATCAACATTAAAGGTTGGTGGGAAACCGGAGACCGTTACTAAATCTCCGTCCATAATAAACAGTTATTGGGATTATCCGTTAGATCGGGTAATCCCTTTGGCGTATAAGAGACTGTTTTGAAATATGTCAATTGTTTTTTTATGCTTCTTCCCGCCTGCCGGTGGCAGGTTTGCGCCCTATTTCGTTAAAATTTTGAACCGTAGCCCTGCTATGCTTAAAAATTTTGCCTCATAGGGCATCAAAAACAACCTATAAAAATTCCAATCACACATTTCAAAACAGTCTCTAAATAACATGAATTCGAACACTATGGATTATGTAAAACACCTTTGGCGCTACCTCTTGGTTCTGGCACCACTTACAGGACTTTTGTCTTGCAACCCAACGGAAAAAAAACAAGCACCGGTAAAACACCTCATCGTTATCGGTTTCGATGGTATGAGTCCCGATGGTATTCGCAAGGCCCACACCCCGGTATTGGATTCCCTTATGGCCCAAGGTAGTGCAACGCTGCATGCCCGATCGGTCTTACCCTCAAGTTCCAGCCCCAATTGGGCGGCCATGATCATGGGTGCCGGCCCAGAACATCATGGCATAACCAGTAATGCCTGGGAAAAGAACAATCACATTTTACCTCCCAATGTGGCTACGGCCAACGGTACCTTTCCTACCATTTTCGACCTTTTCGCCCACCAACGTATCGATGCCCATGTGGGCGCCATATACGACTGGGATGGCTTTGGCAGGCTTTTCGACAAGGCTACCGTAGATTTTGATATCGATGGCGACCATGAAGACAAAACCACTCAGGCCGCGGTAGATTATATTAAGGAACATAGGCCCCATTTTACCTTTATCCACTTAGACCATGTAGATCATGCCGGACATGCCCAAGGACATGGAAGCCCCGAATACTATGCCGCCGTGGCCAAGGCCGACAGTTTGGCCGGGGCCATACTACAAGCCACTAAAGAAGCCGGGATTTTTGACGAAACCCTCTTTTTGCTCTCTGCCGATCATGGCGGTTTGGGCACGGGTCATGGAGGCGAAACCTTGGCCGAAATGGAGATCCCCTTTATTCTATACGGCCCCGGAATTAAAAAAGGGTATACCATTCAAAACACCGTAATGCAGTACGATAATGCCGCTACGGTGGCCTATGCCTTTGGTCTGGAAATGCCCCAAGCTTGGATCGGCAGACCCGTACTGGAAGCCTTCGAAGGCCAACCCAATGCCCAACCTACCTATACCAAGCCCGAACGTTTTGAGGCCCCGATCGTAAAACCCGATCAGGGTCATTTTGCCAATCCGGGCGGACTGTTCCTAAACGAAGAAGCCGTTTTAGAACTGTACAACCCAAATCAGAAAGGCGAGATCCGTTTTACCCTGAATGGTGAAAATCCCACTGAAAAATCGCCCTTGTACACCCAACCCCTACCCATAAAAGAACCCGCCGTAGTCCGTGCCGGTATTTTTGTAGACAAGCAATTGGTAAGCACCTTGGCCCAGGCCGATTTTCGCTTTGTTTCCCCAGAAGGCCCTAACGGGCTTCGCTATTCAACCTATCCGTTAGAAAGCCTAACGGTTTTGCCCAATTTCGACGCCCTGACCCCCTCTTCCGAAGGAAAAACCTATGAATTTTCCTCCAACATCCTAAAATCGGCCGGGGAAGGTGAAGCACATATCGCCATCCGTTTTCAAGGTGAAATACAAATCGACACGCCCGGACTATACACCTTCTATACCCATAGTGACGATGGTAGTAAACTGTATATAAACGACCGTTTGATCGTAGATAACGACGGCGATCATGGGGTGCGGGAAAAAGGCGGGGCCTTAGCATTGGAAACGGGCCGGCACCGCATACGGGTAGACTATTTTAACGGCGGCGGTGGTTACCATCTCGATGTAAAGTTCAAAGGGCCCGAGTATGTAAAACAAACCCTACCGGCCCACCTTTTGTACCCTAAAAACTAGCCCATGCGTACGATTAGGCTGATTATAGTTTTACTCCTGTTATGGGGAATGCCCGCCAAAGCCCAAACGATTGGGGGTACCCTGCCCCCATGGCAAGAAGGTTATTTAGACATACACCACCTTAGCACGGGTCGGGGCGATTGTGCCTATGCCGTTTTCCCAGATGGCACCAGTCTACTAATCGATGCGGGCGATACTTCCGACACCCACCCACGAACCGTATCGGAGCGCAATACCCCACGTATGCCCAATGCCGATAAAAGTGTATCGGAATGGATCGTAGGTTACATCCAGCAATTCGCGCCGAAAAAAGAAAAACCAGAGCTCGATTACGCTTTGATTACCCATTACCACGATGATCATTTTGGTGAATTGGATGCTTTACGCCCTAGAGCCAATGATGGCGATTATGCCCTAACCGGGATTATGGGTGTGGGTCACGGAATACCTATCAAAACCTTAATCGACCGCGGCTACGAATATCCCTTGAACTTAAAGGATCCCGAGGTGCAGAAACGGTTTGGTGGTGACAAATTCGGAATGATCCCCACCTTAAAAGAACTTTGGAAATTTACGGATTACCATGCCAAAAACGGATTGGAACACGAGACCCTGATTGCCGGAAGCGACACCCAGATCGCCATGCGATACCGACCGGAAGCCTTCCCGGAATTTTCGGTACGCAATATTGCGGTAAATGGTCAAATATGGACCGGTGAAGGTGAAAAAACCTATGCCCTATTCAAATCAGGCGATTATCCGGGCGAAAATCCATTGAGCAGTTGTATCAAAATCTCCTATGGGGCCTTCGATTATTTTACCGGTGGCGATATAGGCGGTATCGATGGTTTGGGCCAAACCGACTTTAATAGTGTCGAATCGCATATTGCCCCAGTGGTTGGTCCGGTAGATGTCGCTACCTTAAACCATCATGGTAATCGCGACTCGCAGAACCCTTTTTATGTTAGAAGCCTGCGGCCCCGGATTTGGGTACAACAGCTTTGGTCTAGTGACCACCCCGGTGAAGAAGTACTACGCCGCATCTTATCTACCCAAACCTATCCCGGTCCGCGCGATGTATTTTCAACGGCCATGCTTACCCCCAATAAACTGGTCATCGGTGGTAAACTAGATCGCTATAAAAGTCAACAAGGCCACATACTAATTCGGGTAGTCCCCGGCGGTTCGCAATATTGGGTATACATACTCAACGACCGCAACCCAAAAAGGGAAATCACAAAAATATTCGGACCCTATGGATCTAGATAAAACGCATTACCGTACCGAAGGCGATATTAACGGTACCCCCGCACGCGAACAATGGTGGGCCGATCATACAGACAAAGAAACACAAGCCTGGCTTCAAAAAGATGCCCGCTACTTTCTGCATCAATCCATGTCTACCCCATGTTTAGACGTACTACAACATTGCGACGGGCCCAACATCCGGAATCTCAACGGTAAAGCCTACCTCGATTTTCATGGGAACAATGTACATCAATTGGGTTTTTCGCATCCGAAGTTGGTACAACGCCTATACGAACAAATGCAGCAACTCAGTTTTAGCACCCGTAGGTACACCAACATTCCGGCCATCAACTTTGCCCAAAAATTGGCCGAATCCTTACCCGGGGACCTCAACCGGGTACTTTTGGCACCCAGTGGTACGGCCGTAATCGGGATGGCCTTAAAACTGGCCCGGGCCGTTACCGGAAAACACAAGGTCGTCTCTTTTTGGGATTCTTTCCATGGGGCCTCTTTAGATGCCATAGGTGTTGGGGGCGAGGCGGTGTTTCGCGAACATATGGGACCCTTGATGCCTGGTGTAGAGCGTATACCTCCCCCGATTACCTACCGGGGCATTTTTGAAGGCCAAGAAGAAAAATGCCTGGAATATTTAGAATACGTCTTTACCAAAGAAGGCGACATCGGGGCCTTTATGGCCGAGACCATCCGAAATACCGATGCCCAATTTCCTTCAGAAAATTTCTGGAAAAAGGCACGTGCCCTTTGCAATGCCCATGGGGTACTACTGATCTTGGATGAGATTCCCATTGCATTGGGGCGTACCGGAGCACTTTTCGCCTTTGAACATTACGGTATACAACCCGATATTTTATGTTTGGGTAAAGGATTGGGCGGCGGCATTTTTCCACAAGCGGCCCTGGTATGTAGGGATGCCTATAACCAATTCGCCCATATCTCCCTCGGTCATTATACCCATGAGAAAAGTCCGCTCGGGGCTACCGCCGGACTCACTACCTTAGAGATCATTGAATCCGAAGACCTAGTACAAAAAGCCCAAAATGATGGAGAATTCATCAAAACCCGCTTACATACCATACAAAACAAGTATAATATCGTTGGAGATATACGTGGAAAAGGGCTATTATGGGGCGTGGAATTGGTAAAAGACCGACTGAGCAAGGAAAAAGCCGTAGAAGCCGCAGAAAAAGTAATGTATAGCTGTCTCGAAAAAGGCTTAAGCTTTAAGGTTTCGGCCGGCAACGTCATCCAATTGTCGCCCGCATTGACCATTTCCAGACCCGACTTGGCCCGGGCCCTAGACTATGTTGAAGAAAGTATTGCAAACGTATCGAACCAAGAACACCAATAAAATAAACTAGCAGTGAAAACGAATTACCTCATACTTCTATGTGCCCTAGTGGGCCTTGAAAGCGGGCTTTGGGCCCAGAACACCACTGAAATTGAAATACAACCCTATCTGCAAGATGCCGAACCCCACCGTATGACGATCATGTGGCAGACCAATACCGGTGGTGAATCGGTGGTAGAATACGGCCTCACCCCAAAATTGGGAAAAAAAGCCAGTGGACGCGATTACGAGATTGATTTTAGCGCACGCAAGATCCACAAAGTAGTCTTAGAAGATCTAAAACGCTTTACCACCTATTACTATCGGGTAAAGACGGGCAAGACCCGCTCGGATATTTTCCAGTTCAAGACCCCTCCCTTTGTTCAAGATGAAAAAGATTTCCGCCTAGTGGCCATGAGCGATATGCAGTTCGATAGCCATGAACCCAGAAAATTCCATGAAATCGTCAATCAGGGAATTTTACCCTATGTAGAAAAGGAATACGGCCCAAAATTGGAAGAAGAGTTGGCCTTTGTTATGGTACCGGGCGATTTGGTACAGAGCGGTTCGGTTTTCCATCAGTGGAAAGATCATTTCTTTAATCCGGCCCAAAAATTATTCTCTAAGGTTCCCGTTTATCCAGCCCCCGGAAACCACGAACATAATTCCGATTTTTATTTCCGCTATTTCGAATTACCCAAAAACGGCCACCCTGCCTATGCCGAACATTGGTGGTATAAAGACCATGGTAACGTACGAATCATCGGGTTAGATTCCAACGACGGTTACCGCAACCTCAAACAGCAAATGCTTTGGTTGGAAAGGGTGTTGAAAGAAACAGCCAAAAACGGGGAAATAGACTTTGTTTTTGCCCAATTGCACCATCCGCATAAATCGGAGTTATGGATTCCGGGTGAAGAAGAGTTCAGCACCAAAGTGGTTAAATTATTGGAAAAATTCACAAACGATTCGGGCAAACCCAGCATTCACTTTTATGGGCATACCCACGGCTATTCGAGGGGCCAGTCGCGCGACCACAAACACCTAATGGTAAACGTAGCCAGTGCCGGTGGTGCCATAGACAACTGGGGTGAATTTGAAGGCCGCGATTATGAAGAATTCAGTATTTCTGAGGACAAATACGGTTTTGTACTGGTTGAGGTAGATGGCGATCGCGATAACCCCAAATTCACTTTAAAGCGAATTTCAAGGGGCAATACCATAACGCCTGAAGATAACGTACGTACCGACAGTATCACGGTTTACCGCAAGGCCGTGTTACCCGATACACCAAAAGCAGTGTTTCCGGTAGATGAATCTGTAGATTTTAAAGGCTTCGTACTCAAAGCCGGTGATTTCGCCTCTAGTATGCCCCATGCATTTCATGGGGCGGCCCACTGGCAAATTTCGGCCACTACCGATTTTAAGAAAATGGTGTTCGAAAGCTGGAAACAGTTCGAGAACTGGTACTATAACGAAAACCGTCAAAAAGACGACGACCTTAGGGATGAAAAAGTACACCGCCTATCGCCCAACACCACCTACTACTGGCGTGTTCGCTATAGAGATCAACATTTAAATTGGAGTCACTGGAGCGATGCACAAGAATTCCGAACCTCCGCAAAAACCAAATAACATGGTATTAAAACTTAGCAAAGTATCCGTCTTTCATGGATGTCGAAAATCATCCTTTTACCTTTTACCCTTTCTTTTTCTGCTAACACTAAGCAACCCAAGTTGGGCCCAGGACACCAAAGTGGTCCTGATTACGTTGGATGGCCTACGATGGCAAGAGTTATTTGGTGGGGCCGACGCCCAATTGATCGGCAACAAAGACTATGTGCACGATACCGACGGACTCAAGGCCGATTTCTGGCGCGAAGATGCCCAAAGTCGTCGCGAGGCCCTCTTTCCCTTCCTTTGGCAAGAGGTTTCTAAAATGGGACAACTGCATGGCAACCGAAACTTGGGTTCTAAAATGGATCTGACCAATAGTATGTGGTTCTCCTACCCGGGTTATAACGAGATCTTATCAGGCCAGGCCGATGATGCCCGTATTACCAGCAACGACAAGATTCCGAATCCGAATACCACCCTATTGGAATTGGCCCAAAACGATGCCCGCTATACCGGAAAAGTAGCTGCTTTTGGTAGCTGGGACGTTTTTCCATCCATCGTAAACGAAAAACGAGCGGGTATTCCCGTCAATGCCGGATTCCGTAAGGCCAGCGGCCAAGACCTTAGCGATAAAGAGCGGTTCTTAAACCAGCTACAAGACCAGATCCCAAGCCCTTGGGGTTCTGTCCGCCTCGATGCCTTTACCCATCACTATGCCTTGGAACATATGAAAAAGGCACACCCCAGTTTGGTCTATATCGCTTATGGCGAGACCGACGACTTTGCCCACGATGGCGAATACGATGCCTATTTGCGATCGGCCCGCAAGACCGATGGCCTCATCAAAGAACTGTGGCATTTTACCCAAAACGACCCCTTTTACAAAGACAACACCCTCTTTTTAATCACTACCGATCATGGTAGGGGAACCCAGCCGCTTAAAACCTGGAAAAGCCATGGAAGTGATATCAAAGGGGCCGGGCAAGTGTGGTTAATTGCATTTGGGAAAAATGTAAGTGCAAAAGGCGAAATCAAAGTCCAAGAACAGTTCTATACCAATCAAATTGCCCCAACCGTATTACAGGCCCTTAGGTTAAAACCCTCGGCGGGAATGACAGGTAAGGCATTGGATTTAGAATAAAACGACTCCAGATACCTAAACCCCTTTATTTTTAACTATTTAAAGGTCATTTTGTAGTTTGCGATTGCATTAATCTATCAACAATTTTCCAATAGGTTAGGTCGCTAACACCCTTGTAGTGAAAGCCCCATAACGAAAGTTTGTCCATCTTGGTCATATGGGCGATCACTAGTTTTCGTTTTGGGATCACGGTGAGAAATTGCCCTCCCCAACCGGTGGCGCTAAAGGCACCTTCGTAATCGGCGTTATCTTTAAAGGATTCCAACAACCACCACATATAACCATACGATAACTGGGGCATATCGTTATGTGTCCATCCATTTCTAGCGTTTACGGTATCAACCGGTGTAACCATGGATGTAGATTGGTCTACCCATGATTTTGGGATTAATTGTTCATCATTCCATTTACCCTTGTTTAGCATCAATTGCCCCATTTTAGCCAAATCGCGTGGCGAAACATAGATATGATAGGCCGCATAACGCGATTTGCGTTTATTCCATTTTTTCTTTTGGTTTTTCAGGTTCCAATCTTCAAAACCCAGGGGAATGGCCAACTGTTCCTGAAGCTCTTTATAGACAGACTGGCCCGTGTATTGTTCCAAAATGGCCCCGCCAACGTTAAAATCCCAATTGTTGTACAGAAAATAAGAACCCGGCTTTACAGAACCCCGCGTTTTTACATTTCGGGTATCGTAACCCCCATTGGCGGGCAAATGAAATACACCGGAGCGCGCCGTAATAATATGATCTACGGTTGCCTGTTTTTCTATGGGTAATAGACCATCGTCTTCTTCTATACCTAGATTACCAATGGTTTCATTTAGATCTATAGTACCATTGGTTATATGTTTCCCATAGAGCATACTTAAGATACTCTTGCGACACGATGCCAAATAACTTACTTGCGATACATCGCCATATTCGAATAGCACTTTGCCATCGTATAAAACAACCATTCCGGTAGTACGGGAACTATCTTTAATAAATTGGCTTAGGGCACTTAATTTCGTGGTATCATAACCTGTTTGTTGTACCGAATCGTGTTTAAGTAAAGGTTTGCCCACGAATTGAGGTTTATGACCCCCACAACTTAAAAGGCTAAGTAGGCCACATAGGGCCAAGCCACGTTTTACCATGTTCTTGTATTCCATCATTTTCGTTTTTTGATGGGCACAAGTAGTGGCATTTTCTGTTGCCAAACCTCTTATTTTTCTTTTTGAGAGTTCTTTTTCGCAATAAATGCTTTGGGAGATTGCCCAGTTTCCTTTTTAAAAATGCGGTAAAAGCTGGCCTCCGAATTAAATCCGGCCTCATAGGCTTTCCCAAGAATGGAAAGATGTTTCTTTTCTGGATCCATCAATAACCCTTTTACCTCTTGAACACGATATTGGTTGATCAACTCCCTAAAGTTGCTATTAAAGCGATATTTTAAGGTTTGGGACAAATCATTTGCATCAATTCCTAAGGCATCGACGACCATTTTGGAGCTAAGCTGAGCGTTTAGGTACCATTTTTCTTTCGTCATTAGTTGAAGGAAGCGCGATTGGATATCGTTCATACGATCTACAGAAATTTTGGGTTTACCCTTACCCTTAGGAGTGACAAATTTCAGTTTGGGCCAAGCCGAATGTCTTCTATACCCCTCAAAACCGAGATAATACACCAAAGCTGCCACGACAAGATAGAACAGTTGCCAACGAAAGAACTTGCTATTACCATAATCGAACACATCATCTAAAATTGTATTGACCAACATAATAGCCACCAAAGGGCACATAATGACCAATACGTTAAACAGCCATTTTAACTGTGTAATTGAGGTATCCGAGGTATCGGAATTGATTAGTTTTCGATAGGTAGCCACTTCCCTAAGACTAAAACCAATGCCCAATAATGCCGTTAAGAGTGTTAATAGGTCTTCAAAGTCTTTCACCACCTCAAAATAAAATGAAGCAGCCCGTAAGTCTTTTGCAACTATATCTTCCAACGGCCATAAACTAACATAAACCCAAAGGGCAAACAATTCAAAAAGGAAAAACGGTGCAAAAAGCCATAGATGCTTCATTTTCCAACTAAAGTTCGGTCTTACCAAGGCCAGGGTATAGAGGTACAATAATGGAGCAATGGACAAATCGACCCCTAAAGGAAAGTAGCGCCAAAAAGGTATTTCCCATAAGCCAAGGGTAAGCAATAGTATTTTAAAACTTAAAAGACAAAAGGCCAAAATGGCTAGCCCCAGGAACAATCTAGCCGTATTTCCCTTCCGTCGAAAAAGTAAAAGACCAGTGCTAACTATACCTTGAACGATACCGACAATTACAATAAGATCGAACCAACTGAATTGTGCAGACATAATAGGGTTATTGCCGTTGTGCCTTAAAGGTGGGATTAAAAATCAACCCTATAACATTGTCCCAAGGGTCGTATACGGTGGCTACTTGTAACGGACCACCTACCCCGTGGGGCGCCTCATGTTCCCTTGCCCCTAGCGATAACAGATTTTCGTATTGTTTTTGAATGTCGGTAACCCCCCAATACGAAAGCACATTATCGCCTTTCTCTGTTTTAGCCTTTTCTTCAGGTAACAACCCCAACTCGTACCCACCTATATTAAAACCTACATAAAAAGGTTCGTCAAAATAAGGTGGGGTCGCAAAGGCCTTGGCATACCAAGCTTTGGCCTTTTCTAAATCAGGTACTTTGTAAATAGTGGTTCGTAAACCCAGTATAGTATCGGTGTCCATTGTGTGTTTTTTGAATGTTAGTCTGCCAAACCTGACAGGTTTCAAAATCCTGTCAAGTTCCGGGTTACCGCAACAACAACATTAAGGCACCAAAGGCGGTAAGGATCAAGATCATTTTACGATAGTGGGTATCGGCAATGGCCCTAACGATGCGCACCCCCGATAACAACCCAATAATCAAGGCCGGTAACAATTTGGCATTGATTACCAAGGTATCCCAACTAATGGTTTCCCAAATAAAAATATGAAAAGGCAGCTTAACAATATTCACGACCAAAAACACCCAGGCCGCGGTACCTATAAAGGCATTTTTGGGCAGGCGCATGGCCAAAAAGAAAATATTGGAAAACACCCCGGCCAAATTCCCGATCATTGAGGTGGTTCCGGCTACAATGCCCATGACACCCCCAAAGGTCCAATGGGTTGGGACTTTTTTAGATTTGCGTAGATCCCACCACCACATAAGGCCCACACTTAACAAAATAATAGCGGCCATACACCATTTAAAAAGGGCTTCGGGCAAATCTTTTCCGATAGCGGTTCCGATCAATAGGCCCACTACGATCCAAGGGAGAAAACGCCACATATATTTCCACTCTACATGCCGGCGATAATACGCGGCCGCGAAAATATCACCCACCACCAACAGCGGTACGATCAACCCGGTAGAGGCCTTGGCCCCAAAGGCCAATGCCATTAAGGTCACGATAACGATACCGATACCTTTAAGCCCCGATTTAGAGATACCGAGTATAAAAATACCCAGGTTGGCCAAGATCCAAGAAGTGGTGGAGATTTCCATTAATGGGCCAAGATAAACCAATTAGCGAAGGGCCCGGAGGCAATCCAAAAAAAATAATATCTTTAACGCTTACCAAAATCCAAACCCATGCAGTTATCAACCTTAGATTACAGTCTGATAATCATCTTTTTTACCCTGGTGCTGGGCATCGGGATCTATGTCTCCAAATCGTCTGGTAAGAGTTCTTCTGAATATTTCCTTTCGGGTCGTACCATGCCTTGGTGGCTTTTGGGCCTCTCTATGGTGGCTACTACCTTTTCTACCGATACACCCAATTTGGTAACCGATATCGTTCGTAGTAATGGGGTGTCGGGTAACTGGGTCTGGTGGGCCTTTTTGATCACGGGACTTTTAACCGTTTTCGTCTATGCCAAACTCTGGCGTAAATCGAACGTAAATACCGACCTGGAGTTTTACGAATTGCGCTATGGGGGTGCCCCGGCAAGTTTTCTGCGTAAATTTAGGGCCATATACCTAGGGGTAATCTTTAACGTAATTACCATGAGTGCCGTGACCTTGGCCGCTATTAAGATCGGTGGGGTAATGTTAGGCTTGGATCCTTGGCAAACCGTTGTAGGTGCTGGTTTAATTACCGTAACCTTTAGTGCCTTGGGCGGTTTTAAAGGGGTGGTTTATACCGATTTCTTGTTGTTCTTCGTAGCCATGGGAGGTGCCATAGGTGCTGCGGTTTATTTGGTAAATCTGCCCGAAGTTGGCGGTATCGAAGCCCTATTGACCCACGAAAACGTAGCCGGAAAATTATCGATACTACCCGAATTCAGTAATACCGAGGCAGTGATTACCTTATTGGTGATACCGTTGGCCGTACAATGGTGGAGCTCGTGGTACCCCGGTGCCGAACCTGGCGGTGGGGGTTATATCGCCCAGCGTATGTTGGCCGCCAAAGACGAAAACCATGCCATTGGAGCCACCTTTTTCTTTAACATCATGCACTATGCCCTAAGACCTTGGCCCTGGATTTTGGTCGCTTTGGCCTCTTTGGTAGTATATCCAGATGTTGCCAGTATAGCCGAAGCCTTTCCGAATGTAGAAGAAGGGAAATTGGGTCATGATTTGGCCTATTCGGCCATGCTGACCAAGCTACCCAGCGGCTTATTGGGTATCGTTTTGGCCTCTTTGGTGGCCGCCTATATGAGTACGATTTCTACCCAATTGAACTGGGGTTCGTCTTATGTAGTCTACGATTTCTATAAAAAACAAGTCAACCCAGATGCTTCCGAAAAGCGTTTGGTAGCCGTGGGTCGAATCTCTACCGTAATCTTAATGGTACTCAGTGCCGGTCTTGCCCTATTGATGCAAAACGCCATGCAGTTGTTCAGCCTATTGCTAGTGTTCGGTGCTGGTACCGGACTTATCTTTATCCTGCGTTGGTTCTGGTGGCGTATAAATGCCTGGTCGGAGATTACGGCCATGTTCGCCTCGGGTATCTTATCCATTTTACTCAAGACCACCGCCTTGGGGCCACTATTGTTCGGCGATGCCGGAATGATGCCCGCTTGGGCCGAGATTCCGTTCGTCGTGATCATAACCACCGCTATATGGTTGGCCGCCACTTTTCTGACCCAACCCGAATCGAACGAAGTATTACGTTCGTTCTATAAAAAGATACAGCCCGGAGGTCCTGGCTGGGCCAAAGTGGTAGACGATGCCCGTGTAGATGCCGTAGAGGTGGTAGAACCCGGTCAAAAATGGAGTGTACCCGCAGGTATTTCGGCCATGCTATTGGGTTGTGTACTCATTTATTCCTGTATGTTCGCCACAGGTTATTGGATCTATGGAAAAACCACGGCAGCCATGGCCCTAACGGCAACCGCTATTGTATCCGGATTCTTATTGGCCCGAGCCTGGAAAAAGATTCGAAAAGATATACTTTAGTCCAGAATATGGAGAATAGACCATAGAAAAAAGACTATAGATAATGATTAAAAGGCTCCGGATTCGGGGCCTTTTTGTTTTGAACCCACTCCTTTTTCCACCGCTTTACCCGGCCATGGCAAACTATCATGGGAAATGGGTAAAAATCCGTTTTTATCGATCAGGGCTATTGCGTATCTTGTTTGGCCTTTTCCTTGGTAAACCAAAAAGGAAAAGGAACCTACCGTTTTGTGTAGGTTCTCTAAACAACTAAAAACCACTACAACCAAACGACCATGAAACAACGCATTATTTCCGTAGACATCTTTCGCGGGCTCACCATTGCTCTAATGATTTTGGTGAACACCCCAGGCACCTGGAGCCATGTGTATGCCCCTTTTTTACATGCCAAATGGCACGGCTACACCCCAACCGATCTGGTGTTTCCCTTTTTCCTCTTTATCGTAGGTACCTCTATCGTATTCGCCTATAAAGGGCGTACCCCTAATGCGGGCACCTATAAGAAAATAAGCATCCGTACTTTAAAACTCATTGGGCTCGGACTCTTTTTAGGCGCCTTTACGCTGAGTTTTCCTTTTATCAAAGACTTTGAGTTTATCCGTTTCCCAGGGGTATTGCAACGTATCGGTATCTCTTTCTTTTTTGCGGCCATCCTCTTTTTAAACTGCAATTGGAAAACCATTTTAGGTATTTGTGTGGCCATTTTGGTCGGTTATTGGTTGTTTATGGGTTATGTACCCCTGAACGGTATGGCCCCCACCTTTGATCGTGCCCCACACAACTGGGCCAATTATATAGATCTGAACGTACTAGGTACCCATATGTGGCAACCCGACTACGATCCCGAAGGGCTTTTAAGCTCCTTACCCGCCATTTGTAGTAGCCTCTTGGGTATTTTTACCGGTCTTATTTTATTGTCGAAACGCGAAAACAAGGTAAAGGATATGCTGCTTTTAGGGGTTGGGCTCTTGGTATTGGGCTATCTCTGGAATATGGTCTTTCCGATCAACAAAGCCCTTTGGACCAGCTCTTTCGTTTTGGTTACCGCCGGTTGGGCCAACCTCTTTTTGGCCCTGATCTATTACCTTACCGATGTTAAGGATATTGTTTTTGGTACCATTTTCAAAAAGGTGGGTGCCAATGCCATTACGGTATACTTTTTGAGCAGTTTCATCTCCAAGATCATGGGCTTGATCAAAGTGGGCGACACCTCTTTACATGGTTGGTTGTTCAACACCATTTATGTACACGATTTTATGGCGGTTAAACTATCCTCTTTGTTATACGGTCTCACGGTAGTAGCCTTTTATATGTTCTTGGCTGCCTGGATGTATAAAAAGAAAATATTTATCAAAGTATAAACCTTGAAAAACTTCGGTTCCGTAATACCCTTCTTTTTGTTTGTACTGCTGTCGGTTACGGCCCAGGACGGATACAAAGAAGGGTTTGTGGTTTTGAATAATGGCGATACCCTGTATGGCAAGATTATGGATCGCAAAGCCGAGCCCTTTGGCGGGCTATTGACCAAGATCCGTTACCAGGGGGAAGCAGGGAAAAAACGTTTCGCCTCTAAAAAAATCCAGGCCTATAAACGGGGTAACGATCTTTTTGTCAGGCTGGCTTTAAAACCTTCAGGTAGCTTTTTTAATGAAGCGTATCGCATAGACTCCAGTGGAGAGTTTGCCTTTGTAAAACAACTCTGCACCGGAAGGGCCATACATTACCAAATAGAATATCGGGATCACGAATCGGGTTATATCGACACTATAGATTATTTTAGAAAAGCCAATCAACCCGAGCTTGTCCGGGTTACCCAAGGTGTATTCGGATTAAAAAAGAAGGTGTTGTCGCGTTTCTTTTCCGATTGCCCCAATTTGGTAAAGGATATCAACGACAAACGATTGAATTTGCCCAACGAAGTCATCGCTTTTTATAACAACCAATGCCACCAAAAACCATGAAACTCCGTCTGCTATTCACCCTACTCCCACTATTGGCCTTGGGCCAAAAAACCGAAAACATCCGGCTGTTCTATTTGGGTGGCCAATCGAATATGGATGGTTTTGGCTATACCAAAGATTTGCCCGATTCCCTCAAGACCGGCTACGAAAACGTTTATATTTTCCATGGTAACCCGGCACCGGATGAAGCGCTAGACGGTGGGCACGGGTTTTGGGAGCCCCTTAAACCCGGCCATGGCCGCGGCTTTGCATCGAACGGAAAACAGAATACCCTGGGCGATCGTTTTGGCGTAGAGTTAAGTATGGCCAAACGCCTACAAGCCCTATATCCGGGAGAAAAAATCGCTTTTATCAAATACTCGCGCGGAGGTACCTCATTAGATAGTACGGCAGCCCGGCATTTTGGATCATGGGAACCGGATTTTCGAGGAAAGAATGGCCTTAACCAATACGACCATTTTCTAAAGACCCTAAACCAAGCCTTGGCCGATACGGATATCGATGGTAATGGTATCACGGACCACATCATTCCCTCGGGCATCGTTTGGATGCAAGGGGAAAGTGATGCTGCCAATGAAGAAGTGGCCCGCAAGTACGAGGTCCACTTAAAACGGCTGATGGATTTGATCCGGGCCGCTTTGCGCCAAGACGATATTCCGGTGGTCATCGGCAAGATCTCGGATTCTTGGAACAATACCGAAGGTAAGGTCTGGAAGTATGGCGAACTGGTGCAGCACGCCCAAGAAGCCTTTGTCCGTTCCGACGAAAGGGCAGCCATTGTCAGATCTACCCGCTACTATGCCTACTCTGACCCCTGGCACTACGACAGCGCCGGTTATATCGATTTGGGTCAGCAATTTGCTGAGGCCTTATACAAACTATTAGAGTAAACCACCTTACAGCCAAGCTACTAGAACCACACAACCGCTAATAGTTTTTATATACAAAACCATCAAACCGTGCTTCATTTGTTAACTAATTAGTTAACTTTGTGTTGTGGTAAGAAGGATTATTGCATATAAACATTACTTTATTTCGTTTTATAAGTCCCAAGATGAAAAAGTACAGCTTAAGATTGAATACGTGCTGGACCTCATCCGTTTTGAAAAACGTGTACCAAGAAAATTCTTTAAAGCCCTCGAAAGTACAGATGGTATTTACGAAGTAAGGGTAATTACGACTTTTAAAAGTATCCGTATTTTATGTTTTTTTGATGAGGGGAGCCTTGTGGTATTAACGAACTGTTTTGTCAAGAAAACACAGAAAACGCCTAAAAGCGAAATCAAGCTTGCCGAAAAACTTAAAAAAGAATATTTAAAAACTAAAAACATTTGATTTTGAACGATATAACGAATTTTGAAGATATCCTTATTGATAAATACGGCGAAAAAGGAACGGCCCAACGCGATACATTCGATGCCGATTCTTTAGCCTTTCGGTTAGGCGCCATGCTTAAAGAAGCCCGTAAAGAAGCCAATATGACCCAAGAGGAATTGGCCGAAAAAACGGGTACCAAAAAAAGTTATATTTCCCGAATTGAAAGGGGTATTAGTGATATCCAAATTTCAACTTATTATAAGTTAATCGAGATTGGGCTTGGCAAACAACTACATATATCGATAGGGTAACCTTAAAAACTTAATGCGAATCAAGGTTTAATGTAATCTATTGAAACCCTGACGTATTTTCTCAGTGTAACTCTGCGTCTTCTCGACGTGACTCTGTGTAACTTGAGTCTTTTGTGCTATTGCACAGATTTTCACGGAGTAGCACAGAGCATCACAGAGAGTTCCACTCTTGATTCACGAACTTAGTTAGAGTTACTACCCACTAAATATCAGACCTCATTGCGCAACATTTATGCATACTAGCCTGTCGTATCATAAGCTATGCAGGCCTGCCTTTCTTTTCGATAATTGAGGTTCCAATTCAATTTAAGAGCTCAAAAATTTCCAATTAAACCGGAAATAGTGACAACCATACAATTTTGGGGTAAGCCGCTGGATTATGTTGTTATTATTGCCGCATCAATAAACAAATCCAATGTACAAACTACCAACCAGACCATCTCGCCTAGCCCTAATCGCTTTATTATTCGTTTCCCTTTATGGCTTCGGACAACTGCCAACGGCCGACACTTGGTTTATGCACACCATGGGTGGCGATCTAAGAAAAGCCACATTTAGCAAAGACGCCGTTCTATTTGAATATGTAGGCCGCGAAGGCGACCCCAAAATGACGGAAAAAATGAGCGTGGAAAAGCGACTCGACAACAACCTGATCTTGGTCAAAAGCGAAAAGAAATCCAATAAATACATCCTTTTTCAATTGGCCGAAGCCGAAGACGGTTCCCGTTTGGACATTATCCCTGTAGAAATGGGGAATGAAGCCAAGGCCCTGGCCGCGAATAACGAAAATCATGCCGTGGCCGAATGGAAAAGCCTAATGGCCCAAAGCTGGTATAGTCCAGCCCAAATAGAGCAACTGGAAAAGGCCCCCGGACTCGACGAGGTAAGCCGCGAAGATTTAATGACCTCCCTACAATGGCGCGACGAACTCGCCCAAAAACTGGAAGCCTATTTTGAAGCCAATCCAGATGCGAACCAATTCATCGTCTACCGCTTTATCGACGGTTTTAGAAATCGCAAACTGGTCGAGTTGGGCTATAACCCCTTTAAAAGGGTAGTCTTTAATTTTGAGGAAAAATTCAAGGACGATCCCGAATTAATCAAACTTCTGACCGAAGAGGTAAAGTTTTAGAGAGTCAGTCGAAAGTCTAATGTCGGTGAACCCCTAAACATTAGCAGGCTGTCACTTCGACCCAGAGCATTCGGGGGGAGAGGTCGCATGGTTTTTCATACATCTATTTCTCACCTCAGTTACTTATCTGTTAGAGAAATAGTGTCCGGGTCTTGTCTATTATCGAAAATAGAAATGATTTCAATGGCCTTCAATTCAGTATTGATTCGATAAAAGAAACTGGTTTGTTTACTTAAAACACATTTGTAAATGCCCTTATACACCTTGGATTTTGGGCAACTCTTGGGATGTTGTTTTAGTTGCTCGATTTTTGCTTCAAGCCTTTGTAGAAAGCGCTGTTTTACTTTTTGCCCCCAAGCCATTTCCAGATAATCCACCAAATCTTTTAATTTGGTAATGGCCAATGGTGATAGGAAAACATCCATCACGAAATATCTTTAAGCACCTTTTGAAGGGGTACTCCTTTTCCTTGATCCAATTGTTTGATTCCTAAGGCGATTTCTTCCTTTTCAGCTTCACTTAAACTATCCCAAAAATCAGGGGAATCTTGTTGCACCACCCTTAGGATTTTATCAATAAGCTCCTGACTATCAATATCCAAAATTAGTTTGGCCAATGCTATTTTAGATTGCTGTAAATCCATATCCCCTTTTTATCAAAGATAAGAAAACAAGATGGGGATTGTTTTGATGACCTATTAACCCACGGGCAATCGTTGAACATACTTGCTACCGGAAGTACGATCAAACACCTCCACACCAAAGACCCGACGGTTATACCAACTCACTCTCGATTCGAAAACGGGTGGGTCTTAACCAGACCATATAAAGAATCAGCAACAGGCCGATCAAAAAGAATTCCGGGGCCAAAATAACCAGCAAAAGGGCACCGCCTTCCAACATAGCCCATCGCACTATAGCAGCGGTTGTATAAGTGGGTAGTTTATCTTCAAAACTTAGTTTTGGGTCTACCCCATTAACCAACTTTTTAAACAACCATTGCCCAACTAAAAGGGCTATAAACGGAATCGCCAAATACACCGCATTACTTCCGTCTATTTCGGGCAATCGGGCGGGATCTATGCCAAACATATAGGCCAAGATCAAAATAGGCGAAACATACCCCTGCACAAAGGGCAATATGAATGAATTGAAGCAGTTTCAAACGATTTCCCATAACGTTTAGCGTTTACTATATTGTTCTAAAGCTTCCAATACCGACCGGGCCCCTTCGGGTTTCCGGGAGAAGTCGACGTTTAGATTATTCTTATGGCAATAGGTATGAAAGGCCATTAGTTTCTCCCCGTTGCTTCGTAAGATCTGCCCATAACCCGGAACCGTATCTATAAGGGCCTGTTGTATTTTTCCCGCTTCTACCACATACTTTATTTTAAAGGTACGGGGCATGCGTTTGAGGTAAGAATCGAGTAGGTTTTGGTGTTTTTCGGTGGTAACCACCGTATCGCCCTTCGATTTTATATCCAACAACTCAATCTGCGATTGCATTACCTTACGCCAGGCCATCATTTCTTGTAAATGGGCCAGGTTTTTAACCTCTTCGCTCCCGTCGATAAACAGCTCTTTATAACCCGCATCTAGAAAAGGCGCCACTTCACTAAAAGTATTCGTATTACCGGCCGCAATATAATCGCGAACCAATTGTGCTTTATCAGATGATATGGAAAATACCCCTAAAAACAGGAATAAAAAGGATAGTACGGTTTTCATGGGATGAAGATACAAAAAGTCGAAAGTCGAATGTTACAAATCAAATGTCCCCTAAAATAGCTGCCACATGTCACTTCGACCGAGGGGAGAAGTCGCATTATCTTGGTTTCGATTAAATCTAGGATACTCGATTAAACAACGCCACACCAAAACAATTACCTAATAATCAATCGTAAATAAACAATCATCAACCCCCTGTCAAGTCTGCTATATCGATATTCTCCAAGATTTCTTGGCCGTGACCGTTTAGGCCCACCGTGAGCATGGCTTGGGCCAAGTGGGTAGATGGAATACTGTATTTTATACCGAACATTTTGATTAAGGGGTATAGGCCGCGGCTGATTTTATACATCAGGTTTGGTTCGTTTCTGGGTCGTACCGGATAGATATAGCCTGGTCGAAAACTGTAAAATTCGAGATCGAGGGCGCTGAGTTGGTTTTCAGCCATGCCCTTATAACGGGCAAAGGCGGTACGGCTTTTTTTGCTACGATCGGCCCCAGCCCCACTAAGCAGGCATAAACGTGCTTGCGGACTCCCCATTTGCAGTTGCTTACCAAAGGCCACGGCATAGTCTACGGTGAGGGCTTTAAACTGCGCATCGGGCAACTGGCCCGTATAGGCCCCAATACAGAAAAAAGCCGCATCTATATTTTGGAACACCTCAGAATGGGCCGTATAGTCCGAAAAATCAGCGACTACCACCTCGGTGAGTTTGGCATGCGCCTGCCCCGATGGCCTACGCACCAAAGAGGTTATGCCGGTAATGTGCGTATCGGCCAAGGCCAGGGCCAACAATTCGCCCCCGACCATACCACTGGCTCCGGCGATCAATATATGTTTCATAGGTATACCTCGGTTTTAGCTAAGGAAGATAGGCTTTTGTTGCGGCAATACCACAAGAAGTTACTGACAGCTTTTGGTAGGTGTGGTGGCTAGGCACGAGGCAGAGGACTAACAACAGAAGATGGTACTAACGGGGGTTAGCGTGAGTGGCACGAGGCGGAACCTGGCGCCAGCGGGGGCATTGCTACGAAAGAAATAAAAAAAATAGCCCTCGGGCTATTCTAAGAAGTTTAAAATGGTGATTAAAATGCCAAGAAGGGTAAATCCGATTCCAATACTCCACTTTAAACTTGAGTCTAAGCGATCTATTCTGGAATTTATTGTATCCAATCTATCAAGTACCCTGTCCATATCGCTATCAACTTTTAAGTCAATGATTTCCAAGATAGCCAATTTCTCTTTTTTCGGCAAGTTTCCTATGCTCTTGGCAAACTCCGTCATTTTCATAAATAAATGCTTTTAAATTGAACAATCGTTTGGGAAGTACTTTGGTCAAGGGAAAATTTCAGCTCAAATTGGAGATCAAAAGCCCGGAGGGTTCCCTTGACAAATGGGATACCGTGGTTTTGATACTATTTTGATGGGAATATTTTACCGGACCTATCTTGCAAAAACGATGGATTGATGGATTGGACTGCCCTACCACCCAGTGCTACCCGTAGCGATCGATACGTAAAGCAACAAGGCACGAGCCAGCGAAGGGCTTAAAAAGAAGATGGCACTAACAGACGTTAGCGCCAGCGGGGGGTTCATTGTGGTCATCGAGAAGCTATACCACACGATTAAATCGTGCGGTAGCGGGGGTAATACATTTATATTTTTTCAAGTATTTTAAACAAATCACTTAAACCCTCTTTTGTTTTAGTTGATAGGTTTTTACAAAATTCATTTTGTTTTTTAGAATAATCATAAAACAAAAAGCCTAATGCTCTTTTTAAATCATCCGACTTTGTTATTTGTAATAAGTTTTCCGCATCTTTTTCACACAAAAAGTTTTCCAATTCAAACTTGTCACTTTGGTTACCATAAGTGTAAATTTTCTTTTCAAATTCGCTTCCAAATTCTTTTAGGTACTTTCTTTTAGCGTCTTTCCCTGCTTTATCATTGTCAAGAAATACTATGAAGTTATCTGCAAACGAATATGCAAAACTTATCAATGTCGTGGACTGACTTGCTCCGCTACTTGGAATAAACTTCAATTCTTTTTTTATAAAATCTGTATGCTTTTGTAAGATATTAAAAAAATAAAAATCAGTTATTCCCTCGGTTATTATTATTTTTCCAACAAAGTCATGAGCAAAATTCAAGTTTAAGGCTTGATAAATAGGAGATAATGCTCCTTTATCTTTTTTCGATTTATAGCTACCGAAGTTTTGCAAATTAATTTTAGAATTTTTCTTTTCTGCAATTCTTATGCTTCCAAGTTTGATAATGTCTGGATTTAATAAATACTGAGAGTGTGTGCAATAAATTATTGTATTTTTCTTTGAGACAGATTCTAATTCCTTTAATAATTCACTTTGAGCAGAAGAATGTAAATAGGAGCCAGGTTCATCAAGTAGGAATATAGAGTTTTCTAATTTTCCCTTATAGTTAGGATTAAATTTTAACTTAACCATGTAATTGAAAAACCATTGGAATCCTTTACTTCTTTCTGAAATATCGAAAGTTCTTTTTTTACCTTTATGTGATTTGTCTTTTACTTTAAATTCAAAAGTATTATCAGTATTTACAATAACTAATTCAAGTTTGTCACTATCATCTGCAAAGCTTTCACCACTCTTTTTGATTCTCTTCCATTCCTGTATTATTTCTTCGTTAAGCGTATCTTCAACATCTGAGCGTATGTCAGATTTTTTATCTCTATCTTCAATTTTTAGATAAGAAATTAAAGGAGTCTCTGTTTCATCTTCGTCAATACCTTCTGTATCTGCTCGCTTAAAAATTTCTTCTATAATCTCATTCCATTCACGATTTTTAACTCTTCCAATTTTACCACTTTCTCTATAATCATCTGGGAATTGTATTGAACTTGGAACTCTGTCTGCAAAATCATCGAAGTATAAAATATAAGGTAGTTTCGATACTAAGTATCTTGATATTTTATTTAAAGTTACTTCAGAGACATCTTCAATTTCACATTTATAAGGTTTTTTCTCTTTAGAAAGAGAACGTTCTAGCACAAATATGTAGTCTTTGCTTAATGAATTGATAATTTTATAATCCTCTGATTCTGTGTTTATTTTTATTTTTTCAACAAGCTCATCTTTTTCCTTTTTATCTAACTTTATGAATGCTGAAATTCTACAATCTCTTTGTTTTATTGCATAGTTGTTTTCATATTCTAAATGCTTCCCTCCATTGTGCCGATCTCTTGATTTGTCAAAGGCTAATATTGCTTTTAAAACTGATGTTTTCCCAGCTTCATTTATTCCTATTATAGGATTAATTGAAAAGTTTAGGGCAAATTCTATATTCTCAATTGCTCTATAATTTACTATTTTGAATTTGGTTATTTTCATTTCCTTTTTTTTCACATCTATTAATACCCAAAAACCTACTTTCCCTTAACAACCATTTGTTAAGTAGATTTAAATTGGTTTTGTTAGGTTCTGTTTTCATCCCTAAAACTAGGCCTTCCCGACATGGGGTACAATACCCACTAATGGGTATTTTTTGAGTGTTTTGGGCGGTTAAATAGTTGTTTTGTAGGAGAATACTGGCCCCCTAACCCCCAAAGGGGGGACTTATTAGGGTGTTATCGATCGGACTTAGGTTTTATACCGAATCAAAGCCCCTTTTCTTCTTCCTGTATACGCTTTATATAACCCGCCTTTTTGCCCATCGTATACCCCAATACAAAAAGGCCGATGGATATTAGTACGAGTAATGCAATCTGTGGTGCTCCTATGGCTAATAGCATGGTTTTTCCTTTTAATTAAACGATGGCTTAAAACTAGGGAAAGGAACTAGGGCCTCCTTACGGAAATGTGTAAGACCCCCTAGCCCCCAAAAGGGGAAATTATGGACAGCTTACTTCAATTCGGCATTTGTACTAGCTAATAAGTAACGTGAATCAAGAGTTGAACTCTCTGTGGTCCTCTGGGCTACTCCGTGAAACTCTGTGCAACAACACATAAAGCTCAAGTTACACAGAGGCACGCCGAGAATACGCAGAGTTACACTGAGAATATACATCTGGTTTTCAATAGATTACATTAATCCTTGATTCGCATAAGTAACCAGTTAAGAGTTAAGGGTTATGACGGTGAGCTTGTCTAAATAATGAGATGTCTACCCCAAACGCTCAGGGTCGATATGACCACCCAACTTCCGATTAAACCCTAACACAACTCCACAACTAAACACCAGATAAAATCGAAAGCTAAATGTCGAAAAGTCCTAGAAAAAATCAGCTGGGAAACCACCCCCTTAATCCCCCTCCAAAGGGGGAATTTTGGACCGACTGCTTCCTTTGGGCATTTGTACTCAGTTCTAGATAAGACCTTGGAACCAGTAACCAAACCCGAGTGGGCCACCTAGGTAGTTAGCTTCCCCCTTGAGGGGGATCGAGGGGGAGTCAACGACTAAACAACTCCACAACTAAACGCGCTGCTTGCGGTGCCTGGCCACGGCTAGCACAGTCAGGGCCAACATAATGCCGGCCAAGACGTAGATAAAGGTGGGTATGGGTACGGGGTCTCCGGTGGCATAGCTATGCAGGCCGGTGAGGTAGTAGTTCACCCCAAAAGAGGTCATGATAATGGACCAAAAGGCCCACATACTGGCAGTATTAAAGGTTAGGGCGTTGTTCAGTTTAGGCACAAAGCGCAAATGTAGTACAATGGCATAGACAATCACACTGATCAGGGCCCAGGTTTCCTTGGGATCCCATGCCCAATAGCGGCCCCAGGATTCATTGGCCCAAACCCCACCCAAAAAGGTCCCTATGGCCAGTAAAAAGAGTCCGATCGTAAGCAGCAGCTCGTTCATATAGGTCAGCTCCAGAATATGCTTTTGCAGCCGTTGGTGGTTCTTGGGGTTTTGCAAAGCGATAAGCACCAAAGCCATAAGTCCGAGTAGGGCGCCCAAGGCCAAGGGGGCATAGCTACTGACAATGGTGGCCACATGGATCTTTAACCAATACGATTTGAGTACGGGCATCAGATTGGTAATCTCGGGATTAAGCCAGTCGAGGTAACTTACAAAGAGCAGGGCCCCCGAAAATAGGGTGGCCAGCGGCAGTATAAAGACCGAACTGCGGTGGGTAAGTAAACCGGACAGGGCCAGACACCAGGCCACGAACACCAGCATTTCGTACCCATTGCTCCAAGGCGCATGGCCCGAGATATACCAACGCAGTATCAGGTTGCCGGTAAAGGCCAAAAAGGCAATAAAAATGCCCAAGAAACCCACGAACCAAAGGGTATCGACCCCTTTTTTCTGTACCAAGACCTTTACAATGGACAAAATAAGCAAGAGGGCGCCCAGGGTAAAAAAGATCTGGAACATCCAAAAATTCAGGTTGAGTTTGTTGTACCAGATCTCTGCGTTCAGCTTGGCCTCTGAGGGTACGATATGGGCCGCTAAGGTATTTTGATAAACGGCGATATAATTTAGCTTTTCATAGGCCGCTGCATAGTCTTGGTTCAATACATCGCGAAAATAGAGGGGTAAGATCCCTTGGGCGAATTGGGCATCCTCGGCCGGGAAATCCTCAAAATGATGGGTATGGGTAAACCAACTATCGTTCGCATCGTTTTTGTTAGGGAATACTTTGAGGTAATTGCCCGACAATACGTTGAACATAATATTGAAACGCTCGTCTACCTTGATCAGTTCCTTATCGCGTTCGCTACGCAGGGCCGGTTTCTTTTGGTTGGCCTTTTCTACGGCTTCGGCCAGTAGGTAGGCCCCATTGGCCCCAAGAAAATCGGAAAAAGCCGAGAGACCGTTGGCATGCTGTTGAATATCTTGCAACAGTTCACCCCCTTTTTCAGGATCCATTTTGATCAGCGGAATATGCTTCCAGGCATTGGGTTCGGCATGCATGGCCAAAAACACCTGGTTGGCATCCCAACGTTGGTCTTCGTAGTTCAGATAAGGTCTGCCGGACAGTTTCCGTAAAAATTCGGAAGCCAAGGAATTGATGGGTTTGATCCTCCCGTCGAGATCCTGTACGAACAAGCGGCCAAAAGCCTCCGCATGGATCTCGTTAATGGGAGTTACGGCCAGGGAATCGGTCGGACTTTGGGCAGAAACGGCGCTAACACCAATACCCAGCAATAAAAGTACAGCGGCCCGTTGCGACTGCTTTTGCAGTTTTTTCAGTTTGTTGTGAATAAAACGGAAGCGCGAGGTTTTCCCAAAAAGGGTAAAAAACATCCCCAAGCTCATCAAAAAATAACCCACATAAGTGATCCAAGTGCCCAGGGCATCTCGGTTAACGGCCAAAACGGTACCTTGTTCATCGGTATCGTAACTGGCCTGAAAAAAACGATAGCCCTTATGGTCCAATACGTGGTTCATATAAATACGGTAAGGCGTGTGTTGTCCGCCATCAATAATCTCCACCTCCGAAGCATAGGAAGACGGACTGGAAGAGCCCGGGTAGCGCTCCAACTGGAAATCGGTCAGTTTTAGGGCAAAGGGCAGCGGAATGGAATCGGAGCCGAAGGCCAGTTCTACTTGGGTATCGCCAAAATCGAGGCTATGGGCCGCGGGCAAAAAGCCTTTGCGGTAGAGCAGGGTGGCTTCTTTTTGGGTATCGCCCAATTGTACGTTTACTTTGAGCACATCGTCTCGGGTAGGGTCATTTTCCTTGGGTTTTTCGGAGGCCGAGACCAAATCAATCTTGCCTTTTTCGAAATAGCGGTTGGGCACAAAGGAAACATCGTGCCAGCGGTAGAGCGATTTCAGTTCCATTTGCTGCAAGCGATCGGGTTTGATCTTTCCGGCCGTTTGGGTGCTCATGGTAAAAAAGTCGAGCACAACGGGCGAATACAGGCTAAATCCGGATTCGGTAGCGCGGATATCCACAGCCGTAGTATCGCTGGTGGCAAAACCTACCTTATGGCCATGGTCGCCCAGGGCCTCTACCTCCCCTTCCTTTAGGATTAGGGTGGTCTTTTCGTTACCGTCCGAAACCACCATTTCCAATAGCGGTTCGCCATGCTCGGCATCCTCGACCAATTCTACGGCCGCATCGGCTATAAAATCGGCAAAGGAAACGGTAAGCGGAGTACCGTAATAGTCGGAGCTGAGACTAAACTCATTATCCCCCAGAGGGGAGAATTCAAGTTTCTTTTTTAAGGTTTTGTTTTGATCGCCGCCCTTTATGGTCACTTGCAGGTATTCGGCATCGGAGATCAGCCAATTGCTCTGGGCCCCTTCGCGGATACGCATAAGTCCGCTTTCGGCATGGTAGCGGGTTACGGCCGCCCCGATCAGGATCAGAATAAAGGCCAAATGGAATAGCAAAACCGCCCATTTATCGCGTCGCCACAGCCGGTATTTGGGAATAATGAACAAAAAACATAGGCCCAGGCCCAACATGACCAACTCGAACCAAAAGGCATTGTAGATGAGTTTCCAAGAAGTGGCAATGCCAAAATCGTTTTCAATGAACGTAGCCGTACCCATAGCGATGGCAAAGACCAAAAGCAATAGCAAGGCCAAGGAAGACGATGAAAAAAAGCGGTAGAGTTTACCCATGTTTTTTAGTGATTTATGTTGTCATTCCGAACGAGGAACGAGGAGGAATCCCATCTATTTGGGAATTTCGTTTGAACCGATGCCATGGCGTTGCATTTTTTGTCGCTTTTAGCATCACTTTGTTGTAATGAACCTAAGTTGTTTTACCAAAGATCCCGCCGTACTGCGGGAAGTATTCAAAACTGTGCTTCACTAAAGATCCATCCAGATTAATCGATTGGTGAAAACCCGGATGGATCCTTTGGAAGAAACAGTTGTTTTATTAATTGATTATTCTGCCCGGCATCTAAAACAATTGGTTGTTCTTAATTGCTTCGACTGCGCTCAGCATGACAATCTATTTTTTAGAGGTCGGCATTTTGGCTTCCCTTGCCTTGGCCTCTTCCAACCATTGTGGCAATACGTTTTCGAGGAAAGTCTCCTTTTCGGCCTCTAGTTTTTCCATATCCAGCCCTATATATTCTTGGGCTTTGTGTTTGGTACTGATGTCGGGCATGGCCACAGGTTCATTATGTCCGAGTTCGGCCAACAAACGGGCCAGTTTTAATCGGGCGTCTTGGGCCTTGACCAGTCCGGTACCGATTACCCGGGCCATTTCTACTGGGGCATGGAAAGATCCCCCATGCGAAGCGGCGGCATAGTCCCAGCGCCATTGGGCATGGCGTATATCCATAAGAATGGCTTGCATCTGCTCTTCGGTGGCCCCAAGCTCCCAGCATTTACCGGCCTCGATATGGGCTTTTACCAAAATGTCCTCCAGTTGTAAACGGGTCTCGGTAGACTTACGCTGACGCTCGTACACATTCTCGCGAAGCTTGTCGGCATCTTCACGGTGACACACCTGGCAGGCGTTGTTCATATTGTTCAATGGCGATTGAATGTGGTGGTCGGTAAATTTTTGTCCGCCCTCACTCTTATACGGCATATGACAATCGGCACAACTTACGCCACGTTGGGCATGGATTCCGGTCTTGAACACCTCCCAGTCGGGGTGTTGGGCCTTTAGCATGGGCGCCTTCGATATTTTATGGGTCCAATCCTTAAAGTTGATATTGTCGAAATAGGCCTCCATTTCCTCAACCGAAGTCCCTTTTTCCCAAGGCAATACCACAAAAGGCACGCCCTCTTTACCCGGTAGGTTTTTATTAAAGTAGTATTCTACGTGACATTGGGCACAGACCAACGAACGCATTTCTTGGTGGGTGGCCTTTTCAATATCCTGCCCCATGGCCTCAAAAGCCTCGATCAGGTACGGACGCGTAATTTGCAGTTTCATGGTCTTTTCGTCGTGACAGTCGGCACAACCGATCGGGTTCACTACTTCGGAGCCTTTACTGGCCCATTTGCCCGAATAGTATTCTTTTTGTCCGATCTCGTTCATAAGGCGGGGCACATCGGGGCTTTTACAGGTCCAACAGGTCGATGGCATAGGCCCATCGTCTTTACCGGTGGGTCCGCCCGTACGTAAACTGTTCTGCAGATCTTCTACGGCATAGTAGTGCCCGCGTCCTTGGTTATAGTCTTTAGAGAAACCATAGCCGGCCCAGAGCACCACCAAACGGGGATCTTCCTCCAGCATATCGCGCATGGCCGAGCCCCCTTGATAGGTGGCAAAATCGGTCTCGGAGGTCTGTAGGAATGATTGATATTCTTTCGGATAGTTTTCGCCCCAAACCTCATTTCGGGGTTCATTTTCGGCAATATCTACCTTGGGCACGAACTTATAGCGTGCCTCGTTTTTTCTGTTGATAATGCTGGAAGCCAAGAGTCCCAACAAAAAGACAACGATTACGGTTACTAGGAATAGGACTTTATTCTTCATCTGGGTCGTTTTTTAATTCTTGTTTTAGCCAATCCGGAATTACGGATTCGCCGGTATCTGTGGGTAAGGGTGCAATGTTATATTGTATAGTAGAGCTACCGTGGAGGCTACCATGGGGTACCTCTTGGTGACAGCTCCAACATTTGCGTTCGGTGCGGTTGGCGGTATGATCGGCCAAATAGCCTTCATACTTGGTCTGGGTAACCTGCTGCACATGACAACGGATACAATTGTCCTGTACCACGGCCTCCGACTCTTCGCGCATGAACATCACCTCGGGTTCGGCCCTTAGGGTAAAGACCGAAGCATGGTACAGGCCATCTTTAGCCTTAAAAAAGTATTTATTGGCCACATTGTTATGGGGTACGTGGCAATCGTTACAATTGGCCCATTCGCGGTGCGAACTATGCATCCAGGAATTGTATTGCGAGGTCATCACATGACAGTTCACACAGGCCTGGGGGTCGTCTGACATATAGGAAACCACCTCTGCCTCCTTGGCCAAGAACAGCCCCATACCCACAATGACGGCAATGGCCAAAGTAGCCACGGTACGCCATGTTGTTTTCTTTTCGGGTAGGAGATTCATGTGGTGCTTCTTTTAGTTGTTTTTATTCGGATCCCAAGTAAAGATATTGGGGTTTACCACCAACTGTACCCAAGCCCAGTTGTTGGTATTGTCGTGGGGTCGGCCGCCTTTGATCAAACTCATACTCTCACCGGCGAACATATGGGAATAGCCCACATCTACCTTCACCCCTTTGGTTATTTTTTGGGTAAAGGCCAAATCGATCTCGGTACCCAAATACTTATCGGCATTGTTCAACAGATCGGCATTGGCGGCAAAATAGTGGCCCATAAGCAACAGGCTCGATTTTTCGCCTGTGGCCACCTTTACCTTGGCATAGATATCGTTCAGACCCACATTATTGGCATGGTTACCCACATAGAAGTAATCCATAAAACCATTGAATTTGTGGTTGGTACCATAAAGCGGGAAGAAGGATTTGTTCTTATCGTCCCCGGCCTGATCCGTACCCGAAAGCATTTCAAAACCTAGGGCATAAACCGTTTTTCCGGGTTTTATGGAAGCCTCCAAGGCCAATTGGTAAGCACTGAGATCGGTATCGCCATCGGCCTTACCGAATTGGTAATAGGCACTTCCCCAAAAGTTGAATTGGTCTATAGGGAACTCAAAATAGGTACCTGTCGTTTGTCTGTAAAAAACACCGTCAGGGCGGTCGATATCGCCATCGATAAAATCTTGGAAGCCACTATTTAAAAAGAGGAAGCTGGCTGCCGACTTTTCCCAGTTCTTTTTCAGATAGGCATACTGCATGGCCTTATAGCTAAAAAAACCTTGAATGGGGTATACATTGCCCTCTACCGAAGGTTTGGGCTGGTTAAAAGCGAAGCCCAAGTCAGTGATAAAGCCGTCTTTTTTGTATTTGATAAGGGCCGCATCGTGAAAACGCCCTTGCATGGCCCAATCGAGTCCACCGAAAATACGTTGGTTATCATAAGAGATTACCTGGCGTCCGGCTTTTAAGGCCCAGGCCTCATCCATAAATACTTCGGCCCAAGCCTGAAAGAGCATAAAGGAATCGTTCCCATCTACGGGAAGTATCTGGCGGGTATCGCCCCAGGTACTGACATCTTGGGCACTTACGAACAGCTTATAGCGTTCGGCCTGGTATCCGATATTCAGTCGCGAACGTTGTTGAACGAAGGCGGCCGGGTCGGCATCGTCTGGAAAAAGATTGTTGAATCCGTGACGGTATTCGAATCGAGCGCGTAGGTCGACATCTACCGTAAGTTGTGCAATAGCCTCGACCCCCATAAACAAGCATAGTAATAGGGTCAAGGAGAAAATAGGTTTTCTCATAGGGCGGTTCCAAAATGTTAAACATTGGACCCAACTAGGATCCATTATCAGAGACCGAAATTAACATAAGTTTATACCCTCGGATATGACAAATGTCATGGTCGGTATAGCACTCTGATTTTGGGGCCTTTAAAAGGTATGAATTTTTAAGGAAACTGAAAAATACTTAAAAAATGATCCGTCTTACCAAAAAAAACCAAGTGAATTTCGCAATCTTTTTGCATATCGACAATACGGATCTGAACGAAAACAAGAAAGCTAACCCCATGTTGATGATTTGGTAACCTAATACAATTTCTGGGTAGTGGGCATGCCTTCGTTTAAATTGTTTTTGGGTTATAGGATGCCCTTTAAAAGCCATTGAATCCAGCTCCGCGGCAAAACCCCGTGTTATGAGTTAAAAAAGTCTGTTGCACTGAGTTTCACGGAGTAGCACTGAGAACCACAGAGGGGTCTAACCTTTACTCACCTTATAGTCATTCTAAGTAATCTGTAGCTTAGTTAAAATCATTCCGACCTACAACCTAATAAGAATAGAGATAAGCCAAGATTTTAAGTAATCTTTCTAGATTGATTAAGATTCAATACAAACATCATAATGGATACGAAAGTAAGTGACCAGATTACTTGGAAACCAGGTTCACCAAATTTTCCCAAACCATGAAGGGTCAAAAAAAGTAGAAAATGTATAACCGATAATTTAAAATGGGTTTTTTTCGAAGCCAATAGAACCATGCCATAACCAAGCAAAAACAATATGGCTGAGCCCCAATTAATCCATCCCAATAAATATGGAGAATTACTGGAGTCATACATCCAGCCAATGGTTTTGTTAATACTGTCCGTTTCACTTTCTCCTAAAACAGTCATCAAAAGAAAACTTATCAAGAACAACCAAAATAAATACTTCTCAAAAACCAATCTAAAATTCATACTAATAATTAGGTGCTTAAAAATACATTTAATGGTAATACTGAACTACCTCCGATTAAACGATTCTACAACTAAACGATGCAACAAACCCAAAGCCCTCACCCCCCGAAATGCTTCGGGACAGGCCAGCCCTCTCCCCGAGGGAGAGGGAGTAAGTAATCCGACGTAACCAATTCAACTGAATTACTTCCGATTATACGATTCAATAACCAAGACTATTCCATATGGGCAGTGAACCAGGCGATGATCTCTGTATAGGTGTCGAATAGGGAATGGGGCAGGCCGTGGCTTTTTCTATCGAATACTTTTAGCTTATAGGACTTGTCCAAGGCGGTAAACCTTTGGGCCAATTTTAAGGCTCCGGACACGGGTACCCGCCCATCTTGACGGGAGTGTAAAATATAGATCGGACTATTGATTTTTTCGGCCCAGTAGGTGGCCGAGCGTTCGTTTAGGTATTGGGTCTTTTTAGCTTCAAAATCGGGGAGCACTTGGGTCAGCCCCTTATAATTCTGGTGGGGTTCCAAGTCGTCCCAACCAGTTAAAAAGATGGGTCTGGCTTCCATTTGTATATGAAAATCGGCCACACCCCCAATAACGGCTGCTGCATTCACTTGGGTTCGGGCCAGACTTTGGTAGGTCATTTGTCCGCCTCGGGAAACCCCCATCATAAAAACATTTTTTGGATCTATATGCGGGAGTCTTTTTACCGCTTCCAGCAAATGGATGACATCGTTTACATCGTCTCCACCAATTTGATCTTGGGCCCCCAAGGCATCTATATAGCGATAGTTTGTGGCATATACGGCAAACCCTTGTTGTGCCAGGGTGTAAAAATCGGGCAAGTCTTCTTCATTCAATCGGCCAAAATTACCCGTTCCACCTCTATTGTAAAGGATCACAGGCCATTTTCGCCCTTGGGTATCACGCCGTCGGCAACTAAAACCTGATACGGTATGGCCATCGCTCTGGTAACTGAATTTTTCGAAAATAAAGTCGGTCTGGCTCCGGGCTTTTTCGTAACTAATGCTATCGTAGCGATAATGCGCTAGCTTACTAGCTTGGTTAAACGGGGTTCTGATTTTTACCTCATCAATATCGAACAAATCCGATTGGGCCGAGCTGTACATATAACCCAGTAGCATGAGTATAGTAATTGGAATATTTTTCATAACAAATGGTTGTTGTTGAAAAAGGACCTCTTCCCCAATACCAATTAAATTAGGAAGGGGAATAGGTCTTGAATTAACTGTAGTGTATAAAATATCAGCTGGCCCAAATACGCTTGGTAAAACCGAATCCGAGTCCGAATAATAGGACCACCAAACCTAACAAAACGAGCAAGGCCGAGGTAGCCGAACTGCTTAAGGGCTGGTATTGGAAAACCGGTAGCTTGGGTACATCTTCTTGGCTAAAATCTTGGTTATTGTACAAGAGCGGCATCAAATGGTTACGCCAAGTTTCGGAAAAGCCCATCACTTGGAATTTATAGTTCAAGAAGTCGGCCGTAGAATTACCTGCCAATCGATTTAAGGCCTGTTGGACTACAATGGCCGGCGATAGCCATTTAAAATTGCCCAACAGATCCTGTTGTTTCTGTAACTGTTCGGTATAGCGGTTGACCACGGGCTCCAATTCACTCCGAATCAGTTGTTGGCTAGCCACATAGCGATGATAGAAATTGCGTTTTTGCGTACTATCGTTTACCGCGTATTCGGGATGATCGCGTAGAAAATTATCCAAGATCTCATCTTGTTTTTCGGTAGCCTCAGCCTTTAGGCTTCGCATTTGTCCGATCATTTGGGTACGTGATGGCATGGGATAGAGCACACTACCTATTTGGTTAAGGATAGAAGGCACCAATAGCACGAAAAATATCCATAGGCCCAATAGCGATATCGCGTTGCGTGCCGATTGGCCTACCCAAAGGTTGACCAAAAAAACCAAAGCGAACCAAAAGAGCATATAGGTAAGTACGAGTGCAATCAATATGAAAAATGATGGGGCATTCGCCCATACATCCAACCCAAACCCAAGGGCTACGGCCACAAAGGCTACGATGACCAAAACCGAAAGCACCAAAAACCGAAGAGTCAATTTTTGGAATACCCATTGCCGAATACTAATGGGTTGCGCCATTAGAATACGTAAAGAACCCCTTTCTTTTTCGGCCGAAAGCACATGGTACGAAAACGCAATGATCAATAAGGGCAACAGATAAATGATAACAAAAGCCAAGTCGAAATTACCGAACAATAACTGCACCGGACTGGTCATCTCGGTGAATTCAATGGCAAAGTCATCACCCGTAGCCTTAGGGGAAACATATGGGGTGAATAAATCGGACTGACCGGTAGCGATATACGATAAAGGCTGGGCGTCTTTGGCTACAACACGCGGGTGTACATTACCCACAGCCATGGGGCTGGTCGGCACCAACCAAGGTGCCAAGGAAACCTCTAGACCCTGTTCTACGGAATCGAGCACCTTGACCATAGCGGCATCGGATGCCTTTAAAGTTTGTTGGGCGGTTTGGATACTGTTTTCCCATTGGTCCGTTTTTACCTGCCCGTTGTATACGGCAAAACCGATCAAAACAAGTAACAACACCCCTAGTAATTGGATCCAACGGCTACGCCAAAGGAGTTTTAATTCATATTTAAGGTTATACGAAAACATAACTACAATTTTTTAGTGGTGAAAAGCAACAAAGCGAAAGAACCGATACACCATAGTGCCATAACCCAAAGTTTTCGCTGGTTTTGGGATACTATGGTACTCAGTTCGGGCGGATCATACTCAAAGGGTGGTAGTTCTTTCCAGAAATCGGCATCGGCACGATACCCCCATTCCCCATATTTCGAATTTTCGGCAAAATTCCCGTTTAGGAAAGCCTGGGTGGCCACCCGATATTGCTCAGCGGCATCGGCAAAACCCCAATGGGTTGCATAATCGGTATGGGCAAGTGACATACTCAAAAAACGGGTGGCCAAATAGGGCGAAACCATGGCTAGTCCGTCGTAGACCTCAGCTTGTTTACGGTATTGTTCCTTGAGCTTATCGTAATGTTTATAGTAGATTTCGGCCTCGTGTTCCTCGCTTTTTTGCATGCGATAGGCATCAAAGTTAAATGGCAATTGATGCAGGCTATCTACCCCGTATTCGGCCAAAACCTCGGCCTGTAGGGTTTGGGCCTTTTTGTTCCACGGATTATGGCCATCCAAGCCATTTTCCTTATCCTTTAGCACCTCGGCGGCAAACTCTTGCCTAGTGGGGTATGGGTGTAAATGTCCGGCTACATTACTTGCCGCTTTGGGCAAGGCCAAACAGCTTAAAATCCATAACGAAAGGGAAAGTACCAAGGATACGCCTGAACGCTTCGACTTGGCCGAAATAAATAGTACCAAATTGGTGAAGATGATATAATACACCAGATAAACCCCGTAAAGGTCCCCCAAAGCCGACCATTGGAACACCCCATAATCGGGTAATTGGGACAAGACCAAACCGGCACCTAGAAAGAGCAAGGAAGTAATAACAAGAATCGGAAAAAACAAGGACAACCATTTGCCCAAGGCCAGTTTATAAAAAGACGCGCCTTCGCTACGTAGCAGGGTAATGGTACCCATCTCATGCTCTTTGGTAAAACTATTATAGCCCAATAAAATAATGAGTAAGGGCATAATAAACAGCAGTATAAAATCGGGACTTAAATTACCGAATCGGGCCAAACCGGTTTGATCGGCCGCCTCGCTAAATTGGGCTTCATGGCGGGCATGGGCCTCCAAAAAAATGGAGCTGCCCACGTATTTATCCACTCCCTGATCGATCAACGAAAGCGGATACTTGGGTTTAAAGGCATAGGTACCATAATGCGCCGCAGAATGCGGATTCTTTTCCCCTTGGCCATCCCAATTGGCACGTTCGCTGGTTTTGGCCGAATCGTACATGCGATTCGTGGCCTCGTAATGTTTCGAACTTATCCAAAAGGCCACGGCTATTAGCAGTAATACGGTAAGCAAGGCAATACGAATACGTCCGCTACGCATAAAGCCTTGGTTTTCTTTTTTAAACGTACTTAAGATCATAGGGCGGCTGCTTTGGGTTGCATGAGTCCGAGATAGGTCTCTTCCAATTCGGCCAGACTGATCTCATTGGCATAGAACTCCCGTTTTAACTGACCATTTTTCATAATACCGATCTTGGTAGCCACTTCCTTGGCCCTAAAAAGATCATGGGTAGCCATTAAGGTGGCCACACCTAAATTGGACAGTTGGCGCAACAGGCGTCCAAATTCATGACTCGCTTGGGGATCTAGTCCCGAAGTAGGTTCATCTAACAGCAATACTTTGGCATGTTTGGCCAAGGCAATGGCGATACCTACCTTTTGACGCATACCTTTGGAATAGGTGGAAATACGCCTCCCAAAAGCCTCTTCTTGCAAGCCCGCCTCCGAAAGGTAGTTACGCAATTCATCTTGACCCAGTTTTTTACCAGCAATACCAGAGAAATAATCCAGGTTCTCCAATGCCGTTAAACTGGGATACAACATGAGGTTTTCAGGAATATAGGCCAGGAATTTTTTGGTGGCCTGTGCATTTTCTTTCACATTCACCTGATTGATGAAAGCACTGCCCGAACTGGGCTCCAAAAAGCCTAACAGTAAATTAATCGTGGTCGTTTTACCGGCGCCATTGGCACCCAGCAAGCAATAAATCTCGCCTTCTTTTACCTGAAGGTTTAAACGGTCGAGTGCCAAATGGCCCCCATATTTTTTTGTAAGGTTATCTGTAATTATCATAGGGTTAAAATTGGAATGAATCAATAAAGAAGAATGCCGTAAATCTTAGGGGAAAGCCTAGGTCCCTAGCCAATCTGGCTATACCATGCGTATAAAAATCATACAGGAAGCAATACGAAAAATACCACCAACCCCAATGTTGGGCAGCAGTGTTCCGATATCGATTTTATGGAAAAATATGTAGGTAGAGATTCCCCTAAGCCATTATACTACCGGTGGGGGTTTATTGTGCACCGTTCTGGGCAATACAAAACAGTATCGTGGCGGTTGGTACCCCAAATCTATCGCATGAAGCTGGGCATTGGGTAGTACGGGATCCAACTCAAAATGGACCACGGGTTCATTTAAAAAAGGAGTGGTTTCTTGGGAAGTGGTAATTATATCACAGACCTCACAATGCGTACCTTCTTCTACATGGGTATAGGCATGCAGATTGCCCAACCTTAGGAAAACAAAAGCCCCTAGGAACAATCCGACTATGAGATGTCTAAAATCCACCCGCATGCGATAAAACTAAGAAATAATCTAAATAGGCCGCCTACGGATTGGGTTAAATTATTGGGAAGGTTGATTTAAGGGACCATACGGCAGCTCTACTATAACTGAAAGGCTAGTGATTGTTACAAAGTAAGGGTGTTTTTTAGGTGTTTTTGTATCAAAGTAAGGGTAAACTAAATGATGATACGAAGCCACGACCAAACGATTGAACAAACCAGTTATGAGTTAAGAGTTACGGGTTATGGTGCTTCGTGCGTATCGCCAAATACCTACATGATGTCACTTCGACCTAAGGGAGAAGTCGCATAATCCAAGGGGCGTATTTGGTATAAATTACCCATTTATGAAATAGATTAAAGGCGTCTAAGTTTCTTGTTGAACCCTATTGGAAAGGAAGGTGAGTTTTGGATGAAACGATTCGACGATTGAACAACCCCAGCCCTCACCCCAACCCTCTCCCTGAGGGAGAGGGAGCAAGTAATAAATCGTATCCAATTCAGCTGAATTGCCTTGATTACACAATTAAACAACCCAACACAACCAGCTATCCACATTTAGAGGAGCCACAATCTTGGCAGCTTAGGCAACCTTCTTGGTAGATCAGGTTTTTAGATTGGCAGTTGTCGCATTCTTGGTTTTTGGCCTTGGCCCCATTGGCCACATAACGTTTTAGGGCACGGGCCACCCCGTTTTTCCAGGTATTAATATTTTGGTCGTCCAATTGAAGGCTGTTTACCAAATCTACTACACTTTCTATGGCCATACCATGGCGTAGGGTACCCGAGATTAGTTTAGCATAGTTCCAATAGGCCGGCTCGAACATATGCGACAAGCCTTCAATCGTGGTTTTATAGCCCCTTTTGTTCTTGAACTGGAAATCGTACCGGGTTTTTCCATCTTCGTCCTTGTTTTTAATGATTAGTCCGCCCTCGACCCATCGGGGTAAGAGAATACCATCTTCATCGTCGCCCAACCCAGTAAAAATTTCATAGGGTTGGCCATCGACCAGACCAATAAAAGCAATCCATTTTTCCTTATTGTTCTGAAAACGTACCACATCGGCCTCCAACACCTTGGGTCGGGTAGTGGGAAAGGGCGATAAGGATTCCGTTTCTTCCTCTTTTTCAGGCGTATCTGCCACCAAAACCCCGGTACGTGAGCCATCGCGATATACGGTAATGCCTTTACAGCCCACTTTCCAGGCCTCTAAATAGAGTTCACCAACCAGGGCTTCACTTACATCGTTCGGAAGGTTAATGGTAACACTGATCGAATGGTCTACCCATTTTTGAACGGCACCCTGCAAACGTACTTTGCTCAACCAATCGACATCGTTCGAAGTAGCCCTATAATAAGGCGATTCGGCCACCATGGCCTGCAATTCTTCGGAGCTATAATTTTTATCCGGATTGTATCCGTTTACCTCCATCCACTGGGAAAAGCGATGGTGGAAAACGGCATATTCTTCCCAAGAATCGCCTACCTCATCTACAAAATCGACCCGTGCATTGCTGTCGTTGGGGTTTACCTTTCTTCGTCTTTTATAATAGGGTAAAAAGACCGGCTCAATCCCCGAAGTGGTCTGCGTCATTAAACTGGTAGTACCCGTTGGGGCAATGGTCAGTAAAGCGATATTCCGACGTCCATGCTCGCTCATTTCGAAATACAATTCGGGATCGGCCGTTTTTAAACGGTTTATAAACGGATTCTCTTTTTCCTTTTCCAATTCGAAAATAGGGAAGGCCCCACGCTCTTTGGCGGTCTCTACAGAGGCCCTATAAGCGGCCAAGGTCAAGGTTTTATGGACCTCTACCGAAAAGTCATTGGCCACATCAGAGCCATATCTGAGGCCCAAGGCAGCCAACATATCCCCTTCGGCCGTAATACCGATTCCCGTTCGCCTACCTTGTTGTGCCTTTTCCTTGATCTGTTCCCACAGTTCGCGTTCTACCCGTTTAATGGAATCATCTTCCGGGTCTGATGCTATTTTACGCAGAATGGCATCTACCTTTTCGAGTTCCAGGTCTATGATATCGTCCATAATGCGTTGGGCCGCCCCAATATGGGTCTTGAACTTAGTAAAATCGAAGCGGGCCTGCTCGGTAAAGGGTTGTTCTACATAAGAAAATAGGTTGATGGCCAACAAACGACAAGAATCGTACGGACAAAGCGGAATCTCGCCACAGGGGTTGGTAGACACGGTCTTAAAACCTTGATCGGCATAACTGTCGGGTACCGATTCCCGGATGATGGTATCCCAGAACAAGATACCGGGCTCGGCCGATTTCCAGGCGTTATGTACTATTTTTTGCCACAGCTCCTGGGCAGGAGCGGTTTTGGTATAGGTGGGGTCGGTACTATGTATGGGGAATTTATGTTCATAATCGCTTCCGGCGGCCACGGCTTTCATAAAAGCATCGTCTATACGAACCGATACATTAGCCCCGGTAACCTTACCCTGTTCCATTTTAGCATCAATAAAATCGGAAGCATCGGGGTGGTTAATGGAAACCGATAGCATTAAAGCACCACGCCGTCCATCCTGGGCCACCTCCCGGGTAGAATTGGAAAAACGCTCCATAAAAGGCACCAATCCGGTTGAGGTCAGGGCCGAGTTCTTTACCGGTGACCCTTTAGGACGAATGTTCGATAGGTCGTGCCCCACCCCTCCCCGGCGTTTCATAAGTTGTACCTGTTCTTGATCCGACCTAAAAATGCCGCCATACGAATCGCCTTCACTACCAATTACAAAGCAATTGGAAAGTGACCCTACCTGAAACGGATTCCCGATTCCGGCCATAGGGCTGCCTTGGGGAACGATATAAGTAAAGTTCTTGATCAAATCGTACACCTGCTTTTCCGACATGGGGTTCGGATAGCGTTTTTCGATCCTATGTATTTCGCGGGCGATACGCTTGTGCATTTCGTCGGGATTCAATTCGTACAAATTTCCATCGGAATCTTTTAAGGCATATTTATTCACCCAAACCTGGGCCGCCAGATCATCGCCTTTAAAATAGGCCAAAGACGAATCGTAGGCTTCTTGGTGGGTATAGGTTTTATGGGGAATCCGAGTGGTTTTTGTAGACATATCTGCTAAGGAATTTGGATGGTTATCGATTGAAAATAGATTTAAAGTTAGCGGATCGTTGGCAGATAAAAAACATGACGGATGTCATAAAATGGAATGGTTCTAAATAGCTTTGTGTTGATTTACAGCTGTTTATAGCACTTATTTCGAGGAGACCCGTTAACAAGTTCTTGCCTATTGTTGAAAACTCTCCCTCTTTTAGGAAGCCAGAGTAATAGGCGAAATGAGTAGCTTGTTGGGAGCTAGAAAAAAATGGATAGTTTCACCAAATGGTACCTAAATAGAAAAAATTGTAACTAATCAGTGTCGCAGGTTTTGAAGCGAGAAATAGGGATTTTGAGCGCTGTTGAAGTGATTTTTTTCAAAGCGTAGCACCGCTACGTGAGAAAAAAATAACAAAAACAGAGCGTAAAAGACCATTTCGTAGCCAAAACAGGAGGCTCTGATTAGTTACAAAAAAATTCCATACCTGATGTAACCCATTTAAAAATGGCCGGTCTTTATAACAACCCAACCTAAAAAAAGCGAATTGCAAACGCGAAGCGACGAAGACATAATGATGGCCGTGGCCCAAGGAGAACTCCAACTGATGGCGGAGTTGTTCGAACGCTATCACAAGCGTATCTATAACTTTCTGTTACAGATGGTGGGCGATCGGGCGGTTTGCGAAGACCTTACCCAAAACGTCTTTTACAAGGCCATAAAGTACAAACATTCGTATCGCGGTGGCAAATTCGTTTCTTGGATCTTTAGGATCGCCCGTAACAATCTGGCCGATCATTTTGAGAAACAGAAACGGTTGAACCAAAATATAGATGTAGAGGCCCTAGGGGAGCGGCCCGAAAGCGTACAGGCCCCGAATGAAGAAGTGGCCCATTTGTACCAGGTAATGGAGCGTTTGGATGTGGCCGAAAAAGAATTGATCATAATGCACCGTTTACAAGGCATCTCTTATGAAGATATTGCTGAAATGACGGGAAGTACCGCCGGAGCGGTAAAAGTAAAAGCCCATAGAGTAGTGAAAAAATTAAGGAAAATCTATTTCGAAAGCGCTTAGGCGACCAGAGCATGAATTTCCGGACCAAATGAGGTAATTATGGATTGTAAGCAGTTTGAAAATAACATACTCGATTACCTAGACGGTAGTTTGGCCGAGGCAGAAAAGCAGCGGTTCAAAGCCCATCTTCAAAGTTGTGCAAGCTGTCAGGCCGAGCTGGAGGCCCAGCAAAAATTAATGACGTTGTTCGGGCAGGTTCCGCAAGAAACCCCCAGCGACCGTTTACGCGATGGTTTTCTCGATATGTTGGCCGAGGAACAACAAGCGCAAGTGGTGCATATGGCACACAAAAAAGAATTTCCTTGGAAAACAGCCTTTCAGATCGCGGCCAGTATCGCTTTGGTCATGGGTGGGTTCTTTTTAGGCGGTTTAAGATCTGGGGATA
This sequence comes from Sediminicola luteus, assembly GCF_002514735.1. Taxonomy (GTDB): domain Bacteria; phylum Bacteroidota; class Bacteroidia; order Flavobacteriales; family Flavobacteriaceae; genus HQA918. The sequence goes on along the minus strand of NZ_NBWU01000001.1, from coordinate 1,172,908 downwards.
CTTCCCAAGAACAGATCAGTGCCCTACAGCAAGAATCGAAAGTCTTAAAACAACAAATGATGTTGGCCCTCATGGAAAACCGATCGCCCAGCAAGCGTATACAGGCCGTAAACTATACCGAGGAAATCGCCCAACCGGACGCTACATTGATCAAGGCCCTCGCCGATCGGCTACTCTACGACGCCAACAGTAATGTACGTTTGGCGGCTGCAGAGGCCCTGGGCAACTTCAAAAGTTCACAACAAGCCAGGGCTGCCTTGATTGAGGCCCTGAATACGGAAAAAGATCCCAGTTTACAGATAGAACTGATTGGCATATTGGTAAGGTTACAGGAAAAAAGAGCGCTCGAGCCCATGAAAAAACTCTTGGAGACCCAAGAAACCCCCATCTATGTCAAAGAGCAACTGAATAACGGGATTACCCAATTAATATAATCATCAATTAAAATTAGCATCATGAAAAAAGTAAGTACCCTCATAGCATTTTTGTCCGTATGCCTAATGGCCCATGCACAAAAGTCCTATACCCATTCCCTATCCGGGATCAAAAAAGTTGTGGTAAGTAGCAATACCACCATGGAATTCAAAACCGGAAACAGCAACGAACTTGTCATTGGCCATATCGAAACCAAAGACGGGCACCAACACCATGACCATAACGACGATCAAATAGACGAACGCGCCAAGGGGCTTACCCCTATTTATGCCGGAGGAAACGACAATACCAACGGTTTTGGATTTTCTGTTGAAAAAGAAGGCGATGTACTCAAAGTGAAAGATTTAAAATCGTTTATGCAGCGTAGCGGACTGCGGTTTACCCTACCCAAAGGCATAGATCTTTCTATAGATACCGGAAACTTAGGTAGCGCCGATGTCAACGGCTTCGACTCGGATATAGAGGTAAACTCCAATGTAGGCGGGGTTGTCTTGACCAATGTAACAGGCCCTATTACAGCCCGCACTTCCACAGGGAACATTGAAGTGGTTTTTACCGAGGTAAACCAAACGTCTCCCATCTCCTTACGCAGTTCTACCGGGGCGGTAGACGTTAGTCTTCCGGCCAATACCAAAGCCAATTTAGAGCTAAAATCGACCATGGGGAACGTATTTACCGATTTCGATGTCAAATACCAGCAAGAAGAAGGCATGAAAGTAGTTGGGGCCAATCGTAAGATCGATACCCAAATCAACGGGGGTGGTGTTTTGATAAAACTATCATCTAGTGTTGGTAATGTATACCTTAGGAAGAAATAGCCTTTTAAAACTATCAATCTACATCATTAAATAAACGAACAGTTATGAAAAATTCATTCGTATTCGCACTCACCCTTTTATTCGGAAGCCTTTCAGTAATGGCACAGCGCACCGTAGAAAAAACGGAAAGGCTTAGCAGGGGACAGGAAGTCTTCGTCGATTTTAAATTTGCCGGCGATATACAATTGCAACATTGGAACCAATCGGAAATTAAGGTAGTGGCCACGGTACATATAGACGATGGCGCCGGAAACGATTCATATTCCTTGGTTTCCGAAAAATCGGGATCTGGGTTAAAGATTTATTCCGATTTTGGCGACTATTTCAAAAAAAAGGGGAAAAAGGGAAGTTATACCGATTGCCATTCCACCACCAAATTGGAGTATGTCGTTTATCTGCCCAAAGGCATAAAACTTAAGGTAAAGAGTATTTCGGGGAGTTTAAGTGCCCAAACCTTCGAAGGGGAATTAACTACCGATCTTATTTCGGGCGATGTAGAGCTGGCCAATTACAACGGTCCACTGAAACTAAAGACCATTAGTGGTAATTTAGATGTAGTTATAAAAAAGGCCGAAGTGCGGGCCAAGTCGCTCACCGGAACCATCTACTCGGATCTAGAAATCAGCTTTAACAGTAAAGGCGATCATGGGAACAAAGTTTATGGTAGCATAAACAATGGGGGCGATATGGTTAAAATGGAAACCATTTCGGGCAATATATATATGCGCAGCAAGCCCAAGGGATAAAAAATCGATACTTCTATTAGAAAAGGCCCGTTGGCAAATTACCAGCGGGCCTTTCTATTAAAAATGGGGAAGAAATGTGTTGGTGGCGGTTAAGTACAAAGGGGGGTCAGGTTATGCGTTCATAGTTACTACACGTTGCGGGAACGGTGCTTCGTATCCGGAAGCGCCCAAAGCTTCCACGATTTTTTGTCGGGTGTCCCAAAAAACGTCCCAATAATGTTCACAGGCCACATAGGGCATGGCCATTAATTCAACGGCATTTTCACCCAGATTATTCACCGCAACCCTAGGGGCAGTGGCACCGGCCTGTAATACATTGGGATCATGGTTCAGCACCTCTAAAACCACTTGCTGTGCCTTTTGGATATCGGCCCCGTAGCGAATGGCAAAAGGCATATCAATACGTAGGTTGCCAATGGTAGACAAATTCGTAATCTTACCCGAGGTAATGGTTGAATTGGGTATGATCACGGTCTCGTTCTGAAAGGTTTCGATTATAGTCACAAAGACCGAGATTTCCTTAACAAAGCCAAAGGCATCGGAGGTACGGATCAGATCGCCCACCTTAAAGGGTTTAAAGATCAATAGCATAACCCCAGAGGCCATATGCCCCAAGGAACCATTAAAGGCCGATCCTATGGCCAAGGCCCCACCCGCCAAAATAGCGGCAAAGGATGTAGTGGGCACCCCAACGATACCGGCAATGGAAATAAAGAGCAGTACTTTGAGTGAAAATCCGATCAGGGTTAAAAGAAAAGGGCGTAATGTTTCATCTATATGTTTATTATGAAACACTTTAGAAACAGCCTTCATGACCATACGGATAATCCAAAGTCCGATGATCAAGGCGGCCAAAGCCCCTAAAAGCTTTAGCCCCCAATCCCCGGCGCCTTCGGCCAGGGTATTATAAAAGTTCTGTAAAGATTGCGTAATAGTGTCCATGTTGGTGAGTTATTTTTCATTGAGACACAAACGCACCGGTATTTGTCACCCAAAAAACCGAAAATTGCCTAAAAACCGATGTTTAAGGCCGTGCGATCATCATTTAGCGGACTGATTTTTAGGAAAGACGGGGAATGTGTAGTTTTAAGAAATTTCCAAACCCTATGACCACCGCTACTACTTTCTGCAACCCATTCCTAATCGTTTTAACACTCGCTTTTATGGTGAGTTGTAAACAACAACCCAAGGAAGCAAGTCCATCGAGCCCACCCCCCAATATCGTTTTTATTATGAGCGATGATCATGCCTACCAAGCCATAAGTGCCTACGGCCATGGCTTGAACGAAACACCCCATATCGATCGGATCGCCAAAGAGGGTATGTTGTTCGATAGGGCCTTTGTTTCCAATTCGATCTGTGCGCCCAGCCGTGCGGTTATGCTAACGGGAAAACACAGTCATATTAACGGAAAAATAGATAACCACAAACCTTTTAATTGGGATCAGGATAACGTGGCCAAACAGCTTCAGGCCAACGGTTACCAAACCGCTTTGGTAGGTAAAATTCACTTGCATGGTACCCCCCAGGGTTTTGATTATTACAATATACTACCCGGACAGGGCCAGTATTACAATCCGGATTTTATAGAGAATGGGGTAAAAAAGCGTATACCGGGTTATGTGACCAACATTACCACCGATATTGCCTTGGATTGGTTGGAGACCAAACGCGATACCACCAAACCCTTTTTATTACTCTACCACCAAAAGGCACCCCACCGTACCTGGATGCCTGAGGCCAAATATTTAGACCGTTACGACACTAAGAATTTCACGCCGCCCGCCAATTACAAAGACGATTATGAGGGTAGGCCTGCCGCCGCCCAACACGAAATGGGCATTATGGAACATATGGGCTTGGTTTATGATCTAAAAATGCTCGATAAAGAAGGTACCATCGAAGATCCCCGTCGTAAGCATGCCAAAAATATGTACGACCGCATGGACAGTACCCAACGGGCCCACTGGGATGCCCATTACGAACCTATTATCGAGAAATTTTTGGCCGATACCCCTGAAGGTGACGATTTGGCCCAATGGAAGTTCGAGCGTTATATGCAAGACTATTTAAGCACCATTCAATCGGTAGACGATGGGGTGGGCCAAGTACTCGATTACCTTAAGGAAAACGGACTCGAAGAAAATACCATTGTCATCTATACCTCCGACCAAGGGTTTTATTTGGGGGAACACGGTTGGTTCGACAAGCGTTTTATGTATGAAGAATCGTTCCGAACGCCCCTACTAATCAAGTATCCCAAAGAGATCAAAGCCGGAAGCCGCTCGAGCGATTTGGTACAGAATCTAGATTTTGCCGCCACATTTTTAGATTATGCCGGTGCCCCCATACCCGAAGACAACCAAGGACTTTCGTTACGTAATATTACCAAAGGGGACAAAACAGCTTGGCGCGATGCCTTATACTATACCTATTACGAACACCCTTCGGAACACAATGTGCACCGGCATTATGGGGTTCGGACCGATCGCTACAAACTGATCCATTTTTACCACGGTATGGACCATTGGGAACTTTATGATCTTGAAAAAGACCCCCAAGAGATGCGCAATGAGTACGAAAATGAAGCCTTTGCCGACATCCGAACCCAATTACACCAAAGATTGGACGAATTAAAAGTGCAGTACAAAGACAGTATCCATTAAAAAAACATACTAAACTAAAACTCTAGAAATAATATTTCACACACACATATTGATGTATCAACATTAAATTGTACTTTTAGTGCGTTAACGTTTTATATGCAAGAGCTAGAAGAAGTCATATTGTTCCAAATAGATCAAACCTTAAAAGTGGCCAAAAAATATTCACAACGTGAGTTCGATGCTTTGGGTTTGGGTATAACGGTTGATCAATGGGTACTTTTAAAGGTTATTGCCCAATATAGCGGGCTTAACCAACGCGAATTGGCCCAACGCTCGCAACGCGACCCCGCCTCTATTAAAAGAACATTGGATCTTTTGGAAGGCAAGGGTTTTATAATTAGACAAATAGATGCTAAAAATAAAAGAATACATCATATCGTATTGACCCAGAAAGGCAAGGCTTTCGAAAAAGAGCATCAAGACATGATCCAAAGACATCGTAGAAAGAGTATCGCCGGCTTTTCTATAGCGGAAATTACACAGCTTAGTCAATACTTGAAACGTATACGCAACAATATGACTTAAATTTTTTAATCAATATGTTGATATATCAATATTATGAAAACCATATTACTCATGTGTTTATCGTTTCCTCTTTTATATGCACAACCCAAATCGGTTCAAGTCAAAAATATGACGGTACATTGGAGCCACGAAACCGAACGTGTTAATTTCGTTATTCAAGCCCCAACACAGGGGTGGGTTGCTATTGGCTTCAATGAAAAGCCAGGTTTATCGGGTACCTACTTGCTCATGGGTCGTATCAATGGGCATAAAGTCGAAATCGTCGAGCATTTTACCCTGCGTCCGGGCGATTACAGGCCCCTTACAACTTTTGGCGCACCCATTTCGGTTTCAGAAACAGCGGGCCACGAAAACGAAAAACTTTCGACAGTTCGCTTCTCACTTCCGCATCAACCTAAATCGCCTTATCAAAAAAACCTAAAACCGGGTAAAAGCTACCACCTTCTTCTGGCTTACAGTCAAGAAGACGATTTTAAACATCATTCCATAATGAGAACTTCTATTCAAATAACCCTATAAATCCACATTATGAATTTTAAAATTGTATTCCCTTTACTGGTATTCTGTATGTTAGGAGCACTATCGCATGCCCAGGATACTGAAAAAATCAGAACCTTGATCCAGAATTTTTCCGAAGCCGGTGATCGTCAAGATGCAGCCGAATTGGACCAATATCTACATCCGCATTACCGCATTGTTATGAACCGTTTATTCGGAAGTCATGAATTGACAATAATGGATAAATCGACCTATCTAGATAAAATTAAACGTAAAGAGTTTGGCGGCGATCAACGTAAAGTTATCGTTGAAGAACCTAAATTAAATGGAAATACCGCCTATGCCAAGGTTCGATTTGTCGGTAAACAAATGCAGTTTAATTCCTTGATCCTTGCTGTTAAGGATGGTCAAGGAAATTGGTTTTTACTATCAGAATCTCCAGTGGTCGTAGCCAAGAAGTAAACTACCTAGGTGCAATCTCGATAGCTATAATGACTCAGGGCATCCGAAGAAAATTAGATTTCTATTTTGAGCCAGGCCAACCCACTTTTAGGCAGGAAAGCCTAGAGGTATTAATTCCTATTGGCGGTGAATAAAAATAGTTGTGTCGGCCCTCAATACGCTTCTGGGCTTAATTGAGGGTCGTTTCAATTTTCAAGTCATTATAACCCTCGGCAAAATACAATAGACCGGCTAGGGCTTTTTTTGCATTGGCTTTAAACAAACGTTTTAAAGCCAAGTTAAATAACAGGCGTTTCCCCCAGTTCTGAACCTCCCAAAAAAGCTCGAGTGTCAGCGCACAACTATGCTCATCGACCGCACGGATCAGGTAGAACTGCCAAAGGGTATCTACCACTGGGGTATCGTGTGTTTCTTCGCCATATACCAAAACACCTTCCGGGGCTTTCTTACTAACCGTAACGAAATTTAGGTGCTTCCCATTAATTACACATACGTGCTCGGTTCCCAAGCGGGTAACCTCTGTATTCGTATATCGAAACTCATCTACACCTGTCAACCACTCGTCGCGAAAGCGATAATTGGTAAGTAATTCGAGTAACGTATTGGCAGAAACCGGAAAGTCTTGATGCAAAACATGGTCGGCATTTCGATCAAAGGCCATGAATTTTGGCAATTCATGGGGGTAAAGTTTCAATCTTTGATCGTCGATAAAGGCATAAGTATATCCAATTGGCGCACCATCATACACGTCTTTACCGCTTGTAAAAGAAAATAGTTCCGTATCGTTTATTGTAGTTTCCATGGCCTTACCCAAGGCATCGGATATCAAAAAATAGGAATCGTGGGGCACCGAATTCTTCATTAATCGGTGTGCTTCAATTACCGAGGGCCCAAAAGGTTTGTGGTTACCCCTTATGTCCAGAAACTCCAGGCTACCGGCATGGGCGATGATCTTCAGTTTTAAATCCGGGGCCTTTTTACAGGCATTACATGGGCAAATTCGATTGCGTTGTAACAAGGCCAAATGACTGTGAAAAGCCGTAAACATTTGCTCTACCAAAAGTAACATATCTGCTGGGGGCAATACCTTAGCTTCCAAATAAAAGAAAAGGGCGTCGCCTTCAATTTCAGCCAATTCCATTCCGTACGTATTGGCTTTGATAAGCACCTCTAAGAGTTCAGCAATAACATGCTGGCTATGTTCTATTTCTGTACTTTGAACGAACTGGGTATAACCCGAAATATCAGGAAGGAACAATAAAGATATGGCCATATTCAAATGTAAGTAAAAGCCGGATCATATAAACCATAGCAGAATTCGCCCACAATATTATTAAAGGGATTTTCCCTCAAATATTATGGAATATTCTATAAAAAAGCACAACATATCGATGATTTGGGTATTTCATCGATACATTAGACTATCAATTGTATGAAAACCGCTTTCATAATGTAAATTAATTAGACCTAAGAAGTGCTAAGTTGTTGTTTCACTAAAATCATTAATCATGAAAGCAAAAACGACGCTTACCATTGCCCTAATCATGTTCTTCTTAGCCTACACATTTGCGATGATCGCATTTATCTCAATCCGTTGACCAACGCTACGGATTGAAGTAAAAATGATTCATGTCCTAACCAACAAGGGCATTCCGCGACTAAAATCGTGGCAAACGTGAACACTATTCCGACCGCTACGCACGGCGGTTTTCATTTAACCATTAGCTGAAGTGTCCTTAGTATTTTTGAGGACACTTTTTTGTGTTTATAAATAATACCATTTCAACATTGAAATACTACCTAAAAAATGGTTCTTTTTACCTTTGGTCATCAATATAAAATAGAACCGTAGCTTTGGCTATGCTTAGATATTAGCTCACAATCTTGTCTGTTTTCCTAGGAGTTCGTGAATCTTCGATTTCTTTTTCGCCCAAAGAAAAAATTCCAGCTTTTTTATTGGTTGAACCTCAAAATTGAAATGGTATAACTGGTAGGTAAATCTCACTTTTACTATAGGTTTTTCTAAATTTAAGTACCATTTCAAACTGCCATTGAATTATTAAAAACAATTGCAATGGATAGAAAATCATTTTTACAAAAAGGATTGGCAGTTCTTGCCCTAGGTGTTTCTGTGGCACCCATAATCAGTTGTTCCAGTGATAGTGGCGATAGTGGACCCAACACAGGAAATGGGGAAGGAAATAATGGTGCAGACTGTTTAGCCAATGGTACCACAAGTAATATCGGTTCGAACCATGGCCATACCCTAACGGTATCTAAGGCCGATGTTGAGGCAGGTTCCGAAAAAACCTATAGCATACAAGGGGGTTCGGGTCACAATCATACCATTCGTGTTACTGCGGCCCATTTTACCGATTTAAAATCGAACAAAAGTGTAACCGTTACAAGCTCTACCGACAATAGTCATACCCATAGTGTTACCATAAGTTGTGCTTAAAAGCAAATGAGAGCCTAATTATACGATGCTTTGCGCCTGTTTACCTACATAATAGTTAGCTTTGGGAAAACTTCAAAATGGAAAAAACGGTAACGGAAGCAATCCATTATAGACGGTCGGTAAGGGTTTTCGAAGCAGACGAAAGTTTAGATTCCGAAAAGGTGCGTACTTGTTTAGAAAATGCACATTTGGCCCCAACCAGTAGCAATTTACAGTTATGGGAGTTTTACCATGTCGAAGATACTGGGTTACTTAAACAACTAAGTACTGCCTGCCTAGACCAAAATGCGGCCAAAACCGCAAAACAAATGGTCGTGGTGGTGGTGCGTAAAGATTTATGGAAAAAAAGAGCCCAAGCCAATATTGGGTTTCTCGAGGCCCAATACGGGCACAAAGAAGAAGCTGATTTTAGTAAACGTGAAAAATTTGCGCTGAATTATTACCGCAAACTCATACCCACATTATACAGTGACTTTTTGGGCATTCTGGGCCGTATAAAGCAAGTAGTTTTCGGAATAATGGGTCTTTTCAAGCCAATGTACCGTCAGGTTACCCGTTCAGATATGCGTATCGTTGCACATAAAAGTGCCGGATTGGCCGCACAGAATTTTATGTTATCCATGGCCGCCATCGGCTATGATACCTGCCCCATGGAGGGCAGCGATACCAAAAGGGTAAAACGTATTTTGGGTATACCGGCCAAGGCAGAGATCAATATGGTTATTGGTTGTGGTATTCGTTCAGAACAAGGAATCTATGGACCGCGGTTTAGGGTACCTTTCAACGAAGTCTACAAACATTTATAATACCCCTTTATGCGCTATCTTATACTTTTACTAATACTATGGGGATGTAAAGAACAAAGCAAGTCCACAAAGAATACCACAGAACCCATAGCGGCCAAAGTTGGGGAAATAAAGCATGCCACCCCAGAAATTGAAATTGTGGTTTTGGGTACGGTACAAGATGCCGGGGCACCCCAAATAGCCTGCCAAAAAGAATGTTGCCAAAATCGTTTCAAGGCACCAGACCCCAGCCTACGGGTAGTTTCCCTAGGGCTCATAGACCACACCAACCAAGAACGCTATGTTTTTGAAGCCACACCCGATTTTCCAAAACAATTAAGACACCTGCAAGTTAAGGCCGGTTTTGGTGTAGAGTCCGAACCCGATGGTATCTTTCTAACCCATGCCCACATTGGGCATTATACGGGACTTATGTTTTTGGGTAGGGAAGCCCTGAATGCCAAAGAAGTTCCGGTTTTTGCCATGCCAAAAATGAAATCATTCTTAGAAACCAATGGCCCCTGGAGCCAGTTGGTAGACCAAAAGAACATTAGAATAGTCCCATTAGAAAATGAAAAAGCCATTAGGTTAAACCCCAACATTCAAGTTACCCCTATTAAAGTACCTCATAGGGATGAATATTCTGAAACTGTTGGGTTTATCATAGAAGGGCCTAACAAAAAAGCCCTGTTTATTCCCGACATAGACAAATGGGAACGGTGGGACACCCCCATTGAAACGTTAATCAAAAAGGTAGATTATGCTTTTTTGGACGCCACCTTTTATGACGGCGCCGAAATTGGCCACAGAAATATTGCCGAAATTCCCCATCCATTCATTATCGAAAGCATGCAACGGTTCCATACATTACATGCAAGCGAAAAAAGCAAGATCCACTTTATTCATTTTAACCATACCAACTTGCTTTTAGAGCCAGGGTCCGAACCATACAAAACGGTTATAAAAAATGGTTATGCCATAGCCGAATTCGACGCCCACTTTTCTTTATAAGACGGTTTTTAGGCCAAAAACGGCCAAAAAATACCCATTAATGGGTATTGACACGCATAGTAATCCACTGTAATTTGGCTTTCTGAATGAACACTGGAGTATGGATACGCTTAACACACAAAGGAATATGGCCAAACCCATGGCCCGCATTTTCCTAATAGGTATGTTGGCACTGTATTCTTGTAGTACGCATGAGAAAGATCGTAATCTGGCCATGGCCAGTGAAGTTTCTTTATTTCATGAGACTACTGAAAAACAAGTGTTTCCGTATGAAATTGTGATCATTCCGGATACAGGTTCCAAATTTAATCGGGAAACCTATATCGGTACTTTTGGGAAAGAGATTATCACCTTGGTCAAGGACTCTAAAGGCGATTTGGTTTTTTCGGTTCCCAATGTGTCCGATGGATTATATGAATTAACGATTCCGCTAGAAACGGAAATGGGCACCGCAAATTTTACGGTAAGCGGAAAGCCTTAAAAATATAAGATGGTACGCCCATCAAATGAAGGAGAAAAAAAATGACGGCAAAGTAGGGTTATTGCCTATTGGAAATACCCTAAAGATAACTCGTAATGCCAGCCTAACATTCCAACAGCCTTAGTTATCGCCATTTGCCGTCGTTTCCTTCCTTTTTTCCTAAAAACTTAAAAATCAACTTTTTGTCTTATTTTTCCTACTTTTTATCAAAATTGTAGTCAAAGTGATAACGAAAATGCTACGTTTGTATACGAGTATTCGCGATTTACGCACATTTATTTGAATTATTGGGCTATTTCTGGCCTTTGGTATAACAAATAGGTGGTAAGCTTAATCATTTTATTAAAAAAATATTTATTTTAGCCACGTATCCAATAAAAATGGTTACGATTTACAATAAATAGTCACGTATCAAGAAGCTTTTAACACGATTTGAGCGTATTTATTTATTTCGAATCCAACTATTCTATTTGATACGAACCAAGCCCCGTCTACCAACATATTGAAGTTCCCTGTTTTTGGGAGAAGCGATACACGAATTGGCGTTTATGTATTCTTTTTCCGAAGCTTGGTTATTAAATAACGCTAAACACTAAACCCATTACAATGATCAAAAGTTATTGGAACGAGGAATGGAAGCCCATTCTATTCGACGAGAAAATCTCGAAACACGAAAAATTCAAAATCTCGAACTACGGGCGAGTGCTTAATTGCAAAATCGACCCAGACGAGAACACTTTGGCAAAACCTTCGTACATAGGTGGTTACCTTAAACTTACGGTGCGCCAAGTCTCAAAGAAGACTACTACCCGCTATGTACATAAACTGGTGGCCCAACACTTTATCAAAAAAGATTCGGACGAACAGAAGTACGTAATCCACAAAGACTACGACAAGACGAATAACCATGTAGATAACCTCAAATGGGTTACCCGAAAAGAAAAGGAAAACCATCAACTGAGTAATCCGGCATGGCGCGAAGCGGCTTCTAAAGTTTCTTATTCAAAACTTACCGAGACCAAGGTAAAACTGATTAAAAAGAAACTGAACGATCCCAACCGTAGAACCCGTTTAAAAATGATCGCCAAACAGTTCGGTATTTCCGAAATGCAATTATACCGTATCAAAACAGGTGAGAACTGGGGTTATGTTACCGTAGACTGATCCGTTCACACAAATCCATTCGAAATCCCCGATTTCATTTTTATCTTTATCCGTAAGAAACCTTCTTAACTAAAGATATATGAAATCGGGGATTTTATTTTTTTGTCTAGGTATAAGTATACTCTGGGCCCAACCGCGCTACGAATCTGATGCCCAAGCTGCCAGTGAAAAATCGCTTCCTTTATTGCGCGATTTTCTCTCCATTGCTAATGATGCCCTCTATCCTGAGCAAATTGAACCCAATGTGGTATGGTGTAAGGCCCAGTTTTCGCAACGCGGTTTCCATACCCAAAGAATTGCTACCTCGGTATCACCTTTGTTATTGGCCCAATATATACACGATAAAAAGGCGCCCACCGTATTGGTTTACCTGCAAATAGATGGGCAACCCGTAGACACTACCCAATGGAACCAACCCAACCCTTATAAACCTGTACTAAAAAAACCAACCGGACAGGGAGGGTATGAACAAATTCCATGGGAATCTGCCCATAAGGGTTATGACGAAGAATGGCGCGTTTTTGCCCGTTCGGCCTCCGACGCCAAAGGGCCGGTGGTCATGTTTTTAGCCGCATTAGATGTATTGGCCGAAAAAAACCTACGCCCCAAGTTCAATATTAAGGTTATCATGGATTTTGAGGAGGAACTGGGGTCGCCACGTTTACCCCAGGCCGTATTGGACAATAGAGCCCTACTGGCCGCCGATATGATGGTAATTTTCGATGGCCCCAGGCATGTTTCTAACCAACCCACTTTACTTTTTGGTGCCAGAGGGATAGCCACGGTGGGTATTACCACATACGGTCCCATAGTACCCCAACATAGCGGGCATTTTGGTAACTACGCCCCTAACCCGGCCTTGCGCATGTCAAAATTACTCGCCGGTATGAAAGACGAATATGGCCGCGTGTTACTTCCCGGCTTTTACGATGGGGTTTCTTTAACGCCCGAAACCCAATCGCATTTAAGGGCCGTACCTGATAATGAAGACTATATTCGCCAAAAACTACAGATCGCGGCTATTGATAGTGTGGGTAGTTATTATCAAGAATCAATACAATACCCATCATTAAACATACGAGGGTTGCAATCGGGCTGGGTCAACGAAAAATCACGTACCATTGTACCCGCTTGGGCCAAGGCCGAACTCGATATTCGACTGGTTCCTGAATCGCAACCTGAAATACTTATCGAAAAAGTGCGTTCTTATATTAAAGCACAAGGTTATTTCCTAACCTCCAAAGAACCGACACGCGAAGAAAGGCTGCAATTTGCTAAAATCGCCCGGTTCGAATACGAGATATCCTATCCGGCATTCCGTACCGATTACGATACCGGTTTGGGTACTTGGTTATTTAGGTCGTTGAAACAAACTTTTGGGAAACCTCCGGTCATGATTCGTATGTCTGGCGGGTCTATTCCCATTGCTCCTTTTGTCAATACCTTAGGCATCCCGGCAGTTGGGGTACCCACGGTACAGAAGGACAACAACCAGCACAGTCCGAACGAAAACCTAAGACTGGGCAATTTTAAGGAAGGGATACAAACCATGATAGGTATTTTATTGGATAAGCCCTAGTCGATTTTCATAGGATACCGTATATTTATGACATCAGCTTGATAGATGATATTAGAGAAACGCATACCGATCAGCTATCTATTCAAAATGATCCGATGGGAATTGTTGACCATTACCATCTTTACCCTCACTTTGGATAAGGTATCTCAATATTTCCAAGAAATTACACTGAACCTCTCGGTGCCCGCATTTATGGGTACGGCCATAACCTTAATTTTATCCTTTAAGTTAAGCCAATCGTATGATCGCTGGTGGGAAGCTAGAAAGATATGGGGGGCCATTGTGAACGATAGCCGTACCTGGGTGGTACAACTAAAATCATTTTTACCCAAAGAACACGACAGTATTAAAATATTGTCGTACCGGCAGATAGCCTGGTGTTATACCGTAGGCCATCAATTACGTAAAACTGAAATTTTAGAGGGCGAAAAAGCCCTGTTAGACCAAGAAGAGTGGAAGCACTTAAAAACTGCCAAACATCCGGCACTTGGACTAATAGACCTACAAGCCAAAGAAATAAGCCATTTGGTACGTGATGGAAAAATCAATACCTTTCAAGAAATCGCGCTTCAAGATACCTTGACTAGATTGTGTGCTTCTATGGGGAAAGCGGAACGTATTAAGAATACCTCCTTTCCAAAAACCTATAGATGGACCATGCGCTTTTTCATTTATTTGTTCTTGCTGTTGTTGGGCTTTTCTTTAACGAGTATGCCCTATGATCTGGAAATACCGTTATCGGTCTTGATATCGATACCGTTTTTCTTATTGGAACAGGTAGCTATGGATATTCAGGACCCGTTTGAGAACCGCCCAACCGATACGGCGGTTAGCTCTATTGCACGGACCATTGAAATAAATATTAGGGAATTATTGGGTGAAGACGATCTGCCGGAACCCATAAGGCCCGACAAGTTTTATATTATGTAAACATCATGAAGCACAACCTAACCCGAATGACCGTTATTTTGGTAATGGCCGTTCTTTGGGGTTGCTCTCCGGGTAGACATTTACAAAATGTTTCTACCAAGCATTTCTATTGGGTAAATAGCCAAGAAATGGACTGTAGCATCTCTGAAAATGGCAATTGCCTGGCCTATCAAAAAGGTAATCGATGGGCCTTTGATCAATGGAACGCCTTACCCAAAAGCATAGAAGGATTCAATTTTGAACCTGGCTACAGATACAAGCTTATGCTATGGGAAATACGTGAAGGCACAACGGATGCCTATGGCGAAAGAAACACTCGTTTAAAATTGATCAAGGTGGTCGATAAGCAACGAGATCCGGCAGTGGCCCTACATAACAAGTGGGTGCTTAAAGCCATAAAAGGCAAGCCTTTAGCTACTAGTCAAGAAGCCCTGTCCATGGAAATTAATATTCCTCAAAAGCAAATCCTAGGACAAAATCCCTGTCAAAACCTCTATGGGAAAATCATGGGCCTAGGCGATTCTAAAATTGCATTCGGGAAGCTTATCAGCTCTCAAAAAGAATGCGATTCCGAAGCGCTAAAGACCTATGCCCTAACCCTCGAGCATATTACCGAATACCGTATTCAGGGTAGTCAGTTGGCCTTTTTGGATGTAGGGGGAGAAGAATTGCTCAGCTATGAAAAATTAGATTGACCTTTTGGTTTTCATACATAACAGTATGCATATTTAGGCATCTTTAACATAACCACTTCCCTTCTAAAAGAAGGACTAGCCTTTGAAAGCGGGCAAATTAATACCTTAGTAACCTTATAATTGGGCTACTTACTTATTTTTGTGCATAGCTAAACCAAAACTATGTTCCGAAAATTACTCCTTTCAATTTTACTACTTGCTTTGGGTACTGTTTACGCCCAAGAAATTTCGGTAATGTCATATAACATTCGCTACGACAACCCGAAAGATGCTGAAAACAATTGGCACCAAAGAAAAGCCGAGCTTATCAGTTTGATCCAATCCTATGCCCCAGGTGTCTTAGGTATTCAAGAAGGCCTTGTACATCAGGTACAGACCTTAAAAAACGGTTTGGGATATGATTATGTTGGTGTGGGTAGGGACGACGCCAAAGAAAAAGGAGAGTTTTCGGCAATTTTTTACGACCCTAAAAAATACGAGCTAAAAAGCTCTGGTACGTTTTGGCTTTCCCCTACCCCCGACAGTATTTCCGTTGGCTGGGATGCCGCCATGGAGCGCATTTGTACTTATGCCCAGCTTAAAGAAAAGAACAATGGAATCGTTTTTTGGGTATTCAATGCCCATTTCGACCATAGGGGTGCCGAAGCCAGAAAACAATCGGCTCAGGTCATTTTAGATAAGGTAACCGCACTAAATACCGAGGCGCAACCGGTAATTGTGATGGGCGATTTGAACGCCAAACCCCATTCACCTGCCATACGTTTATTAAGCCAACATTTAAGCGACAGTAGGTTGGCTGTAGACAATATCGCATCCGGCCCCACGAGTACGTTCAATGGTTTTAAGGAAAAGGTTCGTCCGGCTACCCGTATCGATTATATTTTCACTTCGAAAAACATTGAGGTATTGCAACAATCACATATAGACGAACGCCGGGGGAACGGGCTACAGGTTTCGGATCACCTACCTGTATTGGTAAGGTTCCAATTCACAAAATAAGGGATACCCTATTTTTTTTGGTTATAGTACAGTTTTATAACAATGGCGAGAAAAACGGCTATACCAATGTTTAAGGCGGCGAACAAAAAGGCCTCTATAAATCCCTCATCCATGGCATCTTCCCCATTTAAATGTCTATAGGTGGCCAAAAGCAAAGAGAGGAAAGAGAGTGCAAAAATGCCATAAAGGCCGTACATGAGCGTTTTATCTTTCATAACTGGTGTAGGTTAGCGTTGGACCCATAAAATTAGCTTGCTTCTTACATATGTAGGAATGGATCCGGTGAAATAGAACACTTCTTCCACCAAATACGTTTTTTGTCCCAATTTCCAAAAAAACAACTTAGTAGCAGCATACAAGTTCGTCGACCAAAGGCAGAAAAGTCCCTTAAAGTGACGCGCTTTTTCTAGAAACCAGTAATACACTTGACTAGTCCTTATACTTCATTTGGGACGTAATACCCGTGGTAAATTCACGTCTAAGGAAATAGAAAACCCAAGCATGGTCACCAAATTCGAGCCCAAGGCGCATACCGTATATTTTATCAATACTTATACGCTCTTTCATATTTTGGAAGGGAAAGGGCCGATACAGGTCGATTTTAAAAATTATCTGGATTGGCAAGACAAGATCATCTATCTCGAAAAAGGGCAATACATCAGGTTTTTATCCGAAGGTTTTGTGTTAAGGCGCATCGAATTCGAAGAAGCCGAATACTTTAGGAACAAGGAAGTGCGGGTACTATTTAAACATCTGGTTTCTTTGGGTTACATCAATTTTGCCGAGTGTGTAGACTGCCAAAAGTATTTAGACATGGTCGATCTACAACACAGCCCCAGTGATATAATCGATATTTCTACCAAACAATGGTTTTGGCAAAACCCCTTTGAAGCGGAAAAAGAGGAATACCATCTTATATTCGACGTTAAGGAGATTATCGATACCGAATTCAACAACCACATCAGCCAGACCGATATTGTGGCCCTGATACAGGCCCGAGGATATTCGGTACAACAACTGTTTCAAGACAAAATAGGTCTTTCCGTAAAAAAAATGTTGGGCAACAAACGGTTGTTGGAAAGTCAGAAAGCTTTGGCATTTACCGATATGCACGTACAGGAAGTAGCCTATGAGATGGGATTTAAAGACCCCTCTTACTTTAACCGCCAATTTAAAAAGCTTATGGGCCAGAGTCCACGATCTTTCCGCAAACAATTCGATTATACCCAACGCGACACTTTTATTAATGACCTAATGGCCTTGCTACAACAACATTACCACCAACATAGACAAACCCAATTTTATGCCGAAGAAATGCATATATCGGTAAAAACCTTGGAGAAAAAAGTGCGTGAAAAACTTGGAACCAGTTTGGGTCAGCTTATTCGTTACGAACTTTTGTCGGCTTCAAAGTCTTTCTTAACGCAAGGGGCCACCGTTAAAGAAACAGCTTTTGCCTTGGGTTTTGCCGAAGCCAACCATTTTTCGGCTTTTTTTAGAAAACACATGGGTAAAAGTCCATCACAGTATTTAGAAATCAAACAAAATACATAGGCTAGTATCAAACGGTTTCTTTTTATAGCCAGGGGTTTCCGATTTAAAAAAAGTACCAGAAACGGCTCCAAATGTGTACCCTTTAAGCGCTTATAGCATCGCATCTTTGCCTTGTAAATCAAAACAATGTACAGATGAACATACAGCAACAAGTAACACAAATTGACGCCTTGGTAACAGAAGGAGCCATGGTAGAAGCCGTAAACCGCTTTTTCGACGCCAACGCCATTACCTCCGATTTCAGTGGTGTAAAGACCCAGGGAAAGGCCCAAATGGTTGAAAAAATGGAGGGCTTCTTAGGGGCTATAGCCACGGTAAGGGGTATTACCCATCATAACAGCTTAGTCCATGGAAACACCTCAACCTCTGAGTTCACCTTCGATTTCGAAATGAAGGATGGTTCAAACATTCTTTGGCACGAGATTATTAAACGCCAATGGAATGCAGCCGGAAAAGTTGTCTCCGAAACCTACTTTAAAGCCTAATCATGACCTTACGTTTTATTAACCCTACTATGCACGGCCTAGCCGATTATTCGGCCGGTTTAGGCCTTATAGCTGCCCCATTCCTGCTAAATCTAGGAACTAGCGCACCCTTGGCGCTTTGGTTTTCGATCCTCACAGGAATTGCCGTAATAGCCGCCAGCCTACTTACCGATTATAAACTAGGTTTGCTACGCACCATTCCGTTTGAAGGTCATTTGGCTATTGATCTCTTGGTAGCCATCACCTTTATGATCCTACCTTTTGCGGCCGGTTTCTCAGGTCTGGATGCCTACTACTACTGGGTAAACGCTGCCGTGGTATTCTTGGTAGTAGCCCTAAGTAGCGAAGTCTAACCCCTAACGGAGGGTATTATCCCAACAAAAATTCAACATTTAATTTTCAATAATTCATCATGAAACAAGTATCCTTATTTGCCATTATGGCACTAGTATTCGTGGGTTCTACCGCTTTTGCCCAAGACAAAAAAGCCTTCAATATCGACAATAGTAATATCGCATTGGCCGGTTATAGCCCGGTATCTTATCTAGATTTGGGCATTGCCCAAAAAGGCAACAAGGCCTACAAATCGGAGTACCAAAAAGTGGTGTACTATTTTACCTCGGCCGAACAGAAGGCTAGCTTTGACAAAAACCCGAAAAAGTACCTACCCCAATACGGTGGTTATTGTGCCTTTGGGGTGTATGCCGGGGCCAAGTTTAGGCCCGATCCCAATAAATTCATTGTGAAGGATGGAAAGTATTTTCTATACCTCTACAATATCGAATTAGATGCCCAAGAATTATGGTTGAACGAGAAGAACCACCAAAAACTGGTCAATACGGCCAATAACAATTGGAAAAACCTTAAAGCGACCTATAACTAAGATACCGCTTTAAAGAAGGGTTAAAACTCACTTTGCCCGTCTATAGGTTAAATGAGTAACTTCATGGGTTGTTAACAACGGGAGGGTCCTTAAAGGGCCGTCCTGTTGTCTTATCATCCTATTCCAAAGTCATTTTAGATGAAATCCTTACTACAAGACATTAAGGCCTGTCGGTTATGTGAAGATCTACCCCTGGGTCCCAGGCCCATTGTGGCGGCTTCAGCCCAAAGTAAAATTGCGATTATTGGCCAAGCCCCGGGAAGTGTTGTACATAAAACCGGTGTAGCTTGGGACGATAAAAGCGGGGAAACCCTTAGAAGTTGGTTGGGTGTTACTGAAAACCAATTTTACGATCCAGATAATTTCGCTTTGATCCCTATGGGCTTTTGTTATCCGGGAAAGGGAAAATCGGGCGACCTGGCCCCCAGACCTGAATGTGCCCCAAAATGGCATCCTTTGCTTTGGGAACAAATGGAGCATTTAGAACTAATCCTTTTAATCGGTGCCTATGCCCAAAAACAATACCTCGCCCCAAACCCACATCGCACTTTAACCACCACCGTGGCCCATTTTAGGGAGTTTTTACCAAAACATTTCGTATTGCCCCATCCTTCCCCAAGAAACAACATTTGGCAGGCTAAAAACCCTTGGTTTCGTTCAGAAGTCTTGCCCGAACTCAAAATACTGGTATCGAATCAACTGGCCCAATAGCCTTTGGAACTTCACATGCCTTCAGCCCCAACCTCAACCTAAAATAACTAACTTGCCGCCATGTATTTGCTAAGCGGACAAGAAACCGAACGTATTCGATTTATGGGCTGCGATGCCAAAACCCAATACCACGACTGGTTGCCCTTTTTCCAAGATCCGGCCACTTCTAGGTATTGGGAACCCCCTATTTCCCATCCGGAAAAAAGCTGTTCGGAATGGTTCAAAAAACAAGCCTGGCGAGTAAGCCATAAACAAGGGGGAATGAATGCCCTTTACGAAAAAACTACGGACCGCTTACTGGGTTATGCCGGACTATTGGTCCAAGAAATAGACGGGAATACCGAATTGGAGGTAGCCTATTCGTTGCTCCCTTCGTCCTGGGGTCAAGGTTTTGCTACCGAAGCGGCCCAAGCCTGTATGCAATGGGCCAAACAACAGGCCCAAGTGCCTTATGTTGTTTCCATTATAAGCCTAACGAATCTACCCTCGCAAAAAGTGGCCGAACGTAATGGGATGCGGGCTTGGAAAAAGACCATTTATAAAAATAACCCAGTATATATTTACAAGAGCCAACCCACCAATGCCTAGGCTATTTTACACCATGGTTTTTTTTATAAAATATATAGGAAACAGCCAATAAGCCCAGAAATACGGCCGGGGCCACTGCCATACTTATGGGGTCGCCCATGGCCATATGTGCGATTATAGCGGAAATCAGGGTAATACCAAAGCCGGCATAGGCCCACTCTTTTATATTTTTAGGTACCAATGGCAACAATAAAGCGAATCCGCCCAAGATTTTGGCCACTCCCAATTCCATTCTAAAATAGTCAGGAAAACCCAAATGGGTAAATGCAGCCATCATATCGGGAGAACTGAAATAATTGAATCCGGAAAATGCCATCATACCCCCTACGATGGAAGTACTTACCCAAAATACGATCTTGTTTTTCTTCATAACAATTTTAATGTTTTATAGGACGAAGTTAATCCGCAGATGGTTTACTTTTACTATCTGTTTCTTAAAGGAAACTAACTATTCCTAAAGAAACTTATATCGCTTTAGTATGAAAAAAATGACAGATCATTTCAGTGTATCTGAATGTACCAAGGAAATATTGGCCATTTCAGATACCATGGAACTCCTATCTGGAAAATGGAAGATTCAAATCATTGGCAATTTATTGTATTTGGGAACTATGCGGTTTATGGAACTCAAAAGATCTTTAGGGGCCATTGGCGCCAAAAAGCTTTCCAACGATCTTCATGAATTGGAAATAAACCAGCTGGTTACCAGAACGGTAAAAAACACCAAACCAATTACCGTAGAATACGAAGCAACCCCATATGCCCAAACCTTAAAACCCTTGATAAACGAAATATCGAACTGGGGTAAAATGCATCGTAAAACCATTACCCAAAACCAAAAAGCATGATACGACCCTATGTATTGGCCGAGACCAACTGGAAACACCTAAAAGACGCTCAATTCGACTTGGCCATTTTGCCCTGGGGGGCCACAGAGGCCCATAACTACCACTTACCCTATGCCACCGACAATATAGAGGCCGAACAAATCGCCATTGAGGCCGCGAGGATCGCCCATGAGGCTGGAGGTAAGGTCATTGTTCTGCCCACCATTCCGTTTGGGGTAAATACCGGCCAATCCGATATTTTTCTTGATATGAACCTAAACCCCAGTACCCAACAGGCCATTTTAAAAGATCTGATAACCGTATTGGATCGCCAAGGGGTACATAAATTGTTGGTATTCAATAGTCATGGCGGCAATAGTTTTAAGACCATGTTACGCGAATTGGGGCTCGTATTCCCAAAAATGCTGTTGGCGGAATGCCATTGGTTTAAAAGCATGGATCGCAGTGTCTATTTTGACGAACCCGGGGACCATGCCGATGAAATGGAGAGCAGTTTGATTATGCACCTACGTCCCGATTTGGTTTTACCCTTGGAAGCCGCCGGAAACGGGGCCGAAAAAAAACATAAAATCCAAGGTTTCCAAGAAGGCTGGGCCTGGATGGAGCGCGAATGGTCGGCCATAAGTGCTGATACCGGTGTTGGCGACCCCAAAGCGGCCTCGGCCGAAAAAGGGCAGCGCTTTTTTAAAGATCTGACCCAAAAGCTGGCCGGTTTCTTTTCGGAATTGGCAGCGGCGGATCCGAAGGACTTATATGATTAGTTTAGGTTTTAACCATTTGAAAGGAATCCGATATATTTGCCTGCAATGGCAAAACTGGATGTTATAGAACTTTTCGCCGGGGTCGGTGGTTTTCGATTGGGCTTGGAAAAAACCGAGGGCTTCCGTGTCGTATGGAGCAACCAGTGGGAGCCTTCGACCAAAACCCAACATGCTTCCTTGGTGTATGAGGCCCGATTTGGATCGGAGCAACATTCTAACCAAGACATAGCCTCGGTACCCACGGCCGCTATTCCGGATGCCGATATGCTGGTGGGTGGTTTTCCGTGCCAAGACTATTCCGTAGCCACTTCTTTGGTCAATTCCAAAGGCCTTATCGGTAAAAAAGGGGTGCTATGGTGGAGTATACACCGCATCCTTAAGGAAAAAGAAAACAAACCCAAATACCTGTTTCTCGAAAACGTAGATCGCTTACTAAAATCGCCGGCCCAACAACGTGGTCGCGATTTTGCCATCATACTCAAAAGCTTGGAAGAACTGGGTTATGCCGTAGAATGGCGGGTAATTAATGCGGCAGATTATGGTATGCCCCAGCGCCGCAGGCGCATTTTTTTTCTGGCCTATCATACCTCATCACCCTTATTTGAAAGCATGATAACGGCAAATCCTGAAAACTGGATAACTCAAGAAGGACTATTCGCCCAAAGCTTCCCCCTGCTTGAAAAACACGAAGGGAAATCGCACTTTTCACTAAAAGGCGACTTGGTATCACTCTCCAACGGATTCAATAAAAAAGGGAAAACCTCACCCTTTTTAAACAGTGGGCTATACCATAACGGAAAGGTGTTTTCGTTAAAGACCCAACCCCATTATATGGGCGATCGTACCGTATTGTCCGATATCTTGGAAGCCGGTCCTATTGATGAAGGTTTTTATTTAACCACCGAAAGTGTACCCAAATGGGAGTACATGAAAGGGGCCAAAAAAGAGACCCGAAAGACCAAGGCCGGTTTTGACTATCTTTATAGTGAAGGGGCCATGCGTTTCCCAGATCCCTTGGATATGCCCTCGCGGACCATTATTACCGGTGAGGGTGGTAAAGGCCCTTCGCGTTTTAAGCATGTGGTACACGATGGCAAGGGATTACGGCGGCTGACCCCGGTAGAACTCGAACGCCTGAACATGTTCCCCGATCACCATACCGAATTGGCGGGAATTACCGATGCCAAACGGGCCTTTTTTATGGGCAATGCCCTTGTGGTCGGCATTGTAGAACAAATGGCCCAGACCCTATTGGAACGACTTAAAGAATGACCCTATGGAAGCCAAGAGCACTTTTTATGACGATTTGCATAAAGAGCGCGCCTTGGCCAAATTCTTGGATTCCCAATACCGGAAATACCTCCGCCTATATCACTTTAAACGGATTAGGAGTACTAAAAAACAAAAAGCGGGTATCGACCTAGAACTGATCCATAAAACATCCGGAAAAAGCTATGCCGTAGATGAAAAGGCCCAGCTCGACTACCTGAACGAATCCCTACCCACCTTCGCCTTTGAACTACAATACCAATTGTATGGTAAAACCAAACCAGGTTGGTTGTTCGATCCCCTTAAAACAACTGAATTCTACGCTTTGGTGACCTCCATCTATAGCGATGAAGATGATGTGTTCACCGCCTGTAACCTCTATTTCGTAAACCGGGAAAAACTCATTGGGTCATTGAAAACCCATAACATAGGGCCACATACTCTAGGCTCCTTTTTACACGATATAGAACAACAACCAGGACTACATACATGGCCTGGATTATGCCGAAAAACCGAAGGTTATTTCTATGTCACCCATCATAAAGCGGAGAGACCGATCAATATTATTCTAAGACTAGACTATTTAGTCGCAAAAAAGGTCGCCAAACGACTTTTTTAAACGTTATATTTTTCAGATTTCACAAACCACCTAGTTTGTTTTTGAAGCAGTTAAACAAATAAGGTTTTGATATACAGTTTTTTAGTAGTGTTTCGTATTTTTATATAGTCCGCTATTTTCAAACCAATGCGTCGGCTTTTGTAAAAACCAGACCCAATTTTTTATGTCAAATATCACATCGAATACAACCAAAAATGCCCATCTCGTTGCGGCCTTGGTAGTGGTTGTCCCT
Source organism: Sediminicola luteus (assembly GCF_002514735.1). GTDB lineage: Bacteria > Bacteroidota > Bacteroidia > Flavobacteriales > Flavobacteriaceae > HQA918. Next base: position 1,148,706 of record NZ_NBWU01000001.1, on the reverse strand, counting down.
GTGGCCTTGGGCTATGGTCTTTTACCTTCCTTTCCCTCATGTGGATATTTGGATATTCTCTTTACCCAAAACGATGTTCCGAATATATTCCGAGCACAAATGGGGCTGTACCTAGGTTGTTGTTACCTCTGGTATTCAGGTATGATCAAACCTAACTTTTGGGTACCCGCGACCTATAGTTTGATACTCTTTATGGGCGGGTTAGGTCTGGGCAGATTACTTAGTCTGCTTTTAGACGGTATGCCATCGGCCCTATTTTTCTGGGGCACTTTTGCCGAGCTTGGTTTGGCCTCTTATGCGTTGTACCAATTGAAAAAGCACAAAAATCCATCTTTCAAAAACTAAACATGAAACGTATTGAACTCTTTGAATTTGAAGATTACGACTGGTTACCCAAAACTATTCGGACCAGTTGTACCCATCTGATTGTGGTATTGCATAAAATGCTGGGTACCCCAGCGGTTTTGATCGATCTGTTACGAAACGTACGACAACATTATCCCTTTACCCAAATTACCGATTTGGGTTCGGGTTCAGGCGGGGCCATGCCCCTGGTCATGGAACAATGGCAGCATAAAACAGAGTCCGTACAGCTGCTTTTGACCGACCTACACCCGCATCCGGAATTCGTTAGCTACATCAACAAAAAAGGGCTCGACTATCTAAGATATCACCCAGATGCCGTAGACGCCACCCAATTTGACCAGGTTCCTGGTGGGTTAAAAACCATGGTAAACTCTTTTCACCATATGTCGCCCCCTATGGCCCGAAAGATCTTGGCCTCGGCCCAAGACAATCGTCAACCTCTTTTGATATATGAAATGGGCGAAAACTTTGTACCCACCTGGCTATGGTGGCTATTGTTACCCCTATCGCTCTGTATTTTAATCGTCATGGCCTTGATCATGACCCTTTTCGTAAAACCCTTGGGGTGGAAACAAGTGGTCTTTACCTATTTGATACCCATAATACCCTTGGTATATGCCTGGGACGGACAAGCCTCTACCATGCGTACCTATACCTTTGACGACCTAAAAAGTATATTGCCCCCAGCTGAAGCAGGCTATACCTGGACCATGGAAAAAGCCAAAAAAAGAAATGGGAAAAACCTGGGGTATTATGTGTTGGGGTTACCTCTATCTTCCTAAGAGATTTTAATAGGTATTAGTATTGTTTATACGACTCCTGTTTATATAAACTAGGGAACCAATTAAGGGGATAAAGAACACAATAAGTACCCATAAAAATTTATTTTCTGATTTATTTTGGCTTCTAAATATCTCAACCAAACAATACATGCAAAGCGTTAAATGAAGAACGGCCAAAACTTGGGAAAGAAAAAGCGTGGGAGAAAAATCGGCTAAGTCTATTTCCATAAAAATAATAAGTTGGTATGTGTAAAGGTATGTATAACAATCCTTTTAAACCCAAAACCCGTAACTTTAAACAAACCACAAAAACGATAGATATGAAACTAGGTGCATTTTCCATGAGTTTAGCGGTCAAGGATCTACAGGTATCCAAGGCATTTTATGAAAAACTTGGGTTTACGGTCTTTGCCGGCCAAGAAGAAAAGAACTATCTGATCTTAAAGAACGGTAATGCCCTAGTGGGCCTCTTTCAGGGTATGTTCGAAAACAACATCCTTACCTTTAATCCGGGCTGGGACGAAAACGCCCAGAAACAAGATCAATTTGACGATGTACGGGACATTCAGGCACATTTAGAGTCCCAAGGCCTAGATTTTAACTCTAAAGTAGCCGAAAACACCCAAGGGCCCGGTAGTTTTGTGGTTACCGATCCCGACGGGAATATGATCTTGGTAGATCAGCATGTGTAAGGGGTAAAACCCTACTTCAACAGCTCAAAATCGCCCGGTTTCCAACTTTTATCAAACCAAGGTTCCAGGGGGCCGTACAGGCGGAGAAGCACACAATAGGCCTTACCCGGAATGGTCTGTACCCAGTTGTTTTCTTTCCCCTTGGGGGCTTTGGGGCCAAAATACACGGTATACGAACCATCTTTATTCGGCTTAACGTCTGGCGATAAATTATCGAGTCCAGCCAATTTTTGGTCGGTTTCCAGCATGGATCGGTGTTGGGTAGAATACACCATAAAAGACCAAAAATCTTTGGCAGGTACGGGGGCAGGCAAGGTTACTTGGTAGGTTTTTCCGCCATCGAGAAATTGGTTTTGGGCATCGTGGGCCGCAAAGGCGTATACCGATCCCGTTCCCACGGCCGGTGCCGCCATGGCGGGGGTAATACCCGTTGCCAAATAATGGAAGGCTACCCGATCGGTGAGCACGATGGCCCCTTCGTTAACAAAATCGTGGGCCCCACTGGTTAGGGAGGAATACCACTTTCGGTCCGGATAAAAATACTGGCTTTCGTTCCGCGGACTAAAACTTATGGCCCTGGCCATGGCATTACCAATGGCTACACCTTCTTCCAAAAGTTTTTTGGTATGAGGGTCCGGGTCGAATTTATGTCCCTTTTTGATGCCGACCGCTGCCAAATTCCCTAAAAATTCAGGCGTAAAAGCCGAAGCCGGCTCATATTGAACCACGGTATCCAATTCCTTGAAAAAATCGAAATCATTGGCATGTATGGTATTGAACCGCTGCCCAGAGAGGTCTACAAAACGTTGTTTGGGTTTGGTACGGGCCTCTGCCAAAGGGTATAAATTAAAGGTAGATCGAAAAAGATCCATTGCGGCTTGGGCCTCTTCGGGTTGGGAAACCAATCGTAACAATAACCAATTGCGGTAAGACCGGGATCTAACCGTAATATAGCCTTCTCGGTTTTGGTCGGCATCATCCGGGCCTAAAAAAAGGTACTTACCCCCTTTTCCTTGATCTTCTCCGGTAAGACCGATGTCTGCCACATGTAAAAAATAGGCATCGTTTACAAAACCGAGGGCCGGTTGGGCTATTTCGAGCACCACCGGACCATTTTTCAAATCGATTTCACCTACAATATAGGGCGTACTTGAATTGGCCGTTAAAAACAGGGTTCGGGCATCCATCAATTTTTCGAAAGTTCCTATATCACCAGCTTCCAGGCCGGCTTGTTTCAAGCCTTCCAACATAGCATAAAGAGAAGCAGCAGGCATCCCATCTAAAAAAAGATTGGCCGCACGGGAAACGGTCATAAAGTCGTAAGCTTTGTTTACTGTTTCTTCAGTTGGCATACCATCAAAAAACTCCAATTCACCCAACAATTTGGTGTTTACCTGATCTGGAGTAAGAATGTTCTGGGGTACCTCAGCCGCATATTTAGGTGCGGATTGGGCCAGGCACGACAAGGAAAATAAGCCAATGGTAAAACAGAAAATTAAGTGTCTCATAGCAAGGAATATTGGAGGTATTAACAAATTTATCCCAAACGCTTGAGCGGCTCTAGACAGCCCTGTCTAACCAGAGCATATAGTGACTGGGAGAATCGGGGTTCCGCTAATTCAAATAATGCAATTTCTCGGGGCTCAAACTTAAAACCGAGGCCAACACCTCTTTACCAAGGGCCATCATACTCTCAGTAGATAGGTCTTCGGGATCTATGCGCGAATACCAGGCCTCACAAACCGTTATCCATAGTTTAAAGGTATTTTCGGCATTACGGGGTAAATCGAATTGTTGGGCAAAAAGATCAAGGGCAAAGGTGTCGGAAGAAGCTTTGAATACCTCTAAAAAGGTAGCCTCATACAAGGGTATATGACGATGTAGGAACATTTGTCGTGTAAACAGAAAAGGGATTTTGGCCTGACTTAAATGCACATAGATGTCCGGGAAAAACTGGTTACATTCTTTTTTGCACCAAGAATCGAACTGTTTGGCCGCTGCCTTATGGGTCTGTAAAATGGCTTCAATATACCCCTCTATATCCCCGAAATGATGATAAAAGGTGGCTCTGGAGAGAACCAATTCTTTACTTAGTCGGTTTATACTGAGATATTCCGGACCAAAAAGGGCAAACTGTTCGTAGCCTTTTTCAATCCATAAATTTCGGGTTGGCGGTTGGTTCATAATGGGATCCCATTCTTGGAATCAAGATAACATTTTCGAATGAACAAACTTCCCTGTATACTGCTAAAAACCTACTACTTATTCACATTTACTCAGGAAGCAACTCCAAAGTAACCAAATACCCACAATGGTCAGAAACGATACTATTCTGAATTACTTCTGTGGCTACGACCCGCCATCGGTTTTTAGGGTAAAACAAGACATAATCGATTTTTTTGGAAGGATTGTCCGATGGATAAGTAGGTTCGGCTTTTTTGGGCTTATAAGCTGGCGTCCAAAACTGTTCCAATAGGGCCAAGGTCTCGCTATGGGGCAGGGCATTAAGATCACCGGCCAAGATGGTGGGTAGCTTGGTGTCTTTATAATAGGCATTTACCTGGGCGGCCTGGGCCCTTCGATCGCCACCATCGGGTAAATGGTCGAAATGGGTACCCACTAAGGCGATCGTATCGGTAGCATTTAACCGAACCCGGGTTTCCAGGGCAGTTCTTGGTTCGGCATTGGGGCTATGGGGTAAGGGTAAGTTACGACTACTTAGAAAAGAATGTTTAGATAAGATCCCTTCGCCGTATTCGCCCCCATCAAAGGCCATGGCCTTGCCAAAAATCGGGGCCATTTTAGTGCGCCAACCCAATTCGGTCATAAGATCATAACCCTTCGCCCTACGGGTCTTAAAATCGACCTCTTGCATGGCCACAAAATCGGGATCGGCATCCAAAATCAGCTGTGCGATAACATCCAGATCAAAATTGCCCTGGGTAGTGGCCCCATGCAAAATATTTAGGCTTAGTACTTTAATAGTGGTTTTTGATGGCTCAATTTCTTGAGATCTTAACGTTATGGCCAATAGCATTAAAACAGATAACAACAATTTCGATTTCATATCCTTGTGGTAAATTTTCAATACATAAATCAGTTAAGTACAGGTCGTCAATTATAGGGTCCTTAAGATATTTTTAGTCGATAACACCTCAATTCCCCCGGCCGTGGGAAGCATATGTTGCCATACCCAATTGTAATGGTCTATCACTTGTTTAGCGGAAAGATGTGGCCTATCGCCGGTGGTATGCCCATCTTCGACCACGGTTACATGAAAATCCTTGGTCAAAGCAGACTGAATACTGGACTCAACACAAAAATCCGTGGCACAACCGGTTATGAACAAATGGGAAATCCCAGATTTTTGCAAAACTTCTTGAAGTCTAGATCGGTAAAATACATCATTGGCATATTTATCAATATAAACATCGTCTGGTTTTAGGTTTAGAGTATCCAAATTCTGCCAATCGGATGCATTTTTTTCGAACTCCCCACTACCTGTTCCATCATGTTGTATAACTACCACAGGCCAATGTAAACTTCGGAATTCCATGGCCAAAATATTAATGTTATCAACTACCTCATTAGTCCTAAATCTAGGGGTTTTAGGGGTGAAAGACCCTTTTTGCATATCTATAATCAGCAGGGCTTTGTTCATTATTATCTCTTATTTAAATGAAAACACCATATTCACATGCGGGATACCATCTTCCAAATAGCCTTCCCCAGTTTCGGTAAAACCGAGTTCGTTATAGAATTTGAGTAGATATTGTTGGGCCGATATTCTTATGGGCTGCCCTCCAAAGGCAGCTTTACAAGCTTCGATAGAGGCCAGCATCAGATCTTTACCATAGCCAAAGGCCCTATGTTCTGGGTGTACCACTACCCTACCGATACTTACCTCGTCAAAATATTTCCCCGGGGCAAAAATACGGGTGTAGGCTGCCAAAGTATCCTCGTGATAACCTAATACATGCAGGGCTTTTTGGTCCTTGCCATCTATATCTTGGTACACACAGTTTTGTTCCACTACAAAAACGGCTGAGCGCAACTGCAGTATGGTATACAATTCGGTTTTAGTTAGATTTTCAAAGGTTTTAGTTTCAAAACGCATTTATAATATTGTTAAATGGCCCGTAGGGCCGATTTTTTTAGAGGGCCATGCCGCTTCCGCCAATAAGCTTCCAATCGGTACCAAACAATTTCCAAGTTCGAAAATAGCGGTATTCCCCATCGATGGGGTGGTCGGCAAAGGTACCTTTGAGTAGCATTTTAACGGAGACCAAAGCCGTATCGCCCAAACAAACGATTTTATGATCGGATACGCTTACCGATTGTAATTGTACCCTCCCAGATGTTATATTTTCCAACTCCATAGCCTTGGACATGATTTGCCCGGTCGGGATTACGAACAAAAGATCTTCATGTAACAAGGCATTCATTTCGGCTAGGTTTTGTGTTTTCATCGCCTGAAGCAAACGATTTTCCAAATCCAGAATTTCCGATTTATTTACTGTCATTACGCTTAAGCTTTTAATCTTGTACGATTATATTTTTATCTCCTTCTCGGCCATACTCAGGTTGTAATGTCACATGGTTAATACCATAGTCAACCAATAGTAGGTTACTGATTTTTGCGTGAAGGGCATTGAGTTGCGAAATAGGGCAATCGATATCCATTTCTATATGGGCTTCTAAATGCAACTCGTCTTCATTCAAGGGCCAAAGATGGATATGATGTATATTGGCCACCCCATCCAAAGCGGTAATTTTTTTTACCAATTGGTTAATATCGATATGCTCTGGGCTAAACAACATTAAGATTTTGGTTGCCGAAACCAATAATTGATATCCTACATAGATAAGATAAAGCGCTATGGCCAAAGTCAGTACCGGATCTACCCAAAACCAACCTAAATACTTCATTAACAAGCCACCAACCAATACCGCTACCGAGGCCAACATATCGGTCAGTAAATGTAGGTAGGCCGATTTCATGTTCAGGTTTTTATCGGCCCCATCGTGCAATAGGAAAACACTGAGTCCGTTTCCGACAATGGCCACCACCGATAACCAAATGACCCATGTACTATCTATAAATTGAGGTTCCAGAAAACGTTCTATGGCCTCCTTGATCAAGATCAGGGCTACAATCAGTAAAGTTGCCGCATTGATGAAGGCCGCCAATATTCCGGCCCGTTTATACCCAAAAGTTTTGGTTCGGGTCGATTTGCGTTTCGCCAATTTTTCGGCCACATAACTGATAACCAACGAAAGTACATCTGAAAAGTTATGCAGGGCATCTGACAATAAGGCCAAGCTACCCGACCACAAGCCCCCGGATACTTGGGCCACCGTAATAACCATATTCAACAGAATGGTGAACAGTAAATACTTGCTATGCGAATGATGGTGATGGTGATCCGTATGGGACATGCCGATCTATTAGGGTAGGGATTAATTAAAGCTGTATATCCGACTAAATGTAATCGAATTCCAAATAACAAAAAAGGAACCCGAAGGCTCCTTTACAAGTTTTTTATTTACAAGGCATTTTTGCCAGTCGCCTATCATGTCGGCCACCTTCGTATTCGGTATCAAAAAAGGTCTTTACCATATCCAAGGCCTGGGGCAATGAAATATAACGTGCGGGCAAGCTTAAAATATTGGCATTATTATGCGAACGGGCCAAGGCCACGATCTCTTTGTTCCAACATAGGGCCGAACGTACTTTTTGGTGTTTATTGGCCGTCATACTGGCACCATTGCCACTTCCGCAGATGATTATACCATAATCTACTACTTCATTTTCCACATCTTCGGCCACCGGATGTACAAAATCGGGATAATCAACGCTATCAACGGAATCGGTACCATAATTGGTTACCTCCATTCCCATGGATTTAAGCCAACCTATAATGGCTAGTTTATAATCGGTTCCGGCATGGTCGTTGCCAATGGCTATCTTCATAATGTTAGGTTTTGGGGACAAGGATACAACTTCCTTGGGGTTTACAAACAATATTTAGGGATTGACAACAAAAATACGAATTCACCTGAAGAAGCCCTTATCTTGACCCAAAAGAACAATTTTTGATAAGATTACAAAGCCTTGGTTTTAAAGGCCCTTTGATATGAACCTAATGTTAAGGGATTGTTGATAAAAACCCGATCAAAATATTTTGTTTTTTACCAAAAATTCCGCCTTACGAAATAAATCCGTGGTATCACAACGGTTTTTATTCCCAGTTTTCGAAAGATATCAAAAGGCAAGATCCAATAATTAACAGTAGATTTACATTAAATTTTCAAAAAATAAACAACGGTTTTCGTTATCAACAACTGTGGATAAACTTTATAAAAGCCTGATGCTGACATCCCAATTCGCTTAACTTACGTAAATAGATCGTTCATAAAGCGACACGCATCAAAAAAGCAAGCTTTTAATCCATATTTTATATCCACTATCAACACCCTATAATACCCATCATTTTTAATTTTTTTAAAAAAGAAGAAAAGAAAGTTATTATATATATGAATTCACTTTTCTTTTCGATTTGATAAAATGGGTTAGGTCTTAGTTGATCGTAAAATCAGTTATTTTCGAACTAAGAAATACAGTAGATGTCCAAAAAAAAGAAACGGGCCAATAACCATTTGAAGAACCAGATTACGAAAGGAATTTTCACGGTTCTCGAAAAACAGCCTTCAAAAACCTTTAATTATAAACAGATATCCGGAAAACTCGGTATTATAGATACCGCCGGTAGAAACCTATTGATTAAGCGATTGGGCCAATTGGTGGCCAAAGACCGCATAAAGGAAGTAGAGCGCGGTAAGTACCAGGCCATTGCCGAAAAGATAACCCATTATACGGGTAAAATAGATATTACCACTCGGGGTAACAATGCCTTTGTTATCGTAGAAGAGTTGGAAAAAGATGTATTTATACCTGCCAACAAATTCCACCGTGCCTTTCATGGCGATACCGTTGAGGTCTATGTATATCCGAAGACCAAAGGCAAACGGCCCGAAGGTGAGATTACCAAGGTGGTAGAACGTAAGAAGACCAAATTTGTTGGTATATTGGAACTTAACGGTAATTACGGATTCGTACGTCCGATGGATAACCGTATGTATACCGATATATTCGTTTCCAAGGACAATTTGGGCGATGCCGAAGATGGCGATAAGGTATTGGTAGACGTATACAGTTGGCCAGAAGATACCGATTCGCCCTACGGAAAAATACTTTCGGTACTCGGTAAACCCGGTGAACATAATACCGAGATCCATTCCATTTTGGCCGAATATGGTCTACCCTATGAGTTCCCTTACGAGGTAGAAGACTTTGCCAATAAACTCGATACCAGTATAAAGGAAGAAGAAATTGCCAAACGCCGCGATATGCGCGAGGTACTTACTTTTACCATTGACCCAAAGGATGCCAAGGATTTTGACGATGCCCTTTCTTTTCAAAAACTGGAGAATGGAAATTACGAAATTGGAATCCATATTGCCGATGTTTCGCATTACGTAAAACCCGGTACTATTTTAGACGATGAAGCCTATGAACGGGCTACTTCGGTCTATTTGGTAGATCGTGTGGTACCCATGTTGCCCGAAATACTATCGAACAACGCCTGTTCCTTACGTCCGCGGGAAGAGAAGTATACCTTTTCGGCCATTTTTGAAATGAATGAGGCCGCACAGGTAGTGAATCAATGGTTCGGACGTACGGTTATTAATTCCAACGAACGTTTTGCCTACGAAGAGGCACAACAGATCATTGAAAGTGGCAAAGGTTTGATCCCTTTCGATATTTCCATACGTGATGAAGGTGCCTATACCGTAGATGAAACTATCGTAGAAGCGACCTTGACCTTGGATAAATTGGCCAAGATCATGCGTAAAAAACGTATGGGCGAAGGAGCTATCTCCTTTGATAAGGTAGAGGTACGTTTTCAATTGGACGATGCCAACAACCCTACCGGGGTTTATTTTAAGGAATCGAAGGATGCGAATAAATTGATTGAGGAGTTTATGCTACTGGCCAATCGTAAAGTGGCCGAATATATTGGTAAACGCAAACCCCCACATACCTTTGTATACCGGGTACACGACGAACCCGATATCGATAAATTGACCGCGCTAAACGGATTGGTACACCGATTCGGACATAGTTTAAACCTGCGCGACAAATCGAGTATAAGTAGTTCTTTGAACAAATTATTACACGATGTAAAAGGTAAAAAAGAACAGAATATGGTCGATACCCTGGCCATACGAACCATGAGCAAGGCCGAATATACTACCCAAAACATTGGGCATTACGGTTTGGCTTTTGATTATTACTCCCATTTTACCTCCCCTATACGTCGTTATCCGGATGTGATGGTACATCGTTTGTTACAGCATTATCTCGATGGTGGTAAACCCGCTAATGCGGAGCAATATGAGGAAAAATGCCAACATTCCTCATCCATGGAAAATTTGGCCGCCAATGCCGAAAGGGACTCTATCAAATACATGCAGATCAAATTTATGGAAGACCATAAAGATCAAGAGTTCAAAGGGGTAATTTCGGGCGTTACCGAATGGGGTATTTATGTAGAAATCATTGAAAACAAATGTGAGGGCATGATCCGAATCCGCGATATCAAAGATGATTACTATGTTTTCGACGAGTCCGAATACGCCATCGTGGGTCAACATTCGAACCGGGTATATCAATTGGGCGACGAAGTTCTGGTTATGGTAAAAAACACCGATTTGATCAAACGCCACCTCGACTTTTCTTTGATAGGCCGACCGGTTGAGGAATGATAATTTTCAAAATATAATTCTATCTGCCCCGTTTTTTAGCGGGGCTTTTTGTTTTAAAAGGTTTTTCCTGCCAATATGAGCAGTCAGTAAAATTTCAAATTTCCATATTAGAAAGAATCACTTTTCCAAAAGGTTAAGTTATCCCTCTTTTCGTTTTCTGAAGGCCTACCGTAGCACCCTATTTGGCAAACAATCCGTACTTTTACTTTATAATGTGCTGTCCGTATTAATTGTGCTAATTCGCAATGATCATATTTGGCACCATTTCTGCTTATACAGCTACGAATAGTTTGGGTAGACCTTAAAGATTTGGTTCGTTTACCGAATTGGTTTAAACCCTATAAAACCAACATATTATGAAACATATTCTACTTGTTTTCGCTTTGGTACTAAGTACCCAACTTGTGGCCCAAAGCGATAAAATTACCCAAGAAATAGGGGCCTTTGCCGAACTGAAGGTTTTCGACGGACTCTCTATAACCTTGATACCTTCGGATGTGAATAAAGTGGTGATCACAGGCGACGATGCCAAAAAGGTGTCGGTCATAAACAAAGACGGTAACCTAAAGATCCGAATGGATATAGACAAGATTTTTAGTGGCCATCGCACTTTCGTAGATCTATATTACAAACAAGAGATCAACGTTTTAGACGTAAATGAAGATGCCCGCATCGCTACAAAAGCACCAATTGTGCAAAAAGTATTGGAGATAAAGGCCCAAGAAGGGGGCGAATGTGAGATAGGGGCCGATTTGGAACAATTGATTATTAAAGCTGTAACCGGAGGCGAGGTAACCGTTAGTGGTACCGCTACCAACCAAGATATTAACATTAATACCGGAGGTCGTTTTTTAGGTAAGGAACTGGCCACCCAGATTACTACCGTGGTGGTAAATGCCGGAGGTTTGGCCGAGATTAACAGCACCGATTATGTAAAGGTCACCGTTAAGGCCGGGGGTAATGTAAAAGTATACGGCAACCCCGATAAAATGGACGAAAAAACCCTATTTGGCGGTAAGATTACCCGAATGTAGTATGATAGATGATATCCAGGCCGCGATTCCTTTAGGGGTATTATTGGCCTTTATGATTGGACCCGTATTTTTTGTGTTGTTGGAAACCAGTGCCATCAAAGGGGCAAGGGCGGCCATAGCGTTGGATTTTGGGGTTATTATAGCGGATATCATTTTTTTATTGATAGCATATTTCAGCTCCTTCCAATTGTTGGAGAACCTGAGTAACCAACCCGGTCTTTATGTTTTTGGGGGTATGATCTTACTATTGTATGGTATCGTAACCTTTAAAAAAAGGGCGGCCAAAGAAGCCAATACCAGTTTTAAGGTAACCCGAAACGATTATTTGGGTCTGTTCGTAAAAGGTTTTCTGCTAAACTTTATCAATATTGGTGTTTTGGTGTTTTGGCTAGGGGTTATCATTGTCGTGGGACCCAGTCTCGATAACCAACCGAATCGTATGTTGGTATTTTTCGGTAGTATGTTGGGTGCCTATTTTATTACCGACCTCATTAAGATCGTATTGGCTAAACAATTAAAACGGTACCTGACCCCGGCCCGTATTTTTTGGGTAAAACGTGGTTTGGCCGTTATACTTATCATTTGTGGGGTAGTATTGATAACCAAAGGATTTTTACCCAAGGATAAACTCAATATTCAAGATGGGTTGGAAATGATCCAAGAACACGAATAAACTATCCCGGTGCAATCTCGATAGCCATTGGGACACGAGGCAACCGAAGAAAACAAGATTTATATTTCGATGCTAACCTTGAAGTATTAAACCCTAATTGGCGGTGCCAATAAAAAAACCTGACGAGAATAGGATTCTGTCAGGTTTCTAATTTGAGGCATCGAGCGGACTCGAACCGCTGTACGAGGTTTTGCAGACCTCTGCCTAGCCACTCGGCCACGATGCCTTAGGGCTGCAAATATAGTATTTATCTACTTTTTTAATAGAAAAATCAACTTCTTTCTCGGCTAAGGGTTACGGTTACCAGTTCAACATCGCCACCAATGGGCGGATTTACCTTTGATACCGAGACTTCTATGGCATTTACCTTACCAATTTCGGCAAAAATACGATCGCTGATTCGTTGGGCTACATGTTCCAAAAGTTTAGATCGTATGGCCATTTCTTGCTTTACGATTTTATTCAGGTGCACATAATCTACCGTATCGGACAATTGATCGGTCTGGCTTGGTTTTCTAAGGTTGGCGTAAATGGTCAGATCTACCCTATAATCGCTACCGATTGCGCCTTCTTCCTGTAAACAACCATGATATGCATATACCCTGATATTATTTAAAACAACCTTACCCATAAGAGATTTTTTGGCAAAAATAATAAGAGTTCGTCTTTAGAAATGAAAAAGGCCCATGAAAATAGGGCCTTTTTACTGCTAACTGTATTTAAGTAAATGGTAAGATTTCAACGTATTTGTTATTACTATTATCGGTATAGGGTAAAGTGACCTACAAATTCTCGGTCGTCTTCTTCGCCATTAAGTTTAACCACATACCAATAATCGCCAGTTGGCATTTTAGTATCTTGATAAAGACCTTCCCAGCCCGAATCGTCGCGACCCATGGTATGTACACAGCGTCCGAAACGATCGTAAACCTTTACGATAATATTAGCATGGGGTTCCATGTGTAAGGGTTTCCAAACATCATTTTCACCATCGTGGTTCGGGGTAAAGAAATTTGGAAATTCAATATCGAAGAACTCTACGAAAATACTGACCTGGGTCTCACAACCCAAGGCATCGCGAACGGTAAGTACATGGGTAGCGGTTTCTTTGATAAGAAATACGGGCTCGGCCTGGAAAGGTCCATCGTTCAGTGCGTAACTGTAATCTGGACTTCCGCCTGTGGCCGTTAGGGTTATTTCATTGATATTGGTGTTTTCTGCACTTAAACCTAGGGCTTCAAAAGAATCGACCTCAAAATCGACACTTTGAACACAACCATTGCTATGGGCAATAGTCAGGAAATGTGTTCCTGCTGTCAAGTTTTCAAAATCAGGTACCAACACCATTTCCGATGGGTCTGTGGTATCTAGGCCGTACATTACTTCGGTAGCTACCGACACATCCAAAAGACGAACACTCATACGGTTTGTAGGTAGCACGCCAGTACAGCTATATACAGGCACTACTTCGGCATCTAAGTTAACACCGGGGTTTACGGTTAGTGCTATATTGGCTTCACAATTATTGGCATCGCGCACGAAAATGACGTAGGTGCCGCCGGCCAGATCGTTGAATTGGAGACGGTCGTCTACAAAATCGGCTTCATTATTACTGTTTATAGCGGTACGATAGGGTGCGGTACCCCCATTGATCTGTACTTGGATTAGACCATTGGCGTCGCCTGCGCAGATTTCGGCTTGTGCGTCTCCTGTAATAACCAATTCTTCGGGTTGGGTAATCTCTATTTCGAGGCTTGCAAAACAACCATTACTGTCTTGTGCGATTACGGTATAAGTACCCACATCAAGGTTTTCAAAGACCGATTCATCATCGAATTGATCTAGATTTGGTGAGATGGCGTATTGATAGTTTCCTGATCCACCGCTTAGGTTTAGTTCAATACGGCCATCAGCGGCATCGAAACAGCTAATTTGCGTGGTGTTTTCGGTTAATTCCAAGGGCAGTGGATCTTCTATTACCGTGGGACCAGAATCGGCAACACAGTCACCACTCAATACTTTTACGTAGTAGGTATAGGCGGCCAAGCCTTGGAATATTCCTGTGGTATTGCTTTGTAGGACCGATCCACTAAGGGAAGCATCGGTATAGAGTTCGTAACTATAGTCTCCCATACCACCATCTGCGGTAGCGTGTAGCGTTGCGGTGGCATCTCCGGCACAGCCCAAAACAGCTGCCGAATCATCGATACTTATAGTAAGGGGTCGTAATTCGGTTTCAGAAATTTGGTTAGATAATATGGGTTCGCAACCATTAACATCGCGTACATAATATCTAAAGTCGCCATCGCGTACTGTAAACGTATGGGTATTACCCCCATTCATTGGGGTAAAGTTAATACCATCTTCACTGTACTCGTAACCCCCGCCTGGGTTGGCACCACCGTTTGCCGTTAATGTTAATTCGGCATCTGTATGGCAACTCAATGGACTGGTACGCACCAAGCTTGCCACCACCTCGTTCGGATTAACGATTTCAATGGGCCCTACTTCGGTTTCACATAGGGCATCGTCTATCATGGTAATACTGTAATAACCAGCGGTAAGATTATAAAAGGTATTTGACAATTGACTTACCGAAGTTTGATCTATTTGAGTACCGGCGGTATTCCATCGATTAAGATAATAGCGTACGGTACCTGTGGGTGTAGAACTGATATTGGCACTTAAAATGGCATTGGTTCCTCCAAAACAAATCAAGGGGGTATCAATATTCAGACTGGCCACTATGGCTTCCGGTAATGCTAAGGTTTCTATAGCGTTCTGTGTAATACTACAACCAGCATTATCTACTACCTCAACATCATAAGTACCTGCACTTAAGCCATTAAAATTTGAGGCATATACATCGGTTTGTGTTGTGGTAAAACTTCCAGAAGAGAGGGTTATGGTATAAGGGGCTATACCTCCTTGCGGTTCTATGAACAGTACACCTTGGTCGTTCGAACATTGCACATTGGCCATTTGTTGTCCGGTTACCGTAAGCGGTGCATCGGGTCCGGTAATGGTAATATTACGCGATTCGGTACAGCTGGGATAGTTTTGTTGAACCATTTCTACCCTATAGGTACCCACTTCGAGCATAATTCCGGTAATTTGGGTACTGGCCAAATCGGTTCCGGAATAAACCACTGCACCCAAAGCATCGTAAACGGTCCAGTCTACATTGCCTGTATAGGCCGTGTTGAACATTTCGAAACTAATCTCACCACTTTGGGTACCATGACAAACCACATCCGATATTTTGTCTATTTCAATATCGAAGGTATCTGGTGCGTTTACGGTATGGTACACCGTAGTAGAACAACCAGTTAGTACATTGGTTACGCTAAATGCATGGTTACCTTCGGGCAGGTTGGCGAATATACCATTGGTATTGGTTTCCAATGGACTGGAACCGATCCAAGTAAAACTATAATCGTGTGGCCCTACCGAAGAGTCTGTTATAGATCCATGGGCGGTAATAGTAATACGTTCTGTACTTTGGATACAGGAGATACGGTCGGCCGGATCTAGGTTTATGGTCGGTGTCAAGAGCAGATCCATGGCCGGAATGCTGGCCGTGGTGGTGCCCATACAACCTTTATCGTCATATACATTGATGGTAAAAGTACCACCGGCGGTATCCAAAACATTGAATACCGAATTAGACCCATTTTGAAGGCTGGTGTTACTGGCATCCAAAAATTCGTAGCGTAGGTAGTTACCGCTACCGCCAGTTACGGTATTTACTTGTATTTGTGCCAAACCTGGCGTATTGCCCGAACTACAGGTAAACGGAATGAGTCCGACCCCGGTTATTTGGATCTCTGGAACATCGTTTATGGTGATAACCGGTGAATCTTGCGGACAACCGTTGGTGCCTATGGCCCTAACGATATAGTCGCCCGGTGCCAAATCGCTAAAGGTTTGTATGGCCAGATTTTCAGTAAAATTAGCCGGTGGCACCAAGGTGTTGCCCACATCGTTATAGCGTAGTTCATAAGTGAGCGGACTTACCGAATTACTGGTTTCGGTCCATGAAATGGTACCATCTTCGGCATTGAAACAAGTCTCATCGGTCTTGCTAAGGCTAAAGTTAGGAACTTCGGGTACGGGTAGGTTTACGGTAAATACCCTTGGCGGACAAGCCGGAAGGTTTTTATCGTAAACGCTGATAACATGATTCCCGCTAGCCAAGGTTTGGTAATCAAAAGCCGGACTGGTTGGGAAATCGGCGCGGGCAACGGTAGAAGCACCACTTATCTCGTATTCATAATCGCCAGAACCAGCCAAAGCTTCTATATGAATAGTTGCTGGTTGTGAAGTATAGGTTGGCCCAACACCACAAGACAACTGTTGGGTTAAGGTAGTTTGGGCAGAAAGTACCGGATAGGCCAGAATACTTGCCGCAGGCGATATACAACCGTTACCGTCTATTACATAAACATCCCAATCGCCAGGGCTTACATTGCTAAATATACCCCCATTAGCTTCAAAAGAAGTCGGTATGGGTGCGGCATCGGGCACTAGGGCATAGCGAAGCGGTCCGGTTGCCGAGTTACCCACAGCTGTAATTTCAATGGTTCCGCTACAATTTGCTGCCGTTACGCTGGTAATCGTCGGACTTGGTGTTAAGGTCATGGATACCGTTGGAGCGGTTACCACACTACAATTATTACCACTGGTATCATTAACCTGAATCGTATAGGTACCCGCTGGTGAACCGGCAGGAATGGCAATGGGGTTTTGAACAATATTGCTAATGGTCGTAAATGTTGGTGGCCCGGTTATGGTAAAAGTATAACTACCATTACCTCCATTAAGATTGGACATTTGAATGAGTCCGGGTTGGTTACAACTAATGTTTCTTAGTACCGAGGCATTAGCCGTCATTTCGGGTAATTCGTTAACAAAATTGTTTTCACTGGCACTAATACAGGTTTCCGTATCGCTACCATCTATCATGGTTACTTGTAAAAAGTAGTCTTCTGTGGCAAGACCGGTAAAGTTTAAGGTATTTACAAAAGCGGTTCTACCACCAGTGGTTGCCGTTTGACCCGGGCCTGTACTTACTTGTAGTGGTGTAGCTACCCCAACTTGATAAAACTCCCAACGCATTTGGGGTTCTGCCACATCGGGGGCAATGGAGTAACTTATTTCACCATTCGCCAATCCGTCGCAACTATCGGTAATGGTAGGTGTAATCAAAATAGGCATTTGGTTGTTGTCAATAATCAATTGACTAACATTCACATTACTTTGGCGTGTACATCCGGGGTCTACGCCTGCTGTTAAATCTTGACCATCTCGTACATAAAACACATACGTCTTACCCGGAATTAGGTTGGTAAAGGTATAGGGTACACCTGCGGCTTGGGCGGGTGTCCAAGTCGCTGTATTGGGATCAAAATTGGTTGGATCTTCGCTATAGGTATAGGTATAGTTCGGGTTTCCGGCTGTTCCTAGAACGGTTACTTGTAAGTCGTTACAGTTTACTACCAAGGTAGAGATACTGATATCTAAATCATCTAAAGGAAATTCGAGCGTATATCTTGGAAAATCCAATCTACAAAGCGTATTGCTACTACCATCTACGGTTCTAATAGAAGGGAATATGGCATTACCCGAGGTTACGGTAAAGAATTCCTCATCCGTTTGCCAGGTGGTTCCTGCATCTATACTGTATTCTAGGGTACTACCCGCTGGGGCAGTAACGGCTTGGAACTCAAATCCTGTGGCCATACCACAACTTGAAGGAAGTATGGTATGCAGATTTGCCGATAATGCTACCGGGTCGGGCATGTTAATATTTGTCTCGGTCAGGGTACAGCCTATGCTATTGCTTACCCGTATATCGTAGTTGGTCCCGCCGTTTAAATTGGCGAACAATTGGGTTAGTGCACTGATATTGGATACGGTTTCGATTACGGCACCCCCAGCAAAGGAAACCTCATATTCAAAGGGTCCTATTTGGGCTATTTCGGCCGGGCTAAGGGTTATGGCACTGGTATTTTGAAGTTGTATTTCAATGCTTCCGGTTTCCCCATTACAATTCGGGGCATTCACGGTATAGGCCATTTCCCATTCCACGGCAGCTGAAATAACCAAATCTTGAACTATAACCTCGCAATGGTTGGTATTGCCATTATCGTCCCGTACGTATACGTCATAGGTACCTGCAAGGGCGTTGGTAATACTTACCACATTATTCGTTGGGCTAAAATCTGTTGGTGATGGGCTTATTCCATCATTTACCACCGCATAGGTATACGCACCTTTTCCGCCAGAGGCATTAATGGTGATGTTACCATCGGTTTGTACCCCATCACAATATGTAGGATGCGTTAGCTGTGTATCTACCACCAATTGGGTGGGTACCACAACATTGGTATCTGAATCTTCACAACCTGAAGCGTCTCGTACACTAACCACATAAGTATCATTGGCCAAATTGGTAAAGGTATAGCTTGCCGCTGCCGGGCTTGGGGTAATCCATGGCCCAGTGTTCAGTCTGTATTGATAGCCACCGTTACCACTGTTAACCGTTATAGTAATACTACCATCGTTAGCACCCGAATAGCAAGCCGAGGGCACGGCATCAAAGGTAACTGGATCGGTTGGGTTTAATGTAATCAAAGCCGATTGGGCTTCACAAGAATTACCTGGAACGTAGCGGGCATCTCGTATTAAAATGCGATAAGTTCCGGGGTCTAGGTTATTGAATATTGGTCCAGTAGGGTTAGGGAAGGCTACCAAGGTAGTTCCTAAATCGTCTTGTAAACTATATTCATAGGGTGGTGTACCGCCAAAATCGGTAGCGGGTGCCAGCGGGATGGCTTCCAATATACCTTTATCCGTACAACTTACCTCCCTATTGATCTGTGCAGCTACTTGTAAAGATGGGGTTTGGTTTACGGTTGGGTTTAGTAATACGTCGCAGTCTGCACTACCCATATTACGAATAATCAAATTATAAGCGCCCGCACTAAGGGTTGCCGGAGTAGTAAAGGGAGAGGTAGTATGTGGCCCGTTCCAAGTGGTACCATTATCGAAGGAGTATTCAAAGCCATTAACGGAATCGAAGTTAGCTACGGTAAATGTTACCGAACCTCCCCCATTATCGCATCCGGCATCGGTAACGCTTACGAGTTGGGCGTCAAAGCCCCTACCCGCTTCAATTGTAATAGGAAAATCGATGTCTTGCCAGCAGCTTTGGGGTAGTTGACGTACCATTATATCGTCTATGGCCACGTCGTTACCGAAGTTCCCGATTTTTTCAGAAATAATGACAAAATCTAATGAGGTATTAACTCCTGGGTCCAAAGTAAAGGAATAGGTATGCCAAACATCATCTTTGGGTATATTATTGGTACGTACCTCACCCACTACTGTTGTGGTATTTGGTATACGGGCTTGGACTACCAAGTCTGGTCTAAGGCCTGTAGAACCACTTTGTAAAAGATTTATGGCGGCCAAGGATATTTCTAAAGGTTGATTGGGTAATATATCACTGATGGATTTTTTGTAAATAACTTGTCCGGGTTGAGGCGAACCAATATTGATTACCAAATAACGGCCGTTGGGGTCGTTTGCGGTATGGTCTGTAGGACGTAACCATTGGCCAAAAGGATATTCTATGTATGAAGTAACCGAATATTCATAATCATTGATATGTGCGCCTGGACCCACTTGATCTTCAAAAGTATAGCCTAGGGTTTCCGGACTTTCAATGTTGGGTCCGGTACCAAAGGTATCCAATAGCAATACACTATAATCTAAATCGTTTAAACGGTAAGAAGCTGTAAACGTATGATTACCTACGGGTACATTGCTAAAGTTGGGGTCGGCCGGATCAGGGCTATTCTCCATACCATTTCTGGCATACCTATATTCATAAGTAGGTTGGTCGTTGCTAAAACTAACATTACCTGTTCCATCGCAATTGTAGGTTATTGTAGGTGTTATGTTAGGTACGGTGGGTAAAACCGGTGTGGTAACGTTGATTTGCAATTCACAGCCAGCTGCGTCTTGCGCGACCATAACATAGTTACCTGGGGGCATTAATCTTTCCGTATCTGTGGTAAAATTAAGTCCGCCGTCATAACTAAAACTATAGGGTGCCGTACCCCCGTTTACATTGGTGAAACGTACTATCGATTGGCCATCGGCCCTACAGGTAGCATCCTGAATGACAGTAGCATTGGCCGTAAAGTTTTTACCGCCTGGTATTTCGAAACTTTCGCCACTGGCACAGGTTCCGGAATCGATTACCAATACGTCGTAAGTACCTGAGGTAAGGTTGGTAAAAGTCGGTGAATTTTGAAAGGTAGTCCCACCATCGATACTGTATTGATAGGGTGCCGTACCCCCATTGGCGGTTAGACTGATAACCCCTGAACCACCCCCACAACTTGCTGGGGTATCTAAACTTATGGCATGGGATAGATCGCCTAGATCGGTTATGGTCACTGGGTTGGATATGGCATAACACAGATTGCTATCTACGGCTACAAAGGTATAGTTACCTTCATCGCCTCGGGCTACGTTAAAAACAGGATTGGTCTGCCAATCGGCACTAGGTACGTTGGTTACCCCACCTGGGTAAACATCGGTACCGTTTATACTCCAAATGGCATAACGAATTTGCGGAAAAGTACTTAAATCACCACCTAAACCGGTCAGGGTTATTTGGGCGTCTGAACAATCTATATTTTTGTTTACTACTGCAGAAACACTGATGGGAACCACTGTAGAGACCAAGGAGTAGGTTTGTGTTTCTTCGCAACCATCTTCGGTTTTACCTACGATTACATAGTTACCAAAATTTAGATTGTCAAAGGTATAGTTGTTAGAAACACTGGCAGTTTCGGTATCGATTAAGGTGCCCGCCGAGCCGCTACCATTATCGGTATATAGCTCAAAAGTATAATTAGGGTTAAGGTTGTTTATGGTCACTTCTATAGAAGAATTGCCATCACAGGTATCGATATTACCCTGAACCTGCATATCCATCGGTCTTTCCTCGATTTGGATATTAGGGGTTTCAAAAATACAAGCGTCGGTTATCGGTGTATTATCCAGTGGATTCAGCTGGGTAATCTGGACTTTATACGTACCGGCTGTTCCTATGGTAAAGTTAGGGCCGTTTTGCGCTGAATAGGGTACTAAAATAGCCTGTGAAACGGCATTTACCAATTGATACCCATAACCAGAACCGATTCCGGTGATGTTAATATAACCATCATTACCACAAAGCATGTCTTGGCTATCATGGCCAAAATTGAGTTCGTTTCTAAAGACGTCGAAATAGGAACGACTACTACAGCCGTTGGCATCGGTGATTACCACACGAAATTTTCCGGGGTCGTTTGCGGTATAACTACTTCCTGCAGCGACTTGGTTCCAAGTACATGCCGAATTGGTATTCGGACAATTCAGTGAAGCCGCTCCACAACTACTTTCATCCAGTTTTTCCCAATGCACGGTTGCGGTACCGCTTACCGTAAGATCTAACAATTGGGTATCGGCCGAACCACATAGAAAAATGCGGGCCAGTTCCGAACCGTCTACACTACATTGAACGATTTCGCCTGAATAATCGTTGTTGGGGTCGCTATCAGCATTGAGTGCCCTAAGGTAATCTACGATGAGGTCGGTGGTATTATCGAAAGGGGTAACATTGAATATTTCTAAGAAGGTGGCACAACCGGCCCCATTCGATTTTCGAACCATATACGTACCGGCATTGGTAACGGTCATGGTACTGGCATCGTTGTCTGGGTCACCGTCGTTTAGCGGGCTGTCGCTGCCATCAATTTGATTGTTTCCGTTTTGATCTTGAAACCACTCATAATTGGTGTACCCAGTTTCGGCCTGTAGTAGTAGGTCGGATCCACAAATTTGAAGATCGTGGGTTTCGCTACCATCAAGGCTTGCACTAAATCCGGCGAGGGTGATATAAGCACCGTCGGGTAGATTGGCATGTGATATATTCACCCTTCCGTTGGCATCTAAAGGTGCCGTATAATGGGTTGTAGAAAAGTTTGGGTTGTTAGATACGAATACACTCCATTGCGTATCAAAACCATCAAATTGTAAATGAATTTCTTGTGAGAAATTTGTTTTTTGTACCTGCCATTCCCTGCCAATACGTACGTTATAATGGGGGGGTCTACTTGCTGGCAATTCATTGGTTTGGAATGAAATGTCATCTCCATTATTTGCAAAAGTAGCGAAGACAAGATCATCGGTTCCTGGTGTACCTACATTTGTACGGGAAGCCTCTTGGTTGGGATTTGTAAAATCAGTTGAAGTCGAGGCCGTTAAAATGGTACAACTATTTACCGATTTCGATATTTTTTGATGTAATTCTGAATTATCATCGCGGCCTATACCGAAAATATCATGGTTATAATTCCCGGCCTGGGTAGCATTCCACATAAAGACATTTTCATTACTACTTACATAGTTTTGAGCGTTGGTTTGGTCTAAGGTTATACCATATTTAAGAGCTAAATAAGATGAAATGGATAACCTGGAATCATTCTGGTTGAGGTGGTTCTGTGGGTAAACGATTATTTCGAGGATGTCCCCAATAAAATTTCTTTCTTGAAAAACATTACCGGCCGTGTATTTACCGATACCAAAATCACCACTGGCGGCCATTATGTTATTACCAAGGGTAGTTGTAATTAAATTGGCATTATTGGTAAAACCTCCGGATCCGTTCAAGGCAGCACCCGTAGAATTTCCCCCGATATAAGTTAAACTAACCACAGAAGGTTCGGTAGTAGCTGCTGCAGGTGTCACAGCTGGTACCATCCCATTGGAATCTAAATGATATCCGAGGTTTGAATTTGAGTAGAATTCTTTACGATCACTCGAGAACACCGTATAATAGGGATGAACATGGTTGTTATGTGAGGTATTGAGCGCAATGATATAGGCGGTTAATTCTCCATCCCAATTGTTAGCCGGGGCATGGCCCAACAAGCCGGTGTGGCCTTCCATAAATTGGACCGAAGGGTTAAAGTTTACCACATTTTGCTGTAAGGTAATAAGGTTAGAAGGAGCCGTTGAAGCTTGTGTGGTGATACTGGTATTGCCACTAACATCGGCCCATGAGTTTACTTCATTTCCGATTAAGGTTAATGAATTGGTTTGATTTGCTTTTACCCATAAGGCCGCTCCAGGTATAGCCGCTGGCCCTTGTTTATAATTGGTGAATAATCCGTTACCATCAACACCCGACTCAGCACTATCACAACTACTAGTGGCGCAATTAAGACCTCCCGCGCCAGGTTCATTTCGAATTATGGTATTGGTTGGGGGTGGATCATAGGCAAAATATAGGGCTCCTAAGCCCCCACCGCCACCACCACCATGTTTGGCACCCGATAAAACGTGGCCACCATTACCCCCAGACGCGCTAATGGTCATGGGGCAAACGGCATTAATTGTCCAATTTCTTACATCTAAAACTATTGTACCCCCGGCACCCCCCCCGGCTTGGCCATCATTCCCGTGGTTTGTAGAATGTCCGCCATCGGCTAATATTTGTCCGCCGGTGCATCCGTTAGGGGTTATAATGGACTCTGCTTTCACGTAAATGATGCCCCCACCATTACCAGGTGTCCCACTTTGCAGGTTATTATCTTCCCCGGCGCCCGCGCCACCGCCAAAGAATAATTTGGTAGGTGTGTTGGTATATTGGTTAGTCAAACCTATACCACCGTGTCCTCCGGCATGTTGTGTTCCACAACTCCACCCAGGGCCGGAAGGGCCTCCTGCGGTAAAATTGCCACCGCCACCGCCACCACCATTATGGCTACTACCCCCACCGCCACCGGTGAGAATTTTGGCCCTACCGGCAGCGAAATTCGGGTCGGTATCTTTGTAGATGCCTTCACCTTTATCGGCAATAATGGCGCCTGTGGTGGTAATATATACTGATGGTTGACAAAAGGAGCTAGATCCAGAATTTGGCATGGCTCCCCGAAAGCCTTGAACACTTACGTCTATATTATGGGCCAGGTTTAGGGTTCCTACCTCGAAGGCTACAATACCCCCTTTGTCGCCATCCCAGGCTTGGGCTGTAATATTGGCGGTGGTGGTATAATTGTTCCCTAGGTTTGGGAAAGTAACTATCTGTAATGTACTGTTAGGCCCGGTATTATAGTTGTTTAGTAACGGACTACTTAGTGTTATACTTTGTGGTAATCCCCCGGTTTCGGTATGGGTTGCAATGGTCACAAATTCAAATAATCCGGCGGATTGTATATCAGCTAAATCCCCGAAATTGACATCGTTATTGGTGTTGGTACCTATAACATCGTCTTGGGTTTGGATTATAAGAATGGTTTCCCCGTCTTCGAAGGTGTCAAAGGTTTCATCGACCGAAGAAACAAAAAGGGTTTGGGCCGATATGCCGTCTACTTTGGCATAACCGTTTACTTGTTGTGCCCAAAGGGATGTAAATAATAAAGTACTTATCCATAGAAAAAAGAAAAGTCCCAATTGCATAGGTTTACCCCTATGATAATGGGTCTTTTTAAGAATGATGTGGCATTTTTGTCGGAGTACTGTAGAAATGGGATTCATCATTAATGCTTGGTTATGCGGTCAAAAGACCGGTGTGTTAAACCTGTTGGTACCGGTCAAAGTTTCGGGTAAAGCAAAAATGGTATTTAGAATTTGTACGTAAAATCTTATGTTGTAGGAAAAAACCTCAGTGTTGTAAAGCTGCTGATCTTTGTGGTTTAGTAGGAAATAACTTATATTATAATCGATTTATCCATGTATTTGGTCGGTGATATTTTGTGGGTTAGATACCTATGAAAAAGGTTTTAATGGGGATTGTGATAGCCTGGAGCTATGATTAAAAAGACGAGTTATCTGTTTTCAACGGTAACTAAATTGATATTGGGAAGGTATACCCAAGGAAGTCGTTGGCCAATTTCGTTTCTATGCCATGTTAACGATTTTACGTTTAGGTGGCATTTAGTTGATGGCTGAGGTGTATCGTACTGGTTTTTAAAAGTATGTTATATCAGTGCTTCGTATTTACTAAAATACCAATTGGAATATTAATTAATGGCGTCACAAAAAAAACGCCAAGGTTATTTAGAACCTTAGCGTTTGGGGCTATGTAGGGTTTAGTTTGGTTTTAGACTATATGATCGGAGGTAACGCGCATGATCCACATATCTTGGTCATAACTATTGTTCAGTTTGGAGTAGTATGACATTAAGGCGTTATTCCAACTTTCATGTTTTTTAATGTAAACGTAGCGGTAGTTGTTCTTTGGATTGATAAAGTACGAAGCACTTAATCCTTGTTGGTTCAATACCTTAACAAAGCGGTTCGCATTACGCGGATTGGCGAAAACGTTCGCAATAATATAGAAGCCGGAAGCTACCCCATCGAGTTCCATTGGGGTGGCCACAGGTCGCTTTTGAACGGCTACCTTATCGCGGCTAACCACATTTTTTTGAAGATTGTCGGTATCGTACGAAGCGGCTTTAGTTTTGAGTTTATCGGTATTGGCGGCATAAGCTTCCTCGGCGTAGCGGGTATTGGAGGTACCGACTTCCATGATCCAAAGTTTATCGCCATAGTTACCATTCAATTGGCTTTCGGCGGCCGATAGTGCGTCTTGGTAATTATCGAACTTATCTAGGTATACGTATTTGAGTCCGTTGTTGGTATTGTCAATATAGTCGGCTTCAAAGCCTTGGGCACGCATTTTATCCATGAACTTATTCATGTATTGTTTGCCTTTGTACACATTGGCCACTACATAATAACCTTCGGCAACCCCGTCTAAGTTTTTGAATTTTCGTCTTTTAATACCAGAGGTGGCCGTACGGTCTTGAGTTTGGGTTTTGGTCTTTTTAAGGGCGTTACGGTTAGTAGTTACGGCCGTATTGTTTTCCTTGAGTATACTGCTTAGATTTTCCGTTTCAGGTATACCTGCATTACTATTGGGCTGAGGTGTAAGTGAACTTCCAGATTTGTCATTGTTCACATAATACATCTGACGTGCTTTTTCCTCTAGATCGGGTCGA
This sequence comes from Sediminicola luteus, assembly GCF_002514735.1. Lineage (GTDB taxonomy): Bacteria > Bacteroidota > Bacteroidia > Flavobacteriales > Flavobacteriaceae > HQA918. The sequence continues at coordinate 1,122,264 of NZ_NBWU01000001.1, read as the reverse complement.
TTGCCCCCGGTTTCGGCACGTACCATACGCATAATCTGTTCAAAACGACGCTCTAAATCAGAATTTCGGCTGTTTTCAATAGAGTCTTGTTTTAAGATATGCTCATCTAACAAAGAATTCGTACTCGCCAAGGCTTCTTCGAGTTCTTGTATACGTAGGTCTTTGTCGGTAAGTTCTTCTTTGATTTCCTCGGTTTGGGCCAATTGCTCTTCTTGTTGTTCTTCCAACATTACGCGGTCTTCGGTAAGGGTTGGGGTAAAGGAGTACGCAAAAGATATTTCGTGGGTAACTCCGAAATTATCGAAATTACTACCCAGACCTTTTTCCATGGTATACCCTAACGAAAGGCGTTTTCCTAGGTTAAAACCAACGCCTGCAGCGGCGCCATAAAAGCTATCATAACCCCCTTGTACCCAACCGAGTTTAGGTAGGTCTAGAATAAGGCTTCCACCCAATACCACATCTTCGTCGCCTACTTTTCTAACGCGGGCTAGGGGCATTAAGCGGGCTCCTTCCATAATACCGCTTCCGTTATCAAACTGATGGGTATATTGCAAATGGGCCGAATAGGTTTTGTCTGCAAATTCGGTGGCCATTTCGCTGGTCTTAAGGTTGTAGTCTAGCAGGTTTTCTGCAAAAACCCCGAAATCGAATTTTCCGTAGGAGATATTGAAACCGGGTTGGAAAGACAATAGGTTTTGATCCTCAAAATTACTGAGGAAAGGATCGTCCTCAATTGTGTTTACCCTATTTTGGTCTAAGCCACTGTTGTAATAAGAGACATTGGCACCAAAGGTAAAATTACTTTTATCGTTCAGTTTTATGCCATAGGCGTAATTGGCCAATACCCCATAGTTGTTCAGTACACCTTCGCGTTGGGTATACAGGCTAAGACCCAAACCAGATCTATCACCGATACGACCACTATAACTTAGAAAATAGGTCTGGTTATTGTCTTTGAAGGATGTCGATTGGTTACGGTGGAATAGGTTTATATACGACTTGTCTTCCCGTACCGTGGAAAAGGTGGGATTGATCAAGAACCTGTTGAATTTTAGCAGGTTCTGTGAGGGTACGTCGTAGGGTACGAACGGGTTTTCTTCCTGGGCCCCGGCCAAATTAAGGCCTAGCGCGAAAAATAAGCACAGGAGTACGCTATATGGACTTGGGAACTTCATTATCTAATTACGGTTATGGTACCTTTTTTAAGGGTCTCGGTTGTGTTTTTAATGGTATAATAGAATACCATATTCTGTTTTGGGAATGCAGTACTGGACGAGGGCCAGTCGTTTTGATAATCGTTTTGGTTCAATACCTCGTCACCCAAATGGTTGTAAATGATTACGGTAACATCGGGATCGTTGGCATAGCTATTGGGTAAGATCCATTGGTCATTCAATCCGTCGCCATTGGCTGTAATCACATTCGGAATGCCAAAGGTATCCCTAAAAGATACCGTTAGGTTTCTTGTTACGGTACAACTGCCCGAGGTGGCCACCATACGGTAATCGCCTTCTAGACTAAGGGTAACACTGGGACCATTGGAAATTTGTTCGTTGGCACTGTTAAACCAGGCATAACTATCTGCCCCGCTTGCGGTAACGGTTTGTGAACTACCTTCTAGAATAACGACATTAGTATCTGAATCTAAAGTAACTTGGCTATCGTCAAAGTTGGTTATAACTACTTCGTTGCTATCAACCGTACAGCTGTCTTCGGTAATACGTAGCGTATAGGTACCGGGTTCTGTAGGGCTGTAATTGGGGCTAGAGGCATCTACTTGGGTACCATCGCGGAACCAACCAAAGGTCTTTCCGCCTAGAGCGGTATCGGTACTTAAAGTAATGGCATCACCGCCTTCACATAAAACCGTACTGGTAGCTGTTATGGTCAAAGTTTGGCCACTGCCTAAGGCCACGCCCAAGGTGTTTGACTGGGGTGTAAAACTGTCTAAGGTGGCCACTACCCTATAGTCGCCGTTATCGGCGGCATCAGATACGGTATGCGTTGCATTGGTGGCCCCAGCGACATTAACCCCATCTTTTTGCCATTGATAGCTGAACTGGGATTGCATTTGACTGGTAACATCACTAGGTGTACCACTACCGTCTACGGCTTCTATCAGGCTTATTTCTAAAGTGGCATCGCTACTGACACAGTTGGTAAAGTTTCCGTTGTAGGCAATGGTAATATCAAAAGAAGCGGGTAAACTCACCGTCATTACTTCAGAATCTTTCGTAGCACTGGCACAAGCCCCGCCACTGGTACCTACCCTAACGAAATAATCTCCGGCTTGTGTGGCATCAAAATTTGCATTTGTGGCCCCTGTTATGATGATGTTGTTTCGGTACCATTGATAAGTTGGGGAAGCTGCCGTGGTAGTTACCCCTAAATTGACCGAATCTCCGGGTAATAAGGAGAGTTGGGTACCTTGGTTTAAACTAATATCGAAATCTCCGGTATTGGTTATAGTAACTGCTGCCGATTCTTCGCGACAGGCGCCAGCCCCTGATATTTCTACGGTATAATCACCCGCAAAGCCCGTATTTGAGGCGTCTACGGTATAGGTATGGGCATCTACGGTTGGGCCAGCAACGGTAGTTCCATCTTTTTTCCAGGTATAGCTTAGTCCTTGTCCCGATACATTGGCTTCGAGTACTTGGGTTTCCCCGCTACATAAAGCCGTATTGGCTGGCGGGTTAATGGCGATACCGATTGTACTTCCATTGGTTACGGTTATTGAATTGGATAGGGTGTTGGCCGAACCCGAACATACAGGTCCGTAATCGATTTCAACCATATACATGCCGGTTTGAGATACGGTAATACTAGGGCCGGTTTCGGCAAGTACCGTACCGCTTCGTGTCCAACGGTAGGTATAGGTATCGGCATTGGGCACATTATGGGCGCCAATGGTTACGGCATTGCCATCACATATTTGGAGTTCTCCTCCTGGGGGAATGACGCCACTGGCGTCTTCACTAATCAATATGGAAGAGGTAAAGTCCATAAAATAGACGTTAAAAGCAGCAGTTTCAGGGCCAGTAATGGCCGGACTAGTAGACCGTACCCGGAACTTGTAACCACTGCCGCGCACCGTATTGGGTACGGCAAAGGAAAATGAAACGGCCAAGTCTAGATTATCATCACTAACTTTGGCCAATTCCGTGGCACTGCTAAAGTCACCCGTAGCGTCTGATAGCTCTAAAATGAATTCATTATTGGAATTTACCAGAGGCGTACTCCAGCTAAAGTCCATAAAATATTCGTTAAAACTAGCGGAGGCACAGGCCGCGGACCAAGGTGAATTACCTGGTAGGTTGGGATTGTCGGCCGGAGTCGGTGCATTCAGGGTCTGTGCCCATGAATTGCCCAAACACCCTATAAACAAGGCTAGTAGGAGGCCGAAATGTGCGTTTTTTGGGTATGGCATTGCAACTTTTGGTTTTGCTTTTCGTCGAAGATCGTGGGATACGAAAAGGTCTGAAACCTTTTTATCAACAAAATTATCAACAACAAATTTGGCTTTTAATTGTAGGTGGATCAACTCTATGTTGTCGTAAAGGCTTTTTTTGTTGTGAAATGGGATTATTGCAAGGTCAAGGTTAGGGTACCCTACTTTTTTTCTACTTTTGCGGGGTAATTTTTAGCCATGGACAAGGAAGAAAAATCCCTGAATTTTATTGAGCATATCATCGAAGACGACCTGAAAAATGGGTATACCCCATCCGATTTACGTTTTCGTTTTCCACCCGAACCCAATGGGTATTTGCATGTGGGCCATGCCAGTTCCATTTGTTTAAATTTTGGTCTGGGTCTTAGATACAAGGCGCCTGTGAACCTTAGGTTCGACGATACTAATCCGGCCAAGGAAGAGCAGGAATTCGTAGATGCCATTAAAATGGATGTAGAATGGTTGGGCTTTGAATGGGATAGGGAGTGTTATGCCTCCGATTATTTTCAGCAATTATATGATTGGGCCGAGTTACTGATAAACAAAGGTTTAGCCTATGTAGACGGACAATCATCTGAAGAAATGGCCGCCCAAAAAGGAACCCCTACCCAGGCTGGTACCAATAGTCCGTTTAGGAATACCACGGTAGAAGAGAATCTAGATCTTTTCCGTAGGATGAAAGCCGGGGAATTTGACGAAGGTAGTTATGTATTGCGTGCCAAAATCGATATGGCATCGCCCAATATGTTAATGCGCGACCCCGTAATTTATCGAATCTTAAAGAAATCGCATCATAGAACGGGCAATGATTGGTGTATTTACCCCATGTACGATTGGACTCATGGCGAAAGTGATTACCTAGAACAGATTTCGCATAGTTTATGTACCCTGGAATTTTTACCGCATAGGGAGTTGTATGATTGGTTTTTGAACCAATTGGTATCTTCTGATAAATTACGACCTAAACAACGTGAGTTTGCCCGTAGGAATTTAAGCCATACCGTAGTTAGCAAACGTAAGTTGGCCCGTTTGGTCGAAGACGGTGTGGTCACCGGATGGGACGATCCGCGTATGCCCACCATTAGTGGTATGCGCAGAAGGGGCTATCCGCCAGAAGCCATCCGTAATTTTGCCGATACTATTGGAATTGCCAAGCGCGAGAATGTAGTAGATGTTTCTTTGCTGGAATTTCATGTAAGGGATCACCTGAACAAAGTAGCCGATAGGTATATGGCGGTTTTAGATCCTTTAAAGGTGGTCATAACCAATTATCCGGAAGGCGAAACAGAATGGTTGGAAGCCGAGAATAATCCGGAAGATACCGATGCTGGAAGCCGAAAGCTGCCTTTAAGTCGTGAAATATTTATTGAAAAGGCCGATTTTAGGGAGGAGGCCAATAGAAAGTTCTTTCGTTTAAAGTTAGGGGGAGAGGTACGCTTAAAGAATGGCTATATTATTAAAGCCGAAAGCTGTGAAAAGGATGCCGAAGGTAATATAACCCAAGTAAATTGTACCTACGACCCCTTAAGCAAGAGTGGTAGTGGAACACCAGAGAGTTTGCGTAAAGTAAAAGGAACCTTACATTGGGTGAGCACGGATCATGCCGTAAAAGCCGAGGTTCGTATTTATGACCGATTGTTCAGTCATGAAAACCCAGATGGTGATAAGGAGGTTGATTTTATGGATTACGTTAACCCGGATTCTTTGGAAACCGTAACCGGATATTGCGAACCTGCCCTTCTGGATCTCGAAATCGGCAAACAAGTCCAGTTTCAACGAATGGGTTATTTTGTTCTGGATACCGATTCTAAAAAAGACCAATTGGTTTTTAATAAGACGGTAGGACTTCGAGATACTTGGGCAAAACTTAAAAACTAGGATAATAGATTTTAATAATCGAACCAATAATAAGTATCAATTTTTAATATACAATATAGCCTCGAAAGAAACGTTTTGCGGGGCTTTTACGTTTTTTAAACCGTATGGTATATGTATTGGTCTCAAATGGACTGAAAGAGGCTTAAATGGAGTATTTTGTTAAGGAAGGAAGTTCCACCGTGCTTTTCATGAAGACCACAGAATTTCATCAGTAAACAAAAAAATGTCCAGCGGAATACTGGACATTTTTGAAAATAGGAGGGAGGTAATTTTATTTATCCCCTTTTTCTTTTTTAGAATTTTTCATGGCCTCACCAATTTGGTTACTGGCCGTAAAAGAGGCTACCATATTATTCAGCATATCGCTACCTGCTTGCGGACTGTTTGGTAATAATATCAAATTGGTATTGGTTTCTTCACCTATAGATTGCAGGGTATCGTAATGTTGGGTAACTACGATCAAGGCAGAAGCCTCTTGCGAATTAATGCCTACCCGGTTCAACACCTCTACCGATTCTTCTAGTCCGCGTGCGATTTCCCTACGTTGGTCGGCGATACCCTGACCTTGTAAGCGTTTACTTTCGGCTTCGGCCTTGGCCTTTTCTACGATAAGAATACGTTGGGCATCCCCTTCGAATTGTGCGGCGATTTTTTCACGCTCCGAAGCATTGATTCGGTTCATGGCTTCTTTTACCTGGGAATCGGGATCAATATCGGTTACCAAGGTTTTGATAATATCGTAACCGTAGGCCAACATGGCTTCCTGTAGTTCACTTTTTACAGCAATGGCAATATCATCTTTTTTAACAAACACGTCGTCTAATTTCATTTTTGGAACCTCGGCACGAACCACATCAAAAACATAAGATGTAATTTGATCATGCGGATATTCCAACTTATAAAAAGCCTCATATACTTTATCACGGATGACAACATATTGTACGGATACCTTTAGTTTAACGAAAACATCGTCCAAGGTTTTGGTTTCGACGATAACATCGAGCTGTTGGATTTTTAGGCTCAGTCTTCCTGAAATACGATCTACAATCGGAATTTTCATTTGGAGTCCGGAATTACGAACGCTTTGGAATTTACCGAAGCGTTCTATTACGAATGCGGTTTGCTGCTTCACGATAAAGAATGAAGAAAGTAAAATAAAGAACCCAATAATGCCAATTGGGATTAAAGTAAAAAGGTTGTCCATAATCGTTGGTTTTATGAAACTAAGTTTCGGTTATCGTGGTACTGAGTTATTGGTAGTTAATTTTTAGGTTTCGTTACAATCCTGGGGTTAGGATGGATTCTCGCTTAAAGTAGTTATACCGTATTGCAATCGGTTTAATACCTCCTGTTTTCCAAGAACCGACATAATATCGAAAATGTGTGGGCCTTTCATATCGCCCACCATTAAAAGTCGCAAAGGTGGCATTACTTGTCCGAAACCATATTCATTATCCGAGATCCAAGCCTTGGTGTAGACCTCCAAGGGTTCCGAGTCAAAATTGTCCGCATTTTCAAAATGAACTAGTAATTGGTTCATTATAGTTGGGGTTTGTTCCTTCCATTGTTTTTTAGCAGGTTTCGCAGCAAATGTAGTGGGAGCTTGGAAGAAGTAATCCGATAAAGACCAAAGGTCGGTCACAAAATTGGCTCGCTCCTTGATCATGTCAATAATACAGGCTAGGGTAGTGGTATCGCTTTCAAATCCGTTAGCTTTTACAATGGGTTTAAAAGAATCGACCAAATCGGCAGTGGGTTTTTGCTGTAGATAATTATGGTTGAACCATTTATTTTTTTCGGGATCGAAACGCGCTCCGGATTTGTTTACCCGGGCCAAATCGAAGTGGGAACAAAGTTCTTCCAGACTGAATAATTCTTGTTCGGTACCGGGATTCCAACCTAAAAGGGCCAAAAAGTTGATCACCGCTTCCGGAAAATATCCATCTTCACGATAGCCCGCCGATTCTTTCCAAGCCAAGGGGAAAACTGGAAAACCTAGTTTTTCACCATCCCTTTTGCTCAATTTACCTTTACCAACTGGTTTCATAATCAATGGTAGGTGGGCAAACTGAGGGGAATCCCATCCGAAAGCTTCATACAATTTTACATGCAGGGCCAAGGAGGGTAGCCATTCTTCCCCACGGATTACATGGGAAATTTCCATAAGATGATCATCTACAATATTGGCCAAATGGTACGTTGGCATACCGTCTGATTTGTAAAGCACCTTATCATCCAAGGTTTCCGAAGGTACGGTTACGGTCCCGCGAATAAGATCTTGAAGTTTGATTTCAACAAAGGGCGTATGCTTAAATCGGATTACATAATCTTCCCCAGCGGCGATACGCGCCTCTATCTGGGCCATATCTTGAGTCAGGGAATTATCCAATTTTTCCCTATTGTGGTGGTTATAGATAAAGGTTTTTCCTTTTGCCTCATGATTTTTACGGTGGGCATCCAAGGCTTCGGCCGTATCAAAGGCATAATAGGCTTTACCTTGGGCTACCAATTGTAAAGCATAGTCTTTGTAAAGATGTTTGCGTTCGCTTTGTCTATAAGGGCCAAAACCACCGTCTTTTCCTGGGCCTTCATCAAACGGAATATTAAGCCAGTCCAATGATTCGGTTATATAAGATTCAGCACCTTCAACAAAACGTTTTTGATCGGTGTCTTCTATACGTAATACGAACGTACCGCCTTTATTTTTCGCAAATAAATAGTTGAACAATGCGGTACGCACGCCTCCGATGTGGAGTGGACCAGTTGGACTTGGGGCGAATCTTACCCGAACATTTTGGGCCATAAGGTTTCTTTTTTTGGCAAAGATACGCGGTAGTTGAAAATGTCATGGGATATGTCTTGTCATATTTAATTTAAGTGGTAATTACTTCGCCTTTTTGATCGTTTTCATCCTAGTTTAACAGATTTTAGATCTACTGTCTTACATTTCGTACTATCTTGGGTTAAAAGTGTGTTATGGAGGCCTATAAGGGTATACTTGATAAATTGCATGGATTTGTAACGAAGTATTATCGTGTACGGCTATTAAAGGGTGTTATCTGGTTCGGATTACTCTTTTTGTTGTTGTGGCTTATTTTGTCGTTGCTAGAAAGTTGGTTATGGGCAAGTAGTACCGTGCGGTTGGTGTTCTTGTCTGCTTTTGTCATTGGGGGAATCTTCTTGTTTGTGCGGTTCATCATCTTTCCCGTCTTGTACCTATTCAAATGGCGAAAGGGTATAGATTTGGAAGAGGCCGCCCGTATCGTTGGCCAACATTTTCCTGAAATTTCCGATGGACTTTTAAACTTTGTGCAGTTTGTAAATGCGCCGCATAAAAGTGAATTATTGGCTGCCAGTATAAAGCAGCGTTCAGAACATTTAGCACCTTTTAGATTTACCAAAGCCATAAGTACAAAATCTTATTTAGGGCGATTACGTTATGCATGGATCTTGTTTGCTGTCTTACTTGTATTGGGAGTAATTGGCATATTACGACCCTTGTTCGATGGTTCTACTAGGATTGCAAATTACGACCTGGCCTATGCTCCACCAGCTCCCTTCGATTTTGAGTTATTAAATGAAAATCTTCAGGTTTTGGATGATACCGAAGTGGTGCTTCAGTTACAATTGAATGGTACTTCTCAGCCTGAAGATGTATTTCTGAATTGGGATGGGAACCTAAATTTAATGGATGCCAAAAATGGTGTTTTTCAGTATACCTTACGGTTACCGTTACATTCAGGAACATTTTATTTCGAGGCTAACGGTTTTCGCTCCAAAGAATATAATTTGGAGGTGTTGCATACCCCGACTATAGGTAGGTTACAGGTAGACATATCTTACCCGGAATATTTAAATAAATTAAAGGAGCATTTTTATAATACGGGTAATTTAAGAGTTCCCGAAGGGAGTACTATTTCATGGTCGGTTAATGGTATGGCCTCAGATTCCCTACATTTTTTACAAGATAGTTTACGGCTGCCTTTTACTTTTAAAAACAAGGCCTTTTTTAGATCTGATACTGTTTTTAATAGCTATGACTATACAATAGAGTCTTCCAATGCACACGTAAAACAATATGAGAAACTAGTGTATGCAGTAGAGGTAATCAAAGATGGGTACCCGACCATTCAGGTCAATCAATTGTTAGATTCCATAACCATGAACGAGGCGTATTATGAAGGTCAGGTTACCGATGATTATGGTATCAAAAAAGTGCTTATACGTTACCGTGAGTTTCAGTCGGGTCAGCCATTTTCTAAGTTAGATTTGGTTACGGGGTTGGGTACGGTGGGTACTTTTTATTACACCTTCCCATCTGGAATAGCTTTTGAAACTGGCAAAAAGTATGAGTATTATTTCGAAGTAATTGATAATGATGGTATTAGAGGGGGTAAATCATCAAAAAGTAATGTTTTCGTATATGGAGTAAGGACAGATAAAGAGTTGATAAACAATAACATAGATAAACAAGGACAATTACTGGAACAATGGGATCAGTTACAAGAACAGTGGCAAGATAAGAATCAATTGTTGGATCAGTTATTGGACGAACAGCGGCAAGAAACGGAGTTGGATTATAAGAAAAGGGAGGCGGTCAATCAGGCATTAGATCAGTTGCATAGTAAAGAAAAGTTATTGGAGAAATTGAGCTATCAGTTAAGGGAATTACTTAATGAAGTCGAACAAAAAGAAGTTACCGATGAATTGCTTAAAGAGCGATTAAGCCGTCAGGAGGCAGAGGCTAAAAAGAACCAGGAACTGTTAAAGCAGTTAGATTCCCTGACCCAAAAGATGAGTAAGGAAGAGTTGGGCAGGGAGTTAGAACAATTGGGTAAGGAACAGCAAAAAAGAAGTAGGGGGTTAGAACAGTTGTTGGAGCTTACCAAAAAGTTTTATGTAGTGGAAAAGGCCAATCTGATAATTCGTGATTTGGAAGAGTTGTCCCATAAGCAAGATTCTTTGGCTAACTCAAATTTTGGAAGGATTGATAGTCAAGAAAAGTTGAATGAGGATTTTAAGGACGTTCAGCGCGATTTAAAGGAATTGGACAGGATGAATCAAGGAATGCGAAAGCCAATGCCTTTAGACACTGGGAAAAACCTTCAAAAAGCCATAGAACAACATCAGGAAGCGGCAACTAAAGAAATAAATAAAGGGACCGAAACTAATAAAGCTAGTCAGCAGCAAAAGCAAGCTGCTCAAAAGATGAAGAAATTGGCCCAGCAAATGACTTCCGATCAACAAAAGGGTAGTGGGGGTGGAGGCCCGGCCGAAGATGCTGAAATGTTACGACGTGTGTTGGAAAATCTGATTATAATCTCTGACAGGCAAGAAGGACTGATTGATTTGTATAGTGAGTACAATGAAAATGGGTTCGAACTTTCTAGTACAATTAGAAACCAAAAAGAATTGCAAGGATTGTTCAGGCATGTAGACGATAGTCTTTTCGTCTTGTCATTACGGCAGCCGATGATTTCCGAGGTTATCAATAATGAGATATCAGAAGTGAACTATAATTTTGATAAGAGCCTACAATACTTTGCCGATAATCAATTATATCAGGCTGGAGCCTCCCAACAAAGGGCGTTGACCTCGTTGAACACAATGGCGGATTTTTTGGCCAACAGTCTCGATAATATGCAGGAAAGTATGAGTAAGAGTGGCGAGGGGGAAGGTTCTCCTAAGGGTTTCCAATTACCCGATATTATCAGTAGCCAAGAGGAACTGCAAAAGAAGATGGAGCAGTTAATGCAACAACAGGATCAATCCGGTAAGGAAGGTCAACAAAGTCAATCCAAGGGTCAGGAAAGTAAAGAGGGTCAAGAGGGTCAAGAAGGCGAACAGGGTCAACAAGGTCAGGAAGGACAACAAGGTCAGGAAGGACAACAAGGTCAGGAAGGACAACAAGGGCAACAAGGGCAACAGGGTCAACAGAGTCAGCAAGGCCAGCAAGGTCAGCAAGGTCAACAAGGTCAACAGGGTCAACAGGGTCAACAGGGTCAGCATGGTCGGCAGGGTCAGCATGGTCGGCAGGGTCAGCATGGTCAGCAGAGACAACAAGGCAAAGGAAAAGGGCATGGATATCAAAATGGAAAAGGCCAGCTTGGTAATAAAGGAGATGGTTTACATTCGGGAGAAACTTTAAAACAAGGTGATACGAAGGCCCCTTTGGGGTACGGTGATTCCGAGGAAAGTTTAGAAGAACTCTATGAGATCTATAAGGAACAAGGCCGTATTCGTAAGCATTTGGAAGATCAGTTAGAGAATATGATTCGTATCTCAGATAAGAATGCAGCCAAGGCGCTTATCCGGCAGATGGAACAGACGGAAGAACAGTTATTGAATGAAGGTATTAGTAGAAATAGCACCACAAAGGTAAGCCGGATAAAGAATCAAATGTTACGTTTTAAAGATGCGGCTTTAGAACAAGATAAAAAGAAAGAGCGCAAGGGTACTACCAATACTAAAGACTATAGTAACCCGATTACTACCAAACCTAAATCTTTGCAGGAAACAGAGCGTATCGAAACCTTAAACAAGAAGGTATTACCTTTGCAGCGATTTTATAAAGGTAAAGTAAAGGCGTATTTAAAGGATGATACATTATCACCATCAAACTGAGTTTCTACTATCAGATCAGGGTTTATACTCTAATTGGTTACAAGCCGTAATACAAAAAGAAGGAAAAGTATTAGGGGAATTGAATTTCATTTTTTTATCAGATGAGGCCTTACTTCAAATGAATAAGGAATACTTGAACCACGATTATTTTACTGATATAATTACGTTTGATTATTGTGATGGCGATTTGGTTTCTGGCGACTTATTTATTTCTGTTGATAGGGTAGCGGACAACGCCAAAAAATACCACTCTGAATTTTTAGAGGAATTAAAGCGAGTCATGGTACATGGGGTATTGCACCTAATAGGCTATGGTGATAAGCATGAAGATGATCAATTAATCATGCGTCATAAAGAGGATTTGTACATCAAAATGTTCCACGTGGAACACTGATTTTATGTTTAAAGATATATACGATGTAGTGGTAGTAGGTGGTGGTCATGCAGGTGCTGAAGCTGCAGCTGCAGCTGCCAATATGGGTTCCAAAACCTTATTGGTTACCATGAACCTACAAACTATTGGACAAATGTCCTGCAATCCTGCTATGGGTGGAATAGCTAAGGGACAAATTGTTCGTGAAATAGATGCCTTGGGGGGTCAATCTGGTATTATTGCCGATTTGTCAGCCATACAGTTTAAGATGCTCAATAAATCCAAAGGCCCGGCTATGTGGAGTCCGAGAGCCCAGAACGACCGTATGCGGTTTGCTGAGGAGTGGCGTAAGGCTTTAGAATCGATACCGAATCTCGATTTTTATCAAGGCATGGTTTCTGGATTATTAATGCAGGGTGAAACCGTTTGTGGCGTTCGAACTTCTCTTGGAATAGAGGTAAAGTCTAGGGCTGTAATTCTTACCAATGGCACCTTTTTAAATGGTCTTATCCATATTGGTGAAAAGCAATTCGGTGGGGGTAGAGCAGGGGAGAAGGCGGCCACGGGCATTACCGAGCAGTTGGTAGATTTAGGGTTTAGCAGTGGGCGTATGAAAACTGGCACTCCACCAAGGGTAGATGCCCGCTCGTTGGATTTTTCTAAGATGATTCCCCAACCAGGTGATGCTATTCCCCAGAAATTCTCCTATACCAATACCCCAAAATTAAATACGCAACGTGATTGCCATATGACCTATACTTCACCCGAAGTACATGATTTGTTACGAGAAGGATTTGATAGATCACCGATGTTCAACGGGCGTATTCAAAGTATAGGTCCGCGTTATTGTCCATCAATTGAAGATAAAATAAATCGTTTTTCCGATAAGGACAGACATCAAATTTTTGTTGAACCTGAAGGCTGGGATACCGTTGAAATTTATGTTAATGGTTTTAGTACTTCTTTACCTGAAGATGTACAGGCGAATGCCCTTCGTTCGGTTGCAGGTTTTGAGAACGTAAAATTCTTTAGACCTGGTTATGCCATAGAATACGATTATTTTCCGCCAACACAGTTAAAACATACCTTAGAAACCAAAACCATAGGCAATTTATATTTTGCCGGACAAATAAATGGTACGACTGGTTATGAGGAAGCCGCTTCACAAGGGTTATTGGCCGGAATTAATGCCCATTTGAAATTAAACGAACAAAATGCATTAATTTTAACTCGAGATGAAGCCTATATTGGTGTTTTGATTGACGATTTAATCACAAAAGGTACAGAGGAACCCTATCGTATGTTTACTTCTCGTGCAGAGTACCGTACTTTATTACGACAAGACAATGCCGATTTACGTTTAACACCAAAAGGGCATGAAATTGGCTTGGCGTCTGATGAAAGGTTGGACCGAATGAACGAAAAGGAACAAAAATCGAATCATTTTGTAACTTTTTTCAAAAAAACTTCCGTTTCTCCAGAAGAATTAAATCCAGTTTTGGAAAAAGTTGGTAGTACTTTGGTTAAACAAAGCGATAAAATGTTCAAACCATTTTCACGTCCTAAAGTATCTATGGACTTAATGCGTGAAATTGATTCGGTTGAAGCATATATCAGTTTGAACAATTTGGATGAAGAAATTCTCGAACAAACCGAAATTCAAGTTAAATACGCAGGTTATATAGAAAAGGAAAAAGCCAACGCAGATAAATTGCATCGTTTAGAGGGTGTTCGTATTCCTGATTACTTTGATTATGACAAATTAAAATCTCTTTCTTTTGAAGCACGGGAAAAATTGAAAGAAATAAAACCAACAACCATTAGTCAAGCTTCTAGAATTAGTGGTGTTTCTCCATCGGATATATCTGTTTTACTGGTTCATTTAGGTAGATAGTTACTTAAATTTTCAATTGTACATAAAAATGTTCCACGTGGAACATTAATATAAAGTCCCCTTATGGTACTATTCCGTAAGGGTTTTTTTGTGGTTTTAATTCAGTAGTAAAACAAATGATACTAACCATGATTTGACAACAACCTAATAGTGTGTTATGGGCCTGGCATATATTATTAATCTGAAATGGGATCATTGGTATATTATTGTGGGTGTGTCTACTTACCCGTATAATACGGTTAACCGTTACTTTCTTATTGTAAATATTTAGGTTGAAAGCTTAAGATGTTATTTTTAGCAGGACCCAGTTACCAATGTGCAAGCTTGTATTTGATTTCTTTTCAACGAGCTTCCATATCTAGGTAGATTATGGATAACCATGTTGCTGTCAGTTCTGGATTCTTCTATATAGATTACCCAAACTTAAATACCACTTATTTAGCCGTAATAAGCTTGTATGTTTTGCATTTTGGTATGGCCGTATTATAGGTCAGAACGGAATTGTTTAATTAGGGGGTAACTCTATCGGCATAGCTTAAAGCATACGAATGATTCTCTTCTATATTTTGTACCTGTAAATGGGATCATTGGTATATTAATCCTACTAAAGTAAAAGTGCTAACAAAGTGTAAACTTATAATTCTTGGCTCTACATGGTTTGAATGTAACCCGTGCAATCTAGTTTGTAGCCTTATTTGATTTAATTGTTTACTGAATTAAGTTAATGGTATAAAAGCATTGTCACCTTGAGCGCCGTCTAAGGGCATTTAATGACGCTATTCTTAATTGGGCTTTAACCGCTTACCTTTCGGAAGACAAGATGTTCTAACAGACAATTTATATTAAGGTCGATGACTTTAATGAATGTCTATTACTCAAAAATGGGATCTTTGGTATATTATTTCTTCATGTTTGAATAGTGCGTTTCTTGTCCAGTAGGAGAAGGTATTGACCATGGTTGTTGGTAGCCTTTCCATCTTAATAGAGTATTGTGGCTTGGTTCTTGATTCTAGTTTCTAAACCATTCCTGAAATGAAACCACTGCTGTACTTTGTGCTCCTATGTTTCTGTAGTTCTTGTATTCCGCTTCGTATTGCTCCAACTATAGATGACCATAAGGTGGTTACCGGTAAAAAGTTTAAAAATCATTTGCCGAAGGACCAATTGTTCATTTTTAGCGACCCGAAAGAGGCGGAGGCCTTTTACAAATTCGTGGACCGTAAGTTTGATGGAAAGGGGGAAATGTTGGATACCGATATTGGTTTTGATCTGAATAATGAACACTTTTACCTCACTTTTTACGAAGTAGAAATCCCGACGAAATTTGTAAACGTAGGGACCATATTCGTAGATCTTGCCCTGTCGAGTACCGATATAGGACCTATTTTTGAAGATCAATATTCGAGCCGAAAAGGACATTGGTATATTGCCATTGGTGTAGATCACGACCGTTATGGCGATTGTTTATCGACCACCTCGCCTTATAGGGAAATTGTATTGGCGTATCTTCGTGACCTAAAACAGGAATACATCAGTGCACAGCAATACCATGACGCCCTTTTTAAAATGTAAAGACCATACCCTTACCCAAGAAGTATTCGAACTGCATCAGGCGGCCGAAGGCGATATGTTGGTTACCCATCCGGTTCCTGATAATTTGGCCAAATACTACGAGAGTACCGATTATATTTCCCATACCGATGCGAAAAGTTCCGCGTTCGATTGGGTGTACCAATGGGTGAAATCGTATAACCTAAAACGCAAAGAACGTTTATTAAGCCGTGTACTAAGCGGAGATAAAAAGTTACTCGATATTGGTGCCGGAACGGGCGACTTTTTACTGCATTGCAAAAAACAATCTTGGCAGGTAAGTGGGGTAGAGCCCAATGACTCGGCCCGTGCTTTGGCTCAAAAGAAAGGTATCGCCTTACACGAAGATCTAGCAACGGTTTCCACCGAAAAATTCCATGCGATTACTTTATGGCATGTCTTAGAACATCTGCCCGATTTGTATAAGGATATTGTCCGTATACATGACCTACTCGAAACTGATGGGGTATTAGTGGTGGCCGTCCCCAACTATAAAGCCTACGATGCGGAGAAATATGGAGCGTATTGGGCGGCCTATGATGTACCTCGACACCTGTGGCATTTTTCCCAAGCAGCCATAAAACGGATTTTTGAATCCCAAGGTTTCCGGCTTTTGGAAACCAAACCTATGCCTTTCGATGCCTATTATGTGTCGCTTTTATCCGAAAAATATAAAACCGGCAAACAGCGTTGGTGGGCCGCTTTTCGTTCGGGTTGGACCTCCAATGCCAAAGCCAAACGATCCGGTGAGTATTCTTCTTTGATCTACATCCTCCAAAAAGCAAAATAATCGTTTAGCTTGCCGCTCTAAGCGTGTTTTGATTTAGGTGGTATATTGCCTTCTGTTTTTATGAAACGCCGTTAAATGCGCTTAAAACATGCCGTTTTCAATGTGTTTTACTTATGTTAATTCGTAAAACCAATTGGTTTTTTCTATGATTGAAAAATCATTTACTTTCTTGTGGTTTCTGATTCATAATGGCCTTAAGGGGCTAATTATTTGTCCAGGCTCAAATTTTTGGGAATAGGGATGGTTCGGCATTGGCAAGGCCGGTGTCCTTATCAAGTATAAGTGCCAAAATATCCTTCCAATAAAAACTTTTCTATTTTTGCCACGATCAGTACACAAACTAATAATGTATCCACTTGCTTATAAGGTAGTGTGATTTAAAAAACTTCAGATGAAAAAAGTATTCGGAATCTTAGCCCTATTGGCCATCGTTGCCTGCAACCAAGATAAAATAGGTTATGTAGACAATGTAAAGATGATGGAGGCCTATCAGGAAAAAATCGATGTAGAGGCGAAGTACCAAGCCAAATTGGATAAGATCAGAAAGAAGGGCGACAGTCTCTCACAGGCTTTTCAATTAGAATTGCAGATGTTGCAGACCAAGGTGCAGAATATGTCGCAGAAAAAGGCCCAAGAAGAATACCAGTTGTTACAGCAACGTGGTCAGACTGTTGGCCAGCAATTACAACAAGAGGAACAAGCTGCCCAAATGGAAGGTCAGGCGGCCATGGATAGCTTGATCAAAAAAGTAAAAGGAGAGATTTCGGAATATGGTAAGGCCAACGGCTATACGTATATTTTAGGTGGTGGCGAAGGCGGATCCGTTTTATACGGTGACGAAACCAAAAACCTAACCGATGCCCTTGTTAAAGTTTTGAACGACAAGTACAAGCAATAGTAGTCCCTAAATGACAACTATGCCAAAGGCCACCCATTCGGTGGCCTTTTCTCATTTTTGAGCCTTTTCATTGCCCAACTAGGGCTGTTGCTTTCTTAACAGAATGATGCGCTAATGTCAGTAATTTGCTTACCTACCACACATGGGCTTTAGCTACCTTTAAATTAACTTGCCTTGCTTAAATAATAACCCATGCGTAACACCATTGCCTTAGTATTTCTTGCTTGCATCAGTTTTTCTTGTTCAGATTCTGTGGTAGATCTTAAAGCCCCGGATGGCCGATTACAAATCGAAATCCAGCCGCAGGCCGACCGTTTTCAATACCGAATTCTAAAGGACGGTCAATTGCTATTAGATACGGCTTATATCGATTTGGGTCAAGGTACTATGGAAGTAGTAGGTAAACCCATTACAAGGTCAAAAGACACGGTTTGGGAACCCGTATGGGGCCAAGCTTCGCGAATTCGGGATTATTATAATGAAATCGGTTGGCCCATTCGTTCGTCTCGTTTTAATGGCTATTTATGGATCCGGGCATACGACCAAGGTGTGGCCATGCGTTACGAGGGTAGTGCAGGCGACACGCTTTTGTTCAAAACCACTTATGCTATAGATCAGGCCTGGGAGCTTTATGCCCCGAATGGCGAGCGTGAACCCTTAGGGCCTTTGTCGCTAGCCGAAATGCAACAAGAGGCCCGTGCCAAGTCGAAGGGTATAAAAGTACCTTTGGTAGCCACGAATCCTAAAAAGGGAGCCCTGGCATTTTTAGAATCGGATTTGTATTCCGCTACCGCTACCCAAGCTTTGGCGATCCGCCCTACAAATGGGGCAACTTTTGTCGGGGAAAATCGGATAGTACCCCAAAACGATACTTTGGTAACCCCATGGCGGTTGATCTTGGTTGGTGATGACCTGGCCGATTTACCTACCAATACAGTGGCCTTGAACGTGGCGAGTCCGCCCGAAAATGAAGACTTTGCATGGGTTAAGCCAGGCCTAACCCTTTGGGATTGGCGGGTACATGGGTATACGACTGAAGACGGGCATGAATATGGCATTGATAATAGCAGTTACGAGCGATTTATCGATTTTGCGGCACAGCACGAACTGCCTTATTTTATGATCGATGCGAACTGGTTTACCAAAACCCACCCCGGCCGTTTTGAGGTAAATCCGAACCTGGATCTTGCCAAAACCTTGGCCTATGCCCAAGAAAAAGGGGTAGAGATCATACTGTATTACGACCGTCACAAGGGCGATTACGGAGACGATAAACTTTTCACCTATTATGCCGATAGCTTAGGGGTCAAAGGCATTAAATATGGTTTTATGAGCACCGATGTAGCCTTTACCAAATCGGCCATTCGTAAAACGGCCGAAGAAGGCCTTCTTATCGATTTTCACGATGGTCCGTTACCCATTACCGGGGTAGAACGTACTTTGCCCAATGCCATTACCCGCGAATATTGCCATGCCCAACAAGACAGTCGTAGGGCCTTTACGCCAGAGAGCTTTATAAAAATGGCATTGATCAATGCCATTACCGGTCCTTTGGATATGAACAATGGGAATTTTGACTTGGGTGGCATCAATGCCGGTATCCGTAAAAAAGGACCTAAGAAAAAGAACAGTTACCGTTCCACCGTAGTATCTGAAACTGCGCGAACACTAATCATTCACAGTGGTTTGGTCTGTATACCCGATGCCCCAGAGGCCTATGCCGCCAAAGCCGATCTGTTCAAATTTATAAAGTCAATGCCGGTAGGCCAATGGGACGAAAGCCACATTCTGGAGGCCGAAATCGGAAAACAGATTACCACCGCTAGGAGGCATGGTACCGATTGGTATGTTGGAACCGTATCGGCGGGTAAAGCACGCCAATGGGAACTAAATCTCGATTTCTTGGAACCCGGAGCTACGTACGAGGCTTGGTTGTATGAAGATACCCAAGCCACTGACACCGACCCTGAAGCCTACCGTATCCGGAAAGTCCCGGTTAAAAAAGACGATACCCTTTCGATTTATTTGGCAACTGATGGCGGCAATGCGATTCGATTGATAAAAAATTGAAGCACAGCCTACCGGTAGGGAACGCCATGCCTAAAGATCACTAATTAGAGGTATAGGCTAGGGCAGCTAAACCTATGTCATGTGTTTTCTGTGGTAACAACAATAGTTAGATAGCGCTAATTGTAAATTTTAGATTAAGTAAATCCTAAGAAACTGGTATGTAGTGTTTTGGCTGTTGTGTCGAGTTTTAAAAAACAGAACTTTGCGCTTTCAACTAAACAAACGACATGGAAAATTCGCTGCAATTACCAACCTCGACCAACCCTACTTCTTCCGAAATCGATTTTTTGGGTAAAACCTCTAAACCTCTGAACGATTGTACGGTCATTTTATTAAAGATAATCGCCTTGGCTTCTACTACGGTCCTTGTGGTCGTATTGGGCGTGCCTGTTCTAGTGGGAATATTGGGTTTCCTTAGCACCACTATCGTCATGCTCTATTGGCATATGTTGGCCTGGAACGGTTTGGAAGTCGATTTTGATGAACCCGATAACGTTGAATTGATTTTACAGGATTTAAAACATACAAATCATTAATTGGCCAGTTATATTAGATAACATAGATACGGGCAGTATGTAGACAACTAGGTTATAGTTAATGCTGTCGATTTTAAAACACTTAAACCTACGAAAGCCCCATTTCCGAACAACGTCAAAATCATGTTAAAACGTGTTCTATTCTTGTAGAACAAATTTTTTGTTCTAGATTTGTAGAACAAAATTGATTGGTATGATACCCTTGACGCCCTCAGAAGAAAAACTAATGCAACTTTTATGGCATCGTAAAAAGGCCTTATTAAAAGACTTAATGGCCGATTTTCCTGAGCCCAAGCCTGCCAAGACCACATTGGCTACACTTTTAAAACGCCTAATAGATAAGAATGCCGTTGCCTATACGACCCAAGGTAGTGCTCGTTCGTATTACCCATTGGTAAGTAAATCTGATTACTCCAAAAGTTCGGTAAGTAATTTGGTAAGTAGGTTTTTTAATGGCTCCATGGCCCAATTGGCCTCCTACTGTACGGCACAAGATCAACTTTCTACAGACGAGTTGGAACAGCTCAAAGAAATCATTGACATCCAACTGAAAAGGAAGGAATCATGATGGTAATTGTCTTTAAATCAGTACTTCTTTTTGCGCTGTTGTTCGGGCTATATTTACTCGTGCTGTCCCGTTTGAAAATGCCAGCTTTCAATCGCTATTTTTTGTTGTGCATTCCCATTTTATCCCTGTCTATTCCCTTTATCCCACTCGTTGGATTCGATCAAGTAAAAATTGACTTGGAATTACATAATCTAATAGGTTTAGAACCAATAGGTATCCGTACAATACTTCTCATTATTTATATAATAGTAACCTCCTTGTTTATCGGCCGATTTGTACATCAGTTATTTATATTGATCAGGCAACTCAGACAAAATGAAAAAATAAAAAGTGCTAAAACCACAATCGTATTATTGAACGAACCCGTGGTACCGCATACCTTTTTCCGTTGGATTTTTGTATATGCTCCCGACTATAAAAACAATAATATTGATCCTATTCTATTTACCCACGAAAAGGCGCACGTGAACCAATACCACAGTTTGGATGTCATCTTTGCCCAATGGGTCAAGATATTATTTTGGTTTAACCCGGTCGTGTTCGCCTGGTATAACCAATTACGTTTGAACCATGAGTATCTGGCGGATGCCGTAGTTATTGAAAACCATGGAAAAATCGATCAGTATCAAAGGCTACTCCTTCATCTAGTAGACCCGAAACCAAGGTTGGCCTTGGTAAGTTCAAGTACTTTCTCCCGAACACGTACCCGTTTTATTATGATGGGAAAACAACCCCGAAAACCACTGCAGAATTTGGTAAAATTAACTTTGGTTCCACTTTTTGTATTACTCTTATTCTTGTTTTCTAACCCCAATTCTTCATCAGAACATAGCAATGGGGAGCATGGTCGTGAACACCATTTGCATTCAAAATAATAAATCACCTATAGTTTAATTTAATTCATTTATTATGAGATTTTTACCAAGGAAATCCCTTCTTGGAAAGGGACTGTTTTTGCCTTTTTTAATGGGCATTGTTTTAAGCTTCGGCCCAATACAGGCCCAAGAACATAGTGGTTCACACGAACATGGGGCATCAGGGAACAACGAACATCGTCGTGATAAGGGCGAAGCCCGTGAAGGCGAAGAGGAAAAAGCCGAACTGTCCAAAACAGCAGTCTACGATGTAACCAAAAAAGGTTTAAGACTGTATTTGGCATACAATGTCACCACCAATGCCTTTGAGGGGTATCTGGAAAATATGGGTACAAAGGCCATCAAAAAGGCTAGGGTAGAGGTTCATTTGGATAATGGTATCGAGTTAGGGCCCACACCAAGCCATAATCTATCGCCCAAACAAAAACTACCTGTTAACCTTAAGGCAAGCCGAAAACCATTTAAACTTTGGAGCGCCCATGCCGAGCAAGGGTCCAATGAGCATGCACATACACATGGGTAAACCGCATTGATAATCCAACCGAGTCGCTCTTCCTCGGTTTTCGATGTATGTTCCCTATGGGGCCTTGTATCAAAAGCAAGTATCGATTTAACAATTAATGACACCACCCAAAACTTGATGCCGACCGGCTAGAACGTATTGTTAATTTTTAATCTATTGTTATGAGAAATTTTATGTCAAAACCTATGCTTTTACTTTTTATGACCTTGGGTCTGATCGGATGCAGTAAGGATTCCGGTGAGGGCCCTGAAGGAATGGAAGGAAACGGAGGGGAAGAAGGAAGCGAAACCGGTGTGCTTTGGAATATTGATCAAGATGCTGATGAAACCCTTAACGGATTACGATTACAAATTCGTTGGGATGCAGCAAGTAGTTCATTTACCGGAACACTGACCAATACCAATACAACGACCATGCCGGCAACTCGTTTCGAAGTCCATGTTTTCGATGCCAACAACAAGAGTACGGAATACGGACCCTCACCGTCCGTAGATATGGCGCCTAGTACAACACGTAATATTAGTTTACAATTACCCACAAATGTTCAGTTTGTAAAATATAATATGCATCCGGAATTTGGCAGTGCAGGAAATGGGGGATAAGAGAAAACATATAATCCTTATCTATTTTTAGTTCTGATGAGACCGGATGCACCCGGTCTCATCTTGTTCTGCAGGTGAACCGAATTATGGAGCCAAATTTTGAAGGTCGCTGTTAAACCATTTGAAATGTGTATAATCTTTCAAGACGACACCTGGAATCAGATAATTCTAAAGGTACCCTTTTGAATTGGCAACCGAATGGGTTACGATTTGTTTAATGATATTCCACGCCCAAATCGTACTTAATTTGTGCCTAGTCCTGTTCGATATGCTGGATTGCTAATATTTATGTATTCAATAAATACAACAAAAAAACCGATGGAATAAAATAAACCGCAATGGTTTTGGCGCCTTCATAATCTTTGGCCATACGTTGTCCGAAAAGCAACATTAAGAGAATGATACAACTTAAAACGGCCGCATAAAAAGCAATGGTCGTACTGCCCGAAAAGCCCATTTGGAAAATGCCGATGGCACATAGGGCTCCGGCTATCATTTCAGTGATCAAAATAATGGATAAGAGTAGGGGGACACTATTTTTAAAGGGTGTTTTGGCGAAGTGCTCCTTTAGCCAACCCACATTCCCTTTCCAATCCAGAATTTTATCCATGCCGCTTTGCAGATAGGTTATCAACAAGAACAAAAGCAGAAAGATTTCCGTAATGAAATGGGTAAAATGCATCATGGTCAGTAGTTTTAAGCCGCTCTACGATGTAGTAGTCGGGTAAGTTTAATAGATAGATCGGTAAATACGATTTTGGCGTTGCCGTTACGTTCTATATGGTAACGGGCGTCTTCCAATTCCTTTACGATATCCTCAATATTATTTTCATGCACAAAGGGCGCGAATTTGGCCAAATCAAAGCCATCGACATGAATACGCATAAAAGCCAGTTCTTGTAAATTGTAATTGATCAAGAGGGCCTGTCTAAAGATAGCTAGGCAGTAGTTTAGGTAGTTTTTTTGAACCTCCCTTCCGGTTTTGGCCACCTCTTCGGCCCATTTTACGATATCGTGAATGGCGGTTTTGTTGCCTTTGGCCTTAAAAGCCGAACGTACCCAATGCACGAACCATTTTTCGAAGACCAATTCTTCCGAGTCTTGGTTCATCAAATCCAGAGCCTTATTGAAATTCCCTTGGGCCTCGTGGGCAATGGCTGTGGCCTTATCGTTATCGAGACCTTTTTGTAAAAGGGCGGCGACTACCGCATCTTCTCCAATGGGTGGTACATGTAAGGTTTGGCAACGTGACAAGATGGTTTGAATGATCTGCTCCTCGTTTTGGGCCAACAACAGCAAAATAGTATCCTTGGGAGGCTCTTCTATAAGTTTAAGCAGCTTATTGGCCGCGGCGGTATTCATTTTTTCGGCCATCCATATGATTAGGATTTTATACCCCCCTTCATACGATTTCAAAGCCAATTTTTTTACAATGGCCTGGGCCTCGTCTACCCCAATCTGTCCCTGCTTTTTTTCGATACCAATGGCTTGGTACCAATCGAAAAGGTTGGCATAAGGCGTGGCCTGCACAAAATCGCGCCAATCGGAAAGATAGTCGTCACTTACGGCATGCGATTTTACCTTGGGTCCGTTCGCTACCGGATATGCGAAATGCAGGTCGGGATGGCTAAGGGTACGGCATTTTTGGCGACAAGCCTCTTGCGAAGCCGCATCTTGGGGCGCTTTTTTACATAGTAGGTACTCGGCATAAGCCAAGGCCATTGGTAATAAGCCACAACCTTCGGGCCCCACGAACAGCTGTGCATGGGCAATACGCCCGGCATCGGCACTAAATACCAAATGGTTTTTAATGTGTTGCTGTCCCAGTATACCTTCAAACGCCATGGGTCAAAAGTACCCAATTTTTTTTATCCCTTTCCTAAGAAACAAGGGTACCTAACAAAAGTGTTTAAATACTAAATCTATCTAAGAAATTTAAAGAGCATATTTGATTTTTGCCCCCTCTCCATTGCCTGTCCCGCAGAATGGCGGGAGGTGAGGCTTGGGGTGAGGGGGTTTCTTTCACTACAGATATTTTTGTTAGATTGATTTACTTTTAAACAACCTAACCATCAATGTCAATTTCCATGGTATTATTAATATTGCTGAGTATTTTAATCATGGGATTGCCTCTATATTTTATCCAAAATCCGCCAGAGAAACCTAACTCGTTAATTGGTTATCGCTCCAAAACCGCATTGGCCAATCAATATCTTTGGGACAAAGCTCAGTTTATTTGGCCTAGGGTACTTTTAAAGTTTAGTCTTGCTGTCTTGGTGATTCAATTTGGATCAATACTATTTTTAGAGGCCATTCATGTACTACTTCTAACCGCCTTTTTGTGGGTGATCGCCCTAGGATTATCCGTTTGGGTAACGGAAATCAAACTCAAGGCCTTTCGGAAAAACCCCAAAGGTTGACGAGAAAGCACTAGGTTTTTTTACGTATAACCATTTTTCCTTCAACTACAACGATATATGTAAACAACCCAAGGCTAAAGTACTTGGGGCCTTGCCGGATTTGGTTACCTTTGGGTCAACCAAAAACGTAACGGAGATGAAAACGATAGACGATTTCGATTTCAAGGGCAAAAAAGCCTTGGTAAGGGTAGATTTTAACGTACCGGTAGACGAAACCGGACAAGTAACCGACTATACCCGAATTGAAGCGGCCAAACCTACCATAATAAAAATATTGGAAGACGGGGGCAGTGCTGTATTGATGACCCACTTGGGCCGACCCAAAGGCGAGGTAAAACCAGAGTTGGGCCTAAAGCAGATTTGCGACGAGATCGAGGAAGTTATCGGGGTACAGACCAATTTCGTAGCGGCTACCGTTGGTGAAGAGGCCGAGGCTGCCGTGGCCAACCTAAAAAGTGGCCAGGTGTTGTTGTTGGAAAACCTACGCTTTCATGCCGAGGAGACCAGTGGCGATGCCGCTTTTGCAGAGCAACTATCGAAATTGGGCGACATATACGTAAACGATGCTTTTGGTACGGCCCATAGGGCCCATGCCTCTACGGCCGTAATTGCTCAATATTTTGGTGAGAACAAATGCTTTGGTTATTTAATGGCCAAAGAGATCGCATCGATCAAACAAGTCATGGAAACGGGTGAAAAGCCGGTAACCGCTATTTTGGGTGGTGCCAAGGTTTCCTCTAAGATTACCATTATCGAAAACATACTCGACAAAGTAGATAACCTGATTATCGGAGGAGGTATGACCTACACCTTCGTTAAGGCCCAAGGCGGTAAAATAGGGACTTCTATCGTTGAGGATGATAAACAAGAACTGGCTTTAGAGATTTTGGAAAAAGCCAAGGCCAAAGGGGTACAGGTATTTTTACCCTCTGATGTGTTGGCGGCCGACGAGTTCGGGCCATCGGCCAATACCCAAGTGGTTCCTTCGAACGATATTCCGGATAACTGGATGGGCTTGGACGCTGGTCCGGCCACTGTAGCCAACTTTAAAGAGGTTATCTTAAACTCCAAGACCATTTTATGGAACGGTCCGGTAGGGGTTTTTGAAATAGAAAAGTTTGCCAACGGTACCATTGCCATGGGCGATGCCGTTGCCGAAGCTACCCAAAATGGCGCCTTTTCACTTGTGGGTGGGGGCGATTCTGTGGCAGCCGTTAAGCAATTCGGTTTCCAGAACAAGGTAAGTTACGTATCAACCGGTGGTGGCGCCATGCTCGAAAGCTTGGAAGGACGCACCTTACCGGGTATAGCCGCAATATTGGATTAATACTAGCGTTATCGATAAACGGGGCCACTGCAAAGTGGCCCTTCTTTTTTGTAAATAAACAGTATCAACGGTTTTGAAGCGAGAATTAGGGATTTTGGGTTCTGGCGAAGTGCCATTTTTTTGAAGGGTAGCACAGCTACCTAAGAAAAAATGCGCGAAGGAAGGGCGCAAAAGAACAATCCTGCCCGTCCGGCAGGCGGGATTTAGCCAAAAATGTTGGTGCGGTTTATTTACCTCTTTGAATATCTGTAAAAAAGCACGACTTTCGTGAACAGTGCTAAATAGGTCCGTAGGTAAGTGGATTCGAAGGAATTCAACAACGGATGATCAGTACTTAGTTACAGCATTAACCCAAACGTACTATGGAGATTTGGAACCCCAAAAAGCTTGGTGTCGTCGGATTGCTTTTATGCACCCCATTGACCCACGCCCAACAAGATGAAGAAGCAGTACAAGATACCCTGACCCAGCCCAAGACGGTTCAAATGGCAGATACCCTTGAGGTGGTACCCCAACTTACCTTGGCCAAAGGTCCGGAAGGGGAGGGTATAGGTAGTGATCTACCGCGACAATACGACCTTAAGGATCAAGAAGAACTGGCCCGTCAAGACAGTCTGTGGCTGGTAGAACTGTACAACGCATTTCCTTTGTACGATACCATTCAGACCGATATTGCCAATCTCGATGTAGAAAAAACCTATGTCGTTGATCTGCCAACGGACACCCTAAAGGCCCGCTTGGCCAAGTTAGATGCCAAATCACCTTTTAATATCGGATATAACCCCTCTCTAGAAAATGTGATTAAATCCTTTTTAAAGCGAAGGGGACCTTTTATAGAGCGCATGTTAACGGCCAGCCAGTTTTATTTTCCCTTGTTCGAACAAGAATTGGATGCCTACAACATTCCCATGGAACTAAAGTACTTGGCCATAGTAGAATCGGCGTTGAACCCCAGGGCCCGATCTCGGGTAGGGGCCACCGGTCTTTGGCAGTTTATGTACACCACCGGTATGATGTATAAATTGGAGGTGAATTCGTATGTAGACGAACGTTCCGACCCTATACGGGCTACCAAGGCCGCCTGTGCCTATATGCAAAAACTGTACGGTATATTCGAGGATTGGGATTTGGTATTGGCCGCGTATAATTCGGGTCCTGGTAATGTGAACAAGGCCATTCGCCGTTCGGGAGGCTATGAAAATTATTGGAATATCCGCCGGAATCTACCACGGGAAACGGCAGGTTATGTACCGGCATTTTTGGCCACCATGTATTTATTCGAATATGCCGAGGAACATGGCATCGTAGGCGCTAAGGCGGATCGCGCCTATTTTGAGACCGATACCATACATGTAAAACATTTGATAACCTTTGATCAGGTAGCTGAATTGGTCAATATCAGTAAAGAAGAGTTAAAGGTGTTGAATCCGGCCTATAAATTGGATATTATACCTTATGTGGAAGGAAAAGATTATGCCTTGCGTTTACCGGTGTCAAAAATCGGGGCTTTTGTGAACAATGAAAAGGCCATTTATGCCCATGTATCCGAAGAACTAAAAAAACGCGAGAAACCCTTACCTAAATTCACCAAAGGCAGCGATAGGATCCGCTATCGGGTGAGATCCGGCGATTATTTGGGTAAGATAGCCAACCGCTATCGAGTACGGGTAAGTGATATTAAGCGTTGGAACGGTTTACGATCCAACAACCTAAGGGTAGGGCAGCGTTTAACAATATACCCGAGGAACCCAGGTGCGGTGGCCCAGGCTCCAGCCAAAAAACAACCAACGAAAAAACCGGTAAGTTTGGCCAATGTACCCCCAAACAAACTCTATACGGTAAAAGATGGGGACTCGCTTTGGACTATTTCTAAAAAATATCCTGGAATTACCGTCGACAATTTGCAAGAATGGAACGGTATTAGTGGTAGAAACCTAAAACCAGGGCAAAAATTAAAACTTTGTGGGGGTTGTTAGTGATTACATTCCCTAATATTGTCCATAATAACGACTGAAAATGAAAAAATCGGTGTTTTGGGTACTTGTAGGTGCCATTAGCCTTTCGGCCTGTAAAGAGGCCCCAAAAAGAGAGTACAAGCCAGAATCTATCGGGGCCATAAACTCGGTTTCCGTTATTATGGATACCGACCTATGGGAAGGTCGTGTAGGCGATAAGATCCGCGAACATTTTGCCGCCCCTATGGAAGGATTGCCCTGGGACGAGGCCAAGTTTACCCTCACCCAAATGCCCGAGCAAGTATTTAGTGGCGCAACTAAAAATACCCGAGCCGTTCTCTTCGTTAAAAAAGATAGTATTGAACGGGCCCATATCAAAACCGACCTCTACGCCGCACCACAAAAGATAGGGGTCATAAAATCGACCACTGCCGATGGGTTGATTGCCCATATAGATTCCGTGGCGCCCCGTTTGGTCAAAGCGTTTAAAGATCAAGAGATTTTAGCGGCCCAAAACCGCTTTAGAAAGTCGTTGAACAAAGAATCTGCCCTGCAAAAGAAGTTTGGTATTAGTCTGAACATACCTTCGGCCTATAGGGTAGGGCGCGAAGCCGATAATTTTGTTTGGATCGATAGGCAAATTCGAAAAGGGCACATGAATATTATTGCCTATACTATGCCCGGTGAAAGCTTTGGAACCGACTCTACCTTTGTGAAGGATATTATTCGCATGCGCGACTCTATTGGCGAACTTTATATACCTGGGCCCGATAGCCCTGATAAAGTAACCTATATGGTAACTGAAAAAGCCTTTGCACCCTATGTTTTCCCAGCAGAATTAGATGGACACAAAGCAGCAGAGGTGAGGGGAATTTGGGAGGTTAAGAATTATCCCATGGCTGGTCCGTTTATTACCTATATCATAAACGACCCGGAAAATGATCGTAAGGTGGTATTAGAGGGCTTTACTTTTGCCCCATCTACCGAGAAAAGGGACTATATGTTCCAATTGGAAGCGATTATGAAATCGGTAAGGTTTTTAGAAACACCCGTTAAGGAATAAATCCTTTGTCTTTTTAAGATAGTTTCCTATTGTATTGCAGGGTTTTGTTACTATTCTTGGCTTAGTATCAGGAGAGTAATGTTCTTTGCTACGATAGCTTTATGGGGCTATTTTACTAGGATGCCTTGAATTTATCCTACAAAAAAAGCGCCCCTAAGGGGCGCCGGTCCTATGCTATTGGCCTTTGCATCAATGAAACGCACAACCAGTTAAATATTGATTACAAAGGCAAGCAGAATAGGCTTGTTTTTATTCTTAATAGTTAAAGGTTAACCCCTTAACTCAACACTACAAATATATGTGATAATGTAATACCAGCCAAGGATAAATTTAAATTTGTAGTGAAAACCCTACAAAATGTAGGGAAAGCACGTTTTTGTGTTGTACGTTAGATAAAATACAAAAAAAATACCGCTAACCTATGATTAGCGGTACTTTATAAGGGTTTATGATGGGTTTTTACATATCTACTATAATGAATTCCGATCTACGGTTTAAACGGTGCATTTCCCTAGAACAGCTAGAACCATCGAAGCAATCGTTCAACAATTGTTCTTCCCCAAAACCTTTGGCTTCAACAATACGCTCGGGATCAATACCCTGGGCGACCATATAGGCTTTGGTAGACTTGGCCCTTTTGTCCGATAGGTAAAGGTTGTAATCGTTATCGCCCCAACTATCGGTATGCGACTCGATTCGGATCTTCATACTTGGGTTTTGTTGCATAAGGGCTACGGCCTTATCCAATTCCATGGCGGCATCGGGTCTTATGTTGTGTTGATCGAAATTAAAGTGTATGTTGTTCAATTTGATCTTTTTAATTCCGTCTTCAACTGCGATCATGGCTTTTACTTTATCCAATGCAACGGTTACGTCGGCATCATCGGTTTTCATGGCTATATCCGTTTCGAGCGTTTCAAAAGTCTCTGCTTGGGTGCGCAGGGTATACTTGGTATCTGCTTTTAAGTCTTCAAATACAAAAGAGCCATCGGCATCACTTTCGATCTCTTTGATTTTTTTGTTGTTTTCATCAAGTAGCTCGATAAGGGCATTCGGAATTACATCGCCGGTTTCAGCGGTTAAAACCACCCCTGAAATGGCCACGGGATCTAGTTCATCTGGCATGAGCTTAACGAACGAATAGATATCGTCATCGCCACGTCCACCACTTCGGTTAGAGGAAAGGAAGCCTTTGTCGTAATCTTTGTTAACGATATAGGCAAAGTCATCTTTATTACTATTAATGGGTTGGCCCATATTCTTTACTTCGCCAAACCCTTCTTCTTCATCTAGAGCCACTTCGAATACATCAAGCCCCCCAAGACCTACATGTCCGTCAGATGCGAAGAACAACTTCTTTCCATCAAAGAAGGGGAACATTTCACGGTTTTCGGTATTGATCTCCGGTCCTAGATTTTTTGGGTTGGAATAAGATCCATCTTCAAGTATATCTACCACGAAAATATCGGTGTTCCCAATACTACCGGGCATGTCAGAAATAAAGTAAAGCTGTTTTCCATCCGGACTTACCGTAGGGTGGCCGCAAGAATAATCGTCGCTATTAAAGGGTAAAGAGGTGGCTTCTTGCCATTCGCCATCTACCTTTTTACTAACGAATATTTTTAAATGGTTTATACCGTTTTTGTCTCTAAGGAGTTTCTTTTCGTAATTATTACGGGTAAAGAACATGGTCTCGTTATCGGGTGTAAAGGAGACCGAAGCTTCGTGGTATTTGGTATTGATATTCTTAGAAAGTTTTACGGCATCGCGAACTTCTTGGTCCTCTTTGTTCAGTTTGGCTGTATAAATGTCCAGATAAGGTTGTTCGTTCCATTTATAGGTACGCGACTTAAAGAAAGATGAATCTTTGGCAGAGGCGTACATAATACCATCATCTCCGAAATACTGTACACCAAAATCAGAATATTCGGTGTTAATGGCGGCATTCTTAAGTTCAATATTCTTAGCCACCTTGGCCATGATCAGATCTAGTTTCTGTTCATTTTCCTTCAAAATCTCTTCGTTTTGATCAGGGGCGACATATTCCGGGTCATTTATTTTCTTGTTATACAAACGCATCAATCTTTTGGCACGGCCATACTTTCCGTTCCCTTTTAGACTATGGGCGTATTTAAAAATAAGTTCAGGCGGCATTTCATCTTTATAATTTTTATAAAGCTTATCGTACCAGTAATAGGCCCGCTCCATATTGGTGTTGAAATAATAAGCGTCTGCAGCTTTACGAAGTACATCGAACGAATGGTTTTCTTGATCACGCAAGGCCTTCTCATATAATGCGGAAGCTTCTGCATACCACATTTTATCGAAGTAACTATCGGCCTTGGCCACCATTCTAGATTTAGATGTTTTTTTAACGGGATCTACCTTAACATCTTCATCGATGGGGGTCAGCATCGAATAGCTTACTTCCTCCAAGGATATGGGGTCTTGGTTTATCGTTTGTTGTCCTTGGTCTTGTGCTTGCAATACAGCACATACAAAAAGGGACCAAACAAGGATTAATTGTTTCATAATTCTCCTACTTATAATTCCGGTTGAATGGTAAAGGTTAGTGTATGAAAATCAGATTTTACCGTATGGGTAAGGTATACCAAACAACAATCGTAAAAGTAATTGTGTTAGCCCCGATGAGAAATAAATTGTTGTGAACCCACTCCTTTTAGTAGGTATAGGCTGGTTTTTATACTATTTAAGAAGTCGATTTCCTACAAAAACACAAAGATTTGTATGGTGCAGTTTA
This sequence comes from Sediminicola luteus, assembly GCF_002514735.1. Classification (GTDB taxonomy): domain Bacteria; phylum Bacteroidota; class Bacteroidia; order Flavobacteriales; family Flavobacteriaceae; genus HQA918. The sequence continues at coordinate 1,090,063 of NZ_NBWU01000001.1, read as the reverse complement.
TCTATTAGGCTATATTATATAACGCTTAATCGATAATTGGAACACCTCTAAATCGAATAAGCAAACCCGTTAAAATTGAAGTTGGATTGAAATGTTTGTAGGAAAACAAAATTTGGTGAAGGCAAATAAAAAACCCCTGTAAAAAGCAGGGGTTTTTTGTATGTATTGGGGGTATATTATTAATCGTTCTTCTCTTCCAACTTTTCATCGTCTTTAGAGGCGTCTTTAAATTCTTTTATTCCGCTTCCCAGTCCGCGCATAAGCTCTGGGATTTTTTTACCACCGAAAAGTAAAAGCACTACTACCACAATCAAGATGATCTGGGGGGCTCCGATGGCTAAAAAAGGTAACAAACTTATCATGATAGAGGATTTAGGCAACAAATGTAGTAAAAAGATAGCATGGAATCGTTAAAAAGATAGGGCCTAACTGCTAAATATGGCCATTGACTAGGCTAAAAAGTATAAATTTGGCGAAGCGATTACCTGAAGTCGATTCTATAGGGTCGGTTCTGGTATTCACCATAGTACAAAGACTTATGGCCAAAAAGAAGCGCAAGACTAAAGAAATCAAGAAGAAATTACTGCATAAGTACCGGTTGGTCATCCTTAACGAAAGTACTTTCGAAGAAAAGATTTCCTTTAAGCTAAGCAGGTTAAATGTTTTTGTTTCGGGTACTATTGCCATGATCTTTTTGATAGGACTTACGACTTTATTAATCGCCTTTACTCCTTTACGTGAATATATTCCGGGTTACTCTTCCACCGCCTTGAAACGCAAGGCCACCGAGCTTACCTATAAAACGGATTCTTTGGTTACCGTTCTTAATTATACCAATCAGTATTTAGAAAATGTACGTAAAGTTTTAAGTGGCGATGTGGCCAATAATGAGGTGAATCGCGATTCGTTGTTCGAACAATTTAAACTCGACCCAAATACGGTGGACTTAACTCCAATAAAAGAAGATTCCATCCTTAGGGCCCAAGTGGCCTTGGAAGATAAATACAATCTGTTCGAGACCGAGGTACGCGATCGGACTTTGAATTTTTTTCCTCCGGTAAACGGCATGTTATCCAATGGCTTTAACGCCCAGGAAAAACATTTTGCCGTAGATATTACCGCGGCAGTCGATAGTCCGGTAAAAGCGGTGGCCAATGGTACCGTAATTCTTTCGGAATGGACGGCCGAAACAGGTTATGTTATTATCTTAGAACACGGAGATGGTTTGTTGTCTATTTATAAGCACAATGGAAAACTGCTTAAATCGCAAGGGGAAATCGTTCAGGCCGGAGAAGTAATCGCCTCGGTAGGCAACACTGGGGAACTGACCACCGGACCCCATTTACATTTTGAATTATGGAGTCATGGTAACCCTATGAATCCGTCCGATTACCTCGATTTTAATTGATATCGTTCGCATGAAATTAAAAGTACTGGCGGCAAAGTTGTTCGCTAAGAACGTAGGCCGTAAGAATGCTAAATGGATACAAAATCCCATTGCTGCCCAAGAAAAGGTTTTTAAGGACTTGATTACAAATGGGGCCAACACCAAATTTGGTAAAGACCACAACTTTGGTACCATTCAGTCTTTTTCTGATTTTCAAGAACGGGTACCAGTACGCGACTACGAAGGGTTAAAAAACTATGTGGATTTGGTCGTAAATGGCGCCAACGATGTATTATGGCCAGGCAAGCCTGCATATTTTGCGAAAACTTCGGGTACTACCTCAGGTTCAAAATACATACCCATTACCAAAGTATCCATAAAAGAACAAGTAAGGGCGTCGCGCGATGCTATTCTGGCCTACATAAAAGAAACCGGTAATGCCGATTTTGTAACGCGGAAGATGATTTTTTTACAAGGTAGTCCCGAATTGGATGAAAAAAACGGGGTTAAATTGGGCCGCCTATCCGGAATCTCGGCTCATTATGTACCAGGGTATTTGCAACGGAACCGTTTACCAAGTTGGGAAACCAATTGTATTGAAGATTGGGAGACCAAAGTAGAAAAGATCATTGACGAGACCTTACCCGAAGATATGGGGGTTATTGCCGGTATACCCTCATGGGTGCAGATGTATTTCGAACGTATTACCCAACGAACCGGGAAGAAGATTGCAGAGGTCTTTCCGAATTTCGATCTCTTTATCTATGGTGGGGTTAATTACGAACCTTATCGGGCCACCTTTGAGAACCTGATGGGTCGAAAGGTAGATAGTATTGAGATTTTTCCGGCCAGTGAAGGTTTTTTTGCTTACCAAGACACCCAAACCGAACCCGGACTCCTTTTGTGTGTAGATTCAGGAATTTTCTATGAGTTTATCAAGGCAGATGAATTTTTTGAAGAAAATGCCAAGCGGTATACTTTAGGCGAAGTGGAACTGGGCGTCAATTATGTTTTGATTATCTCGACCAACGCAGGTTTATGGGGTTACAACATTGGCGATACCGTACAATTTGTTTCTTTAGCGCCTTACCGGGTAATTGTTTCGGGTCGGATTAAACACTTTATATCCGCTTTTGGCGAGCATGTCATCGGTAAAGAGGTAGAAGAAAGTATGCGGAAGGCCATAGCGGCCACCGATGCCATGGTACACGAATTTACCGTGGCCCCACAGACGAATCCGCCCGAGGGGGGGCTCCCCTACCACGAGTGGTTGATCGAGTTCGAGAAACAACCTTCCGACATGGAAACTTTTATTGCTGTTTTGGATCAGACCCTACAAGAACAGAATTCCTATTATTTCGATTTGATAGATGGAAAAGTGCTTCAAGCTTTAAAGGTAAGCCCATTAAAGCGGGGTGCCTTTATCGACTATATGAAATCGGTAGGTCGTTTGGGCGGACAGAACAAGGTACAACGCCTGGGTAATGACCGCAAGGTGGCCAATGCTTTGTCTGTATTTAGAGCTTTGGAATGACAAAAAAGCGGTAAGCAATTGGGTTAATTGTATGTTGTTTTTTCTGATTTCATTTTTGGCAATTCCGAAATACACAATATAAACCGTAATTTAGCATAACAGAATACGAGAATTGAACGTGAAGAACACCACCCGCGCCCAAGAATCTACCAATGCCATAGAACGGCTTTATATAACCATGTTACACTTGTTTAACCGTGGTTTTTATAAGCCTATGGGTATATCTGGCGAGGCTTTACGCAATGCCTTGTTACAATTACGCCCCGAGATTTATGGTTCCATTGCCGAAGAGAAGGTAGAGCTTAACGGATTGGTTTACGTACTCGAACGTTTGCCAGAGGGAATTGAACAATGCCGCTTTATCAATCTGACCTCCGAAGAAGGTTATGGCAGTACCCATTTTACCCCCATAGTGCCCCCGAAACGCCGTCGAAATTGTTATCGTATCGATGACGAGCAAATGAATATCGAGATTACCCGTGGGCGTTCCGACATTTACGATATACTTACCCATTTGACCTTTTTGTTTATCGAATCGCAAAAGATCTGTAAGCGGGTATTGATCAAAAGTTCGGGCAAGACCATTCGCGATTGGGAAAAACTCGAAAACGCGCTCAAGGGAACTAAACTTACCCAAACCGAAAGGGAGGTGGCCTTGGTGCATACCTCAAATATCCTAGGTCGTTCTTTTGAAGAAACCATGGATATGCATACCCAGTTGGCTTCAAAGTCGAAACCCGATCGCTTTTTGGAGATCGTATACTGGTTGGGCAAATTGGCCATTGATGAAGAGCGGAACTACCAGAAAAGGGCGATTACCTTCAGCCCCATTCTCCGCGAGCGTTTGGGCCATCATATACATGGCGAAAAATGGGCGAATGCGATTAAGGACACCTTAATGAAGCAGGGATTGATGGAGCGGCCCATACACATTATTTCGGCCAATATGCATTCGGTCATGAATTCCATTTTTGCGAAAAAGGCCCTGGCCAAGGAATTCCCAAAGGCCGATTCATTGGAAGTTTTTGAGGCTTTAAGTGCGCCTGGCAATGGCAATTTGAGAAAAAAGGTGGAGACGATTGCCAAGAAAAATGGTATGATCTACCAAAAGGATACTTCAGGCACCAATATAGACATCCAAATATTCGATTCGGCAAAATTAGGTCAGGAGGCTTGTTGTTTTGCTTTACCAAAAGATACGCCCAAGGATAAAATGCCCGTACTATTCGTTATGGACTATGCCTTTGGCGAACAGGCCTATGAGACTATAGACGAGTTTTTAAAGCCCTATAAAAAGGAAGGACAAACCCCGATGTATTTAGATGTGGCCTCTATCTCCATTATGGGTAAGGCCGGTATCTTGGAAGGGGGCAAGGGCGACCTGATGATACCATCGGCCCATATTTTTGAAGGATCCGGGGACAATTATCCGTTTAAAAATGAGTTATGTGCCGAAGATTTTAAAGGACACGATCTTTTGGTGTTGGAGGGCAGTATGGTCACTGTTTTGGGTACCTCCCTACAGAATAAGGACATCTTGAAATTCTTTCACGAATCCACCTGGAACGTCATCGGACTCGAAATGGAAGGGGTACATTACCAAAAAGCCATACAATCGGCTTCCAAGATACGCAAGAGTATACGGGAAGACGTTAAGGTACGATATGCCTACTACGCCTCTGATAATCCGTTGGAAACCGGAAGCACCTTGGCATCTGGCGGATTGGGAACCACTGGGGTAAAACCCACCTACTTGATAACAGATAAGATACTAAAACAAATATTTGAAGCTTAACATGGGAGAACAACTGCCTACCAACCCGAACCCCCAATCCGATGAAATCGATTTGGGCCAATTGTTCCAAATGATCCGCAATGGCCTGGATAAGGTCTTTATCGGTATTCTTAAGGTATTCCAATATTTCAAATCCAACTTTGTAATACTAGCCATACTGGGTATTATTGGTTTGGCCGCTGGGTATGGATTGAGCAAAATAAGTACCAAGACTAAAAAGACCGAAATCATCGTCAAACCCAATTTTGAGAGTAAAGATTACCTGTATGGGGTAGTACAGGAATTGGAAGGTAAGATTAAAGGTAAAGACGTTGACTTTTTTAATGGAATTGGGATAGATTTGGATTCGATAGGTGGATTAAAAATCGCAATTGCTCCTATGAAGCAAGAAGGGGTCGAGGCTAATTTAGAAGAACAACTAAAATATTTGGAGTATTTAGGGGACCTCAAGAATGATAGTTCCATAAAGCAAGTAATTAAGAATGAAGTACTCTCCACAAGTTATGTTAATCATAAGATTACCGTGTATTTCAAAGATTCTAAAATGGGCCAGGAAGCGGCCCATAAGATAATGGACTATATCAATGCGAATCCGCATTTTAAGGAGTTGCGCGAAATTTATATAGCCAATACCGAACAACGCATTAAAGAGAATGATATTGTCATTAAACAAATCGATGGTCTTATAGATAACTATACCAAAGCCCTAGGCAATAAGTCAAAAGAAGGAGGCGATGGTACGGTAATGTTGGGTGGGGAGCAAGGATTGAACATTCCTTCACTCTTAAGTCAAAAAAACGACTTAATACAAAACAATGCTTCCAGTAAGGTGGCCATAAGAGAACTACAAGAGACCATTAAAGTCTTTAATTTTGGTCAGCCCCAAGAGGTGGAAAAATCTTTTTTTGGACATAGTTTGGTGTTGTTGCCTACCTTGTTGATTGGCGCCTATTTCTTTTGGTCCTTATTGGCCTTTTTAAATAAGCAGGTGAAAGAGAAACTATAGCACGTACGATATGGGTACGTCTAAAAACATATTGATTACGGGAGGGGCCGGTTTTATCGGTTCCCATGTGGTTAGGTATTTGGTCAGGAAATACCCGCATTACCATATCGTAAACCTCGACGCCTTAACCTATGCGGGTAATCTCGAAAACCTTACCGATGTTGAAGGGTCTTTAAATTATACTTTTGTTAAAGGCGATATATCCGATACTAATTTACTGGATAAACTATTTGCCCAATACCAGTTTGATGGGGTTATCCACTTGGCAGCGGAATCGCACGTAGATCGTTCCATAGCCAATCCGTTAGCCTTTGTACAAACCAATATTATCGGTACCGTAAATCTTTTGAATAGCGCCAAAAAGTATTGGAAAGATACCTCTGGAAAACGATTTTATAGTATTAGTACCGATGAGGTATATGGTTCCTTGGGTGATACGGGCCTTTTTACCGAAAAAACAGCCTACGACCCTAATTCCCCTTATTCGGCCTCCAAGGCGGGTTCCGATCATTTTGTAAGGGCATATGGTGAAACTTATGGGTTACCCTATGTGATTTCCAATTGTTCCAATAATTACGGACCCAACCAATTTCCTGAAAAGTTGATCCCCCTTTTTATCAATAATATTATCCAGAACAAAACTTTGCCCGTATACGGAGATGGAAATTATACGCGCGACTGGCTCTATGTAAAGGACCATGCCCAAGCCATAGATACGATTTTCCATCATGGTAAAAATGGGGAAACCTATAATGTTGGGGGAGATAATGAGTGGAAAAACATCGATTTGGTTCGTTTGCTTTGTGAATTGATGGACAATAAGTTAGTGAGACCTGCCAAAAGTTCCCAAAAACTAATAACCTTTGTAAAAGATCGACCCGGACACGATTTACGATATGCCATAGATGCCAGTAAAATTATGGAAGAACTAAAATGGGAACCTTCGGTAACTTTTGAACAAGGCCTATCGGAAACCATGGATTGGTATCTCAAAAATACCGAATGGTTGAAGAATGTGACCTCCGGTGATTATTTAGCATATTACGAAAAGCAATACAAGTCTTAGTTTATATATGAAGGGCATAATACTTGCCGGCGGATCCGGTACACGTTTGCACCCACTTACCCTTAGTGTAAGTAAGCAATTAATGCCCATATATGACAAGCCCATGATCTACTACCCCCTTTCTACCTTGATGTGGGCCGGAATCAGGGAAATTTTAATCATATCTACCCCAAAAGACCTTCCGCTTTTTAGGGATTTATTGGGAGATGGCTCGGCTCTGGGTTGTCGTTTTGAATATGCTGTACAGGAAAATCCCAACGGATTGGCTGAGGCCTTTATCATAGGAGCCGATTTTATAGGACAAGATAAAGTGGCCCTGATTTTGGGTGATAATATTTTTTATGGAACTGGTTTGTCCGATTTGTTGCAAGCCAACAACGATCCGGAAGGAGGTGTCATTTTTGCCTATCATGTGCATGACCCCGAACGTTACGGGGTCGTTGAGTTCGATCATAATGGTAAGGCCATATCCATAGAAGAAAAACCAAAAGAGCCTAAGTCGAACTTTGCGGTACCCGGTATATATTTTTACGATAACCAGGTGGTTGAAATTGCCAATGAAACTACCCCTAGTAGTCGGGGCGAATTGGAGATTACCGACGTGAACAAAGCCTACCTACAAGCCGGAAAATTGCAAGTTAGTATTCTAGATCGGGGCACGGCTTGGTTAGATACGGGGACTTTTCAATCGCTCATGCAGGCAGCCCAATTTGTAGAGGTAATCGAGGAGCGTCAAGGACTTAAAATCGGGGCAATAGAAGGCGTGGCTTATGAAATGGGATATATAGATGCCGTACAATTGAGAAAATTGGCCAAGCCCTTGGAGAAAAGCGGTTATGGTAAAAAACTATTGGGTTTAATAGAGTAGTATGAAGGTAACGGAAACCCCTTTAAAAGGTTGCTTTGTCATTGAGCCCAAGGTTTATAAAGATGAACGTGGCTATTTCATTGAGTCGTTCCATGAAGAGCGGTTTCAAATAGAAACCGGTGTTGATGTACGTTTTGTACAAGACAATCAGTCCTATTCTAAAAAGGGGGTCATTAGGGCGCTACATTATCAAGAAGGTGAATTTGCTCAGGCCAAACTGGTTCGTATAATAAAAGGGACCGTATTGGATGTAGCCGTTGATCTCCGACTCCGCTCTAAAACTTATGGAGAACATTTCAGTGTAGAGTTGTCGGCCGAAAACGGCAAACAACTTTTTATTCCTAGAGGGTTTGCCCATGGTTTTTCAGTTATAAGTGAAGAGGCCATATGCCTGTATAAATGTGACCATTATTACAATCCAAATGCAGAGGCAGGGATTCGGTATAACGACCCTGATTTAAATATTGACTGGAAACTGGGTCACGTAACCCCCATTGTATCTGGTCGCGACGCCCAGCTACCTTTTTTAAAACAGCTTGCCCATGGATAGGATATTGGTAACAGGGGCCAAAGGGCAATTGGGATGGACCATAGGCCAGATATCCGAGTTTTATACCGACTTCGACTTTGTTTTAAAAGACACCAAAGCCTTAGATATCACACAGCCGGAAAAGGTCGATTATGTCTTGGACAATGGTCATTATACATACTGTATCAATTGTGCGGCCTATACCGATGTGGAGGGGGCAGAAAAAGACCCTAAAAAGGCCTTTGCCATTAATGCCGAAGGGGTGAGAAATTTGGCCGAAGCCTGTAAACGAAACCAAACCATACTGATCCATGTTTCGACCGACTACGTATTTGATGGTGAAAAGGAAGAAGGTTATACGGTAGACGATAAAACAAATCCGATAAATGAATACGGAAAATCCAAACTAAAAGGGGAACAGTATATCCAAGAAATTTGGGGTGACCATTATATTGTGCGCACCTCATGGTTGTACTGCCGGGTATACGGTAAGAATTTTTACCGAACCATTGCCGAAAAAGCCGGGAATGGTGAACAATTAAAAGTGGTAGACAATCAATTCGGCCGCCCTACGGATACCTTTGAACTGGCCGAACATATACTAAGCGACATTATTTTTAATAAAAAACCATTTGGTTTATACCATTTTTCGGATGGTGATGTGATGAGTTGGTATGAGTTTGCCGAAATGATTTTGAAAGAAAATGGTTTAAAAAGAGATGAATCCCTTCAAAGGGTTAAGGAATATCGTACTTTAGCTAAACGACCAATTTTTGTGAATCTGAAGTAAGAACAAAATTCATGGAATTTACAAGGACATACTTTAATTTTCTGGTTAACATAGAATACTAAAAAACTCTAAGTGATTTTTAACCTAACTATTAAATAACATTAAAAACTGTAACAATAATGCTGGATTTATCTGGAAAGTCAATTTTAATTACCGGAGGAACAGGCTCCTTAGGTAAAGCGTTAACGAAACATATATTTGCAACTTATCCCGAAATTAGAAGATTGATCATATTATCGAGGGATGAACAGAAGCAATTTCAAATGGCGCAAGAGTATCCAGTGGAAAAGTTTCCCCAAATCAGGTTTTTTATTGGAGATGTAAGGGATAAAGAAAGACTGATTCGAGCGTTTAAGGGTGTTGACTATGTTATCCATGCTGCAGCAATGAAACATGTACATTTAGCAGAATACAACCCTGAAGAATGTATTAAAACCAATATTGGTGGCGCTCAGAATGTGGTTGATGCCTGTTTACAAACAGGGGTTCAGCGTGTAGTTGCATTGTCCACTGACAAAGCTTGTGCCCCGATTAATTTGTACGGGGCGACTAAATTAACTTCAGATAAACTTTTTATTGCCGCGAACAACATTAAGGGGGATAATCCAATTAGGTTTTCCGTTGTGCGATATGGGAATGTTATGGGTTCAAATGGATCGGTGATACCGTTTTTCATAAATCGGAAAAGAGAAGGGGTTTTGCCCATTACCGATAAGAATATGACAAGATTCAATATTTCTTTGACCGGCGGTGTAGAGATGGTTATGCATGCTTTGCATCAGGCTTGGGGTGGTGAATTGTTCGTTCCGAAGATTCCTTCCTACAAAATTATGGATGTTGCAGAAGCTATTGGTCCAGAGTGTGAAAAAAGGGTAGTTGGGATAAGGCCAGGAGAAAAACTTCATGAGGAAATGATTACACCTTCGGATTCCTTTTATACTTATGATTTAGGTAAATACTATGCCATTTTACCTGCAACACATCGATGGTCATTAGATGAGTTTATTTCGGAGTTTGGCGCAACTAAGGTTTCAGAAGGTTTTAGTTACAATTCTGGGGAAAATGAAGAATGGGAGACTGTTGAAAGCCTGAGGCGATTAATTGTGGATCACGTAGACACAACATTCAAAGTTTAAAATGGCAAAACATAATATTCCATATGGCAGACAACATATCGATAAAGAAGATATTTCTGCCGTAATCGAAACCTTAACAGCCGATTTCCTCACCCAAGGGCCTAAGGTAAAGCAGTTTGAAGATGCTTTTGCAGATTATACCGGAGCCAAATATGCTGTAGCTGTATCCAATGCCACAGCAGGGTTACATTTATCTGTTTTGGCTAATGGTTTGCAGCCGGGCGAACGGGTAATTACAACCCCTATAACCTTTGCCGCCACCGCTAATTGTATACGTTATGCTGGTGGAGAAGTTTGGTTTGCCGATATTGATCCAGACACTTATTTACTGTCATTAGAGGCAACCGAAAAGCTTATAAAAAGCAAGCCCAAAGGTTTTTTTAAAGGGATAATCCCTGTAGATTTTGGTGGTTTACCTGTAAATTTAGAAGCGTTTAGAAATCTAGCGGATGAACATAATCTTTGGATTATTGAAGATGCTTGTCATGCTCCGGGAGGATATTTCGTGGACAGCAATAATGTTGACCAGAAATGTGGGAATGGGGCTTATGCCGATTTAGCGGTTTTTTCGTTCCACCCTGTCAAACATATTGCCTGTGGCGAAGGAGGAATAATTACAACCAACAACGAAAAACTTTACAAAAAATTATTGTCCCTACGAACACACGGCATTACCAAAGAAAACATGGTTGAAAATCATGGGGGTTGGTATTACGAAATGCAGGAATTAGGGTTTAATTACCGTCTAACGGACATTCAATCCGCCCTAGGTATTACCCAATTGAAAAAGAATGATGCGGGTGTTTTAAGACGTAATGAAATTGCAGATAGATATAAAAGTGCGTTTAATGGCTTATTAAAGTACCAAACTTTACCTGTAAACTGCCATAACGCCCATCATCTTTTTATTGTTGAGGTTAAGGATAGGGCCGGGCTATATGAACATTTGAGAAGCAAGGGGATTTTTGCCCAAATTCACTACATCCCGGTGCATACATTACCATACTATAGAAAAATTGGTTATGGTAATGCTGATTTGAGTATGGCGGAAGCGTATTATGGCCGTTGTATAAGTTTGCCCATGTATCCTACACTATCTGCGGAAGAACAAGATTTTGTGATTCACGAAGTTAAAGCCTATGTCAATGGCTAATTTATGTATTATACCTGCTAGGGGAGGAAGTAAGAGAATTCCCAAAAAGAATATTAAATTTTTTTTAGGTAAACCAATAATTGCTTATTCAATTGAAAAAGCATTAAAGTCTGGTCTTTTTGACAAGGTTATTGTCTCTACTGATGACAAGGAGATTATACAAGTCTCGAAAAAGTATGGCGCTGATGTTCCATTTATCCGCAGTAGGGATAATTCTAATGATTTTGCAACCACCTTGGATGTTGTAGAGGAAGTATTAAGCCAGTTTAAAATGGACAACACATTCTTTGATAAAGTTTGTTGTTTATACCCATGTAGTCCTTTACTGGAGGAGAAAAGCTTAATAAAAGCATGTAATGCCTTAGATTCCCATATAGATGCCGTAGTTCCAATTGTTCCTTTTTCTTTCCCTATTCAAAGGGCTTTTAAAATTGAAAAAGGTCTGTTGCGTTACTTTGAGCCTATTCATGAGAAGACAAGGAGTCAAGATTTAGAAAGGTCATATCACGACGCCGGGCAGTTTTATTTCTTTAAACCTGAAGCGATCTTAAAGGAACAAACTTTGGTTCCAAAAAACACGACTTATACTTTATTGGATGAAATGGAGGTTCAGGATATAGATAATCCATCAGATTGGGTACTTGCGGAAATCAAATATAAATTAAAGACGAATGGAATTTCCAACGAAGTATAAAGTTCTTGATGTCCAAAAGTTGAATAAAGGGAATTTCTCTATTGTTCCAATAAGATTCCAGGATCGTATTAACATAATGAAATGGAGGAATGAACAAATTTATCATTTAAGACAAAATGCTCCTTTGACCATCGAGGATCAGATAAATTATTTCAATAATGTTGTTGCCCACGAATTCGATGAACCATATCCTAAGCAGATATTATTTTCTTTTTTGGAAGATAACAATTGTATAGGTTATGGAGGGTTGGTACATATTAATTGGATCGATAAAAATGCTGAGATATCTTTTATCATGGAAACAGAATTAGAGAAAGATTACTTCCGACAGCATTGGCATACGTACTTAGGATTAATAGAAAAAGTGGCATTTGAGAACCTTAAATTACATAAGATTTATGTTTATGCCTTTGATCTGAGACCACATTTATATGATATTTTAAAAGACTATTCCTACTTTGAAGACGCACGATTAAAAGATCACTGTTTATTTGATGGTTCCTTTAAAGATGTTGTGATACATTCTAAAATTGCTTTGTCATGAGGATTGGATTATTGGTTAGTGGAGGTTTAGGCCTGATTCTTCTCGAGAAATTGAAGAATGAATGTCATTTGATTTTTGTATTCACCGATATAAACTCTCGTTCTATCATAGACTTTTGCAAAAGCAACAATATTGAGTGTTTTATTGGAAACCCTAGGATGGGTAAATGCGCTTCCTTCATTACTGGAAAGGAAATAGATGTTTTGGTTTCCGTAAATTACCTATTTCTAATAGAACAGGATGTAATCGAATTGCCCAAAAAATATGCCTTCAATATCCATGGATCCCTTTTACCAAAATACAGAGGTCGTACCCCCCATGTCTGGGCAATTATTAACGGAGAAGAAAACACAGGAATAACCGCCCATTTAATTGATGAGGGTTGTGATACGGGAAAAATTCTTAAACAGGTAAATATTCCAATAGAAAATGATGATACGGGCGCAAATATCTTGGAAAAGTTTGCATTTGCCTACCCAGAATTGGTAACCGATGTACTAACCCAAATAGAAAAAGGAACCATCTCACCCATTACACAGGACAATACCCTTGCCACATATTATGGAAAAAGGACTCCTGAGGATGGTTTAATTAATTGGGATTGGTGCAAAGAACGTATATATAATTGGATTCGGGCACAGGCACCACCGTATCCAGGGTCGTTTACATTTTTGGGCAAAAGCAAAATCACTTTTGTCTCCAGTAAATTCAGTAATCTAGGATTTAATTATGATTTAAGGAATGGAACTGTTTTGGCATTGGATCCGTTGACCGTTAAAACGAATAATGGAGCACTAGAACTAGAATTGGCAAACAAAGAAGATTTAAAATTATTAACACCAGCATTGGTTTTGGGGAATTAAAAAATAAGAAATGAATATAGACGGTTTTGAGATAAACGAGTTTTCGCCCTGTTTTATAATCGCAGAGTTATCTGCCAACCACAACGGGGATATTAAAGTGGCTAAAGATACTATCATAGCGGCTAAAAATGCTGGAGCAAATGCAATAAAACTTCAGACATATACTCCCGATACTATAACCATTGACTGTGATAATGAGTATTTTAGAATAGATCACGGTACTTTATGGGATGGCAAAACCTTATATGAACTTTATGGTGAGGCATATACACCCTGGGAGTGGCACAAAGAGCTTTTTGACCTTGCAAAAAAAGAGGGTCTAATATGCTTTTCTTCCCCTTTTGATAAAACTGCCGTGGACTTTCTAGAAGAGCTAGAAGTACCGGCCTACAAAATAGCTTCGTTTGAGATTCGTGATATTCCATTGATAGAGTATACAGCTTCCAAAGGAAAGCCAATTATTATTTCTACGGGTATTGCCAATGAAGATGACATTCAATTGGCTGTAGAAGCATGCAGAAGTGTAGGTAATAATGATATTGTTTTGTTAAAATGCACGTCTTCTTATCCGGCTCCATTAGAATTGGCGAACTTGAATACTATTCCCGATTTAAAAGAAAAATATAAGGTTCAGGTAGGGTTTAGTGACCATACATATGGGAGCCTAGCTCCAACTGTTGCCGTTACACTCGGAGCTAAAGTACTTGAAAAACATTTTATTTTGGACAAAGCTATTGGTGGACCGGATGCAGATTTTTCTTTGGATACGGCTGAGTTTGGTAAAATGGTTAATGATGTTAGGAATACAGAGAAGTTATTGGGTCAAGTGTCCTACGAATTGTCGGAAAAAGTAAAGAAAAACAAAAAATTTGCAAGATCACTGTTTATTGTAGAAGATGTAAATTCTGGAGATTTGGTCTCAACGGAAAATGTAAAATCCATACGGCCCGGGTATGGTATGCATCCGAAACATTTAAAAGAAATAATAGGGTTACGGTTTAAAGGAGATTATGCTAAAGGAACGCCCTTAACGATGGAAAGGATATCTTGAAATGAAGATAGTATTTATTGAGAACAGGTATAAAACTAAACTATATGAAGCGATTGCCAGAAGATTACCCTCTAGCATTGAAGTATACTGGTTAGTTCAAAACCACAGTTTTGTTCCAAAAACGAAAAATATTTATTGTATTCCTTATCCAAGTAAGAATGATCTTTCAAGAACCAGTTTGGCCGATTGCTCGTTAAACTTAATAATTCAATCCGATAGACAACAAAACTTTTTCAAGAAGAAAGGCAAGGGATACTTCCATTACTATTATAATCAAATAAAGGAATATCTAGAAGATATTATGCCTGATTTCATATTTGGGGAATCTACTGCTTTTCATGAACTCCTTACGATAGAGGTAGCGAAAAGGAGTAATTTGATATATCTTAATCCTTCAACATGTCGGTACCCAAAGGGCAGGTTTTCTTTCTATAAAAATGATTCGTTAGAACCATATAAGGGCAGTAATGAGGTATTTGATAATGAAGAGTTGAGTAATATTATTTCAGGTATATCTAGTCGCAATACTATTCCAGACTATATGAACAATACTACGGCCGCCTTGAAAATAAATCTAAAGAACAAGATAATATTAACAAGTGCTTATTTTAAGGGAGAGTCATACAATACACCGAACCCCTTCGTTAAGAAACTTATCGAACGTAGAAAACGTAAATTAATTAGGAGTTGGGACAATATAGCATGCGATCGTCTACCAGAAAATAGTTTCTTGGTTCTTTATCCAATGCAAATGCAACCAGAAGCCAATATTGATGTTTGGGGAAGGGCTTACAGAAATCAAACCGATACCATTATTCAAATTGCGAAACAACTGGGTAAGGGGCAAACCTTAATAATTAAACCTAATCCCAAATCGAAATATGAGATAAATGAAGAACTGATAGATTTTGCGTCTAAATCCGACAATATCGTGTTAATGGATCACAGTGTTGAAATGAAAGAGATTATTCAGCACATTGATTTGGTTGTAACGGTAACGGGAACCATTGCAATAGAATGTATTTTATCAAATAAGCCTGTGGTTACCCTAGTGGAAACACTTTTTAACAAATCAAAAAATTGTGTATTTCTTGATAGAATAAAAGAACTGCCTAATATAATTATGAATGTTACACAAGGAACTTTTCCTGTTAATAAAAATATTGATATGCACGCCTTTGTTTCGTTAATGACCAAATCTAGTTATCCAGGAATAATTTCAGACCCTTTAAGTGATCGTCGTTGTGTTGATTCTAATAATATTACGGATTTGGTTAATGCTTGGTTACATGTTATAGAGTATTCATAATGTTTGAAAAAACAATACAGATTGGAGAGGTAATTGTAAATATTACCATAACTGAAAAGCCATTTAAGGTTTTTGGAGACAAATATTACTTTGGTTTTCCCATCAATCTTGAGGAAAATGCAGAATATTCTTGTTTTGAAAACGAAGCAAATGACTTAAAAGGATATTGGGCAATATTTGATTTTTCCGGTAATGATTTGACGATCATCAATGATGTTTTGGGCGGTTACCGTATCTATTATCTTCAAGACGGGAACAATATTCAAATTTCGGATGATTTTAGAATTCTCACAAAAAATCATAGTCATGTAGAGGTAAACACTTTTGAAGCTTTGTACTGGAAAAAGCATGGTTATACAACTTCATGTAATACCTTATTTAAAAATCTTAATAAACTACCTCCCGCTTCAATAACAACCGTTAAAAACAGTGTTCTAGTCCATAATTTTTATTTTAAGGATCTGGAAAGGATCCCAAATAGAAATTCTCATGTACTTAAAGTAAGCCAAGATTTGCAAAGTACTTTTTCTTCCATTAAAAAAGCTAATACCCCGGTAGTTGTGTTATTTAGTGGAGGAAAGGATTCTTTTTTGTTGGTGAAGTATTTAATCGATTTCGAAATTGAGTTTACGCCCGTTTTCTTTAAAATAAATCCTATTTCTGTCTTTGGGCTACAAGATTTGGACAAGGTTAGAAAGGGAGCTGAAATTTTAAATATTGATGTTGAGGAAATACAATTAGATCTAAAGTCGATTCCGAATAAACGATTACAACAAATTGTAGGCAAACAGTTTTTTGACCGACATTTTTCACTATTGCATTACTTGGGCTATTCCGAAATACGGAAACGTTTTGGAAAAAACATAGTAGTCATTAATGGTCAAAGTTCAGACAGTATTTTTTCTTTTGGCCCATCAGAAGATAGTTTGATGAGCTATTTTAGAAGGCAGATGCTCTACAAACCAAAATCTTTTGTTGCAAGCTTAGGCTTGTTTCTTTTGCAAATGAAAGCACGAAAGTTTTTTAAAATGCCATACAGCGAAGAAGGTCGATTATTGGCACTCTTTGATGAATACAAATATTCAAGGGCTCTTGAACTATTTCCGCCTAAAAACTATTATGATTATTTATTGAAACAAATTAAAGATATAACTCTTAACTTGAGTTCCTATTACTCAAAAGAAATGTTTATTAAGATTAATTCTTTTTCACAAGGTTCAGATAATCAAGTAGTAATCAATGCCTCTAAAGAGGCCGAAGTATATACAATAATGCCATTTGCAACTCCTGCAATAATTTATGCCACAATTGAAAATAAGGATGAAAACGATGAAATTAAGGAACCCAAATATGTCGTTAACGATATTCTAGATTCTATTAATATTAACAGGGATATGCCTTCTGAAAAATTTAGAATTAATAAGAAGGATGATGACATAGAAATAGATAAGGAGGGTGTGTTTGCTAAGAAAATGGAGCAGTATTTTACAGATTATTTCATGGAGGTATTTAAATATAAACTATGAAACGTTCTTTTGTTTTTATTATTTGTCTAATACCAATCAACACGATAAAAATTTTTCTTCTCAGGTTGTTAGGGTGTAAGGTTCACAAAAAGGCTAAAATAGGCCTCTCTATTATATTTGTTGGGGAATTGAATTTAGCGGAATACTCTTCAATTGGGTCATTTAACTTGATAATGGTAGACAAATTATCCATGGAAAAGAATACCAGTATAAAAAAGCTTAATTTTATTAGAGGGCCATTTGATTTGATTTTACAATCCTGCTCAGGTATTTCTTCCCAGAATAAAATAAGGAGGGCAATCCCACCAGTCACTTATGGTAAAGCTAGTTTAATTTTAGGGATTAATTCTTTTATAGTTTCAAACCATTTCATTGACCTTACCAGGAGTGTAACGATTGGTTGTCATTCCATAATCGCAGGAATTAGAACTCAAATATGGACCCACGGCTATTATCATGAAAGTACAGGGAAAGGACGTATAAGAATTGATGGCCCTGTGCGTATAGGGGACAATGTCTATGTTGGTTCTTCTTGCATTTTCAATCCAGGTGTTTCCGTTTCAGATAATATACATATCGGAGCTGGATCTACAATTTCGAAAAACCTGAGTGAGCCGGGTATGTATGTCGGTCAATCATTACGTTTTATAAATAACTCAATAGAAAAAATTAGGGCAAAACTAAACAAAATTCAATGCGAAGGACTAATTGAAGAAGTCTATAGTAAATGACCAAAGTCTTGTTGTCAAAAAATCATATTTCATTTAGCGATTTCTTAAGGGGGGCAAGTATGTTTTTCTTAATATGCTCCTTTTACTTTTATTTGATTATCGAGCAATTCACGCCCTTTTCTAATGTAAGGGTTCCATTATTGTTTTTTTCATACTTTTTATTCGGAATAAAAATATTCTTGACCAGAAAGATTAATATTAATACGCTCATATTTAGCTATTTGTGTTTTTCCCTGGTTTTACTTCTACTGTCCAATGTACATTGGTTAAACCGTTTTGACATTAATGTTTATTTAAGTCCACTAACAGCCATTATGGTAATTGATGGCAGAAGGTTTTTCAATAAATTATTTGTTATTCTAATTTGGTTGACCTGCGCCTTGGCCTTATACGAATTTATAAGTAAGTCATATATTTTTATAGTATATAGAGAAACAGTTTTTGGGTTCCAAGCACTAGATGAAAAACTGTTTGGAGGTGTTGCGGGTATTTTCAGATCCAAGGTCTTTTTTGAAGGTCCATTGGCTCTATCCCAGTTTTGTATGGGGGCGAGTTTGTTCTATCGAAAACATATTAAAATATTGATTCCGATATTTTTGACCGCAATATTCGCAAACGGACGATTAGGTATTTTGGTTTGCGGTATTATTATTTTTGCCTATTTGTATCAGCGATACAATATCGCTACCTTAATAAAAAGGCCATGGGTAATGATTTTAGTAACTTTTGCGGTCCTAGGATTTATGATATCTGGGATATTACTTCTAGATGCGGCCTCTATAGAAAGGTTTAAAGAAGTATTTGATACTCATAACGCTGGTAATAATGCCCGTATAGAGTATTGGATAAACGGGATAAGCACTTATTTCAACTATGATTTAAACCATCTCGTTTTTGGTAATAATGGTTATTTTCTTCAAGTTTATAAAAATAATGCCGAAAATGGATGGATAACTTTGCTTCTAAATAATGGTATTGTTGGTTTTATATATTACCTATTCCCTATCCTTTTGTTGTTTGCAAGGAATTTCCTGAGATTAAACTCAGATTTTATATTTGTTGTTATTCTTCTGTTTTGCATGTTCGTTCAAACATTTCATTTGGGGGCTTCCGCTAATCTTTTCTATTGGTTAATAATATATTCATTGTATAGACCATATGCCTTTGAATCGAAAAAATAACGTTTCCTTACTTTTTGCCCTATTCATTTGTTTGGTTACCAAGTCCTGTTTGGATAGGTCGGGAAAACAGAATGTTGTTGGTAGTGAAAAGTCTTTGGATACTTTTGTCGAAAAAAACTATGTTTTATATTCTGTTTATGAAAAAGGAGATTCAAGAAGGTATGGTGTTTTTCCTGACAAACAAGCTGATGGGTCTCCACACCCATTTTCAGGTAAATCGAAAATTCAAACCTTGTTGGACATTTCAGAGAGAGGTAAGATTGAAATCAGATTTACAGAGGGTTATTATCCTTTTGACCTAACATTGATAAAAAGAAGAAATGTAAGGTTAATATTTGAAAATGCTACGTTTAAAACCTTGTACTTAACCAATGAAAATGAAGAAATTCTAAATCAAATTAAACTTGAAGGGACCTTAAAATTGGTAGATCGGTTAGGGGCTTATAATATTAATGGGGTAGAAATGGATTCCATAATTGTATATTCAGATACTACCAATGTTTTGTTGAATTATAGAAATAGGGGTTGTAAATTCTATAAGAAGACCAATAATGTAAAAATAAAATACCTCAAAATTAGTGATGTCGGTTCTGGTTCTAAATTATTTGAGAACACTTATGCAGCCTTAATGATCGATGGTATGGGTGACAACCCTAAGAATATCTCCATCCAAGAGGTAGTTATATCAAATGTTGATAGGAATGGAATGTATGTTAGCGGAAACAATCATAGTTTTGGTATTGTTAATATTAGCTCATTTGGTAAAGGGTCTAAAGAACACTTAAACAAAATCCAAGAGACTGTGGGTAATGAGTATCTAACCTTTTGCGGCATTTGGATTAACCGGTGTGAAGACACCTATTTTAGAAGAGTTAATATACTTGCCGATGATTCGCTTGAATGGCCAGTTTTCATGAAACTGGATGAAGGTCCGGTATATAAACCAGTAGTAATCGATTACTTAGAAATGAACCGAATTTATGAGGATACATTGATATATGACAAAAAAACAACAAATGTTTTAATAAAGAGAGTTAAAGATAGTATTTAATGAAAAACAAGATATTAAGGGTACACATTTTCTACTTTTTAGTATACGTTGGTTTAATCAGTTTCTTGGTATCTTATGCGATCAATTCTTTAAGTTATGTAATGTTCCTGCTCTTTTTTTTCTGTGATAGCCGAAAGAATATTAGGACAAAACTGAAAGAAATCACCAACCCCGTTGTTCTCCTTTTTTACTTATTGTTTTTATCAAATCTGATAGGTTTAGTTCACACAACGAACATAGATTATGGTTTAAAAGAATTAATGCGCTTCGCGCCAATGGTATTCATGCCATTGATAATTATTTCAGAAAGGCGTAGTATCGTAATCGAAAGAAAAACTATTAATACATTTTCATGGAGTTTAATCGCCATTCTAACCGCTTTAATAATTAAACACATCTTATTCGATGATAGGAGTATAAATAACTTTGTCAATTATATTGTAAATGACGAACTGGGAATCAGTCAATTCTATGTGGCATTCTTGTTTTATATTCCAGTATTATTTGCTTTAGACGAATTAATCCACCACAAGTTTCACTGGCAACAAATTATTTTCATTGCATTTTTTCTTTTTGGAATAGTACTTTTAAATAATAGAACATCCCTGTTAATCTCTATTCCAATAATAATCAAGTTATTTTGGCATAAGATTGAGGGCCCAAAGTCTGTTTCAATAAAGGGTATAGGCGTAATATTAATTATGGTGATAGTTGGTGTGGTTTCGCTTCAAAAGTACTCTGGAATTCAAACAAAATTAAAAACTATTTCAAAAACAACCGATTTAAGTATTCCTGTAATTATCACTAAAAACAGTATAACCTACACGGCGAACACCTTTGAGCACAGAATATTAATCAATTACTTGTCATTAGGTCTGATTAAGTCTAGTTTTCCTATTGGCCTGGGGACTGGAGATTACCAAGACGAACTGAATTTGGAGTATGAAAGGGTTCATTTTAAATATGGGATGACCAGTCAATTTAATCCGCACAACCAATACTTAACGGAGTTTATGAAAACAGGTGTATTGGGTGGCTTTGTTTTTCTCTGTTTATTGTATTTTCTTGGGCGTAGAGTTGATTATAAAAACAAGTTAGTTTATTCCGGGGTTGTTTTTGTATTTATTATTGGTTGCCTATTTGAATCTTTCTTAAATCGACAGCATGGGATATACATTTTTTGCGTAATCATCCCACTCTTTTTTAACACAGTCAAGAAGTGAAAAAGGGAATTTTCTTTTTGTTTGTTTTTGGGGTATGCAAAGGCATTGTATTTTTTACACCGCTTTTACTTGCGGAAACTTTGACACTCAATGATTATGGCTTGTTAGAGTATTCACTTGCAGGTTTAGGTTTCTTCTTAAATGGAATAATAAGTCTTGGGGTACCAGGTGCAATTCCCTATTTCCTAATAAAGGTTAAAGACAAAAATTTGTTGAACGGCTTTAAAATCCATCCAATTTGGTTGTCCCTATTATTTATCATCAATATCCTATTTTTTATATTCAATAGGGAAGGTATAGAATATGCCTTGGTTATTACGGTTGCATATATTATTTCAAATCAAATATTTTATTCAACCAAGCTTAAATCAATTTCTAGGTCGATGGAGGCTGTTTTTGTTGATTCTTTCATGTATATATCTCTTTTAATGGTATATGTTTTGATTAACTTAAATGTACTCTCAAACAATATTTACTCCATTTATTATGCTTTAAATCTCTACGCTCTGGTATATTTTATCAAAGCGTGTATTACCATTGTAAACATAAGTAGTTTTAAAAACGCATTTCGTCATTATCAGAAAATTCTAAAATATAGTTTTCATTTATTGGCAGGATCAATTCTCCTTTTTGCGATTACAACGACCGGTAGAATAATGGTTGAATATTTTTTCGATTACGAAAAAGTTGCTGTTTACGGATTCTTTTATAGACTGGCGGCCATTGTTATAATGATACACCAGGTTGTCAATATTTTATTTTTTAGACAGATTTATTCATTTGAATTGGCTAAACTAGATAAACTGTTAGCATGGTTTTATGGTGGAGTATATTTATTATCGTTGCTTTTTTATTTTTTAAGTACTGACTTAATTGGCCAATTTTCAGGTTTTTTTAGAACAAATATAGACCAGAATAAAACCCTTTACCTTATACTATCTTGTCAGATGGTCATGTGGATTGCCACGGCTATGAATTCCAATGTAATAGACAGGGAAAATTTGGCCAAGAAGAATAATAGGAAATTGTTTTTGGCAGTTTTTGTCTTTGGCCTTGTTTTATTATTTGGAGGTCAACAGCTTTCATTAAACATGCTGTGTTTTGTTATTTTTGTCTTGATTTTTGTTAGTGCATATTTACAACTAAATACACTAAAACAAAATAGTATAATTTTTAGGAGTTCGAAGATCGTTTTAAGCTCTTGTTTTATATTTTCATCATTACTAATCTTTTTAGAATTAATATGAAAACAGTATTGGTACATGATTGGTACTATACCAATGGAGGGGCGGAGAAAGTTATAAGAAGTATTGATAATATATGGAATGATATAGAGCACTTTTCGTTAATCGATAATCTTAACGATCACGATAGGCAATCTATTTTAAACGGAAAAACCGTGACAACCACCTATCTCCAAAAATGGCCGTTGATTAAAAAAAGACATAGATTGTTTCTACAGCTTTTTCCGAGTGCAATAGAATCTTTAGATTTAAGGAATTTTGATTTAATTTTGAGTTCTTCATCTGCTGTGGCCAAAGGTGTACTAACCAATCAAAATCAACTACATATTTGTTATTGCCATTCCCCGGCAAGGTATGCTTGGGATTTGTACCATCAAACACTTGAGGATTCTAACCTTAAGAGGGGCCTTAAAGGGTTTTATGCTAAATATGTCCTTCATAAGATGCGAGTTTGGGATGTTGTTTCAAGTAATAGGGTTGATGTTTTCGTTGCCAATTCAAAATATATAGCAAAAAGAATAAAGAAAGTTTACCGAAGGGATGCCCATGTGATATATCCCCCTGTTGATGTCAATAGGTTTGAGTTGATTAAAAATAAGGAAGACTATTTTTTAACGGCTTCCAGGCTAGTTCCTTATAAAAAAATCGAATTAATTGTTCAGTCGTTTAATCAGATGCCTAATAAAAAACTTATAGTAATAGGCAATGGCCCTGAGTTTAAAAAAATATCAAAAATCGCCAACAACAATGTTTTGATGCTTGGATTTCAGTCGAATGAAACCTTAAAGGAGTACATGCAAAAAGCTAAAGCATTTGTTTTTGCTGCAGAGGAAGATTTCGGGATTATGCCAGTTGAGGCTCAAGCCTGTGGCACCCCGGTTATTGGTTACGGGAAAGGAGGTTTAACAGAAACTGTGATTAATAACGAAACAGGGTTGTTTTTCGATGAACAAAATACGGAAGCAATAGTAAACGCGGTATCAAGATTTGAAAAACTTCAGTTTGATTCCGAAAAAATCCGAACCAATGCCCTACGATTTTCAAAAGAACGTTTTGAACTTGAATTTCGAAACTTTGTTTTTGAAAAGTTTCAAGAATTTAACAGACAAAAAAACTTATTGTAAAGCCTTTAAGAGGTAGAACGAAATCCTATTACAATCAACTTTGGGAAGCTTGGTTTTTAAGTTCAATATTTATATTATTATTGTTTATTTTTGGGCTTGGCCTTTGATTGTGACAAAATGAAATGTTATTAAGAGAGAGTTTTAGTCTGAAAAAAATCCCGTTTTTACCAATATTAGATATTACCATATTATGGGTGTTTGCTTTTTATTTGCCCATAGGGTTCAATTATCCTTATTTATTTCTTCCCTATATTGTTTTGTCATGGATGGTAATTTCTTTTAGAAATGAATATTACATGGTTAAGCCATATACAAAAGTGGCAAAAATACTACGGAAACTGTTTATTCAGTTTATTTTTTTCTTTCTATTCCTTTATGCCTTTATAGGTTTTTTTAAACAGCCAAATATTAGCCGATTAGCTTTAGCCCAATTTTTAGCCTATTCATTAATAACTATTTCCACATTTAAGTTCCTACACTATGTTATCATGCAAAAATACAGGAGTAGGCTTCACGATAATGCCACTAAGGTGGTCGTTATCGGAAAAAACAAAAAAACCGACCAGTTGATCCATGTATTTAATGAACGGGTAGAGTATGGTTATAAAAACCAAAAACGATATTGTCCAAATGATTACGGTTTTAGCCTCGATAACGTATTTCGTTATGTCATGGATAAACAGATTGATGAGATATATTGTTCCGTTTCGGAATTGTCTAATGAACAAATAGTGAAACTCATCAACTTTGCCGATAACAATCTGAAAACCCTAAAATTCATACCGGATAATAAAAACATCTTTGCCAAGAAACTTAAGTTTGAATATTACGATTACATTCCGGTTTTATCCCTTAGGGAAATTCCCTTACATGATACTATTAATTATGGGATTAAGCGGTTTTTTGATATAGTATTCGCGGCATTGGTCATTGTTGGGTTATTGTCTTGGTTAACACCTCTTTTAGCTTTAATCATTCGTATAGAATCCAAAGGCCCCATTTTTTTTAGGCAAAAAAGGAATGGTCTGGACAATTCAGAGTTTTATTGCTACAAATTCCGTTCCATGGCGCCGAATGATAATGCCGACGAAGCCCAAGCCACCAAAGGCGATATGAGGGTAACTAAGGTGGGCCGCATTATTCGAAGAACAAGTATAGATGAACTTCCCCAGTTTTATAATGTTTTGTTTGGGTCCATGTCGGTTGTTGGTCCTAGGCCCCATATGGTAAAACATACCAATGAATACGCCAACCGGGTAGACAAGTATATGTTACGCCATTTCGTAAAGCCCGGTATTACCGGACTGGCCCAGGTTAGAGGGTATCGCGGAGAAATAGAAAAGGAATCTGATATCATGAACCGAGTCAAATTCGATATTTTTTATGTGGAAAACTGGTCTCTTTTTTTAGATTTGAAGATTATCCTTCAAACCGTTTTAAATGCCATTAAAGGCGAAGAAAAGGCCTATTAAACATTGAAAAACCTAACTTTACTTCGTCAAAGCTGAATATTTTGAAAAAAATCCTAATCACCGGTGCGGCCGGCTTTCTGGGGTCACACCTTTGCGACCGATTTATAAAAGAAGGTTATCATGTTATCGGTATGGATAACCTGATTACCGGCGACCTTAAGAATATCGAACATTTGTTCAAATTAGAACAATTCGAATATTATCACCACGATGTTACCACTTTTGTGCATGTACCGGGTAAATTGGATTATATTCTTCATTTCGCTTCTCCTGCCAGTCCGATCGATTACTTGAAAATTCCCATACAGACCTTAAAGGTAGGGGCTTTGGGTACCCATAATTTGTTGGGTTTGGCCAAAGAAAAAGGAGCCAGATTATTGATTGCATCAACCTCTGAGGTATATGGTGATCCCTTGGTACATCCACAGACCGAAGAATACTATGGTAACGTAAACACCATAGGTCCGCGCGGGGTATATGACGAAGCTAAGAGGTTTCAAGAATCCATTACCATGGCCTATAACCGTTTTCATAGTCTTGAAACGCGTATAGTACGTATTTTTAATACCTATGGGCCGCGAATGCGCCTGAACGACGGTCGTGTAATTCCGGCCTTTATGGGGCAGGCCTTACGGGGCGAGGATTTGACGGTTTTCGGAGACGGGTCCCAAACCCGTTCGTTTTGTTATGTCGATGATCAAGTAGAGGGAATTTACCGCTTGTTACTGAGTGATTACGATTTACCTGTTAACATCGGTAATCCGCATGAAATTACGATTAGGGATTTTGCAGAAGAGATTATAAAACTAACCGGAACCACCCAGAAAGTAATCTATAAAGACTTACCTAAAGATGATCCAATGCAAC
This sequence comes from Sediminicola luteus, assembly GCF_002514735.1. GTDB lineage: Bacteria > Bacteroidota > Bacteroidia > Flavobacteriales > Flavobacteriaceae > HQA918. The sequence continues at coordinate 1,063,919 of NZ_NBWU01000001.1, read as the reverse complement.
GACAGCCCGATATTAGTAAGGCCAAAGAGTTACTGGGATGGGAACCCAAGGTTGGTAGGGAAGAAGGTATGCGCAAGACTTTTGAATATTTTAAAACCCTTTCACAAGAAGATCTTAAGCGTACGGCACATCGCGATTTTGCCGATAGAAATAGAAAATAGGAATACCTGACCACTGATATAGAACCCTGGGGCTTAAAAACCTCAGGGTTTTTTATGCCTTTTGAGGGTTCATTTTTCGTTTACCATTTGCCATTCAACCGAACTCCCCTATTTTTGCCGAAAACCATATCAGATGAACATCTTAATACTAGGTTCAGGGGGTAGAGAACACACCTTGGCTTGGAAAATTGCCCAAAGCCCCAAACTCAACTCTCTTTTCGTGGCCCCCGGAAATGCCGGTACAGCTGCCATAGCGACCAACCTTCCCATGGGTGTAAACGACTTTGTTGCGATTAAGTCGGCCGTAGTGGAAAACCAAATCGATTTGGTCTTGGTCGGGCCAGAAGACCCTTTGGTGAATGGTGTTCACGATTTCTTTTTGGGAGATGATGAATTAAAACATATTCCCGTAATCGGTCCGCAAAAAGCCGCGGCCACCCTAGAAGGTAGTAAAGACTTCTCCAAAAGGTTTATGGCCCGCCACAGTATTCCTACCGCAGCCTACCAAAGCTTTACAGCCGAAACCTTGGAGGCGGGCAAACAGTTTTTGGAAACCTTGGCGCCACCCTATGTGTTAAAAGCAGACGGACTGGCCGCCGGAAAAGGGGTATTGATCTTAGATGATCTTAGTACGGCCAAAGCTGAACTCGAGGCCATGCTTACCCAGGCCAAATTCGGAGCGGCCAGCCAGACCGTGGTCATCGAAGAGTTTTTGAGCGGGGTTGAGCTCAGCTGTTTCGTCCTTACCGATGGTGAAGGGTATAAAGTATTACCCACGGCCAAAGACTACAAACGTATCGGTGAAGGCGATACCGGACTCAATACAGGCGGTATGGGGGCCATTTCGCCCGTTCCCTTCGCCCAAGGCGAGTTTATGGACAAAGTGGTAGAGCGTATCGTTAAACCTACCGTAAACGGCCTTAAAAGCGATAATTTGCCCTACTGTGGCTTTATCTTTATCGGACTGATCAATGTAGATGGCGAACCTAAGGTAATCGAATATAACGTTCGTATGGGAGATCCGGAGACGGAAGTGGTAATCCCGCGCATACAAAACGATTTTGTTGACCTATTACAGGCCGTGGCCGAAAAGCGTTTGGCCGATATCGACCTACAGATCGATCCCCGGGCGGCAACTACGGTAATGGCGGTATCGGGTGGTTATCCGGAAGCTTATGAAAAAGGGAAGGAAATAAAAGGAATCCAAGAGGTTGAGGATGCCATCGTTTTCCATGCCGGAACCATGTCTGAAGGAGATAAAGTGCTGACCAATGGCGGCAGGGTTTTGGCCGTAACCGCCTATGGAAACGACTTTAAATCGGCTTTGATTAAATCGTATACAGAGATTTCTAAAATTGGCTTCGAGGGCATGTACTATCGCAAAGACCTCGGATTCGATTTATAGACATACTGAATATCCCAAACTAAAAAAGCCCTTTTGGTTCATCCAAAAAGGGCTTTTTTAATAGGGTGGGCGGGTATTAAACCTTCAAGGTAGTATCCTTGTCACTACCGAGGTACGGATGCGCGATAATATCGCGTTCCTCTTCCCCACTATCATTATATTTTTTCAACTCACCCAACCAATACACCATGGCTACGGCGCCAATGATCATAAAAATCCAGTTCAGGGTATTGGCTCCCCACCAATTTTCCATATTACGTAGCAAATCCATGGGAATGAAAAGAAAATCTACAAATAAGCTGGCAATGGCTTCAAAAAATGCTTTCATGAGTATATTTTAGTGCTGTAATGCGATTCAAACAAAATCGAAAACCTGAATCAAGTTTATAAACTAAATTTAGGTCAAGATGTTGCATCTTGCATATCTTTATACGGCAAAAATAAGATAAAGATGTGATATTAGTCCAGTGGTAACCAAAACTTATTGGTTTAAGTGGAAAAGTGTCCTAATCAAAGATGGAATGGCTTGAAAAAGAACATCAATTCGTTGCCTTCCGATTAGCGATTTTAATAATCGTAAAGCGTATCGGTCTATAATCTAATAGTCTAGAAATTATGATTTCAAGCATTTTCGCCAAAACCAAACCGTTCAATTACCTGATACTGTTCGCTTGTTTGGCCGTATTAATGCTTTTGGCCCATATTTTTCTGCGCCCCACCACCACGGATTGGATGGTTTGGGGGTATACCAGTGCCCTGTTTTTGGTTTTGGCCTTCAGTATCTGGCTTATCAATTTTATTGTCGAGCGCAATAAACTCACTGGCCCAAATGCCTTTGTTATTTTAGGGTTTACCGCCTTGGTTTTTGTCTTTCCCAGAACCTTATTGGACGATAAGGCCGTTTGGTGCAACCTTTTCTTATTGTTGGCGCAAAGACGCTTGTTGAGCTTGAAATCGTTACGCCAAAACCGAATGAAGATCTATGATGCTACCCTATGGATCTTGGTAGCTTCCTTTTTCTACGATTGGGCCGTTTTGTACCTGCTATTGGTATTTTTGGCCGTTTATTTTTACGAACCTAAAAACCTTAGGAATTGGTTGGTTCCCCTTTCGGCCTTGGTTACCGTGGTAGTGCTCTACTACTGCTACGTGTTATTGTTCCGCGAGGGGCAATGGCATGTAGACCACTATAGTTTTAACTGGCGCAGTGTGGGGAGTTTTATGCAAGACCAATTATATACGGTGCAGTTTGGCGCTTTGGTTTTGGTGGCCGTACTCACCCTTACCCTCAGCTTCTTTAACCATAAAGATCCGGGTACCGCCGGTTTGGTCAGTATTCGATTGATAATGGCCTCTTTTATCCTCGGGGTGCTATTGACCGTACTTAAATCGGGCCCTGGGACGCACCCGGTCATGGTTACTTTTTTCCCGGCTGCGGTATTTATGGCGAACTATATAGATGGGGTTCAAAAACCACGCTTAAAAGAGATATTACTTTCGGCGCTTATTGTGGTTCCACTTGTGGTCGCCGTGGTCACCTTGATGGGTTAAAAGGCGTATCTTTGCCTAAATTTTTAAGTTATGTTCAGTGATTTCGCCTTCGGGATTTTTGAGGAAAGTATAGCCAAATATCATATAATCGATTCGGTCGATCAAGCTTTTGAGAATCCGTACCCCAAAGATGAGGTCGCCCATTTATTGTACCGCAAGAACTGGATAGATACGGTGCAGTGGCATTATGAAGATATTATCCGTGATCCAGAAATAAATCCCGTGGCCGCACTTAGCTTAAAACGTAAGATCGATGCCAGTAACCAAGACAGAACCGACTTGGTAGAGTATATCGACAGTTACTTTTTGCAGAAATATAAAGACGTGTCCGTGGCTGCGGATGCATCGATTAATACCGAAAGTCCGGCCTGGGCCATCGATCGTTTGTCCATTTTGGCCTTAAAGATCTATCATATGCAAGAGGAGGTAGATCGTACCGATGCCACTGCTGATCATACGGCCCAATGCCAAAAGAAATTGGATGTGCTTTTAGAGCAACGCCAAGATCTTTCTACGGCCATTGATCAATTACTTACCGATATAGAAGGCGGGAAGAAGTACATGAAAGTCTACAAACAGATGAAAATGTACAACGACGATGAGCTTAACCCCGTACTCCGCGAGCGTAAATAGTCCGAATGGATCAAGGCGCCCCATCTGAAAAGCATATACTGGTCATTCGTATGTCGGCCATGGGCGATGTGGCTATGACCGTTCCGGTGTTATTAGCCGTTTTAAAACGTTATCCAGATATACGTATAACCGTACTTACCAAGGCCTTTATGGCCCCTATCTTTTCGGGCTTGCCCCGTACCCAAGTGGTGGTGGCCCAGGTAAAGGATAAACACAAAGGAGTGGCTGGTTTGTACCGGTTGTTTAAGGAGTTACAGAGGGCGAAAATCAATGCCGTAGCCGATTTGCATAATGTACTGCGTTCTAATATTCTGATTCGGTTTTTTAAGTTTTCGGGGGTTCGGGTACGTCAAATCGATAAGGGGAGGGTGGCCAAAAAGGCCTTGACCCGTGCCAAGTCTAAAATATTTAGCCCGTTAAAAACGACCCATGAGCGCTATGCAGACGTTTTCGCCCAATTGGGATATCCGGTACAGCTAAGCAAAGCAGATGTATTGACAAAATCCGATCTAAATGCCCAATTGGCGCAGCGTATCGGGAACGCTCCTAAAAAATGGGTGGGAGTGGCGCCTTTTGCGGCCTTTTCTGGGAAAATGTATCCGCTAGCATTAATGAAGGAAATCGTGTCCGATTTAACGCAATATAAAGGCTATAAGGTTATGTTGTTCGGTGGTGGTAAAAGTGAGGTGGCGCAACTTACCAAAATGGCCAAAGTACATGAAGATTGTATCTGTATGGCCGGTCAACTCGACTTTGCTTCGGAACTGGATCTGATTTCGAACCTTGATCTTATGTTGGCCATGGATAGTGGCAATGCACATTTGGCGGCCTTATATGGGGTGCCTACCCTTACCCTATGGGGGGTGACCCACCCATATGCCGGTTTTGCCCCTTTTGGGCAACCTGCCGACAATTGTATTACAGCCGATAGGGAACAGTACCCTTTGATTCCAACTTCGGTATACGGCAACAAATTTCCGGAAGGCTACGAAAGCGTAATGGAAACCATAAGCCCGAAAAGGGTGGTCGACCGCATACAAGAATTGTTGGGGTAAGCTACACGTCAGAAATCGCAGAAGTTCGCACACTGTGTATGGCGTCGCTCCGCGGGCAGCGGAGGGCCTTGCCCACGCACCGGGCCAAAGTACACTCTACTTTATAAATCAATCAATCGTCCTTGCAATGTACGCCCACAAGATATTCCCATCAAAAGACTACGGCATAAACCAGGGCCGCGGTGCGACCTCTTTTTTATTCCGTTTCCTTTTGATATGAAATCTTGAACGATCGTGAAGCTCGCAAAACGATCGTTTAATTTAAACCCATTCATTATGAAAACAACAGAGTTTGCCAGAAGTATCGAAAACTTGCCGAAAAAAGAGAAAACAGCTATATTGGAAATTATCGATTTAAAAATCAGTAATGAAATGCGAGAAGTAATTTCAGAGATCAGAGGTTTAAAGGAAACCATGAACGCTAAATATAATGTGCTTTTGGGTATGATATCCTTTCTGGTGGTAATCGTTACGGTGGTATCATTGTTCCTTGGACTCAAAGGATAGCCTCAGGGCTATCTTTTTGATGGTACTTATCGAATCCAGACAGGCCCGAGAGGGCTTTTTTTATCCATCTTCGCACATTCGGGCTTTCGTGCCAAGGTTTGGGCTAGGGTTTTGTCATGCTTTTTGAAATAAGATCAAAAAAGCCCGCCAAAACCCTCATCGTAACCCATGTATTTATAGAGCCTATCAGCTACTTAGTCGGTTTTTACAGCTATGTTGTAACTACCCAAATTATTAGGACTATAAAAGTTCCGATTCAACGTATAAACGTATTCACAATGCAGTAGTAATCAATTGGCAGTAATCGATAGTCAATTTAACGACTATACCCATTCCCGTGGTTGTTGCAGTACGGACAACAACTCGGCCTCTGGGCTTCCGGGCTCAGGTTGATGGTTGTAGTGCCATTGTACATGGGGTGGTAAACTCATAAGAATGCTTTCGATACGGCCATTGGTACGTAAACCGAACAAGGTACCCTTGTCGTGCACGAGGTTAAACTCCACATAACGACCGCGTCTAATTTCCTGCCAATCGCGTTGGGCAGCCGTATATTCGAGCGTTTTACGTTTTGCTACGATTGGGCCATAGGCTTCGAGAAAACTATCACCGACTTCGGTTACAAAATTATACCAATTGGTCATTTGCATGCTTTCCGTGGCTTTTAGATAATCGAAAAAGAGTCCGCCCACACCTCTGGCCTCATTTCTATGGGTGTTATGAAAGTATTCATCGCATCGCTTTTTATAGTTTGGGTAAAAGCTAGGGTTATGCGCATCGCAAGCTGTTTTACATACGCTGTGGAAATGTTGGGCATCTTCTTCAAATAGATAATAAGGGGTAAGGTCTTGTCCGCCACCGAACCAACTATCCACTATATCGCCTTGGGCATCGTACATCTCAAAATAGCGCCAGTTGGCATGTACCGTAGGCACCATAGGGTTTTTGGGATGTATGACCAAACTGAGTCCGCAGGCAAAAAAATCGGCCTCCGATACCCCAAAGTGCTTTTGCATACTTTCGGGCAAGGCGCCATGTACGGCAGAAATATTGACCCCACCTTTTTCAAAAACGGCACCATTTTCGATAACCCGGGTACGGCCACCTCCGCCCCCAGGGCGCTCCCAAAGGTCTTGTTTAAATTGGGCTTGGCCATCCAAGGTTTCCAAACCGGCACAGATTTGATCTTGAAGGTTTTGGATATAATCGTAAAAACGATCTTTTATGGATGGGGTTTGACCTGAAAGGTTTTCAAAACCTGTCAGGTCTACATTATTGTGCGACATAACGAAATTTTCAAGACCGCCAAAGTACTCGAAAACGGTATCTTTTTCCAGTTTTGGCACATTTGATTCGGTCTTATTGATTAAATAGTGCCCGTAGGACGTATCCATGGCCATGCCATCGATACCTAGTCCGTGGTTTACAGGGTTCGAATGAATGTATAGGATTAGGTTTTTAAGGTATTCTTCAGTTTCAATACGTTTACGCTTAAATGGTCTTTCAAACAACGAACCCGTTCTTTGATAACGTTTGTTATACGCCTTGGCATAGGCATTGAATAGATTGGATAAGGCTTGGGTAACCATTCGACCATCACCAACTATTTCTATGGCAAAATGGAAGTGGTTATCAAGTAAAGCGTAGGCGAACCATTTACATTTACCCTGCAAATGTTTGTTCGCCAATTTTAAAAAATACGTTTTGTTCTCTGGTTCAGAGAAAATGTTACAACCATTAATGCCTCGGTTGTAAATATGGTAACAAAACCCTTTTTCCAAAAAATCCATGGTAACATCATTTATCATTTGGCATGAGACCTTACAGGTTTCGAAAACCTGTCAGGTCAGAATGTATTGAATTTTTTCGAAAAATCAGTCCGCATCAATTTGAATTCCACCAAGGCGGAAAGGGTATAATACAGGGCCCCAAAGCACAGGGTGAGATGCGGATAGTCTACAAATTCGCCCGAACCTTTTTCCATATCGTTATATCCTGATGATGTTAAGAACGATGGGGTGAGCCCTAATTCCGGAATAAGGTTCGAGGCCATCAGCACCACAAAAATAAGCACAAAATAGACTAGAGCAGCGGCAACCGACATGATAATGGTACGTATTCTAAGGGCACGGGGCACATCGGAAAATGCGAAACGCATCCGATTGATGACCACCAACAAATAGGCGACCAAAATGATATAGTTGTTCGGAATCGCCAAGGTAAACACCAAAGCGAACACCCCGTAAAATGGTATAAAGACGAACAGGCACCACTTTTTGGGCATTACCGCCATAAACACCCCGGAATGTACCATAACGAACTCAAATATCATGAGCAGGGCCATGGAGAGTATGATTTCGGCCTGATGGGGTTGTGGGGCCGACCACAACTGAAAATACTTGTAGGCAATAACCAATTGGAACAAGACGCCAGCGTATTCGAACTGGCGGTCGTAGCGTTCTATGATGCCAAAAGGGTTTGCCAAAATTGCAACCGTGTTATTGGCCGTATTCCTTTACGGCCTCAATAAAGGCCCCCGCGTTTTCGATAGGTACATGGGGTAAGATACCGTGACCTAAATTCACGATATACTTGTCCTTGCCAAAAGCGTCGATCATTTCTTTTACCATTTTTTTAATGGTAGCGGGTGGTGATAATAATCGGGTAGGATCAAAATTACCTTGAAGGGTAATATTGCCACCGGTCAAATAACGGGCGTTTTTAGGGGAGCAGGTCCAGTCTACCCCAAGGGCAGACGCCCTACTTTTGGCCATATCGCCCAAAGCGAACCAGCAACCTTTACCGAATACGATAACCTCGGTCTCATCGGCCAAGGCCTCTACGATCTGGTTGATGTACTGCCAAGAAAATTCGGTATAATCGGTGGGCGATAACATGCCGCCCCAACTATCAAAAACCTGTACGGCATTTACCCCGTGGGCCACTTTTTGCTTTAGATAGGCAATGGTGGTATCGGTAATTTTTTGCAGCAAGGCATGGGCGGCCAGTGGTTGGGTAAAACAGAACTCCTTGGCCTTATCGAAATTTTTGGAACCTTGGCCTTGTACACAGTAGCACAAGATAGTCCATGGCGATCCGGCAAAGCCGATCAAAGGCACTTCCCCTGCCAATTTTTCTTTGGTCATGTCTATGGCATCCATCACATAGCCCAAAGTGGCGTCGATATCAACTTCCTGAATACGGTCTACATCGGCCTGGGAACGGATGGGGTTGGGTAAATAGGGTCCAAAATTGGGTTTCATTTCAACTTCTATGTTCATGGCTTGCGGAATGACCAAAATATCGCTGAACAAAATAGCAGCATCCATGCCGTACCTACGAATGGGCTGTACCGTAATCTCGGAAGCCAGCTCTGGGGTTTGGCAACGGGTAAAGAAGTCGTATTTATGTTTCAATTCCATAAACTCGGGCAAGTAACGCCCGGCTTGGCGCATCATCCATACCGGTGGTCGCTCTACCGTTTCACCCTTTAGGGCACGTAAAAAAAGGTCATTCTTTAGTTCCATGTACTCGTATTTCTAATATGTTGGGCCGTACTGGCTACGGTATGGGATACCGTGGACTGTTTGGCTACAATAATCTTATCGGTATATTTTTTTGCCTCTTGGGCCGTGGTCTGGCCAATGCAAAAGGCAAAGGTAGGGCTTTCCAGCTTGTTTTTTGTAGTAAAAGAACGTACTCCGGATGGACTGTAAAACAATATGCCGTAGAACGTTTGGTTGAATTTTTTGGGTATCAATTGTGTGCGATATACTACGATTTCCTCGAACGGAATATGGGCCTTTTTCAATTCGTTTGGCAATTCATCACGCCGACTTTGTCCGCAAAAGAACACCAACTTATTTTGATGATAGCCCTTTATGATCCGTTGGGCCAAATCGAATGCATTTTGGGCTTTTTCTACCACTTGTTGCCCTTTTTTGGCTAAAAAGGATTGGGTTTTATCACCCACACAGTACCAGTTTCCCACTTGGATACCTTTTTCTAACACCAATCGGGCTGCATTCTTGCTGGTCACGATCGCATGGGGTATTACCTTGGCGGACTGAAAATCAAGGGGTGAAATGCTAATGGCATCATAGCTGACCAAACGTACCCCAGCCTGAAGCAGCCGTTCCCGATCCGATTGGGAAAGGGTTTTGGTTGAGAGAATGATCTCCGATTCCCCTCTACCTCCGGGAGAGGGGTTAGGGGTGAGGGTGGTTTGCTTTTTATGTTGCGCATATTTTTTTTGCTGCCTTACCGCTCTTTTCAAATCGTTTAGAATATGGTGGGGTTCGTTATACACCATATGGTTCCTATATCGCAAAACCTTATATCCTAATTCTTCTAAATGGAAGTCGCGGGCATAATCTTGTTTTGCCACATCGCCCCTTTTATGATATCCACCATCCAATTCAATTATAATGCCATGGGAATGGCAAAAGAAATCTACGATATATTGTTTTAAAGGATGTTGTCTTCGGAATTTAAGTCCTCTAAAATTCCGGTTGCGTAGGTATTCCCAAAGGTGTTGCTCAGCTTGGGTTTGTTCTTGCCTTAACTTTCTTGCTATTTGGGTTCTATATCGCATGCTTGCCCTCACCCCCGGCCCCTCTCCCACAGGGAGAGGGGAGCGGAAATATTAAGTATTCAAGGTCTTTTTAATCTCCGTCATAAGGGCTTTACCCCCTTGGGTCAATACTTCTTGAGCACAGGCCTTTCCAAATCCAGTGGCTTCGTGGTGTTTAATTTGCTTTTCGATTCCCACTTTTTGGGTGCCATCCAAGGAAAAGAGTACCCCGGTAAAATGGATCTGATCTCCATTAACCGTGGCCAAAGCGCCAATGGGTGCGGTACAACCTCCTTCCAATTCCCTCAAGAATTCGCGTTCGATCTGGGTACAGATTTCCGTATCGCTATGGTTCAGTTGTGCCACCGCTTTTCTGGCATAGCCGTCGGCTTCATTTACGGCCACTACCATGGCCCCTTGCGCGGGTGCAGGAACCATCCAATCCAAGGTCTCGTAATTTTCTGGGAGTAGATCGATACGCTCTAGACCGGCAGCGGCGAAAATGGCTCCGTTCCAATCGTTTTCCTCCAATTTACGCATACGGGTGTTCACATTGCCACGTAAGTCTTCAACCTTATGGCCAGGGTAACGGTGCAACCATTGGGCCTTTCGCCTTAGACTTCCGGTGGCAATGGTACCGTCTCCGTTTAAAAACCCTAAGCCTTTGTGCACTAAAATATCGGCCGTACGGGCCCGCTCCAGAACAGCACCCTGTATAATGCCTTTTGGCAAGGCTGTGGGTACGTCTTTCATGGAATGTACAGCGATATCGATTTGCCCTTGGATCATGGCAATATCGAGGGTCTTGGTGAAAATCCCGGTAATACCCAGTTCATAAAGGGGTTTATCGAGAATAATATCGCCTTGCGATTTTACGGGCATCAATTCGGTAGCATAGCCCAAGGCCTGTAAACGGCCTTGAACGGTATGTGCTTGCCATAAGGCCAACTCGCTGTCGCGGGTGCCTATGCGTATGGTCTTGCTCATCGTTTTTCTATTTCTAACTGGAAAACCTGCTGGATAAGTTCCAAACTGGCGTCGGCATCGTTTCCGTTGCCCTTGAGGTGGTTGGCGAATTGGGTGGTTATCTTTTGTATCAAACGGTTCGAGATAACCTCGGCCTGGTGTTCGTTGAAATCGTTCAGTTTTTTCGACTGAAAGTCCAGTTCCTCGGCCTTTAGGGTGGTCAATTTTTGTTTTAGTGCCTTGATTACCGGGGCGAATTTCCGGGTTTCTAACCACTGGGTAAATTCGGCTATGATCTCGGCATTGATGGCTTCGGCCTGTGGGATAAACGACTTGCGACGGGCCAGGGTCTCATCGGTCATTTTAGACAATTGATCCATATGTACCAAGGTAACCCCCTCTAATTCGGCCACATCGTCCGATACGTTTTTAGGAATGGATAGATCCAAAATCAGTAAAGGCTTTTTGGGATGTAGAATGGCTTTGGAAACCGTAGGCTGTTGGGCCCCTGTGGCCACGACCAATATATCTGAATTACGGATTTCGCTTTGCAGGTCGCCATAATCCTTAACGGAAAGATTGAACTTTCCGGCCACCTTTTCTGCTTTTTCCTTGGTACGGTTAATCAAGGTGATATTCGGATTCTTGGTATGCTTTATCAGGTTTTCACAAGTGTTTCGGCCGATCTTTCCGGTACCGAACAAGAGGATATCCTTTTCGGCCACGGCATCTACATTCTTCAAAATGTATTGTACCGAGGCAAAACTTACCGAGGTGGCCCCAGAGGAAATCTCGGTCTCATTTTTAATACGCTTACTGGCCTGGATCACCGAATTCACCAAACGCTCTAAAAACGGATTGGCCAAGCCGTGTTTTTTGGAACGGGTAAAAGACTGTTTTAGCTGACTAATGATTTCGAAATCACCTAAAATCTGACTATCGAGTCCGGTACCCACACGGAACAAATGATTGATGGCATCGTTGTTTTTGTACACATAAGCGACTTCCTGGAAATCTTCTACACTACCATTGGAATGGGCGCAGAGCAATTTAATCAACTGGAACGGATGCTGGGCAAAACCGTGTAACTCGGTACGGTTACAGGTCGAAGTTACCAACAAGCCATCGATACCCATACGATGGGCCTCGGTCAACAAGGCATCTATGGCCGTTTCGGATAGACTGAACTGCCCCCGAATCTCGGCATCGGCCTTTTTGTAATTCAGGCCAATAGTATAAAATGAATTATGTCTGGATATATGGTAACCCTTCATTTGCTATGAAATACGCCCAAAAAGATATGGCTATGGCGACATAAGTTTTTTAAGCGGATTACATCTAAGCCTTTAAAATACCTATAAACAGGCCCAGATGAAAACGTCCGCACAAAAATAATAGGACATAAGACCTAAAAATAACGCCAGCGGTTCTAATTATGACGATACCGGGGAAAATTAGACTTCTGGCGTTATAATATCGTTGAAATCAGCTATTTTTGAGGGGTAAACGGCATTTTACCTTGGTTATTTAGAGGGGTTCTAAATAAATTCAATGGAAGTTAAAATCAGATAGTATGGACAAAAATATCGCCACAGGTTCCTTTGATATCGTATATCTACGGGAAGACTCCTATGTGCTTAAGATTCAAAACGATAGTGATGAGGTGTTGCATGTAGAGCGGGAAATTGATAGTAGTTTTATCCAGTTCCATTTTTGTTTAAAAGGCAGCGGGAAGTTTTTGTTCAACCAAGGGAATTATGCACTCGAAGTATCGGAAGAACAATCGCTGTTATTGTACAATACCCAAACTGATTTACCCTTAAACCTGCAACTGCAACCCCAGTCTTGGTTGATTTCAGTAGTTATGAGCCTGCGTAAGTTTCATACCCTCTTTTCGCATGAGGCCAGCTTTATCCCTTTCTTGGCCGATGGTAACAAATTACAGAAACACTATGCCCAAGAACCGGTGAGTCCGCCTATGGCCATTATTTTAAGCCAGATTTTCCATTTTAATATGCATCCATCGGTAAAGGAGTTATATATCCGCGGGAAGATTTTTGAATTGATGGCCCTGTATTTTAACAAAGGCAATGATGTAGATGTAGAGCAATGTCCGTTTTTGATCAACGAAGACAACGTACAGCGTATACGTAAGGCCAAAGAGATTATGATCGAACGTATGGCCGAGCCCCCCACTTTGAACGAATTGGCCACGGAGATCGGCTTGCCCTTAAAAAAACTAAAAGAAGGCTTTAAACAGATTTATGGCGAACCGGTCTACGGCTTTCTATTCGACTATAAGATGGAATTCGCCCGAAAACTGTTGGCTTCCGGACAACACAATGTTAACGAGGTAGGCTTAAAAGTGGGTTATAGTACGGCCAGTCATTTTATCGCGGCCTTTAAAAAGAAATTCGGTACTACACCTAAGAAGTATTTAATGTCTTTGGCCGGCGGGAATTAGGCCTTTCCCGTTAGCTTTCTCCAACAAAAGGGAACAACGTATTTGTTTTTTAAAATCGAACTCTTGTTAATATGGTAAAACGAAATCTGTCTTCTGTTTTGATTATTCTGGCTATGCTCTTGCATGTGCTCAATTTTGATTTTTCAACTTTTAGTTGGCAATCAAAAAGCACTTGGTTTTTTCTTGCTGCTCTAATCTTAATCGTGGCATCGGCTTGGGGAATTTTTAAAAATGAGAAAGAGCAGAAATAAAGTAAGGCAGTGGGCTTTGATTATAGGGGTTGGGTTTTACAGCTATGAATATTGGGTTCTAAAGGATTCTTTAGACAATAATCAATAGGCAATAAACCATAGAAAATCCATCACTGCGGTCTTACCACAATAATCCCGATATTGCTTTTAATACCTTTAAGGTAATCGACCAGGGGTTTTTCGCTGACCTCGACTTCTTTATTTTTAGACGAGGCATGTAATAAATGCAAGCGGCCATTCACCTTGGTGGCCAATCCGGTGTGGGTTACATCCAAACCTTTTATGGAAGTCGCCAAGGCCAGTATATCGCCGGGGTGGATCTTATCTTCAACAGCCTTGATTTTGTTTTGGGGCAGCACCCAAAGCTGATGTTGCTTCATACGGGCTTCCATAGCCAAGATATCTTGGTAGTTTTTATCATCCTGCAAAAAAGGATAACTTTTACGGTGGGTACCCATAAAGTCGATTTCCTTTTCCAAGCGTTCCCCACCCAACTGGGCCGTAATATCGGTCACCAAACCTTTCGATTGGTTGTTGGCGATCCAGGCCGTAAAATAATGTAGCCTAGAGCCATAGCCATTAAGTTTGCCGTTATAATACCGAATGGTTTCAAGATTGTCCAAAAAATCTTCAAAACTGGTTTTCCCTTCCTGGACCATACAGGCCAGGGCCAACACATTTTCAACATAGGTGGTACAGTCCAAGCCATGTAGGTTTACCACCAAAGATTCGGTATCACCAACCTCTAGGGTTTGGGCCACATATGGGGTTTGTAAAAAGCTTTTCCCGATAAACTCCATAAGGTCTCCCATGTCCATTTGGGCTAGATTGGCCTGATTTAACGCTTCTATTTTGGTTAAAGCCGCCTTTTTATCGGCCGGGGAGCAGCTGATCTGCTGGGCCGAACCGGGCGAAAATTGTAAAAGGCAAAAGACGATAAGAAGGTATCGGTACATGCTAAAGGTGTTTCTAGGTTAAAGTAAAGGAAAACCAAGCAAAGATGATTACCAAACCCCAAAATAATAGGCATTGGGCCGGTAGACCATAGCTCTTTTTCGTTCGGCCAATTCAAACTCTTCCAACACCAAACGCAAACCATCGGTTTCATTCTCGGTATTTTCCAGTTCAAATCCGCCATTGTTATACGAAGGTTCCGATAGCTTGTCGTTGGCGGTATAGGCCAATACATGAATTTTAATCCGGCCCTTTTTCCCGGTCTCCTTAAAAAAGTAGGCTACATAGGCCACCCCTTTCCGGGTTAGGGATTGTTTTTTAACGAACTCCAGTTTTATTTCCGGATTATCTTGATTCCGAATTAGCGTACTCGCCACCAGTTCAGCCCGCTTGGCATAGGTTTTAGGAAACCAAGATAATTTTCCCGCTTTCTGCAGCCCTTCATATAATAATACCCGCGATTCGGGGTCTTTTGCCAAATCATTGACCAATGCGGGTTTGGTATCCCCATTTAAAATGGCCTGGTTAAGCACATACTGTACCTGTACCTTTGGGGTTTGGGATCGGGGGACCTTTTCCATAAACCGTTGTACTTTTTTATCGGAGGAAAATGGTTGTAACAGTACCATATAGTCGCTTAACAAGCCGGCCAAGCGATTGCGTTCTTTTTTGTGGTACGTAAAATGGGCGTGTTCCGATTTTTCAGCGGCCAACACGCGTTTCAGTAGCAATTGGGCATCGTTTATTAAGGCATTCCTATACCTTTTATACACTTTGGGTTTTAAAGCCTCAGCCCTGTAATAGGTGGCCAATAACGAGATTATCGGAGCTTTGTATTCCGGTACACCACTATAACCCAACAATTCCGGAAACAAGGCCGAAGCCAACTCGGGTTTATCAAAGAAGGGAGCAAAAATTGAGGTTATCTCTTGTTCTGAATTGGGTAAGGGCAAATCCGTTTCCAATAGGGTCAACAGATCCGCAACCGACTTTTCATCGGCTTTTTTGGTCAGGGCTTGTAGAATTTGAATTTGGGCATCTGAATTACCATAGGCTTGGCTATAGAGTTGCCAAAGAAAAGGCCGCACCCTTGGGTCATTGATTTGGATGAGCTTATGGATCAGATCGGATTGTATGGGCTGTTGTGCGGCCGCCCATTCATAGTTCGAAATGTAATGGGTAAGGCTATCGATATGGCGTTTATCAAAATATACCGATTTGTATCCTGTTAAGGCCAAACTGTCCTTGGCCCGCAAGGCATAAAAAAACAGGGGCACCTTATCGCCTAATACCGGGCTGCCTACCAAGGTGTCGAGCGGTTTAAAATGTTCGAAAAAGTTGCGGACAAAGGTACTGGGACCGGCTTCTTGGTCCCGAACGGCCCGCAATTCGTGCAGCAATCCGGCCCTTAGGCTATTGCGTACCCACAAGGTTCTTTGGGTAGCGGTATCGCGCAATTGAATATCGAAATAAGCCAAACCGGCCGTAGTATCGACCCGCACCGAATCCGGCCCTAAAATAAAACCCGATTTACGGTATTTGGCCTTACGTCTGGCCCAAACCGAATCGAGACTGGGCAAGCCGTACAGATCATGCGATTTTATAACCTTTACCTGCACTGCTTCATTATTAGCGTTGGTATAGGTCGCCTTTTTATGGAAAGGCATATAGGATTTTTTGTTTTTGGTATGGTTGGCATCCATAACAAAGACCTTGGCCGGTACCGTAGTATTGGTGCTGAACAACATACTGGTGTCTTTGATGACCTTATAGGGGTGCTGTTCTTCCGGAAGGTTTATCCGAAAAGAATCAAAATAGGCATCAGCCTTTTCTGCGCTTGGGGTCACACAACCAATCAAATAGTAATCGGGCCCTAAAATACGGGTCTCCAAATGCATTTTTTTACTGGTATCTTGGTGCCAATCGGACAATGAACGAAGTCGCCTTGCAGAGGCCTTGCCCCATTTTGGTTTTAGGCCCAGATCGGAAGTAAACCGTTTTATGATCTGCTTTAATTCAAAAGTATCCGATTCCAGATACCCCATATCGGCCAAACTGGCTTTCTGCATAAAAAAATACGAATCGGTATCATAAGCTTCCATCTGCCGGGTTCCCTTGCGTAATTGGTTGGTAAAACGGTAGTTTCCCGGAATTTGGAAGTGGTAATCTTTATAGGGGGATTGTATTTTGGCAGGTAAATCGGTCTCGGGCCTAAAGCGCAAACTATTAAAAACCGTATCGGAGGCCTGGGATACATAGCCGCCGTCGGCCCCCATTTTAAACACCAATACTTCCAAGGGGGTCACAAACAATTGGTAGCGCTGGTGTTTGCCATTTTTTAAGCGATTTTTAATATCAATACCGGGATAACCGTCTTTTTCAATTTGGGTTTTATCAAGAATGGTTCCGGGTATATTCTCAAAGAGCAGGGCGTCGATGTCGGCCAGCGTCAATACCGATTCCTGTTTTATAAAATGGTGGGTAGGCATACGGTGGATTAGCATATAGCTACCATTGGCCAAATCGGGCGAAACGTAGGTGGTACCCAAACCCTCGTTTATGGGGTAGAGCTTGTTGGGCAGTTTTAGGCTAAAAAAGCCATCGTCGGGCCTTCTTTCGGTCAAAACCGGGGGTATATGAGCTTTTTCCAAGGCATCTTTGGCATTGGTCCCCTTTGAGGTTCGTCTAGAGACTAAGGGTTTTACGGTATAGCCTTGTTGCCGGAGCAGTTCCAAAATTCCCTTTTCCCCGGGCAAATGTGCGGCCCCTACACCGGTAAAGACCGATCGGGAATGCATTAGGGGCACCAGGCGTTCCAACATGTTCCTATTCCGGGCATATAGCATATGCTCTAAATAGTAATTGGAATACATGCCCTGGTCCAAGGAATCGAGTAAGGCCAGGTCACGGTTTCTATAGGCCTCTTGCATCAGGTTCGGAAGGCTTTGCTGCTGTAACCGTTTTTGAAGCCATTCGGCCGGTTTATCGCGCATAGCGTTCAGGGCGGCCCGCCCGACCAGGGCGCGAGACTCTTCCAAATCTTCCAGCGCGACCACATCTTTGCCCAGTTTTTTACCGGCTTGGTATAAAAACATATCCAGATAGGTCTCTTCCTCAAAATCTTGGCTAAAAGGACTGGTTCTGTACAACAACCCATTCAACAACTGATCTTCAAAGGAAAGCACTTGGGCCAAGTTCTCCTTTTTGGGGTTCTCCATAACAAACGGATAGATATAGAACCCTTGATGGTCGGCTGCTCGCATACCCATAAGGTCGAAATAATCCTCATCCTGAAAATCGAGCCAAGTGGCCGGGTCGCTCTCCAAGGCCACCGCCTCTGATGTTTGTAGTGCGGTATAGAAGACATCGTCTAACCGAAAAGCGATTTTTCGGCTCACATGCATAGTACCATAGACATAAGATGGCTTTTCCAGTCCATTACCGGAAACCTCCCAAAGCAGACTTTTGGGTTCTTGAGCATACAGACCGGACACTACCGAAAATAGGATCAATACCAGATTTCGCATAAAACAAAAATTACCATAAATAGCCCCATTACCAAATAAGAACGCCTAAAGGGGTCTTAAAGTTTGTTAAGGAGAAGTTAGTCCACGGTTTTTTTGAACACCATGCTACTGTTGGATTTAGTATCTATGTATACCCTTAGTGTTTTAAGAAGGAATGAAAATTCATTTAAAGCAGTAACTTGTCAAGAGCTTTAACAGTTAATTGAAAATCTAGGTGTTCAATGAAGCTCTGGGGCAACTATTTTTAAGACATACGACAACTTTTATGTTCAGATTAAAAAGGATCCTACTGTTTATTATTTTTTTAGGTTGCTTGGGTTCGTGTAAGCGGAATTCTTCTAGAATCCTTTTGGAATGGAGTTTACCAGAGTTAAGTAATACATTTACGAATGCCAATGATTACTCCAAATTTTCTAAAAAGGGCACCATTGCCGGAGGATTAAAAAGAGGGTTTTGGCATTACGAGCTAGATGGTGAAAAATTTTCACGTATTTGGTCGGTTTATGACAATGGTTCTATTCAAATAAATTATCCAACATCTTGGGAGCTAAAAGAAAATAAGGACTTTTTGTTTTTCTCTCGTTTAGAAAACAGGTCATATGACTTTTTCTTGGTAAAAAGGTACTCTATTTCTGAAATAGGCCTGAGCTTGGAAGATTACTTTCATTCCGCGGTAATTGAATTAAAAGAAAAGGAGGCTAATAATAAGACACATGGTTTGTGTGTTAAACTAGAATTTGAAGAAAGAGACGTTTTTTATCTAAGGTTCGATGTCAAAGATGATGATAAGAATAACGCCTTTTATAATTTGTATACAGAACACAACGGATTTATATACGATTTTGCCATGAGGGTTGGAACGCCACCGGTAGAAACGGATTCCCATCTTTTTGCAGAGGTGGTTTTTAGTTTAAAAGTTGAAGGTGAAGCACTGTTTCAACAAAATGAGCTTTTAAACCAAAAGGAATGGATAGTTGATTTAGATACTACCGAAACCATTGACACGAAAACGCATTAAGCCAAGCAAACTTAAGTGCTAGCTACGATATAATCCCTGTACTTTTGAAACGAACCAAACCTAGCGATTTTTTGATGCTCCGCAAGCTGTTACCTTTGGCCCTATGTTTTTGGGGCTTTGGGCTTTTTGCCCAGTTCTCCCTGGCCGATGTACTTACCTATAATATGGTCTTACAACGAGATCAACCCATCCATTTTTGGGGTAAGGGTATGCCCAAAACCCAAATCGTAGCGCACTTTATGGGTCAGGAAGTAGTCACCCGAGTAAATGCAGAAGGGCAGTGGAGCATATTTTTTCCGCCACAACAGGCCGTATTGAAGCCCCAAAGTCTTCGCATTAGGCATAACCAAGGGGAACAAATTTTACAGAACATTGTCATTGGCGATGTTTGGCTTTGTATAGGCCAATCGAATATGGAATGGCCGCTGGAAAAAGAAGACTACTATCTTTCCGAAATAAAAAATACCAAACAGTCTTTACTTCGTTTTTACAATCCGGATTATGCCGGTAAGGGTGTTTACAATGCACCCTTTAATGAAAGCTTGCGCAAGCGGCTTACCCCTACTGATTTCTTTCAGGGCCGTTGGCAAGAAAGCCACAGCGAAACAGCGAAACGGATGAGTGCCGTGGGCTATTATTTTGGATCGAGCCTTTTAGAATCAGAGAAGATTCCGATTGGCTTGGTTAATATGGCCATTGGTGGGGCCCCGATAGAAACATTTATGAGCACCGAAATCTTAAAAACCCATCCGAGCTTTGGGGCCAAAGTCCAGTCGCCTTGGTTAGATAACGACGCCTTAGCGGTTTGGATCCGAACCCGGGGCAAGCAAAATGTAGGCGGAATCGCAGATGTACCTGGTGATAGCCTGGGACCAAACCATGCCTTTAAACCCGGCTTTGCCAATGCCGCGGGTATAGCCAAAATATTGCCTATGCCCATAAAAGGTGTTACTTGGTACCAAGGGGAGAGCAATGCGCAAGAAATAGAACGTGTAATGGAATACGGGGACTTGCAGCAATTGATGGTAAAGGAGCTTAGAAGCCAATGGGCGAATGCGGAATTGCCTTTTTATTGGGTGCAACTCTCTTCTATAGATACCCTAAAGTACCAGTCACGGTTTTGGCCTGAATTCAGAAACCAACAAAGGCTTTTGTTATCGAAAATAACCCATGGGGGAATGGCCGTAAGTAGCGATGTGGGAGCCAAAAATGACGTGCACCCTACCGATAAAAAAACTGTGGGCCAGCGATTGGCACGTTGGGCCCTTAACCAAACCTATGGCAGGCCCATAGTGCCTTCTGGACCACTTGTAAAAAGTGCCATTTTCGATGGGAGCAAGGTCGTGGTCGATTTTGAATTCGATACAGGATTACAGGGAGGAAACGGACAAAATATCCGCGGCTTTTCTTTAGACGGGAAAAACGAAATACTCTGTACCCTAGTCAATAATCGTATATGGATTCCCTGTCGTAATAACCCCGAATATGTATATTACGCTTGGCGACCTTTTTCCGAGGCCAATTTGGTCAATGGCGAGGGCTTACCTGCTTCCACGTTTAAAATTAAGGTGGTCGATAGTCGGTAAGAGTTTCAGGTGGAGTAGGGGTACTTTTACAACTTTTCGATTAATACATGGAGTTGTACACTAATCGGTGATTTCCTCAAGCCAATTCGTTAATTCGGTCAAATAATTTTGAATGATGGACCATACGATTTCAATATCGATGCCGAAGTATTCATGAACAATCCTATTTCGGAATCCACGTAATCGACTCCATTCAATTTCAGGATGTTGCGCTCTGAATTTTTCATCTATACGATTAGCGGCCTCACCAATAATTTCGAAGTTTCTAATAACGGCATCAATGGTCTTTTCATCATTTGAAAACGAATCCAAGTTATGCCCTTGTGTATACCGACCTATTTTTTTACAAGATTCCAACATGTCCTCGAGAAGAAGTAAATGGTCTCGTTTAGACATAAATTAAATCGGATTTAATGGACTTCAAATACTTTTCTTTAATACCGTTCTTAGAAACCAAATCGATTTTAAAACCAAATAAGATTTCTAATTCTTCTGCGAGATCAATAAACCGGATACCAATCTTATCATTAAACTCCACAAGTAAATCCAAATCACTTTGCTCATTTTGGTCTTTCCTAGCATAGGAACCGAAAATAGCCAAGGATTTAATAGGGTACTTCGAATACAAATGACTCTTATTCTGTAAAAGAATAGTTTTTATTTCCTCAAGTGATTTCATAAGATAAAGATACTAATTCCGTATTATTCAGGGGTTCCCTTATGGTTACCTCAATCTAACCCATCTCAAAATTCGAGCCAGAGATTACAAGTAAAATTCTGCCAACGGGCCCTCGATTTTTAATGGGAAAGGGGTCGCCAATGAGCCACATTTAACCGTATTTTTGCAATGGTAAAAAAAATTAGACCCATATATGAAAGGAGTTTTACTGGTAAACTTGGGTTCGCCCGATAGTCCGACCGCGAAAGATGTACGTCCGTATTTAGATGAATTTCTGATGGATGAACGGGTCATTGACCTACCGTATTGGAAGCGCAACCTTTTGGTTCGGGGCATCATTTTGAATACCCGGCCTAAAAAATCGGCCGAAGCCTATCAGAAAATTTGGTGGGAAGAAGGCTCTCCCTTGATTATCATCTCCGAGCGTTTTACCAAAAAAGTGGCCGATCAGGTGAACATTCCCGTGGCCTTGGGAATGCGATATGGTTCGGGCAACATTCAAGAAGGACTCGAAAAGTTGATGGCCCAAGGGGTAGATGAGGTGTTATTGGTGCCGCTGTATCCGCATTATGCCATGTCGTCTTATGAAACCGTTGTGGTTAAGGCCCTAGAAGTACAACGCAGTCTTTTTCCCGATTTAAAAATGACCACCATGCCGGCCTTTTATAAGAATGCCGACTATATCAAGGTATTGGGGAATAGCATTCGCGAGGGTCTGGCCGATTTTGAACCCGATCATATCCTATTTTCTTACCACGGCATTCCAGAGCGGCATATTTACAAAGGCGACCCTACCAAATTCCACTGCCAATTAAACAAAAGTTGCTGTACTACCAATTCGGTGGCACACCATAGTTGCTATCGTCATCAATGTTTGGCTACCACCGATATGGTAATCGAACATATGGATTTGGGCGAGAACGTAAGCTCTTCTTTCCAATCGCGATTGGGAAGAGACCCTTGGATAAAACCCTATACCGATGCCGAATTTGAGCGTTTGGCCAAATCAGGGGTCAAGAAATTGGCCGTGATAACCCCAGCTTTCGTCTCTGATTGTTTAGAGACCCTCGAAGAGATTGCCATGGAGGGTAAGGAACAGTTCGAGGAAGCCGGTGGTGTCGAATATAAACATGTACCCTGCTTAAACGACAACGACGATTGGGCCCAACTTATGGCCCAGTGGATCAAAGATTGGGAAGCACATAATACCCTTCCGGTGTAATGGCCCGTGTGGCATCCGATGAATTGGGCACTTGGCCCATTGGCAAGCTTTTGGTAAAACAAGCCATACCCGCAGCCATTGGTATTCTGGTGATGTCGCTCAACATCTTGGTCGATTCTATTTTCGTTGGTAAATGGATCGGACCCATGGCCATTGCGGCAATCAATGTCGTTTTACCCGTTTCCTTTTTTATTGGGGCTTTGGGCATTGCCATAGGGGTAGGTGGTAGTAGTATTATTTCTCGGGCTCTTGGACAGGGCGACCGTACCAAAGCCGTTTCGGTTTTTGGCAACCAGATTGCCCTTACCATACTGATTACCGTGGCCTTGGTAGTAGTGGGTTTAAGTTATCGCGACGTCCTTATTCCGGCATTTGGAGGAAAAGGCGCCATTTTTGAGCCGGCAAAAATCTACTATACCATTATACTCTACGGCGTACCCTTTTTGGCGCTTTGTATGATGGGGAATACGGTAATACGGGCCGAGGGCAAACCCAAATTCGCCATGATCGCCATGATCGTACCTTCGGTAGGTAACCTACTAATGGATTATATTTTCATTTACCTGTTCGATTGGGGTATGCAAGGGGCTGCTTGGGCCTCTACGGTGGGTTATCTCTCTTGTTTTGTGTATGTGGCCTATTTCTTTCTAGGGAAAAACACCGAGATAATAGGTTGGTGGAAGGCCGTAGGTTTTCAATGGTCGATCGTAAAGGAAATCAGTGCCCTAGGGTCGGTGACTTTGGCGCGGCAAGCGGTAACCAGCGTGAATTATCTGATTCTAAACAATGTGCTTTTCGATTTGGGCGGCGAGGCCCTAGTAGCGGTCTATGCCATAATCGGACGTATGCTTATGTTCGCCCTTTTCCCGGTCTTTGGGGTAACCCAGGGTTTTTTACCCATTGCGGGGTATAACTATGGTGCCCAAAAATTCGATAGGGTAAAAACATCGATTTATACGGCCATAAAATATGCCTCTTTGGTGGGTACTTTGGTGTTTTTGGGCTTGTTGATATTTCCCGATTTTATGGTGAATCTCTTTT
The DNA here is from genome assembly GCF_002514735.1 of Sediminicola luteus. Taxonomy (GTDB): domain Bacteria; phylum Bacteroidota; class Bacteroidia; order Flavobacteriales; family Flavobacteriaceae; genus HQA918. Next base: position 1,040,326 of record NZ_NBWU01000001.1, on the reverse strand, counting down.
TGAGTGACAAAGCCGATCTGCCCCAATCCATTTTAGATATCAATGCCTATGTACGGGCACATGGCCCCAATGCCCTACGCTGGGTATTCGCAGCCACCCCCATCATAGCCCTGCAATTGATAGGTTCGGCCTATTTTCAAGCCGTAGGCAAGGCTATACCTGCCTTTTTGCTGACGCTGAGTAGACAGGGCTTCTTTTTTATACCACTTGTTCTAATCTTGCCTGTCTACTGGGGTGCCCTAGGGGTTTGGCTGGCATTTCCGTTGGCCGATTTGTTGGCTACAATCGTTACGGGTATTGCTTTAAAAAGGGAAATGGCACGCTTGGGGTAAGGGTTGTTTTTTAGTTTGATGGGTTTATGGTTTATTGGGTCTGTCTTTGGGAAACTGCGCCTCAACTAAACCAGTTATGAGTATTTTCAAATCTTCAAATCAACCCATGATCAAATTGCTTCATTGCCGCAGGCGGATACGAATTTCACTAATTGCCCGAATAATGGAGTTAACCTCCAACAGTTTTTTTCATAACTATAAAAGAGGTTGTTTCACAGAGTTTCGCAGAGAATACACAGAGTTTCACGGTGGTTCTGCTTGGCCAATTCAACAAACGAGTTATGGGTTATATCGCAACAACTTCCCATTTCGTAATTCCAAAATCGTACTTCCCGCCCCCATTTTCAAATCTTCAAATTAACCCATTATCAAATTGCTTCCTTGCATAAGATGGACACGAATTTCACCAATTACACGAAAAATGGGTTTAACCATCGTTAGGCTTTTTCCCAACTATAAAAAGTGGTTGTTTCACAGAGTTTCGCAGAGAATACACAGAGTTTCACGGAGGTTCTGCTTGGCCAATTCAACAAATGAGTTATGGGTTATGACGCAACAAACTTCCCACTTTGTAATTCCAAAATCGTACTTCCCGCCCCCATTTTCAAATCTTCAAATCAACCCATTATCAAATTGCTTCATCGCTACATTGAATAATTGATACATTGTTACATGGCCATAGGCAACACGAACCTTCAGGTTGTATTCCGACTCAATAATACTCCATCAACACTCATCAATTGTCAATTTTCAAACTCTTTTTCCCAATCTTATCTTAAAAGCAAAACCCTTTTAACGGGTTTGGGGTTGTCGGGTATTTCTAAAGTCGGATTTATCGTATTTTTGCGGGGAATTGATAGGTATGAGCATAAAAGAAATTCAAGAAGAGATCGTAGACGAGTTCTCCATGTTCGACGACTGGATGCAGCGCTACGAATACATCATCGAATTAGGGAAATCGTTGCCCTTGATAGATGAGCAATACAAGACCGATGACCATATCATTAAAGGCTGCCAAAGCAAGGTGTGGGTACATGCCCAAATGACCAACGATCGTTTGGACTTTACCGCAGATTCAGATGCCATAATCACCAAGGGCATCATAGCTATTTTGGTTCGGGTCTTTGGGGGGCAACATCCGAAGGATATTATGGAGGCCGATACTGAATTTTTGGATGAGATCGGCTTAAAAGAGCATTTATCGCCTACCCGTGCCAACGGATTGGTTAGTATGGTAAAACAGCTTAAACTGTATGCCGTAGCCTATCAGACCCAATTAAATTCTTAAAGAGAAGCAAATGAGTGATACTACGATAGATACAGCAGCCTTGGGCGAACAGATCGTTGCCGTAATCAAGACCATATACGACCCAGAGATTCCGGTCGACATTTACGAGTTGGGATTGATCTACGATGTTTTCGTCAATGAAGATATGGACGTTAAGATCTTGATGACCTTAACCACGCCTAACTGTCCGGTTGCCGAGACCCTTCCGGTTGAGGTAGAGGAGAAAGTAAAATCTATTGACGCCGTTAATGATGCCGAGGTAGAGATTACCTTCGATCCCCCATGGAGCCAAGACTTGATGAGCGAAGAGGCCAAGTTGGAATTGGGGATGTTGTAGTTAAAGCGGATTTCCTTTCATACTTCCCCAAAATTAGTATCGTTTTGGGGTATATCGATTTTAGAGGATTACCATTTAATGGTTATGTAATACTCCAGAAAACGAAATACCACAAAGCTCGCGAAAGCGATGCATAGTTTGATCAAGATTTTGGTTGTAGGTTGTTTCAATTTTTCTTGGATAAGTAGAGCTTTTAAACTGTTCAGGATTCGGTCTTTATGTAGCCATAGGATGACCAATAACAAAACTTGATAGAGTATGGCAGCGCGCAATGCGCCCTCGTTCACACCATAAAAGATGTCCTGTAAAATGATGTTTACCAAAATGGTGGAGGTGAATACACAACCTATCAATCGTGTTTTTTTGAAAAGGATTAAAAGTCCGCCCAAGATTTCAAAAACCCCAAGGGTGATGGCGAATGATTTTGAATAGCCATAAAAAGCCCACATGAGCTCCATACCCGACAATTCTGAAACGGTTTTATCGATTTCGGTGGCCCCATCAAATTGAAATAGTTTGGCCCCGCCGTAAATAAACATCGCTAATACAACGATCCAACTGATGGCGTTTTCGAATATGTCAAGTTTATCATTTTTGGTGAACTCCATTCGGTGATAGATTTTTATTGGTCGAATTACCTAACAGATTCAGCTCGTTTTTGACGGGCCAAATCTTTCATTAAAACGATAAAGGAGTTGAAACGTTACAAGGCTTGGCAAAGTTTAATACCTCCCACTACCTACTCTCGACTTATTTTCAAATCTTCAAATGGCTACATTGATTTATGGGTATATGGTTACATGGCCTCGAGCTGACACAAATTTCACGAATTGACACGAATTTTTGTGTTGTTTTTCTTGAACCGTATTAGGGCCTGAAAATAAAACTGTTGCACAGAGTCCCACGGAGAAGACACGGAGTTTCACGGAGAATTCTATCACAAATTGAACGATAAAACCCTAAACACGAATACAATCTGGTTATGGGTTATGCCGATCCAACTTCGTACCTCAAACATCATACTTACCCCACTCATTTTCAAATCTTCAAATTGTCAAATTGCTACATCGTTAGATTGGCCCATTCTTAAATTGACTTTTACAGCTTTCCATAAAAAGTGAGATGTCTCCTTCCGTCGACATGACAATTAAACGATTCTACAATAATCAATCGGCAATCATCAACACCCAATTTCGAGCCTATTTTTCCCAACCTTTTTCTTTTCTAAGGCGTTTGTAGATCCGTATTCCCAGCATTAGAAGCACGCCAAGTACGAACATGCCAACCAATCCGAAAATCCAGTTGAAGATACTTTTTAGGATTACCAAAAAGACTACGGCAAAAAGTACCAAAGTGGCCACTTCGTTGAACATACGCATCCAATTGGAGCTGTGTTTGATAATACCCGCTTCTTGTTGTTTTTGGATGAGGTGTATTTTCCAATGATAGATAAACAACAAGAGTACAAAGGCGAGCTTGATCAGCATCCAAGGTTCGCTAAGCCACATAGGTTGGATGATTACCAACCAAACGGCGAAAAGAGTGGCCAATACGGCCGACGGCCAACCGATGATTACCCAAAGGCGCTTGGCCATAAGGTTGAGTTGTTTGGCCAAAATATCGCGTTCCGTTTGGGGTTTGTCCTCGGCCTCTATCCTATAGATGAACAAACGCGGCATATAAAACAAGGCCGCAAACCAAGTGACTACGAAAATTAAATGCAGAGCTTTGATATAAGGATACAACATAAGGGTTGGGTTCAGAACCACAAAGGTACGATGCCTTGGTTAAACCGGGTAATGATAAATATTAGTTCCATCGTTTTAATATAGGGATACCATCGAAAGAAAATAATTCCCCTTCTCCCGTGTCTGTCCCGCGGAATGGCGGGAGGAGAGGGGGCCAGGGGGTGAGGGCGGACTGCCCAAAAATCTGCTTGACAAGCCCTTCAACTAACGATTTGTACAAGATTAAACATGTCTGCGGTGTGACAAGTTGTAGCGGAATTCGCATACGTATTGGCAAACCAAAAAGCCGTGCAGAATAGGGTCCAGCACGGCTTTTGCTCCCCTCTCCCTTGGGGAGAGGGGCCGGGGGTGAGGGCCCTATTCCTCCACCGATAGGTAATCCAATTTCAATTGGTTGAATTGGGCATTAAAATCGGCTACTTCCTTTTCAACCAAGGCATCAAAAGCTTCCAACTGGGCATTGATCTGTTGGGTCAATTCTTTTTTCACCGCCTGGTCTTGGGCCGTAGGCGGAAAATCGTCCAAAGCGACCAAAGAGTTCAAATGTCCTAATTTATTGGTCAATCGGATCGGGAAGTTCAAAGGATCTTGAATCGATTGGTTTTGGGTCTGGTACAAGGCCTTTTCCACGCTTTCAAACCCTTTTTTCATTTCCTTGGCCTTTGCCACCAAATCGGCCGTGGCTTCGTTAGCGCCATATTGTTTAACAAAGGCATCGAGTTTGGCATTTACCTTCCGGATTTTTTTGATACTGCCATGGGCCTGGTTTATGGTGGTGTTGATATCGGAGATAAAATCGTACTGCTCTTGCATCTCAGCTACGGAGGCCTCAGCCCTGGGATCGGGTAGAATGGTAAATACCTGTTCTTGGCTGTTTCCGTTTAGGTTCAAGGCCACTTTGTATTTTCCGGGCACGGCTTTGGGCCCACTTAAATTGGCCCACCATAAAATCATACCTTTTAGCTTTTCGGCCTCGGTACCGCGGGTATTCCAAACATGGGTATTACCTCCTTTGGCTACCTTTAATCGCTGCTTTTTGTCTTTGGCATGATTGCTAAATGTGGCCAAGGTATCGCCGGCCATACTTAAATAGCTAAGACTAAGGGTGTCTTTTTTGCCCAACTCCTTCAGGTAGAAATGGGTAACCACCCCATTCGGATGGTTTTGTCCGGCCGTTTTAGAAGGTTTTTCGGCGGCCCTTCCTTTGGTGCGATACGCATCTTTAGGTTGAAAAAGTACCGCGGCCTGATCTTTTTGAGCCGCTTGCAACTGATGTAAAACCGTTAGATCGTCTATAATCCAAAGCGAACGGCCTTGGGTGGCTACTATCAAATTATTCTCCTTGATCGTAAGATCGGTAATGGGCACAATGGGCAAGTTTAATTGGAATTTGTTCCAATGGGCACCATCGTCAAAAGAGATATACATACCGGTTTCGGTACCGGCGTATAAAAGCCCTTTCTTTTTGGGGTCTTCGCGAAGGGCACGGGTAAAATGTTCACTCTCTATACCATTCGTTATTTTTTTCCAGGTTTTCCCGTAATCGGTGGTTTTATAGAGGTATGGGGTAAAATCGCCCAATTTATATCGGGTGGCGGCGACATAACAAGTACCTGCATCAAAAGCCGAGGGTTCAATACTGTTGATCATAGACCATTCAGGCAGTGATGGTGGGGTTACATTCTCCCAGTTTTGTCCCCCATCTTGGGAAATATGGATTAGACCATCGTCGGAACCTACCCAAAGTAAGCCCTCTTTCAATGGACTCTCATTAGCGGCGAAAATGGTACAATAATATTCTACCCCGGTATTGTCTTGTGTAATGGGCCCTCCGGAAGATACCAGTTTATCGGGGTCGTTTCGGGTAAGGTCGCCACTGATTACTTGCCAGCTTTGACCTTCGTTTTCCGATACATGTACATGGTTCGAAAAGGTGTATAAACGTTTGGGGTTGTGTTTACTGAACAAAATCGGGAAATTCCACTGAAAACGGTATTTCATACCTTCGGCCCCATGGCCCATAGGGTTGTCGGGCCATACGTTTATGCCCCGAACCGTATTGTTTTTATGGTTCACCCGGGTAAGGAAACCACCATAACTACCACCATAGACTATATCATTATTGGTAGGGTCTACCGCGATATGGGCCGACTCGCCCCCAGCGGTGGCCTCCCAATCGCCTTCGTCTATACTACCCCCATCGGATCGGTGGTTGATACGTATGGTCGAATTGTCTTGTTGGGCCGCATAGATGCGGTACGGAAAGGCATTATCGGTAGTAACCCTATAAAACTGTGAGGTAGGCTGGTTGTGGTAGGTGCTCCAGGTATCACCGCCATCGTAGGAAACTTGGGCACCACCATCGTCACCGATAATCATACGATTGGGGTTTTCGGGCGATATCCAAAGGTCGTGGTGATCGCCATGTGGGGCATTAAAAGTGCTAAAGCTTTTACCCCCATCGGTGGAGCGGTGGTAGCGCACGTTTAATACATAAACTTTATCGGCATCGTGGGTATCGGCATACAACCGGGTATAATACCAAGCCCGTTGGCGCAACTTACGTTCGCTGTTCACCTGGCTCCAGGTCTTACCCCCATTGTCAGATCGGTACAAGCCGCCTTTTTCCTTATTCTCTACCATGGCCCAGACCCGTTGCGGGTTTACGGGGGAAACGGTAACCCCGATGATACCTAAGGTATCTTTCGGAAAACCTTCGTTTTTAGAGATCTCTTGCCAGGTACTTCCCCTATCGGTACTCTTCCATAGGGCAGACCCTGCACCACCACTACTTAGGCTATAGGGTGTACGTTGTATTTTCCAGGTAGAGGCATACAATACCCTGGGGTTGGTGGGGTCTATAATAAGATCGACCGCACCGGCACCGGCATTGACGAACAAGATCTTGTTCCAGGTTTTACCCCCATCGGTGGTCTTATAAACACCACGTTCTTGGGTGTCTTTATAGATATTTCCCATTACGGCGGCATAAACCGTATTGGGATCATTGGGGTCTATACGCAAACGGGAAATATGTCGGCTTTTGGGTAACCCGGCCGCTTCCCATGTTTTTCCGGCATCTTCCGATTTCCAAACACCATAACCCGATGATACATTACCACGTACGGTTTTTTCACCACCCCCTACGTAAATAACGTTCGGGTCTGATTGGGCCACTTCTACAGCCCCTATACTACCGCCAAAGTAGCCATCGGAAATATTTTCCCAGCTACGGCCGCCATCGTTAGTTTTCCATACCCCACCACCTGTTGCGCCAAAATAATAAAGGTTAGGCTGACCGGGCACACCGGTAACCGCTGCCGATCGGCCACCACGAAAGGGTCCGACCAAGCGGTATTTTAAACTGCTGTACAGTTCCGAAGGATAGGTTTCTGATACAGTTTGCTTTTTTTTTCTTCTTTGGGCGATTCCGTCTTGCATGGGAATCACTAAGGCTAAGCACAATACCGTGCAAAACCCCCACATAGTTTTGATCATGATCGAAAAGTGTTCAAGTTAGCAATCCCCTAAAATACGGAAATGCTCGGAATAGATTCCCTATGGGTACAGTGGGGTTATGGGCTATTTTGGGCTGCACTTACCTTTGGGTAACTAATCAAAAGAGTAACTTTTCATTGATGTTTTATTAGATTGAATGGCTTGGCTAGGGAGAATGGGTTATTTTTATGAGCAAATAGCCAAAGAAACCTACCTTGCCTTTTACTTCCCTTCGTTTTAAACTTTCATGGCGTAGCTACCAAGCTCATTTTTTGGCGCATTTTCAAGCGCATATTACCGATGGGCATTTGCATGTGGTGGCCCCACCGGGATCTGGAAAAACCTTGTTGGGACTCGAAATGGTGCGGCAACTGGACCAAAAGACCTTGGTTTTGGCACCAACACTCACGATCCGTAACCAATGGTACGATCGATTATGCAGCTATTTTAATACGGATAACGCGTTCACCGATCACTCTTTTGATCTAGAGCAACCCAAGGCAATAACCTTTACCACCTATCAGGCGTTATATGCCTTTTATAAAAGGTGTGGTTCGACCGCTGCCTATTTGCATTTCTTTGAACAACATGCCTTTGGCACCATAGTCTTGGATGAGGCCCATCATCTAAAAAACAGTTGGTGGACCCCATTGTTCCAGCTAAAAAAAAGTAGTGATGCTACCCTGGTGGCGCTGACCGCAACCCCGCCTTATGATAGTCCGCAACACGAACTGGACAAGTATTTTCAGCTTTGTGGCCCCATTGACGATGAAATTGCCGTGCCTGACTTGGTCCGGGAAAAAGATTTATGTCCGCATCAAGATTTTGTACATTTTTCTACCCCAGATGAGGCCTTGATTCAGCGTATAGCACAATTCCGCTTGGCGGTGGCCGATTATATCGATTCCCTTCCAAAGCAAGAGGCTTTAGTGGCCTATGTACAAAAGCATCCGTATTTAAGCGATACAGCGAATCATTTAGAAGCCATTTACAAGGCACCGGAAGTGTTTTCGGCCTTATTGATCTATTTAAAAGCCTCCGGAACCCCTTTTCCAAAAGAGAAGCTACAAATCTTAGGATTCGAGGAGAAAGAAAGCCTAACCATACCACCATGGCAGCTAGCTTGGGCCACCACTTTTTTAAACGCGCTATTGTTCAACCCTTCCGAAGCTTATCGCTTACCCATAGAATTGGAAAAGGCGCTAAAATCGGATTTAAGGAGGCTTGGGGTTTTAAAGAGCCACCGGGTAGATCTAGTAGGCGAAACCGATTTTTACAGGCAATTATCGTCTAGTCCGGCAAAACTTCGCAGTATCGTAGCCATTTGTCAGGCCTCGCAAAGACAACGGGGCGAGGGCTTACGAGCCGTAATCCTCACCGATTATATTCGAAAGGCTTTTTTAGATCAAGAAATAGACAAAGACCAACACTTTGGGAAACTGGGTGCTGTTCCAATTTTCAAGGCTTTATGTAAAAAACTAGAAGACACCGACGGATTGGCCGTCCTTACAGGGACTGTGGTATTGGTATCCAACACTATTCTTAGCCGAATCCAAACCCAATTTCCGGAGGTGGAGGCCAAGGGCAAACCTATACCGACCAACCCGGATTTCGTGCAATTGCAAATTGATTCAGCGGCTAACCCGGTAGGCGTATTGACCCAGTTATTTCAAGAAGGGCACATTAAAATACTTATTGGTACAAAGGCACTATTGGGCGAAGGTTGGGATGCCCCGGCATTAAACACCTTACTATTGGCCTCGTTTGTGGGCTCTTTCGTTAGCTCCAACCAAATGCGAGGTAGGGCCATACGGACTTTTAAGCCTGTACCCGATAAAACCGCGGTCATATGGCATTTGTGTTGTCTCGATTTTTCCGACCCCACGGGTGGGGCCGATATGCACCGCTTGTCACGTAGGTTTTCGGCCTTTATGGGCGTGTCCCAAAATACGCCCCTAAGTATAGAAAACGGATGGGAAAGGTTAGGGCTTGGTCTTCCTACCACACCGGAAGCCATGCGCCAGACCAATACAGATAGTCTACATACCTCACAAAACCTGGCCCAAATACGGGCAAATTGGGCCACGGCCATTGCAAAACCGGGCACTTTGATACGTGAACTTAAAAGCTATTTGCCCAAACAAACCGAATTTCAGAAGACGAAAAGCCTGCGACAACGCGATTTGGTGCAATATGGCATTACCCAGTTTATTTGGTCGTTGGGCTACTTTATTCCTGAATTTCTGGTCAAGAACCTAAAATTGATTCTGACCAAGGGCTGGATCCAAGCTATATACGCCCTAGTCACCGTTTTGTTTTTTGGTTACGGTCTTCGCGTATTTAGGCTGGTTAAGGCTTACCTCTATTTCGGTAAAATCCATACCCATGTCGAAAAAATGGGTTGGGCCGTATTGTACAGTTTACGCGACCTTCGTTACCTGCGAACCCCATTCGAAAATTTAAAAATTGAATGTTACACCACTGATGATGCCATAATACACTGTGCTTTGGTGGGCGGCAGTGAATATGAAAGTGCCCTTTTTATCGATGCCTTGGAAGCGTTGTTACAACCCATTGAAAACCCCCGTTACCTAATAAGTAGGACACCCTTTTGGCGAAAGTCTTTGGGTGTACCCCTCTACTATAGTGTACCGGATATATTTGCCGACAAAAAGGAAAGGGCCACTGTTTTTCACCACCATTGGCGTAATCTAATAGGTAGATCTGATTTGGTATATACCCGAACTTTGGAAGGAAGAAGGCTGTTGGTGCAAATTAGATTACGTCAATTGGGCGATTCCGATGCCCCAACCAAACAGGCCACCGTCTGGAAGTAACCATTCGATTTTAACAAGGTTCAATTTAGTAACTTAACCCCATGGAAATCGAAATAAAACCCGCTACGGAAAACGAGGCCCCGTTGATAGCCCTTTTGGGTAGGGTAACTTTTGACGACACCTTTGGTCACCTTTTCTCGGCCCCTGAAGATGTACTCGAATATTTGGAGCGTACCTTTTCCGTTACTAAAATAACGAACAGTATAAAAAAATCGAACAATAGGTTCTGGTTGGCTTGGGGTGGGGGTTTACCTGTAGGTTACGCCAAGCTTAAACTACATTCCGATTCGGGTTTTGGTAGTTCTGGAACTGAGGCGCAGCTGCAAAAAATTTATGTATTACAAGATTTTTTAGGTCAGGGAATTGGCGAGGCCTTACAACAAGCGGTCTTCGATCGGGCTACAGCCGAACAACGCCCACAGTTATGGTTGTCGGTATTGGAAAGCAACCAGCGGGCCATTGGGTTTTACAAAAAACACGGTTTTGAAAAAATAGGTAGTCATACCTTTTCCATTGGTCGGGAAGACTTTAAATTTATAGCCATGTCAAAACAACTGTTGTAACCATGCCCAATTATCCTTCCCATGTGTGGCTTAACGGGGCGGTGCTCCCGGCCGAAGCAGCCAAAATCTCTGTTTTTGATCGTGGATTCCTCTTTGGCGATGGAATTTACGAGGTCATGGTACGCTTGCAAGGGAGGTTTTTTTATGGCGAGGCCCATTGGGAACGCCTCGAAAGGAATTTGGAAAAGATTGGCATTGCGTATTCGGTAAGCCTCTTACGGCAAAATGTTTCCGATTTGGCCCAGGTAGCCGGGCTTTTGGATCAAGATGTTCTGCTGTATATTCAAGTAAGCCGGGGAACGGCCCCAAGGCAACACGCTTTTCCGAAAGATATAACCCCAACAGCCTTCATGTATTTATTACCCTTTTCGTTGCCCGATGTCAATACGAAACGGATGGAAGTTTCCGTACTCCCCGATCAACGCTGGGAACGCTGCGATATTAAAATGACCTCTTTATTAGGCAATGTGATGGCCAAGGATAGCGCGGTAACCGGCGGTGCCCATGAAGCCGTTTTGGTCAGAAACGGAAAAATAACCGAAGGCTCGCATAGCAATGTCTTCTTTGTAAAGGATGGCGAATTGTTTACCCATCCTAAAAATCGGTTTATACTAGACGGTATAACACGGGATATTACCCTTGAATTGGCCGGTTCACTCGGAATTCCGGTTCGGGAAGAAGCCGTGGCCCAAATTGACATAAGCCAAATGGATGAGGCCTTTTTGACAGGCACTTCTACCCAAATTGCGGCCATTGGGCGTATGGGTACGCATACCTTTTTTGAAGGCAGCGAAATAGGACCCATAACCCAACGCCTACAACAGGCTTTTTTAGCACTTAAAAATCAATAACTAACAACCGTATAATGAAAAAATCACTTTTCCTTTTCGCCCTACTGGCCCTAACATTCAGTTGTAAATCTACCCAATCCACCACCACGGAAGCCGAGGATAAAGAAGCCATTATGGCCGTACTTAAGACCCAAGAAGCCGCGTGGAACAACTTTGACCTTGAAGGTTTTATGGCCGGCTATTGGAAATCGCCCGAACTTAAATTTTATGGAAGCCGCGGGGTTACCAAAGGTTGGGAGCAGACCTTGGCGAATTACAAAAAGGGCTATCCGACCAATGAGCATATCGGTAAGCTACGTTTTGTGATCAACGATATCTCGAAAATTACCGATGGGGCCTATTCGGTAATGGGCGAATACCACCTAACCCGTAGCGTGGGCGATGCTAATGGGATCTTTATGATCATCCTTAAAAAGATTGATGGTGAGTGGAAGGTGATCGCTGATACCTCCTGTTAAAAAACTGCTCTATGTTTACTAGGGAAGAAGCCAAGGCGTTTGCTGAAAAATGGCTGCCCGCCTGGACAGGCAACCGTCCGGAGGTCTTGGCCGATTTTTATGCCGATGATTGCTTTTACCTCGATGCCGGTTGCCCAGGCGGTATACATGGCAAAGCCGAGTTAACGGTTTATTTCTCCAGGATCTTGGCCCAGAATCCGCAATGGGTTTGGGAACAGATCGAAGGTATTCCTCTAGAAGGCGGATTCCTTAATAAATGGAAGGCCACCATTCCGGTTGGGGAAAAGCAAGTGGTTTGTATCGGGGTATGCTTTCTACAATTCAACGCTAGGGGCAAGATCAAACGGAACGAGGTGTACTTTGACCGAACCGAGTTGGTAAATACGATTTATAGGTTGAAACATCAAAATAAGGAGGGCCATTAGCATTTGTCCACGGCATGATTGTTGTTGGGTTTATACTAATAACCAGCCTATTATGAGACATTTATTCTGGGCGTTATGTCTGATTTCATGCCTTTCTTGCCGCGAGAGAGAATCAGATATCAACCTTTTTAATACACCTTATCGCATTTTTACCGACTTGCCTGCATTGGCTTCTTTCCAAAAAGTAGTTGATACAGTTATTTATGGTAGCGATTATGACCCGATATATCGCATGCTTCACTTAAGGGATAATAGATCCCATCTTATTGTTTTTGATAGTATCGCCTATGATTCCCTTTTCCAAAGGACTTACTATGCTATGGATACTTTGGCCATTCCACACTTAAGAACACAAGAAATGATAACCATGGGTTATTGTTATTTAGGTGACGCCCAAGATGAGAATATCATTGCTATTGTAGAGAAAACCGATAGCATTAAAATAAAAAGGATTATTTCGGCATGGCAGGCCAATCCTATTTCTGGAAAAATTGAGCCTATGGAACTAAGCCAAAGATTACATTGTGTGAATGAGTTCTATAAGGGGAACTCAACAAGCTTTCCATGACCAAAATCATAGGAAGTATCCCCTTGGTTATGGGCTGATAATCAGCCAATAGAACGAAATCGTTCCCGATAACGTTTGCGTTAAAAAACCCCTGGTTTTACTGGGTTTAAATCCCTTCAGACCCTAATTTTGTAGTCTAAAACCAAGGTTATGGCAGATTCCAGAACGGCTTCGTTACGCTATTTGACCAAAATACAAGGGGTAGTCGATTTTCAACAGAAGATCATCTATTTTTTATTGAGTATCATTCTCGCTTTCGGGCTCACTTACTTTTTGGCCGATGCACAAATGGATCAGGCACAGATCTATGTGCTCTTTTTACTCTTTTTATCGGTAGGTCTATGGATAACCGAGGCCGTACCGCCCTTTGCGGTGGGACTGCTTATTTTTGGTTTTTTGGTGTTCGCCTTGGGCAATTATTACCAAGCCATTGATCCCGAAAACGCCAATAAATATGTACAGAAATACATTCAAACCTGGTCCAACTCGGTCATTTGGCTTATGTTGGGCGGTTTTTTTATGGCCGAGGCCATGCAAAAGGTAGGGTTGGACAAAACCTTGTTCCGTATTTGTGTTAAGCGGTTGGGGACCAAGCCCCGGGTGGTACTATTGGGTATTATGCTTATTACGGCCATTTTCTCTATGGTCATGTCCAATACGGCCACAACCGCCATGATGATCGCTGCGGTAATCCCCTTTATCGATACCTTGGATAAGGGGGCCCCGTTCTCCAAAGCCCTTTTGATCGGCATTCCGGGCGCGGCTTCTTTGGGCGGCATTGGAACCATTATAGGATCGCCCCCGAATGCGATTGCCGTAGAAGCCCTGAACAACCATGGCATACCCTTCGGCTTTTTGGAATGGGCGGCCATAGGCTTTCCCATAGCTTTGATTCTCGTAGTGTTGCTATGGTGGTGCCTCACCCTAAAATATGTACCTAAGGTAAGCAGCATCAACATTATTACCCCTAAGGAAAAAACCATAGACGCCGACGACCGTATCTATGTCTTAAAACGACGTTTTGTCTTGGCCATTTTGTTGTTGACGCTCTTGCTTTGGCTTACGGGTAACCTACATGGAATTCCCGCTTCGGCCGTATCGCTTTTGCCTATAATCATGCTCAGTATGTTCCGCATTGTTTCCGGGGCCGAGGTGCGCCAGTTGCCCTGGGATACCTTGATGTTGGTGGCGGGCGGACTCTCCTTGGGTCTGGCCATACAAGAAACAGGCTTGGCCGCTTACTACGTGAATATGATCCAAGGCTATCAGCTTAACTTTTATGCCCTAGTAGTGGTATTTTCCCTGTTAACGGTAGTGCTCTCAAATTTTATGAGCAATACGGCAACCACTACCATTTTAATTCCGATCGCCATTATCTTGGTTTCCCAAAACACCGAGATTTTGCCCTTGGTTATCGGACTCAGTGCTTCAACGGCCTTGTTTTTACCCATTTCCACTCCGCCGAACGCCATTGCCTATGCCACCGGTCGTATCTCTCAGCGCGATTTTCGTTTTGGCGGACTGGTAGCCGGTTTGTTGGGACCGGCCGTTATTATTGGTCTTGTCCTCGTATTTAGGTTATGGTTATAAAACACAACTTACCTGAAAGGGGAAAACACTAAAGTGACTTATTTAACGTTTTGGTTTCATAAGGTTAAAAATATCACAAAATATAAGCGCTTTATCGTTGATGCACAACCGAATAGTAAATACCCCCGTAAATAGCGGTAGGGTTTTTGCTTGAACAAGCGTTATACTCTTAAAGGTACTTTCTTTTTAGTAGGGAAGCTTTTCCTAACCAGCAACACTGAAAATGAATCGATAAAAGAATGACTATGGAGCTATTGATGATTTGCTGGGGACTATTTTATTTTATGTGTCTCTTTTTTACAGTCGAAAAACTGAAGGAGAAATTCGGTAAAAAGAATTCTTCGCATTAACCACTCAACGAAAACCACGCCCTAAAATAAATGCTTTGCTTATTTTAGGGCATGGTTAAGTTGGTATCACCTACACCCAGATTCAGTTTCCTACTTTTATGTTGCCTTTGTCTTTCAGGACTTTGGGCCCAAACTAAATGCGACTCCCTGTCTCTGCGGATTGCGGAACTCTTCTCAAAAGGTGAACAGCATTTCAATTTAATCGGCGTTCATATCGACGAACATCTAACTCAACAGCGCTCTCTTACCGAAGTGTATACCGAATCGGGCGGCCATGCCGATGGTAGTAGTCTTTACAAAGGCAAATCTACAAGTCCGTCGGTAAAACGCGGGGTAATCGCCCGACTAACACTAGAAACACAAAGCGATTCCTTAGGGTGGAGGCTTAATCCCCTAAAGACCGCGCTTCCGGCCATTACCATAGATGCCCGTACTAAAACGGCCCAGTTTAACGGACAGGAAATGGCCCTAAAAAATTGTTTCCGGATAAAGGAAAACGATAATATTCTAAAAAGTCCTTGGGAAGGTATGTTGTGGAAGCATAATTACCGTGATTCAACCGGACAAAAAACCTATAAATTGGTATTGGGTCGTTTGGACCAAAGTCAACGTTTGTATATTGAGGTCAAAGGCCAATTTACCGATTACCAGGGCCAGCTAAGGCCTTATACCTATAGGTTGGTAAGCACCAAAGAGTGATACAACGGCATTAATCCAAAAATTCGAGACAAACGGGTTTGGAAAGGGCTACTTCATGCATAAAACGCAAAGTACCTTTTTCGGCATCGCGTTCGAATACGGTTATATTATCGCTTTTTTGGTTGGCTACCAATAGAAAATTCCCACTAGGATCAATAACGAAATTTCGGGGCCAATCACCTTCAACGCTGCTGCGTCCGACCAAGGTCAAATTACCATTTTTCGCAACCGCAAAAATCACGATGGTATTCTCACCCCTATTGGAGCCGTATAGAAAACTTCCGTCTGGCGATAGGTGAATGTCCGCACAGTAACTGTCGCCAGAAAACCCATCGGCCAGGGTAGCATGGCTTTCCATTTCCGAAAAACCACCATCGGCCTGTTTTTTGAGCACGGTTAGGGTCGAATTCAATTCGTTGATCACGTACATTACCTCGCCTTGTGCATTAAAGGTAAAATGTCGTGGTCCGGCCCCTTGGGCCATAGCCAAACGGGACTGGGTATGTGGTACGAAAATAGAATCGGTAGCTTGGTAGCGTTGTACGGCATCCAATCCAAGATCGGCAACGAACAGATCATCACCATTAAATTGAGCGGCATGGGCATGCGAGGTTGTACTACTATCCAAAAGTTTATGATCCAATACTTGTGGCTCGTTGGTCAATCCGCCCCTTTCATCCCGACCATAGATAGCGACATTGCCACCGGTATAATTGGAAACGGCCACTTTATCACCAGTTTTGGAAATACCGATATGACAAGGATGCGCCCCTTTCGTAGCCTGGGTATTGATAAATCCCAAGCGTTTGTCCTTTACCTTAAAAGCCGTTATGGCACCCCCGAGTGAGTCATAATTATCGGTCTCCTGTACAGCAAACAAGAATTTCTTATCCGGACTGATCTTTACAAAAGACGGATTCACCAAGGGACTGGCCAGAACCTTTTCAGAAAGTAGACCGGTACCCGAATCGAAGGTGTAGGCATAGATTCCTTCACTAGCTCCATCGGTATAGGTGCCTACGAATAAAGGGTAGGTCTTACCCGGCTTTTTAGATGGACTACAACTGGCAAATAAGATCAACATAATCACGGGAGCGATTTTGATAAGGTTCATGTGTGGTGTTTTAGGGCACCTAAAGTAGCGATTTTTCCAACGATTTGGTTTATGACTGTTTCGGAATTGGTGAAGAATACCAACCACCTAGTTTGATAAAATGATTTTTCAAAGCAATTTCTGTGGGAAAGCATCACTTGAACGAGTTGAGGGGTTATTCACCTGTTGTTTTTGATGGCCTTGGAATGGAATTACCGTTAAGAACCGACTGGGTAGTCTTTTCCTGGTTCAAGCGTGGGTTACGTCACAAACCATTTATATTCCCCCTAGGGTGTGTATCTTTGGGTGAATTAGAGCCATGCCGTACATTACACAAATACATATCAATACCGAACGTACCCATCCGTTTCCCTATGATGTACCCAGCATCCAATATGCCAAAAGGCTCGATACGGATCATCCCATTTTGTTTTTGGTAGGTGATAATGGTTCTGGCAAATCTACCTTGCTGGAAGCCTTGGCCTTCCGCCTACAATTACCCCATATGGATGGGGGCGGATATGGTAAACGGGCCTTTCAGGCCGCGGTAGAGTTGGCCCCTTATCTAGAATTGGAATTTGGTATAGACCGACCCATCGGCTTCTTTTTTAGGGCGGAAGATTTTGGCGATTTTATGAACAGTATCGACCGTACCGATTTTAAATTGCACCAACAAATGGATGGATTGGATGGGGCCGTACCCCCGCATATCATCCAACAGATGAAGGACAATGCCAACTATCAGATACATCATATGCGAAAGGAATATGGGCAAGATTTGAACTCTTTTTCCCATGGGGAGGCCTATCTGAAGATTTTGCAGGACAAGATAAACCAACGCGGTATTTACCTACTCGATGAACCGGAAGCCGCCCTTTCGCCCGCCAAACAAATCGCCTTGATCTATCATATAAACCAACATCTAAAACAGTATACTTCCCAATTCATAATCGCCACACATTCGCCTATACTTATGTCTATTCCAGGTGGGTTCCATTACGAGATCACCGAAGGGGCCATGGTGGCCACCCCTTTGAAAGAACTGGAACATTACAGCCTAACCAAAGGTTTTTTAAACAACCCTGATTTGTATTTGAGACATTTGGGGTAGGTGAGGGTACTTCCAGGGTTACCTTATTGCAACATCATCTTCGCCCGTTTTACCCCATCGACCAGGGCGTCGATTTCGGCCTTGGTATTATAAAACGAAAAACTGGCCCTAACGGTACCGGGAATTTGGTAGAAGTCCATTATCGGTTGGGCACAATGGTGTCCGGTTCGTACGGCAATGCCCAATTGATCTAAAATGGTACCCACGTCATAAGGGTGTACGCCTTCCAAATTAAAGGAAATCACCGCGGTTTTAGGGTGTTGGGTACCGTATATACGCAGTCCGTCAATCGCACTTAATTGTTCGGTGGCATAGTCCAACAGCTCTTGCTCATATTCAGCAATGGCTTTGAACCCTATGGTATGCATATAATCTAAAGCGGCCCCAAAGGCAATTCCCCCAGCTATGTTTGGGGTCCCGGCCTCAAATTTATGGGGCAAATCGGCATAGGTGGTTTTTTCAAAACTGACCTCGGCGATCATTTCTCCCCCACCTTGATAGGGGGGCAGTTTACGCAGCCAAGATTCTTTGCCATATAATAGCCCTACTCCGGTAGGTCCGCACATTTTATGGGCCGACACGGTATAGAAATCTACATCCAAGGCCTGTACATCGGCCTGTATGTGTGGTGCGGCCTGGGCGCCATCGATCAATACGACGGCATTTACCCCATGGGCCATATCAATGATCTTTTCTATAGGGTTTACCGTGCCCAGGGCATTGGAAACATGGTTACAGAATACCAATTGGGTGTTTTCGTTCAACAATTGGCCATACGCTTCTAGGTCAAGCGATCCATTTTCCATCATGGGGATCACTTTTAATTGGGCCCCGGTACGCTCGCATAACATTTGCCAAGGCACGATATTGGAATGGTGTTCTAAAGCCGAGACTATGATTTCGTCCCCCTTTTTTAAAAGGGCACCAAAACCATGGGCCACCAAATTAATACTGTGGGTGGTACCCGAGGTCAAAATGATTTCATGGGCATGGGCCGCGTTAAAATGGTGCTGCATTTTGATACGAGCCTGCTCGTAGGCGTCGGTAGCCTCTTGCGATAGGCGGTGCACGCCCCGGTGTATGTTGGAGTTATACCCAAAATAATAGTCCGATATGGCCGATACCACCTGTTTTGGGGTCTGTGAAGTGGCGGCATTATCAAAATAGACCAAAGGTTTACCATGAACCTGACGGTCTAGAATCGGGAAATCTTTTCGAATAACGGATACGTCCAACATAGGTACACTATTGAACTGCAAAGGTAGGGCTTAGCGGTCTAAACTTGTTTATTCGGCTGTTTAATCGTTGAGTAGTTGCATCGTTTAATTGAAAACAGGTAATCCCTGGGCAGATTCGTGGAATTCGTGTACGCCTGCGGCAATGTACCAATTAATCAATGTAGCAATGAAGCAATTTGATAATGGGTTAATTTGAAGATTTGAAAATGGTAAAACCTGGTTTTATTGAATTGGCAAAGTAATACCTCTGTGAAACAGCTTCATTTTTTAGTTGGAAAAATAACTGTCGGAAATTAGCCCCATTATTCGAGTAATTAGCGAAATTCGTGTCAGATAGAAATTAATTACTGATGAATCGTGAAGGTGTTGAATAGTTTAATTGGGGATAGAATACCTCTGCGCAACTCTGTGGCTTCTCAGTGAAACTCTGTGTAACAGCCCACATCACAAATGGTTGAGAAACTTACCAAACAGCTTAAGGTTCGTGCAAAATCGTGGTGACTTGAAATGGCTTTTCGGGCCTTTTATTCGGATAACACCAATAATAAAATGATAATTGTGTAACCTACACAATCTATGTGTCGTCAAACCGCCAAACAAACGAAATTAAAAACATCAAAAATCGACAGTTATGGGAGCAGAAGTAATTATAGTACCCGCATTATTTGGCATTGTATTCGGTATGTTCTACCTCTACATCAGTGCCCGCAACAAAGAACGCTTGGCCTTGATAGAAAAAGGTGCCGATGCCTCTATCTTTTTTAATAAAGCCAAACGTCTTACGCCTTTTTGGAAGGTGTTCATACTAAACGTTTCGCTTTTAATGATCGGTTTGGGTATTGGTATTTTCATCGCCGCTATTCTGGAACAATCAGGCTTCCTTAACGATGCCGTTTACCCAAGTGCAATCTTTACCTTTGGTGGTATTGGTTTGTTGGTCGGCTTCTTTATGACCAAAAAACTGCAGGAGTAGACTTCCTATCCTTTAAAAAAAGTATGTCCGGGTGTGAAAAACACCCGGACTTTTTATTGTTGTTACACGCAAACGTTTTCGTGTTGATAGGTTTTCTTGATAGTACTATAGATTTTTCGCATATTTAGGGGCTAACTACACTGCAAGCTACCGTCTTGCCCTTAATTACCGCCCTATGAAGTTGACCGCAAGCCCCGATTGGCGTTACCGTTTGATCCGTGTCAGTATTGGAATTATCTATATCTGGTTCGGTGCCTTAAAATTTTTCCCTGAGGTGAGTCCGGCCGAGGTTCTAGCCAAAGACACCATAGATTTACTCACCCTGGGTCTGATCCCCACCCAAACTTCGTATTTGATACTTGCCCTATGGGAAACCGTACTTGGCCTTATGTTGGTTATAGGTCTGTGTCCGAAATGTACCATTACCTTGGCCTTGCTTCATATGTTGGGCACCTTTATGCCATTGGTATTGCTTTCCGAGGTTACTTTTGGGTCGGCACCGGTTTCTCTGACCCTAGTGGGGCAATACATTATGAAGAACCTGATCATCGTGGCCGCACTTTTAGCGATTTTCCCGATTCGGAAACCTTGGTTTCCCCAGACCAAACTAGGTTGATTATCGCGGATTGAAACATTTATTTTATGGCACTCAAAACCACATATTCGGCGGGAACTTTATATCCATTTTCAGTTTTAAAAGGGGTTAAGGCCTGAAT
The DNA here is from genome assembly GCF_002514735.1 of Sediminicola luteus. Classification (GTDB taxonomy): domain Bacteria; phylum Bacteroidota; class Bacteroidia; order Flavobacteriales; family Flavobacteriaceae; genus HQA918. The sequence goes on along the minus strand of NZ_NBWU01000001.1, from coordinate 1,019,651 downwards.
GTATTCTTTTTGGGCTTCTTGTTTGGTTACCTCATCGAAGCGGGAATAGGCCATGGCCACAGGGCCGCCCAAAAAGGAAGCCACGCAGGCTTCTTCTGCAGAGGCATAGTGTAGTTCCGTTTTAATTTTCTCGAAACTGATTTCACGAAAACCGGCCTGTTCAAAATGATATTCCAATACCCCGCCTTCACCCAAATGGAAGAACATTGGGCAGACATCGGTTTTTACTCGGGCATCTACTATCGGAAAAATCGGGGACCAACCACAGTGTTTCCGACTTCCCCAGACCGCAACCACGGCTTTACCGTCTTTTTGTAACACCCGGTACATTTCTGCTAGAGCCTGTTCAGGGTGCGGGAAATACATCAAGCCCAAGGCACAGACCACACTATCGAAATGTGCGTCGGGATAGGAGAGCTTTTCCGCCTCAGCCCGTTCAAAACTAATATTTTCTAGCCCCAGTTTTTCTACCCTCGAATTTCCGATAGTTACCATGCTGTCTGAAATGTCGGTAGCCAACACCTGACCATTTATACCCACCGATTGGGCCATACGAAAACTGACCAGACCGGTACCGGCAGCCAATTCCAAAATATGTTGACCCGGTTCGGGATCTAAATGGGCCATGACCAAATCGTGGGCGGGCCGCAACTGCTCTTGCCACGAATCTTCATAAAAGTTGGCGGCCTTGTCCCAACCGTATCGTTGTACCCTTCGTTGTAATTCCGGACCCATACCTTAAGATTTAGGGGTTATGATTTTTGTCTGTCGTACACAATTTTGCCCCCGTGAGAATACATCGAGGTAGGGGCTATGGGCATCGGCTTTGTCCAGTAATTGCGCTATAGTTGCTTCCGAAGCTTCACTTTCTATATGCACCACATATCGCACCTGGGAATATCCGGGGAAGGCCGTTGAGGTATCTAATAAAGCCCCATCGTCATAATCGGTTTGAACCTCTACCTCTAAAGAATTGATCTCGATTTCCATTTTGGATGCCCAAAGCATATAGCCCATGGCCAAACAACTGCCCAAGGCGGCCCTACCTAAGACCCCGGGTGTAGGCCCGGCTGCCGCGCCGCCCATTTGTTCGGGCATATCGGTAATGAAAGACCAAGTACCTTCGGTAGATTCGCAAGTGAGTCCGCTGATCTTGGTTTTCGAAATAGCCGTACCCAGGCCTAGACTGGGTTTTAAACGTAAGGCTGTTTGGTTACGTTCAAATTTTTGTTTGATGAAGGCCTGTTTATCCATGGAAAGGTTTTTATGTTCCTTGGGCCAAATTAAAAAAGTAAGGGCTAGGGTATGGGTAGTATTTGGTCATTGCAAATAACCATATATGCAGCTTGGTTATTATCTGAACTAATCAAGTGAATCATTGGAAATGCGTATGGCCTCGGCAATATAATCGTACACATCGGGCGAAACAGCTTCCAAATGGGGTTTTGCAGTGGCTTTGTGACCTAGTCGGGTAATGACGAGATTATGTTCTGGTACTACGATACAGACCTGCCCTAAAAAGCCGGATAGGTAGTAAAAGGGCGTTCCTTCAAAGGCCCCTGTCCACATTCCGAAGGTGTAAGTCGTATTGTTATATGGTTTGGTGGTGAGCTGACGGATACTCGCTTCACTTAGTAGCTGTTTACCTTGCCATTGGCCACGGTTCAATAGCAATTGGCCGAACTTGCTCAGATCTCGTGCGGTGGACACCATACCTCCAAAGGTTTTCTCGAAACCCTGGCCGTCAACAAGGAATTGACCATGGTTTTCGCAACCCAAAGGTTGCCAAAAACGTGTGGCGAAATACTCGCTAATGGTGGTGTTTTGGAGTATACGATCCAAGACCAATCCCAAGGTTTGGGTGCCGCCGGAATTGTAATGCTGTTTGGTCCCGGGTGGGCTTACGGCGTACATATCCTCCAGAACAAAGGCCTCCAGATCCGAGGTAAAATTCAGTTTGGTAATCAGGGCCAATGGGTCGTGGGCCTGTTCGTCCCAAAATAAGCCCGTATTCATACTACCTAAATGTTTTAAGGTCAAGGCCGGATCTTGTGTAACGGGCCAGTCAGGTAAATATTGGGTCAAGGGGTCGTCTACATTTCCAATATGACCTTCCTCAATGGCCTTTAACATCATCATAGCCGTAAAACTTTTGGTTACCGACCACAATCCGGTAGCATGATCGGGGCCACCCTCTCGAAAGTATCGCTCCTGTAAAAGTTTACCGTCCTTGATGACCAAAAATGCCAGGCTTTGCAGACTGTCGTGTAGCTGTCGAATTTCAGGCGATAGGGTAACTTTATTATAATCGGTATGTTTTTTCCAGGTTTGGGGCCTACCTTTTTTTACGATACGGGTCTTTTGCAACCTAAAATCGTCTATGGTCACATCGCCTTTACCCTGTAACCAAGTTACCCGGACAGCTTCAACCAGATAGGTTCTGTCGGCGAGTACGAGCCAAAGGGACAGCAATAGAATTAAACCAAAGAGTATAAAAAGAAGCTTCTTTATCAGTTTCATCATCTTTCTCAACTTGAATTAATTCAGGGAAACAGTCCGTTTGGTTTCAGCACTGGTACGGGCGGCTTCTAAAATGGCGACCACCAACAGGTTGTTTTCCAAACTATAGGGATCGTATTTTTCTAGGGTAATTTCGTCACGGATTACTGCTGCAAATAGGGCGAAAGGTTCATTCCATGGTGCCGGCCTATCTTCCAAATCCAGTACTTGTTCGCTATAGTCGCTATACCCTTGGGCCTTCCGGATTCGAAAACGATTGGGGCTATCGGCATAGAGGGCTCCGGTTAGTCCGTACACCTCAAGATCTTTGCGGCCCATGGGCCAGTCCCAAGAGGCCTGAATGGTGGCGTTGGCCGTATCGTAGGTCAAGATTATCGTGGCATCGTCATCGACATTCGGGTTATTCTCGGGCTGCATTTGTTGTGTAATGGCGGTGACAGATTTAGGTCGTTCCCCATCCATAAGCCAAGTCATAAGATTGGCCCCATAACAGCCAAAATCGGTTAGTGCCCCGCCACCGTTCAATTTGGGGTCGGTAAGCCAGGCCAAGAATTCGGCATTTACCCCAATTTTCTTGGGGCCTTTATGTCCGTCTCGGATAACCACTTTTCGCACCGGACCAACAGCCCCAGCCTTTAGGCTACGATACACTTTTTCGTTACTGGCATACCAACTCGTTTCATAGTTGGTCAGCAAATGAATGCCATGTTTCTGGGCCAGTTGGGCCATTTCCTTGGCATGGGCATTGCTTACTGCCAAAGGTTTTTCCACCATGACATGGACTCCGCGGGGCGCACAGGCACGAACCACCTCCAAATGCCCATAAATGTCATTGAATGCCGCAACGGCCTCGGGTTTAACAGCATCCAGCATACTGTCGATATCGGCATAGACCATTTCTAAAGGGAATCCGAATTGTTCGGAATAACGTTGGGCCAAATCTTGGTTGGGTTCTACGATACCGACCATACGTATATCGGTAAGACTGGTATCACGTTCCAGTATCCAACCCACATGGGCATGCGTGAGTCCAACCACCCCTAAACGTATCGGTTGCTCATGGGAATAGCCCCACTGCATTCCCAATACACAAACAAAAATGACTATTACTTTTTTCATAAGAAAGGCTTTCTAGTGGTTTGGATGCCACGGACAAGATACAAGGAATTTGCATAAGGAATTCAATCGTGGTCACAGCAACAATAACCCTACCAGTAGCCACCAGTTCATCCTGTGTATTGTACTGTAAAACAGGAATATAACAAAATACCCCAGTTAATAATCGCATACTATACATCAATATAAACTAATTTGGACACTTCAATTTTTACCAGACCACCATGAGACATTTCTTCCGTTTTTACCTTTTCCTAATCCCCTTAATGGGCGTACAGGCCCAGACCCATTTGAGCGATATGCAGCAATTGCAATGGGAAAAAGTGGCCCCAGGGGTTTGGAAAGCCGAAATGGGGGCTTTAAAACTTAATGCCTTTGATTATGCGGCGGCGCCAAAACTGGAAGGCCTACAAGATCTTGGGGAGCCCGATTTTCCGCTGGACAAAAAAGCGACCTTGGGTCAAAAGACCCCTAGTCTTTTCAGTGTACGTATGCCTTTGGGAGAAACCGAAAAAATATACGGACTGGGCTTGGAGTTCCAAGGATTGAACCGTCGCAAAAATGTATATGCCCTAAAAGTGGACCATTACGGCGGGGTAAAGGGTTTTACCCATGCCCCGGTACCCTTTTATGTATCGAGTGCCGGGTATGGCGTGTTGATCAATGCGCCCCAACGGGTAAAGATCCATGTGGGTGTGGGTAACCATAAGGATGGCAAAAATCCGGCCCCGATAGATCGTACCACGGGCAAGAATTGGCCGGCGCGCCCACAAACCGATGCCATAGAGGCCAATGTGGCAGGTTCCGGATTGGAAATTTATGTTTTTGCCGGAAAAACCCCTTTGGAAGTGGTACAACGTTATAACCTGTTTTCGGGCGGTGGGGCCTTACCCCCAAAATGGGGACTCGGGTTTTGGCATCGCCTACATACCAAAAGCTCCGATGCCGATGTCATGGCCGAGATCGAGGCTTTTGAGAAACACGATTTTCCGTTGGATGTCGTAGGCCTGGAACCCGGTTGGCAAAGTTTTGCCTATCCCTGCTCTTTTGATTGGGACCCGGGTCGTTTTCCGAATCCGGAGAAATTCGTTCAAGGTCTTGCCGATAAGAATATTAAAGTAAACCTATGGGAAAATCCCTATATCGCACCGAGCTCTACCCTATTCAACGACATTAAACCCTATACCGGAAGCCATATGGTTTGGTTGGGCGAGGTACCCGATTATACCCTGCCTAAAGCCCGCGAACTGATGTTGGAGCACCATCAAAAAAACCATATCTCGCTAGGTGTCAGTGGTTATAAAATAGATGAGGTAGACGGGTACGACCAGTGGTTGTGGCCCGATCATGCCACTTTTCCATCGGGTAACGATGCCGTAGAGATCCGTCAGCTTTATGGGTTGATTATGCAAGATGCCTTCGATGATCATTTTAAAAAGCAGAATAAACGTACCTATAACCTAGTACGCTCGTCTTATGTTGGGGCGGCCAGTAAAAATGCCGTAATCTATAGCGATTATTATGGGCACAAAGGTTACGTGACCGCATTGGTCAATTCGTCACTAGCCGGGCTGCTATGGACCCCCGAGATCAGAAATGCCCGTTCTGGCGAAGAATGGATCCGTAGATTCCAGACCGTTTGTTTTTCGCCGCTGATGATGCTCAATGCTTGGTCTTCGGGCAAAAAACCTTGGAGTTTCCCTGAGGTAACCGATATGGCCCGCGATGTAATCAAGCTGCGTAAGCGTATGCTGCCGTATCTGTACACCGCATTCCATGCGTATCAAACCCAAGGTATCCCACCGTTTCGGGCTATGGTTTTGGAGGAAGGCTATACCAACCAAGAATCTTTATCAAAAGCCATATTGGATGGCGTAAAAAACCCCTATGCCGAGCAAGAAAAGCTTGAGGTGACCGACCAATATATGATGGGACCTTCGTTACTGGTAGCCCCAGTATTTTGGGGTGAGGAAGAACGTAAAGTGGTATTGCCCCAAGGTAATTGGTACGATTTTTATACCGGTAAGTATGTTGGAAACGGCGAGACCATTACCATTACGACCGAATTATCGAAAATTCCGCTTTACGTAAAGGATGGCGGTATAATCCCTATGTTATCGGAGGAAGATGAAAACAGTCTCGAAGTACGCCATTATGGCGAAAAACCAAGTACGTATACCCTGTATAACGACGATGGGGTAAGTTACGACTATGAAAAAGGTGCCTTTGCCCAAACCCAACTACAGGCCATCGCCAAAAAAGGCAAATGGAAAGGAAGCTCAAAAGCCACCGGCGAAAAAGCCTACCAATACCGCAACCTGAACTGGGTCTGGATGGGTAAGGAATAAGGGCTGGATACGTAGTGGGAAATACAAGCTACGAAGGAAAAATTCGTGAAATTCGTATTAATATAGCAATTCATTAATGTACAATGTAGCAATTTGCTAATTTGAAGATTTGAAAATGAGTGCGGTAGGTACGATGTTCGAGGTAAAAAGTTAGTTTAATCGGCATAACCTATAACTCCTCACTCATAACTTGTTTTAGTAATTGTTGAATCCTTGGGTTGTCATTTATGTCAAGAGACATCCCATTATTTGTGTTCTCCACCATAAATCTTAACAGCTATTGCAGATTAGTTCCTTGGTGTATAGGTTCTATTTCGTTCAAGCCACTATCATCTAGCGAACAAACTTGCGCCTTGCTGCGATAAGCCGTATTTTATCGCCTACCAAAAACTAAATCCACACGAAAATGGCATCGAACTGGAAAAATATAGCCGGGGCCTTGGCCCTAGTATTGATGGCAACGGCCTGTAAGTCTGAGAAAAAGGAAAAGGAAACCCAAACCCAACCGGAGACTACCACAGAATCAACGCAGCACCCTATGCAGGTAATGGCCTACTATGTGCCTGAAGCCAATTACGATGCGGCCAAAATCCCTTTGGATAAACTCACTCATATCATTTTCTCGTTTTCCCATGTCATCGATGGCAAAATGGCTTTTAAAGATGAGGGCCACGATGAGAAATTAAAACAATTGGTGGCCCAACGTGCCAAATATCCAGATTTAAAGATCATGATCGCCTGTGGGGGATGGGGCTCGGGCGGATTTTCGCCTATGGCCGAGACCCCTGAAAGTAGGGCCAAGTTTATTGAAAGCGCCATAGCTTTTATTAAGGAATACGACCTCGACGGAATGGACATGGACTGGGAATACCCCACCAGTGATGAGGCTGGGATAGAGGCCCTTCCGGAAGACAAACAAAATTTCACCGCACTTATGAAAGGCCTACGCGAAGCTTTGGATACCCTAGAACGGCCGCAGTTGTTGTCTTTTGCCTCAGCCGGGTGGAAGGCCTATTACGATTTTATTGAATTGGAGAAAGTGATTCCGTATATCGATTATATGAATGTGATGACCTACGACCAAATCGGGGGGAATACCCCCTATGCGGGTCACCATACCCCGCTGGGTTGGCTAAAGGAATCGGATATGGAAGGTTATCCGGCCCATGATTTGGTACAGGAGACCAAAAAGGCCTGGGCAGATATGGGTCGTGAATGGGAACCAGGTTCGGTTGAAAACATCATCGATTATTGTATAAAACGAGGGGTGCCCAAAGAAAAATTGGTCATAGGTGGCGCTTTTTATGGCAGGGCCTATAAAGGGGTACCACCCCAAGGAAACGGACTATACCAACCTAACAAAGGGGTATTCGTACACTGGTTGCCCTATGTGGACATCCGCGAGAAATACGAATCGAAAAATGGGTTTACGCGCCATTGGGATCCCGTGGCCAAAGCACCCTATCTTTACAGCCCTACCGATAGCATCTATATTTCATATGACGATGCCGAATCTTTGGCCCTTAAGGTAGATTATGTACGTGATCAAAAGATTGGCGGACTCATGTTTTGGGAATTGGGCATAGACACCAAAGAAGATAATGGCCTTATGGATGCCATTCACAAGGCCGTAACAGGCAAGTGATATAACCCATTTCCGCCTAGTTTTAGTACGGGCAATTGTGGTAAAAATTATCTGTGTAGACGCCACAGCCTATATTGTTTTTCAACTTTAATATGGGAGTAATACACTTGTTTTTATACAGTTATACAAGACTTTGGTCTTTAGTGAGACGTAATCCGTCGAGATCGCTTCCATTTTAGTAGGGTTGTGCCTAGTTTATGGGAATCCAAACTTCTATATAAATGAGGGGAAACTACTTATTACCAATAATGGGCTTTTCCTGAATCCAGCAATGTGGGACTGCTTGTAGCGTTAATCTGCAAGCAGTCATGCATAGGAAGGAAACCCGATATACCCAATATCCCTTCAATTTGTAATAGTAGTACTGGCCTTGTACCTACCTTATTTTCAGGAAGATGAAAGTTTATGGGAAGCAATCTCTTGGCCTTGGATGTGTAAATGAGCATAATGTTTGTAAATTATAGCAGTTTTTTACAAATCACTTATTCTAGTTTTACCCAAAAGCAGGATTAATGTCCTGACTAAAGCAAAGTGATGTAAGGATAATTCGGGGATTGGAGTTTCCCAAAAATCCTGGTAAATAAGTAGATCATACTGAAATATTCAAAAGCTGATGATGAGGCGAACCGAACGATTGCGAACTATGGGCGGCATAGGTCTATTATGTGGCTTAGTTGCCTTTATGGCCTGTAACCAAGGCCAAAAAGCTTCCGGGAACAGCGGGTCTGACTTGACGGAGGTCCGGTTGCCGGAGAAGGTCGATTTTACCTTCGATATCAAACCTATACTTTCCGACCGTTGTTTTGCCTGCCATGGCCCCGATCAAAATGCCATTGAAGGGGGCTTGTCCTTGCATACGGCCGAAACCGCTTATGCTGCTTTAGGGGAACTCAAAGATCATGCGGCCATAGTACCTGGCGATACCCAAAAAAGTAGCTTGGTGGCCCGGATCAATGCTACCGATGCCACTTTGCGTATGCCGCCACCGGAATCGAACCTTTCGTTGACCGACTACGAAAAACGCTTGTTGGAAAAATGGATCGAGCAAGGGGCCGAGTATAAACCCCATTGGGCCTTTGTGGCCCCAGAGCCCCAAGAAGTACCCACTAAAACCGATTGGGCCCAAAATGAGATCGATGCCTTTGTTTTTGAGACCTTACAAGAAAAAGGTTTGCAACCTTCCGATGCGGCCAGTAAGGAAAAATTGATCCGCAGGGTCAGTTTTGATCTTACCGGATTACCCCCATCACCAAAAGATATAGCCGCTTTTGTCAAGGATCAAAGTGCCAAGGCCTTTGAAAAAGTAGTCGATCGGCTTTTGGCTTCCCAAGATTATGCCGAACATATGGCTGCAGAATGGATGGATATTGCGCGTTATGCCGATACCCATGGCTACCAAGACGATTTTGAACGGACCATGTGGCCTTGGCGCGATTGGGTAATCCATGCCTTTAACGAAAACCTATCCTATAAAGACTTTGTTACCCAACAGTTGGCCGGTGATCTGATTCCGAATGCAAGCCTCGATCAAATTTTGGCTACAGGGTTTAACCGCAATCATAAGATAACCGGTGAAGGTGGGGTTATTCCCGAAGAATACCGGGTAGAGTATGTAGAAGATCGCACCAATACCTTCGGCACTGCCTTTTTGGGCCTTACCATGGAATGTGCCCGTTGCCACGACCATAAATACGACCCCATTAGCCAAAAAGAGCATTTTGAGCTTTTTAGTTTCTTCAATAATGTGCCTGAAGCAGGTTTGGTACCCTCCGGTGTTATTCCGGTGCCGGTTATCAATCTAAGTCAGAAAGAAGTAGATGGGGTGCTCGACTTTGTCAATTTTACCAAAAGTGAGGGCAAAACCCTACCTATAATGGTGATGGAAGAAATGGAAAAACCCCGACAGGCCTATATCTTGAATAGGGGTTTATACGACCAGCATGGCGATGCCGTGGCCCCGAATACCCCAAAAGCTTTGCTCGATTTTCCTGCTGAGTTTCCAAAAAACCGTTTGGGATTGGCCCAATGGCTCTTCCATTCGAAAAATCCTTTAACAGCGCGGGTGGCGGTAAACCGTCTATGGCAGCGTATGTTCGGTCAGGGACTGGTGGCCAGTAGTTATGACTTTGGCAACCAGGGTGCCTTGCCCACGCATCCGGAATTGTTGGATTATCTCGCCCTAAAATTCCAGAATGAAGGTTGGGATATGAAGGCCCTATTAAAATATATGGCCCTTTCAGCTACCTATCAACAAACAACCAAACTGTCGGATGAGCTCTTGGAAAAAGATCCAGAGAACCTGTGGTTGGCCCGAGCCTCTAGGTTGCGTTTGCCCGCCGAGACCATACGCGATCAAGCCTTACTGTTGAGTGGTTTATTACATAAAGAAGTCGGTGGCCCCAGTGTAAAACCCTATCAACCGGAAGGGATATGGGAAGAAACCACTGGAGGAGGGGGTGGTACCACGGCATCTTATGTATTAGGTACCGGAAACGAATTGTACCGTAAAAGCCTGTATACCTTCTGGAAGCGTACCGTGCCGCCCCCGAGTATGATGACCTTCGACGCCTCTAGCCGCGATATATGTTCGGTAAAACGGCAAGAAACCAATACACCTCTGCAAGCCTTGATCTTGCTTAATGATCCCCAACTGATCGAGGCGGCCCGGGTAATGGCCCAATCGTATGTGGGTGGCCCTTCCGATGTGGGCAACCAGATTTCAAGCATTTTCGAAAAGGCAACTTCCCGAAAACCACAACCGGAAGAATTGCAACAGCTGGAAGCCTTTTATGCGGATGCATTACAGCAGATTGAGGCCCAGGAATTGTTGCCCGAAGCGTATTTGTCCATTGGTATGGCCCAGGTACCCGACGGCATAGACAAAAAACAACTCACCGCATTGGCGGTTACCGTACAGACGATATTGAATTTAGACGAAACCATTTCAAGGGGATAGCCATGGGAGAAAAAAAGATTATCAAAGACAGGGCCTTGAACTTGAATCGCCGGGCTTTTTTGGGTAAAACTGCCCTCGGTATCGGTGGGGCCGCCTTGGCGACCACCTTGGGGTACCGATTTTTTTCCAAGGATGCCTCGGGCGAATTGGTGGCCCAAAGTGGTTTTGGTACCAAGGGGGAGCTGGATGCCCTCCATTTACCGGCCAAGGCCAAACGGGTCATATACCTGTTCCAAAGTGGAGGCCCTTCGCAATACGAACTGTTCGATTACAAACCTTTATTGAACCAACGTAGGGGAGAAGACCTGCCCGAATCGGTCCGCGATGGGCAACGCCTAACCGGAATGACCTCCAACCAAGAAAGTTTTCCCATGGTCGGCTCTATGTTCGACTTTAAACAATATGGGAAAAGTGGCGCATGGATCAGCGATTTGTTACCCTATACCGCAAAAATGGCCGACGATATCTGTATTGTAAAGTCCATGTATACCGAGGCCATTAACCACGATCCGGCCATCACCTTTTTCCAAACCGGTTCGCAACAACCCGGTAGACCCAGTATAGGTTCTTGGTTAAGCTATGGTATCGGCAGCGAGAACGACAATCTACCGGCCTTTACGGTATTATTGTCCCGGGGTACCGGTCGGCCTGCCGGACAACCTTTATACACCCGATTATGGGGCAACGGGTTTTTACATTCCCTTCACCAAGGCGTGCAGTTCAGGGCTGCGAAGGATCCCGTACTCTATTTAAACGATCCAAACGGTATGTCAAAGGCCGGTAAGCGGGAGATGTTGGATCGTATTGCCGCTTTGAACGATAAACATTATCAAGATTTTGGCGATCCAGAGATCCAAAGCCGTATCGCCCAATACGAAATGGCCTATCGTATGCAAACTTCGGTACCCGAGGTGATGGATATCAGTGGTGAACCCGATTATATCTATAAAATGTATGGTTCAGAGGCCCGTAAGCCGGGTACCTATGCGGCCAACTGCCTATTGGCGCGCCGATTGGCCGAACAAGGCGTGCGTTTTATACAATTGTACCATATGGGTTGGGACCAGCATTTTAATTTACCCGCGGCCATAGAAAAACAGGCCAAGGATGTGGATCAGGCCTCCGCCGCCTTGGTGGCCGACCTAAAGCAACGGGGTCTTTTGGAAGATACTTTGATCATTTGGGGCGGTGAATTCGGTCGTACCAATTATTCCCAGGGAATACTGACCGATACCGATTATGGCCGGGACCATCATCCGCGTAGCTTTAGTATGTGGATGGCCGGTGGGGGTATAAAACCGGGCATGGTCTATGGCGAGACCGACGATTTTGGATATAATATCACCGAGAATCCGGTACATGTACACGATTTTCAGGCCACCATGCTGCATTTGTTGGGTATAAATCATGAAAAACTAACTTATAAATACCAAGGAAGGCGGTTTAGACTTACCGATGTACATGGCAAACTGGTAAAAGATATTTTGGCCTAATGCAGCGCAGGGGATTTATAAAACAAACGGGGTTGACCGCCTTGGGCCTGGTAGCGGCACCATCGGCCCTAGCCGCCTTACAACCCTATAAAGACTTGGTAATCGGCCATGGTACCCATCGGTATAAAATAGATATGGACTGGGGCGCTTTGGACAGCTCCAAATATCCGGTGAACGACTGCCACGAAATGGTGCAAGATTCCAAAGGGCGTATCGTATTACTGACCAACCATACCCAGAACAATGTCATCATTTACGATACCTCGGGAAAATTGATCGAGACTTGGGGCACCGAGTTCCCTGGGGCACACGGGCTCACCTTAAACGTGGAAAACGGGGAAGATTTTCTGTATATCTCAGACAATGCCCGTCATGAGGTAATCAAAACCACGCTAGAAGGGCAGATCGTACAGGTTTTTCCTTACCCGGCCGATAGTGGTAAATACGAAAAACCAGAACAGTACATTCCAACCGAAACAGCTGTGGCCGCCAACGGCGATGTTTATGTGGCCGATGGTTACGGCTTGCAGTACATTATGCATTATAATGCCAAAGGGGAGTTATTGAACGTTTTTGGTGGTAGGGGCGCAACCGATGCCCATTTCAACAATGCCCATGGTATTTGTATCGATAATCGCGATGCGAACAACCCAAGCCTATTGATTACGGCCCGTCAGCAAAATAGCCTAAAACGCTTTAGTATGGATGGTAAGTATCTGGAACGTTACGATTTTCCGGGTGCTTTTATCTGTAGGCCCGTAATACAAGGTAATCAGGTCTATTTAGCTACGATTTGGAGTGGCGACGGTTCCGAAGGTACTGGTTTTGTATCGATCCTTGACGAAAAAAACCGATTGGTTTCTGCGCCAGGGGGCTGCCGACCACATTACACGGACAAGGGATTGACGCCCATGTACCAAACGGTAAAGGTATTCCAGCATCCGCATGATGTTTGCGTAGATCAAGACGAAAACCTCTATGTAGCCCAATGGAATGCGGGTAAAACCTATCCTATTAAATTGATACGCCAATGAGAAGTGTTTTTGTTTTCTTGTTGATGATCCCCCTGGTCTATGGACAGCAATTCAACGCCATGTCAGAATTTGGACTGGCCCCACCCCAACTCTGGGCTAGCAGTCAGTTGTTTACCGACAGTGTACAAGTTCAGTTGCAGCTCGATTATCCGGATGTCCAAATCCGGTATCGCACCGATGGGCAAGAAGTAACCGAATCCGATGCCTTGTATAATGGCCCACTCACCTTAACCCAAAGCAGTCAAATAATGGCCAAGGCGTTTCATCCGGAATTACAAAGTAGTGATTACGTTAGCATGACGGTAGATAAAATAAGATACGATATACGAACGGCTATCATTCAAACTAGCGAAAGGCCTCATGAAAGCTATAAGGGCCTTGGTCCGTCTGGATTGGTAGACCTTAAGCGGGGCAGTACTGCATTTCGGGGCAATTCCGCTTGGATGGGTTTCCAAACCGATTCCCTACAGCTGATTTTACGCTTAAAATCCCCTTTAGAAATTGAAGAAGTCAAAGTAGGTTTTTTAGAAGATCAGGGATCCTGGATTTTTGGCCCTTCCCATATAGTCGTTTTTCATAAGGGGGATGCCGTAGGGGCCGTACTATATAAAGAGGCCGCCAGTTCCCAGGCCAAAGAAGTAGCCCTAATTAGCATACCCATTGAAAAAGGCACCTATACCGAACTCAGCATTCTTATTCAGCCCTTGGCAAGTATTCCCGATTGGCACGATGGTGCCGGTACCACCCCTTGGCTTTTTTTGGATGAAATCTTAATTAACTGACCGCCCATGAACCTACTCGCCCTTCCCATAGGAAATTTCCATCCGGTATTGGTACACCTGCCCATTGGGGCCATAATGCTAGTGGCCTTCTTGGAAGGTTACGGTTTATGGAAACCCGAGCAACATCATAAGGGTACGGTACGGCTGATTCTATGGGTTTCTTTTATCACTTCCGGTTTGTCGTTAGTAACGGGCTGGATCTTGGGCAATGGTACGGGTTACGAAAGTGGTTTGCTCGATACACACCGTTGGTTGGCGGTGGCCTTTACCATCGTTAACGGTTTGGCACTATATTTTCAGAGGAAATCAAATAAAATACTATATGGTATACAAATAGTTTTAGCGCTGGTACTTATAACCTTAACCGGGCATTATGGCGGAAGTATGACCCACGGGGAAGACTTTTTGACCGCTAAACCCGCTTCGGATACCCAGGTAATTACCGATGTGTCCAAAGCCCAGGTCTATGCCGATATCGTGCAGCCTATCCTAGATGCCAAATGTGTGGGCTGCCATAATCCAAAAAAAATAAAAGGGGGCTTGGATTTGAGTACCCTATCCGGACTCAGGGCAGGGGGCGATAACGGCTCTGTTCTAGATTCACTTCAGGGGAAAATGCCGCTTTTAGGTGCCAGTTTACATGTCCCTTTGGACAGTGATGCCCATATGCCACCCAAGGGCAAGGTACAACTAAGTCCAGAAGAAATCGCTTTGCTGGATTGGTGGGCCACCCATGGCCATTGTACCGATTGCCAAGCGGGGAATTTGGCACAATCCCCAAAAATGGCCCATATTTTAGGCGAATTGGAACAAGACACCACCTTTTTGGCCGTTTTGGCTCAAGAATTAGCACCCTTTGATGGCGATGAACTGACGGAGTTGCAGAGCCAAGGGGTTTCGGTCTATCCATTGGCCGAGGGCAATCCCTTATTACGGGTCAGTCTGGCCCATAAAAAAGATTTGGACGAGAATAGCCTTTCGGCCTTAAAACCGTTGGCCGAGCATATCGTCGAGCTCGATTTAGGCTACAGTAATTTCAACGATACAATCTCTGGCACACTCAAACGCTTTAAGAATCTAGTAAAACTACAATTGCAACAAACCGATGTGAATGCCGAGACCCTTAAGGTGCTGTCGCGATTGCCCCATTTAGAAAGTTTGAACCTCTATGGAACGGATCTAGATAGTACTGCACTAACCCTATTGGAAAAAATGAAGGCGTTACGGTCATTGTACCTATGGGACTCCCAAGGTTTGGCACCCCATTTAACAGCATTGTCAAAGTCGCGGCCCAATTTGGTTTTAGGGAAGATTCACGATTCGGTCTTTGCCGCTTCCAGTGTAGAACCGCCACTCATATTGGCCAGTGGCAATTTCTTTACCGATACGGTCCAGGTGCAATTACAGAACTTCTTTGAAGGGGTAAATATCCATTATACAACCGATGGTACCGAACCCGATACCACCAGTACCCAATACGAAGGACAATTGGTGGTTGATAAAAGCCTACAACTAAAGGCCATAGCGCATAAAAGGGGGTGGGCCTTGAGCGAGGTGGCACAAGAGCGCTTTACCCAAATAAAATATCCGGCTGAGGTAACAGGCCAACAACCGCAACCCCATGAAAAATATCCGGGTACAGGCGCACAGACCTTGGCCGATAGAAGGCGGGGCACCATCAATTTTGTAGACGGCAAATGGATGGGCTTCGAAGGCACCCATGCCACCACGACCTTAAAACTCGAAAAAGGGGGTAATATCTCTTCGGTTTCCATTGGGGCACTCTCCACCCCTTCGAATTGGATATTTTTCCCAACCGGGGCCACGGTTTGGACCTCGGTCGACGGAGAAAATTATACCCAGGTCGCGCATCTCGATTTCCCTAAGGAAAAACCCAATACTAACGTACGTATGGATTTCTTTCCTATCGAATTCCCTTCCCGCCAAGCCAATTATGTTCGGGTACGGGTAAAAAGTCCGCTGCGCAACCCCAATTGGCACCCCAATCCCGGTGGTAAGAGCTGGATTTTCTTGGACGAGATTGTTATCAATTAGGACCGTATCAGTCATTTCGAAGGAGGTAACGACCGAGAAATCGCATCATGTTTAGGAGGATGTAGTTAAGGTATTAGTTTGTTGCTGCAACTTCGAAACTTAGGCAGTGCAGAATCGTCGAATCATCAGTTAGATAATCTGAAACCTTTGAGTGAATATCAGTTCTGGATGCGATTTCTCTCTAAGCTCGAAATGACTGCGCTGGTCAATTCGACAGTACGAAAGGACGAAAAATCTCGTTCATTGCGGTATGGACATGATATCCCTCCAGAATGAAAGATTTTCTAATCTTAGTGAATCTTTCTGTTAAAGATCAAACCCCAAATCAACCCCTAATTTTTCAGCGATCAATCGGTTAATACGCAGTTTTAGGGCCGGAATACGCACACTTTCCATTACGTTATTGGAAAAGGCATACATAAGCAAGGCTTGGGCCTCTTTTTTACCGATACCACGTGAACGCATATAGAACAGGGCGTTTTCATCCAATTGGCCAATGGTACAACCGTGTGAACATTTAACATCGTCGGCAAAGATCTCTAATTGCGGTTTGGCGTTAATGGTAGCCTTATCACTGATCAGTACATTATTGTTCTGTTGAAAGGCATTGGTCTTTTGGGCAATCTTGTCCACAATGATCTTCCCGTTGAACACCCCGGTCGATTTATCGCCGAAAATACCCTTATAATCTTGGTGGCTTTCACAGTTCGGGTGTTGGTGGTGTACCAAGGTGTGGTGGTCTACATGCTGTTTATCGCCCAAAATGGTAATACCCTTTAAGGTAGAATCGATATGCTCACCGTGTTGGTAGTAGTTCAGGTTGTTGCGGGTAATATTCCCTCCAAAAGAGAAGGTATGCACACTGACCCTACTATTGGTCTGTTGCGAGATATAGGTGTTGTCTACCAAAGAAGCCTCTTTATGGTCGTTTTGCACTTTGTAAAAATCGACCCGGGCATCTTTTTCGGCAAAAATCTCGGTAACGGCATTGGTAAATACCGGATTCTTGGTCAGGCTTTGATGGCGTTCTATAATCTGTAACTCGGCATTTTCATCGGCGATGATCAGGTTACGGGGCTGCACCATAAGTGCCGCCTCGGTACCTGTAGAGAAATGCACGATCTCAATAGGTTTTAAAGGCATTTTCCCCTTGGGGATGTAGATGTAGGCACCTTCCTTACTAAAAGCCGTGTTCAAATTGGTCATGGAATCGGAAGCGGCCGCCGTTTTATTGAAATAGCGTTCAATGATATGGGCGTACTTTTCTTTGGATAAAGCCGCACTCAACAAACAAACATCGACCCCATCGTGGGTAGTCTCCGACAAGAAGGAACTATATACCCCATCTACGAATACGATTTTATAGGTATCAATCTCGTGCAGAAAATATTTTTTAACGTCTTTGTACTCCAAGGCCCCAACTTCTTTTGGAAACAAGCTGAAATCGTGTTTTTGAAGACTTTTAAGCGAGGTATATTTCCAAGCTTCCTCCTTTTTGGAAGGAAAACCTTTTTCTTCGAATTGCTTGATGGCCTCGGAACGGATATCGTGCACCGGATGATCGATATCGACCCGATTTTCGAATACCATAAAGGAGGAGACCAGTTTTTCTTTTAAATCCATGCTTTTTCAGTTTCTAGTTTATCAAACTTCGTTTGATGTTTCTAGTTTTCACTGTTGTGTTTTTAGGTTTTCAAAGGCCATAATTGGAGAACTATAAACCCTGTAAACCATAAACTCCTTTAAGTCTTAGGCTTTTACCCAATCATATCCTTTTTCCTCGAGCTCCAGAGCTAGTTCCTTGCCACCCGATTTTACGATCTTACCATCGTGCAATACGTGTACGAAATCAGGAACGATATAGTCCAACAGCCTTTGATAGTGGGTAATCACCACAATGGCGTTCTCTTCGGATCGAAGTTTGTTTACGCCATTGGCTACGATACGCAAGGCATCGATATCGAGTCCGGAATCGGTTTCGTCCAAAATGGCGAGTTTGGGTTCCAGCATGGCCATTTGAAAGATCTCGTTACGCTTTTTCTCACCTCCCGAAAAGCCTTCGTTCAACGAGCGTGACAAAAACTTACGATCGATCTCCAACAAAGCCGATTTCTCACGGATGAGTTTCAACATTTCGTTGGCAGGCATTTCTTCGAGCCCTTTGGCCTTACGACTTTCGTTAATGGCGGTTTTCATAAAGTTGGTCACCGATACCCCAGGAATCTCCACCGGATATTGGAACGATAGGAAAATACCTTTATGGGCACGCTCTTCCGGGGCTACATCTTCTAGGTTTTCACCTTCCAAAAGAATCTCCCCTTCGGTAACCTCAAAATCTTCGCGCCCGGCGATAACCGACGAAAGGGTAGACTTGCCCGAACCGTTGGGTCCCATAATGGCATGTACCTCTCCGGGTTTTACCTCTAGGTTTATGCCTTTCAGGATTCCTTTGTCCTCTACCCCGGCATGTAGGTTTTTAACTTGTAACATATGTAGTAATAGTTAAATCGATTTTGGGATCAACCTACCGAACCTTCGAGGCTGATCTCTAATAATTTTTGGGCCTCTACGGCAAATTCCATGGGTAATTTGTTCAATACCTCTTTACTAAAACCGTTTACGATCAACGCAATGGCCTTTTCGGTATCTATACCCCTTTGGTTGCAATAGAATATCTGATCTTCCCCGATTTTGGAGGTCGTGGCCTCGTGTTCGATCTGGGCCGATTTATTTTTGGCTTCGATATACGGGAAGGTGTGGGCCCCACAGCTATTTCCCATCAAGAGCGAATCGCATTGCGAAAAGTTACGGGCGTTTTCGGCCCTGGGTTGAATCTGTACCAACCCGCGGTAACTGTTCTGCGATTTACCGGCAGAGATACCTTTAGAGATAATGGTACTCTTGGTGTTTTTGCCCAAGTGAATCATTTTGGTACCCGTATCGGCCTGCTGATAGTTATTGGTCACGGCAATGGAATAAAATTCCCCTACCGAGTTGTTTCCCTTCAAAACACAGCTGGGGTATTTCCAGGTTACTGCAGAACCGGTCTCTACCTGGGTCCACGAGATTTTGGCGTTGGTTTCGCATAAACCACGCTTGGTAACAAAATTGAAAACACCTCCTTTTCCTTCTTTATCACCGGGATACCAGTTTTGTACCGTTGAGTATTTTATCTCGGCATCGTCCATGGCCTTAAGTTCGACCACAGCGGCATGCAATTGGTTTTCGTCTCGTGACGGAGCGGTACAACCTTCGAGATAACTGACATAACTGCCTTCGTCGGCCACTACCAAAGTACGCTCGAACTGACCCGTACCCGCTTGGTTGATCCTAAAATAAGTGGAAAGCTCCATAGGACAACGCACCCCTTTGGGAATGTAACAGAACGACCCATCGGAGAACACGGCCGAATTTAGGGCTGCGTAAAAGTTATCTTGTTGGGGTACTACGGTACCGAGGTGTTTACGCACCAATTCCGGATGCTCTTTGATAGCTTCTGATATGGAGCAGAAGATAATACCTTTTTCGGCCAAGGTCTTTTTAAAGGTTGTGGCCACCGAAACGGAGTCCATTACGATATCTACGGCCACCCCGGCCAGTTTCTTTTGCTCATCTAAGGAAATACCCAAACGTTTAAAGGTGTCCAACAACTCGGGGTCAACCTCGTCGAGACTGTTGTATTTGGGCTTTTTATTGGGAGCGGAATAGTAGGAGATATCCTGAAAGTCGGGCTTTTCGTAATGTACATTGGCCCAATCGGGTTCTTCCATGCTTTTCCATATACGGAAAGCTTCTAGGCGCCATTCGGTCATCCATTCGGGTTCTTCCTTCTTTTTGGACAAGGCGATCACCACCTCTTCGTTCAATCCTTTCGGAAAGGTATCCGACTCTATATCCGTATAGAAACCATATTCATATTCCTTGGTTTCCAGTTCTTTCTTTAATTCTTCTTCAGTATATGCCATAACCCATCCATGTACCAATTTGAAAATGTATCAATTGGCAGATTATCTCATTTTCAAATTGTCAAATTAGAGCGAGAAACTCTCGCCACATCCGCAGGTACGCTGGGCATTCGGATTGTTAAAAACGAATCCTTTGCCATTCAAACCTCCGGAATATTCCAAAGTGGTACCTACGAGGTATAAAAAACTCTTTTTATCTACCACGATACGTACCGTATTATCTTCAAAAACCTTATCGGCCTCGGCCACCTCTTTATCAAAGGTAAGCTCGTACGACAGTCCGCTGCAACCCCCACTTTTAACGCCTACACGTACATAGTCGTTTTGGGCATCGAAACCTTCCTCGCCCATAAGGGAGACTACCTTTTTTCGTGCTGTTTCAGATACTTTTATCATACGACTTTGGATTTAGTCCAAATAGTTCACAAATATACGCCATAAACTGACGAATGTCATATAAGGTATCATTAATAAATAGTATAGGCACTATAAACAACTTCTATGACTATACATCGTCGAAGTCTACGGCCAAGGTATCGGTCTCGGCATGTGCCTGACAGGTGAGTATGAGTCCGCTTTCAATTTCACTATCGGTCAAGATCTGGTTGTTCACCATAGAGGCCTTGCCTTCGGTAACCCGGGCCATACAGCTGCTGCAGATACCCCCTTTACAAGAAAAGGAGACATCGATATCGGCATCGAGCACGGTATCGAGGACATTTTTTC
Source organism: Sediminicola luteus (assembly GCF_002514735.1). Taxonomy (GTDB): domain Bacteria; phylum Bacteroidota; class Bacteroidia; order Flavobacteriales; family Flavobacteriaceae; genus HQA918. The sequence continues at coordinate 999,011 of NZ_NBWU01000001.1, read as the reverse complement.
CGGCGGGCATCTCGATTTCGAAATCCTCGAAATCGGCGGTAACCTTCAATTGTACGGAGCCTGATGGCCCACGTTGTATGTTGGCCTTGGTATCGGAGGTGGTAAAGAGCTCAAAGAAGATCTGGTCTTCAGCTACCCCATTTTCCAAAAGGGTGTTTTTCACGGTTTGAATCATCCCCTCCGGTCCGCAAAGGTAAAAGGCATCGAAACTGCGTTCGGCAAATTTATTTTTAACGATAAGGTTCACCGTGCCTTGATCGATACGGCCAAAGAGGGCGCCATCGGCCAAGGAGCGGCTATGCAGGTGTTGTACAAAGAACCTATCAGTATATTTTTGTTCAAGGCGCTGTATTTCAGACAGGAACATGGTGTCTTCATTCGAGCGGTTTCCGTACACCAATACAAAGGTACTCTGCTCGTTTCCGGTGAGCACAGCATGGGCGATGGACATGATGGGCGTAATACCACTACCACTGGCAAAGGCGGCTATATGCTGTGGTTTTCCGCTGGCTTCGTAGGTAAAACGACCTTCGGGTACCATGACCTCTAAGGTATCTCCTGCCTTGATCCTGTTGTTGGCATACGAAGAGAATAGTCCGTTTTCGATTTGTTTGATCCCCACCGAGAAATTGCCTTTCTGATGGCTGGGCGAACAAATGGAATAGGCCCTACGCACCGAATCATCGGCCGGATGTTTCAGGGTTACATATTGCCCCGCGTTAAAGCGATAATCGGCCTGAAGGGTCTCGGGAACTCCGAAAGTTACCTTAACGGCATCGGAGGTCAATGATTCTACGGATTCTACTTGAAGTGAATGGAATAGCGCCATGCTAAAAAATTTTCGCAAAGCTACGAAAACATTGGCCATGAAGAAGAGTTCCGCCAAGATTGTAACGAATTTATGATTTTGTTGACCTATACCATCGAAAACTTTTCGGTACCACAGCCGAAACCTTGTAAACCGACCGTATGAAAATCAAACACTTTATCCGCCTGCAATGGCTATCCATGATCCGTTCGGCTTCTTTTGCCACCAAACTGGTCATGAAGATTTTAATGGGCTTCGGATTCCTCTATTTTGCCGTCATTTTCGTAGTCATGGGTGCCGTGGCCTATGTTGGGCTCGACAAGTCGGAGCGCTTTGAGCCTTTGGAAACCGTATCCCGATTTATGATCTATTACCTGATTCTGGATCTGATCATTCGCTATATGATGCAAAAGTTACCGGTGCTCAACATCAAACCCTTTTTGTACCAACCGGTTAAAAAAGATAAGATCGTGCACTTTGCCATGGGCGAGACCGCGGCTTCCTTCTTTAACTGGGGCCATGCCTTTTTGCTGATACCCTTTACGGTAACCGCCCTGATCAATGGCGAGAACCTTTGGGGCATGCTCGGGTGGCATTTTGCCATAACCGCCCTTATTTTTTGCAATAACTATATCAATATACTGCTAAACAACAAAAACGTGGTGTTTTACATCGTGGTTTCGGTTGTGGCCTTTTTAGGGCTTTGCCAATATTACGACTGGTGGGATTTTACCCTGTACACCGGTCCGGTTTTCCATGCCTTTTATAAGAGTCCGTATTTGGTAATACTCCCATTCTTGTTATTGGGGGCCTTGTATTTCGGGGCTTTTAAAAGTTACCGTTCGTTAATGTACCTCGACGGCGGATTGGCCGCAAAATCGGTAGATGCCAAGACCGAGGAAATGGGCTGGTTGGATCGCTTCGGACATTTGGGGACTTTTTTAAAGAACGATATCCGCTTGATCAAGCGTAACAAGCGATCCAAAACGGCCGTAATCATGAGTGGGTTCTTTTTGCTCTATGGCCTCCTGTTCTTTACCGGGGCCATTGAAGCCTATGAAAATCCCATGTGGAAGATTTTCGCCGGTATTTTTGTCTCGGGCGGCTTTTTGTTCACTTTTGGCCAGTTTGTACCCAGTTGGGATTCGTCTTATTACCCGCTGATGATGAGCCAGAACATTACCTATAAAGATTATCTCGACTCAAAATGGTATTTGGTTATTATCGCCACTTCTATTAGTATGCTTTTGGCGCTTCCCTATCTGTATTTTGGCTGGGAGGCCTATGCGGCGGTTTTCGTAGGCGGTATTTTCAATATTGGGGTTAACGCCTACCTGGTACTATGGGGCGGGGCCTATATTAAAACCCCGATAGACCTTACCACCAATAAAAAAGCCTTTGGCGATTCGCAGGCCTTTAATGTAAAGACTCTGTTGCTAACCCTGCCCAAAATACTATTACCCATGCTGGTCTATGCCGCGGGTCACTATACGGTAGGCCCTTGGTTGGGCTATGTTTTGGTAGGTCTATTAGGCCTGGCCGGCTTTGCCTTTAAAGGCATGGTCTTTAGAATGATTGAACGTATTTATAAACGCGAAAAATACGCCACTTTGTTGGCTTATAAACAAAAATAACCACCACTATGATCCAAGTAGATTCTATTTCGAAAACCTATGGTACCAATACGGTACTGAATATACCCGCCCTAGAAATTCCGCGCGGACAAAGTTTTGGTCTGGTCGGGAACAACGGTGCCGGAAAAACCACCTTTTTTAGTCTGTTGTTGGATTTGATCTCGCCTTCTACCGGGCATATTAGCAATAAAGAAGTACAAATCAATACTTCGGAAGACTGGAAACCCTTTACCTCGGCCTTTGTAGATGAGAGCTTTTTGATCGGCTATCTTACCCCCGAAGAGTATTTCTATTTTATTGGGGAGTTAAGACAAACCTCCAAATCCGATGTAGATGCCCTCTTGGCCGGATTTGAGGATTTTTTCCATGGCGAGATTTTGGGACAGAAGAAATATCTGCGCGACCTATCGAAAGGAAACCAGAAAAAAGTAGGTATCGTGGCCAGTTTTATCGGAAACCCCGAAGTGGTGATTCTCGATGAGCCTTTTGCCAACCTAGATCCCACTACCCAGATCCGACTAAAAGGCATTATCCGTGAATTGGCCGCCAAAGAAGACGTTACCGTATTGGTCTCGAGTCACGACCTGGCCCATGTTACCGAAGTTTGCGAACGTATCGTAGTACTCGAAAAAGGAGAGGTCGTGCGCGATATCGCCACCTCAAAGGAAACCCTGGCCGAATTGGAAAGCTTCTTTGGCAAGGTAGTCAGTAGGGAAGAGGAGTAGGGTGTTTTTACCTTAGGTTGAACCCCTTACGGCAAACGTTCGGATATTCTACAACTACCTCAAGTGGTGGCTAAACCAATGTTTTTAACCTTTAAAATGATAAACTATGATAACATCAACGACCGATAAGATACCAGGTAAAAACATTTCTGAAGTGCTAGGCATTGCAAGAGGAAGTACCGTAAGGGCCCGAAATATAGGCAGGGATATTTTTGCCGGCCTAAAGAATATTGTGGGGGGTGAAATAGAGGAATACACCAAACTCCAAGCCGATGCCAGGGAACAAGCCCTACAACGCATGGTCAGGGATGCAGAACGTTTAGGAGCCGATGCCGTAGTAAACATACGGCTAACGACTTCAATGGTGATGCAGGGTTGCTCTGAAATTTTAGCCTACGGCACAGCGGTTAAACTAGAATAGTATGGATGGTATTTCATGGTTTTTCTTAGGAATACATGTGCTCGTCTGGGCAGCGTTAATCGGTGGTCTTATCTATCTTATCTTTAGAAGGATGAGATTAAAAAAAGAAGAAGACTTCGAAAACAGAAGTAATTAAATTCTTTCGGTTTCACCCTAAACTAGCATTAGAAGGTATGGGGTAAAATAAACGAAAATATATAGGAATTGGATTTACTTCTGGCTCCCTCTCTGGCGCCTGTCCCGCGGAATGGCGGGAGGAGAGGGCGGGGGGTGAGGGTTAGCCCTATTGGGTGTACATGTGTTTTATTATCGGCCATCCACTTGAATCCATTAATTCTGAATTCTGAACTCTAAAACCGACCTTTTCAACAATTATCAGTACCTTGTTCATACTAAAACCGCCCGCCCATGTCCGATTACAGACGTATATACACCGGAAGCATCGTTAACGTAAACAAAATCAAGGCAGCCTTAACGGAATTGGATATCGTTCCCGTGATCAAAGATCGCAACGAGTCGGCCCGTTTGGCGGGTTTCGGACAAACTGCGCCCGGTCAAGAGGTATTTCTGACCCATGCCGAATATGAAAAGGCCAGTGACCTGCTCGAAAAATTGGCCTTGGAATAATTTTTGATGCCCTTGGAAAAAATCCTTTGAAGTCAAAAACGTGATCAAAAACCTGTCGCTCCGTTCCCGAATATTTTTCGGTATGATCCTCTTGGTACTGATAGCCTCGGTACTTATTTTCGCCGTAACCATTTACCAGTATCGCGAACAGGCCAAAGACTACCACCGGGCCAAATTAGAGCGTAAAGAACTCCAGATAAAGCAAAGTATAGATAATGTGATTCGGGCCACTAGTTATGAAGTGCGTACCGATAATGTGCCCCATATTTTTCGCGAAGAGATCTATCGTATTTCCGATGTATTGAATGTATCCTTCAATATGTACGACCTAAAGGGGCATCTGTTGATCAGTAGTAGTCCGCGTTTAGAGAACGACTCCATCGCACAACAATTGGATGCACAGATTCTAGACGGATTAAAACTGGCCAAAGATGAGCGCTATGTAGAGAAACTGGTGGCGGCGGGCGATAACTATCAGGCAGCGTATCGGTATATCACTGACACCCGTTTTAAGCCTATCGCCATTTTGAATTTGCCCTATTATGAAGATAATTCCTTTACGAATAAAGAACTAAAGGAATTTCTGGGCCGCTTATCCTTAGTGTATATACTTATGTTCGCCTTGGCCATTGCCCTGGCCTATTTTATTTCCAAGTACATTACCCGATCCTTAAAAACCATTTCCGATCTGTTGAACCGTACCAACTTGGCCCAACGCAACCAAAAGATCTACCTCGATAGGCCTTCGGGCGAGATCGCTTCTTTGGTAGCGGCCTATAACGGTATGATCGATGAGTTGGAAGAAAGTGCTGTAAAACTGGCCCGTAGCGAACGGGAGCAGGCCTGGCGCGAAATGGCCAAACAAGTAGCCCACGAGATTAAAAACCCGCTGACACCCATGCGGCTTACGGTACAGAGTTTTCAGCGCAAATTTGACCCCGACGATCCCAAAATGGCCGAGAAAATGGCCGACTTTTCCGAATCCCTGATCCAACAGATAGATACCATGAGCAATATTGCCTCTGCCTTTAGCAATTTTGCCCATATGCCCGTACAAAAGAACGAAAGCCTGGATGTGGTGGAGGTTGTAAAACGTGCCCTCGACATCTTTACCGAGGATTGCATCCATTTCCGGGCCGGCTCCGATAGTATTTGGGCCCATATGGATCGTACCCAATTGATCCGGGTGGTGACCAATTTGGTCAAAAATGCCCTACAGGCCGTACCTGAGGTCAGCGATCCCTATATTTTGGTATCGGTAAACGAAGAGGCCGAAAGCGTTAAGATCCAAGTGGCCGATAACGGTATCGGTATTGAAGACGACAACCGCGAAAAAGTCTTCGAGCCCAAATTCACTACCAAAACCAGTGGCATGGGACTGGGACTGGGCATGGTCAAGAACATTGTAGATAGTTACCAAGGCCAAATCGATTTTACCTCACAACCGGGCAAGGGCACGGTGTTTACGGTGATTTTGCCGAAGGGGAGTTAGTCAAAATCAAGTTTTGGTAAATCACGTCGATAATGGAGAACCCGAACAATGCGTATAAATTGGGGGAGCATCCTGAAAAAGACGATATGCGATTTAAATGAATAGCTATACAGTCCTTCTTTTACTTCATCGCGTTTCTGGCCAAGGGTCGGTTGTTCCGAAAGTTTTTCAAAAGTTCCTTGAAGTCCTTTGAGATAAGTAATGGCTTGTTTTGTTCCGAATTGGCTTTCAGAATATGAAAATATAGCATCGATATCCCTTTCAGCAGCTATAGATAAAATGTAATTATCCATCACATTTTGGAAGCAATGATTTCTGCCATAGTCATTTTACTATCAGGGCCATCCCACCCTTCTTCTATGGCTTTTTTTAAATCTTCCAAAACCTTGTCCCGGTATAGTTTGTGTAATCTCAGGGCATCCCTAACGACCTCACTATTGTTTTGATAATCGCCTGAAGCCACTTGGTCAAGGATGTAGTCTTCCTGTTTTTTGGTAAAACTGATATTCATCTCGATGAGTTTTAAGTTAAAAGATATGTATTTTGTCCATATTTAGCAAAAATAGACATAACAGGAAGCTTCTTAATCCATCCAAAAAACCCGAAATTTGAAATCAAAATACACGGAATCATGACTTACGAAAACATCGGTATCGAATATAAAGAGCAATGGGCGGTGATCATTATCGATCGGCCTAAAAAACTAAATGCTTTGAACAAGGCTACCATTGCCGAGTTAAGCGATGCTTTTGGTCATTTGAATGCCGATCCCGATGTACGGACCATTATTATAACCGGTAGTGGTGAAAAGGCTTTTGTGGCCGGGGCCGACATTTCAGAGTTTGCCCATTTCGGGGAGGCCGAGGGCCAACGTTTGGCTGCCGAAGGCCAAGAAAAGCTCTTCGATTTGGTCGAAAACCTAGGTACCCCGGTCATTGCCGCGGTAAACGGTTTTGCCTTGGGAGGTGGCCTGGAACTGGCCATGGCCTGTCATTTCCGTTTGGCCTCCGACAATGCCCGAATGGGATTGCCCGAAGTAAGTTTAGGCGTAATTCCCGGATACGGTGGCACCCAACGTTTACCCCAACTCATTGGAAAGGGAAGGGCCATGGAATTGATCATGACCGCCGGAATGATTCCTTCTGAAAAAGCCTTGGCCTATGGTTTGGTAAACGAAGTGGTGGCCCAAGAGAATTTGGTGCCTTTGGCCGAGAAATTGGCGGCAAAAATCGCCCAGAATTCCCCCGTGGCCATTACCCATGCAATAAAAGCAGTAAATGCTGGTTTTAAAGATGGAACCGATGGGTATCAGACCGAGATTTCCGCTTTCGGACAGTGTTTTGGCACCGCCGATTTTAAGGAAGGCACCACTGCTTTTCTTGAAAAGCGCAAAGCCGATTTTCCGGGGGAATAAGGGGGATATCCGGGAGGTTCTTTAAACCGCCATTCCCATGAAAACCTCTGCCGTATCAGGTCTACTATTGCTATTCGTACTTTTTGTAAACGCTCAAGCGCCTAGCTATGAGATAGGCGAGCGTTTTAACGACCGTTACAAATACTCCACCTTATTGGCATCTGCCCAGACCCAGAACGGCAAAATATTTATGGTGCGCAAGTATTTTGGCGGACTTCCATTGCAGCCCAAAGGGGTATTTATTGAAGTGTACGACAAGCAAATGCAATTGCTGAGCGATTACAATTTCAAAAAGCCCAGTAAGTATATGATCGATGCCTGGGTGGCCCAAGGGCAACTCCACATCTTGGAGCTCACCTATAACGAATCGCGTTTGGCCTATGAGTATATAGTACACTCCAGCTCGGTAGACCATTTTGGGTTTAAACCTAAAAAATTACTCAGTTTCCCTTCCAAACCTGTCGAAGACCCGCTAAGGGCCCAACGCATTAAGGGGAAATCGAACGGTAGTTTTAATACCCAGGTACTTTTTGACGATTCCAAACAGGCCTTTGCAATCGATATCCGGTTTAAAAAGGGTAAGGAACGCGGACAAATGCTTTACGGTTTCAATGCCGATTTGAGTCCGATTATGGAACACGATTTCAAGATTCCCGCCGAAGCCAAGGATTACGCTTTCGAATATTTGGCCCAAAAAGATGGGGTATGTTATCTTATGGGGAAGGCCTTTTTCCGTAAAAAACGTTTCGATGTCAAAGAAAGACGCTTTCAATATGAATTGGTCCGGGTAGCTGGTGATAAGACCCATTTTCAATCTTTTTCGGAAGCGGGTAAATATCCGGAATCCTTAAAGCCTGTATTGGATGGCAGCGCGTTAAAGACCGTCGGATTCTATGCCGACCGTAAGGATAAACGTTTTAATGGGTTAGTGTATTTTGAGTTGGACCCACAGGATCTTTCCATCAAGAAGACCAGATACAATGCCTTTTCGGAGCAGTTTATGCTCGATAAATTCGGCCGTACCGATGAGGCCGAGATCAAAAATTTGGTTTTTAAGGAAGTAGCCCTAAGTCCCGATGGCGGATTGTTATTCAGCGCCGAGGAGTTTTTCGTAACCGAGACCACAGAGGCCAATTCTGCCGGGGGTCGGGTAAAGATTGAGCGTTTCCATTATAACGATATCGTCTGTGCCAAAATAGATGCTTCGGGCCATATGGCCTGGGCCAGGAACATTAACAAGACGGAGGTAACCCAGGGCGATGGCGCCTATGCTTCCTACAGTACTTTTGCCAAAGACGGTCGTCTGTATTTCTTTATCAATTCGGGTGAGAATCCGCAAAAACTTTCGAACGATCGCATTCAATTCAAACAAGGTTATAGTCGCAATCCGAACCTGTTCTCCATCAATTTGGATGCACAAGGGAAAATGGAATACCGGAAATTGATTAATGATAAAGAGGCCCGTATTCCACTTATGGTATCAAAACCCTTAAAAACCACGGACGGACTGTTTTTTTACGCCAAACGGGGCAGTAAAAAACAATTGGTTCAAGTGGCCTTGTAAAATTACCCAGCCAAGGGTTTTACCCAAAATTACCCCGAGGAGGTACTATGTTAACTTGATTTTCTAGAAAAAGGGCTAAGAATTGGACAAAATAGTCCTAATCGTTAAGTTTGATAGGTTACCCTATTACGCTTTTGACGATGAAAAAACTCCTGCTACTTAGCTTAACCCTAGTTATGGCCTTGGGTCTAAACGCCCAAATGGCCAACGAAGTCATTTCCCAGATCGGATTCCGGAATATGGGCCCTGGATTTATGACGGGTCGCATCTCCGATATTGCCAAAGACCCCACAGACCCCAGTACCTGGTATGTGGCTGTGGCATCGGGTAACGTTTGGAAGACTGAGAATAACGGTACCACTTGGCAACCCATCTTTGAGCATTATGGTTCTTTTTCTACCGGATGCATTACCGTAGATCCCAAAAACCCACAAACCATTTGGTTGGGCACTGGGGAGAACCAGAGCCAGCGCTCTGCCTCTTGGGGCGACGGTGTTTATAAAAGTACCGACGGCGGGCAACATTGGCAACATATGGGCCTTACCCAATCGGAACATATAGGTAAGATATTAATCGATCCGCGCGATAGCGATACGGTCTATGTAGCTTCGCAAGGGCCGCTTTGGAAAGCAGGTGGCGACCGCGGACTGTATAAAACCACCGATGGTGGAAAAACTTGGAATGCAGTCTTACAAGTAAGCGAGCATACCGGGATCACTGATGTGGTACAAGACCCGAATAATCCAGATGTGTTGTATGCGGCCTCGTACCAACGCAGGAGGCATGTGGGTATTTTGATTGCTGGTGGTCCTGAGGCCCGCATCTACAAATCGACCGATGCCGGTGCTACTTGGAACACCCTTTCCAACGGCTTGCCCGGAGGGGATTTGGGTAGGATCGCCTTGGCCATATCTCCCCAACGTTCCGAGGTGGTGTACGCCTTAATTTCTGGAAAAGACCCGCAGAGCGGTGGTTTTTATCGATCCGAAAACGCAGGGGGTAGCTGGGTAAAGAAAAACGATTACAGCGTGGTAGATCCCCAATATTATGGCGAGATTTTTTGCGACCCCCACCGTTTCGATCATGTATACGCTATGGATGTTATGGTGCACTATACCACCAATGGCGGGGATAGTTTCGAGCGCCTGAACAGTAGATACCGTCATGGCGATAACCACGAAATGGAATTCGACCCCCAAGACCCCAATTATATGATGATCGGGGGCGATGGCGGTATTTATGAAAGCTGGGATCGAGGCGGTACTTGGAAATACCATAGTAACCTGCCTATTATGCAGTTTTATAGGGTAGGTATAGATAATGCCAAACCTTTTTACAATGTGTATGGGGGTACCCAAGACAACTGTACCCACTATGCCGCAGTACGCAATATTACCCGACATGGCATTACCAATGCCGACTGGAAAATGGTAATCGGCGGCGATGGCTTTCAGGCTAGGGTAGATCCCGATGACCCCAATATCGTATATGGTCAATACCAATATGCCGGGATCGTACGATTTGATAAACGTACGGGCCAACGTATAGATATTCAGCCCCAACCGGCCGCCACCGACGATGCGCTACGCTGGCATTGGGACTCTCCCTTAGTGTTAAGTCCGCATAATTCGAAACGCTTGTATTACGCCGCCCAACGTATTTTTAAAAGTGACGACCGCGGCGATAGCTGGCAACCCATAAGTGGGGATTTGAGTCGGAACGAAAACAGGAACGAACGTAAGGTAATGGGCAAGCTTTGGCCGCCCGAAGCCGTCTATAAAAATGTATTTACCTCTCCATACGGCACCATAGTGGCCTTATCGGAATCGCCCATACAAGAAGGACTGATCGTGGCCGGTACCGACGACGGACTCATTCAGATTACTGAAAACGATGGTGCCCAATGGAGGCAGGTAGATCAAATAAAAGGCGTACCCCAAAAGGCCTATGTGGCCGATGTGTTCACCTCCAACCACGACCCAAAAACCATCTATGCGGTATTCAACAACCATAAAGAAGGCGATTATAAACCCTATTTTGTAAAATCGATCGATGGGGGTAAAAGTTGGCGTAGCATAAATTCGGGCATACAGCCCGGTCATACCGGCTGGAGCATAGTAGAAGACCATAGCGACCCTGATCTTTTGTTCGCGGCCACAGAATTCGGGCTCTATGCCAGTGTTAATGGAGGTGCCCAATGGACCCAGATGAGGGGCGGTTTGCCCACCATTGCCTTCCGTGATCTTGAAATCCATAAAGGCGAGCACGATTTAATTGCGGCCTCTTTTGGGCGTGGTATGTATGTCTTGGACGATTATAGCGCACTTCGAGAGCTGGATAACCCCAAGGCTGATCGCATTTTCCCCATCAAGAATACCTGGCAGTTTTTTGAAAAGGGCGATATCGGTTATGGTAGAAAGGGCAATATGGGCGACGATTTCTATAGTGCTGATAATCCGGAATATGGGGCCAAGATCCGGGTATATGTGCAAAGTTCCATAGCAAGTCTTTCCCAAAAAAGAAAAGCCGATAGCTCCCGTTATCCCTCTGCCGAGGAATTGAAAGCCGAAGATTTTGAACAAGGCCCCAAACGCTTTGTAAGCATTAGCGATGCCCAAGGGGTTACCCGCGCATTGATTCCGGTTTCGGGCCAAGGCTTTCAGGAAGTCGTATGGGATCTTCATACCCAAATCAGGTCAAGCGATGGAGAATACAAAAGAGAGCTGTCATTCGTAGCACCTGGGACCTATACCGCCCAATTGGTGAGCTTGTATGCGGGCCATTACCAAAAGCTGGGCAATAGCCAAAGTTTTCAGGTGAACGATTTGGAAATTTCCGAGGAAAAACCAGCCCCGAACCGCTTCGGGTTTTATACCCAGGTCGCCCAAAGCAGTATGCAAGCCGAGGCCTTGGGCGATACGATCGATGACCTTTTAAAAACCTTAAAGTCTAAGAAAGAAGCCTTTTTGGCTGCCGGAAAAGCTACCCAACTGGCCGGATTGGATCATAGCAGAAAGCAATTGTTAGAGTTGAGATACCAGTTGTATGGCAATGAGACCAAAAGGAAGCGTTTTCAGTATTACCTACCCGGCATCTATAATCGATTAGATCGGGTGTTGGATAACCAATGGGAGAGTACCCAGATTACCCAAACCCAGCGCGACAATTTTAGTTTGGCCCAAAAGCAGTTGACTGAATTGGAAAAAGCCGTCGCCGGGGTCAAGACCGATTTTTGATCTCGATTTGAAATGGGTTAACTTTGTAGGGTATTTTATGCCTAAAAGTTATGGATGAAATCGTAAACCGCGTGTCCCAATCGGCCTTGGTCACCTTTGATTTGGAGGAGCATTATCCCCAAGGGATTCGCATGCATATCGATATTAAGGAATGGTTGTTCCAACATATGGTGCTTCGCGAAAAGGAATTCCGCGGGCATTTAAAGGAACACGACTGGTCGCAGTATCAAGATGCTTTTGTAAGTGTGTCGTGTTCGGTGGAGGCCATCGTGCCCCAATGGGCCTTTGTTTTGGTGGCATCGCACCTACAACCCTTGGCCAAACGGGTGGTTTTCGGCACGGCAGAAAATTTGGAGACCCAATTGTATCAAGAAGTTCTCGACCAGTTGGATTACGAATACCTAAAAGACAAACCAGTCATTTTAAAAGGTTGTAGTAATAAACCCGTACCCTTGAATGCCTACATCATGGCCATGGACAAGATACAGCCATTGGCCCGTTCGGTAATGTATGGCGAGGCTTGTTCGGCCGTTCCTCTGTTTAAACGTAAGTAAGTCGGTAATTTAAGGATAGGAAAAGCCAGTGTCCTTTTAGTAACATTGCTTACATTTGCCCAAAATTCCTAATCATGAAACACACATTTTGTCTGTTTGCCTTATTGGCGACTTTTGTTGGATTTGCCCAAAGCGATGACGAAAAAGAAGAACCCAAACAAGGTTGGACGAAGACCGGAAAAGCCACCCTATTGTTCAATCAGTCTTCTTTTAGCGACTCTTGGCAAGCAGGGGGTACCTCCAGTTTATCCGGTAATTTAGATTTGAACTACGACTTCAACTATTTGAAGGACGATATTACTTGGGACAACAAATTGTTGTTCACCTATGGGCGTACCAAGATTAAAGGGAACGACGCGGAAAAAACCAACGATAGGATTGAATACAATTCGGTGTTGGGTAAAAATGCAAGCGGTAATTGGTTCTATTCCGCCTTTTTCAATTTTAAGACCCAAATGGATGTGGGTTACGTAGAAGATGAAAATGGGGTAGATGTACGCACCTCCCACTTTTTCTCTCCTGCCTTTTTCCAGATCGGTCCGGGTATGTTATGGAAAAAGAGCGATAACCTAAAAGTGAACTTCGCTCCAGCTACCTCCAAACTGATCGTGGTACACGATGAGTTTACGGTAGATGGTGATTCGTTTGGGGTTGAGCAAGGTAAGACCACCCGTTTCGAGTTCGGTGCCTCTATAGGAGCCTATGCCAAGTTCGAAATCATGAAAAACGTAAGTTTCGAGAACATTTTGAACTTATACAGCAACTATTTGGAAGACCCACAGAACGTAGATATCGATTATACCGGTAATATCGTAATGACGATAAACAAATACCTATCTGCCAACTTTGAGTTCCAGGCCATTTACGACGACAATGCCGTTACCGAGCTACAGACGCGTCAGGTTTTCGGTTTGGGTGTAAATGCCACTTTCTAAGGCCTTTCAAAAATCTATCCTAAAGAAAAACCCCTCCGTAAAGAGGGGTTTCTTAGTTAAGTAGGTTTGTAAGATTTGTGGTTTTTACTCCACGTTTTTAAAGCGCTGTAGGTGCCTATACTCAATTTGGGGAACAAAGCATTCGGCGGCGATTTAGTGATGGTATAATTTGGGGAAAACACTATCACTTAAATACAAGGCAAATATAGCAGCGCTTTAGCCCTTTTTGGTAAAGTTTGTTGTCAACTATGGCGATTCTGTGGCGTGTCCAATTAAGCGTTAGTAAAAACCGATAAACGTCATAAAACACTTACATGTATTCGTCTAAATTCTCAGGATACAAGAAGTTGTTGTAAGGAAAACGGGTCACATGGATCTCACGCACGGCGGCATACACCCTTTTTCTAAAGTCCTCTAGGTTATCGCGATTCAATGCCGAGATAAAGAGGGCATTGCCATCTACCCTTTGCATCCAGGTCTGTTCCCAATCGGCAATGGTAAAATGTTTGCTTGTCCTTTCGGTCTCCTCCTCGTCTAAGGTTTCGGCCTGGTATTGGTCAATTTTATTAAAGACCATTAGGGTAGGTTTGGAGGTACAGTCAATCTCACCCAATATCTTGTTCACCGATTCAATATGGTCTTCAAAATTAGGGTGACTTATATCCACCACATGCAATAATAGGTCGGCCTCACGTACCTCGTCCAAGGTACTTTTAAAACTCTCTACCAATTGGGTAGGTAACTTTCGTATAAAACCTACTGTATCACTTAACAAGAAGGGTAGGTTTCCGATGACCACTTTTCGCACGGTAGTATCGAGGGTGGCGAACAGTTTGTTTTCGGCAAAAACCTCCGATTTGCTGATCACGTTCATCAAGGTCGATTTACCTACGTTGGTATACCCTACCAGGGCCACCCGTACCAAGGCCCCGCGGTTACTACGTTGGGTCTCCATTTGGCGGTCTATCTTTTGCAGTTTCTTTTTCAATAGCGAGATGCGATCGCGTACGATACGTCTATCGGTCTCAATCTCCGTTTCCCCGGGTCCACGCATACCTATACCCCCCTTTTGTCGCTCTAAGTGTGTCCATAGTCCGGTCAGTCGGGGCAATAAGTATTGGTATTGTGCCAATTCTACTTGGGTGCGGGCATAACTGGTCTGCGCCCTTTGGGCAAAAATATCGAGGATTAGGCTGGTACGATCAATGATCTTACATCGTAATTGTTTTTCAATATTACGCTGTTGGGCCGGGGTCAGTTCGTCGTCGAAGATAACCGAGCCTATTTCGTGTTCTTCTACAAAGGCCTCAACTTCCTGCATTTTACCACTGCCGATCATGGTTTTGGGGTTGGGTACATCCATCTTTTGGGTAAAACGGGCCACTACTTCGCCCCCAGCTGTATAGGTTAGGAATTCGAGCTCGTCTAAATATTCGGTAACCTTGGCCAGATCTTGGTGTTGGTTCAACACGCCAATCAAAACCGTTTTTTCGTAGGTATTGGTCTTTTTTTCTAACATATTCCGTTGTGAACCGCAAAATTACGTATTGTGGCTGAAATGGAGCTAAACCGTATCGCCATGATCTGGCATATCAAAATCCAGGAAGCGTATATTTGTAGGAATTACGCTAATTATGCAAGCAAAATACAAACGCTACACCATTGGGTTCTACAATCTGGAGAATCTATTCGATACCCATAACGACCCCCAGGTCTTGGACGACGATTTTACCCCAAGGGGACGAAAAAACTGGACAGAAAAACGCTATGCCCGGAAGTTGAAGAAACTGGCCAAGGCCATTGGCCAGATTGGTGATGACAAAGGCTTCGGCATTCCGGTGCTTTTAGGGTTGGCTGAGGTAGAGAACATAAGGGTGTTAAAGGATCTGCTGCACACAGGCGGACTGCGTAACCAAGATTTGGGCTATGTACATTTCGAATCTCCGGACGAAAGGGGAATCGATACGGCGCTACTCTACCACAAAAAGTTTTTTAAGATCAAACAGACCGAAGTATTGCCCTTATTGATTTATGAAGAAGATGGCGAGCGCGATTATACCCGCGATATATTGTATGTTAAGGGCCATTTGAACGGCGAACCCATACATGTCTTTGTAAACCATTGGCCATCGCGCCGTGAGGGTGATGAAGAAACGGCCCCCAAACGACTGGAAGCCGCCAAGACCCTAAAACGAAAATTGGAAGAATTAGGTCAAACGGAAGCCAATCCGAATCTGGTGATCATGGGTGATTTTAATGCGGGACCCCATGCCGATTCGGTAAACGCACTAATGGAGTATCCGGCCCTGTACAACCCCATGAAAAAACTATTGATGCCCCATAGGGGAAGTGCCAATTACAAAGGGGAATGGAGCCTGTTCGACCAGATCATCATCTCCCACTCGTTTTTTGACCATGTACCCGGCACCCATAGTTTTGCCCATGCCGATATTTTCGATGAACGCTTCCTTACCGAATGGAAGGGCAGGGCCAAAGGGAGTCCGTTTAGAACCTATAGAGGCCGAAAGTACCTGGGTGGGTATAGCGATCATTTTCCCGTTTATATTTCCCTAAAATGGAATCCGTAAATAAAGTTTGATATAACCTATGGACGAAAGCACCAGAAAGCATTTAGGGGTACAAGAAGATAAACCCACCGATTGGTTCGAAACCTTATATGCCGGCACCAAAGAAGCAGGCGCCGGAGTGCCCTGGGCAAATATGGCCCCACACCCGCTCTTTAAGGCTTGGTTGGAACAGGCCGAAAGTGGTTCGGGTAAAACCGCCCTGGTGGTAGGTTGCGGTTTGGGAGACGATGCCCTAGCCTTAGAAGCCAAAGGCTATACGGTTACCGCATTCGATGTATCCGACAGTGCCATTGCCTTATGTAAAAAACGCTTTCCTGAATCCCAGGTTGACTTTGTACAGGCCGATCTTTTGGCGGGTGTTCCGGAATGGCACGGGAAATTCGATTTGGTATTGGAGATTTTCACTATTCAGGCTTTACCTCCCAAATATGAAAACACCTTGATCCAAAACCTTTCGGATTTTGTTTCCGATAGCGGCAAACTACTTTTAATTACAGAAATACGGAAAGAGGAAAGAAGTTTTGAAAAAGGGCCACCTTGGTTGTTAAACCCCAGCTATAGAAAAGCATTTGAAGCCTATGGGCTTAGCGAAATATACCACGATCCTAGGGCAAAAGCCGAAATGGGGGAGGCGATACACCTCACTATTTTTAAGAAAACAAAAGCGAATTAGGCCTTACACCCTTAAGATTTGATCTTCTTCTAGCAATACATCACCACGTAGCCTGAGGTATACTTGGGCGGTGGCCACAACATCCAATTCGCAATAACGAACGATACGGTCCAGGTCGTTTTCTTTGTAAAACACATCGCGTACCATACTACCGTCTATATCTTCTTTAGGCGAGGGTACGCCTAAAACTTGGGTCATTAGCTTAAGGGAGGTATAATGTTTATAGTCCCCGAATTTCCATAGCTCCATGGTATCGATGTAGGGAACCTCCCAAGGCTTTTTACCAAAGAGGTTCAGTTTATGGGGTAGGGCAATACCATTGATAATCATGCGCCTAGCGATGTACGGAAAATCGAATTCCTTACCATTATGGGCGGCCAAAAGGTGGTAGGGCTTTGAAAAATGGCTTTCCAAAAGGTTTTTAAATTCTTTGAGCAGGGTTTCCTCATCCCCGAAAAAGGAGGTTACCCGAAACTGATATGCACTGCCTTGGGCATGGAAATACCCCACCGAGATACAAACGATCTTTCCGAATTCGGCCCAGATTCCGGCCCGATCATAAAACTCTTCCCCACTAAACTCGTCTTTCCGTTGGTAGCGTGTTTTATGTTCCCATAGATCTTGTACCTCTTCGGACAGTTCGTCATAAGTGGCAAATTGGGGTACCGTTTCTATATCTAGGAACAAGAGGTTTTCAAGGTTTATTTTTTGGAGCATGTCGCATATGGGTTTTGCATCCTTCAATTTAAGGTTTTATGGGCCAATTGAAAATGGAATTATTTTTTGTAACCGATCCGGGTTCGCTTTTTTGGAAGGGATTCTTGGGTCAGGTTTTTTAGAACCCTATAGATGTCATTGAACTTGGCCGTATTCCTCGATTCCATTTGTTGGATCTTATGCATTAATTATTCATAGTTCTGGGCCAATTTCCGGAGTTGCACAAAGGTTTCAATGATTTGGATACTCATGGCTATGGCCTGTTCGCTTTTTAAAACACTGGAAAGCATTAAAATACCATGTTCGATAAAAACATAAGGTAAGTATTTGGAATGCCTTCCGCGCTTTAAGGTTGCAAAATGCGACCTTAAAGCCGTATACTCCGAACTTGATAATTCGAACATAAAACTTTCTGGAAAACGATGGAGGTTACGCCTTACCTGTTCCTTCAATCGTTTGGTGCTAACACCATAAAGTTGTGCCAAATGGCTGTCGAGCATTACTTTTTGACCCCGGATCACATATATTTTTTGGACAATGGCTTCGTTTGGAATATGTGTTATTTGTTCCATTTGGATTAGTGCTATACCGTAAAATACAGATTTACAGCAGCTAACACTTGGTGTTAAGGGTGTATGGTAGGTTTTTTGGATGTATATCGTATTTGGCAAATTTGCACAGCATAGCCAGCTGTAGAAAAGCATTTTGGATAAGGTCGTTGTGCCGTTCATCGATTAGTCACGTAAGGTTTTTCCGTAGCCATGGCCGCTGGTCGGTATTTTCATCTAACCATCGGAAATATTGGGGCAGACTAGGCCTTACCATTATTTTGTTGCCCAGAACCGAGAAGAATGAAATTGACCAAATCCAAGTTGGATTCCAACGGACGCCTAACCTTACATTTTTGTCCGCATACTGCTGCCTATACCCTATACAATGCCGAACGCGATGTACGGATACAGATCTGTTCTGATTGTGGAGAGGTATTAAAGGAGCTATAAAAGTTAGCCAGGCTTCGGGGTTATTTTGCTCGAATTACGAATACTTCCCGACTAGAGTTAAAACAAACTTTGTTGCTTATTCGGGCTTTCGTGCTCCAACAACCAAGCTTTACGGTGTAGTCCACCGGCATAACCGGTAAGTTCGCCTTTGGCACCTACGACCCTATGGCAGGGCACGATGATCCATAACGGATTTTTTCCATTGGCCACGCCCACGGCCCGGATCGCTTTGGGATCGCCCAAGCGTTTGGCCAGATCCATATAGGTAATACGTTTGCCGTAGGGTATTTCGAGCAGGGCGTTCCATACCTTTTGTTGGAATTCGGAACCTTGTGGGTTTAGTTTTAGATCGAATCGGTCGCGTTTCCCTTCGAAATATTCACCCAACTGATATGCGGCATCTTCCAAGATCTCGGGTATAACCGAATCTATGGCCACATTCGCATCATCTAGAACGCTCACTTTTTGCAGACCGTCGGTATCGCCTTCCAAAAGGGCTACTCCCAAAGGGGTTTGTATATAGGCTTGTTCGGTCATTCTTCGGTGTCGATAAGGCCGAGGCGTTTCGCCCTCTTTTCCCAACTCATACGGGCCATTTGTTGCAAATCGGCTACGTTATCACTTTCGTCTACAATCTCCAATCCGAGTAAGGTTTCGATAACGTCTTCCATGGTAACCAAACCACTGACCGAGCCATATTCGTCTACTACCAAGGCGATATGGTCGCGCTGGGCAATAAAAATCTCGAAAAGTTTGGGCACCGGGGTGTTGCGGGCCGTAACCAATAACTTACGTTTAATGCTACCCAAAGTGGCCGAACCGTTCTGTTTGACCAGCTCTTCCAATACATCGTCTTTAAGAACGAAGCCTACGATATTGTCGGTATCGTCGCCATGAATGGGTATACGGCTAAAAGGCAGTTTTTTCTGGGCATCGTAAAAGTCTTGTATCGTTTGGTCTTCCGGTGCGATTTTCATCACCGTACGGGGAGTCATGACATCTTTGACCTGTACGGTTTCCAGTTCCAGCATATTTTTAATGACCTTACTTTCATTTTCCTCAAAAACCCCTTCCTCATGAGCAATATCGGTCATGGCGGTAAAGTCTTCACGACTCAACACACTTTTGTGGTGTTCTTTGCCACCCACCATTTTGGTAAAGAGTTGCAGTAACCAAAGTATGCCGGTATATTTTAAGATAGCCACCATTATGGTCAAGGCTTTGGCGGTAAAATTGGCCAATTGTTTCCAATAGGTGGCCCCAATAGTCTTAGGAATGATCTCGGAAGCTACGAGTATCAATATGGTCATGATCGTAGAAACTACCCCGACCATTAATTCTTCGGTAAAGGTGATTCCGAAGATTGTCCGGGTTTGACTACCATACATTTCGGCATAGGCTACCTTGGCCTGTACCCCCACCAAAATGGCACCTACGGTATGGGCAATAGTATTCAGGGTAAGTATGGCGATCAAGGGTCGATCTACATCTTTCTTCAATTCTTCCAAGGTGACGGCATAGGCCTTACCCTCTTTTTTCTTTACGTTTACGAAGGTGGGCGAAATACTGAGCAATACCGCTTCTAGTATGGAACACAAAAACGAAAAGAAGATGGAAACAAAGGCGTAGAAAAGTAGCAGGGCCATGGGAAAATTCTTTCCGGCTAAGATAGGTAATCAGTGTGAATGTCCAATGGTGTAAGTTCGAGGCCCCCTTAGTAAATTTGGATTAAATTTCCACAGCAAGGATGATGATGACGGAAGTAGAACCCTTTACACGCCATTCCGCGAGACATGAATAGGAGCGGGAAGAAATAAATATTACGATTTATGTTTTTTACAAGGGATACTAGTAAAAAGGCAAACTAGAATTACTGCTTCCCTTCCCAATCGGCCTCGAGTTCCAATACTTTTTGTATCATGGCGTCTTGTCCGCTCTGGATCTTGGCCATGGTATGTGGGTCGTACAACTGTTCGGCCAATGCGGCTTTGATATACAGTTTTATCTGTGTTTCTAGGTCGTAATACTGTAGATTCAGCTCGCGAACCCTTGGGGTACGTTGGGCAAAACTGATAAAGTTCTCGAATAGGATGTCGTCTACCTTAAAATCGGTTACAAAGCTGTTTTTGTCATAATCGCTATAGCGTAAGCGGTCGTCTTCCAAATGTTCGAATGCGAACCTGGAGACCAGGTTTTCAAGGGCTTTAATGGTTTCTTCCTTAGAATCTATGGGTACGAACACATCGGGAATGATTCCGCCCCCGCCATAGACCACCTTGCCTTTTGGGGTGGTGAACTTTAGGCTGTCGGCCACTTTTATACTGTCTACCGAGGTCAGTTCCCCGTTGTGGAAACGTTGGGTAAACTCTTTGTAGTAATCTCGCGATCCATTTTTATAATCGCGTTGAATGGAGCGACCCGTTGGGGTGTAGTACCGCGATATGGTAAGGCGTACGGCAGAACCGTCGCCCAGTTGCATTTCGCGTTGTACCAAACCTTTACCAAAGGAACGCCGACCTACTATGGTACCCAGGTCATTATCTTGCAAGGCCCCAGCGATAATCTCACTGGCCGAGGCAGAACGTTCGTTGATCAGTACATACACTTGTCTGTCTTCAAAATCACCTTTGGAGGTGGCATAGGTATTGTCGATTTTCCCTTTTTTGTTCTTGGTAAACAGGATGAGTTTATCGTCGGGCAAGAATTCATCGGCCATTTCTTCGGCTATACCCAAATATCCACCGGGGTTATCACGCAGGTCCAGTACCAATTTGCTGGCGCCTTCATCCAATAGGTCATCTAGGGCATCTTTAAACTCCTCAAAAGTAGTTTCGGCAAAGCGGTTGGCACGGATATAGCCCAATTCGTCGTTCAGCATATAATGGGCATCTACCGATTTAATGGGTACGCGTCCGCGTTGGATGACCAGCGGAAAGGTCTCATCGGTACTTTTACGGTACATCAGCAAATGCACCCTACTGCCTTCCAAACCTTTTAGACGTTCTACTACAGAGGTGTTGGTTACCTCGGGGCCGTATAGGGTATCTTCCCCGGCCATCAAGATCCGATCGCCGGGTAAAATGCCCTTGCCATAGCTGGGGCCGTCTTCTACCGCACGCACTACCGTAATGGTGTCGCGATACATATAAAAGCTAACCCCAATGCCTACAAAATCGCCCTTCATGTTCTCGGTTACCTCCGCCATATTTTCCTTGGGGATATAGACCGAATGGGGATCTAATTTTTCTAGAATGTTGTTCACGGTAACATCTACGATGCTATCGGTATTTACCTCGTCTACATATTCATGATCGATATAGTCGATTAGCCGATTGAGCTTGTCTTTATTGGAATTGGCCGAGAACAAGCGCTCGGGATTGTCGGAAAAATCGAGTTTGCCCCCAATTAAAATACCTAGGGCCAAGATAACCCCGATAACCAAGGGCCAAAGAAATCTATATTTTTTGTTGATCATGTGTTTTCGTTTTTTCTTGACTGCCGGCTAGGCAGGGATGCCTAACGGGGCATTTCGACTGGTTCTAAGGGCAAATGCTCAATACTTACCCCCGCCTTTTGTAAGAACTCGAGTCCAGAGGTGTCTTTGTAGGCCTGTTCATAAACGATCCGTTTAATACCCGATTGGTGGATCAGTTTACTACACTCCTTACAAGGCGATAGGGTAATGTACAAGGTAGCACCTTCACAAGATTGGGTAGAGGCCGCTACCTTAGATATGGCATTGGCCTCGGCATGTAGCACGTACCATTTGGTGTAGCCCGCTTCGTCTTCGCAGATATTCTCAAAGCCGGTAGGCGTACCGTTATACCCATCGGAAATGATCATACGATCTTTTACGATTATGGCCCCTACCTGTTTACGTTCGCAATACGAAAGTTTGCCCCATTCACGTGCCATCCGTAGATAGGCCCTATCATATTTTCGTTGCTTATCGTTTATCATAACTTAGGCTATCACACAAAGTTATCATAATAAGTGGGCCAAGCCATCGTATTTCCGGCGGAATGCGTTAATGTTACGCTAAAATTACCCCGGATAGGTGTCCTTGAGCATGGGAAGCACGATAACCAAGACGATTATGGAAGCCACCAAGACATAGTGTTTTCTAGGGAGTTTAAGGAGTTGAAGGCACACATAGCCCAATAACAAGGCCAATAGAATGATGGTTACCTGAGATAATTCTATACCTGTGGCGAAGCCTAAGAGTGGCATGAGTTTATGGGTTTGATCGGCCATCATCATTTTAAAATAGTTCGAGAACCCAAAACCGTGAACGAAACCGAAAAAGCCCGTGGCCAATAGGTGCCAGCTAAAGGCGCTTTCGAAGCGATCTTTTATGGCCATGAATATATTGAAAAAGGCAGTAAGGAAAATGGTAACTGGGATTAAGAATTCAATCAGGGCTACGTCTACCTCCACGATTTCGTATACTGATAGTCCCAAAGCCACACAATGGGTAAGGGTAAACATGGTGGCGAGTAAAATCACCTTTTTCCAGTCGCGGAACATAAAGGGTATGGCCAAGGCGGCCAAGAACAAAATATGGTCATAGGCACCAAGATCCAACACATGGTCTAGGCCGAGTTCGATATAAAAGCGAAAGTTTTCCATGAGGAGGTGATCTTTATAAAAGAATAGGTTTGGTCTGGGCTAAGATAGGGAATCGATGGGGTAGTTGGATATGTAAATGGATTTAACCCAATAAGATGCTTTGTGTTTATGGGTTACTTTGAATTAAGAAAGGACTTTACACAGAGTTTCACAGAGAAGACACGGAGTTTCACGGAGGTATTACTTTGCCAATTCAATAAAACCTGGTTTTACCATTTTCAAATCTTCAAATTAACCCATTATCAAATTGCTACATTGCCATAGGCGGACACGAATTTCACGAATTCACACGAATGTTCTTTTTGTATTTGAAGCTGGTTATTCTGAATCAAGAAAAATCTTTACACAGAGTTTCGCAGAGAAGACACAGAGTTTCACGGAGATATTTTTGTCAATTAAAGGATTCCACACAAAACAATCATCAATAGGCTATAAAAAATAGTCAATCACCTACATGCCCCGTTCTTTTTGGATGGTTTCGTAGGCTTCCTGTACTTTTCGGAATTTTTCCTCGGCTCCTTTTTTAATGGCTTCGTTATCGGTTACTACCCGGTCTGGATGGTATTTTTTAGCCATTTTGCGATACGCCTTTTTCACTTCATCGTCCGAAGCGGTCTTGGCAATTTCGAGAATGGTATAGGCATTGTCGGCCGATTTTACGAACATGGCCCTGATACTTTGAAAATCGCGGTCGTGGACCCGCAGGTAGCCCGCAATCTCTGCGATTTTATCGGCCTCGGCCTTAGAGGCGGCCCCGTCGGATTGGGCAATGGCGAAAAGGAAATGTAACAATTGCAAGCGCACTTCATAACGCGTATGTTGGGTCATAAAGGCGCAGATACGTTGGGCCGAGATTTCCCTTTTTTTAATCACCTCGTTAAAAGTGCGGAAGGTAGCATTGGCCCGTTCTTTACCATAGGTACTTACAAAGTACTGGCGCACATAATCCAACTCCCGTTGGTTTACTTGTCCGTCTGCCTTAATAACAATGGAACAGAGCGATAAAAGGTTCAGTTCAAAATCGGCCGGTGAAACCCTAGGCCGGGTCGCATCTTTAAATACGTTGCCGGCATTACGACCCACCGATTTGGGGTCTAGGGTATCGATAAAACTACCCACCAAAAAACCGAGAATGGCACCGGGCAATCGAAAAAAGAAATAGCCGAACAACGCGGCCCCCCATTTGAACATAGTCTAAAACTTTGTCCAAATATAGGGGTTTGCCCGCTAAAGGAGGCGCTAAGGAAACGTTTAGCCCTTGAAGTTATGTGCGGATTTATGAGCTACCGTTGGTTTGGGTTTTATGGGTATATCATAATGATAATTCTACGATTCCTCAATAATCTATCAACAATATTCGATAGTCAATTTCGGGCGGACACGAATTTCACGAATTGGCACGAAAAGTGGGATAGTTTTACGGAGGTTTTGCTTGGCCAATTCAACAAAGAGTTAGGGGTAAAGGGTTATGACGCAAAAACTTCCCACTTCGTAATTCCAAAATCGTACTTCCCGCCCCCATTTTCAAATCTTCAAATTACCCAATTATCAAATTGCTTCATTGCTTCATTGCTTAATTGGTACATTGCCTCAGGCGGACACTAATTTCACGAATTCGCACGAAAGTAGGTCTTGTGATTGATGCTAGGTTATTCTGAATGGAAAATGGTTTTTTACATTGATACGCAGTGCATCTTTCAACTAAACGACTCCACAAATGAATAACCGTCTTTTTGTTTATGACCATTGTGGTTCGATTGCTTTGGTTACTATGTATTATCTTTGCAAACGAATTAAAAACTACTGATATGTATCCAGCAGAATTAGTAAAACCTATGCGCGAAGACTTGGCATCTGCCGGCTTCGAAGAATTGTTTACCGCCGATGCCGTAACCGAAAGCTTGAAAAAGCCAGGAACCTTGTTAATGGTGGTCAATTCGGTTTGTGGTTGCGCCGCCGCCAATGCGCGTCCTGCTGCTAAACTAAGTTTGCAGAACGATAAAAAACCAGCACATTTGGCCACGGTTTTCGCCGGGGTCGATTTTGAGGCCGTTGATCAGGCCCGTAGCATGATGCTGCCTTTTCCTCCTTCATCACCAAGTATGGCTTTGTTCAAAGATGGGGAATTGGTTCATATGATCGAGCGCCACCATATTGAAGGTAGACCGGCCGAGGTAATCGCCGAAAACCTAATGGAGGCTTATAACGAGTTCTGCTGATCCCATAGGAATACGACCTACAAACCACTCTCAACAGGGTGGTTTTTTTGTTACTGAACTCCTTTAGACCTTTTAGATTCGCTAAAAAAATGCAGTTTTACGACCACTAATCACCTTTTTTTCCTTTCGTAGCGCTGCTATGAAACTCAAAAAAGCTTTCAATTGGCCGCAAAACAATCAGTTTTCGCTTGAACCCAAAAAATCTAAAGAAGTTCATCTCAGAAAGTCTGAAAATATATTGGTGCCAAACCTAAAAGAGAACACCCTACTATGGCGAAACTGATTTCATTTATACTGACCCCTATTTATTTACTGGCCTTTGGGCTATTGTTGGTGATTTTCCACCCCATTCAATGGCTCGGACTCAAAGTGTTCGGGTATGCCGGACATAAAAAGGCGGTAGATGCCATGAATTTCTGTCTTATGCAGGCTTCCTTGTTGTTGGGCAATACCCATAGTTTTTCACAGGCCGAGGCCTATCCCACCGACCGTCCTTTGATCTTGGTGTCGAACCACCAGAGTATGTACGATATTTCCCCTTTACAGTGGTATTTGCGAAAACACCACCCTAAATTCGTCAGTAAGATTGAGTTGGGAAAGGGTATTCCCTCGGTATCTTTCAACCTAAGACATGGTGGCTCGGTGTTGATCGATCGTAAAGACCGCAAGCAGAGCATTACCCAATTGATAAAAATGGGCAAATACATTGAAGAGCACCGTAGATCGGTGGTGATTTTTCCGGAAGGCACCCGTTCTAAAACCGGGAAACCCCGCGATTGGAAAACCGTAGGCTTAAAAATGTTGTTGAAAGCCTCGCCATCGGCCTTGATCGTGCCGGTGACCATCAACAATTCCTGGAAGGTACTTAAGTATGGCAAATTCCCCTATGGTATTGGGGTTCGCCTGCAAGTACATGCCCAGAAGGCCTTAGAACGTACCGATGATATCGATGCCTTTTTGGCTGAGGTAGAGCAGCAGGTTAACAGCCAAATTAAGATATAAACCATGGCTGGTCAACTCATAGAAAAAACCATTGCCTTTGTAAAGGAAACCTTGGCCGGGGCCGAAGGCGGACATGACTGGTTTCATATACAGCGGGTTTATAACAACAGTCAAATGATAGCGGCCCAAGAGACAGGGCGCTTTGATGCCGAAGTAGTGGCCCTAGGGGCCCTTTTACACGATATTGCCGATGCCAAATTCCACCAAGGCGATGAAACGGTTGGCCCTAGGGTGGCCCGGACTTTTTTGGAAGGTCAGGGTGTGGCCGAAGCCAAAATTGCCCAGGTGGTCTATATTATCGAACATATTTCGTTTAAAAACAGTCTGGCAAAGGGCTATACCGAGGGAGACACCCCTTTGGAGCTACAGATCGTACGCGACGCCGACCGTTTAGATGCCATAGGGGCCATAGGCATCGGTAGGGCCTTTAATTACGGAGGTTTTAAAAACCGGCCCATGCACGACCCAGATATTGCCCCAAATCTAGACATGGACAAGGAGGCCTATAAAAAATCGAACGCCCCTACCATAAACCATTTTTACGAAAAATTACTGCTGCTCAAAGATCGTATGCATACCGAAAGCGGAAAACGATTGGCCCAGGCCCGACATGAATATATGCAGGGTTTCTTGGATCAGTTTTATGCCGAATGGGACGGTAAAAAATAAAGCGCTCCTTGGGGAGCGCTTTTCACTTCTTTAGTTATGCTACAATGCTTATGCTTCCCCACCCATGGCCTTAGGGTCGTAAAAGAATTGAGCCTTTTTAATCTGGCCATTGGCCACTTCGTATACACAGATTTCCTCCATGGTACAACGGCCAATTTCTTTAAAGGTAACATCGCTGGTCATGACCACCGAAAAATGATTGTCGGCCACAATGGGTTCGCCTACGGTTCCCCCATGCATTTCTACGATATTTTCGGCCCATTGTTCAAAGTCATTTAAGATGTTGGCCTTGCCTTGGGTGATTTCGTTGGGGGTTCCGTCCATTTCTTGGCTAATGGCGTCGTCGGCATAAAGGTCATAAGCTTCCATGTTCTTGCCCTCCCGGCATAATGAAACGAGTTTGTCGGCAATTTCTTTTGTTGTCATAAGTGTTGTTTTAGATTGATAAAAAAACGATTCGAATATATCTTTTTAAAAATACGAAAAGTACGGGTTTGTGTTTTTAAGTAGTTGTTATGCAACGATTAAGTTAAACTTCTTCAACCGAAAAGCGTAGTACGGTTTTCAGCTTTTCTTTGGGCACTTTCCTAAAATCGGATAGATAGATCTCACGGTGCCATTTGTACTTACGTATCAAACCCTGGGTTTCGGTAAATGCCTCCATTTGGGCAAATGATTTGGCCTCGGTTTCAAAGGGGCCCAGGTGCAACATTTGAACACAAGGGCCTTCCGTGATTTGCTCCACTTTTAGCAGCTCCAAAAATGGTATTGATTTCCTTTCAATGGTTTCTGCAATTTTGGTCCTTAGGTATTCCTCCGGAACGAAATCAGGTTGGCGGATCATTAAGGTATAGACCAGGTCATTTTTATTAACCTTGCCGGTAAAGGTCTTTTGCGCGGTTTCGTGTAGACTCCAGACCCCTTCCAGCGGGTAAACCGTATAATCTGAATACCCCATAGGGGGATGCTTCTCTTTTTTTAAGCTCATTTTTACCGCATATGAGGCAGCGAATAAAGCTTGAATAGTTTCACTAAAAGCAGGGCTTTCCGGACTGCCTTCCCCAGAAATACTCAGAAAACGCATGGCCGGAAGGCTAACCCATTCGGGTTTTGCCTTAGGTAGATATAAGGATTTTTCTTTTTTACGCCATTCGTGTTTCATAAGACGATTTTACCCAAAAATATGGTGGGGTTCTGTCAACCCTATGTCATACCTCAGAGCAATCCGGAATTTTAATGGCTTTAGACGTAAGTCAGTGCGTCTTTTTTCTTAATCTTTGATTAGCCTGGTCTTTCTTTTAGCTTTAAATGACTTGACCTTACCAATAAAAAGAGCTTGTATTATGTCCAGGTGGGCCCGTACCACAAATGCACGGGGACAAAAAGGTAAACCAGGGCCAAAATGTTCAGGCCTACGCCAAGTAGTTTGTAACGGTTGTCTTGATAGAGTCCGGCCACACTGAGGCCAAAAGAGACCAATAGCGGTATTAGGTAAAAGAGCAGCATATCGGCATGGGCGGTAACCATAGTTTCGCTCCCCGATGTATTAAATGTAGACATCAGTTTTATTTCCTCTACAGTCCAACGGTCCCATTGGGTCTTTAGTGCGGTATAGATGAGTGCGATGCAGATAGAAATCGCAGAAAGATAACGTGTCATGTGTTGGTGGTTTAGGGCAAGTTACCCTGATTCAGTCACTTACAAAATAGGGTAAGGGAAAAGATCTCCACTGTTTTTTCCACAATAGGCCAAATAATAGGATGAAGCCCAATACCTAGATTGACATTAAAACATTTTACTACAACGTTTTAGTTGACCAAAGTTGTCAATTCATCCGGGATGCCCTGGCATTTTTCGTATCTTCATGCACTACCAAACCAAGGTATGTGGTATAGGGAAGCATCCGGCCATCTGGAAGCTGACTTTTCACTACGGCATACCGCCATGAAACGCAAAACGAAACAGAAATGAAAAGAAGGACTTTTGTAAAAAACGTTGCGGCGAGTTCGGCCGCATTCAGCATTGTACCCAGTTATGTATTGGGTAAAAACCATGTAGCACCTAGCGATACCCTGTATGTGGCCGCTTTTGGGGTTGGTGGCCGAGGATCGGGTGTGGTCAATGGCTTGCACAATACCAAAAAGGTAAAGTTCGTAGCCTTGTGCGATGTAGATGAACGCCGTGCCAAGGATACTTTTAAAAAATTCCCGAAAGTAAAACGCTATACCGATTTTAGAAAAGTATACGACCAGCAACTCAACGATATAGACGCGGTTATGGTAGCCACGCCAGACCATACCCATGCGACCATAGCCCTACCCTTTATCAGGGCCAAAAAGCATGCTTATGTTGAAAAGCCTTTGGCCCACAACATACACGAGACCCGCCTATTGACCACAGAGGCCCAAAAGAATGGGGTAATCACCCAAATGGGAAACCAAGGTGCCTCTAGTGCCGGTAGCCGAAACGCACGTGAGATTATTGAATCGGGGGTTTTGGGCAAGGTAGAACGAGTAGATTGTTGGACCAACAGACCAGTGTGGCCCCAAGGGGTTCCCGTGCCCACCGAGGCTCAAAAAGTGCCTAAAGGACTCGATTGGGACCTTTGGTTGGGCCCAGCGGCCATGCGACCCTATAACGATGCCTATCTGCCGTTCAAATGGCGAGGCTGGTGGGATTTTGGTACAGGTGCCTTAGGCGATATGGGTTGCCATATTATGGAAACCCCTTTTAGTGTATTGGATCTTAAATACCCTACCGAGGCCGAGGCCAGTTGTACTACCGTTTGGGTAGGCGATTTTGTAGAAGCCGACTATAGCGCTTCTTGTCCGCCATCGTCCATCGTTCGCTTAAAATACGAGACCGAGGCCCATGGCGACATTGCCGTAAACTGGTACGACGGGGGAATTAAGCCAGACCTGCCAGACGAGCTAAAGGATAATGAGACTATTGGGTCTAGCGGTGGTGGCTGTATTTTCTATGGTACCAAAGGTATTATGGTAACCGACACCTATTCCAAGAATGCCCGTTTGTTGCCTTCCGAAACTATGGATCTCTTTAAAAAGCCGACACCGGTATATCCTAGGATCGATGGTGGTATGGATGGCCATATCGAGAATTTTGTAGAGGGTTGTCTGACCGGGACCAAAACCTCTTCCGATTTCTCGAAGGCCGGACCGCTTACTGAGGCCGTGCTTATGGGGAATTTGGCCATTAAATCGTACCAGTACAAGCAATTGAAACCTGGTAAGAAAATTGGCGATTGGGCCCCATTCGAATATCCAGGCCGTAGAAAGTTACTTTGGGATGGCGAGAATATGCGTGTAACCAATTACGAAAAAGCCAACGAGTGGGTAAAACGGGATTACCGTCCAGGTTGGGAATTAAAATAAGACGTGCACTATGCGCATAGTAAGATTTTGGTGGGTGGCCCTTTGGATAAGTTTTTCCATGGGGCCGCTTTTTTGCCAACAGACCGATAGGCCCAACGTAATTCTGATCATGTCCGACGATATGGGCTATGAATGTCTGGGAAGCTATGGTAGCCTTGCCTATCAAACGCCTGTATTGGATTCCTTGGCTCAAAACGGACTGCGTTTTGCCAATTGTATATCGCAGCCTTTATGTACCCCTTCTCGGGTAAAACTGATGACGGGACAGTACAATTACCGCAACTATACCCATTTCGGTTTTTTACCCGACGACCAATACACTTTTGGTAACCTGATGCGCGATGCAGGCTACAGTACCGCCATTGTGGGCAAATGGCAATTGAATGGTTTAGCCTATAAAAAAGAGTTACCCCAATGGAAAGATGCCTCAAGGCCCAACGCTTTTGGCTTTGACGAGTACTGTCTCTGGCAATTAACGGCCACTGCCGCCCAAGGCGAACGGTTTTCCGATCCCCTGATCGAGGCCAACGGAAAATTCTTGGAACGTGATCCTAACGCCTATGGTCCCGATTTGTTCACCAATTATATACTCGATTTTATAGAACGCAAAAAAGCCCAGCCTTTCTTTGTGTATTACCCCATGGTCTTGGTACATAATCCTTTTGTACCCACCCCCAATTCCCCCGAATGGCAAGATCCGGCCCTGCGAACCAAACAAGATCCCAGGTTTTTTGCCGATATGGTAAGTTATACCGATACCTTGGTAGGGCGAATCATGGCCAAACTGAAGGCACTGGAGTTAGACCAGAATACCTTGGTGATCTTTTTAGGGGACAATGGTACCAATAAAGCCATACGTTCACGAACCGATCATGGGAATATTCGTGGTGGAAAAGGGAATACCACCGATGCAGGTACCCATGTACCCTTTATTGCCTATTGGCCCCAGGGTATTGGAGAAAATGGAGTGGAAACCGGACTCATTGAGTTTTCCGATTTCTTTGCCACCCTAAACGATATGGTTGATGGAAAACATAGTTCTGACGGACAAAGTTTTTTAAAACGGTTAACCGGAACAGGTAAAAATAAACGTGATAAGGCCTTTGTACACTATGATCCGTTGTGGGGCAAAAATGTAAACCAATACCGGAACCAGTTCGTTCGAAATCTGGGGTATAAGCTTTACGCTAACGGACAGTTCTTTCATGTGGCCCAAGACACCTTGGAAAAACGTCCATTATTGGACCGCGATCTTGAACGGAAGCAGAAAAAGATCAAAACAGCCTTAAAAAAGGAATTGGCCCGGCATCCGGTGTTTGAGTAATCTTTGTTGTTATTAAAGATTATATAAGAGGTAGCCTATACATCCAAGAATACAAAGCATCACCACAAAGGATATGAGATATAACTTAAATTCTTCACGTTTATAACCTCTGATTTTTTCACGGATAATTATCATATCCTCTGGTGTTGACTGCTTAAATTGAACCTTAGTTTTATGTTGGGAACTGTTGCTATTCGATTTTTTAGAATTCCGGTTTATTCGTGCGCGGAGTTGATCCCTGTTATATTTCAGCGATTTAATAGCATGTAACATACTCCCTTCTCCTCCCATAATTCTTTTTGGTTTATATGATATAGGTATCCAAAACAATAGGGGTGTTACTATCCCAATTTAAAATTGGCTTTAGATCAGAATCTATTCCCCAATTTTGCTTATTGTAAAGCGGGTAAAATTGGTTTGGGCCGTAATAACCCCGCCCCCACCGGTATCTTCGCGTTGGGTATAGAGTTGAATGGTATCCGAGGCGTTCAGCCTAAGGGTATGCGTAAAATTCCAGCTGCCATCGGGCATAAATCCTGAATAAAGAAAACCGGAATGCGCCATTATACCTATATCTGCTCCATTGATGCGTAAACGCACGCTGGCGCCCATCCAGGTTGTGGTAGCCCTAAGCCTACAATTGAAATGTATTTGGTATAAGCCGTTGGAGACCACACTAAGCGTATTGTCCGATGTTTTGGATATGGCACCTTCGTTCGTTAGCTCGTCTTGAAAGAAGTCTCGAATGGCAGGTGCTGCGGTAACATTTACAGCGGAACTGATGCCATATTCGGCCAATTGGGCCTGAAAAGGATCATTCCCAATTTTTCTAAGGCTGCCATCCTGTAGCCCCAAATACAATTCATCGGTATCGCTGGTAAGATAAACCTCGCCTTCATTGGCTGTGCTATAGCCCACAACCGCACCCGAAGTAATGGAAACTTGGGCTTCTAGTAAGCATATGCTGGTTAAAAAGAAGGCCAGCGAAACAAGAAGACGGAAAATAATCAGATTGTTCATAAGTAGGAAAAAGACTACGTTTTTTATGTAACGCCGTTTTCATTTTCCTAGTATATACGCTATGGCTTAATCGAAGAACGACAATTGGTTACCCCGATTCCTAAGGTAATGGCCAGTCTCTAGATCCGGAAGTTTTTTGTCTTGGAAGTACTTGGTTTTGGCTAGGGCCATCATCCGATGTATTTGCACGGCCATAGGCCCATGACCTTTCATGCGGTCGCCGAATGTACTGGCATTTAATTTACCACCCCGGCATTGTTTGATCAAACTAAGTACTTTCTCAGCCTTATCCGGTAATCGGGTATGCAGCCAATCCGTAAAAATACTTCCTATGGCGCCGTTTAAGCGTACTAAGGTAAAGCCACAGCCCTGGGCGCCATGGGCAGCCGTGGCCCGGGCCAAATCCATGATCTCGTGACTATTGATACCGGGGATAATGGGTGCCAGCATAGTAAATGCGGGAATGTGGTGTTCGCTGAGCGTTTGTAGCGTTTTCAAACGTTTTTGGCTCGATACTGTACGCGGCTCCAAGATTCTTCGGGTGGTTTCGTCTAAGGAGGTTACCGAAATGATCACTCGTACTAGGTTCCGTTGGGCCAATTCCTGCAAAAGGTCTAGATCGCGTAATACCAAAGCATTCTTGGTGATTATGGCTACGGGATGTCGGTGTTTGGCAAAGACCTCCAAACAGGCTCGCGTCAGTCCGAATTTTTGTTCGGCAGGTTGGTAGCAATCGGTATTACCCGATAAGACTATAGTTTTGGGTTTCCAATGCCGACTTTGTAGTTTTTTGGCCAGCAGTTCGGGGGCGTTCTTTTTTACCAAGATTACCCGTTCAAAGTCCAGCCCGGCGCCATAACCCCAATATTCGTGGGTGTTTCGGGCATAGCAGTATACACAACCATGTTCACAGCCCTGATAGGGGTTCAGTGAAAATTCCATGCCCACATCGGGGCTGGTTACCCGATTTACAATGCTTTTTGGAAAAATGGTTTGGTATTGGGTCTTGTTGGCATCGGCCGGTTCGCCTTCGAGACGGCAATACTCCAAAAAATCGTCCCGCATTTCATACAGCAGACTTTCGAACCTATTGTGTGTTTTGTTTTGTGCCCCTCTACCTTTCATCATGGAAATAATCCAAAAATACGTAAAAACAAATAAATGACGGTGTGGTTTCTATCGTCAAAAGCGTGGCAAAATCCGTATTTTTAGCCACCCAAAAATCAACAGATGTTATCCTATATCCAAAAATCCCTAGAACTTCCTGAAAAAGCGATCGCCAATACGTTAAAGCTATTGGAAGAAGATGCTACCGTTCCATTTATTTCGCGTTACCGAAAGGAAATGACCGGTAATTTGGATGAGGTACAGATCCAAGCCATTGCCAATAAAATGAAGGAGTTCGAAGCTTTGGAGAAGCGAAAGGAAACCATCTGTAAGGCCATTGACGAACAAGGTCTACTAAATGAAGACTTACGCCAAAAAATAAAAGGCTGTATGGGCCTAGTACAGCTAGAAGATTTGTACCTACCCTACAAAAAGAAACGTAAGACCAAGGCCACAGTGGCCCGTGAAAAAGGCTTGGAACCCTTGGCCAAGATCCTAATGGCCCAAAGGCATACCGATGTTGAAATAGCCGCCCACGGATTTTTAAACGATGCCGTACCCAATGAAGACGAAGCCTTGGCCGGGGCCCGTGATATCGTGGCCGAATGGGTAAACGAAAACCAAAAAGTGCGTAACCAATTACGCAAGATTTACGGGCGCCAGGCACAAATGGTCAGCAAGGTGGTCGCTGCTAAAAAAGATAGTCCGGAAGCCCAAAAATACCAGCAGTACTTTGACTGGGAAGAAAATCTGTCGCGTTGCCCCTCACATAGGCTA
Source organism: Sediminicola luteus (assembly GCF_002514735.1). GTDB lineage: Bacteria > Bacteroidota > Bacteroidia > Flavobacteriales > Flavobacteriaceae > HQA918. The sequence continues at coordinate 964,483 of NZ_NBWU01000001.1, read as the reverse complement.
CTGGCCATGTTACGGGCCGAGAAAGAAGGCTATTGTAAATTAAAGGTACAAGTAGATGAAGATCGTGCCTTGGATACCATAGACGATATCATCATAAAAGGCCACAATAAAAGTACCGAAGACCAGTTGTTGCTGGCCAATAAAGATGCTTTTAAACGCTTATTGGCCTCAGCCTTGGCCAACGAAGTTTTAAAAGAGGCCAAACAAAAAGCCGACACCAAAGCTATTTCGGTGTTTTCAGAAAATTTAAGACAATTGCTTTTGGGCGCCCCACTGGGAACCAAACGTATCTTGGCTTTAGACCCTGGCTTTAAAAGTGGTTGTAAGTTGGTGTGTTTAGATGCCAACGGTGGGCTGGAGCACAACGAGACCATTTACCCGCATCCGCCCCAAAGGCAGTCGGCCCAAGCGGCAAAGAAGATCCGATCTTTGGTAAATGCCCATAAAATTGAGGCCATAGCCATTGGCAACGGTACGGCCTCCCGCGAAACCGAACAATTCATAAAGACGATTGGTTTTGATCGCGATCTGGAGGTTTTTGTGGTAAACGAAGCTGGGGCCTCGGTATATTCCGCCTCTAGCTTGGCCCGAAAGGAATTTCCCAATTACGATGTAACGGTAAGGGGAGCCATTTCCATTGGAAGGCGCCTGGCCGACCCATTGGCCGAATTGGTAAAGATCGATCCTAAAAGTATTGGGGTGGGCCAATACCAGCACGATGTAGACCAGACCCAACTTAAGGAAGAATTGGACCAGACCGTATCCAGTTGTGTAAACGCCGTGGGCATAAACCTAAATACGGCCAGTAGTCATTTATTGACCTATGTTTCGGGTATAGGCGCTACCTTGGCCCAAAATATCGTAGCTTATAGAAAAGAAAACAACGGCTTCTCTAGTCGCAAAGAATTGCTAAAAGTACCCAGGCTGGGAGCCAAGGCCTATGAACAAGCCGCCGGATTTATCCGGGTGAAAGGGGCCAAGAACCCGTTAGACGATTCGGCAGTACACCCAGAGCGCTACGATTTGGTAAATCGCATGGCCAAAGACCTTCAAATGCCATTGCAAGACCTAGTAGCCAATACAACCGCCATTAAACGTATAAACAAACAGCAATACCTTACCCAAGAAGTAGGGTTGCCTACCTTAAACGATATTTTAAAGGAACTGGAAAAGCCTGGATTAGACCCTCGGGAGAAGGCCAAGGTGTTTGCCTTCGATCCAAATCTAAAAACCATTGCCGACCTAAAGGTTGGTATGAAGGTACCCGGTTTGGTCAATAATATTACTGCCTTTGGTTGCTTTGTAGATATCGGTATCAAAGAAAGTGGCTTGATCCATATTTCTAAATTGAAGGCGGGATATGTTAGTGATGTTAACGAAGTGGTTAAATTAAACCAAACACTTCAAGTTACCGTATTGGCTGTCGATTTGGACCGGAAGCGTATTCAACTTTCCCTAGTGGATTGATAGGGTTTTTATATTTTGAAATGTTAATAAAATGCAGTTTTTACGGGTAAACCGTTAAAACTTGGTTAAAATAGGGGTAAACTTTTATCGGGACTTACAGGTTTGCTGTTAAAAATGGTCAAATTCAGTTATATTTTTACTAGCCTAATCCTGAGACCTAATGAAACGAGGACTATTCCTTTGCGTTTTGAGTATGCTATGTTGGCATGTGAATGCTGCCTTTGTGGTACGGGAAGTAGTTTTATCTGAATTACCCGAATACGTAATCCCAATACCCCAAGAGGGCGATACCCTTTCTGTGGATGCCTTAAAGGAGTCGGCCATGATCTATGCCGAATTGGGTGCCATTGAAAAAGCAGCCGACCTTACCGAAAAATACATCCAAAAAACGCATAATGCACAGATTTTACAGCAAGATGCGCTGGTGGCCCATCAGGAGAAAGAGCCTTTTAAGAAATTGAATGAGGCGTATACCCCAAAATTCGATGGATGGTCCCTTTTTTATCTTTATGCGGGTTTAATCGGGTTATTTATTGCCGTGGTATTGAACTTAAAACGCGAAGGCGATCGGGTGGCCCGGGTTTTAATCGGTGTTTTTCTATTTTTACATTCGTTGTTCATCATCCATATCTCACTATTTAGGGCCAAATACACATTTTATATTCCGCATTCCCTGTATAGTTCGGCCTCATTTTCCTTTTTGTATGGGCCTTTGTTGTATTTCTATTTTAAACGGATATCCTCCAACTATAAACTGAGAATCATAGATGCGTTGCATTTACTACCTTCTTTATTGTTGATTGCCTATTTGATACCTATTTATATGTACCCGGCCGAGCAAAAGTTGGCCATGATGTACCAAAGGGAGGCCCAGGTGGGTTGGTTGGATCACGCCATTGTGGTCTTAAAAACAGTTTCGCTGATTACCTATGCTTTCCTTTGCTATAAAATTTATACCCGGAATCGAAAAATTGGCCAAACCGGTATAAAGGCCATGATTTGGCAAAAGAACATAACCATTTTCAATGGGGTATATGTATTATCGTATATCATTTACGGGCTTATCATAACCCGTTTGGTAAATGCCGAATTTTTGGTGCACCCGCAGATCCTATCCATGGCGGTATTGGTATTGTATGTGGGTTATTCGGCTTACATTAATCCTAATGTTTTGGTTGGGGGCGAAAAGAAACCTGAACCTATAAAGAAATACAAAAAATCGGGCTTGGCAGAAAGCCTGTCCCAAGAGTTGGCCGATCGCATCCACTATATATTCGATCATGAGGAATATTTCCGGCATAACGATATTTCTTTGGAAAACCTTTCTGCCAAATTGGAATGTTCCCGACATCATACCTCTCAAGTTATAAACGCCCATTTTCAATGTAGTTTTTTTGAATTGGTAAACCGCTATCGTATTCAAGAGGCCAAGGATCAAATGGCCCAAGATGTGTATCGTAACCTTACCATAATAGAGATAGCTTACGGGGTAGGTTTCAACAATAAAGTGACCTTTAACAAAGCCTTTAAAAAAGATACGGGCCTTACTCCCTCGCAGTATATAGAGGCCATAACGCGAAACAGCGGTAAATTAGGGGTAAATACCCTTCGGCAAGGGTAATCTTTATAGGCGTTCCCGCCATTTTCATCCACTTACTTTTCTTTTACGTTGCATTTGTACCGACAAAGGCAGCAGGTTACTTCTGTACACACTCAAGTGATTCCTCTTGGTCAGAATCTCCATGTTCTTATTTGAATTAGCTATTGAAAAGAATAACTGCCTTTGTCTTTCAATGGTCCCTTATAGTGTAAGGGATCTAAATGCACCAAACTCAAATAATTGTTTAACTAAATCTTTTTTTATGAAAAAGTTAAAACAGCAGCTGCTGGTGCTCATGCTATGCTCCCTAGCTTGGGCCAGTGCACAGGAAAAGACCGTCTCGGGTACCGTGAGTGCCCAGACAGATGGTTTGCCCCTGCCCGGGGTCAACATCGTGGTCAAGAACACTACTAGAGGGGTACAGACCGATTTCGATGGAAACTATTCCATTCAAGTGAACCAAGGCGATGTATTGGTCTTTAGTTATATCGGTCTGCAGACCGAAGAACGTACCGTAGGTACTTCCAATACCATCAACCTACAAATGGTAGAGGGTTCCAATCAATTGGAAGAGGTTATCTTGGTGGGCTATGGTAGCCAGTCGAAGCGAAAGGTTACCGACAATATCGCCACGGTTAGCGCCGAAGACCTGAACCTGATCCCCACACCCAGTTTACAGAATGCCCTAACGGCCAAGGCGGCCGGGGTTCGGGTAACCCAATTAAACGGTAAGGTCGAAGGGGGTATTAAAGTTAGGGTTCGTGGTATTTCTACGGTGTCTTCGTCCCAAGAACCTTTATATGTGGTAGATGGTGTACCTATGACCAATGCCGATGAGTCTATTAACAATTCACCGATTAACCCTTTGATCTCGTTAAACCCTAACGATGTAGAGTCGATCCAGATTCTTAAAGATGCCTCTTCGGCTGCCATTTATGGGGCCCGGGGTAGTAATGGTGTCGTTTTGATTACCACCAAGCAAGGTAAGGAAGGTAAAACCAAGGTGTCATTGAACACCTCTTATGGTTGGAGTACGGCGACCAATAAAGTAGATTGGTTAAATGCGGCCGAATATGAAGAATTGTTCCTAGAGGCGGGGGCCAACTCTGGTTTTAGTGAGGCCGCCATTCGCGGCCAGTTCGATTTTTATAGGAACGGTCAGGAAAATGTCGATACCGATTGGCAAGATCTGGCCTTGGTAGATGGTAGTGTGCAAGATATTGGCGTATCGGCCTCTGGAGGTAATGCCAAAACCCGCTTTTTTATATCTACTGCCTATAACAAAACCGATGGTATCGTACGGGGCAACCGTTTGGAGCGCTATTCTTTGCGTACTAATGTGGATCACGATATTTCCGAAAAGTTCAAAATCGGGGTAAATGCAACGGTTTCGAAAAGTAAACTGGACCGGCTCTCTAACGATAATGCCTTTGCTACCCCTATGCAGGCTGTGGCCCAAGTACCTTTATCACCGGCTTATTTAGAAGATGGGGTTACCCCGAATACCGAGTCTACGGAGTATTATAACTTTTTAATGGAGCAGTACAATGGCGATTTCCAGACCAATATCTGGCGGGTTATTGCCAATACTTATCTGCAATATCAGATACTACCCGATTTAAATTTCCGAACCGAATTGGGTTATGACCTGAATAGTCAGATCGCCGAGCGTTTCTCGGGAAGTTTGACCGAATCTGCCTCTACGGGTGGCTTGGGTACGGCCAATAATGCAAATACCGAAAAGTATATTATTTCAAATTACTTTACTTACGATAAGAACCTGAACGATGCCTTAAACCTTAATGTAGTGGCAGGTATGAGTTTCGAGGAAAGTCGTAGACGCTTGCAATTGACCCAGGGAACTGGTTTCCCGTCCGACGATTTACAGACCTTGGCCTCAGCCGCTGAAATCGTAGCCGGAAGCTCTACCCGAACCGCCTTTAATTTCCTATCTTATTTCGGAAGGGCCAATTTCTCTATTGCCGATAAGTATTTGTTCAAGGCCAGTGTCCGTTACGATGGTTCTTCCCGATTTGGGGCCGAGAACCGATACGGTATATTCCCGGCCGCTGCCGTGGGATGGGTGTTAAGTGAGGAAGAGTTCTTGAACGAATCCGAAACCCTTTCCTTTTTAAAACTTCGGGGTAGTTGGGGTATTACGGGTAATGCCGGGATTGGCAATTTTGCCAGTTTAAGTCTGTTCCAGGGATCACCCTATAACCAAAAAGCGGCTTTGACCCCCACCCAATTGGGTAACCCCGAGCTGAAGTGGGAGCGTACCACCCAAATGGACGTAGGTATCGATTTCGGTTTCTTTAACCAGCGCATCAGTGGTGAGATCGATTACTTTATCAAGAACACCGACGATCTTTTGCTGAACGAACCCATACCCGGTACCAGTGGGTTTGGATCCATTACCAGAAACGTGGGTGAATTGCGCAACCAAGGTTTCGAATTCGTCTTGAACACCAAGAACATCATGACCGAAGACTTCCAGTGGACCTCCTCGTTTAACCTTTCTACTTTAGATAATGAGGTGACCAAGTTACCTGGGGGCGATATTATCGTTGGCCGTAACATCGTTCGTGAGGGTGAGACCATTTCCTCGTTCTATACGGTAGAATACGCCGGGGTGAACACAGAGACCGGCGATGCCATGTTCGTACGCAATACCTTGAATCCTGACGGTAGCCGTGATCGCAGCACTACCAGTAACTATGCCGAGGCGCAACGGGTAATCGTAGGTAGTCCGTATCCTGATTTTATGGCCGGTTTTACCAATACCATGAATTATAAGAACATCGACTTTGCTTTTACCTTCCAAGGCGAATGGGGGGCGAGCATATACAACCAAGGCGGTAGGTTCCAGTCTGGTAATGCCAGGTTCTTCGACAACCAAACGGCCGATCAATTGAACCGTTGGCAACAGCCGGGCGACGTAACTGATGTACCGCAGGCCCGTTTGTTCAGCACCAATGGCCAACAAGAATCGACGCGATATTTAGATGAATCGGATTTTATCAGACTTCGGAACCTCACTTTAGGGTATACCCTGCCCAACGACATTACTTCAAAGTTCAACGTAGATCGTTTACGCCTGTATTTCTCTGGCATCAATCTGCTCACCTTTACCGATTATAAGAGTTATGATCCAGAGGCAACGGCCGATTTTACTGCAGGTAGTGCCAGCCAGACCGTGAGTAACATCCAAGTGGGGGAGGAGTTCTATTCGGCCCCTCCGGCCAAGACCATATCCATAGGTGTAAACATTGACTTTTAATCCAGAAGACCATGAAGAATATAGTTAGATTTTTTAGCATGTTGCTTGCCTTGGTAATCCTAGGTAGTTGCGACGATAATTTAGATTTACAGCCCGAACAAAGTCTGTCCCCGGGAATCGTTCTTTCCAATGAGGCCAACCTACAGAATCTTTTGGTAGGTATTTACGATGAAGCGGCACACGGCAGCGTGGAGGCGGTACCCGACAACACTTGGGGTGGCGAAATATATACGGGCATGGAGTTGTATGCCAATGCCGGGGAGTTGATGTTCAATGGAACATTTGAAGAGCCGGCGGAATTCAATGAAAAAGCCTTGGCCACTACCAATGGTTGGGTAACCAACTTTTGGTTGAATGCCTATGAGGTAAGTAACCAGACCAATTTGGTTATCGAAAACCTAGGGGTGGTAGAAGATGAGGCCACCAAAAACCGTATGGAAGGAGAGGCCAAGTTTTTAAGGGCCTTGGTGTACTTCGATTTGGTACGCAGCTTTGGTCTGCCCTACGAAGCTGGTGGGGCCAATGGTCAAGAAGGGGTGCCCATTGTATTGACCGGTGTTACCGATGCGGCCCAGGTAGAGGCACCGTCTAGGAATACGGTAGCCGAAGTCTACGCCCAAGTAATTTCCGACCTGAATTCGGCCGTTTCTTTGTTACCGGAATCGAACGGGGAGTTTGCCGATCGCTATTCGGCCCAAGCCCTTTTGGCACGGGTGTACCTACAACAAGGTAATTATGCCGCGGCCCGTGATGCCGCCCATGCGGTACTGCAGAACAGTGGCCATAGCCTTGCCCCTGAATTCTCCGGTGCTTTTAACAATGCCGAAGATGGGGTAGAAGACCTGTTCGCCTGGCAGATAACCTCTCAAGATGGTACCAACGACTTTAACACCTATTGGGCCGGTAGTGCTTTTGGAGGCCGATCTGGTAATCCCGATGTGGCCATTACCGCGGCCCATATGGCCATTTACGACGATCCGGATAACGATGCCCGTGCGGCCTTCTTTTATGAGAACAATGGGGGTACGGCCACCACCAAATGGCAAAGTGAATTTGGTAATATCCCCTTTTTGAGGATTGGAGAAATGCACTTGATACGGGCCGAGGCCAATTTTAGGGAAGGTACCGCCTTAGGGTTATCGCCCGAAGCCGAGATCAATGCCCTACGCGGACGTTCTGGCGCGGTGGCGATCGCTGGGCTAAGCTTACAGGACATTTTGGACGAGCGGAAACGCGAACTGGCATTCGAAGGGCACAATTTACACGATCGAAAACGACTTCAGGAGAATATTGGCAGTTTGCCTTATAACGATCCGAGTTTGGTTATGCCCGTACCCCAACGCGAACGGGACGCCAACCCAAACCTAAGTCAGAATCCGGGTTATGCCCAGTAATTAAATTGAAGTTAAAATGGAGTTTATGCATCAATTGGATGGACCACTAAGGGATTAGGCAATAACCCATCCAGTGTCATCAAAAATATCCGGAACGGGGTCCCAAGCCCAGCAGCATTTCTGGATTATTTGAGTTGACGGTCAACAGCCGGGCTTTTGCCTGGCTGTTGCAATTTTGGGGTATAACCGCCTTACTCATAAAACAATTGCTGCAAGGCCCCTCGTACGTTCAAATTATATAACTCGCGGTGGCCTCTACTAGGGTAAACCCGGTTGGATAGAAAGATAAATACCAATTGGTTTTTTGGGTCGGCCCAAACGAAAGTACCCGTAAAACCAGCATGCCCGAAGCTTTCCGGACTAGCTTTTGGTGCCGGGTAGGCCTTGGCTATGCTTAAGGTGTCATTTCCGATCAAGGGCTTATCGAACCCGAGTCCCCTACGGTTTTCGTTTTCAGGGTATTGGATGCGGGTAAATTCCTTAAGGGTACTTTCTGCAATATATCGCTTACCCTTAGACTCGCCCATTTGCACATAGAGTTGCATGAGTTTGGCTAGGTCCGAGGCACTTCCGAACAATCCGGCATTGCCCGAAACCCCGCCTAACAAGGCTGCATTTTCGTCGTGTACCCATTCGTGGGTAAGATCATGACGGAATAGTGTATCGACCTCTGTGGGTACGATAGGGGCCTTGATTCCCTTGGATTTCGGATTGAAGCCAAAGGTCTCCATCCCCAATGGCCCATAGAACTCATGTTGCAGGTAAGCTTCGTAGTCACTACCGGTCAAGTTTTCTATGATTTCGGGGTAGAGTAGAAAAGTGAGGCCCGAATATTTGTATTTCTTTTCAACAGATACCTTGGATCGGTTAACCATACGGTACACCTTGTTTCGAAACTGGTTTTTGATATAGAGATCGGTATAAACCTGAACATACCCTTTTTTGGGCGTGGTCGAGAACCAACGTTTTTTGAGTGCCCCTTTACGCATGGCCTCGTTCAGGAAAATGATATAAGGGGTTAATCCGGCTTGGTGGGCCAATACCTCGCGAAAGGTCAGTTCTTTTTTATCCTTTCGTTTTTTCCAAGGTTTCCAGTAGTTGGAAAAAGGGGCATCCAAGTCCAGTTTGCCTTCGCCATGCAATTTCATCAGGGCCGGCAGCGGACCGGTAATTTTAGTGACCGATGCCAGATCATAGACATCATTACGACCCACCGGTACCAAGCTATCATAGGTATGGTAACCGTATGCTTTATGAAATATGGTTTTACCGTTTTTGACTACCAATAGATTGGCCCCGGGAAAGGCTTGGGCCTGGATCGAGGTTTGCATTATGGAGTCTACCGATTGGTATATTAGAACACTGTCCAGGCCAGCTTGTTGTAGGCTACCGTTAGGGGCAAATGTATTCGCTTGCCCTAATAAGGTACCTGTACAGCTAACGCTAAGCAAAAAGGCGCAGAAACTTGTCTTTATGGTAGTGAAATTAGCCATGGCTACGATAATAACCTTACAACATCTTTAGCGAAGTAAGAGGCAATAATATCGGCCCCGGCCCTTTTAAAGGCAATCAATTGCTCCAGCATTACGGCATCATGATCTAACCAGCCTTTTTCGGCAGCAGCCTTGAGCATGGCATATTCCCCGGAAACCTGATATACGGCTACGGGCACATCGACCTCGTTTTTTATTTCTCGTAGAATGTCCAAATAGGCCAATCCGGGTTTTACCATCACGATATCGGCCCCTTCGTCAATATCCATTTCCGTTTCTCGAATGGCCTCAAAACGGTTGGCAAAGTCCATTTGATAGGTTTTTTTGTCCTTGGGCACCTCTTGCATATCTACCGGGGCCGAATCGAGCGCATCGCGAAAGGGTCCATAGAACGAAGAAGCATATTTGGCGGAATAACTCATAATACCCGTATCGAAAAAGCCTTCGTCTTCCAAGGCTTCCCGCAAGCTAAGAATGCGGCCATCCATCATATCGGAGGGGGCCAGCACATCGGCCCCGGCCTGGGCGTGCGAAAGCCCCATTTCGGCCAACACTTCGGCCGTATCGTCGTTTACGATCTTACCATTTTGTACGATGCCGTCATGGCCATAAGACGAGTAGGGGTCTAGGGCCACATCGGTCATGACCAACATTTCGGGGCAAAATTCCTTTATGGTCTTAATGGCACGTTGCATCAAGCCCTCTGGGTTCAGGGCTTCCGTACCTTTGTTGTCCTTTAGGTTATCGGGTACCTTTACGAATAGCAAAACCGCCTTCAGCTCCATATTCCACAGCTCCACGATTTCCTTTTTCAGCATATCCAAGCTCAAGCGGTAATAGTTGGGCATAGACGGAATTTCTTCCTTAATACCCTGGCCTTCCACTACAAAAAGGGGTACTAAGAAATCGTTGGGGGTCAAATAGGTTTCGCGTACCAAGGCACGGATGCTTTCATTAGTACGTAAACGTCGGTTTCTACGAAGAGGAAACATATGTTATTGTTTGATGGGTAATACCTTGTCCATGAATTTATCGACCGCTTGGGTCACCTTTTTAGGGGCGGTAAAACGGTATCCTACAAAGAAAAGAAAATAAGTGTTACCGTCTTCGATCTTTACATCTTCCTGGCGGTCTTGGTAATTGTTCGTATTGGCGCTTAAGCGCATACCACCGAACCAATGATTGCCCGAAAACCCAAGGTGAAGATCAGAAGTGGTACTTAACATAGGTACGGTCTTTTTTTTCAGGGTGTTACCCGAACGTTCTTTGTCGTAGATCATCTTGGCCCCACCACCCAATCCCAGGCCTAATGAAGCGAACCATTTTTTTGAGATGACAAAGGTGTATTGATACCCACCACGGACAATAAAATCATGAAAATCGCGAATAGGATCGTCGTCTACCACTTCAGGGTCTTTATTATACCAACGGGTATATATGTATTGGAAGGAAGGGATAAAACTGCCAGCGCTTTTTATTTGGTCTTCGGCCTGGTTGGTCAGTGCCTTGAAAGAAAACTTTTTATAGTTATTCACATATACCGCCGTACTCGAAAATCGGGTAATTTCTAGATCGGGATACAATAAATAAGGGTCTTCACCCAATTGCCAATCGGATAGGAGGTCTCCGGTATTGGTTACATAGAATCCTTTGGTTTTGGTGTACTCAAAGTTGGTGATCACCTTAACCATATTCAAATTTAGGCGATAGGTAGTAAGGTCGGTATTACCTTTAAGTACATCATCGTTGTTTACGGGAATGGCACTTGGGGCAAACCCATAGGTAAATCCAATACCCCTGTAAAAAAAGGTAATAGCCGTTCTTAGGTTTTCGTTCGTGGCCAGGTTAAGGGTATTACCCGATTCGGTAATCTCGTACTCCTTAATATTCGTATCGAAACTGCCTTTGAAAACAACAGGATCTTCGTACCGGCGTATATATGTACTATCTGTTTTTTGGGGTCCTCGAATTTGCGCAGAAGCGGATGGTAACAACAGCAATGATACCACAGCGAACAGCCAAAAAGCTATAATGCGGTTAAAGTATGTGGGAAACGCTTTTGTAAACAACCAAATAGTGGATTAGAGGGTAAATTTACGGATAAGTTTTAGGGCAATACACGGTTTTAGGCTTTTTAAACCTTCCTTAACGCCCTGCTTTTCGTAAATTATAAGGCAAGGCTGTAACCTTTGGAACAAGGATGGCGTCATACCCTTGAAATGAACCAACTGCACGAACAAGACTGTATCGAAGCTGTATTGAAAGGCGACTCTAGGGCGTACGCGCCTTTGGTTACCCAATATCAAAGTATGGTATATGGTATAGGATTAAATGTATTGAAAGATGCTGCCCAAGCCGAAGATCTGGCTCAAGAGGTTTTTATTAAGGCCTATAAATCCTTGGGAAGCTTTGAAGGCAAATCCAAATTTTCGACCTGGTTGTACCGCATTGCCTATTATGCGGCTTTAGATGCCAAAAAGAAACGGGATAGGCGAGGGGTACAGGCCTGGGAAGAAGTTCATGAGAAAAAGATGGGCGAATCTCCGGCTTTGGAAGGCCATTGGGAGGAAGACCCCAAAAAAAGAATGATAAAAACGGCGATGGGATTATTACCGGCCGACCAAAAGACCATAATAGAGCTATTTTATTTTGAGGAATTATCTTTGAAGGAAATTGCCCAAGCCTTGGGTATGTCCGATAATAATGTGAAGGTAAAATTACACCGGGCGCGTAAGCGGCTGTATACGGCCCTAGAGGGGCAGAAGCAAACTTTAATTGCGGAGTAATGGATGTGCGTAAAGATGAAGAACTAAAAAAAATATTGGCCAATTTAGAGCGGCCCCAACCCAGCGACCAATTGTTGGGTAATATCATGGATGCCGTACATGAGCTACCCACACCAGTGGTAAGTCAACCTTTGATCGGTAAAAAAGGGTGGTGGTTAATCGCACTCTGTTTTGCGGCGGCCACCATAGGTCTGTTCTTTTTTAATCCGGCTGCAGTTGGATTGGAAATACCTCTAAATACCCCAAAGTTGGATTTATCGATGCCCCAGATCGACTGGAAAATGCCGTTCAACGGATCTAATACCTTATTGTATGCCGTGCTTTTTATGGGAATCTTCTTTGGCCTACAGATAAAGATGTTGAAAAAAGAGTTTTTATCTTCCCCCGAGCAAGGGCAATTTGCCTAAGGGTAGTTGGTCGATTTGCCGGGCTATTGTATTGATTTTTGTCATAAAATCGCCAAAACAGGGTGTCGTTCATCGAAAACTGAAAATTTAACATAGGCATAAAAACAATTTGTTGGTTTAAACCAACGTTATGCCTTATATTGTTGCCTACAAAATTATTTAGTAATACCCAAAAATTATCGTTGACGTGAACGCGCAAACCAAACCCCAGGAAGAGCAAGCCTATGTAGACCGATCTGATTTTTATAGTGGTCTCATGTTGCTGGCAAAGAAATTGTTCATGATCTAACCAACAGATCATCGTAAAGAAATATGGGCGGGTTTTCCGCCCTTTTTTTTGTTTTATAGGTTCCATTTAGCTTTTATGTACAAAGCTTCATTCCAATTCTGGGGCCTTCTCGCATTATCATAGATTTGTTATTGTAGCAACCTAGCCGTTCAGATAACCAAAACGCCATTTAAAGTGTAACAGAAGGTGTATCTTTGGGTATGGCATTACGTTTTTCACCTTGTACCGAAGCTGAATTAGATCTGTTGATTCGAATCGCAAAAGATACCTTTCACGCGGCCTTTGCCGATCAGAACGACCCTGCCGATTTTGCCAACTATATGAAAAGGGCCTTTGCCAAACCCACCCTTTTGGCCGAGTTGCAAGAGCCCAACAGTACTTTCTACTTTATTTATGAGCAAGAAATTTTGGTCGGCTATCTAAAATGTAATGTTGCTCCGGCCCAGACCGATCTTAACGATCCCGAATCTTTGGAACTGCAACGCATCTATATTTTACCCGAATTCCAAGGGAATGGCCATGGCACCGAAATCATGGCCTGGGTAAAGCAAATTGCTCGTGAAAAAGGCAAGATCAAATTATGGTTGGGCGTGTGGGAGGCCAACCTAAGGGCCATTGCCTTCTACGAACGCCATGGTTTTAAGAAGATTGGCGAACATCCGTATTTAATCGGTACCGACGAACAGATGGATTGGGTAATGCAGGTCCGTTTATAATACAAATCAGGAATAATTATCGGTAAAAGCTTTACATAGCCCGAAATTTAATCGGCTTGTAACCAGAATTTTGCATTTTTGGGACATGCGTATATTACTGCTATTGTTATTACTGAACTTTCCAGGTGAACGTCTCGAACCGGAAGAGCTGATTGGGAGACAGGTTTCGGAACTCTACGAATGGGGCTGGACCAGTACCCACGAAGAAGTGGGGTACTATAAGTTTAAACCTGCCGAAATGCGCTTTTGCGACCGATGGATTCGAGAATTGGAGGTGCGGACCAATGACCAGGGTACCATAACCGAAGTGTCGTTTCAGCTACGGGAGGTGGTACAACATAACTTATACCGGCGTATAGGTGAAAAATATGGAGAAGCCACCCATATGTCGGTTGCCGATGGTGCCACGGTTACCGGCCAGGTCGAGGTTCTTAATGATTCGACCCAGAATATATTTGCCAAACCCGATTTTAGTGCCAAAGATGTGGCCATAGAAGAGAAACCATTATTCCTCTCTTGGCGAAAAGAGGGGTATTCCCTCGAAGTATTGAACCAATATGTGGTGGGTACTTCTTTGTTCCAGTTTAAGAAACGTTAGTGAGCGGGTTACTTGAAAACTACTTTTTTAATTGCTCTAGAATAGGCTGCATAACCGTGCTATTCTTGTCGGTATCGGCGTACCTATCTCGTTGCCGTATCAATTCCTCCTTCATTTCTTTGATAATCTTGGCGTATTTCGGATTGGCAATGGCATTTTGTTCTTCCTTAGGGTCTTTTTTAAGGTCATAAAATTCCCAAGCGGGAGCAGTGGTACGAGAGTCACTGCCATGCATCTCTAAAGGTTGGCCGTAGAAATAAGCCATTTTATACCGTTTGTTACGAATACCAAAATGGGCTGGCCTATCTGGGTGATGCAACCAATAACGGAAATACATTTGCTGACGCCAGTCTTTTGGGGTCTTTCCCCTAAGGTTGTCCCTAAAACTGCGGCCTTGCATATAATCGGGCGTGTCTAGGCCTGCATAATCTGCCAACAGGGCGGCAAAGTCGATATTCAGGATAAAATCATCTAATCGTTTTCCAGATTTTACCTCTTTCGGATAGCGGATTACAAAAGGCATACGTAAGCTCTCTTCATAGATCAAGCGTTTATCGAAAAAGCCATGCTCGCCTAAAAAGTAACCTTGGTCGGCCGTATAGATTACGATCGTATTCTCGGCAAGCCCCTCAGCTTCGAGATAATCTAATAGACGCCCAATATTATCATCTATGGCTGCCCCACAACGAATAAAATCCTTCACCAGTTTTTGGTATATTTTTTTTCGCTTGGTTTCGGCATCCAGCCCGTCTAATGGATAGGGTAATCCGGGATAGGAGGTCCAGAACTTATCGGGGTTTTTAGTGGCTTCGTCCCAACGTTTCCCTAAGTTTTCCAAGGGCTGGCCGGGGAAGGTTCGGCCTGTGGTTTCTGCCCCTTGGTCGAGCAGCGATGCAGGTTCCGGGATTTCTACATCTTTCAAATAATCATTATACCGTTCAGGATATTCGAAGGGTTCATGGGTGGCCTTAAAACTACAGACCATAAAAAAGGGTTTATCGGTATCGCGTGCCTTTAAATGATCTAAGGTAAGGTCGGTAATGATATCGGTACTGAAACCTTGGTGTTTTATGCCTTCATTTTTGCCTATATAACCATCTTTCCAACCTTCCTTAACCTTAAAAGTGGGGTTCCAATACTTTCCTTGTCCCGGTAACACCTTAAAATAATCAAAACCTTCGGGTTGTTCAACCAAATGCCATTTGCCTATGATAGCGGTTTGGTAACCTGCTTGGCCCAAAGTTTTGGCTATATTCGGATGGCCTTTAGGCAAGGCCTCGCGTAAGGTATACACTTGGTTGAGGTGGCTATATTGCCCGGTAAGTATGGTCGCCCTACTGGGGCTACAGATAGAATTGGTACAAAAGGCATTTTCCAATAACGTACCTTCTTTTGCCAAACGTTCCAAGTTGTCGTTTTTCACATAATCGGCCAAGATGCCTCCATAAAGTCCCCAGGCCTGTGAGGTATGGTCATCGGAAAGAATAAATAGGATGTTGGGTCGTTCTTGTTTAGACTGCCCGAACAAAAGGTTTGCCGAAGCCAAGAGTACTAGACTAATGCGAATGATAGACATAGCTAAATTTTTGAAAAAGGTAGGCAAATTAACAGCTATTGAGGGCAAAAAGCGACGAAGGGCGGTTTTGGGGCGCTATTCGTTGTCAAATACGCCTAAGGTCTTAAGTAACTGCTCTTTATATTTTCTACCAATAGGTATTTTATAATTCCCCAGAAGTACATGGTTGTTTTTGACACCATCTATCTGTTTGTAATTTATCATAAAAGAACGATGAATTTGAAGGAAAGATTCAATAGGTAGTTTTTCTTTCCAATCCTTTAGATTACCTAAAAAAGCATATTTCTTAGAGGTGGTCTGCATGCTTACATAGTTGCGTTCCGAACTAACAACAAGCAAATCCTTAAAACGTATTTTGTGCAATTGCTTGTCTACATTTATAAAAATAGATTCTGGTGTTTCTTCTGAATTGACCTTGGGCTCTACGGTTTTTTTTGAGGTTCCTTCAGCGCGGTTTATGGCCTTTAAAAAGCGTTCAAAAGAGAAGGGTTTTACCAAATAATCGATAATCATATCCATATCATAACTTGCCACGGCATATTGGGGGTAGGCGGTGGTCATGATCACCTTCGGTGGGTTATTCAGAGTTTTCAAATAATCCATTCCGGAAATGTTAGGTAATTCTATATCCAGGAAAAGCAAATCCGTTTGTCCGGTTTTTAATTGGGAATGGGCGTCCAAGGCCGATTGATAACAACCCAAAAGTTCCATTTCGGGTAAACGGGCCAAATAATTGCGCAACACCCCTTGTGCCGGAAGCTCGTCTTCGATAATCATACATTTCATAGGAAGATGTTGTTTGTTGGCCTTCTTTGGCGTTATTGGAGTTTTACGCTCAAATTGATTTCAAAATAAGCATTTTCAACGATTTCCAAACTATGGGCATTCGGATAAATAAGTTCTAGGCGTTTTCTAAGGTTTTTAAGTCCTGTGCCGGTTCCCTTTGTAGCCGAAGGTGCTTCCTTTATTTTATTTCTACATTTTAAAACCAATCGGTTTCCATGTAAATCTATGTGGATTAGAATACTGGTATGGGGCGCAGCATGTTTAAAAGCGTTTTCTACAGGGGCGATTAACAATAGGGGTGCAATTTTAAAGGCATTGGAAGCTATGGTAGTAGTATAGTCAATGGCAATAATGTTCTCGGTACGAATGCGTTGAAAAGCAATATAATTATCGAGATAGGCCATTTCATGATCTAAGGGTACCCAGGGCTCCGTACTGCCATAGATCATATGTTTCAGATTATCGGACAATTTAAGGATCAATGGGGCCACATCTTGGGGTTTTTCCAAGGCGTAGGCATAAACCGTATTTAGATTGTTGAACAAGACATGCGGATCCAATTGCGATTTCAATAGCTGTAGTTCCATGGCCGTATGTTCTTGTCGTACCTGCTTTAGGGTCTCTTGTTGTTGCCAATAACGCTCTAATATCCATAGGAATGAAAAAAACACCAATGGGAATAAAGTTTGCCAAAGGTAATCTGAAAGGCATTTTAAAATGGTGCAGCCGCATTGGGCGAAAAATTGACAATACGCCTGAGTGGCGAAGAAAGCAATACCCCCAAAAAGCAGGGCATAGGGGAAATACAGTTTACGTTGTACAAAATAGGGTAACAGAAAGTGGTTGTTGGCATATACGATAGCCACCAAAATTACCAGATAGTGTAAAAACGGATTGGCACGCCAATAAAAATCCGAGAAAACGAAAAGTGAAATAAAGACGAATAGGGCCCAGAACAAGCAATGGATAAGGATTTGGCTAAATAAGGCACTGCGAAGGGGCATATTCGATTATTTGCGAAAAGGTACCAAAAATAAGGCCTATCTGGCTGCATTTGGGTACGAAACGCTGTTAAGACGGTTCCAACAGCCTCAATAAGGTGATCTATGGTTTTATCCCGCTAGCTAATGTTTAGGTCCCTTTTTAGTGGTAATCGATACCCTGTTGCCATGTGGGTTTCCTTAGCTGGTGTAGGTTTAAGCAAAAACTAGAGCCATGCGAAATCTTTGTATACTGTGTTGTTTGTTATTGTCCGCTTTTTCGATTAAGGCACAAAACCGATTGGAAACCGATGCTAAGGGACGGACATTGTTATTAGGAAAGTTTGATGAATCTATTCTAGAGCATGGGGCATTTGCCCAGTGGTATGTTCCCTATAAATCCAATTATAAACCCAAACCAGCGGTAATGACCAACCTGAAACCCATGATCAAAGGCAGACGATTCGAATTGTTTATGGGAACTTGGTGTGGCGACAGTAAACGGGGCGTGCCCCAGCTATTAAAAGTGTTTGAAGGTTTGGAAGTATCCGATGACCAACTGGAAATGATAGCAGTCGACTATAGGGGAAATATGTATAAAAAAAGTCCTGGTAAAGAAGAAGTCGGGAAAAACATTACACGGGTACCTACCTTAATAATTTATGAAGGGGAAACGGAAATTGGGCGTATAATTGAAAGGCCCCATAAGAATTGGGAAGCCGATATGTTGGCCCTATTAAGTAAGAAAGGAAACCTATAACAAGCATAGGTTTGTAATGTTTTAATGGAGCGACGGACTAAGATCGTATTCCAATTGACACCTATGACAAGCAAAGATGTATTAGCCACCGAATTCCAAGAATATTACCAACGTTATATTGACTTGGTGCCGAATTCCCTCGATTTAGAAATGGCCCTAAGTGTAGGCGCTGAGGAGATACTGGCTTTTTTTAAGGCCATTCCTATGGATACATGGGATTATGCCTATGCCGAAGGCAAATGGACGGTTAAGGAGGTGTTACAACATATCGTAGACACTGAACGGGTGTTTGCCTATCGTATGTTTCGAATCGGGCGTCACGATCATACCCCTTTGCCCGGATTTGACCAAGATGTTTTTGTAAAACCTTCGCGAGCCAACGATAAATCGCCCGAAGATTTGTTAAAAGCCTATTTAGTGACGCGGGGGTATACCCAATCTATACTAGACGAGTTTTCGGAGACCGACCTAACTTTTATTGGTACGGCTAGTGATGGACATTTATCGGCCCGGGCAGCCGCCTTCATTATTTTGGGCCATGAACGTTGGCATTTAAAGATATTACGCGAACGTTACTTCTAGATCAGTCCAACATTCGTGACAAATCGGCTTCGGCGGCCATATAGGCAAATGCTGTCCAATGGTCTTGGGCTACGATTTGTTTTAAGGCTGCTTTACTTTTGGTTATATCGCCTTGAAAATAAAGGGCGTTGGCATAAGCGTATTTTGTGGCAGCATTGGCCTTTTCGGGATTTAGTTGTTTCTGGGTCAAAACACCTTTAAAGAACAACAAATTCTTGTGATACGCCGTATTTTCAATGATTTCTTGGTCGGTATTTATGGAAAACAAAATTTCTTTGGCGGCTTCGTTTTTGTCCAAACGTTTTTTGATTAAGTACAACCAATTGATGTACGCCACCCGCATATCGTCGTTTGTCGAAATGGCCAAGCCATGGGAAAAAGCCTTTTCCGCAGCCTGCATTTCGTTTTTTAGATAGTGGGCCACCCCTTTATGGTAGTATAGGTTGGTGTGTAAAGATGAAACCGGGATATTCGCATCATTGGGGATTCCGTCGGGCTCGATGACATCATCGGTCCCTTGAATAAGGGTAATGCCTTTATCGAAATCGGCCAGGGCGTAATCGTATTGCCTTAAGGTGATATAGCGATGTCCTCTATGTCTATAAAAACGGGCATCGTCCGGAAATTCAGCCACCCCTTTCGAAAACAAGGTAATGGCCTTGGCATAATCGCCCAAATAGCCCATGCGACGGCCTAACCAGATCAAGTTATCGGCAGAAGGATCTTTTTCGTAACGGGCCTCTGCTTGGCGGTAGTTTAAAATTTTGGTGGAATCTTCGACTTTATCCAAATCCGGACTCACCAAAGGTAAACCCAACAGGGAACTACCTTGTAGGGCTTTAATTTTCGGAAGGGGTTCAGGGACTACCTTTTTGCTTTTACAACTGGCCATAGCCGCCAATGCCAACAGAACAAGTATTGATTTTTTCATAGGTTTTCATAGTGACCGGGACCACCGAAAGTAACCAAAAGCCTGTTTTCATTCAAAGAATTGGGATAAGGGGACAGATAGATCCGTTAGGTGGGAGTATGGGTCCTGGGATCAGTGTTCATTGTTCTGAAATTCAGTACCACGTCACCTCGATCTTAGGGAGGCCTCACAACCAACTCAACGATTAAACGATTTAACCTCTTTACTGGCTAGCCCTCACCACCCCCCCCCCCCCCCCCCCCCCCCCGAAATGTTTGGGGACAGGCCAAACCTCTCCCACAGGAGAGGAAGCAAAGTATGTTTTCGTTCAATTTTGACTATAAAAACATCCAATTAAACAACTAAACGACTCCACAACTCCACTACTAAACAGTTTTACCAAAAGGTTTATTCAAACACCAATTGGGCCACCGATATCTTTTGATCGGCCACAAAATCGTAGAGCGTAAGCCTGCGTAATAGGTAATAGTCCGACCAGAATTTTTCCAAGGAGTTCAGGTAATCGATTATGGCCCTATCTTTTTCTTGTTGGGCCAAGTTGAGGTCGGTAATGGAAATCTTTCCCAAAACATAGCGTTTCATACTGATTTCGTATCGTTTTAGGGCCACTTCCTTTGCTTTTTGGGCGGTCTGTAAAAACTCACGTTGGTTAGACCAGTTCAGGGTATGCAGATAAATCTCTTGTTCAAAGGCCTGTTTGTCTTGTTCGATTTCGGTATCGGTAAGTTCGAGGTTGGCCTCGGCCATTTTTCGTTTCGATTTGTTTACGCCCCAATCAAAAACGGGTACCCGAAGACTGACCCGTACGTTCTGTTGCTGGTCGTAGTCTTGGTAAAGGGTCTCGAACTCGTCCGATTGGCCATTAAGCCCGAAATTCGCTTGCATCTGAAGGCTTACCCCATTGCGACCCCGTACTTCGGCCAAGTTTTGTTCCATTTCCAAGCGTCTTCTTCTAAATTCGATGACATCTTTCCGGTTGCTTTGGGCCTCTTCCAAGGCCTTGTCTACACTAATGCTAAAATCACCTAAGGTGGCAGGTGTTGAAAGGGAAAAATCTTCTGAATCGAGTTTTAAAAAACGTGCCAGATCTTGGGAAGCCTTTTTAAAAGCTATGGTTTGGGTGGTAACGGCATTTTTCGAATTCAAATGTCTAAGTTCCATTTGTAAGAGATCGTTTTCCGCGATTTTCCCGATACGATAACGACCTTTTGAAATCTGTAACAGCGTGTCTTGGTTCGAGAGGTTTCGCTTGGCGATTTCCAATTGTTCCTGGGCCTTCAGCAAACTAAAATAGCGGGCACAGGTTTGAAGTGAAATATCCTCCATACGTTCAATAAACTCCCGTTTGGACTCTTCATACAACAATGGCTCTATTTTTTTATCCCATTTAAACGGATTATAGAATAAAGAGTTTTGAAAATAGTTGATGGAAAAGGGTACTACCGAATAACTACTCGATTTGTCGTCGCCAAAACGGTCGATGCGCTGCAATTGCGAATTTACCGAAAAGATACCACCGGTATAGGGCACTTGTTGCTGTAACCCGAGTCCGGCCGACATTAACGACTGGTTTTGTTTTACGAAAATATCTTGCCCCTGATCGTTGGTGATCCGGTTTACCGAGTTGGTGTAGGTAGGATCGAAACTAAAGTCGAGTTGGGGCAAAAAGGAAGCTTTGTAGCTTCTATAACGCCAATAACTAGCCTGCGCCCTATTCTTTACCGCTTGGTAGGCCGGAGAGTTCTCTTGGGCTTTTTTTATGGCTTGCGAAAGCTGGATGTTATGGGTTTGCGCGACAAGGCCATAAGTGGTAAAAACCAATAGGTATATTAGTGTTTTTTTCATTTTCTTAGTCATTAGGTGGGTTAGCTTATTCTTGTCGTATGGCCTCAATAGGTCGTTTTCTAGCCGCCGAACGTGCCGGGAAAACCCCAAAGGCCAGTCCGACCAAGGTGGCCACGAAAAAAGAGAGTAGTATAGAGCCCATAGATAAAATGGTCTCTATATTGGTGAGTTTCTCCAAGGCATAAGAGGCTACAATACCCAATACCACTCCTATAATACCACCCCCTAAACTAATAAGAATGGATTCGGACAAGAACTGCCAGATGACATCTTCACGGGTGGCCCCTAGGGCACGGATGATACCGATTTCCTTGGTGCGTTCTAGAACGGAAGCCAGCATAATGTTCATAATGCCAATACCGCCGATCAATAGCGAAATACCGGCAATAATGCTCAGTACTATATTAAAGATCTGTTTGGTTTTTTGTTGTTGCTTAAGTAGGTTAATGGGTATCGATATCTCAAAATCGAGCACATCGTTATGCCTCCGTTTAAGCATACGGCTTACCACTTCGGCCGTAGCCTTTAGTTCGTTCGAGTTATTAACCTGAATGGTCAGTTTGTCTATTTGGTGGTAGTTGCCTCTCGGAATTCGTTTTTTAGGGCCACTACCGCCTCCCATTACGATAAAGCCCCCGCTAAAGTCCATACGTTTGTCGTGGAGAATCTTTCGGTCTTGATAGCGCACCAAAAAGGTCTTTATGGGAATATAGATATCTTGGTTCAAATCGCGAATGCCAAGATCTTCTTGAGCCTTTTCAGAGATCAATTTTTCTTCGATCACCCCAACCACTTGTAACCAGACATCTTTTACCTTAATGCGCTTGCCTAAGGCACTTTCCCCGGTAAACAGTTTTTTTTCGACCTTTTCGCCAATAATACATACGGGCATAGCATGGGTTATCTGGGCCTCGGTAAACATTTTTCCCCTTCCCAGATGGATATTGGCGGTTTCAAAATAGGCATTGCTGATACCGATCAGTTTTACCGAATATTGTTTCCCTTTATTAATTACATGGGTCTCTTGTATAATTTCCGGACTGGTACGTTTAATGGTAGGAATGTTTTCTTCTAAGCTGGCCACATCGAGCATATCCAAACCTTTGGAAAAGCGTCGAGCCTCGGCCACACCTTCGCCTGAGCCCGAATCGCTTTGCTCGGTGTTTTGGTCTTCTTCCTTATCCGGGATGGGCGTAACCACGATATTGTTCACACCAACCAATTCCAATTGCGATAGAATTTCTTTTTCGGCCCCGTTACCTATGGCCAACATGGTTATTACGGCGGCCACGCCAAAAATGATTCCCAAGGCGGTAAGAAAGGTACGTACCTTATTGATGGCAATTACACGAAGGGCCTCCCCAAAATTAGAGCGGACCTTTTCTAAAAAGATCGCATCCATTATTTAAGGGGTTCTATATTTTTATCTTCAAGACCTTGGGGTTTGCTCAAGAAAACCACATCGTCTTCAGCTACCCCTTGGGTAATGATAACCTCGTTTAGATTGGAATTGCCCAATGCTACTTCTTGTTTTTTGGTAGAAAAGCCCGACTTAACATACACATAGCTGGTAGAGTCTTGCTTAAAGATAGCTTCTAAGGGCACTACGAGTACATCGGTTTCTTTATCGATGAGGATCCGGTTGGAAGTAGTCATGCCCGGCCTAATATTATCGTTTGATTCCTTCAGTTTCACCAATACCTGAAATAGATTGATATCGGAACCCCTCTTTTTTTCACCAACATTGGCCACGGAGGTAACCGTACCGGTGATGGATACATCGGGGAAGGCATCGAAACCAATAGTAACTTCTTGGTCTTTTTTTATCATACGGATATCTACCTCGTTGGCATAGGTCTTAGATTCCATTTTGGTTAGATCGGGCAGGGTAGCCAAAGTGGGGTCCCAGGGGCTAATCTCGGTGCCAACGGTACGTTTACTACCATCCCAATTTTTGGCATAGGTGACCATTCCGGTCGCATTAGAAAAAATGGTGAACGATTTTTGTAGGCTGTGCAGTTCTTCCAAGCGTTTATTTATCTTGGAAACTTCGGTTCCTACCTCGGCCATTTTGGCAATGGCTTTACGTCTTTTAATATAGTAGTCTTCTTTTTTTTCTTTTAGATCACGCTCGGCACGTTCGATTTTGATTTCGAGTTGTTTAATGGTCGAAGGCGGTTCGTAAATAGAGCGTTCCAACTCCAATTTGTCCTCGGCCAGGGTAAATTCAAGATCTTTTATGGCGGTACGCTCTTGTTTCAAAGTTAGCGTGGTATCCAATTGTTCTTGGGTAAATTTCGATTGGGCCTTTTCTAGGTTCAATTGGGCATCGATGATCTGACCATTTAAACCGGAAGGATCCAACTTACCCACATAGTCGCCTTCCTTAACGACGGTGCCTTCAGGAATAAGATCTTGGATTTTTACACGATTGAGTCCGAATTTGCGTATTTCACTGGGTCCGTTGATTTTTTTGAGGCTGGTAGACTGGGCTTCCCCAGAAATTACCACTTCGTTCAAAAACTCACCTTTACGTACCTTGACGGTAATATCGGTATCGGCTTCGGAATCATCGGAAAAGAAAACGGAGTACAAAACAAAGAGCGCAACCAGTCCCAAGGCTGCATACAAGAGGACCTTTTTGTTTTTCATAATGTTAGGTTGGTTATTGGATTAGGATTGCTGTTCAAATGTAATCATTGAAAGCCCGCAAACATTGGGCCAATTGTTATTGTTTTCACAATTGTTTTACGGTATATCTAAAAAAAACACTAAAGCTGTGATATATCTTTGTGAAATCGTGGTTTGTGTTAGGTTTTTAAATGGCGAAGTACTTGATTCAGGCAATGTGCCATATCTTTTTCAATCTGTTTTGCCCAAAACCGGTAAACGGTGTAACCCAGCCGTACTAATTCACGGTTTACCTCTACATCGCGCTGCATATTGCGCTCGATCTTGGCGATCCAAAACTCACGATTGCTTTTGAGTTTATGTTTCCGGATTTCCCAATCTTTCCCATGCCAAAATTCTCCGTCGATAAAAACAACGGTTTTGTGTTTTTTGAGTACGATATCGGGTCTACCAATAAGTTTGCGGTAGTCTTTGCGATATCTATACCCGGCATGCCAGAGTGCTTTACGGAATGCGATTTCGGGTTTGGTGTCCTTACCGCGAATCTTTCCCATGATCTTCGAACGTTCCGGTGTTGTGTAAAAACCAGCTGCTTCCGTAAATCGGGGCACCTGTATGGGTTTTTCGGAATAGGGATCCATGACTTAGTTTTGCTACATAAATTACGAATTTTTTAAAGTCGGTTTTCCAAAAGATTCCATCTTGTCCAAATCCGAAATTGTAGGCATAAACAATACGAATAGTACGTAAGAGCATTGATAAAAGCGCATAAAAACCTTACATTCGTTTCAAAGAAACATTTAATCTAACCATTTTTCCATGTTACGACGATATTCCTTAGTACTTGCCTTTTTGGTCACCTCTTTTTGTATGGCTCAAACCTCTGAACGACCTAATGTGGTGGTCATTGTTATGGATAACCTGGGTTGGGGAGAGATCGGGGCCTATGGTGGGGGAATTTTAAGGGGTGCGCCAACCCCACGTTTGGATGCTTTTGCGAAAGAAGGCATGCAGTTGCTGAATTTTAATGTAGAACCCCAGTGTACCCCCTCGCGTTCGGCATTGATGACGGCCAGGCATCCCATTCGTTCCGGCACCACCAAGGTAGTTTGGGGCCTGCCCTACGGTATGGTAGGTTGGGAAAAGACCATGGCCGAGCTCTTTTCCGAAAAAGGATATGCTACGGGAATGTATGGTAAATGGCATTTGGGTGATATGAAAGGTAGGTTCCCCACCGATCAAGGTTTTGATGAGTGGTATGGTATTGCCAATACTACTGATGAATCGGAATATACCTCCCAAATAGGCTTTGATCCGACTGTGGTAACTCCGCCACAGATACAACAAAGCACCAAGGGCAAAACACCTACCGCGGTCAAAGAATACAATGTTAAAACCAGGCGTACTATTGATGCCGAATTGGCTGATAAAGCCATAGCCTTTATGGAAAAAAGTGTAAAGCAAGACAAGCCCTTTTTTGTCTATCTTCCTTATACCTTGGCGCATTTACCCACTTTGCCCAATCCGGAATTCGATGGGAAATCGGGTAATGGGGGTTGGGCCGATGTATTAATGGAGATCGATCATAGGGCCGGGCAGATTTTTGATGCCATAGATAATCTTAAGGTACGAGAGAACACCATAGTGATCTGGATGAGTGAAAACGGTCCTGAAGAGGCATCGAGTTGGTTCGGGACAGCAGGATATTGGCGTGGGCACTACTTTACCGCCCTGGAAGGTTCTTTACGAACGCCATTTTTGATCCGGTGGCCCAACAAGATCAAGGCCGGGGTAAAGACCGACGCTATAGTACATATAACCGATGTATTACCCACTTTGGCCAGTGCCGTAGGTTTGGATATGCCCACCGACCGTAAGATTGATGGTGTAGACCAAATGCCCTTGTTCATGGGGCAGACCGAAGACTCGGCCCGGGAAGGTTTCCCGGTCTATAATGGAGATGAGATGTTCGCTTATAAATGGCGCAATTACAAGGTGCATTACTACAAACACGAAAACATGTTCGATAAACCCATAAAGCATAATTTTCCCAGGGTACATAATCTGTTGCGCGACCCCAAGGAATTGTTCGGTATTTATGGCGGACACGAGACCGGGGCCGAAAACCTGACTTGGGTATTACCGGCCGTTACCAAGGAAGTGTTGAAGTTTAAAAAGACCTTACAAGAAGAACCTCCCATTCTATTGGGTACGCCGGAACCCTATAGGCCCAAATAGATTTGGAGCTTGTTACCCCTTCGAATATCAGTTTAGGGAATATGTGCCACGGTTGCCGTTGTATTTGACGAAATATAAGGTAGAAAGACCCAGGATCAAACAAGGAATCAATCCCGTTTTAAATCCCACGGACCATAGTAGATTATAATGCTGGACTACGATTAGAATTAGATAGAAGATAAAACCACTTCCATATTGTAGTACCCTAGACCAAGAGGTTGTTTTTGGGGTTTGGCTGGCAATTAAAAAGGGTAACGAAAAGCTGAGTAAAAAAGCGGTAATTCTACTATTGGTATTGGCATTTGAATCCAAGGTGGCATAACCGATTACCGTCATTAAGAAGATGTTCAATACTACCAGCCATGAAAGTTTTAATAGGCTCGCCCAAAGGGATTTTGGTTTTTCTAGGGTTTTATCGAACATAGCGATGTCTATTCCCAAGGCGGTACTGATTTGTTTTAGGGTGTAATCCCTAGGGGTATTTTTATCAAGTTCGACCCGTTGGATGGTCCTTTGGGTCAATTTAGATTTTTTAGCCAATTCTGCTTGGGTAAGTCCTTTTCTTATTCTGATTTCCCGAACTTTTTTCCCGATCATATGGTATCGATTTAAAGCGGGAAATTATATAAAAAAGATGCTATACGCCGGATTTTCGATGCGACAATTGAAGCGACATTTGATTTTTGCATCAAATATTGGTTGTACCATAAGAATATTAATCGCTTCCGTACCATCTATACAGTTCTAGGGTCAGTGGTACAATTTCAGGCCTTACCACTGGGCTAATACCCGAAATTGTGTACAAAACAACCAGTTATGCGTACGATTTTGATAGGGTTCCTGGCCATGGCCTCCATAGCTATGTGCAGGGCACAGGATAACATTCAACTACAATTCAACGGCATTAATAAAAACGTTGGCAGCTTGGTCACCAAAGAATACAACCATAACGGTAAGTATTTGACCTTAGTGGCCCATGAAAAAAAACTGCCCGATCCCTCCAAAATCGGTGATGGGGTTAAAAAGGACCTGGGTCTGCGTTTGGTATTCAGTCTAGACAATATTGAGGGGTTGTTACCATTGGGGACAAAAGATACCCTGAGGATGGCTTTGGCCAGTCCGGAATTCGGAAAGATGGAGTTCGAAGCGAATAGGGCCATGATACAAAGCGATGAGGCCAAAAAACTGCAAGCTACTTCGGCCCAACTGAAAAAGTCCTTGGAATCTAAAGAGGCCCGAATGCAGGCCTTGAGTAAAAGGGCCGCTTCCGGCGATATGGCTGCGGTTACCGAACTGGAAAAACTTTTGAATGGTGAGATAGCCAAAATCGAGGGAAGTGGCGTAATGGAAATGGACCTGGACTCTGGTTTTGATAGCGATCAACCCCATTTCGGATTGGTCTTCTACATTCCTTATAAGCAAGACACCTTGGAATACGAATTGGAAGTGCAACAAGGCCGTTTTGAGGCCTATCGTATGGATAAGGGTGGGGTGCACCTAAAATTTCAGGGGGAGGCCATATTGTATTACGATCCGTGGGACGAAGAAGCGCAGGCCAAAGATCGGCTCAGGAACGGTAATCCGGATTTTGAAAAAATACCCAAGGAAACCGGGAGCCTTCACGGGAGTATAGTATTGACGTTTTAACCCAAAAAGAAGTTAAATAGTCTAAAATCAACTGCTTATGTAACCTTTGTCACCGTATAGCCTGTTAGCGCTACCGATATTTGTGGTAACAAAAGCGGCCGCTTGCGGTTGGATTAATGGTTAGGTTGGTTAAGCGGTCGCTTATTTGTAATGTTGGTTTTAGGTTGTTGAAACCCTAGATCTATATTCAGGTCTAGGGTTTCTTTTTTGCGATTTGTAACCGGGGTAACTGTAGTTGCCCCGATCAAAGGATATTTTTGAAGTATGAGAGGCGATAATACCACCATTTATATAATTGCAGGCATTATACTATTACATTTTGTGGTAGGAATTATGTACCTGCTGTATAAGCTCACCAAGAAAAAATAGACCTTGGGTCCAGCAATGGGCCCTGTTGCGTTTCTTAAGCGTAAAACTTACTGTTTAGTTGCCTATGGTAAGTTTGATCTTTAAGGTATCCTTGGCACATTGTAAGGAGGTCGATTGGCCGGCTAGCTTACAGGTTTCTATCAAAACGACATCTACGCCCTTAAAATTATTTTTGGCCTTGTATTTATAAACGGGGTTCCAATTCGAACTGGCATCGCGCACGATTTCACTTTGTTCGAATTGGGAGGGGTGTTGTAAAATCACGGCACCTTCCTCATCCCCAAAATCACCGATGGAAATGGTATGTGTATCTGTGTTGTTCAGTTGCAGCTCTTGGTCGAATGCCTTTAAAAACACTTGCTCTTCGCTTTGGGAATCGGTGATGTTTTCCGAAGTGGTATTACAGTTTGTCGTAAGCAAGATTAAGGTGAATAGACCGAGATATTTCATAAATCAATGGTTTTGTTTGAAAATATTTACGTACAATAGTAGGCTTTGGATTACATGATGACTTATGGTCATAAAAAAATCCTGATAGGTCACTACCAGGATTTTTTTAAAAATATGGTTTAAAAAGATTTTACCCTTTTAAATTCGCTTTAAGGAACTCACGGTTCATACGGGCGATATTGGTCAGGGAAATACCTTTAGGGCACTCTACTTCACAGGCACCGGTATTGGTACAGTTACCAAAACCTTCGAGATCCATTTGGGCAACCATGTTCTTCACACGGTCTGCGGCTTCTACCTGTCCTTGTGGCAACAGGGCATATTGCGAAACCTTGGCCCCTACGAAAAGCATGGCCGATGAGTTTTTACAAGTGGCCACACAAGCCCCACAACCGATACAGGTAGCGGCATCCATGGCTTCGTCGGCAGCATGTTTGGAAATTGGGATGGCATTCGCATCTTGGGTGTTCCCCGAGGTATTCACCGAGATATAACCTCCGGCCTGTTGTATACGTTCAAAAGACGTACGATCTACGATAAGATCTTTGATTACCGGAAAGGCTTTGGCGCGCCATGGTTCAATGGTAATGGTATCGCCATCGTTGAACATACGCATATGCAATTGACAGGTGGTAATACCACGGTCTGGTCCGTGGGCTTCCCCGTTAATATACATAGAGCACATACCACAGATACCCTCCCTACAGTCGTGATCGAAGGCTACGGGCTCCTCGCCTTCGGCGATTAATTGCTCGTTAAGCACGTCCATCATCTCTAGAAAGGACATATGTTCAGAGATATCGGTCACTTTATAATCGACCATTTTACCTTTATCGTTGGCACCTTTTTGCCTCCAGATTTTTAACGTTAAGTTCATAGTCTTCTTATTTATATGATCTCTGTTTCAATTCTATATCGTTAAACTCTAACTGCTCTTTGTGCAGTACCGAATCAGCGGGTTCTCCTTTGTATTCCCAGGCGGCAACAAAGGCGTAATCTTTATCGTTACGTTTGGCCTCTCCTTTTTGCTCGCCATCCAATTCCACCGATTCTTCACGGAAGTGTCCCCCACAGCTTTCCTCACGCATTAGGGCATCTTTGGCGAAGAGTTCACCCAATTCGAGGAAATCGGCTACCCTTCCGGCTTTTTCAAGTTCTGGGTTCAGTTCGTCGGCGCTTCCGGGTACTTTTACCTCTTTCCAGAATTCCTCACGGATCTGTTTGATCTCGGCCATGGCTTCCTTCAACCCTTGCTCGTTTCGTGCCATACCTACTTTATCCCACATTACCTTACCCAAACGTTTGTGGAAATGGTCTACCGATTTGGTCCCCTTATTGTTCATAAAGAAGTCGATACGGTCTTTTACCGCTTTTTCAGCCTCGTCGAACTCGGGGCTATCGGTAGGTATGGTTCCGGTACGGATATCATCGGCCAAATAATCGCCAATGGTGTAGGGCAATACGAAATACCCATCGGCCAAACCTTGCATTAGGGCAGAGGCCCCAAGGCGGTTGGCACCGTGGTCAGAGAAGTTGGCCTCTCCGATACAGTAAAGTCCGGGGACAGTGGTCATTAGGTTGTAGTCTACCCAAACCCCGCCCATGGTATAGTGGGTGGCCGGATAGATCATCATTGGGGTTTTGTAGGGGTTCTCATCCACGATCTTTTCGTACATCTGGAAGAGGTTACCATATTTGGCTTCCACTACTTTTTCGCCCAATTCGGTGATTTTTTCTTTGGATGCATTGGCAATACCTTGAATTTTAGCCTGCTCGCTACCATAACGCTGTATGGCAGATGCAAAATCTAGATATACCGCTTCTCCGGTAGCGTTTACACCATAACCGGCATCGCAACGCTCTTTGGCGGCCCTTGAGGCCACATCGCGTGGTACCAGGTTACCGAAAGCCGGGTAGCGACGTTCTAAGTAATAATCGCGGTTTTCTTCGGCAATCTGGGTCGGTTTCAGTTTCCCTTCACGAATAGCCATTACATCGTCCATGTTCTTGGGTACCCAAATACGTCCATCGTTACGCAACGATTCCGACATCAGGGTCAGTTTCGATTGGTAATCGCCCGAACGCGGAATACAGGTTGGGTGGATCTGCGTATAACAAGGGTTGGCGAAATAGGCGCCTTTTTTATGTATTTTCCAAGCCGCGGTGGCATTGGATCCCATAGCGTTGGTCGATAAGAAGTATACGTTTCCGTATCCGCCAGTGGCGATAACCACGGCATGGGCCGAGTGGCGTTCGATCTTACCGGTAACCAGGTCACGGGCAATAATACCTCGTGCCTTACCATCGACCTTGACCACGTCCAACATTTCGTGACGGTTGAACATTTCGATTTTACCACGGGCAATTTGTCGGTTCATGGCCGAATAGGCACCGAGCAACAACTGCTGTCCGGTCTGTCCTTTGGCGTAAAAAGTACGACTAACCAATACCCCACCGAAAGAACGGTTGTCCAACAAGCCACCATAATCGCGGGCAAAAGGTACCCCTTGGGCCACACATTGGTCAATGATATTGGCCGATACCTCTGCCAAACGGTATACGTTGGCTTCACGCGAGCGGTAGTCGCCCCCTTTTACGGTATCGTAGAACAAGCGGTAGGTAGAATCGCCATCGCCCATATAGTTTTTGGCGGCATTGATACCCCCTTGCGCGGCAATAGAGTGCGCCCTACGTGGCGAATCTTGGTAAGCAAAGGCTTTTACGTTATACCCCAACTCTGCCAAGGTAGCGGCTGCAGAACCTCCGGCCAATCCGGTACCTACCACAATAACATCGATAAGACGTTTATTGGCGGGGTTTACCAAATCGATCTTGTCTTTATAGGTCGTCCATTTATCCTTTATGGGACCTTTTGGAATTTTAGCATCTAATACAGACATAAGAAAGGGTATTATTAATGGTTAAAGTGGTGAAAAAGTGCAATGAAAATGAATCCGGCCGGAATCAAGATCGCGTAGGCCTTTCCGAACCCTTTTAAACCGTTAGTGTATTTGTTATTGGCCCCGACCGATTGGAAGGCGGAGTTGAAACCGTGAAGCAAGTGAAGCGCCAAGAAAACAAAGCCCATTACATATAGGGCCACACGCCAGATGGGCACGAATTTATGCTGAAGCTCTTCAAAATAGCGGAATTCACCGTTGTGCATGCCGCTCATATCGCCCAAGATGTACTTGGTGTTCATTTCGGGGAACCAGAAATCGATAAAGTGGATTACCAAGAAAATTAAGATAAACATTCCGGAATAGATCATATTACGGCTCATCCAGGTAGAATTGGCCGCACCATTGTTACGGGCATAAGACACCACTCGGGCGTTTCTGTTCTGAATTTCCAAGATAAAGCCCATAACGAAGTGATAGACCACTCCGAAGATAAGTACCGGCTGCATAGCAAACTGAATCACCGGATTGGTACCCATAAAATGGGAGGCTTCATTAAAAAGCCCTTCGTTAAAAACCGATAAAAGGTTGATAAGAAGGTGCATAACTAAGAAAAAGATCAGGAAAATCGCCGAAAGCGCCATAGCGTATTTCCGGCCTATCGAAGATTTGAAAAATCCACTCATATCGAAAAATTTGATGTTACAAATTTAGGCCCCGGCGCCTTTATTAACAAGCCCTTAAGAGACGGGGTGTCTATTTAGAATGGGTATAAAGAGAGATGCCGGAAATGGACGACATATATTTTTTCAAAAACGAAATAAACAATGATTTTTATCAGTGTAACTATTTAAAAAAGAATAGCCATCCGATGCATGTGCTACAAAGGATGGCTGGGTTGTTATATAGGTTTTAGTGGGGAGGCTTTTTGGCCGAAATTACTTTAAGGTATAGGTAATGCTAAGATGGTGGGTATACCCTTCCAATGGCAATTTAAAATAAAGAATGTGGGTGGTATTAATAGGAATTGCGGTAACCTCTTCTATAGAAACTATGTCACCTAGTTTTTTACCCAATGCTTCCGCCGTGAGTTCGGCCTGTTGGTGGGCATGGTCTATGGCGGCTTTTTTAAGTTGTAAGGCTTCGGATGTCGAGATTTTGGTCTCGATGTCAACGTAACCCCTTTCCAGTCCCACCGAACTGATGTCGAGAAAGGTATTAAATTCTTCTAAAGAACGTGTCTTAAAAACATATTTGGTACCCTCGGTATGCGAATAGGTAAGTTTATAGTCCAACGGAAACTCTTCTAGCTTGTTGAGTGCCATTCCCTGTTTTTGTAATTGTGAGGTATAAAGATCTTTAAGGTTCGACATTTCATAATCGTCTCGAGAGCTACCCCCAAGGTTTTTACTTAAGGTCATATTGGCCTTGTATACCATATCTTTAGGTATAAGGCTAGCCTGGCCCGAGACCGTGATCTTTGTGGGTTGTTGACACCAACCGATTAGGGGGCAGATCAGTACGAAAAGCAGTATTCTTAACATGGTTTTTTTAGTTTAAATGGGTTAGAGGAGGATAAAATTCCTGTGGATTATTGGGTGGGTCTTAGTCAAACCCTAAGTAACAATTCTTGCTGAAGGTCTTACTTGAGTTTGCTGTGGAATAGTTATACAGTTTTCCACGCATGAAATAGAATGGGGAGTCGTTTCTGGCCGTGGCTTCCACCAAAAGGAATGAGGGTCTTTCTAAAACTGCCTTTGGGGTTATTTCGGGGCAGTCGTCGCAAAACTGCATCACCACCGCATCTTCAACTTGTTGCCAAATTCCTTTGCCAATGGGGTTTTCCGGGTCGTCCAAAGGCAATACTTGCAGCTGGTTGTCATACCCAAGTCTCAAATAATAGGTAGCAGCTTCCGTTTCCGGCTTATCGTGTTCGGCATAGGATACGGCCCACAAGCTATTCTCGACACTCTTGGTCAGTACGAAGCCGGTATGCCAATTGCCTTGGTCGTTTACGGCATTGACCAGCACCGTATTATGGCCAATGGGTAGGTCGCGGGTCCATTCAATGGCACCGGTCTCGGAATCGATCTCAAGGCCATCCAAATTGCCGACCAATGAGAAACTACCGGTATTGCCCGACCATTCCATTTCTGGTTTTGGTATGGTACCGGCAGATGCGAGCCTAACGACCATACTATCGGAAGCGTATTGGAACTGTATGGGTGTTTCTTGAACCTGGGGGTCGTTCGAACTGCAAGCGCCAAGAAACCCCAAGAACATTAGGGTGGCTAGGTATTCGGCACTTAGGGGTTTAGGGCCTGGTTTCATTCGTAATGGTTTCATCTAAATAATCTATTTTGAAAAGAAAATCGTTCTGTGTTCCTTCCGGTAGTTCTTGGATTAATGAATAGCCGGTAATCCGGTCTTCGGTATCGTATTCAAAACCACTGGCCCGATAATGTTGCGATCCAAGGCCATAACTGTCAAGAACCATGGGCTGGCCCAATTGAAGCGGTATGGTATGATCGTAGATAATGTTTAAATACAGAGAAAAAAGGGTAAGGGCCCTAGGTAACTCAATATCTTTAAAAGCACCTTGTCTATCGGAATAAGTATACACCCTTTGGCTTCCGGCGAATGCAGCTGCTGTGGGTTTGCCACTGGTATCGAAGTCGACCCAAAACGGGAAGGCCGAACTTATCGATTCCGCCGTATAGTCCAATCTACGGGAATTTGGATCGTATTCGAGGGTATAGTCTTGTGAAGAGTCGGGCCAATTTACCTCCATACCTGTCAACTCGCCTTGAGTGTCGTATTTCCAATTGAATCGTACCTGTAACCCATCTTCGGGGTGCTCCATACGAATGGTGTTCAGTTGGCCATCGTTATGGTAACCGAAGGTTATTTGCGATTCGTTGAGGATTTGATCGAAGTCACTATCCGCAATCCGCTTGCCGATGACCATCGCTATCGATTGGATCCGATCTTTTTCATCGTACACGAACCTATAGGAAGAATAATCGCCATCCGTCCTGTCCGAAATGATCCGAAAAGGTTTAGCGATCGCTTTTACTTCCATCGAATGGTCATCATCTTTGGAGCAGCCGATAAACAGCCAGCAAAAGAAACAGCTTATTAGCACCCAAGTGTTAGGGTTGTTAAAGTTCACGTTTTTCATACCGAATTGTATATTTAGAGGAAAAATGGGGTGCCTGGCTAAGGGTGAATGAAATAGGATAACCGGCCATATCCCGTAAGTGGTTGGAAAATCTTAGGGGAGTTGGGCCCCCTGCATGAATAATCGATCCAATACTGTTTTGTGAGAAATACAAGAGCTCAAAGTGGTTATAGGTAAAAATGATGCTATGCCAAATGCGGTGGGCCGGTTGTAAAGGAACTGCATGGAAACAGCCTTTTTCGGCATTGGTATAGGTTATTTCGGTAACCGTTTCACCCATACTTAGGGTCTGTAATTGATTGTTGTCGCCAAATTGCCACACCATGGGCATGGTCGCCAGTTCACCTTCCAAGGTATATTGGTTTTCATTTTTCGAATAAGAAAGGTCCCAGGCTTTGGCTTCGCCATCCATGGTGGCGTTTAGGTAGGCAATGGTACCATCTTCATAGTATTGAAATGCGATTTGGAATTGTTTATCGATGATGGTATTGGTAGTCATCACCTCGATCAATTGTCCGTTCTGGTTATACGTAAAATCGACTAGGGCCTTATTGGCGAGCCCATCGAAGTTTCGGTTGTATTCAATCCGTTCGAGTTGGTTATTGGCCGAATAGTGCATTGAATAGTCTACGGTTTCGCCCGTATGGTATTCCATAAAAACCGAAGTAGGTACCGAAATGGTTTCCGTCTTAGGCATGGGTGTTGTTTCAATTCCGTCGTCATTGGAACAGGAACTTAGTAAAACAAGGCATCCGAATAGAAGGAGTTTCAAAATCTTCATAGCCTATATTTTAGTTGGTTTCAAAAGCCCAAATGTCATCGTAAAAGCCCCATTGGTCAACGCTGCCGTTTTCGAAGGCACTGTAGATCGGATAGCCGTTAATGATCCAATGTAATTGGTTAAAATAGACCGAGGCATGATCGGATCGTGGACCAAAAGAACTGTCTTCGGTAGTCACCATTTCCCAATCGATACCATTGGCACTGCGCCAAATATCGTTATGGTATACATAGTCTTCGGAATCGCCCCCGATGAGGTACATATAGTCTCCGTCGGTAGTTAGGCTGTGTCCCCTTCGGGCGGTAAAGGCGGCATTTTCGGTAGCCTGATGCCAATCGACCCCGTTTTTGGTGAACCAGACATCATTTAAGAAAACCGGATTGCCCGTTGTCTTGCTAAAACCACCAACAATCCAAAGTCGGTCTTCGAACACCAAGGCGGCATGATCTTCCCTGGGGGCAAAAGGCGCGTTAAAAATGGCGATTTTCCATTCCGCTCCATCTTTTGTACTCCAAACATCGTTACGCGATTGCCCATAGGTGCCATGGGTGCCCCCGGCAACTAGGAACAATTTATCATTAAAGGTGGTCAGGGTATGCCTTCTTCTAGGTGAAAAAATGGCATTCGGGGATTTGGGTTCGACCTGAAACCATTCCGATCCGTTTTTTGAGGTCCACACCTCATTGGTCTGCGTTAGGTTGTTGGGCTGGCCTAATTCGCCCCCGACCAACCAAATTTGATCCTGCATTACCGAGGCGCCAAAATGGCGTCGGCCCAAGAATGGGGCCGTTTCAACCATGGTCTCCCAATGTAGGCCATCTTCACTGGCCCAAACATCGTTATAGAAATCGCCCATACCATCTCCGGCGATTACCCAAAGTTTTTTATGGAATACCAAGACCTCATGCCCATGACGTGCGTTAAAGGGAACGGATTTGCTCATCTCTTTGGGGATCAGTGTAGTGGGTTGGGGGTTTTTTACGATGATTTTTCCGTCGGTTAGTAGCGCATCCGGTGGGGTTACAGCTTGAACCTCCGATTTTTCGCAGGAAATCGTCCAGATTGCCAGACCTAGGGTCAAAAAAAGAGTTACTGTTCTCATGGTTCCAGATTTAAGAGGGTTACAACTTCGTCATAAGACATTTGGCTATAGTCTATACTGGGTTTTCCGGTAGTTGCGGTAATCCAATCCGAAGCAATGATGTTTGCTTCCCCGGTATCGCCTTTGGGACCGGTCTCACCCGGAATACCCTGTTCGCCTTGTGGTCCGGCAGGGCCTGTGGCACCTTCCGCTCCGTCTTCCGGGCTACATGAAAAAAGGAGAAACAGGCTTAATAAAAGAATGGGGTATGTTTTCATTTTGAATTCGATTTAGATGTTTTTTCGAACCCTAGGGGTATTCTGGGATATTGAAATAATCCAATAACTCGTGGTAACCCATATCCTGCCAAGGGGCTTCTTTGTGTTTTCCGAACGATCCCGGCCCTTCGTTGTCGTCGATCTTGGTTGAACCAGGAATTATTATATAGCGGATCGCATTGAAGGCCGGTTTACCAAAAGGGGCGTCTGGATCAGGGTCGATACTATGCAATTCCAAATTGATTACTTCCGGGTCTTCTATCCAATAGGTATAATGTTGGTAACGGTTACCATAGAAAGTGTAGGGGATAGGGAAAACGGCGATATCGGATTCCTTTACGGGTAATTTTGTACCAAAGACACGAATGTCTCCAGTCTCCGCTATTTCCAAGGTTATCCCAGGAGCATCTAGATATCGGGCTATATTTCTAAAGGGAACGGGGTCGGGTAGATCCAGTGGAATCCATTCTGAATAGATTACATTGGCGTTTCCGTTTGCGCCATCGGTTCCGTCGGCTCCATCTTCACCGGCCGGGCCTTGATCCCCGGTATCGCCTTTGGGTCCGGTCTCACCCGGAATACCCTGTTCGCCTTGTGGTCCGGCGGGGCCTATGGCACCGGCCGCTCCATCTTCCGGGCTACAGGAGCCCAGTAGTAAAAGGTAGCAAAGAAAATATCTCAAGTACTTCATGGCAATTTTTAAAAAAGTCCCCCGGGAAAACAGGGATCCCGAGGAACCGGTTAGACACTATTCTGGGATATTGAAATGCTCCAGAATTTCTTCGTAACTCATATTATTTAGATCTAGGTCGGCCGTTTTTCCGGTGATTCCGCCAGTACCATTACTGGCTTGGGTGCCACCAGGAATCAAAATGTAGCGGTATTGATCGAACAGTGGTGTACCGATGTTCGAACCATCGATTTTGGCCAATCTGATGTTGAGGTCGTTTTCTTCGTAGCGGAAGTAGTAAGAAACCCCCGAACTTCCTATGAAAGGTAGGGCGAAGACAAAATTGTTGGTTGTGGTCCTACCATATACCAAAACGACACCTTCTTCTACTATGGCGGCATCTAAAGAGGGCACATCGTACGAACCATTGGCGGTGGGCGCCATAATGTTGTTGTCGTTGTCGACAATGGGCGAATCGAGCCAGTCGGAATAGATTACATTGGCCGTACCGGTCTCGCCATCGGTACCGTCAGCCCCGTCTGCTCCATCGGCACCGTCTTGGCCATCTACACCCGCAGGACCTACGGGGCCTTGCTCACCTTGGGGTCCGGGAGGGCCCATTTCACCATCTTCGGGCGAACAGTTGATCAAAAAAATGAGGCTAAAGGATAAAAATAGGGCCTTACATACATGTTTCGTTTTCATTACAATTGGTTTATGTTAATTATCGATTATTGTGGTATACCGAAGTAGTTACAGATCTCGGCATAGTCCATTTTTGTAAAGTCGGGTCTTGGTGTTCCTTTTGAGGGAAAGGGGGTGTTACCGGGTATGATCATAATCCTGAACTTGGTATTGTTGTTCGGACTAAAGAAAATGTCATCTAAGGGCTCTGTTTCCCAATCGGTTGCGGTAACCCGTATTCTTGGGATATAGATATTATACCAGAGATGTGGGGCCATTTCTACCATATAATGTTCCCGACTAACGGGGATACTCACGGGTAGCGGCATAATACTATTGCGTTTGGCAAAAAACATGACCAAATCACGATCTATATCGAATAGGGATTTTTTTACCTTTGGTAGATCACAAAATGCGGCCCCATAAACACTGGAATTCGGCAGTTCACTGTCTACCCATTCCGAGTACAATACCTTTGTACCATTCGTGTTTGTTTTGGTTTCGAATTGTAGGTAGGAAACATCTTCTAGGGGTGCTTCTTCTTCCGTTTTGGAACAGGAAAGGCAAAGCATCATGCAGCCAAGTATCCATAGGCCGTATTTGAGCGAAGCGGTGGTCATGATTTTTATACTTTGGTTTCTATACCGCTAAACTAGATTGGCCCTATCCCATGGGTATCCCGTTTTTTGGAAATGAAAAAAAACGGGACGCATTTTTAGATGTTCAGGCCATTCCCAGCAAACTGTTTTTAAACTGCACCGGGGTTATACCCGTATGTTTTTTAAAAGCCGCGTAAAAGGCCGATTTGGAATTGAAACCGGCTTCGAGGCCCACGGAGACCACCGTATAATGGGAAAAGGAATCTGAGCCTAGGTTTTCCTTCACATCTTCAATACGGTATTCGTTTACAAAGTCGTTAAAGCTTTTTTGAAGTAGGCTATTGACCAAGCTAGAAAGGTAGCATGCCGAGATACCCAGACGTTCAGCGGTGTTTCCGAGACTTAAGCAGGGGTCGCGGTATATTTTTTTGATCCGCATCATGTTCTCGAGCCTTTTGAAATACGGATTCGATTTGGTAAAGATCTTGCGTCTTTGGCTTCCCAATTCCTTTACTTTTTGTGCGCAAAGGGCCGCCACTATTTTAAGCAGGTGCAGATGTCTTTCGTTAAAAAAATGGGCCTCTGGGTGTTCTGAGTCGATAACCCCATATAGTTTTTTACCTACTATAATTGGCACACTGATTTCAGAAAGTCGGCAGGCATCGTCTACCAAATATCTAGGGTCGTCGGCCGTATTGTGCACGATTTCGGCCCTTTTGGCCAGGGCTACACTACCTACGATACCTTGGCCCATTTCGAGCTCGATCTGGTTATGGATCTGTTCTTGGCAGGGGTTTTTGGTGCCATAGGCCGCACGTTGGATCAGTTTATGTCGTTCGTGGTCCAGGGTGTAGATTACGCAGTCTATAAACCCAAGGTGATGGATTACGTTTTTAGTGATGTCCCACAGTACTTCTTCCTCGGTTTCCTTGAGGTATAATGAAGATGAAAAGTAACTGATGGCCTTGAGTTCTTCGAGGTGGTATAGTTGTGCTTGCATAGCTTTTTCCTTTTTTAGGGTAAAGCTATTTTAGGCCCGGGGCCAGTCGCTGTAAGTATGTAACTAAAGGGTATTCAAATGTAACCAAAGGGCGAAATGCCCCTGAATTTGGGGCATTTCAACGGTAAATCAATTTTTTAGGAGGATCAATCGCTATTCCTGGCCCGAAACCAAAAGAACATGTGATTATTGGTATAGTCGATACCTGCACCAATATAGTGTCTTGGCTCAATGTTGCCGGCCGCTCTGTTTTCTACGCAGTAAGGATCCGCATATCTTCCTGGTTCGTGTGATATTCCTTCACTCATGTAATTATACTTAAAATACATAATGGTACGGTTATATCTACCATCTATGGCTACTGCCCTTATTTGGGTTCCTTTAAATGGGCTGTTAGTGCGGGGATTTGTGGGAAAAGTAACGGGTTGTGGCTCTCTATGTTTTCCCAGATTGCTTGGGCTACCCGCACTTACAAATCCGTTTTTATACCAAGTGAATACCCAATTGCTTGTTCCGTCTATAGCCATACCGGCGATGTCTTCCGGAGTATAGC
The DNA here is from genome assembly GCF_002514735.1 of Sediminicola luteus. GTDB lineage: Bacteria > Bacteroidota > Bacteroidia > Flavobacteriales > Flavobacteriaceae > HQA918. The sequence continues at coordinate 923,931 of NZ_NBWU01000001.1, read as the reverse complement.
GCTGCCCATTACCTTCAGGATCTATAGGAAGTATGTAGGTGAAGTCTTCGGGTTTTCTACTGCTATCTAGGTCGTGCGATTTTCCAGCACTGTATCGTCGATTTTTATACCAAACAAAGTGAAGGTCGGGATGGCCATCCGTTGCCATACCTACCACATCCCTTTTGAAATACCGCCTTCCCGTTTCAGGGTTAATGGGTAGGATAATTCGTCTAGGACTTCGGTATTTGGTGTGGTTTTTAGGGGTTCCGGCACTCACGAAAAAATGATCGAATAAGTCGGGTTCATTGGTAAAGTCCTCACAAACTACCGAATGGATCAAGCTTGTGGTCTCTAATTGTTCCTCTTCCGGTACGAATACTTCGGCATCACATGAAACCAAAATAAGAAGGAGTAAAATGGCAAACGCTCTCATAGTTTTCGATTTATAGATTACAAATCGAATGTATTGGTTAATTGGGAAAGGGTATCCTATATAATTGAATGTAAATAAGATAGGATAATGTTAGCAAAAATGGTTTTCACACCATGTATGGGCTACTATGGAAATAGATGATTAGAAATGGATTACCGAAAATCTTGCTGTGTCACAAATTCTGAAGGCGTCATACCATATTGGGCCTTAAAACTTTTCATAAAATAACTAGGGGTGTTAAAGCCGGAAGCATAGGCCACCTCACTTACGGTGAGTTCTCCTTTGGTCAAAAGATCCTTGGCCAATTTTAAACGTTGCGAACGTATAAAGGCCGAAGTACTTTGGCCGGTATAGGCTTGTAGTTTTCGGTGTAGTTGCATTCTACTAACGCCTAATCTTTCGGCCATGGTGGTGGCATTGAAATCGGGTTGGGTCAATGCTTCCTGTAATAACCGTTGTACCTTTTCCAAAAATTGTGATTCTATGGGGGTCAGATCTATTTTGGGATCCAAGTCCCAATTCGAGGCATAGGACTTGGCCAGTTCCTTCCTTTGCGTTACCAGATTTTGGATACGTTGCAGCAAAAGTGCCGAATTAAAGGGTTTGGCTACATAGGCATCCACGCCGTACTTAAGGGCCTGTAGTTCATTTTGAACCGATTGGGATGCCGTGAGCAATACCACGGGAATATGGCTGGTCCTGGGGTCGTTTTTTACCAGGTTACAGAATTGAATGCCGTCCATTACGGGCATCATTACGTCCGAAATAATGATATCGGGCAGTTTGGCCACTGTTTTTTCGAAACCTTCTTGTCCGTGTTTGGCCGTCAATACTTGGAAATGTTCGCTTAAGAATCGGGCCATATATTGTTGGGTGTCCCAATCGTCTTCAACGATGAGCAGGCAAGGGGCTTCTTTATCCGGGGCCTTACCGGTGGTGCTTGTGGTGTTGGCCTGGTTTCCCCCTTTCCAATCCAATTCCTTTGGGGTAAAGGCGGTCTTGGATACGGGTAAGTCAATATCGAATCGTAATTGGTGGTTTTGCTGACTGGCCCGTACCGAACCCCCGAATAGATCCAAGAGCTCCCGTACCAAGGCCAGACCTATGCCCATACCTTCGTCCTCGGTTCGGGCTTGGTAATAGCGATCGAAAAGCTTGTCTAGATCAACGGCATGGGTAACCGGGTTGGCAACCCATAAACGGTAATGGCCATTTTCGACAAAAGCCCCTACATGTATGGTGGCATTAGGCGTACTATACTTCAGGGCGTTGCTTAACAGATTGTTCCAGATCTTTTGCAGCATATCTTCGTCGTACCAAACCCAGGGCATGGCTTGTAGCTGGGTCTCTAAGGTATACCCCCTTTCCTTCACCGGATAGGCATAGGAAGCCCAAAGGCTTTGCGTATATAGGTAAATGTCGCTATGAATGGGCTTTTTTTGGTAACGGCCCTCCTCCAATCGCGATAATTGCAGTAATTGGTCTACGAGATCATCTAGCCGTTCCACGTTTCTTTGGACTAGTTCTAGATGTTGCTTGTTTTCTGACTTGTTTCCTTTCAAGTAGTTACGCAAGGGATCCCCAATCAAACTCAAAGGGGTCTTGAATTCATGGGCAATGTTGGCATACAATTTTGACTTGAAAGTGTTCAAATCCTTAAGGCGCTGCGTTTCCTTTTCTTTTAATTGGAGGTTTAAACGCATTTGCCAACGCCATTTCAAATAACGATAAAAGGTCCAGAGTAAAATTAGAATGAACAGGGCGTAGGTACTTTTACTATAGAGGTTCCAATACCAAGGCGGAGCTATACTAAAAGCGTACTCGGCCATGTTGGGGCTCCAGATACCATCGTAATTGGTAGATTTTACTTGAAAAACATAGGCGTTGGGGGGCAAATTAGGGTAACGGGCAAAAGTTTGGTTTTGGGCCTGGGTCCAGTTTTGTTCAAAGGGCAACAACCTATATTGAAATTGATTTCGACTGGGTAAAGAGAATTGCATACTCGAAAACCGGAACGACAAGGTGTTTTCGTTATGGGGGAACTGGGCATTGGGGGTCATGGGCCGATTTTGGTCCCAAATCGCAAAGTCTGTAATATTGGTAAGAGGGGCATCGGTATTGGGATTAACCTCCGAGGGGTCGAACCAGTAGCAGCCATCTAGGGCACCAAAGTACAATTGACCGTTTTCGCTGCGATGATAGGCCCCGGTATTGAATTCGGTGGCCAAGCCATCGTAATTCGTATAATTTATGATAGCGGGCTTGGCCAAACCCTTACTAGTATCGAATTTGCTCACGCCTTTGTTCGAGCTTAACCAAAGGGAACCTTCCTTATCGGGTAAAATGCCGTAGATAACATCGTTGGCCAAGCCATTTTTTTGGGTGTACCGATAAAAGGTTTTAGTAGCAGTATCATAGGCTTGCAAACCAGAACCATTGGTGCCGATCCAGAGCAAACCGGAAGCTTCTTCGAACCATAAGGTTTTAATGCCATTGGAAGTCAAGTTAGAGTTTTCAGTGGTCAGATGTTCTACATCGGCATCGTTCAACCTTATAATCCCTTGGGCATCGGTGCCCAACCACAGGTTACCATCCGCATCTTTTGCAATGGCCCTAATATTGTTATCGGGCCATATATGGGATTCTTGGTTTTTTTGGTACTGTTTGACCAGGGCACCTCCTGAGTCCAGCAAAAGCAAGCCTTGGTTTCGACTTCCTACCCATAATCCGTTTTCGCGATCTTGATAAAGGGCCCAAATGGTTTTCGCAGGGATGTCGATGGGGGCGATTTTTCCTTGGGGATCCATTTTGTATAAACCTGCACCCTGGGTGCCTATCCATAGGTTTTGATCTGAGGGATCGGAAAAAAGGCTCATGATCCGATCGGAACCCAAAGCGGAGTTGGAGGTACTAAACGATCGGAAGCTTTTCTGGATCGGATGGTATCGGGTCAATCCTTTGCCCGAGGTACCGATCCAAATATGCCCCAAAGTGTCGGTGGTTATGGCCCTGACCACATCGACCTCGATATCTTTTGGCGAGCGATCGTTGGTTATGGATTTGAATTTACCTAGGTTTTGATCGTAAAATGATACTCCGGCCCCATCGGTACCGAACCAAAGTACGCCTAGATAGTCTTCGTAAATCGATAGGATGTCTTTATAATGAAGCGACCCTTTTTCGCCTTTGTTCGGCATAAAGTGGCTTAGCTTTTCCAATTGGGGTTCAAATAAATATAGGCCATTGCCATAGGTGCCCAACCAAAGTCTGTTGCGCCGGTCTTGGTAAAGGTCTAAAATATTGAGGTCTTGCGGAAGGTTTTGCCAGGCTACCTGGCTCCACTGCCATTTTTTTTCGGAATATTCCAGTTTCCAGAGGCCATGGCCATGGGTGGCTACCCAAAAACTATGGGCCGTCTGCGGAATCAACGCGCTAAATGCCATTTGCTGAAGCGGGGGGGCGATCGGTTGGGCTTGGCCTTGGGCGTTTATTTGATAAAGGCCATGTAGTAGCTGTACCAAAACTTGGTCGTTACCCAATGCTTCGATTTGGCGTACGCCACCTTGGTCATGAGGTTTCGAAAGTAGGGGTATAAATGAAGTCGAGCCCTCGGCTTTAAACAATACCTGGCCCTGGTCCGTGCCTACCCATACGTGCTTATTGGTGTCTTGAAACACCGTATAGGCCCCTTTTACCTCAGGGTTTTTTACGAATTCCTCTTTTCCTTTTTCGAGTTTATATAGGCCCCCATCTTGGGGTATGGTCCATAAATGACCCTGGCGATCAAGGTATAATTTACCCAAGGCACTGAAGTTGGGTCGGGTAACATCTACATACTGAAACGGATATTGTTTAAACTCATGACCGTCGTATCGGTTCAATCCGTCTTGGGTAGCCAGCCATAAATAGCCCAAGCTATCCTGTACCACATCGACTACACTGTTTTGTGATAAACCATCCCTAACCGATAGATTTTTAAAGGAAATGGGGTCTTGGCTTAGGCATAGTCCATACGAGAAAATGGCAAGGAGTACCCATAAGATACGGGTGCGAAAAGGTTGGCAGGTATTTTTAATTAGTGTTGGCAAGCGGAATAGTGTTGTGTACTAAAATTACTAAAAAATTAGGTTAGGCATTTTTCTATGAATTTGCGATATTGGTTTTTCAGAAAACCAACAGTAGCCATGGACATTGCCTTGTTCACCACTCAGATCCAATCGTATTCTTCGCGGCGTATTGCCGAGGCCGGGGTTAAATTGGGGCACTATGTAGAAGCCATAGATCATACCCGTACCCTTGTGGCCCTAGGGGGAACGCATCCGCAATTACTTTTTGAAAATGAAGACCTATCGGGGCAGTTCCATGCGATAATTCCACGCATTGGGGCCAATGTTACCCGTCATGGGGCAGCCATCGTAAAGCAGTTCGAAGACGACGGTTGTTATAGTACCGCCCATTCCAAAGGCATATTAAGGGCCCGCAATAAGGTTACGGCCTTACAGTTTTTGGCCCAGCGAAAAATACCCATGCCCAAGACCTTGTTCGCCATGAACGCCTATGGGCTGCGTTCACAGCTGCCACTGTTGGGCAAGCCACCTTATATTATCAAAGTCCAGGAAGGTACCCAGGGCATAGGGGTTATTTTGGCCGAAAGCCAGGCGGCGGCCCATTCGACCATAGATGCCTTATGTAAACTAGATACCCCCATTATGGTGCAAGAGTTCATTGCCGAGTCCAAGGGTACCGATATTCGCATGTTCGTGGTGGGCGATAAGGTGGTAGCCAGTATGAAACGCCAAAGTGGTGGCGATGAGTTTAGGGCCAATTTCCACCGGGGCGGTCAAGTTACGGCCGTAAAGGCTACCGAGGCTGAAATGGATATTGCCCTAACCGCCGCCAAACGTTTGGGGCTCGATGTGGCCGGGGTAGACCTAATCCGATCGAAACGCGGTCCTTTACTGCTAGAGGTGAATGCCTCCCCGGGCCTACAAGGTATAGAGCATGCAACGGGAATGGATGTTGCGGCGGCCATAATCAAATGGATAGAAAAGCATGTCGAAACAAGCTAGTATAACCGTTGGGGGCGAAATATTTGCCCCAGAAACCAATGGCATGGTTAAGATCAATATCGGTAGATTACCTACCGGAACCTTGATCGATATGCCGGTATATGTTTTCAATGGAAAACGGAAAGGCCCTGTTCTGTTGATCCAGGCCGGTTTACATGGTGACGAGATCAATGGGGTAGAGATTTTACGCCGTATGATCTATGAAAAGAGATTTCAAATTTCGGGGGGCACCGTACTGGTGGTACCGACCGTAAATGTGTACGGCTTTATCCATTTTTCACGTGATATGCCCGATGGTAAGGACATAAACCGCAGTTTTCCGGGCAGTAAAAATGGCTCTTTGGCCTCTCGGGTGGCCCGTTCGGTAAACAAAGAACTATTGCCCTTGGCCCAAATGGCCGTCGATTTACATACGGGGGGTGCCCAACGCCATAATTATCCGCAGATCCGTTATACCGAGGCCGATCCCCAAAGTATGGCCCTGGCAGAAGCCTTTGGTGCACCTTTTTATTTTGCCTCTACCTTGATTCCGAGGTCTTTTCGTAAAACCGCCTATGCGAAAAATATAGCCACAATCGTTTTCGAGGGAGGCGAAAGTATGCGTTTCGATGAAAAAGTCATACAATTCGGCATGGCCGGTATTGAACGGGTTATGTATGCCTATGGATTGAAGACCGAGGGAACGCCGGCGGAACAAAAATCGGTGGCCCTAACGGAAAGAAAATGGCTTCGGGCACCCATGGCCGGCATGTTTCTACCACATTTTACAAATGGGGCATTCGTAAAGAAGGATGCTGTGGTCGGGTTGGTAACCGACACCAATTCGAAGCGGATAAAGAAAATAAGGGCACCTTTCGATGGGTATTTGATATGCCTCAACCACCAGGCGGTGGTAAACCAAGGCGATGCCCTTTTCCATTTGGGTAAACCCCACTAGGTCAACATTTTTGTTTCCTAAAAAGGAAAGTAATTTTGTAATGTCGTTAATGGGAATTTGATCGCTTTTTAACGTTAATTACCCTTGCCGGTTTCTCTTTTTTGCTATATTGGACACATGGAGCAGGATGGAAAAAAACAATACCCTTTCTGGGAAAAACGGAGGCAAAAATTGGTCAATCACAAGAGTTGGGCCGTGAGTAACCTATGGAACCGTTTAAAGGAAGAACACTGGGCTTCCGACATCCGTAAGCGGCATAATATCGGCGATTATGTGGTCGATTTTTGCTGTCCCTCCAAAAAATTGGTCATCGAACTCGAAAAGAACAACTACTCCAATTTTGCCGATACCATCCGTCAGATGGAAAAGACCGCTTGTTTGGAACAATGGGGGTTTAAAGTGGTTAGGTTAAAGGCCAAGGCCGTTTATGACGAACTGGGCGAGGCCTTAAAAGAAATCCGCGAATTGATCAAAGAACGATCCAACGCATAAACTCCATTCTTATTCTGTGCTCTTTTCATCTGAAGCCTTCAGTTTTCGGATGGCGGTTTGCTCATGTATAACATTTCGTCTGCTTATCCTACCTTTGCGGCATGATCGAAAACAAAGACCAAAACAAGACCGACCTTACCCAAATGGGCGAGTTCGGACTGATCGAGCACCTAACCCAGTTTTTAAAACCCCAATTGGAGAGTACTATAGTGGGCATTGGCGACGATGCCGCGGTATTGGACCATAGCGGACAAAAAACCGTGGTCTCTACCGATCTATTGGTAGAAGGGGTGCATTTTGATCTGGCCTATATGCCTTTAAAACATTTGGGGTACAAGTCGGTCATCGTAAACCTTTCAGACATCTATGCCATGAATGCACGGGCGACACAGGTTACCGTATCCATTGCCGTGTCCAACCGTTTTCCCTTAGAGGCTTTAGAGGAGTTTTATGCCGGGGTGGCTATGGCGGCCAAAATCTATAAGGTAGATGTGGTCGGGGGAGATACCACTTCTTCTACCAAAGGTATGCTGATCAGTGTAACGGCCTTGGGGGTTGCCCAAGAAGAAAAGCTATGTTACCGCAATGGGGCCAAACCCAACGATCTTTTGGTGGTATCAGGCGATTTAGGCGGGGCCTATTTGGGCTATCAAGTATTGAACCGCGAAAAAGAGGTGTTTAAGGTTAATCCGCAGAACCAACCCGATCTCGACCCATATTCCTATATCGTAGAACGGCAGTTAAAACCTGAAGCCCGAAAAGATATTGTCGATATTTTGGAGAAGTTGGAAGTAAAACCTACGGCCATGATCGATATCAGCGACGGACTTTCTTCCGAAATATTGCATTTGTGTAAGCAAAGTGGGGTAGGCTGTAACCTGTTTGAAGATAAGATTCCTTTAGATCCTACGGTAATAAGTACTTGTGAAGAGTTTAAGCTAGACAGTACCATGGTCGCCTTGAGTGGGGGAGAAGATTATGAACTACTTTTCACTATCGCTCAAGAAGACTATCCTAAAATCAAAGGCAACCCTAACCTTACCGTGGTGGGGCACATCGCGGAACAGGCCGAAGGCGCCCATTTGATTTCAAGAAATAATGCTAAAATTCCATTAACAGCGCAAGGTTGGAATTCTTTTGCCAAAGCATAAATAGTCAGGCCACCTGCTGATGAGCGGTGGCCCGGTGTCTCTTACTATATAAATTTTCGAGTGTTCTGTTGATGTCGCGCCGTTGTGGCGTGAGCTTTGATAGATTCCCCTTAACATCGGTAGAAACCTGTTTGCCGCAATGTATGCATTCGTATTCCTTGATGTGATTGGTGATTTTTTTGGTTACGGAATAATGGTGTCCGAACAAACCGCAATAAAAGGCCTTGAACTTGGCGCCATAGCCTGTGTGCATCTTCTTCATGTTTAAGTAGGCATTAGGTTCACAATTAAGATTTGGCAGTGTTTAAGGCAGTTGGGGGAACTACTTTAATGAGACAACGGTACCATCTACGATTTTATTGAAACCTACACACTCTTTTTTTTGTTTTTTCGACCAAATGCGATCCGAGGTCATTTTATAGGGGAAAGAGAGGGTAAAACTTTCAGGTCGAAGGTTTGCCTTTAGTAGCTCAACGGACTATCACATGATTTAGGGATCGTGTTCCTAGGCGAGTTGCTAAAAAGCCCCACGGGATGGATTTTTGATAATCACCGATAGGACATTAGACTTTTGGCATTGGACATTAGATTAATTTTACCCTATCTTCAAACCCATGAAAACCAATACAAAAACCTGGGTAACCGGCTTGGCCCTATTTTCCCTTTTCTTTGGGGCCGGTAACCTTATATTACCGCCGCTTTTGGGGTTTCAGGGAGGCAAAGCCTGGCCTTTAATCCTTTTGGGCTTTGCCCTTTCTGCCGTTATCATTCCCATTTTAGGGATACAAGCCCATGCCCGTTTGCAGGGTACCATGTTCGATTTTGGTAAAAAGGTGAACAAAACCTTTGCCTTGGGCTATTGTTTTTTGGTCTATGCCATCTCTATAAGTTTACCGGCACCCCGAACGGCTTCGGTAACCCACGAGATCGCCTTGGGGCCTTGGACAGGTGTTTCCCCATGGATCACGGCCATCGTATATTTTATCTTGGTCTATATTTTTGTGGTCAATCGCTCGCGATTGTTGGAGCTGATCGGAAAATGGTTGACCCCCATTATCGTATTGATCCTATTGGCCATTTTTGGTGTGGCCTTGCTAGATTTTGGCCCTTTGACCCAAGATCCGGCCATGGCGGCACCCTTTTTCGACGGGGTACTGGAAGGCTACCACACCTTCGATGCCATAGGCTCGGTGGTTGTGGGTGGAGTAATTATAGTTTCCTTGCAACTGGACGGAAACACTGACCATGGGGTTAACAAAAAGATCATCGGTAGGGCCGGTTGGATTGCAGGTATGGGTCTTTTGATAATCTATGCCGGTTTATTGTACAGTGGTGCCCTTATGGAAGGACTTTTCCCGGCCGATATCAGTCGGGCCGATCTTTTGAACGGATTGTCCGAACAAACCCTGGGCAGAACGGCACAGTTGTTTTTGTCGGTATTGGTTTCCCTAGCTTGTTTTACTACGGCGGTGGGTATAGTTACGGGTACGGCCGACTTTTTTAAATGGTATTTTAAAGATTCACAAATGGCTTTCCGAATTACCGCTTTAATCGGTTGTATACTTGGCGTACTCATGGGGCAATTCAATGTGGCCTATATTATTGCCGTGGCAATGCCTGCCTTAATGCTGATCTATCCGGTAACCATAGTGCTGATTCTGTTGAATCTTTTACCATCGCGATGGGCCAGTGCCACCGTCTTTAGGGCTGTGGTAGTCACTACGTTATTGTTTAGTCTGCCCGATCTGTTGATAAGTCTTGGGCTCCTAGAAAAGGAGGCTCCTTGGTTAGCATGGTTGCCCTTGGCCGAATATGGTATGGGGTGGGTGCTTCCGGCTTTAATATCGTTAATATTCTCGATAGGGTTTAATAATAAAAAACCACCTAAATAAAATTCAGGTGGCTTTCAATTTGTTTGGAATTAAATTTTAATAGTCTATTGGCTCATCATAACCCTTTTCGCCTCGGCTTCCAAATCGATATAAGGGGTGCCCTCTACGGTAACCGCAACAAAATCTAGTTTTCCGTTTCTAAACTTACTGGGTGAGGGATATAGGTTACTAACCGCATCGCCACTGTCATAACCTACACAAAGGCCATCTCCTGAAAGGGTGAATTTGCCTGGTTGGGTGCGAATCTTACTTTGGGCAACTTCCCGCTCGTTTACATATAACTTGGCCGTACCCCAGGTTTCGCCATTTTCCCCTTGACTTTCTTTAATGAACTCCATGCCCAGGGTATACTTACCAGGGCTAAGGGGTTTTGATGCCATGACTTGCTCGGGTTGAATACCTAAGAAATTATAGCTGTAGAACAGTTTACCCTCTTTAATGAATAAACTATGTCCGCCGAAACGGGAACCATGTGCGAATAAAACCCCTTCCGAAGCATTGGTGAGTTCTACATTGGCGAGGATTTTGTACGAACGCCCCCTTATATTCACGGCCACCCCTTCAGGAACTTGGGCGGTATTTGGGTAGTAGACATAACGATCTCGGGCGGGTTCGCTCGAAGGTCTTTTAATACCAAGGACTTCAACCGCGCTTCGGTCGTCTAAAGGCAGTACATTATTCTTTTCGGCCTCATCGTACCATGCCGCTATTAATTCTTCCAGTTTTTCAGGATGTGTCTCGGCCAAGTCGGTCGATTCGGATCGGTCTTCGTCTACATGGTAAAGTTCCCAATCGTCTTTGTCAAAATTGCCTTTTCCGGATAATGGGGCGTGAATGGCAGCGGCTTTCCAACCTTCTTTCCAGATGCCCCTAGAACCTAACATGGAGTAATACTGGATCTTCTTTTGGGTGGGGTCGTTGGGTTGGGCATTGAAGGTGTAGGCCATAGACACCCCGGAAAGCGGCAGTTGTTCCACGCCTTTATAAACTTTGGGCATTTCGAGTCCGCAGACTTCCAATAAAGTAGGAACGATATCTACAGAGTGGTGGTACTGATGGCGAATTTCACCGCGGGCTTTAATACCCTTAGGCCATGAAATAACCAAAGGATCGTTGGTGCCCCCAGCATATTGGGCATAGCGCTTAAACATTTTAAAAGGTGCCGAAAAAGCAGAAGCCCATCCGGTAGGGAAGTGGTTATAGGTTTCCGGTCCGCCTAATACTTCAAGATATTTTAGGTTTTCCGACAGTTCATCGGGATAACCGTTGAACAGCTTGTTTTCGTTTACCGAGCCATTGGGCGATCCTTCTCCGGAGGCGCCGTTATCGGCAGCATAAAGCACTATGGTATTCTCTAATTGCCCCGTTTCTTCCAAATAATCTATTATTCTTCCGATTTGGGCATCGGTATATTCAGAAAAACCAGCATATACTTCAGCCATTCGTGCAAATAGGATTTTTTCATCGGCGCTTAGGCTATCCCATGGGCGTACATCGTCGATATGTGCTGCCATATCTTCGCGCATAGGGTTGATTGGGGTGTTTTTGGTGCCTTCGGGTAATATTCCTTTCTCAACCATTCGCGCGGTCACCCACTCCCGATAGGCATCATAACCCGAATCGAATTTACCTTTATATTTGGCAATGTACTCCATTGGGGCATGGTGAGGGGCATGGTTGGCCCCAGGGTTGAACCACATATACCAAGGTCTTGAAGGATTGGTAGCCTGTTGATCCCGGATCATTTCCAAGGCATGGTCGGCCAAGTCTTTGGACAAATGATAACCGTCTTCAGGGCCATATTCTGCTTCAACAAAGTGGTTGTCTTCGACTAAATCTGGGTACCAGTTATTGGTCTCACCACCTAAGAATCCATAAAAACGATCCCATCCCATTTGCAGGGGCCATTGTTTTTTGGTCGCACCGGCCGCCACATCTTGTTCCGGAACATTGTGGTTCTTACCCACCCAAAAAGTACTCCAACCGTTGTCTTGTAGAATTTTGGAGAGTGGGGCGACCTCTTCTGATATCCTTCCGTTGGCCCCGGGAAATCCGTCGGCGGTTTCGGTTATGGATGCCATACCGTTCAAATGATGGTTCCTTCCGGTCATAATGGTTGAACGTGTAGGGGCGCACAAGGCCGTGGTATGCCATTGGGTATAGGTGAGTCCGTTTGCTGCCAATTTATCCATGGTAGGCATATTAATGGCACCTCCATAAGGTGACCAAGCAGCTAACCCGGTATCATCATAAAGCACAAAAAGGATGTTTGGGGCATCTTTTGGAGCGGCTTTTGGGGTATATGGAGCCCAATCGGCTTCCGAATCGCGCACGTCCAAAGCTATTTTGCCTTGAAAATCTGAAGTTGGTTCGGCCTTTGTGTCTGTTTTACCCTTGGAGTTACACCCAATAAGTAAAAGCAACAAAAAGCCCGTCTGGAGAGTGGATACCCAGCCTCCTCTACTTTGTATTCCCATAACTGTTTCGTGAAATTTTCGGTAAAGCTAGGGTGGGCCCAAGACTAAAAAAACATCAAATGATTGGTTTTTCCAGATAAAAGGGATTAATAAATCGTACGTGGCAATCTGGGCGTCTAATGGGTGCTAAATGATACGGATTGGTACCATTTCAAGGCACCTTCCTCTAAAGTACATTCAGAAACCTTACTTTTTGTTTTTAACCCTATACAGGGTAAGCGGCTTGATGCCCAAAAAGCTGGCCAGATGTTTATCGTAAGTCGATTTAAGGTAACTTGGATTCCATTTTACGAGATCTTCGTAGCGTTCTTCGGCGTTCATGGTAACAAAAGTATTTACCCGATGCGAAAGGGTTATCGCTATTTCTTTGAGAAAGCTTAAATAGAATTTCATCAAACCACGGTTTTCGAAGCCTAGCTCTTCCAAAAGCATGATATCGAATTCAAGATAGTGGGTCTCCCCAATCGATTCCACATCCAATATTTGGGAATCGTTTCCAAAGACGCGGGCATCGCCCACAAGTTTCCCTTCTTGGCGGATGTAGTTGTTTAGCTCTTGGCCCCCTTCACTAATACAATAGGCACGGGCTGCTCCTTTTAGTATTAGAATCACTTTTTTATCGGTACGACCAGCTTTTAACAAATGGGTTTTACTCTTTACCTTTTTGTACTTACAAATAGAGAGGAATAGTTCCCCCTCTTCAGCAGAAATATCAGGGCAATAGGTAGTAAGCAGTGTAATTATTTCGAGTTGGTTCAACAGCATAGGCGACATCACGAATGAAAACCAAAAATATAACCTTTATGGTAAATAAGGGATATGTGACTTATAGCTATAGCTGTTATTGCCCCTTAAGTTTATACCTAGCCCGATACGGATAACTGTCAAAGGCTGGTTTTTGTTCCAGTACCCTCGGGTCTTTGGCTACGATCAATTCGGCCTCCAGTTGCTGGGCGAGGCTTTTCTTGATTTCCGCATATTCCGGCTGCTGAGCTAGGTTGTTGGTTTGATAGCGATCTTGGGCAATGGCATACAATTCTTCGGCCGGTCTGGGGCCAAAACACCAGTCGTAGTATTTAGAATAACCGGCTTGATCTTTTTGGGCAAGGATAATCGTTTTAGTAGGCCCGGAATCGGAATCGGTAAAACTATTCTTTGGGTGGGTGGCCCCTTCGGGCACACCGGCGGGCCATCTGTCGGGGGCATAATTACAAATGTAGAGGTAATCGTTGGTGCGAATGGCCCGACTGGGGTAACCGTTTAAAGAGGGCGCCTTTTGCGCCGGGGTATGCCTTTCGCGGCCAAGTAGTACAAAATCAGATTCATTTTTGGAGGTACTCGAAGGATTAAAGTATCCATTCAGGGCCTTTCCGGTCATGGCTTCGGGAATGGCAACCCGGGCAGCTTCTAGAAACGTTGGCGCCAGGTCGGTAAGGGAAACCGGGCTTTGGATTCGTTTTGGCGATTTGATTTTTCGGGGCCATGAGATGACCAAGGGTACACGGGCACCCATATCGTACAGGTTGCCCTTGGCCCTTGGAAAAGGCATGCCATGGTCGCCGGTTACGACGATCAGGGTGTTTTCGAGTTCGCCTTTTTCTTGAAGCAAGGCCAGGGCTTGGGCTACATCCTTATCAAAACGTTGTACCTCATAATAATAGTCGGCAATGTCGCTTCGAATTTCTTTTGAATCTGGATAATAGGGAGGCAGTTCAATGGCATTCAAATCTATACCCGAGGTTGCTCCGCTCCCTTTTTCATAGGGTCGATGCGGGTCGGAAGCCCCCAACCAAAAACAAAAAGGTTTCTCTTGGGGCTTTTCGGCCAAAAACTGTTCTAATCCACCTTTGTACACCTTCCCAGCGGGGTTATGGTCAGTATATCCCCCAGCTTTTAGATCTCCGGGCCCCCAAGCCTTTCGCCAAGAGCCTACGAAGTAGCCCGCCTGTTCCAACAACAACGGATATACCGGATGTGCGACATCTAAGGTAGACCATAGGTTGGCGCCTTCGCCCAGTCGCCAAAAATGCTGACCGGTAAGTACGGCACCCCTACTCGGGGTACAGGACGGACTCGATACAAAAGCGTTTTCGAATAAAATACCTTGCTGGGCCAACCCATCGAAGGTTGGGGTCTGCACCACAGTATCGCCATAACTTCCGGCATGGGGCCAGCCCCAATCGTCGGCGATGCAGAATAAGATATTAGGGCGCTCGTTTTGAGCCAAAAGCGGGGCAGAAAAGACCAGAAACAGAATAAGGATTCGAAAAGGCATAATTAGCGATTTGCCCTCAAGATACTAACAATCCCTAAAACTGTGTAATAAAAACGCAGTACGTATTACTTTTTATGCATCCAGGCTTCTATATCTTCCACTTCAATAGGAATATCGGCCATAAGGTTCAAAGGCGCTCCGTTTTCTTGGATTACCACATCATCCTCTAAACGGATTCCCATATTTTCCTCAGGGATATAGATACCCGGCTCCACCGTGAACACCATATTCGCTACCATAGGGGTTTTAAGGGCACCATAGTCGTGGGTGTCGAGGCCCATATGGTGGCTGGTACCATGCATAAAGTACTTTTTATAGGCCGGCCAGTTGGGGTCTTCATTTTGTATATCGGCTTTGTCCAATAACCCCAAACCTAGAAGTTCGGCCGTCATGATCTTGCCCACCTCTTTATGGTACTCGGCCCAAAGCGTACCGGGTACCAACATCTTTGTGGCTTCGTTCTTTACCCTTAGTACGGCATTATATACCGCTTTTTGGCGCTCGGTAAACCGACCGTTTACCGGTATGGTACGGGTCATATCGCTGGCATAATTCGCATACTCGGCCCCCACGTCCATCAGTAGCATATCGCCATCGTTACACACCTTGTTGTTTTCGATATAGTGCAGCACATTGGCATTAAAACCACTGGCAATAATGGGCGTATAGGCAAAGCCATTGGATCGGTTACGCAGGAACTCGTGCATATATTCGGCCTCGATCTCGTATTCCATGACCCCGGGTTTTACGAACTGCAATATGCGTTTAAAACCTTTTTCGGTAATTCGGCAGGCCTGTTGGATTAAGTAGATCTCGGCAGTTTCCTTTACCCCACGGATCTGTTGCAAGATCGGATTGCTCTTGGCCCAGCTATGGGCAGGGAAATCTTGTTTGCATTTCGCGATAAAACGATCTTCTCGGGTTTGGGTCTCTACCGCTTGGCGGTAATGTTCATTGGTGTTGAAATATACGGTCTCGGCCTCGGTCATCAGGTCGAAAAAGATCTTGTCGAAATCGCTGAGCCAGTACACGGTTTTAATGCCCGAGGTTTCGGTGGCCTGGGCCTTGGTCAGTTTGGCGCCTTCCCAGATGGCAATATGTTCGTTGGTCTCGCGCACGAATAAAATCTCTTTATGCTTAGCGTTGAGGGCATCGGGAAAAAGTACCAAAATACTCTCTTCTTGATCTACCCCGCTGAGGTAAAAAATATCGCGATGCTGTTGAAAGGGCATAGTGCTATCGGCACTGATCGGATAAATATCGTTAGAGTTGAACACGGCCAAACTTTTGGGTTTCATCCGGCCCATGAATTTGCTACGGTTTTTTACGAACAAATCAGATGCTATAGGGAGGTATTTCATGTATTGAGAATTTGGTATAAAGGTACAAAATGAAGCAGTAGCGATGTAAATTTCCTACCATGAAAACCCCAAACATCCAGTAATTCAAGAGAGGGATTGTTTTAAGCAATGAATCATGTTTAGAGAATGAATCCGCCGCTGCCCCATATTATGAAACCTCACTTTAATTTCGGAAATTGTAAATTAAATAGAATCCTTATGGCAACGGTAAATGAAATTCGCAGTGGACTGATCGATAAAATTTTGAGCATTAAAAACAAGGAGTTTTTAGTTGCACTCGATAAACTGATTTCTTCAAGTGCGACCACAAATGACATGGTAGAACTCAGCAGTGAACAGAAACAGATGTTGGAAATGAGTGATGAGGATATCAAAAATGGTCGTTTGATTTCCCAAGAAGCCATGGATAAACGAAACCTAGAATGGTTAAACGGACTGTAAGATGGACGCGTACTGCGGATATACAGTTTGTCGGGATTCTTGAATATTGGGTTGAACGGAATAAATCGGCTACCTATTCTAAAAAACTGGTTAAGCTTGTTACCGCACGAACGAATAAATTGGCCGAGGCACCCTTTGTTTGTAAAAAGGCAGAATTCCCGAATACTAGGGTGGCTTCCCTAGGAAATTTCAGCATATTCTATAAGGTTACCGATAGCGAAATTTTGATAACCGCATTTTGGGATAATAGGCAAGATCCACAAAAGTTATTTCAGATATTAAAGGGGCAATAATGGTTTGTTAGGCAATTTAATAAAGGGTTTCGATTTTAATAAGTTGGCATCGTTTTATAGACAAAAAAAGGGACCCATACGAGTCCCTTTGCTAATTATGTGGATCTGGCTATTTGGCCAAGGCTTTTTTGATGAGCCCGATGATGGCCATAAGTACACCACCACCAACACCACCTCCGGCCACTGAGCCCAGGATTCCGGATATGTCCATACCTCCGTCGGTACCGAGTCCGATCATGCCCAAAAGCGAACCGCCCAGGCCACCGCCCAAAATACCGACCAAAGAATTCCCTAAGGTTCCCAAGGAAAGGTTTTTCATGAGTTTTCCGGCCAGGTTACCCCCTAGGGCACCCGACAATAGCTGAATAATCAGCGGTAAATACTCTTCCATAAAAGAATGGTTTTAAGGTTATTAACGAATTCAAGTAACGAAAAACCTTACAAAAAATCAAATAAGATTCGTTTTATGGTATGCCTTCAAGGTTTAGATGTCGACCAAAATGGAATACTATTGCCGAATCATTTCCGTATTTTACGGCTTTAACTAAAGATCATGAAAAAAGTACTCCCCCTACTGCTAGCGCTTTGGGTATACAATGTTCAAGCCCAACCGCAAGCCACCTCAAAGTCAGATCAAAAACAGGCCATTGCCCAAAAAATGGATATGGCCCAAAATTCATGGCTTAAAAACCTACCCTATACCAATATTGGTCCCACTATTATGAGTGGCCGGGTGGTAGATGTAGACGTGAATCCCGACAATCCGATCGAGTTTTATGTGGCCTACGCCTCGGGCGGTTTATGGTATACTGCCAACAATGGTACTTCCTTTAGCCCGGTCATGGATGAAAGCCCTACCCAAAACCTGGGCGACATTGCCGTAGATTGGAAAAATGGGACCCTATGGGCCGGTACGGGCGAGAACAATGCCTCTCGATCTTCCTATGCGGGCATCGGGATCTTAAAAAGCACCGATAAAGGCAAAACCTGGCATCATGTGGGCTTGGCCGATAGCCATCATATCGGTAGGATTTTGATCAATCCGAACGATCCCGATGAGGTCGTGGTCGGTGTTACCGGTCATTTGTATTCGCCCAATGCCGAAAGGGGTATTTACAAAACCACCGATGGCGGAAAAACGTGGAACCAGACCCTATTCGTAGATACCGAGACTGGAATCATCGATTTAATAGCCGTACCGGGCGATTTCAATACCCTTTTCGCTTCGGCTTGGCAAAAAGATCGTAAGGCGTGGCATTTTGAAGGCAGCGGTAGCGGTTCGGGCATTTACAAAAGTACCGATGCTGGGCAAAGTTGGACCTTGGTCAGTGGCCCTGAAAGTGGTTTCCCCACTGGAAAGGGTGTGGGTAGGATCGGTTTGGCCGCTTTTGATGGCACAACGATTTATGCCGTTCACGATAGTCAGTTCAGGCAAGAGAAGAAACCCGGGGAAAAGAAAAAAGAAGGCCTAGACAAGGATGATTTCAAGACCATGGATAATGCTACTTTTTTAGCCTTGGAAGACAAAAAGCTCAACAACTTTTTAAAGACCAACGGGTTTCAGGAAAAATATAGGGCTGAGAACGTAAAGCAGTTGGTGCGTTCGGGAACCGTAAAACCTGCCGATTTGGCCACCTATCTCGAAGATGCCAATTCATTATTGTTCGATACTCCGGTAATCGGTGGTGAATTGTATAGGTCCGACGATGGGGGTAAAAGCTGGACCAAACGTAACGAAGCCGATATCGAAGGGCTGTTTTTCAGTTATGGCTATTATTTTGCCCAGATCTGTGTGGCACCCCAAGACAAAGACCAGGTATACCTTGGTGGGGTACTTCTTTTTAAATCGGAAGATGGCGGTAAAACCTTTGCCAATATTCAAAAAGAGAACGTACATGCCGATCACCATGCCATTTGGTTGAACCCGAAAAGAGCCGGACATATCATTAACGGAAACGACGGGGGCATCAATATCACCTATGACGATGGTGCCCACTGGACCAAGAACAATTCTCCTGCGGTAGGCCAGTTTTACTACATAACCGTAGATAACGAAGAACCCTACAACGTTTATGGTGGCCTTCAGGATAACGGGGTCTGGAAAGGCGCCCATACGGCCAAGGAAGATCGTACTTGGGAACAAGAAGGCCAATACCCCTGGAAAACCATTATGGGAGGGGATGGAATGCAGGTACAAGTAGATAACCGTAATAGTAATATCGTGTACACCGGCTACCAATTCGGAAATTATTACCGCTTGGATCTAGAGAACGATGGTTTTACCTACATACAGCCCAAACACGAATTGGGCGATAGTCCGTTCCGTTTTAACTGGCAAACCCCCATTTTACTCTCGGAACACAACCAAGATATTCTGTATCTGGGCAGTAACCGACTGCACCGATCCTTAGATCAAGGCAATACTTGGGAAACCATTTCCGAAGACCTTACCCAAGGGGGCAAAAAAGGCAATGTGGCCTATGGTACCCTTACCGCCCTTTCGGAGTCACCTTCACAATTTGGCTTGCTTTACACCGGTTCCGACGATGGTTTGGTACACCTTTACCAAGACGGTCAATGGAAAGACCGGTCCGCCGGATTGCCCAAAGATCTTTGGGTGAGTAGGGTAAGGGCCTCCGAGCACCAAAAAGAAAGGGTGTATGTAAGCTTGAACGGCTACCGTTGGGACGATTTCACCCCCTATGTGTATGTAAGTGAAGATTACGGGGCTACCTGGACTTCCATTGCGGCCAATCTACCCAAGAGTCCGGTTAACGTAATTACCGAAGACCCTGAAAATGCCAATATTCTGTATATAGGTACCGACAACGGGGTCTATATTTCGCTGGATCGTGGTACTAGCTGGCAGCATACCAACCAAGGGTTGCCTGCCGTGGCGGTACATGATTTAATCGTACAGCCCAAGGCCAAACATTTGTTGGTAGGTACCCATGGTAGAAGTATTTACAAGGCCGATATAGATCAATTACAACAGATTTCGACCGAGGTGTTGGCCAAACCCCTACACTTTTTTAAACTAGAAAACCTGAAACACAAAGGCAATTGGGGTAACGATAGCGTTTGGGCCAAGGCCGATACTCCCGGGCAAGAACTCTATTTTACGGCTGCCGAGGCCGGAACGGTAACCACCCAGGTCCTAGACGAAAAAGGGGTGGTAGTGAGTGAGGTAAGTACGGAAGCCGACAAAGGCCTGAATATTTTGTCATACGATGTCGCCTATGATGCCAATGGTTTACAATCCTATAAAAAGAAACATAAAAAAGAAGCCCCTAAGGCCGCCAAAAACGGGAAGACCTATCTGCCAAAAGGCAAATACAGGGTAGTGCTTCAAAAAGGGAAGACCAAAGCAGAACAAGGGTTTAGCGTGGAATAGGTAAAGGAAGTAGAGAGACTCCCTTTCTGTAGGTTTTGAGAAGGGTCGTTTTGAAGTAGAGCTGTATTTTGAACTGGTAAACAATAGGGATTACTCTGCGTCGGTAATTCGGGTTAATGTTATCCGGTTGTTGAGTGTAATTAATCCAAAACCAACAAAATTTAGCAGTACGGATTGTTTTTGTATATTTATACGTACAACATAAACATTATGGACGCAAAACTGACATTAAAACTAAATAAAGGTGTCATTGAAAAGGCAAAAGCGTATGCTTCTAATAAGAAAATGAGTCTTTCCCGAATAATAGAAGCTTATTTGCAAACATTGACCTCGGAAGATGAAAATCCAGAATTTGAGATTTCCCCTTTTATAAAAAGTATAGCGACAGGCGTTGAAATTCCTTCTGATTTGGATTATAAAAAACATTACTCTGACCATTTAATGGAAAAATATAAATGAGCAAAAGGGTTTTTATAGACACCAATATAATGTTGGATTTTTTGGGAGAACGAAAACCATTTTATGAACCCATTGCGAAAATTGCAACACTGGCGGAAAAGGAAAAACTGACAATGGTCGTATCACCAATATCATTTGCAACGGTAAACTATTTTATTGCAAAATTTGAAACCGCTGAAATTGCCAAAGAAAAACTGAGGAAGTTCAAGATAATAAGTGAAATATGCTCGTTGGATGAACAAACCATTGAAAAAGGACTTAATTCCTCGATAAAGGATTTTGAAGATGCACTTCAATATTTTAGTGCGACGGAATCCGATTGTGAAATAATAATAACAAGGAACGGAAAGGACTTTAAGAAATCTCTTTTGCCAGTAATGACAGCTGATGAATTTTTGAAAAGTCTGAGTAAAATATAACTACACCCAAAAATGGCTCCGAAATAGTGAATACCCCGGCTAACTTCTATCAGGTCTTGAACTACGTTTGCTGCCCCTTGTGGGTCTTTTTCTCGTATTAAGGGTATTCCATCCACGGAATAGACCACGCTTTCATCTTCTTCTAGATAGTTGTCTGCCATGGCTTGTACAAAACGTTAAAGCCGATCGTCGGCTTTTTCGATATAAACCAGAACAGGCTGTATTAAATCTAAGGTTGCCATATTTTCGTAAGATTATTAATTATAAAGGTTCGAATTCTGTCGACTTTCTTTTAAGGGTACATACCGTTAAGGTTTTATAAATACGACCTACTTCCATCCATAATATCGTATTTTTAGGATATGGAGGATGCCCAACGTACCGGATTTCTGTTTACTACTTTCAATGCTAAAGAGAAATCGCCTTTTGAGCGCTTGTTCGATATTTTCCAGGAACTCATTACCCATACTTCGGGCGATTTTGATGAGGCCATAGCTTGGTTACGGCAATTGGATACCGAATACCAGCTTACCGACGACGACTATACCATTGAAGATTTTATCGAAGAACTAAAACGGAAGGGCTACATTCGGGAAGAATTTAAAGACGACCCTACCCAAGGGGGACAAGAAGGTGCCGAAGGCAATCGTGGACCCGGAAAAATTGGGATTACGGCCAAATTGGAGCGCTTATTACGCCAAAGGGCCATGGACCAGATATTTGGCAAGATCAAACGCTCGGGCTCGGGCCACCATAAGACCGGTAAGTTGGGTCAGGGTGACGAGCATACGGGTGAATATCGCGAATACCGTTATGGCGATGCCTTGGAGCGTATCTCTATGACCGAAAGTCTAAAAAACGCCCAGATAAACCACGGAATCGGAAATTTTAATTTAAACGAGAACGATCTGGTGGTCGAAGACACCGAACATAAGGCCCAGATGAGTACGGTGCTTATGATAGATATTAGCCATAGCATGATCCTCTATGGCGAAGATCGGATAACCCCAGCCAAAAAAGTGGCCATGGCACTGGCCGAATTGATTACCACCCGCTACCCGAAAGACACTTTGGATATTTTGGTGTTCGGTAACGATGCTTGGCCCATTCCCATAAAAGAGCTACCCTATTTAAAAGTGGGCCCCTACCACACCAATACCGTAGCCGGACTGCAATTGGCGATGGATATGCTGCGTAGAAAGCGGAATACCAACAAACAGATATTTATGATTACCGATGGTAAGCCAAGCTGTCTGCGCTTGCCCAATGGCGAATACTATAAGAACAGTGTGGGCCTCGATGAATATATCGTAGAGAAATGCTACAATATGGCGGCCCAAGCCCGTAAGTTGCATATACCCATTACCACTTTTATGATTGCCCAAGACCCCTATTTAATGCAGTTCGTTAGGGAGTTTACCGCTACCAATAGGGGCAAGGCCTTGTATACCGGTCTCAAAGGCCTTGGCGAAATGATTTTTGAAGATTACGAGAACA
The DNA here is from genome assembly GCF_002514735.1 of Sediminicola luteus. GTDB lineage: Bacteria > Bacteroidota > Bacteroidia > Flavobacteriales > Flavobacteriaceae > HQA918. The sequence continues at coordinate 901,359 of NZ_NBWU01000001.1, read as the reverse complement.
ATAGAAAAAAACGCATCAAATAATATAGGCCGCCAAATGTAATACCCTGTCATATCGACCTACGGGAGATATCACATTATTTTAAAACGGGGGAATCGGCACTAGAAAAGAAAGAAACGTTAAGAAATCAGTTTTAAAACCTATGAACAACAAAGATATATCCCAGATAAAAACCTTAGGAGCCTTAAAAGAGTCGGGCTATAAGCCGCGTTCCATCAAAGAAGAATTACGCGGGAACCTTATCGATCATATCCAAAAAGGCAAATCGGTCTTTGAAGGAATCTGGGGGTACGAACAAACGGTAATCCCCGAACTGGAGCGCGCCATATTATCTAAACACAACATCAACCTATTGGGGTTGCGCGGTCAGGCCAAAACCCGCTTGGCCCGACTGATGGTAAACCTTTTGGACGAGTATATTCCCTATGTAGCGGGCTCCGAGATACACGACGATCCATTGGCGCCCCTCTCGCGATATGCACGCGAACGTATTGATGAAAAAGGCGACGATACCCCTATCGCTTGGCTACATAGAAGCGAACGCTTCTCCGAAAAATTAGCTACCCCCGATGTTACGGTAGCCGATCTCATTGGCGATGTAGATCCTATAAAAGCGGCCAATTTAAAACTGAGTTATGCCGATGATCGGGTCATTCATTTTGGAATGATCCCCAGGGCCAACCGCTGTATTTTCGTGATCAATGAACTGCCCGATCTTCAGGCCCGAATCCAGGTGGCTCTGTTCAATATTTTACAAGAAGGTGATATCCAAATACGCGGGTTTAAACTCCGTTTGCCACTGGATATTCAATTCGTGTTTACTGCCAATCCCGAAGACTATACCAATCGGGGCAGCATCGTAACCCCCTTAAAAGACCGGATAGGTTCACAGATACTGACCCATTATCCGAAAGACCTTACCACTGCTAAAAAAATTACGGCCCAAGAAGCCGATACCGAATATCTGAACGGTAAGATCCATGTACCCGAACTGGCCAAAGATCTTTTAGAACAGATTGGTTTTGAAGCGCGCGAAAGTGAGTATGTAGATATAAAAAGTGGGGTGAGTGCCCGTATGGCCATTACCGCCTACGAAAATCTGCTAAGTACGGCCGAAAGACGGATACTGAGGAGTGGCGAAAAGGGAACCACCATTCGTATGGGCGATTTTTTGGGCATTATTCCGGCCATAACCGGAAAGATTGAGCTCGTTTACGAAGGCGAACAGGAAGGGGCCGACATTGTAGCGCAACGGTTGTTGGAATCGGGGGTTAAAAGTTTGTTTCCGGCTTATTTTCCCGAAATCAAGAAGCTGGAAAAGCGTGATGCCGAAACCCCTTACGACGAACTATTGCACTGGTTTTTCGAAGAAGGAGGTTTTGAAATTTGGGACGATAGTACCGATGACGATTATAAAAATTTCTTGAACGGTATTCCACCTTTAAATGAAATCATGGTCCAATATGCCCAAGAAGTGCCCGAAAACGATAGGCCCTTTTTAAAAGAGTTTTTGTTATGGGGCTTGGTGGCCCACGACAAATTGAGCAAGCAGCGTTTTGAACAAGGCCTACAGTTCAAGGATCTGTATGGCAATTACATTAGTGGCTTATAAGACTTGGAGTAGGGAAAACAGCTGCTGGATTGTTCTTATTAAAAAGCCTTGAGGTTTATAAAACTTTTAAGTATGCGTAAACAACTGGTCTTATTAGCTTGTCTTTACCTAGGTGTTTTGGGTTGTTCCAGCGATGATGATTCAGATACAGGTAACGGCACCCCAACCGAAGGCACGCCTTGCGAAAATGGTATGGCCGGAAATTTCCCTTGTAACGGAATAGATCTGCGGTCGCAAATAGCCTTATCCGATTTTTCGGCGGCTTCTGCCAATGATATCTGGGGATGGAAAGATCCAGGCTCCGGCAAGGAATACGCCATAATCGGATTGGACAATGGTACGGCCTTCGTAGATATCAGCGATGACCTAAATCCGGTATATTTAGGGAAAATGCCTACGGCTACCGTAAACAGTTCATGGCGCGATGTCAAAGTATTTAAAAACCACGCCTTTGTGGTGTCTGAAGCCGCCGGACACGGTTTGCAGGTATTTGATCTTGGCCGGCTGGCCGCGATAAACAACGCCCCCGAGACCCTTACTGCCGATGCAACTTTCGCTGGCTTCGGAAATGCCCATAACCTTATGATAAATGAGGCCACGGGTTATGCCTATGTGGTGGGTACCGATCGTCAAGATCAATATAAGGGCGGGGTTCATTTTATAGATGTGAACGACCCTAAAAATCCGACTGCCGCCGGAGGCTATGGGGGCAGTGCCTATACCCACGATGCCCAAGTGGTAAGCTATCAAGGGCCGGATACCGATTATCAGGGCAAGGAAATCTTTATCGGTGCCAATGAAAATAGGGTGGTTTTGGTCGATGTGACCGATAAATCGAATCCTGAGCAGATCGCAAGTATACAATACGATAATATCGCCTATACCCATCAGGGCTGGTTTACCGAAGACCAGCGCTACTTTATTTTAGGCGATGAGCTGGATGAGGTTAATTTTGGCCTATCGTCCCGAACTTTGGTGTTCGATTTTAGCGATTTGGACAAACCGGTTTTAGATAACACCTATTTGGGTAAAACCTCGGCCATTGATCATAATGGTTATGTAAAGGGCAATGCGTTTTATTTGGCTAACTATACGGCCGGAATCCGTATCATGGATATTTCCAATGGGCAATTGACCGAAAGAGCCCATTTCGACACCTATCCAAATCACGATGCCCCTGAGTTCAAAGGGGTGTGGAGTGTCTATCCGTATTTTGAAAGTGGCAAGATTATTGTGAGTGATATCAACTCGGGATTATTCGTATTAAGAGAATCGAATTAAGAATTCTTCCGCAGCTAAACCACCTAAAATGCCCTGGCCATGAGGTACTTTCTTTTGTTTTGCCTTGTTTTATTATGCGTCTCTTGTGTATCCGATGATGATGTCGGGGCCCTAGCCGACCCCATAGTTTTTAAAGGGGAAATGGTATGGGCCAAACAATTCGGAGGGTCGGGTGACGATACCTTTCAAGAAATCATTGCCACAAACGATGGCGGCTACGCCCTCCTGGGCTATAGCAATAGTACCGATGGCGATTTGCAAGGTAAAAATACGGCCGTAAACGATTATTGGTTATTGAAAATCGATGCCCAAGGCGAAACGGAATGGGTCAAGACCTACGGGGGCAGCAAAGACGATCGCGGACAAAGTTTGGTACAGACCCAAGATGGGGGGTATGCCCTAGTGGGTTATGCCATGAGCGACGATGGCGATGGTAGCAATAATGAAGGTTTTCATGACAATTGGATATTGAAACTCGATGCTTCCGGGGCTATTGCTTGGCAATATAGTTTTGGGTTTTCTGGTCACGATCATGCCTATGATTTGGTAGAAACGGCTGACGAGGGCTTCCTATTTGTTGGGTTTTTAGATGTAACCGCGGCCAATGGCCAGGGTAATTTTGGAAAAAAGAATACCTCAGGTCTGGTAAGGCACGGGGTTGGGGAGTTCTGGGCCACCAAACTCGATAAGTTCGGTAATTTACAATGGCGTCGTTATTTCGGGGGCACGAACAACGATCGGGCCCATAGTGTGGTACAGGCCGACGATGGCGGTATTGTTATGGCCGGATTTTCCGAAAGTGACGATTTCGATGTTTCCGATACCCAAGGTAGCTACGATTTTTGGGTGGTCAAAATTTCGGCCACGGGTCAAATGGTTTGGGAAAGGTCGTTTGGGGGCAGCGGTATAGAAATTGCCCAAGATATTGCCAAGACACCCGATGGGGCCTATGTGGTCACCGGACATACCTTTAGTACCGATAGCGATATTTCCAAAAACCGGGGCGAATCCGATCTTTGGTTGATCAAGGTCAGTGATCAAGGCGAATTGCTCTGGGAAAAAACCTTGGGCGGATCCGGTTTTGATGCCGGGGCCAGTGTTTTCGTAAATAATCAGGGCGAGATTATTTTGGCGGGCAACTCCAAAAGCACCGATGGCGATTTAACCGAAAACCATGGGGAGAATGACCTCTGGTTGCTAAAAACCAACGAAGCAGGAAAAATACTGTGGCAAAAAAGCTTTGGTGGCAACGCGCTTGATTTTGGCTTTGATGCCATTCAAGATGCTACGGGCAAATTGATTTTGGTTGGCGAGGTTCAAACCTCTTTTCAGGGCAACACACATCATGGGGGTAAGGATGGGGTTATGATTCTAGTGGAGTAGTATACAAATCAAAAAACCAAGGAACTGACAGTGCCATTCCTTGGTCCTAATCTGCTTATATTATTCAGTTTATCCCTGCGGCATAGGCGTAAAGAAAAATTGTTCGCTAACGATCTTACCGTCGGCTACTTGGTAGATACATACTTCTTCCATGGTACTCCTTGGGGCGCCTTTAAAGGTAACATCCATTTTCATGGTACAGCTAAAGAAGTTGTCGGCCACTAGGGGTTCGGAGACTTCCACGCCATGCATGGCTTCAACCATTTGTTCGAACTGTTCCCCTTTTTGCCGTACCGCTTCAATGCCCCGAACTTCTTCGGCTGGTGATCCCTTGGGTTCGATACTTACGATATCATGGCTATACAATTCGTTCATGGCGTTTTCGAATTGCATGTTTCGGCAATACCCGACCAGCTTGTTGGCGACTTCTTGTGTGTTCATAGGTTTTTTGTTTAATGAATTTTAATAACAGCAAAAAGGTACGAAAATTCTGAATGGAATAAATAATAGTATTGCCATTTTGGAACAAGACGGTTATACGATTCCCTTATTATTGAAAACTAACGGGATCTTTCTTATACCGTTTTTTCTCTCTCCGGCTAAACTCTTGTAAAATGACTTCCTCGTTCAATTGAACCGTATATTGATGGTCATCTTGAAGCTTAACTACCCCTTTCTCGGTTACGAACCATGGATCTACATACCCATGGGTGTCCTCGGATTGTAGGCTTTGTTTTTTGTAATCTTCAATATTTTGCGTCAGGTAGTACACCATAAGATACAGTCGGTAATCCCGTTCATTAAACTGGGTCAATTTGCCTAGTTGGGTCCGGGGATAAACCATTTGGCCTAGTTTGACCGTTATAGATCCTCTGGCAAAGCCCGAATACCTTCCATAAGTGCCATCTTTATGTTCTATAAGTACTTCGTTTAATTTACTGGTATAGGAAATGTTGTTCGATACCTCATGTTTTTGGCCATCTTTTATTTCTACCACAATGCCTTTTCGTATGGCATATACGGTTTCGGCTTCAGGAAGGTTAAAATGAAAGGCTTTCCAGCTCGCATTGGCTTTGGCTTTAAAATACTGGGCCCTGAGCTGGGTACTTTCATCTACCGAAACCGTTTTACCTGTGGCAAAAGGCAAGAGGTACTTCAGTTCAGGGTCAATTTTCGGATTGGGGGTTCCCCGACCCGTTCGGGTGCTATAAGCGAAATTGATGGGTTGTTCCGGGTCTATGGGTTTTAGGCGCAACAAGCGGCCCGTTTTAGCCTTAATGATGGCACTATATTTACCCTGCCTACAATTACTGAGTTGGCTAAAGGTCATAACGACTTGAAAACTTCCTGGCTTATGTTTGATATAGGTGAAATCGACCGAATTATCATCGTTTCGTTTGTATTCGATCTCTATGGCTTTTGGTTGTGTAAAAACCGTAGTAAGCCCAAGGAAATAAAACAACAAGATTAATGTTCTCGTTTTAATGTGGTACATATGCTTGGGGTGGTAGGATTACCTGCTTTTCGATTTGCTGGTTTTCTCTATCAATTCGGCAGATTCTACAAGTCGGATCATTTCGCTCCGATAACCATTCTTGTCTATCCCTTTGGATTGTTTTGCTAGGGAGATAGTAGATTGCCAAGTAGTTTTTCCAAGGTATTTTGAATTCCTAAGTAACATTCCAAATTGGGCAACGGCTGCAGAAAACCGAAAGTTTTCGCTGGTATTTTTTAATTCAATTCTTGAATTTTCGACACTTAGTTCTATAAATTCACTTCGATTTTTCTTTGGCGATTTGTACCTTAACTTAAGCCATACTATATCATTTCCAGTCAAGGCTTCGGCAGTCAAAACCGATTCCTGGTATTTCAGATTTTTAGATTTTTTGACCTTTTTTTTGTTAGGGATGATTTCGTATAATGCGGTTACGGAATGTCCTGAACCAATATCGCCGGCATCTTTTTGGTCATTGTCAAAATCCTCATCTTCCAGTAATCGATTTTCATATCCAACTAGTCTGTATTCCGATACCAAATAGGGGTTGAATTCGAGTTGGAACTTTACGTCTTTGGCAATGGTATGGAAAGTTCCGCCGAATTCACTGACCAAGACTTTTTTTGCCTCCAATAGGTTATCGATATAGGCGTAGTTACCGTTGCCTTTATCTGCGATAATCTCCATTTTATCATCTTGGTAGTTGCCCATACCAAATCCTAATACCGAAATGAAGATTCCTTTATCCCTTTGCTTGGTAATCAAGGTCTCCATTTCTGAATTACTACTTAGGCCAACATTGAAATCCCCATCAGTGGCCATTATGATCCTATTATTTCCTTTTTCAATGAAATTTTCTTCTGCAATTTTGTAGGCTAATTTTAGGCCTTGACCGCCAGCGGTAGACCCTCCAGCGGATAGATTGTCAAGGACCGATAGGATTTTTTCTTTATCATCACAAGTAGTAGAAGGTAGAATCAAGCCAGAACTACCAGCATAAACTACAATGGCGACTTTATCTTTTGGCCCGAGACTATCCAATAAAAGGGTCAGTGATTTTTTGACTAGGGGTAGTTTATTGTAACTTTTCATAGATCCAGATACATCCAATAGGAAAACAATATTGGAAGGGGGAAGTTTGTCCAGGGCCAATTTTTTGCCTTGCAATCCAACATGTAATAGTAGGTTTTTGTCGTTCCAAGGACAAGTGGCTAATTCAGTGGTTACCGAAAATGGGAGTTCACTATTTGGGTTAGGATAATCATAATTGAAGTAATTAATCATCTCTTCAATTCGAACCGCATTTTTTGGCGGAAGTTGGCCTTCGTTTAAGAACCTTCTCATATTACTATAGGAAGCTGCATCTACATCAACGGAAAAGGTAGAAAGTGGTTTTTTGTTTGCTTTGAGAAATCCATTTTCCTCAATTTCTGCATAACCTTCATTCGAGAAAAAGGATTCTGCTGGTACCGTGGATACGGCATACCCTATGGATTTTCGTACACGTTTTATTCCCATTCCGGTAACGACCACTTCTTCTAAGGAGCTATGGTCTGGCTGCATAATCACTTTAATAGGAGAACTTTGCTTTTTAAGGTTTATTTTTTGGGTTATATAGCCTATATATGAGATAATTAGTGCCTTTTTATTGGATTGAAGCGTAATCTTAAATCGACCATCAAAATCGGTTTGGGTGCCATTGGAGGTTCCCTTTTCCAAAACATTTGCACCTGGAAGAGGTAGATTGGATTCGTCTAGGACTATACCTTCGATTTCTTGGCCAATTCCAATTTGAAAAAAGAAAAGACAGAAAAATAGCTGTAGGATTGTGTTGGTTTTCATAACGTTGGTTTAGGAACTCTAATATAGGCATTTTATCAATTTGCCTACTTCCCGAACGTACCTGTTAATTACCACAATTCTCGCAATAATACTGCTTTAAAAAAGGGTCTTCGAGCAGTTGGAAGGTTACCCCGCCCTGGGCCGGGGAGGCAAAAAGGTTACAAAAACGTTGGGGGTCCAGATCGTGGGCGTTCAGCATTATCCGGCGGTAGTCTTCGGTAGCGGTCAACTGCTGGTCGATCAGGGTTAAATTTATGTAATAGAAAAGCAGCTCGCTGTTCACATCGAGCTGTTGTGCCTTGTCGTTCAACAGGGCCACGGCATCTTCGTTATTGGCATAATAGGTCAGGAACTGGGCCAGACTTAAATAATCGAAATCCGATTTGGGGAAGTCGTTATAGGTAGCATTGATAAAGGCCACCGAGCGGTCTTTTTGATCGTACTCACGCTTCCGCATATGCTGCTCGGCCTTAATGATATGGTAGTTGACCAGCATACGTTGAATCAGGGGGCGTTCGATACCTTTTTGCGCCAGACCTTCGATGGACTGCTTCAATTTACGGGCATCTACGGGTTCGGCATTGTAACGCCATATTTTAAGGTTCAGGGCCGCGATATTATAGTCGAGTTTGGCATTGTTGGGATCTAATTGCTTTAGTCGGCGTAACTGGTTCCTAGAAATCAAGATGTATTTCTCATCGAGCATAGATCTATAGACCGCATTTTTAAGTAAAAGCGGTAAGAATTTCGATTGTTCCGGCACTTCCAGTTGTCGCAACAATTCGGGATTGGCCATATTTTGCCGCATTTTTTCGAACAAGGAGTTCTGAATGGCCAGGGCCTCTGCGAGATCTTCCTTTTTTACGGCCCCATTGAACAACTGCACCAATTGTTCGGGACGCTCATTTTTATAGGGATCTTTTTTATCGAGTTCTAGACGAATAATGGCCTTTCTATGGTTTTTTAAGAGGGGTTCCAGGGCCGCTGAAGTCTGGCCAACCAAACGTTTTTTGATCTCAGACTTTGGCAGTTGGCCCATTTGGGCATGTGGGGTACCCTCAATATCCTTTAAGAACTCTACCCAGTTTTCCGAGGTTTCGATCTGGGTAGCTATGGTCGGTTTTTGAAAACTCTGCAATGCCGCTATAATGCTCTCGGCACGGCCCTGTTGCAATTCGGCATTACGGGCGGTACTTCCTTCTACCGAGGCATAGGCATGTATATCGATACTTTTGATATTGAAATCGGTCAGTCGCAGCGAATCGTACAGCGGTTTTATATCGGCCGGGGCATAGTTGGTCTTGTTCTTTTCAAAGGGAACGGTAAAGGTGAGGCTCTTGAATTTATAGACCGTACCGCTGTCCGAGGCACCCGGAATTTTTCGGTCGCTATAGGTAAGGCTGTCCAGGTACATGCCCATATCCAACAAATCCCAGGGGTAAGAGGGCAGGTTATAGATTACATAATAGAGGCACAGTTTTTTATCGTTCAGGAAAAGAATGTTGAACTCCAGATCGTCGTTCGCCAGGGTTTGGGGTATGGTACCCACCTTGACCCGATACCGGTTTTCTTTGGCCGGCCGTAACCCTTGCTTTAGGGCTTTGCTATACACAGGGGCCAAAAGCAGGCCTTTGATCTGGGCCGGAGGGGCCTGATAGTTGCAGGCATAACGATCCCGGGGCACAAGGTCCAGGGCGATTCCGTCGTTTTTCCCTTGGAACAATTGGCTGAACCAGTTTTTGTCGTTGGTTTCGAAAAACAGGGCATTACCTTCGCGGGCAATGGAGAAATTGACCTCCTTGGCCTTATTGTGAAAAGCCTGGGTAAAGGCATGGCATTGCGGGCCTCCGGCAGCCGAAAAATCGATGCCATAATGTTTTTGGGCAAAAGTCGTTTGCAGGGTAAAAAGGAAAAGGAACGAAAGTGCAAGAAACCTCATGAAGATCGGACAAAGGGTTATACCCAAATGTACGGAAAACGCTAGAAAAGCGATCTTGAAATGGTCAAGTGGGGCAAGCGAGCGGATGAAACCCTTAAATTAGGCCTTTCTATATACTAAAGCGGTCATTTTTTAGTTAAGAATACCAAACAATAGAGATAAGTTTGAAGTCGTATCGTCGCTACAGTTGGGGTCTTTTGGCGTTGGTGCTGGTCATTTCGGCCTGTTCTACCACCAAGGATGCCTTTATGAACCGCAATTGGCATGCCCTAAATACCAAGTACAATGTGTTGTACAATGGTAATATCGCCTTTGAGGAAGGGCGGGAAGAACTTAATGCTTCCTATGTAGACGATTATTGGGAAATACTTCCGGTAGAACGTATGGCGGTACGAGATGAAGTGAAGCTCGATTCTGAAGACAATCACCCTAAATTTGCCATTGCTGAAGAAAAGGCGACCAAGGCCGTGCAAAAACATGGCATGGAAATCAAAGATCGGGAGCGCAATCCGCAGACCGATGAAGCCTTTTTGCTATTGGGCAAGGCCCGTTACTTTGACCAGCGTTTTATTCCCGCCCTAGAGGCCTTCAACTACATCCTTAGAAAACACACCTATTCCGATAAGCTTACCGAGGCCCGTATATGGCGGGAGAAGACCAATTTAAGGCTCGAAAATGTGGAGCTGGCCATTGAAAACCTGAAAAAACTCTTTAAATACGACGAGCTTACCGATCAAGAATATGCCGATGCACGGGCGGTAATGGCTCAGGCCTACATCAACCAAAAAGTACTCGATACGGCGATCCATCAGCTTAAGATCGCTTCGACCTATACCAAAAGCAAGGCCGAAAAAGGTAGGTACTACTACATCATTGGCCAATTGTTCGATCGTATGGGCCATAAAGACAGTGCCAACTATGCTTATAACAAGATCATTGAACTCAAAAGAAAATCGCCCCGGGTCTATATGATCAATGCCGAGGTGGCCATTTTGAGAAATACCGAGATAACCGATCAAAACCGAGAGGCCATTTTAGAACATTTCACCAAACTGGCCGAGAATAGGGAAAACCGTCCGTATCTCGATAAGGTATACCGCGGTTTTGCCCGTTACCATATGAACAATGGCGAAGATGCCGTGGCTTTGGATTATTACGACAAATCGTTACGGGCCACCCAGGGCGATGATAAATTGAATGCCCTCAACTACGAAGATCTGGCCGACTATTATTTTGATCGCTATGCCTATAAAGATGCCGGGGCCTATTACGACAGTACCCTCACCAATTTACAGGAGCATACCCTAAAAGCCCGTCGGATCCGTAAAAAATTGGACAATCTCGAAGATGTGATCGCCTATGAAGAGGTGGTCAGCCGTACCGATAGTATCGTTAAGGTCTATGGGATGAAGGATATAGCCCGCCGCGCCTATTACCAAGAGCATATCGATGCCATGATCGCCGAAGAAGAGGCCAAAGCCCAAGAAGAGGAAGCTAAGATGGAGCAGGGGTTCGCCACTTTTATGGAATCTCCGGGCGGACAAGAAAACCAAGGTAAGTTCTATTTCTATAACGTAACCAGTTTGGGCTATGGGAAAACCAAGTTCCAAAACTATTGGGGCAATAGGAAGTTGGAAGACAACTGGCGTTGGGCCAACAAGAGTATCATCCAGCAAGAAGATATCGCCATTGCCCAGCAAATAGATACCACGGGTGCAGCCGCGGCCATGGCAGTAGCGGGGCGTAAATACGAATTGGATTATTATTTAGAGCAGATTCCTAACGACCCCAAGGTTATCGATAGTTTAAAAGCCGAAAAGAATTTTGCGAATTATCAATTGGGTTTAATCTATAAGGAAAAATTCAAGGAGAATGTATTGGCTGCTGGTAAATTGGAATCCGTTTTGGCCAATGCCCCTGAAAAACGTTTGATACTTCCTTCTAAATACAACCTCTATAAAATCTACCAAGAGGAAGGCAGTCCGCTGGCCGACCAAATGCGGCAAGATATCGTGCAGAACCACCCGACTTCCCGCTATGCATTGATCATTCAAAACCCGGAATTGGTATTGGAGGGCGATTCGAACGGACCCGATGCGACCTACAATGGGTTGTACAGAAAATACCAGGCCCAAGAATACTTACAGGTTATGGTGGGTACCGAAGAGGCTATCAGTCGATTTACCGGCGATGCCATTGTACCTAAATTGGAAATGCTCAAAGCCAATGCCAATGGGCGTTTAAATGGTTTTCAAGCCTACCGTGAGAGTTTGAATTATGTGGCCCTAACCTATCCGAATAACGAAGAAGGGAAGAAAGCCCAGGATATACTGGACAATAAACTCAGCAATTTGGCCAAAAGGGAATTTTCAAAAACCGGAACCGGTAATTGGAAAGTGGTATTCCCCTTGGCGGCAGCTGATACCGAAAAAATCGCCAAGTTAAAAGAGCGGTTAGAGCAATCGATAAAAGACTTGAAATACCGCAATACGGTTTCCCAAGACCTGTATGATCTAACTACCCAATTTGTAGTGGTACATGGCTTTAGTAGTCAAGATAGGGCCTTGGGTTATGCCGAACTCATAAAAAATAATAAGGACTACCGTATAAAGGATCGAAATTTTGTAATTTTATCGGGTAATTATGCTATTGTCCAGATCCATAAGAATTTAGAAGATTATAGAAAAGGACTGTTAACCCCAAAACCATAAATTGCTATGTTTTCAGACAACAATAAAAAAGGAGGTCGTCCCGTGACTGAAATGGGCGGCGGACAGCCAAACCGAATCGAGAAGAACACCCAGATCAAAGGGGATATCATTTCCCAGGCCGATTTTAGGATCGATGGCCAATTGGAGGGGAATATCAAAACCTCAGGCCGAGTGGTAATCGGTCGCGAAGGCAAGATCCAAGGTAAGGTAGAATGTGTTAATGCCGATATTGAGGGCAAGTTCAATGGAGAGCTTATGGTAAGCGATCTGTTGTCTTTAAAAGCTTCAGCGGTAATCGACGGAACGGTTTCCGTAGCTAAATTGGCCGTAGAGCCTGGAGCTACCTTTAACGCTAGCTGTTCCATGAAAGGTGGGGCGGCTATCAAGACCCATACCGCGACCACCAATGCAAAAGCCTCCTAAGAAGAACAATCCTTATAAAAAAGCCGTGGCCCTATCTGGTATAGGGTTAGAGATGGGCATTACCATATTTTTGGCCGCCAAAGGGGGCAAATGGTTAGACGATCACTACGGAAATGAAAAACGGATATTTACGGCTATGGCCACACTACTCGGTGTGGCCATAGCTATTTATAGGGTGTTGGCTTCGTTGAAGCGGTTGCAGAAGTAGGTCGTGCCAATTTACCTTGGGCGAAAAGGCCCTCACCCCTAGCCCCTCTCCCTCGGGGAGAGGGGAACTCCAAACATTTTCGATACTTGGGATCATAACGATGCCATTGCATTGAAATCCCTTAATTTTGTGCGCTCTAAAAAGGCTTGTTTATTTCCATGGCGCATCCCCAACAAAAAATCACGCTACGTTTCATTTGGGTCTTACCCTTGGTATTAGGGTTGGGCTTCGCAATCCATTTAGGCGTGAGATGGCTACAGGATTCGGATCTATGGGCGCATCAGATCCGGGGTACCTACCTTTTTAATGGTATTATGGCCTTGGGAATCTATATCCTTTTATACGCGTTTCGAAAGCGGTTAAAACATCAACTTGGGTTTCTGTATATGGCGGGCAGTCTATTAAAATTCGCGCTTTTCTTCTTCATTTTTTATCCCGGTTACCAGGCCGATGGCGACATGGTACGGGCCGAATTCCTAAGTTTTTTCGCGCCCTATGTCATTTGTTTATCCGTCGGAACCCTTTTCACCGCTAAAATGCTGCAATCCATGGATACCGATGCCCCAAAACCCGATGAGATCTAAGTGTCGGAAAAATAAAGGGGTAATGCCTTTTACCTTTTCGTAAAATGGACTACATTTGCACCGATTTTTAGAGACCGAAAATTTATTTTAGGGAACGATATGCGAAATTCTTTTATTTCCAAGATAGTTGTGGCGATGGCCTTGCTTTTGACCGTCAATGCCTTTGCCAAAGAAAAACAACATGGGGAAGAAGCCGGGGAGAAGGACTTAAAAACCGAGATCAAGGAGTATATCGCTCACCACTTGTTGGACTCTTACGACTTCTCTTTGTATTCTTACACCAATGATGCCGGCGAGCATAAATATGTTGGTTTTCCGTTGCCTGTCATTCTTTGGGATGGTGGTCTAAAGGTGTTTTCTTCATCTAAGTTCCATCACGGTGAGACCGTGGCTGAGGTAGGGGGCAACCACTACGCTTTGTATCACAATAAGATTTACAAGACCGATGCCAACGGTACCATCAACTACGATGCCGACCATCACCCGACCAACGAAAAGCCGTTGGATTTCTCTTTCACCAAAAACGTGTTCTTTATACTTTTGGTGAGTATCATCATGTTCTTGATTTTTAGCCGTATGGCCAAGAATTATAAAAACAGCGCCATGCCCACCGGCTTTGGACGTTTGTTGGAGCCTATTATCCTATACATCCGCGACGATATCGCAAGACCGAATATCGGAGAGAAGCACTACCGTAGGTTTATGGGGTATTTGTTGACCGTATTTTTCTTTGTGTGGATCGTAAACCTATTCGGGCTTACACCGCTTGGGGTTAACGTAACCAACAATATAGCCGTGACCTTGGCTTTGGCCCTGATTACCTATTTCATTACCACTTTTTCAGGAAACAAAAACTACTGGGGGCATATCTTCTGGATGCCAGGTGTACCTACCCCAATGAAAATAATATTGGCACCCATCGAATTGTTGGGTACCATTATCAAGCCTTTCTCATTAATGATTCGTTTGTATGCGAACATTACGGCAGGGCATATCGTATTGATGAGTATCATTGGATTGATGTTCATCTTTAAAAACTGGATCGGTAGTCCGCTTTCCTTCGCCTTGGCCTTTGCCTTGTCGTTGTTGGAATTGTTGGTTGCCGCCCTTCAGGCCTATATTTTCACCATGTTGTCGGCATTGTATTTTGGTGCCGCGGTAGAAGAAGGTCACCATTAATATTGAATGTTTAATAATTAATTAGATACATTATGCAAATTCCAGAAATCGTAGGTGCAGGTTTGATCGTAATCGGAGCTGGCCTTGGTATTGGTAGAATTGGTGGACAGGCTATGGAAGCCATCGCCCGTCAGCCAGAAGCTTCAGGTAAGATTCAAACCGCTATGCTTATTGCTGCGGCCCTTATCGAAGGTATCGGTTTTGCTGCCCTATTCGCAGCCTAAGGCTAAACGAGTGCAGTTGTAACGGTTGGTTGCAACTGCACTTTATTACATTGAATTATTAGAATCAAGATATAGTTTCGACATGGAGAAATTAATGAATGAATTTTCTTTTGGCCTATTTTTTTGGATGTTGACCATCTTCATCTTATTGGTGGTATTGCTGAAGAAATTCGCATGGAAACCGATTTTAGATGCCGTAAACGAGCGCGAAGAGGGTATCCGTAAGGCTATGGACGCCGCTGAAGAGGCCAAAAAGGAAATGCAGAACATCAGTGCCGATAGCGAACGTTTGCTTAAAGAGGCCCGCGAAGAGCGTGATGCCATGTTAAAAGAGGCCCGTGAGATTAAAGACAAGATCGTTGCCGATGCCAAGGAAGCCGCACAGCTAGAAGGCGATAAAATGATCCAGCAGGCCCAGGCTACCATTGAAAGTGAAAAGAAAGCCGCGGTTGCCGATATCAAAAACCAAGTGGCCAGCCTTTCATTGGACATTGCCGAGAAAGTGTTGAAGGAAGAATTGAAAGACGGTGCCAAGCAAGAGAAATTGGTTGCCGATATGTTGTCTGACGTTACCTTATAATTAAGACGAATGAGCGAATCTAGAGCAGCCATACGTTACGCCAAAGCCCTGTTGGAGCTTTCTGTAGAGAAAAAATCTACCGAAGCCTTGGAGGCCGATATGCGTACCGTGTTGGACACATTGAACGATAGTACCGAACTACAGGAAGTATTGGCCGATCCCGTAATAAACGGTAGTGCCAAACAACAGGTGTTGGAATCCGTTTTCAAAGGGTCGCAACAAGGTACTTTGGATTTGATCAAACTATTGGTCAACAATAAACGGGTAGGGCTTTTGGGCCAGGTGGCCCAGAAATTCATCGCCTTGAGCGAGGCCCTTCGTGGCGAAGAGGCCGCTACCGTTACCACTGCCGTACCGCTTACTGCCGATATGGAAAAGCAGGTATTGGCCAAGGTAGCCGAATTGACCGGAAAGAAAGTAAGCCTCAAAAGCGTGGTAGATCCGGCCGTATTGGGTGGGTTTATCCTTAGGGTTGGCGATACACAGTACGATGCCAGTATCGCGAACAAGCTTAGCGAGGTTAAAAGAAGTTTTGTAAACAGCATATAATTAAAACAACCGTCAAGGCCGGGGGGCCTTGCATTTTATACAAAGTAAAATGGCAGGAGTAAAAGCCGCTGAAGTATCAGCAATCTTAAAAGAGCAATTATCAGGATTTGAGGCCTCTGCATCCTTGAACGAAGTAGGTACCGTATTGCAGGTGGGTGATGGTGTTGCCCGTGTGTACGGTCTTTCCAACGTTCAGTACGGGGAGTTGGTAGAGTTCGGTAGTGGAATGCAAGGTATGGTACTTAACCTCGAGGAAGACAACGTAGGTGTGGTACTTTTGGGTCCATCTAAAGAAGTTAAAGAGGGCGATACCGTAAAGCGCACCCAGACCATTGCCTCGATCAAGGTAGGTGAAGGTGTTGTTGGTCGTGTATTGAACACCCTAGGAGAGCCTATTGACGGTAAAGGTGCTATTTCCGGTGAGACTTACGAAATGCCCTTGGAGCGTAAGGCCCCAGGTGTAATCTTCCGTCAGCCGGTAAACGAGCCACTTCAAACCGGGGTTAAGGCGGTAGATGCCATGATTCCGATCGGAAGGGGTCAGCGTGAGTTGGTAATCGGTGATAAGCAGACCGGTAAGACTACGGTTTGTATCGATACCATCATCAACCAAAAAGAATTTTACGATGCAGGCGAGCCTGTATACTGTATCTATGTAGCCATTGGTCAGAAAGCTTCTACCGTGGCCGCTATTGCCAAGACTTTGGAAGATAAAGGGGCTTTGGCCTATACGACAATCGTAGCCGCTAACGCTTCGGATCCTGCACCAATGCAGGTATACGCCCCAATGGCCGGTGCCGCTATCGGAGAGTACTTCCGTGATACCGGTCGTCCTGCTTTGATCATTTACGATGATTTGTCCAAGCAAGCGGTAGCCTACCGTGAGGTGTCTTTGTTGCTTCGTCGTCCTCCAGGACGTGAGGCCTACCCTGGTGATGTTTTCTACCTACACTCGCGTTTGTTGGAGCGTGCCGCCAAGGTTATTGCCGATGATACCATTGCCAAGGATATGAACGACCTTCCGGAGTCTTTGAAAGATAAGGTAAAAGGTGGTGGTTCATTAACTGCCCTACCTATTATCGAAACCCAAGCGGGTGACGTATCAGCCTATATCCCTACCAATGTGATTTCGATTACCGATGGTCAGATTTTCTTGGAGCAAGATTTGTTCAACCAAGGGGTGCGTCCGGCGATTAACGTAGGTATCTCCGTATCTCGTGTAGGAGGTTCGGCCCAGATCAAGTCTATGAAAAAGGTAGCCGGTACCTTGAAACTGGATCAGGCTCAGTTCCGTGAATTGGAAGCCTTTGCCAAGTTTGGTTCCGATTTGGATGCTGCAACCCTGAATGTAATTGAAAAAGGGCGTAGAAACGTAGAGATTCTTAAGCAGGCCCAGAACGACCCGTATACGGTAGAAGATCAGGTGGCCATTATCTATGCTGGTTCCAAGAACTTGCTTAGGAATGTTCCTGTTGAGAAAGTAAAAGAGTTCGAAGGTGAGTTCATCGAGTTTATGAACGCCAAGCACCGCAATATTTTAGATACCATCAAATCAGGTAAACTGACCGACGAGGTAACCGATACCTTAACCTCGGTTTGTAAAGATTTGGCTGCTAAATACGCTTAAGCATTTTGAATTCAGAATTCTGGATTCAGAATTCATAATTAACGATACATGGCTAATTTAAAGGAAATACGGAATAGGATCAGCTCGGTAAAATCGACCATGCAGATTACCTCTGCCATGAAGATGGTATCGGCGGCCAAATTGAAAAAGGCCCAAGATGCGATTACCGCCATGCGACCCTATGCCGATAAATTGACCGAGTTGTTACAGAACCTTAGTGGGGCATTGGAAGAAGGGGCCGGAAGCGCCTTTTCCGAAGATCGTGAGGTAAACAAGGTATTGGTTGTGGCCATAACCTCCAATAGGGGGCTTTGTGGTGCCTTTAACTCGAATATCATCAAAAAGGTAAACCAATTGAGCAATGAGGTCTATGCCGGAAAGCAGGTAGATATTATGGCCATTGGTAAGAAAGGTGACGATATTTTGGCTAAAGGTGGTAATGTTATCGCCAACCACTCAGGGGTATACGACGACTTAACCTTCGAGAATGTGGCCGCCATTGCCCAAGAGCTTATGGACCGCTTTGCCGAAGGCGAGTACGACAAGATTGAATTGGTGTACAACAAGTTCAAGAATGCCGCTACGCAGATTGTAATGACCGAACAGTTCTTGCCAATCCTGCCAGTAGAAGGTGCCGAGAACAGCTCAGCCGATTATATCTTTGAGCCAGGTAAGGCCGAGATCGTCATGGAATTGATCCCAAAATCGTTGAAAACGCAATTGTTCAAAGGAATCCGCGATTCTTTTGCCTCAGAGCATGGCGCCCGTATGACGGCCATGCACAAGGCAACCGATAATGCCGGTGCCCTAAGGGACGAATTGACATTGACCTATAACAAAGCCCGTCAGGCTGCCATTACCAACGAGATCCTTGAGATTGTTGGTGGTGCCGAAGCCTTGGCTAACTAAGGGCACAGATGTAGTCTTCCCCGTTTACTACATATATATCATAAGAACCCTGCCGATTTCGGTGGGGTTTTTTGTTTTACATCGTGTGGTTCGAAAGTTGAATGCTATTGTTCAATACATAACAAAATTAATTTCTATCCTAAATGTCAGTCTGAGCGCAGTCGAAGACAAATGGAAAAATGATTTTTAGCATTTCGACTACCTGTCTGTCTAGCTGATACGGTGCTCAATATGACATCTCTTTTTTTGTCATGAACTAAAATGATAATGGCAAAGGAAGCCGGTCTTTCTTCCTTTAGCGCAGCGGTCCTTGAGCTTTCTTCCTCCAGCATAACGGTCTTTATTCTAATATCCTTACTTTTACCCCTAGCATTTCCCTCCCGATTTGAGCGCGATTAAAAAACTTTTCCATCAAACGGCCATATACGGACTGGCTACGGTACTGCCCCGTATGTTCTCGTTTATCCTTACCCCTTTGTATACAGAGGTTATGGAAACGGGCGACTATGGAAAGGTCACTTACTATTTTTCCTATTTCGCGATTTTTAACGTACTCCTTTCCTATGGTATGGAAACGGCTTTTTTCCGTTTTTTCAACCAAGAGCCCAACAAGCCCAAGGTCATAGCCACCAGCTTGCTCAGTATGCTCACCAGTTCCATGTTCTTTTTGGTGCTGGGCCTAAGCATAAAACCGTCGCTGACCTACTGGATAAATATTCCGTTAGAGTATTTGAGTTACTTTATTTTCATTTTGGTGCTCGATGCCCTGGCTGTAATCCCCTTTGCTTATCTTAGGGCTAAAGGACGACCCGGACGCTATGCTTGGGTAAAGATCACCAATGTGCTCATTAATCTGGGATTAAACCTTTTCTTTTTGATCCTACTGCCCAAAATGGCCGATAGCTTTTTGGGAGGACTTTATAAACCGGATTTTGAAATACACTACGTATTCATTTCAAATTTGATCGCTAGTTTGGTTACCCTGGCCTTGGTGGGAGGTATTTACCTGCGCTCGCACTACTATTTCGATCTAGAGCTTTTCGAACGGATGATGAAGTACGCTTTTCCCGTACTTGTGGCCGGTCTGGCCTTTACCGTGAATGAGGTTTTCGATAAAATCTTATTAATGCAATTACTTCCGGATGATATAGCCGAAGATCAAGTAGGTATTTATGGCGCTTGTTATAAGATGAGTGTGTTTATGACGCTTTTCGCTACGGCATTCCGCCTGGGTATCGAACCCTTTTTCTTTAGCCATGCCAATAACAAAAACCCGCAAAAAGCCTATGCCATGGTCACCAACTATTTTGTGGTCATTGGCTCGATAATTTTATTGGCCACGGTGGTTTTTTCCGATTGGCTCAAACATATTTTAATGCGGAACGAGGATTATTTTGAGGCCATGGACGTGGTACCGATTTTATTGTTGGCCGCCTTTTGTTTGGGCATTTACCACAACCTATCGGTTTGGTACAAGGTTACCGACCGCACCCGTTGGGGCGCCTATATTTCATTGGTGGGCGCGGCATTGACCCTGGTCATCAACTTTGTTTTTATACCCAAATATGGATTTATGGCCTCGGCCTGGGCTACTTTGGCCGCCTATGGTAGTATGGCCTTGTTGTCCTACTTTATCGGAAAACGTTATTATCCGGTGCCATACAACAATCGCAAGATCGTGTTCTATATGTCCGTTTCTGTACTATTGTCCGTCATCGCTTTCTATGGCTTTAACCGAAACGTATGGCTGGGTATTCCGCTTTTACTGGCCTTTTTGGCCCTTACTTATAAACTCGAACATCAGAACATTCGTAAAATATTGCAGAAAACATGACCATAAAGATCATCAACCGTTCCGAACATGCCTTACCCCATTATGAGACCGAAGCCTCGGCCGGCATGGACCTAAGGGCTCAATTGGGCGAACCCATAACCTTGGCGCCTTTGGAGCGGGCCGTAATCAAAACCGGACTCTTTATTGAACTGCCTATCGGTTATGAGGCCCAGGTACGTCCTAGGAGTGGTCTGGCGGCCAAAAAAGGCATTAGTGTGCTCAATGCACCCGGAACCATCGATGCCGATTATAGGGGCGAGATTGGGGTGATTTTGGTCAACCTATCCAACGAACCCTTTACGGTGGAAAATGGCGAACGTATCGCCCAAATGGTTATCGCCAAACACGAACGGGCCGAGTGGATTGAAGTCGAAACCCTTTCGGAGACCGAACGGGGCGCCGGGGGCTTTGGCAGTACCGGAACAAAATAAGCGGAGACCTAGACCTGTCAGGTTTTAGAAACCTGACAGGTCTATTGGGCTGAGCCTAATCATAAAATTTCATCAATTAGGTGTCCTAGTTCCCTACAAACCCGTAAATTCGAATTGAAGTGGCGCATTACGTGCCCAGTGGACGTATGGAACGAATTTTCAAGACATTGCTGCTCGGATTGCTTTTTATTGGGTTTACCTATGCCCAAGAAGAAGGAAGTGCTGAATTGTTCTTAGAGGAGTATTCCGATGATTTTCAAGAAAGTTTTTTCGAGGCCCTCACCCAAAAAGGCATTGAAAATTACGACCGTGCCCGCGATGCTTTATTGGTGGCCCAGTCCATTAAACCCGAAAACCGGGCGGTAATGCACGAACTCTCTAAAGTGTATCTGCAACTCAAGGATTATCCGAATGCCGAAACCACCTCATTGGATGTGTTGTTACTTGAGCCGGCCAACCCTTGGTTTTTGGAGGTATACATTAAGGTACTCGCGGTACAGGGAAAACCTTTTGAAACCATGGCGCCCGCCGAACTCCGTTCCCATCCAGAGGTAGGGAAAAACCTAGTGAAGGTGTTCTATACCCACGGGCAATGGGCCTTGGCCCGTAAATGGCTTCAAGAACTACCCCAAAGCGATTTTAAATCGGACTATACGGCCAAGTTGGATCAAATGGCACCACCCAAACCAAGCCAGGGCATAGCCACGGCCCCTGAGGTGCAGGCTACTCCCAAAAAGGAGAATCCCATGCAGGCCTATACCACCCAATTGGAAAACCTATTGGCGCAAGGAAAATTCAAGGAAGCGGCCCAAGTGTCGGGCGAGGCCTTGGAGCTTTTCCCGGCCCAGCCTTATCTCTATTATGCCCAAGGCCAAGCGCTTTTACAAACAGGTAAGCCCAAAGAAGCCGTAAGCTATTTAAAGGATGGCCTCGATTTTTTATTGGAAGAAGGCCCTTTGGCAAACAAATTGTACAAAACCCTTGGGGATGCCTATACCGCTCTTGGCGATCAAAACAAGGCAAATACCTATTTTAGCAAGATAATCCAATGACGAAGTTGAAGTCCATAAACCTATTCGGTCTGCTGTTATGTTTTACCCTGCTGACGGCCTGTTCATCAAAAAAGGTATTGGCGGGGGCCGAAGTAGACCCAAAAGCTTCGGTAAAAGGGGTGATCAAGGGACATTACGACAATCAATTACGCTTTAATACACTAAGCGGAAGGGTAAAGATCGATCATACCAATGGCGACGATTCCCAAGGTTTTAATGTAAGCCTTCGTATGCAAAAGGATTCGGTCATCTGGATTTCGGCCACCCTCGGTATCGTAAAAGCCAAGATTACGCCCGAAAAGGTTTCTTTCTATAACAAACTGGAGGGCGAGTTTTTTGAAGGTGATTTTTCATACCTATCGGAAATATTAGGGGTAGAGCTCGATTTTGACAAAGTGCAAAATCTATTGCTGGGACAGGCTTTGGAAGATTTACGTGAACGGAAATACCGTATGCAGACCTTGGCCGATGCCTATGAATTAAAACCCAAGGCAGCCGATCTATTCTTCAAATCCGTGTTGCGCCTCGAACCCCGTAACCTAAGGGTAGACGACCAGCAATTGATCCAACCGGCCAAAAACCGGAAGCTGCATATCGCCTATACCGATTACCAGGAAGTAGCGGGGCAGGCCCTGCCCAATAAAGTGCATATTGAGGCCATGACGGACAAGGACAGTAGTACCATTGACCTTGAGTTCCGAAATATGGAACTCAATGCCAATATGCGTTTTCCGTACCGGGTCCCGGAAGGTTACAAAGAAATCGTGCTGAAATAAATGAGGGCCAAACCAAAATACCTTTTTTTACTCTTTTGTGCTTTAATGGCGTCTTTTCTGACCTTGGCCCAAACCCAAGAACAAAAGGAACTGGAGGCCCAGCGCAAGCGCTTACAGAAAGAGATTGCCGAAATGAACCGTTTGCTTTCGGCCGAGCGCAAAGAAAAAGGTTCGGTACTCGACCAAATGGAGGCTTTAGATACCCGGATCAATAAGAGACAACAACTTATTCGATTGACCAATAGGGAAAGCAATCTACTCAACCGTCAGATCCATGCCAATGTGCGCCAAGTAGGCAAGCTTAAAAACGATTTAAAGCTCTTGCGGGAAGATTATGCCGCCATGATCCAAAAGTCCTACCAAAACCGTTCCCAGCAAAACCGGGTCATGTTCCTATTGTCTGCCGAGAACTTTTTACAGGCCTATAAACGGCTGCAGTATTTAAAACAATACGCCAGCTATCGTAAAGAACAAGGGGAGCAGATCGTGGTTAAGACAGAGGTGTTGACCAAAAAGAACCAAGAGTTGGCCGAGCAGCGCAAGACCAAAGAAGCCCTATTGGCAGCGAATAGAAAGGAGCGTCAGGCCCTGATGGCCGAAAAAGAGACCCAAAACTCCCTTTTGGCCAGTATAAAAAAGAACGAAAGCAAATACGCCGCAAGTTTAAAAAAGAAACAGCAAGAGGCCCGTAGGATCGATAGGGAGATCGACAAGCTTATTCGTGCCGCCATTGCCGCCAGCAACAAAAAATCGGGTAAAAAGGGCAGCAGTACCAAGTTCGCGTTGACCCCGGAGGCCAAGTTGGTCGCCGATAATTTTTCGGCCAATAAAGGGCGCCATATCTGGCCCGTGGAGCGCGGCATTATATCCAAGGGCTTTGGGGTGTACAAAGATGCCGTTTATCCGGGGATAAAACACCAAAACAATGGGGTTATTATTGCTACCGATGCTGGTACCCCGGCCCGGTCCATATTTAAAGGGGAGGTTATCGCGATTTTATCGGTGCCAGGGGGTAATCTCGGGGTACAGGTAAAACACGGAAACTATATTACCACCTACTACAACCTATCCAAACTCTATGTAAAAAAGGGAGATAAAGTGGCGGCCAAAGAAGCTTTGGGAGAAATTTATACCAATCGGAATACGCAGCAGACCCGACTAAAATTCTATCTCTACCAAGATTCGAAAAAATTGAATCCTCAACAGTGGATACATCCGCTGTAATCTCAAATCTTAAACAGTTTATGACCCAAAAGAAGTTGATCTATATCATGGATCCGCATTGTGGCTGGTGTTATGGCAACAGTGCGAGTATAAAAGAAGTACAAAATCATTTCGGTGACAGCCTGCCCATTGAAGTATTAGTAGGTGGCATGTGGTTGCCACCCCAGGCCCCGGCTGGAGGAACGGATCTCTACGGATTTATTTCCCAACATACCCCAAGACTGGAGCAGACTACAGGGGTGACCATCTCCCAAGCCTATTTTGATTTGGTACAGGATTCCAATTATGTTTTTAGTAGCCAGGAGCCCTGTGCGGCCTTTGTATGGGCCAAATCGCAACGGCCCGAACATTCGGTTCATATTGCTTCTGCCATACAAACATTATTGTTCCAAAAAGGGAAAAGATTGGATGTGCCTGAAAGCTATCAAAGTCTAATGGAAGCCCTTGAGTTACCTTATAGTGATTTTACAACGGATTGGTTGTCGGCCGAAAATAAAGGGAAAACCCAAACCGAATTCCAAGAGGCCCGGAAATGGGCCCAAGGATTCCCGACCTTGGTATTGCAAGAAGACGAAACAGCACGGGTGATTGCTTCAGGGTATTTTAAACCGGAAAATTTGATTCTGGGATTAAGTGAAAAGCTAAATCTCTAACCCATAAACAAAGCTTTCAGCTCGGTAGATTTTTCCGGCAAGTAAAAAGACGGTCGAATGGCGTTGGTGGTACCCCTGTCTTTTGCTGGTTTATGGTATAGAAAGAATCGATACAAACTTCTTTAGGATAAAAAGTCACTGGGCAAAACGTGTTCGATACGGGGTTAAGAAACAGTGCTTGAGTTGGTTTTGCAATGGCATTGCATCTTTTAATGGTTATCTTTGCGGTGATGAAAAACTTCTCGACCATATTAGCGGTTTTGTTTCTGATTTTGGCTGTTACGCCTTGTTCTGATGGAACGAATAAAGAAGATTTACATCTTGATGAATTGAGTTCAAATCACGACCATGGCCAAGATAACGACGATTCTTGCCCTAGTACTTGTATATGTAACTGCTGTGGAATGTCAATTACCTATCAGGCAATTGAAGCTTATGAACTTAAAGTTTACCCAAAGATTTCTACGCAAGTAATAGCGACCTACCAACCTATTTACAGGTTCGATTTTCTTTACAACATCTGGCAACCGCCACAATTGATTGGCTAATACAAGACTTAGGGTCAAAATTTAGTTAATCAATTTTTGTTTTCAATGAAAAAACACATGCTGAGCATCTTGCTCACCGCTTTTTTGTGCTTTTTGGCAAAAGCGCAAAGCACCGAAATACCTATTAAAATCGTTTCTGAGGCAGATAACGAGCCTTTGATGGGCGCAACCGTATTTTTTGAGGCACTAGAAAAAGGTGCAGTTTCAGATTTTGATGGCATTGCCCATTTTACTGAAATACCCTATGGCCAATATGTGGTTTCCATCTCATTTATAGGATTTGAGACCTTGGAAACCACCATTAAAGTACCTAGTGATACCGACTATGCATTTTATCTTAAAGAAGGTGGTCATGAACTGGAAGAGGTCGTTTTGCAATCTACACGAAGCACGCGGACGGTGCAGAAAATTCCAACAAGAATAGAATTTATCGGTGTTGAGGAATTAGGTGAAAAAGCCATTATGAACCCAACCAATATTTCGATGGTTCTTCGTGAAAGTACGGGAATTCAAATGCAACAAACCTCTTTAAGTAGTGGAAATACTAATATTAGAATACAAGGTCTTGACGGCAGATATACCCAACTTTTACGAGATGGGTTTCCTTTATACGGAGGTTTTTCAAGTGGTTTAAGTATTTTACAAATTCCACCATTAGACTTACAACAATTTGAAATCATAAAAGGAAGTTCATCGACTCTTTATGGTGGTGGGGCCATTGCTGGATTGGTGAATATGGTTTCCAAAACACCAAATGAAGAACCTACATTTGATATTATGCTTACCCAGACACAAGCCTTGGGAAGTACGGCGAATATTTTTTATAGCCAGCGCAATAAGAAATTCGGATTTTCACTTTATGGTTCTGGCCATTACCAAAAAGCCTACGACCCAGATGATGATGAGTTTAGTAATCTGCCAAAAACAACCTCTATTTCGTTTAACCCAAAAGTGTTTTATTATCCATCAGACAAAACAACGATATGGTTTGGGTTAAACGGTACTTATGACGACAGAATTGGTGGCGATATTAATAAAATAGAGAATGGCGAGAATGGCATTCATCAATATACCGAAGAAAACAATTCAAAACGGCTGAGCGGTCAGTTGGTGTATCGAACACAGTTAGATACTGTGAGTTCGTTACAGTTTAAGAATAGTGTTTCTTTCTTTGATAGAAACCTTATCGTTCCCGACTTAAGGTTTGAAGGTCAACAAATCAATTCATTTTCTGAGCTCACCTATGCCAGAACATTAGATAGATCAGATTGGATAACCGGCGCCAATCTGTACACCTCAAGTTTTGTGGAGAATGAAGATTCGCCTATGCAACGCAATCAAAGGGATATAACCTTGGGTGCGTTTGCAAACACCATCTTCGACCTGTCTGAACATTGGATTTTAGAAACAGGGTTGAGAGCGGATTATAATACGGATTTCGGCTTTTTTCCTTTGCCGAGGGTTTCGTTGCTCTACAAAACCAATGGTGGGTTTTCGAGTCGAATCGGTGGTGGATTAGGGTATAAGATACCTGATATGTTTACAGAGGAAGCAGAATATATAAATTTTGAAAATGTATTGGCCATCGATAAATCTGCTACAGATGCCGAACGCTCGTATGGGATAAATTTTGATGTGAACTATCAAACCCGCATAACCGATGAAGTAGGGTTTTCAATGAATCAATTATTCTATGTTACGGCAATACATGATGCATTACTTTTAAATTCAGTGGACAATGGGTTTTTTAAATTCGAAAATGCCCCGGATAACATCTTGAGCAAAGGTGCGGAGACCAATATTAAGTTTACTTATAAAGATTTTAGGTGGTTCTTAAATTATGCCTTGATCGATACCAAGCTGAATTATTTAGCGGGAAATCCACAAAAACCATTAACGGCAAAACACAATGCGGGCAGTGTTTTAATGTACGAATCCGATACGTGGCGAATTGGCTATGAAACCTATTACACAGGCAAACAGTTCTTATCCAATGGGAATAAAACCACGGATTTTGTAACCATGGGTTTGTTGGTAATGCGTAACTTTAAGTTGGGTAGTGTTTTTGTAAACTTCGAAAACTTTACCGATAGAAGACAAAGCAGGTTTTCGCCATTGGTATTACCACCCCACGAAAACCCGGTTTTCCCTGAGATTTATGCACCTACGGATGGGTTCATTTTTAGTGTAGGACTAATTATTAAACCGTTTGGAAACGAAGAACATCATTAATCATGGAAACCATAGAACAACGATTAAAATCAAAAAATATTCGCATTACAGCTATGCGATTGCTTGTCTATAAGTTTCTTGCGAATAAAAAGGTGGCGGTTACGTTAAGTGACCTAGAGAACACTTTCGATAAAGTCGATAGGACAACATTATATAGAACCATCAAAACATTTGAAAAAAAAGATATTGTACATCAAATAGATGATGGTACCGGAATCACCAAATACGCTTTATGCGAGCAAGGATGTACATGTGCGATGGAGTCCGATTTACACCTACACTTTCATTGTGATCATTGCCATGAGACCGTTTGTTTAACTGATTATAAAATTCCAGAAATAAAAGTACCCATTGGTTTTGTTTCAAAAAATGCCAACGTAGTTGTTAAAGGTATCTGCGATATATGTAACGGATCCTAAATGCAGCTGCTTCACTTTTTCTTAAATGACCTTTAGCATGAGGTTTAAAATAAAAGGAAGATTTTAGACCGTAAATAGAACAACCAGGGTGAAAGGGAGCGCCAGATTTTTACCCCATAAACAAAGCCTTCAGCTCGGTAGCTTGGGAAGGATCCATTTTCCCCGCCAACACCAAACTCAATTGTTTACGTCTTAAGGCGGCGGCATACCGTTCCTTCTCCAAATCGGTCTCAGGGCGTATTTCCGGAACTTTGGTAGGCTTTCCGGTATCATCTACGGCAACAAAGGTATAAATGGCCTCATTGGCCTTGGTACGCTCGCCAGAGTAGCGGTCTTCGATCCAAACGTCTATAAAGATTTCCATAGAAGAACTAAAGGCGCGCGAAACGGCGGCATCTACGGTAACCACCGAACCCACCGGCACGGCCCGGTTAAAGGCTACGTGGTTTACCGAGGCGGTAACTACGATCCTACGGCTATGCCTACGGGCGGCGATACTGGCGGCACGATCCATACGGGCCAATAGTTCGCCCCCGAAAAGGTTGTTCAAAGGGTTGGTTTCACTGGGTAAGACCAAATCGGTCAATATAGTGCGCGACTGCGCTGGGGTTTTGGGTTCCATGCTCATTTTTGGGCAAAGATAGAGCGGAGAAACGTAATGGCAATGCCTACAATTAGCTATATGTCGCTAACTACCTTGAAAATGGGGTAGGGCATAGGCTCTTGAGGTGTTTGGCAGCTAGCCTAAGTGTCACTTTCAACGGAGTTTCGGTAGCGAAAACAAACTAGTGAACGTGTTTTCTAACAGGAATTTTAAAACCATCCAATAAAATATGCTTTCGGTTTACCCTCACCCCCGCTCTCCCCCAAAGGAGAGGGAGCTGTTCGCAGTTCCGGTCATTTGAAACCAAAGTTCTCACTAAATCTACCACGGAATGATTGCACCTTATCAATAATCCAATAGGCAGGCGTAAGTAAGATTTTCATCTATTCAAACGAATGTTAGCTTCTTGGTGGTCGCGGTTTTATCAAACCAAAACATAACAAAGCCTATCGAACGATGCGATACTCTTCAATCAAAAATTTTATGTGAGATTACTGGGCCGGTTGGTATAACAACCAGGCTTCCGAAGATTCGTTACGCTGAACCTTGTAGAGGTAGTTAATGGCGTCACGTTTACTTTCAAAACTGGCATAACCCACTTGGTGCAAGCCGTATTTGTTTACGCCCAAATAGGTAGCCTTGTAGCCTTTGGATTGTAATTGGGCGATTCTTTTATCGGCATTGGTACGCACGCGAAAGGCACCGGCGACAACATGGTAATCGGTCTGACTTGGTTTTTCAACGAAAGTAAGATCCAGGGCATCGAGTTCCATGGGTTGGGTATCGAAGATGGTAGCTTCCTGAATGTTTTTGGAGACCTGTTCCTTAACCTGTTGGTCTACCCACTGCTCTTGCTGTTTTCCTTGCTGGTAAGAGGTAAAAACGGTTAGTCCGCTAGCCACGGCCAACAAGATTACGGCGGCATATTTAAGGCTGCGACGAAGTCCGCCTTTTTCTTTACGTTCCGGGGTAATGATAAACGGGATTTTTTCTTCCATTTCCACTACTTCTTCCTTAAGACTTTCCCTTAAAATAGGTTTGCCCAGCACAGGGGCCATCCCAAAGGAAGTCAGTAATAGGTTTTCCTTTTCAAATGGGGTGAACACCAGATTACCCTCTTTGTTGGCGGTTAGTTTACCAATACCCTCCAAGCTTACCGGAATACCAATGGCAATCTGTTTTTTCCACTGGCGGGTAACATCCAACAATTGCTTTAAAGCCGCTTCATAAGGAACACCTTCTGCCTCCGAGGCATATTTGGCCAAAAGACCGTCGTTGGAAACCAACTGGGCGTTAAAACTTAGGGTTTTTGTGGGGGGGTAAAGGGTATGGCCTTCTTCACGTGCCGACTGGCTTTGCGACAAAAAGGCACCGAACTCCGGAACCACGACACAATCGTGGGTAAAAAGCAATTCCTTGATATAGGTTCCGGTTTTCATAGTGGACAAATATTGGAAAATTTACGGGATTTCAAAATAAGGTTACACAATTTTTATTAACAGAACCATACACGATCGACCGCAGGTGCTGGTAATCAGTCGAATCACATTTTTTGATTACTTTGTAAGAAATGACTGATATGGTCGAAAAAGAACTTTTAGCGGTTTTACGATTACAGGCCATGTCGCTGGTGGGCGATGTTACCGCGAAAAAACTCATTGCCCATTGCGGTAGTGCCCAGGCGGTTTTTGAAACGGCACCCCAAACCTTGGAAAAGATCATGGGTATAGGCAGTCGGACATTGACGCATTTAAAAGACCCAAAGTTCGAGGAGGCGGCCCGAGTGGAATGGGAAGTATTACAGAAAATGAATTGGGGTTATACCTATTTCAAAGATCCCGAATACCCGGAATGGTTACGCCATGCGGTAGATGGTCCCATATTATTGTTCCATAAAGGAAATATTAACTGGCAGGGCCAACGAATAATCAGTATAGTAGGTACCCGAGATATGACTGCCCATGGCCGCAGGTTTTGCGAGGAATTGGTGGCCGAATTGGCGCCTTTAGACCCCATAATCGTTAGTGGCTTGGCCTATGGGGTCGATATTACGGCCCATAAAGCGGCCCTTACCCATGGTCTACAGACCATAGCCTGTATGGCACATGGGCTAAACCAAACCTATCCGCGTGCCCATGCCAAATATGCAAAGCAAATATGTGAACACGGCGGCTTGGTCACCGACTTTTGGAGCGACACCGAGCCCGACCGGGAACATTTTCTACAGCGCAACCGCATAATAGCCGGGCTTTCGGAAGCCACCATCGTTATAGAATCGGGGGCAAAAGGTGGCAGTCTGGTCACCGCCGATATCGCCCATAGTTATGACAGGGATGTGTTTGCCGTGCCTGGCCGACCAGGAGACAGCCAGAGTTTAGGCTGTAATAGCTTGATTAAAGCCCAGAAGGCGCGAATACTGACCACTGCGGCCGATTTGGTATACCATCTGGGTTGGGAAATCGAAAAACCGGCCCCGGTACAGACCCAACTGTTCGTTACGCTACCCCCTGAGGAGCAAAAAGTATGTGATTACCTCAAAAAAAATGGAAAAACACATATAGATGCCATAGCCCTGGATTTGGGGGTGCCTGTTTTTAAATTGAGTCCCCTATTGCTGAATTTAGAGATGCAAGGCTTAGTTAGGCCTTTGCCCGGGAAAATGTACGAGAAATTGTAAGGTGGTTAGATAGATTATTTGGATATTGGGTTCATAAACCAATCAATACCAACAAATGGAAAAAAAAGTTTGCCCGGCATGCGGCTTCTACAGTTTGGAGGCGCATCATTTTTGTGATAATTGCAATTACCCTTTCAGTGGGACTGACAAAGAAAGGTCTGTGCATATTGCTCGTTTCATCGATGCCAAAGGTGTAGTGGCCGACGCGGAAGATTCAATTTTAAGAAGTCAGAAAATAATATTTGCCGTTGCCGCGGTTAATACTGTTTTCATGGTTATCGGTGCCGTTAATGGGGGTATGGATGTCCTTGGGTTCGGGTTAACTTTAATAGTAACGGTAACCATTTTATTATGCGGGGTATTCATTAAAAAGCAACCGGTTTTCTTTACCCTTGTTCCTTTGATTTTAATAGTTGCTACTTATATCATCAATTTTACGATTTCGCCTGAATCGATATTTCGGGGTATAATCTTTAAATTGATAATTATCGGGAGCTTAGGTTATAGTATTTATTTAGTAAAACAGGCCGAGAGATTCAAGAACCAGTTTCAAATTGAACAATAGTTTATTAATACCCCACCTTCTCACGTACCCTTTCCAATACGCTATCGGCTACGGTTTTGGCTTTTTCGGCGCCTTTGGCCAAGGCCTCGTCTATTTCATGTAGGTTTTCCATATAGTAATGGAACCGCTCGCGTTGCGGGCCGAATTTTTCCAAGATTAAATCGTAAAGGGCTTGTTTGGCATGGCCATAACCGTAATTACCGCCCAAGTAGTTTTGTCGCATGGCTTCGGTTTGTTCCGTGGTGGCCAACAAGCGGTACAGGGCAAATACATTATCGTTTTCAGGGTCTTTCGGATCTTCCATGGGGGTACTGTCCGTTTTAATGCCCATAAGTTGTTTGCGCAACTTTTTATCGGTTAAGAACAGGTCTATGGTATTGCCCTTACTCTTACTCATCTTAACCCCATCGGTACCCGGCACGTACATGGTGCTTTCCTGTACCTTGGCTTCGGGCAGTACAAAGGTTTCCCCGAGCTGGGTATGGAATCGCGAGGCCACGTCGCGGGTCATTTCCAAATGCTGTAATTGGTCTTTACCTACGGGCACAATATCGGCATCGTACAACAGTATATCGGCCGCCATAAGCATGGGGTAGGTAAAAAGTCCGGCGTTCACATCTTCCAAACGGTCTGCCTTGTCTTTAAACGAATGGGCCAAGGTCAAGCGTTGATAGGGGTAAAAACAATTCAAGTACCAAGCCAGTTCGGTGACCTGTGGCACGTCCGATTGGCGATAGAAAACCGTTTTATCGATATCCAAGCCAAAAGCCAACCAGGTTGCGGCCGTGGCATAGGTGTTCTGTCTCAACTGGGCCCCATCTTTTATCTGGGTAAGCGAATGCATATCGGCAATAAAGAGGTATGATTCGTTCTGCGGATTCTGCGCCATTTCAATAGCGGGCATAATCGCCCCAAGAATATTACCCAAATGTGGGGTGCCCGTACTTTGTATACCTGTTAAGATTCTGGCCATAGTGCTTGGTTTCAAATTGGGCACAAAGGTAAAAGTTTATATGGCTTCGGCGTAGGGAAGTGGGCAAAATCCTTATTTTTGGTTCCCATGCGAAACTTGCTAACCAAAACGGTGCAGCTGTTATTTAGGGTCTGGTTCTACTTATGGGTGGCCATACCTATCTTCGTTTTTGCACCTTTTCTATTGATCTTTGCCGCTAGCGAAAAGCGATACCCCCAGTTTTATTGGTGTGCCCGTAATCTTTGGGCCCTACCCATTTTATACGCCTGTGGCTGTCCACCCCGAATTCGTTATGCCCAAAAACTGGAATGTGGCAAAAGTTATATGTTGGTGGCCAACCATACCTCAATGCTCGATATTATGCTTATGCTTCGGGTAAGTAAAACCCCCTTTGTCTTCGTGGGTAAGAAGGAGTTGGTAAAAATTCCGGTTTTTGGCTATTTCTATAAACGGGTCTGTATTATGGTGGATCGTTCCAGCGTGCGAAGCCGCACTGCGGTGTACAAAAGGGCGCAACGCCGTTTAGATCAAGGCTTGGGAATCTGTATTTTTCCTGAGGGCGGGGTACCCGAACCCCATATTGTATTGGATCGCTTTAAGGATGGTGCCTTTAAAATGGCCATAGACCATCAAATTCCCGTAGTGCCCATGACCTTTTACGACTCTAAAAAAAGACTGCCTTTTGAACTGACCCATGGTGGTCCGGGTAAACTTCGGGCTCAGGTGCACTGCTTTGTCGATCCGCCACAACCCAATCAAAATGGCTTGGAGGGGTTTCGTGAGGGGATCCGAAATACGATTTTAGAGGGATTGGTATAATGGTTTTCGGGCGTGTGCCCATGGGGCACCGGGCGCTCCGCGCTACATGGTAGCCAGCTACGATCCCTCACGCGGACTTTAATAACAACAATAGTATTTGATTTCGTAATCCGTTGCCTTGGGATGTCTCAATACAACGCAAAAAAAAGCGCCCCCGCGAGTGCGGAGGCGCAAGGTGTTACTGCTTTGCGCAATAACCAACCTAACCAACATCTTTATTTAGAAGCGGAAATTCAATCCGCTGTAAATGCCTAATGTAAATGGGTTGAACGAACCATTTGTATTTGCAAAGGTATTCAATTGATACTTAAATACCGGTTCCATGTTCAACTTTAACTTTTTGCTAAGGGAATAATTGAATCCCAAGCCAAAATTCGCGCTAAAGTTAACATTATTCAGGTTATTTGCAACACCTAAATCGATGAATTGCCCATTGGAAATTATAGACACCTGATTATCAAGCAAAAACAAAGAAGAAAAACCTCCGATTAAATCCATGCCAAATCGGTCTTGTATGAGGCTGTAGTTCAATTCAACGGGAATTTCGATATAACCCATCTCTTGCAACATGTCGCCTTCTTTGATGGGAACCTTACCAGTAAGGTCTTGTGAGGCCGAAAAAGCTTCACTATTCAGCTGGTTTTGGCTACCTATGATTATGCCCCTGGCATTGGGGTTTAGATCGAGATTGGTGGCTTGCGCGCTGGTACCTACGGTAGATTTAAAGATGATGTCGTCGGTGGTATAACCATAATCCACCTTATTGATTCCTGTAGAAATTTTTAATTTTTTACCCACCTGATAGCCTACGGCCAAACCATAGCTGAGATTAATATCACCCGATTTTTGGTTTTCGGCCAAGTTGGCCGCTACCGGAGAGCCGCCTCCAAAGGCATCGAAGTATACAGGAGCTACCTTAGGGCCGATAGTCCATTTGTTCTGGTCCGCATCGTTTTGCGCCAAGACATCATCTTCTTGTTCGGCAATGGCATTGAAGATGGAAGTTTTTTTAGAGGTGTTGTCTTCAGCCAAAGCTTTGGCTTCGGTATTTTCGTTTTGGGTTACCAGTGTTGAAAACCCGGCCAACGGATTTGATGTTTCCGTAGTCTTTGTGTCAGGGGTACCCGTGGTTTCTAGGGCAATACCTTCCGAAGCTTCCCCGGCCAAGTTTATGTTGTAGTCTGCTGTTTTAGTATTGCCGTTATTTGTTTTTAAGGTGTTGTTAGCTATTGCACCTTGAGCTGGCTTCCCGGTTTCTGCAAGCGTTTCGGTTTTATTGGTGTTGGCTATGGAGTTATTGCGGGGATTTTCTTTTTCGGTAGTGGGTGTGTTTACCATGGCCTCGGAAGCAGGCAGGTTCTCAGGCAAGGGGTTTTGTCCTTCAATTTTTTCAGTAGGGGTGGCTTTGTCGGTATCACTAAGCTGTGGTGTGGCTTCATTGCCTTGGGGTTGGTTTATCCATAATACCACCGCTAGGGCAGCCGCAACACCACCTAGGGGCCACCACACAGGTAGGGCCCTACGTTTTTTCTTCCGCAGTTCCAAGGAGGCCGACACCCGTTCCCACACCCGTTCTTCGGGTTCGGGGCCAAAGCCTTTAAATTTTTCCTGGAACAATCTGTCCAAATCTTTCTTTGCCATTTTTGCTGTTCGTTTTAGGCAATTCGCTATATACCCTGTTTCAAGTATGTAGCGTTTCACTAACGCATTCGAATCAATCGTTATTTAATAGCGGCCGATCCCAAATCCGTTCAACTTCATTTTTCTTTATATCTACGAAACCCCTCATTGGCTAGCCCTGAGAAAGTTTACTTTATCCTTAATCAATTTTTCCTTCAACAACATGCGGGCACGAGCCAAGTTAGACTTGGAGGTGCCTACCGAAGTACCCATCATTTCGGCGATTTCCTTATGCGAATAGCCGTCTAACACATATAGGTTAAAGGTGGCCCTGTATTTATTGGGCAAACTTTGTATATGTTGCAATAATACCCCAAGGTTAAGGTTGGTATCATCCAAATCCTCTACTTCGGGGGAGTCTTGGCGAATATCTTCATTCACCAGATTCAGGTAGGTCTCCTTTCGGTATTTCTGTAATACCGTATTCAAGGTTACCCGCTTTAACCAACCTTCAAAAGAACCTTTGGACTTATACTGTCCGATCTTTTCGTAAATGATCATAAAGCTGTCGTGTAGGCTATCTTCAGCCTCTGCCTGATTACGTGAGTACTTTAGGCAAATACTGAACAACACCCGTGCATAGGCCCGATACAGGGCCTCTTGGGCATCCCTGTGGCCTTTTTTACAACCGGCTATGATCTGCGCTATTTGCAAAAAGAATGGGTTGGTACTAGTTTTTTGGTTCTTCTACTCTTTAGAGGCGGTTTCGATAACGGGGACTTCGTATTCTAAATATATATCGTCTCCATTGTCGTCCCTACCGTTCCAAAAGCGGAACGTATAGGTTTCATCGTACAGAACAATAAAATCCATGGTACGGGTTACCTCGGTGGCAATTTCTTGACAGTTGCTGTCGGAGTCTATGATCTCCGAACCTATAACGACCACTTTGCGGGTGGTTAAGGCTTCTTTCTCTACATCGAAACCTTCAAAATAAGTACAACTGTTGGGCCTTAAAAAGGTAATATCCAGTTCATAGGTCTTGTTCCGTTCGAAAGCCTCGGGTAAATCGGCTTCCAACACCCTAAGGGCGGTAAAGCGCACATTGGTACCGTCATCATCCAAATCACAAGAACTTAGGGTTAGGGCCATAAATAGCCCACCCATAAGCGCAACATACTTTCTCATGGTAGCAATTCTTTTATCCACTAGATGTGGTGTTTACCCAAGGGTTGCGTGATTTTAGGCAAAGCTTGATAAAGAAACTACCAAAAGCGGTATTAGGCCGACAAACGGCCTAAAGTGATCAAGATTTTACGGCATCGATGGCCTCTTTGATCTTGGCCTCCAGTTCTTCCATGAGTTCGGGGTTGTCTAAGATCAACGATTTTACGGCATCGCGGCCTTGTCCCAGCTTGGTATCACCATAACTGAACCACGAGCCACTCTTTTTAACGATCTCGTACTGTACCCCGAGGTCAATGATCTCACCGACCTTGGAAATACCTTCGCCATACATAATGTCGAATTCGGTAGCCCTAAACGGTGGGGCCACCTTGTTTTTTACCACTTTTACTCGGGTTTTGTTACCCATAACCTCCCCATCGGTATTTTTGATCTGGGTAGATCTACGGATGTCCAATCGTACCGAAGCATAAAATTTAAGGGCATTACCCCCAGTGGTGGTTTCTGGGTTACCGAACATAACCCCAATTTTTTCCCTCAATTGGTTAATAAAGATTACGGTACAGTGGGTCTTGCTGATACTGGCCGTAAGTTTTCGTAGGGCCTGGGACATCAATCGTGCATGAAGCCCCATTTTAGAATCGCCCATTTCGCCTTCGATCTCACTTTTTGGGGTCAAAGCGGCAACCGAATCCACGATAACGATATCAATGGCACCTGAACGAATCAAGTTATCGGCGATTTCCAAGGCCTGCTCCCCGTGGTCGGGCTGGGAAATGATGAGGTTGTCGATATCAATGCCCAATTTTTCGGCATAGAAACGGTCAAAGGCATGTTCCGCATCAATAAAGGCGGCGATGCCCCCACTTTTTTGGGCCTCGGCAATGGCATGCAGGGTAAGGGTGGTTTTACCCGAAGATTCGGGACCATAGATTTCTATGATCCTTCCCCTGGGATACCCTCCTACGCCCAAGGCAAGATCTAGGCCGAGAGATCCCGATGAGATTACCTCAACATCTTCTACGACACTGTCGCCCATTTTCATTACGGCACCTTTACCGTAGGTTTTGTCCAATTTATCTAGGGTAAGCTTTAAAGCTTTTAATTTTGCGTCTTTTTCCGAGCTCATTTCAAAAAAGTGTTAGGATAGCTAAAGTACCCAAACTTTTGAAGAAGGCCAAGACTTTAATTTTGCCTTCGCCTTGGGGGTTGTTACCCGGGGGAGTACACAACCTTTAGCCCTTTTCTGCATCTATTAGGAAAAGAAAAGCTATGGGCTTTTGCATTACATTGTTTTTACTGAAGGGCGACCGTACCTGTCGTATAGCGGGACAAGGGTTGCTCGACGGTGGCTGACGTCGTTATAGATTCCGGATTCCGAATCCGATGAGGATGCTTACATCCGAAACTTAAAATGATTCTATAACGAATTAGCTATGAAAAGAGGTGCTTTTGGCGCCTCTTTTTTTGGCACCGCCAAAAGGGTTTATTACCGCCAGGCTTGTCTCGAAATAAAAACCATATTTCCTTCAGATGCCTCGAATCCCGTTCCGATAGTTATCGGAACTATCGGGATTGTGGAGTGGTAGTTTACTGACTATTTAATTTACCATTCAGAGGGTCATAAAAAAACCTGCCCAAAAAATTCGGACAGGTTTTCCATCTATGTTAAATGCAGCGAAGTGGTTTACTAGTGGGTTACGGCTTCCATCGTTTTTAAATAGGTCCGTAATTGTTGCATATACTTATAGCGCAACAATTTGCCATTGCCCTCTACCATAAGGGTTCGCATACCCAAAAAAGAGGAGATAATGAATAAGGCTACGGACTCGCTATCTATATGACGCGATACATAACCGTTGCTCTTGCCCCGTTGTAGGGCACTGATTAGGTTTACCTCCCATACTTTCGTAATATCCTTTAAGTATCGCATAATCTCTGGGTGGCGCCCGTTGAATTCGTTCAAAAAATTGCCTAGGGCAAAGCCATAATCGTATTTGTTGTGTTGTGCGGTCTCTAGGGTATTGTCTAAGGTGCGCTCGATTAAGGTCAACGGATTTTCGTTGGATTCCAAGGGTTCGATCAAGGCGCTATAGACCTTTCGGAAAAGCAATTGTTGTATAATGCCGATAAAGAACTCGTCTTTGGAGGCAAAATGATAGTAAAAGGCCCCTTTAGAAAGGGAAAGCGATTTTAATATATCGTCTATACTGGTGTTGAAATAGCCTTTTTGGTAGAATAATTCGAGGCCTGTTTTTTGCATACGTTGCATAGTAACGATGCGCTTCAAGTGCTTTTCCATATGGTCTGGGTTAGGTTATGCTTCTGACTTTAGGGTCGGATAAAGTAAACGGGTAGGGTCGTTCGTTTCTAATTGAAAACAGCTGAACGACCATATTTTTCGATAAAAAGCACTTTTTGGGTTGAAGTGTGCGTGAAAACGGCTGGTTTTTAGAGGGTTATTTGCCTTGACAATGTTTTTTTCTAAGTAATTCGGCCTCTTTATCTGTTTTATAACCATGAAGTAATAGTCCTGTGGTACAATCAATTCGATTTTCCTCAATCAATTTAATGACAAAGTACTTGAACTGTGATAAATGTTTGAATTTATCGGATATAAGTCCTATTTGATTCTTTGGCGGTAAATGGTATAATTTATCTGTTGTAACCAGTTCTAGCAAAAAGCGTTGAAATTGGTGTAAATGGGTTTCGTCTTCCAATTTGAAATGAAATTCATACTCTTGGTCATTGGAACGGAATCTAAGTTTGTTTTTTACTCCTAAACTATATTTTGGGTAAGGACCTCCAAAAGGTCTTTTGTTTATTTTTTGGCCATAATACCTTTCCCAATCAATACGGAAATGTGAAATTGATAAATAGGGAATTTGAAGATTATAGTCCAGAGTTATACCGGTTTCGTCGAATTCAATATGCCCTCTTTTTTGGGTGTTAATGTTCTCATATTCATAATATTGATAGATATATGAAAAAACAAGTGGAATCAATCCAATAAAATAGAGAAAGAGAATACTATCTCCATTAGTTTTTATGTTTAAGTATTTTTCTGCTGAAATTGGAGCCAATAATAGCAGCAACTGAAAAACTAAACCACCCCAGAAAGCCATTTCTGTAACTGACAATTTTTTGGGACCAAGTTCATATTGAAACATGGTGAATTTCATTTGCAGATTTTTCTTTTGGGTACCCAACAAATTTACATCAAATGGAGTGATTCAAAAGTGTCAGGCCTAATACAGAAAACAATAAAAAAACCTCGAAAACAATCGGTAAAGTTGTTTCGAGGTTGTTCTCTGGAATCTCACTAGATCTAGTTTATAACCTAGGCGATATCAAGCCACAGTACCTTGGCAACTGCTACCGGCACCGGCGGTACAGCCGTAACAGTGTTGCGAGATAATAATGTTTCGGTCGTTTACGATTTCCTCATTATAGTCTTTGATATGCTTTACCTTCGAGGCTACCTTCATATCCAACATTTGGTTAAAATCGCAATCGTACAACCAACCATCCCAGCTTACCGAAAGGGTATTGGTACACATTACGTTGGCTACCGCCGCCGGGTTATAGGCCTCTACCAAGGCATACATATAGTCTTCATAATTATCGGAAGCCAAGAGGTAGTCTAGAAAACGGGAGATGGGCAAGTTGGTAATGGCGAACAGACTATTGAAGTGAATCCCAAAGTCTTCGAGCAGGGCTTTTTTAAAATCGTTTTCCAAGGCCATTTGATCCCCGGGCAAATACGCCCCTGACGGATTATAGACCAAATCAAGTTGGAG
This sequence comes from Sediminicola luteus, assembly GCF_002514735.1. Classification (GTDB taxonomy): domain Bacteria; phylum Bacteroidota; class Bacteroidia; order Flavobacteriales; family Flavobacteriaceae; genus HQA918. The sequence continues at coordinate 861,401 of NZ_NBWU01000001.1, read as the reverse complement.
TCCGCTATCGGCCATGCCGTAACCCACGGCATTCAGATCTTTTAAGGCTTGTATAGAGGCATCGAAAACCCCATTGCCCCGTTGTTTATCCGTTTTACCTCTTGTATAGTGCGGCATGGAAGAGACAACATGCACCTTATGTTTTTTAAAGAATTCCGGTAGGTCGTGGTATTTTTTATTGGCCCTTATAATGGTAAGGTTAGACCGTACGATAAAATCTTGAATGCCAGCTTGGGCCGCCTCTTCTACGAACCAACGGAAATTGGGGTTCATTTCTGGGGCCCCACCGGTAAGGTCAAGGGTATGCGCGCCGGTATGCCGAATTACCTCCAGACATTGTTCCATGGTTTCGCGGGTCATAATCTCTTTACGATCGGGGCCGGCATCTACATGGCAATGCGCACAGACCTGGTTGCACATATAACCCACGTTGATCTGTAGGATCTCCAGTTTTTTGGGCTTTAGGGGGAAACACCCCAATTCGGCTATTTTATCCTTAAAAAAAGGCAGCTCACCACTTTGAAAAAGTTCCCCGTTCAATACTTCCATTTGTTTCTCAATGGCCGCCAGTTCCTTTTCACGGGCTTTTAGCGATTTTGTCGGCATTTTGGTCATAATGCAATGTTTTTTGATACAGCTGCTATCGGTACCATTATTATGATTAACACAAGCAAATGGATTGGCCTTACATGCTCAATTTATTGTATTTGTTCATCATCTGTACCCCATGAACCAAGGTAGCCCCACTCTCTATGGCGGCACCGGCATGTACGGCTTCCATCATTTCTTCTTTGGTAATGCCACGTTGCAGACCGTCTTTGGTATAGGCATCTATACAATAAGGGCATTTGACCACATGGGCCACGGCCAAGGCGATCAACGATTTTTCGCGGGCACTCAGGGCGCCTTCTTCAAATACTTTTCCGTAATAATCGAAAAATTTGTTCCCAATCTCTTCACTCCATTCGGTGATCTTTCCAAATTTGCGAAGGTCGGCGGGGTCGTAATAAGGTTTAGACATCTGTATATTTTTTTAATTGTGTTGTCAATGTTTCCATAAGGCCTAACAAGTCCGTAGTCTGTAATTGTTCGGCAGTAATCAGGCTATGTAGGTTTTGGTTGTGCTCTAGGTAAATGGCGGGTACCTGCCTTGTTCCGAATTCCTTTATAAAGGCATCCTTATATACAAACCGTTTGGGTAACGGGATGTTATCCAAGTATTCGGCCCAATCCTTTTTTTTGCCAAAACCTCCATGGGTAAGGGCACATAGAGAACAGGAATAGGTGCCGGGCGAAAGCCATTTATGAAGGCTATCGACCAAGGCATGGCCTAGGCCAGGTTCGGCATTATATACAAAAAGCAGTTGGGACATTTGTCCGGTGGAATTAAGGAATACAGAAAAGGTTCTGGGTCAAGCCAAAGTAAGGGGCGAGCCTTTGTTGTAGTAGACGTTTACAAATACCTTGGGTATATATTTTTGGGAAAGAATTTTGAAGCATTTATCCAAATTGGCCAAGACCATTCGTAAAAAGAGGTGTAGCCCCAACGGAACTCCCTGGCGTTTACCTAGCAAGGTGAAATCGGAGGTACGGTCCAAATCGCCCAAGGGTTCCAAAAAGGTTATCTGGGCTTGATTGTGTTTGATTTGTACGGACAGATCTTCCAACAATTGACCTTGTTGCCAAGGAAGCTTGTTAAAATTGATTTGTTGAAACTGTTGATGATCTAATCCCCAGAGATAGAAACCGCCATCTTCACTTGGACCTAAACTCTGTTCCCCCCGATCTAGTGCCTGTATGGCCAAACCGATATGTGATGGTTTCAGCTGGGGGGTATCGGCCCCCAAAACAATCAGTTTTTGAACCCCTTGCAGGAAGACGGATTGCATGGCATGGAACAGCCGCGATCCAAAATCCGGTCCATGCTGTTCTTTTTCTGAAAAAGTATAACAAGGGAGTCCGGAAGCCTGTATTGTTTGTTGGGTATGGGCCAACAGCATTTGATGCAAACGTATTCCACCCGGCAGGCCTTTGGCCTTACGTTCGGCAAATGCCGACCGGGCAAAAAGGAGTATCGCTATGGGGTTTTTTGGCTGCACCATCTATCTTTTATAAGGTCGTAGGGTTACGAATGGCCTTACGTACAGCTTTAAAAATAGACTAAAATTCCGAATTTATCCGTACGAGCCAACTATGGGCTTTTAGACCGATGCGTCTAAAACCGATGTCAAAGGTTGGGGCGTATACCGTTGTAAAAACAGATAAAATGCAAGGAATGAAGTCCAGTGGAAGGAAACAAGAGAAAGAACAAGGTAGTTTAAAACCACTACCGACTACTAGGTTTGTAACCAGGTAAGTAGTAGGTGCCTTATTTAGCCCAGTGCATTACCCAATTCCCTCTTTCTTTGGGCCACTTCCTTTTTGAGTCCGAAAACAGTAATCAAATACAAAAGGGAAACTAATAAGGGAATAAAGGTAAAGCGTTCCGTAGGTTCTAAAAACCATAATACGGTAACTAAGGCCACCCGCAAAATAGCATGGAAGGTACAGGTAATGCTACCATACATCCAGCCGATTACGGGCCAGTGTAGACTCATACCTATAGCCAGAAAAAGGGGTACCAGTTGCATATCGGTCAAATAACCGGCAATGGTCATGGGCCAACTCAAGAACATGGCCGTCATGGCGGGCATAACCAGTCCACTCAAAGGGGCCTTGAGCATTATATTGGAATGAAAAGGACGTGAGAGCGCCAATCCGATAGGGAATATGAGTCCGGAAGTAAAAAATGCCGTAAGACACCAAGTTTCGGGCTTTATGTAAAAACCGAGTATACCCAAGGCCAACCAATACAAAAAACCTGCGATGGGTAGCGAAATACCGCCATTAGTACGTACAAAATAGGTGGATCGACCCAATTCGAGGGCCTCTTTACTGAAAGGGGTAAAGCTTGGTTTCAAGGTGGTTGGTAATTAGAATTACTGATTTATGCGTAATACGGCCATAAGGTTTACATTATTGACCGAATATTACCAAATTATAGTTAAACGGGTGTAATTATCTGATTAAACTAAAGTGACCTTTTCTTTCTTGCAGATTTCCATCCCTATCCATCAAAACCAAGCGGTACCAATAATCATTGGCCGGTAGATCGTTTCCGGCATAAATTCCGTCCCAACCATCGCCATAGGCATTGAGCTGACGTAATAGTTTGCCATAACGATCAAAGATATACAGTCCGCTTTGAGGGTATAAATTAGGATCAAGGCCCTCTATTTTCCAAGTGGGGTTATGGGAATCGCCATTTGGGGAAAAGAATTTGGGAATACCGATTACCCCAACTTCCAAGCTAACGGTGCCGCAACCATTTTTGTCCCGTACATAAAGGGTATGGGTTCCGGGAGCTACGTCTTCAAAAACCGGATTATCTTGATAAGGCCCCAAAGATCGGTCTAGGGCATATTCATAATCGCCTATACCCAAGTTTTGGTCCGATGCCAGTATTTCAATACGACCAAGGTCTTCCGAATCTTCGATCCGAACCTTATCATAGGTAAGTTCGGCCGGGGCAGAAGCGATTACCTCGGTGTTTTTAGAGAATTGACAGCCATTTTCCGAGCTAACCATTAACGTATAGGTACCCGGTTCGTTTATACTGATCATAGGGGTGTTTCCTAGGGCATTGCCTTGGGCATCGGTCCATAGGAAACTGGTGGCAAATTCGAGCTCGGTGGGTTCTAGAACAACTTGGCTTTGGGGGCAAATGTATTGCCGCTCCAACAATTCGAATAGGGGTAAGGGGTCAACTTGCAATTGCAAAAGGGGGCCGAGCCCAAAACAATCGCCATTGGTGGTACTTTCAATACGTACATAAACGGTTTCTCCTCCGGGAGATGTATTGGCATAGCTAGAAGTGATTTCGTTCCGTTCCAACTGGCCATCCGTCAGGGTTGCATAATACTGTACGGTCAGACTTTGGTTGGCAGGGAATTGCGCCAATATATCGGGGGTGGCCAGGTTAAGGTCGAAGGTGGCGAGGCCATCGGTATCGTCGTCGCACTGTTGAATTGTAGTACGGAAACCATCGACAGGTGAGGTGGTGGTAGCCGATAGTTGGATCTCGGCAATTTGAAAACAGCCTTGAGGGGTCTCAACGCGAGCATACACAATAGCTGCCGTTTGATTATTGAAGGGTGATCCCGGGATGGGATTGGTATTTTGGGCAGCTTCCAAGGGATCCAAAAAATAGGAGAAGCTTAGGTTTTCTTGTGAGATCGTGCTATTGACATTGGTCAGGTCAAAGTCGGTAAACCCATCGGGAACCCCATCTACATCACAATTTACCAATTGTACGGGGCTTTGGATCTGGGGTAGCGGATGCACCGAGGCAACCACAGCAGTCTTGGGCCCTGTTGAACAACCAGAAACATAAGCTTGAGCGTAGTATGTAGTCGTGGTATTGAGTACAGGGGTGGTAAAATCATTTCCAATAAAAAGAGGGGTGTCACTGGTTTCGGAGTCAAACCAAGCCACATCGCTTCCGGTACTTGCTTGGGCCGATAGGGTTAGTGTGCCCGAATCGCATCTACTGGCTGGGGTGGTGCCTTCAAGTTGGGGCATAGTAATTTTGGTACTGGCCGATATATTTAGTTCGGGGTCACCGGGTAGGCCGCCATACTCCACTACATACCCTTTGGGTTGATAGACACCGGCCGGGGCCCCGGTATTGCTTAGGTCGTTCCAAGAACCTGGGGTGCCAACCGTGGGGTCGGTGATATGGGCATAATCCTCATCGCCCGATTGGTTGGGTTCACCGGTATTCCAAAAGGCGAAGTTCGGGCTACTACCGTTAACACCACCGTTCCAAAAAACGGTGCCTTCCTCCGGACCGGCCATCCATTTCCATTGGCCTTCTTGGTCACGGTCCGAACCGGCGATCCAGCCCGAGCCTGCTACCTGTTCCCCGGTCAACTGGGCCTCTGCCGAAGAGGTAACGGTTGCCAAATAGCCTTGAAGCCCGAAATAGGTACGCGTGGCGGCTGCGGCCAAGGCATCGGTCCAGGTTATTCCAAAATTTGGTATGTATTCGTAATAGTGTCCAGTTTCCGGCAGGTAGTTGGCATCGCCCAGGCTGATCGAGAAAAAACGTTCCCCGCTAATGTTGGGGTCGGTACTTTCGAACACTACTTGTTGTATATAGGTAATTAAATCGGGATACGGAATTGCACTGCCATCTTGGGAACTAAGGGTCAGTTTTCCTTCTTGATTGTTCCAAACAGCCCTTATGTTAAGGGCATTTCCAGTAAACACCAATTGCTCGGTGGCCCGGCGGTACCCCGTTGAAATCTGAAGGTACACAGCCTCAATACCAGGATCGTCGGGGTCTACGATCGAAACGCTTTCGGCAATGGGGATCTGGGTAAGTGGACAGTAGAATTGGTCTCCGGTAGCGGTAATGCTGGGCGGAATGTTTTGCGCCCAAACCGGTGCCATTCCCAAAAGCCATATCCAAAATCCTACACGTTTAAGGCGGGTGGGTAAATGCTTGATAAAAGGGTTATGGCGTTTCAAAAGGGGCTGTCATTAAACTGGTTTTTAAGGCTTGTCCGATACTAGACTTGTCAAAGGTATCTTTTGAAAGATAAGGTCGGCTTGGCTGCCTTCATATAATATGCCAAGATACTCCTCGTTAATTTTGGTTAAGGAACTATAGCCACTGCCATGGCCCTGATCGAGCAATAGCCAGTTTTTTTCGGGCCAGCTGTGGCCTTGGTCGGTACTCGTTTTAACAGTGATGTGCTGGCGGCGGTACTTACTGTTCGGGTTCGAGAAAAACAAACGTCCATCCGCCGCCAACAACGAACCCATACATACGGGCTCTGGTAAAAGGCCATTCGAGCTGGGGTGGCGTTGCCAGTTTTCCCCTAAATCATAGGTTACGGCCACCGCCCTACCATTGGCACCCCCTTTTTCTTTACGGTTGCGATTATCACGCATATTCAACATTAGACCGCCATCGGGCAGTTCAACTACGGCGCATTCGGTAGTATTGGTGCGGGCGGGTTGGGAAGTCTGCCAAGTTTGGCCCCCGTCCTTGCTATAGGTAATATTCGAAAAGGTTTCCCCTTGGGCGTCCCTACCTTGGGTAGGAATGACCAAGGTACCGTCTGTAAGCTGAATACCATTTCCTGGGGCCGGGGCCCATAACCACCATTCCTGTTTTTTGCACATTTGGGTCAGGTTTACCGGTTTGGACCAGGTTTTTCCGTCGTCGGTACTTTGGGCCATTAAAAACTGGCTGGTCTCTTTTACCCCAAATCCGGGTTGTGAGCCTTTGTTGCGCCATTGGTGGTTCCAGTCGGTGGAGGTTTCTGTTAAATCGGTCACCCATTTTCCATCCGGATTTATTACCCCATGCATCCAAAGGCCAAAAACGAATAGGGTACCTGTTTTTTGGTCTACCAGCAAACTGGCATCACTGACCCCATTGAATTTTTCGGGTAATCCGCCCCAGTTTTTCATGTCGAGGGCGATCTGCATGGGTTCCCAGGTTTGACCGCCGTCGGTACTTCGGCTAATACCAATATCAATATCGCCCTGAAGGTCGCGGCTCCCATCGCGGCGTACATCATAAGCAGCCAAGAGGGTGCCTTGGGTACTGGTTACCAGTGCCGGAATGCGATAGGTATGAACCCCATCGTCTCGATGCTTACGTAGGGCCACACCCATACGATATGGGGTGTCCGTATTTTTTGGATCGATGCTAATGGAGCTGTCCGCCGTTTCCAATCGGGTAGGGGTGAAGTGAAGTAGATGTTCCAGCTTGGTCCCGGTGTACATTTGTACCGAAACCCACCAATAGACCGTGCTATCCAATGATGCTTTAAAACGGAATGCACCGGTGGGCGTTTCGGGCCTAACCGTAGCCAAAAGTTTTTTGTTGCTGGCATTGATTATGGAATCGGTACCGGAGCTGTACAAACGTAAACCGACGATATCCGTAAGATCCGTACTGCCCGTTAAATCAAAACCCAGACCACGGATGGCGGTCTGGGTTTCGTTGGTTTTTAAATTAATGCGATATAGGTAATTGTCCGTTTGGGTTGCAATTAAAGGATACTGCAAGCGTTTTGCGCTTACCGTTACCTGTGAGGATAATGGTAAACAGAACAGGCAGCAAAACGCGAAAACCCAAATATTGGACCCTATGTATCGGCTTTTAATCACCAGAGCGTAGCGAATTGATCCAAGCCGCGATCTGTTGGGCCTCGGCTTTGGGCACTTGTGTCATAGGTGCCATGGGCGTAGGGTAATCGGGCCAGTTGCTGGGTACTGGGTTATAGATCAGATCCACGATCTTGGCATTGGTGTACCTACGTTCCGATATGGCCTTGAACGATGGGCCAATCTGTCGTTTTTCACGGTTATGGCAGGCCACACAAGTATTTTTGGCCAAAAGGGATTGGATTTCTTCATCGGTGGGCACCGCTTTTTTCGATTTCTTTTTTACCGTTTTCGCGGCCACGGCCTTGGGCGCCGCTTTTTTCTTTTTACTGCGTTTGGTACTCCATTCCGAGGCGGGTAGTTTGGCCCCATCCGGAATATGGTTCAAAGTGTAATAGGCCACAGGGTGAAGCACCGGATGTCCTTCTTGTTGCGAACGGATGCCTTTGACCTCCAACTGATGGATGTGGAACTGGGTAAGGTTGCCCACAACGATACGGGCTTTTAGGCCATCGTCGGAAACTTTTACACCTTTGATGTCCAAGGGGGTTTCCATAATGGTCGGGCTCCCATATACCGAATGGTATTTATAAGTAAAGCTCTTACCTGAATAACTATCAAGGTTTTCGGCAGTTTCCCTATTTACGGGTTTGGTAAATTCGATTTCAAAGCCATCTGGTCGAGCTGAAACGGTTTTCATTTCCATAGGTACTTCGCCGGTCCATACCAAACGTTCGAGCCCGGAGTTCTTGCTTCCGGCCGAGCCCCATCCGCGATTGGTTTCCCCCACGAACAGCGAGCCATCGGCGCCCCAGTTCATTCGGAGGACACCCGATTGAAAATCGGTACGAAAATCGAAGGCGACCCCTTGAAAGGCCCCGTTCACTTTTTCCATAACCACCCGCATGATCTTACTCTGACCTTGATCCCCGACAAAAATCTGCCCGGCAAAAGGGCCAAATCCGCCTTGGGTATCGTCCTTCAGGATTTCGGAATTGGAAATACCCAATACCCCATGGGGCAACCATACGGCAGGCAGGGTTATCTCCGGGAATTTTTTCCGGGCCTCGTACATGGTCAATGGGTTTTCTTCATTCGGGATATTTTCCGGTTTTACGGCCCTACCGTTTTTGCGAACACGACGCTCGTCATAGGTATCCAAGAACTCCTTATTGGTCATGGTAATGGGCGAATCGGATCTATCGGACCAAACCAATCCGGCCGGATGGGCCGAGACCGTTCCTTTTTGCAGATGCCAAATGGCACCGGACCCTACCCAGTCGCCTTGGTTATCGTCATAGAATAATTCCCCATCGATCATACCCAGACCAGCGGGCGATCGCATACCGGATGCCCAGGGTTCCATATGGCCATCTTCTGAGATTTTCATGGTCCAGCCACGCATGGGCACCCTACTTTCGGCACGCCACCATTCCTCACTTCCAAATGCCACGTTGCCGGTTACGAAGAAACTGCCATCGGGCGCCAATTTGGGGCCAAAAGAGTATTCGTGATAATGACCCGATAAAGGCCAGGCATGCACGGTTTCGTAGCGGTCGGCCTTGTCATCGGCATTGGTATCGATCAATTTGGTCAATTCGCCACGTTGCGCCGTATACAGTGCACCTTGGTGGTATAGCAGGCCTAAGGGTTCGTGAAGCCCCGAGGCGAAAAGGGTGTATTGTGGTGCCTTACCTTGGGCCATATAGGCATTGTCTACCAAATAGACATGCCCGCGCCTGGTGGCCAAGGCGATTCGCCCATCGGGTAGGGTGGTAATGCCCCCGACCTCGAAAAGCATGCCTTCGGGTACGGGTAGGGTCACCATTTCGTAATAATCGCTCTCTTTCGGGATCCTTTGCCCGAAACTCGTTTGGATAAAACATCCAAAGACCAAGGTCAAGATGGCCGTACGCAAAAATGTTGTTTTACTTACCATTGGATGTCGTATTTAATAGGTTGATCATGTAAGGAACTTACCAAGATTTGTTTCCCGTCTTTCTCTTGAACCGAACAAGCGGTTTTAGGTATGATATAATAGCCGCCATCTACCCGATAACGGTCGTTTAATTTTTCGATTTGTTGGCCTTGTGCCAATTGTACGGTCAGTCCGTTGCCAACCCCATTACCACTGATTATCCTTTGTAACCCACCATTGCCATTGGGTTTGATCCTGTCGGATATTTGGGTGTTGCCCAAGCTGTATTCGAAGGTTGGTAATCCACTTTTAGCGTCTACGCTATAGCCTTTTGGGGTAAGGTCGACCTCATCGCCACTTACCGTGGGGGCATTGTAAATATGTTGCCGTGCCCCACGTAATCTATAGGTGCCGTTACCACGACCGTCCCACATGGGGGAAGCGTTTAAGAAATCGCCTTTCCAAACACAGGCCAGGTTACCTTGTTTTAGATCGTATACATAATGAATGCCGCTAGGATCGCCGACCGCCATCGAATGGGTAAGCCGTTGTTTACTATCGCCTTCATAATCGTAAAAGGCACGTACCAGCTCTGGTTTCTGCCCTACATTGATAAAAATCGGGCTTCCCATACGGCTAGGCTGTAAGGGCACTGAAGCGGCCGTATGCAGGGCTTTGGGCAAAGTGCTGCTGCCCGATACCCACAATCCGAATTTCGGGGCGTTCCTATAGCCCTTTTTGTTGCGTATCTCTACGATATACTCCCCGGGGTCTAGCGCCAAGGTAAGCTTTTGCTGGCCCCAACCACTCGGTTTCATAGGAATACCGTTAATGGTGGTTTGGGTATCGCCATGGAAAGCGGCACTAAAGGTATAAGTGTCTTTTTCCTGAATATCGAGGGCACCTTTGAAGTAAATACCATAATTGCCATTTCTTTGGGCGGCACGCACATCAATAAGGTCGGCTTCCCCTGAAAATTCTACCGGCATGGTCGCCATATTTTCAAAGGAATCTATTTTGCCTTTATAGGTTTTATAGCCTAAGGCACTCCAACTGGCGGTACAGGCGTTAAGTAGCTTATAGCTGAGGTTTTTAAGGGCCACACCATGGCCTTCGAGGGTCAATGGGGCTTGGGTTTTAGGGCTTGGTCCGGTTAAGAGCAACTGCTCTTGAACCCGTTGGCCGTTTATTTCCAAGAATTCCAGACGGGCCGGACTGCCTTTTGAATCCCCAGTTTCCGGAACTGCTGTCAAGAACCTAAGTTTTACATGTTGCCAGAGTCCGGGTGCTTTGGCCGCATTGGCATTTGGGGCCTTTCCTTTATAATCACCATGGGTTAAGGGAACCCCGCCCATGTCTTGGGGGTTAAGCACTGCGGTGTTCCAACTATCGCTCAACTGAATTGGGTAACTGCCTTGAAGCCATAGGGTAGCTTGTCCCCCTTGTGCCAAAAGCAGGTCGAATTCCAGGTCTAGGTTGCCATGTTCCCAACTGGTGCTAAGTTTTGCCTTTTCTGGTGAGGGCTGCACCAATACACCCTGCCCTGCCGTAAGGCTAATGGCCGATGGAGGTACCAAGGACAAACCTTGCTTTTTTCGCTTTTTAAGCTCTTTTTTACTAAAGGGGATGGCCTTTTTGTTGCTGTCAATACTCGGATCTACGGCCACGGCACCGGCAATTTGCCAATTGCCTTGAACCGATTCAAAACCCGATAGGTCTTGTAAAGGCTCTTGTTGGGCCCATAAGGAAGCACCAATGCAAAACATCGATGCCAAAAGGGTGATTCGTTTCATGTTTACGTTTAAGTTATTTGACGCTAGTCAGCCCCAAAATAGCCAAAAATTGGAAGTTGTCTACCCTTTTTCTCCCGGACGGCGAACTATAACGTTTTCGAACGCCAGAAATAAAAAAAAGCGCCTAAAATGTATTGAATATATTGTCAGGCTGAGCGCAGTCGAAGCCCGAGTCAGATTTCGGGTCATAAAGATTCTCGACTGGCTGCCGGTCAGTAGACACGGCACTCAAATGAACAAGTTCAATACGTTTTAGGCGCTTTGTTTAAGCCTATGGTTTGTTACCAAATACGTACCCGGTCTTCGGGAGCTACATACATGGCGTCGCCTTCTTTGATATCGAAAGCTTCGTAAAAGGCATCTACGTTTTTAAGTGGCTGGGTAGCGCGGTACATGCCTGGCGAATGCGGGTCGGTCTTAATACGTGTACGTAAGGCCTCTTCCCTCATTTTGGTACGCCATACGGTGGCCCAAGAAAGGAAGAAACGTTGTTCGGCCGTATACCCATCGATATCTTCAGGTCTTCCGTTCTCCTCGTAGAAGAGTTGGAGACCATCATAGGCACCCAAAACCCCGCCAAGGTCGCCGATGTTTTCTCCCAAAGTGAACTTACCGTTTATGTATACACTATCCAATACCTCAATGGCATCGTATTGTGCGGCTAGGGCATCGCCCCTTTTCTTGAATTCGGCCAAATCTTCGTCGGTCCACCAGTTGTTCAGGTTGCCATTGGCATCGAAACGGGCTCCCGAATCGTCGAAGGCATGCGAGATTTCATGTCCGATTACGGCACCTATACCACCGTAGTTAACGGCCTCGTCGGCCTGGTAGTTATAAAACGGAGGTTGTAGAATGGCCGCCGGGAAAACAATCTCGTTATATAAAGGATTAAAATAAGCGTTTACGGTCTGTGGCGCCATACCCCATTCGGTCTTGTCGACCGGCTCGTCGATATCGTCCAAAGATTGTTGGAAATTCCAATTACTCAAGGCAACCATATTCTCGTAATAGGAGTTATCGCCTTTGATGGCCAAGTTGGAATAGTCTTCCCATTTGTCGGGGTAGCCGATCTTAACGGTGAACTTATCCAGTTTTTCAATGGCCTTCAACTTGGTTTCTTCGGACATCCAATCGAGTTTCTCAATGCGCTTTTGGTAGGCACGGATTACGTTGGCGATCATTTTCTCGGCCTTGGCCTTGGCTTCCGGCGGGAATTTAGAGTCTACATACAATTGCCCGATGGCCTCACCAACCCCATTGTTTACGGTGGCTAGGGCACGCTCATCGGCGGCACGTTGTTTTTTGGCGCCGTTAAGCTCTTTGGAATAGAATTCCCAATTCGCCTTGTCCATGGCGGTGGTCATACGCGAGGCGGCATTGTTAAGAGTGCTCCAACGTACGGCCTTTTTGATCAGATCCATATCGCCTTCGGCCAATACCTTTTGCAACTCATCCATATACTTGGGCTGCATTACGATAACGGTATCGAATTTTTTGGTCTTTAAGTCTGCGAACAATTGATTCCACTGAATGGCAGGAACCATTTGCTGTAGTTCCGGAATGGTACGTGGATTGTTATAGTTACGTACATCGCGGGCGGCTACCTTATCTAAACGGGGTTGTGCCAAACGGGTCTCGAGGGCGAGGATGTCGGCAGCGTCTTTATCGGCTGATTCTTTAGCGTCGCCCAACATTTGGAACATACGGCTAATATGGGCCACATATTTTTCGCGAACCTCCTTGGAATTATCGTCGTTCTCCACATAGTAATCCCGATCCGGAAGTCCCAATCCGCCTGTAGTTACATAGGCTGAATTGATATCACTATTCGTTAGGTTGGCAAAAGAAGTAAAACCGAAAAAGGGATCGGAAACCGTACCCGGGTTCTCGGCCAATACCTTTTGAAGGTCTGCTACGGATTTGATACCGGCGATTTTTTCAAGGGCCGGTTGAATAGGGGCATAGCCAGCTTCGTTACGAGCGGTGGTATCGAGAATAGAGTTGAAAAGGAACAATGCCTTGGCCTGGTCGGTATGGTCTTCGTAACGCCCGAGCTCTTTGGCCGTGGCCATAATCTCCAAAACATCTTGGCGGGTACTTTTTCGCAACACGCCGAATCCGCCCCAAGTAGCTTCTTCTTCTGGAATTTCAACGGATTTCATCCAGTTTCCGTTTACGTAATTATAAAAATCGGCTTTGGGGTCTACCGAGGTGTCCATAAACTCCAGCTCTAGTCCTGGGGTAGCTTCGGCCACTTCTTCTTTGGGTTCCTGCTTACAGGAAACGACCATGATACCAAGTGCAAAGGCCATGGACGATTTTACTAACAGTTGTCTCATCGTGGTTCGTTAATTGTTTTCTTGTTCCCTGCAATTTAACATAAAACCCCTGCTATTTCAGGTTCCTTTAACAATCGTTAACATTTATGATGAGCTATTGAAATTCAAGGATGTGGATATGTTATCTTAAAAACGATAACGATTTCGTAAGGATTTTTAGAAAATGATGGTAAAAACAAAACATGCGCCATAATACGCTGCCATATTCTTGATGCATTTCGCTATAGAGCCATTTCCGGAATAGTACCCGAAACTTCAAGATCACCTTCGGTAGCGGCTTGTATTTCGGCTACGGAAACCCCAGGGGCACGTTCAAGAAGTTTAAATCCCCCTCCGGGTTTAACTTCCAAAACGGCAAGGTTGGTCACGATTTTTTTTACACAACCTACACCAGTAAGGGGCAAGCTGCACCTTTTCAGTATTTTCGATTTTCCGGCTTTGTTGGTATGCATCATAGCCACAATGATGTTTTCGGCAGAGGCTACGAGATCCATGGCGCCGCCCATGCCTTTTACCATTTTACCCGGAATTTTCCAATTGGCTATATCGCCATTTTCGGCCACTTCCATAGCACCTAGAATGGTGAGGTCTACATGCTGACCACGGATCATGCCAAAACTGGTGGCCGAATCAAAGAATGAGGCCCCGGGCAAGGTGGTAATGGTTTGTTTACCGGCATTGATGATATCGGCATCTGCCTCATCTTCGAACGGAAATGGGCCCATACCCAAAACCCCGTTTTCCGATTGGAATTCGACACTGATGTCGTTACGCACAAAGTTGGCCACCAAGGTGGGAATGCCAATACCCAGGTTTACATAATAACCGTCCATAACTTCTTTTGCGATGCGCTTTGCGATTCCGTTTTTATCTAATGCCATGCTATTATAATTTGAAAGTTTGAAAATGGGATGATTTGAAGATGCCCCCTTGAATTATCCTCTTTTCGAACTACTGATTATTTTGCTGATTACTTTAATAATGTTTTCCAATGATATAAAGGTCTCTTCCATTGGATCTGGGTAATGTTTTGATAATTTACATAGGGTTAGCCAATATTCTAATTCATCAGCTTCTTTAGCGGCAATCTTGAATTTATGGATGAAATCCGCCTTGCTTTCGGCATTTTGGGCTTCTCTAGTGTTTGCCCCTATTGATGTGCCACTTCTAAAAATTTGAGAAGCCATTTCATATTTATGGAGCTCTCTAAGTTGTTCTGAGAAATCGATAATTATAAGGGCGAAATCCAATGTCATTTTTACGATAATGTTTTCCCTATCATTTCTCAAATCATAAATTTTAAAACTAACCCATTTCCAAATTATCAAATTGACTCATTCTCAAATTGGCTTTGTTCTTACGGTTAGCTGTTCAATCCGCTTTTCATATTGTGCCCCTTGGAAAATGCGGTTTACGAAAATTCCGGGAATATGGATTTGGTTCGGGTCTAATGTACCGGCGGGAACCAATTCCTCTACTTCGGCTACGGTAATTTGGGCCGCCCCACACATACAGGGATTAAAATTACGTGCCGTACCCTTAAAGATCAGGTTTCCGGCTTCGTCGCCCTTCCAGGCTTTTACGAATGCAAATTGGGCTTTATACGCGGGTTCCATCACGTACATTTTTCCATCAAATTCGCGGGTCTCTTTACCTTCGGCTACCTCGGTGCCATATCCGGCAGGGGTAAAAAAAGCAGGAATCCCCGCTTGAGCGGCCCTACATTTTTCGGCCAAGGTACCTTGAGGGGTCAATTCTACTTCGAGTTCCCCGCTTAGCATTTGTCTTTCGAACTCATCGTTCTCCCCAACGTAAGACGAGATCATTTTTTTGATCTGTTTTTGCTGTAGGAGTAGTCCCAAACCAAAATCGTCTACCCCGGCATTGTTCGAAATGCAGGTAATATCACTTACCCCAAGGCGAACTAGCTCGGCAATGGCATTTTCGGGTATGCCACAAAGGCCAAAGCCCCCTAGCATCAAGGTCATGCCATCTGCTACCCCGGAAACGGCTTCTTGAACGTTTGCTACGGTTTTTCGGATCATAGGCTGAATAGTTTGTTAATAAAGAAATCTTGCCGTTTAAAGATACGGGTTACATAAATATCCTAGGATACAAATTGAAACAAATTAGGTGTGACTATTTAAGAACATACGGGCATACCACCTAATTGGCTGGCTTGCTCAGTACAGTCTGAATTATTGCCCAACTTCAGCTATCGATTAGCCTCAAGGAAAATGTCTTTACTATTATTTAGAAAAGACTGTTCGCTAAAATTCAATTTCCTCTAAATCGTCATCGGTGTCGATCTGCTCTTCTTCCGATACTTCGGGCTTGTTACAGTCTACCCGGATCGATTGGTCTTCCGGCTCTTCAAAAGCCTCTTGGGAAATACCCAAATCGGGGTCTTCGTAATTGGCCTTCATGTACATGGCCCAAATCGGTAAGGCCATTGAGGCACCCTGACCATAACGAATAGATCGGAAACGAACGGCACGATCATCGCCACCTACCCAAACACCGGTAACTAAATTGGGTACCATACCCATAAACCAACCATCACTTTGGTTTTGGGTGGTTCCGGTTTTTCCGGCAATGGGGTTTTTGAATTGGTAGGGGTAACCAGTTATGATTTCTTTATATTCAACCGGTGGTTTGGCCACATTGGTTCGCAAGCGGGTACCGGAGCCGCCACGGGTCACTCCTTCCATAAGGTTTACCATGGCGTAGGCCACTTCCTTACTCATTACATCGCGGGTCTCGGGTACGTATTCGTAAAGCACGGTTCCGTTTTTGTCTTCGATACGGGTCACCATTACGGGTTTTACATAAACCCCTTGGTTGGCAAAGGCCCCATAGGCCCCAACCATTTCGTACACGTTCATATCGGGGGTACCCAGGGCAATGGAAGGTACTTCGGGAATTTCACGGGTTATACCCAGGTTTTTTGCCATTTGTGCCACAGGTGCAGGGCCTACCTCATCGATCAATTGGGCGGTTACCGTATTCACCGAGTTGGCCAAGGCATTTTTCAGGGTCATTAATTCGCCACTATATTTACCATCGGAATTTTTGGGACACCAAGATTCCGGGTTCCCGTATTTCTCCTTTTCTATGCAATATTGGTTGTCAATTCGGGTATCGCAGGGCGATAGTCGCAACTGATCAATGGCTGCCGCATATACCAAGGGTTTAAAGGTAGATCCGGCCTGGCGGGCCCCTTGGATTACGTTATCGTACTGAAAATGCTTGTAGTTAACTCCGCCTACCCAAGCTTTTACATGTCCGGTTTGGGGTTCCATACTCATCATGCCCGTACGTAGGAAATATTTGTAATAACGGATAGAGTCCAAAGGTGTCATTACCGTATCTTTTTCCTGGGTATCGCTATTCCAATCAAAAACGGTCATTTCGGTGGGTTCGGTAAAGGAGGCCCGGATAACTTTTTCCGATTTGCCTTGGTTCTTCATCACACGCCAGCGGTCGGAAACTTTCATGGCACGTTCTAGAATCGTATTGATTTCTTCTTTTTCTAGATCGAGGAATGGTGCGGTCGGATTTCGTTTTTTGGTGTTCTGTACAAAGAACTCGGCCTGTAGCCGTTTCATATGGGCCTGTACGGCAGCTTCGGCATTGGCCTGCATCTTGGGGTCTATGGTGGTATAGATTTTTAGACCATCGAGGTAGAGGTTCCATTTATCGCGATCGCCCTCCAAAGCCGGTCTGGGATTCTTTTTGATCCACCCGTTCATAAAGCGTTGCAGGTACATCCTAAAATAGGTGGCCAATCCATCGCGATGCGATTCCGGATGGTAATTGATATCCATTTTTAGGGCCTGTAGTGAGTCTTTTTCCTGTTCGGTTATATATTCGAACTTGGCCATTTGACCCAAGACGATATTGCGTTTGTTCTCGGTTTTTTCGGGCCGTCGAATGGGGTTGAAATAAGACGAGTTTTGCAACATACCTACCAGCACGGCCGATTCTTCGACTTTCAGATCTTTGGGTTCTTTACCAAAGTAGATACGGGCCGCCGAACGAATACCATCGGCATTGTTGCCAAAATCGTATTGGTTCAGGTACATTTTAATGATTTCCTCTTTGGTATAGTTGCGCTCTAATCGGGTGGCGATAACCCATTCTTTGGCCTTTTGTGCAATTCTGTCCAATTTATTTCGGGAAGCTCTTTCAGTAAAGAGTAATTTGGCCAACTGTTGGGTAATGGTACTGGCCCCTCCACGGCCCCCCAAAAAGACAAAGGCCCGTAAGGTGCCCCTGGCATCAATACCCGAATGATCGAAATACCGGATGTCTTCCGAGGCGATCAAGGCATCGATTAGGTTTTGGGGTAAATCTTCGAAATTGACCGGGGTACGGTTATCGTCCAAATAGAATTTGTTCATGGTGCTACCGTCGGCATAGAATACCTCGGAGGCCAAATTGGTCTGCGGATGTTCTATGTGCTCAAAAGTGGGCATAGGGCCAAAAACCTCCCAAGCGGCCAATTGAAAAAAGAGGAACGCTGAGAATACCCCACTAAAAAACAGAATCCAAAACCATTTGATAATGGGCTTAAAGTTGTTCTTCTTTTGCGGTTTTTTACGTGGCGCTTTTTTTTTGGTAGGTGCTGTGGCCATGTTTATTCGGTTTTTTCAATTTGGAACCCTACATCGGTAATGCCGGGTAAAAGTTTAACGCCGGGTATGCTACCATTGTCACGCATGGCATGCGATATCCGTAAGGTATATACGCCCGAACTGGGGAAAACGATGTTTTCTTTATACCAAAGTTTATTTTCTTTTATGCTGCCTGTACCTTGTCCGAGCCATTCGCCAGAAGGCAAGGCCATATCGTACTCTAGGGTATCGGTCACCATTTGGCCGGTAGGGAACTCCATTTCGGTGATTAGGAACAAATTGGCAAAGGGATACGCATTATCGTTACGCAGGTTGATGAAAATATGGTGGTCGCTCAGCGTGTCTTGGGGCGTAAACTGGAATTCGAGGGTACGGTCCTTATCCCATAGGGCATCTGAAAGGGACTGATATTGCGATTCTTCCAAGCCTTGCTGACAACCTAATACCAATAATAGGGCCAAGGCCCCAAGGGAAAAACGTTTACTTGGCATTATTTCGGGTATTGTTTTTCTTCGGTGGATTGTTATTCGTTCTACCACCGCGCTTTTGGTTATTACCCTTGGCCTTAGGGTTGTTTCTTTTGGACTGCTGTCCCCCTTTCGGTGTTCCTTTTTGGCCTCCTTTTGATCCGCCACCACTTTTTCGGTTGCCTTTTTGCGCCGGTTTTTGTCCGCCTTGGGTCACCTTTTGGGTTGCCCCGCGTTTCTTTTTACGGTTTCGGTTTCTGGTTTTGGGTCTGTCGAATCGGGTAATACTATCTTCTAGAACGGCCTTTTCGAAGGTTTCGGTTTCTACAATATTATCGGCAGCATAGGCCTCTAAGCTGGCTACTTTTTCTTTTTCCTTGTTCAGGGCAATAATCTCGTTCACCTGATCTTTGGTCAGGGTGTGCCAATGGGCGGGGTCGTCTTTATAGGAGAACCAAAGGGTTTCTTTGAAAATATCTACTTTTTGACAGAAGGCCATGCCTTTTTCGGTAAACAATTTGGTATCCTGACCCGGAAAATCGGAAAGGGCCTCGAGGTAGGTATCCAACTCATAATTGAGACAACATTTCAGTTTGCCACATTGACCGGCCAGTTTCAGTGGGTTTAGCGATAATTGTTGATAACGTGCCGCAGCGGTACTCACCGATCTAAAGTCGGTAAGCCAGGTAGAGCAGCATAGTTCGCGCCCACAAGAGCCTATGCCCCCCAAACGTTGGGCTTCTTGGCGGTATCCAATCTGGCGCATTTCGATACGGATACCGAAAGCTTTGGCCATGTCTTTGATCAATTGCCTAAAATCGACCCGATCTTCGGCGGTATAATAAAAGGTAGCTTTAGAGCCATCGCCTTGGAACTCTACATCGGAAATCTTCATTTCGAGTCCGAGTGAGATGGCAATTTCCCGAGATCGTTTTTGGATTTCGGCCTCACGGCCCCGGCAACGTTGCCAGATGTCAATGTCTTTTTGAGAAGCCTTACGATATACCTTACGCACCTCTTCTGGCTTGGGGTTTTCCTTTTTCTTTTTCATTTGAATACGCACCAACTCACCGGTAAGTGTGACTATACCCACATCGTGTCCCGATTTGGCTTGTGTAGCTACCACATCGCCCATGGCCAATGGTAGGTTCTCGGTATTCTTGAAAAACTCCTTTCTACTATTTTTAAACTGTACTTCCACAAAGTCATAGGCCACTTGCCCCGAGGGGAGTGCCATATTGGAAAGCCAGTCGAAAACGCTCAGTTTGTTGCAACCATCGGTACCGCAGGTTCCATTGTTCTTGCAGCCTTTAGGTTGTCCGTCCGCATGCGAACCACAACTGTTACAACCCATATTGTATATATTGTTTCCAAACCCGTGAGGGGTTGGGAATGGTCAAAATTTAATTACCGGTAAAGATAGCATAATTTATGGCAGTGTCGAAAGCAGGGGAATAGGCCGGTGGCCTTGGACTTTTGGAAAATTAAACGGTTAGGCTGAAAACCTTCGGAGTATTTTGTTTACCAGGACCTATAGAAATACAAAAAGGCCCATCGAGGGCCCTTAAGTAGGAAAATACATTCCTTTTTCATAGCGTCCATGCTAACATGGCGGCGTTCAACCTTTTAAACCTAGTGCCGGAGGACACCGTTAACAACCTCCGGACATACCCAAGATGCCAAAAGCATAAAATGGTTGCTTCGTGGTCACAAATTTTTTTAGGAAAATAGGAAATAGCATTGCAAATCGGACCGAGAATAAGCGATACGATCCAAATCAATGGTCGGCACAGTAGCCATACATCAAATTATAAAGGGGGAGTCCTTAGCCTTCTACCTTCTTCTGTATTTTTTTGGCGGTAACGAAAATTAGCAATAATACAATGGCGCAAAGGGCCGCCATAATACCGATTAGGGCAATAATACTATCGCCTTCAAAGAGGTTGTTGAAATCGAGAATGGTGCTGTTGTAAACGATAAGGGCAACACCTACAAACACTAAAAAGTAGACCAAATATTTATTCATAGGATCCAAATTAAGGCAACAAGATCAAAACAATCCGTTGACATTGGTAGCGAACAGTTTTACGGCAATGGCCAACAAAATAACCCCAAAGACCTTCCGGATTACGTTTAGACCATTCTTACCTAGAAAACGTTCTATTTTTTTAGAGGATTTGAGCACAAAATAAACAAAAATAATGTTTACCAAAATGGCGACGATAATATTCTCTACATGGAACTCCGCCCTTAAACTTAAAAGGGTGGTCAGTGTTCCTGCCCCGGCGATTAGCGGAAAGGCAATGGGGACCACAGAGGCGCTTTCGGGTTCGTCGTCTTTATAGAGGGTAATACCAAGTACCATTTCTATGGCCAGGAAAAAGAGCACGAACGAACCGGCCACGGCGAAAGAGTTTACATCGATACCGATAAGGTTCAACAGTTGTTTTCCTAAAAACAGGAAAGCGATCATAATTCCTGTGGCCACCAAACTGGCCTTTTCACTCTGAATATGGCCCACTTTGGCCCGTAGGCTAATAATAATAGGAATACTGCCGATAATATCGATTACCGCAAAAAGAACCATACTGGCCGTAACGATTTCCCTGATGTCGAAATTCATGGCAAACGAATTTGTGTACAAAGGTACGTGATAACCTTTGTGTTTGGATTAGGACAATGGAAATTATGAAATGTAAATTGAAGTGGTAACTTGAATCAAGAGTTGAACCCTCTGTGGTTCTCAGTGCTACTCCGTGAAACTCGGTGTAACAATACAAAAGATCATAATTACACAGAGGCTCACAGAGAATACGCAGAGTTTCGCTGAGAAATTGCTTCTGGTTTTTCAGCAATTACATTTAACCTCGATTCGCTTTTTTATTTACATAGTACACGTCTTCAAGTACATATTTCAAGAATCAGGGCATGCGCACCGACCAGCTCTTTTCCGCAATTCCACTGGACAGGCACAGCAAGGAGAGTCAGGTATAAAGGTGCCATGGCTTTCGAAAATCACTGAAAACCTAACTCATACCTAGTGAGGATTCGAAATGTGATAGACCGAACAACTAAAAAAGCATACTATCTTTGCGCTTTTGATATATGCTATGTTTGAACTGGGCAAGACCATTGTATCCGAAGAGATATTCGACAACGATTTTGTGTGCAACCTATCGGCCTGTAAAGGGGCTTGTTGTGTTGAAGGTAGTGCGGGGGCACCCTTGTTCAAAGATGAGTTGGAAGTATTGGCGGCAGTGGCCGAACCTAGTTTTCCCTTTTTGCGACCAGAGGGAATAGCGGCCATCAAGGAGCAAGGGCCCTATATCAAAGGAAACGATGGCGACTGGGAAACCCCTTTGGTGAACGACCGCGAATGTGCTTATGTGATATTTACCGAAGGCGGTATGACCAAATGCGGACTTGAAGCGGCCTACGAAGCGGGGGCCATTTCTTGGAAAAAGCCGATTTCTTGTCATTTATACCCAGTACGACTACGCGAATACACCCACTTTACGGCGGTAAACTACCACCGCTGGCATATTTGTGACGATGCCTGTAGTTTGGGCAAGGAGCTTCAAGTACCTGTATATAAGTTCGTAAAAGAGGCTTTGGTGCGTAAGTTCGGGGAAGCCTGGTACGCCGAGTTGGAGCAGGCTGCGGCAGACTACTTAAACGGCCGGTAAGGTCAACACCACCTGGGTGCCTATGGGTAATTGGGTGCTATCTACCAAATCGATGATATCTACGGCAAAGGTGTTTTGGTAATGGCGCGAAAAATTGGCCAACCGCTCTTTGGTAATATCGATACCCATCGATTTCTTTTTCAACAACTTGTTTTGTTTGATACGTTCCGCGGCTTCACGGCCCACTCCGTTATCGGTAATGCGAATGGTGAGGAATTCCGGGTTTTCTTGGGTAACGTCTACCGAAATATTTTTTTCACCTTCTTTGGACGATAATCCGTGCCAAAGGGCATTTTCGAGAAAGGGCTGCAAGATCAGTGAAGGTACTTTTACCTGATGTTTGTCGATACCGTCGGCCACATGTATCTTAAAATCGATTTCATTGGAAAAGCGGATGTTCTCAATATTCATATAGAGTTCTACGGTCTCCAATTCTTCGACCAACGGAATTTCGCGTACCGAGGAGGCATCGAGGATCTTACGTACCAGCTTCGAGAATTTATTGAGGTAGTGTACCGCATTTTTTTGCTCGTTGTTTATGATATAGAGCTTAATCGAGTTGAGCGAATTGAACAAGAAATGCGGATTCATTTGACTACGTAGCAAGCGTTGCTCTAAGGTGAGTAACTCTTTCTCCTTTTTCAATTGCCATTGGCGGTACAAAATGAATAGAATACCCAATAACAAGGCGAGGGCCATAGAGCCGATAATTAGGGTAATGCGATTTTTACGAAGTTTAAGTTTTACGATCTCGTTTTCTTGGGCCAACACCTGTATTTGATTGGTCTTTTTGTCAGACTCGTAGCGCATGATCATATCGTTCACATAGCGCAGGTTACGTTCGTTGGTCACTTCCTCGTCAAATCGAATCCCTTCCTTAAAATAGGATAGGGCTTCCTTGTTACGCCCGGTATCTTCCATAAGTTCGGCCATGGCCGATAGTCCGTCTGAGGTAACCCGGGGTAGTTTGAAGCGTTTGGCCATAGAAATACCTTCAGAGAGGTTTTTTTCGGCCTGTTTGAATTGGCCTACATCCATTTGGGCTTTTCCGAGATTGATATAAACCGGTGCGGTGATGAATTTGTCACCTAGGGCTTTAGAATCGGCCAGGGCAGGCACTAAAATTTCCAAGGCTTGGTGCGGCATGCCTTTTTTAATGTAAATCTGGGCAATACTGTTCTTGCAGATTACACGGCCCATATCCGAATCGATCTCTTCGTTATAGGCCAATGAGGTACGGTAGTTTTCCAGGGCATCGTCCAACCGGCCTTGGGCCTCCATGGCTTCCCCAATATTTTGGTGGTTAATGGCGAGTCCGAGTCTATTGCCCAATTCCGATTCCAATACCAAAGACCTTCTAAATTGTTCAATGGCCAGTTGGTATTGCTCTAGGCTCATATAAATGTTTCCGATACTGTTCAGCGAAACATTTATGCTGCGTTTTATGCCTTCGGATGGGTTTTCTATCTGTTCGGCCAAGGTCAATGCTTCCTGGTTATGATCCAAGGCGGTTTTCACCGCATCGTTCCTGCGGTACACCACCCCTAGCATATTCAAACTCAGGATCTCAAATTCTACGTTCCTCGCATTTTTGGCCAATTCCAGAGCTCTTTCGTGAAGGGCTACGGCGGTGGTATACCTCGAAATATTGCGGTATTTGGTGCCCATTTGGTTTAAGGCATAGGATTGACCGGCCAAATAATCGGCTTTTTCCGAGGCTTCCAGTAAATATTTCATGTACAGGGTATCCCTTCGAAACTTTTTAACCGGCCTATCGATCTCTGAATAGGTCTGGGGTTGGGCCGCCACGATACTGTCCATACTTCGTTTTACCGAGGGCAATAGTTGTTGGCCTTTTAAGGGTAAGAGGCCAAATAAGAAAATGGCCAAAATTAGGGTTGGGTTAAAGGAATATTGCGGTGGGTTGGATGTAGGCGTGGGTAGGCGCATTAAAATAAGTCTAGGAAATCGGATTTTTTCTGGCGCGATACGGGTATTTTATGATTGGAACTGAGTACCACATAGCCATCCGTTTTAATGAATTCTTTAATCTTGCCCAAGTTAATGATATAAGAGTTATGGATCCTAAAAAATGTGTCGGCCGGTAGTATTTGGTTCAGTTCCTTTAGTTTTTTGGTCAAAACCACCTTGTTTCCATCCGTAAAATAGAGGGTGCTATAGTTGCCTTCCGATTCGGCATATAAAATATCGTCGCTTTCTACGAACATCAATTTACCATCGGTATTGATGGTGATTTTCTTCTGGAGTGAATTGGCGTTGAATTTGATGAGTATCTGTTCCAGTTTTTCGGCCGTATTGGTCCTTTTATGGTATTTCTTCACCTTGTGCAGGGTGTCGTGCAAATCGTCGGTGTCGATAGGTTTCAACAGATAGTCAATGGCCTCGTTTTTAAGCGCCTTGATGGCGTATTGGTTATATGCGGTGGTAATGATTACCGGAAAATCTTTTTCGCCCAATTTTTGAATAAACTGAAACCCATCGATCTTGGGCATCTCAATATCCAGAAATAAACAATCCGGAGCATTGGAGCCTAAATAATCAAGAGCTTCGTAGGGGTCGGTGAAAGAAGCGGCCACCTCGATCTCCTGACTAAAATTGGTCAGTTCCCAAGAAAGGCTTTGTAGGGCCTTGATCTCATCGTCTACGATAACAGCTTTTAACATACGTTTTGGGTAAAAAATAGCAATGAACCTATAAAGTTAACCGCAAAGCACCTAAAGGTAGGAAAGTTTTGTATGGCTGGCCGTTTTTTGAGTGTATATGGTAGTTCAGCGATCGTTTATAGGCCCTAAGCCATGATACAAGAGGTTTTGGTCTTAATTTTCCAATTACACAAAATTCTTTACCAATTATACATCGGGTGGGGTTTAAGGGCTATGGTCTCAGTACTTTGCGGCCGTAAGATCGAGAACCACCTATGAGACCACTACTATCTATATTGTTTTGTCTGGCTTTCTTTGCTACGGGTCAGGTAGAGGCACAGTTTTTCAAGAAGCTAAAGAAGAAGTTGGAAAAATCGGTAGAAGAGACCGTGTTGGATCGTGCCGAAGAAGAAACCCGAAAGACCACCGATAAGGCCTTGGACAGTATTTTGATCGGTGACGATGGCCAGCCACAACAGCCAGCACCACAGGGCGGGGGGCAACCCACATCGCGAAGGCCCGATACTTCAGGGGGTGATCCAGGCGGAAAAATGGAGTTGCCCAATGGTGGAAACGATGGGCCTGTTTTTTCGGCCACATCAAAATTCGACTTTGTGCCGGGCGAGACGGTTATCGCCTACGAAGATTTTAGTCAGGATGAGGTCGGCGACCTGCCTGCCAAATGGAATACCTCGAACAGTGCCGAGGTGGTAACCTTGAATACGACCGAGGGCAATTGGATGCAATTAAGCAAAGGCGAAGGCTCTTTAGTGCCCGAGTTTATAGACCAATACCCAGAAAACTTCACTTTGGAGTTCGATTTTGTTTACGATTTTGACCCCGGTAAATATGCCTATAAACGAGACCTGTCCGTATTACTCTCCGATTTGGAGAACCCGGGATATCAGCTCTCGCGGGAAACAGCAGGTAAAAATGGTGTGCTGCTAAGTCTTTATGGAGGTATAAGTTATGGTGGTGGTGCCAAGATTCGAAAATTTACCACCGATGCCAATTTAAACCTGCACAATACTAAAGAGCTGCCGGTTTTTGCCAAAGGGAACAAAATGAGGGGTAAACCGGTGCATGTATCCATTTGGCGGCAAGGCAAGCGCTTACGTATGTATGTAGAAAAGCAAAAAGTCTTTGATATTCCTCGGGCATTTGAACCGGGTAACGAAATAACGACCCTTCGCTTCTTTAGTGACCTGACCAATGATAACGAACAGTACTATGTAGGTAATATTCGCTACGCCGTAGGTAAAGCCGATATGCGCAACAAACTTATGACCGAAGGAAAGTTGATTACCTATGGGATTACTTTTGAAAAAGGCAAGGCCAATTTGAATCCAGAGTCCCAAGGGGTACTTAAGAAAATAGCCAAGATATTAAATGATAATCCCAGTGTTAAAGTAAAGGTGGTTGGCCATACCGACAGCGATGGGTCAGACGATATGAACCAAAAGTTATCGGAGAAACGTGCGGCGGCCGTTAAAGAGGCCCTAACCCAGAATTTTGGGGTTTCGTCTGGGCAATTGAGCAGCGAAGGTAAAGGGGAGTCCGAATTATTGGATAAAGGAAATAGTCCGGTATCCCATGCCAAAAACCGCAGGGTAGAATTCGTGAAATTGTAAGGAAAAGAAAGACTATGAGAAAGTGTTTGATCATGTTCGGTTTGTTGTTGACCATGCTGTTCATTGCGGTAATGGTGGCCCAAAACGAAGAAATAAAAACGGTTGAGTCCGAAGGGACAATGGTTCTACGAAGTAGCCGGTAAAATATGCTAGAGACCAACCGTACCAACAATCGCTATCGACCCGTGGGATTTCCATGGATTTTTTGCCAAGTGTCCGGCAAATAACAAAGGTGCACAGCCTAGCCAATAATATTGGTATCCAAGGGTTCGATCTTGGGTAAAGCCCAGGGGAACGGCTTACCCAAATCCTGATCGGGCCCGTGGGTCGTAGCGTTTTGTTCTTTTAGCTAAAAATCCCGTATCGAAAGATGCGGGATTTTTCTTTTCTGGTATTCAAAATAACCAGTAGGTGCAGATAGTAGCCAGGGTAGTGGTCTGATCTTGTTTGGCTTAGCTGTTCTTTGTCTTAACGGGGGTAAGAAAACGACCCAAGCTGCTAGATGTGACCAGCTGGGTGATTTTAGAAGAGTTCTGATAAAACCTATTGGTTTATTTTTTGAAGGAAAAAGCCGTCAAAAAAAAAGTAAAAAAAGTTGTTTTTGATCGAGGTCAATAAATATGGGGATCCGATCTACATTTCAACAAAACGTGTTAAAAACTTTGGATCGTACCCCCCCGGTACCAGACAAGGAATTGATCATCTTTGTTAGTCCCTAACGGAGGCAACCCACCTTCGAGAACACTAACTTTTATAATAGATTATCAATATGCCCGCGGTAGAGCCCATCTTACAAGAGAACAAAGACAGATTCGTTATTTTCCCTATTCAACATCACGACCTTTGGGAATGGTATAAAAAACAAGAAGCTTGTATCTGGACCGCCGAGGAAATCGATCTTCACCAAGATCTAAACGATTGGAACAATAAGCTCAACGACGATGAGCGCTATTTTATAAAACATATCTTGGCCTTTTTCGCTGCCTCTGATGGCATCGTAAACGAAAACTTGGCCGAGAACTTCGTAAACGAGGTACAATACTCTGAAGCAAAATTCTTCTATGGTTTCCAGATTATGATGGAGAACATACATTCAGAGACCTATTCGCTATTGATCGATACCTACATCAAGGACGAAAAGGAAAAGGACCAGCTTTTTAAAGCCATTGAAAATTTCCCGGCCATTAAACGTAAAGCCGATTGGGCCTTGCGTTGGATCGAGTCGCCCAGTTTTGCCGAGCGCTTGATCGCCTTTGCCGCCGTTGAGGGTATTTTCTTTTCGGGTTCTTTCTGTTCTATCTTTTGGTTGAAAAAACGAGGTCTGTTACCCGGACTTACCTTTTCCAACGAATTGATTTCCCGCGATGAGGGTATGCACTGCGATTTTGCGGTGCACCTACACAACCACCATTTGATCAATAAAGTACCCAAGGAGCGTATTACCGAGATTATCGTAAACGCCCTGAACATTGAGCGTGAGTTCATCACCGAATCGCTTCCGGTAAGTTTGATTGGTATGAACGCCAAACTCATGACCCAATACCTAGAGTTCGTAACCGACCGTTTGTTGGTAGAATTGGGATGTGAAAAGGTATACAACGCTTCCAATCCATTCGATTTTATGGATATGATCTCACTGCAGGGTAAGACCAACTTTTTTGAGAAACGGGTTTCCGAATATCAAAAAGCCGGTGTACTCAAGCAGGGAGAAAATGATGAGGAATCCCAAAAAATCAGCTTCGACGCCGATTTTTAACCGATAATAGACCTGTTTACCGTGGGCCCTAGAGGCCTTCGGATGCCCCTTTTTGCCAGTTCCGTATACGGGAATGGCCTAACCAATAATTGCTTAAAAATTCACAGTAGTAGCCCATGTTTGTAGTAAAAAGAGACGGTAGGAAAGAGCCTGTAATGTTCGATAAGATTACGGCCCGAGTGCGTAAATTATGTTATGGTTTAAATACCCTGGTCGATCCCACCAAGGTGGCCATGCGCGTAATCGAAGGATTGTATGATGGTGTAACCACCTCAGAGTTGGATAATTTGGCCGCAGAGACCGCCGCCACCATGACCACCACCCATCCGGATTTTGCCAAATTGGCCGCCCGTATCTCCGTTTCCAATTTACATAAGAATACCAAAAAGTCCTTCTCCGATACCATGAAGGATCTTTACGAATATGTAAACCCGAGAACCGGTAAAGATGCGCCGCTTTTATCCGATGAGGTTTACGAGGTAATCCAAGCCAATAAAGATTTTTTAGATTCCACGATCATATACAACCGAGATTTCGGCTACGATTATTTTGGGTTTAAAACTTTAGAGCGTTCCTATTTGTTGAAATTGAACGGTAAGATCGCCGAGCGTCCGCAGCATATGCTTATGCGTGTAGCGGTAGGTATCCATTTAGACGACTTGGATGCCGTGGTAGAGACTTACGAACTAATGAGTAAGAAGTTCTTTACCCACGCCACGCCGACCTTGTTCAATTCGGGTACACCCAAGCCACAAATGTCTTCCTGTTTCTTGTTGGCTATGCAAGACGACAGTATCGACGGGATTTATGACACCCTAAAACAAACGGCCAAAATATCGCAATCTGCCGGTGGTATCGGTATCTCTATACACAACATTCGCGCAACTGGTTCTTATATCGCAGGCACCAATGGTACCTCTAACGGAATCGTACCTATGTTACGGGTGTATAACGATACCGCCCGTTATGTAGACCAAGGTGGCGGTAAGCGTAAAGGGAGCTTTGCCGTATATATGGAGCCTTGGCATGCCGATATTTTCGATTTCTTGGAATTGAAGAAAAACCACGGTAAGGAAGAAATGCGTGCACGCGATCTTTTCTACGCCATGTGGGTTTCCGATTTATTCATGAAAAGGGTAGAGAACAACGAAAAATGGACCTTAATGTGTCCCAACGAATGTCCAGGCTTGTACGATACCCATTCCGAGGAATTTGAAAAACGATACCTACAATACGAGGCCGAAGGAAAAGGGCGTAAGACCATTAAGGCCCGCGACCTTTGGGAAAAAATCTTGGAAAGCCAGATCGAGACGGGTACGCCTTATATGTTGTATAAAGATGCGGCCAACCGTAAGAGTAACCAGAAGAACTTGGGTACCATTCGCTCGTCTAACCTCTGTACCGAGATTATGGAGTACACCTCGCCCGATGAGGTGGCTGTTTGTAACCTGGCTTCCATTGCCTTGCCCATGTTCGTTAAGAACGGAGCGTTTGATCACGAAGAGCTGTTCCGTGTCACCAAAAGGGTTACCCGTAACCTTAACCGGGTTATCGACCGTAACTATTACCCGATCAAAGAGGCCGAGAATTCGAATATGCGTCACCGTCCGATCGGTTTGGGTGTACAAGGTTTGGCCGATACTTTTATTATGTTGCGTTTGCCTTTTACCTCTGATGAAGCTAAAAAGTTGAACGAGGAAATTTTCGAAACCTTATATTTCGCAGCCGTAACCGCTTCTAAAGAAATGGCCCAAGAAGAAGGGGCATACTCTACTTTTAAAGGCTCACCCATGTCTAAAGGAGAGTTCCAATACAATATGTGGGGCATTAACGATAGCGACCTATCCGGTCGTTGGGATTGGGCCGCCTTGCGTAACGAGGTTATGGAGCATGGGGTGCGTAACTCGCTATTGGTAGCCCCAATGCCAACCGCATCTACCAGCCAGATTTTGGGTAATAACGAATGTTTCGAGCCTTATACCTCCAATATCTATACCCGTAGGGTATTGTCTGGCGAGTTTATCGTGGTAAACAAGCACCTACTGGAAGACTTGGTTAACCTAGGCCTTTGGAACGAGAGTTTGAAACAGGAGTTGATGCGTGCCAACGGATCGATCCAGCATATCAATGGTATACCCGAAGATATCAAAGAGTTGTATAAAACCGTTTGGGAGCTGAGTATGAAAGACATTATCGATATGAGTCGCCATAGGGGTTACTTTATCGACCAGAGTCAGTCGCTCAACCTCTTTATGGAGAACGCCAACTTTGCCAAACTTACCTCCATGCACTTTTACGCTTGGAAGAGTGGTCTAAAGACAGGTATGTATTACCTACGAACCAAAGCTGCCGTAGATGCCATTAAGTTTACCTTGGACAACACCAAAAAGAAGGAAGTTCCGGTAAGTATAGCCGCCGAGGCCGAGGTGACCGCAGCGACCTTGAACAAGCCCGAGGACATTAAAGTGGCCCCGACCCCGGTAGCCCAACAAGAGGTAGATATAGCGCCCATGAGCCCGGAGGAAATGAAAGCTTTGATCGCCCAGGCCAAAGCTGGCCAAGGCGACGACGATTGCCTAATGTGCGGTTCATAGAAAGTTAAATAACCCCCCACTACGCTATATATAGTTTGAAGAGGACGTCTTGCAAGGGACGTCCTTTTTTGTTTTCGTCACCCCAGGGGTAAAACGAAATGGGTAGTAAATTGATGGTCAACCGATGGAATTCCCCTTAATCTATTCGTGAGCACTTACAGTTTCGAATGAAAATACCATCGGTTTACCTATATTCGAAACTTCAATTAAAACCAAACCTAACTTATGAAAAAAGTAGTTGTTCTTTGTGCTGTTTTATTGGGGGTGTTAAGCTGTAGTAGTGACGACAATGCCCCACCTCCGATTGTATTACAATTGGGTGATTTACATGAAGGCGGCATCATCTTTTATTTAGATGAAACGGGTGAGCATGGTTTGGTATGCGCTATGGAAGATCAGCATTTTGAGGTGTATTGGGGTTGTGAAACAGCGGCAATAGATGGGGCCGATGGAAAAGAAATTGGTGCTGGTGCCCAAAACACCTTGGATATCGCAGACCGATGTAAAGGCACCGAGTTTGCTGCTGAGTTATGTATAGATTATGAATCTGGTGGTTTCGACGATTGGTTTATGCCCAGTATAGACGAGCTAAAGGTTCTGAGCTTAAATAAAGACTTGGTAGATGAAGCTTTGGAGAAAAATAGCGGTAAGACCATTGATGATGCCGAATACTGGAGTTCGACCGAAGCTAGTTTGAATACGGTGTATTTTCAATTTATGGGGGCAAACCCGGACAAATACATTCAAACGCTACGCGATGAGAGTAAAATGAATGTCCGCGCCATTCGCGCTTTCTAAACATACATAAGGGCGTCTGCCAAACTCTTCGTATTTTAGGTGTTTTGAGAAACTGTTTATTTATTCTTCCGACGACAATCGGAAAAGCAATCCACTACACTATGCGAATACTTAGCGTTATCATTATGGCCTTTTGTACTATAGGGGCCTTGGCTCAAAATGCCCTGATCCATCAACCTGTGGCCAGCCCAGATGGGCAACAAATAGCGTTTTGTTATCAAGGCGATATATGGACAGCCAACAGTAATGGGAGTAATCCCAAACGGATAACGGCCCATACGGCCTACGATCAAAACCCGGTTTGGAGTGCCGACGGCAGCCGCATTTATTTTACATCCAACCGTTTTGGCAACAGCGACATCTTTAGTATGAAATCTGGCGGTAGTGCCGTTACCCAACATACCTTTAATAGTGTATCCGATAACTTGACCGGGGTATTCGGCGACCATATCTTTTTTACCACAGATCGCGAGTTTGCGCAAGTGGAATGGGAACCCGAATTGGCCCAAGTGGCCATAATCGGTGGCACCCCAGAACAATTACTGACTACTACCGGTCGCGATGCCCGTTTATCGCCCAATGGCCGTTTGGTGGCCTTAACCAAAGGCAGTTGCCGTATAGCCCGTGAGGCCTATAGCGGTTCGGCCAATCGCGATATTTGGGTATACGATACCCAGAACGATACCTATCATCAGATCACCACCGATCCCCATAACGATTTTAATGCTTATTGGATCAACGATACCACCTTGATCTTCCAATCGGGCCGCACCAAAAAATACAACCTTTATACGGTAACCCTGTCCGAAAATGGCGCTAAGGCAAGTGCTCCCCAGGCCTTGACCAATTTTGAAACCCAAGGGCTTTTCGAGTTCAGTTATGGTGGCGGTATGGTTTTGGCCATGCAACGTGACCGATTGTTAAAGATAGATGCGAATACGGGCGCGGTAAACGAGATCGCTATCGCCCCAGAAGGAGAAAGGGTGGTCCTGGCATTTGAAAACAAAAGCTTTTCTAGCGATGCCAACCAAGTGGTGCCTTCACCCAAAGGCAAGATGTTGGCTTTTGAGGTACGGGGTGAGATTTTTGTAAAGAAAAACGATAAGGAAATCAAACGTTCGGTAAATATTAGCCGATCCCCCTATCGCGATGTAGAGCCCCAATGGTTAGATAAGGACCATCTGTTGTTCGTATCGGATCGTGAGGGTCAGAAAGATATCTATATGGCCCAGGCCCAAAACCTTTCCGATTCCGTACTCTATCGATCACTTCGTTTTCGAATCAAAAACCTTACTAATTCCAAGGCTTCCGAACGCGATATATTAATGTCGCCCGATGGGAAGAAAATAGCCTACAGCAAAGACAATCAATTAATAGTGGCCGAGATCAGTACTTCCGGTCTTCGCAATGCGAAAGTACTGTTAGACCATTGGGATCAAGTAGAAGATTTGAGCTGGTCGCCCGATTCCCAATGGCTGGCCTATAGCCACGAAGATTTGAACTTTAATGCCGAAGTGTATATCCACAAGGCCGACGGAAGCCAGGCCCGGGTAAATGTATCCATGCACCCCAAAGGCGACATTATGCCCCGTTGGTCTCCCGATGGTAGTAAATTGGGCTTTAGTTCGAACCGCAATAACAGCGATTATGATGTTTGGTTTACCTGGCTCAAGAAATCCGATTGGGAAAAGACAGGTTATGATTGGGAAGACGAACCCGAGGCCGATAAAAAGGACAAGGATAAAAAGGTAAACGTACAAATCGATTTTGAAGATATCTACAAACGTCAGAAACAAATCACTTCCTATACCGAAGGTGAATTTATTAGGGGCTTCTCCAAAGATGGTAAAACTCTCTATTATACCACCGGTAATTGGTCTAGGGGCAATGCCAAGGTAGATTCCGATTTGTATAGCATTAGTTGGGAAGCCAAGGATAGAAAAGCCATTACCGAGAAAAATGCACGTCCGAGAGGGGTGGTTTTCGATGCCAAAAACGAAAATGCCTATTACTTGCAAAAGGGAGGTATCAAAAAATTAAAACTCGATGGGGCCAAGGTAGAGGGGCGACCTTTTACCGCCAAAATGAAGCTCGATTATAAAGAAGAAGAAAAACAGTTGTTCGAAGAGGCTTGGGCGGCTTTAGACCAAAGGTTCTACGACCCTAATTTCCACGGACGCGACTGGGATGCTTTAAAGTCAGAATACCGACCCTTGGCCATGAAAGCCTCTACCCGCACCGATTTTGTGGCGATGTTTAACTGGATGCTCGGCCAGATCAATGCCTCACACATGGGTATGTACAACCGTAACCTATACCCCTATATCAAAAAGGTGAAAACCGGACAATTGGGTGCGGCCTTTAAAAATGTACCGAATGGTTTAAGTGTGGTTTCGGTTACCCCGAATACCCCTGCCGATCGTATAGAAAGCAAATTATTGCCCGGGGATATCATAAAGGAGGTTAATGGGGAAGTATTGACGGCCCAGACGAATATTTTTCAGCTTTTGGAAGCTCAAGCTGGGGAAAAGGTAATTCTGAAAATTCAACGTCAAGGCGTGAATAAAGAATTGGTTATCGAACCCGCCTCTTCCACTTCCGATGCCAAATACGATGCTTGGGTAACCCAAAAACGTAAATTGGTAGACACTTACTCTAACGGGCGTTTGGGCTATTTGCATATCGAGGGAATGAACTGGACCAGCTTTGAACGGTTCGAGCGCGAACTCATGGCTGCGGGCCATGGTAAGGAAGGCATTGTAATCGATGTACGCTATAACGGCGGTGGCTGGACCACCGATTACCTTATGGCCGTATTAAACGTACAGCAACATGCCTATACCGTACCCAGGGGCGCAGCGAAAGATCTAGCCAAAGAGCATGCCAATTTTAAACATACCTATCCGTTCAGCGAACGACTGCCCTTGGCCTCTTGGACCAAACCCTCTATTGCCCTTTGCAACCAGAATTCGTATTCCAATGCCGAAATATTTTCACATGCCTATCAAAACCTCGAAATCGGAAAATTGGTAGGAAACCCCACTTTTGGGGCAGTAATTTCAACAGGGGGACAAGGCCTAATTGACGGGTCGTACGTACGTATCCCTTTCCGAGGCTGGTACAACCACCGTACAGAGAAAAACATGGATTTCGTGCCGGCCATACCCGACATCACCGTCTTGAACGCCCCAGACGAAAAAGCCAAGAATACCGATTCCCAATTGAAAAGAGCGGTAGACGAGTTGCTGGCCGATTTGTAAATTGGTAATGGGCCATATATGGTTCTGACAATAGGTAAAAAAACCAAAGTGGATACCTCGGATGATGAAAATCATCTTTCGGTTCCACTTTTGGCTTCCTATGAGGCATTTGTATAGGTTTTCGTAAAGTGCTAGGGTAATAGCTCTACTTTTCCGGTGGCCATATTATATACCGCACCCACAATTTTAATGGCCCCTTCGGCTTCCAGTTCTTTCATAATTGGACTTTGGCTACGGATATTTTCCATAGTGAGCCTTACATTGCTCTCACATACCTTTTCTACGAAACCTTGGTTTTTAGAACTTCGGTCACCTTCATAATCAACCGCGACCACGGCTGGCCATATTTTTGAGAGCATGGGTGTTATATTACCCAATTCTACTTGGTCAATGGACGCTTTAACGGCACCACAATGTTCGTGGCCCATTACCAAGACCAATTTGGCCCCAGAAACCTTGGTGGCGAATTCCATACTACCGAGGATATCTTCATTGACAAAATTACCGGCTACCCGGGCTACGAAAATATCGCCTATGCCTCGGTCGAAAACGTCTTCTACTGGAACCCGGCTATCGACACAAGACAGAACGATGGCTTTCGGAAATTGCTGAAGGGTACTTTTACGCACCATTTCAGAATGGTTCCTGGCCGTGAGGTCATTACTTCTAAATCGCTTGTTCCCCTCCTCTAGTGCGGTCAATACCATTGTTGGGGTAAGCGCGTCTTGCTCTGCTTGGGTCAGCACATCTTCGATTAAGCCCGTTATGGGTTTGGCGGTTTCTTCCGAAACTTCTTTTTTAGGGGTTTGTCCTTGGCAGGCTATGTTCAGTAGGCACAAACATCCAAAGGCTAACAAATAATTTAGGGTTCTCATTACTTTTTGGTTTTAGGTTAAAAATTATAGAAAGTGACCAGGTTTATTTGGTCTCTATTTTCGGTATTCATGAATTGGTTCATATAACCCAATTCGAAACGAAGTTTTGGGTTAAGCTGATAACCCAGTGCCCCATAAAGGCGGTTGCGGTCGAATACCGTAGCCTCATGGTTGATGAAAATCTCATTGTAACTCGAAAAATAAAAGGTGTCGTCACCCATTTCCGCTTTGGCCAGCGGAATGTTCAGGGCCAAAAAATACCGGAACCTCAACCGAAAATCATGCCCCTCGATCCATCGTTGTTCTATTCGGTACCGATGCTGTAAATAGAATTTTCCGAAACGTTGGCGGGTGATGAATTGTTGGTAAATACGATGTTCGTTGCTTTTTACCTTATCAAGTTGCCCATCGACATAGTTTTGGCTGTGTATAAACCCATATCCAAGAAGTAGATTGTTATTGTTTTCCGAAAGGTTATAGCCCAGACCCGTACGTAACAACAATTGTTCTAGGTCGCCAATGGCGTCGTAGTTGCGATATTGGATCTCATGATGCCAATTCCAATTTTTTGGCAGGCTTTTGTTGCCAAAATAAATTAACCAATTGCCTAGGTCGCTTTGTTGGGCAGTTAAGTGGGTAAGCATACAAAACAGAAAGGCGACAGTATTGAAATTTCGCATGTTGGTCAAGGGGTTGGTTTTAGCTTGCAAGTTAAAGTGGGGCGTGTACTTATTATAGCCAAGACTGTTTAGGGAAAACACTTACAAATTTTAAGGTTGAAAGGTTACGTTTGCTTTTACTTAAAGGTTATGGTTTTAAGTGCAAATTCGTTAGGTGGAGAAGCTTATATTTCAGGCTTTGCTTTGTATTTTTATACAAAAAGCCAAATATGGAATACGCCATAATCGGAGGGGGAATCTGCGGATTGTCTACCGCTTTGGCCCTCGAACAGATCGGGGTCGATTATCAGTTGTTCGAGAGGGCTCCGGAACTGACCGTCGTAGGGGCCGGAATTTGGTTGGCGCCCAATGCGCTTCAGGCCTTGGACTATTTTGGGGTTTTGGAACAGCTGAAGCAAAACGGAAACCCGATCCACAGGGTAAGTTTATGTACCGCCGATTTAAAGGTATTGTTAGTTATACCCCAAACCGAAATCGAAGACACCTTCGGGGAAGCTACCCTGGCCATACATCGGGCTCGACTTCAACAAGTGTTGTACCAGGCATTACCCCCCGAAAAAGTCCATTTAGGCAAAGCCTTTGCCAAGTATGAAGTGTTGGGTTCGGAAGCCGTTCGGGTTCATTTCGAAGATGGTACTTCCATAGAAACCAAATATCTACTTGGTGCCGATGGCTTGCGGTCTCGGGTACGCCAGCAACTTTTTCCGAAAAGTATAATCCGTAATGCCCAACAATGCTGTTGGCGTGGCATGGCGGAAGAAGATTTGGAAGAGGAATTCGAACATTGGGGCTTGGAGCTCTGGGGCGATCGAATCCGATTTGGTTTTTCAAAAACAGGTCCGAAGGAAGTCTATTGGTTCGCGGTAGCCACCACCGATTTTGAAGGGGACAAGGGTAGGAAACAGAAACTATTGGAAGGGTTTTCGACCTTCCATCCCAGGGTGTCCCGCTTAATCGAAGCCACTCCGGAACATAAAACACTTCGAAACGATATCAGCGACCTCAAACCGATAAGGCAATGGCACCAAGGTCATATTTGTCTTTTGGGCGATGCAGCCCATGCCACTACGCCCAATATGGGTCAGGGTGGGGCCCAGGCCATTGAAGATGCCTATCATTTGGCCCAAACGATGGGTCAATTTCCGACCGGACCCAGTTTCGAGGCCTTTCAAC
Source organism: Sediminicola luteus (assembly GCF_002514735.1). Classification (GTDB taxonomy): domain Bacteria; phylum Bacteroidota; class Bacteroidia; order Flavobacteriales; family Flavobacteriaceae; genus HQA918. The sequence goes on along the minus strand of NZ_NBWU01000001.1, from coordinate 823,907 downwards.
GTAACAGGCAGCCGAAGGTTAATACCATTGTGAAACGCTCTTGGACTACCGGTAAAATGGCCCATTGGAAATATGGTCAAGACTTGCGCAACCAATTGCTAAAGGCGATGCCAACTAAACTTATGGCCAAACGAATGGAGACTATGTATAGGTTGTGATTGAAAACAATAGGAAAGCCAAGTGTTGGTCTTGTAAGAAGTATTTTGAGATTAGACCGCTTCGCTCACTTAGCCCTGCCCCATGGCATGGGTAGAACATAGACTTTATGATATGCACTGTGCTGTGTTTTTATGTTTTGTGGAAAAATTTAAATCAGGAAAGATCAGAAGTTTCCATACAGGAAGCTACGGTAAAGAAAACAATGTCTTTTCTCTTTACTCTTTTTGTCTTAGCCATCAAAATTCAGATGGTTGTGGTTTTTTATTTTGGTTATCTTCAGGGGCACTTAAAACCAATCCGTTATGAGACCTTCAATATTCTTTTTGGCCCTAGTGGCGCTCTTTTTGTCCTGTGAGCCAGGGAAAGACAAAACCACTTCCTTGTCGGATTACCAAGGTAACGAGACCTTTTCGGTCATTTTTGGAAACACCGTAGTCGGACATTTGAAGACCCAGATTGTAGGCGATACCATAGCCGTCGATTACGATTATAAGAACAACGGTCGGGGCCCGACCATGAAGGAAACCTTGGTACTGAACCCTGAAGGTTTTCCGGTGCAATGGCAAATTACCGGTAATACCACCTTTGGTAACGATGTCGATGAAACCTATACGCTGTCGAGCCAAAAAGCGGCTTGGACCGATGCAACCGGAAGCGATAGCACCAACATTTCAAGTCCCCACTGGTATGTAAACCAATCGGGGAGCCCCTACTCCGTGATACTTACGGCCCGTAGTCTTTTGGCGGCTCCTGATCAGACTATGGCCGTTTTACCGGGAGGCAGCCTACGTTTGACCGAAATGGAGCGGAGCAGCATCACCCAAGATAGTACGCAGTTAGATCTAATTACCTATGCCCTCTCGGGTGCCGACATGAACCCATCGTATTTTATCGCCGATACCGACCATAGGCTTTTCGCTGTAATCAGTCCGCGTTTTGTAATCGTACGTGAAGGCTTTGAAGCGCACGAAAAAGATCTACGCGCTTATGCCGAACGCTATTCTACCGAACGTTTTGAGTCCATTCAAAAGAAATATGCCCATGACTATGGCAAAAAGGTACGTATAACCAATGTGCGCATTTTTGACCCCAAAACCTTAAACATAAGTGATCCAGCATCGGTTTCTGTGGTTGAAGATCGTATTGCAAGCATTGATGGCCCCGACGCCACCGGACCCGATGAAGTAGTTATCGATGGCAAGGGCGGAACCTTGGTAGCCGGAATGTACGAAATGCATGCCCATACCGGCGATGAGGGCGCCTTGCTGAATGTTTTGGCCGGTATAACCACCTTTAGGGATATGGGTAACGACAATGCCGTTTTAGAGGAATTAGTAGGCAAGATCGAGTCGGGTGTTTTGGCGGGACCACGGGTACACCGTTTGGGTTTTATAGAGGGTAAAAGCGATTATAGCGCCAATAACGGTATCGTGGTGGCCAGCCAAGAAGAGGCCTTGGCAGCTGTAGATACCTACCATGATATGGGATACTATGGCGTTAAATTGTACAATTCCATGAATGGCGATTGGGCCCCGGCCATTGTTGCCAGAGCCCATGAGTATGGCATGTTCGTATGCGGACATGTACCTGCCTTTTCCAATGCCAATGCCATGTTAGCCGCCGGTTTTGATGAAATGACCCACATTAACCAAACCATGCTGGGGTGGGTATTGGCCCCGGACGAAGATACCCGTACCCTACTGCGCTTAACGGCCCTGAAGCGATTGCCTCAAGTAGATCTTGAAAGTGCCCCGGTGCAAAAGACCTTAGATCTATTTTTAAAACATAAAACGGCCATGGATCCTACCTTGACCATTCACGAGGTATTGATGAAGGCCAGGAACGGCGAGGTTTGGGAAGGTACCAAAGACTTTATAGACCATATGCCGCCCAACGAGCAACGCGGCTACAAGGTAGCCTTGGCCCAGATTGCTTCCGAGGAAGACGACAAGGCCTATAAAGAAGCCTATGATAAAATTGTGGAGACCCTAAAATTGATGAAGGAAAAAGGCATATTTATCGTGCCGGGCACCGATTTGGGAGGTTCTTTCCTGTATCATCGTGAATTGGAGCTGTACCAACAATTGGGGTATAGTCCGGCCGAGCTGGTCAAACTGGCCAGTTACGACATGGCCCAATACATGGGCGATACCGATTCTGGAAGCATTGCCGTGGGTAAATTGGCCGATTTCTTTTTGGTACCTGGTAACCCGGTCGAAGATATCAAGGCTATTAAAACCATTGCCCTAGTGTCAAGAGGCGGGGTGTTCTATTATCCGACCGAAATATATCCGGAGTTTGGCATTAAACCTTTTACTGAGCTTCCAAAGGTAAGGGAGTAAAGAACTGGGTTAAGTAATGTAACGAAGTCGCCTACAGTCTTTTTTGCTCGGCCGACCGTTCTTTACCATTTTTCTTCTTCAACTTTTGGTTGCCAAAGGCATAACGCAACGACAGTTCCACGCTTTGGGTTTCCCGATTGTCGAGAAAAGAACTGTTTTGATCCAAATATTGAGTGCTAATGGTACTTACTTGGGTGTCCAGAATATCGTTTATCCGCAATCCGAGGGTGAGCTTCTCGTCCCACAACTTTTTGGTGAGCCCGACCGAAAGATCTTGGGTGCCGGAAATGTTCATGGAGCCTTGGATGGCATCGGAAACGGTCCAAAAACTGAGCTCGGCGATCAGACTTTTGTCATTCAGTAATTGGTAGGTGGTGGAGGCATACACATAATACAGCCAATTGTCGTTGGTAAGCAGTTGGTTTTCGTTTTCCAAGGCTTGGAACCGGCTTAGTTCATAGTAGCCCTCCAGCGATACATACAGGTTCCAATCGGGGTTTAGGTCCATATTACTAAAGAATAAGGCACCATAGGTAATCTCGCGATCGGTATTGATGGTGGTATAGCGAATGGTCTGTCCGTCGTTGTCTTGAAAACTGACTTCCAACATGGCATCGGTGGCGTATTGGTAGAAGAGCCCGAAGTTGAAGTTCTGTTTTAGGCTATACTCTAGGTCCAAGTTGTGTTTTATACTCGGTCTAAGGTTGGGGTTGCCCTCAAAATAACTATACTGCCCAAAATAGAAAGTAAAGGGGTTTAGCGAATTGTAACTGGGCCGTTGTATACGTTTGCCATACGATAGGCTAAGATCATGGTCTTCATGGGGGCGATATTGCAGGTAAATCGTGGGGAACCATTTTAAATAATTATCGGTATTTTTTTGATCTAAGGTGGTCGAGATACCTGTTAAACGCGTGAATTCGGTTCGCAATCCGGCTTTAACCGACCATTTTTGCCAATCGCGATGGGCGCTGGTGTAGGCGGCCAGGTTAGCTTCGTAATAGCGGAATCGGTTGGTTTTGCTAGGGTCGGGTATGGGTAGGCCATTCGGGTAATTGAAGTGTTGTAGATCGCTATCCGAACCTACCTCGGCCCATTTTAGTCCGGCTTCCCAAGAAGTGCCATCTTCAGAGGGGTTTTCATAATCGGCCTGTACCGAACGGATTTGGGTGTCTTGCTGGCTTTGTGTGGTGAACAGCTCGTCGGATAGGAGTGCCCCATCGATTTCCATGAATTCTGTAAAAACGTACTGATTACCTTTTCGGTCATAGTCGGTATAGTGCCCACTAAGGGTCACTTTTTGCCCCTGGTCATCGAGTTGTTGTATATAGTCAAGGTCTAGCCCAAGATTATGACTTTCCCGAAACGAAAGTCCTTCGGTCGTAAATCGGGAGTCGGGCGTACCCATAGGATCCAAAACCAAAGTGCGCGCCTGGTTCAGGCTTTTGTTATTGGGGGAGAGAAAGCCATTGGTACTTAGCACCACTTCACTTTTTTCTGAGAGTTCATATGCCCCGGTTAGGCGAAGGTTATGGCTTTGGTACCAACTATTACGGTCAAGATCGGTCAGGAATCTAGTCTGTAGTCCCTGGTCGGTAAATCGGATATCCTCATCTTCCTGCCGGTTGTTACGACCATCGCTATAGGAGTAGCCCAAGTAGAGATCCAATTTCTTGGTTTTGTAAAAATGTGAAGTAGCCCCTTGCCATTTGGCATAGATAGATTGCTCGAAATGCGTAGATACATTGCCCTTGTATCCGGCCAATACCGACTTTTTCATTTTTATGTTGATCAAGGCCCCACCTTCGGCATCGTATTTGGCAGGGGGGTTATCGACCACCTCGATAGCGGTGATATCGGTACCGGCCGTACCCTCCATAAGATCTTTAAGTTCACTTTGACTTAGGTAGACCCGTTTATCATTGATCAACAAAATCAAATCGCTGGTATTACGCACACTTAAATTATCGTTTTGAGAGATTAAACCAGGTGTCTTTTTTAATATTTCCCAAGCATTCCCATTGGAAATAGTACTGTTTTCAACATTAAAAACCAATCGGTCTACTTGTTTGACCACAGTGGGTTTTTTGGCGGCCACGACCACTTCATCGAGGTTTTGAGCGCTACTTTTCAAGATAAGCTTCTCTAAATCGATGTCTTTGTCCCAGGTAAAATTATGGGAATACTCGGCGAATCCAACAAAGGAAACTTTCAAGGTATAGCTGCCTTTTTTAGAGGATTCAAATTCGAAATACCCATCGGTATCCGTAATTTTTCCTGCCAACACCTGGTTTTCTTGAACTAACACCACATTGGCAAAGGCGATGGCCTGTTGGCTGCTATCGACTACCTGGCCTTTTAGGTGGAATTGCCCCACACTTAATAGCGGTAGACTTATAAACAGAAGGGTTACAAATCGTTTCATGTCGTTGCGTTATTGTAGGTCAAAACTCCCTTTTTCGCTTCGGTAAAATGGTTAAGTGGGGGTTAATGCAGGGTTAAGGAGATTTTAGGGCATTGGGATATGGTTTAACCTAAGGGGCAACCGCCCAGTACTTATAGGTCCAAGACGGTCGAGGTCGGTTAATGCAAGGTTAATGCCTTTGTTTTGGTGGGGCTTCAGGGCGGTTTGTACTACTTTTGGCAGCATGGATAAGCGCATTTACATATTAATCGGAGGCTCGCTATTGGCGTTGATCGCGCTTTCCGGTATACAGTATTATCTGATTTCAGATGCCTATGCCGTCAAAAAGGAGGCCTTTATGAAAGAGGTACGCGGCGAGATGAAGTTTTTGGATAGTGAGGCCGTTTTCGACGATTTGGAAGATGCCTATGTTCACCATCTGCAAGCAGCTGTCAAACAAGGCTTTGCCCAAGGTTGGGAACAAGAACGTATGCTGGGTGGTTTCCGTAAATTCTTGGATTCGTTGAACCAAGGTTTCCAGGCGGCCTATACACGCGAACTTGAAAAGAGAAACTTGCCCTACCATATCGATTACCAAAAAGATATTACGGGTATGTACCTTTTTGACATCGTTAAAAACGATACCCTAATGTCTACTGGCAAACAAGAGTTTTTATTGTTCGGAAAGGACCTGGAGCCCGATAACCGCATGTTTTTCAATTCGGGCCGTTGGGAAAGCAGCTCCTTTAGCGATGATGGCGAAGACCTGCTTCCAGAACAACATTGGGTATCGGTGATCGAACTCAAGGAATATGTATCCGTACCGAATTCCAAGAGTATCATTTTTAAGCGTATGGCTGGTATTTTGGCCTTGTCCATTGGCAGTTTACTGGTGGTCATCATACTTTTTGTCGCTGCCCTACGATCGTTGTTGACCCAGAAGAAACTGGCCGATATCAAAACCGATTTCATCAACAATATTACCCATGAGCTCAATACCCCCTTGGCCACTTTAGAGATCGCTACCAAAACCCTACGTAACCCCAAGGTACAGCACGATCCCGTTTTGCTAGAGAAAGGTCTGGACACCGTATCCCGTCAATCGGATCGCCTTCGTGGTTTGGTAGATCAGGTGGTAAACCACAGTTTGGGCCATAAGGCCATCGGTTTACGCAAAGAAGAAATAGAGCCACAGCTTTTCTTAAAGGACTTGGTAGATGATTTTAGTATTAAAGTGCCCCAGAAATCGGTCAGTATGTTATGGGGCCAAAAGGTGCCCAAACTATGTATTGACCCTTTCCAGTGGACCACCGCCTTGCAGAACGTGTTGAACAATGCCGTAAAGTATGGCGGGAACCAAATCGATATAGAAAGCACCTTGGACCAGGGGTATTGGCGCATTACCATCAGTGACGATGGACCCGGGATTCCCAAAAACGAACAAACGGCCGTGTTCGATAAATTTTATAGGGTAAAGATGGGCAACCTTCATAATGTAAAAGGCCTGGGTCTGGGCTTGTATTACGTAAAGCAGATCGTTACGGCCCATAACGGAAGCCTAAGTCTGGCGAGCGAACCAGGGCAGTATACGGCCATAACCCTAAAAATTCCGGTGCAATGAGTACGATCTTATTGGCAGAAGACGATACCGATTTCGGAAGTATTTTGAAGCAATACCTCGAATTGCACGGCTACGGGGTCCATTGGTATGCCGATGGGGCCACGGCCTGGACACATTTTCAAAAGCAGGAAGTGGATATCTGTGTGCTCGATGTTATGATGCCCGAATTGGACGGCTTTTCCCTGGCCGAAAAAATGATCGCCCTCAAACCGGAAACCCCCTTTGTCTTTTTGACGGCAAGAGGGCAGAAGGAAGATAAGATCAAAGGCCTGAAACTGGGGGCCGATGACTATATCGTAAAACCCTTTGAGGCTGAAGAACTGGTATGGCGGTTGCGTAACATTGTAAAGCGTAGCCGATCGGGTAGTCCGACCAAAATGGAAGCCCCCTTAATGAAGATCGGAGGCTTTGAATATGATGGCGAACGCTTGGAATTAAAAGGCTTTGGCCATACCCAAAGGCTTACCGAAAAAGAAGGCCGCTTGTTGGTCTATCTATATAAAAACAAAAACCGTTTGATCAAACGGGAAGAGATCCTAAAAGCCTTATGGGCCAATGACGATTTCTTTTCGGGCCGTAGTATGGATGTTTTCATTAGCCGTTTACGGAAATACTTGGCCCATGACCCCGAAATCTCCATTCAAAGCATCCGCGGACTGGGCTTGGAGTTTAGGGTAGGCTAATACCCGAAGGGACCGGGATCATATGAATTAAATTAAACCTCGCTGAGCTTTTGGCCGGTAGGGGTATCGAATCAAAAAAACGTAAAAAATGAAAAATGTAGTAGTAAGCCTGATCATGGCGATTTCAATGGTAACAACGGGCATGGCCCAAGAAAGCAGATCTAGTAGCCGGAGCAGTTCCTCAAGTAGTAATATCTCTATATCGGTCAGTGAGACCAATACCAGCTATAAGGTTAAATCGAGCTTTAGTAAAAAGAATACCGAAAAATTGATCGATTTTCTAAAATCGGAACTAGGGGCAGAAGGTATGCGGGTCAATGGTAGTTATGTATGGGCCGATGTGGCCCAAGGCGAGAAATCTTTTGAATGTACCGTAGGTAAGGGCAAATGGCGGGTGTTTATGGATCGTAACCTTATGGGAAAGGCCGATTATACCGATAAAAAGAAGATCATGGAAAGGGCCGCCGAGCTTGTTGGCGGTCGTAGTCGTCCAAAATATGAAGGGGCTTTAAGGGATTATGAGATAAGCAAAGAGTCGGCCGAACGCAGTTACGAAAGGGCACAGCGCCGACTAGAGCAGGCCCAAATGGAATTGGAACGCGCCCAAGGTGCCTTGGAGCGGGCCCAAAAAGAATTGGAGACCAAAAAGAAAGGGAAGCAGAATTAGTAATACCAAGCTAACCACATCAAATCAATCAAAAAGCGAATGGGACAAGTCAGGTGTTATGCCTGGCTGGTTTTTTTTCACCCAGACCTGTCAGGTTTCCAAAACCTGACAGGTTTTCTTGGATTTGGGTTCGGCGTGTAAAACCTTTATATTTAGATAATTAAACAATTTCAATATCCTTGATTAGTCATTTGCCAGCTAAAGAGGTCACATGATGGGCGTTATTGGTACTAAAGGCATACTGAAAGAGACATGGAATACTAACCAACCCAACCCACACTATGAAAAAATCAATGATTAGACTGGTTTTGGCGCTTTGCCTTTTGTCATTACCCAAGTTGTATGCTCAAGACTTCCATGGCAACCAAAAAGATATCGACCTCATACTTAAAAGTAAGGCTGATTTTTCAAAGAATTTCGTGAATGGTGATTACGATTTGGTAGCAAGTCGCTATACCACAGACGCCAAATTATTCCCGAATAAAATGGAAATCGTACAAGGTGCGGACCAGATCGCTACCTTTTGGAAACTGCCGGAGACCATAACCTACCTTTCCCACAAGATTACCCCTTCAGAAATCAAAATCGTAGACGACCATGCCTATGCCTATGGGCACTACGCCGGAACTTGGCAAAATGAAGCGGGTACCGAAAGTAAGGTGCATGGGAAATATGTAAACGTCTGGCGTAAAGAAGCCGGCCAATGGAAGGTGTATTTAGAAATTTGGAACAGCATCGAAAAATAGGGGTACTATGAAGATATTACGCACTTGGCGGGGCTGGACCTCCCATGAAAACGCCCCGATTTATGAGGCTATGTTGGCCCAAGAGGTTTTTCCGGCGGTAAAGGCCAAAGGGGTGACCGGACTGGAAAAAGTAAGTATTGCTACCCAAGAATTGGAACATGAAGTGGAATTCTTTTTAACCCTTCAATTCGATAATCTGGCATCGGTCAAACAATTTGCTGGCGACGATTATATCAAAGCCTATATACCTGATAATGCCAAAAAAGTATTATCCCGATACGATTACGAGGCCCAACATTATACCCTGAAAGGCGAGTTGGTATTTTAACCGCTATAGTTTGTTTTGTATAAGAAGCCGGATGCACCCTACAATGTTGGCCAAATAAAAAACAGCCACCCCAAGGCAGCTGTTTTTACACGAGTACAATACTAGACCTGTCAGGTTTTGTAACCTGCCAGGTCTGTTGTTTTTTGGTTATAACGTCCAGGCTTTGCCCCCGGTGAGTTCGTTCAGGTCGCCACAGGCAATGTATTCGCCCGGTACGGGCAAATAGGCCAATTGGTTCTTTCCGATTTCTTCCGTGTTTTTAAAGGCCCAGATACAGGTGTTTCGCAAGCCGTCGGCAAAGGTAAAATGCGCGGTCTCATCGGCCAATTTTGGGCTGCCCCCGGCTTCTACGGCCTCCATAAATTCGGCTACGGCCTCGTTATGGGCTTTTTTGGCGGTCTTATCCACATCTAAAGCGGTGGCCAAAGTGGCCTGAAGATCGGCGGCATTAAGATCGGCGGCAGTTTCCTTACCACTATCGGCCACGGATTTCTCCAAGAACTTGCCGAATAGCATTTTAACGAACTGTTGCTGCGCTACGGGTACCACTTCCTTATTAAAACCATCTACGAAAACGTGAAGGCCCAGCTCCGAGGCCGAAGGGGTATCGGTTTTGGGCAACAAGATATCTACCAAATGGGTAAGGGCCTTCCCCTCGTCCATACTAAAGAATTCGGGGGTCCAAGTGGGAGCGGCTTCCTTACAGCTCTTTAATAAGCTAAAAACCGCCGGGGTGGCTGCGGCATAACCGAGTCCCCATCCTATATTTTTAAGTGCTTTTCTTCTATCCATTACAAAAGTCCTTTTTTAAATTGTTCGGCAGCATGGTTGGCTGCCCGGGCCGAAAAGGCCATATAGGTCAGCGACGGGTTAACGCAAGAGGCCGAGGTCATAAACGAACCATCGGTTACATACACATTGGGTACACTATGTACTTGGTTATGCTTGTTCAATACCGATGTCTTGGGGTCGTGTCCCATACGGGCGGTACCCATTTCGTGAATACCGAGTCCGGGAGCGCCGGGTAAGTCGTAACCTTCTACATCGGTGCATCCGGCCGCTTCGAGCATTTCAATGGCCTGTTGTACCATATCTTTACGCATTTCCCATTCGTTTTCCTTCCATTCGGCATCGAAGGTAACCGTCGGTAAGCCCCATTGGTCCAGGTTATCGTAATCCAAGGTCATACGGTTATCGGGGTGGGGTAGTTGTTCTCCAAAGCCCATAAGGCCCATCTGCCATCCGCCGGGTTTGGTAATGGCATCCTTAAGGTCTTTACCAAAAGAGGCCTCAGCAATACTTTCTTCCCAGTTGCCCCTTCCGGCACCGCCTTGGTACCCATAACCCCGTTTATAATTAGGTTGGTCGCTATCGCCGCCCAAGTTCCTAAAGCGAGGTACGTAAACACCGTTCGGCTTGCGTCCTTTGTAATATTTGTCTTTAAAACCCGGGAAATTTCCGCGGGCACCGGCCTTAAAATGGTGGTCCATGAGGTTTCGGCCCAATTGATCGGAATCGTTACCCAGTCCATTGGGGAAACGCTCCGATTTCGACTGCATTAAAATAGAGGTAGAGGCCACAGCAGAGGCGCAAAGGAAAATGATCTTAGCCTTAAAGATATGTTCTTCTTTGGTCTCACGATCGATCACCTTTACCCCGGTCGCTTTTTTGGTTTTGGGGTCGTAGATCACCTCATGTACGATCGAATCTACCCTAAGCGTAAGGTTTCCGGTGCGTTCTGCGGCGGGTAGGGTAGAAGAATTGCTGCTAAAATACCCCCCGAAAGGACAGCCGCGGATACAGCGGTTACGGTACTGGCATTTGGTACGCCCCTCAAAAGGTTTGTCGGAGGTGATATGGGCCACCCTTCCGGCCGTAATGACACGTCCGTCGAATTTTTCAGCCACTTTCTCACGTACTTCCTGCTCTACACAGTTTAAAGGCATCATAGGTTCGAATTGGCCATCGGGTAGTTGCTCCAAGCCCAATTTTTCACCACTGACCCCAATGTATTCCTCTACCTTATCGTACCAAGGGGCAATGTCTTTGTAACGTACGGGCCAATCTACGGCCGTACCATCCTTTTTGTTGGCGGCAAAATCGATATCGCTCCAACGGTAACTATGGCGCCCCCAAAGTAGTGAGCGTCCGCCGACATGGTAACCCCGCATCCAATCGAAACGCTTGGTTTCGTTATAGGGATGGTCAACATCGTCTACAAAGTAAAAATGGTGTGGGGCTTTAACGGTATAGCCCGTGCGCGCCTGTTTTTCTTGGCGGGCCATTTGTTCGCGAGTCAACTCGCCATTGTTCGGAAAATCCCAAGGATCCATATTGGCGGTCTTATAGTCCTCGATGTGTTTGATCATACGACCGCGTTCGAGTACGAGGGTCTTTAAGCCGTTTTCGCACAATTCCTTCGTCGCCCAGCCTCCGCTAATGCCGGTTCCCACTACTATGGCATCATAGGAATCCTGGGGTTCATTGTAATAAAACTTACTCATTTATTGTGGTTGTTTAAGTTGAGAATAGGGTTCAATATAAAATTAATTTTCTACATTTAACCGCTTAGAAATTAGGGAAAAGCCAACTATAACGTTGTAGTTTTGATAATAACCCCGGTATAACCAAAAAATGATGAAGAATTATCGATTGGCATCCAAAGGATTGATGCTCGGATTAGGTGTTTTGTTAATCAGTTTCCAGTCTTGTAAGGAAAAAAAGAAAGAAGTAGTAGCAGAAGCCGAAGTTGTGGCCGAAGAAGTGGCCCAAGAACCATTTTTTAAATTGTCGCTGGCCCAGTGGTCAATGCACAATATGATCTGGAAAGATGGGGTGGATCCCTATCAATTTGCCGAAAAGGCCAAAGGATGGGGGTTTAGTGGTTTGGAATATGTAAGCGGACTATACTATAACGAACTTAAAAAAGATAATTTTTCTGAGGCTGCCATGGCCAAGTTCGTAGAACGTAGCAATGCCGAGGCCAAAAAGTACGGTATGGAAAACCTGTTGATCATGATCGATGGTCAGGGGGATTTGGCCACACCTGATGCCGCCAAGCGTAAGGAAGCTGTAGAAAACCATTACAAATGGGTAGATGCCGCCGCTGCCATGGGGTGCCATACCATTCGCGTAAACCTGGCCGGAAGCAATGAAAAAGAGGCCTGGACGGCTGCCGCGGTAGACGGACTTACCCAATTGGCTACCTATGCCAAGGATAAAAACATAAACGTTACCGTTGAGAACCACGGAGGGCTATCGTCTAACGGGGCCTATTTGGCCGAGGTTATGGCCAAGGTAAATATGGATAACTGCGGGACCTTGCCCGATTTCGGAAACTTCTGTATCAAACGTGAAAAAGGAGGTTGTGCCGAATCGTACGATATCTACCAAGGGGTAACCGAACTTATGCCTTATGCTAAGGCCGTTAGCGCCAAATCGCACAATTTCGATGCCGAAGGTAACGAGACCGAAAAAGATTATGTGAAGTTGTTGCAGATCGTAAAAGATGCCGGTTATACCGGTTATATCGGTGTGGAGTACGAGGGCAGTGAACTGTCTGAGGAAGATGGCATCATCGCTACCCGTGATCTATTGGTCAAGGCGGCAAAAGAAGTGAAATAAAAGTATGGGTTAAAAAGGGTGCATAACCAGTGCCCAAAAACCCAATAACCACCAGTACCTATGCAAGTGTTTTTCCATCAACTTTTTGACTACGATTACCAATTGAACAAAAGGTTGATGGATGCCCTTGCGCATACCCAAGAGGTGCCTCAAAAGGCCTTGGATTTATTCAGCCACATCTTGAATGCCCACCACATCTGGAATAAAAGGTTAGCGGGTAAGACCCCGGAACTTGGTGTTTTTCAAACCCATGAACCCAAGGCTTGGGAAGCCATTCACGAAGACAATCAGCGCACCACTTTCGGGCTTATTCGCAATGCCGATGGTTTTGAAGGCTCTATAACCTACACCAATTCCAAAGGCGATGTGTATACCAATGTGGTCCGCGATGTATTGTTCCATATCGTAAACCACGGTACCCATCATAGAGGGCAGATCAATAGCATCTTACGGGAAGCTGGACTTGAGCCTATTCCCTTGGATTATATTTTTTACAAACGTTAAAACCCAATCCCAATGAAACCCATAGTACGGGCCCAACTTTCGTTTATGATGTTCCTGGAATTTTTTATCTGGGGCGGCTGGTTCGTTACTTTAGGTACCTTTTTGGGTCAGATTCTAAATGCCACTGGGGCTCAAACGGCCCAGGCCTATTCCACACAGTCTTGGGGAGCGATTATCGCACCTTTTATCATAGGATTAATAGCCGACCGTTTTTTTAATGCCGAGCGCATACTCGGGGTGTTGCATCTGGCCGGCGCCGTACTCATGTACCTCATGTACGGTACCGACGATTTTGCCACCTTTTACCCCTATGTCTTGGGCTATATGATTTTGTATATGCCCACTTTGGCCCTGGTAAATTCGGTGGCTTTTAACCAAATGAAAGATCCCGCCAAGGATTTTCCATTGATACGGGTGTTTGGTACCTTTGGCTGGATAGTGGCCGGCTGGATCATAAGTTTGGCCTTTTCTTGGGACTCCATGGAAAACTTGGAGGCAGGATTATTGAAGAATACCTTTTTGATGGTGGCCATAGCCTCAGCGGTACTCGGGCTGTTTAGTTTTGGCTTACCCAAAACGCCTCCGACCGCTAAATCAATTAAAAAGGTAGGGATAGCCGAAATGCTCGGCTTGGATGCCTTAAAATTATTAAAGGATAAGAACTTCTTGATATTTTTTATCGCCTCGGTATTGATATGTATTCCGCTGGCCTTTTATTATCAATACATTAGTTTGTTTTTGACCGAACTTCAGGTCGAAAATTCTACTTTTTGGGCCTCCATGGGACAATTTTCGGAGATATTTTTTATGCTTTTGCTTCCTGTTTTCTTTAAGAAATATGGCTTTAAAAAGACCATTTTGGCCGGAATGATTGCTTGGACCGTTCGTTATATGCTTTTTGCCTTTGGTAATGCCGGAGACCTCTTCTTTATGTTGGTCATAGGTATTGCCCTACATGGTATCTGTTACGATTTCTTTTTCGTGTCCGGTCAAATCTATACCGATAGCAAGGCCGGGGAGCAATATAAAAGTTCGGCCCAAGGCTTGATCACTTTGGCCACCTATGGGGTGGGTATGCTCATCGGGTTTTGGGTGGCAGGTAAAATTACCGATATGTTCCTGTTGCAGGGTGGCGGACACGATTGGGAACAGATCTGGGTGTACCCAGCGGCCTTTGCCTTTGGAGTCATGCTATTGTTCGTGCTGTTATTTAAAAATGAAAAAATAGAATACAAAGAATAATTCATCTACACTAAAAATCATTTCATATGCCGAAGAAGATCAGATTGGGAATCTTAGGTGGTGGGGGAGACTCCCTCATCGGGGTGCTACACCGGGTAGCCTCTTTTATCAATGACAATTACGAAATTACCGGGGCCGTATTTAATCCGGATCACGAGCAAAGTTTGGCTTTTGCCCGCGAGATCGATGTACCTACCGATCGCATTTATAAAGATTTCGACACTTTTGTGGCCGAAGAAATGAAGTTGCCCGCCGAAGAACGTATACAGGTGGTTTCGGTGTTAACACCCAACTTCCTGCATTTTCCCATGGCCCATAAGCTATTGGAAAATGGGTTTCATGTGATTTGCGAAAAGCCCATGACCACTACCTTGGAAGAAGCAAAACAATTGCAGGCGGCCCAAGAAAAATCGGGAAGTATTTTCGGTCTTACCCATACCTATACCGGGTACCCTATGACCCGTCAGATCCGAAAAATGATCGAAGGGGGTATGTTGGGGAATATCCAAAAGGTCGATGCCAAGTACTACCAAGGTTGGATCAATGATCTGATCCACGATAAAGAAAAACGTACCACTACCTGGCGATTAGATCCGGCCAAATCGGGGGCCAGTTGCTGTAATGGCGATATTGGAGTGCATGCTTTTAATATGATCGAGTTTACCACTGGCTTGCGTATTAACGATATTCTGTGCGATATGAATAGTCTGTACGATGACAATCCGATGGATATCGATGCCACCACCTTGGTACGTTTTGATGGCAGTAAGGCCAAAGGGGTCATTAGGGCCAGCCAAATCGCTACGGGCGAGGAGAATAACCTGAGTATTGCCATCTATGGTGATAAAGGAGGTATTAAATGGGAGCAGGAAAATCCAAATTTTGTATATTATTTCCCCGAAAGCGGTCCTATGCAGGTGTACAAACCCGGACATGCCTATAATAGCGAGTTGTCGTTGAATGGCACCAAATTACCTCCGGGTCACCCAGAGGGTATATTCGATGCCATGGCCAATATTTATCTGGGTGTGGCCAAGGCCGTTCGCGGAGAAGCCTATGATGCCGGGGAGTTCCCGACCATGACCGACGGGGTTCGTGGTATGGACTTTATAGAAAAATCAGTAGCCTCTAACCAACAAGGAAACATATGGGTGTCCTTAGAAAGCTAAGACGTTAAGATAAGGGGAACCAGCCCCATATGCCAAGGGCCGCAGTTTGCGGCCCTTTTTTGTTTTTCACTTCGGTCCCTCTAGGGATAATTTGTTGTTTTTTTCGTTTAACTTTCTCAAATCTCAAATCTCAAATCTCAAATCTCAAATCTCAAATCTCAAATCTCAAATCTCAAATCTCAAATCTCAGACTAATGATGGGCCTCCTTGATATAAGCCCAGCCTTCGCCTTGTTTTAGGGCAATTTCCATAAAGGCATCGGGCACGGGTTCTATACCGGGGATCAGCATGGCATCGGTTACCTTAAAATGATCCATGGCAATGCGACAGATCTTAATGGAGACCCTCTCGTTCTTGACCAGTTTTTCCAACTCCTTGGCCACACTCGATTTCTCTTTGATGGCCATATCATACGATTTACCATAGAGTATGACCTCGAATTGGGAGTCGGGATAGTTTTTGCTGAGCAGACCCAAATGTAAGGCTACGGCCTTATGGGTGTTGGGATCCGGACTACTGACATCCATAACCAGTTTTATGGGTTTTTCTTGGGCCAATAATACAAGAGGTAAGAAAACCAGTGAGAGTATTACGATGTATTTTTTCATGTGGTGTTTTTTAGCAAATTGAAAATGACTGAATGAGTTCATTATTAATCTCCGGCGAATACATACCCACAACCATGTGCCTGTGCCCGAGCCAAGGCCCATACGCCTGATGGTACGATCTGTATCTGTGGTAAAACAGCTGCCGTTAGTTCGGCTTCAATGGCTTTGGCATCCCCACCGGTGCTTTGGGCGATAAACCCTGCATTTACGGAAATGGCCAAACCACAAACACAAAAAAGGGCGCCCCGTTCTTGAAGTCGTTTGATTCCTTCTATAGGAGGTAAGATGAAATCACCGGGTTTAGGGTCGTAATAGGGGTTTCGTAAAGCGGGTTTTTGGGTATAGTCATTTACGTTGAAATGCTCTCCCAGCTTGTATTTTTTCCAGACACTGTCATCCATGGCAAAGGCAATGGCGTTATGCCGAAGTACCGTCATCGCCGTGATATCCGAATCCGGAGAGCCGGTTTGGTTATTGGTCAGGTAAAAAGCCCAGTTCCAGGCGATAGGAAAACCATGATGCGGTGTAGAGCCATCATAGACCACCCGGTGGGTACCTTTTATTTTTTTAAAGAAGGCTTCCGCTTCCGATACCATGGTGGGGTGGGGGGGTGGGGCCATGGCCGCATGTAAAGGATTGATAAAAGAGGCCAAGCCGCTAGCCGTTGCGCCCAGGGCCAAAGCCCCGATAAAATTCCGTCTAGAGTTACTATTGTTCATTTCCATAATCTTGTGGGTATTAGGTTGATATTTCAGGAAACGAAGGTAGGTTAGGGTATAAACGGAAGTATGTAGTATTCCGTCAAAAGGGAGGGGTATTTATGCAACCTCCTTGAGAATTATTTCGTCTTTTTTATACCATGGGTTTGCCAATAATAGGTCATAATGGGTTGAAAAGGTCCCAATTGGTGCTGGCTAATACTAAAGTTATCGGAGTAGGGCGGATAGGGGCTAGAGACCGGTTTTTTAAGTTTGTTCGGAAAATCGGCTTGTAAATTGGCCTTTACCGGCCGTTCTTGCTGGTTAATAAAACCGGCCACATCATAGGCCTCGGCATCGGTGAGTATAGGGTTGTCGTAGGTGGCGCCATAGGGCATATTACCTTTAATAAAACGGGCCGCGGTAAGTACACGGGTCATACCGGCCCCATTGTTGTACGAATCGGGTCCCCATAAAGGTGGGTATTGGTAATAGCTATCCGTACCACGTTTACCTTGTCCGTCGGCACCATGGCATAGGGCACATTGCTTTTCGAAAACTTCTTTACCATGCTTAAGATCTACGGCCCTTTCCGGAATTTCTATGGACACGAATCCCTTTTTGGCATGTTGGCCATCCGAATCCCGGCCCAACCAATTCAGATAGGCCACAAAGGCTTTCATTTCTTCGCTGGTTGGATCCAACATCCGTCCGTTCATACTGCGTTCGAAACAACCGTTGATCCGCTCTTCAATGGTACCCATTTTATCTTCCCGTCCGCGGTACTGCGGAAAACGTTGAACCACCCCGATCAAGGAGGCGGCATAGGCCTTGGTGCCCCCATGTAAATGACAGTTGGAGCAGGCCAAATGATTGCCACTATAGGGCTCCCAGCCGTTTTTGTTTTCCGGGCCTAAATGGGTTGGGGTATCGTAAAAAAGTTCAAATCCGTAGCGGGTACGTGCCGAGGTTTCCGATCCATCTTGGGGAAGGCTATGTTGAATTAGGTTCAGTTCGTATGAAGATAGTGGTTTTGGAACGTTGGTTTCGGTTTTGCAACCCTGATAAAGTAAGGGGGTCAGTATTCCAAACATAAGAATACAACCACTACCCCATAACAGGGTGTTACAGATGCGTTTCAACTGTTTTTGAAAGGGATGTGCATTCATACCAAGGCGTTAAATATACTAGCTTATCGACAAAGTTTGGCGTAGTATGACATAGGGATAGGGATTATTTAGTCAAAAGCAGTTATTATATAGGCATGGAAGCTTTTGGTCGTCCGTGACCGAGACATGGGAAAAAGTGGAAGTAACTCAAACGTTATCGTTGGTTTTTCGCCCTTTTTAGGGCTTGTAAAAGGCTTGGTGAACCCTAAGAATCATTATATTTACCCATAGTCCTTTCCACAATGGGAGGGCAGATCCATAACATAATTCAACCGCACAGATAGATGAAGACAATAAAAGGACCAGCCGTCTTTTTGGCACAATTCGTTGATAGTGAAGCCCCGTTCAATAGTTTGGACGGACTTTGTAAATGGGCCGCCGACCTGGGGTATAAAGGCATTCAGATTCCCACTTGGGAAAAGTTCCTGATCGATGTAGACCTGGCTGCTGAGAGTCAGGATTATTGCGACGAACTCAAAGGCAAGATCAATAGTTACGGTCTCGAGATCACCGAGCTATCTACCCACCTCCAAGGGCAATTGGTGGCCGTACATCCGGCCTATGACCTTATGTTCGATAATTTTGCTCCAGATGCTTTTAAGAACAACCCAAAGGCCCGTACCGAATGGGCTATACAGACCGTAAAGAATGCCGCAACGGCCAGTAGAAGGTTGGGCTTGAATGCCCATGCGACCTTCTCGGGCTCCTTACTTTGGCATACGGCCCACCCTTGGCCACAACGTCCTCCAGGATTGGTAGAGATGGGCTTTGAAGAACTGGCCAACCGTTGGTTGCCTATTTTGAACCATTTCGATGAGCAGGGGGTAGACGTATGTTACGAGATACATCCGGGCGAAGATCTGCACGATGGCGATACCTTCGAACGCTTTTTAGAGGCTACGGGTAATCATAAGCGGGTAAACATTTTGTACGATCCCAGTCACTTTGTATTGCAGCAATTGGACTATATCACCTATATAGACCACTATCACGAATTCATCAAATCGTTCCATGTAAAGGATTCCGAATTCAACCCTACCGGAAAGAAAGGTAGTTTTGGTGGGTTTAACGACTGGGGCGACCGCGCCGGAAGGTACCGTTCCCTGGGCGATGGCCAGATCGACTTTAAGACCATATTCTCTAAACTGACCCAATACGGCTGCGACGTTTGGGCGGTCATGGAATGGGAATGTTGTATAAAAAGTCCGGAACAGGGTGCCCGTGAGGGAGCCAAATTTATTTCGGACCATATTATAGAAGCTACCCAAAAAACCTTCGACGATTTTGCCGGGGGCGATGTAGACAAGGAGCACCTGAAGAAAATACTGGGACTCTAATGCGGGCTGTTAACTATGTAGCGATCTTGTTTCTGGGCCTATCACTTAGCCTAGGATGCAAGGGCGAGGCCAAAAAACAGGAATCCCAGGCCGAAGAGGTGGTAACGGAGTCGACCGAAGTCAACACCAAACCCGATGCCGAATGGACAGTGTTATTCGATGGCACTTCCTTTGCGGGGTGGCATGCCTATTTAAAAGCCGGTCAGCCGATACCCGATGCTTGGTCTTTGGAAGAAGGGGCTATGGTCTTTGACCCAACCAAAAGGGTAGGTAAGAGCGACCATAGTTATACCTTAATCAGCGATAGGGAGTACACCAGTTTTATTTTGGAACTGGAGTGGAAATTATTGACCCCAGCCGGTAATTCCGGTTTCTTTTGGAGTGTGAACGAAGATCCCGCCTATACCGAAGCCTATATGACCGGGGCCGAGATCCAGGTACAGGACAATGCGGTATATCCTACCGAGGTGCATGATCATAGGATCCGTAAAGCGGGTGCTGTTTTCGGTATCGTACCTTCCGCTTCCGAAGAGGTAGTAAACCCCATTGGCGAATGGAACAGCTACCGCATCACCATAGATCATAGCCGCAATCAGGGTAAAGTGGTACTCAACGGAACCGATTTGATTGAATTCCCGGTAAACGGACCGGAATGGAAAGCTCTGGTGGATGCTTCCCATTTTGGTACTTGGAAAGGATTCGTAACTTCCCAAACCGGAAAATTAGGGCTTCAAGATCACGGAACCCCAGTGGCCTATAGGAATGTTAGAATCAAGGAAATACGTTAAAGAACGAATCAACAACTACAATAAATAAACGACTCAACATGAAAAAAATACAGCTAATAGCCATGGCAACCTTGGCCTTAACCAGCTTGGGAGCCTGTAAGGAAAAGCAAAAAAGTACGGATAACAGCGCTGCGGAAGCCGAAGCCCAAGCCGAAGTGGTGGAGACCCAGCCCACTACCCAAGAAGGGGAGTGGGAGGTATTGTTCGACGGTTCTTCTTTAGACGGATGGCGCGGCTATTTGGGGGAGACCATGCCGGCCGCCTGGAAATTGGAAGATGGCGCCATGGTGTTTTATCCGGAAGCCCGAAAAGAAGGGGAAAACAGCAATATCGTTTCTAAAGGCACCTATACCAATTTCGTATTGTCCTTGGAGTGGAAGATTTCCGAAGCCGGAAATTCCGGAATATTCTGGGGCGTAAAAGAAGACCCTAAATACGGGCAACCCTATGCCACCGGACCTGAGATTCAGGTGTTGGATAACGATAAACATCCCGATGCCAATCGTGGTGGAAAAACCCACCAGGCCGGGGCCCTATACGATATGATCGCCCCATCGGAAGATGTTACCAAACCCGTGGGTGAATGGAACCATTGTGTGATCACCATCGACCATAACAAGAATATGGGTAAGGTGGTATTGAACGATGTAGAGATCGTAAACTTCCCGGTACACGGCGAAGCTTGGGATGCCATGGTAGCCAAGTCTAAATTTGCCGATTGGGACGGTTTTGGGGATTTCCCAACAGGTCATATTTCTTTGCAAGATCACGGCGATATCGTGGCCTATAGGAATATCAAAATCAAAAAATTATAGGTGATGCGGATAAAAGTTTTGGCCCTTTCCTTGATAGGATGTTGTAGTGCGATGGCCTGGGCCCAACAAAAAGAACCGACCAAACCCGCTGAAACCGAAGTATACGAACCGGTACCCCCGAAAGTAAGGGTGAATGAAAAAGGCATACCGTCCGATGCCATTGTATTGTTCGACGGCAGTAATTTGGATGCCTGGATGAGTGGTCGCGATGGCGATGCCGCCCAATGGACCCTCAATGCCGATGGTAGCATGACCGTAAAGGACAAGGCAGGCGATATACGTACCCGACAAGAGTTTGGTAGTGTACAATTGCATATCGAATGGAAATCGCCGGCAGAAGTGCAGCGTAAAGGTCAAAACAGGGGCAATAGTGGCATCTTTTTACAAGACCGCTACGAGGTTCAGGTATTGGACAATAACAACAATGACACCTACGTCAATGGACAGGTCGGATCCATTTACAAACAAGCCATTCCTTTGGCCATGGCCTCAAAGCCTTCGGGGGAATGGAATACCTACGATATCATTTACCATGCCCCGGTTTTCGGGAAATTGGGTGAGGTAATCCAAAAAGGAAGTCTCACCGTAATACACAATGGGGTATTGATCCAAGATCATTTCGAATTGTTGGGTACTACGGAGTATATCGGTTGGCCCAAAAACAAACCCCATGGTAAAGGCGCTATCCGCCTACAAGATCATAGGGACAATAGCCGGGTAAGCTACCGCAACATTTGGGTGCGGGAGCTGGAATAACAATCACCTTAGGTAATATCCAAAATGTGGATTTGTTCTAGGCTCTAATTGTATTGCATAAACTTTCATACCCCCTCTCCTGCGGGAGAGGGTTGGGGTGAGGGTAAAACGGTGTTAAAGTCCAAATGACCTATTAAAAAGTAATCTCTAACCGTTCTGAAAAGAGCGGTTTTTTTGCTTATTGATGCGGGTTAGGTAGGGCCCTCACCCCCCTGCCCCCTCTCCCAGGGGGAGAAGGGGAGTCTTGTTTGCCTAAATCAATCAGGTAAAGCCCGATTCCGTATCTTTATCGTCTAATTCGACACGCGAATGGACGCACTACTCAACGTATGGATTTTCGGTGGCATTATATTGGCCGTGGGACTGATCTATAAATTTTTTCCTCCGAAAAAAATCAACAATTGGTATGGGTATCGTACGGCCCGTTCCATGAATTCACAAGAAGTCTGGGAATATGCCAATAAATTGGGCCCCAACCTGATATTTGCAGGCGGATTCCTTAGTATTTTAGTTGGAAGTATAACTGCCTATTTACAACCCGAAAAGGCGAACACCGCGGCCTTGGTGGCCATGTTTGTTGGCGCCATTGGCGGTATCGTTTGGATCGAGGGCAAATTGAACAAAAAGTTTGGGAAGCCCAACCCCTGATCAAGGGTCATTCGGTTTTGCTAGTCTCTTTACGCCACCACCAATAGGTAGCCACACTCAAAAGAACGGCCATAAGCACATAAGGCATTTGAAGGGCAACCATGGAGAGCCCATCGAGTGCCGAATCGGACTGGAACAAACCCGAAGGAATGGGTTGGTTGGTTTGGGTTTCCCGTAGATCAAAAACACTGATGGTTACAAAATTGGCCCCGGTATGCAGCCCCAAAGCACCCCCGATCCTTTTGGTCTTAAAATAAATAAAGCTGAAGAATACCGTATGTAATGCGGGTATGAGTATGCTAAAGAACAAAAGCTGGCCGGAAACCTCAAAAGAAATACTCTTTAAAGCGACGAAAGCCACCATAAATACCATAGCGAACCATATCCCATAATTCGATTCCAGTTGGGTCAAGGGGTAGGGTCGGGTAAATAATTCGGTACCCAGATCGGCAATAAAAATAAATAGGAGGCCGTATAGTAGGTTAAAAGCTCCCGATTCAGGCCGAAGTACCCAAGAAAAACCGGCGATTTCGCCTTGAATCAAGGCCACCATGCCCCATAAAAGTATACCGATCAGCAGTCCGGAATAAAACTCCATATTGTTTTTACGGTTAAAGGAAACACCAAGGGTGGTCATGGTGTTGCCCGCTTGGGCTGCCATACGTTTACTCAAATACCAAGAGACCCAGGCAAAGAGCGTAAAGAATAACAAATGGTTGAGGTTCCCGGGTAATGTAAAGGGAAGGAAAAAGAGGATAAAACCTTTCCGGAGAACAATGTCAAGTACCCAAAGTACGATAAGGAAAACCAAGGGTCTTAATAAGGGTTTCATAGGTTTTGTTGGTTGGTTTTCAGCAATATATTTAAAAAATTCGATACTGTCACTAGGCTAGGATTTACCTTGATGGTATTCAAGGATCTTTTTGTATGTTTAAACACCTCAATTAGGCTTTTAGATATGATATCGTATTCCTCCTCTTTTACCCCATTGCGTTTTTTTGGGTTATGCTTCTGTTTGTTTCTTTCCATGGCCTCGGCCCAAACGACGGATGAAGATTTAGGCGCTCTTAAATTCCGTTTCGTAGGCCCGGAAGGTAACCGTACCATTGCCGTTGCTGGGGTACCCGGCGACCCTATGGTCAATTATATCGGGGCGGCTTCGGGCGGCCTCTGGAAAACCACGGATGGGGGTATACAATGGAAATCTATTTTTGATGGTTTCGAGGTGTCGTCGGTGAGTGCCTTGGCTTTGGCCCCTTCGAATCCCGATACGGTTTGGGTAGGTACGGGAGAGACCTTTTTAATCCGTCCGGCCCATGCCATGGGCGACGGGGTGTACCGTTCTACCGATGCCGGTAAGACCTGGCAAAAAATGGGATTGGATAAAACAGGCCGAATCGCCCGAATCGTGGTACATCCGACCGATGCCAATATTGTTTATGTGGCGGCTTTGGGCCATGCCTATGGTCCGCAAGAAGAGCGGGGGCTCTATAAAACCACCGATGGGGGTAAAAGCTGGAAACTGATTTTACACATAGACGAAAATACGGGCGCCTCCGATATAATTCTAGACCCCCAAAATCCTGATCGGTTAATGGTAGGTATGTGGAGCATACACATCAATACCTGGGGGCTGAATAGTGGTGGGCCCGGTGGAGGCGTGTACCGCAGTCTCGATGGGGGTAAAACCTGGCAAGCCATGCATACCAACGGTCTGCCCGGGGGAGCAAAGCGGCCCGTGGGGAAAACAGGCTTGGCCCTTTCACATAAAACTCCCGATACGGTATATGCTTTGTTTGAAATCGATAGTCCTGCCCTTTACCGTTCCGACGATTTTGGAAACAGTTGGACTTTGGTCAGTAGAGATCATAGCATGAACGAAAGGGCGCCCTATTATACCCGTATGGCGGTGTCTACCGATAATTCGGAAGAGTTATATTTCTTAAATGTCAAATTTGGGAGTTCCAAAGATGGAGGCAATACTTTTACGGGGGGCTATGCTGCCGGGGGCGATAATCACGATATGTGGATCGACCCTACCAATGCCGATCGTATGATCGTGGCCCACGATGGGGGTACCAGTATATCCCTGAACCGAGGTAAAAGTTGGCAGCGTATCGTATTGCCCATAGCCCAAATGTACCATGTGGCCGTCGATGACCAAATTCCCTATAACCTTTACGGTAATCGCCAGGATGGGTATTCGTATAAAGGTCCTAGTAATAGCCTGCAAGGATATATCCCCATTGGTTTGTGGCAGGGTGTGGGCGGTTGTGAAAGTGGTTTTGCCCGCCCCGACCCCTTTGATAACAATATCGTTTGGTCGGGTTGTTACGATGGGGGTTTGGAACGTTATAATGCCAAAACGGGCCATGCCCAAGACGTACGCGTATGGCCGGAAGCAGGTTATGGTTGGGCACCGGCCGATATGAAATACCGCTGGTATTGGAATTTTCCGCTCAGTTTTTCGCCCCATACCCCACATCGGGTATATGTGGGTAGTCAGTTTGTACATAAAAGTGATGACAATGGCCATAGCTGGCAGATCATTAGCCCGGATCTGACCAAGAACAAGGCCGAACATCAACAGGCATCGGGTGGGATTGCCGTAGACAACCTTATGACCTTTGATGCCGCTACCTTAATGGCCATAGAAGAATCGCCTGTGGAACCCGGCCATATTTGGGTAGGTAGTAATGATGGGAGTCTACACCTGAGTAAAAATGGGGGCGGCCAATGGGAAAACCTTTCCGATAAGATTCCCGTACTCCGCGATGGGGCTCAAATATCGAGTATCCAGGTATCCAAACACCAAAAGGGAACGGCCTTTGTGACCATAGATCTGCATCAAATGGGCGACTTTGATCCGCATATATATATGACCCAAGATCATGGCCAAAACTGGAAGGCGGTCGGGGCCGGCATACCGAAATCGGTACATAGTTTTGCCCATGTGGTCAAAGAAGACCCTAAAAAGCCCGGCATGCTCTATGTTGGGGTCGACAATGGGGTATACGTTAGTCACAATTACGGAAATACTTGGATGCGTTTACGCCTAAACCTGCCTCCAGCGCCGGTCTATTGGCTCGACATTCAGGAACGTTTCGACGATTTGGTAATCTGTACCTATGGTAGGGGCTATTATATTTTGGATAATCTAGAACCCATACGTAAAATAGGGGAGGCCAAGGCCGATGCGGCCATGGCCCATTTGTTCGCCTTACGTCCGGCTTATCGCTTCCATAACAAACAAGCCATTAAGACCGATGGCCCCAGCTTTAACAGTGGAAAGAATCCGGCCTATGGGGCCGATATCAACTATTTTCTAAAGGATAGTACCGAGGCCGATATCCAAATCCAGATCCTCTCCTCCGAAAAAGAGGTCGTCCGTACCCTAAAAGGCACTGGTAAGAAGGGCATAAACCGGGTCATGTGGGACCTGCGTTACGAACCCACCTACAAACCCAAGTTACGTACGAGTCCACCAGGGCGGCCTTGGGTACAACTCAATGGCGAAGGCTGGCGGCCTTTGGTAACTTGGGACCTGGACCTTTGGCGAGGGCAGTTCGGCCCTAAAGTAGTACCCGATACCTATAGCGTAAAACTGATTATCGAGGGTCAAGAATATACCCAAAAGGTAGCGGTTCTTAAGGACCCCGATTCGGAAGGTGATTTGGAAAGTATTACAAAACAAGTGGCCCTTTCGTTAGAGTTACGCGATGCCATAAACCAAGCGGTGGAAATGATCAATAGCGTTGAGGTATTGAGAAAAGAGTTGGAGGCCCTTTTACCCGAATTGAAACGGCCGGCAGATAAGCGAAAAGCCCAACAAATGCTGGTCAGTGCCGAGGGCATTGCCGGGGCTTTGTACGACATACACCTTACCGGGGCACGGGAAGATGCCTTTCGCTCTCCCATGAGGCTATATGGCCGCCTTAGTGCCTTGGCCAGTGATCTAACGGGCCATGGCATCGATTTTGAACCGACCGAACAGCAACAGGCCGTTTTTAACGTATTTGACCAACGCTTACAGCAGTCCATGGCCGATTACGAACGTTTGGTTCAAAAAGACTTAGAGGCCCTGAACAAACAATTGCGAAAAAGTAAATTGGAAATCGATGCGCAACTTAAAATGTAGGGATAAAATCTCCACCAAGAATCAGGCTCGATTGTCGTTCCTGGGCCAATCCCAAGTTTTGCTCCTATTGCTTTTTTGGGGACCTATGGTTATTGGGCAAACCGCCCCCGAAATATTGCAAAAGACCATAGCCTCCATAGATACTATTGAGACGCTACATTACAAGCAAAAGATGTTTCGTTCCAACCCTCAAAACCTAAACGATACCATCCGCAGACATAGGGAAATGTATTTTAAGCGGCTGGCCACCGATTCCATTGTTGGGGTTAAGGGCCATTGGTATATGTATGTGCACGATACCATACATGTGATTTATGAAGATATTTATGATGGGCAACGCCTGCTACGTGTAAACCATAAGGACAAAATGGTAAGGATTTTTGATCTACAAAAATATCCGGCTTTTAGGCAAAAGCATTTTTGGAGCCATAATACGTGGTATGGGATGCAGTTCGAGTTTAAATATATGCTTCGGCACCAAGAATTGTATACCATAAAAAGACGGCCCGACACCACGGTTAATGGCCGGGAATGTTATGTGGTGTCGGTGGTGCTACAGGATAAAATGGGTATGCCTGGTTTTGCCTTACAGCTGCAGGATCAAGCGGGCAGGGTTTCGGAGAATCGGTATTTTATAGATAAGGAAGGCCTGTATCCGATACGGGTTCAAGGTCAGTTTTATAGTAAAGGAAGTCTGGAGCAAATAGTTTTTATCGACCAGACCTATGTAGATATCCATCTTAATCCTATCCTTGATGAAAACACCCGTTTTAATACGGAGACCACGGACTTGTATGGGTACGAAGCGATCGAGATGCGACCGGAGTAAGTGAAATGTTTACTTAGGTCTACTCCTGAATCCGGGCCCCGAACAACAGCCCCAACATCTTGTAGAAATCCATTTCCTTATAATCGAAATCGCCTTCGGTAGGTACACGGTGCACCATAACCAATTTTGAATCGGGGTACACGCCCAACATATGTATGCCTAGGCCCGTATGGAAAAATGAGTTGCGTTTCGTTTGCTTGTTGGGTACCCTAACCCGCCACAACATGCCATAGGCATTGCCGTATTTGGGGTTGTATACCGAATAGGGTTTGGTACTCTTATCGATCCACTTCTTTGGTAAAATCTGTTGGCCCTCCCAATTCCCATGGTTAAGGTATAACTGACCAAAGCGGGCCAGGTCACGGGTCGATAATCGAAAATGATAGGCCGGGTACTGGGAGCGTTCTTTTTCATATTGGTAAAATCCATCCAAGTTTCCAAAGTCCGGGATTATACTATCCACGTCCATAGTTAAGTAGCGCCCCTTGTATTCGCGCATACCCAAGGGTTGGGCTATTTGTTTCTTGAACAGCTTATAAATGCTTTGGCCCGTCTGTTTTTCCAATAGGGCCCCTAGCGTATTGAAGTCCCAATTGTTGTAGTAATAATGGGTGCCGGGTTTATGGCTTCCCCTTGGGGGTCTCGAACGTAGCATGGCTTGGTTTTCCGCGGCCGCATTGTGGTATACCCCCGATCGCGATTTTAACAAATCGGCAATACGGGCCTCCTGTTCTTCTGGGTTTAACTTAGGTGCGATATCGTCTATCCCCAAGGCTTTTAGGGTCATGGAGGTATCGATCTGACCTTTTTCGATGGCTATGCCATACAAGGCGTTGATAAGTGCTTTACGGATGGAGTGGATCAAATGTTTCCGGCTGGTATCGCCCCATTCGAAAATAACCGCCCCATCGACCAAGACCATCATGGAAGAAGCGCCACTGGCCTCTAAATGTTGTTCCAGTAAGGCCAATTTTTCGGAAGAAAACCCTTTGGATTCCGGTGCGGCATGGGCAAATGGAATAGGGGTCTGGGCCACTGTCCAGCTAGAAATCCACAAAAAAATTACGAAAAAGAGGGTTCGCGCTATAACCATATCCTATAGACGAAGACCTTCGGATTTTGTGACAAGAATTATCAACCGAATTTCCGCGAGTATAAAGGGCATACACCATGCATTGCCCAATTCGAATACTTTACCTGTTCTCCAAAATACGGGCAGGCTCTACACTACTATCATGCTCTTGGTAATAGAGTTCCAAAAGATCCATGGTAGAGGCGGTAAGGTCTTTGGTCTCCATCAACAGGTTAAAGTAAAGGGTCGTATTCTTCGGGCTCGATTCTTCGGTACGGGTACGCTCTACCTGTTGGGCGATTTTGTTCGAAACCACTTCGATAATCTCCTTTTTACGGCCCAAAACCTGTCCGATCTGCTCAAACGAACGGCTGTCGAAGGCCTCTTTGGTCTGGTTGAGCAATACCTCCAAATGCTGGTCTATTTCCTTAAGATCCTTGATTTGGTTGTATTTCAGTTTCTTGTGGTTGTTGTTAATATGCTTGTGACTGATCTTGGCGATATACTCCAACGATTGGATCATATCCTGCAAGTAATCCAACATACTCAAATAGAAGTTACTGGCCCCCACACTGCTTTCGTCCAGATTCTTGATAAAGAAGAAAATATTGTCACGCAGGTCTTCGATCTCATCCGAAAGTTTCACCACGCCTTTTTTGCTCGATTTCAACAGTTCAAGGTTCTGTCGCCCAAGTCCGTTTATGGTATCGGTATAGATAGCATTACTACGGCGCACCACCGAAGAAATGGTATTGGCGCTTTCTTCGATCACCCCTTGTATAGAGCTGCTCTCGGCCCTACGAAGGCTATCTTCGGCCTTTATTTCCTTACTCTTTTTGTTGTGTATGATATAGTTGCGCACGATTAAGGTAGCGGCCACGATCAACAAGACCACTACGGCTACGAATCCGCCCAAATGGATGATATAGGCGATCAAGGCAGCTGCGGTAAAGGCACTAAAGGCGGTAAAGAACCAGCCCCCGATCACATTGAGCACCCCGGCCACACGATAAACGGCACTTTCTACACCCCAAGCCCTATCGGCCAATGAGGTACCCATGGCTACCATAAAGGTTACATAGGTAGTAGATAGTGGTAATTTCATGGAGGTAGCTATCGAGATCAATACCGAGGCCACCATCAGGTTAACGGCCGCACGCACCAAGTCAAAGGCAGGTAGGTCCTTCGCCTTGTTTTTTGGTACGTAGGTATAGGGTTTCTCGAATTGCCCATCTATTTTTTTCTGAAGTTCCTTCGGAAGGATGCCCGAAATATTCTCGCTTAAGCGGATGCTGAATTTTACGATCTGACGCGAAAGGAAGTTGGGTTGAAAACGCTCGTCCCCTTCATCTTGACGTGAAAGGTCTACCGAGGTTTTTACCACCGCTTTGGCCTTGGAAGAGAACCAAAGGGTGACCACCATAATCATACCCGACAACAACAACAAGAGGGTAGGGGTCTGTACCTTGGCGGCCAAACCTTGCATATTGTAAGCTTCGGCAGCCACACCGGAAGCCACCCAGTCTTGATACGATTGCAATGCGGCGATCGGTACCCCGATAAAGTTCACCAAATCGTTTCCGGCAAAGGCCATGGCCAAAGCGAAGGTTCCGATTATGATAATGATCTTATAGATATTCCATTTAAAAGTCGCAGTAAATACATAGGAAAGCAGCGTCCAAACCACGAAATTCATCAAGAGGAACAAGGGTGCCTTGTTGGTAATGAACGACAACATATCCGCGTCTAGCAAAGAAGCACTTTTAAGTCCTTTTACAATGATAAAGTAGATAATGGCACTAATGGCCACGCCCCCGAAAAGGGCACCTACCCATTTCGATTTTTCCTCGAACTTGAACGAGATCAATACCCGCGAAACGAATTGTACAAAAGCCCCCACACTAAAGGCCACCACTACCGAGAGCAGTATACCTACGATAATCTGGGTCGCTTGGGCCGTATTGATGTATTCGCCCAACTGGTCTATACCTTCGCCCCCACCCAAGATTTTGATCATGGCTACCGCAACGGCAGCACCCAAAAGTTCGAATACGATGGAAACCGTGGTAGAAGTAGGCATACCCAAGGTATTGAAAAAATCGAGTAGCAAAATGTCGGTGATCATAACCGCCATAAAGATGATCATGATCTCGTTGAACATAAATTGCTGGGGCTGGAAAATACCCTTACGTGCCACTTCCATCATACCACTAGAGGACATGGCCCCAAAGGCGATGCCCACACTGGCAATGATCATAATGGTTTTAAAGGAAATGGCCTTGGAACCAATGGCCGAGTTCAAGAAGTTTACCGCATCATTACTCACTCCAACAACCAAATCGGCAATGGCCAAAACGGCCAGGGCCACGATCATGAACAAATAGATATTCTCCATAGGTCAAATTAAGTAGGCAAATATCCATAGATCTCCCCATTGCAATGTTATGTTAAGGTTATGTTTTGGGCCTGTTTCCTAGTGTCCATAGGGCTTCCGGGCGCATCCTATTTTAAGTCGAAAACCGTATCTTGCGGCCCAAACGTTACGGTATGGAATGGGAAAGATTATTGTCGTTAAAACGCTTTGGCGACAGGCATAAACGCTTACGAAAAGAGCAAGACGATACCCGATTGGGGTTCGAGGTCGACTATGATCGTGTTATTTTCTCTTCGGCTTTTCGCTCTTTGCAAGATAAGACCCAAGTGGTGCCCCTCTCCCAGACCGATTTCGTACATACCCGCCTTACCCATAGTCTAGAGGTCTCGGTCGTAGGCCGTTCCTTGGGGCGTGCCGTAGGTAAGCGTTTGCTGGAAAAGCACCCGCATTTGGCTACGGTCCATGGCTATACCTTTAACGATTTTGGTGCCATAGTGGCCGCTGCCGCCCTGGCCCACGATATCGGAAACCCCCCATTTGGCCATAGTGGCGAAAAAGCCATAGGCGAATTCTTTAAAAATGGTGAAGGCAAACATTTTGAGGACAAGCTCACTGCTGCCGAATTTCAAGACATGCTCGATTTTGAGGGCAATGCCAATGGTTTTAAACTGTTGTGCCAATCGCGAAAAGGCGTGGCGGGCGGACTGCGTTTGGGTTATGCCACTTTGGGCGCTTTTATGAAGTATCCGAAGGAATCCCTGCCCAAAAGACCTACGGATCATATCGCCCATAAAAAATTCGGTTTCTTCCAATCGGAAAAGTCCTTTTTTACCGAAGTGGCCCTAGAATTGGGGCTGGCCTCTTTCGGCCTCGATGGGGCTTTGGCCTATCACAGACACCCCTTGTCGTATTTGGTAGAGGCTGCCGACGATATCTGTTATACCATTATTGATTTTGAAGACGGAATCAATATGGGATTGATCGCTGAGGAATATGCCCTCGAATATTTGATCAATCTGGTACGCGACAGTATCAACTCCGAAAAGTACAACCAATTGGTTTATCGCGAAGATCGTATGTCATATCTAAGGGCCTTGGCCATTGGTACCCTGATCCAAGATGCCACCCGTATCTTTTTGGAAAATGAAGAAGCCATTTTGGCCGGCAATTTCGATTGCGCCCTGCTCGACAAGAGTAAATATGCCGCCCAAATCAACGATATTATCAAACTCAGCGTAGACAAGATCTATAAATCGCAAGAGGTAATCGGCAAAGAACTGGCAGGTTATAAGATTATTGCCGGACTCTTGGAGAGCTATACCACCGCTTTGGTGCGTAAACAAGAGGGCGAAGCCTCCAATTACGACAAATTGTTGATCGGTACCCTCCCCGAATTCTACCAACAGACCGATGGCAGCTTGTACGAACTACTGATCAACACCTGCTCTTACGTAGCCAGTCTCTCCGACTCGGCCGCGGTTTTGATCTATAACAAGATCAATGGTGGAACGCTGTAATGATCTAGCAACGTAGCAATGAACCAATTTATCAATGTGCTAATTTGAAGATTTGAAAATGAGGGAGGGAAGTACGAAGTGGGAGGTACGAAGTGAGAAGTGGAACAACCTCTCTATTCGTGTGAATTCGTGGAATTCGTGTCAAGCCTGTGGCAATGTAACCATGTACAATGTGCCAATTAGTCAATTTGATGATTTGAAAATGAGTTGGTAAGTACGAATAAGCGAAAGTTCGTGAATACCCACAAACGACAAAACCTTTAAACCAGAAACCCTTCAAACCTTTCCAAGTACGAAGTATCATCAATAACTCCTCACTGTTTTTGTTTAATCAGTCGTGTAGTTGTTTAATCGAGGCTTCCAAGGCTCAAAAATGGACGAAATCATACATTACCCCCTCTCCTGTGCCTGTCCCGCGGAATGGCGGGAGGAGAGGGTTCGGGTGAGGGCCTACCTGTAAAACTGTTTTAATGATTGAGCATCTAACCCATAACTCTTAACTCCTAACAGTTAAATCCCCATAAAACTCAGAATTTTCTCTGCCAACCGCTGTGTAAGACCTTCCATCACCCCAACCCCTAAATCCCACAAGGCGGTAGTTTGCTTTGGCCCCTACCGTGCTTCCAACCCATTGTGAGCGTCAAAACCAACAGGCCTTGGGTACCGAAACCCCCTAAAAAGGGTTCCAAAATACCCTTCCGAACGATTGGCGCGCTGTTATGGCCCAATTTTGTACCATCATTTTAAATCAATCAAAAAGCGTAACTAATCAGTGTCGCAGGTTTTGAGGTGAGAAATAGGGATTTTGGGTGCTGTTGAAGTGATTTTTTTCAAAGCATAGCACCGCTACGTGAGAAAAAAATAACAAAAACAGAGCGTAAAAGACCATTTCGTAGCCAAAACAGGGGGCTCTGGTTAGTTACTAAAAAACAACGATTATGAAAACAGTTATTAATACTCCTGCACTCCTCCTTTTGGCATTAATGGTGCTACTATTCGGTTCCTGTTCCAGTGACGATGGCACCATGGAACCGGGCCCAAAAACGGGCTATGTTTCTGCCGAGGCCTATTTAAACGAAATTGGGTTCCGCGGTAGCGTATTGATCCAAAAAGAAGGCACGGATATATTGCGAAAAGGCTTTGGTATGGCCAATGCCGCCCAAGGGATTGCCAACGAGCCCGAACTGATCTATCGCATTGGGTCGGTAACCAAATCGTTTACCGCGGCGGCCATCATTCACTTAATGCGCGAGGGTAAGATCCAAAATCTGGACCAAACTTTGGACGAATTCGACACTGACTTTCCGTTCGGCGACCAGATTAGCCTAAAGCATTTGTTGACCCACAACTCGGGCATACCCGATTATGTAGGTGCTGCCCGTGCTTATATAGACCAACAAGTGGACCTGGATAAAGACGCTATTTACGAGCTCATTGCCGAAACTACGGCCGAAGATGGTCTTCAGTTTACCCCTGGGGAATACTTTTCCTATTCCAATGCCAATTATTTTCTTTTGGGACTCTTGATCGAAGAACTATCGGGTACTACCTACCCAGCCTATCTTCAAGAAAAGGTCTATACCCCCTTGGCTATGGAAAATACGGCCAAAGGTCCCGATGGGATTAGCGGCAACCAACGCGCCCAAGGGTATTTCGAGGGTCAAAAAGTAGGCGCCTATCCCATGCATCTGGCCTTTAGTGCCGGGGAGCTCGAAAGCACCTTGACCGATTTGGAAAAATGGGGCCATGCCATGCTGGGCGATTACTTTAGTCCGGCTGAAAAAGCCTTGGTTTTTGCTGCCTCAAGCGAACAAACGGGCGTGAACACGGCAGGGGCCGGTTGGTTTAGTCTACCCATACAAAACCAATTGGTGTACCACCACGGGGGCGATATAGATGGGTTTACCAGTTTGTTGTTGCTGGCCCCCAAGCATAACGGTCTTATCATATTACTGAGCAATGCCCAAGACCAAGGTGAACAACGTATGCAAATTATGGAAACCCTTATGGCCAACGAATTCTAAGGCATAATAAACGTAAGCTTATAAGCCAGCCCGGTACTAAAGATATCGCGGCTGGTTTTTTTGATTGGTCATGGCGTGTATACCTTGGGAAGGTATGGTTTAGAAAAAAAATCATGAAAACGGTCACACCCTTGGCCCGAGATGTGTCTAAGCTATGAATTGTAAAAAACGATACAAGATGACACCAAAGAATTATGATGTACAAGACATTGAGATCCATGTGGCACCCGATTTGGCCTATCAGTTTATTGCCGAACCGACCAATGTACCCAAATGGGCCATCGGTTTTTCGAAAGTAAATGGCAGCACGGCCCTAATGGAAACCCCTCAGGGCAAGGTCGAGATCGGATTGGAGATGAAATCGAACCCAGAGCTACGAACCGTAGATACCCTAATGACCTTTCCAGATGGTAGTGTGGGGCAAGCGTTTTCTAGGATTACAGGGAACAATCAAGACCAATCGGCCATTTTTACCTTTGTCTTAATGGCGCCACCCGTGCCTTTAGAGCAATTGGAGGGGAGTTTGGCCCAACAGAAAAAACAACTGGCGGAAGAATTGGTTTTGCTAAAACGTATTTTGGAGCGAAAGTATAATTAAAGTTAAGTTTAGGGTCGGGGAGCCACAGCCCCCGACCCTTATATATCAAAGGATATGGAAGACGATGAGCTTATAGAATTGAGTTTACAGGGTGATAAACAGGCGTTGGAGCAGCTCTTGAAAAAACATCAAGATTGGTTGTATAACGTGGCCTTAAACCTGACCTCAAATACCCACGATGCCTCCGATTTAGTACAGGAAACCCTGATTAAGGTCATTACCAACCTAAGTCAGTTTAAAGGGGAAAGTAGCTTTAGGACCTGGACCTTCCGTATTTTAAAAAACACCTTTCTGAACGCGACCCGGAAAAAACCATACCATACCCCTTTAACTTGGGACGATTTTGCCCAAGACCTCGATAATACCATAGATGCCGAGTATACCGACGGAAACGAAAAGGAAGTGGTCAAAGAGGCCAAACTCAGTTGTATGAAAGCCATGTTGTTGTGCCTTACCCCCGAGCAACGCTTGGTCTTTGTGTTGGGTGAGCTTTTCGAATTCCCCGATACGGTGGGTAGTGCGGTCATAGAAACCAGTAAGGCTGCATTTAGGAAAAAACTGAGCCATACCCGTACCCAACTGTACCAATTTATGAACGACAAATGCGGTTTGGTACGTACCGAAAATCCCTGCCGTTGTGCCCGAAAGACCAAAGGTTTTATTGCCAAAGGCTATGTAGATCCCAAAAACCTACAGTTTCAAAAAGGCACCCTGAGCAAAATAGATAAGGTGATAGCCAAAAAGCTCGATACTTATGAAAATGAAGGGTATCGCGCTTATCAAGAGCTTTTTCACAAGCACAATTTCCAAAAAGCTGACGACCGTTTGGCTTCCTTAAAAAAAGTGCTGGCCTCAAAAGCCATTAAGGATACTTTTGAAATTTAAAACCATTTCAACATTGAAATGGTATATGTCCATAGTACGGAGCTACTTCTTTCGGTACTTTCTAACGCTCCCCAAAACCAACATCCGTTAACCAAGGCAGTTCTTGGGTAATTTTATCCAGCGGCCAGTCCCACCAAGCGGTATGTAGCAGCTGGGCTATTTTCGCTTCGCTAAATCGTTTTTTTAGGGGTTTGGCCGGGTTTCCCCCAACCACCGTATAGGGAGCCACATCTTTGGTCACCACCGATTTGGCAGCGATAATGGCCCCATGGCCTATGCGAACCCCAGGTATTATGGTGGCTTCATGACCGATCCAAACATCATGCCCCACCTGGGTGTCTCCCTTGGTTGGATAACTTTTTCCGGCCATGGCCCCGGCCCAGTCTTTTCCGAAAATGGCAAAAGGGTAGGCAGACGGACTCTCGGTAAGGTGGTTGCCCCCGTTCATGATAAAGCGTACCCCGCTGGCGATCTGGCAAAACTTGCCGATGATGAGTTTATCGCCAATAAAATCGAAATGGTATTTGACGTTTTTCTCAAAATTCCCCACATCCTCAAAATCGTCGTAATAGGTATAGTCACCCACGATAATATTCGGGTTTTTGATAATGTTCTTTAAAAAACAGAGCTTGTCGTAACCGGGCAGCGGAAAGGTGGTATTTGGATCTGGATAAGGCATAGGGTTAATCGTTTAGGTGTTCTAAAAGTTGATTGATCAAGTTATAGGTATTAAAATGCGGACCGCTTTGGGCCACATTATAGGAAATTAGACCCTGGTTAGCGGGACTATACCCAATAAAGGTACCGTAAAAACCATAATGCCCAAAGTATTCTTGCCCGTGGTAGGACACCTTGTAAAGGCCCAATCCATATGGACTTTCAGTATTCCCCGTAGCTTGGGTGTCGCACATTTGGCCCAGACTTTTTTCCGAGATCAATCGACCTTGAAATAGACCTTTGATAAACAGCGCCAAATCTTGATGGGTAGACACCAGTCCGCCCCCGGCCCAATCAAAAGAGGTATTGATCTGGCTAAAATCATAAGGGCCCACAAAAGGGGTAACCATAGGTTTGGGGTTGGCCGGGGTTTCGTAAAATTCAAAATAGGTATGCTGCATACCCAAAGGGTCTAGAATCCGTTTGCGAATAGACGCCGCCAAGGGTACCCCTTCCAGTTTTTCGATCAGCATACCTAGTAACACATAGTTCATATCGGAATAAAACCAACCCTCGCCCGGCGCAAAATGGGCTTTTTGGGGCAGGTCAAGGGCATAAAAAGTTTCCAAAATGCTTTGGGGATCGTATTGCCGTTGCGGGTCGGCAAAGAGTTGTTGGGTAAAGGCCTCCCGTTGGTCGCCCAACACATCGGCCAGACCCGAACGATGTTGCAGCAGCTGTATCAATCGCAATTGGGACGTATGGTCCTTACCTTGCCAAAGCTGTAGCGAATCGAAGGTCAAATGCGTCTGCAACCAATCGTTTAGTTTGAGTTTGCCCTCCTCCTGCAATTGCATAATGATCGTAGCCACAAAGGGTTTGGTAGCCGAGGCGATCCGAAAGGCATAATCGTTTTGAACAGGACCGCTATGCGGATCGACCCCCACGGCGGCTTGGGTAACTTTCCCTGCGTTTTCAAAATAGACCGAAATGCTGTGTACCGGTTGCTCGGCTTCCGGTTTTAACTGGTCGCGCAACAAACTATCTAAAGGCGATTGGCCATAGCAAACGATGCTGCAAAGGCAGCTTAGTGCGAAAAGGAATTTATGTTTCATGGATTGGAAATTTTAAGGTTGAATTTGGGTAGGCCTAGTAACAAAAACCAAAGGAGTTGGCCCAAACCAAAAGCCAGTACACTGGTACGTAGAGGCGAAAACAGGCTCAATATGCCCAAAGCGCCTACGACATAACCCCAGGCGGTTTTCCAACGGGAAAATACGCCAATTTTATACAAACTTCGCGATACCAGCAGGGTGTATAGACCGGCCAGTAGTTCAATGCCCCCGCCCAAGGCGTCTTGTATGAGCGATAGGCTTACCCAATGCTGTTGGGCCTGTTCGGGATCGGTCATTTGGGCCGTTTTATCGAGCCCTACCAAAAGAATGAAACCACTGGCCAAGACCATAGTGGCCCAGATATTCCCCAGCGGGTAAAAAACTTGGTCCTCGGACACCCCTTGTTTGAGTCCGTGGTTAAGCAGCACTAAGGCCAGACCAAAACCGATATAAATAATCGTGATCCAGCTTTCGTAAAGCGGCCTTTGGGTCAGGATCATATCTAGGTCTAGCGGTTGGGCTTCCCCAAAGGCGAAAAGGTAGAGGGTAATACCCACCACATAAGCCGTAAAACAGCCCCAAGCCCCTAGGCGAATGCGTTCGGTTGCCTTCATCTTATTAGCGATTAAAACCAATACGGGTTTGAAAACCTAGGGCTTGTGGGGCTTCACTTTGGGCCCATAGTCCCGCTAGGGTACACATAAGGGCTAAAAGCAATACAAACTGTTTCATGTTTTTCGTTTTTTGGGTCTCCCCGGTTGATTGATGCTACAAATATGGTTCAGGCAAATGGCCCCAGCGTTCGGGAATCCCTGAAAAAGGTTCGGAAATACCTTTCGGGACTTTTTGATATGGAAATCGGGTTTCCTACTTTTAGGGCTACCAAATGCAAGCGCCCAACAACACATCGATCGTGGTTTTGCCCTTCATGAATATGAGTGGCGATGCCGACAACACTTATTTCTCCGACGGCATTACCGAAGAGATCATCAATGCGCTTACCACCATTCCGGGCCTGCGGGTCATTGCCCGTACCTCGGCCTTTGCCTTTAAGGGGAAGCATATAGACATACGGAGCATTGCCCAGCAGTTGGGGGTCAGTACCGTTTTGGAGGGTAGTGTACGCAAGCAGGGCGATCGGGTACGGGTTACCGCCCAGTTTATCAATGCGGCCGATGGCAGCCATTTTTGGTCCAAAAACTACGACCGCCAACTGCACGATATCTTTGCCATACAAGACGAGATTAGTCTGCTGATCGCTGAGCAGATCCGCGAGAATTTTGGGCATTTGGAGGTAGAGGGCAACCTAAAACCCCATACCGTACCGGCCACGGCAGCCTACGACCACTACCTAAAAGGGCTTTTTTATCTAAAACGCAAGGATTTTGAGGACATTAAACAAGCCATTGGCAGTTTTAACGAGGCCGTTGCCATAGATCCGCACTATGCCGAAGCCCATGCCTGTTTGGCCGAGGCTTATATACACTATATGGGTTTTGGCGAAATGGACCTGAACGAAGCCTATACCCAGATCGGCACCCATATTGCCCAGGCCATGGCGGCCGATCCCGAAAATGCCCGGGCCTATAAGATCGATGCCTATATGAAACTGTTCGCCTGGGATTGGGCGGGCACCGAAACCGCCTATCAAAAGGCCCTGGACCTGGGTCTGCCGGCGGCCAATGAATTTGTGTCTTACTACCATATTTTCGTTAAGAACGAAAAGGCCCATGCCATTGGTCTGGCCCAAAACCTATTACTTACCGATCCCCTACACGCCTTTAGCCATTGGCAACTGGGCGCCTGTTATTATTTTGACCGGCAGTTCGAGCAGGCTTTGCAGGCCTTTGACCATGCCCTGGCCTTAGAGCCCCGTTTTGGCGAGGCCCTACGCTGGAAAGGCTTGGTACTGGGCTACCTAGGCCGATTTGAAGAGGCCCTGCCCCTGTTGGACCAAGCCCTAGAGGTAACCCAAGGACAGCTTTTGGCGAAAATGGACCAGCTTACGGTAAAGATCCTTATGGGCGAAAAAGAAGCCGTATTGCAAGAGATGGAAGAGATAAGTTTCCACGATCCCTGCGACCCCGCCCAGCTATACGCCCTACTCGATATGCCCGAAAAGGCCCTGCCCTTTTTAGAACAAGGTCTGGCCCAGCACAGCATTATGATGATCAGTTTGCGCTATTTCTTCGTTTGGGACAACCTACGTGGACACGACCGCTTTCAGGCCCTGATCCAGCAAATGAAATTCCCGGAAGCCGGAAACCCGGCCCCGACCAAAGATACGCCCAAGGCCCTGTTGGAGGCCAGCGAGATTCAAGCCTACAGCCAACAATTGGATGCCCTGATGCAGGCCGAAACCCTGTATACCAACCCCGACCTAAACCTACGTGCCCTGGCCCAACGCCTAGGGCTTACCCCCAACAAACTCTCTTGGTTGCTCAATGCCCATTACCAACAGAACTTTAACGGCTATATCAACGGCCTAAGGTTGGCCCTGTTCAAGCAAAAAGCGTTGGAGCCCACCAACCAAAAACTCACCCTACTCGGACTCGCCTACGAATGCGGATTTAACTCCAAGACCGTATTCAACACCTACTTTAAAAAAGCCGAAGGGCAACCCCCCAAAGCTTGGTTGGCCCAGCAACGCTGATAATGTAGCAATTTGTCAATGAGGTAATTTGAAGATTTGAAAATGAGAATGTTATGTGCGAAATTGGAGGTACGAAATACGAAGTTGAACATAACCCATAACTAGTTTGTTGAACCGGTAAAATACAACCTCTGTGAAACTCCGTGTATTCTCCGTGAAACTCTGTGTAACGGATTACTGTATAATCAATTCGTCAATTTGAAGATTTGAAAATGAGTGAAGTAAGCACAAAGTTGGAGGTACAAAATACGAAGTGGAACATAACCCATAACTCTTAACTCATAACTGGTTTTTTAAAGTTATCATCTCGACCCCGAGACTTCTGAGTTCAGAATTCAGGATTCAGAATGCGTTCTTACGCTTTTCCGTAAGGTAACCTCAAGGGCGTCCGCTATTTTTGAAATATCTGGGGAAGTTGGAAGTACGAAGTGGAAATTTGTTGAATCGTTAAATCGTGTAGTTGTTTAATCAATGTAGCAATGTAGCAATGTAGCAATTTGTCAATGTGATAATTTGAAAATGAATACGGTAAGTACGAATTGAGGATTTGTTGAATCAGGATTTTAAGTGCCAATAATGAACGAAATCATAGACTCCTTCTCCCTCAGGGAGAGGGTCGGCCTGTCCCGAAGCATTTCGGGGGGTGAGGGCTAACCAGTAAAACTGTTTTTAATAGTTGAATCATCATAACCCATAACTCTTAACTCAGAACTAGAAAAGTCGAAATCCCTTACAAATGGCCCAATTACAGCCCCAAAACGCCCAAAAAATACCTAGTAATGGGTATTGTGATGTTTATACGGAAGGGGTAGTTTTAGGAGGTAAAACCAAAACCGATTGACCAATTGATAAACTAAAGGTATTGTAGGGATATCAGCAAGCTGTGAATCATTATTAAACGTTGTATGCAAGCTGAAAAAAGCCCCAACCGCACGTTCAAGCACATTTGGTTTTTGCCGAAGCTAAACCCAACGCTAAAAAACCAAAAGAGCTTTCACTTCCCCACCACCGCCCGAAACACCGAGTATGAAATAACTCATTTCAAAACATTTGTTTCTTTATTCGGAACTTTTGTTTACATTTGAAAAACAATTGTAACATACGAAGAATGACTCATCTTGGTAAGTATTTAACGGATAAATCAATTAACAAAGCAGAAGTTTCTCGGAAAACTGGAATACGGAAATCCCGACTAAGCCAACTGAGCACCAAAGAAAAAACCAATTTAAAAGCTGAAGAACTATATCTGATTTCTAAAGCAATAGGTGCTGACCCAAATGAGATTCTAGAGAAATTGTATGGACATTTAGAGCTTAACGTATAACTATGAGAAAATTGAATTTCATAGATTTATTCTCAGGAGCAGGAGGCTTATCCGAAGGCTTCATAAAAGCTGGCTACAATCCTGTTGCACACGTTGAAATAGATGAAAAGGCTTGTGATACTCTAGAAACGAGATTAGTCTACCACAAATTAAACTCTGAAAATAACCTAGAGGATTACTACGATTACATTTCGGGAAAAATTTCAAGAAAAATTTTTATTGAGAAATGTGGCGAAGCAGAAATATCCAATTCTGTAATTAACACTTCCATTGGAGGGAAGAATAACAAAGCCATTTTTGAACAAATAGATAGTCTAGCAGCCGACAAATCAATTGACTTAATAGTTGGCGGACCACCTTGCCAAGCGTATTCGCTA
This sequence comes from Sediminicola luteus, assembly GCF_002514735.1. Taxonomy (GTDB): domain Bacteria; phylum Bacteroidota; class Bacteroidia; order Flavobacteriales; family Flavobacteriaceae; genus HQA918. The sequence goes on along the minus strand of NZ_NBWU01000001.1, from coordinate 782,036 downwards.
GTTGGAAGGTCAAGAGATAAAAATCGAATGAAGAATGACCCTCGGAATTTTCTTTACAAAGAATATGCAAAATTTCTAAAGAGATACGAACCAAAGGTGTTTGTTTTTGAAAATGTAATGGGTCTAATCACAGCCGAAAAAGGAAGCTATTTTAAGAATATGCGAGCCTATTTTAAGCGTATTGGATATGAACTAGATTATACCATTCAAAAATCAGAGCATTTTGGTGTATTACAGAAAAGAAGGAGAATAATACTAATAGGATGGAAAAAAGGGGTTGATTTTGAATATCCAGAATTTGAAAGAGTTAAGGAAGTATATACAGTAAGCCAGATTCTTTCTGATTTGAAGGCGTTGAATCCTGGAGACCAAAATAATGTTACTAAATACATTAGTCCTAGTACCGAATATCTTGAAAAGTTTGAGCTAAGAAATGGTGTCGATTTTGTAACACAGCATATTGCAAGACCTCATAATGTTCGTGATTTAAAGATTTATCAAATCGCAATAAACAAATGGCTAAATGAGTCAGAAAGACTCAAATATCCTGATTTGCCATCTGCACTTAAAACACACAAAAACGAAAAAGCGTTTGTGGATAGATTTAAGGTTGTTGATATAAATGGACTTTCTCATACAATGGTCGCTCACATAGCTAAAGATGGACATCATTATATCTACCCTGACACTAAACAAGTTAGGTCTATTTCAGTACGTGAGGCTGCAAGAATTCAATCATTCCCAGATGATTATTATTTCGAAGGCGGTAGAACTGCTGCGTTTAGACAAATTGGTAATGCCGTTCCACCATTGATGGCAAAAGAAATTGCTTGTCAAATTAAAAAACAGCTTCAATGAGCGATGATTTAACATACAAGATTAGACCAGCAGCCAGATTGATACATACAATCGGTAGTGATTTAATTGGAGACTCTTATGCTGCATTGGTTGAACTAGTCAAAAACTCATACGATGCAGACGCCACGAAAGTCGACATCGTTTTTAAATATACCGAAATTGGTAATGAACAGGCTTTAATAATTTCTATCAAAGATGATGGTCATGGAATGGATTTCGACACAGTAATTAACAAATGGCTAGTTCCAGCGACCGATGATAAGCTTAAGAGAAAAGTAAGTAAAAAAGGTTCAAGAACCTTGCAAGGGAGAAAAGGTATTGGACGTTTTGCTGCTTCCATTTTAGGCCAAGAAATGACACTTTCTACTGTTGATGAAAATGGTGAAAAATCTGAGGCGGTTATTGACTGGAGAATTTTTAAAACAGATGAATTTCTAGAGAACATAGAGCTTCTCATTGAGAAGAAGGAAACTCAAGAGCCCTCAGGAACAGACATTTTAATTATTGCTAAAGATGAAATATATGAAGAAGTAGTTATTGATGAAAATGGTGATGAAGAAGTAATAGAAAAAACTGATTCCAAACTATCTTATTGGAATAAAGACTCTCTAGAACAGTTGATTAATGAATTAAGAAAACTCATATCACCATTTGAAGAGTCGACCGAAGATGAGTTTAAAATAAACTTATCATTTGAGAATTCACCATTCCAAGAGATTGATGAAAAAATCACTATAGATACTTATCCAATCATTAAATATTATGATTATCGAATTTTTGGAACTATTTCAAATGATGGAACAGCCAGTTTAGAATTCGAGAATAACATCAATCCAGAAGCTGTTCAAAAAGAAAAAATCTCGCAAAAGTTTGAGCTTTCTGGCAACAATAAATATTGCGGTCTAATCAAAGTTGATTTTAGGGTATTCGACCGTGAACCTGATGCTATTGACAACTTGATTAATAAAGGACTAATAAACCCAGTATCTAAAAAATATATGGGTAAGAATGAAGCAAGAAGACTTCTGAATGAAGTTTATGGCGTAAATGTTTACAAAAACAACTTTAGAATTCGTCCTTATGGTAATGGTGGTGTTGATTGGCTCGATTTGGATAAGGACAGAATACAAAATTTCACTTTAAAGATTAGCAATAACCAGATAGTAGGGTTTGTTACGATTCAATCAGAGGAAAAATCTGGATTAGAAGAGAAAAGTGCCAGAGATGGATTGAAAGAGAATGAGTACTACTTTGGATTAAAGGAACTGGCACAAAAAGCCTTATTTGAACTCGAAACTAGGCGACTAGCGTACAGAATAAAAAGTGAAAAAAGCAGAGGGAAACCAACGAAAGTACAAGACACGATAAATTCCCTGTTTAGCTTAGCAGAAGTCAAGTCATCTATAGGCAAAAAGCTTTCAGAGTTTAAAATTGATAAAAAAGCAATTGATGAGATTGACAATATATTAACCAAAGAAGAGGCTAAGAAAGCTGAACTCAAAGAGGAAATTGAAAAAACAATAGCGATTTATCAAGGCCAAGCAACTCTAGGTAAAATTGTCAACTTTATTCTACACGAAGGCAGGAAACCATTGCAGTTCTTCAATTCAGAAACTAAGGTGATGGAACGTTACTTAAAATTCTATCGAGCGAAACCAACTGAAGAGGACTATGAACAACTAGTAAAAAGTATAAATGGCTTTAAGATTAATAGCAAGTTCATTTCGACTCTATTTAAGCGAATATCGCCTCTCGCCAAACAGAAAAGGGAGAAAAAGTCTGACTTCTCAGTTATTCGTGTCATTAACGAGAGTTTAGATGTTTTCAAATCAAGTATTGAAGAAGCAAATATTGAATTTGAAATCGTTGGAGATGAAAAAGTAGAAATTTTTGGTTGGTCAGAAGATTTGTATATCGCCTTAACAAACCTAATTGAGAACAGTATTTATTGGCTGGGTATATCCAAGACAGATGAAAAGAAAATAGAAATAGAAGTTATTCAAAATAAGGACTCTGTTATTATTGACTATAAAGACACAGGTCCAGGCTTAACAGATTTGGAAATTGAATCTGGAGCCATTTTTGAGCCTGGTTATTCTAAAAAAATTGATGGGACTGGTCTTGGTTTAGCCATCGCTGGTGAAGCATCAGATAGACTTAATGGAGAACTTTCTGCTAGAAAAAGTGATAACGGAGTGAACTTCCAAATAGAAATCAGCAAATAATTATGGAAGAGTTAAGAATATTAATAGTAGAAGATGACAAGGCCATCTACAACGATGTGTACAATAGAAATATTGATTTATTCAATAAAGAAAATAAGGAACATCAAATAACTGATGTTTGGATACAAAGCAAAGATGAGGCGATTGCAGCACTAAAAAACCCTGACAATATTTTTGATGGGGCAATAGTAGATTTAGACTTAATGGGTTCGGGAGGAACTGATACTTCTGGAAACGAGGTTGTCAAAGAAATCAAAGAAAATTTACGTTTTCCAACCTTTGTCATCACTGGAACCCCACATCACATCTCAGCTGAATTAAACGTGCCAAGTTCAGTTTTTAACGTTTTTGAGAGAGATGAAGTAGATGTTATGGCTACTCTTGATAAATTCAAGACTATAAAAGCAACAGGAATTCTTAACCTTTTAAATCGAAACGGAAAGATTGAAGAATTAATCCAAAACATTTTCTGGAATCACATTTCAACTTCTATAGACAATTGGGCACTAGATAACAAACGAACTTCAGCTGAGAAAGAAGACTCACTTCTACGTTACACCATTTTACATATGTTGGAGTATTTAGATGAGAGCAAGGTACATCCTAGCGAGTTTTATATAACAAGACCTGTAAAGGAAAGTCTTTCGACTGGAGATTTGATTACTTTGGATGGGAACAGATTTGTTGTTCTTACGCCAGCCTGTGATTTTGCCCAAAAGAAAGTTTCTAAAGTGTTTTTATTGCGAATAAAAGATATTTCAGAAGAAGTTAGTGGGATTGAAGAAATACAAACTATTGAGGGTTTGAGTAGTACAAAAAAGGGGAAATTAGAAAAACTAATTGGAAACAAGAGTTCATATTATCATTTTATTCCTCAGCATAAAGGTATTAACGCTGGAATTATTGATTTTCAACATAAACTCTCAATACCGTTAGATAAACTGCAAACCGGAATAAAAAATTCTGATATTGACAGATTTGCCACTATTTCTATGCCATTTTTAAAGGACTTAATAGAGAGATATTCAAGTTACTATGCTAGACAAGGTTCGCCAGATTTTGACTCAGATGAAATAATCGAATCGTTGATAAAAGAATAGCTTATCTGTTTCAAGCACATTGCAATCCCGCTCCTGCGGTTGCAAAGAGCTTTCACGCCAACGCTGAATGACATTATCAAAGGAAAGCCAGCTTATTTCATTGAATTATATAAATTAAACGACAATGTCAAACAGTTGAGTAAGTGGTTATCAGCTGCTTGTCCTATCAAAACCGCTCCCGCGTGTACAGATAGCAATCGGTACTTGAGGTAGTGCCGGCTGCCTACCAAACCCATCAGCATTCAGTACTCTGAACCCGGAATTCCGAAAACATCAAAAATCATAATTCAGCCCTACGCCCAGGATCTGTTTAAACTGGACCCGGGCACCGCCGGGATCGGTCACATTGCCATCGCCATCCTTTACGATATCGAACTTTACATCGTCGTCGTAAATAATATGGGTGCCTATACTGGCCGAGACATGTTTGTTTACTTTGAGTTTGAACCTTAGCTCCCAGTCTACATCAATATTGCCAAAGCTGTTGAGGTAATCGGTATAGAGGCCCAGGGCATGGGTCATATGAATGTTTTTGGCCACCTCGGTCTCCCATTTGTTGGTGATCAGAAAACCGACCTCCGTTCGGTTGTTGGCACCGGGGGTAATTATATTGCCGTCTTCGTCGCGTATCGCCTTGTCTACCCCAAAGGCCCCCTTATCGGCCAAGGTCTGGTCGAGTACAAAGGTGGTTTTAAGGGTCAAGGGCGAGATATAGAGGTTAAATTTGCCCCCATCGGGTATATACGAGGCACCCGCACCGAGAAAGAGGTAACCCGGGGCCATAAAGCGCGAGATGGGGTCGTCGGTATTGGGGTATTTATAACCGTTGGCGAACTGGGTGTTAAAGTTCAGCTTTACCGAATAGTACCAAGGGCTAATGGTATCGGTACGGTAACCAAAGGTAGAGCTTAGCCGGATCTGGTCGTCGGTCTTGCGCAGTTCGCGTCCCTCTTGGGCGTTGCTACCATAGCGCAGATCTAGGGTGTTGTACCAGGTAACGTAGCGGAATTTATAATTACGTTCGAACAAGAGTTTCCCGATGGCGGTAATGGAGTTGTTACCCCCCGCGTTCCAGTTTACGAAAGCGACCTCACTGATCTGTACGTTCAGGTTGTTCTTTTTGGTCCAGAACGAGGGTACCTTAAAACGATGCGGTGGTTCGTTCATGGTCTGGGTCTTGTTGAACGAGATTTTGGGTACGGTATGGCGTACGCCCCGGGGCAGACTGGTTACGGTTTCCTGCAGCCGGCGGATCACGATGGTGTCTACCGTAGTGGTATCTACCTCGGGTTCGGTCTCTTGGGCCTGCAGGCCCTGAAAGGCCCATACAAGGGCAAGCCCGAGGAGGAGTGCCTTCATTTTCATAGTGGTGGTCTGGTTTTTTGGTTTATGTATGTAATGATGGTTTTGGTATCTAATCCGAGGGTCTCGTTCAGGGTGGCCGTGGGGCCATGGGTCACAAAACGGTCCGGTATACCGAAGCGTTTTATAGGTAGGGCATACCCCTGTTCCTGGGCCCATTCGAGCACGGCCGAGCCAAAGCCACCGGCCAGGCAACCGTCTTCTACCGTAACCACTTCGCGGTATTGGGTAAAAATGCGGTGCAAGAGTTGGGTATCCAAAGGTTTTACGAAACGCATATTATAGTGACCTACTTTTTGGGGCTGTTCCAAATGGGTCTGCTGTTCATACAGCTTTGCCCCGATCGGACCGATGCTAAGCACTGCAATTTCCGTACCCTTTTGTATGGTTTCGCCTTTTCCGATGTTAATTTCAGAAAAAGGGGTATCGCCATGGCGTGCTAGGTCGCGCCCCCTAGGGTATCGAATGGCCATAGGACGATCAAGACCCAGTTGGGCGGTATAGAGCAGGTTTCGCAGTTCGGGCCCGTCTTTAGGGGCACAAACGATCAAGTTGGGTACACAGCGTAGATAGGCCAAGTCAAAGGCCCCATGATGTGTGGGTCCGTCTTTACCTACGATTCCGGCCCGGTCAAGGCAAAAGACCACGGGTAGTTTTTGTAAGGCCACGTCGTGTATTACTTGGTCGTAGGCCCGTTGTAAAAAGGTGGAGTAGATATTGCAGAAGGGCACCAGACCCTCGGCGGCTATTCCGGCAGCCATGGTTACGGCATGTTGTTCGGCTATCCCCACATCAAAGGCGCGCTCGGGTAGGGCGGCCATCATATATTTTAAAGAGCTACCCGTAGGCATGGCCGGGGTAATGCCCACGATTTTGGGGTTGCGTTGGGCCAGTTCTACGATGGCGTGTCCGAATACATCTTGGAATTTGGGCGGCAGATCGGCGGTGTTTTTGGGCAGGAGTTCGCCGGTTTCCCGGTCAAATTTACCCGGGGCATGGTAGGTCACCTGGTTTTCCTCGGCCTGTTGTAGCCCTTTCCCCTTGGTGGTAACCACATGCAGGAATTTGGGTCCGGGTACTTTTTTTAGGCGTTCCATTTCCGCGATCAAGGCGGGCAGATCATGCCCATCTATGGGCCCGGAATAGGTAAAGTTCAGGGCCTCGAAAATATTGTCCTGGCTGGGGTTGCCCTGTTTTACCTGGGTGAGGTAATGTTTTAGGGCCCCTACACTGGGGTCAATACCAATGGCATTATCGTTCAGCACCACCAGCATATCCACATCGGTATCCCCGGCATGGTTAAGTCCTTCGAAGGCCATACCCGAAGCGATGGAGGCATCGCCGATAACCGCTATATGCTTACGATCGGTCTTGCCCGATATCTTGGCTGCCAGGGCCATGCCCATCAGGGCCGAAATAGAGGTAGAGCTATGGCCGGTACCGAACACATCATAGGGGCTTTCGCTACGTTTGGGAAAGCCGCTAAGTCCTTCGAACTGTCTATTGGTATGGAACTGCGCCTTACGCCCGGTAAGGATTTTATGTCCGTACGCCTGATGGCCCACATCCCAGATCAGCAGATCTTCGGGGGTATTAAAGGTATAGTGCAAGGCAATGGTGAGTTCTACCACGCCCAGACTGGCCCCGAGATGTCCTTCTTTGGTGGCCACCACATCGATAATAAAACGACGGAGCTCCTGGGCCAATTGCGGAAGTTCGGCCAAGTCTAGCTTTCTGAGGTCGGCAGGAAACTGTATGTGGTCTAATAGCGGCATGCGCTGCAAAAGTACGGCAAATACAGGGTATTATCGATTGGAGACTTGGCAATAGCTTACCTTTGTTAATGAATCACGGTTTTGAAAAGTAGCGGAGCTAGGCATTCAAAACAGTATGATAAATTAATCCCGCATTTTTAGCGGGATATTAGACTTCGAAATTTGATTTTTTATTGTGCTTTGGGATGGCCTAAGGTTTTAGAGATTATGATGGATTTACAATTCGACGACGCCCATTTTATGCGAAAGGCCTACCAAGAGGCCCAATTGGCCTTTGAAAAGGGCGAGGTACCGGTGGGTGCGGTGGTAGTGGTACAGAACCGGATTATTGCACGAGCCCACAACCTTACCGAGCAACTGACCGATGTTACCGCTCATGCCGAGATGCAGGCCATTACGGCGGCGGCCCACTTTTTGGGGGGCAAATACCTTACCGATTGCACCCTGTACGTTACCTTGGAACCCTGCCAAATGTGCGCCGGTGCCCTGTATTGGTCACAGATACCCCGGGTAGTCTTTGGGGCCTCGGACACAGATCGGGGCTACAAGGCCATGGGCGCCCAATTACACCCCAAGACCGAAGTGGTAAGCGGCATAATGGAAGCCGAATGCGCCGACCTTATGCGGACGTTCTTTGCCCAAAGGCGGAAAAAGTGAGTTTTTAATGAAGCAATTTGCTAATTTGAAGATGTGCCAATTTGAAAATGGGGCAGTAAGTACGATTTTGGAAGTACGAAGTGGGAAGAATTCGTGTCAACATAAAATTGTTCGTTGTTCAGTGTTCATTGTTGGAATAGGGAGCTCAACCGAATAACAATGAACTATAAACCATAAACCCTTCAAACCTTTCCAAGTACGAAGTTAGATCATAACCCATAACGGGTTAGGGATTGCAGCAGAAAACCCACAGCCCTGAGGTACGAAGTGGCGCGGATTTGCCGCGTAAAGCCCGACCCTGACGATAGGAGGGGTAACCCCCAAAACATCATGAATAAATTCCCCCTTTGGGGTCCCGATAACTATCGGGAAGGGGGCTTCGGGGGCCGGCATAAAAAAACCCCTTAACGTTGCCGAAAAGGGGTTCCGAAATCTAAAAAAAGTATATTATCCGATCACCTGAATTTGGGCGGCAACCATTCCTTTTCTTCCTTCTTCCTCAACGTATTCTACTTTGTCCCCTTGGTTCAAAGTAGTACCGTTCAAAGCGCTAACGTGTACGAAAATATCACTTCCCGTTTCGTCGTTGGTAATGAAACCAAAACCTTTGGTGTCATTGAAAAATTTAACTGTACCTGTCATTCTAAAAAAAATAATTAATAAGCGGCAAGTTAGCTTTTTAAATTTTAATCCTAGGCTAACACTAGGTTAATTTTATGAAAATTATTGATTTTCAGTGTTTTTAGGTTCTTTTCCTTGCATTTTTCTAATATTCTCGTCGGTAAGCATATAATCTTTGGCCTTTTTGCCCCGACTGACATCGGCCAAGAAAAGGGGCATACCCAAGAGAAAGAGGCCCGCCGTACCCGCCCCGATACAGGTATTTCCTTTTTTGGGCTCGTCTTCAAAAATATAGAAACCATAGCCTATGGCCGCAAAGGAGGCCAGTACTACGAATATGGTAAGGTGTCTGCGTTTCATGTCAAATCTCTTTGGTTTGAAAGGTTTTTAGTTTGAAAGGTTTTCCATTATACTATTACTTCGTGCTTTAATCCGCGTTATCGTCCCGACCCTGCGAAGGGCTATCATTATGCTGGTTCTTGGTTTGAAGGGCTACCTATATCAGGGACGTACAACGTACATTTTTCGTCCTACGTACTTCCCACTTCGTACTTCCCACTTCGTACTTCCCACTTCGTACTTCCCACTTCGTACTTCCCACTTCGTACTTCCCACTTCGTACTTTAATAAGGTATTATCGTGTAAAATTAATCAACTTTCGCCTATAGGCGGTGAGCAGTTTCGATTTAGAGACGAAGCCGTGGTATTTTCCGCCTTTGATCACGGGTAGGTTCCAGGCACCGGAATCTTGGAATTTATCCATGACCTGCTGCATACTGTCTTCGTTATAAAAGATGAGTTCGGGGGCACGGTTCATAAATTGTGAGACCGTCATTTGATCGTAGAGTTCGTTGTTGAACATATACTCCCGAATATCGTCGAGTAGTACTATACCCACTAGTTTTCGGGCCTCGTCTACCACCGGAAAGAGGTTGCGGTTGCTTTTGGCCACTTTGGTGTGCAGCATATCGCCCAAGCTCATATCGGGGGCCACGGTCATAAAATTTTGTTCGATCACCTCGTCTAGGTCCATAAAGGTGAGCACGGCCTGGTCTTTATTATGCGTTAGTAGGGCCCCGGTCCGGGCCAGTTCACGGGTATAGATGGTGTGGTCAATGGCGTTCTTTTTGATGATGTACGAAATGGCCGCCGTAATCATAAGCGGAACGAACAATTGATAGCCCCCGGTAATCTCGGCGATCAAGAAAATGGCCGTTAAGGGCGCATGCAACACCCCGGATATGAGTCCGGCCATACCGATCAGGGTAAAGTTACTTTCGTTAACCTGAAAACCGAGTCCGGAATGGTTAATGATCTTGGCCACCACATTGCCCAAGGCCGAGCCCATAACCATGGTAGGAATAAAGATTCCGCCCGCCCCACCAGCGGCAAAAGTGGTGGTCATGGCCACGGCCTTAAAGATCGTAATACCGAACATGACCGCGATAACCACCCAAATATTATCCATAAAGGCATCGAAGGGAGTGGTGCCAATGGCGGCGATATGGTCGCCGTTGAGCAGTTGGTTGATAAAGCCCAGACCCTCGCCATACAGGGGCGGGATAAAATACAGCATGACCCCTATGGCGATACCGCCTACTAAAAGTCGGTATTTCGGGCTTTTAAAAGGTTCGAACAGTTTTAGGATGCCGAAATACATACGGGTAAAATAGATAGAGGCAAAGGCCGTACCTACGCCCAAAACGATATAGAACAGCGTATCCTTGATTTGAAAATCCTGGCTGATATTAAAGTTGAACAAGACCTCGTTGCCCATAAAGAAATAAGAGGTGATGATACCGGAGACCGAGGCCAGTAAAAGTGGGGTAAGCGAGACCAGGGTCAGGTCGAGGCTAAAGACCTCTACCGCAAAGATAATGGCGGCAATGGGCGATTGGAAAATGGAGGCAATAGCCCCTGCCGAGGCACAGGCGATAAGCAGAATTCGGGTTTTGGTATCCATATGGAACCATCGGCCCAGATTGGAACTGATCGCGGCCCCAGAAGCCACGGCCGGGCCCAACAACCCCACCGAACCCCCAAAACCTACGGTAAGCGGGGCGGTAATTAAGGGAATATAAATCTTAGAGCGCGGAATGATACCCTTGCGTTTCGATAAGGCGAACAAAATAGAGGAAACCGCATGTTCCAAGGGTCGTTTTACCACGAATTTTACATAGAGGAAGACCAAGAACAGCCCGATTACCGGTAGCACGAAATACAATTGGTTCTCTGAAAAGATGATACCCCGTTCGAGCAGGCTAGAAATAAAGTGGGTCAGGTTTTTTAGGGTTACCGAGGCCAGTCCGGCCAAAAGCCCCACCCCCACGGCCAATAGGTGTAAAAAGGTTTTGTTGGAGATATGTTTATACCGCCATTTGAGGAACTGGGTAATGTAACGCTTGCGTCGGCTGGTCATGAATTGGATTTCGTACTACAAAATAACCAAATCCGATCGGAATAAGCACATAGACCTATCAGGTTTTCAAAACCTGATAGGTCTGCAGGTCTGGGTAAATGATAGGTCAGTTTTGGATACCGGTCCATTCGATTTTCACATAACCCGGACCGCCTTGGGTACCGGGCATGGTTGGGCTTGCTTGATTATTGTTGAATCCGGTGCCTATACCACCATTCCCGCCGTAGCCATATGCCGTACCGTTATTGCCACCCAAACCGCTGACCCCTGCCGTAGCATTGCCATTGGCATCTAAGGTAGAACCGCCACCGCCGTTTTCACCATTGGGATATCCGGCGCCACCCGAACTGGCTTCCATGGCATCTTTAGGACCTGGTTGGCCGGGCTTACCGGAGAGACCTTCCAAGAGCACCGTGTTTCCTTCACTTACACTGGCGGCGAGACCATCGCCCCCTGGAAACCCAACATTGCCCCCATTGCCGCCGGGAGGCACAAAAACGGTGTAGACCGTTTGATCTTTTAAGGCTACCGATTCCATTATCAAAAGCTGCCCGGCCCCACCACCGCCACCCCCGGAAGTAGCATTGACGCCCGATTCATACGGTGCACCACCGCCACCGCCACCCCCGCCGCCAATGAGTGTAATGGTAGCTGTTATTTGTTGGGCTTCGAGGGTAAACTGATGATTACCAATGGTTGTATACTCCAAAGTACCGGAAATGGTTTCCGGACTGTCATCGGAATTGGAGCAGGCATAAAAAATCAGGAATGGGCACAGTAGGTATAGGCGCTTTTTCATGGCTTTGACGTTGGGGTCCTTTGGGGTATTGATGGTATAAGATAACCATTTTTTTAAAAATAGCCCCAACAAGCTAGTTGTTGAGCGAACAGCTCAGGTTTCCAACACCTGATCGGCCTGAACCCGGTCAAGGAATAGTAAATTCTTTTTCGATCACCGTATTTACCCAATTATCGAGGCTTACGGCCATCAGGGTAAAGCCATAGGTGTTTCCGAACTGTAATTGGGGCGGGCTTTGTGTGGTTACGTTCAGTACCACATTAGAAGTATCGTAATAGCGGAAAAAGGAATCATAGGTATAGGTGCCCGATAAAAGATCGTTTTGCGCATTGGTCACCACTTGAAAAAAGATGGCATTGAGTCCGTCTGGCCCAGGTGCCCACTCAAATCGGGGCATGGTGGCTTGATTTTTATCGAGGCTGACTTGATCGTGCCATACCGTAGGCTGGCTGTTTTGTTTGAGTCGGATCGGGTTCGAAAAATGCAGTACCCCTTCTTTTTCAAAGGTGACCACCACCCATTTTTCTTGTGCAGGTGAAATAACAAAACGACCCAGATAGCCATTAAAAACGGGCTCAGTTTCCAGGATTACTTCGCTATAGCTGTCCCAGTCTTTGGGAGCCGTACTTGCATCGGGACTCTCAAAGTAACGGATGTTATCGGCCCCGGCTTCTGGATAATAGAAAACGAATACCTGGTTAAGGTCGGCGCTGGCGGCACAGGCGATTACGCCCCCTTCTTCAGTTTGCTGGTTTTGGAGTAGGCTTGCCAAGGTAATTGGGCCATTATCGTCATCGGATTGGCAGCCTATAGATAAGAACAGTAATGAAAAAGCGAAAAACCTAAATAAGCGAAGCAAATGCATAAAGCCAATTTTTTACTTGGTCTCGTTTCTACGATAAAACTTTCGTCAAAAATGAAATCTAATAGATACAGCTACAGTAAATGGGTGTACTAGGGTAGGATAATAACTGGGAAATGGGCAGGCCAGCATTGGCGATTTCAGGGGGTAAAGGCTTTTAGTCGCTATAGGATAGAGATCATCAATAAAGCCCCACAGGCAAAAAGATGGCATTTTTTGTTATGGCAGGGACTACTTTCACGTTATTAGAGTAGAATGAACAAGACCGAATTCAAACATAAAGTATTTTCACTCTCGACCCATTTGTTTCCCATGGTTTCAAGAATGCTGGGTGATGGTGCGAAGGCCGAAGATGCCATTCAAGAAATCATGATAAAGCTTTGGGAAAAGCGGAAACAAATCGAGCGGCATCCGAATATTAAAGGTTTTGTGGTTTTGACCGCCCGAAACCACTGTATCGATTTGTTGCGGAAAAAAGGATTGGACTATACCCATTATACCTTGGAATATGGGTTGTCAAAATCTGAAAACGGGCTGGAGTGGTTAGAATGGAAAGAGTTGGATGCGATTATTCGGCAAATCATAAATACCTTACCGAAACAACAAAGGGAAGTTATATTAATGCGGGATCTAGATGGTTTTGAGTTTACTGAAATAGCCGCCGCGACAGCACTTAAGATTGAACATGTTAGGGTCTTATTGTCAAGGGCCAGAAAACAGGTTGGGTTAACATTGGAAAAAACATATGGTTATGCGAGAGGATGAAATTCGTCGGTTGACCGAAAAATATGAAAGAGGGGAAACCACCTTAGAAGAAGAGGTGTTTTTGTTCGAAAATGTAAAGGAACCAGACACTCCTTGGGCCAATTGGTTCACTTTTTTGGAAAATAACAAAATAACCCCGCCAGAAGATCTTAATGACAGATTATGGGAAAGCTTTGAAGGCGGTCGGGACCGAAAGCGAAAAAAGATGGTTTGGGGCATGGCAGCTGCGGCTTCAGTATTGCTGTTGGTCTCTTTTTTAATACTGGGTCCCAGGCAAAGCAACGAACAGGATTTTGCCCAAAAAGAAGCACTATTCAAGGAAGCTTTGGATATGATCGGTAGTATGGAGCCCGCAGCGATTGAACGCACCATTGTTTATGAAAATGAAATGGTAATTATATATACGACCAAGGAGTAAGGTCGGCTTTTTAATCAATTTAAATATTCAACAAAAAGAAAATAACGTAATGCCATGCTGTTAGCCAAGCCGGAATGGGTTGGTCCATGAATGTTTTGGTGTGCCTTATTTGAAATAATGAATTATGTAATGATAAACTTAAAACCTATGAAACACTTAGTTTTACTTGTATGTGCTTTAATGCTGTCCCTTTCTTGGATTCAAGGGCAGGAAATTACAACCAAAACCACCAAAAAAGAAGGCTTGGCCGTTTTGGTAAAAGACGGGGCCGCACCAGATATTTATGTAGATGGGAAAAAGTTCGATTTCCCTATGGAATTATTGGATCCCAATAAAATAGCCTCGGTGAGTGTGGTTAAAGGGGAAAAGGCAATTAAAGAATACGGGGCAAAAAATGGGGTGCTGCTCGTGGAGACCAAAAAGGAATCGGCTGGGGACAACAAACCTGAGATAAGAATTAGGGGCTATGCTCCCGAGGGGGAAGCGCCAATGATCATTATCGATGGAAAGAAATCCGATCAAGAAACCATGAAAAAATTATCACCTGACGGCATCGAAAGTATTGAAGTATTTAAAGACAAGAAAGCCGCGGAGAAGTACAACGCTCCTAATGGGGTTGTGATCATCACAACAAAAAAAGGGAAGCGTAAATAGTCTATAGACAATGTTCGCGTCCGGCATGGTTTTACGGTAAGGAGGAACCATGATTGTAAGTAAGGGGCCCTGGTTTATTTACTAGGGCTTTGTAAGTATTCTTTTTCCAAAGTTTCCAAGTCTTCCCAATAGATTTGCCTAAGGGTTTCGGTATAACTATCCTTAAAATTAAAATAGCCGGCCTTAAAGTCTTGTTTGGCCAAGTTTAGCTCATTTCGGGCGAGCTTGGGCCGTGCTTGGGCAGCATGTATCTGGGCCAGGTAATAATGGGCATCGGCACTTTTTTTCCCGTAGGTAAGGGCTTTTTCGAAATCGGCTTGGGCAGCCGTGAGCTTCCCCGATTCGAAATGGGCGATACCGCGGAACAACCAAGCCTCGATCTCTACCCAGTCTTCGCCCGAATCGGCGGTTTCCTTGGCGATATGTTTGTCCCAAAACGCAATGCTGTTCGGGTAATCTTGTAATCCCAGATAGGCGATACCCCGCCAATAGTCAACACTATGCCCTTGCGGATAATCGAGATGGGGGGTTAAGGTATCGGAGGCATTAAAATCGGCAATGGCTTTTTTATAATCGCGGTAGAACCAGAGGTAGTTATAACCTCGGATTGGGGTAAGGGACTTGGGTTCGTATTTTACGGCACTATCCATGGCTTTTTTCCAGGCGCCCGGCATACCCCGTTTTAGGTAGGGAATCGAAAACTCGCGCCAAGCATGGGCATTGGTCGGATCCTGTTCCAGGGCATAGGCCAAGGCATTCATATTCTCGGCCGTACCCTGATAGTGGAAACGCGACACATGGGTGGCCTGTCCCGATTTTTCACTAGGGGAACCGCAACTTACGAAACATGCCACTAGGATAATACTAAGGTAATATGGCCACGATCTTTCCATTTTCCAAACGGTATGAGATATAAACATAGGCATCTTGGGCAGTGCCGTTAATTTGTATAGGGTTCCAGTTTTTAAGGTCACGGGTTAGGTTAAAGAGATGCGCCTTGAGTTCTTCATCCATAGGGCTAGCATTCAGATCCAAGTCGTAGGTTTCCATCACATAGCGACCCGGCTTACCTTGGCAATTCACTACAAAACGGATGTTCAGATAACCTGAATCTTTAAAATGTGCGGCTTGGTACTGCGATAAGATTTGGGTACGTAGCCCGTTTTTACCGGCCTGGTAATCGGCCCCATCGCTATTGTAGTAATCATAGATATTGTCTTCGTCGCAAACGGTAAAGTCACCAAGATCTATGGCCTTTTCGGGGTCAATATAATTGGCGGCCTGTGTAAAACGGTTTGTTTCTGGGAAATAGCGGTGGTTTAAGGTATACCAAGAATAGAGTACAAATCCACCAGCCAAGAGAAGGATACCCAGGATGACCAACCCTAGGATCCGTAGCCATTTTTTGTTTCGCATTCCATAAAGGTAATGGAATTACCGCTCCTCATTCGCTTTGGCGTACCAACGACAGGGGTAAAGGTTTGAAGATCAACTATTGGAGTATGAGCAAAATCATAAAATGGAAATGACGGGCATCGTAATTTTGAGGTTGACGGGAAAATATCCCAGATTTTTAACCAAACAGACTGAACATGTTAGTAAAACGAATAGCCACACTTTTGGGTGTGTTTTTTGTGGCCACATCGGCCATGGCCATGGATGCGGAGGTTTTAGGAAAGAAAAAAATTGATTTCGGCACCTCTGAACCCGATGCCAAAATTTATGTAAACGGAAAGATGCTGGGTAAGGGATCAATTGAATTGGTGGTGCCCTCCAACGATTGTATTACCGTGGTGGTAAAAAAGGTAGGCTTCCTGACCGAAAAGATCGAATATTGCAATACCAAGAATATGCCCAAACCGCCCAAGACCGATTATGTAGAGTTAAGGCGCGACGATTCTTTCGATGCCTCTATACAAACCGATATTGCGAATGTGGGTATTGAGTTAAAAAGTACCATACCCAAAGACCGGGCCTGGAAACTAATTAATCAGATCGTGCTTTCGTATATCGATGTCATCGAAATGACCGATAAAGAAACGGGTTACATACGAACGGCCTGGAGCCAAAAGACCTTTATACAGAATACAGTACGTACCCGTGTGATCGTAAAAGAGGTAAACGACGACCCCTTGACCTTTAAGGTAAAATTGGTATCGGAAGCCTCGGGTATGCCCATGACCAGTGTAAAGAACGACGAGCTCTTTAAGGAGTGGGATCGGGTCTTACGAAGTTATTCCGGCATGATTCCTGAATTACAAGCCCGGATTAAATAGGTTTCTTGGTTATGTAACGATTCGGCTTCCCGCTTCAAAATAGAAGATGCGGAATAGTTACGCTTGATTTATAGTCAAAAAGCCCGGTGAAACTTGATTTCATCGGGCTTTTGTATTTTCAATTCTAAATTGGCAGCACTAAAACCACGCCCCCCAATTCCGAAACACATAGGAAGCGATTAAGAAAGCCAAAATGGCCACCCCGATAAACAGGGCGAGTTCTTTAAGTTGTTTGTTGTCTTTCATCAGTCTTTCAGCGCGATATGCAGCTCATCTAGTTGATCATTGTCGATCGTGGCCGGGGCATCGATCATAACATCGCGGCCCGAGTTGTTTTTCGGGAAGGCAATAAAGTCGCGAATGGTCTCTTGTCCGCCTAAAATGGCCACCAAACGATCCAATCCGAAAGCAATACCCCCATGCGGTGGTGCGCCATATTGGAAAGCATCCATCAAAAAGCCGAATTGGGCCTTGGCCTCTTCGGGACTAAACCCAAGGTGTTTGAACATAATCGCCTGGGTCTCTTTATCGTGTATACGTATCGATCCCCCACCGATTTCGTTTCCGTTCAATACCAAATCGTAGGCATTGGCCTTCACGGCACCAGGGTCGGTATCCAAGAGGGCCAACTGTCCGGGTTTGGGCGAGGTAAAGGGGTGGTGCATGGCATGGTAGTGTCCGGTTTCCTCGTCTAGTTCCAACAAGGGGAAGTCGACCACCCAAAGCGGGGCGAATTCATCAGCTTTGCGTAGCCCCAAACGTTCGGCCATTTCCATACGTAGGGCACTCAATTGGGCACGTACTTTGTTGGTGTCGCCGGAAAGCACACATATTAAATCGCCTTTTTGCGCTCCGGTGGCTTGGGCCCATTGGGCCAAATCGTCTTGGTCGTAGAACTTATCTACGGAAGATTTATAACTCCCGTCATCATTACATTTTACATAAACCATACCCAAAGCACCCACCTGAGGGCGTTTTACCCAATCGATAAGTTTGTCGATTTCTTTACGGGTATAGCTGGCCCCACCGGGCACGGCAATACCTACCACGAGTTCGGCCGAGTTAAAGACCTTAAAATCTTTATGCTGGGCCACGGCGTTTAGTTCGCCGAATTCCATACCAAAGCGGATATCGGGTTTGTCGTTTCCGTATTTACGCATGGCATCATCGAAAGATATACGGGGAAAGGCGGCCACTTCTACGCCTTTGATCTCTTTTAAAAGATGACGGGTAAGCCCTTCGAAGGTGTTTAAGATATCTTCTTGTTCCACAAAGGCCATCTCACAATCGATCTGGGTAAACTCAGGCTGGCGGTCGGCACGAAGGTCTTCGTCCCTAAAACATTTAACAATCTGGAAGTACTTGTCCATACCCCCGACCATAAGCAGCTGCTTAAAGGTCTGCGGACTCTGCGGCAGAGCATAAAACTGTCCGGCGTTCATACGGCTAGGCACCAAAAAGTCGCGGGCACCTTCGGGCGTACTCTTGATCAAATAGGGGGTCTCTACATCTATAAATCCTTGATCGGACAAATATTTGCGTACCTCCATGCTTACTTTATGTCGAAATACCAGGCTCTCTTTAACCGGGTTACGGCGAATATCGAGATAGCGGTATTTCATACGAAGGTCTTCGCCCCCGTCGGTATCATCCTCAATGGTAAAGGGCGGGGTAAGGGCCTCGTTGAGTACGGTCATTTCGGCCACCAAGATTTCGATTTCCCCGGTAGGGATGTTCGGGTTTTTAGATGCCCGCTCGATTACGGTACCTTTTACCTGTAGTACGAACTCGCGACCCAAGGTACGGGCCTGCTCCAAAAGGGCGGCATCGGTACGTTCGGCATCGAGTACCAATTGGGTAATACCATAACGATCACGTAGGTCGATCCAGGTTACGAATCCTTTATCACGTACTTTATGTACCCATCCGGCAAGGGTTACCTGACTTTCGATCTGTGCGGCCCTAAGCTCGCCGCAATTATGGCTCCTAAACATTGGTCTCAGTTTTCTGAATAAGCCGCAAAGTTACTTTTTTAAGGGGGATTTTAGAAGTATTACTGGTTTGCTTTTCTTGTGCGGTTCGCAGATGGGAGATAGAAGTGAAGCAGTAAGGGTTTTTCTCTGTAAAAGATAGGGTTTAACAACTGAGATTTAGAATTCGGAAAAAAACCGCATCGCCTCAGGTATAAAGTACGTATGTTGCACCGAGTTTTAAATAGGGATTATATGTATCGAAATTTTGGGTTGGTTCTTTTGATTTTTACCGTTCAGTCTGCCTTATGTCAGATTGAAAAGAAGGATGGAAATACCACAACGTATCGTAAAGATAGTCTTCGGGTAATTCAGTTATTAAATTTTTCGCAACGATCAATGAACACCCAATTAGATTCGGTTGCAGATTTTTTAGAAGAAGCTTTAGCGATTTCATTAGCCCTTAATTCTCCTGTTCTCGAAGGTCGTACCCGTATCAAGTGGGCCTTGTACCATCGCACAAAAGGTGAAAACCCAGAGGCCTTGGAGCAAGCTATTTTAGCACAAAAAATGGCCGATTCCTTACGGGATAAACCTTTGCGGATATTAGCGAATAGTGCCCTATTGAACAGTTATTTAACAACTGGAGACAAAGAAAAGGCCTTGGAGATCGGGCTTAAAAACCTGGCTTTGGTAGCTGCCGACCCCCCATCATCGGATAAGGCTCGGTTACATTTCGATGTGGGGAATATTTACGTAGACTTAAAGGCCCATACGGCTGCGGAGAAGGAGTATAAAAAGGCGATTGATATGTGCCAAACCATTGGGTTTGTTCCAGGAGAAATGCTAATGAAGGTAAAACTGGGTATCCTTTACCGGAATATGGGGGTGTATGATAAAGCTTTAAAACAATTCGAGATTACTTCCGACTATTATGGAAAAAATGGTCAAACCACTAGGGAAATGGCATCATTGGGGCATTTGGCCACGGTATACTCTTTAAAAAGCGAGCATAAAACCTCTATTCCGTTGTATGAAAAAGCCATTGTATTGCTTGATAGTACCAAAGGCAGTTTATTTTATAAAAATGATTTACAACAGAAATTGTTCATTGCCTACTCGATACTTGGAGATGCTGAAAAAGCCTGGAAGTGGAATGATGCTTATGTAAACTTAAAAAAGCAGATTGAATCAGAAGATCGGAATAAGCTGACAGCGGCTTTAAAAGTTGAATACGAAACAGAAAAATTGGCCCAAGAAAAACTATTGGCTCAAACGCAAGCCACTTTGGCCAATAATAGGGCACAAGCCAATAGGTATTATCTAATTGCGGCCATTGGGATAGGGGCAAGTTGTTTGGTAATTGGGTTACTATTATTCTACAGGTTTAAGAATGCCGAAAAAATAAAGCGAATAGCTGCAGATCTTAAAGAGTCGCAGCGGCGTTTGGCCTTGGAAAAGCAATATAAAGATAGTGAGTTAAAAGCGTTAAAGGCTCAAATGAATCCCCATTTTATTTTTAACGTGCTCAATTCCATTCAAGATTATATTATTAGTAATAAGAAAAATGAAGCCAGTGATTACCTGGGTCAGTTTGCCGATGTAATTCGTATGTATTTAAAACATAGTGACGCGGGTTCTATTAGTTTGGCCGATGAAATGGAAAGTTTGGGTATGTATCTTGATTTGGAGGCATTGCGATTTGAGGACAATTTCAATTATCGGATACATGCGGAAAATAGTTTGGATACCTTGGCTATAGAAATACCTACTATGCTGGTGCAGCCCTATATTGAAAATGCAATAAAACATGGACTGGCATTAAAAACTGGGGCCAAAGTAATCGAAGTGATTTTTAAAACTGAAAATGAAGAACAGTTGAAATGCATTATTACCGATAACGGTATTGGGCGGGAAAAGGCGAAAATTGAAAAACAAAAGAAAGGTCTGGGCCATACATCTTTTGCCCATAGGGCTACTGAAGAACGATTAGCCTTGCTGAACTATGGGAAGCAGCGAAAAATAGGGGTGGAACTACACGATTGTATTATAAAGGGTAAGGTATCGGGTACCGAAGTAATATTAACCATACCTATAACAAATATCGGATAATGAGAGCAGTAGTTATAGACGATGAAATCCGGGCCAGGAATTTATTAAAAACCCTTATTTCTGAGAATTGCCCTAAGATTCAAGAAGTATACCTGGCCAAAAGCTTGTTGGAAGGTGTGGCTTTAATAGAAAAAGAAAATCCGCAAATAGTTTTTCTGGATATCGATATGCCTGAGCATAGCGGCTTAGAGATTCTAAACTATATTGAAAAAGAACTTGTAGATTTCGAGATTGTTTTCACCACGGCTCATAGCGAGTATGCATTACAGGCATTTCAATTGGCTGCGATAGACTACCTGTTAAAACCCCTCAGACCAAAACAACTAAAGGCTGCCGTTGAAAAATGCATAGATATTATTGGTAAATCAAAAATTAACGACCGCTTGGTTGAGTTAAAAACAAGCTTGTCTGCCCACCAATTTGAAAAAATTGCACTGCCTGTCAGCGATGGTATTAAATTCATAAATTTTAAGGAGCTTGTCTTATTCGAGGCCGATGGCATGTACACGAAAATCTATACTATATCTGATGGTGAGATTATGATTAGTAAACCGTTAAAACACTTTGTAGAATTATTACATAACATTGCCTTTTTTTTTAGACCTCATCGTTCTTTTTTGATCAATCTCTCTTTTATCAAGCAATACGTAAAAACCGATGGCGGGTATATTGTTCTTGATAACGGTAAGACAGTATCGATAAGTAATGACAAAAAAGAGGCGTTCTTAAAACTAGTGAGTGGTATGTAATGATTTAGCAATCGATAGCGGGGTTTAAGCAGTTAAGTCGGACTTGGTACACATTAGTAAAGGAAATTTGCCTCTGATTATAAAAAGGCGCAAGAGCCATCAAACCCAATTTCTAAATCATGAAGACAATAAAAATGCCAGTCTGGCTACTGGTTTGCTGCTTAACAGTTTTTTCCTGTAAAAAAGACGACGAACCTGAAAATGGACTCCCATTAATTAAAAATCAAATTTTTAGTACACCTGAAAACACAAGTGGTAACGAAATTATTGGTACCGTTTTGGCTACCGATCCCGATGACGATACTTTAAGTTTTACCTTGACTACTAACAGTAACGGGTTGTTTCAAATTAAAAATACCGGCGAAATTAGGCTTTCCTCAGGGTCCCTATTGGATTATGAAACCCAGAATTCACACGCCCTGGTAGTCAGTGTAACCGATGGTACCGATAGTGCTAAGGCAGATATAACCATTTCGGTAAGCGATATAGATGAAAACCAAGCACCAACTATCGCTTCGCAAAATTTTTCTGTTGCTGAAAATATTGATGATACGGCAACTATTGCCAATATAGTGGCTACAGATCCAAACAACGATGCATTAAGCTTTACTATTACGACCACTCAAAATGTATTCGAGATTTCGGATAGTGGGGTACTTAAACTGCAAGATGGGGAAACTCTTGATTTCGAAGGAAACGACACCTATATTTTAAATATTTCCGTTTCAGATGGTTCACTTACTTCAAGTACGGATATAACCATACAGGTAACCGATATTAATGAAGCCCCGGTTTTTAACGATGCTTCCAATATAGATGATGTGTTGGAAAATATTGATTCTGACCATGTAATCGGAACGATATTAGCTAGTGACCCTGAGGGAGATGTGATTTTATTCTCTATATCTTCGGATGAATCGGGTTTATTCGAAGTTAACGGCAATGGGGAAATTTCCCTTTTGGCAGGAAAACAACTAGACTATGAAACGGCCACTTCACATACCCTTGGTATTCAGATTAGCGATGCCAGCCTATCTACCCAATTAGATGTTACCATTGGTGTTATCGACGTCGATGAAATAGCTATGGCTACGGTAACAACATTGGCAGGGAGTACACGTGGTTTTGCCGATGGCCTAATAACCCAAGCTCGATTTGACAATCCGAGAGCAATTACCGTAGATGCGAACGGAACAGTGTACGTAGCCGATACCTATAATCATAAAATCCGTAAGATTACGGCTTCCGGTGAAGTAACCACTTTAGCTGGTAGTGATGAAGGCGACCTAAACGGTGCTGGTACCCAAGCACAATTCAGCTATCCGCAGGGTATTGCCGTTGATGCTGATGGAAATGTATACGTTTCAGATACCAATAACCATAAAATAAAAAAGATTACCCCATCTGGTGATGTAACTACATTTGTAGGTGGATCTACTTCCGGTGCATCCAACGGTATAGGCACAGCTGCTAGAGTTCAATTTCCTCATGGGCTGGCCTTTGATGCCGATGGTAATCTTCTGTTAGCGGATTATGGCAATCATCGCATCCGTAAAATATCACCGACGGCGGTGGTAACTACGGTAGCTGGTAGCTCACAAGGATATGTCGATGCTATAGGGGTAAATGCCCGTTTTTATTATCCGAGGCAAATAGGGGTCGATAACACAGGAATTATATACGTTATGGATTCGCATAACCATAAAGTTCGTAGAATAGATACCCAGCGTAACGTAACCACATGGGCCGGAAGTATTCAGGGAGATCAAGGGGGAAGCGGAAGCAGTGTTGCGTTTAATTATCCGCAGGGCTTGGCTGTAGAGGCCGATGGCACGGTATTCGTTGCGGATACTTCCAACGAAAAGATCAAAAAAATTGCGACCGATCAAGTGGTAAGTGATTTTGTAGGGAGTACTTTAGGCTTTTTGGATGGAACGGACTTGAATACTCAATTCAATAAACCATGGAATATTACTATTGGACCCAATAACATTATTTACGTTGCGGATACAAATAATAATAGAATCCGAAAAATAGTGCGAACCAATTAGGCTAAAACAACAACAATAGGCTATAAAAGCTATCCTATAACCAGGATAGCTTTTTTTATTCCCTAGAATAGATTTTTATGTGCTATTCAAGCAATACATAGTCGTTGTTATAGATAAGAGTTGGCCGTTTAGGCTTGCCTTTTATGGAGCACTTTTTCGATGTACGACATAACACACTCATTTACTTAACATTACAAGACATTGAAAATCAAATAAATAGAATTTTAATGTAAATTTAATGTTACCTAAATATGGCTTGAATGTAAAATAATTGTAAATTTGTAGCGTTAGTAGAATGTACAACCACAAATAGATATAGATATGAAATATGTTAGCTTTATATTCGCTTTAATGTTCGTAGTGGTTTCAAATGCTCAGGATGCAGCACCTAAATTTGAAATAGAAGGCCAATTGGTAAAGGCCACTTTTTACCACGATAATGGAGAGATTGCACAAACCGGATACTTCCTCAACGAAAAGTTGCACGGAAAGTGGAAGATGTACAATACCGAAGGCAAGAAAATCGCCATGGGCGAGTACAATAATGGCAAAAGGACCGGTAAATGGTTTTTCTGGAATGCAGATGCCTTGAATGAAGTTGATTTTAAAGACAGCCGTTTAGCCGGAGTGATTACTTGGAAAGACAGCAACCCTGTTGTGCTGAACAAGTAAGACCAGTGTGCAGAAGTAAGAGGCCCGAACCGATTGGTTCGGGTTTTTTTTGGCCCCCTTCCTGATAATTTCAAGAATCAGTATGATTGGGTCATTTTATAGCCTTAGAAGCCCCGATTATGATAACCGGTTATGAGTTTAGAGTTATGGGTTATGATAGATTGTGACGATTAAACATTTTACTGGCTCGCCCTCACCCCCCGAAATGCTTCGGGACAGGCCAACCCTCTCCCGCAGGAGAGGGGGGCAAATATGATTTCGTCCACTTTTGAGCCTTGTAAATCCCGATTAAACGATTCAACAATTTTCCACTTCGTACCTCCAACTTCGTACTTCCAACTTCCAAGCTTATTTCCATTGCCAATCACCTTGTTCATACGACCAATCGTTACCAAAGAAACCGGCACATTTAACGGCATCGGTCCCGAACTGCATAATGTCGTTGCTAAACAACATAAGATCGGGGTAGGTGGTTCCGTTGATAAGGTAGTGGTTGCTGTAAATGGCTTTCATGCCTTCGGTACCCGTGGCGCTGATCACCCCAACACTGGCGGTGTCGCTATCGGGGCGGGGTAGTACAAAATAGAGTCCCCATTGGTTGCCCAAGGTTTCCCGGCCTCCAATGGTGGCCTTTCCGTTGATTACCTGTACCTCGGCATTTTTCAACAGTTTTTTCCAGGCCTTGTTGTTATCGGCATTGCCGTATAGGATTATGTTTCTATCGGCATAGGCCTTGGGGCTAAAGTCGGAATCGGGTACCAAAACCACCCGGCCGTTGGCCCGGTAGTAAAAGGTTTCGGCATCGAGGCGGGCCTTGTTGAAATACCATTGGTTTTCGGTAGGGGTGCCGTTGGTGGCGTATACGAAAACCATCTGGTTCTTAAAGGCATCTTTAAAGCCTCCATTTCTATGCGGACCTTTAAGAGCGGGGTTCGGTGTAGCGGTTTTTTCCCAGCTACCGTTGGTTTGGGTAAGGTAAAGTACATCGCTATCGATCATAACATGGGTACTATCGATCTCGATATGATCAGTTTCCAGCTTTAGGTGTTGGGTGTCTAGTTTCAGCAGGGCTACATTAGCGGTGGTGATGCGGTTTTTTTCGCGTGAAAAATCGATGGAACTGATCTCAAGGGGCTTTTCCTGCTGATAAATCGTGGTAAAATGCGATTGGGCCGACACCCCGGGCGAAGCCGTATAGAATTCCATGGTATTGATGGTAGAGTCGGTTTTGATCTCCCTTCTTTTGAACATTTCGAAAATAGGGGGCCAATCCATACTATGGTCACCATACCAATGCGTTCCTCCGGGGTATTCGTAATAAGTGAAATCGTTGTGGAAAGTACCTAGGTTCTCCCGCATTTCGCGAGCGATAAAGGTGGGTACCACATTGTCTTTTTCACCATGCAGTATATATACCCCTTGCTGTAGGTAATTGCGTTTGAGTTTTAGGGTACGGCTGGGGTTACCGGCACGTTGTATCATATGGTCCATGGCAGTGAGCTGGGGCTTTTGCTGCATACGTTCCAATTGTTTTTGGGTAATGCCCCATTGTTTCAGTTCTTCTTTGCTGGCGCGCAAGGCCCGTTTTACAAAACTATCGCGATAGCCCAATAGATCTGGGTAACCGGCACAGGGGGCAATGGCAGCGAACTTATCGGGGTAGGTGGCGCCCAGATACCAGCTACCATGGCCGCCCATAGAGTGTCCGGTCAAATATATTTTTTGTGGATCAGGGGCGTAGATACGTTTACCCTCGGCCAGTACTTCCAAGGCATCGAGTCGGCCCCAGTCTTCCCAGGCAAAGCCGAAAGGACGCCGGTTGGTCGGGGCCACAACGGTACCCCAATCTTTTTGTTTATAGGCATTGGCCTGGTTGGTGGCTTCTACAGAGGCCCCATGTACCGATAAAAACAAAGCCCCCTTTTCTAGGTCATGGTTCGATGACGGGGCAACGGCAAAGTACTGTACACTACCATCTATGTCGCTGATAAAGGTACGTTTGTGCTTTTGATGCCTCGATTTGATGTGCAACGAAATTTCCGTTTCATCTACTACCCCTACACCCGGTTTGCGAAGTGATAACTGCACTTGAATCTTCCCTTTTTCAGTACCCTCGGCCAGGGCGGCAATACCAAAAGGCACCTTTAGGCTACTCATCGGGGCTATGGCGGGTACTAATATGGTCAGTTGTTTTCCCTGTAAGGTGGAGGTAAGATCATAAGATTCCACCCAATCTTTTGAACTGTTGACAATACGGATGGCCCCTTTGTATTTAAGGTCGGTATCCCATAACAGATCGGGCAGGGTCATATCGCGTTGGGTAAAAAGAACCGGGCTTTTGGGTGCGATCAAGCGGGCGCGTATACGCGGAAAACGCCCCACCTTAAGTACGAAGGTATTCACCCCTTTTTTTAAGGTAATCGGAATCAGGCTATAGCCAAAATCGTAATAATCGCCCTCATGTGGATAGCCGTTGATAATGCCATTGGTATGGCCCGAGGCTTCAAAAAGTACGGTTTTTTCGGTTTTTGAGGTATAGGTTAGGTACACATAGGCCCCACGGAGCTTCCGGTCGTTAAAGGTGCTTTTGTCATCGGTACTGATCGATTGCCAAGACTGGGGGTTGCCCTCCGTATCAATAAATCCGGTTTCCCCTTGGGTCACCTTTTTGTCCGACATCAGAAAATCCTTGAAAACGGGGTCGGTCGGAAAGGTCATGGAATTCAAGGCAGAACGTTGTCCGCTTAGGTATAATCCTTTAGAGAAGACATGGTAGGGCTTACCTTCTTTGATCTCGTTTACTTTTTCCTTGCCAAAATATTCCACAATATTGCCTTGGCGCTTTTGGGCCGGACTGAATTGAAAGAGGAATACCAATAAAAAACTTAGGGCGATTCTGGTTTGCATGATACGGATACTTAAGATAGAGGAAAGTAGTTAGGCAATCGTTTAAAAAGAAAAGCTTTAGTCGAACGACCTAAACCCTGTGCTAAAGGAGTTTTTCGGGGCGATTTAGTTTGGAATCACTCTAAAAATCCATTTATGTGAATTGTTGGTAACATTCTATACAGTAAATCTCGAAAGGCTGGGGTAATTTTGTTGAACGGACCTCCAGTTAACCATCCAAAGCATGCCGATCTACCGACCATTACTTCTGATCTTATTGTTTGTCGCCTATGGGACAAGCCAGGGGCAAACCACCCAAAACCAAAAGCAGACCGATAGTATTTTTAAGGAATACCAAGCGTGGCCCGATAGTGAGGAAAAGGTAGACACCCTATTGGTACTCTTTAAAAAGGCGGTAAAAAAGAAATATGTAAACACCCTGATTCTCGATGAAGCCTTGCGTACCGCCGAAAAGATCTATTATATCGATGGTATCGCCAAGACCTACGATCGTATGGGCATTACGGCCCGTTATGCCAGTGATTATGGTAAATCGATTGCCCACCACAAAAGGGCTTTGGGGTATTTTGAACAATCGACCGATACCATGGCGCGTATCAAATGCCTCAATTCCATCGGGGTCACCTATAGAAAACTGAATCTCGAGAAACAGGCCTTTAAATATTATTTCCAAGCCTATACCTTATCCAAGGATATGGGGCATTCGCGCTCTATGGCCATTGCCCTGAACGGTATTGGCAATGTTTTCGTAAACACCAAGGAGTACGACAAGGCCCTACACTACTTTAGAAAAGCCCTAAAAATCGAAGAGTCGTTGGGCAATGAGCGGGGCATGGAGTACGATTATGCCAATATGGGCGAGGTATTCATACATACCCAAGCCTACGATTCGGCCTATGTGTACCTGAACAAGGCCTGGGAGCTGTCGGAATTTAACCACCGCAAAGACGGCCGGGGAATCAAACAGAACCTATTGGGGCTGTTGTTCCAAAAGAAAGGCGATTTCGAGACCTCTAACCAACACTACAGTAAAGCTGTTTCCATATTCGAGCAACACAAAAACCCGAGGTATTTAAGTAATACGCTGATCAATCTTGGGGTCAACCACCTGCATTTGGGCCATATGGCCCAGGCAAAGACCTTTATCGATCAAGGCTTGGCCACGGCCCAAGCCATCAACTCTAAAGACAATACCCTTTTGGGATACGAGGCCCTCTCTGAATTTTATGCCCAAAACGGCGCCTATAAAGAAGCTTTGGACGCCCGGAATTTAGCCGTGCTTTTCAAGGATAGTATCCTTAATGAAGCCTCGCAAAAAAGTATTATCAGTAGTCAGGTCGCATTTGAGGCCCAGGCCAAGGACGATACCATAAAACAATTGGCCAAGGAGAAAGAAGCCAACCGCATCCGGGCCGATGTTAACCTACAGACCATCGTGGTGCTGAGTATAGCGGCCCTGTTGATTATTATCGGTGGCTTTATCGTGTTTTGGTTGTACCGAAAGAATGTAGACCTCCGTTTTCAGCAAAAGAACCAAGCCTTAAAAAATTACCTGCAAGAGCTGGATGCCCTACGGTTGGGCCAAACCGAAGCCCCCATTGATTTTAAGGAAAAGGTGATGGGTTTCGAATTGTCGAACCGCGAGGTGGAGGTATTGGAACTCATAACCAAAGGGTATAGCAATAACGAGATTGCCGAAGCCCTGTTCGTGTCGCAGAACACGGTAAAAACCCATATCAAGAACATCTACCTCAAACTCGATGTAAAAAATAGGGTACAGGCCCTTAAAAAGGTGGGCAACTAGTCGGAAACCTCTGTTTTTAGGGATAAATCACCCAAAAGGGTGAGGGGTTTCACCGTAAGGTGTGAAGGCCAAAAAGGGGTGCCGAAGTACTTTTACCCCAAACAAAAACGAAGTACGATGCACTATCTAAAGTCCCAAAAAATTTGGATCAAAATCTGTTTGTTGGTCGGCCTTTTTTGCTTGGCCCCCCAACAGACCGAGGCCCAGTTTTTTAAAAAACTGATCAAAAAGGCCGAAAAGAAAATTGAAGACGAAGCCGAAAAGCGTTCCCAAAAGCGGGTAGACGATGCCATTGACAAAGGTTTCGACGAGGTAGAAAATGAAATCGATGGCAAGTCCAAAAAACCGGAAGTGGCCCAGCAAGAGGGTCAGCAACCTTCAAAGCAAATGCCAAGCCCGCAAGAAGGTGAGTCGCCCCAAAACCAAGACTCGAAACCGGATCTGCAATGGAGCCGATTCGACTTTGTGCCCGGCGATACGGTGATCTTTGAAGATGGTCCGGCGCAACATGAGGAAAATGGCGAATTTCCCAGTCGTTGGGACCTGTTCGAGGGCGGGGCCGAAATAGCCCAATTAGATGGCGAACCGGTAATCTACATCATTACCGATTCGGGCAATATGTACCGTAAGGGTATTGTACCCTATCTAAAGGATGCAAAAGAAGATTATCTGCCCGAGGTGTTTACCATAGAATACGACGTATACTATCCGGCCAACGAATACAATAGGGGTAGCTATGTTACCCTCTATGACCGAAAAAATCAAAAACGTAACGGCATTCCGCAAATCGAAGTCGATGTAAATGCGGTTGAGGTAGGCAATTCCAATGGTACCCTGGCTGGCCTACGGAGCAATAAAGATGCCGTGGGTGGTTGGCGCCATGTTTCCATTGCCTATACCAAGGGTAAGCTAAAAGTGTATCTGCAAGACCAACGCCTGATCAATATCCCCCGATTGGAAGGCAATCCTACAGGGATTACCATTTCGACAAGCCATGAGGGGATGTACCTTAAAAATATCCGTATTGCCAAGGGCGGGGTAAAGTATTACGACAGGGTGCTTTCCGAAGGTAAGATCGTGGTCAATGGCATCAAGTTCGATGTGAACAAGGCCAGCTTAAGACCCGAAAGTATGGGGCCGATTAACACCATTTTCCAGCTTATGCAAAAACAAGCCGATCTAAACTTTTCGGTAGAAGGGCATACCGATTCCGACGGGGCCGATACGGCCAATCAAACACTGTCGGAGGCCCGTGCCAAAGCCGTAATGGAAAAATTGATCGCTATGGGAATCGCCCCGGCCCGATTGACCTCAAAAGGTTTTGGTGAATCGAAGCCTTTGGACACCAATGCCACCCCCGAAGGCAAAGCGAACAACCGTAGGGTGGAATTCGTAAAATTTTAAATCAATCCGATCATGAAAAAATATATGCTTTTGGCCTTTGTGGCTGGCCTAGGTCTTATGGCCTGTGGATCTACCGAAAAAAAGAACGATAGTTTGGCCCAAATCAGTGAAGAGGCCCAAGAACGGTACCAAAAATATCCGTTTAGAACCGCCATCGTCACCTATGATCTAAGTGGGAATACCCAAGGATCCAAAACTCTGTATATAGACGACTATGGCTATCGCGAGGCCACTATTGAAGAAACTACCATGGCTTTTATGGGGGTGAAGGAAACCGAGAAAAAGAAGAGTATAAGTGTAGGCAGTACCATAATAACCATCGATTCAAAAAAAGGCAGTGCCACCAAGACCAGTAACCCCTTCGCCAAGGCTTATGCCAATGAAGTAGGTGCCGATTATATCGCTTTGGGCGAATCGGTTTTGGAAAGTCTTGGGTACGAAAAAGTGGGCCAAGAAAAAGTGTTGGGCAAATCTTGTGATGTATGGAAAGGCATGAATACCCTCTGGACCTGGAAAGGCCTCACTCTAAAAACGGAGACGAAAATGGTGGGCATGACCTTGATAGAAACCGCCACAAAAATAGATTTGGATGCTTCGGTGTCCGATTCCCATTTCGAAATACCCGATGGGGTGGCCGTAACCGAGGTATCGAATCCGTTCGAGGGTATGCTACAAATGGGAGATCTACAAGAAAGTATGTCGGCCGAAATGACGGATGAAGATCGCGAAATGATGCAAAAAATGAAAAAGATGTCTTTTTCCGAATGGAAGAAGTTGGTGACCAAAAACGACCCTGAGATGGCCGAAATGTCCGAAGAAGAATTGCGTCAGGTGTATACCATGATGAAGAAATTCACACAAGAGTAAACGGCTAATGAAACAAGCTATTTTTATAGTCCTTTGCCTAATTGGGAATTCCTGTTGGGCGCAAGAGCTTCCCGATTGGTTGACCCTATCCGATCCCAATGAAATACAGCCCGGTTCGGTAAAAATATCGGGGCTGGATGGTAAGGGTTTGGAGGGATTCTTGAATATGATGCAGCCTAGTAGTACCGCGAACATCATTGGTACCGAAATACGTTTTACATCGCAGGGAAAACTCCAGTTAAAGCTTGGGCAATTGGGCGGTCTTATAGACACCTATATCGGGCAACCCATTTATAGTGCTACCGGCCGGCTCTTGGATCTGGATCAAGGGGCCAACAATGCACAACATATGAATACGCCCTTTAGGTGGGCCTATTTGATAGGGTATGTGCAAACGGCGCCCAGGATCGTTCCGAAAAAAATGCCGGTATTGGTCGAATGGAAAAATGGCCAAGGAGTGGATCAGCGCCAAGAGATCATGGTTTCCGTAAACCATTACTACGACGACAACGACTTAGAACCCGATGTGGTGGTTTGGGAAGGTGAAGATCAAAAATTGGAGAAGGGTAAGTTGTTGTTCAAACGTATTGGACCAGGCAGTTCGGTGGAAGAAGAAATAGCGTTGATCATTGAGTCGGGTGACGCCCAAATAGAAGGAAGTTACGGTCTCGCCGCCGGGCATTATGAGGTGTCACTACTGGAACCGGAGGAATGTGCCCAAATGCTAAACCCCGATCTGATCGTATTGCCTACCGATACCCCCAGTGATGAAAAGTTCGAATTTAAATCGCCCTGTTCCGATACCTATACCCTATCAGTAACCTATGAAGCTCCGGGTTTTGTGGCGGTGGAATTGGTGTATGAGAAAATGAAAATCCGATTCCCGGCCGATCCCAGCACCGTTCGTGGCTTCGATATCACCCAGATGGATGCTGCTGAAATGATGGAGGAACCTACTTTTGAAGATGGTTCGGCCCTAAGGGTACCCTTTTATCAGATCAATCCGTTGGGGAAACAGTGGTTTTATGGGGTAACCCAATCCGAAAATATGGAGGCCGATAGGGTAATGGTCTACCATCTTGGGGGCTACAATACCTTTGAGGATTTTTATGTGAACACCGAAGACGATGCGCTCAATTATTGCAGTTTTGAGAGTATGAACAGCGGCCCCATTTATCTGATGTACTCCTTTGATCTCTTCGGTCGGATCGAAGGCGGGGGCGAAATGCAACTTACCGTGTCTGCCGATAGCGATTATGTGGCCCAAGTTACTCAAGGTGGTGGGGCCTATCCGACCGAATTTCCGCAACTTAAAATTACCGATTCGGTACTTGAGGCCTTTGCCGAAGGGGAAGAGGTAATTGAATTGTTCGCCGATAATGGGAGGGCCACTTTAGCTATAAAGATCGAAAAGGATGAAGATTGAGTTTGGTCAAGGTTAAGCACAAAAAGTGAAATCCCGTCTGGGTAGGTCCAGTACGGGATTTCTAGCTAATTTATTGAAACTACTAACTTTGGTATCTTATGGTTTGGGAATACGGTTCAGGGTATACCAAGCTTCGGTAGACCAAAGCTGCTGGCCGGAAGCACTTTTCATTTCCGGGTTTAGGTGAAAATACACCACATGGTTTTCTTTTAGTCCGGGAATTCGTACGCTCAAGGTCTTGCGATCGTCCGAAAGGGTAAGGCCTTGGATCGGCATCTCACGCAGGTCCATTTTAGGTCCGCCATAATTCACCGTAGGTAAATAGTAGAACATTTCGATTTCCAATAGATCTTTACCAACAGTTACATTATCGGCCAAAGGTTCGGTGAATTCGATATCGAAGCCATTGGGTTTGGCTTTGATGCTCAACATTTCGAAAGTGGTCTTGCCATTATACTCCAAACGTTGTAGGCCGTGGTGTAACTTACCATAGTGTAACCAGTTTCCGGATACGCCGATACCCCCAACTACCAAAGAACCATCAGGTGCCCAGCGAATACGGTTTACACCGGCCTCAACCCCTTGTACAAAGCGGAACAAGGCGCCTTGTAATTGGCCCTCGACTTCTTCGTAAAACACCCTTTTGATACCCCCATGGGTAACCTCGCCATGGATCAATTGGTTTTTATAAGGGCCTAGGTTCAAATAGGTAGGTTCTGAAGGCGAATTACCGATCTCGTCTTGTGGCAACCATACTACGGGCAGTTTTTCTTCTACGCCCTCGGTACCTTCGAAATCAACGGAACGCGAACCATAGAATTTACCATTTTGAATATGGACAATTTTAGACGATGGCAACCAATCGCCCTGATTGTCGGCCACGAAGATCTCTTCGTTTACATCCATACCGATTCCGTTCGGGGTACGTAGCCCGAAGGCCACGAATTCTACGCTACCGGTATCCGGATTGATCTTAACCACTTTTCCACGGTCTTCGATCTGTGGATCGGCACTGGCCCCACCGGGTAAAATGGCGGTGGCCAAAGTGGCATAGAAATGCCCGTCTTTATAGATGAGTCCGAAGGCGAATTCATGGAAATTGGCCGAAACCTTCCAATCGTTACTAACAGTGCGGTATTCGTCTATGGAGCCATCTTGATCGGCATCGATAAGCTCGGTAAGTTCTTGTTTCTGGAGCACGAAAATACGCCCGTCTACCACCTTAACCCCCAAAGGTTCGGCCAATCCGGCCGCTATACGGGTTACTTGGATCTGTTCGGGATCTTCGGAACGGAAGTTGTCTACACGATATACCGAACCATCGGCATCCCAAGTAGACACGATCATACTGTCTTCCGAAAGAAAATCGAGTCCGCCTACCTTAGGCTCAAAACTGCTAGGTCGGGCTTGGTGTAGGGTAAAGGAAGGGTGTACATCTTCCAAGGGGATCTGATCCCCAGGTCTTTTGGTATTGGCCGCTTCTATAGGTTCGAAAGGTGCGGTAGCGGTAAAATCGGCTTCGGTATGGGCCAACATATCCCCTTCGACCAGTTCGAAAGCCTTGGTCTCTTTATTGTACCATTGGAACGACAGCCCGGCGCCGCCGCCGCCTTGGAAGAACTCGATACGAACATCGTGCTCGCCTTGGCTTAGGTTAACCTCGCCATCTACGGCTTCAAAACCGTGGAATCCGCCATTATCGATAACTTCCTTACCATCGATATAAAGCATAGAACCATCGTCGCTGATCAAACGGAAGGAGTAACTATCGTCACGCGGCATGATCAGTTTTCCTTGAAGAATGATCTTAATGTTTAAATCGTGCCCTCCGAAACCTTTGGCATTCAACACATGCACTTGGTCTACCACGGCATTTTTAATGGGGGCAGGCGAGTACTCATCTTGCTTGTCCGGGTAGCGGGCATACAGATTGGCTACCAATCCGGCCCCGGCCGAAGGCGTCATATCGGCGGTAAAGTCCATGGAGCTCGATTTTTTGCCCAAGGTATATTTTACCGATTGTCCGGTTTCGTCATTGTCGAGGTTATCATCCAAAGAAAGGATGTATTTGACCATTTCGAACAATTTTTTCTCCTCTAGATTGGGGTGGGGGGTCATGGGTGCATCGCCCCAAACTCCACTACCACCGTTTTTGATCTTATCGGCCAGTTTGTAAATGGTCTTTTCGTCGTCGGCATATTTATTAGCGATCTCCAAATAGGCCGGCCCAACGGTCTTTAGGGTTTCGTTATGGCAGGCCTTACAGTCGCTGGCTTCTATGAACTCGGCCCCCAAAGGCAATTTTTTCCCTTCTACGGCACCTAATTTTACATTGTTGTTGGCGGCCACCTGATCAAAACCAGGGTGAAAATAGTTGGTAATTTCAGTGGTCCCTTGGGCCAACCAAAGTGTACCGTTCTTTTGGGCCAAGCTACCCCCGTCGTAATCGTGGGTCAATGCTTCGTTTTCTTCAAAAGTACCCGTAGTGGCATAATCGTTCTGCGAACCCAAGGAGGTAATGGCGGTTTTAAGTCCGACCTCATACCCATGGGTGTTATCTAGATTGAAAATCCGGGTCATACCGGTAGCTTCCCCTTTAGAAACATAGCGAGGTGATTCGTTCAATGTGATACGTTTCCCATCTGGGGTCTCCAATTCGGATTGGAAGATCACTTCGCCATCTACGATCTTATGGCCTTTGTAAATGGTTTTTGGGGTAGTGGTTTGTCCGTCTTTACGAAGCACCCAACCTTCTTCGTAGGTAAAATAGGCATAACCTAAACTAGTTGGTTGTGGCCCGTGTTTGGTAGTATACACTGCCCCATCGAATTCCACACCACCTTTCCAAGCTTTGTACAAGGTAGCGTTTTGGGTGTTGTAGGCCATCCAAAGGTCGTTGTGTAGGGCGGCCGTGGCCATTCGGGGTTTAAGATCCAAAACCGAACGGAACACCCATACATCACGGGGTCTTTCGGTGGTGTCGTTTTGCTTCTGGTCTTGGCATGCCCAGCCCAAAAGCAAGAGCATACACAGGGCGCCAAAGCGCGCTAAGTTCTTCTTTGTCATTCTTTTAGTAGTAGTTGTTTGAGTCGTTTGAAACTAATTTCAGGCCATAAGGTACATTTTTTTTTGTGCGATGCCTGAACCTCAGTACACTATAACGTTGGAGTGTTTATAAGTTTGAAATCTTGGGGACCTGTAGAATATTTCAACAAAAAACCGCCCCAAATTCATTTTGAGACGGTTTTATATAGATAAGATAATTCTGATTTTTCTACACAGCGGCCTTGGTATAGCCTTTTTTACGTAACCACATTTTAAAGAGGGTGATCAGGTAAAAGAGTACGGGTACCACCACCAGGGTCAGGAAGGTGGCTACGATAAGTCCGAAGATCACCGTCCAGGCCAAAGGTCCCCAGAACACTACATTGTCCCCGCCGAAATAGATATTGGCATCCAATTCCTTAAAGAAGGTATAGAAATTAATGTTTAAGCCGATAGCCAGTGGGATCAATCCTAAAATAGTTGTAATCGCCGTTAATAGTACCGGTCGTAAACGGGCCTTACCACCTTTTACGATGGCTTCCAAAAGGATGTCTTTATCTACGTATTCAGTAGGATGCAGTCCGAATTCCACCTTTTTACGATCGATCAAAAGTTGGGTATAATCCAACAATACCACCCCATTGTTTACCACAATACCGGCCAGGGAAATGATACCCATCATGGTCATCATAATAATAAAGGGCCAACCGGTCAATATAAGTCCGCCGAACACCCCGATCAAACTCAAGAAGATGGCCAGCATAATAATGGTAGGTTTCGATACCGAGTTAAACTGGAAGATCAAGATCAAGAATATAAGTCCGAGTCCGGCAAAGAAGGCCCCGAACAAAAAGTTCATTTGTTTGGTCTGCTCTTCCACCATTCCGGTAAAGCTCCATTTTACGGTATCTGGAATTTGGTCTTCAATGGCTACCAATTCGGCCTTGGCGGCATTAACCACGGCATTTACATCGTTAAATCCGGGAGAGAAAGGCGCATAAACGGCCACTACCCGTTTGCCCATCTCGTGTTTAATGGCGCTATAACCCGAGGTGTTCTTTCGGGTGGTAACGGCCGACACCGGAATTTCCTTGATGGTACCGGTGGCCATATCGCGAAAAGTGATCTTTTGGTTGAACAGGGCCGAGGTATTGTATTTAATGTCTTCGTTAAAGCGCACATATACATCATAATCCTCACCTGCTTCCTTATAGGTGCCCGCCTTGGCCCCGAAAAGGGCGTTGCGCAACTGCTGGCCTACCTGTCCGGCACTTACCCCAAGTTCCCCGGCCTTGGCACGGTCTATGTTCACCCGCATCGTGGGTTTTGACTTATTGACATCTACTTTTACCTCGTCTATACCTTCAATATTCTTGGTGGCAAGATAATCGCGGATCATTTCTCCGGTAGCGACCAGTTCGGCATAGTCGTCACCTTCTAGTTCAATATTGACCGGATAACCTACAGGTGGGCCTACAGGATCTTTTTCTACACTGATGGATAGACCTGGGTAACGGTCGTTGAGATCCGACAAAATCTTCTGTCGTAAGTCCTCACTTTCCCTACCCCGACGGTATTTGTACTCCCGCATGGTGGCCGTAATCTTGGCACGGTGCGGCATTTCGGCCTGCGAGCCTCCTTCTGTTTGTGGGTTTCCGGCTCCGGCTCCCACTTGCGATACGGCACTCTCTACCAAAAAGTTGTATTCCCCATCTTTATATTCGGGATCATCGATAAGGGCGTACATACGCTGTTCGATGTCTTTGGTTATGGAATTGGTCTTTTCGATATCGGTACCTTCCGGATATTGGATATAGACAATAATCTGGTTGGGCTTGTTATCGGGGAAAAAGTTCACTTTGGTACGTCGGCTTCCTACCGAGGCCCCAAAGCCCATAAAGGCGATAATCAATAATATGAAAGTCCCTGTGGTTAAGATCCAAGGTAGTTTTCCGCGCAAAGCACGGCGAAGTGTGGCTTCGTACCAACGTTCCCAAAGGGTTAGGATACGGGTTTGGAAGTATTGCGCAGCACCCCTAAGGAACAAACGGTACACCCACAGCATAATGGCCGTGGCGATCATTATTCCGCCCAATATACCGCCACCGGCCAAGATAATGAACAAACCAAAACCACCGATAATAGCCGACAGGGTAATGATGCGTTTTAAGGGCATTTCACTGTCTTCGGTACTCATAAACTGCGATACCA
Organism: Sediminicola luteus; assembly: GCF_002514735.1. Taxonomy (GTDB): domain Bacteria; phylum Bacteroidota; class Bacteroidia; order Flavobacteriales; family Flavobacteriaceae; genus HQA918. Next base: position 744,027 of record NZ_NBWU01000001.1, on the reverse strand, counting down.
TGACCGAGTTAAAGAAGATGGCTACGAACAGCGATGAGCCCAAAACCACCGACAGGGTTACCGGGAAATAGATCATAAATTGACCCATTACTCCAGGCCATAAGCCTAGCGGTATAAAGGCAGCTACGGTTGTGGCGGTAGAGATTATGATAGGGAAGGCGATTTCACCGATCCCTTTTTTAGCCGCTTCAATACGCGACATGCCTTCCTCGTCCATAAGGCGGTATACGTTTTCTACCACCACGATCCCATTATCTACCAACATTCCCAGCCCCATAATGAGCCCGAAAAGTATCATGGTATTCATGGTATAACCTAGCGACTCGAGGATCATAAGCGACATAAACATCGACATAGGGATGGCGAAACCTACGAAAAGGGCGTTTTTGAACCCGAGGAAGAACATAAGTACAGTGACTACCAAGAGTATACCGAATACAATATTGTTCACGAGGTCGTCTACCTGTCCCACAGTTTTCGAAGACTGGTCGTTGGCAATAGTTACCTCTAAATTAGAAGGGAACACATTGGCTTTGGTGTCGGCAACGATTTTTTCGATTTTTTCGGCGGCGGCCACCATATTTTTGCCCGAACGCTTTTTAACATCGAGCATTACCACGCTATGGCCAAATTCACGCGCATAGGTGTTGCGTTCTTTTTCTTGGAAACTTACCTCGGCAATATCCTTAAGGTAGATCGGATTCCCTTTTTCGGCCTTTACTACAAAATTAAGGAGTTTTTCGGGGGTGTCTACCTCACCAATGATGCGAATGGTACGCCTTTGGTTACTGGTTATTAGGTTACCTGCCGATTGGGTAACGTTTCCGTTTCTAATGGCATTGATCACATCGTCGAAACTTACGCGGGCCGCCATCATTTTATAGATGTCTACCGCCACTTCGACCTCTTTTTCCTGGGCACCACGAATGTCTACCTGTTTGATTTCGTCCAGATCTTCGATCTCGTCTTCGAGATATTCCCCGAATTCCTTGAGTTTCTCAACCGGGTAATCCCCCGAGATATTGATGTTCAAAATGGGCATTTCTTCCGAGATACTTAGATCGAACACATTGGGCTCTACCTTGGCCCCGTTAAAGGTGGGCCAATCTTCAGAGGCGGTTTCGGTATCTACCTGGTCCTTGATCTTTTGCTTGGCCGCATCTACGGTGATATTCTCATCGAACTCTACGATGATCATCGAATAATCTTCTTGGGAGGTCGAACTTACATCGGTCACGTTACTTACCGATTTTACCTTGTCCTCCAAGGGGTCGGTTACCAGTTTTTCGATATCCTCGGCCGTATTTCCGGGGAATATGGTACTGATATAGATCTTGGTTTCCTTGATTTCAGGGAAATTTTCCCTGGGCATGGAATTGTATGCCGAGAAACCAAGGAAGAGTATGAGCACGATCATCACATAGATGGTCGTCTTATTGTTAATGGCCCACGAAGCCAGGCCAAACTCTTTGTCTACCTTTTTTTTCTGTTCCGTCATGGGAGGGATTTACTGGTTTTTGATACGTACTTTTTGTCCGTCTTTGGCGAATCGGGCCCCTTCTTGGAGTACCTCGTCACCATCTTTTAATCCGTCTAATACTTCTATAAAATCGCCTTGGCTTCGACCTGTTTTTATAAAGGTTTGGGCCACGGTACCGGTTTGGCCATCGGCTTTCTCGCTCAATACGTATACATACTGTTGTCCGTTGGCATCTTCTGAAATCACGTCTTGCGGGATCAAAAGGGCTTTTTCGCTACTATAATCGTTAATACGCAGCTTGGCCGTTAGGTTGGGCTTTATATAACCTTCCGGATTAGGCACCCCGACTTCGATTCGGAAAGTTCGGTTGGCCTTATTGATAAAATCACCCACTTGGCGAACTTGGGTCTCTAAAGAGGTACCCAACACCGGAAACTCTACCTTAACTTCGGTTCCGGGTCTAATGGCTGCGATATAACGCTCAGGCACATCAGATTCTATATACATATCGTTCAGGTTTACGATACGCATTAGCTGCGACTGGCCCGGGGCCACCACATTACCTTTTTCGGTGATAATCTCGTCTATGGTGCCGGCGAATGGTGCGGTAACCTGGGTCTTGGCCAATTGCTTTTTCATATTGCCAATGGCTTGGTCTTGGGCCTCGTAGGCCGATTTGGCCTGTAGGTATTGGATCTCGGATCCAATATTCTGTTCCCAAAGACGTTCTTGGCGTTCGTAAGTGGTTTTGGCCAGGGCGGCTTGTATCTCTAATTGGGCCAGTTGCTGGCTTAATCCGCCGTCATCGATTTTAGCCAATAATTGTCCCTTGCCCACTTTTTGTCCTTCTTTTACGTACACTTGGGAAAGGGTACCACTGAACTCGGGCATAATGGTAATCAGGTTTTTAGTGTCTACACTACCTTGTATATCGATAAAATGTTTGAACAGGGTATCGTGAACGGTTACCGTAGATACCAACGGAATTTTCATATTATCGTCCAGCTTCAAGATGGCGGCATCCAGTTGCGAGAGTTCGCTGCTTAGCTGCTGTTGTGTAGCCACCAATTCGGTACGTTTGGCCTTTATGGCCTGTAGATCTTGTGAAGCAATGATGTCTTCGGTGGTTTTGGAACCACCCCCGCAGGCGGTTAAAACGACCATGGTTATAGTAAGGGCTAATACCTTTTTCATAATACGAGTATTGCTATGTTGTTTATTGATTGCTATTGTTCAAAATGGCTTCTAATGAAGCTTTATCGTTGATTACATTGACCATGGCGGTAAGGTAATCGCGTTGGGCGGCATACAATTGGGTCTGTGCCTGGCGCAGTTCAAAACTGGTGGCTATACCCTCGCTGTATTTAACTTGGTTTTTATTCTCGATTCGTTGGGCCAGGTTGAGGTTCTTTTTGGAGGTTTCATATTCTTCCAAAGCGAATTTGTATTGGCTACGTGCCCGGGAAAGTTCGAGTTGGATCTGTTGTTCTTTCTCGTCCAAATCGTTTTTGGCCTTTTCCAAATTGATTTTGGCCCGTTGTGTAGCAGCGGTTCTCCCTAAGGAAGTGAAAATCGGAATCTTCATTTGCAGACCAAGGGTAGCGAAACCAAACCAGCGTTGTTCGTTTTCCAAAAACCCAAACTCATCGTTATTGCCTAAGTAACCGGCATTTAAAAAGGCATTAAGGGTTGGTAGTGCCTTACTTTTCTCCAGTTTTACTTTCAATTCGGAGGTTTTTTCTTGATTCTTGGCAATTTGATAATCGATATTATTCTCCAGGGCAAACGGACTTTCCAACAAAGTAGGATCGGTATATTGGAAGGTGAGTGCATCAAGGTTGTCGGAAAGGGACAATTCTTGGGTAATGTTATTTCCCAATGTAATATTGAGCATATCATAGGCCACTTCCCGCAAACGTGCCGCATTGTTATAATTGCTGGTAATCTGCGCCAAGGTAATCTGTAACTGTTCTACATCTTCTTCCTCGGTAAGCCCATTTTCATAAAGCTTTTGGGTTTCGTGCAGGTTCTTTTCCAAGGTCTGCTGGTCTTTTTTCAACAGGGCCAAGGTTTCATCGGCCAAGATGGCGTTGCTATAGGCACTGATAATACCTTTTCTAACTTCTAGATCCGTTTTTTCTTTAGCGTTTTCAGAGATTTCGAGAAACACCTTGGCACTTTGCAAACCTACGATATAAGATCCGTCAAAGATCAATTGGCGTAATGAGGCACTGGCGGTCGCATCGTGTTGGGTACCAAAGACCACGGGAACAAAGGTGCCTGGATCTTGCCCGGCAATTTCGCCCGGAATCAAGGACACCCGCTGTTTTAAGTGGTTGTTGTAATCGATACCGGCATCTAGTTGTGGGAGTCCCATGGTAGTGGTTTCCCATTTCTGTTTAATGGCCGCTTCAATGTCTAGTCCGGCATTTTTTGCCGTACGATTGTTTTCAAGACCGTAGGTTATGGCTTCTTCCAAAGTAAGCCGTAACGGAGGTTCTTGTGCCCCAGACTGCCAACCTAGGAGCAGTAAGAGGAGAATAGGAATATGTTTCATGTAGTTTGTCGATAGGAATTTGTAATGATTGTTGATTTTATGACTGATATTGTAGTAGTTGCTCTTCTAAGATTTGAACACCTTTTGGGGTGGCTATGGCCCGGGTATGGTATTCGAGTATACACATTTCGGTATGTAGCATTTCTTCCATGCTCATTTCTCGGGTACCTTTTTCATAAGTGCCAAAAACCAGGGTAAAATAGAACTGCATGATCATGCGCGGATCCAATTCTTTACGATAAAGACCATCGGATACTCCCCGCTCTAAATTATCTACCACACAATTTTCGAACGTACAAAACTCGTTTTCCATCAGTTTGGTCCAAGTTTTCGGATAGTACTTTTTAAGCTGGTACATGGGCGAAGTCTTGGCCCTTTTGAACATGTTCTTAAAAATCTTTTTGATGGCGAAATTCTCTTCAATGGCGTTCAAACCTAAATCCATGGTATGGTGGATCAATACCTCGATCTGTTTTTGCACTTCAAGTGTAGAGGCTTCCACCAGACTTTCCTTATTGGGGAAATGCTTGTAAATGGTTTTTTTGGAGATACCCATTTCTTGGGCGATATCATCCATTGTTACCGTCTTAAAGCCATATTGCAGAAACATTTCTGCCGATTTCACCAGTAATTCTTCTTCCATACTGAGACGATTTGCGGGGCAAAATTAGGACACGGAAACTTTCGGAACAAAAAAAGTTTCCATAGTTTACAATTCTTTAACGTTTCGGGAATGGAAATATTGGGTTTCACCGTCTCCAAAGTGTGAAACCAGTTAAGAGTTAGGAGTTAGGAGTTATGGGTTATGACGATACTTCGTTCTGGGAAAAGTTTGAAGGGTTCAAGGTTCATTAATATCCACCGATTTTACTTCGTACCTTGTACTTCCCACTTCGTACTTAAAAAGGGTTTATGGCTTAAAGTGTTGTTTGTGGATATTCACGAATTTGTACTTCTTAGCATTTTCTTTGTATTTGCCAGACCAATTTCAAATTGGCTACATCTGTAAATTGGAACATTGATTAAACAACACAATTCAACTATCCAGTTATGAGTTATGACGCAATAACTTCCCACTTCGTAACTCCGAAATCGTGCTTCCCGACCCCATTTTCAACCATTAAAACAGTTTTTCAGGAAAGCCCTCACCCCAGCCCTCTCCCTCAGGAGAGGGGGCAAAATATGATTTCGTTCACTTTTGAGCCGTATTAATCTCGATTAATCAACTACACGATTAAACAAAATCAATTAGGAGTTATGGGTTATGACACAACAACTTCCCACTTCGTAACTCCAAAATCGTATTTCCCGACCCCATTTTCAAATTGGCACATCTTCAAATTACCACATTGATACATTCATAAAACAACTACAGCATTTAACGTTTCAACAACCTCACCATGTTTCCTTACTTTTGGGAAAAAATTTTGTCCATGCAGTTTTTGTCGGATTACCGAAACGATTTTGAGGCCTATCTTAACGAACAGATCCAACTTCAAGAGCCTGAAGGTTTGTATGCTCCTATAAAATACATTATGAATCTGGGTGGAAAACGAATGCGTCCGGTAGCGGCACTATTGGCGGCTGAGATCTGTGGCGGAACACGGCAAGAAGCCATGGCGGCTGCTTTGGCCGTAGAGGTTTTCCATAATTTTTCGTTGGTGCACGACGACATCATGGACGATGCCCCATTACGACGCGGCCAAGAGACCGTACACGAAAAATGGGACATAAATACAGGCATTCTTTCCGGTGATGCTATGTTGATTAGGGCCTATACCTTGGTGGAATGTTATCCGGCCGAAAAATTCAAAGACTTGGTAAGCCTCTTCAGCACTACGGCCATGGAAGTTTGTGAAGGCCAACAGTACGATGTCGATTTTGAAGAACGCGACGATGTCACCGTTGCCGAATATTTACATATGATCCGTTGCAAAACGGCCGTACTTTTAGCAGGTTCGCTAAAAATGGGGGCCATTACCGCAGGGGCCAGCCAAAAACAGCAAAACCTATTATACGATTTTGGGGTTCAAGTAGGTATGGCCTTTCAGTTGCAAGATGACTATCTCGATGTTTACGGTAACCCTGAGACCTTTGGAAAACAACCGGGGGGAGATATTATCGAAAACAAAAAAACCTACCTCTATTTAAAGTGTTTGGAGCAATTGCCCCAAAACCAGGCTTGGGAATTGGCCCAATTATATACCCTAAAACCAAAGGATCCGGCACCCAAGATCGAAACCGTTACCCAATGGATGAGCCAGAGTGGGGCCGCCGAAGCGACCAAGGCCGAAATGCAGGCCTATACCGAAAAAGCTTTTGCCCTTTTAGATGAATTGGATGGCGAAACGGAGAAGATCGGGCTGCTCAGGCAAATGGCCGAAGGCTTGTTGGTTCGGGAGTTTTAAACCTTTGGACTACAAACTATTGTGGATGGTTGGGTTTATCCGGACCAAATCCGCTGCGAATTGCTTTTCGTTTTCCGGGGAAATAATCAAACTTCCGTAGTTTCCATACTTAATCTCTAAACGTTGCAACGAAGGTGCTGGGGAAGAGATTAAATTGTTCGTTCGCTTGACGGAGGTAAAGGAGTTTACATCAAAAGTGCGTTGATAGAGAAATCCACAACGTACTTTTAATTGGGAGTCTTGAATGGTGTATTGCGTATCGAAATTAAGATAAAGTACCAATACGATACAGAAGAGTAAAACACCGATGGGGAAGGGTTTTTCCAAAAAGGTGCTACCCTGGGTATAGCCTGAAAAAATAGGGTAAAGGCAAACCAAGCATGTAAAAATAACTACGGTATATCCAAACTTACTTTTATAGGTTTTCAAGGCCTTATTTTTTGATATATCCCTTTTTATAGGCACGGATTATGGGGATTTGAACTTCTTCTAGCCTACGGTCTTCCTGCAATACTAAAGCGGTAATACTCAGCCCAACATGAATGCCATAGAGGTTGTCTGGGTTTCGTATACCGATATAGGCATCGCGCCGGTCTTTCACCCGAACCACGCCCGATTTAAAATTCTCACGGGAAGATGGTAGGTGGTAACTAAACTCCTCCTTGTCCTTAAATCGCATGGCCTGGGCTTCAGAACGCATGACATACACATCGCAAATGTTCGCCCCGGGCGGTGGACTCAATGTTGAAATGGCCTGTTGTAATTTTTGGTCATTGTCGGCATACGTGCTCAATTGGGAGGCCAATTGAAAGGAGGCCAAGGTATTTTCCATCTGCTCCTTATCGCGGGAAGCGGTAAAACTATAGTACCATTCTTGGGTGCCTTCGGGCAGTTGTACTGGGATTAAAATGCGGTTCTTGCCCCCTTTTACCAGGGCATTGGAGGTGGAGTTAAGATAATAGCCCTCTTCCTGAACGGGTACTACATCCTTTTTACGATGGCTTATCCATTGTTTTACGGCAAATCCGTAAGTAGTATCCTTTTGTTGGCGATAAGCGATGGTCGGTACTTTTTTATGGGTTGAAGTCACGCTATAAGTGGCTTTATATTGCACGTTTTCGTTAGAAAGGTTTTGGAACCAAAGCGTAATTACGCCCGCCTTTTTTGCTGTGAATTCAAAAGTTCTAGATTCAAAATCTTGGGCCTCTAATAGTACTTGTTCCTGATCGTCGTACAAGCGCATAAGACCAACCTCAGCTTTTTTAGGGCTGATGGCACTCACGCTCCAACGGAGTTGGTCCCCTTCGAAAAGGGCAATATCGTGGGTTTGGCCTTGTTGGGGCGATAAGGATAAAGTGCCTTGGTCACTACGGTTTTGGGCCGTACCGACTACAGATAATACAAGGGAGAGCAGCAGGATTAAGATTCGCATATGGTAGGTTTTGAATACAATCAATCACCTCAAAGTTAGCGAATCTAAACTCAATCTTTAATTTAAGAGCGACCCTATTTTAAGACTGATAAAGTAAGTACGCGGGCGCGAGGGGCCATAAACATAATTGGCATCGCGATCAGGACCTTTGTCAAAATCGGGCTGATAGCTGTTAAATAGGTTTTGGATACCCCCACCCACTTCAAGCTGATAGTCTTTATGGATGTCGAAGGTGTAGGCCGTTTTAAGGTTCAGCTCCAAAAAATCATCGGTTTTCTCCAAGCGGTCGTTCGGAATATAGCCTGCGATATGCGGTACGAACATAGATCCGGTATAAACTGCCGAAAGGTTGTTTTGCCAGCGTTTGGTAGGGGCAAAGGTTACGATGAGGTTACCATAAAGGTTGGGCGATTTAAAGAACTGATCGGCATCGTCGGTGATGGCATCGGGATCTTCGCTCCAGGCCACTTTTTCGTCGTATTGTGAACGTTGTAGGGTGGCCCCCATTTGAAGCTGCCATTTTTCGTTCGGGGCATATTTTCCTTCCAGGTTCATTCCGTATACATCTGCCCCAGGACTGTTCTTTTTTAAGTAGATAAACTGACCCTCTACTGGGGTAATGCCCAATTCGTCCAGTTCTTCATCAGTGGCCTGCTCGTTTACAAAAGGGTCGTTCAAACGGGTGTAGAAACCTTCCAGGGTCAGGCCATAATCCCCCTTGGGTGTGCTTTTCGATAAATCGAAGGAGGCCAAATAGGTATGCGAGGTCTCTGATTTGAGTCCAGGTGCGAACCGCACGAAAGAAACCTCGCCAGCAGCCACGCTCGAATGCACGTCTTCTGTAAAGTATTGGGGTGCGCGAAACCCTTTGGCATAACTGGCCCGTAGTTGAATATCGGGGGTTAGGTTGTACAACAAGTTCAACCTAGGGTTTAGGTTGATGTCTTTTTCCGTCAGGTTATGTACATCGGCCCGCAAACCGCCCAAGAGTTTCAGGTTGGGCCTTATCTGCCATTCCTGTTGCCCATACACACTATAAATACGGATCTGCTGGTCTATAAAGGCATTGAATCCGGGTTTGGCATCTTGGGTTAGGTTGTACTTGAATTCCAGCCCCCCGGTAAAAATGCCGCTTCCGCCCAAGAAACTTTCCATTTTTTGGGTAAACTGTGAACCTAAGACATACACATCATCTTTAGAGTTTCCAAAACCACGTACACTTTCTTCCAAGGTATCGCCTTTACCTCCATAGAAGTTATCGTTTTTAGACAACTGAAGGGTACCGTAAAGGGAATAGGAGGTAGAGGCATCTTTGTTATAGTGTTCATAGGCGAGCCCACCGCTGATAATTTCCGAATCTATGGTCTCGGTTATATCGCTTTCGAAGGGTTGCAGGTCCAGTTGGTTTCCGCCCCGGCGTTCTTCATTTATGGTATAGAAATCGGCCGAAAGCTTGCTACGATCGGTCGGTTTATAAAACGTATTGAAACCTAAGGTTTGGTTTTGCATTTGGGTGACTTCGGTAAAACCGTCTCCGTCCATATCAAAGGGTTGGCGGTCGCGGTACATACCGAACAAGGTTATGCCGCTTTTTAAAGCATCGTCTACAATTGTGGCGTTTAAGGTAAGGGCCTTGTCGGCGGCCTCACCACCGATCAGACCTAGGTTGGAACCGATTTGAAAAGCATCTTCAATAGGTTCTTTGGTGATGATGTTTATGGTCCCGGCAATGGCGTTGGAACCATAAAGGGCCGAACCACCACCGCGTACCACCTCGATACGGTCGATCATATTCACAGGGATTTGATCGAGACCATAGACCCCATTCAGGGCACTGAATACAGGTTTGCTATTAACCAAAATCTGGGAGTAAGCCCCGTCGAGCCCATTGATACGTACTTGCGAAAAGCCACAATTTTGGCAATTGGTCTCCATGCGCAGTCCTGGTTGAAAATTAAGCCCTTCGGAAAGCGAAAGGGACTGGGTAGAATTGAGTACGGCACTATTGGTCACGCTCACGATTACGGGGGCCTCTTTTCGGTTCAGATTGTTCCGGGTCGCCGAAACCACTACCTGATCCAGACCTAAAACGTCTTCTTCCAAGTCAAAATCGGTCAAAATAGTACGATTTTGTGTAAGGGTAATCGTTTTTTCCAAGGTTTTATATCCTATACCCTGACAGACCAAGGTATGGGTTCCCAAGGGAACATCTAGGTGGTATTTACCCTGGGCATCGGAGGTAGTGCCGATACTTTTTCCTTTGATAAACACCGTTATATAAGGTGCTGGGGCATCTTTATGGGTAATGGTGCCTTCTAAATGTCCGGTCTGCGACAGTACCAAAAATGGAAATACTAGTAAGGCAAATAGGAGGTGAAACTTCATTTTTAATTTAAAATGAATTAATTTTTAGACAAAACTAAAAATATGTTTTTACATATAAAAATGTATTTTTGTCAAAATGCTAATTCATCATGACGCATTCCGAGGAAAATTATTTGCGGGCCATCTATCATTTAGGTAGGGATGGCGATGGCTATGTATCTACCAATGCCATAGCCGATCGGTTGGCTACCAAACCTTCTTCCGTTACGGATATGGTAAAGAAATTGGCCGAAAAAGGATTGTTGGATTATGTACGCTATCAAGGGGTTTCTTTGACCGAAAGTGGCGAAAACGTGGCCTTGACTTTGATACGTAAACACCGTCTTTGGGAAGTGTTTTTGGTAGAAAAGCTCCATTTTAGTTGGGATGAGGTACATGAGGTTGCCGAACAACTGGAACATATTAAAAGCGAAAAGCTCATTGATAAGCTCGATGCCCTTTTGCAATACCCCAAATACGATCCGCACGGCGACCCTATTCCTGATAAGGACGGAAAATTTGAAAGACGTGAAAAAAAATTGCTATCTGAAATGAATGTGGGCGAAGCCGGTATTTGTGTGGGGGTAAAAGACAGTTCGGCCACTTTTTTAAAATTCTTGGACCGCCACCAAATCGCCTTGGGCAATAACATAAAAATTATGGAGCGGGAAGAGTATGACGGTTCTTTGACACTGTTGATCGAAGGCCGCGAGATTTCCATTTCCCATCAAATAGCATCCAACCTATATTTAAACTCATAGACCATGGAATCGATAATTGCATATTTCGAATCGATCAACCCTATTTTGGCGGCTTTTTACGCCACCTTGTTTACCTGGGCACTTACGGCCTCAGGGGCCGCCCTCGTATTTTTGTTCAAAGGTATGAACCGGGCGGTACTCGATGGCATGTTGGGCTTTACGGGCGGGGTAATGGTAGCCGCCAGTTTTTGGAGTCTGTTGGCCCCTGGTATTGAAATGAGTCCGGGTGAGGGCTTTGTAAAAGTGATTCCTTCGGCCGTTGGTTTCTTATTGGGCGCCCTTTTCTTGTTTGGTTTGGATAAGGTACTGCCCCATTTGCACATTAATTTTAAGGAAAGCCAGAAAGAAGGGGTAAAGACCCCTTGGCATAAAACTACCTTACTTACTTTGGCGATTACCCTACATAACATTCCGGAAGGTTTGGCGGTGGGTGTGCTGTTCGGAGGGGTGGCTGCTGGTTTTGAAGGGGCCTCTATTGGAGGCGCCGTAGCTTTGGCCTTGGGTATTGGGCTACAGAATTTCCCGGAAGGTTTTGCCGTGGCCATGCCTTTGCGTCGTCAGGGATTAAGCCGTACCAAGAGTTTTATGTACGGACAGGCTTCGGCCTTGGTAGAACCCATTGCTGCCGTATTGGGTGCCTGGGCCGTATTGACCTTTGAGCCCATTTTGCCCTATGCCCTTTCGTTTGCTGCTGGTGCCATGATCTTTGTGGTGGTTGAAGAGGTGATTCCCGAGACCCAACTCGATGAGTATACCGACATAGCCACGATGGGTTTTATCGGCGGTTTTATTGTTATGATGACCTTAGATGTAGGCTTGGGCTAGTCTATCGGTAACAAATTTCCGACCAAGCGGTTTACGAGGCTTATCCGCTTATCGATCAATACAGGGGATTCATCCGTAAGCTTTGTATTTTATAGAGTTTTTAGGGTGTAGGCCTAATTTCGTTTTAGCCCGGAGTATGTGGTGATTTATTTGTTGCACGTCCCATTTTCAAATGATGTGCGCGTATGCTGATAGAGATTACCTACATTGTGTTGTTGCACCTGCTTATTGTGTCCTTGTTTTTATTCATAACAAGGTCCTATGGGCGTCCGCTTCGTATTTTAACCCCTTTGGCCATCATTTCGGTATCGGTAATCGTAAGGTTGAATACGCATTTCCAAACCTATTTTTACTATTGGATCGGGTTGGTGGTGGCCCTTATGCTAGGGCGGTTGCTCATGAATTATATCGCCAAAAAGAAATCGGCCCAAGACAAGGTACGTAGATTGTACGCCCCCCCTAAAACAGCGTGGTATAAAAAACATCCCTATATCATATTCGGACTCTTGGTATATGTGTTCGTGGCTATGGATCGAGTGTTGGAATGGATCGATTCCGGTTTTACTTCCTTCGATTTTAAAGGGGAGGAAACCGGCTTGGCCTTACTTATGTTTTTGTTGTTGGGAAGTTTGATCGAATTGGCCAATAAACAATTGGGGAATTTTATCAATAAAGAGAATACCGATATCCGGTTTTTGAATGAAAGGGTGTTCAATACCGAATTCATCAACCTATATAAAAACCAGATTCAAATGTTACTGGGGGCGACCTCGGCCATGGGGCTGTTTCTATACATGCTTTTCTCTTTTCCGTTCGAAGGCCATTTGGCCGATATGTTACCCGATAATACCGTGGATTTAGGATTATGGGGGCTAAGCTGCCTGTCGTTCTTCTTTATGGCTTGGGGATTGCTGAATTGCTTCTATCTCTTTAAACTCGAAATAGCCCACATTCCTTTACGTGCCGTTGGTATTGGCTTATTGACCAAATTGGCCCTAGGCATGGTTTTGGGCCAGTTGTTTGGGGCCGATTACCGTATCATAGCCACCTTGTTCGCTTCTTGGGTATTTATGATGCTAACCCTACGGGGCAATATGGCCCGTTTCCGCAACATGGATTTCTATGGGCTGTATGCCTGATTGGCAAGTATTTTGCAGTTACCCATATTGATTATCTTTGAAAGGAGCGATTTTCTTATGAACAAGCTATTTCTTTTTTGGGTGGTTTTAATTGCCATTCCAATGTCGGCCCAAGAACTACCCTATAGGCAATATATGCGCGATTTTGTTATTCGCATAAGTGAATATGCCAAAGGTCAGAATGAAAATTTCGTTGTTATCCCTCAAAATGGCATTGAATTGGTCACGGATAATGGTGAGCCTTATGGAAAATTATCCAAGCCTTATTTAAATGCCATTGATGGTCATGGACAAGAAAGTTTGTTTTTTGGGTATGCCGGCAATGACAAGCCCACGCCTAAAAAAGAAACTCGTTTTCTAATGTCTTATTTGGATAGATCCAAAGCCGTTGGCAATACCATTTTGGTTACGGATTATTGTGCAAAAGTTTCAAAACAGGAAGAGGCTAGAAGAAATAATTTGGCGAAAGGGTACATTAGCTTTCGTGCGGCAACAAGGGAATTGACCGAAGTACCGTTGTTAGCAAATGTGAATAAGCAAAAGGTACTTCGCTTATCGGAGGTATCCAATTTTTTGTATTTAATAAATCCAAGCGCATATTCTGACCGAACTTCTTTTATAGAGGCATTGGCCGCTACCGAGTATGATTTACTCATTATAGATCTTTTTTTTGGTGATATGCCCTTGACAAAGGACGAAGTATCTCGATTATCGCAAACGAAAACAGGGAGAGCGCGTTTGGTGGTCTGTTATATGTCTATTGGTGAAGCAGAAGATTACAGGTATTACTGGGAGTACGATTGGGATGATCAAGTACCAACATGGATTGCTGCTGAGAATCCGGATTGGGAGGGTAATTACAAAGTAAAGTATTGGCACTCCGAATGGCAATCTATAATCCTTGGCAATAAAACGAGTTATTTGGATAAGATTTTGGAAGCTGGATTTGATGGGGTTTACCTTGACATTATTGATGGTTTTGAGTATTTTGAGGGAACACATTGAAACCGTTAAGGTAAAAGAGCTGGCTTGTTGAAATTCGAAGAAGGTAATTAGTAGTTGAAATCTGGGTTTTAACCGATTTAATGGGTGTAAAAACCAAAAGATGGTTTCTTTGTAAATGTCTTTTGCTATTTACTGAATGTCACCAACAACCAATTCAAAAATCAAGGTACTATTAATTACCGAAGGCACGTATCCTTATAATGGTGGAGGGGTTTCAACTTGGGCCCATGATCTTTGTTCCCATGTTAAGAATGCGGAATTCGGTATTTATGCGATCAATGCTGAGGTCGAGCCTAGTCCTAGGTATGAATTAGGTCCAAACGTTAAAAAGGTTATCCAGGTACCTATTTGGTCTCCGGAGGAACCCATGGATTGTCTCGATTATGACATCCCCTATACTCAAATTGTACTTAAAAGGGAAAGAAGTAGCGAGGAAGCTATTCGTAGGTTGTTTGTTCCCTATTTTAAAAAGTTTGTCAAATTTCAATACAAGGAAAAGCCATCTGCAAAGAAATTGGACAAGGCGCTAAAGGGAATGTGGCGTTTTTGGCAACGTTTCGATTATAAAAAAACCATGACCAGTCAATCGGTTTGGAAGGCGTTTAAGGAGGTTGTTTTTGATTTATATCCTGATCCCAGCGAGGGCAGGGCCAACTTGGAAGACTTGACAACGGCCATGCGATGGATGTACAGGTTTTTATTGCCTTTGGCCATTGAGGTTCCCAAATACGATCTTAGTCATTTAACCATGGCAGGCTTCGCCGGATTACCGGCCATTTCCCAAAAATACAAGTTTGGGACTCCAATTCTGCTTACAGAACATGGGGTGTTCATTCGTGAGCGTTTGATTGCCATCGGTACTTCCGATTATTCTTTTTTCCTAAAGCGTTTTCTAATTCATTTTTCTGAAGCGGTAACCCGTTTGGTGTATTATCATTCAGATCTGATAAGTACGGTAAGTAAGTTTAATCGGGGATGGGAAATTTTGTACGGTGCAAAGAAAGATCGGATAAGGGTAGTTTACAATGGGGTAGATCCCAAATTATTCGAGCCCACTAAAAAACAAAGGACCGGTACCAGGCCTACTGTAGTCGCTGCTGCTCGAATTTTTGAGTTAAAGGATATCTTAACCATGATTCGTACTTGTAACGAGGTACGTAAAAAAATACCGGATGTACGTTTCTTGGTTTACGGTAATAAAGATGCGGTACCTGAATATACCGAAAGATGTGAATCCCTAATACGGGAACTTGGATTGGAAGATCATTTTGTATTGGCCGGATTTCATAACAGACCGGAAAAAATCTATTTGGAAGGAGACCTCTCTATATTAACCTCCATTTCCGAAGGTTTTCCATACACGGTAATAGAATCCATGAGTTGTGGTATACCGGTAGTCTCCACTGATGTAGGTGGGGTAACCGAAGCCATTGATCCTAGTTGTGGGGTGGTTTGTAAGCCCAAGGATGTCAAAGAAATCGCAAAAGCCGTGGTTCATTTATTGCAAAACGATTCCATCCGTTTGTCAATGGGGGAATCGGCCAGAAAGAAAGTGATGGCCTTTTTTACTATCGATAAATTTATTTCCGATTTCGAGTCCTTATACGCCGAACTTAATACTGAAAAACATGAAAGGGTTATTCCCCAATTAAATCAAGAAGAGGTATTCGTTTAATATGGGGGATTTTCATTTAAAAGTAAGAACACTTACCCAAGATGTTATTGATAAGATCGGGGATCCGGTAAATTTCATTGAAGTCGTGGCTTGCCTCGAATCATTTGGTATCAGGGATAAGGATGTTTTTAGCGATTATGGTTTCGTTTCATTAACCGATTTGGCACGTAGCATATATGCCGATCTAAAGGAAAAGCGTGGTGGTAATGTTTTACTGAATGAAAAAGAGCGGGTAAAAAAAACCGACCAAAATGAAATCCCGGTCTCTGATTACTTGATTACCAAAGCCAAGATTTTGGGTAAGTACTATCCGCTTGGCCTATTTCACATCCTTCCGGTTTTTATCCAAATCGCTGCGATTGTATTGTTTGGCTATTCCTTATGGACTTTTTTGGGTTTTAATATTATCCAGTCAACTGCAGTAGTGTTAGGCGTTATTTTAGGGTTGGTTTTCTCTGGGGGCTATGTCCAGGTTATGGGAAGGCAGGCCTCTTTTTATTGGGATCATGCCGAATATGCTAAAGCTAAACTTGTTGTTGACAAGATTACATATTCAGGGGTTTCAGGAATGCTTCGAATGTTCGTGGTCTTATTTTTAATCAATTTTCTGTTCAATCTTTACCCATTCGCATTTTTATGTGTTGTTGTGGTGTATACCTTTCTTATAGGCCTTTTATTATTAGTTATGGCCCCGTTCCACACCATGAAACAACGCTGGGGAATCTCATTGGCGGTTATCATTGCCACTTTATGCGCCTTGGGCTTACATGCCGCGGGGGTGTGGGTCTACCTAAGTCACTGGACAGGCATTTTATTGGCGATAGTAGTTTCTAAAACACTGCTGTACTGGCTTTTCAAGAAAAAAAAGGCCTTGGAAAAACCAAATATAAAACCCAAAAAATTAGTGGTCATTTACAGAAATTATCCCTATTTCTTTTATGGAATGGGTATCTATGCCTTTATCTTCCTTGATCGGATTTTGGCATGGACCGCAAATACGGGAATTACCCATCGTTTCATGCTGCTCTATGAGAAAGACTATGAGATCGGTATGGATTTGGCGATTCTGATGTTTTTCCTTCTGGCAGGCGTAATGGAATTTTCGATTGCCGCCTTTAGTAAGTTTATGGATATAAGGCAAAAAAACACGGGCTACTTGGATGTTGCCGTATTCAATAAAGCTTTTCATCAAATGTACTTAAAGCATATGGGGCTTTTGGTGGTTTCGGCCGTCGCTGCCGCCTCATTTATATATTGGGTAGCAACTAGCCCTATGGGGTATACATCGCGTTTCGATGAACCCTTGGAATCTTTAAGTTTAAAAGTCTGTTTAATAGGTGTGATCGGGTATTTGTTCTTGAGCTGGGGTATGTTAAATTCATTGTATTTATTCACCTTGAATAAGCCAAAGCCCGCATTAACTAGCCTATTGGTGGGCTTTGCAACAAATTTTACAATTGGATTTGCTTTAAGTAGATGGGTGTCGTATGAGTACAGTGCCATAGGCATGTTATTGGGGGCTTTAACCTTCGGTGTGTTAAGTTGTAGACAAGTGTTGGCCTTCTTTAAAGAATTGGATTATCATTATTATGCGGCGTATTAAAAGTCTTATTTTTTGTATGCCGCTCTGCTTGGGACTACAGGCCAAGGCGCAAGAAAGTCTGTTCGTATGTTACGGGAGGGTGGCTCCTGAACATATTCAAGGTTTTGATATGGTGATTTTAGAGCCAGGCCACTACAAAGAAGAAGAAATCGCGCTTTTCAAAAAGAATAACGAAAAGGTCATTGGCTATGTGAGTTGTACAGAGGTTAACTTAGAAGCTCCTTATTATGAGGAGGTTTCTGACTTTGTGTTAGGTGCCAATGATAATTGGGATAGTCACTATCTCGATGTTTCCATGGAAGAATGCCGTTCCGTACTGTTGCAATATTTTCATTCAGTATTGGCCAAGGGGTTTGACGGACTGTTTCTCGATACTCTGGACAATGCTTCACAATGGGGCCCGTTGTTTCGGATCCAGTCGGGTTTGTTCGATTTGATTCGGGCCACTACCCAGTTGAAAAACGACATTATATTGCTGCAGAATGGAGGCTTATGGAACATGGAATTCTTTGGCCCTTTGACCCGCGGGGTCCTTGTCGAATCGGTTGTTACGGCTTTCGATTTTCAAAAGGGCACTTACGAATTGGCCTCTAAAGAGCAAGCGATAAAGCAAATCAAGAGACTTAAGGCCGTGAAAAAGAAATTCAAAAAAGAGATTTATATAGTCGAATACACCCAAAGTGCAAGGGTTAAAACTATGGTCGAAAGAATCATACCTAAGGACTTCAATGTTTTCGTTGCCAATATCGATCTGAACCAAAATCCCAAGTTTGAATAATGGAATTGAGTATACCCAACATAAATGGAATGCTTTTAGGCCCATTTCGATTGGCGGTATTGGGCATTGGTTTTTTTATTCTCTATCGTTGGGTTACCAAGAAACCATTGGTACAAACCGATCTAGATTGGGCTTTTGTCAATTTGTCAAGGTATATGTCTATTTTGATAGTTGTACTGTTTTGTTTGGTATTCTTAAAGGCTTACGATTTGTTTACCATATTTTTTTTGTTTATGGTTTTTCTAGGCCTCAAGTATTTGGATCTTAAGAATTATAAGAACCTAAACCGCAGGTTAAGCCGGAAAAAAATGCCTTTTTTGGTGGCCTTTTTCGATTTCATTGAAAAAAAGCCGGGTAAGGAAAAATTATGGGAAGAACGGAAACCTTTTTGGAAGGCGTCTAAGAATTATATTGTATTGGTATTGGCCTTAGTTGGTGCGCTAACCTTTCTATCTCGCTATTTGTTCTTAAAGTATGACCTATATACCCTTTCGGGCCTGTGGCTTAAAGACTTAGAAAGGGTAAAATCCATTGATCAGGGCATTTTTGTGGCAAACGATCTTTTTGTAAGGGGCGAACCTATTCTAATAGACTTTTACGCGAAAATTACGGGAATCAGTCAAGAGGTGGCATTGAGTTCCTTTGGTCTATTGGAGCATGTAGGATTGGTTTTAATGTTGTATTGGTTAATAGGAAAACTTAGTGGGTCAAAATTAGTTTTACCATTATTTGCCGTCGGACTTTTTGCCATTGGTTATGGCTTTTTGCCCTTAAATATCAATTTGTTGCACAAACATAATCCCGAGTTTTTAGCATTGATCATGGCTATACCACTAATGTATTTCAGTGCTGGGAAACCGACGGTTTTACCTAAAGGGGTTTCACTTTTTGGTTTTGTATTGCCCGTTGGGATCGCTATTTGCGCCACAAGTATTTTCATCGGCTTTATAATAATGCCCCTGTTTTTGTTGTTATTGGCGATCATTAGGGTAACACCCATAGAGCGGCTTGGTAGAATAACAAAGGCATATGCTTTAGGGCTCGTATCGGTAGTGGTTTTATATGGATTTATGAGTTGGTTCAAAGGTTATGTCTTTTTAGACTTTTTACTTACCAATTTGATACAAGTGAACACCTATACCTATTTTCCCCAGTTGGCGGTAACCTTGGACGAATTGTTACTATATTACGATTGGATGGGCTGGTTGGGCATATTGCTGCTCTTGCCTCTGTTTTTCCGGGATAAGGGAAAATGGGGGGCGATTTTGGCCTTTATGTTGTTTACTGCCATTTTATTAATGCTTAGAAACATCGATTGGCCTTGGTTCGACAATGATATTTTAATGCAGTGCCTACCTTGGTTCTTGGTATTACAGTTGGTATTGTTTTTGCGTGTTTTAGGAAGTTGTTTGGAAATTGTTTTCGCCCCGCTTTCCAGTTACAAAAAAAGTCTAAGGCTTTCTTTATTGTCCCTAATTTTGGTTGGTGTACTACTTTTTAATGGAAGTACGGAGTATTCTTTAAAAGAGAAAGAGCCGCTTAAAAAAGAGTTACTGAAAGCCTACGGTACCTTGTCAATGGGAAATTTGCCCTATTCCTATGGTGTTGTAAATCAGGGTTACGGTTTAACCTTGGCCAAAGGATCACACCATTATATGGGTTATGCCGAGTTTTTGGATACTTATCCGAAACGGGATGCCTTGTATCAAGCCATAAAGGATGACAAAAATTATCTACGTGCCCACCCTAAATCGGCATTACCTCCCAGTATTTTTGTCTTTGTTTCCAAACCGGATGCGAGTATCTCGGAATATGGTTTGGTCACCCCTCCGGAAGTTAGGGAGGGAATAGGGGAGCTACTTCGTAATTTACGAAAAAAGGGAAGACATATTGAAACGTTTTTTGAAGATGAGAATTTACAGGTTTACGAGATAGTGAATAAAGAAGACTCCAGTGATTTGAATGCCCTAATTTTTAACCTGTAGCGCATGGTAATTCAA
Organism: Sediminicola luteus; assembly: GCF_002514735.1. Lineage (GTDB taxonomy): Bacteria > Bacteroidota > Bacteroidia > Flavobacteriales > Flavobacteriaceae > HQA918. The sequence continues at coordinate 724,000 of NZ_NBWU01000001.1, read as the reverse complement.
ATAAGAAACTTAGGTATAGGGGTTTTGCTCGGTGTTTTTTTGGCAGCTTGCCAGAAAGACCTTTATAATTTCAGCTCACCGTTCAGTCCTCCGAAAATAGGGAACTCCCCCGCAATAATTCAGTATATCCAAGATCCGTCGAATGCTGTAGACTATAAAGAATCCAAGCAACTGGAGAAGGTTGCTGACTATACCAAACTACCATTTGGCATTCTGAATAAAGCAGTTTTTAATTCGAATGGTAGTATCGGTTCCAACAGTAGGGTGGTCTGTCTAAGCGATTTCTCAGACCTGACCGATAATGCCATAGATTCCTTGACGGCCTTCGTCGGTAGGGGTGGTACCCTTGTGGTAACGAAGGCCCAAACCGATCCCAGGGCTATGTTTATTACAGGAATGCGACCGGAAAGTGACTTCAGTAGGGATAGTGTGGCTTTTGGCATTCGATTTAAATCGGCTTTATTTCCAGGAAGAAACGGATTTCGTGCGTCATTGGATAAAGTTGCCCATAATGGGTTGGGTATCTCTAATTTTGAGCAAACCAATCAGGTAATGGCAACGGCAGAATCCGAAGTGGAATATCCGCTCATAATCCAAAGACAATTGGGTCGTGGTAAGGTAGTACTCTGGAATTCGCAGGCTGTTTTTGAGAAATCTTATCGGGGCTTGCTATTCAGTATGGTACTCCAAGGCTTGGATGGGGTGCCTTATTCCGTAGCCAACGTTTCAACGATATTCTTGGACGATTTTCCGTCACCCCTTTATGATATCATGCAAGAGCCTATAAAGTCTGAAATGGGTTTGTCAAATGAAGAATATGTACAAAAAGTTTGGTGGCCTGGCATGAAAGCCTACGCCCAAAAAGAAGATATAACCTATTCGGCCTATGTCGCTTTTGACTATAACACGCATATTACACCACCATTTACTTTTAACGAATGGGATAATAATTTAACTACGGATAATGGGGGTAAGCTGATTTCGAAAAGCACCCAAATGGGGCAAGATGTTATAAACAGTGGTCATGAAATGGCATTGCATGGCTATAACCATGTTTCTTTGTTGCAAAGTGACTGGAAAAGGGCCGAATATATGAAAACCGGTTTGGAGGCGGCCTCAAAAAAATGGAAATTGTCGGGCTTCGGTAATATGCCAATATCCTATGTGCCACCATCAAACTATATAGATAGCATTGGTTTGGTACAATTACATAAGGCCATGCCATCGATCAAATATATCCAAAGCACCTATTTTGGGGAGCAAGAGGTGGGAGGTAATCGTGAATTTGACCCTGACCCCTATGTGAATTGGTTTTTTGGTTATCCCCGTATCAGTAGTGGCTTCTTTCTTGAACCTGACGATTGGTGGGCCGTTGAATCTATGTATTTGTATACCGGAATTTGGACCCATTTCGTACATCCCGACGATGTTTTCCAAATACCTGAAGGAGCGATTGCCGGAACCCAAGGTCATTTTGAGTTTCGCAATAAGTATGGCTTAAAATGGGAATCCCATAATGGGGAAGTAGGTCTTTTTGATAGATTTAAGGCAGACATGGCCGAGTTTAAATCATTACATCCCATGTCCCGATTCCTTGCGGCAACAGAAGCATCGGAAAAAGTTAGCGATTGGCGTTATTCAGACTATGTTCATCTAGAGGGGCCTAAGGAATATGGGGTAACCGGTGATTCGCCTGCACCAAACGGAAGCGGTAATTTTTGGTTTTGCTACCTTCCTAAATCCCAACAAAAAATAGTCGAGAAAAATTTGACTGACAAGGGGTTGGCTTTTGATAAGCGTGAATTTTCAGACGGTCATTTGTATACCATCAAGTCAAGGGGGCCTTCCATTTTTATTCCAAATATAAACGGCTTGGCGAACGACAAGGGTAATCAGGTATTGATTAGTGAATTACAGTCTTCAAAAACCGACTTTTATGCTGAAAGGGCGGCCCTGAAACCTATTTTGGACCAACTGAACGATCTAATCGATCAAGGTGATGTTCCCGCGGCCATTTGGATATTTGAAGAAGCCGTGAACAAGGGCACTTGGTTTACGCAGCAACAATGGGCTGATTATGCCACATGGTTAAGTTGGGACGACCGTCCTGACAGGCTCTGGGATACCTTGGATAAGTATTATTCCGAATACCCTTCTTTAGAACTGACAAAAGTTGCCATGTTTTTAGGCGATAACTACGGATTCTTAGATAATGCCACACAAGAACTTTGGCTGGTCAGGGCCATGGATTGGGATACGGAAGATTCGGAATTATTAAAACGTTATCTAGCAGATTTTAATACCGAAGGAAACAAGAATAGAATTGCCCAGGTTTTAAAAAAGTTGGTGGACCTTACTTCTGAGGATGCTTATGGCTTGGCCTATGTAGAGCATATACTGCACTACCGGGTACCAGGTTATTTGGAAACCATACGAACACTGGAACCTTGTAACCAACGATATGCAACCCTATCGAATGATTTGGCATGGGTGTTGGCCGAATCCGATCATATTTACGATGCTTTAAAATGGGCCCGATGCGCAACTATTGACCAGGCCACCATAGATGAATGGCATTTGAGAATTGGTGATTTCGAGGGGATTGAGGCCAGGAATTTTCCTTTTTATCTCGAATATTTAATGTCTACTGACCGGGAAAAGGCTATGACCAAGTTGGTAACTGTACCCAGTTGTAGAACCGATCTAAAAAAATTGGCTTCTGATATTGCCTATTTGTATGCCGATTACAAACAATTCACCCAGGCTTTGGAATGGGCAGACTGTGCCCTTGATTTTCCTATCACATCAAAGTTATCTTGGCTATATGAAATGGGGGAATACAATCGTATGCGCCTGTATTATAGCAGACATATGAAAATAGCACCTAACGATAACAAGGCAAGGGCTTATATGGCACAATTGTTATCTTACAAAGGCTTGTTGTTCGAGTCGGCTTCAGTAGCCAAACCTTTACCACCAGGTAAGGCAAAACTTGAGTTAAGAAGGGCCTATGGTAAGGAGCTGGCAAATGAAACACTAGCCAAAAAGAAATTATTCCTTGATACATATCCCGATCTGCTTTCAAAAAAAGACAAGGATAGATTGGAGCAAGAGTTGCGTTGGGCTAGAGGTAATGATATGTTAGGTGAATATACCTTACTGAACGATAGGGAAACCAATATTCTTACTGAGTATGGGTTGTCATATTCTTGGTATGGTTCAAAACGTAATATCCATCAAGTTAAAACCACCAACTCCCAATTGTTTCCCGTAAATATTACCAATGATCCTATTAATGATACCGTAAATGGGTCAATGCCAAACTTAGGAAATGAAAAAAGAAGTTTATGGGGTATTGAATACGGCTTTGAAGCTTTATCAAATCCCAAAAAGGTGGTAAGGTACAAAGGGAGGATAGAAAAAGATGATCGCGATAATCTATATTACCAACTTGGTGCTTCGTTGGATATAAACCAAGAAAAATACTTTGGGTCTTTTCAAGCGGATTGGTATCCGGTTAAAACTGGTCCTGGATATACCTTGGATCTCTATCAATTACAACTTCAAAATGGAAACGAATTTTCTTTCGGAAAGCATTTTCGTTATGTGTTTTCTTGGGAAGCCAATTACTATACAGATGCTGAATTCGATTTTCTAGGTGTAAGCCGGTGGGAATATTCATTTTGGGATAAATCGGATTTCTTTGCGGGTCCTTTAGCGGAAGCAGCTGTGGGTTGGGGTACTCTAAACCGCAGAGGTGGGTTTCCCTATTGGATGGATGATCAACGTTTGTATGCCGGGGTGGGTGGTCTTATCCGAATGGGGAACGATACCGATAAAATACAATTTAGTCTGCAAGCTGCCCATTATTGGGAAGTCGATGAAGAGGCTTTCGAAAGCTATATAGGTAACCTTAGGTACCGTATTGTTCCTTTTGGCGAGCTAATAGCTGAATTAGAACTGTATACCCTAGAAGGCTATAATTCAAATAGTATAATGTTCGGTTTTAGGTATCATATGAAATAGTTACCTGTTCCCATTGCCCAACTCCCCTTGAAATCGTAAGTTTAGGCCTTGTTCATTTGGGCATGGTTACCTGTTTCGATTTGCCCTAAACTTTCTTGTTATGCGGATTTTCCTTTTGCGATTTATGCTCTTCGGTATGCTGGGATTGCTCAGCGCACAGACCGATAAACCGGCCTTTTCTTATCTCGATGTGTATGGGTTACAATATGTCTCGGACCCACAGATTTCACCAGATGGCCAATGGGTTGTATATAGGCGCATGGGCTTTGATAAGTTGAAAGACAGATCCCAAGGCGATCTTTGGATGATCAAAACCGATGGCACCCAACATCAAAAACTGACCCATAGGACCGGAAGCGAATCTTCGCCCCGTTGGTCGCCCCAAGGCGATCGCTTGGCTTTTGTCTCAGGTACCGATCAGGGTGCCGAGCTGTTCATATATTGGAAAGACAGTGGCAAAACGGCCCGTATTTCACAACTAAATGGCAGCCCTTCTTCATTGGTTTGGTCGCCAGACGGCGCTAGCTTGGCTTTTTCCATGAACGTACCGGCCAAGGCACCGGTTATTGCGAAAATGCCAGCCAAACCCAAAGGGGCCAAATGGGCCGAACCGGCTCGGATAACCGACCGATTGTACCACGAGGCCGATGGCCGTGGCTATATCAAAGCTGGCTTTAACCATATTTTTACCATTCCGGCTGCGGGTGGGGTGGCCCGCCAGATCAGTTCAGGCGATTTTCATCATAGGGGACAACTTTCATGGTCTCCCGATGGACAAAGAATCTACTTCTCGGCCAACCGAAAGGCCGATTGGGAATACGATTTTAGGAATAGCGACATCTATACGGTATCCGTTTCCGATGGGACGATTGACCAACTTACCGATAGGCACGGCCCCGACCATTCACCACTGGTATCGCCTGACGGATCCAAAGTGGCCTATTTAGGGTATGGTATCAAAGAAAAGCATACCTATCAGCTAACCCAGCTCCAACTTATGGATAGTGACGGGAACAACAAAAAAACCATAGGGTCCGATTTGGATCTTAGTTTTTACAATGTACGTTGGGATTCCAAAGGGAAAGGGCTTTATGTAGCCTATGATCAAAACGGGAATTCCAAGATTGGGTATCTTTCTTTGGATGGTAAATTGACCGAAATGGCCCATAGTATGGGGGGCACCTCTATCGGTAGGCCCTATGCCGGGGGCTCTTTTAGTGTGGCGGATAACGGCAGCTTGGCCTATAATATGAGCCGTCCGGAGTTTCCGGCCGAATTGGCCATTCGAAATGTAAAAACGAAACGTTCCCAAAAGATTACGAACCTAAACCAGGGGCTGTTAGATCAACGAAACTTGGGTAAGGTTGAGGAAATTTGGTATACCTCATCCGTAGATCAGCGTAAAATACAAGGGTGGGTGGTATATCCGCCAAATTACGATGCTACCAAAAAATATCCGTTTATGGTAGAAAACCATGGTGGCCCCATTTTGAACTATGGCGACCGTTTTTCTGCCGAAATGCAACTCTATGCTACCGAAGGCTTTATTGTATTCTATCCTAATCCCAGGGGGAGTACTTCTTATGGTGAGGAGTTCGCCAATCTACTATACAACAATTACCCTGGCGAAGATTATAACGATGTAATGGATGGGGTGGATCATTGTATCGAAAAAGGGATCGCCCATGAAGATAAATTGTATGTAACCGGAGGTAGTGCCGGGGGAATTATGACGGCTTGGATCATAGGTAAAAACGACCGTTTTGAATCGGCCGTAGTAGCCAAACCTGTAATGAATTGGATCTCGAAAACCCTAGTGGCCGACAATTATTTCTACTATGCCAACACCCGTTATCCGGGCCAGCCTTGGGAAAATGTCGAGAATTACTGGAAATTCTCTCCTATTAGCCTGGTAGGCAATGTGAATACCCCGACCATGGTCATGGTGGGTATGAACGATCTGCGCACCCCACCGTCCGAAGCCAAGCAATTGTACCATGCCTTGAAATTACGCAAGGTAGAAACGGTGTTGGTAGAGATACCTGGGGCCAGCCATGGTATTGCACGTAAACCGAGTAATCTGATTTCAAAAATTGCCCATACCGTGGCTTGGTTTAAGAAATACCCAGAGCAAGAAAAGGAATAAGCTTACAACAAAGCACCGGCGTAAACGTTAGATTAGGCATGAGACCCTATAGAAAACCGCGCAAGTATTTATGGATTATGGTGATATTGGCCGTACTACTATGTGGTGCCGCCCTGTTGTCGCATACCAAAAACTGGATACAGATAGAGCGCGATCAATTTAAGGTGACTTCGGGTTTTTATCGAAATTCCATAGCCTTTACTGAACTCGATTCAGTGGTTTTGGTCGATAGTTTACCCCGAAAGCAACGAAAACATGGGTTTACGGTTCGTGGCCGCGAAAAAGGTGTGTATCAAAACCTAGAAGATAGTACCACCGTTTATGTATTTCTCGATCGGGCCGAGGGTCCGAAAGTAAAATTAGTGTATCAAGATAGTCTACGCTTATTCGTAAATTATCGAGACAGTTTGGATACCCAAGCATTGTTTGAGACTATTCAGCTTCGTTTACCACAGTCGGTTAATTAAACTTATAAAGCATTGAATTCCATGGTAAAGGTGGTGCCTTTGCCGGGTATACTGTTTACATTTATAGTGCCCTCTAGGGCCTCTACTTGGGCCTTTACCAAATACAGCCCTAGTCCTTTGCCTTTGGTCTTGCCACTGAGCTTACCATACATTTCAAAGATTTTTTTACGTCTTTCTGGGGTTAGCTCTATACCAATACCATTATCTCTTACCCGAACGATACGTTTCCCATCCCGTTTGTCCGAACTCACATGTATTTTCGGGTTTTTTCCAAATTGCTTGTAACGAATACCGTTTAAGATCAAATTGTAAAGAATATTCAACATATAGCCTTGATAACAAGGTATATCCGAAGCCAAGGAAAAATCGGTACTCAGTTGTACCTTGTGTTTTCTAAGATCGTCGTCCAATAGTTTTTTAACCTCGAGCATTACCTTATGAAGGCTAACCATCCTAAAATCGGCTTTGTTCACCTTTTTTAGTTCTAGGGTGTGGTTAAGATCTTTTATGGTTTGGTCCAACCGTTTGGTCATATAGATCATTTGATCTACTATGGCATCGTTGGCCGGATGTTTACCCCGAACATAAACTTGGGGTAGCATTAAAATATTGGAAATCGGACTTCGTAGGTTATGCGAAACCACATGAACGAAATGCTGTAATTCTTTATTCTGAAGGGCTATTTTTTGATTGGCCAATACCGTCTGAGTTACATCTTGTGTGGTGCCGGCCATTCGGTAGGCCCAACCATTATCGTCATAAAAGGCCTTACCTTTTTGGTGTACGTATTTAGTCTCCCCACTATGGGTGAGTATCCTTAAGACAATGTCATGATCCGATTTTTCACGGATACTACGTCTAATATCGTCATGAAAAGCCTCTTTTTCTTCGGGGTGTATGTAGCGTACAAGGGATTCATAGCTGCCATCAAATTCGTTCGGATGCAATCCGAAAATATTGAAGAGGGGATCCGACCAATTGATCTCGTTGTTTTCCATATCCCAGTTCCAATTACCTATGCCACCGATCTCCTGGGCTTCCAGCAATTGTGTTTTCGATTCTTCCAGCTCTTGGCGAGAGCGAATACGGGCGGTAATATCTTTCAATTGTACACAAACCCCATGTACTTGAGTAGGGTTGGTATCGGTAATAGGAAGAAACTCCAGTTTATAGATGGTGCCAGTCGCTACTAATTTTACGGTTTTGCTTCTTGTTGCGCCATTTCCATTAAAAACGTTTTCATAGTCTTCAAAACAACCTAGTTGCGGAAACTGTTCCCAGGCTTCGCAATAGAGGGCGGTACCTTTTTCGGGTAATTGACCGAAACAGTTTAGGTAAAGGTCTATAAAGGCAGTATTTCCTTCTAGAAACCGATAATCAGTATCGAGGTACCAAATGGCATGTTTGGTCCCCTCCATCAGGGCTTCGAGCATGGCCCTTGGTTGGGTAGGGGCGAACTTTTTGTCAGTTATTCGTGTTGGTTGGGTTTTAGACATAGGGTTGGTAAATCAGTTTTCTGTTGGTTCTTAATATTTAAATACAATTACGGCCCAGCAAGTACATGAAACTTTCGGTGATAATGGATTATTTTATCCATTATTATGGACCATAAAATCTCGCAATCTTTCGAAAGAGAGAGGTTTTGGGATAAAATCCTTAACATACCTTTTATAGGTCAAAGCGCGATCCCGGTCCGATTGTGATTCGGAAGAGGTAACGATGACCACCTCCAGGGATTCCGGGAATTCATGACGAACTACCAGATCCAAGAATTCGAACCCGCTCATTTCAGGCATGTTTATATCGAGCAGGATCAAGATTTTTTGATGTGTATCTTGTTTAGACCTTAATGCTTCCCAAGCTTGCTCCGGATTGATATAGGAGGTTACCTCCTTATCGAACCCTAAGCGTTTTAACTGGAATTTATTAATGGTATTTACTAGCTCTTCATCATCTACTAGAAATATTTCACTGTACATCTATAGCAATATAGTAACATTCGGTTCTGTATGAAAACGGGAATAATTTCGGAATTATTATACCAATTACCGTTGAATTACCATGTAAATAGTAGTTTTTTCTTTGAAGATTACAAGCAGTGGCTACAAAACAGCACAAAAAGAAAGAATGAGATTACAATTAAGTAGTAAAGGGCTAATATTCTAGTAGGTTTAGGGAGCGATTTGATTACTGATGCCTTATCCTATTTTATATGGTATTTTTGTTTTTCACGAAAGACTATGTTACACAACGAGCTATATAAATTGGCGGCCATTGATATCGGTTCTAACGCGGTACGTTTGTTGGTCTATAATATTATTGAAACGGACGAGGACCCTGTTTTTAAAAAAAGCGCTTTGGTTCGCGTTCCCATTCGTTTAGGAAAGGATGTGTTCGACCAGGGCCCTATTAGTAAGGAGAACCAGCTTAGATTGTGCGATGCCATGAAAGCCTTTACTTTATTAATGAAGGTACATGGGGTAGATCATTATCGGGCTTGTGCCACCTCTGCCATGCGGGAAGCTGAAAATGGTAGGGGGGTTTGTGGTTTGGTTAAAGCGGAAACGGGCGTGGCGATTGAAATTATCGACGGTAAGGAAGAGGCACAGATAATCGCCGCTACCGATCTACATGAGCTCATTGAGCGCGACAAATCGTATTTGTATGTCGATGTGGGGGGCGGCAGTACCGAATTCACCATTTTTTCCCAAGGCCGTCTTTTAGTAAGTCGATCGTTTAAAATAGGTACGGTTCGTCTGTTACGAGATAAGGTCGATAAAACTTTATGGAAAGAGGTAGAAACGTGGATTAAAACCCAAACCGCCGATTTAAGTAAGCTATCTATAATCGGTTCTGGGGGCAACATCAATAAACTACATAAGATGTCGGGCAGAAAAGTGGGACAACCCTTATCCATCTTATGGCTCAATGCCCAATACCAATTTTTGAAAAGTATGGGCTATAAAGACCGAATCAAAATTTTGGGTTTGAATCCCGATAGGGCCGATGTTATTATTCCGGCCACACGTATTTTTCTATCGGCTGCCAAATGGAGCGGCGCCAAGAAAATACACGTGCCCAAAATCGGTCTGGCCGATGGCATTATTAAAAACCTTTACCATAGCTTAAAAACGAAATAGAAAATGACGGAGTTTACCGCTGCCATTGGTGCCTTTTTAGGCCTTTTGGCCATAATTTTTGGTGCTTTTGGCGCCCATGCGCTTAAAAAGATTTTTACAGTAGATCAGCAACAAAGCTTTGAGACTGGGGTAAAGTATCAGATGTACCATGCGATAACCCTAGTGGTTTTAGGTAATTTATTTCACTTTTCCTCGGGTTTGGAAAAAGGAATCGTGTATTGTCTGCTTTTCGGGACCCTTTTGTTTTCGTTCAGTATATATGGTTTATGCCTTAGCGGGGCCAAGGGCAATAAATGGCGATTCTTAGGCCCGATTACCCCACTGGGCGGCCTACTTATGGTGCTAGGCTGGGGTCTTTTGGTATATAGGTTTATGATTTAGGAGGTCGATTATTCTCAAGGTTAGTAAAATAGCCAAAACCCATCTCCTCCCGCCATTTGGCGGGATAGGCATGGGAGAGATGGGGGGTGAGGCCTTTACTCCGCCTCCTGGGCTTTGAATTCTCGAATGGCCTGATTGGGCTCCATAATATTATAGCCTTTCCAAAACTCGGGGTCATAGGCGGGCATATAGGTGGGTAACACGGAATTATCTTCTGTAATACCATCGAATTCCGATTGGGCCAGGGGTTGGGCATCAAATACGACAACTTCATATTTGTTGAAACCTGTTAGGGCAAAATCGATTTTCATCGAAAGTTCGTTTTGCTTTCTCCGCCCTTTTACGTGCTTGTTCTTTTCAATAATCTTTAAAGGACGTTTGATACCGGTAAGCATACCACTTTCCCTTTCGTAATACTTCAACTGATATTTACCTTGGTAACCTTTCTGAAAAAAGACCGTACCCCGGTCTATATTCTCCTTATAGGAAAAGCCTAGTAGTTTTATTGATCGCAACGATTTTACATTTTCATAGTCGAAACGTAGGATACCGAAATCGTCGGCACTAACATATAGTTTGCCTTTATAATCTTCTGATCGTTTTGGACTAAAACTAATAACGTAAACAGGGTCTAGGCCAAGGAAGGTAAAGTTATCGAGAACAAACTCGTAACGGTTCGATTTTTCCAAAATGTTCAATCGGGGTTCTTCACCAACCAGGAGACCACTGTAGATATCGCCCAATTGTCTTCTGCGATATTTGGCGAAATTGGCTTTACGCTCCTTTTCTTCTTTTTTCTTTTTCTCGAGTTCTTCCTTCAGCATTTCCGATTCGGCCTTTTCTTCTTCTGTTTCAAAAAGTTCATCGCCTTCAACTTTAGTACCGAAAATGCCCGATTTGATCTTAAAGTACGAATCGGGTTTTACTCGTTTTTTAATAACCGTATTGAATTTTTCCTCTAGGGCAGCAACACCGATTTCGGCTGTTTTATCATATAGTTCAGAAGCTTTGATCAAAGCTATTTTTTGGTCGGATCCATTGAGGTTGCTACTTAGATCACACAAGATTTCGGTATAATAATCGTGTTTTTTGGGTATAGATCCGAACAGACTGTCTATAAAAGCTTTGTTGAACTCGGGTATGGTCGATTTTTTTAAATCGTAGTTGGCCTTGGTTATCTGTTGTAGGTAGGCGTCTCGGTAAAACAGTCTTTTTTTGCTTAAGCCGGTATCGTACAATTTGGGCAAACTGTCTTTAACCCGCTGCAGAATTTCCTCTACGGTCAGGTTCTTGTTCGATACCACTACCTGATCCAATTCAATGGCACTCTCGGTAAGATAAATGATACTGTCTTGAAACTGAATCAAGGGTTTTGCAATGGAACCATAACCTATGCAGGAAATATACAGGGAATCGATTTGGGCAGTATCGTTCAATTGTAGAATGAAGAACCCTTCCCCATTACTGATTACCCCTTTTTTATGGGCAGTTTGAATGGTAGCATAGGGAATAGGGCGTTTACTTAGGGAATCTACCAGACGTGCCGAAATTGTAGTTTGCGCCGTAATGAACGAAGAAAATAAGGTGAATAGGATCGGTAGGATGAGACCGGAATGTTTCATGTTGGTGTTGTTCGTTTTGTTGATGCAAAGTAGCCTTTCAAATACGATGCCAAAGAATTCTTATCATTTCCTTAGGCCATTTTTAGGGCTTCCTTAAGATTTCTAGGGTTTACAATTAACCGTTTTGTACGAACAAGACGCAACAACCCATATTATGTTACGGTAGGGAAAGGAAATCGTGGTATAAACGCAAAAAAGCCACACCTACCGTGCAGCTTTTTGACTCGCTTTGCTCCTCCTCTTGGGCTTACCGCCAAATGCGGTATAAACTTCTCGCCCAAGGCATAAATGCAAAAAAGCCGCACCTACCGTGCAGCTTTTTGACTCGCTTTGCTCCTCCTCTTGGGCTCGAACCAAGGACCCTCTGATTAACAGTCAGATGCTCTAACCAACTGAGCTAAGGAGGAATTTCAGTAAATCGCCTTCACTTTATTTGCTTAGGCGGGTGCAAATATAAATCTTTTTCTATCTAGCACAAATAATTTGTGTTTTTTTCTCGCCTTTATTTTAATGGTTAGGCCCTTATTTGAATAGCCATTTATACACATCGTTTCCGTTAGCGAATAGTAATAAGGCGATTAGCAATACGAAACCTACCAAGGTCGCATATTCTAAAAATTTGTCGCTAGGTTTACGTCCGGTTACCATTTCGTATAACAAGAACATAACATGGCCGCCATCTAAGGCTGGTATAGGTAGTATATTCATAAAACCTAGAATAACCGACAGTAAAGCGGTACGATCCCAAAAGGCCTCCCAGTCGAAGGTGTCGGGAAAGATATTCGCAATAGTACCGAACCCACCAACACCTTTATAGGCCCCGGTATCTGGGTTGAATATCTTTTTCATATTCTTTACGTAATCGACCAAGGTGGTTACCCCTTTTTTGATGCCGGCCGGAATGGCCTCAAAAAAGCCATACTCGGTATGTTTGAGCTCAATATAACCTAAGCGATCCAGATCTTTAAGTTCTACCCGTCCTCGTTGTACGCCCAAGGTAGCCGTATCACTAACCTGAACCGGTATTTGAACATGCTTGCCCTCACGAATTACTTCAACTTCGGTAGCCCGACCTTTATACTGTTCCAAGGCAGCTTTGGCCTCATCGAAATAGGTGATTTCTTGTGTCCCGATACGAATTACATGATCTTTGGCCTGTAATCCGCTATTGTAATTGGCCGATTTTTCTGGGATACCCCCAATATAAAATGGCATTCTTGGGAATATAAAGGCGGCCCGGTCTTCTTTTTCGATCATTTTCGAGATAAAATCTACCGGCATATCTTTTTCGATGCGCTTGCCGTCCCTTTCTATGGTAATGGAATTCCCGTTGATGAGTTCTACCCCGATGCGATCTAAATTCTCTAAGGGGTTGCCGTCTATGGCCAATATCTTATCGCCAGTACGTATACCCAATTCGGCACCTAGCTCGGGGTCGGTTACCCAAACTCCATCTTTGATCTTATCAGTGGGTAAGGTATATTCCCCATAGGTAAAGATGAGCCCGATATAGATTATGGCGGCTAGGATAAAGTTTACGATGACACCCCCGGTCATTATAATTAGTCGTTGCCAAGCCGGTTTGGAACGGAATTCCCAAGGTTGTGGCTCTTGGGCCATTTGCTCGGTATCCATACTCTCATCGATCATACCAGAGATCTTTACATAGCCTCCTAATGGCAACCAACCGATACCGTATTCGGTTTCCCCGATTTTCTTCTTGAACAGGGCAAACTTAACGTCGAAGAATAAGAAGAACTTTTCTACCCGGGTCTTGAACAATTTGGCCGGAATAAAATGACCGAATTCGTGCAAAACGATCAAAATAGAGAGGCTAAGTATAAAGAGTATGATTTTTACAACTATGGGATTCATAGGGATTTCCAAAAAATTAAAGTCGGACAAAAGTACACTTTTCAAGGTCGGAATAAAAGTAACTCTTTTCTCGGGTTGCTTTTTAGTCTCAAAATGGTCTATTGAAGTCTTCAATAAAAGTCGAACCCTTCATCTGTTTTACATCACATTCTTACTTTTTAGCCATCGAAAAACACCCTATTTTTGCATAAAAACAGTACATGCGTTCCTTTTTTGGTAAATACAAGTTCTTCTTTATCCTGTTAAGTGTAATCTCGGTAATAATCATTTTGTTGTTTTACGATGCACTGAGTCCGCAGAAACAACTCCCCATTTACAATCCGGCCATGGTAAACAGTGAGTTGGTCGATGATAGCTTACAACACGTTAAGAAGTACCATTATATAGGCGATTTTTCCTTAATCAACCAAAACGGTAAAACAGTAACCCATAACGATTATGCCGATAAGATATACATCGCCGATTTTTTCTTTACCACTTGCCCTACGATCTGCCCGATCATGACCAAAAACATGGCCGATATTCAGGCGCGTATTAAAAATGATCCGGAGGTTTTATTGCTGTCACATTCCGTAACCCCAGAAATCGATTCAGTGGCCCAATTGAAGAAATATGCCCTGGAAAAAGGGGTAGACGATAGCAAATGGAACTTGGTGACCGGGCCCAAAAAGGAAATCTACGAATTGGCGCGGCGTTCGTACCTGGCCGTCTTGGAAGATGGCGATGGTGGGCCTTATGATATGATTCATACTGAAAACTTTATTCTAGTCGATAAAAAAAGGCGGATCCGTGGGTTTTATGACGGTACCAAACCAGAGGAAATAGAACTGCTGATGCAAGATCTACGAGTGCTGCAGGAATCCTATAAAAATGCGGCGGGGGAATAGTCCTTATTTTATATCGAAAACCAATACGGTTTGACAAATTAGCTGTACATTTGTCTCTTTAAAACCAATCTAAATAAGAACTTGGTTAAAAGCGTAGCACAATTAAAACACGGGGAAAAAGGAATAATCAGTGGGTTCGAGAATCCGGATTTTCCTTTAAAGTTGATGGAAATGGGCTGTTTGCCCGGCAATGAAGTGGAACTCCTTCAAGTAGCCCCGCTCCAAGACCCTTTATATCTTAAGGTGAACGGTACTTTTATGGCCATTAGAACCGATATGGCCGCACAGATTCTCTTGGAGGCTAATGAAGATGCATCCCTATGAGTAAAAAGGCACTGCAAGTAGCATTATTGGGAAACCCTAATACTGGGAAGACCTCGGTTTTCAATGCCCTTACCGGTTTAAACCAAAAAGTGGGGAATTACCCGGGGATTACGGTCGAGAAAAAAATAGGGACATGTACCCTACCCAATGGCAATACGGCTTCTATCCTCGATTTGCCTGGTACCTACAGCCTTAACACCACTTCTATAGACGAAAGTATTGCGGTAGAGATACTCCTGAACAAAAACGGGAAGTATTACCCCGATGTAGCCGTGGTGGTGGCCGAAGTAGAGAACCTAAAACGAAATTTGCTCTTGTTTTCCCAGATTAAGGATTTGGGCATACCTACTATCTTGGTCATAAATATGGCCGATCGTATGGACAAGAAAGGAATCAGTCTAGATCTCGATACCCTTTCCAAAACTTTGGATACGCATATCGTACTTTGTTCGGCCCGCAAAGGCACAGGGCTCGATGAGTTAAAGGATCTGTTGACCGACATTCCGTCTTTGTCCACCAAACCACTATTGGATATCAGCCGTGTGTCTATATCCTTCATTGGAGCTTTGCAAAAGCGTTTCCCGAATGAAGATGCTTACAAATTATGGCTTGTAACCACACAAGACGTCAATTTTACCGAGGTTACCAAAAAACAGTTGGAGGCCACACGTGATATAGCCACCAAAGCGGAATTAAAACGGTATCAGCATAAAGAAACAGCCCTGCGCTACCAAATGATCAACCAAGCCTTGGAGCAAGGTTTCCGGATCGATCAGAGTAAAGATAGAAGCCTAAGGGCACGGTTAGACCGTATTCTCATCCATAAAGTATGGGGGTATCTGATCTTTTTTGCTGTTTTGCTGTTAATCTTCCAGACCATTTACGATTGGAGTAGTTATCCCATGGATGCCATTGACGCTTGGTTTGCTTCGGCCAGTAGTTGGGTTTTGGAAACCCTACCGGCTGGACCTTTTACCAATCTGTTGGCCGATGGTATTTTGGCCGGGATCGGGGGCGTGGTCATCTTTATTCCGCAAATCGCCTTTTTGTTCCTGTTTATTTCACTGTTGGAAGAATCGGGTTATATGAGCCGCGTGGTCTTTTTAATGGATCGGCTTATGCGTCCCTTTGGCCTAAGTGGTAAAAGTGTGGTGCCTCTGATCAGCGGGACCGCCTGTGCCATACCAGCCGTAATGGCCACCCGAACCATTGAAAATTGGAAAGAACGTTTGATCACCATTCTGGTAACCCCCTTTACCACTTGTTCGGCCCGTTTACCGGTATATTTGATCATCATTGCCTTGGTCATCCCCGAAGGCAGCTTTTTAGGCCTAGGCTACCAAGCCCTTACCCTAATGGCGCTGTACCTGTTGGGATTCGGCATGGCCATTTTTTCGGCCTGGATCCTTCATAAGATCTTAAAGATTAAAAGTCGGTCCTTTTTCGTCATGGAAATGCCCAGCTATAAAATGCCCTTACCCAAGAATGTGGGTATAACAGTACTGGAAAAGACCAAAAGTTTTGTGGTTGGGGCCGGTCAGATTATTTTGGCCATTTCCATTATCTTATGGTTTTTAGGCTCCTACGGATGGAGTGAAGAGTTTAAGCATGCCGAGGAAATGGTCGACGCCAAGATCGAAACGGCAGGTTTCTCCGATTTTAGCCAAAAGCATATCATGGCCCAAATGGATGCGTACAGGACCGAACTGGATGGCAAGATTACTTCCGGAGACTACCAAATCAGCCAATTGGAGAAGCAAGATTCCCTAACGGTAAAATACCAAGAGTTACTTACTTTGGCCCGTGAAGATGAACTGGCCGGTTATAAGCTGGAACATTCGCTAATGGGACAAATGGGCAAGGCTTTTGAGCCCATTGTAAAACCTTTAGGTTACGATTGGAAAATAGGGATAGCCGTATTAGCCTCCTTTGCCGCCCGTGAGGTATTCGTAGGCACTTTGGCCACCATATACAGTGTGGGTAGCGATGGCGAAGAAGAGCAGACCATAAAACAACGTATGGCCGCCGAGGTACATGCCGATTCGGGCAAACCCGTTTTCAATTTCGCCTCTGGCATCTCCATTTTACTCTTCTATGCCTTTGCCATGCAATGTATGAGTACCTTGGCTATCGTAAAACGGGAAACCAATAGTTGGAAATGGCCTTTATGGCAGCTCGGGTTTATGAGTGTTTTTGCCTATCTTGTTTCCTTGGTCGCTTATCAATTTTTAAGTTAAGATGCAGCTACTACAAGAAATACTGGTATTTATCTGTGTGGGGTCGGCCATGGTGTTTATGGTCAAAAAGTTTTTATGGCCCGCCCATTGGTGGCCCAATGGGATAAAGAAAACCCAACAAGGCTGCGGCGACGATGGTTGTGGCTGTCATTAAGAAATATCCATTCACTTATCTTTACCTAAACCTAGTGCTCTTTTAGGACGATTTGATTGTCAAACGTCTTGTTTTAATGGGCCGGATTCCATTGCGGTTTGCGGCTTTGGCCTTTGGCATCGAAATAATTAACCGCTTTAAGGCCATGTTCTGCATAGTAACTGTATTTGATTTGGGCAATTTGCCAAACCGCATGGTCTATAGGCTGGCCCTCACTATCTAGGAATAGCCTTTCGATAAGTCGGCCTTGATCATCGTATAGCCGTTTTTCAGTGGCATAGGCCGTACTGGGATTTATGACCGCACGTCCATTTAGGTCTTTTGAAGTGATGGTTATAGGTTTCCCGTTTCCATTTAATTCGGTTTCAAATTGATGTAGGTTATGGTCCCCAACGCCAATAGGATTATCATCTTTATCGTAGTAGGCACGGTGTAGTGTTTGGGTGCCGGATGGATTCCATTGGGTTTTAATCTGACCAATACCGTTGTTAACATTGATAGCTTCATTTTTAAGCCCTTTGAACTGTCTAAGGACTTCATTGCCATGTTTATCAAATTGGTAAACCACCCGGTGAGCGCCCCATCGGGTAAATTGGGGGTTCCCGTTTTCATCAATGAATTCAGCTTCGCCTTCACCACTGTATTCAGAAGGGATATATTTGATTTGGGCTATCTCGCTCATACCTTTTATGGGGCGGCCATTATAATCAAGATTTAGCCATTGTGAAAAGCGGCCATGGGTGTCATACCCGATTTGGGTATATACCACTCCGGCTTCATCGGGGCTGGGTTGTTCACCGGTATGGCCCATGTTGGTCATTTGGTAAAGCAGGTCTTGGGAATTGTATTCAAATCGGGTGATCATATAACCGAAACCAGGTCTGTTCCGAACCAACTTGCCATTCAAGTCATATCTTTTTTCAACTACACTTCCGTCTGAACCTTGCGTCCATTTGTATTTGGCGATGCCAAAATCATTCTCTACCCTCTCTCCATTCAATCCAAGAAATACTAGTGATTTTCGATGTCCTTGTCCATCCCAATCAATATGGGTTTCATAAACATTACCAGAAACCAGGGTGCGATGGCCATATTCGTTGTAAAAGCGCCGGATTTCTTTTTGGCCCAGGTATTCAAAGGTAATCCAAGGAGCCCTTATGAATCGTTCGTAATGTGCCTTGGGTGTATGTCCTAATCGATATTTCAGTTCGGTCAGTCGGTTTTGCCCATCATACTTCAATTGAAAGTGGTTGATGTTCATGGTAACTGCACTATCGATGGATTTGGCCGGTGTAATATCGGCAAAAGGGGTTTCTCGAAAGACCATACTGCTGGCATAGCGATAATGGGTTACTTCCGTGGTCTTATGCGGTTGGCAGGCAAAAAGTACCCCTAAAAACAGCGTAGTATAAAAAAGGCGCATGGCTGAAAGCTTAGGTCATAAACCTATGAAAATACGGGGGTTATAGGGCCTGAAAGCCGTTCGGGGCAAAAATCAGCACCTACTTTTAACGTTTTACCAACGAAAAGGTTTAAAACCAATGCCGTATTCTACCCAATCGGCGGCGCCTCCGTCGGTGGTTTTTAAACCTATTTGTGCAAAAAACTTATCCGAAAAATCGTAGCGTAGTGCAGGTCGCATGTAGTAGCCACCTTTGCCACGATTATCGGTAAGGTATACCCCAATTTGACCCTTAATGGTGAATTTATAGAACATAAAGTCGTACCCTAGGTGTACCCCGGCCATATCGCGTGCCGAGGCGTTTTCGTACTGACGAAGACTATTATCGAAAAAATAATCGAATCCGGCACTGATGCCGTGTATTTGATTAAAACGATAGCTATATTCCAGTACCCCACTAAAGGTACCATACTGCCGGGTATTGTCGGTGTCGGCCTCGTTTTGAACCAAACCCCCGGCCAAATAAACCGATATATGGTTTTCCCGAAGCTGGCTTAGTTTGGTTTTAGGAGGTCTTTGCATTCGGGCCGGTAGTAAGGGCGCATCCGGGTTTCTTTTGAATTGATCGGCATTATAATGGTACCTGATGCCAAAGTTAAGACCGAACATATTCAAGCCCCAATTGGGTACGAAAGTACGACCGTTACTAAAGTGGCCAAAATCAATGCCTCCCTTAAAATCGAGTTCCCGGGTAAAGCGATAGGAGAAACCGTAATCTACATTGAAATATACGGCCATTCGGGCCCCAATGGCATCGTTCAATGGGTTGTCTATGGGGTCATAGGGTTCCAGATTATAGGTTAGTCCAAAAGATGGGGTCAAGGAAGCTGAGAATTTCCTTCCGGGCCTACTTAACGGAAACTCAATAAAACCATAAAGGGCATTGGGTTGACCAAAGACCTCGTCGTTGCCCAAGAATCCCGAATAGAAACCAATACCATAGCTGGGGTAGTTGTAATACCCGGCCCAATCGCTTGATGGCGAAGATTGCCAACCCATTTTCATATTGAAGGCCCCATAACCCGACTCCAGATATCCCGATTCTTCCAAGTCGGGCCCAGAATATAGATAGCCCCCACTATGTCCCTCGATTTCAAGGTAGTGAAAACGGCCCGGGTTCTCATTTTCTTGGCTTTGTCCAAATATGGGAAGGGACCATAAAAACAGGTAACTTCCGAGGAATAGGTTGCACACGAACCGAAGTTGGCGTCGCGCAGTATCTGGGCATTTCATAAGATTGTGCGTTAGGGTATTACAAAAGTAACACATAACGCTTTTATATAACTAGACAAGGGTGGCTACTTGATTATTTAACCCCTCATCCTGTGGCCTTAAGTTTGTCGAACTTCATAAAGAAGTTGATCCAGATATTTCGTGACAGACGGAGGATTATGGGTAAGGAAATACACATTACGGCTACCATGATCAAATAGGTAGGTACCAATCCGATACCAAAGACCAAATAGGAAAAAACAAAGGCTGCCCCGGCGAAAAGTAAACCTACCGGGTAGCTGACATACATGGCCCCATAAAAGAAGGAAGGTTCAATTTTGTATTTGGTACCGCAATGTCCACAACGTTCCTTCATTTTCAAGGTCTTACTTAGTTTAAACGGATTGGCCTCCGAATACATCGATTCGGAATGGCAAACTGGGCAATAGCCTGTAAAAATGCTGTAGATCTTGGTTCCTTTTAGAAAACCCATGGTGGTTTAATTTATAATGAAAAAGACATTTTATTTAAATACGGAGGGGTGTTGTAATGTCAATCGGGCAAAAATAGCCTGAAATGAGCAGGTTTTGGTTTGGCGATTCGTCCATATAATTGTATTATTCGGACATGAGAAAACAAATACCGGTATTGCATATAGAACAGTTCGAGGCACCTACGGCCTTAGATTCGTTCTATGCCAGCAACTTAGCCATACATTTAGAGCGCAATGCCCATATGGTACATACCCCCCATAAACACGACTTTTATTTATGTGTGCTCTTCGTGACCGGTTCAGGGGTACATGAGATAGATTTCGATACCTATCCGGTAAAGCCGGGCAGTGTGTTTTTCCTCCATCCCGGACAAACCCATGCCTGGCGATTCGATTCGGAGGTACATGGTTATATCTTCTTTCACTCGAAGGCCTTTTTCGAATATCATTATACCCAAGCCAAGCTATCTGATTTCCCCTTTTATTTTTCGGTGAAGAACCCACCGGTTTTACATTTGGATTCCAAACAACTTTCGATATTGATTCCCCTTTATAAAGATCTGGTGGCCTTTTATGGTGAGGCCTTACCTTATCGGAAACGTAGGCTTTTGGCTTTGATGGAACTCATTTACCTTCAACTCTCGCCCTGGTATAACCAAGGGACGGAAGCCCAAATGGTGGGGTCGCCCTTATATTTAGATAGCATCCGCAGGTTCGAAACCTTGCTGGAAACCCATTTTAAACTAGAAAAATCGGCCAGCTACTATGCTTCGGCCTTGGGCATGACCCCCAAACATCTCAATCGTATCGTACAGGCCGGTTTGGCCAAAACAACCACGCAAATGATCCGGGAACGGTTGGTATTGGAAGCCAAAAGGAATATGGTACAGACCCAAGAGCCCTTGGCCAATATCGCCTTAGATCTAGGGTATGCCGACTATGCCTATTTTTCCAAAATATTCAAATCGGAAACGGGCATGGGGCCTAAAGATTTTCGCAAACAATATCAGTGATCTTTTCCTTTTGGACTATACCAAACCGGGGAGGCCCAAGCACGTTCTACCAAGGTCTTGGGCACCGATTCCGGATAGCTCACCCCCTCACGAATCTCATCGTACAGGGTCCAACGGGCCGTAGGCAATTGCAAAACCCGAACATAATAAAAGGCCCTTTGATCAGGGTCAAAATCGGGGTCGGTCCATTTGGCCATAAGTTCGGCACTTCCTTTTTCGGTATTGAAGGCACCGGTCTCAAGATTTACAGGGGCGTCCAAAGGTGTGGTCTTACCTTGGGTATCTATGATTCGGCCATCAGAGGCTGCAACGGTATATATCTTGTCCTTCATCTTACCATTATCCAACCAACCTTTAATAATCTGAATACGATCTAGGTTGGGCCCAAGAGCATCTTTTTGTGCCCAAACCAAGAATTCGGGTGGGGTAATGCCATCGGTAATATCGGAACCCATAGGTTTACCCTTGGCATACCCATCGGCAACCAAGGCTTCGTAGGAATCGTATGTATCGGCAAATCCGTTTCCGGTAAAGAAACGCACCTTGATACGCGGGCCACTGGTGGCAAAGGTCTCTTTGTTTTTCATGGCATCCCAAATATGCCCACGGGTATTGGCCGGTGCCCATACCCCGGTCAGAGAGCCTGGGTTAATGTCGTAGGCCATGGCCCAACCATCAATGACCTGTTTGGTACGATCTTGGGCCGAGCGGTCTACATATCCATGGCTTCCGACCGCATAATTATCTTCGTCCACATTACTGGGGGTGCCGTTATGGCTATCGGTACCGCCAACAAAGCCATATTTAAAGGGGTTAATGCCCAAATCTTGTTCAAAAAGCATTCCTCGGTTAAGACCGGAACGTACATAGTTGCGTTTTTCGAACAAGCGACCGCTATAATCTTGTATGGAATAGGCCATTTCGAAATCGGCGAATTCGTCATTGGGCCAAAATTTGGGATGGGCCTCAGAATTTCCTTTGATCTGCATCATTTCGATAACAGGTTCCATCTTTTGGCGTTGTGCGGCATAGGTGGCATCTATAGGGTTCCCCTCTAGGTCTTTTTCAGGGAACATAAGGCCTTTACTACCGTTAGAGTTATGGGGTATGGCCAAGAGGGTAGATCCTTTGTCCAATTGCTGCTGCATCCAGGCCCAAAGGTCTCGGGGATCTCGACTATCGCTGGCACTCATAGGTACATCGGGTACAACGGAATCCCTAAAAATCACGTTTCTATGTAAATTACCGGCATTAGGTGCGGAGGTCCACTCGAAAGCATGTAAAGTGGTGAATATTCCAGGTTGGTTGTATTGTTCGGTGGCTTCAAAATTGGCCTGCCAACCCGATTTGGTAGATTCGATCCCTTGGTAAAAATCGGGATGACCATCGCCACCGTTGCGCATAGGAGTCGCCACATACTTTACGAAAAGAGCAATGGCATCTTCATAATTATTGGAAGCTCGCATCTGTTGGGCCACCGGGTGGTCGTAACCCGGGCTACCCTCATGCAGTAGCGTAAAGGTCTCCCCTAAAAATTCGGCATGATCCGAAACGGCACAAAAATCCAGTGGGCGTTTTAGTTTCATTTCACGACCATTGGCGATTACCGTTTCCCCCATGGCAAAACGATAGGCATCGGCAGTACTCAGGCGGTTACCGCCGATAAAGGCATCCATAGAGGCCGAGGTATGCACATGGGTCTCTCCAAAATAGGCTTCCTTCAAGGGGTTCTCCGGTACTTCAACTACGGCCGAAGTAGGGCTGTCCTTAGGTTGGGCGACCTCTTTTTTGGTCTCTGGTTTACAACTTAAGACCAGTAGTGCCATGGCTAATAAATAAATGCTTGTGTTTTTCATGATAGGAGGGTTAGATCATTCCGATGATACGTTCTAGGGTCCAAAACATGGCCAAGGTGCCAATAGCATATGCCGGTACTTTTTTTAATGGCCGGAAGATAGGGCGTTGCCAAGGAATCCATTGGATTAGCAGCCAAGCCACCGAGACAAAGGCGATTTGTCCCAATTCTACCCCAAGGTTAAAAAAGCCAAGGGCCAAAGGCACTTCGCCATGGGGTAGGCCAATATCTGACAGGGCCCCGGCGAAACCGAATCCGTGTAAGAGTCCAAAGGTAAAGGCTACCAGCCAAGGTTTTCGTCGGGTTATGGTAGGGCGTCCGTGCTGAAGGTGTAAAATTTCAAGGGCCAAAAAGACGATACTTAGTGCAATAACGGCTTCTACCGGAGGGCCGGGAAGTGATACATGTCCCAAAACCACCAAGGCCAGGGTAAGGCTATGGGCCAGGGTAAAGGCGGTAATGGTCTTGACCAACTTAGAAAACTGGCCAATGATCAAAACCAAGGCCAAGACGAACAGCAGATGGTCGAAGCCTAAGAGGATGTGTTCTATACCTAAGATCGTGTAGGTTTTGATCACATTCCAAGTAGTGGCCTGTTCGGGTACCTTGGCGTGGGTACGGTCGGCTTGAAGCATTAGACTGATACCTTCGCCATTCAAGAATTGGATACTGACCAAGGCATCTACTAAAGTGTTTTCCAGTCCTTCGATGCCGATACGTTTACCACGGATACCATCTGGTGCGGTAAGTTCATAGGCGTATACGATATAACCGGTTGTTGGGCTGGGTTGGCCCGAAGCCTGCAATTGGCCACTGGGAATATCTACGAAAATACCCGGGACTTTATCACCCAATCGCGGTATTTTCCAGAACACCGAGTAATGGATACTGTCGGTTTGTTTGATCTGCAACAAGGCCGGACGCAGTTCATGGGCCTGGCCCCAAAAACTGCTGAGGTAGCAAAGTATTGAGATTATCAAAAACCGTTTCCCCATTTATTCGCTGATTTTTTGTTCGAGTTGATCAATGAATTCTTGGTTAATGGCATCGAAAGGTTCCAATTCGATTTGTATGGGGTATTTCTTGCGGATCTCGAGGTATAGTTGGTTGCCGATTTCTTTCTCCTTATCGTACTGGTAGTCGCGCAGTACTTCGGATCTTACCTGATCTAAATGGGGCATTTGAGGGTTTTTCCTTTGGGATATTTTCACCAAATGTACCCCAAAACCTGAGGCTATGGGCCCTGTCCAAGTATCCATTGCGGCGGTTTGCATGGCCTTTTCAAAAGCATCGCCCATTTGTGAGGCCAAGCGCGTACCATCTATGGCGTTGAATTTTCGGGGTACCGATAAGGGGTCGCCCGTAATGGCCGGTGCCGAGCTAGGCCTGCTTTGTAATCGGGCCAAGGTTTCGGTGGCGTTCTTTGAGAGATGGTCTCCACTTTTATCGCGGGTAAAGGCGATTTGTTCAAAACTATAGCTAAATGGTAATCGATAGCGTGCGGCATGGGTCTCAAAATAGGTGCCCAATTCGGCCTCGGTCGGGCTGGCGATTTGGGCCAGATCGCCGGATAGGAAATCCATTTTTTGGGAAAGGCGTCTTTTTATAATTTCATCGTTATGGTCTAGGTTCAAGGCCAAGGCTTCCTTATATAAAACTTCCTGCCTTAGATAATGTTCCACTACCCCGGTAAGTTCATCTTCAGAAGGCAAACGTTTCCATTGCAAATTCCATTTAGAGATCATTTGTTTGAGGTCGCTATTGTCCAAAACAATCTCTTGGTCATCCGTGGTATCGCCTTGTACCCATCCGTAGAAAAGGAAAACACCTAAGCCAAGTAGTAAAAAATGTAGAAAGGGTTCGCGCCAAAATTTCTTCATAATTAAGGTTATGTATTACAGGAAGGATGAGGTACCCATTTTGTGTTGGTAAACACCCCATAAGAACCTTTTTTATCCAGTTTAAAAGAAGGTGAACAGCTATTATTTGGATAGGGGCAAGGTTCGTTTTTAGTTTCGTACTCACGGTAGGTTACAAACAAGTGTCCCCATAGCGGGAAACCTAGTCGAAATAAGCTTTTCATGAAGCGCTGGTTGGTGGTGCTACTT
This sequence comes from Sediminicola luteus, assembly GCF_002514735.1. Taxonomy (GTDB): domain Bacteria; phylum Bacteroidota; class Bacteroidia; order Flavobacteriales; family Flavobacteriaceae; genus HQA918. The sequence continues at coordinate 698,598 of NZ_NBWU01000001.1, read as the reverse complement.
AACTGTTTAGTACAAACTTACGAATTGTATTTATTCCGCTAACATCCGTTGAAGCGAACAAGTGACCAATATAAAAACCATTATTTGGTTTTTATGTAATGTTTGTGCATTGATGCTAATTGAGTAACTTCCACATATTCAAATAACCAGACATGCTTACCGGAATACCTCTTTTATTACTTATAGTTGCCTCAATAGTACTCATTGTCTTGGCCTCCGTAAAATGGAAACTGCATCCGTTTTTGGCCTTGATCCTGGCCTGTTTCTTTTTAGGGTTGACGGTTCAAATGCCCATGGACGTTCTCTTGAATTCCATGACAAAGGGCTTTGGCGATTTAATGGCCTATATTGGGTTGATCGTGGTTTTCGGCAGTGTTATCGGGGTGTTTCTCGAGCGTTCCGGGGCGGCCTTGCGTATAGCCCATACCATTAGCGACCTTTTCGGAAGGGGCAAGTCTATAGCCGCCATTTCGTTGATAGGGGCCGTGGTTTCCATTCCGGTGTTTTGCGATAGTGGCTTTATTTTGCTTTCTGGCCTGTCCAAGAAATTGGCCAAGGTGGGTAAGCAGTCGCAAGCGGCCATGGGGCTGGCCTTGGCCACGGGACTGTACACCACCCATACTTTGGTGCCCCCGACCCCGGGCCCAATAGCCGTGGCCGGTAATATAGGTGCCGAGAAATACCTGGGTACCATCATCCTTTGGGGAATCGGTTTTAGTATTCCTGTGCTATGGTTGGGGCAACTGATGGCGAAAAGACTGGGCAAGAACATATCATTACGTCAAGCCGAAATTCAGGCTGAAGAAAGGTTTTCCTCGGAATTACCCGCTTTATGGAAGGCTCTTTTACCTATTTTGCTTCCCATTGCTCTTATTGCCTTGGGTACCTTGACCCGGTTTTTAGGTATTGAAAACGGAGGTTTACATTTCTTGAGCCATCCTGTGGTGGCCATTTTTATCGGGGCTTTATTGGCCTTGTTTCTGTTAGGACCTACAAGTACTGCCGAAACAGGCAAGGGCTGGTTTACCGAAGCGGTAAAGATTTCGGGTCCTATTTTGATCCTTACCGGTGGTGGCGGGGCATTTGGCGGGGTACTCAAGGCCACGCCTTTAAAAGATTATGTGGGGGTATGGCTAGGTAGTGGCGACATGGGCGGATTTTGGGTTTTGGTGGCGGTATTTATTATCGCTGCCGTTTTAAAAAGTGCCCAAGGCTCTTCAACTTCGGCCATGGTGGTTACGGCTACCTTACTGGCGCCTTTGGTTCCGGCTTTGGGTTGGAGTTCCCCTTCGGATTATGCCTTGGCCGTTATGGCCATAGGTGGGGGTGCTATGACGGTTTCGCATTATAATGACAGCTACTTTTGGGTGGTCTCCCAATTCGGGGGCCTGTCGCCCAAAGACACCCATAGATCTTTTACCCTGCTTACCGGCATACAGGGCGTCGCGGTTTTGGTTTTGACCTTGTTGGCTTGGGGGCTTCTAAGTTTTTTCTAGAAAACAAAAAGGCCGCCGATCGGCGACCTTTTCACATGGCGTTACACAACGATGTCAAGTGGTTTGGTATTTTTCCAATTTCCTCGGGTATAATCGGGGAAATCTTGGGGCATGCCATCTTGGGCTACCGAAATTTCACTTAAGGGGCCAACGGCACTCCAGAAAGCACCTTCATAAACGTTTTGGTCTAAGGGCAATCCTTCGCGTAAACACTCGGCAATACGGAATTCCATTATAAAATCCATACCACCATGGCCACCCATTTTCTTGGCCAGTTCACCTACGCGTTTGTAGAGTGGGTGTTCATACTTTTCATAAATCTCGGCCAGTTTTTCACCCTGAACCCAACTATGGTGGTCTTTGGTAGCCTCCCCAAAACCACCCTCTAGGGCAATACGGGTCGGGAAACCGGTCATAGTGCCTTTGGTTCCTTGAATCAGGTTATGGCGTGAATATGGTCGTGGACTGGTTTCGTCCCATTGTACCATAACCGTTCTACCCATATTGGTTTTAATAATGGAAGTGTTCATATCGCCACCCTTAAAATCGAGGGCGTTCCATTTATGGTCTGCCTGGAAATTCTTTTTAGCATACAAGTTACGTCCTTTGGCAGGCGAGGAAAAGGAAGTAATTCGTTTAAAATTGTCATCGCCCCGGCCCAGGTTCATATATTGGGCAACCGGGCCTAATCCGTGGGTCGGATATAGGTTTCCGTTTCGTTTGGCATAATGGTAGGTACGCCAAGAACCCGTATTACGTTCACTGTACATTTGGCCACGCAGTTCATGAATATAGGCAGCCTCGGCATGTAATAATTCCCCGATAACCCCTTGGCGACACATATTTAGATAGAGTAGTTCGTCGCGACCATAATTCACGTTCTCCATCATCATACAGTGTTTCTTGGTCTTTTCGGAAGTATCTACGATATCCCACATTTCCTCTAGGGTTACGGCAAGGGGCACTTCTACAAAGGCGTGGGCCCCGGCTTCCATTGACTTAATGGCCATGGTGGCATGCCAGCGCCATGGGGTACAGATAAAGACCGCATCTATTTTTTCTTTGCGTAACATCTTTTCCCATTGATTTTCATCGCCATGGTAAAGCTTGATGTTTTGATGCCGTTCCCCTTTTCCTATTTCTTTAACTGCGGCGGCTGTTTTTTCTGCAAAATCTTGGTACAGATCACAAATAGCGACCACTTCGGTGCCTTCAATGGCGGCCATACGTTTAGCATGCCCCGGTCCGCGCGCACCTACACCTATAAAGGCACATCGTATGGTCTCTAATTTAGGAGCGGCAAAATCGCCCATATATTGAGCCTTAAATGAGCGTTCCGGTCCCAATAATTGGGCTTGGGTCAATCCTGGGGCCAGTCCGATCGCGGTACCGGCCAAGGTGGTTTTTTTAAGAAAATCCCTTCTATTTGAATTCATATTAAAGTTTTTTTCAAGTTATGATGCCCAAGGGGTACACCTTGGTTTTTGGAAGGGTAATATACTAAGTTATAGCCAACTGAATGGGGGAACAAATGGGGGAATAAATCCAAATAATCATGGATTTTCTTGTGTGAGGGATAGAAAATCGGTTGGGAAAGGGGTGTCGTACAGCTCAAAGTACGATTTACTAAAACTATCGTATACGTGTTGTGCCTGCCCGTGTTTGCCTTCTAGATGTAAAATACGGATTAAAATGGCCAAAGCGGTTTCGTGAAGGGGATCGAACTTTAACCATACTTGGGCCAAATGTAATTGGGTGGGGGTATCAAGGGTGTTCCAAGCCGATTGGTAAATTTTTTGGAAAAAGCCATCTATTTTTTCAACGGTTTCCGCCTTAAACTGATCTAACCAAGGGTAGGTCATGTTTTGCACTATATTGCCATGGTCAATAAGTCCTAAAAGTGTATGCAATCGGGCAGTATTCAAGTTGTTTTGAGGTTGGCTCCAATTTTCCAATACGTTTTGGAAATGATAGTAATCTACCTGTTCCAATGCTGTTGACTTTAATTGCCAGGAGTTGTTTACAAAATCGAGTTGAATTTGGGGCAAACTTGCTAATAATGCTCGTAATTTTCTGATGTTGGTGCCCCGGTTTTCCTTGGCTTTGGCGGTACTGAAATGGGGCCAAAAGGTTTCTGTCAGCTCTTTGGAAGTCGCTCCTTTCCCTAGGACCGTTGTTTTTAAGATGATGAAAACCAGTATTTGTTTTAGTAAAGGGGAAAAAGAGGTGGTGAGGTCTTGTTCATCGTTTTTAAGTTGTAGCGTTCCGAACAGGCTAATACAAGGCGTATTAGGTTTTATTCGGACTACAGATTCTTCTTTTTTTATACTGATATCACTTTGTTTTGGTCTATTTCTACGAAAGCTGAAGATAAGAAAGCCAAGTATGGTTAAAAGTAGTATTCCTAGGGCCCAAAGTATGGCTTTTGTCCATGGTTGGAGCTGGGGTTTTTCAGCATAAAGCATAGCAATTTCCCGCTTTGCCAAACCACGATTCCAGATTTTTAGCCCTTGCATTCGCCCATAGAACTGCTCGCCCCAAACATTATGGCCTACAACCAAGGGTTCTTTAGAGGGTTTTATGGCCGAGGTAGGGAGGCTGTTTACCAAAACATTGTCTATATAAAAGCGAACACTGCTTTCTGGGTCGAATACTACCACCAAATGATGCCATTGGTTAAGTTGTAATCGTTTAGGTGCAATATGGTCTTTGATTTTGGCCGTTGTAAAATCGGGTCGGCCATGGTTCAGTTTGAAGGAAAAAGAATCGCCAATCCCTAAAATGCCCATATATTCTTTAATACTCTTGGGTTTTACCCATACTGAAATGGAAATCGATTTTGAAAAATCGAGGGTATTGGGTAAGGTGAATTCCAGATAAGAATCTTTCTGATCCAGTTCTAGGGTTTTCCCCCTGATGGTATCTTTTACAATAAGAGTGTTGCCATTAAAGTGAACGCCGTCTATTTCAGTTTTGTTCAAGGGGAGGTTATACAAAAGGGCCTCGGAAAGTGCGACTTGGGTAGCTTTGAAATCGCGTGGTTCACGCATATGGATATTGTGAATGACAACGGGCGGACTAATGCGATATCCGTTTTTGTTGGGGATAAAGGTTTGTTGAAGCTCGGTTAAAGGGAAACAGAATCGGGCTGGGGAATTGCTCCCTCGAAAGCCATTCCAACGGATGCCATGAAGCGATTTGTTTTTATGCTGTATTTGGCCAATAAAGCGATGTAGGCCATTTAGGGAATCGATGACTTGTGTCCGGATACTATCGGGCAGGTTTGGGGCCGAAATAAAGTTTGGGGCCTTTCCCGTTTTTTGCCAAAGCCTTAATCCTTCAAGGAATAAGCTATCGGCATGGGAAGAGGGCGACCTAAGCCATTGGGGTTTGCCCACGGTATCTAGCAAAACCCTTACCGAATCGGGAGTGGGCCGGACCATTTTCAGCTGGTTTCTTTGTAGAACCAGTAGCGAGTTTTGATTCCATAGGGTGAAATCCGATTCGTATTTTTGGTTGTTTTGGGTTAAATAAGAGGTTACTGAATCGAATTGGTACTGGTCTTTGGCCAAGATAACCCCTAAAACAGGTCTATGGCCTTTGTGGAAAAGGGAGTCTAGCTGCTGTGCTTGAACTATCTGGGCCCGGAATACTTTATCTATGTTGGACATGGGGTTTTGGGCAAAAACCAGATTTACCCATAAAAAGGCCCATAGTGTTCCTATGCCATGTTTCCACATCATGCTATAAACATAGAAAAATTGACCGTATTGGCCTATGCAAAGCCCCTATTTATGCCAATTATCTTAGGCTTATTTGAGGCTTTATATTTCCTGGGTTTCGATACCCAATAAGGGCATCTGTCTTTTTTAGAAGCTTAAATGGGGCCTTTTTTTGGGGGCTTACCATTTGAAGCTGGGAGAGCTGCGCCTTTAGTCCGTCTAAAGTTTGAAGGATATGGTTATCAAATTTGGCTTCGTTAATTGGTTTGGTATAATCTAAGGGCAAGCCTAAAGAGCTGCTTATTTCCGTAAGCTGATTGGCCAGAGGGAATAAGGAGTCCGGTATGCTTTGGGTAGCTTGTAGTTGTTTGTTCCAATAGGTTTTCTCAGCCTCAAGAAAAGCGATATCGTCGATGGTTTTACAAGACAATGGGAGGGCCTGAAGTAGGGTGGTCGGATAGTTATAATTGTTTAAAATTCTTTTGAAATCTGAATATGGGGCCATCCAACCCCTAAAGGCTTCTGATTGCGCAAAAGGACGGATACGTTCTGGTGATTTTAGTTCGGAAACCCTAGACAAAGCAATGCCATGCTTCTTTACCCTAACTTGATCATGGTTTCTACCAAAAGCCACCAAAGCTTGCCAAGCATGGTCTGTACCTTTGGTCTTGGGGTTTTGGTAGTAGTGTATTTGCAACTTTCGGGCGCTTTCCATGACCAAAGGCCAATCCTTCAACTTGCCTTTTCCAAGATGTATTTGTTCTAGGTTAGGTAATTCCAAAATGGCGGATGGTAACACCTTATAATCCCCTTTTCCGAGAATCAAAGTCTCCAATGCAGCTATTTTTCCTACGGATTCGATCTCTTGTAATTTGGCCCCGCCAATATGTAATTTGGTCAGCGGGTATTTGCTGAGAACTGTTGGTGTTTCTTTTAAATTATGGTCGTCATACAGGGCCAATTCCTTTAGGTGGAGCCATTTGGGGAGATTTACATCAAGATTTTGGTAAAAATCGGTATCCAGGATATTAATCAATGCCACGCCTCTGATTTCCGTGCTTTGCGTTAAGGTGGCTAGGGCCGTTTTAACATGGGTGTTTTGAAAGCTGATGTTCTGTAGGTTCGGAAATTCTGCCAAGAACGACCAATCGGCTTTTAGTCCGTAATTCTCGTTTTTGGGATTTGGATTATGGATTTTCAGGGTCAAAATCCTCGTTTTAAGCCACTGCGGCAATTTAGCTACCAAGGTTTGGGCATCGGATAACGAAGGCCCTATTTCTAGGCTGTGAACGTTAACAAAGGGTGTAAAGTTTTCTGGGGTCACTTGGTTTATCTCAAAACTGACCGAATCTTCACCCAGGCTATCGTGATTTACGAAGTGGAACTTGCCCTTAAACCGACTCAAGGTTAATTGTCTATGACTGTAGTATGTTAAGGCGTTTTGGGCCAATGCCGCTAAGGGACCATTTGGGTTGGTTTGGACAAACATTTCCAAATCTTTTAGCTCGATTTGGGGTTTTTGTAAGAGACTGTCCCATAGCAAGAGCTGCTCGCCATGCGCCAAAGGTTTTTGAATGGCTTTTAGGGCCATTTCTTGGGCTATGTTTTTCTGATGGATATACGAGCCAATAGCCGTTGAAGGCAAATCTGTCGTTTGTGCCTTGTTTTGTGCCAAAACTTTTGGTTTGGTGGGGCCAAATACCCATTGCGACCACCCCAATGCCGGAAGTATTAGGCCTAGACCTAATATCAAAATTGTTCTTTTCATGGTTGTGCGTGTTCCCGTCGCACAAAGGGAAAAGTCCGGATATGGATCCGGGTAAGAAGAGGAGAAACACAAAAATAGCTTGGTCTAGGGTTATTTACCAAAGCCGGGCATAACCCTTGGGCGAAAAAACGGTGGCTTCGTCTAAAACCCGCTACTACTTATCAACAATAAGGATCACAGAAAGATAGCTATGCGAACCAATCGGTAACGGTGGCTAACATTTTTGCATCTCCCGAAACATGTTCAAATTCGTTCGAAGCCGGGTTATAGGTATAGTCGGTAGCCCATTCTAAATGGTGTGCGGCCACCTTTTCGATGGCATCGAGTATATATGCCAGCTCCTTATTCGAGGTAACCGGATGCAATGACAGACGTACCCAACCCGGTTTGTCGGTTAGGTTTTTGGTTTGGATACCTTTTGTAATTTCACCAGATTTTTTGGCATCGATCTGAAAGAGGTGATGCCCATAGGTACTCGCACAAGACCAACCACCCCTAACCTGTATGCCGAAACGGTCGTTCAGTAGGCGTACGATCAAATTATAATGGGCGCCGTCTACATTAAAGGAGACCACACCTATGCGTGTTTTGCCATTGTCGCCCAAGACCGATACATTGGGTATAGCCCGTAGGCGGGTAAAGGTGGTTTCCAATAACTCTTCTTCCCGGGCAGCGATATTATCGGTACCCATCTTGTCTTTCAGTCGCATACAAAGTGCGGCCCGCATTACTTGAAGAAAGCCGGGTGTACCCCCATCTTCCTTGGTCTCAATATCGTCGTAATATTGATAATTGCCCCAAGGGTCGGTCCATTTTACGTTACCACCACCAGGTACATCTGGGCAATTGACCTGATACAACTTTTTATCGAAAACCAATACGCCACAGGTTCCGGGGCCGCCCAAGAATTTGTGGGGCGAGAATATGACGGCATCCAGTTTGGCTTCCGAATCCGCAGGATGCATATCTATGGCTACATAAGGGGCCGAGGCGGCAAAATCCATAATACAGATACCCCCGTGGCGGTGCATTATTTTGGCTAGTTCGCTGTATGGGGTAATAATTCCGGTGACATTGGAAGCGGCGGTAAAGGCACCGATTTTAATTTTTCTATCGGCATATTTGGTTAAGGCTTCTTCCAATGCCGTAGGATTTACGTTTAGTTCGCCATCACAGGGCAATAACACGACATCGGCCAGTGTCTCCATCCAAGGTACTTGATTGGAATGGTGCTCCATATGGGTGATGAAAACAACGGGTCTTTCAGCTTCCGGAAGCGTTTGTTTTTTTGCCTGGGCATCGGCAACACGAAGCCCCATAATACGTTGTAAACGCGCCAAGGCGCCGGTCATGCCGGTACCGGTGGTCACCAAAACATCGTTGGTTCCGGCGTTTACATGGTCTTTAATAATTTGTCGGGCATGGCGATAGGCATAGGTTGAGGCTTTTCCGGTCTCGCTAGAAAAACTATGGGTATTGGCCACCATGGGTCCGATTTCATTGCGCATCGTATCTTCAATAGGGCCATAAAGCCGTCCGCTGGCAATCCAATCGGCATAAATTAGGGGTTGTTTCCCGTGTAAACTTTCAAAAGATTTCCCCTGACCTACGATATGCTCCCTAAAGGTGGCAAAATGCTGTTCCAATTCCATAACCTTTGACTTAATCCCAAGAAATATTTTAAGCTGGGCGCGTCAAAGATAGGGGGTTTAACCAATTTTAAAGAATATGGAATAAAAAAGACGAATTAAGGAGCTATTCGTATTATTCCATGCAATTCCTATATATTTTGTAGGGAATTCATAAAGCCAGACTAATCCATAGGATATGATCCAGTCTGGCTCTAAATATTTCATTCAAGAGATGTTTTACTCCTTCATCAGGGCCTCATTAAAGCTATAATCGCTGTAATGTACCTTATACAGAATACTGTAACTGGCCGGAATAAAGACCAGGGTGATAAAGGTTCCGAAAATGAGTCCGACCATGATACTAACGGCCATACCTTCCCACATTTCCCCACCACTCAGATAAAGGGGGATAAGCCCGAGTACGGTGGTAAAAGTAGCCAAGAGAATGGGACGGAATCGCTGCAGACAAGCCATGATGATGGCATCGTGTATGTTTCGCTTGAGTTCGTTCTGTTCTATTTCGATCCTATCGATCAATACAATGGCGTTGTTGATCACGATACCGGCCAAGGATATTACCCCTAGGAAAGGCATAAATCCAAAGGCTTCCCCAAAAAGTAACAAACCGGCCACTACACCAATGATGCCCAAAGGAATGGTAAGGGTGATCATGGTCATTTTACGGAACGAATTGAATTGGATGATCAATAAGAGTAAGATGATAAAAGCGGAAAGTGGCAGGTACTTAACCACGGCCCCCATATTATCGGCCGTGTTCTCGGCATCTCCTCCGAATTTATAGGTGTAGCCATCGGGCCAGTTGGCGGCCTCGGCCTCGATCCAGGGTTTGATTTCGGCAGTAATGGCCGAGGCATTCCCATCGGCCCGTAATTCACTGGAGATATTGATGGTCCTAAAAATATCCAAACGACGGATACTGGAATACTGCCATTGGGGTACGATACTGGCCACCTGTAAAAGTGGGACGCTTTTACCCGAGTTTTGGGCATAGACGTTCAAGGTCTCCAACGATTCCAAGGTCTGCTGTTGATCGGCATCGCCACGCATCATAATCGGAATCGATTTATCGTCTTCGCGATATTCACCGGTCCTAAACCCATCTAAAACGGTTTGCAGGCTCACGGCCACATCTTGGTTAGTAATACCGGCCAGTTTGGCTCGGTTCTGGTCAATGTCGATAACGAATTTCTTGGTTTTGGGCCCCCAATCGTCCTTAATGTTCTTGGTGCCCGATATTTGGGACAGTTTCATCTTGACCTTTTCCGAAATCTGGGCCAATACATCGGGGTTATCACCGGAAACCTTTACCTCGATAGGCGTACCGCTACCCCCAGAACCCAAGGCCCCTACCTTTACATCGGCATTGGGGAAATTTTGGAAACAATAGGCATCGATCTTGGCGATCATGGCGTTGTTCACCTCAAAGGAGGAGGTGTTGACCAGCATATGCGCATAGTTGGAATTCGCCTCGTCGGGAGAATACCCTAGGTCGTAGGATTCCGGCCCCTCGCCAATAAAGCAAGACCAATCTACGATACCGTTTACCCGCGATTCTGTAACCTGAAGCGAATCGGTCATAAACTTTTCTATACTGCCCACAAGTTCCGAGGTACGTTCGATACGAGTGCTTTCCGGAAGGTTGATATCTACGGTAATCATATTCCGATCACTATCCGGAAAGAATATGAAAGCCACTTTGGTAAAGCCGTAAAGCGATAAGAAGAAGGCCCCGAATATGATACCGATAACCATATACTTACGTGCCAATGCGGCAAGAATCAAACTTTTATAGTATCCCTTCAGGGTATCTATCAGGCGATCGATAAAACTTGGTTTTTCGGCTTCCCCTTTTTCTTTTTGCTTCAAAAACAGTACGCAAAGTAAGGTTACAATAGTCAGGGCGATAAACCAAGAAGAGAGCAGGGCAATGGAAATAACCACGAAGATGGGGCCTACGATGTCTCCCATGGTCGATTCGGCCAAATAGAATGATAAAAAGGCAGCCGAGGTGGTTAAGGTAGAGATAAGCAAGGGGGTAAAGAGTTCGGAACAGGCCTCTATGGCCGCTTGTTTTGCGGCCGTACCTTTTTCCATCTTTACCATAATAGTCTCGGCCACTACAATGGCGTTGTCTACCATCATACCCAGGGCCATGATCAAGGCGGCCAAGGTCACCTGATTGAGCCCCATATTAATGACCCCCATGATCATAAGGGTGGTAATGACCACAATCGGAATAAGACTGGCAATGACCAAACCGGAACGCATACCTAAAAAGAAAAGCATAACCGCCAATACGATAACAATCGATTGCATGAGGTTCACTACAAAGTCTTTGATCTTTACATCGATGTATTGGTCTATGGAGGCCAGTCGCGAAAATTCGATACCAACGGGCAGTTTCTGTTGCCATTTGGCCACTACCCGATCTACATCTTCACCTAACTTGATCACATTACTACCGGCCTTAAGGTTTACATGCAGCGAAATGGCGTCCTTACCATTAACACGTACTTTTTGTTTGGCCGGGTCTATATAGCCTTTGACTACCGTCGTAATATCTTCTAGCGCCACCAACTGACTTTCGTCTTCCCCAACGGGCACTAGTATTTGTTTGATGTCTTCAACCGAATCGAAGTTTCCGGTAGGTTCGAGAATAATACGTTCGTCCTGTAAGTTGATCTGCCCGCCCGAGTTCAAGATGTTGGTAGAACCGATAATGCTTTGCAGTTTACTTGACGAGAGCCCGTATTCCCGTAAGCGGGCGTTGTCGAACTCAACAAAAACCCGTTCTTCTTGATCCCCACCAATCTCTACCTTGGCGGCATCGGGCAGTTTGATGAGTTCGTCTTTGATGTCATCGGCAAATTCTTTTAGTTCGGCATAGGAGAATCCGTCGGAGGTAAGGCCAAGGGCAATCCCATATACATCGCCAATACCATCGTCTTGCAGGCTGGGTACAACCCCTTCGGGCAAGCCTTCGATATCGTCCAGCTTACGGCGAAGGCGGTCCCAAACGGCCTGTAGGGCCTCTGGTGGGGTTTCGTCTTTTAGGGTAACCGAGACTACCGACAGGCCCGATCGGGAGGTAGAGCTTACCTCGTCGAGTTCGGGTAGTTCTTGGGTTACCTTTTCTACCTTATCGGTCACCAAGAGTTCTACCCGTTCGGGGCTAGCCCCTGGGAAGGAAGAGACTATGGTGGCTACCCGAATGGTATAGGGAGGCATACTGTCGCGCGGAAGTGATTGGTACATACTCACACCCATAATCAGTACGGTGGCCAGCACCATAAAGGTAATCCGGTTTTTTTCTATGGAGAATTTTGCTAAGTTCATTTGCGGCAGGGCGTTTGGTTATTGGTCCAGGGAAACTTGTTGGCCATCGAGCAAGGTCTGTAGGCCAGCCGTAGCGATCAATTGGCCTTCACTAAGCCCTTGGGTTATGGCGAAACCTTCGGAAGTAAGTTCGCCCACGGTAACCGGATGTTTGCTCACGGTGGCTTTGTCGCCTTCTTGGTTTACCAAAAACACGAAGTTGCCGTTGCTGTCCTCACCCACGGCCTGGGCCGGAACCAAGGGTAGGGGTTTATGGTCGGCCTCGGCACCCAAATTAAAGGTAACATTGGCGGCCATACCACTCTTTATCTCGTCTGCCGGATTGTCTATAGTAATACGGGAAGGATAGGTGGCCGTATTGGCATCTACCGCTGGTGAAAGTTCGGTGACCGTACCGGTAAAACTGGTGTCACCCAAGGTAGAAAAGCTGACGCTGGCCTTCATACCCTCAGAGACTTGGTTGATCACACTTTCGGGCAGACCCAAGGCGATTTCCATACGAACGCCCGAATTTAAAACACCCACCACTTTTCCGGACCCGATATTTTCATCGACCTCTACGTTTACGGCCGAAATAGTACCATCTTCCGGAGCGTATAAGTAGCCGTAGTTGATCTGGTCTTTTTGAATGGCCACGGTACGCTTGGCCGATTCGTATCCACTTTGTGCGGTGGTATAGGAGTTTTTGGCCGTTTCGAAATCACTCAGGGATGCCGAGCCTTTTTCATACAAAATACGGTTACGGTCTAGGTTGAGTTTGGCCGTATTCATTTCCGAAGTATTACTGGTAAGTGTGGCAATGGCGGTTTCGTAGTTGAGGCGGTTCTGAACATTGTCCAAACGGCCTAACAATTCCCCTTTTTTTACATGCTGACCTATTTTGATGTTCAACTCGGTCAGGATACCTTGTCCGCGGAAACTCAGATTAATGATCTTATTGGTACGGGCCGTTCCGCTAAAAGTCCGTTTTTTACCACCGCCCATAAGTCCGACTTTTTCAAACTTAATGGGTCGCACGACCTGGGCCGTTTCCTTAGGTTCTTCTTTACATCCTACGGTTAGGGTTAATAGTAGGGAACAAGCTAGGAGGGTGAAATATCTCATGGGCATTATTTTAATTGGTAGGATTGTTAAGGTAATCTTCGAAACGGTTCATAAACTCGAGGTTCTCTGCGTCGCTATGCAATAGAAAGTTATAACCGATAAAACGTTCTAGCTGGATTGAATTCAACAAAAATTGGTATTTCGCACTGGCATTGGCCAATTGGGCGTTCAGGTAGTTATTTTGGGCATCGAGTAACTGTACGATGTTCACGGCCCCTTCGGAATAGGATACCTCAGTGAGTTCGTACCCTTCCCGGGCGGCTTCTTCCGAAATGTCGGAGAGTTTAATATTCGAGTACTCATTAATTACCGATAGCATACCTGTTCTGATGTTGGTGCGAACCCGTTGTTCCAAACCTTCTTTGTTCAACAGCAATTGTTCTTTTTGGATCATGGCCGTTTTTTTGTTGATGTTTTGCCTATTTCTATCAACTAAGGGAATGCTCACAGCCAACGCAACATTGTATCCGCCAAGGTTAAGGTCAGTGGCCCCTTTACCCCATTGGTTAAAGTTTTTGTTGTATCCGCCTTGCAGTCCCAGGGTTGGTAGAAACCTGCCTAAGCCAAAAAGTTTGATATTGCGTTCGGTTGCTTCCAGGTTATATGCCATAGAACGCAGTTCGGGAGCATTCTTAAGGGCTTCGAGGCTCAAGAATTCCCCGAATGGTTCGCGTAGACTTGGATTATCTAAAAGCTCGGTAAGTTCATTATAATTATACCGCTCGAATACCCCTTGGCCGAATACGGCATCGGCCACTTCGATTTCGTGGTCCAGTGGGTTGTTCAACAATTGGTTGAGTTGAAGATAGGAAAGGTCTAATTGGTTAATGGCCTCTACCAAGGTTTGGGTGTTCTGGGCCATTTGGCTTTTAAAACGTAACATATCGGGTTTGCCCGATTGCCCTGCCTCAAAATTCTGTTCGGCCACCCTAAGGTTTTTCTTGGTAAGCTCTAGATTTTGACTTTGGATCTTAACGTTTACCTTGTTCACCAGTACATTGAAATAGGCCTGGGCCCCTTCGAATATCATGTCCAAGGCCTCGGCTTGGTAGTTTTGTTCTTGGGCCAAAAGCAATTGTTTTTGAACATTGATGTTGGCATTGGCCGCAGCCGAGAAAAGGGTTTGGTCCAAACTGATGCTTCCGGCGGTAGACCATTCCGGGTTGGTGATTAGGGCGATATCTTTATCTACGTTTTTACCTTGGGCATTGGCTGTAATACTGGGCAGATAATTACTTTTGGCTGTTCGGGTATCTTGTACGCTCAGTTCAACATCTTTTTGTGCGGCCCGTAACCCTAGGTTGGTTTCCAAGGCTTGGGTCATCACATCCAATAGATTATAGGTTTTTACCGCTTTCGGGTTTACCAATTCCCCTATAAAATCGGTTTTGACCATGGTGCTGTATTTCAGGTCGACCCCTACTTTTTCGGCGGTATTGTAATTTAAGGTCAACCGTTTTTCGTAATCTATGAATACGTTCATGTCGGCCAAGGGGGTGCCATTCACATAACCTTCTATAGAAAGGGCAATACGTCGTAAGATTTGTTCGGTACTTTCGGGTGGGGTATTGGTAGCCATAAGTCCGGCAGCTACATCGTCTACCTCTGTAGCCGTAAAACTTGGAATGTTCTTACTGATACACTCTTGGGCCAAAGCGGCCATTTCGGAATCGGATAAGAAGAACCCCCCGGCTAGGTAAAGTGCGTCAATACCTTCAAGGCCGTCTACGATATCGGCCGCATTGTCGTAGGCGATCAATTTGTATTGTGAATCGAATTGGGGTATTAAATCATTCAGGAACCCTTGGATACGCAACGACTCGGCCACGGGCCTTTCGATAGCGATCCCTATTGTTTTGAAATCGACCAATTCCTTAAAAGTGGTCAGGTCTTCTTTATACGACTGGGAGGCGATTAAATACGTTAGGTTCCCTACCCCCGAGGTAGTTTGATCGAAGCGTAGGGGAATAAGGTCTTTATTGACAGAACCATACAAGATCACAGGTTTGGGAAACCCCTGCTGTTGTTGCCCCATAACCATAGCATTAACGGTACCAAAGACCAAGATCAGGTCAACGGGCATATCCAACATGCGGTTATAATTTTGTGTGGCACGATCCAAACTGAATTCATTGATAAGCACATAATCTTCACTGAATTTGATTATGGCATCCTCTCCTACAACGGCTTGTGTTTCACGAATCATCTGGTTCATCAATTCGCGGGAGTGCTCATTCATAGCGTCTCCCAAAATGCCAATGGTATAGGTCTTTTTTTCTTGTGCCTCTAGGGGCGACCCAAAGAATAATAGTAGTACGAACGGTACGAAAAAACGTGACGTTCGTAGGAAAAAGTTAGCTTTCATCCGAAATGTTTTCATTGGGGGAGGTCTTGTGCGTTCCCCATACAATATAACGGAATTTTCCAAGATTAAAAACTGGAAAATCCAAGGCAAAACTAGTAATGTTTCGATGAAGCGAAACCAAATTATATCATAAATCTCGAGGTTTCAGTTTTGATTTTATTGAACTTCCAAAACGATTAAACTTAACCATTGGAATATAGTCTATATTTGTGCGAACCCGAAAATACGGAAACGAACCATGACCCAACGGATAGTTATAAACCTGAGCTTAGTTCTGATGTTAGCCACTCTTTTTTCCTGTAAGGATAAAAAGACGGCTGGGTTGGCCAAAGCAGATGAATCGATTTCTGACACTACCGATGCCCATGAGGGTATGGTCTATGTACCAGGAGGCATTTATACCATGGGGTCGGAAGGCGCCTGGGCCGAAAGACACGAAGGTCCGGAATTGCAGGTACAGGTAAAGCCCTTTTATATGGACGAGACCGAGGTGACCAATGCCCAATATGCCGAATTTGTTAAGGCCACCGGATATAAGACGATAGCCGAGCGACCGGTAGAATGGGAGCAGATCAAGAAAGACTTGCCCGCGGGTACCCCAAAGCCGGCAGATTCGTTATTACAACCAGGTTCATTGGTATTCAATCCGCCTAATTTTCGAGTGCCTTTAGATACCCATTTTCGTTGGTGGGCCTGGATTCGTGGAGCCGACTGGCAACACCCCGAAGGTCCCGGTTCCGATATTAGCGGTAAAGAAGACCATCCTGTGGTGCATATTGCCTATGAAGATGCCCAAGCCTATGCCAAATGGGCCGGGAAGCGTTTACCGACAGAAGCCGAATGGGAGTTTGCCTCTAGGGGTGGGGAAACCAATAAGCAATTTGCCTGGGGCGACGAACTGACCCCTGAGAATACCTACTTGGCCAATTTTTTCCAAGGCGATTTTCCGTATAACAACACCTTGGAAGATGGCTTTCGTACCTCGGCCCCGGTTAAAACCTTCCCTAAGAACGGCTATGGTCTTTACGATATGATCGGTAACGTTTGGGAATGGACCACCGATTGGTACCGACCCGATACCAAGCAATTGTTGGGGCAACAAACCTCCAAAATCTGTTTGGATCCCAAAGGGCCCGAAAGCAGTTACGACCCTAACGATCCCTATGTTACCGAAAAAAGGGTGATAAAAGGAGGCTCTTTTTTATGTAGCGACCAATACTGCTCCAACTACCGTCCTTCGAGCCGAATGGCAACTTCGACCGATTCGGGCCAAATCCATTTGGGTTTCCGCTGTGTGGTAGATGCCGAATAAAAATTAGTCCGTAATACTGCTGTCAATCTGTTCTAAAATCGAATTCAACTCCTGTAACAAGGGGTGGTAATGCGAAAGTTCGGTGCTTTGACTGGTAAGGGCGAACATCAATAGGTTATTTTCAAATGCCTTGGATTGGAGCAGGGCCAGGTTCGATGGGAGATTGGTTTTTGGTTTCAATCCTAGGGCCGATGAGGTCTCGGTTTGCTCAAGAATGGTACGGATACTTAAACTATCGGTCCTGAACATATCGAGCACTTGAAGGCGTTGGGCGTTAAGGTCCGATTCTTGACGTTCAACATCCGTTAGGGTAACCATCCAGCTGGTAAGCTGAAGGCGAAGTTCTTGATTGGAAATAGAGTTCAAGCTTCCGGAATTCATCATTTCCTGTAGTAGAGCATTGTTAGGGTCGAAAGCGATATCGGAAGCAAAGGATTGAAACAGCAGTTCTGAAAACCGCACTTCGGTCGGGGTACTATCGGTTCGTGCTGTCATTTCGGCCAGTTGCAGTGCGCCATGATAATGGTTCGAATTAATTCGAATCAGCGCTTCCAGTTTGGCCTTACTGATTTCGAACTCTTTCTTTAAGCCCGTCAAATACGCTTGTTCTTTGTTTTGCAACTGCCGGTTTTGATTGGCATTATTGATCCATAAGGCTATCAAAATACCTATGACCACCAAAACTATTTCCCCAAGGGCATAGATTACATACTTTTTAATTCGATTTTCACCTAAGAGCTTTTGACGCAGTTTTCTAAATACTTTGGCCATGGTTGAATAGATATTGGAAGGGAAAAAGATAGTATAAATAATGCGAATCAAGGGTTAATGAAAACCATTGAAACCCAGATGCAATTTCTCAGTGTAACTCTGCGTATTCTCGGCGTGCCTCTGTGTAACTTGAGCCTTATGTGTTGTTGCACAGAGTTTCACGGAGTAGCACAGATGACCACAGAGAGTTCAACTCTTGATTCACGTAAATAACCAAAAAAACCGCCCTAGGTAGGGCGGTTTCATCATCTAACTAATTTTAGATTTGGGATGGGATCTATTCTGGAAAAACCGTTTTCCAGTCGTTTTTCATATCGATTAGGGTCCAGCCTTTTTCTTGGGCCTCGTCCAGGCCTTTATCGAATTTGCCAATATGCGAATCCCGATCATAGGCCCATTCGCGCTCGGCATCGGTATGGTGTACAAAGGCCATAAGGCGTTTGCCTGACCCAGCCGCAGTGTATTGTAACATTTGAAGGTCGCCATCGGAATTACCAAAGGCCGCAATTGGACGCTTACCAATGTATTTGTGTATGCCAACAGGTTTCCCGGCCTTGTCGTCGATAAGGTCGAATTCAGGTAAGAGTTCCAATTCCCCGGCATCGGTATACACCACTTTTAAGGTGCTGCCTACAATACGCTCGGTGGGTATGCCATAGGTTTCACTGGCCCATGGGCGCATAAAATCGGCCATACCACCGGAAACAATGAATACTTTAAAATCGTTGTCGGTAAGGTATTGGATCAACTCCAACATGGGTTGAAAGATCAGTTCGTTATAGGCCTTGTTTTTGGTAGGGTGTTTGGCGGTGGCCAACCAATCCATTATTTTTTCGGTATAGGCGTCTACGGTCATTCCGGCATTGGTAGCCATTAAGATCTTACCGAGTCCGGCATGGCCCGAGGCCATAACGGCTTTCATATCATCGTCCAAAACCGCTTTAAATACAGGGTCTTTGGCCCATTCGGGATGTTCCGGTGCCATTTTTTTGACCAAATCAATGGAATAGATCAGTTGAAAATAAGCCGGTTGCTCACTCCATAGGGTGCCATCGTTGTCGAAGGTAGCGATACGATTGGCCGGGGCCACATAGTCGGGTCCGTTTTCTTGGGTAACGGCCTCTACAAAAGCCATTATCTGCGATTTTGATGCAGAATCGTGCCAAGAGGGTAGCGGATTGGCCTCGACGACTTCTAGGGTAGCTTCGGTAGATTCGGCCGGGGCCTGTTTGCAAGCCGTAAAGGTTAGGGCTGCCGCCACAAGGGCGAGTGTTACAAAGGTTTTGGTTGTGTTTTTCATTACGAATGGAATCGTTTTTAGATAAAAATGTTATCAAAAATAACAAAATAGACCACGGGAATGCCGTGGCCTATAGAAGAGATATTAACAAAGAAATGAGAGGGAAAGTTTTACGGATAAGTAGTAAAACTATTGCCTGTTACTATCGCTGGGTCCCCGTTCTTTTTGGTCTTTCTTTGGATTGAACCGGTAAATAAAACTGAGACTATAGCGGTCGCCGATCAAATTCCTTTTGGAGTGCCTATAGAACCCAACCCCGGTCGTACGGGTTTCCCGAATACGCAAATCGAATAAATTGCTGGCATTAAAGCTAAGCGTGGCCTTGTTTTGCCAAAAATTTTTACTGAGCCCGAAGTCGAGAAAATAGACCGGTTCGGTTAACGTTTGGGCACTTTGGTTGGCCGTCCTGAAATTAAAACCGGCCTGTAATCGCATTTGGGCGGGTAGCCGCATACGTGTATTGAAACGAGCCGTCCAGGTTTGATCTTCGGAATCAAGACTTTGACCATCGACGCTGCCTTTTTGTAAAAAACGGTAATAGTTAAGTTCTCCGGAGAGATTTAACCAGTTCAACGGCCTATAATTTACCGAGAGCTCGGCGCCCAAGCGTTCTTCATAGTCTAGGTTGACCGGAAAATAACTAATGATTCCGTTTGGGTTACTGGTGTTGAAAAAGGAAAAGGCATTGTCGGTTTTTTGATAGTACAGGGCCGGTTGAAGGGTTAGGCCTTCCCAACGTGATAAAAAGGAAAGCTCTATAGCGTCGGTAAAGGCCGGGTCGAGGTCGGGGTTGCCCAATCGGATTTCGGAAATATCGGATAGTCCGCCAAAGGGGTTCAGTTGCCAAAATCTGGGGCGGTTGATACGACTGCTATACCCAAGCCTCAATTCGGTGGTTTCGTTGAAATTGTAAGCCAAATGGGAGGTGGGGAAAACGCGTGTGTATTCTTTTTCATCGGTAAAGTCACCTTTGTTGTCCTCGATCTTAATTTTGGTGTATTCGGTCCGTAGGCCCATTTGGTATTTGAGTTTACCCCATTGGTTTCCGTATTGTACATAGGCCCCGCCAATGGTCTCGTGGTAATCTACGTCGTTATCGATACCCAAATAGGTTTGCCATTGGCCATCGGTAAAGGTTTCTGCCAAGTATTTGCTGGTTATAACACGGGTTTCGCCCCTGATTCCGGTTTCAAACCTTCCGCTTTCCCCAATAGGGCTGGTAAAATCGGCCTGGATTAGAAAGTCGTCACTGCTTTCTATGTTGTTGGTTCTCAAATCGTTTTTGGCCAAATATTCGGGAAAGGTAATCGCTGAAGTAAAATTTTCGTTTTCATCGTCATCCCAAAAATCATACTGGAAATCGAGGGTGAGTTTTTGTCCTTCTCGATCGAAATTCTTGGTGTAATTGGCCTCCCACTGGTTGTAGTTTTGGGGTTCCCTATAGTTTTCTAGTCGAGTTAAGGTACTGTCTAGGTCCATAGCCGTATTAAAGTAGTCGTAGGTGCTATGAATACGGTTTCGGGCCCGGTTCATGGATCTATAAAAGGCCGAGGTAATCGATTGGGTACTGTCTATCTGATATTCGCCACCCACATACAGATTCAGGTTACGATAGTTACGATTTATTTCGGCGTTTTGTTTCAGAAAAAAAGCATTCGCATTGCTTTGGTCTACCTCTTGCGATCCAATAAACTCGAGATACCTTACCCCAAGTGTCGAAAATAGGTTGAGTTTGCCAGTATGGTAGTTTAAGTTGGCCGATAACCTATGGTTGGCCGGGGTGCCTGTGGTGGCCGAGATAGAACCGTTGAATCCATCGGCCCGGTTTCGTTTGAGTACGATGTTTATGATACCGGCCGTACCTTGGGCCTGCATATTTGAAGAGGGGTTGGTAATTACCTCGACACGCTCGATCTGTTCTGCCGGAATTTGTTCCAGGCCATTGTTGGCTACCAAGACCGAAGGTTTACCATTGATCAACAAAGTAACGTTCGGATTACCGCGAAGGGCGACCGCCCCGTCGACATCTACGGTTACCGAGGGAACATTGTCCAGTACTTGACTTAAAGAACCATTAGCACTCAGAAGATCTTTGCCAACGTTGAACACTTTTTTGTCCAGACTCAGGCCAATGGTAGCTTTTTCACCACTGAGTTCCACACCTTCCAGTTGTTGTACATCCGGGGTTAAGGCAATGGGAGCTATAACCAAGTTTTTATCGAGTACGACTTCGATCTCGTAGGCTTTATATGAAAGGAATTCGGCCCGTAAAAGATAAGTGCCAGAAGGAACCTCTAATTCGAATTTACCTTCTAGATCGGTGATAATACCATTGATAAGTGCGCCATTTTGATGCAAACTTACCGTGGCAAATTCCAAAACTTGTCCCGATTGGGCGTCTATGATTTTACCTTCCAGTCGGTTTTGGCCGGAAACGACCAAGCTGGTGAGTACAAAAATTAAGGGGATTACATATTTCATGACCATTCGCTTTTTGATTGATGATTAGGTGGATGATGAAGTCACCTAAATTTGATTTTGTTTTTTGATTGCGATTACAAATTTGGGGTTTAGGTCGGTTCAGAATTCGGCCTACATATCGATAGTGCATTCCGACCTATAAAAGAAAGGTTCTATCCGAAGGAGGTGTTTCGGGGGGTGTTACCCCTTGTTTTGTCAATCGTAAAGACCTGTTTGGCAAGCGTAGCCGGTCATTCGCCCTACATTGGTTACATTTAGGATATGGTAACTACTCCTGATAGACAAAATGAGCTTCGGTTCCACATTCTTTTTTGGTTGGCCATATGGTTGTTTGGCTGCATTCAAAGTATGTGGGCCGATTATCCTTTTTTGGTTGTTATTGGCCCAGCGACCTTGATGCTTTTTCCACAAATAATGGCCGGTTATACCTTGGCCTACTATCAGGTACCGCAATTGTTGTACAAACGCAAGTATTTACTCTTTGCTTTGAGTTTGCTCGTGTCGGTTTATGTGTTTTCGGTCTTGGCCCGTTTAATGATGGTATATATTATAGAGGAACTATATCGGGAACCCCCCTTTGCAAAAGAATCCATTCCCGAAATATTGACCGATATAAAGCGATTGATCAAGGGCTATGTGTTTAAAGTATATTCGTACGCCTCTGCTTTTACGGTAGCCGTTTTGATAAAGGAGCGCTTTGTGAATGAAAGAAAACAGCAGGCCTTGATACAGGAAAAGGTCACCTCCGAACTCAACTTTCTAAAAGCCCAGGTGCATCCGCATTTTTTGTTCAACACTTTGAATAATTTGTATGTGTTGACCCTTCAGAAATCCGATAAGGCGCCTGAGACGGTTATGAAACTATCGCAAATGTTAGATTATATGCTGTACCAATGCGATGGCGACCGGGTGCCTTTGAGCAAAGAGGTAGCGTTGATCCAGAATTATATCGAATTGGAAAAACTACGCTATGGGGATCGGCTATCGTTGAGATATGATCAATCCTTGGATGACCCTGAGCGTCCCATTGCCCCTTTGTTACTGGTGCCATTAATTGAAAATGCCTTTAAACATGGTGCCAGTTCTGGAGTGGACAAGTCTTGGATAACCATAGAAATACTACTCCAAGAAGGAAGGCTTACGGTAAAAGTGGTCAATGGCAAAGCGGTAACCAAACCAAAAGACGACACCCAATACACTAAAGGAATCGGTTTGGGCAATATGCGAAACCAATTGCAATTGATCTATCCCGAGAGCCACCGATTGGACATAGAGGAGACCTCCGCTGAATTTCACGTACTTTTGGAAATAGAGCTGTAAACCATGCCTATAAAATGCCTGATCATAGACGACGAACCCCTGGCCATTGAATTGGTACGCCAGCATGTTTCCCATTTTCCGGATATGGAGGTTGTGGCCACGGCCGAAAATGCCTTGGAGGGTTTCGATTTGTTGAATAAACATCAAATAGACCTACTGTTTCTAGATATCCAAATGCCCAAACTCACCGGACTGCAGTTCCTAAAGGCCTTGACCAACCCGCCCCAGGTAATCTTGACCACTGCCTATCGCGAATATGCCTTGGAAAGCTATGATCTGGAGGTGTTGGATTATCTGCTAAAACCCATCTCGTTCGAACGCTTTTTAAAGGCCATAAACAAATACTATAAATTACAAGATAAGCCTACAAACCCGGTAACGCCAGCTCCCTCAAGTCCGTTGGTTAACGACCATATCTATGTAAATGTGAACAAAAAACACCACAAGGTATTGTTCCAAGATATGTTGTATGCCGAGAGTCTAAAGGATTATGTACGCATACATACCCAAGACGATAGCTATACCACCAAATTCAAGATCAGCGATTTTATGGGCTTGTTACCTTCCCATTTTATTCGGGTACACCGATCGTATGTAGTAAATACCCAAAAGATTACCGCTTTTACCGGACTCGATGTAGAAATCGATAGTACGGAAATTCCCATAGGGGCCAGTTATAAAGAAGACGTATTGGCTAGCTTAAAGGGGGGTAGGGAATAAGCGGTTACACTTTTTATGGGTTTCAATAA
This sequence comes from Sediminicola luteus, assembly GCF_002514735.1. Classification (GTDB taxonomy): domain Bacteria; phylum Bacteroidota; class Bacteroidia; order Flavobacteriales; family Flavobacteriaceae; genus HQA918. Next base: position 675,222 of record NZ_NBWU01000001.1, on the reverse strand, counting down.
TTGCTACTATCGGCTATTACACGGAGGTTCATAGAGAATTTTTCAACTACACGATTCAACAATAATCAATTACCAGGGCAAGATTTAAACATGCGCTAACATAGGGGCTTTGGTTTTCAGGGCCTGATGGGTTAGTTTTGGAGTTACCAAACTAATTCTATTATGAAAACCAGAACAATAGTAAGCAGAACACTGGCCATAACAGCCTTTTTTGTAGGTCTGGGGTTACAAGCCCAACACCAACACGGCGAGGGCGAAGCCCACACCCATTACCGGGAGCATGACGATTTTTTGGCCCATAAACTCTTGTTTCCTTCCAAAGTTCCCGATCGTGTAATTACCAATCTTACCGAAGATCCGGCCCATAGTTTTGCGGTAAACTGGCGTACCAACCAACAAATTCAAGAGGCCTTTGTAGAAGTGGCCGTGGCCACCGACGGCCCTGGCTTTTTACTGAACAACCCACGGCGCATTACCGCCAATACCGAAATGTTCGAAAACCAGAACCGTAACGAACCCTTGGTCAAAGCAGCTTTTCATTCGGCTTTGGTCGATGGGTTGGAACCTAACACCACCTATGTATATCGTGTAGGTAATGGAGGGGTAGATAATAGGGGTTGGAGCGAATGGTTCCAGTTTACCACGGCCCAAGAAGGCGATGCCCCTTTTAGTTTCATCTATTTTGGCGATGCCCAAAACCATGTGAAATCGATGTGGTCTCGAGTTATCCGAAATTCGTACCGTCAATTCCCGGAGGTGGATTTTATGTTGCATGCCGGGGATTTGATCAATGATCGCGATGCCAATATCGAATGGGGCGAGTGGTTCCATGCCGGTAGTTTTATACATGCCACCGTGCCCAGTATCATGACCCCGGGCAACCACGAATATCGAGATGGCGTATTGTCGTCTTTATGGAGGCCCCAGTTCAACCTACCACAAAACGGACCAATCGAGGCATTAAAGGAAACCTGTTTCGCCCTGGATTACCAAGGCATGAAATTGATATCTATTGATGCCGAAGGCTTCGACGAAAGTGAAGCGGCTGCCAAAGCCCAAGTACAATGGTTAGATTCCGTTTTGGCGGCCAATACCCAAAAGTGGACGGCCATTACCATGCACTATCCCATTTACTCTACCGCTAAAGGACGCGATAATAAAGAGCTACGTAAGGCCTTAAAGCCCTTGATCGACAAATACAAGGTAGATTTGGTGTTACAGGGTCACGATCATACCTATGCGCGGGGGTATGCCGAAAACAATGGGAAAGGAATGACCAAGGTCGATGATATCGGTACCATATATACCGTATCGGTAAGTGGGCCAAAAATGTACGAATCCAAAGACCAAAAGTGGATGGACAGAAGGGGAGAGTTTACCCAACTGTTTCAGATCATTACGGTAAACGGCGATAAAATAAGCTATGAGGCCTATACCCCTATAGGTACTTTGTACGATGCCTTCGATCTAATCAAAAAAGACGGAAAAAAGACCATGATAAACCGCATTCCCGATAGTCCGGTCCGCTTAAAGAAAGATTTTGTGAAAGAGAAGTAATAACGGCTTGGGCAGGGGGTGAAAATGAACCTTATTTTCCTTGATGTGCCAAAGGCAATTGGTTTAAGGACAATAGGTTTACTTTCACCCCTTTTTCACTCATACGGGTCAGGTGAACGACTTCTTTTTGGCTGGGCCGGGCCCAGTTGTAGTACAGGGTGGTTTTAAGATAGGCCGGGCCGTTGTTTGGTTGACCCCGAAAGGTAAGGTTGATCAACCAAGATCCGTTCAACTCATCTATAAAAAAGGCTTCGGAGGCCGTTCCCAAAGTAATCTCCTGTCCAATTCGTTGTGGATTACCCTTTTCGGTATGGTTGAAATCGAAGGTGAATTTTTGCGGGCTTACGAACTCGATTTCAAACTCCGTTTCCGGGCCCACCCATTCAAATACAAGGCGTAGATCTTTGTCAAGTTCCTTAACCTCGCTGTAAGAAGTATTGAAATGATCCGTTATCTGGGCCGCTTGTTTGTCAAAGGTATAGATGTGCTCCATTTCATCGAACACGATCTTACCCAATCCTTCGGTTCCTAACGGATGGCCCGTAGTAACATATTGCTTATAGTATTGCCAGGCATTTTTAGGCATGTCCATTCGGGCATAGGCCTGTGCCAGGTTCCGCTGGTTTTGGGCGTTTACCGGATCTAGGTTGAAAATGGCCCTGTAAGTAACCAAGGCTTTCTTTATTTCGTTCAATCGGTCATAGGCAAAAGCGACGAGCTTTAGGTTTTCGGGGTCTTCCGAAAAGCGGCCCCGCATTTCCGCAAGCACCTCCAGAGCAGCGGCCCTATTTTGGTGTTGGTGCTCCAAAACCTCCAGAGCATCCAAATGGTAAGCGGGCATGGAACCAAAGGTGTTTAATCCGTTTTTATAAGCCGCTACTACCTGAGTGGCATCGGTCATTTTCTCCCATTCAATCAAATAGTTGGGTTTGGCCCATTTTAATTTGGTTTTGGCATTGCCTTTATATGTATTGGTACGTTTGTTTTTGCCTTTACCCTTTTTGTTCCTATGCATCAACTTGGTGTTGATCACGATTACGCCTCCGGAACCTTCGGTACCATATTTGGTAGTAGCGGCATAGGATTTTAGTACATGTATATCTTTGATAAGTTCGGGGTCTAGCATGGGTAGATCCCGCATTATATTACCATCTACTTCAAAAATGACCGGTTTTGGGTATTCGATGGAGTTCACTCCCCTAAGGTAAATGCCTTCATGCGCCCCAACAGGATCCATTTGTAAGTTGGGGACATGGTTCATTAAAAATTGGATCATAGATTGGGGCGCTTGTTTATTGATTTCCTTCTCCCCTATATAATTTATCGCCACCCCCGATTTCCGGGTATCCACCTCCCCAAATTTGTTATAAACCTTTTCTGGCTTGCCCATTTCGGTGATCACTTCCCCATAGGCGTTTGTTTTTTGGGCGGCTACGGTCACTTCATCCAATTGATTGGTAGCCTTTTCAAGGACTATGGTGGTAAATGGCATGTTCTTAGTTACCTTAATGATCTTTTCGGTCTTGCCCAAATAACTAAAAAGTATGCTGTCATTCTCAGTAGCCCTTAGGGTAAAATTTCCGAAATTATCCGATTTCACCCCATTAGTTGTTCCAATAACCAAGATGTTGACGCCTTCCAACGGAAGACTTTCCGAAAGTACTTGTCCCCGCACGACTAAGCCTTCCTCTTGACCCCAACTAGGTATGGTTACCATTAACAAAAGTGAAATCAAATACCGTACATGCCGCGTGACCATAGTTTTTGGAATAAAGTTGCTAACCGACAGTAAGATAGAAAATTTATGCCTAGACCGTATTTTTACCATGCTACTTTTTATCGTAATTTGGCATAGTTAAACAAAGGTCGATGCTTAAGGAACTTCAAGAGAAATACGGGTATATTTTCGAAAAGGAATTGATAGAGGAAATCAATCAGGTAGGCACTTTTAAGGAAGTAACCGAGGGGATGCTGTTGATGGATATCGGGCAATACATACGATCGATGCCCTTGTTGATCTCCGGGGCCATTAAGATCTTACGCGAAGATGAAGAGGGCGATGAATTACTGCTCTACTATTTGGAGCCAGGTGATACCTGTGCCATGACCCTTACCTGCTGTATGGGCTCGGCCAAAAGCGAGATCCGGGCCATTGCAGAAACCGACACCCAATTGATTATGGTGCCGGTGCAAAAAATGGAGGAGTGGACCGGTAAATACCGGAACTGGCGCAATTTTGTGTTCGAAAGCTACCATACCCGACTTATGGAAATGTTGGAGACCATAGACTCCATCGCTTTTATGAATATGGACCAACGCCTCTTAAAATACCTCAAGGAAAAGACCCGTATAGGCAAGGAAGATATGATCAACGCCACCCACCAACAAATTGCCTACGACCTGCATACTTCTCGTGTTGTGGTTTCTCGATTGCTCAAAAGTTTGGAGAAAAAGGGCATGATCGAGCTGCACCGGAATTCCATTAAAATTATTGCGTTAGAGGTCTAACAGGGTTATACCTAAGACTTTGTAACCAAAGTTACTGCAAGCTGCCAAGGCCCCGGCTATATTTGAAGCTATGGTTTTGGAGGTGTACGAATGGTTATGGTCCTATGAAATACATACTGGCTGCGACCAAGTAGCCTGACTTTTATCAGCTTCTATCACCTTACCATTGCCGAATTTTGCAAACCGAATAAAAAACAATCACATGAAAGTAGAACAGATTTACACCGGATGTTTGGCCCATGCCGCCTATTATATTGAAAGTAAGGGGGAGGCCGCCGTTTTCGATCCCTTACGTGAGGTGCAACCTTATTTAGATCGTGCCGACAAAGATGGGGCCAAGATCAAATATGTATTCGAGACCCACTTTCATGCCGATTTTGTATCGGGTCATTTAGACCTCAAGAAAAAATCGGGTGCCCAGATCGTTTTTGGTCCAACCGCCAAACCGGGTTATGAGGCTACGGTGGCCGAAGACGGACAGGTTTTCGAGATTGGCGATTATAAGATCAAGGTCATTCACACCCCAGGGCATACCATGGAAAGTACGACCTTTTTATTGATCGATGCCGAAGGAAAGGAACACGGCCTGATTACGGGTGACACCTTGTTCATCGGAGATGTGGGTCGGCCCGATTTGGCCCAACACGTTATCGCCGATCTTACCGAAGAGAAATTGGCCGGGCATTTGTTCGATTCATTACGCAACAAGATTATGCCCCTGGCCGATGAACTGATTGTTTACCCCAACCATGGCGCCGGATCGGCTTGCGGTAAAAACATGAGTACCGAGACTACCGACACATTGGGTAATCAAAAACAGACCAATTATGCCCTCCGGGCCGATATGACCAAAGACGAGTTTATTAAAGAACTCTTGACCGGTCTTACCACACCTCCGGGGTATTTTCCGCAAAACGTGCTCATGAACATTAAGGGGTATGAGTCTTTGGATACGGTTATGGATAGAGGTTTGAACCCACTCGATCCCGAAGGCTTCGAAGAAGTGGCTAATGCCACCCAAGCCCTTATTTTGGATACCCGTTCTGCAGATGATTTCTCAAAAGGCTTTATACCAAAAAGTATCAATATCGGTCTTAAAGGAAGTTTCGCCCAATGGGTGGGTGAAATGATACCCGATGTAAAGCAGCCTATTCTTTTGGTTACCGATCCCGGAGACGAAGAAGAAGCGGTTACCCGCTTATCGCGTGTGGGTTATGACAATACCGTAGGTTATCTCCAAGGCGGATATGAGGCTTGGGAAAAGTCGGATAGTTTGAGTTTTGAAGTAGGTCGAGTAGATATCGATGCCTTTTTAAGTATCTATAAAGATGAATCACCCTTGGTTTTCGATGTACGTAAAAAGAGCGAGTTCGACAGCCAACATTTAGTAGGGGCCATTAATATTCCACTGAACGAAATCAATGAACATTTAGAGGAATTTCCAAAAGACAAGGCTTTTATTATTCATTGTGCCGGAGGCTATCGTTCAATGATTGCGGCCTCGATCTTAAAGCAACGCGGCTGGGATAATTTTGTAGATATCTCAGGCGGATTCAAAGACATGGTCAATACCGAATTGCCATTAACGGCCTATGTGTGCCCAACGACTATGTTGTAGATAAGAAATAGAGTTTGCTAAGAAAGCCTGGGGATTCCCAGGCTTTTGTTTTTTAATGCATATTAGGCTTTGGCGCCCCTCTCCCCAAGGGTTAGGGGCTAGGGGTGAGGGAGCTAGGTCTAAGTTGTCACCTAAAACGGATCCGAGAATTTCGGGTTGTTTAAAAATTCGTGGTCGGTCAGTGTGTTTAAAAAGGCGATCAAGGCTTGCTTGTCCGCCGGGGTTAAGGCTAGTCCGCCCGCCTGTTGAATACTCTCCAAGGTACTGTTTACGCTACTACTGTACCGGATACCATGGTCGTAATGATCGATGACCTCTTCTAGGGTATTGAACCTACCATCGTGCATATAGGGCGGGGTTACCGCTATATTGCGTAAAGAGGGCACCTTAAAAGTGCCTTTTTCAAAGGCTTGGCCGCTTACCTTCATGCGACCCACGTCCACAATATCGGCTTCAAGATCAAGGCCATTGTTCATATAGGCGTTGTTTTCAAAATTGGGCCCACCATGACAGTTGGAACAGCCCGCTCCGGATTGGGCCGGGTTCAGGGCATTGAAACCACTGAAAAATAGGTCACGCCCCCGTGCTTCTTGCGGACTAAAGTCTGCCTTATCGGCCAAAACCTTATCGTATTTGCTAGAATTGGAGATCAGGATGTTCATAAACTGTTCCAAGGCCAATGAAATACGTTTCGGGTTTATTTCCGGTGAACCGAAAACCGCTTTAAAACGATTTTGGTAGTCGGGTTGGGCATTAAGTTTTTCGACCACTTCTTCGTGGCTTATGTTCATTTCCAAGGGGTCTTCAATAGGCATTAACGCTTGGTCGCGCAACAAATGGGCACGACCATCCCAGAAAAATTCATTTTGGTTCCAGAGCATATTGAATATGGCCATGGCCTGTCTTTTACCAGGTTTACCTTCTACCCCAATCGAAAAACGATCGGTATCCGAAAAGGCGTTTTTTTGCTCATGGCAAGAGGCACAAGACATGCTGTTATCCTTACTTAATAGTTTTTCGTAAAACAAACGCCTGCCTAGCGCCACCCCCTGGGTCGTTGGTATGTTATCCGAAGGGATGTTCGGAGCGGGGAGCCCGTCGTGCACAATAGTGTAGTTTTGGGATAGGGGTTCTTCCGTACCAGAATCCTTAGAACAAGCCCCAACTATAAAAATAATGAGGCCTAAACCGATAAACCAGTTCTTTTTCATGGGATAAACGTTTTGGTTATGGTGGGGTAAAGGACATTAAAAAGACACGATTATCTTTTGACCCATATCAAATACCGCATTTCAGGGGCATAAAAAACGATGTTTTAGGCTATGGCTAACTGATGTTCGTCTAATTCATACCTTTATTTCTTGTGGATGCATTAGTTTCCATGGAAAATTGAGGTTATGAAATCAATAGGAACTTTACTCTTGATGCTATGCGTAGGGCTTGGCTTTGGTCAAACCACCGACATAAATGCAAAACGACCCAATGTGGTATTGATCATGACCGATGATCAGGGTATTGGCGACCTCGGGTTTTATGGTAATATCCATATCCATACCCCAGTCTTGGATAAACTGGCTGAGGAAAGTACCCGTTTCAACCGATTTTTCGTTTCCCCCGTTTGTGCCCCTACCCGGGCCAGCTTAATGACGGGCCGCAATTCGTTACGTACCGGAATTCACGATACCTATAACGGCGGGGCCATAATGGCAACCGAAGAGGTTACCTTGGCCGAGATGCTATCGGCTGCCGGTTACCGTACCGCCATGGTGGGCAAATGGCATTTGGGCGATAATTATCCTACCCGTCCCCACGATCAAGGTTTTGATGAGGCTTTATATCATTTGTCGGGTGGAATTGGCCAAGTGGGCGATTGGCCCAACTATATGGCCAAGGATAGTAGTTACTTTGATCCGGTCTTATGGAACAATGGTAAAAAAGTAACTACCAAAGGCTATTGTTCCGATGTGTTCGGTGATGCTGCCGTCGATTTTATCAAAGCCAATGCGGCGGCTCCCTTTTTCCTGTATTTGGCCTTTAATGCCCCACATGGCCCCTTTCAAGTGCCCCAGGAATATTACGACCGTTATGCGGACAAAGACTTGTCGGTCCAAGTGGGGGGGGATACGGAGATGCCCTTTCCGAAAATGAACCCGGCCCAAGTAGATATTGCCCGTAAGGCCTATGGTATGGTAACTAATATAGACGACAATGTGGGCAAGGTTATGGCCCAGCTCAAGGCATCGGGTGTGGCAGAGAATACCTTGGTCATTTTTATGACCGACAATGGGGCGTCTACCCCGAGGTACAATTATGGGCTACGCGAAAAGAAGGGCTCGGTATATCAAGGCGGTATACAGGTGCCCAGTTTTTGGCATTGGCCCAAGACCTTAAAAGCGGGGAGAGAGGTACAGACGAACGCCGCCCATATCGATATGCTGCCCACCTTGGCCCGTTTGTGTAACGTACCCCTGCCCAAAGATGTTCCTTTAGACGGAAAGGATTTGACCCCATTATTGTTCGGGGAACCTGAGCCCGATTGGAAAGACCGTTCCATTTATTTGTATTGGAACCGCCGTTATCCCGAACTCTATAAAAACATGACCCTGATCCAAGGCGATCGAAAATTGGTGGCCCAAACCAAAAATGGCACCTCGGAATTCGGCTTGTTTGATTTGGCCCAAGATCCCTACGAGCAACAAAACCTCGCCCAAGGGCAAACAGAACCGGTACGTCGCATGAAGCAAGAGGTCCAGTCTTGGTATCAACAGATTATTCAAAGTCGGCATTTACAAGAACACCCGCGGGCCATAATTGGTACGCAACATGAGCTCAGCACGGTCTTAAACCGCAACGATGCCTTTGGGGTGGAGGGAATCTGGAGTAAAAGCACCAATGTTTATGGGGCGTGGGAAGTTGAGGTGGCCCAAGCGGGGTATTACGATATTCGCTTTCATATGCTGGAACCGATCGAAAACCCAAAGGCCGAGGCCAAATTGGAATTGGGTTCATACTTGGTTTCAAAAAATTGGAGTGCTATAACCGCCGATAACAGTATTTGGCGTTCGGTATACCTGCCTAAATCCAAAGGCCGACTTATTCCCCGGATATTCGATGGGGAAACCTGGACACTGCCTTTTTGGGTTCAAATCGAACCCAGTAAGCAACCTTAAAATCCTGTTAAAAAAGGTTTAGGTAACCAATGTTACCTTGAGCAAGGGCGAAGGAATGTATATTTGTAGGGTAAGTTAACTCAAAAGAGGTTTTTTGTTGAAACCTTAACGAGTATCGAACAACCCTTAGGAACCACCTTTTTACGAATCATGAAGATTGAACAAATATACACCGGATGCTTGGCCCAAGGCGCTTACTACATAGAGAGTAAGGGCGAAGCGGCCATCATTGACCCGCTCCGCGAGGTGCATCCGTATGTGAAGCGTGCCAAATTGGACGACGCCAAGATCAAATATATTTTCGAGACCCATTTCCATGCCGATTTTGTCAGCGGGCACCTTACCTTGTCCAAAGAAACCAAGGCACCTATAGTATATGGGCCCAATGCCAATCCTTCCTTCGAGGCCATTATTGCCGAAGACGGACAGGAATTCAAACTGGGCGAAGTAAGTATCATCGCCTTGCATACGCCGGGGCATACTATGGAGAGTACCACCTTTCTCTTGCGCGATAAAGATGGGAAAGACCATGCCTTGTTTACCGGAGACACCCTCTTTTTGGGAGATGTCGGCAGGCCCGATCTGGCCCAAAAAGCAGCCGACATGACCCAAGAGCAGTTGGCCGGTTTGTTGTATACCAGTCTACGTGAAAAAATTATGCCGCTGGCCGATGATATCATAGTTTACCCTGCTCATGGCGCAGGATCTGCCTGTGGCAAGAATATGATGAAGGAGACGGTAGATACCTTGGGCAATCAGAAAAAAATGAACTATGCCCTGAGGGCCGATATGACCGAGGCCGAATTTATTGCTGAGGTTACCGATGGCTTGTTGCCACCCCCACAGTATTTTCCGTTGAACGTGAAAATGAACAAAGAGGGTTACGACCATATAGATGCCGTAATCGAAAGGGGGACCACACCCTTGGATCCCGAGGCCTTTGAGGCCATGGCCAACGAAAGTGGTGCTGTGGTACTCGATGTACGCCATCAGAACGATTATGCCGAAGGCCATATACCAAGATCCATATTTATTGGTATCGATGGCGGATTTGCCCCATGGGTAGGCGCGTTGATCGCCGATGTGGCACAACCCATTTTACTGGTGGCCCCCAAAGGCAGGGAAGAAGAAGTGATCACCCGTTTGTCTCGGGTAGGTTTTGATCAGACCATTGGCTTTTTAGAAGGTGGTTTTGAAGCTTGGAAAAAAGCAGGAAAGGAATTTGACAAGGTCAGTTCCATACCGGCCAGCGATTTTAAAGGTGTTCTCGATAACAATACCGAAGTGGCCGTTTTCGATGTACGTAAAGATGGGGAGTTTGAGGCCGAGCATTTGGCACAGGCCAAACATACCCCGCTCGATTATTTGAACGACCATATCGGGGCTTTTGATTCGGAAGATACCATGTTCGTGCACTGTGCCGGTGGGTACCGGAGTATGATCGCGATCTCTATTTTAAAAAGTAGGGGTATACATAATGTAATAGATATTGCGGGTGGGATGAAATCCATCTTGGAAGCCGGAATCGAAACTACCGATTTCGTTTGTCCCAGTACACGCAAATAAGCTCGGATAGCGAGTAACAATATTTGGAGCAAGGCTCCATAACGAGGGTTTATATGGGTTGGTTCCCCGAAAGCGGGGTGTTGCGTAACTGCGCACCCCGTTTTTAATTTTTAAAACTCGTGAATAACGAATTGAATAGATACAACTAAAAGATTAAGCATATGTCCATATTAAGTTTTTTGTTCGGAGGAAAAGATACTCCAGGGGTCACCAAGTTGAATGTGGCCGATTTTAAATCGGGAATCGGCCAAAAAGGGGTGCAGATATTGGATGTGCGGACGGCAGGTGAGTTCGGTTCGGGTCATATCGCAAAAGCCAAGAACCTCGACTTTTTCCAAGGGAGCCGTTTTAAGTCCGGATTGGAAAGATTAAAGAAAGACAAGCCCGTTTATGTGTATTGCCAATCGGGAAACCGTAGTGGTAAGGCGGCCCGTATGATGGCGGCCATGGGCTTTACCGAGATTTACGATTTGCGAGGGGGGTATTTAGCGTGGTCTTAAGGTGATTTATATCCTGTTTCGTGATAAGCGGAATACTTTTCTTTGGAAGTTAATCGTAAAAACATAAATGATGAAGCAAACCATAATCGTCCAGAACCTAAAATGTGGGGGCTGTGCCAAGACCATTACCAAAAAAATCAGTGCCTTAGAAGGGGTGTCGGAAGTGGTAGTTACGCCAGAGACCTCTGAAATCGCTTTTGTGGCCACCTCGGAAACGGAGGTACAAAACGTAAAGACCAATTTATTGAATTTAGGCTACCCGGCCGTAGACGAGGCCAATAGCTTAGTGTCCAAAGCCAAGTCTTTTGTAAGTTGTGCCACGGGTAAAATGTCACAATAAGAATATCATGGGAAACAGGTTCGTTTTAGGGCTATTGCTTTTGGCCACTGTGACCGTAGGCTGTAAAGAAGGACAAAAAGGGGAATCCGAATTATCCGATGACGAGATTTTGGCTTTGGCCGATAAGGGTCAGGCCCTAATGGAGGTTAATTGTAACCTATGCCATGGGGCCAAACCTAGTTTAGATGAAAGTGTGGCACCGCCCATGGTGGCCGTAAAGGCCCATTATCTAGAGGCAAATATGGGTTTTGAGGAATTTCACCAAAACATGGCTGCTTTTTTGAACAAGCCCAGCGCCGAGAGTGCCCAAATGAAGGGCGCTGTGAAACGCTTCGGTGTTATGCCTTTTCAGCCGTACCCTAAGGAAACACTAAAGGCCATAGCCGCCCATTTGTATACCTATAAAGTACCCCAACCCCAGTGGTGGGACGCACATTGGGTAGCCGAAGGGCATGGTAAATATGAGCAAACCGGAAAAGTTTGGGAGGCTAAAAAAGAAAAATTGAACTATGCCCAACAAGGCCTTAAAATTGCGATGGCCACCAAAAAACAATTGGGCAAAAACCTTATGGGGAAACTACAAAAAGAAGGTCCAGCCGCGGCCTTGACCTTTTGTAACGACCGTGCCATTCCGCTTACCGATAGTATGTCGGTAGCCATGCATGCCCAAGTGAAACGGGTATCGGACAAGGCCCGTAACCCCATTAACAAGGCCAATGCTGCGGAAGAAGGGATATTGGATGCCTATAAAGTGTTATTACAAGATGGTATGGATTTGAAACCTATCGTAGACAGCTCCCAAGCACCGGTTAAGGTATATTATCCGATAACGACCAATAGTATGTGCCTAAAATGCCATGGTAAACCCGGGGAAGATATTAAACCCGCTACCTTGGACATGATAAAACGATTTTACCCCAATGATGCCGCTCAAGGCTATGGCGTAAACGAAATCAGGGGCATGTGGCGAATAACTTTAAACCCAAATGAAAATGGCGAACTTTAACGATATCATCAATAGCGACAAACCCGTACTCATCGATTTTTTTGCCGAGTGGTGCGGACCCTGTAAAATGATGGCCCCGATCTTGACCGAAGTAAAGACCGCGGTGGGGGAAAAGGCGGCTATCTTAAAGATAGATGTGGACAAAAACCAAGCCTTGGCTGCCCAATATCAAGTGCGTGGTGTACCTACTCTAATGTTGTTCAAAAACGGCAAACAACTCTGGCGCCAATCGGGTGTAGTACCTGCCCAAGAATTGATCCGATTGATCGAATCGAATTAAACGAATTGCCTTAAAGCAAGTATCAAGGGTAAGAAACTCTGTAAAACTCTGCGGTGCTCCGTGATACGCTGTGTAACAACTATTCATAACCCAAGAACACGGGGATTCATGAGGCCGTAATGTGTTACTATGATCGTTGGTAATGGGTAATCAGTAATTTAAGGCGCAGATTTGTAATAGCAGCCTCTTTTTTAGGACTCAGTTACTTATTAGAAGCGTCCTTAAACCCATGGCCCAATTGGCCCATAAAGCTGTCGGGCATATGCTCGTCGCCCGGGTAACCCAATTGAATGTGGGCATTGTCGTCGGGTACATGGGCGGTACCGAAAATATAATCCCAAAGACTGAGACTGATTCCGAAATTCATACCATAAGGCTTATGTTCGGGTAGGTTATAGGCATGATGGTACAGGTGCATTACCGAATTGTTCAAAAGGTATTTTAAGGGCCCCCAGGTAATCCGGATGTTGGCATGGTTCAAATGCCCAATGGCTATGGCGGTAAAGTGCACGATATAGGCCTGTTCAGGTTCAAATCCGCCCAAAAGCATTAATCCGACGGTTTTTAAAGGCTTGTAGAGCAGGTTTTCCATCCAATGGTAACGTAGGTGCGCGGCAAAACCCATTTCCTTCACACTATGGTGTACCTGATGAAAACGCCAAAACCAAGGTGTTTTATGTAGAAGTACATGGGTGAACCACTGTACGAAATCGAGCAAGACGAAAAACAGTAGTAATTGTGCCCAAGCGGGTAGGCTTTTTAAATCCAACAGGGCCAACGATTGCATACTGATACCCATGCCCCCGAAAAACAGTCCGATGGCTTTGTAAAAACCACTGATGGCCACCGAGAATACAAAGAAATTAAAGTACATATAAAAACCATCCAACCAAAAGTCTTTGCGCAGGGGTTTCTGATCTTTCCGCCAAGGAAAAAGCAATTCGAGCCCCCAGACGACCAATGAAAGCAGGGTTAGGCCCCAAAAGTAATTGGAGTACCAGGGCACTTGGAACAAGATGGATTTCCAGGTCCACTGGGCCGAACCAATCAAGGCGTTTAAAAAAGCATCTGTATACATACAGGGAAAATTTGACGCAAGTTAGTTGCTAGAATTCGGATTTTTCGTAACCCAAGTTACCATAATAGGTAGTATTGTCTTATTGAAATCGAGGTATTCGCAAGCATTTGTAACCCGAGTTACAAAATAGGTAAAATACTACCTTTATATTTAGCGGAACCATAAAAAAAGTAACAGCATGGAGGGACATCATCAAATCGTGGTCATTGGCGGGGGTACGGCCGGAATTATGATCGCGGCACAATTGTTAAAAAAAGACCCCAAACTCGATATTGCGGTCTTAGAACCCAGTGAGACCCATTATTACCAACCCGCCTGGACCTTGGTAGGGGCTGGGGATTACCAATTTGGGAAAACCGCCCGGCCTACGGCATCGGTCATGCCCAAAGGGGTAACATGGATCAAGGATTATGCCGAAGGGTTCGATCCGGTCAACAATGCGATAAGCACCCGAAACGGCGGTAAATTGCAATACGATTATTTGGTGGTAGCTCCCGGTCTGGTCATGGCCCCTCATCTGATAGAAGGCCTTACCGAGGCTTTGGAACGCAAAGAAAATGTTTGTAGTAACTATACCGATCCCGAACATACCTGGAAGGTGCTGCAAAACTTTAAGGGTGGTAATGCCATCTTTACCCAACCGGCCACCCCGATCAAATGTGGGGGTGCACCCCAAAAAATAGCCTATTTGGCATCGCACTATTTTAAAAAGCACGGTCTGGCCGATAAGACCAATGTGGTCTTTGCCACACCTGGTACGGTCATCTTTGGGGTAAAACCCATAAAAGAGACCCTGACCAAGGTGTTACACCGTTACAATATCGATTTTCGTACACATTATACCCCTATTAAAATCGATTCCGACAATAAGGTGGTGTATTTTAAAAATGCCAATCCGGGCGACAATACCTGTGTGATCAACGAAGACGATTCTACCGGCGAACATATACAGGGCGAGTCCATTATCGATATGCCTTACGATATGTTGCATTTGGCACCGCCCCAAACCGCTCCCCAGTTCGTTCAAGATTCCGATTTGGTGAATGCCAATGGCTGGCTGGATGTAGATCATCACTCCCTTCAGCACAAAAAATACCCCAATATTTTTGGTTTGGGCGATGTAGCCGGACTCCCAACTGCCAAAACGGGCGCAGCCATTAGAAAACAGGCCCCGATTGTGGTCGATAACCTCTTAAAACTCTTGGCGAAAAAACAGGCCGATAATACCGGGTATAATGGCTATTCTTCGTGCCCTCTGGTTACCGGTTATGGCAAGATGGTCTTGGCCGAATTCGACTATAACAACAACTTTATACCCGACCCCAAACTAAAACGCATGTTGGTGTTCAATAGCGCCAAGGAGCATTGGCGTTTGTATATGTTCAAAAAACATATGTTACCCTATTTGTATTGGAATAAAATGATGCAGGGTAAAGAAGTGTAGTGGCCCATGGCCCAGGCCCCTCTCTTTTTCGATAGCTTTCGGGAAGAGAGGTTTTTTTTACCTGGATAGCGCCATTAACTTCCTTTGATAATTGTTCTTAAGGAAGGCCCGAGGGTTCAGAACTACAGGGTATTCCTGAATTGAATGTGTAATAGGAGGCGTTCAGCCTAGGCTTCCACCTTTAAGCCCTTCCCCGAAAGCAATACCGCGGTCTTAAATTCTTTAGCGGTCATATTTACCTGCCGAACCTTGGCTTCGTCGACCACCCAAACCTCACCCAAATCGGTATCGGGGGTAGAGGGTAAAAACACGGTGGCTTTTTGTTTTTCGGCATGTACCAAGAGTCCGGGTTTCCAACCTTCGGCCATTTCGACGAACACGGGCTGTCTAAGATCTTCACCCGGCTGAAGTTTTTTCATCATGGTGGCTTTATATTTTGAATAGGTAGGGATATAGGTAAGTACATTGTTCTCGATCCAATCCTTGCCATTAACTATTTTGGAAACCCTTCCCAGTAAACCGAACACATACAGGGCCACGATTAATAATAAAGAGGTAAGAATAGGGGCGATATCTACGCCTTCTACTTCATGCAGCCCCAAGGCGGCCGTTATTTTATGTCCGAAACCATATAGGAATCCGTATAGTTTTTGGTAAATGGCAATAAGAATGAAAATAGGTAGGGAAAGAATAATCCCGGAAATAATGGTGTCTTTGGTTTTTTTGATGAAAGTTTCCAAGGTTTGGCGGTTTTTTGCTAAAAATAAGCAAACCCTTTAAATGTAAAAAGAAAGAAGACGGGCTGCGGACCCGTCTTCTTGTAGTACTCAATTCTATTGTAGTATCAGAAATCAACCTCCCTTGATTGATCGTACCAGACCGTCTGCGGAACGGTCGAATCGAGTTATCGTAGACCTGACAGGTTTTGGTAACCTGTCAGGTCTGTGGATTTCATTAAAACTTATACTGTACGAAAGCCGAAAGGTTCCTTCCGGGATCGTTGATCGGTACCCGTCCAAAACCAGGCTGGTTGGCAAAGGAAAAATTCAGATGATCGTGATAGGTCTTGTCAAAAACATTCATGGCGGCCACACCGATATCAAGGTTTTTAAATGCCCGGATACCGGCCCTTAGGTCAACCAGTCCATAACCCGGGGTCACTTGCTCGGCAAAGGATTCCGATATGTTCTCCTGTGACGATTTTAAGGTCCAGTCGATTTTACCCCAAAACTTGCTGTTGTCAAAACCAGCGGTAAACCGGGCGGTAAACGGTGGTATAAGGGGTAAGGGTTCGTTCAGGTCTTTATTCTTGGCATAGACATACGACAATTGGGTGCCCAGTTCAAAATGTTCGGCAAAGTTAAGACTACCATAAGCCTCGAATCCGGTTTTGTAGGCATCGTCTACGTTTTGGTACACTTTGGCCACGGTGGGTGGGGTGGTGGGCATATACTTTCGGGGAACGTTGGGGTCTATGATCGGTACGATATGGTTGTCGTAGATCGAATAATAGGCCGATAGTCCGTAGTCAAAAGAACTGGTTTCCCCATGGGCCTTTCCTTTAAAGCCAATTTCGAACTGGTTGTTTACCTCGGCATCCAGATTGGGGTTACCTACATATTCAAATCCGTCGGGCCCTACACTAAAATGGTTGATAAAACGCTCGGTCATATTGGCCGATCTTACCCCGCGGCCATAGGCCATTTCCAAGAGAAAATCTTCCGTCATACGGTATTTAATGGAGGCAGTGGCCGAGATATTGTTCTCGGTACGTTTATCCAAGTCTGGATACATGGTCAAGAAGTCTTCGGCCGGGTCTTGGGCCTCAGAGACCACCCTGTCGTAACGGGCGCCAACGGTAAGTAAGGTCTTGTCGGTCAGTGGGTGTTTGGCTTCCCAAAAGATACCCAAGTCGTTTACATAGGCATCTTGCCATATCTTGTCTACCTTCACCATGGGTTGGGCAAGAGGCATGCCCATCATATTGCGTTTTATGGTTCGGGTACGGTTGCCTTCACGGGCAATACCGAAATAATCGGCACCCAGATAAAACCAGGTCTTACCCAGTTTTTTGGAAGTGAGTTCCAATTTACCGCCCACGGTGGTGGCCTCTACCGGCGAAACGGCATGTACCATCATAAAATTGGGTCGGTTTACATTGCTCATCAAATGGTCTACATACGAATAGTAGGCCTTGGCAGCGAGTTTGGTAAAGAATCCGTTTAAGGCTTTGTGGCTATAGTCCAAAGAAAGGATGGAGCTGTCGTCGTATTCGGTATCCATGGGCAAACCGGCATGTAATACGTCACGACCGAAAGACTGGCGCCAGTGGGCCTGTAAACGTTGGTCTTCGGTTGGGCGGAATCCTAAACGTACCCCATAATCGGTAGAACGGAATGCTGAGGGGATCTCGGTACCATCTCCATCTTCATAATTTCCAAAATCGCGGTATCCTCCGGTGGCCATAACATCCCAACGGTCCCAAACCTGTGTGAGTCCGGCAGAGGTAACCACCGTATTCCCATTGCTTTCGTACCCGCCATGGACAAATCCGCTTAAACCTTTTTCGTTTAGGTCGGGCATTTGGGTCACCAGGTTAACGATACCCCCAAAAGTGGCGCCGTAACGCACCGAATAAGGCCCTTTGATGACCTCGATATCGGCGATTTCCTCCGGGATAATATGGGTGGTCACCGGGTCCATTCGGTTGGGACAGGCATGCATGGCCTTGGTACCCCCGTTGAACTGTAGGTTCAGCTGTTCGTATTGCGATCCCCTAAAACTGGGATCTATGGCGTAATTGCCCCTTTTGATCAATGAAAAGCCATTGACATCCTTAAAGAGGTCGGCCACGTTTTTGGGTTGTACGATTTTTTGGGCCAGGTCGTTTGCGGTTTCGGTCAGTACCGGGTCGGTCTTTAGGTTACCGGTTACGATTACCTCGTTTAAAAAAGTGGTTTGCTTCTCGGTGCTATCGGTTTCTTGTTCTTGGGCGGATAACGATAGGGGTAGCCATAGGGCACCCATGAATAGTGCGAAAAAAGTACGCATAGGTAGTATTTTTTGGAAGGAGGTCTTGAGGGCTTGTTTGGCCAGTGTTACCCCTTCCGGGTTCGTATATGAAAATGATGGTATGACACGGTAAGGTGTTCAGGAGAAACCATAGGAAACCCTGCTACGGAAGTGTCAATAAAGTATAAGCGGAATTATACCAGCTCGGGGGGTTGGCCACCCGTAAGCGGTTGCCACTGCGAAAAGCCGTTTTGGTAACGGAAATTGTGTTGGTTGGCCGGGTCGATCGAATTGAGTTGAAGTTGCTCCAATTGCATGGGGTAAAGCAACAGTCGGTAGACGAAAGTATGCTTTTGGGGTTCGTCGGCATCCCCGGGTACCTCTTGGTTTATCGTTTTTAGAAAACACTTGGCCCTACAATCGAGTTCGGGCTTGTCTACGTTTTCACAAAAGGTTTGTATAAACCCATCGGTATCCATAAAATAGTAGGCATAAGAGAAAGAGGCCTTAAAAGAACCGAAGAGCACCATAAGGGCCAATACCAACGGAAAAAGGGAAACTTTCTCTTGCATGGCACAAAGATAGATCGCCCAAACGGATTGCAAACTGACAATTGTCAGTTTTCTGTAGGTAAAAGATAAAAAAGTATTCTATTTCCTTGCGGGCTTTTCAATGTTTTTTGGTTGGGGTGGAAGACAAGCCCAGGTAAACCGGTGAGGGTTTTAGGTAGTATTGTAAATAGGGGCTTAGGCGAATTACGAATCGAATAGCATGCAAATTTTAAAAAAACGATTATTTTTGCAGCCCCGAAGCATGTTTTCGGGTATTGGCCTCATAGTTCAAGGGATAGTCCCGATTCCGATAATTATCGGAACTATCGGGAAGAAGTTTCCTAGGGCCAGATACACAAAGAAGTTGATCGATGTGTATAAAACAATTTTACTGGCCTCATAGTTCAAGGGATAGAATAGAAGTTTCCTAAACTTTAGATCCAGGTTCGAGTCCTGGTGAGGCTACCAAAGCCCTCTCAGTCGAGAGGGTTTTTTATTGTAAGGCCTTCGTAATGGTCAAACTTTCCGTTGATTTTGGCGCATATAAATACAGCTGCTCAATAGGTGCCAGGTCTTGGATAACGATATAGGTGGGCCCTAATATCTCGGCCATTTTTGGGGCATCGCCTATAACCGCTAAAGATGCCAATAATAAAGGCATGGCTTTCTTTTTAAAATCGGCCTTGGATATTTTCGGTTCCGATTCAAAGATCTTATACATGTTTTGGGGAATGCTCAACATTCCGGTACCCATACCCAAAACGTCGTTGTCAAATACTTCCCCAGCTTCCTTTCTGGCTTCGATTTCGTCATAGGACAACTCGGTAAATTGGGCTTTGTTCGAGGTGTCTAGATGCATTACCTTAAAAGGGAACCCCTTTTCATGGTCGTAGTGGTCCGGGTGAATGATAACATAGTTGTTACGAATACCGATAACGGTATAATCAACCCCCAAAAACGAAAATTTCTTACCCGTATCTTGGGGTCCTATTTTTACCGTTTCATAACCCGAGATCAGATCCAATTGAAAACTTAGATCGCCCTTGGGGGTATCGACATGGTCTTCGGTAAAGAACATACCCGAGCTTAATTGCAGGGTTTTATAGATTTTGTTTTCTCCATTTTCGTGCTGGGTCTGGGTAAAGTAGGTATGGCTGGTACTAATTTGATCGTTAAGGGCCACGGCCTGGCCTTGGGCATCTAATAGCTTGTTCCCGACCAAGGAGATTTGGAACAGTTCGGGTAGGGGCCAATCGATATTTTCCAAAGTGGCTACTACATTTAGGGAGTGCATCATGCCCTCGCCGTCAAATTCCAGCTTCGCAATTTCACCATAGGCGGCCAAAGTGTTTTTCAACACCTGCTTAGGGGGGAGCTGAGCCAAGAACAAAGGGGTGTCGACTGTTTTTTTGGTGTAATACAGCGGCCCGTCAACAAAAATTTTGGAACCATCTGCGTAAAAGAGATCAATGGCAAAGTCGATTTGCATTTGTTCTTGCTCGCTCAATTCTTGCGATTGTAGGCTGTTATGAAGTATCAAAAGAAAAACTAGGGCTTTTTTCAAGGGAAAGGGTTAATGGTAAACATAAGGGCTAACGGGTTTAGGCCCTTAAAAATTGTACCCCCGACGTGAATATCAGCTTCCCAGTTAATACTAGATACTGGTTAACTCCTTCCAATTAGTTCACCTCCCCAAAAACCTTAAAGACCGGATAATAAAACGGACTCCCTTTTTGTTCGAGGGCCTGTAATTGATCATCCATAAGTTGCCAGCCCATGAGTCCGTCGCGTACTTGGGGTTCCAGACAATAGAAAATAAGGTTGGCCAAGGGCTGTTCTAGGGAAACCAAATAGGTGCCGGCCGGATAGTTTTGCTGTTTGGCTTGTTCAAAATCGCCCAACAGGGTGGTCATAGGATATTTGGCAAAACCCATGGGTCTTTTTTCCATACGGTCTACCCGGTAGCGTTCGCCATTGACTTTCACAGCTTTCTCAAGTTGCGAAACCTGTACCCCATGCATTTTTAGCTTGTCCACTATTGGCTTTAGCGATTCCGGAAGCAAATAAGCATTGGGCACCTTGGCCGAATGGGTACCAATAGGTTTGGTAACCAAATCTACGGTTACCCATTCGGGGGTATCGGGGCGGTCATATACTTGTACACTACTGCCCGGCACGAATTTCTTTTTGGTGTCGCGATAGGCGGGAATTTTTAGGGCACCATCCGATACATATTTGCCAGAGGTAAAGTTGGTGAGTTGGCCACTGCTGGCATGGTTCTTTATTTGGGCTACCACTTCGGCATCCGTTTTTTCGCAAAGGGCCTTCATTTCTTGTCCATGGGTATGGCAATAGGTTAAAAGCGCCTGGGTATAGGCGTATTGGGCATAGACAGCTTTTTCAAAAGAGGCACGTTCGGGGGTTTCGGTAATAATGGCCATACGGTTACGCAACCCATAACCACTGACCATAAATTTACCTTCGGTAGACCAAATGGAATTATCGTGGGAGAATACTTTGGGAGGCCAAGTATCGTCCAAACCGCAATGCATACCTACTTCAATCTGGTAGTCTTTTCGAGCGATGTCTACTAGGGCCGGAAAGATGTTATAGGTTACATAATCGCGCGGGGCGGCATGAGCCGTGGGCACATTAGATCCGCCATGGGCAATGGCATACCCATGCTGGGTTTCCTCCATACGATGCGTGTCGTATATGAGAATGGGGTCCCACTGGGCAAACAATTTGCTAACGGCACCTTGCATATTCTTGGTCTGCAGTTTTAGGGCATCGCGGTTAACGTCGTAACCTGCGGCATTACGACGGGTTCCCATCAGTTTAAGGTCACCATTGGTAATGACACGGGTTTCGTTTCCATCGACATTAAAGTTGGGGTTTACAAGAATGATCAAGTTGTCTAGCAAGTGTTTTTTCTCCCCAAAAAGAATGTCGCGGATAACCATAAGTAGGGCTTCCTTGCCCTCGGGTTCCCCCGGATGTATGCCTCCTTGCAGATAAATGACCGGTTTACCACTGGCTTTGGCTTCTTGGGCCGAACTGATTCTGGGGTTGGCCATGATCAATAGCTGGGAAGCCAGCCCACGGTCGCTGACGAATAGGGTAGAAGTGGACACCAATTCGCTTTTTCGGGGCAATTCCGAAAGGTAGTCCATAATGTCGTTATGGGTGGCCGTATGGGTAAAGCCCGATTTTTCACAGGCGGTACGTAAATCATTGGGCCAATCGCCGTTCCAGTTTTCGGGTATGGCATTGCCCCAGTAGATATTCGATGATTGGGCGAATAAGGAAACCGGGATGAAAAGTAAAAGTAGAAAGGTTCTCATGGTAAAATGCTAATCCCTTCAAGATAAGCTATCCATCCAAGTTTCGCCATTATTACTCCCTATCTAATCAATTAAGGCCCAAGGCTGGGTAATATTTGCAAGGGCCATGGGTCCACGTGGCCATGGGATAATGGGTTTTATGTTTAGTTACTGTTGAGGGAAGGTCAATCGGCCCAAATAGTCCAAATCTCGTGCATGGGTTTGCCCTTGCTACTAAAGCCTTTATGGTACCAGTCGTTATCCTTTCTGTCGAAATGGAATTCGAGCCCCATACCCACTCGACTGTTATCGCGTGAAAAGAACTCGATTTTTTCGGTATAGGCCCCATCGACCGAAGTAAACTGTCCGCCACCGCTTCCGAAGAATTCAAAAGTACCTTGGGTAAAGGCGACCCATTGAAAATGCCCATCGACAAGAAATTTCAGGGTTTTCCGGGCTTGGGTAATGTCGCGCCGTTTTTCGCCTTCGTCGGTTACCCAGCCGCCCATAAGCCAGCGTCCATCCAGAGCTTGGGCTTTGGCCGCTTGTTTTGTGAATTTCTTGTTCCCACCAAGTACCAAGGTATCGCCAACGAACTCATAAGGTACCGCCGCTACGTTTGCCCCATCTTGGGCATAGGTGGTAGAGAAATCGAGGGAGATCTCCATTATACCATGTTTGGTGGTAACCGTTCCGCCTTTTGTGGAGGTAAATCCGGCCGGCTGGCTACTGTATTGGGTAAGTACCGCATACCCATCTTGGATCATGAATTTTTCTTGGTGTAGGTTATCATCGGCATCTACCGATTCGTGCATATAGACCCCATTGGCCACTTGGGCCAAAATAAACATGGGCAGGCAAATCAAAAGTGTGGTGAATGTTTGCAGTTTTTTCATAGTGGTAACGCTTAGGTTCGTAATACACCCAAAAATCGGGTGTTTCCATACTAGTAAGATACGGAATTGTCTAAAAGTCACCTAAATGATGTACTAGAAGTCGAACGTCAGCATGTCAAATGTCGAAAGTCTGGTGCTGTAAAAGTTTTGCATTCATAGGAATTATTGATTATTTTGAACCAATAGTATTAAAAATGGTTCAAAATGGGCGTAGTACGAAAATCCATAACCTTTACCGAGCAACAAGATGCCTTTGTTAAAAGTCTGATTGAACAAGGATTTTACACCAACGACAGCGAATATATCCGCGATATTATCCGAAAAGATCAAGAGAGACGTAAGCGAAGTATCGATTTAAACGAGGCCTTGATTGCTGGGATGGAAAGCGGTCCTACGGAGGCTACCATTGAAACTATTTGGGAAGAAGCTATACGTGCCCATGAATCGGGAAAGTAATTATGTATTAAGTGCTCGGGCAAAACAAGATATACGGCAAATTGCCGATTATACCTTAGATAATTTTGGTGTAAACCAATCCCTAGCATATGCACAGGCCTTGATAAAAGTGATTCAAAAATTGGCCAGCAACCCCGAATTGGGTCGTGCCTATGTGCCCATAAAAGCGCATATGGTTTTTCGCTATCGTTTTAAGGCACATGTATTGTTCTATTACAAAGTCCCAGAGGGTATTTTTGTCTTACGCGTTTTAGGAGGTAAAATGGATTTTGAAAGGCACCTAGGCTAAAATGACCTCAGGTTGAACTAGATTTTGGAATTGAATTCCATCAGCCTTATTGTGCCAATGACAATGATTATTTTTTACGAGCCACTAACCACGAACCACCCCATCGTCGGCCAAGCGCCCCAACTGGCTAAGCATTTCACGGGTAGTTTTTTCCAAGTCGAATTCGGCTTGCCAACCCCAATCGTTTTGGGCTATCGAATCATCGATACTGCTGGGCCATGAATCGGCTATGGCCTGACGAAAATCCGGATGGTAGTGCAGTTTAAAATCAGGCAACAGTTTTTGAATGCTGGCTTCCATATCTTCTGGAGCGAAAGACATGCCTGCCAAATTATAGGAAGAACGTACACGAATACGATCGGCATCGGTTTCCATTAGGCTTACTGTGGCACGAATGGCATCGTCCATATACATCATGGGCAAGCGTGTACCCTGTTTAAGAAAGGAGGTATATGTTCCTTCGGCCAAGGCCTTGTGGTAAATATCTACCGCATAGTCGGTGGTACCACCACCCGGTTGGGTTTTCCAACTGATCAATCCGGGATAACGGACCGATCGTACGTCTACCCCATATTTGGTATGGTAATATTCGCACCAACGTTCGCCGGCCTGTTTGCTAATGCCATACACGGTAGTAGGTTCCATAACCGTTTGTTGAGGGGTGTTCTCAGCCGGGGTAGAGGGCCCAAATACGGCAATACTCGAAGGCCAGAACACCTTTTTGATTTTTTTCGCTTTGGCCAGATCCAATACGTTGAATAGGGTGGTCATGTTCAAATCCCATGCACGGGCCGGGAATTTTTCACCAGTAGCACTAAGCATGGCGGCCATAAGGTAGACTTGGTCGATTTTATAATCGGCCACTACTTGTGCCAAGCCTTCGGCATCCATGGCGTCTAACAATTTAAAGGGCCCCGATTCCATTAAAGACCGACCTCCTTCGCGTATATCGGAAGCGATCACTTGATCTTTACCATATCGTTCACGAAGGTAGAGGGTAAGTTCGGTACCGATTTGCCCACAGGCGCCTAAAATCAACACAGTTGGATGCATATGTTGCGAATGCTTTAAAATATGGCCGTAAAGATAATCCGAATTGTCGAATTCTTAGTTTTTGTCATTATTTTTTAAAGATATGTCCATATGTATTTTGAAGTAGAAATGCTCTGAAACCTGTAATGAACGTTAATGGGTTACCCATGGCCTTAAAAAATATGTACCTTCGTTGCATGATTCGAATACTGATCACTTTTGTTGTGTTGTCCTTACTTGCGGGTTGTGGCCAAAAAAAAGGGGAAGCGGTTGCCCAAAATGAGGAAACCATAGTCTTTGATGGAGCTAGTTTGCCAAAAAAACAGCAACCCAATGCCAAAGCTGGAGAAATTTTGGCCAAATGGCCCGAATACAACGCCTTGGTTTCTTCTATGGATGCCCTATACACGGCAAAAGGGAAAGAAGATGTGGCCTTGGTTATCGATGATTTGATCGACAAGGAAAAGTTATTGGCCCAATCGGAATATCCTGAGGAGTTTAAAAAACCACAGATACAAAGTCGCCAAGCGGTGTTCCAAACCTTTGTGTTGAAGGTTAAGGGCGCCCTAACCTATAATTTGGGGCTTCAAGAACCCAGTACCGAATTGGTAACGGCCTATAATGCTTGGGTAAACCAATTTTCGGTATTGATGAACACCTATGTTGATCTAGATGTGATCTTAGAGCTGGAAGCTGCCGATTTTGATTCTATTCCAAAGTCCATTGACCCAAAAGGTGCAACGGAAAAGTAGCCATCGTAAAATTTATTCTTGGGTAGTTCCTTCGGGTTGTTCCTTTCTTTTTTCCAAGGCTTGTTTACTTAAACTGGCCAAGTTAAAGTGCGGTGCTATGGCCAGAGCCTCGTCCATAAGCGCTATGGCTTTATCAACATCTTTGTCTTTATTGAAAACCGTTAAGGCTTCGAGATGTTTAAAAGCCGCTTTTAAAGGTACTTGATAGGGTTGCTGCCTTTCGTAAAAGGCATATTGATCGTCTTCCTTGGCGTTGGCCATGCCGTACTCGATATTAGCTTTGGCCTCATCTATTTTACCGGTCTGTATTTTTAGATCGGCCAATTCATAGGCCAAATAGGCATTGGGTTTTCTTTTGTATAATTCTTCAAATTGTGCGATGGCCCTAGGAAGTTGGTTAATGGCTTTTAAAGAAATGGCCTTTACTTGTACGGCCATATCACTGTCCGTTGGCACCAATTCTACCCCAACCGTATTCAGCGCTTGCATGTGTTGGTTGTTGTTGGCATAGATCATGGCCAGGGTATCGCGACGGGCGGTAGAGGGTTCCAAAACATTGAGGTGGGTCAGGGCTTGTATTACCCCTTGTACATCGCCTTGTTTTTGCATGGCTTCATAATAGCCTTGAAAATGCGCTTTCAACTGGGCATTACTTTGGGCTTGTAGTATGGTTCCGGTCAGCAAAAAGGCCAACAGCAATAACTTCTTCATGGTATCAAATTTTGGAATCGGCCAAATCTAAACAAATAAATTAAAATGGGGTGTGAAAGCAATCATAAATGGGGGTTAGACCGCTTCACTAAAAGAAAAAAGACCATAGAAAATAGACGAAGGCTCGATTAAATGGGGTACTGGAAGCTGAGGTGATTCAGCAATTCGAGTTCAGTGGTATAGACCTGTTTTCCTGGGAGGTGTCTAGACACTCCAGTTATTTTCAGATGGAGTACCAGTTTGTTGTAATAAAAGGATCGCGTAGCAATGTCACCCTGAGCGCCGTCGAAGGGCATAGAACAACGATATGCTTAATAGGGTTTTGACCGCCCTCCTGTCGGCTGACGCAGCGCTCAACTTGCTTTTAAGCCCCTTCTCTTGATGGAGAGAGGGGTGAGGGCATTCATGTGACGCCGAAATCTTTAGGTTTATGGTTAAGACCGCTTCGCTCAAAGAAAAAAGACATAGAAAATAGATGTAGGCCTAATTAAATAGGATGCTGGAAGCTAAAGTGTTCCAGCAGTCCAACTTCAGCGGTATCGACTTGTTTCCCTTGGGAGCTGTCTTGTAGGTCAAAAAGAGGAGGGGGAATCTGTAAGCGCTCGGCTTGCTGTTGGTAATAGGTTTCTTTGGTCGGATGTGCCGGATAGACGCCATTGAAAAGCCTGCCCCATAGTTGGTGTTCTATGCTATGGAGCAACAAGTCCACGGCATCGGCTTGATGGATCAGGTTCACTGGCCATAATCTACCCTTTAGTTCGGTCTTGCCGCTCAGCATACGAACAGGTTGACGGTCTGGGCCGATCAAACCACCCATACGAACCAAGGTGGTATTGGGGAAATGTGCACATAGCAGTTGTTCCACCTTTCGAAGTTCTTGGGCCGAAGATCTAATGGGCTGGGTTGGGGTAGCCTCTGTGACCAAGCCTGGGATATCTCCATAGACTGATGTGCTACTTACGAAAAGCAAATTTTTGATGCCGGCCGATTTGATATGCGGCAGAAGCTTTTCCATTTTTTGGAGAAAGCTTCCTGCCGGATTTTTTCGTAGTCCCGGAGGGACGGCGATTATCAAGACAGCTGCCTTTTCAAGAAGCCCGGAAATATTGCCATGTACCCCATCGGGGGCCAACATCACTTGATAGGGGAGTATTCCCGCTTCGCTTAAGAGGGGTAATCGGGAGGCCCGGGAAACACTACCGGCCACCGAAAACTTGTTTTCTATCAAGGTTTTGGCCAAAGGAAGGCCCAACCATCCGCAGCCTAAAATGGCGATTTTTTGCATGGACTACCGTTTACAATCGAACCGTTTTTTTGACCAAGACCGCATCGTTTAGCACAAAGGGTAACGGAATACTGGTTTCCGGTCGTGGCGGTATACTGAATAGCGGGTTGAATAGTAAGTCGTTGGAGGCTTCATATAAGGTAAGCTCCAGGGTCTCGCCGGCTTCGACTACCAAAGAAAGGTTGCTGGTCTCGTTATCGGTAATATAATGGGTTAGCAATTTTCCGGCCGGATTCCGTCTCGACATAAACTCCTCCGACAAGGGAATCTCGTTAATCAAGGCCTTTTCAATGGCCACGGCATTGGAGTATACCTCCAAACGGTTTACATCGCGTTGGGGGGTAATGCAGATTTCCAAATGACGTTTTCCCCCGATCAGGGTATCGGTCACTGTGCGCACATCAGGGGACGCAATGGCCTTCATGGGGGCCTGGGCCACCCAATTAAAGCCTGTGGAATATTTGCTACTAATGGTGTTATCGGCCAAAGCCGTAGGAGGTTCCGGCGATTGGCCCAAAAACTGTTTGTTCCAATCAATCAGCCTATGGTCGTATGAGGCCCATTGTGCGCTATTGGTATCGGCATCCAAAACATACAGCAGGCTACTGGGTTTTGGGGTGTCTATAGCGAACCCACTATTGGTATGGGCCTTGATCATAAACCCAAGGAAGAATAAGAGTCCGGCCCGCCCCCAAAAACCGGGGTTTTTAAAATTGCTGGTCAAGGGCAGTACAAAGAAAAAAGTAAGGGCCGTAAACAGGGTGGCCGCCATAAGCATTTTCAGTCCCAACCCCACCGGGAACATTTTTATGAAAGGGGCAAAGATCCATATGGCGGGCACCGCCAAGAGTACCAATAACCACATACTTGGTTGCTTTTGGTTCATACTCACCCATAAGGCCGCTAATAGTCCGAAAACCGGGATTACAAAAAAGGCGGCCCCTTTTAAATAAAGTGCCGTGGCGGTACATACCAGAAGCCAAATAAAGATGGGCCCCACCAAAAGATTGGCCGCGCCCAGTTCCTTAAATCGTTTATAGGTCAATAGGCAAATACCCAAGGCCAGAGCGACAAAAGCAGCGATATAACTATAACCGTTATAGGTAAAGCCATGCAGCATATCGTTATAGTCCGGATAGATCCACAATAAGGCTTTCCAACCGATAAATCCGGCTAGGGTAGCCAGTACAATGGCGATCAATGCCGGTAAGAATCCGGTAAAGACCGCTTTGGCCTGTAACATGTTTTTCTGAAAGCCGAAAATGAGCAGCACCACGAATAATAAGACAGCCAGGCCCAACATGGGGTATATCCACGAAAAGGGATAGGAAACCAGTTTAAAGATAGGGACGTTAAAATAGGCCTGATCGGTATCGCTTTTTAAGGCTAACGATGCCAGGGCGGAATGATGCAACAAAGGCATAAGATTGGCCCCTTGATGTGCCAAGGTCTCCGGATCTAACCTATCGGCTACGTCTAAAGCGGTATGGTAATCGAAATGATCATCGATAAAGGCAAAATTAAAGCCCTCGATATCCCCATCTTCCCGAAATACCGTAAGATCGGTATCGTTGGGAAGCATTTTATAGATGCTGTAGGCCAGGGAATTGGCCACCGGATAATCGGAATCTGCCTTGGCATAGGCATCGATTAGGGCGCTGTTGCCCCCGTTGGTCTCAATGAGCATATAGCCGGGGCCTCCACTTCCGCGGGCCTCGAAATTGATGGCCAAACCTACATCTTTGGCCCAAGGGTGATGGTTTACAAAGAGGTCGGCACCGTTAAGCCCAAGTTCTTCGGCATCGGTTAGCAACAGAATAATATCGTTGGTCGGGCTTTCACCACTGGCCAAATAGGCACGAATCCCTTCAAGGACCGTAGCTACACCACTGGCGGCATCGCTGGCGCCAAAAGACGAATGCACCCCGCTATCGTAATGCGACATTAGCAATAATGCCTTACCATTGCCGCTGCCTTTTATTCGGGCCAAAACGTTAATGGCCTTACTGTAGTTGGCCCAGTCGCCCGAGGTATATCCCTCTTGTAAGCTAACCTCCAGACCCATTTTTTCCAATTGCTGTACTACATATTCGCGTACGGGGGCATGGCCGGGGAATCCGACCCCATGCAGTTCGGTAGACATCGCTTTTACATGGGCCATGGCCCTATCGGTAGAAAATTCGGCTTCTGGAGTGTCGGTTTTGGGTGAATAGGAGGGTAACAAGGCGCTGAAACTCCAGAACACCAAAATACCGATTAAGATTACGGCGAGTAATGAGGTTGATTTTTTCATGGTAACGGTAGGAAATGGTAATTCCCGATATGGTTTTTATACAAACAAGTATGGTTGAAACAGACCCTGGTTAAGGCCATCGTATAAAAATAACAAAAAGTGACGTTACTGTCCGTTGACCGGGGAAATTTATACAATTGGTTAAAATTCATTATATTACTAATCAACCAAAATCTAAGGACTATGGGAATCAAAAGTTTTCAGGGGGCCAGGGGCCCTGCCAAGAAGGAGTATGACGCACCGATTTTGGTAGCGGATCATATGACGAAAAAATTGATAACCTTTCACCCCGACCAGTCTATTCTGGAAGTGATGGAATTGTTTGCCAAACACAGTATTTCGGGCGGACCGGTATTGGACGATAACGGTTTTCTGGTAGGGATTATCTCGGAAGGTGATTGTATGAAACAAATTGCGGAAAGCCGGTATTTTAATATGCCCATAGTAGATAAAAGCGTATCTAAATACATGACGCCCAACGTAGAAACCATATCGCACGATACCAGTATATTCGATGCGGCCGGAATTTTCCATAAGAACAACCGTAGAAGGCTTCCGGTACTGCGCGATGGTATATTGGTAGGGCAGATAAGTCGTAAAGATGTGGTGATCGCCGCCTTAAAACTCAGTGCCCAGAATTATAAATAGGAGAACATATTAGGAAACTAAGATACCCTGCCTTTTGGTGGGGTTTTTGGTATTGTTTCAAAACAGTCTCTAAAAGGGCAGCCAGAATGTATTAATTGCCTATTCGAATCAAGCGTTTATGTAATCTATTGAATATCTGTGGCAATTTCTCAGTGTAACTCTGCGTCTTCTCGGCGTGCCTCTGTGTTATTTGAGCCTTGTCGATTGTTGCACAGAGTTTCACGGAGTAGCACAGAGGGTCACAGAGAGTTCAACTCTTGATTCACGTTGCTTATTGATGTTTCTCCCGCTTTACGATCATTACAAAATCATTGTCGAGCAGTAAATAGCCCAGGTCGTATACAAAGTAATAGATGGTACCTTTTTGGGTGGTATACAAATGGGTATGGTAGTTAAAATCGAAACCTAGATCCAGAAGTTTGGGTTTGGTGGTTTTGGTTTTGCCTTCGGTCAAAGGAAAACTATCGAGTATACGATGGTTTTTACGAAGACGGTTGTTGATGTTCCGGATGAGATTGGTACTGTCTTTGTTCAGTTTGTTGTTATGGGCATTACGGCAAGCATCGGAGCAGAATTTTTTGTCCGAACGACCCTTTACCGTATCCCCACATTCCATACATTGGCGTTCCATGCCATTGAAAATAAGGCGTTTTCCTTATTTGTGTGGTTTTTTAGGTCGAAAAGGATATAAGAATCGAAGAAGGGGGCCATTCTACTTTACTCTATGCGTTGGTGCAAATGGCCCAAGAGTGAATTGGGGTCGCTAAGCGGCAGATCGCCCTGCAATTCCCAGAACATAAGTCCGCCCAAACCTTTTTCGGCAACCCAGGCCAATTTACGGTCCAGGGTGGTTTTATTGTCGAAAAAGTAGCCTTTATACACCCCTTTAGCATTGAGTTTCTCAAAATCGTGAATGTCTTTATACGACATGGTCTTTCCCCATTTCCAGCGGTGGCGTCCGTAGAACGGAACCCCTACGAATAATTTTTCGGCCGCTACCCCATGGCGTATAAAACGTTTGGTAGTCCGCTTTACCAGCGTATAGGAGGCCTGGCCTTTAAACGGACTAAAATTATCGTACAACATGAGGTTAACCCCATCTATATAAGGATTTACCTGGGCGCTAAGTTTGGCCTGTTTTTTCCAAAAACCAACGGCAATGGTAATTTCGAGACCTGCTGGATGCAGTTTTTGGTGTAAGGCCTGCATTAAGCGTACAAAATTTTGTTTCTGCGCCTTACCCTTGGGGAATTCCCAATCGATATCGACCCCTTTTAGGGTATAGGTACGACAGAGTTCCAATACTTGTTGGGCAAAATGCGCCCGTCTTTCCGCTGCGGCCGAAAGTTCGATAAAGAAATCGGAGCGGTGCCAGCCACCGAAACAAACGCTTAGCTCGGTGTTGGATCCTTGCCGGAGTGAATCGAGGATGTGAAGATCCTTTTTTACCTTATCTACGGCTATGTTTCCCTCGGCATCGGCATCGATCCCGAAGTAGATCAGTTTATCGAGGGCGGTTACCTGTTCTTTATCGAGTGAGGCGATATTCCCATTCATGGTATAACCTACTAGGGCACCATAGTCTTGGGCCGAGAGTTGAACCGATACAAAGAGCAGTAAATATTGGTATAGGGATTTACAGGACATACTTAGAAATTGAATGTCCAAAAATAAACAAACCAAACGGTCTGGAAAAAAATTAAGGGGTCAAATGGGCAAGCGCTCCCTTTTCCGAATCCAGGTTAGGGCAAAAATAAGGTTGGGTACCCAGCAGAGCCAGGCCACGATACGGTACGAAATCACAAAGTCGCCCGTAACCACCTGTAATAAAGGCAGCCAAAACCGCAGGGTAACCGCGGCAAAGGTCAAGGCATAACTTACGACCATTATTTTGGCATGGGCACGGTACTGTCCTTTTTTACCCAAGCCATAGGCTACAAGTGTACTTCCGATCCAAAGTAAACCCAAGGTCATAAATCCTATGGAAGCTATGGGTCCGCCTGTGGCGAAATAACCAATATACAAGGCAGATACCCCACTGGCCATAACGGCCAGGGTATAGAAAAGCCCAATGATTCTATGTAAGAAAGGGGCTTTTGTTCTAGCGGCCCGCACAAATTGGATCCAACCCAGGCCCATGGCGACCCCACCAAAAACGATATGGCCGTAAAAAAAGAAACGCCACCGTTGGTCTTGTAACAAAGAATCGGGTTTGGTACTGAGCAGGCCAAAGTTACCCTCCACCAAAAAATAGGTAATGGGATATACGGCTACCCCAAGGCAGAGTAGTACGAAAAACCAGAAAAGTAATTTTCGGGTCATGATCTAGGTTTGGAGATTTAAAGATAAACAACTTCGGGCAGACAGGATCAAAGTTCCAAGTAGTATTGCAGCAGACCCGCCTTACCGGGCAACAAGCGTTTGAACGGAAGTGTGACCCTCCCTTCTTGCACATACCCCAGCTTTTCATAAAAAGAACGGGCACCGGATTGCACCTCCATGGCCTCCAACCACAATAAGGTGTGGCCTTGTTCTTGGGCCACTTTTTTACTCCAGGCCATTAAACGATTCCCTATGCCTTGGCCCTGTACTGCCTTATCGAGATAAATGCGATGTAATTTAGTGGCGGGCACTTTAGGTTTTCCGGGAAACTCCAAGCCGTGGCAAAGCCTTAAAATACCTATATGCCTGTTTTGAAAACGGACAAAAAAATACGGGCAATGGGGTTGGGCCAATTCCAAGGCCAATTGTTTGGGGTTATAGGTGTGTTGTACATACCAGGCGCCATCATCGTCCCATAGATGGGCGTAGGGGGGCGGATAAATACGTTGCATCAATTGCAGCAATTCTGCTGCATCGTCTAATGTGATGGGCAGTAGTTCAAGTTCTTTGGCTATTTCTATCGCTTCCTTATTCAATCTGCAAACTGTATTTGGTGAGCAATCCGGCCAATTGTTCCTTTTTGAATCGGGCATTTTTCATGCGGTTCCGCGCTGGGTCAAGGGATAGGTATATGGCTTCCCTAAAATCGGCACCTTCCAAATTACAATCCTCGAAAAGCGCGCCCTCAAGATTACTATCCGAAAAGTCGGCCCCGGCCAGTTCGGCTTCGGTAAAGTCAGCCTTTTTCAAGGAACAGCCCAGAAAGGTGGTTGCGGGCATACGGCCTTGGTAAAAAGAGCACAGATCCATAGGGCAACGCTCAAAATGTACGGTAAATAAGAAATCGTCACAGGTCGAAAAATCGAGTCCCATCAGTTTACAATCCGTAAAGCGGACTTGGTTGAGCTGGGTATTCACCAAGGGGGCATTACTGAGGTCGCAATGTGAAAAAGTGCAATCACTAAACTTATAATTCGATAAGGGGGTCTGGGTAAAATCGCAATGTTCAAAATGGCAACCGTCGTATTCCCCTTTGGGCAAAGCGGCCTTACCGTTTAACTTGCCAAAATCTTGATCGGTGATAAAGGGTAGTTGGTTCATAGTAAAAACATTAGGCCAAGCCGGTTTCCGGATTTTCTTCCACCATAAAATCAAATAATAACCCCAGTTTGGCCTCCAGTTTTTTCTTGATTTTACCTGTAACCAAGGCTGGCACCAAGCTATAGGGAAATCGAAGATTGTAGCTATAACATAGTGTCAATCGGGTGTTTTGGCCATCTAGATCCTCATAATCCCAACGGCCTTCAAAGGCCGAAAAAAAACGGCTTGTATCGGTTTGGATCACCGTTATCCCAACAGGAATGTCGTAACGAAGGTATCGGGTTTCGGAACGTCCGCCGGCCTTGTCCACCACAACTACTTGGGCTTGGGCCTCCAAGCGACGGCTTCCGGGCATAAAACCCAGACTTTCTATTTGGGTATCCCATTCGGGCCGCAGTTCCATATC
The DNA here is from genome assembly GCF_002514735.1 of Sediminicola luteus. Taxonomy (GTDB): domain Bacteria; phylum Bacteroidota; class Bacteroidia; order Flavobacteriales; family Flavobacteriaceae; genus HQA918. Next base: position 641,018 of record NZ_NBWU01000001.1, on the reverse strand, counting down.
TTGCGAGGTGGCAAAGAGCAAAGCCCTATCTACCGGAAAAATACGGCTGGCCGAAACGCTATGGGCATAGGTATTACTCATAGAATACGCTCACTTCCCCTAGGGGTTTGCGCTCCAATTTAGGTACGTAGACCGGATCTTTGGGGTAACCGACGGGCAGTAGCAAAAAAGCCCTTTCGTTACCGGGGCGATCTAAGACCTGGGTCAAAAAGTTCATAGGGCTCGGGGTGTGGGTCAGGGTGACCAGTCCGGCATTATGAATGGCCGAGATTAGCATACCACAAGCAATACCAATAGATTCGTTTACGTAGTAATTGTTGTGTTTTACCCCTTGCTTATCGTGTTCATACACCCTTTTAAAGGCAATGATCAACCAAGGAGCCTCCTCCAAAAAGGGTTTGTTGGCATCGGTACCCAATGGGGCCAGATCGTTGCGCCAACGGTCGCTCATACGTTTCGAATAGGTTTCCCGCTCTTCTTTTTCGGCCGCTTCCCGAATCTTAGTCTTAAGCGCCGGGTTGGCCACGGCACAAAAGGTCCAGGGTTGTTTATGCGCCCCCGAAGGTGCCGTAGAAGCCGCCATAATCAGCTGTTCTATGACGGCCTTAGCCACGGGTGCATCACTGAACTCCCGTACCGACCGCCGTTTATCGAGCCATTGGTAAAACGCGCTACTGCGTTCCAGCATGGGTTCGGACCCATAATGTTCCCTTTGGTACAGCTCATGGTCAAAGCCTTTATAGTCTATGGTTTTCTGCATACTGTTTTAGCTATGGTTCCAGTTGGTGGGGTCGTCGTTATCGTTGGGCGAAAGGCCCAGTATATCGCCTTGGGTGGTTACCCCGAGCCCCACCACCGAGCGGTTTACGTAGTTAAAATAGCTGACCACTTGATTGATCTCGAGTATTTCGCCATCGTTAAAACCGGCCACCCGGAGTACATCGATATGTTTTTCCTTCAGGGTCTTTGGTTTTAGCGTCAGTCTTTTGGCATAGCGCATGCCCGATAAAAAAGCCCCCTTAAAATAGTGTTCCACCGAATCGGTAAGTACGGCCCCTTTAAAAGCCGCCGCCTTTTCGGGATCGTTAACCAAACGCGAAAATCCTTCGAAATGATGGTCGAAACAATAGTCGCAATGGTTTAAATGACTAACGTACACCCCAAGGGCCTCCAAATACCATTTGGGCAATTGGTTGGCCGAGTGGTGCAACACACTTTTGTACAAGGTTACGTGTCCGGTTAGGGTATGTGGTCGAAGGCTGTGAATGCTAAGTACATTATCGATTTTGTCATCGGGGCCTTTGACCCGGTCGTATAGTTTTTTTAGTGGGCCATCGGCTTCTTGATATGGAATGGTCTCTATCCAACTCATGTGTTTTCGTTTTTTTGATGGAAAGCAAGTTACGGAATATTGGTCGTGAAAACCTTACCCATCGTTCAACAATCCTATCCGGTTTTTAAAAAGGGATCGGGATCAGGGTGTAACTAATCCCGTTTTTTTATGTCTACTATGGATGAAGTATATTTATAAAGCTTAACAATCAGACCTTTATTATGAAGAAAACTTGGATGTTACTTTTTCTGATGATGGTGGCCCTGGTAGGTTGCGATCAGAAGAAAAAGGAAGATACGGCCGATATGGCGGTATACAACGTACCCGTTGAGTACTACAAACTCGACAATGGGTTGAAGGTGATCTTGTCACCCGATGCGACCTCTCCAACAGCCGTAGTGGCGGTGTACTACAATATCGGATTTAGGATAGAACCCCGCGACCGTACCGGTTTTGCCCATTTATTCGAGCATATGATGTTCCAGGGCTCCCAGAATTTGGGGAAGATGGAATTTATTAAACTGGTACAGAGTAACGGTGGGGTACTGAACGGTTCTACCCGTTTCGATTTTACCAATTACTTCGAGATCGTGCCTTCCCATAAATTGGAGACCATGCTTTGGGCCGAGGCCGATCGTATGAAAGGGCTCGATATTACCCAAGAAAACCTCACCAACCAGCAAGGGGTAGTTAAGAATGAGGTGAAGGTAAATGTACTGAACCAACCCTATGGTGGCTTCCCTTGGTTAGATATGCCCCAATATGCCAACACCAATTGGTACAACGCCCATAACTTTTATGGCGATCTAAAAGATCTCGATGCCGCCAATCTCGAGGATGTGGCCAGTTTCTTTAAAACTTATTATGCACCCAACAATGCCGCACTATCTATTGTAGGCGATTTTGATATGGAAGAGGCCAAAGCATGGATCCAAAAGTACTTTGGTGCCATTCCGGCTGTTGATCTTCCCGAAAAACCGGACATTTCGGAACCCCGACAGGCCGAGGCCAAAAATTTTATCAAAAACGATTCCTTGGCCAATAAACCAGCCACGGCCGTGGCTTACCATATGCCACCCCGTAACTCCCCGGAATATTATGCCATGGGGCTATTGGATCAAATCTTGATCCAAGGAGACAATGCCCTTCTACAACAGAAACTGGTAGATGAATTGGGGTATACCTCCAATGTGGGCGGGGGCATCAATTATTTGGGCAATATGTTCAATTACAACGGCCCTATGCAGATTATGTACAACTTCACCTATGATAACGAGACGTCGGAAGCCCAGGTGCTTGAAGCCATTGACAGTGTAATGGATCAATTGGCCCAAGGGGTAACCCAAGAAATGTTGGATAAGGCCTTGGTAAAAATGCGCTCTTCTTTATATGACGAATTGGGCGGACAGTTTGGCTTGGGTCGGGCCGATCTACTCTGTAGTTTTGCCTTGTTCGATGACGACCCCGCTAGGATCAATAGCTTGGAAGACGAGTTTAAAAAGGTGACTCCCGAGGTGGTGAACAAGACCATTGCCGAATATTTTAGGAAAACCAACCGTACCGTACTTACCGTAAACCCACTTTTGGCCGATAACGAAACAGCAAAACCATGAAAACAAAGATAGCTTTAGTAACATTGGCCCTTATTTTCGGAGGGTTGGGTATGGCCCAAGAAAAGGAAATGCCACCAAAGGGGGGCGAGCCCAAGGGGTTTACCCTGTCGGAAAAAGAAGTGGTCACCTTTGATAACGGATTACGTATGGTATTGGTGCCCTATGGCAGTATTCCCAAGGCCACCATTAATATTATGGTCAAGACCGGAAACATACACGAAAGTGAAGATCAGGTTTGGCTCACCGATATTTTAGGCGATTTAATGGAAGAAGGCCCGAATGCCGATTACGACGTCAAAGAACGATTGGCAGGTATGGGGGGCAACCTCAATGTAGGTGTGGGTATGCATACCACTTCGGTTAGCACTTCGGTTCTGTCCGAATTCACCCCGGAAGCCCTGAGTTTATTGGCTGCGGTAATGACCGATCCAAAATGGCCTGCCGATCAATTGGAACGACTTAAGAACAATATGGAGCGCGATGTAACCGTACGGCTGTCCCGCCCGGGATCCCAGGCCCGTCGCGATTTTATGGCCGAGATGTACCCCGGCCATTCTTATGGAAGGATCTACCCGAGCGTTGAACAGATAAAGAGTTACGACTTGGCCTCCATTAAAGCCTATTACGATGCACAGTTTGGGGCTTTGCGTACCACGGTCTATGTGGTAGGGAAATTCAATGCCGATAAGGTTAAGCAAGCCGTAGAAAGCGCTTTGGGGCAGTGGCGAAAAGGTCCGGAGCCCAGTTATCCGGTGGCCCAGGCCAAAACTGAGCATTTGGCCAAAATCGTTGATAGGCCCGGTGCGCCCCAATCTACCATATATTTTGGCCTTCCGGTGGCCGGCCCGTCCGACCCCGACTATGTGGCCCTAGATGTAATGAACTCTATTTTAGGTGGCTCCTTCGGGTCTCGTATTACGAGCAATATCCGAGAAGACAAAGGCTATACCTATTCGCCCTATAGCGATTTGGATGCCAATTATAAAAGCGGCCTTTGGTACGAGGTGGCCGATGTAACCACCGAACATACCGGTGCCTCCTTGGATGAGATCAAAAAAGAGATCAAAAGGTTAAAGACCGAGGCCCCTTCGGAAGAAGAGCTTCAGGGCATTAAAAACTATGAAAGTGGTTTGTATGTGTTGCGGAATTCTACCCCTGGCGGAATCATTTATCAAATGAGTTTTTTGGATATTCACGACTTGGACGAATCCTTTTTAGTAGAGCGTGTAAACAACATCAATGCCGTGACCCCGGAACAGGTACGTCAAATGGCCGAAAAATACATCAAACCCGAAAATATGAGTTTGATCGTGGTAGGCGACAAGGAAAAACTCCGCGATCAGATTGAAGAGACCATGCCTTCACCGGTCAAAAAAGAATAGTGCCGGACTCTCCTTATTTTAAAAGGTTAATGGCCGTTTATACCAAAGACTAAAAGGTGTCATTAGGTATAAACGGCTTTTTGCATTAGCATCTTGCTTTTATTCGGTTTGGGTGTTTTCAAAACCTTGTTTAAAGGTGGCTTTAGAGCCCTCCCAGTCCATGAGGGTTTCGATGATAAACAAAGTAGCGAATCCTAAAAGGAAAAAAGCAAGGTCACGTTTCGTAAATTTCATAGGGATAGGTTTAAAACTCTAGCATGCAAGAAATATCCTGCATTTTGAATTTTGAACAAACGTTTACAACCATTTGTAACCGACTATAAATAATTTGTAACCGATTCTTTGTTTTTCAACGACTTAGGTTTGTGCTGTAGTATGATTGTCATGCTATAGAATGAACTGTTAACCCGTAAAACAATAGATTATGAACGCGCTTAGAAACAAAGTACAGTTGATTGGAAATTTAGGAAAGGACCCCGAGGTAATTACTTTGGAGTCCGGTAAAAAATTGGCCCGGTTCTCCTTGGCCACCAACGAGCATCGTAAGAATGCCGAGGGCGAAAAAATTACCGAGACCACCTGGCATAATGTTATTGCCTGGAACCGGGTGGCCGAGATAGTAGAAAAATACGTGGCCAAAGGACAAGAGGTAGCCCTAGAGGGAAAACTCTCTAACCGACGTTATGAAACCAAAGAAGGGCAGACCCGCTATATAACCGAGGTGGTGGCCTACGAAATTTTGATGATGGGTAAATAACACGAATACCCCAACTAAAGTAAACCGTCTAGCTTTTTCCGCTCGACGGTTTTTTTGTGCCATTAATTGTAGCCATACTGCGGTGGCCGGATGCCTTTCATACGCAAATATAATACGGCCTTGGCCCTATGGTTTGTAATATGGTCTTGCATAAATAATAACGATTGCCACTTGGTAAGCGGAAAGGCCCCGTGGGTTTTTCCCGTTTCTTGGAGTTGTGTATCGGACAATTTGGGCAGATCCTTCAACACCATATCAAAAGCCGCACTGAGTTCGGCAACAAGTTGTTTTTTGCCCATTGTCCCGGCTTCTTTCTCGGAACTTGAATAAGGCTGTTTTAAGATAAACCGCGTATGCATACTTTTTAGGCTATTGGTCATATGGGCAATTTGTTGGGCAAAAGATTTTACCCCCTGCGCGGGCTGGTAATAATAATCGGTTTGGGGCATGGCCTCGGCCACCGCAAGGGTTCGTTTTTTGGCCATTTCCCAAACAGCTAGTTGTTTTTGGGCAAAGTCAAAAGTTTGGGCATTGGCTTGACTACCTAGGCATATAAAAATGAAAAGAAATTTGTACATGAGATTAGAATTATAGGTTATCGAAATAGCGGGCCAAAACACTTAAAGGCATATCGCCTAGGGCCAATAATCGGGTATGGAAAACTTTCAGTTCAGATTCATTTTTTGGCGATGCTTGGGCCTTTAATCGGTCAATGATATAGGCACCGTATTTATAGGTAATCACCTGGGCCGGCCAACGTTTCATGCGGTCTATTTCCCGATGGGCGATTTGATCTTGATTCCGGATGTGTTTTTGCCAAAATGCCAAGGCTTTTTCCTCGGTCCACCCATAATAGTTTAGGCCAATATCCAAACACACCCGTACCGATCGTATCAGGTCCCACTCCCATTTTCCGTAAACATCGTACAGGTCGGCGTTGGCACCCAGTTCCGAACCGTATTGTTCTATATAGGCCGCCCATCCTTCTACCAGCCCGCCGTACCAAAACATTTCTTGTACGGGACTTTGTCCGTTTTGCTCGCGTAAGGCCGCTTGAAAATGATGGCCGGGAATGCCTTCATGAATATAGATCCAACCATATTGGCGATTGTTGAAGGGGGCATCGAAGAGGTTGTAGAAAAAAGTATTGTTTTGGTAGTAGGCAGGGGCATGGGCCAAACGGGAATTGGTGCCTCGGGCTATTCGAAGCGGTATTAAGTCTTCGTGATAGGGAAAAAATCTGGACGCATTTTGGGTAACCGTAGTATGAACCTTTTCGAAGCGTTGCTGTATTTCGGTGGCATCGTCGGTAAAAGATTCGGGCGACTGTAAACGGGCTTGAAAGGCATTGGGGTCCAAACCTGATCTTTGCTGGATCCGTTGCATGGCCAAAGTCACCTTTTCAATTTCCTGCAACCCAAACTGGAACAGGCTATCGGGTGTTACTTCTTTGTCTACCCAGCGTTTTAGAACATAGGTATACCAGGCTTTGCCGTTCGGGATATGGTGTATGCTTTTATCCCCTTCCACCGCTGTATTCGGATCCCAGGTTTTTTCCAAGCGGATCCTTTCGAGATGAAGTTCACATTCGTATACCAAAATACCATAATCGATCTGATCTTTTTTGGAAAGTTTTTTGGACTGTATGGCTTGCAACGCTTTGGCCAAGTCCTGAAAATAGATTTCTTGCTTTTTTAAGGCGCTGGTGGATTGTATGTTCTCCAAATAATCTACATAGGAAATTTGAAGTGCTGGTATGTCCAGACTCGGGTAAGTGGTTAGAAAATGGGTCCGAATCTCGTTGAATGAATGTTGACCGAATATAAACCCGGCCCCTAAAAAAGTGGCGAGATAGATGCTTTGTTCAAAGATTTTAGTAAGGGGCATAATTCTAGTTTTTCCAATCGTTAATGTCGAAAGCAGCCACATAAATGTCCAAATGTCCATCGAAAGTTTCCGGGGAAGGCGAACTGCGGTTAGAGGTAAAGAACAAATGGCCACCGTTTGGGTCAACGAACGGACTACCATCTATACCCTTACTGTTATAAGCTTCCATGTTTTTGGGGGTAGTCCATGCCCCTTTTTCCCGAAGGCTTATGTATAGGTCGGTGGCACCCAGACCATCGGCGGCATCGGCACGTACGAATATCATAAACGATTCATCTGGGGAAACATAGGCATCGGATTCCAGTAAATCGGTATTAATGGTAGTCGATAAAGGCTGAGCTTCTAGATAGGTATCGCCCCTTTTTTGGGCACAATAAATATCGTAGCCACGGCCGGGCAGATTCCTACTAAAATAGAGGTTGCCACTTTGGGTAGCCATGGGATAATATTCGTTATAACCCGAGTTTACCTCAGGCCCCAACAAATGTGGCGCCCCCCACTGGCCATCGGTTTTGGTGCTAACAAATATATTGCCATCGGTTCGGGTACTATCGTTGGCTACTTGACCATACATTTTAAAGAATAGGGCATTGGCTTCGGTATTAATCTGCACATCACTGGCGTCATATAGCTTTCCGCCCATTTCCACAACTTGGGGAGCATCGAACTTTCCGTTCGCGAAACGGGCTTGCCTTATGGTTCTTTTGCTAAAATCGGCCGAGGCGGTGCTGAAATAGAAATTAGCGTCATTAGGCGCGAAACTTCCCCCATACTCCACCGATGGGGTACTGATTAGATTGGGTTCGAAACGTTGTGGTATTTTACCGACCAATGCATAACGTTGGCTTTTTTTGAGGGCCTGTTTACGGAACTTATCGACAGAAAATGGTACGATGTAGTGGTTAAAGAAGGGCTTTTCTTCTGGGCTATTCCGGCTACTGGTAAAGATCAGATAGCGGCCGTTATCGGTAACAAAAGGGCTGCCATCGTAACCTGAGGAGTTTAGCTCCGGTCCCATCCAGACCGGCGCGGTCCATTGTTCCTCGATCCTAAAACAAATGTACAGGTCGGACAGCCCTAAGTTTTGCTTGCGGTCAAAGCCGGCGAAAATCATATAGTCTTCTTGGTGCGAGACAAAGGCATCCGCTTCCATGGCTGTGGTATTTATGGGCCATGGCAATCGTTGCGGACTAGTGTATTTTCCGTTTTGCATGGGAAGCCTGAAGATGTCGGCATCGCGGCTTCCGTCGGGGGTTGTTGAAAAGTAAAGGTTACCACTGCCGGTGAGCCAAGGGTAAAATTGATTGCCTTCCAATTTTTGATCTAAAAGGAGTTCAGGATTGCCCCATGAATTACCTAGCCTTTTCGATTGCCAGATATTCCAATCACCTAGGGTATCCCGTTCGTTTTCCAACTGGTTCGATGCAAACAAGAGCAGTTGGCCTTCCGGGTTCACATAAAAATCGGAATAGGCTTGTCCTTCCGGTAGTCCAATGGGCTTTCCTATTGGGTTTGGATCCCTAAAATCGATATACATACCTATGGCGTTGGTCTTTCCCATTTTGGTATAGAACAACTGTTGGGTTTGTGAGGCGAAGGCGTTATTCCATTGAATACTGTCTGTAGACAAAATCCCGGGCGCCAGCTTCGTTGGTACCGTAACATGGGCATAGTCTGCAAAGGGGTCTTTTGGTTTTTGATGACAGCTGCAAAGGGCGAGAACCAAGGATACAAGAAGTATTTTAGTGCCAACAGGAATCGGTCTCATGATTAAGCTTTATTGAATGTTTACACCTTTCCAGTCGAGCTGGGTTATCGTATGGTTTTCGATATCGTAATGCACAAAAACCTGAGGGATATCCGTCGCTAAAACCCCTTCTGAGGCATAATACAGCTCGGTATGTATTTCGAAGAAACTTTTTAACCTACGGTTCATACGTAGCAGAAGCTGCTGCCCCTGTTTTTCTACAGTTAGGTTTCTTCCCCCGATCTGATGTTTTCCCACCAAACTGTTGGCGATTTCCATGGGAACGGGGGCTAAGGCTTTGGGTGGGGTATAGTTCAAGGCCGCATCGAGCCAAGGGTCGGTATGCTTTTGGTAGGCTTCAAAACTATAGTCAATAACCTTATCGGGGCTTATCCATTTACGATTGTCGGCAGCCCAAGAGGTGGGCCAAAATACATGGGGTATAGAAACCACAAAGCCCGTTTGGGGCAGTTCGATATATTTAGAGTCGGCCACCGTATTCGGACCTTCTGCGGTTGATTCCCCTATAAAGATGGCTTTCGTGTTTAGCGATAAAATAGAAGCCAGTTCGGCTAAGGTACCCCGGGTGCCGCGACCAATTAGTACCAAAAGTTGAAACTTAGGGTCTTGGGTTTGTTGTTCGCGTATGAGGTCGGTAAAAGGTTTTAATTTAAACCCATTACCGCCACCGCCATACCGAAGATCCAAGATGAGTATGTTAGGCTTTTGGTTCAACAGCTTTTTGAGGTCTTTGATAAAGGAAGAAAAATTAGGTCCGTCCTTAGGGTTCTGGATACGTTTTAACTGCACGAACAACCCTTGGTTATCGGGTAAGGGTGCAAACCAAAAAGGGGAGTCGGCAAAAGATGTATTTTGAAAATGGCCATCATTGGGCAGTTTTCGTTCCAAGGCCGCATAGGTTTCATACGGTTGGGCCTTAAAGGAGGCACTTAGCCCATCTGAACTTTCCAATGTTATGCTATCGGTATTGGTACCCAATTGGGCTGCGGCAAGCAGGGCGGGCATATTGGCGTAAAGTGGAAAGGCATAGTCAACATACTGTCCGTTATCCGCATTAATGTAGTGGGCCAGTTTTTCTTTAACGGCCATTACCGGCATGCCGTTTATGGTACTGATGCGTTTGCCAATCCATTCCGAATGGGCTTTTGGGGCATCGCAGACATACAAGCCATCTTCGAAAAGATAGGTTTTAAGGGAAATAATAGGGGTGTTCAATCGGGTTTGGAAAAAAGGAATACGGGCACTTTCATCCCCTAAAGGGTTCAGGGCATATTGTATGCCTGCCAAGACCTCGAAATCCGATAGGGATTCCAGCCGTTCCCTTAGCTCGGAAAAACGTTGTTCAACTTCGGATTGCTGGGGATGGGACTCAAAATGGGGAAAGGTTTTTTCCAATTGTTTTTGAATATAGGCCATGTCTTCTGGCCAAGCCGAGGATGCCGATTGTGCCTGTAGACCGGGAAGCATGGACAAGCCGAACCAGAGTAGGCCCAACAGATGTTTTAGTTGTTTTTCCATATCCATGTGGCGGTTTCTTCGGCTATTTGAGGGTTGTAATGGGTTTGGGCATGCTCCATATAGCCGCCACTGTTCAAGGTATTTACATTCTCCTCGAAACTGTTGAAGGAAACAAAACCATGATCGGCCTTGGCAATGAGCTTAAAGGTGCCGGAACCTGCTTTTTGGGTATTGGCCATTTGGGCTATGCCCTGGGCGCCCTTGCTGTTAATGGCCTGTATATCGAATTCCCCATGAAGGGCCAGTACGGGGCAATTGATCTTTTGCCAGGCGGCTTCGATTGGTTTTTGGGCTAAATTTTGCCAAAAAGCTACCGATCTTCCGATATAATTACCACGGCCAAAGGCCTCGGCCTGGGCCGCTAAAAAGGTTTTATGATCCGGATTGGCCAGAATGGTCGCTGGGGGTAGACGTTTGACCAAGAAATCTTCCAAGAAAGGTAATCCGCGTTTGTTGTCTTGGGCGATTTGGGCCGCACTGACCCCGAATAATTTGGGTTGAACGGTAAACATGTCTACCATATAGGGGTACCAATCGGTGCCTATGGTGCCATAGGTAATAATGCCCGCGAGACCGAAGTCTTGCGCCATTAACGGGGCAATAACCCCACCCATGGAATGTCCGAAAATATAGATCTTGTTCGGATCTATCCCCGGGCTTTTGGCCAAGGCCTTAAACCCCTCTGAAAAGCCCCTGTATTCTTGGTCGAAATCGATACGGCTACATGGAATTTCGCTTTGGCTATCGCCTGCTCCGGGTTTTTCTACCCGATACACCGCAAAGCCTTGATCTACCCAATGGTCTATCATGCGGCTAACCGGGTTTTGGGGCATGCCTGCATAATCTATGGAGGCACAGGTATATCCTTGAATAAAATATATGACCGGCACCTGTTTTTTACCTTTGGGTACGTATAAAATGGAACGTAGTTTATTGCCGGGATAAGAGACCGTGCCATAGGTGATATCGGCTTTCTCCGAAGTTTCTTGTGGTCTGCCCAAGGCTTTTCCCCGAAGTTGTTTGGTCTTCCCTTGCGATTGGGCTTCTATGGCAATAGGGTCACCGGCGTAAACGGTTGCCAAGACTTCTAAAAGGTCGCCATTACTTTCTAGGGCGGTACCATTGAAAGTGGTCATAATATCTCCGGTTTGCAAACCGATTTTGGAGGCGGTGGAATTCGGCATGACCCTAGAGATATATAAACCTGTGGCAGTAGACATGCCTTGGGCCGTGGCCAAACTATCGGAAACCGGTTGCATAAGAATTCCCAGTTGCGCCTTTCTAGGAAGCTCTTGTGCCCCAATCGAAAATCCGATACTCAATACGAGTAGTGCGAGTAACTTTTTCATTAGGCTCCGGGTAGTTTATAGGTGCCACTGGCTACTTCGTTCCGGATTTCCCCCATACGTTTGGCAAACCCATCGGGTACCGATGCTGCGGCCTTGTCCAGATCTTTTAAGGCTTTCTTTTTACTGCCTATAAAGTAATGGCACAGCCCTCGGTTTAAGTTTAAAAACCAACTTTCCGGATTTTGTTGTAAAGCGGTATTGGCTACCACGAAAGCGGTGTCGTAAAACGATTGTCGCAACAGGAAAACAGTGGTTTCGTTTGCCTGGGAATCGGTCATGGGTAATTGGGCCAATTCGGCTAGACTGGCATCCATTTCGGTTTTTTTATTGAGTTTTTGCAGCAATCGCACCTTGGTAAGCATATTATTGGGGTTTTTGTTGGCCGCGAAGCCATAATAACCACCGGCTATAGAGCGTTCGGCCCAACTTAGAGCTTCCTCCAGGTTGGTATCGTGCTCAAGGCACCATTTGGCAGCATCGTCCCAGGCTTGCCAGTGGTAAGTGTTAATTCCTCTGAGTTCTTGCCGTAAATGGGTAACCACGGTTTGGTCCAGATCTACCCCCACGGTAAAGGGAATTCGTTTTTCACCCCATTCCAAACCAATGGTGACCGTGTTTTCCGTCCGGTTTAGAAATTCAAAATCCAATTGCTCCGAACCGCTACAACTTTCTGGGTCTACGGTAACTTTTAGGCTTACATCTTGGTCTACATCGAGATAATAACTGCCCCATTGGTTATTATTATGGGCGAATAATAAAGTATAGGTGTCGTTATCGGGAATGATATGGAAACCATAGGTGCCGGCTTTAAGGGGTTGTCCCTCAATGGTAACATCGGTATCGAAACTTAGGGTAGTATTCATATCGGCCCCGGCGCGCCAGGCATAAGGTTCGCCTTTTTGGGGTACGGTGCCATCGTTCCATACATCGCGTCCCCGTAGGGCCGGGCTTCCGTAATCTAAGGTAATTTTGGTTATCCCCAAGGTATGGGTCTCCGTTACCCGGGGACTTCTCTTGGGCATGTCGATGGTATGGAATTGTGCTTGTACGGAGCTCAAAGCAAGTAGTAAAACGCTACAGCATAGTATGGATCGCATCATGATATTTAGGTTTTTGTTGATGCTTCAAAACTATGCGGGAGCCCAAGTAAAAGCGACCGAATTCCAGTAAATACGGGAATCAGAACCTCGATTTAACCAAGTTTAACACCCTTGGGCGTTTTAATGTTGGCATAAAATATCAATACCATAAAGAAGAGTTGCAGGGGAATACGGAACCATAAATATGTTAAGCCCGGGCCATCGGTGTTTCCGGTCGTATAATCAATTTGATGTTGGGCCGCATATATGTTAAGTGGTAAGCTGAGCACTAAAAAGACCAGAATGGCCCATCCTACGATTTTTTTATGATAGCCCGATAACAGGAATAAGCCAAAGCCAATTTCGAGTAGACCAGATAGCAGGACTAGGGTAGTACGATACGGAATCATATCGGGGATCATGGCCGACATACCCTGCGGATAAATAAAATGACCTAGGGCAGTAAACAGAAACATACAACCTAGGGCCCAACGAATCAATTCACCTAAACCCAGTTTAGGGCGAAATAAAAGGGCATATAGGGCAAACAAAGCAAAACTGGCAAAGAGTACGGCAAGAGGTTTCATAAAATGTTTTATGATGAAGATAACATGCTTTTAAGGCCGTGTCGACCTAAAAGTGGACATGCGTAAAATCAGTACAAGCTCTATGCGTTTTTGGGTCAGTTCCAGGCCTGATGGATGATGAAAATCGCCCAGGGTTTAAAATGATGGTAATTAGGGGGTCAAGAATACAACTTGGCCAACTGATTGTTTTTATATTGGGTAGGGGTAAGCCCCACTTGCTTTTTAAACACTGTATTGAAAACCGATTTACTATTAAACCCGGCCTCATAGAGAATGGAAAGTATGCTGCTATCACTTTCAGGGTCTGCCAACAATCGTTTGGCTTCAGCAATTCGGTACGAATTGACGAATTCAGGGAAATTCTGCCCAAAATAGGTTTTAATGAGTCCGGAGGTATTCCGTTTACTAAAACCCGAAAGTTCTGCCAAGTCACCAACACTTAGGTCGGGTCTTTTATACAAGGTTTCCTTGGCCATAATACCGCAAAGAAAATCGTAGTTTTCTTGGGTAATGAATTTATTTACGGGTTTTTTATGCGCATTGCTCTTCCAGAAATCGGCGATGACGGCTTCCGGGTTGTTTAGGGTCATGACCCATGTAAAATTGGCCAATGTCAATAACCCAAGAATTCCGGCAATCTTAAAGGCATTGGCCCAAATCGGATCTTCGAAAATGGCTTCAAAAGCAAATTGGAGTAAAAAGAATGTCCAAATAGCGAAGAACAACAAAAGGGCACGTTTTACCCAAAGAACCGAGGCCGAGGCCGATTCAGTGATATGGGCGGCCTGCAAGCTGCGATATCCTAAAAAAGTATAGACAAAGGCTTGGGAATAGTACAACCAGGGCAAGCTTTGTTGCACGAAATCCAAGCCCGATTGAATCCAAGCATAGGGGTAACCGTTTAGGGCAAAGTACAAGCTAGCTATTTTGTAGACCATAAATAGGGCAAACGGAATCAAATGCAGGGCGAGGGTGCCAATGCTGGGGCGTTTGCCACCTAAGGCGAGGGCAAAAAAGTAAAGGAAAGGCGCATAAAAGAACAAAAAACCGTGCAGTACGTAGGCTATTCGACGCCAGCTTACGCCCATCTCGGGATAATACGAGAAAGCGATATCTACAGAAAGGGTAATACCTTTACCTAATAGAAAAAAGCCAAATATAAATAGGGCGTATCGCAGTTTGTTACGCAAGACCAACAGGCTAATGCCTATCAAAAGAAAGTTAAAGGCCGCAATGGTCTCTAAGGTTGCGGTAAAAGACATAATATGGTTTTTTGATGATGAAGTAAAAGATAATAAATTCTGGGATACGTTCGGGTTTTAACCTAAGGCTTCGGCCAGCTTACGAAGGCCCCATTCCAAGGGCCCCAGGGTAAATCGTTTTAGCCACAAATGGGCGAATACCATGCTCAACAGACAAAAAGCCAGCGCATAGGGCATGGAAAATGAAAGAGAGCTCAATTCATTTTCGAAAAAGGTATAGGCCAATCCCATGCCCAAAACCACATGGGCCACATAAAAGGTAAGGGCCAACTTGCCCGTTTTCACCAGAACTTTGACCATGGGGTTGGTTTCGAAGCTCTTTGCCAGTAAGATACAGCCGCAAACCATAGCAACCCCTAGGGCACTGGCCGAGATCATATACAAGGGTAGGGGTGGCATAGGGGCAGTACTGAACAGTTCGGCGAATTCCGCATTTTCGGAGGCCGTGGTCAACAGGTAAAGAAGTCCTTTGGAGATGAGCCAGCCCATAGTAAAAATGGCCAAGCTACGTACCAAAATTTTACGCAAACCATTTTGATCGTGTAGGTCTTGCCTCCCCAGCCAAAGGCCTATCCACATAAAGGCGGTCCAGGGCAATACAGGATGGAATCCATTATAAAACAGGTTACGGATAAAACCATCCCAGGTCCAGAATCCGGGATAGGCCATGGCCTCAAAATCCCAACCTTTTTCATAATCGAAGAGGAACAAGACGAAAACATACCCCAAGATCAAAAACAGGCTGAAGGGTAAGATCCTTTTGGGGTTAAGGCATAGTAGCGGTAGGGTACATAACATATAAATACCATAAAAGTGTAGGATATCGGCCGGCCATAGCGGCATATAGGCTAAACCAAGTACAAAAAGAAGCAGGGCCCGAATGATAATCCCTTTTTTGGCCTTTCTCATTTTGAGGGGGTCGGGTGTTTCAAAAGCACTTTTTGTCAAAAGTCCTAAACCCGTACCGGCCAAGATTACGAACAGTGCGGCCGCCTTACCTTCAAGAATAGCTAATGAATTTATGGCCCAAGTGGGACCGGACTTGCCCAAAACCAATTTAAAATTGACGATAACCATGCCGAACACCGCCAAGGCCCTGGCCAAATCTATACCATGTATACGTTTGTTTGCCATGCGGAATTGGTATGGCAAAACTAAGTTTCGTTACAAATAAATGTGTTTACTCCATACTAGCAATACCACCAGATACTGGGGCATCTTCTACGCTAAGGCAATCTTGGATAAAGGAAACATAGGTGTCCTTACCATAATCGAGTATCGATTTTGGGATCCGTTCGTTGTAGTTATGGATCAACTCCAAATATTCCCTGCCAATCTTAACGGGTACACTCGAAAAAACGGGCACTCCTTTGGCCCTAAAGTAAGCCGAATCGTTGGAGTTGGGTAAAAATATGGTGGCTACCGCGGCATTGTCGTGGTTTTTAAGAATGGCGGATTTTAAATGCTCGTAATAGATATTTTCCTCGGGAGTAGAATCTACCATGGGCATTTCTTGGATAATATCGATATTAATCTTATCGTTCTTTAAGGTTTGCCTCACCTGGGTCAAAAAGGCCTCAGTCTCTTGTCCGGGTAACAGACGACAGTCTAAAGTAGCTGAAATTTTTTCCGGAATCACATTTACCTCGTTCAGCCCATTATCGATATTGGTCAGGGTAATGGTATTGGTAAACAGGGCCAAAAGTTCCGGTTGTTTTTTCAACTGGGGTTTGATCAACGATTTAAACAATCGTGGGTGTTTCATCACAAAACCTTTGGGGCCTTTTTCCAGCTCGCCCAGGCTTTTGAGTATGTTTACGTTGAGGTCGTTATAAATGATCTTTGGTTTTTTGCCCACCAAACGGTTCAAGGCCTGTACCATTTCCTTATTGGCGTAGGCCAAAGGGGTAACCGAGGCATGGCCCGAGGTCGGTAATTCTAACTTCAGCTTTAACCAAAGTGCCCGTTTATGGGCTACGGAAATCCCAAAAAGGGCTTTTTCCGGATCTCTTGAAATTAGCCCATCTATCGAGGGCGGACCTTCACCGATAACTACCGAAGGGTTCAATTCCTCCAAATGGTTATCCACTACATATTGAATGCCGCCATCGCACTGGGTCTCTTCACAAGAAACGGCCAAAAAGGTCACATTATGGTTTAGTTTGGCGGTACGTTTGGTTTTGGCTATTTCCAAGACCCCGAACAGTTGCATTATGGCCGTACCCTTGTTGTCAAAGGCACCTCGGCCCCAAATCTCGGTATCGGTAATGGTACCCGAATAGGGAGGCAACTCCCATTCTTCCAGATCACCTGGGGGTACTACGTCGATATGGTTCAGGAATACGATATTGGGCAGCTTATCGTCCAAGGGTTTTACCGAAGCCGAAAAATTATAATTCCCATCGGTATCGCCCATTTGGGTAACGTATAAGCCGTTCTCTTCACATAGTTTTTTCAAGAATTCCCCAGCTTCCCGTTCATGTCCGCTTTCAGAGGGAATTTGAATATACTTACTTAAGATCTGTTGAATGGTAAAAGACTCGTTATTAAACGAAATCATAAACTCCCCTTCGTCGGGAGGGGTGCTACCTAGGCAAGGCAGAAAGGATAAAAAGGCGCACAGGCCAAGTAACCAGGGTCTTAAGGGCATTATCTGGGATGTTTCAGGTTGGTTTAATAGCGCTCCAATATATTAAAAACTAGGCAACAACCGATGCTGTTTGCTGTATAAGTTCGTAAAGCGGTGGTTAAACCCCCAAATAAAGGGGTGAAAGTAGCTGGGTCATGGTTTCACCCCTTTTGAATTTTAGCCGGTACTGGGTTTTGGTACGCTTTACTAATGCCATAGCTGACCGGGATGGAAAGGTACCCGCAAACGGTTTTCCAAAAATCCGGCACTTAGGGTATGGCCCCTACGCATATCGAAATATCCGATCTTGATTTTGTGGTACCCCTTTTTTAAGATTACCGTACCGGATTGCTCCATTTTACCATGTGCCCCATCGTTGTCTACCACCAGTCGGTCGTTTATAAACAGTTGCGAACCATCGTCGGAATAAGTGTAAAAAGTATAAGTGCCTGTTTCCGGAATATTTAGATACCCTTCCATAAGTACCCCAAAATTATCATCTCTATGCGGAAAGGCTTGGTCCGAGGCTGTTTTAACCACCCCTTTGCCAACCGGTTTAAGGCTGTTGAAGTCAGGTAGTTCGTTCCATTCCCCTTCATAACTTTTGTAACGCAGGCCTTTTTGTAAACCGGCAACTTTAGAAGCGGGTATGGCCGCCATCCGTTCAAAGGATTTGCTAACCATTCTACTGGCCTTACCGTCTGGGGTATAGGAACGGGATTTAAGTTCGGCCGAACCTTTTAAGGTAAATGGTTTGGTATAACGAGTCGCCGATTGGGTGGGTTCGGAACCGTCTAGGGTATAGTACACGGCATCATTAGGTCGGAAAGGTTCTAAAGAGACCTGGGTGCTTTTTTCAAACACATAAGCCTCGGAGCGGATGCGGGCCGGTACCGGCTGTACCACTTGTGCGCTGGCATTGTGGCTGTCTTTTTGCAATTGGAAGGTGTCGAAAAGACGTCCCTGGTCAGATATGGCCTTGAACAACAATTGATTGTCGAAAATGGCAAAAGTGGTATAATGATGCCCGGTCTCCAACTCTTGGGTAAACCACGAACGGGTAGGGTCGAAATCTTCCAAGCCGCCCCCGGCGCCCCCCGAGTTGATATAGATAACACCATTTTTGGTATCGACCGCATTGTTCTTTAAAGGCCAGCTGCGTTCATATACATGGGTATGGCCGTACAGGCAAAAATCGACGCCATAAGCTTCATAGAGAGGGACCAGGTTCCTGCCTTCGTCCGTGCCAAAGGATGAAGCGCCTATGGCCGTATCGCCATGATCGTTTTCTTCAGAAGAGTAGGGCGGATGGTGATGTACGACGAATTTCCAGGTGGCGGTAGAGTTGGCCAATTCGCGTTCCAACCAGTTGAATTGTTCCGAGCCCTCGCGCACATCGCGATTGGTATCTACCATAAAAAACTGGGCGTTGCCATATTTGAAGGTATAGTAATATTCCGGTTCCGGATTAACGAAATAATCATAATACAATTGGGCGTCCTCCTCATGGTTGCCCAAAACCGTATACATAGGAAAACGGCTCATGGCCACATGGCCGTAAGGGAAGAAATGTTCCGTCCAATCGGTTTTTTTATTGCCGCTATCCACCAAATCTCCGGCATGTACGATAAAGTTGGGTCGGTCGCCCCAAATACGTTGGGCAATGCGCTGCCAGGCCTTTGGTGTACGGCTGTTGCGTTGTGAGTCGCCTATAAAGGCAAAGAAATAGGCGTCTTCGTCGTTTACGGCCGTACCAAAGGTATACACCGGACTAACGATTTTTTTCCCACCCTCGAAAACGGTGGTGACCCGATACACATATTTAGTCGCTGGTTTTAGGTTGTCTATAGGAACTTCATGTAATAAACGATTCCCCGCTAGTGTTGCTTTTAACGAAAGGTTGGGGGCTACCGCATCGAGCTGGGCCTCGCCATACTCAACCAGGGTACTGGCCGGGGCCGTGGTTTCCCAGAGTACGTGAATGCTGTTTTGGGTGGCGTATTGTAAATAAGGTTTTACGAGAAGCGAATCGGTTTGGGCCTGCAATCCGAACATGCCCAGGACAAATAAAATGCCCCAGAATTGGATTTTTTTCATTTTTAAAGTTTGGTTGTTTGGTGGGCTCAAGGTATTGGAAGTGATTGTTTTGTGGGTTAAGCCTAGGTTAATTTTAAACCATAAGAAATATAAGTTTGTTGGTATCTAGGTATAGGGCGTTACCCTCCTCGCGACGGGTCAGGCTTTCCGCGCTATAGGGTAGCCAGCTTCTCCCGAAGTCTCGGGACCTAACGCGTTTATTAGTAAAGCTCGAATAATGGTTTAAGGGCTGGTAATAATTTGGATTTGGAAAAATGAATCATATTTCTGAAAGCCCAGTATTAGTTTTTTAAAAAGTAGATAGCCAAAGCGGTCAGTGCTATTTTGGGATCTACATGGACATGCAACATTTGAAACAAGTCTTATCTTCGCCCCATGGTCGACAATTTTGAACATGAATTTTTTGGGATAGGCATACAGAACGGGAAAACACCCGAAAACCTTGGGGCACTGTGGCGATCGGCCCAAAACCTAGGGGCCAGTTTTATCTTTACCATTGGCAACCGCTATGCCAAACAAGCCTCGGACACCCACCATGCGGTAAAGGCCATGCCTTATTTCCATTACGATACTTTTGATGATTTTTATGCCCATTTACCCAAAGGGGCCCGTTTGGTCGGTGTTGAAATGGCCGAAAAAGCCGTGGCTCTTGAAAGCTTTGAGCATCCGAGGCGGTGTGTATATCTATTGGGTGCGGAGGATCATGGACTCAGTAAAAAAGCCCAGGAGAAAAGCCATCATTTGGTGCAGTTCAAATCAGAAAAGAGTTTGAACGTGGCCATAGCCGGAAGCATTGTCATGTACGATAGGCAGTTGCCCAAAAGCCGTCAGTAGGTTTTCAGCAGTAAAACCAAACCTAAAAACAGTACGAGGAAACAGATGAGCGCCCCTTTCCAAAATACATGGGCTGTTCGTAGTTCCATAAACTGAAAGGCAACGGTCAAAAATTTTACCCCGGCCAACAGCATTACGAAAATAAGGGCATATAAACCCTGTTGCAGTGAAAATCCGGTGGCTCCCAGGGTGAGGGCGATCAAAAACAACCAAGTAAATAATGTGGTCTTCATATAAAACGGTGGGTTTGGTACATAGCGGGGTTAAAAGAATAGATAGAGTAACGGGAACAATAAGAGCCAGATCAGGTCGCACATATGCCAAAAGGCGGCAGAAGCTTCGAGATCATCTAAACGCTCCGGGTGGTTTGCACGCATTCCGAACCATTGGAACCCTAAAATCACCAAGCCTACGATAACGTGTATGACATGGAATAGGGTAAGCAACCAATAGTAATCGAAAAAAGTGTTGTAGCCCAAAACGAGTCCGTCTCCGATTTTCTGGTAGTATTCAAATCCTTTGACGCCGAGAAAGGCGAATCCCAATAGCATGGCATAGACTAGGTGTCGTTTGGCCAATTGGGCGTTGTCCTTTTTGAGGGCACCCACGCTTAGCGCCATAAAATACCCACTACTCAGCAGTATCAAAGTATTCAAGGTACCTAATGTGGGGTTTAAGAGTAAACGGGATTGGTGGAAAGACACAGGGTCTTGCCCCCCTTCATACACCATGGCCAAGAGGGCGATACCAAAGGTGATCAGTTCCAAAAAGATCAGAATCCAGATCAAGATGCCTCCTGGGGGATAAAAAATCGCGTTTTTACCGGCTGTTTTCATTAATAATCATTTTCTCTATCATCAAAGCTGTTTGTGAGACTTCTCCCATTGGGTCGAAGTGACATAAATATTCTACTTAATCTTTATCGTCTTGAACCATAAACCCTTCAAACCCCTTCCAAGTACGAAGTACGAATTGGGAGATCCGAAGTAAAATTTTATGGATATTCATGAAACCTTCAAATCATAAACTGTTAAAACAAGGTTCTTCCCTTGGGGGTTAGGGGACCACATCAATCCCAATCAAGTAAACGTTTTTGACCTTCCAACTGCTGGATTTCGGTAACATCCTGGGACATTTCAATGACCCCTTTATAAGTTTTGTTGTCGTCCCTAATGGCAAAGTATCGGATATGGATCTTACGGCCCCGATAGTCGAACCAAAACTCGGCCATATCTTTGGTACCGGCCTTGAATTCTTCCACGATACGCAAGACCATATGAACGCTTTTGGGTGGGTGGCAAAACTGCACTTCCCTGCCAATGATACCTTTGCTTCGGGGAAACACCCGTTCTTCGCCCCGGTTGTAAAAAATAACCCGATCGTTTTCATCTACATAGGTAATATCTACAGGTAAAAACCGCAGTAATAGGTTTACCTGTTCGGGGCTCATATAACCCTCGTCATAATGGTAGGTGTGGTCCGTATTTAATTGGTGGGCCTTAATTTGGTGGTCGTCGGCCGGGTGCACATAGTTTTCCTTTTTTTTATTCGGGTCTTCCGGCTTAGGAATCATCCACCCGATTTCTTCATCACCGGAATAAAACTCCATCCATTCCGTTTCATCCAGTAAAGACATGGCATTCGGGAAAAGAACTTGGTCTTCTATGGTCAATAAGCGACCGATTCCCTGAACCAAATAAGGAGTGTTGGTGCGGAGTTTATCAAAATCTTTTTGTTCTAGATATTCCCGAAGTAATCGGATTTGGTCTCTGAGCACATCATGAAAAGACCACATATTCCGGCTTGGACCGTTCCAACCATGTTTTTCCAAATACGGGAAGAGTTGGTTTTCCTTTCTAGCGAAGCGTTTTTCAATGGTTGCCAACTGGTTAAATATGTTGATGTATTTCTGTAGTTCCTCACCTGGGTCAACATCGGTGATTTCCAATATCAGTTTTTGGATCAAAGCACTTTCTTGATAATACACCTTGACCGGGTGGCCGTTTTCTAGATTTTCGACGGTAGGTAAATATGAATTCATAGGGATTAGATCTGTGTTTTAATACGCTGGTACAGTTTTACCAGGGACTGTAACAATTCTACCGGAGAGGTTAAGATCTGGTAGTGGTTCTGCCCGAACATTTGGGGCAGGTAATATTTGGCCTCGGCCTCAATGGCCAAAGCATAGGAATTGATATGTCTTTGGTTTAGTTCCCGGAGGGCCTGTTTTACATCTTCCAACCCATAGTTGCCTTCGTAGCGGTCATAATCATTGGGTTTACCGTCCGATAAAAGGATTACCCATTTATGGGTACTGGGGCGGGCATCTAATCGGGCCCCGGCATGGCGTAGGGCTGTACCAATCCGGGTATAACCTGTGGGTTCCAAGGCCCCGATCTTATGTTTGCCTATCGACCAGGCCTCGTCAAAATCTTTGGCGGTATTATAGGTAGTATGGTTTCGGGTTTTGGAATAAAAGCCATCAATGGAAAAATCGATGCCGAATTCATCCAATATCTCCCCGAACAGTATGGCGGTTTGTTTGGCCACATCTATCACCCGATTACCCGCGGCATAACCATCTGCCGAAAGGCTGGTATCTAACAGTAATAGAATGGAAAGGTCTTTTTCCTTCTTTTTTTGCGACAGATATACGCGCTCATCTGGGGTATGGCCACTTTGCAGTTCCACGAAAAGATCGGTTAGGGCATCTAAATCAAAACTATCACCTTGGTTTTGCCGGCGTTGCTGTTGGTAGCGATTGTTTACATGACTCAGCATTTTGCGCAAACCAAGTAAAACGGAGGCATTCTCCCGAATGGTCTCGGAGTAATAGGCTGTGGTTCGTTTTAGTACCCACTGGGGGTACACTTTACAATACTCAGGTTTATAGTTTCTTTTTTTATGGTCCCATTCGTCATAGGTCGTATAAAAACCTTGGGCGTCTTGGGCGGCACTTTCGGCTATAGTAGTGTTTTCCATAAACTCGGATTGATAGACCGAGTGGGTCATATCATCGGAACGTACGGTAAACTTCATGTTCAGGTCTTCGAGGGCGTTGGCGTGGTCCTCTAGTTCGTCATCGCCATCCATATCGCGCCAGTTGCCCCCGAATTCATCGGCCGTTTCCACCTTTTCGAACTGGTGCTGTAATACGGCATCTTCCAACTGTTTTTTGTCGATCTGTACCGAAATCAGCTCTTCTACCCCTTTCTTTTTTAGAATGGTGTCCGGATTCAATTGTTGCCCCTGTTTGGCTTGGCTGCCGAAGTTTTCCAAAGGGTCGGCGGGATCGGGTATGGCTTCGTTACGCATCCATTTGCCATATAGCCAATGGTAGGCAGGGGTTTCCTCCTTGTTGGACTGTAATTCCAATACCTTTTTAAAACGGTCGTGGTAATGTATGCCCACCGGATATTGTTTTGATAAGCTTTGTAAAACAACGGAAGCCGTTTTTACGGCCTCTTGTCGTGATCGGGTGAGGTCGTTGTCTTGTTGCAAACCCCAATTCAAACCCAATTCCCGTTGTACTGAAAGATAGAGAAGGCGATAGAGGTAATAACGTAGGTTTTCTTCGGCTTGGCCAAAACGGGTAACCGAGGCAGGTAAAAAGAAGCCCTCGTTTTTATAGCCCCCTTCTTCCTCGGCCTCATAGATTTCGATAGGTGCGCCGGTAAGTGCACGGGCCAATAAGGCGAGCCTGGGTTTCAGTTCCGAAAGGTAAACCGTATCGGGGTTGGCCGCCAAGCGTTCTTTCCGTTTCCGCTTAAAGAAATAGGCCAGTTTGGTAAATATGTACTCATCGGGTTCAAACATGGCAAGGCACTAGATCATGAGGTCGCTCAAATCTTTTAAAGAGGTAATAATATCGGGGTCGTCGGTAAGGGGTTCTACCACACCCACATGTACCGAGAGGCGTTTAGGCAAACCACTATGGATCAGTTTGGCCGCATCTACCAACAGGCGGGTTGAGACCGTTTCGGTCAATCCGAGCTCGGTCAGGTTGCGGATCTTATTGCCGATGGCCACCAACTTTTTGGCGGTATCGGCATCCACTCCGGACTCATTACTTAAAATATCGGCCTCATCTTGGGGTGGCGGATAGCTAAAACCCATGGCCGTAAACCGTTGTCGGGTAGAGGGCTTCATTTCCTTAAATCCTCTTTGATATCCCGGATTAAAACTGGCCACCAACATAAAATCGGGATGGGCCTTTAAGCTTTGCCCCAGCTTATCGATATACAATTCGCGCCGGTGGTCGGTCAAAGGGTGGATGGCCACCATAACATCGGGGCGGGCTTCGGCGATCTCGTCGAGGTAGAGAATACAACCTTCTTTAACGGCCGTGGTCAAAGGGCCATCGGTCCATACGGTTTCGGCCCCTTTTAAAATATATCGGCCAATAAGGTCGGTGGCCGAGGTTTCTTCATGGCAGGCCACGGTAATTAGCTTTCGATCCAAACTATGGGCCATATAATCGATAAACCTCGATTTCCCGGTACCCGTAGGACCTTTCAGCAGAAACGGTATCTTATTCGAATAGGCATGGGTAAAGACTTCGATTTCCTTACCCAAAGGTTTGTAGTAGGGGATATTTGGTTCCATATTCCGATTGATTCAAGTTCAATTAAACAATACGCGGTAGGGGTAATAAAAAAGCCATCCCAACCGGCCGGTCCAAAGTGCATGGAGTGGAAGTAACAGTAGGAGACCGACCGATCAAAATGGCAAACGAACCACGTTGTATATTATGCCGGAGAAGCTTCTAAGGCTTCATCCGTGGGTGTTCCGTGTTTATAGAAATCGATAATATAGAACACGATACCGGTAACGAACATGGTGGCACAGAGCATGAGTACCACAAAGTGGATACTGATTTCTTGCTGTACCTCCATAAAGTCCATTTTAAATTTCCGTTCTAGATATACCTGGGCCACACCGGCGACCCCGAAGGCCACGGTCATGCCGATCATACCAATATTGGAGAGCCAATAGGCCAAGCGCCCGCGGGTACTATCGTAGAACTTACGACCGGTAAGGTTGGGCAGACTATAACTGATAATGGCCAGTACGATCATACCATAGGCGCCCCAAAAGGCCAAGTGGCCGTGCATAGCAGTCACCAAGGTACCATGGGTATAGATGTTGGTCTGGGGTAGGGTATGGGCAAAGCCCAATAACCCGGCACCTACAAAGGAAACAATAGCGGCCCCTAGGGTCCAGTACAATGCCATTTTATTCGGATGGCGTTTTTCGCCTTTGCGGTACATATTCACGGCGAACAGGGCCATGGCCAAGAATGCCAAAGGTTCTAGGGCAGAGAATATACCCCCAACGATGAGCCAAATTTTATTTACGCCGATATAGTAATAATGGTGTCCGGTACCCAATACCCCAGAAAGGAAGGTGATACCGACGATTACGTATAACCATTTTTCAATGACCTCGCGGTCTACCCCGGTCAGTTTGATCAATAGGAAGGAAAGGATACCTCCCATGATCAATTCCCATACCCCTTCTACCCAAAGGTGTACTACCCACCAACGGAAAAAGGAATCCTTAACCTGGCTATCAAAGGGCAACATACCGGGTAGGTACAGTAAGGCCGCGAACAAAAGCCCCATGGATAGTACGAGGGCGGTTGTGGTTTTCCGTTTTCCCTTAAAAAGTGTGGCGAGGATGAGCCCGAGGAAAAGCAAGACGTTAACGACCACCAAATAATCGAGCGGACGCGGAATTTCGAGGAATTTACGACCTTCCCAATAGTTGAAATGATAGCCAACGATGGCAATAACACCCACTACGGCCAAACTGATCAGCTGTACATAGGCGAGTTTTACATTAACGAGTTCGCGTTGTGCCTCTTCGGGAATAATATAGTAAGCGGCGCCCATAAAACCGGACAGCAACCACACCACCAATAGGTTGGTATGTACCGCCCTTGCGGTGTTGAATGGGATGATTTCATGTAGGTTATCCATTCCGATACGGGCAAAACCCATAACGAAGCCGTACACCAGCTGCAAGACCAAAAGCAACATGGAGAGGGCGAAGAACCAATAAGCGACTTTTTGAGATTTGTATTTCATTGTAATGGGGGTTATTGGTTCATTTTATCTTTGGCCAAGGGCGATACCACCCTATCAAAGCCATTCAGGTCAATTTCTCCGATCCATTTTAGGAACTCTACCACATCTTCGGCCTCCTGTTCGCTCATACCATAAGCGACCATTTTACGGCCATTGGGTTGCCAGGGTACTTCAGACATCAAAATTCCTTTGATTACAGCTTCGCCTTCACCATTGTATTTTTGGTCTAGGCGATCGATCACTTTGGTGAGTTCTGGAGCATAATAGGCGCCTTCACCCAAAATGGTATGGCAGCCCATGCAGTTGTTTTCTTCCCAGATCACTTTACCACGAATGGCCGAAGCGCTGAGGTTTTCTTCGTTCGATTGGTCATTAGTTTCCGTGAAGGAGTAAATGGTCAGCCCGATAAAGATCAGGAAGGTTACCAAGGTCCCGCCCAGAAAAAAAGCCCTTGCTTGTTTTTTGGATAACATATCTTCGCAGGTTTTAGGGTTGATAAAAAGACATTAATATCTTTTAATTGGGTAAAAATACGTTGAGGGCGATCTGCTGAAAATGATAAATGTCATAAAAAGGATAAAGAGGTATTTTATTTTGATGGGATCCAAAAAAAGGGACACAACCTAAATAAAGGCTATATCCCTTTTGGGAGCGTGCTCGGAACGGCTAATTCAAGTTCTTTTTAGATCATTCGACCATCCAATAGGTTGATGGTACGCGAACCATATGCGGCATTTTTCTCGGAATGGGTGACCTGTATTATGGTCACCCCTTCTTGGTTCAGTTGTTGGAAGAGCTCCATGATCTCGGTACTTTGTTGTGAGTTGAGGTTTCCGGTGGGTTCATCGGCCAAGATCAGTTTGGGGTTGGCGATCAAGGCCCGGGCCACGCCCACTAACTGCTGTTGCCCGCCACTGAGTTGTGAGGGGAATAGATCTTTTTTACCCACGATATTGAATTTGTCGAGGCTATCGGCCACCATGGCCTTGCGTTCGGCCCCCTTGATGTTTTTATAGATCAAGGGCATTTCCAGATTTTCGTATACGGTAAGTTCATCCAAAAGGTGGTACGATTGAAACACGAATCCAATATATTCCTTATACAATTTTACCCGCTGCTTTTCTTTGAGTCCGTGTACATCACCTTCCAAAAAGTGGTATTCGCCTTCATTGAATCCGTCTAGCATGCCTAGTACATGTAGCAGGGTAGATTTACCCGAACCCGAGGGCCCCATAATGGAGATAAACTCGCCTTCTTGTACCTGTAGGTTGATGTCTTTGAGCAGAAATACCCGTTGTCCGCCCGATTGTACCCATTTAAAGATGTTTTTTAATTCTAAGAGCATATCTATTTTTTGTTTGTTGTACCTGTCAGGTTTCAAAAACCTGACAGGTCTATAATTTATGCTTGTTCCATTCCCCTTTGGGGAAATGTCCGATAGGACAAAGGGGCTTATTCATCCCGCAACGAATCTACCGGATTGGCCAGGGCCGCTTGTAGGCTTTGGCCGCTTACGGTTATCAGGGCCACTAACAAGGCCGCTATTCCGGCCAAGGCGAACACCCACCAGCTCAGTTCGGTCTTATAGGCGAAGCCTTGTAGCCAACGATCCATGGCGAACCAGCCGATCGGAATGGCCAACACAAAAGATAGGCCGATCCATTTTACGAAATCTATATTTAACAAATGCAATATATCCAATAGGGAGGCCCCATTGACCTTGCGCACCCCGATCTCTTTTTTTCGCAACACAACGGTATAAGAGGTGAGCCCGAACAACCCCAGGGCGGCGATAAATATGGCGAGGAAGGTAAAGACCTGAAAGGCGGTACTAAAGTTTCTTTCGGCTTGGTATTGTGCCTGGAAATTCTGATCCAAAAAGGTGTATTTGAAGGTGCTTTTCGGAAATTGCTCCTTCCATTGTGCCTCCAGTTGCGAAAGTGCCCCGCTTACCCCTTGGGCCGAAAGTGCTTTTTGGTCCAGTTTTACCAATAGATTGCTAATGCCCCTGCGTTGGCGGATCAACATTGGCAATAATTTTCCTTTATGTCCGAAGTGGTGGTAGTCTTTGAATACCCCCGTAACCACCCATTCTTGGTTGCCCCAAAAAGACAGGTTTTTATGCACTATGGCTTCGGCGCTGATCCCCATTTCCTTTAAAAAGGTTTCATTGACCACCACTTGTTTACTGTTGTCTTGGGTAGTTGGTGTAAAGGTACCCCCGGCCACCCACTCCAATCCCATCAAATCGAAATAATCACTTTGGGCCTGATAGGTATAAAAAATATCCGTGGTGTTTTTGATGCCATTAGGTAGGGTAATGCCTTTGGTAGAAGAAAGGTTATCGAAGCTATCGCCCGGATAGGTTTGGGATACGGCAGTATTTTCAACAAAGGACAATCTTTCTATTTCTTCTTTATAGGTGTAAAAGCTTTGGGTAACCAGCGAATCGGATTGGGTACTGATGATTTCCCCTTTTAGGGCCACCACCTGATTTAGGTTGGTACCTAGGGGGCGGCTTTGTAAATATTTGATCTGCTTGGTAACCATAAGGGTGCCGATTAGCAGTACGATGGTTGCTATAAACTGGGTTACGATAAGTCCTTTGCGAAGGTTGGGACCGCTCGTTTGGGTCTGGATCTTTCCTTTTAAGGCTTTGGTGGGGTTATAACTGCTTAACAATAGAGCCGGATATACACCTGCCAATACGATTCCGAACAAAACAAAGGCCAAATACGGAAAGATGTCGTTCAGGCTATTGGCGGTTAAAAGAAGGTCTTGTCCGATCAGGTTGTTGAAAAGGGGCAATATTAGATAGGCCAATACCAATCCGATGCCTAGGGCAATCAGATTGATCAAAGTCGATTCTACCAACGACTGTAGGATCAATTGAGGCCTTTGGGCCCCCGATACCTTGCGAATACCGATTTCCTTGGCCCTTTCTAGGGATTTGGTGGTGGAAAGGTTTATGTAGTTTAACCAGGAGAGCACCAGAATAATAAAGGCGATAGCGGTCAAAAAGTTGACCCGTGTGGCGCTACCATTCACAGAAACCTCATAGGGTTTATCGCTATAAAGGTGTATTTTTTCTATATGCTCAAGATTATGGCGTTCGTCTACACTGTCCTCTACATCACTGGCTATGATCTTTTGGCGTAATTGATCGATATCGGTATTTGGGGCTACCCGGATGTAGGTATAATAGTTGTTCATATTAAAATTCATCCGCAACTGTTGTTCGTTAAAAATGCCCCAGGTCTTTTCCGTGGCGAATGAAATCAGGTAGTTGTTGCGATAATGGGCGTTATGTGGCAAATCGGCCATAACCCCGGTTACGGTCAATACGGTTTCATAGCTATCCCAATGGGCTTTTAGCGTTTTACCAATAGGGTCTTGAATCCCGAAAATTTTTTGGGCCAATGTGGATGAGAGCACGATGGTGTTCGGTCTTTCCAGGGCCTTTTCGGGCGCTCCTTTAAGCAACGGATAACCAAAGATGGAAAAATAAGAGGCATCGGCCATGGAGCCTATGGGCTGTTCCAAGATAAGATCGTCGTACACAAAGGTCATACGTTCAAAATAATAGAAGCGAACAAAATCTTCTATTTCCGGGAACATGGATTTCAGTTCAGGTCCGGAAGCGTTATAGGTCATTACATCGCCGGGTTCGTAGGTGTCCCCTTCAAGGTAATCCATATACAATCGATACACGTTTTCTGAGCCTAGGAAACGGTCATAGCTCTTTTCGTGTGCCACATAGATCATAATCAGAACAAAGGAAGCGATACCGATGGCGAGTCCACCGATATTGATAAAGGAGTACATTTTGTTCTTGAACAAATACCTTAGGGCGATTTTAAAATACAGCTTTATCATAGTGTTGCTTTTTAGACCTGACAGGTTTCAAAAACCTGTCAGGTCTTGGAGTATTTTCTGGTATATATTTTACGTCCTCCCCCTTGGGGGAGTTAGAGGGGGCCTGAACTATTCGCTACGCAAACTTTTAACCGGGTTTACCACGGCGGCCTTAATACTTTGGTAGCCCACGGTAACTATGGCTATGGCCGCCGCCAACACGGCCGCCAAAACCAGTACCCACCAACTTACATTTATCCGGTATGAGAAATCTTTGAGCCAAGAATCCATGGCGAACCAGCCAATGGGTATGGCTACCAAAACGGCCCAACCTACCAACTTTAAAAAATCCATGGTGAGGCGATAGGTAATCTGACCTACCGATGCGCCCATAACCTTACGTACGCCAATTTCCTTGGTACGCTTATCGGCATTAAAAGCGGCCAGGCCGAACAGACCCAGGCAGGCGATGAGTATAGATAGGATGGTGAATATCACGAAAATACGGCCGAGGCGTTGTTCGGCCCTATAGGTATCGTTAAAAGAAGCATCGAGAAACTCGTAGTTGAATGGGGCGCCAGGGGCCACTTCGTGCCAAAGGTTCTCTATTTGGTTTAGGGTTGCGGTTAGGTTGCCTGTTTCCATTTTTATGGCCATTCTACTTCTACTATTTCCCAAGTACATACCCCAGGCCTCAATATCTTTTTTGAGCGAATCGAAATGGAAATCTTCAACTACACCGATAACCGTGTAGAACAAGGGGTTTTCCGAGCCCATATCGCTAGAAAGGCGTTTGCCCAATACTTCTTGGGGAGAAAGCCCCAATACTTTGGCCGCTTTGGCATTTACAACAATGGCCGTGGAATCGGTAAGACGTTCACGGTCAAAATCGCGTCCGGCGATCAATTGTAGGCCCAAGGTTTGGGCATAATCGTGATCTACTACCCAATGTTGTAGGCTAATGGCATCTTCTTGGTTGGGTTTTTCCTCAACATAAAAAGAACTATCGGAGCGCGATGAAGGGGTGGGTAAATAACCCGTCACCGTTACCGAATTTACCTGGCCTAAACGTTCCACTTCGCGTTTTAGACTAGGAATACCTTCGTCGGCCATATAGAGGTCGTTCAAGACCAATACCTGTTCTTTGGAATAGCCCAGGTCTTTGTTTTGTATGTATTTCAATTGCTGGAACACGACCAACGTACCAATAATCAAAAAGATGGAAATGGCAAATTGGAACACCACCAGTCCGTTTCGCACGGTACCGTCACCCTTACCACTATCGCCGGTGCCCTTAAGTACCCGAACGATTCCAAAGCGCGACATAAAAAAGGCCGGGTAACTTCCGGAAACCAGTGCGAGTACCAAAGTAGCCGCCAATAGTATGAACCAAAACAAGGGGTTCTCGAAGGGCATTTGCAGTTCTTTGCCGGCGAGCTCGTTAAAAAACGGTAATGCCACAAGCGCTAAGATCAAGGCCAAAACCAAGGAGATAAATGAAATAAGCCCCGATTCGATCAAGAATTGGCGTACGATATCGGTTTTTTGGGAGCCCAAGGTTTTACGTATACCCACCTCCATGGCCCGTTTTAGGGAATGTGCCGTAGAGAGGTTCATAAAGTTCACACTGGCGAGCACGATCAAGAAAATGGCGATGAAGGAAAGGATGTAAACGTTTTGCATGCTTCCGTTTTGGCTCACTTCGGGGTATTTGTCGGAATGCAAACGGATATCCTGAACATTGATCGGGCTATACCTCAAGTAGTTTCCGGAAGCTTCGAACTGTTCCATGGTAATGCCCGGAAAAAAACGTTGCACATAGGGAATGATGTACCTGTCCAACATATCGTGTAGGGGTTGTTCAAGATCGGCCACATCTACACCCGGGGCCAATCGGATAAAGGTAAAATAGTTATGGCTGGTCCAATTGGGTTCACGGGAATCTTCCAAGCCATCCATGGCCATAAAGATCGTATGGTTGCGGAACATGGAATTTCGGGGTAGATCTGCGATAACTCCGGTAACCGTATAGAGGTCGTCGTTATCCAATAATACGGTTTGCCCCACGGCTTCGTGGACACCAAAATGTTTTTCGGCCGCTGATTGGGTCAATACCAGGGTCATGGGTTTTTCCAGGGCGGTTTTGGCGTCGCCTGCCAGTAATTCTATACCGAACATATCAAAGAAAGTAGGGTCGGCAAAGGCGATTTGTTCTTCTTTGGCATTGTTCTCCACATCGCTTTTGCGAATAAAGGTGCTGCCCCAATTGCGCATTCTACAAAACTCCTCTACCTGTGGGAAATCTTCTTTCATAGCGGCACCCATGGGGGCCGATAATTGAGGAACCTCACTGGCCTTGCCCCCGAATTTTATTGAGGAATCTACCCGATAGATCCTGTCGGCATCGGGGTACATGGTATCAAAACTAAGTTCGTCTATCAGATAGAGTGATATCAAAAGTCCGCCTGCCATACCGATGGCCAGCCCAAAAGTGTTCAAAAAGGTAAAGAAGGGCCTTTTCTTAAGGCTTCTCCAAGCGATTTTTATATAGTTTTTAAACATAATGCTCAGTTGTGTAAGGTTCGATTTTTAATTGACGTTTTTATGGAAACCAATTCCATGCCGAAATCATAAAATACAGATATACAGAGTTTTGTATTGAAATGTGTTTTCTAAGGTGTAAAAAAAATGGACAGTTACTGTCTATTCTTTTTACATGCATTGGGCCTTAATAGGCATCATAGACCTGACAGGTTTCTGAAACCTGTCAGGTCTGATGGTTTTGTGCTATTCGGTTCGTATACTTTTTGCCGGGTTGGTCAGGGCGGCATTAATCGATTGTACACTTACGGTCAATAAGGCAATGATCAAGGCAATAGCACCCGAAATAACAAAAACAATCCATCCTATATTGATCCTATAGGCAAAACCTTCGAGCCAGTTGGACATGATCCAATAGGCCAATGGAAAAGCCAAAACCATGGCCACCAAAACCAGTTTAACGAATTCTTTTGATAACATATGGGTTATGCCCATAACGCTTGCTCCCAAAACTTTACGAACCCCAATTTCTTTTCTTCTTTGTTCTACTGTAAAAGCAGCCAAGCCAAATAGGCCCAAGCAGGCCACGGTAATGGCCAATACACTGCCGATAATACTGACCTTGGCGGCTCTTTTTTCACGTTGGTACAATTGGGCCAGGTTTTGATCTAGAAATGAATAGCTGAAATCTAGGTTGGGGGCTATTTTGGAGAAGGAACTTTTTAAATGGGAAACCGTTTGTGCTAAGTTCGTGGTGTTTAATCGCACCAATACGAAAGATTTACCTTCATTGGTATTGTTGTGAAAGGCATAGGCACCGATAGGTTCGTGGAGCGAAGCAAAGTTGAAATCATCTACGATTCCGACGATGCGTGCTTCTTGTTGGTAAAAGATGTTGGCATTTTTTCCAATGGCCTCCTCAGCGGTGAAACCTAAGTAATCCAAAGCTTTTTTGTTTAAGACAACTTCAACTAGGGTGTCTTTGGCGCTCTTGTTTTTAGGCAGGCTTCGGCCAGATAAGAATTTGAGTTGCAATACTTCAGCGATTTCACTGTCGGCCGTATTCATTTGGATGTTCAGTCCCCGTTCGTTTTCCGTACCATCTTTTTGCAATACATACCCACTGACATCCAATCCGGGATATCCTTGGGCAAAGGATACGGCCTTTACGTCGGGGATTCTTCTAAATTCTTGGGCCAGGGCATTTTTGTTTTGCCCATCTTTAAGACCTCTAATGGAAATGGCCATGACATTTTCGGGCGAGAACCCTAATTCTTTGTTCTGGATATATTGGGTTTGTTTGTAGATAACCAACACCCCAACGATCAAGATTACGGAAGCGGCAAACTGAAGCACCACCAAACCTTTTCGCACCAATATATTGCCTTGATCTTGTTTTTGGGATGGCGATAATACCTCTTTGGGCAAGAATCTCGAAAGGTAAACGGATGGATAAATCCCTGATAATACGGTAGTCAACAACCATACCCCTAAAATAACCCCGATGAACGTACCGTTAGCCATAAGTTGTAAGCTGAGGTTTTGATCGGTCAGCGCGTTAAAGGCGGGTAGTAACAGCATGGCAAGCAGAACCCCTAAAACCACCGATATACCCGTAACGAGTCCAGTTTCAATATAAAAGCGCGAGAAAAGTGATTTCGATTGGGCACCCATGGCTTTGCTTACACCCACTTCCTTGGCCCTTTTTTGCGATTTTGCCGTGGTCAAATTCATATAGTTGATACAAGCGATCAAGAGTATTAAAATGGCCAAAAAGCCGAGATTGCGAACTTCACCTATATCACCGACGTAGGAGGCATAGGAGTTGTGGTAAGATGCTGAATATAAATGGATTTTATCCAAAGGTTGAAGCGAAAGGCTGTACCATTGCCCCTCCTTGGCTACGTTTTGGTCTAGCATCTGGGCCATTTGTATTTCGGTACTTTGTAAAGAAACATGCTCCTTCAATAAGCAATAGGTCTCAAAACTCACATTACCCCAACTGGTTCTTTCGTAAAACCACGCCCCATTGCTAGAAGCCATAATCTCGGCATCCAATGTACTATTCTTGGGATGGTCTTGGTACACACCGGTAACTTCTAGTCGTTTGCTGTTATCTACAAGCAAAATTTGCCCTATCGGATCTTGATCGGCAAAGTATTTTTTTGCTGCCGATTCAGATAAAATAACCGTGTTGGGGCGGGTGAGGGCATTGAAGCTGTTGCCTTTGACCATGTTAATATCGAAAATATCCAATAGGGCATGATCTACCCAATAAAACATGTTTTCGGTAAAGTTTTTCTCATTGGCCCGGATCGAGGCCGACTTGCCAAAGTTATGTTTATATAGTCTGGCCGCAGATTCAACATTGGTAACCTCTTTGGTTAATGCCGATGCCATAACTGGTGGCGCCGTGGCCCAGGTTTGATTGTCGAACTCACTATTGGTTTGGATCAATATCCTATGGATCCTATCCTTTTTTGGGTACATGCTATTATAGCTCAGTTCATGGGAAATGAACAGGAACAGTAATAGGGTTATCGCCAAACCTATTGAAAGACCAAAAATGTTGATTAAGGAAAACAAGGCATTCTTACGAAGGTTGCGCCAAGCGATTTTTAAATGAGTAGTAAACATGTTTTTCGTTTTGTAAACCTGACTGATTTCAAAAACCTGTCAGGTCTGATGGTTTCTTAGGGCATGTGTTATATGTTCTCCCCCTTGGGTGGTTTTAAAGGGGGCTATTCGGTGCGTAAACTTTTTATTGGGTTTGCCATTGAGGCTTTCATACTTTGGAAACTGACGGTCGATAGGGCCACCACTAGCAAGATAAAGCCAGCCGAGGCAAACATCCACCATTGTATTTCGATGTGGTAGGCAAATTCTTGTAACCACAGGTCCATAATATACCAGGCAATGGGTAATGCTAGAACAAAAGCGGCGAGAATGAGCTTTAGATAATCTTTGGAAAGCATATGTAAAAGCTTTAAAGAACTAGCCCCAAGTACTTTTCTAATGCCTATTTCCTTAAAACGCTGTTCTGCCATATAAGCGGAAAGTCCATATAGTCCCAAGCAAGAAATAAAGATGGCCAAAAGGGCAAAGACATTGAAAACCGCTCCCATTTGTTGCTCGCCCTTATATTGGGCATCTAAATGGGCATCCATAAAATTATATGTTAGGGGGTAGGCAGGGTTTAAACGGCCATAGATTTCCTCAAGAGCCGCTATAGTAGGTTTAATGGTATTAGGAGCTATCTTTACCACGGCGTATCTACCGCCTTTATGGTGTTGTATGATCAAGGGCTCCATGGCATGTTGTAATGGTTTAAAGTTAAAATCCTTGACCACACCCAGAATTGTTCCGGAATTACCACGAAACCTAAGGTTTTTACCTATGGCCTGCTCTGGTGTTAGGCCCATGGTTTTTACCGTAGTTTCATTGACCAGATAGTCGTGGTTTTCAAAGGAAGTCTTAGAGAAATTGCTTCCGCTCAACAATTGCATTTGAAAGACCTCTAAAAACCGTTCGTCGGATCGGATACTGGGAAAAAGTACCTGCAGGTTAGGGTCTTTTCCTTCCCAACTCACATTGAAATCACCGGTGACCAAATTGGCGGGAATATCTGATATTATGGAGAAATCACTTGTTAGTTTATTTTGGGTCAAAGCAGATTTCAGTGCCTCCTGTTTATCGAACATTTCCCCTTCCATTGG
Organism: Sediminicola luteus; assembly: GCF_002514735.1. Taxonomy (GTDB): domain Bacteria; phylum Bacteroidota; class Bacteroidia; order Flavobacteriales; family Flavobacteriaceae; genus HQA918. The sequence continues at coordinate 604,722 of NZ_NBWU01000001.1, read as the reverse complement.
AATATAGATAAGGTTGGATTTATCAAAGCCTAGATTTTTGTCCCTTATATAGTTTACCTGATCGTAAATCACCATGGTGCCAATCAGTAACAATACCGAAATCGCAAATTGGGAAATGACCAATCCGTTACGGAAGAATTGGTTGTATTTAGAGAAGATTAACTTACCCTTTAAGGCCCGTACAGGTTTGAAACCTGATAAAAATAGAGCAGGATAACTTCCGGAGAGTATTCCGGTTACTATTGCCATTGCCAGCATGCTGACCACGATAAAAGGGTCGTTGAACTGGGGTGACAACACTTTTTGTGTAAGATCGTTGAAAGATGGTAATAACAGATATACCAAAATCGTGGCCAAGGCCAAGGAAAGGAAGGATATGATTAAAGATTCGCCCAAAAACTGTAAAATCAATTGATGGCGGCCGGCCCCCACCACCTTACGCAGGCCAACTTCCTTGGCTCTCTTAGACGATTTCGCCGTGGCCAAGTTCATATAGTTGATACAAGCCACGATCAGAATTACGAAAGCTACTATAAGAAACAGGTTCACGTATAGGCTGTTTCCATGTCCGGGCACATCAATCTGCAGATTCGAAGAATGCAAATGAATGTCTTTTATGGCCTGAAGGTCGAACTTAATTTCGAAATCGGGTTGGCGCTTGGCGTATATGGTATTGATTTTTTCAATAGTACGCGCAAAGGCCTCAGGCGATTGTACAGCCTCTTTTTCAAATTGGAAATAGCCATAAAAGTCAAAGCTGTTCCATACCTTATCGATAAGGTCTTGATCTCGGTTAGCAATATAGGCCATGGGTAGTACGGCCTTAAATTGTAGATGGGAATTGGATGGTAGGCTTTTCAGTATACCGGTTACCATAAAGGAGTCGCCATTGTCTATGGTAATATACTGCCCCATGGCATTATTTTTATCAAAGTACTTCTCTGCCGTAGATTCGGTAATTACGATGCCGTTGGGAGCCACCAAAGCGGTATTCGGGTCTCCTTCCAAGAGTGGGTAGTTAAAGAATTGAAGGAAATTGTCACTGGCATAAAAAACAGCGTTTTCCTTGAATTTCGTACCCTGGACCTCCATGAGGGCGTCGAAGGGTTTACTTAGCAACAAGCTTTCTTTTATCTCGGGCATTTCTTCGCCCAACCCCAAAACCATGCCTACCGGACTAACCGCTGCCTTGAAATCGGCGTTTGCCTGGGCCGTAAGCCTAAATTTTTCATCGGCATTTTCATGAAAAGCATCATAACTCGATTCGTTTCGAACCCATAGCAGAATAAGTATACTGCAGGCCATACCTATGGTCAATCCCCCAATATTCAAAAAAGAATAGCCTTTTTTCTTTATTAGATTCCTACTTGCGATTTTCAGATAGTTTTTGAACATGGTTTGTCGTTTTTAAACCTGACAGGTTTCTAAAACTTGTCAGGTTCGATGGTTTCTTATGGCATGTGTTGTGCGTTCTCCCCCTTGGGGGGGAGTTAGAGGGGGCTATTCCGTACGTAAACTTTTGACAGGGTTCGTTCTTGCGGCTTTTATCGCCTGGAAACTAACGGTCAGTAGCGTAATGGCCAGGGCTCCCAAACCGGCCATTAGAAAGGTCCAAATAGAAATATCTATGCGATAGGTGTAATCCTGCAGCCAACGGCTCATTAAAAAATAGGCTATAGGTACTGCGATCAAACAGGAGATGATCACCAACCTTACGAAATCTTTCGAAAGCATATTCCAGACATTGAGAATAGAAGCCCCCAAAACTTTACGCACCCCTATTTCCTTGGTACGTTGTTCTGCCACGAAGGAAGCCAATCCCAACAAGCCCAAACAACTGATAAAAATAGCTAAGGCGGTAAAGATTCCGGCCAAACTGGCTACCCGTTCCTCGGCCCTGAATTTACGGGCATATTGCTCATCTACGAACTGGTAGTTGAAGGGTAGGTCGGGGAAATGTTCCAAGAAAACCCTTTCAATGGCAGCTAAGTTTTCCGTTGCGCTTTTCTCTGGATTCAATCGCAGGTTCAAGTAACTGTAATACGGATCGGTATTAAAAACATACCAACCTTGTTTTACGGGTTCGTAAGGCGATTGTGCGATAACATCGTCGACCACACCGATTATTTTGAGAATGGTAGGGTCAGGGTCTTCTGGATCCGGGTCTTCTTCCCTAATAATGGTGCCAACCGGGTTGGTAAGCCCCATATGTTTTACCGCTGTTTTGTTTATGAGGATGGCAGTTGAATCTGAAGCGAATTCCCTAGAAAAATCGCGCCCTTCGATAACATTTAGGTTTAGGGTTTGGGCATATTCGACGGAAACCTCGGTCCAGGCCACATCTTCTTGTAGATCTTGGGGTTTGCCATCCCAGGTAAAGCCCGATCGGTTAGACCAAATGCTAGTAGTTGGGGCACTTGAAGTAGCCACTTCCAATACGGCTCCGGTTTTTTTGAATTCCTCACGGAGAAGATCTTGTTTTCCGTAAAAATCACTACTAAAGGCCGGTATTTGAATCAGGCCTTCACGTTCATAACCTACGGGCCTGTTTTTGGTATGGTTAATTTGTTGCAGAACGATCAGGGTACCGATAATAAAGGCAACCGAGGCGGTAAATTGGATTACCACCAAGATTTGCCGGGGTCCCACCCCTTTTTTTCGTGAAACGAAGGTGCCTTTTAAAACCTCTACGGGTTTAAAAGAGGAAAGATATAGAGCGGGATAACTTCCCGAAAGCAGTGTGGTAAATAGTATAAATAGGGCCGAAACAACCCAAAAGATCGGATTGTTCCAGGGGAAAGCCACCTCTTTTCGGGCCAATTCGTTAAAGCCATCCAATGAGATAAAGACCAACCCTATGGCCATTACAAAGGCGAAGAGGGTAATTAAAAACGATTCACCCAAAAACTGACTGATCAATTGGCCACGTTGCGAACCTATCGATTTTCGGATACCTACCTCCTTGGCCCTTTTTTCGGAACGGGCTGTGCTTAGGTTCATAAAATTGATACAGGCCAACAACAACACGATAATACCGATAATACCGAACATACGCACATAGGTAATACGCCCCCCAGCAGCTTTGCCGTCTTCAAAATTGCCATACAGATACCAGTTTTTCATGGGGTGTAAGAACAATTCTGGGTTGAATTCGCGGGTATCTTCGTTCGCCTCTTTTTTAATGTCGATAATCTTGGTGGTAACCTGTTCCATAGTCAAATTATCGGCTAATTGCACAAAGACTTGAAAAGAGTTGTTACCCCAAGAGTTTTCGGCATTCTGAACCCATTGGCGTTCACTTACATACTTCTCCCATGAGGCCAAAAACTGCATGGAATTAAAGCTGTTGTTAAAGGGGATGTCTGCATAAACCGCGGTTACGGTTACCGGGTAGGCACTATTGAAATCGACAATTTTACCGATGGGGTCTTCGTCTCCGAAGAGGGCTTTGGCGGTAGATTCGCCCAGCATGATCGAATTGGGGTCGTTAATGCCGTTCTTTTCCCCTTGTAGAATTTGGAGGTCCAGCATTTCCGGTGCACCGGCCTGCATAAAATTACCGTCGCGCTGAATTTTGGTGTCTTTGTATTCGAGGTATTGGGTGTCTTCCCAAGAACTCATGACAATATGGGTGAAATTGTCGGCATATTGATTCCTAAGGGCTTTCTCCAACGGTCGCGGTAAGGCTGGCCCCGTACCCACATTTCCATTCCAAGTCTGGTTCTGGTATATCTGTGCGATTTGGTCTTTATGCTTGAAATAATCGTTATAGGTAAGTTCGTCTTCGATCCATAGCCCAATGAGCAGGGCCACGGCCATACCGATGGCCAATCCGCCGATATTGATCAAAGAATACCCTTTGTTTTTCAACAGGTTTCGCCAGGCGATCTTGAAATGGTTTTTTAACATGGTTTTCGTTTCGTTTTTCAGACCTGACAGGTTTCTAAAACCTGTCAGGTCTGATTGTGATTGATTGATGAATAAACTCTTATAAAGCAGCGCCCACGGCCCTGTTTTTACTTTCGGTTACAATCTGTCCGTCGAATAGGTTTATAACCCTATGGGCATAGTGCGAATCGCGGTCAGAGTGGGTTACCATAACAATGGTGGCCCCTTCTTGGTTAAGTTCGGTAAGTAGGTTCATGACCTCGATTCCGTTTTTGGAATCTAGGTTACCGGTAGGCTCATCGGCCAAAATTAGTTTGGGGTTGGTTACTACGGCCCTAGAGATAGCCACCCTTTGTTGTTGTCCGCCCGATAACTGCTGTGGAAAATGCTTTTCGCGATGGGCGATCTTCATGCGTTCCAATACCTCGCGTACTTTTTGCTTACGTTCGGCCTTACTCATTTTCAGATAGATCAATGGCAGTTCAACATTTTCGTAAACGGTAAGTTCGTCGATAAGATTAAAGCTTTGGAAAACGAAGCCCAAGTTTCCTTTACGCAATTGGGTACGCTGACTTTCTTTAAGTCCGGCTACTTCGTGCCCGGCAAAGTTGTAGCTACCTTCGGTGGGGTTGTCCAACATACCTATAATGTTCAATAAAGTAGATTTACCACATCCCGAAGGGCCCATAATAGCGGCAAACTCCCCTTCTTCTACGGTTAGGTTCACATTGTTAAGGGCCAGGGTCTCTACCTCCTCGGTCCTAAAGCTCTTTTTAAGGTTCTTTATAGTTATCATGCTATTTCGTTTTTTATGTTTCTTCTTTTTGTTTAAAGATGGTGCTCATCTTATTTTGTTACGTATGCTTTTTTTTCAAGTCCCCACCCCTTTGGGGAGGGGATTTAGGGGAGGGGCCTCTATTTTAATACGATACGTTCGGCCTCACCAAAGGTTTCATAGTTTGAGGTGATTACTTTTTCGCCGGCTTCCAAGCCTTCCATAACCTCGTAATACCTAGAGTTTTGTTTACCCACGCGAATAGGCCTTTTTATGGCTTCGTTACCGTTCGGGTTCAACACGAATATCCATTGACCGCCCGTACTTTGGAAAAAGCTCCCTTTGGGTAATAACAAAGCATCCGAAGAGGCGCCCAACTGCAATTTAATATTATAGCTCTGGCCGGTCCTAATGGTTTCGGGTTTGGCATCGGTAAAAACCAGGTCTACCTTAAACCTGCCGTTCCTTACTTCAGGGTACACCTTGCGCAACCGTAGTTCAAAGGTTTCACCATTGCGTTCGAAACTAGCGGTAAGATCACGTTTTACCCGGTCTATATAATGTTCATCTATTTCGGCTTCGATTTTATAGTCGGTTAATACATTGATTTGGCCAATACGCTGGCCTTGGCTAATGTTTTGTCCGATTTCGGCATCTAAAAAGCCCAATTGTCCGTCGGCGGGCGCCCTCACGTTCAAATGATCTAAGCGCTGGTATACCATGCCCAGGGTTTTTTGCATGCGACTTAGGTCGGTATCAAGACCGGCCAAGGAGGTTTTGCGCATCTCGTCGTCTTGTTCGGTCTGTAGTTTTACGATTTCGTATTGTTTTTGGGAAAGTTCGTAATCTTCTTTGGAGGTAAGATACACTTCCTTGGAAACCAACTCTTCGTCAAAAAGTTCTTGATTTTGTTCAAAACTACGCTTTAGGCGTTGCAGGTCGTAATAGGCCGTAGCCAGGGCTTTTTTTCCTTCTACCTGACGCGAATCGAAGGTGAGTTTGGTAGAACGAAGATCGTTCTGTTTTAAGGCCAAATTACTTTCACTGGCCAAGATCTGCTCATACAGGTTCATATTCTCTAACTTTAAGATAATGTCCCCTTTTTTAACCGTGGCTCCTTCTTCTATTAGTTTTTCGGTAACCCGGCCCCCTTCATAGGCATCCATAAAAATAGTGGAGATCGGGGCTACGTTGCCATTTATAGTAATGTAGTCATCAAATTTTCCGGGATTGACCGTTGCTATCGATATTTTATCGGCATCGGTACGAAAGGTGGCCAATGAATTGCCGAAGGCCATTTTATAGCCAAGGAAAAGTAGCAACGCCCCAATTACGATATAGGCTATCTGCTTCGGTTTAATACCTTTCTTCTTTTCTAATTGTATGTCCATATATATATTGTCTTTACATTTCCGCGAAGGTGGAAATCTTTCTTTCTAGTTAATATTCAATTCAGAGACCCCCCTATAGAAGTCCAAGGTACTTTGGTTTACTATTTTTCTCAGACGCACCTGAAGGTTTTCGTTCTGCGCATTGGCAAAAAGGTTTTTCGCCTGGGTAAGCTCTAGTGCGTTGATAAGGCCTTTTTCGTAGCGTTTTTGTGCAATGGTAAAGGCCAGTTCCTGAGATTCCATTTGTTTATAGCTTTGGGCCAACTGATCACTGAACGAGCGATGGTCCTGCACCAATTTTTGTACGATATTGTATAGCTCTTGTTCTTGAACGTCCATTTGGTTCTTGGCCCTTTCCAAGGCTATTTTTTGCTGCTTTACCTGAGACCGTCGCGACCAGCGGTTACTAATGGGAATATTTAAAGAGGCGCCTACATAACTATTGGCATTATCTTTAAATTGGTTCTTGAAAGGCAACACCTCACCGGTTTCCGAATCGGTACGGGTCTCAAAATACCCGGTTTGCCAGCCGGCATTCAGGGCTAGGGTTGGCGATAGGCTACCCCGGGCCTGTGCCAGGCTTTTTTTGGCAGCGGCCAGGCGGTGTTTTTGGGCTTGGATCATGGGTACAAAGCCCATGGCGGTTTCGAAAACGTCTTCTTTGTCCAGATTCTGAACGGTATCCAGTTTTTGGGCGGTTTCTAGATAAGGTGTCAATTCCAAGTCAGCGGTATCGGTCAGATTCATTTCCCGACTTAATACCAAGACCGCCGTTTCCAAGGCATTTTCATTTTGGGTCAGGGTGAGTTGATCGGTTAGCAATAACGATTCGGCCTCATAAAGATCGGCCCCGGCTTTTAGGCCGAGTTCCACTTGTTTTTCAACTAAGGCGTAATTGGCTTCCGAAATACCTAATTGTTCTTTGGAGTTGGTGACCATACCCTGAAAAAAGTGAATGTCGTAATAGGCAGACATTACCCGAAAGGCCAAGAGGTACTTCTGTTGCACCAAATCTTCTTGGGCAGCTAGGTACAAAAACTTAGAAGCTTTGATGGCGTTCATTTTTTGAAACCCGCGGAAAAGATCTACCGAAGCGCCGATGGAGTAATTGTTCGAAAAGAAATCGGTATTGATAAACGAGTTGTCGTCCGGGTCTACCGACCTACCATAATTGATGTTGTAATTGGTAGCTCCATTTACCGTGGGCAACAATTCCCGAACCGATTGTCTGTAGGTTTCCTTATTGGAGTCTTCGGTCAGGTCAAAATCGTTCAACTGTAGATTGTGCTCCAGGGCATAGGCGATACATTCGTCCAAGTTCCATTTCTTTTGGGCCTGTAAGCTTTGCAGTGCCAAAAGAGAGAGGGATAAAATAAAAATCAGGTAATGCTTCATTTTTTTGATGCTATGCCAGAATGTTAGCTATAGCCGTGCCAAAAACCGTAAACAGCACAAAATGAGGTAATTGACGGCTGTATTTTAGTGCTGACCCTGTATGTGGTGTAAAAAAGTTGTACACTAAGTGTCAAATAATTTTACAGTGGTTTGATTGACATGTTCCGATGATGTAGTTTTAGTTCAATGTTCTTGGCCTTGTACTTAAAAGGCTTTCGACATTTGACTTTTGACATTCGACAACTAATATGGTAGCGGCAAAAATTTTAGTGGTAGACGACAACAAGAGCGTGTTAAGCGCCTTGGAAATCTTATTGCAATTCGAATATAGTGAGGTCAATACCATTTCCAATCCCAACCAAATTTCGTCTTATCCTAATTTGGCGAGTTATGATATCGTTTTGTTGGATATGAATTTTTCGGCCGGGGTAAACAGTGGGAATGAGGGTCTGTTTTGGTTACGTGAGATCCGCAAGAAGAGTCCTGAGACCTCGGTAATAATGATGACAGCCTACGGTGCGGTCGATTTGGCCGTTCAGGCCTTAAAAGAGGGCGCCGCCGATTTTATCTTAAAACCTTGGAATAACGATAAGCTTTTGGCTACGGTCAAGTCGGCCTTGGCCTTGCGCAATTCTAAAAAAGAAATAGACTCCTTAAAGAAAAAACAGCATTCCCTCAAACAACATATCAATAAGGGAAACGATTTTATCGTAGGGAACTCCAAGGCCCTGAACCAAGTGATGAACTTGGTGCATAAAGTGGCCAAAACCGATGTCAATGTGCTCATTACTGGTGAAAATGGTACTGGTAAGGAGCTCATTGCCCGCGAATTGCACCTTAGTTCGGGCCGTAAAGATGAAATATTCATTGGTGTGGATATGGGCGCGGTGACCGAGAGTCTGTTCGAAAGCGAATTGTTCGGGCATACCAAAGGGGCCTTTACCGATGCCAAGGAAGATAGGGCCGGTAAGTTTGAGGCGGCCCAAGGCGGCACCCTCTTTTTAGATGAGATCGGTAATCTTTCGCTACAGACCCAGGCCAAGCTTTTATCGGCCATTCAGAAAAAGGAAATCGTTAGGGTAGGTTCCAACAAGCCTATACCGGTAGACATTCGGTTGGTGTGCGCCACCAATTGTGACCTGGAACAAATGGTAGCCGATGGCCTGTTTCGCGAAGATCTCCTCTACCGTATCAACACGATCCAGATAAAAGTACCGGCACTGCGCGACCGAGGCGATGATATCTTGGTCTTGGCAGAGTTCTTTTTGAGCCGTTATATGAACAAATATGGGAAGTCGGGGTTACGTATAAATCAAGCGGCCCAAGAAAAGTTAATGGCTTATCCTTGGCCCGGAAACATTCGCGAATTATTGCATACCTTGGAAAGGGCGGTAATCTTGGGAGAGGGTAAAGTTTTGAAACCCGATGATTTTTTGTTGAGCAACAAAGCTGCCAACCCAAGTACGGGGTCGCCAAGGACTTTGGAGGAGATGGAGTGGTTAATGATCCAAACCGCCCTCGACCGTCATGGGGGCAATTATTCCGCAGCGGCGGACGAACTGGGTATATCGCGACAGACCTTATATAACAAAATCAAAAAAGGGACATGATCAGTAGGCATATTTATCTGCAGCTTATTGGCCGTATTTTGTTTATCGTGGTCTCGGCGGTACTGGCGGCTTATTTATATTTTGATGGCCAATACATTCAAGCCTTTCTTTTCTTATTCGCCCTGGTGGTACAATCGTATTACCTGATTCGGTATGTAAACCAGACCAACCGAAAGATCGCCTATTTCTTCGATGCCCTAAAAAATGAGGATTTTAGTTTACGATTTCCTGAGAAGCTCAGTGTTAAGTCTCTGGAAGAGCTTAACCATAGCCTGAATCGGGTCAATGCCATGATCCAAGACATCCATTTAAAAAAGCAGGCCCAAGAGCAGTATTATGAAGAAATCATAAAACAGGCCGATATAGGCATTATGACCATCAATAAAAAAGGCCATATCCTTTTTGCCAATAGTACCATAGAAGGGCTACTCGATTACCATCCGTTGAACCATATTAAACAACTAAAACAGGTAGACGAAAAGCTCTATGCCCTGTTCGAGGGTAATCAAGTTTTTAAACGAAAATTGGTGCAGCTCAGTAACGAAAGGGGCAAGAAACAGATTTCACTTAAGGCTACCCAATTGGCCTTGAACCACGATGAGTTATTGTTGGTCGTGGCCCAGGACATCCATCAAGAATTGGACGAGAAGGAAACCGATTCTTGGGTACGCTTGATCCGGGTGCTAACCCACGAGATTATGAACACCATTACCCCGATAACCTCGATCTCGGAATCCATAATGAAGTACTTTCCCGAAACGGGGGAGACGTCCGTAGAGTTAAGTTCGGATCAATGGCGCAATACCGTAAAAGGCCTAGGGGTAATAAAAATGCAAGGGCAAAACTTGATGGAGTTCGTGCAATCGTACCGAAACTTTTTAAACCTGCCCAAGCCTGATAAGGTCTTGGTTAAAGCCTCTATTTTGCTAACCGACATCAAGACCTTACTAGTGCCCGATATGAACGAGCAATTACGGTTTACCGTAGATTGCGAACCCGAAGACCTGACCTTGTTCATCGATGGCAAACAGATGGCCCTGGTATTGATTAACTTATGTAAAAATGCCCTACAGGCCCTAAACGGGCAACCCGATGGCGAGCTAAAACTTAGTGCGGGTAAAACGGAAGATGGCGGCACCTTTGTTTCGGTGTTGGACAATGGCCCCGGTATTGCCCCCGAATTACTCGACGAGATCTTTGTGCCTTTCTTTACGACCAAAGAAGGGGGGTCGGGTATTGGCTTAAGCCTGTCGAGACAGATTATGCACTTACATGGCGGTACCATCAAAGTGTATTCGGTATTGGGCAAGGGCACTAGATTTACTTTGTTTTTTCCATAAGGGCCATGGTTCCCAATCTATTTAGACCAAACCTAAATTTGTGGGTCTGAGGTTTCTGCATCACCTATTTTCCCTAATTTCGAGAGATGTTACGCATGTTTCACATACTCTTGGCAAATTTGGTACTGCTTCAGGCGCTTGGTGTTGGGGCCCGTGACATAATTCAATTCAATGAATTGGTAGAGCATGCCCGATTCCACCAACAAACCTATGGAGACGATTTTTTAACCTTTTTATCTAAGCATTACGGAGAACAAAAGGAAGATCACGAAAAGAACCATCAAGAAGAAAAAGAGCAACATGGGGCCTTGCCTTTCCAAAAAGCGACCCATGTAGCCGAACTGGCATTAACAGCCCCTTTTTTAGAAATGGAAAGGCCACGTTTGGTGCTTATGGAACAGCGAACCAAGATATTTAGCTACGAGAATCTGCATTCACTTTTCGAACCTCGAGGTATTTTCCAGCCTCCCAAAGCCTAACATACTGTTTCCGGTTATCTAATTCTTCCCCTTGGGGAAGGCATTTTTGACATAATCAAATTCGTATGTTATCAGCTATCATAAAAGCCAGTATCCGGCATCGGATATTGGTGCTTTTGGGTACCGTGGCCATAATTGTTTTCGGTCTGTATGCCCTAAGTCGAATTCCCATAGGTGCCGTACCCGACATTACCAATAACCAAGTTCAGGTAATTACCACCTCCAGAAACCTCTCTACCCAAGATATGGAACAGTTCATTACCTATGCGGTAGAATTGGAAATGGCAAATTTGCCCGGGGTTAAGGAAATCCGCTCCGTATCTAAATTCGGGCTTTCGGTGGTTACCATTGTTTTCGAAGATAAGATGGGCACCTATTTACCCCGCCAATTGATCGCCGAAAAGATCCAATCGGCCCAGGAGAACATTCCGGAAGGCTTTGGCAAACCCGAAATGGGACCTATTAGTACCGGTTTAGGCGAAATTTATCAATACACCCTAGATGTTCGACCGGAATTTGCCCATAAATATTCGCCCACGGAACTCCGGACGATACAAGATTGGGTAGTAAAAAGGCAGTTGTCCGGCATTCCGGGGGTAGTCGAGGTAAACACCTGGGGCGGTTTTTTAAAACAGTACGAGGTGGCCTTAGATCCCGCCAAACTACGAGCGTTGGATATTACGGCCCACGAGGTATTTCGGGCCTTGGAAGAGAATAATCAGGTAGCTGGTGGGGGTTATATCGAAAAAGAGGAACAGGCCTACTTTATTCGAAGTGAAGGCTTGGCGGGTTCTTTGGAGGATATTGGAGCTATAGTCGTTAAGAACCTCGAGAACCGACCCGTGTATATCAATGATGTGGCCAAAGTCGGCTACGGACACGCCACCCGCTTTGGGGCCATTACCGCGAATGGTGAGGGTGAAAAGGTATTGGGTCAGGTTATGATGTTAAAAGATGCCAATTCGAACCAGGTTATTGAAGCGGTTAAGGCACGTGTGGCAGAGATTGGTAAGACCCTGCCCGAAGGGGTATATATCAACGGCTTTTTAGACCGAAGCGAACTTATTGCCAAGACCACCGATACGGTAAAAGAAAACCTGATCTTAGGGTGTTTGATCGTCATTTTCGTGGTCATACTCTTGTTGGGGAATTGGCGTTCGGGTCTGTTGGTGGCATCGGTAATTCCTTTGTCTCTATTGTTCGCCTTAGGGCTGATGTACATTTTTGGGGTCGATGCCAACCTAATGAGTTTGGGGGCCATTGATTTCGGGATCATTATAGATGGGGCCGTTATCATTGTTGAGTTTATCTCTTTCCAAATGGCCCAACGGGTCGATAGCATGGCCCATTTACAGCCCCAAGCCGCTCGTTTAGAACGCAAAAAAATGGCCGTTGAAGGGGCCCAGAAAATGATGGGTTCGGCCATTTTTGGGCAGTGGATCATATTAATCGTATTCATACCCATACTTTCACTATCGGGAGTAGAGGGGAAAATGTTCAAACCTATGGCCCTAACCTTTGGGTTCGCCCTGATCGGGGCCATGCTTTTATGCCTGACCTATGTTCCGGTGGCCGCCTCTTTGATTTTAAAACCCGTTACACCCAATCCAAAAGGAATTTCGGCCCGGTTGATGCGTTTTTTGGAAGCCAAATATGTGATAGGTCTGGAAAAGGCCTTGGCCCATAAAGTGAAAGTTTTGGCCGTTGGAGCACTTTTGTTAGTGGTCTCAATAGGAATTTTTTCACGTATGGGGGGCGAGTTCATGCCCACCTTGGACGAGGGCGATTTTGTAATACAGCCCGTACTGCCTACCGGTACCTCCTTGGCCAAGACTACCGAAATTACCACCCAAATTGAAAAATTACTTTTAGAGCGCTTTCCGGAGGTAGATCAGGTAGTGACCCGTATCGGGGCGGCCGAAGTACCTACCGATCCCATGTCTATGGAAGAAAGCGACATTATCATTACGTTGAACGACCCTGGTACTTGGACCACCGCCGATACCAAAGATGGACTGGCCGATGCCTTTAAACGGGCTTTGGAAGAACAAATGCCCGACATGGAAGTCGAATTTACCCAGCCTATAGAAATGCGCTTTAATGAATTGATAACCGGGGTACGGGCCGATATAGCCATCAAACTTTTTGGGGAAGATTTACAGGTGTTGGCCAACAAGGCCGAGGCCATAGGGCAAGCCATTGCCAACATACCCGGTGCAGCCGATATTTCGGTCGAAAAAATAGAAGGTTTACCCCAAATGCGGGTTTCCTTCGACCGAAAAAAGTTGGCACGCTTCGGGGTTTCCATTGGTGAGATCAATGATCTGATCGCCATGGGTTTTGCCGGAAAGGCTAGCGGCGTAGTGTTTGAGGGCGAAAAACGCTTCGATTTGGTGGTGCGTATTCCATATCAAGGGCGCACCGATATAGAAGACCTGAAACGGCTTTATGTGCCTTTACCCAATGGTAGCCAAGTGCCGTTGGCCCAATTGGCTTCTATAAGTTATAGTAGTGGGGCAGCCCAGATTTCGAGGGACGATACCCGCCGTAGGGCCGTAATCGGTGTAAATGTGAGAAACCGTGACCTTCAATCGGTGGTAGACGATGTAAAGGCGCGTATTGAATCGGAGGTAGAGCTACCTGTGGGCTATTCGGTGCAATACGGGGGGCAGTTCGAGAATTTACAATCGGCAAAGGATCGTTTGAAAATTGCGGTACCCGTGGCCCTATTGCTCATTTTTATCTTTCTCTATTTCGCCTTTGGTTCGGTTCGCGATGCCATTTTGGTCTACTCGGCCATCCCCTTGGCCGCGGTTGGGGGCATTCTGTTGCTCTGGTTTCGCGATATGCCTTTTAGTATTTCGGCAGGCGTCGGGTTTATCGCCCTTTTCGGTATCGCCGTATTGAACGGTATCGTAATGATCGAACATTTTAAGGTATTGAAGAAAGATGCCGATAGATCGGAAGGTTGGATCGTCACAGGTGCCAAAGATCGGTTACGGGCGGTTTTGCTAACGGCTACGGCGGCGGCTTTGGGCTTTTTGCCCATGGCGGTCTCTACCAGTGCCGGGGCAGAGGTACAACAGCCTTTGGCCACAGTGGTCATTGGCGGCTTGTTTACGGCCACCTTGCTTACCCTTTTTGTATTACCTGTGTTGTACGCCTATTTTCATAAAGGACAAAAAATGCGTTTGAATCCCCAAAAGGCCACTTTATTACTGTTGGCATTCGTGCCTTTTATGGGCGGGGCCCAGCAACAAGATCGGGTTCTCGATTCTTTGTTGGCCCATGGTCTACGTTCGTATAAAGGTTTGGAAATCGCCGAGCTTGAGCTACAACAAACAAAAGCTTTACGGGCCACCGCCTTTGATCTAGGGAAAACGGAGCTGTATTGGGGCGAAGACCAAAACAACCTAGGCCCCAATAACCAACCTTTACAAGTTTGGGGGGTGGGACAGGAAATTCCCTTCCCAACCCGCTTTTTTGGACAATCGAAATATTTGGGTCAACAGTTACGGGAAAAGGAAATCGATAAGAGCCTTCAGGAGAAGGAATGGCGCAGGGCCCTTTACCTAGGGTATGACGAATGGGGCTATGTACAGGCCCGATTACAGGTCTTTAATCTATTGGACAGTCTGTACTCCGATTTTGCCCATGCCGCCAAACGGAAGTTTGAATTGGGCGAGTCGAATTATCTCGAACAATTGACCGCCAAGGCCGAGGCCCGGGAAATACAAATGACACAAAAAGCCCAAACCCATGAACTGGAAAAGGTAGTACGGCATTTGTCGACCTTGGCACCGACCTACGAATTTGGCTTGGCGGAACGGGGTGCCTATGTTAGACTGGCGGTAGATACGGTGTCTTTTGGGTTTACCCACGAAACCGACCGGTTGCGCGTAAATAACACCATGGCGGTCAGTGCCCGAAGATTGTCGCAACAGGCCCTGTTGCCCGATCTTAACGCGACCTATTTCCAAGGATCGAATTCGAGTTTGGAGGGTACGATCAATGGTTTTCAATTGGGCATTAAGTTTCCACTGTTCTTCCATGCGCAAAGTGGTCGGATCAAGGCCGCCAAACGGGTAGAGCTGGCGCAACAGGCCCTATTCGAAAAGCATAGTTTGGAAATAAAAGCGCGAAAAAAGGAATTGTTGGCCGAGTTTCGAAAACATTCCGAGGCCCTGGCCTATTACGAGTCGGAAGGCTTGGAGCTATCGAACCAATTGTATCTATCGGCCGAAATGGGCTATAAGAATGGCGAACTCGATTATTTACAGTATTTGCAGACCCTACATAAAGCCCAACGGCTTAGGCTGGCCTATCTAGATGCCTTACATGCCTATAATAAGGCCGTTATCCATTTAAACTATCCATCACTCTAAATAAAAAACATGAAAAATAAAATCTATAATATACTGGTGCTAGGTATGGTTGTTATGGCCGGGGGGTGTAAACAAACCATCAAACAGGAAGCAACCGAAGAAACCCCGATACAAAGCCCCCTTACCGAAGAGGTGTCTTTTACCGAAATGGAATTCCAGGAACGTATCCCTACCTCGGGTACCATAGATGTGCCCCCGGCCAACAAGGCTTTGGTAACGGCCATGGCAGGTGGTTATATAGAATTCAGTCCGTTGTTGGTGGGTGATCAGGTAAAAAAAGGCCAGTTAATGGTTACCCTTAAGAACCCGGAATTCGTAAGCCTACAGCAATCTTATCTGGAGGTATGGGGTCAAATTCCGTATTTGGAGGCCGAGCAAGAACGCCATAAAACCCTGTTCGAAGAGGGCATTAGCTCTAAAAAACAGTACCTAAAGTCGGCCAGTGACTATAAAACCGCCCAAGCGACCCTCAACGGATTGTCCAAGCAATTAGAACTGCTCAATATCAGTGTGGAAAAAGTAAAACAAGGCGAGTTGAGCACGGTGGCTTCGGTTTATGCCCCGCTGGCAGGAAGCATCACCCAAGTGAACGTGGCCAAGGGCATGTACGTGTCGGCGGCCACCGAGATTTTCGAGATCGTGAACCCGGATCATATCCATTTGGAGCTGCGGGTGTTTGAAAAGGATATTTTAAAGGTCAAAAAAGGCCAGCGCATTAGTTTCAGCATTCCTGAAACCGGAGAGCAACGATATGAAGCCGAGGTATATTTGATCGGTACTACGGTGAATGCGGATAGGACCATTGCCATACATGCCCATTTGGATGATGAAGACCAACCCTTTTTACCGGGCATGTTCGTTGAGGCTGAAATTATAACGGATGCCTATCAAGCCCCGGCCTTACCCAAAAGCGTTTTAACGGAAGCAGATGGAGGGTTTTGGGTGCGTATGAAAAAAGGTGGAAAGAAAGCGGTAACGATCGGACAAAAACAACAGGGCTATGTAGAAATAAAAAACGCCTCCGAGTTCGAGCACGGAAGCGTTTTTCAATAGCAGGGAACCGGCGCCCAAAGGCTAGGTTTCCGAAAGGATTATTCTACATACCCAAAGCGTTCAAAGGCCGCTGCGGCTAGGGCCTCTTGCTGGCTAGGGTGTGCGATGGATATCATAAGTTTGGCCCGTTCCTTAAGGCTTTTCCCAAAGAGGTTCACCACTCCGTTCTCGGTCACAACATAATGTACGTGGGCACGGGTAGTGGTTACGCCGGCACCGCCTTTCAAGGTAGGTACGATTTTACTATGGCCTTTTGCGGTAATACTGGGCAGGCCAAAAATAGCCTTACCTCCTTCAGATAAAGAGGCCCCTCGAATAAAGTCCATTTGACCCCCAACACCCGAGTAATGGTAGGTACCAATGGTATCGGCACAAACTTGTCCGGTTAGGTCGATCTCTATGGCCGAGTTTATGGCCACCACCTTGGGATTCTGCCGAATAATGGCCGTATCGTTGGTATAGGCCGCCTCTTTAAAGGTTACCTGCGGGTTATCGTCTATAAAATCATAGAGTTCTTGAGATCCTACGGCAAAACAGGTGACCATTTTTCCGTTTTCGATTAATTTTTTAGAACCGTTGATTACCCCGTTCTTAACCAAAGGCAATACCCCATCGGAGAACATTTCGGTATGTATTCCCAGGTTTTTATGGTTACCTAGGTTATTCAAAACCACATTGGGAATGTTTCCGATTCCCATTTGCAAGGTAGAGCCATCGTCTATAAGGTCTGAGATATAGTTACCAATTTTAAGATCGTTGTCGGTAGGGGCACCCAAATGGGCCTGGAAAATGGGTTCGTCGATCTCGACGGCCATATCGATACTGCTGACATGGATAATACCATCGCCATGGGTACGGGGCACTTGCGGGTTAACCTGTGCAATTACTTTTTTAGCGGTTTGAATGGCCGGAAGGGTAACATCTACCGATACCCCAAGCGAGCAAAAACCATGTTTGTCCGGTGGTGAAACCTGTATAAAGGCCACATCCAAGGGCATTAATCCGCGGCGGAACAACCAATGGATCTCCGAAAGAAAAATAGGGATATAGCTACCGTTGCGGTTGTTTACCCCATCGCGTACGTTCTTACCTACGAAAAAGGCGCTGAGTTTAAAGGCATTGTTACACGGTTCTTGCATGTATTTGGCCTCACCCTCGGTATGCATTTGCACGATCTCAACATCGTTAAGTTCGTGGTGGCGATCACAAAGGGCATTGATTAGGGTAGTAGGGGTCATAGCGGCCCCTTGGAAGAACAAACGGTCTCCAGATTTTACAATGGATACGGCTTCTTCCTTACTGACTATTTTAAGTTCGGATGCTGACATCTTCTAGGATTTTGTTGGGTTACATTTGCGCCCGCAAAGTTATAAGGGGTATGCAGTGCAAAACATGACAGATGTCACTTTTAGGGGAATTAGGTTGTTTTTAGTGGGATTAAGCAACTTTTTTAAGCAAATCGAAACAAGGACATTTTCCACAGCGTTTGTGTTCTCCCTTTTTAAATTTTTTGCAGCATTTCGATTTGGTTTTATCTGGAATCAATTGCTTCAACGCTTTTTTATCGCCCCGCTCAACCGCCTTCATTCGTTGTTTACCCGAAGATTTTAAAACTTTCCCCATATCGGTTTGAAATACAGGGGCAAATATATTGTTTTTACTAAATCTAAATAAAACTTTAACGTTTAGATAGAAAAAAAGCCGAATGTTTACACTCGGCTTTTATGATTCTTTAAGTGGTTTAGGCCCCTGGCTCCGGCCCTGCGGCACTATCGGCCGTAATGAGCTGTACATCGCGATCAAAGAGGTATAGGCCTCCTTTGTCTTCCCCAATCAGATTGATTTTATCTAGAATGGTACGGGCCAAGGCTTCTTCTTCAATCTGTTCGGCTACATACCATTGCAAAAAGTTGTGGGTAGCATAATCCCGTTCTTCCAGGGTAATGTGTACGAGTTCGTTGATACTGTTCGATACGAACAATTCATGCTCAAAAAGCTCTTGGAACATTTTTTGAAACGAGCCAAATTCCTTTTTTGGTGCCTCCAAAGCCGGTACTTCGGCATGACCGCCCCTTTCGTTTACGAATTTGACCAGTTTTAGCATATGCATACGTTCTTCATCAGAGTGGGCATACATAAATCCGGAAATACCTTCAAGACCTTGCACTTCTGACCACGACGCCATGGCCAAATAAACTTGAGAGGAATCGGCTTCTATTTTAATCTGCTTGTTCAAGGCAGCTTCTAGTTTTTTCGATAACATGTAGATGGAATTTTAAAGGCTAAAGTTACGAATATTGTCAGATGTCAAAGGTATTATAGTGGAAACAAGGAAAAACCCTCCTTTGGGGTCTAATTGAAATTCCTGGACAAAGCCAAGGTCAGAACCGGGCGACCACCCCAATGGTGCCGAGACCCATATTAAGGTCCCAAGCCACTTTTTTGGTACCTGTATTGTACTTCTGTTCGTATTTACGGTCGAGGTATTTATCAATGGCCTCTACCGTAGCGATACTAATGGCCACACTTACGGCCACATCGGTAAGCCAATGGGCGCCTTCCCAAATACGCGAGACCCCAGGGACCAGTCCCAGTACATAAATACCACTTTTAACCCACGGATTTTTAAATTGTTTGGCAATGGCATAGGCATTGGTAAACGCTAGGATGGCATGACCCGAGGGAAAGGAATGAAAATCTTTGTCGTTAGAAAACGGATGGAACACCTCTTTACCGTAGCCCGAACGGGGTCTGGCCCTCCCAAAAACCCGTTTACTCACCTGTTGTAACAGTCCGGCTGCCGATGCAGAGGAGATCAAGAGCACCCCGGTACGCCGCAGTTTTTCATTTTTGGTGAAAAGTCCGGTTAAATATACCGCCCCGGTCAGCATATAATTGTTTTGGGGGCTACCATAGTACCAACCGTAATCCCTGATTATCTCGGGAATATCGTCTTGATGATCTACCAAATATTCCGATACCTCTTCATCATAGATATACAACAACCCTGCACCGGCGGCCACACCCCCAACTTGTAACCATTGTTTTCCCTCCCAATGAAAAGGGCGGCTATAGGCATAGCCCATTCCGCCAAATACGTTACCCATATCGTAGGTAAAGTTCTTCCAGGTAGAACCCCGTTGGGCCAAGCCCAGATCTTGGGCGGTTAAAGAAGGGACAACCAAAACAAGGCACAAAAGGCCCATGAAAATTCTAGGCATAGGTATCGGGATATTTATGGCACAGGGGTAATGAGCCCCTAGATTGCAAAAATAGCAATAGCAGACTAAATGGGCGAGACCCATCTAACCTATTGAAATAGTAGGCAATATTGACTAAAACTTACAAATACCTAAAAACACCTTTGCCGTGAGTGGGCCAAGCCTATTGGATTTCGGTTGAAAATGCACCATCTAAGGCCGCATTTATGTTATCAAGGCCTTGGGGCAAAGGGCAACCTTCTTGATACTGTATTTTTTTGGCGACACTAGAGGTATAGAAAGAATACAGCACTTTGGCCCCGTCGGCAGCGGCGCACTGATACTTCTTTTGCAAACGGATTACCCCAGCCTTTTTAACCGTCTTTTTAAGGGATTTCAGTTGGTCGGCATTCAATTGCCCCGATTCGTTTTTGGTTTCGGAATCACCTTGGGTCTCCTGAAGGGTGTAGCTACCGTTGGCATATAACATGAGGCTGGTTTTAACAGCAGGGGTTTCGTTACTCACGGTTATTTTGTTCAACAACAATTTGCCTTGTTGTGCCTGTAGAGGGAGGGCAAAGAACAAAAAGAACAATGCGGATATACTTACGATTTTCATAATAATAGGATTTAGTTTCAATTTCAATTAGACCAGTTTACTTATATAGAGGGTAAATTTTTTTAGGTGGTGAATGTCTGTAATGTTTTTTCACAATAGGCTACTATGGCATCGGGTTTAAGTTCGTAGCGCATACGGATAACTGCCCCGTGATAGCTGTCCAATAATAAGGAAGCCATTTCCTTATCGGGGAGGGCACTGATAAGATAGCCTTGTTCTTGTCCTTCCCGGATCCATTTTTGTAGAAATCCTTTAAAACCTTCAAAACAATCGGAAATGGGAGCGGAGAAAGCCGGGTTATCTTCCGAGACTTCATTGGCTAGCGACAATAAAAAACTGTTTTTGCGTCCGCTGGAACAATAGAGGGTATTGGCGGTTAATGCAAATTTTTTGATTTTTTCGGGTGGTGTCAATGCCTCGGCATCTATATCGGCCAAAATATGTCCCATTTTATCTTTAAAAAAGTCGATGGCCTCTAAGGCGAAGGCTTCCTTACTTGCGAAAAAGTTATAAAATGAACCTTTTGGAATACCGCAATAACTCAGAATATCCTGTATGCCGGTATTGGCATAGCCGCGCTCCCGGATCAATTGGATACCGGCCACCAGAATATCTTCCCTATTGTATTTTTTATTCATTAGACTGATTGGTCTAATAGCAAAAGTACACAAAAATAGGGAGTATTCCCTTTCCGGATGGGGCAATGGTGGTCCAAGTCTTTAAATTATCGTATATTCAAACGACATCAACACAGAAACATTCTAGAACATGCTTAAAAAAATTCTAATCGTAGTGGGGGTTTTGATTGCTGCGGTACTACTTACCGGAATCATAGCCAAAAAAGAGTTTTCCGTAGAACGTACGGTGGTCATCAACAAACCCAAACAAGAGGTTTTTGATTATGTGAAAATGCTGAAAAACCAAGATAATTATGCCGTTTGGCAGGCTAAGGACCCCAATACCAAAAAGAGTTATACCGGTACCGATGGAACCGTTGGTTTTATTTCGGCTTGGGAGAGCGAACACCCAGATGTTGGCCATGGCGAACAAGAGATAACCGCCATTAAAGACGGGGAACGTATCGACTACGAACTCCGCTTTCTAAAACCTTATGAATCAACCTCTCCAGCCTATATGGTATTTGCTGGTGCGGGAAGTGAAACTACGGTTAGCTGGGGCTTTCAGGGAAAAATGCCATTTCCGATGAATTTAATGTTGCTATTTACTAGTATGGAAGCCGATTTAGGGGATCAATTGAACGAAGGGCTCCAAAATTTAAAGAACGAATTGGAATAGGGAAAATGCTTTTAAGATTAAAAAACCTGGTCATTTTTGGCCGGGTTTTTAAGTTTTCTAGCTACGCTAAAAAGAAATATGGCGTATCGTTTTTTACCCCCTAGCGACTTTGATTATATTATGGGCAGAAAAGCATATGCTATGAGAATTTTGTTATTACTATTGCCTTGTTTGCTTTTGGGACAGCTAAACCCACAGCAAAGACCGAACATTATCTATTTTTTGGCCGATGACCTCGGCTATGGGGAGATTGGGGTATATGGTCAAGAAAAGATCCAGACCCCGAACATGGATGCTTTGGCCGCCGAGGGTATGTTGTTTACCCAACACTATTCGGCCGCCCCGGTCTGTGCCCCGGCCCGCTGTATGTTCTTGACCGGCAAGCATGCGGGCAATGCCTATGTACGATCGAATGACGAATGGCGCGAACGTGGCGAGGTATGGGATTTTGCTGCAGTATCAAAAGACCCCAAATTGGAAGGGCAGCGCCCAATGCCCCAAAGCACGGTTACCGTGGCCAAACTGTTGCAAAAAGCCGGGTACGACACCTCTATTTTTGGTAAATGGGGCTTGGGTGGGCCAACTACCCATAGCGTACCTACGCGCATGGGCTTCGATTATTTTTACGGTTACAACTGCCAACGCCAGGCGCATAATCTATACCCATTACACCTTTGGGAAAACGAAGACAAGGTGGCGTTGAACAATGCTTTGGTGCAGCCCCATACCGGTTTGGATAAAGGGGCAGATCCTAATCTGTCGGCAAGCTATGCCCGCTTTACCCAACCCGATTATGCCCCGACTTTAATACATGATAAAGCCGTGTCTTATCTAAAAAGAAAACGGGACAAACCCTTCTTTATGTACTATGCCTCACCTTTGCCCCATGTGCCCTTACAGGCTCCTGAAAGTTGGGTGGCAGGCTATCAAGATAAAATCCCGGAAACGGGCCCCTATTTGGGTAAATCCTATTTTCCGAACCAGACCCCAAGGGCTACCTATGCGGCCATGATATCGTATCTCGATTGGCAACTGGGCGATTTGATTCGTGTCTTAAAAGAAACCGGGGCTTATGAAAATACCATCATTTTCGTAACCAGCGATAACGGGCCTACCTATACCGGCGGGGTCGATTACGAGTATTTCGAAAGTTCAAAACCCTTTACCAATGGGCGGGGTCGCACCAAAGGCTCGGTCTATGAAGGCGGATTGCGGGTACCCTTGATCGTAAGTTGGCCGGGTAAGGTGGAAAACGGCAGTACCTCGGACCATGTTTCCGTGTTTTACGATATGATGCCCACTTTCTGCGAACTGGCCCAAACCCAAGTGCCCCAAGACACCGATGGCGTAAGTTTATTGCCAACCCTTTTGGGCGAAAAACAAGCCCAGCACGATTTTCTGTATTGGGAGTTTACGGGTTATAAAGGCCAGCAAGCCGTTCGGATGGGCAAGTGGAAGGCGGTGCGTCAAAAAATCCAGGAAGGCGTGCTAAGAACCGAACTCTACGATTTGGAAGAAGATATTTTAGAACAGCACGATGTATCGCAAAACCACCCGGAAATCGTGGCCCAAATAGAGCGGTTTATGCAACAGGAACATACCCAGGCCCCCAATCCCAAATTTCGTATGAAAGCCCTGGGCGACAGTATGGAATAAGGATTTTGTGAGGATTCGGCCGCTGGGTTTGGGGTCTAATGATCTGGCTTATCTGCTGTAATCGAGAATTCAAGGAACTTTTCGTAATTTTGCCCGCTGGTATTTTGCATGCGCCGGGCCGCCTTAATTAGCGGAGATGGCTCGGAAATTTAGTTTGGTAAACGGTAAAAAGAGAAGGGTAATTGTTATGACACCAACGGGAAAGATAGAATTAATGGCCCCTGCGGGCAATTTCGAATCGCTTCAGGCCGCTTTGGTCAACGGGGCCGATTCGGTATATTTTGGGGTAGAGCAATTGAATATGCGGGCCCGGGCAAGTATCAACTTTACGTTGGACGACCTGCCCGAGATCGTTAAACGTTGCGAAGCGCATGGGGTACGCTCGTACCTTACCTTGAACACCATTATATACGACCATGATCTTTCGATCATAAAGACCTTGCTCGATGCGGCCAAGGCGGCCGGAATTACCGCGGTTATTGCCATGGATCAGGCCGTTATTGCCTATGCCCGGCAAATTGATGTAGAGGTGCATATCTCTACCCAGATCAATATCACCAATATTGAGACCGTTAAATTCTATGCCCTCTTTGCCGATACCATGGTAATGAGCAGGGAATTAAGTTTGCGTCAGGTTAAGAAAATATGTGAGCAGATCGAGAAGGAAGACGTACGTGGTCCTTCGGGTAATTTGGTCGAGGTCGAGATTTTCGGACACGGCGCCTTGTGTATGGCGGTTTCCGGTAAATGTTATATGAGTCTGCATGCCCACAACTCATCGGCCAATAGGGGGGCTTGTAAACAAAACTGCCGTAAAAAATATACGGTTATCGATCAAGATACCGGCAATACCATGGAGCTGGACAATGAATACATTATGTCTCCCGAAGATCTTTGCACCCTCGACTTCTTAGATCAGGTTATAGATACGGGTATTAAGGTACTTAAGATAGAAGGTAGGGGCAGGGCCCCCGAATATGTGGCCAAGGTTATCGCCACCTATCGCGAGGCCATCGATGCGTATTACGAAGGGAATTTTACCCCTGAGCGGGTTGAGGGGTGGATGACCGAATTGAAAAAGGTCTACAATCGTGGTTTCTGGAGTGGGTATTATCTAGGTCAAAAAATGGGGTCGTGGAGTGATGTCGATGGTTCTAAGGCTACACAAAAAAAGGTATACTTGGGTAAAGGACAGCACTTTTTCCCAAAAGCCAGTATAGGGGAGTTTAAAATTGAGGCCTACGACCTAAGTATTGGCGATACGGTTTTGATTACCGGTCCTACTACGGGTGTAGAAGAGTTCGAGCTAACCGAAATGTTGGTCAACGACGAAAAGAAGACTACTGCCAGCAAAGGCGATAGTTGTACAATTCCGTTAAAATTCAGGATCAGGCCCTCAGACAAACTCTATAAAATCGTAAAGACCTAATGGTGGTCGTAACCCTACAGCGCAAAAAGTGTATCGGCTGTAATTATTGCGTAGAGTTAGCCCCCGGGCAGTTCCAGATGTCCAAAAAAGATGGGAAATCGGTGCTATTGCATTCTCAAGAGAAAAAGGGTTTTTTTACTTTAAAATCGCCTGACGATAGTATTTATGAGCCTTGTGAAGCCGCCGAAAAAGCTTGTCCGGTCAAGATTATCTCGACCAAGCAATTATAATTTTAACCTTGCCCTTTTTTAATAGGGGAGGTCGCTTCCAGGATTCAAAGAGAAGCCGATAAGCCATTGAGGCGGATACGGTCAATTTTTGCACGGGAATCGTTTTATGACAAATGGCAGAAAAGGACGCTTTGTTTTTATGTACATTTGTAAGTGTTTTTACGCAGGTTTTCCTGTTGATTCTTACCAAATGGGTTTACACATGAAAAAGATTGTCAGTTTCCTATGTATGGGAGTCTTTGCCTTTAGTACCTACGCACAAGATTCCAATCTACGATACTATTTACTATTGGGTGCCGAACAGGCCGAAGATTTGACCGCATCTTATCTGGAACCGGTCTCCGAAGGTTTGTTATTTGCCCTGACCGGAGGTTGGTATAACGATGCCCGGGTCAAAAAAACCTGGGAGATCGATGTGTCCCTGATAACCAATGGTTCCTTTGTGCCTAAAGACAAATTGGAACAAGAGATCGATATCAGTCGTTTTGAGAATTTGAGTGTTGTGGGTGGTGGCAATGTTATAAAAATCCCGACTATTTTAGGCAGTTCCAATTCACGGGTTCGGTTGGCAGCCCTTTTAGACGGCCAATCTTTTGAATTCGATGCGCCAACGGGATTAGGACTGATTAGTACCAACCTATTACCTTCGGCATTTTTACAGGCCGGGGTGGGATTGCCGGCCAATTCCGAATTCGTTTTCCGTTATTTTCCAAAACTGCATATAGACGATGCCTCAATTGGTATTTTAGGATTCGGTTTAAAACACGAATTGAGTGAGACCATAGGTTTTATGAACAACTGGCCTGTGGCCGTGTCGGGTATGGTGGCCTATACCCGTCTTAGTGCTGAATATGAATTTGAGACCAACGGGGTGTTTACCGGCGAAGATCAATTGATCGATGTGGCCTTGGATACCTGGATGTTCGAGCTTATTGGTTCCACCAAATTCCCGACCTATAATGTCTATGGCGGCGTGGGTTATGTAACCGGCGAATCGGTTTATGCTGTAAAAGGAGAATACGATATCGTGACCCCTTTACGAACCGTAGAGTTCAACGATCCTTTCGATGTAGAGGATAGTATCGACGGAATACGTGCCAATATAGGGGCCAAGGCCGATTGGGGCCGTTTTCACCTGAACCTCGACTATACCTTTCAGGGCTATAACAATCTGTCTTTAGGTTTGGGGTATACCATTTTAAAGGGGAAATAAGGCTTTTTCCGGCAGTAGTAAAGGCTTCCTGTATAGTGTTTGTATGTTAATATAGTTTGATTGGAGCCTAAGCTTTATTTCAAAAGGCAATTGCTATCTTTAGTGATGCCTTAGGCAACAACCAAACCATAATGCACAATCAATTACTGCTTACCAGGTTTCGAATTCCTGTGGGCCATTTCCGATATTTTGAACGCCAAGATTTGTATGTTCAGTTGGAAAAAGGTCTTGATGACCCCTTAACACTTGTTTGGGCCGGTACCGGTTATGGTAAAACCACATTGGTTGGCCATTGGCTGCAAGTGAATACGAGGCCCTTTACCTGGATTTCCTGTGCAAAGGAAATGAATGATATAGGTGTGTTTTTACGCTATTTGGTACATGGCCTGCAAAGAGGGGCCCCAGGTGTACTGTTCCCTAAGACGGAAGCCCTTTTGGATAGTCCGGTCAGTATACATCAAAATACCTTGGTCAATGCCTTCTTGGAGGAAATCCTGTTATTGCAAACGCCCCATATTCTCGTGCTCGATGATTTTCATTTGGTATCGGATGCCATGGTTTTGGAATTTGTACGTATTTGGTGGGATCAGACCGAGACCCGGATACTACCTTATCTAATCAGTCATGATCGCACTTTTTTAAACGAGTATGGTATGGCGCGCCATGGTTTGGTCAATCTCATACAAGCCCAAGACCTTAACCTAGATGAAGCTGAGATGGGTCGGATGGCCATACGGTGTTTTGATCGAAGTTTGTCTAATGAAGATCTTCAAAAATGTCTTGACCATACCGAAGGGTGGATCATGGGCTTTGCCCATTGGTTGCGCCTACGGCAACATACTACAGAAGGCTTGAGGGGTATTGACGCATCATTGGATGGTTATCTGGTCTCTCGATTCATTCGTAACCAGCCTATGCAAATAGTGGAAATACTTTTGATCGGTGCCGTTTTTGAGCGTTTTAGTATTCCGATGATTCAGTATATCGGGCAAGGCGCTGAACAAAAGGCCGACTATGTAGCCGTTTTTAACCGTATGCTTCAGGGCAGTTTTTTTATCATGGCCTTGGACGCTGATGGCCATTGGTTTCGTTTGCACCATGGTTTTCAAAAGGCCATATTATCGGAAATGGATACGGTTGTCGAGGGCAGTAAAAGGAAAAGGATACTTAGGGTGGGTTGCCAATGGTTATCGATCCATGGGTATTACGAAGAAGCCATTGATCAAAGCCTACAACTTTCCGAAATCGATTTTACAACCGCTTTGATGGAAGAAGTTGCCGAACGTTTAAGCTGTACCGATCAATATGTACGCTTGGGCAAACTTATGGATCGATTACCATGGTCTTGGACAGGGCAGCACCCCATATTGATGATGATTAGGGCCAATCTTTACCAATATCAGGGCAAAATTGGCCCTTGGCGAAAGATACTGATCGATTTTGAAAGGGCCCGTTACCCCGAAAATGGTCCGGTAGCCAGTGTCGCCGCTTATTTGGTTTTCA
The DNA here is from genome assembly GCF_002514735.1 of Sediminicola luteus. Classification (GTDB taxonomy): domain Bacteria; phylum Bacteroidota; class Bacteroidia; order Flavobacteriales; family Flavobacteriaceae; genus HQA918. The sequence continues at coordinate 577,260 of NZ_NBWU01000001.1, read as the reverse complement.
AAGGTTTGATTTATATATACGATAGGGCCTATTCCAAATCGGAACAGAGTTTCAATTCAGGATTGCCCTTGATACCTCCAAAAAATGAGGCCCTATATACCTATGCCATAATTTTCAAGGCCCAGACCTTGGCCCTGCAAAATAAGTTTCAAGAGGGTGTCGTGCTGATAAATACGGCTTTGGATGCCTTATCGGATGCACAGCATTATAGCAGGATCAGGCTATTAGTGGGCAAAATACTTTTGTATATGGTAACGGGCCATGGGCCAGGGATCAATGCCGTTTTACCCCGTTTACGGGTCTTGTGTGCCCAAAACACCTTTTTTGAAGGTTTGGGGCACTTCCATTATTTCGATATAGTTACGGCCTATAAACGCAACGACCATCAGGGCCTTTCGGCTAAATTCGATCAGCTGTGGCCTTTGCGGGATAAGCTTCGTCCGAATTGGTTCATGTATATCTGGTTTTATAAGATGTTGTACCATTTAAAGAACCATGAATACACCAAGTTGGCGTCCACTAGGGCCGAATTGGACGATTTTGTTGGTCTCCGTAATGTGGAAATGCTCTATCGATTGAATGGGTATTTGAAGATGGAGATCATGATCCAAAAAGGGGATTGGGAAACAGCATGGCGTTTATATGCCGAAAACCCCCAGGAACCACCCGTCGAGATTCGTATGTTAAGGCACTATTTTCCGCAGATTACCATGCTAAAATTGTGGGCCCCATCTTCAGATCCCAGGCATATTGAAGCGTATTTCGAATGGTTCGAAAAGCTTGGGGCCATGTGTAGTGCTGATATACATAGGCCGTTGTACGTACAATTACTTTTATGCCGAACCCTAAATTGGGCGTCTTCAGGTGAAGATGAAAAAGCCTTAGGGGTGTTACAACAGTGTTTGGAATTGACCGCAGGTATGGAAGACGTTATGATCTATACCGAATATGGACCAAAGATCGGGCAACTGTTGGCCCGATTAAAACCTAACAAAGACCAACGACCGCATTATAAAGAAGTGGTTCAGGCGCTAAACGCTTTTAGCCCGATTAAAGAAATTTCCCGGCGAACTACCGGATTAAAGGAAAGGGATCGAAAGATCTTGGAAATGGTAAGTAAAGGCTCCAATAATTCAGAAATTGCCGAGGCTATGTACCTCTCACCGGAGTCGGTAAAAAAATACCTGTATTTGACTTTTAGGGAACTGGGGGTAAAAAACAGGGTAAAAGCCGTTATAAGAGCCAAGGAATTGGGTTGGCTCGATTAACCCAACTTTTAACTAAAGTGTCAACTTTAGTGGATTGACCCTCGTTGTTTCATAATCTATTTTTGAATTGGTCCTAATAGCCAGGTATTCACTGGCTATTGTTCTTTGATTAATAATCAAATACAACATGCTATGAAAAATAAACTAGTACTGGGTCTGGTGCTTTTTACCTTGTCGATCGGCACGTTTTCGGTCATGGCCCAAGAAGTAACATTGATACGGAATGCGAATATTTTCGATGGTACCAGCGAAACCTTGCAGAAGGGGCAAAGTGTATTGGTCGAAGGCAATTTGATCAAAAAGATCGGTATTGGCCTAAAGGCACCTAAAGGAGCCAAGATTATTGATGCCCAGGGTGCAACCCTAACCCCTGGTTTTATAGATGCACACGCCCATTTAATGTTTCAAATGTCGATACCGGAAACCTTGAACGCCGATCCGTTTTATTTCGGCTATGTGGCCACCCAAACGGCTAAGACCTATCTTATGCATGGGTTTACAACCGTCCGGGATGCCAGCGGGAATAGTTTTTCGCTAAAAAAAGCCATAGACAGGGGAATCGTAGAAGGTCCACGGGTATTTCCCTCGGGTCCGATGATTTCGCAGACCTCTGGCCATTCCGATCACAGGACGGATGCACAGGTTTCGGCCATGATTTCCTATGAGCCCAGTACCTTGATGAAGTACGATATGGTGCAATTGGCCGATGGGGTGCCCGAAGTGCTTAAGGCAACCCGTGAAGCCTTACGTCGCGGTGCTTCCCAGATTAAAATAAGTGTCGGCGGTGGTACCGGGTCATTTGCCGATCCCTTGGACGTAACCCAATATACCGACCAAGAAATACAGGCTGCGGTACAGGCTGCGGCCGATTGGGGTACCTATGTAATGTCCCATGTTTACAACGACAAAGGGGCCCAAAGGGCCATCAAGAATGGGGTAAGGTCCATAGAACATGGCAATCTATTATCGGAAGAAACCTTTAGGCTAATGATGGAACACGATGTCTGGTTATCGCCCCAAGTTTTGGTGTACACCTACCATCCGGCAGGGTATACCGACGACCAAAAGAACAAACACGATGAAGCATTCGATGGTATAGACGGAATGTTCAAAGCGGCCAAGAAACTCAATTTCCAAAACATAGCTTTCGGTACCGATGTGATAACCGATCCCGAAAAATTAAAAGAGATCAACAACGAATTCGCGCTTCGTACCCAATGGTTCGAGCCCATTGATATTTTACGGCAGGCCACTTCGAATTCGGCCCGTTTATTGGCCTTGAGCGGACCGCGAAACCCTTATGGAAAGATCGGGCTGATCCAAGAAGGTGCCATGGCCGATATTTTATTGATAAATGGCAACCCCTTACAAGATATTAAAATACTGACCAAGCCACAAGAGAACCTACTCTTGATTATGAAAGACGGCAAGGTCTACAAAAACATTTTATAAGACCAAACCAAGTTGTTCAAAAAGATCCGGCCGTGGTATGCCCGGTCGGATTTTTATTGTCCTCCGGTATTTCCTGCAGGGGTTTGGGTTATAGTCAATCGTGTTAGCCTATATTTGGTCCCTTTTTCGATCAATCGGAAATGTTGACTGGTTTTCTCTTGCCAGGGCGTACCATAGTCCGTGTATTCGATTAGTTTAAAATAGGTTGGGGTCAGTTTTTTATTGCCCAAATAGGTGATGTTTACTTGCCACGTACCGGGTAAGGTGCCATCAATGGTTTCCGATGTGGCCGAAAGCCCCAGTTCTTTTTCGTAACGAATTTGATCGGGATTGCCATCCAGACTGTGTGACCATACATAGGTTTTGCCCTTCGGATTAACGAATTCCACATCGAATTCCGCTTCACCATCGTTCCAACTTAAGACCCAGCGGGCATTGGAAGCTGTGGTTTTGGTCTTTGTTTTGGTAGTTTTTAAATGCAGGCCGTTGTTCCATTCATAACGCTCCATAAGGTTGGTGTAATCTGTTGAAATTATGGAGCTTTGACCGGTTGAATCTGTTTTGAACAAGCCTTCGGATACCAAATACTTATGTCGCATATACAGATCCATGGCCTTTTCGGGCTCGTTTACGGTCAAATAGCTTTGGGCCATATCGAGTTGCGATTGCAGGTATTGCGGGCGTAATCGGTAAATGCTTTTATAGGTTTCGTGAGCCTCGTCCATGAATCCATATTCTTCTAACAAATAGGCCTTGGCCTTTAGGGCCTCAGGGTTGGTCTGGAACAGGGCATCCGTTTTGTCCAACACTTTTAGGGCCAAATCGGGACGGTTCCAATGTTTGGCAAATAAAAGCGACTGATCCAAAGCGAAATGATAATTGGGGCAATACCCCATAACATCCTTGGTGAGTGCAGTAAAGGCGCTATCGGGATCGGCCAACTTTTGTAAAGATTTCGTTGTGGTGTAATTGGCTGTTGACACATAGGGCCGGGCATCTTGGGCATAGGTGGCCGTATAACTGGTTTCGGCTGGTTTGGGTTTATAACGTCCGTAGCGATTGGTGTTGATAATGATTACCCCGTTAGAGGCAATCGAACCATATCGATTTGTGCCCGCTGTTGAAGGTATTACGGCAATACGTATGATATTGGCTGGTGCAATCAAACCGCAGGGCAAACTGGTTAGAATCTGTCCATCAATATCATAAATGGGTAAACCTTGGTTGAATATGGTGGGCATAGGCCGCATTCTGGAAACAATATACCCCGTAACGGTGTTACAAAACGAGGATACCCCGGCAAATTTCCCGTTAATGACATCGGCTAGGGTTAAGGCTGATTTGTTGATATGCCGCTCTTCCAATATGCGTAAAGAGTAACCGGCCGAACGTTTATCAAAAATACCATAGGCCGTTTTGATCAAAGAAGGATTGCTGTCGTATTCTAGGGCCAACTGTTCCTGTAGATTTAGGCGTTGGGCCTCTACGGTAACATCGTCTAGTTCGGTGATTTCAGGGGATAGTGATACATTGAGCACTTGGGTAACATCTTCGATTTGGATTTCTTTGGATACATAACCGATATGGGAAAAAACCAGAACATCTCCTTCGGCCGCGCTAATACTATATTTACCTTCGGCATCACTGGTAGTACCCCGTTCGCTATTTTGAACTTGTACGCTAACACCCGATTTGGGTATATCCTGGTCGGTAATGCGACCGTAAATGGTTTTTGTGTTTTGGGCCCATATACCCATATGTAGCCCTAGGAATAGGGCACAAAAGCTAATAAATCTCATGTTGGTAGGTTTTGCTTAAAGATAAAGAATTAAATCAAAACCCTGATATGTAGTAGGTAAGACAAGTTAGTCTGGGTTTCCCCATTCCGAAAAACCGCCTAATCTGCAGATTTTCTACGCGATTCCTTCCCCATTCCCCACACCGGCCTCGTCTGGGTTAACGAAGACCAGTTTACCTTCGGCATTTTCGGTCATTAGTATCATACCCTCACTGGCCACCCCGCGTAATTTTCTCGGGGCCAGGTTTACTAAAACGGTCACTTGTTTTCCTACGATGTCTTCCGGGGCAAAGCTTTCGGCTATACCCGAAACAATGGTGCGGGTATCGATGCCGGTATCTACCTTTAAAACCAGTAGTTTTTTTGCCTTGGGCATCTTTTCGGCTTCTAGAATGGTACCCACCCGAAGATCGAGTTTGGTAAAGTCGTCAAAGCTAATGGTATCTTTTTGCGGGGCTACGGCCTTGTTTTCGGCCTCATTCGCTTTTTTGGTGGCTTCCAGCTTATCGAGTTGGGCCTGAATGGCAGCATCTTCGATTTTACTGAATAAGTGCTCACTGGCATTAATGGTATGTCCGCTTGGTAATAATACATCCGTAGTGGCTATATCGCCCCAACTTAAGCCATCTTGGTTCAAGATTCGCTTTAGTTTGGTCGAGGTAAAGGGTAAAAAGGGCTCCGATAGAACCGCAAGGGCCGTGGCGATCTGCAAGGCCGTATACATAATGGTCTGGGTGCGTTCGGCATCGATCTTTATCTTCTTCCAAGGCTCTTCATCGGCCAGGTATTTATTACCCAAGCGGGCCAAGTTCATCAACTCTTGGGAAGCCTCACGAAAACGGTAGCGATCTACCGATTGTGAAATAGTCTCCGGGAATTTTTTAAGGGCGGCCAAAGCCTCTTGATCCACGGTCTGTAACTGTCCGGCTTCGGGAATCACCCCATCGTAATACTTATGGGTAAGTACGGTTACCCGATTGATAAAGTTGCCAAAAATGGCCACTAATTCGTTATTGTTCCGGGCCTGGAAATCTTTCCAAGTAAAATCGTTGTCCTTGGTCTCGGGGGCATTGGCCGTTAGGGTATAGCGCAATACATCTTGTTGGTCCGGAAACTCCTCTAGGTATTCATGCAACCAAACCGCCCAGTTCTTGGAAGTGGACAATTTGTTGCCTTCCAAATTCAAGAATTCATTGGCCGGCACGTTTTTGGGAAGTATGTATCCGCCATGGGCTTTTAAGATTGAAGGGAAAATGATACAATGGAAAACGATATTGTCCTTACCGATAAAATGTATCAATTCGGTGGCTTCATCTTTCCAAAAAGGTTCCCAATCCTTGCCCTCGCGTTCGGCCCATTCTTTGGTAGATGAGATGTACCCGATCGGGGCATCGAACCAGACGTATAATACTTTGCCTTCGCCACCGGGAACCGGAACGGGAATACCCCAGTCTAGATCACGGGTCACCGCCCGGGGTTTCAACCCGTCGTCGATCCACGATTTGCATTGGCCATACACATTGGGTTTCCAATCATTTTTATGTCCGTCTAGGATCCATTCCTTTAGAAAATCTTCATGACGATCCAAGGGTAAAAACCAATGTTTTGTTTCTTTCAACACTGGCGTGGCCCCACTTAAGGTCGATTTGGGGTTGATCAGATCGGTAGCGTTCAACGAGCTACCACAATTTTCGCACTGATCCCCATAGGCCTCTTCGTGTCCGCATTTAGGGCAGGTACCCGTAACAAAACGGTCGGCCAAAAACTGGTCGGCTTCGGCATCGTATAGCTGGGCCGTGGTCTCTTCTATAAAATCGCCTTGTTCGTATAGTTTTTTAAAGAAGTCACCGGCCGTTTGGTGGTGAATAGGGGCCGAGGTACGGCTATAGTTGTCAAAGGTAATCCCAAAATCGGCAAACGATTTTTTGATTAGGGCATGGTACTTATCGATAATATCCTGTGGGCCCACCCCTTCTTTTTTGGCTTTCATGGGTATGGCTACCCCATGTTCGTCACTACCACAGATAAAGGCTACATCTTTTCCCTTACCCCTAAGGTATCGGGCATAGATATCGGCAGGCACATATACCCCGGCCAAATGACCGATATGTATGGGGCCATTGGTATAAGGTAGCGCTGCTGTTAAGGTGTAACGTTTGGGTGACTGGGCCATGATATTCCGATTTTCGGGCAAAAATAGGGAATCCGCCGGCTAATGTATAATGTCAAAAGTCAAATCTAGGCCAAAGACCTAAAAGTACTGTTATTGAGGATGTTTTTTCGGTAATCGTAAGTTGTGATAATTTTAGTACTAATTAAAATCCCCCTTTCCCACGGGAGAGGATCGGGGTGAACGGCGTATTCACCTATGCATTAAAATTGGAGAAACCCTTGTGCAAAATGTAATTTAGGGAAATGCCCCTACTTTATAAATCCTGTATAAACCGGTCGAGATCGCGGTGCTTATCCAATCCGAGTTTTTTACGTAAACGGTAACGGTTGGTATTCACCGAGGCCACGGTTATATTTTGAAGGTTGGCGATTTGCATACTGGTTAGTTTCAGTCGGATCAGTGAGCACAAGCGAATGTCGTTTTTACTTAGATCGGGATATTTGTTTTGGAGTGTATCGTAAAATCCATGGCTCAGTTTATCGAGTCTATGGAAAAAGGCTTTGGTTTCGGTATCGTGGGCCACTTTATTTCTAATATCCTTTTCCAAGGCGTCTAAATTCTTTTTGCGTTCCCGGCCACGAGTGGCTTTCAAGGCATCGATTTTTAGGGCCAGTTGTTTGGCCCACTCTTGGTTTTGGCTGAGGTTAAGGGCAAAGTCGGAGAGATCACGTTCTTTAGCGGTTACCTCCATTTCCAACTGTTGGTTTTTTAAGGCGGTTAATTTTAACGATTGTTCGGCCATTACCTGTTCGTTACGGGCATTGACCAGATGCTGACGCCTTCGTAAGACCAAGGAAACCAAAAAGCCTATGGCCGATAAGGCCAAGATTACCAAGATGGAAAAGCGGAGGTTTTGGTTTTGTATTTTGGTTTCTTTTTGGTTTTTTTCGATTTGATGGCTATGACGTAACCGATTCAATATAACGGTATGGTAGGCCGATCGTAGTATGCGTTGGTGGGTTTCAGTGGCTTGGGTGATACTGTCGGATAGCTTTCGGGCCAATAGCATTTGTGTACGGCTTTCGTGTGCTTTTCCTTGTACCGTTAGCCATTGAGCCTTGGCAAAAGCCACTTTTAACCTGAATTCTGGTTTTACGTTAGTTCCTTTAACATGATGTTCTAAGTGATTTAAAATCTGTGCGTTGTTGGTAATAACTCCCAGACTAAGATTGGTTTCGATTAAACGTGTACCCGTTTCTATAAATTTAGGGAGGTCAAAAGGGGTGATTGAATCGGATTTAGATGCTGTTTCGGGGCAATAAAAGCTATAGTTGTTTAAGTAGATTTCTTTAGCTTTTTCTTTGTTCCCGGTAACAAAATAGTAGTCCGCTAAATGATCTTGTATAGCACCTAAATAATCATGTTCGGGAAAATACTGTTGGGTAAATTCGTAACTCTTGTCGTAATAGGTTTTGGCTGCGGCCGTATCTTTTTTGCGATAGAGTAAGAAGTAACCATAATTGGCCAAAGTAGAGGCTTGATAAATGGATTTTTCGTCCTGCATCAGGATCAGATTCTTCTGATGTTCCGCTTCGGCCAGCTCTATTTGTTGCAATTGGGCATGACATCTGGCCTTAATGCCATGGGCGAAAGACCTTTTGTTAAGCATGGCCTGTTTTAAGGAATCGGATAGTTTGGGTTCTAGGTAGGCATAGGTTTCAAAGAAAAGGGAATATAGTTTGATGGTTTCTTCCGGAAGTATACCATTGTAATAAAAGGAATAGGCGGTATTTTTATAAAAATCAAGGATAAAAGGGGCATCATCCTTAAAATGCGGGGCCAGGTCCAACGTTTTGAAATAGTGTTCGAAATAGACCGTGTCTAAAAGACCTTGGGCTTTTCTTTTGTCCATATCGCCATGAGCCTGCCAAAACCCATCCATGTTAATGGTTTCGGGACTTTGTTCCTGGGCCTGAAGTGTACCTACAAGAACAACAAAAAGAAATACGGGCATATAAATGTATTTCAAGGCAATAGAGAGGTTGTTGGTTCCACTGCCTAAATATATGCGTTTTTAGATCGGATTAAAAAGTAAAGCCCCCGCTTTACCGACGCACAAGTAGGTTTCACAGGGGCTTTGGGAGCAGTAAAAAGTAGGTTAAGAGACCATAATGGCCTTGCTCATTTTTTTGTCTTGCACTTGAATTCTATAGATGTATTTACCGGGGGCCAAGGGGCGCGAAACCCTGGCCTGTACATCGATATCGATGCCGTTGGGATCTTCGGTTACGATTTGATTGAAAATAGACCCCAGATTTTGTCCGAGGATATTGAACAATTGTATATCGACATGGGCCGTGGCCGGCATGGTCAAAGAAATCATGGGTTGTCCGCTAGTGTTGGGATAAAAAGGTTTATGGACAATGCCGTTTAAAATATCGTCGGGAATCGTGGGCAACGGGTTTTCTCCATTACCCTCACCCGGATCCGTTGGGGTTGGCGGTGTAGGCGGATCATTGGAATAGGCAATGTCCGGGAATTCGGTACCGCTACAATTAAAACCAAGGTTCACTGGCATATAGGGGTGTCCAAGCAGATGTTGTTCTACCAAGGGTATGGGTATACAGAGCCATTCGGCCATTACGGTGGCGTAGAGGTCCCTGAAGTCCATAGTATGGGCCAAATTTCCTCTTCCGTCAGGGTTTTCCAAGGCTGGGTGGTCGCCTACAAAAGCACTTCCATTCAATCCGGAACCAAAGAAAAGGGTAGGGGCGGCCTTACCGTGGTCGGTACCATTAGATCCGTTTTCAAAGATCCGGCGTCCGAACTCCGAAAAGGTCATACTTAACACCTTATTGTCTTGTTCGGTAAAGGTAAGGTCGTCGTAAAAATCCTTTACGGCTACCGAAAGATTGGTCATCAAACGTTCGTGGGCCAAAGGTTGGTTACCATGGGTATCGAATCCACCCATGGAGATCATATAGACCTTGGTGCCCAAATTGCCTTTGATCAACCGGGCCAAAAGGGCCAACTGACGGGCAAAATAATTGTCTTGGTACTCTACTTCGTTACGCCCACGTTCGTAGGCTTCGTGTATTTTACCCGAATATTCATAGGTAGTATTGGCGGTTCCCCGTAAAAAATGAAGTTGATCGCCATACATACAATTATCAAATAGGGCCGGGTCTAGGCTATACTGCAAGCCGGTTTCTGCGATTTCTTCCAATTGATCGATATTCGAGGTCACAAAGGCATAGTTGGTCTCTTCTCCCTGAAATACCATACTACCGTATTGCCCGATCTGAATCGCTGCTGGGGCTTCGGGCGGATTGATCAGATAATCGGGATAAAGGTTTTCGAAATGTCTGCCCATCCAGCCGGTGTTCTCTCCTGAGAATCCGGTGGTGGTTAGATCGGTGTTTGCGAATATATCGGTACCGGTAAAATGCGATAGGCTTTGGCCTTCGTAACCTACCCCATGTACGGCCTTAAACTGTCCGTCTCCCCACATGGCCTCTAAGGAATCCATATAAGAAGGCACACCGAAATCGTCGGTCAATCGTAAAATCTTACTCTCAGGAATATAGATGTTGGGGCGGGCATTGGCGTAGGTATCGTATTGTTGTATGGGAATAACGGTACTTAAACCGTCGTTACCCCCGTTTAGGCGGATCAGTACCAGTATATTATCGGTTTCGGCGGCGGCAATGGCAGCCGTAAGTGGTGATGGGGCCGAGGCCGATACGAGGTTGGATCCGAGCATAATAGATCCAGATCCGGCAATGCCCAAAGCTTGTAAAAATGAGCGACGGCTCCAGATTTTATGTTCGTTATCGTGGGCTTCTTGTTTGTTAACGGGTATATGATGGGTACACATGATAGGCTTATTTAAGTTGGAATTCAGGTTGACGGGCCAAGTGTTGCAGTAATAGGTACACTTGGGTAGGTGCGGCATCGCTGGTGTTAAGCATCCAATAGCCCAGACCACCATCGATAAAATCCAATCCATAATAGTTTTCCGGTACGGTGTCCACCATAAAAGTATCCAACGCATTGAGCAGGTCTTGCTCGGTCAATAAGCCTTTCGGCAAAAATTTGTTCACAAGGGCCTCGGTAACCAGCCTAGGGTTACTGGTACCAGTATTGGCTGGTCCAACTGCGGCTTCGGCCAGGGCCCTGAATTGTTCTTGATCGGTTTGGAAAAACAGGTCTATAACCATTTCGGCCGTTAACCAGCGTCCGATCATAAAGTTGGTGTTGATCCAGGTTCGGTTACGTTGCCAACCTTCCACTTCTACGGGATCAAATAATTGTTGTCCCAAAAGGCGCGACGCATTGATGGCACTATTCACCAAACTATCGTCGGTCGGAAACCCGGTTTCCTTAAAAATTTGAAGGAAAAGATCAAAAGGGCTTTTTATAATCACCCCAACCGCATCATCGTCAAAAAAATGTTGGCTTTTAAATAGCTGTGAAAGTACCGGGGCCAGTTCAAAATTATTGGCGGTAAAGGTATCGGCCAAGCCTTGAATGATGTTAGGGGCATTGCCTTCTACAGCATCAGGGTGTACGAAGAACTCATAAAGCTTTCTACAGATATAATAGGCAATACGATCACCACGCTGTTCGAAAAGTATATCGATTACATCGTCGTAACCCCAATTTCCGGTTTGTCCGAAAATGGTCTTGTTCTCGGTATTGAACCTAGTGGCATCGAAGCTCACGGGACTACAACCTTCTTCCCCGCGTTCTACATAACCACTAATGGCCTTGGCGGTTTCTATAATGTCTTCTTCGGTATAACCCTGACCTTCACCAAGGGTGAACAATTCGTACAGTTCACGGGCGTAGTTCTCGTTCGGGTTGTTACCGGTATTGTACACCCCATCGAGATAGTACAACATGGCATCGGTAAGTCCGATTTCTGAGGTAAAGGTTTTAAAATTGCCCAGGGCATTACGCTGTAAACAATTGGTATAGCCATGTAAATAGGCCGGACAATTGTACACTTGCAATTGGGTAACGAAATGATTGCTCCAAAAGAAACTAATACGGTCCCTTAGGTTATTGGACAGCATTTGACGTGTATACTGTAGTTTCCAATCGGCAATTTGGCTCCTTTTTAAATCCCCTGCAGCGGCATCATCTGCCGGATAACTGGCATTGTTCCAAGTGGCCCACTCGGGTGGGGTCATGGGTGCCATGGCCTGCGCTTGGCCAATAAGGTTATCCACAAGGGTGTTGGCAGTCTGTCCTACTCCCGCATTAATAGTCGCTGTATCTGTGCTAAAGCCCAAACGGCGATATAAATGCGCTACTTGCGATGCATCTAAAGGCCCGGTCTGGGGGTCCAGGGGAGAGGCATTACAGTTAACAAAAAACTCCATAGGTTGCGTATGGTTTACCAGGGTCAAGATTTGGGGAGTTAACCATAAGGATCGGGAGGGTAAATTCGGTTCAGGAACCTCCAAACGATCCGGCACTTTTTGTTAATCTCCTTCTAAAGTACGATGTGTAAACGTTTACAGACGTTAAAACGCATATTTTTTCGATGAAATACATGGTATTCGTCGAATTTGTCAATTTTGCACGAATTTAACTACACCATTAAAAAAGTTTCGGTCTAGATTTATGGGACAACTCGATAATTTAGGAAAGTGGGGTGAAGCACGGGCCTTGGAGTTTTTACAAAATTTGGGGTACAGACTTCGTGTAAAAAACCAAAGATACCAACGTGAAGAAATCGATTTGATTATGGAGGATGAAGGTGTTTGGGTAGCCGTTGAGGTCAAGACCCGAACCGAGGCCATGGTGGCCGATTGGAACCAAATGGTTTCCCCGGCCAAAAGAAAGGCCATTATCCGGGTTATGGATGCTTACGTACTCGCCGCCGATGCCGATGTTGAGGTTCGTTTCGATATCGTTTTGGTGGTAAAGACCCAAAGCGGTTTTACCATAGAACATAGGGACGATGCCTTTAGTCCTTTTTAACGAAATCACCCTAGGATAGTTAAGTGGCTGATAAATTTGTTTTATTTGAAACAAGTTGTTAGATTTGACCTGTCAATTCTGGGGGTATTTAAAAGATGCTCCTGCTTTAGTTCACAACCGGCATGTCTTTCTAAGGTGGGGGAAGGTTTGCGCTACGCCAAACATCATGAAGACTATTTCTGCAGTCGTGGAACAGTACATCCGCAAAAAACCATTTTTACAATCGGCCTTGGCCCAAGGTATTATCAACCTCACTTCCTTATCGCGCATGGTAAAACCCGAGATTGAGGAAGAATTGGGTAAAGAGGTACGTAATGGGGCCATTGTTATGGCCTTGAAACGTTTGTCCGATGACCTCGAATTCCGGGCCACCCATCGAATCGTTAAGGTACTGAAGAATATTGGTGAGATTACCGTACGCAGTAATCTGGCCGATTTTACCTTTTTGATTTCCGAATCCATACTCGAAAACCAGAGCCTTTTGCTTAACGAAGTGAATAAAAACAAAGATGTTTTTTATACCTCTTCCCGTGGGGTAAACGAGCTTAATATTGTGGTAAGTAGTACCATGGAAGGTACGGTGCAAGAGTTGTTCCAAGGCGAACGCTGTACCCAAAAGGTAGACAATCTTTCGAGTATTACCGTAAAATTACCAGCCGAAAACGTCTCTGTTCCAGGGATATACTATTTCATTTTCCAACGCTTGGCGTGGGAGGGTATAGTTTTATACGAGGTAATATCTACTACTAATGAATTTACCATTTTGGTAAACGACGAACAGGTAGATATGGCCTTTAAGACCATTAAAGATTTAAAAACCCTGTAATCTTAAGGGTTTATACTTACTTTTTCGCATAAAAAGAAGCCGCTGTCCCATGCGGCTTTTATTTTGATTTCAATGCACAATACCTAGGTTAAAATGTGGTTAATTAGAGTAAGGCAAGGCCTATGCTTTCCTTGTTCCAAAATGTACCTATGCGAAAAATGAACCTTAACCTAGGTTGGCTAGTAGTGATTATTCCTTTGGGGCTACTAATTTTTGTAGTGTTTCCCGAAATCCAAGACAAATATGAAGATTATGCCAGCCGAAAGGCCACCCACGAAGCAAAGGTGGTGGTATTGGATTCTTTACTCAACTTGGCCCAACCCAGTACCCGAGACCTTAACGAAATACGTAAACTCGAAACCCAAGTCCGGGTTCACGGTATTGTGCTGACCAAAGAACGCTTCTTAGGGCTTAAACTGGGTGGTATGTTCGTTGTTTTTATTTTTATGTTCGGAGGTATGTTTCTGTCTGGTATATGGCTGAACCGTAAGAAGAACGCTGCCCAAAATCGGCAAATAACCTTCCATTACGAAGACCCTAGCTCCGATGCCATTGGCCAGGCAATATCATGGGTTGCCATTTCTAGTGGCGGTAGCAACTTTTTAAGTGAACGGCTCAAGAAAACAAGTAGGGGCTTTACCATCGTTTCCAGTTCTAAAATGAAGTTTATGGCTTGGGGATTTTTCTTGGTCGGACTCAATTGGTTTGTCTGGGGCTTGGTAGAATGGATGCAGACCAAAGGGGATATCGGTTTTATGGATATCGGGAAATTGTTCTTTACCTCTGGCGGGCCCTTTATGTTGGTCGGGCTGTTTTTGGTACTCGCCACTGGGGCCAAAGCTTACTTTTACATCAGAAAGCGGATCATGGTGGTGGATGCTAAAAAAAGATCTTTTCAAGAGGCCTATGCCCTTCAGGTATTACAAAAATTTGTGGCTGGGAATTCTTCTGGCGGATACTATTGTTACGAGCTCAATTTGGTTACGGATACCGGAGAACGTATTAATTTGCTCAATCATGGCGATAAAGACTATTTGCTGAGTGATATGGTCATGATTAGCCGGTTTTTAAAAGTACCGGTCTGGAATAGGGGTGTGGTCTAGGATAGAGTTCTTGGTTTAAGCCGCGGGTAAACAATGCTTTAGGTGATGTAATTCTTGCATTTCTCCTATATTTTCCCCAACTTAATAGGGAATAAATATTGGGAGGTATGGAAAATAGTTTGATGTTTCGTTATGGGGCCTTGATTGCCTTGGTGTTGATTCTGTATTTTTTGGCATTATCGGCGGTAGATCTGCATTTGGCCCCGGGTTTTAGTTTGTTCAATGGTATGATCTTGGGCGCGGGTATGTATTTTGGGATGCGACATTTTAAACGGGTCACTTTCCCGAATTTTACTTATACCAACGGATTTGCTGCCGGTTTGGGTATGGGAAGTACGGCCACCTTTTTATTCACTTTGTTTTTTTGGGTGTATGCCACTGAGATTAGTCCGACTTTTTTAGACGAGCTTTTGGCGTCTTATGTCGGTAGTCAAGAAATAGGCACCGGTATGGTAATTTTTACCGTAGGTATTATGGGGTTGAGTTCTACCCTAGTTCTGGCCCTGACCCTAATGCAAGGGTTTAAGGTGAGCAATAATTTGAGTGTTCCCAATTCTTAAAACAAATTTAGGTTTGTCGCCGGCTATGTGCCATTGAGCACTTGAAATAGGCCTTCTAGATCTTCGGGTTTGGCTTCGATTCGCTTTTTTGCATCCAATACGATAAAACTGGGGGTACCTTGAATGGCATAATCTTTTGCGGCCTCACTTTCCCATTTTCCGGGTGCCATGGCATGGGTAAATCCGGGTAGTTTTTGGATTTCTTCGGCCCACTTATTCTCCGGGTCTTCGAGGCCAACGGCCAAGAAAATGGTATTGGGGTACCCCGCTATTTTTTCCTGAAGTTTCGGCATCTCGACCAAACAATGCGAACAGCTACTACTCCAAAAGGCCAATACGTAACGTTCGGCCCCAGTAAGATCTCCCAGCCGGAAAGATTCATCCCCACTTCTCCAATATAACTCAGGGGCTTGGGCTCCGATCCGCAAACGCATTTTTTCTGAAATGGCCTTTTTGATATTATTAAAGCTCGTTTTGTCCGGGAGAGGTTCCAGATAGGTGTTGTAGATAAAATCACTGACCGAGTTCAAAGGTATTTTATCCATTTGTTTCCAGATATCGTAGAACAGTCTGGCTTTGAACCCGACATCAATGGTTTCGGGCAACTTGGCTTCGATATCGAGCAGGTTCTTTTGAATGGTCAACTCGGCCTCATTGCGGCTCATTCCGGTAAGGGGTGTAGCCATAAGGCTATAGGCTAGGGCTTTGTCGGTTAAAAAAGTAGAGGCCTGTAATTTGGTGTTTGAAAAATCTAATTGATGGAGTATATGGGCCTGTTTGGCCGCTTGGTATTCGCTATCGGTCAATTTGGCCTTGGGTAGGAACGGTTTGTTGAAATTTACGAAATCGTGGGCGTATTCGCCTTGGGTGTCTGCTTCAAACTCGGCCTGTAGACCGGCCATTGAATCGAAGAACGACTGTACTTCGGGGTCCAAGGTGGTGGCGCCTACTTCCAGTTTTTCATTCACCTTACTTTCTAAATTAAGTACAGCGCCAAGATAGCCGTAGAGGTTTTTGTTTTCTTCCGATTGTATGATCTGCAAACCTTCCTCAAAACTAAAATCGATTTCAACATCTTCCTTACCGGTATAGATTACATCGAAATAGAATTCATCTTGTGGTACGGCATAGACCACCCGGTAGGTACCAGCTATGCTAGCCTCGGGCATTTCGAAACTGAACTTACCATCTTTAACCTCGGTATCTATTAGGTACACCTGTTCGCTAGGGGCGATACGGTATAACAGCAGCCAATTGAATTGTTCGGCCGGGCTCAAGGTTCCGCTTAAAGTGCGTTGTCCCCAACCGAGGCATACACAAAGGAGGGCCAAAAGGCCAAGTGTTCTTTTCATAGGTTTAAATATAGGGTAAGCTACCGACTTAAACCTCGGTATTCGAACGGTTTTAACATGTGAAGAAGGGAGTAGGGTGCCCAAAATTACTTGGGCACCCCATAAAATCTATTCCACTAAGCCCGGTACGGCCACCATTTCATTGGTGTCTGCCGTATAGTCTACCGCATCGAAATGAAAACCGAACAGTTTAAAGAACTCGTCTTTATAACCTTGAAGATCGCCTATCTCGGCCAAGGTTTCGGTTTCGGCCTGTTCCCAAAGTTCAGCGATCTGGGATTGTACGTCTTCACGCATTTCCCAATCGTCTACCCGAATCCTTCCGGCCTCATCCAAGGCCAAACCATCGGGGTTGTACATACGATCGTAGAACAGGCGTTGCATTTGTTCTATACAACCTTCGTGTATACCCTTTTCCTTCATGATCTTGAACAAAAGGGAAATATAAAGCGGAATTACCGGTATGGCCGAACTGGCTTGGGTAACCAAGGCCTTGTTTACCGAAACATAGGCTTTTCCGTTTAGGCTTTCCATTTTTTGCATCAGTTTACCTGCGGTGGCCTCTAAATGGTCTTTGGCCCGGCCAATGGTACCTTTTCTATAAATAGGCTCGGTCAGGGCCGGGCCAATATACGAATAGGCCACGGTTTGGGCTCCTGGTGCCAATAGATCGGCTTCCATAAGGGCATCTATCCAAAGTTCCCAATCTTCGCCACCCATAACGGCCACGGTATTTTCGATATCGCCTTCCCCGCAAGGTTCTATTTTTATATCGGAGACCACCCCGGTATGGAAGTCAACGGTTTTGTTTTCATAAACGCCACCAATAGGTTTTAATACCGACTTATGGCGAACCCCGGTCTCGGGATGCACGCGCATAGGTGCAGCCAAGCTATATACTACCAAATCTACCTGGCCCAAATCTTCTTTAATGGTATTTAGGGTCTTTTCCTTGATTTCCTTCGAAAAGGCATCGCCATTAATGCTTTTGGCATAGAGTCCGGCAGCATGGGCCTCATTTTCAAAGGCGGCACTGTTGTACCAGCCGGGTGATGAGGTCTTACCTTCTTTGGGAGGTTTTTCAAAAAACACCCCTAAGGTGGCAGCACCGGTACCAAAGGCAGCGGTAATACGCGAAGCCAATCCAAATCCGGTAGAGGCACCGAGAACCAATACTTTTTTAGGCCCTTCGAAAGTACCTTTCGATGTAATATGGTCGATCTGCTCCTTTACATTGGTGGCACAACCATCGGGATGTGCGGTCAAACAAATAAATCCTCTGGTCCTAGGTTCAATGATCATAGTGTTGTTTGTTTTTGGGTTGGAGCCGGTACCAAGGGGGTTAAGGCTGCCAAGGCGGTTGAAATAGCTTTTATGTTATCGAAACTTAGCAATAGCCTAAGGCCGTTACGGGTTTCTTTTTCTTTCATTTTACAACGGTCCGGATGCGATTGCACGAACCGTAAAATATGGGTAAAGGTATCACTTTGGTAGAAATGTGACTCTTGGTCCGATACAAAATACCCGATCATACGTCCTTTTTTGAGTACCAACTTCTCTAAGCCCATGGCGTTGGCCAGCCATTTTAATCGAACCGAATCCAATAGGTCAAGGGCTTCTTGGGGTAGGCGTCCGAAGCGATCTTCGAGCTGTTTTTCAAAGGTTTCCAGTCCGGATTCATCCGAAATATTGTTCAGATCGGTGTACAGGCTTAACCTTTCGGTGATATTGTTGATGTAGGCATCGGGGAACAACAGTTCAAAATCGGTATCGAGTTGGGTTTCCTTTACAAAAGGTTTTGGCCCTTGTTCCTGATCTTCGTATAACTCTTTGAACTCATTTTCCTTAAGTTCCTCAATGGCCTCATTCAATATTTTTTGATAGGTTTCGAACCCGATTTCATTGATAAAACCACTTTGCTCGCCCCCTAAAAGATCGCCAGCACCACGGATCTCTAGGTCTTTCATGGCGATATTGAAGCCACTGCCCAATTCGGTAAACTGTTCCAGTGCCTGAATACGTTTACGGGCATCGGCGGTCATCATATCATAGGGTGGGGCAATAAAATAGCAGAAGGCCTTTTTGTTGCTACGCCCCACACGGCCCCGCATTTGGTGCAGGTCGCTCAGTCCGAAATTATTGGCATTGTTGATAAAGATGGTATTGGCATTGGTAATATCGAGTCCGCTTTCTACAATGGTAGTAGAGACCAGTACATCGAAATGCCCATCCATAAAGTTGAGCATCAGTTCTTCGAGTTTTTTACCCTCCATTTGGCCGTGACCCACCCCGATCTTGGCATCGGGTACCAAGCGTTGGATCATGCCCGCCACTTCTTTCAAGTTTTCGATACGGTTATGGATAAAGAAAACCTGTCCGCCCCGCTGTATTTCGTAGCTAACCGCATCGCGAATGATTTCTTCATTAAAACGTACCACCCTACTTTCAATGGGATACCGGTTTGGCGGCGGTGTTTTAATGACCGAAAGGTCGCGGGCGGCCATCAGGCTGAACTGTAAGGTACGTGGTATGGGGGTGGCAGTAAGGGTAAGCACATCTACATCAACCTTGATCGATTTGAGTTTGTCTTTTACGGCCACGCCGAATTTCTGCTCCTCGTCTACGATCAATAAGCCCAAGTCTTTGAAGGCTACGTTTTTATTTACTAGCTGATGGGTGCCGATTACGATATCGATTTTACCATTGGCCACCCCTTCCAATACCTGGCGTTTTTCCTTGGCCGTTCTAAAGCGGTTGAGATAATCGACGGTTACTGGCATTTCCTGTAAACGTTTCCGGAACGAGCGCGCATGTTGAAAGGCCAATACCGTAGTGGGTACCAAAATGGCGACCTGTTTTCCGTTATCTACGGCCTTAAAGGCGGCCCGTATGGCTACCTCGGTCTTACCGAAGCCCACATCGCCACAAATAAGACGATCCATGGGTAGGGGGCTCTCCATATCCTTCTTGACATCTGCCGTAGCCTTGCCTTGATCGGGAGTGTCTTCATAGATAAAAGAGGCCTCCAGTTCGTGCTGCAGGTAAGAGTCGGGTTGGTATTGATAGCCTTTTTTCAAACGGCGTTTGGCATAGACACTGATCAGGTCGAAAGCGATTTTCTTAACCCGTGATTTGGTCTTTTGCTTCAGTTTTTTCCAAGCCGCCGAGCCTAGTTTGAATATTTTTGGGGCTTTGCCGTCCTTGCCACTGTATTTAGAGATTTTATGCAGGGAGTGTATGCTCACATAGAGAATATCGCGGTCGCCATATACCAGTTTAATGGCCTCCTGCTTTTTACCCTCCACATCTATTTTTTGGAGTCCGCCGAATTTACCTATCCCATGGTCGATATGGGTTACATAATCGCCCACTTCCAGTTTGTTCAACTCTTTTAGGGTGATGGCCTGCTTTTTGGCGTAGCCATTTTTCAGATGGAATTTATGGTAACGTTCAAAAACCTGGTGATCGGTATAGCATACCATTTTCAGTTCGGGGGCCACAAAACCCTGATACAAGGGAAAGACCAAGGTTTGGTAATGAACCTCTTCTTCGATCTCGTCGAAAATATCGTGGAAACGTTGGGCCTGCTGGGGGGTGGCACAAAAAATATAGTTGGTGAACCCTTTACTGTGGTTGCCGTTCAGGTCTTCGATTAGCAGGTCGAATTTTTTATTGAAAGCCGGTTGGGGCGTGGTGAGGTAGCGGTATTCGCTTTGGGCCCATTGGGGTTTGGTACCAACCTCGGCCACAAAGAATTCTTGTAACTCGCCGGTCAGTTGTTGCCCGTCCAGGAAAAGGTCTCGAGGTTCGGCATGTTTAATATCGGTAGACAGTTTCACAAAAGCTTCTTGGGCCTTGGCGAAAAGTCCATCCATTCGACCTTGAACCACATCGATATCCTTAACGAAAACCCGACTATGTGCAGCGATATATTTCAAGAAGGATACGCGGGTCTCGGCCACCGCCTTGTCTTCTATATTCGGGATAATGGTCGTCTTTTTGACGGGTTGGTCCGAAAGTTGGCTTTCCACGTCAAAACTCCGAATACTATCTACCTCATCCCCAAAAAACTCGATACGGTATGGAGTGTCCGACGAAAAAGAGAACACATCCACAATACCACCTCGAACAGAGAATTCCCCGGGTTCGGTCACAAAATCGACCCGTTGAAAACGGTATTCGAAAAGTACCTCGTTCAAAAAGTCGAGCGAAAGGGTATCGCCCACTTTAAGTTTTAGGGTGTTTTTGTCGAGTTCTTTTCGGGTAACCACCTTTTCGAAAAGGGCATCGGGATAGGTAACGATCAAAGCAGGTTTTCGACGCGAATTGATACGATTCAAAACCTCGGAGCGCAGCAGCACATTGGCATTGTCGGTTTCCTCGATTTGATAGGGGCGTCTATAGCTGCCCGGGTAGAACAAAACTTGGTCATCGCCCAAAAGCTGTTCTAGGTCATTGAGGTAGTAGGCAGCTTCTTCCTTGTCGTTAAAAATAAGCACAAAAGGCTGTTCGCTATCTTCAAAAAGACGTGCGATAACAAACGATAGTGAAGAGCCGACAAGTCCTTTTAGGGCCAGTTTTTCCCCATCCGAACCTAATTTTTCGGTGAGTTTGGGCCAAAAGTTGTTTTCGGTAAAACGGTCTACGATAGATCGATGCACGGAAAGAGGATTTTTGCAAATATACAGGGCTTCACGCTATAATCGTGATTTTAATGCACTGAGAAACGATTCGCGATAATAAGCCGTGTAAATCGTGTTGGTTTTAACGAAATATCGACAGTGTCTAGACTTGCTTTACGTATGCTGTTGGCGTAAGGCCCGTACTTTTTTTAAAGGCCCTATTGAAGGTGGCCGTAGATTGATAGCCCAACTTATAGGCCATTTCTTGAAAGGTAAGTTCTTTGGCCCTATGTGCCGCCATAATCCTTTGGGCTTCCTCAATTCTCAATTGATTCAGGTAATCGTTAAAATTCCGATAACCTAGGCCCTGATTTATAGCTTTGCGCAACAGGTATTCCTTTTCTTGGAGCTGTTCTGCCAAGCGGCCAATGGTCATACTTTCCGTGCAATACAACTTATCCTGAACGAAACCGGTTTCTAGTTTATCTAAAATACGTTGTTGAATCCTATCGTTGGGACTAGCGGTTTCCTTGGTCAATTTAGCCTGGCCGGGGTACAAGGGAATATAATTGAGCTGGGGCCAAAAAAATAAAGAACAAAAGAACGGGGTGCCCAATAGGAGGGTGTTCGAGGCCCAGGAAGCGAGGTTAATAGGGTCTCCGGTAAAATACAGAAAGAGAGATATTATACCAAGTACGGAAGAATACACCACGGCAATGACCCTGTTTCTTCGTCTACTGTCAATTAAATCATCATGTTGGTTTTGTATACTTTCGTAAATGGCCAATAGCATAAATACTATTGAAATAAGGTAGGGCAAAATGTTGAGGTGTGGCGAGAGATCGTGCAACCGCTTATGGAAAGTGAATGCGAACCACTGCAAAATGGGTAGGGTATACCACCAAAGGTATTTGACTCGCCATTGAAAATCGTCACGGAACATACTTTTGGTAACCAGCCAAAAGGAAAAAGGTAAGGCCACGGAGAATAGGAACAGGGGTTGAAATACCCAAGATATTGCCCTTACTGGTGGGTAATACACCAAAATATACGCTATTAGGCAAAGAAAGAACTGTAACAAAATCCATTTTCTGGCACTCCGCGGTTCGGCATATCCAATAAGGATACTCCAAAACAATAAAGTGGCCAAGGCCAATATCCGTAACCCAAAATCTACATGGTCATACATTTACACAATCCGTTTTACGACAGGTATCAGTCGTATCAACTTACCTAAAAAGTAACAGATGAGCAAGGCGGGTACTAGAAAAAGCACGAATTTTTGAAAAGCCATCCCGGTGTAATTATGCAAAGCCAATGATAGTCCGGCCAAAACAAATCCATGGATTATGTAGATAATATAACTGTGTTGGGCCACGGACCTTAGCCAAGGCGGCTGTTCGTTGAACCGTGTTTTAAACCAACCCAATAAGCCGAGTATGGTAAAAAAGGCGAAAAGCTGTTCCCATACTACATAGAAAAAGGAGTAAGGTGTAAAGCCGCCCATATAGTCGGCGTGATCCTCTAGTTTTCCAGGAATTACAAAAAGTAAAGGAAAAACGATAAGGGCCAAGGCCGTAGCCATAATTAGGTTTTTGAAATAGGCTTTGCCAGACCAGGTGTCTAAGACTCCATGCTGTTGTACCCATATACCACTGAGATAACACAAGATATATTGGGGGAGGTGCGCCGGTTGAAACCCGAGTGGGCTTACCCATTCCCCCACAGGGAAATACATACGGACTACAAAAGTGATAAGGATTAGGGTCAGTAAACCGATTATGACGCGTATGGTTCGAGATTTGGGCTTCAGACGATTCAATAAACCGGAACCTAAGAAGGCATAGCAACAATCGAAAATGAGCAAGACGGCCACAAACCATAAGGGGCCGGTACCAAAACCTTTACCGGAAGCCCAATAACTACTGAAGCCTGCTAATATTTGGCCTGTTGAACTACCCAGCCAAAATTTAAGTAGGGGCTCCAATATAAAACTGTATACCAACAAGGGGATCCCCAAACGCTTTAAGCGATCCAAAAAGAACAATTGTTTTCCTTTCCGTGCCAAGGATTTTGGGGTAAAAAAGGCCGATAGAAAGAAAAAGAAGCCCATAAAATAGGCCTGGTTGGTAGCTATGAACAACCCTAAAATGATGCTTTCTACCAAACTAACCGAAGTGTCCTGGTAATAGGCATCGCCCGGTGCTCCGTTGGCGATGGCCCAATGGTGTGCGACGACCAAAACGGTTAATAAAACACGAAGGTTATCCAGGTAAAATATACGTTGTTTGCCCATAAGATTAATTCAATTTTTATAGGGCAAAGATTTAGTGAAACTGGGTTTTGGGGTGAATCAAAAATGTAAAAAACGCATCGATTTCGAACTTAACGTAAAAAAGTGGGTAATGGACGAACAATCTTAAGGGCCATTCCTTTAAATCTTGAAAGAAGGCCTATATTTGTGCACCGAATACTTAAAAAGAGAAACATGTCTATCGTAGATGCGTACAAACATGGGGAGCACAAGCGTAATGTGGCCCATTTTGCCGCCATAGCCACCTTAGCAAAGGCCGATGGGGTAATTACCGATAAGGAAAGCGAGATTTTAGATCGTTTTGCCCGAAAGCTTGGGGTTACGGCCCATGAATTCAAATCGATTATGGATTCTGATAAAAAATACCCGATTGATCCGGCCATTAGTGCCGAAAAGCGATTGGAGCGCATTTTTGATTTGTTCAAGATCGTATTTGCCGACCATAAATTCGATGAGAACGAGATTGGTTTGGTAAAACGTTACGCCCTAGGTCTGGGTTACAGTAAAGACAATGTAGATCAGGTGGTACATAAGGCCATTAAGATTTTTACCGGAATGATTGATTTTGAAGATTTTCAATATTTGATGGGGAAATAAACCCTCGCCTTGCGAATAATATACAGGACCCGAAGTCAGAGATTGGCTTCGGGTTTTTTGTTGCCCAGCACTTTTAGACCTGTCAGGTTTCCAAAACCTGACAGGTCTGGATTTGTGTCGTTAAGGTCTTCTTAATTAACGTTTTGTTGCTTCTTACTTGAAAAGGGGCGATTATTTTTGGGGAGAAGCTTAAACCGACATCATGCGCCAAATATTTTTCTTCTTCCTGTTTATACTGGTGATACCAATGTTTTCCCAAGAAACTATTTCAGGAAAGGTTTTGAATGACCAGAGCAAAGCTCCCTTGGCCTTCGTTAACCTCGGTGTTGCGGGTAAAGGAGTAGGCACCGTTTCCAGTGAAAAAGGAGTTTTCAAATTACGATTGAACGAAAATATCGTTCCTACTGATACTGTTGTCTTTTCCCATATTGGGTACGCAACCAAAAAGATTCCACTATCGGTATTAATTCAGGGAACGGCCGTTATAGTACTAGAACCGCTTCCTACGCAATTAAAAGGAGTGGTGGTCAAGTACAAAAAGCCCATAGCGAAAAAGTTAGGGCGTAAAGGCAAAGGACTAGGCTTGATGCATCAGAACTTCTACTCGTATTATGAAAAAGATATTGACGATCGTTTGAGTAAGGAAATGGGAGTAAGGATACCCGTAAAAAGGGATTGCCATGTAGAGGCCTTAAATTTTAATATTACATCCAATCAGTTTAAATCGGTTACGTTTCGTATGAATGTTTATGCCATAGAGGGAAAACGTCCTGGAAAACTGTTAAATACTAGAGATATCGTTTTTCAGATAAAAGATGGATTTTTGGGGTGGTACAAGGTGGATTTGTCTCCTTTTGATATTTTTTTGGAAAAGGAACAGAAAGAAGTGGCTGTAACCATCCAATGGCTGAAGAGCGAGAAACAAGATGAAAACAGCAAATATTTTGCAATATCCACAAAATTGGCAACCGCAAAGCACTTCTTCTATAGAGAGAAAACTATGGACGAGTGGGTAAGTAGAAAATCTAAGCCAAGCTTTTATATAGACGTCGTATATAGATGATGGTGTTTTCAATAAAAAGAATTTGCATTGAGGTCGTTCATCTCGAATCTCATAGCGAAGCGGTCTAGTATCTTACATCTGATTACTCAATTATACCACACCGCATAACCCTGCCGTCTTAGGCTCAACGCCAGGCTTTCTTCCAGACGCAGGGCTGCACTTCGCGTGGCAACGGGGGCGATATGGTTATATAAGCTGGGCCGTAGGTACATCCCGTAATTTTGGACCAAAGGCGAGGCCAAATTATGTCCCTTTTGGTTTCTATACCCTGTTTTATGTTGTTCAAAACGTGTTTTGGGTGGTTTACTGCTCATACCCACATACAAGCATTGCAGTACCCCATTGAATTGGGGGTTGGCCTTTCGGAATTTGGCACTTTCGGTAAATACCCGTTTAGAGAGTTCGATTACGTAGACTTGGTATTGAGTCTTGGGCATGCGCGTACGATATTAAGACGATTGGAATACCTAGAAGATAAATGAAGTCCCGGAAACGAACCCTAGTTTGTATAAGGGCTATTGCTCCGCTTCGGCGATAAACTCCTCTACTTTTTCAACCATTAAGCGGCTACCACAGAAAAAGGGCACTCTTTGGTGTAGTTCGGTGGGTTGAATATCGAGAATACGGTTATGGCCATCACTGGCTTTGCCTTGGGCCTGTTCGGCCAAAAAGGCCATAGGGTTACATTCGTAGAGTAGGCGCAACTTACCATTGTTGGCCTTGCTGCTCTTCGGATACATATAAATGCCCCCTTTGATCATATTCCGGTGGAAATCGGAGACCAACGATCCAATATAACGCGAGGTATAAGGGCGGTTACCTTCCTCCATTTGGCAATACTTGATGTAATCTTTTACCCCTTGGGGAAAATGGATGTAGTTCCCCTCGTTTACCGAATAGATTTTACCAGCTTTCGGGAAACGCATATCGGGGTGCGACAGGTAAAAGGTACCAATGGCCGGGTTTAGGGTAAATCCGTTTACGCCATGTCCGGTCGTATAGACCAACATGGTCGAGGTGCCATACACCACATAACCCGCGGCGACTTGGTTTTTTCCGGGTTGTAAAAAGTCTTCCATGGTTACAGGGGTACCTACCTTGGTTACCCGGCGATAGATAGAGAAAATAGTACCTACGGAAACATTGACATCGATATTCGAAGAACCATCGAGTGGATCGATTAATACCACGTATTTGTTCTGATGGTTCTCATCGCTGCTGTTAATACTGATATAGCTATCCTCTTCTTCCGAAGCGATTCCACAGACAATTTCACGTTTACGTAGGGTTTGGATAAACTTTTCATTGGCCAATACATCCAACTTTTGTTGGTCTTCGCCTTGTATATTGGTATCGCCAACGGCACCAAGTATATCGACCAATCCGGCTTTGTTTACCTCGTGGTTCACTACTTTTGCAGCTAATCGTATGGCATTGATGAGTTTCGAAAGTTCGCCTGTAGAATAGGCAAAGGAGTTCTGGTTTTCGATAATGAACTCCCCTAGGGTCTGATTTCGCTTCTCCATGTATCGTTTAGGTGTTTAAACGTCCACAAAGATCGTTTATTTTGTGAAACTACAACGTTTTCGGAGACGATAGTTTTTAAAGTAATATAACTTTGTGTTTTATTTGTAACAATTATGGAATTTCAAATTCGCAAGGCCGAAAAGGCCGATATGGTTAGGGTACGGGAATTGATCGTAGAATTGGCGGTCTTCGAAAAGGAGGACAATGCCGTTGAGGTCACCGTGGCCGATTTGGAGAACGACGGTTTCGGAGCCGAACCCAAATTCACTTGTTTCGTTGCCGAGGCAGCAGAGGGCGTTGTGGGTATCGCCTTGGTATATCCGCGCTACTCCACCTGGAAGGGACCTGTCATTCATTTAGAGGATCTAATCGTTACCCAATGCATGCGGGGTAAGGGTGTGGGCGATGCCCTGCTGACCCAAGTGGTGAAATATGGCCATGGTCTTGGGGTGAAGCGGATCAGTTGGGAGGTACTCGATTGGAACGAACCCGCCATAAAGTTTTACGAACAAAAAGGGGCAAATGTTATGCGTGACTGGGACGTTGTGCATTTAGATGCCCAAGGAATAGAAAGATTTTTACAGCATACATGAGAATATTCAAATTTGGTGGTGCCTCGGTAAAAGATGCCGACGCCGTAAGAAACCTAGCCAAAGTTTTGGGCTATACCGGTCATGAAAATACCATGTTGGTCGTGTCTGCCATGGGTAAGACCACCAATGCCATGGAGGCCGTAGTCAAAGCATATTTCGAAGATAGAAATGCCTTGAAAGGGGCTGTTCAGGTGGTTCGTGATTTTCACAAACCTATTATGGACGACTTGTTCGAATCGCAGCAGCATCCGGTGTATACTAAGATAAAAGAACTTTTTGCCGAGGTCGAAGGTTTTTTGGCCTGGAATAAATCGCCCAAATACAATTTTGTGTACGATCAGGTAGTGGGGTACGGCGAATTGATATCCACTACTATATTAAGTGCATTCTTAAACGAACATGGTATAGAGAACCATTGGGTAGATGTGCGCGAATTGATCAAGACCGACACCACCTATCGCGATGCCAAGGTCGATTGGCAAGCCACACAGGTTCGGATCAATGAAAAGGTCAATACCAAGGTGCTGAACATCACCCAAGGCTTTTTGGGTAGCGACGGCAATAACTTTACCACCACTCTAGGGCGTGAAGGTTCCGATTATACCGCGGCCATATTAGGGTACTGTCTCAATGCTACCGAGGTTACCATTTGGAAAGATGTTCCGGGGGTACTCAATGCCGATCCCCGCTATTTTGAAGACACCCAACTTTTGGAGAACATTTCGTACCGAGAGGCCATAGAGCTGGCTTTCTATGGGGCTTCGGTTATTCACCCGAAAACGTTACAGCCTTTGCAGCGCAAAGAGATCCCGTTACATGTAAAGTCTTTCGTAAATCCGGAAGGTGCCGGAACCAAGGTTTGTAAGTGCGATGGCATTCAGCCTTTGGTGCCTTGCTTTATCGTAAAGCGAGATCAAATTTTGATGAAGTTATCTTCTTTGGATTTCTCTTTTATCGTTGAGGACAACATAAGCGATTTGTTCAAATTGTTCCACGAACACCGAATGAAGGTCGAGTTGATACAAAATTCTGCTATTAGTTTTTCGGTTTGTTTAGAGAACAAGTTCGGAGGTTTTCCGGAATTGCTAGACAAACTCAAGGGTCGGTTTAAGGTGGTCTGTCATGAAGGGGTTAGCCTGTATACCATTCGCCATTTTAATACCCAAGCCCTTGAAAGTCTGCAAAATGGACATGAGGTGCTTTTAGAACAAAGATCAAAAGAGACCGTTCAGTTGGTAATCAAGTAAAAATTATTGGGTACGAAGGAGGAATCGTACAGTCCTTCTTTGAACTTTTTGGCTATATTTACCCGTACCAATTCTATGTGTATGGGTCTTGTAACCGCCAAGGAAATCGCGGCTGCCATAAAACTTGACAAGCTTGGGGTATTGGGTACTTTTTTAGGATGGATCCTGTTAAAAGTCACCCGCATCTCCAATATGAATTCTTTTTACGACAAGCATAAGGATCTCAGCGGGCCAGACTTTTTAAATAAAGTACTTACCGATTACGAAATCAGTTTTGAGATTCCGGAAGAAGACCTAAAACGCTTACCGAAGGAAGGCAGTTTTATTACCATTTCCAATCATCCCTTAGGAGGTATAGATGGGGTGTTGTTGCTAAAACTGATGTTGGAGCACCGCACCGATTACAAGATTATTGCCAATTTTTTATTGCAACGCATCAACCCACTGGCACCGTACATTATGCCGGTAAATCCGTTCGAGAACCATAAAGATGCCAAAAACAGCATCGCCGGGTTTAAGAGCGCCATGCGCCATTTGGCCGATGGTAAACCTTTGGGCATTTTTCCGGCGGGGGAGGTGTCTACCTTTAAAGAGGGTAAATTAATTGTTGACAAACCCTGGGAAGAAGCGGCCTTAAAACTCATTCGTAAGGCCAAGGTACCAGTAGTGCCCATTTATTTCCACGCAAAGAACAGTAGGCTTTTTTATCGCTTGTCTAAAATTGACGATGCCCTGCGCACGGCCAAGTTACCCTCTGAACTGATCAGCCAACGCAATAGGCCTATTAATGTACGTATTGGCCAACCCATTTCCGTAAAGGCGCAGGAAGAGCAAGAAACCCTGGAAGATTTCACCGAATTGCTGCGTAAAAAGACTTACATCTTATCGAATGTGTTCGAAAAAGAACGTTTGATCGATAAGGTGCCTCAGTCCTTAAAAATTCCGAAAGCCCCCAAAATGATCGCATCCGGTGTGGCCCAAGAATTATTGGAAAAAGATATTGCCGGTTTACGAAAGAAAGAATGCCGTTTGTTGGCCAGTAAAAACTACGAGGTGTTTTTGGCCCAGACCAAAGATATTCCGCATATCATTAAAGAGATAGGGGTACAACGCGAGGTAACCTTTAGGGCCATAGGTGAAGGCACCAACAAGGCCATAGATCTCGATGCCTTTGATCAATACTATCGTCATTTGTTTTTGTGGGACGATGTGAACAAATGTGTGGTGGGTGCCTACCGTATGGGCTTTGGGGCCGATATCTATAAAAAATACGGAATCGATGGTTTCTATCTGCAAGACCTGTTCCGTTTCGAGCCCGAGTTACACGAAATGATGCGCAAGTCCATAGAATTGGGCCGGGCCTATATATGTAAAGACTACCAGCAAAAACCCATGCCGCTCTTTTTGTTATGGAAAGGCATTGTGCATACCACCCTACGTTTTCCGGAGTATAAATACCTGATAGGGGGGGTGAGTATCAGTAACCAATTCTCGAACTTTTCCAAGAGTTTGATGATCGAGTTTATGAAATCCAATTTTTGGGATCCGTACGTGGCCCAATATGTACGGCCAAAAAAGGAATTCAAGGTAAAGTTGAAAGATGCCGATAAAGAATTCATTTTCGATGAGACCAAGGCCGATCTTAATAAATTCGATAAGCTTATTAATGAGGTAGAACCCGGAAACCTGCGTTTACCGGTATTGATCAAAAAATACATTAAGCAAAACGGAAAATTGGTGGCTTTTAATGTAGATCCCTTGTTCAATAATGCCATAGACGGACTTTTATATCTAAAGATCTCCGATCTTCCCGACAGTACGGTACGTCCGGTAATGGAAGAATTCCAAGCCGAGTTGGAGCGTAAATTCAATGAAGGCGATAAGTAGTTGGTTATGTGTATCTTCGTGTGACCAACACTTCTTTTTATGCGATTAGGTCTTGTGCTGTTCTTTGGGATTGGCTTTTTGTATGGTATCCAAGCCCAGACCTACACCGGTTTTATATACGATAACAATACCAAAGAACCCTTGCTAGGGGTTTCGGTATATTTTGATGGTACCACCTTGGGTACCATTACCGATGAAAAAGGTTATTTTCAAATAGCGGTCGATGGGGAGATCAATGCCCCGCTGATGGCTACTTTTATGGGGTATTCACCATTTACGATAGCTTCCGCTACCCGAGGCGGCATAACCCATATTTATTTAAAACCGACTCAGGTAAATCTAACCGAGGTGATTCTGGTACACGATGATTGGCAGGCTAAGAAGAAATGGAAGTATTTTCGAAGGGAGTTTTTGGGTAGGACCAAAGCAGGTAGGCAAAGTACCATTAAAAATCCGGAGGTTATACAACTGCGTTACGATAAAAATGACTCCATTTTATATGCGTATGCCGATGATCAGATTCATATACAGAATGACTATTTAGGCTATGACATCACCTATAATTTAGTAGAGTTCAGTGTAAAATTAGAGCCCCATCCGTATTTGTCCGATGATAATGAATTATATGGTACCCAGGTTAAATGGCGCGGTAGTTCGTTTTTTAAGGAAACCTTGGCCGATCGGGGTAGCATTAAAAAAAGAAGGGTAAAGGTATATAACAGCTCATTATCACGCTTTATGCGGGCGGCCAAAAATGGATCGCTAGAAGAAATCGGGTATCGCTTATTTTATGATTTAAAAGCCCCGGCAGTGGCACCTAGCGTTGTTTTTGGCGGGTATGGTATTGCGGATAATTCAAAACTATTGGCCAAACCGAAGACTTTTTATATTCAAGATTCAGAAGGCCATATTTCGCAATGGCAGAACAAAAAACCGGGGCAAAGCTTTCAGGTCGATTTTTATGGGATCCACACCCCTTGGGATCAGATTACATTTTACGGGCAATTTGGTGAAACACGTATAGGAGATATGTTGCCCTTGAGTTATTTTCCTTGGAAATCGAATGGCAGGTTAAAATAAGACAGCAACTCTTGTAATAAAATTGATTTTGAGGGGGAGTTAAGTAGATGCAAATCATTATATTAGTCATAACCAACTCATTCAATTATGCGTCCTTTGTTTTTCCTATTTTGTTTATTGTGCTTTGTTAGCATTCAGGCCCAATCCTATTCTGGTTATGTTTTTGATGAAATAACCAAAGACACAATTATAGGGGCATCTGTTTATTTCGATGGCACCTCAATTGGCACTACGACCGATGAAAATGGCTTTTTTCAAATAGAGTCCAAAGAGAAGATCAACACACCGCTTTTAGTTTCCTATGTAGGTTATACCACCTTCAAAGTAGATGATTCGGCCTTGGGTGGTATAACCCATATATACTTGAAGGAAGATCAATTAAATCTAAACGAGGTTGTCGTTTTTGATGATACTTGGAGTCGGGAGCGAAAAATGAAGCATTTTAAAAAGGAGTTTTTAGGTCAGGGGAAAGGAGGGCGTAAAAGTCGGATAAAAAACGAGTATGCGATAAAACTTCGATTTAATCGAAGCGATTCTACATTGGTCGCCTTTTCTAATGAACCCATTTTGGTCGAAAATCAGTACTTGGGCTATTTGGTTAGTTTTCGCATAAAGGAATTTCGAATCCAATTTAAGTTTGACTATAAGGCGGCAGAAGGCTTGCGAGCTTCTCAAGTATATCTGAATGGCAACTCCTTCTTTACCGAATTACCTAACATTACCCCTAAAAAAAATCGGGCCAGAAAGAGAAGCTATCTCAATTCTTTGCCAAGGATTATGAGGTCTATCCGAAATGGAACCACGCACGAATTGGGGTATACGTTCTATGGAAAAACTGGCTTGGTACCCCCTGGGCGATTTATAATCAAGGAGGAGGTAGCAGGTAAAACTTTGTATAGTTTTAAGGAATTGCAATTCTATATAAGGGATATTTTTGGCGATAACTCCCTGGTAACCGTGAAAGATAGATCTGCCCGTTTTGAAATTGATGCTTATGGTAACCATAGCCCTTGGGATAAAATCGTTTTTGCGGATAAATTTGGACTTAGGCGGGTAGGTGATATGTTGCCTTTGGACTATTATCCTTTCGGGTCCATAAGTGGTAAAGATGATTATTTGCCCTAATCATTTTTAGTGAATCGCCACGCTGCTCCATATAAAGCGTGTTTCTCTTCCGGCCTAATCCATAATTACTTCGTGGGCCGTACAGACCAATCTGGCAAAGATATGGTGCGAAACATGCCATTGGTTCCAACTAGGGGTTTGGGTCTCAAAAGAGGCCATATCCGTGTCTAACCCAGCTTGGTATATACGGACTACTTGGGGCCAATGCAATTCTTTGAGGGGTAGAACCGTTCGTTTTTTCATTGTAATATTGCGATGGTGTAAAGGCAAAAAAACCGGGCTTTGGGCCCGGTTGGTCTTTTTGATCTTTTACTTGGTTTAGAACCAAGGTTTTTTACCAGCTTGGTAGGTGTTGTAGAACTCCTCATCGGATTTGGTAAGGTAGATGATACCTTCTACGATTCCAATTACATAAGGTATCCAAACTAGAAGGAAACCGATTGCCAAGCAAGTTGTGGCATAGGCTAAAATCGTTGCACCTAGCAAAATAAAACCTTCTTTTTGGTATCCAAGAATAAATTTATGAACACCCAGGGAGCCTAGGAAAATCGCTAAAATTCCAGCCAGGATCTTTTTGTTATCACCACTGTTGGTAGCCTCTTTTAGGTTATCGGTAAACTCTTTAGCGGTTTCTTTGGCGCCTTCGGCAAATTCCTTGGCTTCTTCTTTGGCCTCTTGGGCAAATTCTTTGGCCTTGTCGGCAGCTTCTTGTGCGGCTTCTTTGGCCTTATCGCCTAAATCTTTTTTTTCTTCGTCTGACATCTTGATTGGTTTTTATTCGGTTTAAATGAATTTTTTATGTTGAACAGTTAAAAATAACAATAAATTTCGGTTCACAATAGGGCACTGTCCACAGGTTCCCATAACTCCAGTTTATGGCCATCGGGATCAAGGATCCAGCCAAATTTTCCGTAGTCATAGGTTTCCATTTCACCCACAACGGTAACCCCTTCTTTTTCCAAAACTTTTAAGAGGTTTTCTAAATCATGTACCCTATAATTGATCATAAACCCTTTGGGGCTGGGGGCAAAATATTCGGAGTCTTGTGTAAAAGGACTCCATTGGGTTAGGCAGTCCTTTCCGTTTTCGTCTTTCCAGGTAAAGGTGCAGCCATAGTCATTGGTGTCCAGTCCCAAATGTTTTTTGTACCAAGATTTGGTGGCGTTGGGGTCTTTGGTCTTAAAGAATATGCCGCCTATGCCGGTAACACGTTTTTCCATAGTGTATTGATTAACGCTTCAAGATAATCAAAACCCGGGAAATGATGGGTTTCTATGTGCGAACGGAGGCTAAGACTGTATTTGTGGTTAGCTTAACTTAAAATGGAGGGCTACCTTGGCTACTATAGTCTGGGCCAATTTTACTTTACTTTCAATGGTCCAGCCGGCCACATGTGGATTTAGTAGTACATTGGGTGCCTGAATCAAATATTGGAAGGCGGCCGGCATTTGATCATTTTCAAAGAGATGCTCAAACGAGGTTTTCTCATATTCCAACACATCGAGCCCTGCCCCTAAAACCTGCCCCGATTTTAAGGCCGTTACCAAGTCTGCGGTTACCACACTTTTACCCCTGGCCGTATTCAAAAACCAAAAGGGCTTACGAAAGCCAGAAATGAAATCGGCATTGATCATTCCGAGGGTCAGAGGGGTCTGGGGGGTATGTAAACTGAGTACATCTATTTTTTCCTGAAACTCCGAAAGGGAGACTTGCTTGGCCATTTCATCGCCAACGCCATCCAAAATATCGTAACAGAGTACATCAACATCAAAACCCTGTAGTTTTTTGGCAAAGGCCTTGCCCATATTACCATAGCCGATAATGCCCACGGTTTTGCCATCGAGCTCTAAGCCACGGTTGCCTTCGCGTTCCCAAATCCCTTGGCGGACTTCTTGGTCGGCGGTATGTAGTTTGTTGAACAAGGCTAAAAGCATACCCAAGGTATGTTCCCCAACGGCATTGCGGTTTCCCTCTGGGGCCGAGGCTAGAAAAACACCTTTTTCGGCCGCATATGCGGTATCTATATTCTCGAGTCCGGCCCCAACACGACCTATAAATCTAAGGTTTTTGGCCCGGTCTAAGAATTCACGGTCCAAGCGAAGCCGACTGCGGATAATTATTCCTTCGTAGGCGGCTATTTTATTCAAGATGGCTTCCCGGTTTCCGGTATAATCGGCTTCGTTGGAACAACCCAATTGGGCCAAGCCCTCCCAAAGGCACTCATGATTGGTATCTAAATGAAGTACGCGCATAGATCAGATCTCAGGATAATCGGTTACGGTTTTCTCGTGTTGTACTTCCCCGGTATGGGCAATACCCATTTTTTCGAAAAGCATGACCTCTACAACTTCATCATTTTGGGTCATGGGGCAATGTTCCACCCCTTTGGGTACCACGATCAATTCGCCTTCGCGCACGACTTCGGTACGATCGCGGAACTGCATATACAGGGTACCTTTTAAAACTTGGAAGAGTTCGTCTTCTTCGGCATGGCTATGCCAAACGAATTCGCCCTGCAGTTTGGCCAATAACACTTGCATGTCGTTGACTTTAGCAATACGGTGGGGATGCCAGGTTTTGGTAAACCCGGCATGTTTATCGAGAAGGGAAATCGGAGTCATGACCAAGGGGATTTATAAGGTGTCTTATTCTTTGTATACTAAGATTATGCCTTTAAAAATGTAAGATCAGTTTAGCAATATAAAAGAAAAGGAAAATACCGAAAATGTCGTTGCTGGTGGTAATGAACGGCCCGGTGGCGATAGCGGGATCTATACCTCTTTTATCTAGTACAATGGGAACGAAGGTGCCGATCAAGGCCGCTACGATGATCACACAGATCAAGGCTACGGCAACCGTGAGGCTAAAACTGATGTCGTAGTTCATGATATACCCAAAAGCCAATACCAATACGGCCAAGGCCAAGCCGTTGATCAGACTAAGGCCTACCTCTTTCAATAAGCGGTTCCAGAGGCTACCTTTTACGATGTCGTTGGCCAGACCTTGTACGATAATGGCCGAAGACTGTACCCCAACGTTTCCGGCCATAGCCGCAATTAAGGGGGTAAAGAAGAATAGATCCTGCAATTCGGGATTACTCATAAACTCTTCGTAATCCTGCATAATGAATACGGCCCCCAAGCCCCCGAATAGGCCTAAGATCAACCAGGGCAATCGGGCCCGGGTGAGTTCCAAAATGCTGTCATCGGCCTCTACGTCTTGCGAGATACCTGCCGCCAACTGATAATCTTTTTCGGCTTCTTCCTTAATTACGTCTACGATATCGTCAATGGTAATGCGGCCTACCAGACGGCCCATCTCATCAACTACGGGTATGGCCTCCAAGTCATACTTAGACATTACTTTGGCCACTTCCTCATCTTTGGTGTTCACATCTACATAGTCTACGTTGGAGATATAGACGTCTTTGATATGGGTTTTGGTAGAGGTGGTCAATAGGTCTTTTAGGGATAAGCGCCCTTTAAGCCTGCCTTCGTCGTCAACCACATAGATGCTGTGTACCCGGGTAACGTTTTCAGCTTGGGCCCGCATTTCCTTGACACAGGTAAGCACGTTCCAATTCTCGTTTACCTGCACCAACTCTTTGGCCATAAGTCCACCCGCGGTGTCTTCATCGTAACGGAGCAGTTCTATGATATCTTTGGCGTGCTCCTTATCTTCAATATGCGAGATTACCTTTTTGGCCCGTTCCGGTGGCAGTTCGGCCACGATATCGGCAGCATCATCCGTATCGAGTTCCTCGAGCTCATCGGCGATTTCTTTGACCGATAGCCTTTTTAAAATGGCTTCCCTTAGATCGTCGTCGAGTTCGGTAAGTACATCGGAGGTTTTATCGCTATCGAGTAATTTGATTAGGTAAGTGGCCTGTTTAATATGGTCGATACCATTAACGATCTCGGCCACATCGGCATAGTGCACATCTTCGAGCATAGCCTGTAACTGCCCGTCCTGACGCGCTACGATGAGCGTCTGGATCTCACTGATGAGTTCTTTGCTGAGTTTAAACGGTACCATCTTCTATCTTCTTGACCAAGGCGATGAATTCCGGAACGGATATCTGTTCCGGACGCCGGTCAAAGATAGTATCTTCTGTGAGACTTTTAGGGAGGCCCAAGGTTTTTAAACTGTTACGAAGCGTCTTTCTACGTTGGTTAAAGGCCAGCTTTACCACTTGGGTAAATCGCTTGGGGTCACAACCGATGTCCAGATTGTCGCGCCTTTTTAAACGTAATACCCCAGAATCTACCTTCGGTGGGGGCGAAAATACGCTAGGTAGTACGGTAAACAGGTATTCGGCCTCGTAATAGGCTTGGGTCAATACCGAGAGTATGCCATAGGTTTTATTGCCATGCGGAGCACATATACGTTGCGCCACCTCTTTTTGGAACATGCCTGTAAACTCGGGCACCTGTTCTTTATAATCGAGCATTTTAAACACGATCTGGGTAGAGATGTTATAAGGGAAATTCCCGGTTATGGCAAAAGGTTCTTGCCCAAAATGGGTACGGAGGTCTTCCTTAAGGAAATCGGCTTCCAAAACTTGGAAACTACTTTTGGGGTGAAAATCCTTGCCTTTTTCCAGAACAAAGAACTGTTTAAGGTAAGCGATGGATTCGGTGTCAAGATCTAATGCCAGCAAGTCTATCTCTTGTTCGAGAAGATAT
This sequence comes from Sediminicola luteus, assembly GCF_002514735.1. GTDB lineage: Bacteria > Bacteroidota > Bacteroidia > Flavobacteriales > Flavobacteriaceae > HQA918. The sequence goes on along the minus strand of NZ_NBWU01000001.1, from coordinate 540,057 downwards.
TTGGTAAGTACCCCGGTACCAGGGCCGATTTCCAACACCTTGCGATACCCATCGAGGCTTAGCGTGTCGGCAATACGTTTGGCGATACCTTCATCTTTCAGAAAATGCTGGCCCAAATGCTTTTTGGCCTTCACAGGGTCTTTTTCGAAGGTGCGGTCACCCGTAGGCTTCTTTTTAAAGGATTTGTGTTTTTTCTTATATCCCATGGCTCGAACATCGAGGGTAAAACTATGGGGCACTTTAGGAATAGCTGAAAACTTCGTGTTTCCAACTTCGTCCTGCGACCCTTGTTAAACTTGACCTATTGCTCGTCTATGATTTCGAGCTCGGTACGAAAGGCCACGAACTTATCGGCGAAAAGCTTTAGCCCCTCTTGCCGTAACCTTGGTGCATCTTCTACATAGTACCGCTCTAAGGTGGCTTTGTTTTTGGTGCGGTATTGAACGGAATAAGTGGTACCACCCATATCTTCCTCTACCAATACCTTACACATTTTGGCTTCGGAAAATTTGCCCGTACCCAACATATCGGGTATATGGGTCTTACGCATCCAGTCTAGCCACTGGTCGTGTACGCTGTCGTCTATGTTAATGGTAACGTTGTATATGTACATATTTGTCAAAAGTCAAAAGTTGCAAAAAGCCGGGCTATTAAGAACCTGTTTAAGTTTTATCCTTCAGTTTTGTTATGGCTCTTTTATCACCACTTTTTGTTATGAAAATACTCATTTGGCGCTGCCAAACTCCGTTTTTCACGCCTCAATTGGCAATAAAATGGCCTATAACAAATTCTCAAAACAAAATTTAAATAGGCTCTAAGAGCTTGGGCATAAATGGGTTTAGCGATCCATGCGGTTGGATGTAAATGCAAAGGTCGGCATTCTAAGCGAGAAACGGAGGGAATACTTTTAGGTAGGGTCAATTGACCAAGTCGCCCCGTAATCGTCTAAAATGCTTTCGGGCTAGGGGAAAATAATAGCTGTCTTGGTAGTCGTAAATTATCTTTTCGTAACAGGCTTTGGCTTTTTCGGTGTCCTTAAGCTGGTGTTCATATAATTGGCCGAGGGCATAGTTGGCATCATCGGCCAAAATATCCCAAGGGAAGAATTCCGCAATTTTCATATAGTTTAGGCGGGCTTGGTCAAATTTCCCTTGCATTTCGTATAGCTTAGCTTGTTTTAACAGGGCTTCATCTTCGATGGATTTACCTTGGTGTTCGTCCATGATGGTCTGTAGCAAGACAATGGCCTTGTCATTTTCGTTCTGGTACGCCAAAAGGTCGGCACGGGCATAGGTTTTTAGGGCCGTTTGGGTAGAGTCCATAAACACATTGTCCGAAATTAAAAGACTAAGTTGCATGGCGTCGTTGGCTATGAGCTGTGAGGCCGAGCCCCGTAGCACCTTAAGTTGTTCCAAGGCCCAATCGAAATCGCCTTTATAAAAACTGGTTTGGGCCACCTTAAACCGGGCATTTTGACCCATGACATCGTTTTTCAGGTTTTTCTGCACTTGCGAATACTGTATTAGGGCCTGATTAAAACGTTGGTCATATACTAGAATGTCGCCCAATCCCATTTTAACCTTGGCCTTTGTGTAGCGGTCTAGTGGTAACTTCAAACATTTTTTTAAGATTCTTGAGGCCAGCTCGGGTTTGTCTTGGGTAAAGGTCAGGAATTTGGCATAGGCCAATTGCAGATCCAGGGTGGCGGCTTGGTAGCCATAGGTGGCCATCATTTTCTCGAATTGATCGGCACGCTTGGCTATACTTTTGTCCCCGTTTTGGATGCCGTCTATTTGGAGCAGGGTTAGTTGGGCCCTAAGGGTGGTAGGCACGTCATTGGCTTCTTTGGCCATGAATTCGAAAATGTCATGGGCGATGGCAAATTCCTTAACGGAAAAACTGTGCCGACCCAAATTCTCTATGCGGGCCAATGATTTTTCAGAACTACGTTTGTAAAGGGCCTTTTCTTGAATAAAGGCTTGTTTGAATTGGTTCTGTTGTACAAAAAGCCATGAGAGTAATTCGTTCCAGAGTGGGTTGGGGTCTTTTTGAAGCCGTTTTAAGATAGACTTTCGCAAGAGCTGGTTGTTCCCGTTTTCGGGGTCGTCGTTGATAAAGCCTTCGATTTGGCGCAAAACCTTGGCCTGGGAGGTTTTTCCGTTTTCCAAAAGCTGAAGGTAGCTATCGTACATTTGGCCAATATGTCCCTGTTCTCCATAAATACGTGCCATTTGAAGGTTGTAGTCTAAGTCTGGGTTGCCTTCCATGGCCAATTGGTAGGCCTGAAGCGCCCAATCTAATAAGGCATATTTCTGGAAACGCACCCCGAGTCCGTACCCATGGTTCGGGCGTTGCCTTACGGCGTTTACGGCCAATTGGTATTGGGCCTCGGCTTCTTGCTGTTTGTTTTGTAAGGCATAATTGTACCCCAATTCAATATGAAAGGCCGGATAGGGCCTGGGGCGCTCCAAAAGTCCTTTTAACAAGGCTTCCGATTCTTGGTAGCGTTCCAATTGTTGGTAGCATTGTATAAGGCCTTCGGTATAATCGTGTCTATTGGGTTGCTTTTTGGTGAGCCGCTCGTAAAAGACCACTGCCTTTTCAAAGTTGCCCTCTTTTACGTATTGCTTGGCCAAAAAATCGTCTTGTCCCATGAGCTGGGACGTTATCAAAAAGAACAATACCAATGGCCAATACTTCACAAGCTTGCTTTATCCAAATATACCATTGTAGAACGAAAACTATGTTAAGGTTATTACAAAGAAAGGCCCGGAGCATGTCCGGGCCTCATCGTTTTTATTGTCTAGGTATATTGTTAATCGATACGGTCGAATCCGGTATAGGGCACCAAAACCTCCGGTATTTGTATACTATCGGGGGTTTGGTAGTTTTCCAATATTCCGGCCAGTACCCGTGGCAGGGCCAATGAACTACCGTTTAGGGTATGGGCCAATTGTTTTTTGCCATTGGCATCGCTAAACCTAAGTTTAAGACGGTTGGCCTGAAAAGTTTCGAAATTGGAGACCGAACTGATTTCCAACCAGCGGTCCTGTGCGGTAGAAAACAATTCAAAATCGAAGGTTAGGGCCGAGGTAAAGCCCAAATCGCCACCACATAAGCGTAAGATGCGATAGGGTAGCTTCAACTCTTGCATAATACCCTTTACATGGGCAACCATATCGTCTAGGGCGTCATAGGAGTTTTCTGGTTTTTCTACCCGTACGATCTCTACCTTATCAAATTGGTGCAGGCGGTTCAATCCGCGTACGTGGGCCCCGTAGCTTCCGGCTTCCCTCCTAAAACAAGGGGTGAAGGCGGTGTGTTTTATAGGGAAGTCCTTTTCGGTAAGGATACGGTCGCGATAAATATTGGTAACGGGAACCTCTGAGGTAGGAATCAAATACAGGTCGTCGGCCGTTACATGGTACATCTGCCCTTCTTTATCGGGTAATTGGCCGGTACCATAACCCGAGGCTTCATTGATCATCAAGGGTACTTGTAGTTCGGTATAACCGGCGGCGGTATTCTTGTCCAAAAAATACGAGATCAAGGCGCGTTGTAGTTTGGCCCCTTTTCCTTTATATACCGGAAAACCGGCCCCGCTGATCTTGGCGCCGAGTTCAAAATCGATCAGATCGTATTTCTGGGCCAGTTCCCAATGGGGGAGGGCACCTTCGAACAAGGTAGGAATGTCCCCTTCGCGATAGATCTCTTCGTTATCGTCCTCACTATTTCCGGCAGGCACAGTGGCATGGGGTACGTTTGGTATTTGGTACAACAGCTCTTGCAGTTTCGAAGCGGCCTTGTTCAGGTCTTCCGATAGGCGCTTGCCACGTTCCTTTAAGGTGGCGGTCTGTTCTTTTAGGGCATTGGCCTCTTGGGGCTTCCCAGATTTAAAGAGCATGCCGATTTCTTTCGAAAGCTTATTGGACTCGGCCTGGGTATTATCCAATTCGGTCTGCACCGAACGCCGGGTTTCGTCCCATTGCATTACCTTTTCCAAAAGTGGGCCAGCCTCCAAATTCCTTTTTTGAAGGGCTTCCACAATCGCGTCTTTGTTTTCACGAATGTGCTGTAATTGTAACATGCGCTTTGTATTTAAGGGGCAAATTTAGTGCTTTCCGTTTGGTTTGGAAGCGGCGGTGGTCTTTTCTTCGTCCAAAATCCATTCGTTGTGTGCCAAGTGCTTCCAGGATACCGCGGTCAAATCGGTATAAGGATCGATATAGGGCTTGGCCAAACGTCCGTTTACACTGAGTTTACTATCGACATATATCGCCACATCCAGGCCTTGTTGGGCGTAGTGCTTTTTTAGATATTGGGCGTATTGCCACATAAAGTCGGGGTAGGTCTTTACCCTACGCCATTGTTTTTGGGTAAGATGGTCTAGCGGTTTGTGCGTTAGGGCTTCTTGGGTCTGGTTATCAAATATCCTGAACTGCGTACTACCGTATTTGCTACGTAGCATCATACGCCAGCTCATACGATGGCCTTCTTCGGTCCAGAGTACATCGCCGGGCCAATAATGGTGACGTAAGGGGAGGCCTATCTGAATTAGAAAATAGAGTCCAACGAAGCCCATGAAAAGCTGGGCGTTTTTTGGGGCTGCTACGGCAATGGGGGCAAAGGCCTTCCGGTTTTTGGCAAATAGTTTTCTAATGGTGCGGGGTTCGAAAAAGAACAGGCTAAAGGCCAGCGAGAGGTAAGGGAAAATTCCCACCTGGAACACAATGGAGTTAAAGAGGTGGAAGAAAATCGCGCTGATAAAGGCCAGTTTTCGAGTGGGTCCATAAAGCAAGGCGGGAATCACCAATAGGTCGAACAAAATACCATACCAACACATAATCTTATGGGCCCAAGGGTACTGCAACCAGGCGCCGATTATGGGTAGGTTTTTCTTGCCCTGCATTAGTATTTTGATAAAGGTAAGGTCTAGCCAATCGGGGTACATTTTTGCAATGGCCCCATAAGTAAACACAATAAATACTTGACCCACGATAAGCCATTTGTACAAGGCGAACATTTGGGTTTTGTTTATGGCCGGGTTTCTTTTGGCATCGAGCGAAAGCCCATGGTGGGCGGGTACCAAGGCCATCATAAACGAGAGCAATACCAAAAGGTAATAATGGTTGTTGTATGAGGTTTTTTGCAGCAGGTAAACGCCGGTCCACATGAAGGCGAACAACAAGGAGGTTATCCTATAGCGATACCCCAAGGCGATACAGACCCCAAGCGATCCCATAATAAGAAAATAAACATACATCTGTGGGCCGGCCAAGGGCGCCAACCACTCGAACCCGATAAAGGTAAAGGTGAACTGGGGTGCTACCAAGGTGCGGCGTACCCATCCGGTTAAGATGGCCCCATAACACTCCAAGGCGACCAAAATGCCAAAAAACACCCTGAAAACCAACAAGGGGGTATTGTCTATGGGCTTAAATAGGAAATTTCGGATCATAGGTCGGCGATCAGGCTTCGGGCCTTGGCCCTATCGGCATGTAACTGTTCCTTTAGAAGATCGACCGAGTCGAATTTTTGTTCTTCCCTAAGCCAATGGAGTAGTTCTACCTGAACATCGCAGTCGTAAAGATCGCGATCCAGGTCTAAATAATGTACTTCTATGGTCTGTGGGTTATCGGGCTTTACCGTGGGGTTGGTACCGATATTCATCATACCGAACACGGTATTGCCATCGATGGTGGAACGTACTACGTAGGCCCCGTTGCGCGGAATGAGTTTGTAGGATTCCGCAATTTCGATATTGGCCGTCGGAAAGGCCAGTTGCCTGCCTATGCCCTTACCTTTTCGAATGGTGCCGCTAAGCATGTACGGATATCCTAGATAAGTGTTGGCCGTTCGAATATCACCTTCAGAAAGGGCCCTACGTATTTTGGTGGAACTAATGCTTACCGCATCGATTTCCTGGGCATCTATCTGTTCCACCTCAAAGTCGTACATATCGCCAAAACCGACCAGATCATTGATGTCCGCCGTACGGTTGCGCCCAAACCTATGGTCGTACCCAATGGTGACCTTTTTGGCCTGAAGCCCGTTCACCAAAACATCGCGTACGTATTCGGTGGCGGTAAGTCGTGAAAAGGCTTTGGTAAAGGGGTGAACGATTAGAAAATCCAAGCCCATACGCTCCAGTATTTGCTGCTTTTCGGCTAAGGTATTCAGTAATTTAATGTCGGAATCTTGCTGTAACACCATACGCGGATGCGGAAAGAAGGTAAGTACCGCCGAGGCCCTATCTTTAGTTTTGGCATCATTTATGAGGCGTTCCAATATCTTTTGGTGTCCAATATGTACCCCGTCGAAAGTGCCAATGGTAATGGCCGTAGGTTTTTTTTTGTCGTATTGGGAAATGTTGTTAACCGTTCTCACCGGGCTATATTAAAGTAACCGTCTTTGTGGGCAAAGGTATGGCAATTTCCGTATTCGCGGGTATGTAGCGATGCTAAAATGAGTTAAACCGGGCTGGGGCCCATTCTTGCGATGGGGTAGGGTGATGGTTAAAATAATTGTTATCAATAGGAAGCCTAGTATATTAATATTACATTTGAGAACCGGTCATAAACCAGACTTATGCAAGAAAAATTACGTACCGTATTATTTTCATCTCTCTTTTTTATGGTTTTAATGATCCAAGCCCAATCGGTGCCTTGGCAGAACCTACGCAGTTTGGGAGGGCAAGATGAAGCGGTAAAAATGAAACTTCAATTGTCCGAAGGGCAAGTGTATCAGCTCGACGAACAAGCATTCGTAACCCATTTAAGGACCACCCGTGGGTCTAAGGCGACAACGGTTGTAGAGTTTCCGGATATGGCTGGGGTACTCCAGCGTTTTTCTGTCCGCGAAACCTCGGTTATGGCCCCCGAATTGCAGGCCAAATTCCCGCAGATCCGATCCTATTCCGGATGGGCTCTGGATGGTTCTGGAAAACGGGTACGCTTCAGTGTTTCCCCTTCGGGATTGGATGCCATGATCATAGATGTTAGCCAAGATAAAAACACCTTCGTGGCCAAAATGGGTTCCGTACCCGGCACCTATGTGCTCTATGACCGGGAAGCAAAAAGCCTTAGGTCCGATGGTTTTGTGTGTAAGACCACGGCCTCCAAGGCATTTCAAAAAAATGCAAGCTTGGGCCGTAAAAAAGGCGAGAGTGGTGCCAAGGTAGATGACCAAACCTTACGTACCTATAGGATCGCACTTTCTGCCTCTGGGGAATATACCACTTTTCATGGGGGTACCGTGGCAGGGGCCATGGCGGCCATAAATACCACCCTTACCCGGGTAAACGAGGTGTTTGAGACCGATTTGGCCGTACGCTTGGAACTCGTAGCCAACAACGACCAATTGATCTATACCGATGCGGGTACCGATCCGTATACGACTTCGCCCTACAATAATGCGGCCCAAAACACGATCGATGAAAAAATCGGTGCCGATAATTATGATGTAGGTCAAGTGTTGCTTCAAGGTTCTGACGATGGTAATGCCGGATTTATCGGTTCTATTTGTCAAGATGGTAAAAAAGGAAGTGCCTATACTTCGGGCTCTTCGCCCCAAGGCGATATTTTCGATATCGATTTCTTTGCCCATGAGCTGGGACATCAGTTCGGTGCCAACCATACCTGGTCTTTCGATTCGGAAGGTACCGGGGTTCAGGTAGAGCCCGGTAGTGGTTCCACTATTATGGGTTATGCCGGAATTACCGGTGGCCACGACGTGGCCCCGAATGGCGACGACTATTTCCATTATGTCTCCATCTCTCAAATGACCGATTATTTGGCGACCACCAGTTGTGCCCAAACTACGCCTTTGACTAATAACCCGCCCCTGGTCAATGGGGGTACCGATCATACCATTCCGGCCGGAACCGCCTTTGTGTTAACGGCTACGGGCAGTGATATAGATTCAGGAGATGTACTTACCTATACTTGGGAACAGATCAATAGTGGTTTGGTGCCCAAATCGGCCTTTGGGCCCGAGAACACGGCAGGGGCCAATTTCAGATCACTGCCGCCCAATACTTCCCCGCAACGGTATTTTCCTAAAATGGAACGCATCTTGGCGGGCGAACTCAACCAAACCGATCCCGGGGTAGGGACGGCTTGGGAAACGGTTTCAACCATAGCCCGGGAGTTCGATTTCTCCGTGACCTTGCGCGATAACGCTGCTGGAGGGGGTCAGGTGGTAGGCGACCAAGTCGTAGTAACCGTAGATGCCAATGCCGGTCCGTTTCGGGTAAGCTCACAGTCAGAGGCCACAAGCTTTGATACCGGTGATTTGGTCGTGGTACAATGGGATGTGGCCGGTACCGATCAAGGTCAGGTCAATACCAGTGGGGTAGATATTTATTTGTCCTTGGATGGTGGTCAGACCTTTGATACCCAATTGGCCTCCAATGTGCCCAATAACGGTTCGTACCAAGTACAATTACCTGGGATGGCCGCTACCCAGGCCCGATTTATGGTCAAGGCGCATAACGGTATATTTTTAGCGGTCAATGCCGCCGATTTCGTAATAAACGAAGCAGCGGTAACCCTGGAGTTCGATGCCTTGGCACATGAGAGTTGCCAGCCCGACGATATTGTGGTTTCTTTCAATTATGTAACCGGTAGTGGTTTTTCGGAGACCAGTAATTTTGAGGTAGTAGGGCTTCCGGCCAATATGAGTGCCGTCTTTAGTCCGGCCATGGCCAACACGACCAATACGCCCGTAAATCTAACTTTGGGCAATACTGTAAATGTGACTCCTGGGGTATACGATATTACCGTAAGAGCCGTATCGGCAACGGTTACCGAAGAGATTCCCATACAAATTAAGGTGCTCGACGCCAATTTTAGTGATGTTAACCTACTATTACCGGCAGATAATGCCACCGATGTGTCCCTTTTGCCAAGATTGGAATGGGAAGCCAATCCCATTTATACGGAATACGAGGTGCAATTGGCCAAAGATGCGGCCTTTACCGATTTGGTCGCTGAAGAAACCGTTAATGTCTCTTTTTATTCCCCCAATGAATTAGAGGCCCAGACCCAATATTTTTGGCGGGTCAAGCCCAAAAACGCTTGTGGGGAAGGGGTTTTCGGTGCCGCCAATACGTTTACTACCATTGTAATCAGTTGTTTTCAGAACAGTGCTTCCGATTTACCCCTGACCATAAGGCCCACCGGAACCCCAACGGTTCGTTCGTATGTGAATGTTGCCCAGAACCTGCCCATATCCGATATCAAGGTAACCGTGGATCTCGATCACACCTATGTGGCCGACCTCTTGATAACCCTTACATCCCCCATAGGAACCCAGGTAACCTTGTTAAACGGCAATTGCCCGGAAGCGGCTGATGTTAATGCGGTATTCACCGATAGTGGGTTGGATATCGTATGTTCTGACAACCCGGCCATTAGTGGGGAGGTAAAACCGAGTGGTTTGTTATCGGTCTTGCAGGGCGAGCTTACCAAAGGTACTTGGGTGCTGGAGGTAAAAGATCAAGAAACCAATGATGGGGGTGCCTTGAATGGTTTTGGGTTGCAGTTTTGTGTAGAAGGCGAATTGGCGCCCGATGCCGATAACGATGGGGTTTTGGATAATGGCGATGATCTTTGTTTAGGTACCCCTGATGGTGCCGAGGTCGATGTAAATGGCTGTCAGGTCTTCCGTTATGCCAACGATCATTTTACGATCAATGTGTCTAATGAAACCTGTTTTTCGGCTAATAATGGAGCCATTAGTATACAGGCAGCAAGCGCTATGGCCTATACGGCCAGTCTAAGTTTGGACGGCAATACGACCCAGACCGATTTTACCCAGACGGTAAACTTGGATCAATTGAATGCAGGTACCTATACCTTGTGTATCACGGGTACCAATGGGGCCGATACCTACGAGGCCAGTTGTTTCGAACTGGTGGTTACCCAACCCGAAGAGTTAAGTGTACTGACCAATTTAAGTGCGGACGGGGGCACCCTTGACCTACAGCTCGATGGGGCGGGTATTTATTATATTTCGTTGAATGGCCAGGTCGTTTCCGAAATCAGTGGAAAAGAAGCAGTGGTGGCTTTAAAAGATGGTTATAACTTGGTTAAGGTGCATACCGACCTAAGTTGCCAGGGCATATTTGAAAAGGCCTATTTTAAGGGTACGGAGCCTATTTTGGCACCCAATCCCGTTTCCGATGCCACAACCTTGTTCGGGCCTTCCGGTACCGGTAAGGTAATGGTTCAGGTATATGCACTTTCGGGCAAGTTGGTCCTTTCCAAGGAAATGACGGCAGAAAGTCTGGCCTTGCCTTTGCCCATGGGCCATTTACCCAAAGGGATGTATGTGGTAAAGGTTAAATCGGAATTGGTTGATAAGCTATTTAAAGTGGTAAGGCAATGATAAGACATAAGGTAAAAATATACATGGTATTGGTGCTTTTGGCCTTTGGGTGTGGTAAAGACGACCCACCACCGCCACAACCACCATCTGCAGCGACGCTTGTGTTTCCGGCTTCTAATTCGGAGTGTACTACGGGTGAGGATGTTTCCGACATTACCTCAAGGGTAACTTTTCAATGGAATACGGCCGCCAATACCGATTCTTACGAGTTGGTGGTTACCAACCTTCAAAATAATTTCGATACCCAGAAAACCACGGTCTCAACCACCTCGGCTAGTTTGGATCTTAAAAAAGGGGCTGGCTACGAGTGGACGGTTACTTCAAAAAATCAAGAGGTCACGGAAACGGCTATTAGTGAAAAATGGTTTTTCTTCAATGAAGGAGCGGTTACCGAGAATCGGATACCATTTCCGGCCAGTGCCGTTTATCCTAAATCGGGTAGTGCAGTGAGCCGCGATGCCAATAATGAGGTTATATTGCGTTGGAAAGCTGGGGATGTTGATAACGATATAATAGGGTTGGATGTGTTTCTTGATACCCAAGACCCACCCCAAAACCTTCTGGTTGCCATTGGGCCTAACGCGGTAGAGTATAAGGCCGTTGTTAATACCGGCACAACTTATTTTTGGCAGGTACAGACCAAAGACTCGGCAGGTAACAAGTCTAAATCGGCTGTTTTCGAGTTCCGAGTGAATTAGATAGGTTGTCTGGTTTACAATGTTTAAGGTTTCTTTTGTGAAGTACAAACTTCGAACCTCATACATTCCTCGTACCTCCAACTTCGTACTTCGAACCTCGTCCTTACAAGTCAGGTATTGTTATACTGGTTCATGGTACGGGCCATACCGGCCAACATAAATGATTTTATCACTTCAGAGGCCCGTTCAAGGCGTTCTGGAATGGCTGCTTCCTCTTCAGGGTTCCAGGCGCCTAAAACATAGTCTACCTGTCTTCCTTGGCTAAAATCGGCCCCCACGCCAAACCTAAATCGGTTGTATTTGGTAGTGTTCAAGAAAAGTTGGGTGTCTTTAAGTCCGTTATGGCCCCCATCGCTTCCTTTACCCTTAATGCGAATGGTACCAAAAGGTAGGTTGATGTCGTCGGTAATGACTAAGAGGTTTTCCATGGGGATTTTCTCCTTGTCCAACCAAAATTTAATGGCCTTGCCGCTACGGTTCATATAGGTGCTGGGCTTAAGTAACAATGCGGTTCTTCCTTTTATTTTAAAAGTGGTGAGGTCGCCTAGTTTTTGGGTGGCAAAGCTCAAGTCTTCCTTTTTTGCCAATTGGTCGAGTACCTTGAAGCCGATATTGTGTCGGGTTTCTGCATATTCGGCCCCGATATTGCCGAGGCCAACGATCAAGAATTTTTTCATGGGGTCGTTTTCGGTAAGTAGTGTTTTAGGTTTGCCAAATAGTCTTTTCCAAATGCCCATAAGCTTCGGTATTGGTTGCCTTCCGGGGCCCAAAAGTGGGTCGGTCTTCGGAGGGGTTACATACGGTTTGGGCCAAAAATACAAAAGCATCCCAAAACCCTTTCGGGCGGGATGCTTTTAAAACTATACGATTTCTGCTTATTCGGCAGCAGCTTCGGTTTCCTCTTCTTCTTCATCGGTCTGCGCCACGGCATTCCTAGAGGTTTTCACCTGTACGATTACGGTGTTGTCTGGGTGAAGGAAAGTGTAGTCTTCGCTTTTTACATCGGCAACATACACTTTACCACCTATCTTTAACTCGGAAATATCAACTTTGATATTGTCTGGCAATTGACCTGGTAGGGCCTTAACACTAAGCTTGCGCTTTCTAAAGATCATGTTACCACCGTTCATAACCCCTGGAGAGTTACCTTCCAAAATAACAGGAATATCCATGGTAACGGCCTTGTCATCGAACAATTGGTAAAAGTCGATGTGCAAGATACGGTCGGTTACTGGGTGGAACTGAATGTCTTGCAAAACGGCATTGATCTTTTCGCCATTATCCAAATCAACGACAACGGTATGCGCGTTTGGGGTGTACACCAAGCTTTTAAAAGCTAGTTCAGGTGCTGAAAAGTGCATTGGCTTTTCCCCTCCGTATAACACGCAAGGGACCATTTCAGCATTACGTAGGGCCTTAGTTGCCTTTTTGCCCACGCTTTCTCTTACGGATCCTTTGATTGTAATTGACTTCATTTGTCTATTTATGTGAATTAATTTACATTAAAAATTTAGAGCTGATCGAGGTGTTGTTGTGTACCCTATGCATAACATCGGCAAAGAGGTTGGCACAGCTCAATACTTCTATTTTATCGCTTTCTTTTCGTAACGGAATGGAGTCGGTTACGATCAGTTCTTTTAGTTGTGAATTTTCGATACGCTCATAGGCCTCACCCGATAACAAGGCGTGGGTGGTAATCGCCCTAACACTTAAGGCGCCCCTTTCCATCATAAGGTCGGCAGCCTTGGTCAAGGTACCAGCGGTATCTACCATATCGTCTACCAAAACCACATTTTTACCTTGCACATCGCCAATCAGTTCCATATGTGAAATCACATTGGCCTTGGCGCGTTGTTTGTAACAGATAACCACATCAGACTCCAGAGCCTTGGCATAAGCATAGGCCCTTTTAGATCCCCCCATATCGGGCGATGCTATGGTCAGGTTATCCAATTCCAATTTCTTTAAATAGGGAAGAAAAAGGGTGGAGGCAAATAAATGATCGACGGGCTTTTCAAAGAACCCTTGGATTTGATCGGCATGCAAATCCATGGTAATGATACGTGTAGCCCCAGCGGTTTCCAGCATTTTCGCCACCATTTTGGCAGCAATCGGTACACGGGGTTTGTCTTTACGGTCTTGACGCGCCCAACCAAAATAAGGTAAAACGGCGGTAATATGTCGTGCAGAAGCCCTTTTGGCCGCATCGAGCATCAACAACATTTCCATAAGGTTTTCGGAACTCGGATTGGTAGACCCGATGATAAAGATACGGGCCCCACGAACCGACTCTTCAAAAGAAGGCTGGAATTCACCATCGCTATAGCGGGAAAATTTCACTTTACCTAGGGTAACACCGTAGGCCATGGCGATTTTTTCAGCTAAGACCATACTCTGTGTACAGCCAAAAAATTTAGGTTCCGGGACTCTGTAAGACATCTTAATCGATTGTTGTTGGGTATCTTAACGACCATCCTTTCTTTGAAAGGCCGTGCAAATGTAGACATTTATTTGGGATGGGGTCGCAATTTATTCCCTTTTTTGTTTTGCAAATAAAAAAACATGGTTACTTTTGCACTCCCAGTTGCCTTGGTGGCGGAATTGGTAGACGCGCTGGATTCAAAATCCAGTTCCTTTGGAGTGTGGGTTCGATTCCCACCCAAGGTACTTTAAACCTCGCTTTTGCGAGGTTTTTTTATGGGCCAAATTGGAGTGAGGGTTCCCTCGATGTTTCGGGGCCACCCAAGGTACAAAGCTTCGCGGCTATCTGTGGCTTTTTTATGTCAAAAGGATTGGATTCCCCGAGATTCTTGGGCCATTCACGGTACAAGACTCGGCGGGATTGCGGTTTTTTTATGGGTTAAACTAAAGTGTGGGTTCCCCCGATGCTTCGGGGCCACACAAGGTACATGGCTCGGCAGAATTGCGTGGCTTTTTTTATGTCGAGGGAAGTGGGTTCACCGAGATCCCTAGGCCGCCCAAGGTACAAGGTCTTGAAGAAAGGCAGGGGCTTTATTTATGCCCGGTAATGTGTACGTGGGGGTTTCGAGGTACAGTGCCTAAATGAAATGCAGGGCTTTTTTGGCCTTAGGTTAGGGTTTTCCCGGCTGTGATAATCATCAGGGCCAAGAAATCTTCCATTTTGAATTTTGAAAAGGGTTATAAATGAGGAACCCCGCTACGCTCCCACAGCATAACGGGTATTCCTGCCATCTTCCAAAATAAACACAGAATTATATAGGTCTTGAAGAACTTAAAGAGGTTCTTATCTAAAAAGTGATGTTAAACAACAGTTCATGGGTGCCGTTCTCGGCATTGCGAACCGGACTTTCGAATGCCGATTCGTAGGCATAGCCTGCCTGTAGCCAGTCGGTCTTGAACACGAACAGAAAAGCCATGCTCTCGTCCCAACGGTACGAAAGACCGAGGTCGAATTTTTCATTGATCTGCAATACCGGTGTCAGATCTACCGATAGGGGTGCGTTCTCTACATGCCTTACCATGGTGGTAGGCCTAAGGGTAAGCGCGGGGCTAAGGTAGAATTCATAACCTGCCGATAGGTACATATGTATTCGATCAATACCCATACGGGCCTGACCGTCTTGGAACTCTACCCTGTCGGGTTTAAGCAGTTTGGGAACCGAAAAGCTTACAAAGTAATCGTCGTGCTTCAACAGGGCCCCCACACCTACGTTGGGGGTGAGTCTGCCACTTAGGTCGGTAAGCGAGGGATCGGGTACCACGTCGTATACCTGTAACCCGTCGGTATTTACATCGTAGGAGTGTATACCGGCCTTGAGCCCGAAATAGATCTCATGGGCGGCCCCTAGTTGTAATTTGTACGAGAAATCGGCATTGATGTTCAGTTGGTCCTCGACAAAGGTCTTGTCGTTGATCAGGCTGACGCCCACCCCAAGGTTGTTGCCCACGGGCATGCCAAAGAAAAGGCTTTGGGTCTCCGGTGCCCCTTGAACGCTGGCCCATTGGCTACGTAGGTTGAGTCCGAGTTTGGTCTGTTGGTCTACCCCGGCATAGGCGGGGTTGACCAGGTTCATATTATAGTTATAGAAACTATAGTTGGTGTCCTGCTGCGCCCTGATGATCCAGGTGGTCAGGATATAGAGTATGCCAAAGGCGAAATGTTTGGTTTTCATGGTTATGGTTTAGTAATTAATGAATAGCCATCCCTGTTGTGGGGCCTTACCTTGTCCGAGTTCAATGACATAGAGGTAGGACCCAGCGGGCAGTTTATCGGATTTGCCTTCAAAGGTGCCGTTCCAGTCGCCACGATAGTTGATCTTGGAGAACACTTGATGTCCCCATCGGTTATAGACCGAAACTTTGGCATTGGGATAGTTGTCTAGCCCAGGGATTACCCAGAAGTCGTTTACCCCATCGCCGTTGGGCGTAAAGGCCTCGGCCGGTTTTAGGCTGGGTTCCTTTTGTAAGGGGAAATCGTCCAAACTATCTGCCACACCATCGTTATCATCGTCGTTGTCTACGCTATCGGGTTGTCCGTCCTTGTCGGTATCCAAGGGGTTACTGTCGGGATCTTTGGAATCGGTACCATGGGTAATTTCGATTTCATCGGAATAGCCATCGTTATCGTCGTCGGCATCGGCATTATCACCGGTTCCATCACCATCGGTGTCGAGATGTTCGTTGGGATCCAATGGGAAGGCATCCTCAGCATCCGGAACCCCATCGTTGTCATCGTCGGTATCTACGTTATCCCCTACATTATCCCCATCGGTGTCGGTATCGGTAGTACCATCGTTATCGTCGTCCGTATCGGCATTATCACCGGTTCCGTCATTGTCAGCGTCGGCATCTTCAGAGGCATCCAGAGGGAAGGCATCGTCGCTGTCCGGCGTACCATCGTTATCATCATCGGTATCGGCATTGTCACCGGTTCCATCGCCATCGGTATCGGTATCTTCTTGGTCATCCTTCGGGAAGGCATCTTCGCTATCCGGGGTACCGTCGTTATCATCATCGTTATCGGCATTGTCACCGGTGCCATCGCCATCGGTATCAGTATCCTCCTGATCATCCTTCGGGAAGGCATCCTCGCTATCCGATGTGCCATCGTTATCGTCGTCGGTATCGGCATTGTCGCCAGTACCATCGCCATCGGTATCGGTATCTTCTTGATCATCCTTCGGGAAGGCATCCTCGCTATCCGATGTACCATCGTTATCGTCGTCGGTATCGGCATTGTCGCCGGTTCCATCGCCATCGGTATCGGTATCCTCCTGATCATCCTTCGGGAAGGCATCCTCGCTATCCGATGTACCATCGTTATCGTCGTCGGAATCGGCATTATCGCCAGTTCCATCACCATCGGTATCGGTATCTTCTTGGTCATCCTTCGGGAAGGCATCATCTACATCGGGAGTACCGTCATTATCGTCATCGGTATCGGCATTATCACCGGTTCCATCGCCATCGGTATCGGTATCTTCTTGGTCATCCTTAGGGAAGGCATCATCTACATCGGGAGTACCGTCGTTATCATCATCGGTATCGGCATTGTCGCCGGTACCATCACCATCGGTGTCGGTATCTTCTTGGTCGTCCTTCGGGAAGGCATCGTCCTCATCGGGAGTGCCGTCATCATCGTCATCTGTATCGGCATTATCGCCTGTACCATCGCCATCGGTATCGGTATCCTCTTGGTCATCCTTAGGGAAGGCATCATCTATATCGGGAGTACCGTCATTATCGTCATCTGTATCGGCATTGTCGCCTGTACCATCACCATCGGTATCGGTATCTTCTTGATCATCCTTCGGGAAGGCATCGTCCTCATCGGGAGTGCCGTCATCATCGTCATCTGTATCGGCATTATCGCCTGTACCATCGCCATCGGTATCGGTATCCTCTTGGTCATCCTTCGGGAAGGCATCTTCGCTATCCGGCGTACCGTCATTATCGTCATCGGTATCGGCATTGTCGCCTGTACCATCGCCATCGGTATCGGTATCTTCTTGGTCGTCCTTCGGGAAGGCATCCTCGCTATCCGGGGTACCGTCATCATCGTCATCGGTATCGGCATTGTCGCCTGTACCATCGCCATCGGTATCGGTATCTTCTTGGTCATCCTTCGGGAAGGCATCGTCTACATCTGGAGTTCCGTCGTTATCGTCATCGGTATCGGCATTGTCGCCGGTGCCATCGCCATCGGTATCGGTATCCTCTTGGTCATCCTTCGGGAAGGCATCGTCTACATCTGGAGTTCCGTCGTTATCGTCATCGGTATCGGCATTGTCGCCTGTACCATCGCCATCGGTATCGGTATCCTCTTGGTCATCCTTCGGGAAGGCATCGTCTACATCTGGAGTACCGTCATCATCGTCATCGGTATCGGCATTGTCTCCGGTACCATCACCATCGGTATCGGTATCCTCTTGGTCATCCTTCGGGAAAGCATCGTCTACATCGGGGGTACCATCGTTATCATCATCGGTATCGGCATTGTCACCGGTTCCATCGCCATCGGTATCGGTATCCTCTTGGTCATCCTTCGGGAAGGCATCGTCTACATCTGGGGTACCGTCATCATCGTCATCGGTATCGGCATTGTCGCCTGTACCATCACCATCGGTATCGGTATCTTCTTGGTCATCCTTCGGGAAAGCATCGTCTACATCTGGAGTACCGTCATCATCGTCATCGGTATCGGCATTATCGCCTGTACCATCGCCATCGGTATCGGTATCCTCTTGGTCATCCTTCGGGAAGGCATCGTCTACATCGGGGGTACCGTCATCATCGTCATCGGTATCGGTAGTGTCTGGATCGCCATCACCATCAGTATCTTCCAATATATTAATGGTCATGGTATAGGTAGCGGTGCTTTCGCCGTCGACTTGGTCGATAACCTTAAAGGTAAAGCTGGTTAGGGCCGCTCCAAAGGCATCGGTGGCAGGCACGTATCTAAGGTTGGCTAGATTGGTTACAACGGCACCATTGCCCAAGGTATTGGTATCGGTTAGGTTTCCGCTATCGGGGATACTTACGATGCGTATACCTTTTAATGTATCGCCAGGATCTACATCGGTAAAGTTGAACGGAGAACTACCTACGGTAAAGGTGATGTTCTCAATCGCATCAAAAGAGGCATCGGCCCCTGTTGGCAGATCGTTTAATGGGTTTATGGTAAGGCTTACCGTTGCGTTTGAAGAAAAGCTGTTGGCATCTTCAAAGTTATAGGTAAAACTATCGGAAAGGGTTTCCGAGTCATCGTGTTCATAACTAAAGGTACCATCGTTGTTAAAGGTGAAATTAGCTGCATTAGATGGGTTGCTTACCAAATGATAAACTAAGGTGTCTCCATCGGGTTCTACATCGTTGGTAGCCACATTTTCGTTCAAGCTAGCACCTTCGTCTACACTAAAAGTATCGTCGTTACTTACCGGTGGATCATCTACGGCTTCGATGGAAACGGTTATCTGGGCCTGGGCACTACTGCCTGCTTGTTCTATTCTATATGTAATGGTATCTGTGCCGTTTTCGTTGGCATTGGGGGTATAAACAACCTCGTTACTTCCATTTACAATAGCGTTACCTTTGGAGCCTTGGCTTACAATACTCACTGTGGGTGTACCACTGGTATCATAGGCATCGTTGAAAAGTACGTTGACTGGTGCCGTAACCGTGTCTTCATTAGTTAAGACAAGGTCGTCTTCGGCACCTAAAATCAGGGTTACGTTAAAAGGGCCGAAAGAAGATGTTTTTACATTTCCTGCTATATCCCTTCCTTGTATATGGATATATTGTCCGTTACCCCCGGATCTGAAAGCGTATGTTGGGTTGCTGGTATTGTTCCAAGAGCTCCATTCGCCCGAATCGTTGGCGGCTGGTGAACTATTAGCACTCAAATGATAGCGATGCACGTCGAATCCACTTCCTCCAAAGTTGTCTTTAACCGTTATTTGAATGTCATCGTTGGTAGTTACGCTGCCATCGGCCGGCAAAGCGGTAATGGTTGGGGGCGTAGGATCGTGGTTGATCGTTAAGGTTCTAGTATAAGGATCCGACCAGATACCGGTATTTGTCCGAACCCGTAACTGGACCAAGTAATCGGCACTTTCCGTATTTTGACCAGAGAAATCGGTCATGGCTGTGGCCCCGGTATAAATTTGGGTTTCGATTAAATCGCCATTATTGTCTACGGTTTGTTTGGTAACGGTCCATTCGGTTTGGTCAATGGTTCTACCATAGGGATCGTATGAGTTGTCTATTATGGAAGCGGTCATACTGTCGCCCGTATAGGTTTTCATTTCATCGGGTTGCATGGTAAATTGAGCCACGGGAAGATCTGAACCGGTTGGTGCAGCGCCCGTTTTTTCGACAAAAATAGAATAGGGGGCACTCCAAACACCTTGATGATCCTGTACTTCCAACATAACCAAATACTCTCCATTTGGTGCACTGGCGTAGTTAAAAGCCCCCGTATTCCAATTGTTTTCTGAATTGGCATCGACTTGTTTCCATTTCCAAACCGATTGGGCAATACCATTGTTTGCTCCTCCGTCTAAATCGAAGGACTCATTGGTTATGGCTCCTGTACCGGCATTAAACGTAAAGCGCGCCATAGGTCTTCTGTGAAAGAACAGCTTGGTCGGTGTGGTTGGCTGGTCTTGAAAACTAAAGGTGTATTCCCCCGGTTTTTCGTACAAAGTGGGAACATCTTCCAAGTATTGGTCGTGCCAAGATACTTTGCCGGCATCGTTGGGGAAGAAGCTTTCATTGTGATCGATTTTCCAGCGCCCATTCGGATAACTTGCGTTTGCCGTATTGGTTTTCATTTCTGGCGGGGTAACATTGATCTCAACCGAGGTGCCTGCGATAAAATAGTCTCCGGCGGTTACGGTACCGGTTTGATACTGGCTGGCTATGTACTGGGCCAAGGCATTGATCCATGACGAATAATTGTCTTGGCTTCGATTTACAAAGGTTCCCTTATTGTTGTTCTGAGATACAAAACGTTCGAACTGGGCCTGATTGGTATTGGTACCCCAGCCAATGTAGTGAATGTCTTCGTTGATCGTACGGGTCAAAATTTCCGAAAGATCCGTGTCATTGTTAAAATCTGCTACTTCAAGATCATCTAGATTTACGTTAAATCGCATGGCACTATTACGCCATTGCGGTTCTTGAAGTACGTTTTTAAAAGCTCTTAGCTTTCTTTTTTCAATAGCAATATTTTGGAAATAGGCACCAGATTGCTCATGAACATAAAAACCATAACTTCCAGAATCATGGGTGGTATCGGTAATATTGAACACTTCAATCCAATCGGTTCCGGCATCGCCACCACCACCTTTTCTGGAAATTTTTATGGTGTCATCGTTCATTTCAATTTTAAAGTCGATAACCTGACCGTCGTAATAGGCTGCGAACATATCGCCACGGTTGCCATCCCAACCGTAAGGGGCCGTGCCGCTTCTAGTACTATTGGTGTTAACGGCCATGATGGTTTTTACCCCATTCTCGACCTTAATAATGGCTTCGGCTGGGTAGCCATCGCCATTGGCATAGTTTTGAAGGTTTCCACAGTACGTATGGTTGTCTATGATATACGCATAGAAATTATCATTGTCTTTTTTACGGAAAATAAACCCCACCTCGGCATGTTGTCCTGGAGCCCCGTTAAGTCCGAAAGTCGATGAAATAATACCATTGGAGATGTTTCCGGTTGGGTCGTACATGGCTACGCCATAAACACTTCCCCTCCGACTAACATAATCTGCTGATACTTGGTTGGTGTTGGAATCAAAGGAAAAGAAATCCCCGGTATAATTTCCACTATTTCGAGCGCGATTCGGAGGTTCGGTACCATCAAAATCCATTTTGTTCCAACTGTTGAATATATCGCTGGCATCTGCTTGATCAGAAGAGATGGTGGTTCTTTCAAAGGCTTCTACCCTTAGCTTCCCTAAAGGAATACCTTGGTTATTTAATGCGGTTTCAAGGTCGTCTTCAAAAGTGAGAAGGCTAACGTTGGCTGTTCCTACGGTAACCATAACATCAATATTAGGGCCTTGGGTAACCGTCATGTTTACCTGGCCTAATACGGTTGCATATGAAAACAGAAATATTAGAATTCCTAATAAGCTGATTTTTCTATTCATGGTGATTAGTTTAAAATGGAATTGACCGTAGATTTTGATCTAGAAGTAGGGCCAAAGATAAAGTTGTCTGATACCATATCGTTGCACTGGGTAGAAAGCCCTACATCGAAGGCACCGATATTACTTAAAGGACTAATTAAAGCCTGGAGAGGGTGGGTTAGGTTGGCTGAACAGTGGTATATCAGTAATTTAAATGGCGCAGTTTGGTAGGCACCTTCTAACATAGCCATTTCAGGTTCGGCCTCTAAACTTGTCTTGTTGTACCGGTTTTGACCTAAAATCAATTCTTGCCCTTGTATTTTGGCAAACAGATGGATTTGTTCTGTATTCGGGTTTTGATAAAGATACTCTCTCAAAAGAGTCCAACCATTTTGGTCAGAAGCCACCAAAAGTATTTTTGCATCTTCTGGCAATTTGCTTAGAATTTGATCTTTGTTTTCTAAGGATTGTTCAATAAGAATCAAATCCGATGATTGGGCGTGAATAACGCTAAAGGATAAAAACGAAAAAAGAAAAAATAAAATTTTCCCTTTTTTCAAATAGGGAGATAGCATAGGGAACTGTTTTTTAAAAGAAACAATAATTTGATTACTTGGTTTGGTATATAATTCTTCCTGCCGGGCGGGAGGCCGCCGGTTCGCTAAAAGCCCATTCCTGCTGAGGTTTCGACGGGTTGGTTGGCGTCGAAACCCCTTGGGAACGGTACTACAAAAAAAGCTTGATCTAAAAATCCACGAAAAGGTTTGGTTGTGCGTCTTACCCAGTCCGGATGTTACGAAGACGAATTAACATCATAGGGGGTTTCCCCTCAAAAGTATGTTGCCTAACACTAACTATTGTGTATAAAAACCATATAATTTGATGTGTAATTATAAGGAAGCCGACCAAGCAGTCTTTTCTTTTTATCGAAAAATATAATAGCTCATAAAAGCTAATCGTAGCCTATGGATTTATGAAGAATTCCATATGTCCCCATGGTTTTAATCTTTTGGTAATATCCATTGGATTTTTGTAATCTATCTTTCCGACCACCAAACTTTTTTCTAATGAAAACTATACGACTAAAATGGTGCTGCCTTGCTTTCATGGGTATTCTTTATCTAGGAACTGCGCAGCGTACCACAGGTTTCTCATTTGCATTTTTGACCGATATCCATCTACAACCCGAACGTGGTGCCCAAAAAGCGTTTAAAAAGGCCATTGATAGTATAAACGCCCTAGAAATAGATATGGTGGTTACCGGGGGTGACTTGGTTTATGATGTATTACGGGGCGATTCGGTGCGTTCCAATCAACTCTTTCAAGATTACCTAAAAATGTCAGAACAGATCCAGGTACCCGTAAAGAACACCATTGGCAACCATGAATTGTATGGCATTTATCCCGAAAGCGATGTGTCCGAAGATCATCCCGATTATTATTACGGTCTGTACGAACGTTATATGGGGCCAACCTACCATAGTTTTGACCATAAAGGCTGGCGTTTTATTTCCGTAAACTCGATAATGAAAGGTAATGGTAAGTATATAGGCAAGGTAGATGATAAGCAATTTGAATGGCTGGCCCAATTGGCTCTAAAAACTCCACATGATATGTCTTTGGTTTTGGTAACCCATATTCCCTTTTTAACGACCCACCCGCAGCGCTATGGGCGCGGGGTGCCCACTACCCCTAATAATTTATGGATTGAAAATGGACAGGCCGTCTTGCGTTTGTTCGAGAAACATAATTTGCGATTGGTACTTCAAGGGCATTTGCATTGGATCGAAGACATTGAACTACACGGCAAAACCCGTTTCTTGACCGGTGGGTCTTTGGCAGGCCGGCCTAGTTGGCGTAGAGGATCCCGAAAGAATAATGGGATACATTATGACGAGGAAGGCTTTATGGTCGTTCATATCTCGGGGGAAGAAATTGACTGGGAGTACATTGATATAGGTTGGGAGGCCCAGCTAGATGAGTGACTAAGACAGCCATCTGCCTAAAAAAGCGTACATTTCCCTTATGAACCTTAGGGCAGTGTATAAAGGTATTTGCTTGGCCGGGCTTATGTGGGCCACGGGATGCCATTATTTTGTATCAAAGGAAAAACGGGTCCATGAACAAGTAGTGGCCGAATTGTTGCGTTTAAATCTAGATTCGGTAGATCAATATCCACTTTTTGAAGCCTGTGATGAATTGGCCCCAAAAACCGAACAAAAAGTCTGTTTTGAGCAAACTTTATTGGCACATCTTTCAGAATCCTTCTCCCATTATGAGTTTTTGGTAACCGAAAACGTACATGATACCCTTACCGTAATATTTAAAGTAGATTCCGTAGGAACGGTCTCCTTACTAAAGTTGGAAACCAATGCACGTATTACCGATGAGGTGCCTGAATTCGACGGAATTGTAGAACAGAGTCTTAAGGTATTACCCAGAATTCAACCCGCTATTAAAAAAGGAATACCGGTAAGTGCCAAGTTCAGCTTACCTTTGGTGGTGAATACGAGGCAGCATGGCAGCAATGAATGAAAAGATTATAATGGGAATTGATCCGGGAACCACCATAATGGGTTTTGGGATTATAAAGGTATCCGGCCAAAACTTGGAGTTTTTGCAAATGAACGAGTTGCTACTTCAGAAATACAAAGACCCCTATACCAAGCTTAAGCTCATTTTTGAGCGCACCATAGAGCTGATTGATACCTATCATCCGGATGAGATTGCCATTGAGGCCCCATTTTTTGGAAAAAACGTGCAGTCTATGCTTAAATTGGGAAGGGCACAGGGGGTTGCTATGGCAGCCGGACTCTCTAAACAGGTGCCTATAACCGAATATATGCCCAAAAAGATCAAAATGGCCATTACCGGTAATGGTAATGCCAGTAAGGAACAAGTAGCCAAAATGCTTCAGAATCTATTGCAACTGAAAACCTTGCCCAAAAACCTCGATGCCACCGACGGTTTGGCTGCGGCCGTTTGCCATTTCTACAACCAAGGTAGGGTAGAGGTAGGCAAAAATTATTCGGGTTGGGCCGCTTTTGTAAAGCAGAATGGCGATAGAATAGGTTAGGTCATTCGATTTCAATCGAGGTGAGCGGTCGCTTAGTCAAAGATTATTATTTACTTAGGGGTTAAATAGCTATCATATACACTATTTTTTAGGTTAGTATGTGAAGATTTACTTGAACGGGAATCTGGGCTTATTACTGGTTTTATTGACTTCAATATGGCCGTTGTCTATTATTTGTCTATCGCAAAAATGTGACTTCTCTGCTTAGGCTCAGTACATTTGGGTGTTGTTGACAAGAACCTATGCCGGCCTTTGTCCGTGAAAACGGAATGCAAAACTAGAACCTATAAACCCGTGTAAAATGAAAATGTTCCTCGGCCTGGTTATTGCCTTAGGCTATTGCCATTTTTGCCAAGCCCAAGAAACTTTTGCCTATACATCTGTTGAAAATGTAAAACCGTCTACCACCGAAGTCGTGGTAAAAAACCAATCCTATTTGACGGCTGTTAGAGGCAGTATGTTACCTCTTAGTATTCGTAAATTTAGAAGAACTGTAGCGGATTTTGATATCCGGACCCATGAGGTTTGGGAAGATTCAGAAAAGCCAAAAGAAGGCGTACAAGTGCCACATCTAACCTATTCCGTTCTTCTGGAAGAAGGGGGGCATAAAGTTATGGCTACTTACGATAACCAAGGAAATGTTGTTAAAAGTGCGGAAAGGTATAAGGGAGTCAACATACCGAAATCGCTTCGTAAACAATTGGCTACCGAATACCCTGGCTGGGCTTTTACCTCTAGCCAATGTGAGATAGATTATATTCAAGGAAAAGGAAATATGATTCGTTTTAAGATCGGAATGGAAAAAGATGGTAAGCAAAAACAGAAACGTCTTCGATTCGATTCCGAAGCTTTGGCCTATCTAACCAACCATTAAAAATGTCCTTGCTATTGGCTATCCCTTTTGCTTACACAACAAGGTAGAGGGATAGCTTACGTTAGTAAGTTAGTTTCAATTATCTTAGCAAAACCGGTGATCGTGAGGGGTCGCCGGTTTTTTATTTGTATCCGGTTCCCTTAATTTTGCAGGGAAAAACAGATAAAATGGCGGGCATTTATATCCACATTCCCTTTTGTAAGCAAGCCTGTCATTATTGCGATTTCCATTTTTCAACCTCGCTAAAACATAAGTCCCGCTTGTTAGGGGCACTACAAGTAGAGCTTCGCCTTCGTAGCGCTGAACTGAAAGGTGAGGCCGTGCAAAGTCTATATTTCGGAGGAGGTACGCCTTCTATCTTAGAGATTTGGGAGTTAAGGGCTTTAATGGATGTAGTCAATGAGCATTATACTTTGAGTGACAGCCCAGAGATTACCGTAGAGGCCAATCCCGATGATTTGAGTTTGGAAAAACTGGAAAATCTAAAACAAATCGGGGTCAATCGTTTAAGTATTGGGGTACAATCGTTTTTTGGGCAAGACCTAAAACTAATGAACCGTGCCCATAATGCTGTGGAAGCCGAGCAATGCCTGAGCTATGCTACCCAACTCTTCGATAATATTACCTTGGATCTTATTTATGGCATGCCCCAAATGGATGCCGAACGTTGGCTGGCCAATATAGAAAAAGCCCTTTCCTTTAACGTTCCCCATATTTCGGCATATGCCCTTACGGTAGAGCCGCAAACTGCCCTGGCCCGTTTTATAGATAAAGGTAAAATGGCACCCCTCAATGAGGCGGCGGCGGAAAAGCATTATCGTATACTCCGAAAAGTATTGTTACAGGCCGGATTCGAAAATTACGAGTTCTCCAATTTTGGAAAACCGGGCTATCATTCCAAAGCCAATACAGGCTATTGGACGGGAAAACCTTATTTGGGTATTGGGCCTTCGGCACATTCCTACAACGGCAAACACCGATCTTGGAATGTGGCCCACAATATAAAGTATTGTCAGGCCATTGAACAAGGGCAATTGCCCAGTGAAACCGAAATACTGACCCCTATCGATCGCTTTAATGAAAAGATTATGGTCGGTCTGCGATTGGCCCAAGGTATTTCTTTGGCAGAGATTACTGATGAGTTTGGGACAGGGACTACACAAAGACTTTTGGAAGACAGCAAAAAACCAATCCAATCCGGACTTTTA
Source organism: Sediminicola luteus (assembly GCF_002514735.1). Classification (GTDB taxonomy): domain Bacteria; phylum Bacteroidota; class Bacteroidia; order Flavobacteriales; family Flavobacteriaceae; genus HQA918. The sequence goes on along the minus strand of NZ_NBWU01000001.1, from coordinate 513,694 downwards.
GAAGAGGTCAATGGCCGATTACGGGTTACCGACCAAGGAAGGTTCTTGACCGATGGTATCGCCAGCGATCTTTTTAGCGTACATTTGGATTAAAAACACCATGTTAGCTACCCTAGTACTTGGCGGTAAAAAATGTCAGATCGATTTGTCGAAACCCATGGATATTTCCATTCCCCTTAGGCATGGCGAAGGCAACCCTACGGCTTGGTACCAAGCACCGCCAACGATTAAACCCAACCAGACCGATGGATATGTGGGTAGTGTAGCCCAAGGTGGGACGGTTAACTTTAACGATATTACTTTTAATCCGCATGCCCATGGTACCCATACCGAATGTCTTGGGCATATTACCGAAGAGGTTTTCTCGGTAAACCAATGTCTTCAACGCTATTTCTTCAAGGGGTTGTTAGTTACCGTAGCACCGGAAAAACAAGGCGATGATTGGGTGATATCCAAAGAACAGTTACGTTATGTGTTGGGTCGTAAAAAACCTGAGGCCCTAATTATAAGAACGCTACCCAATACCAACGACAAACTAAGCCAACAGTATTCACATAGCAATCCGCCCTATATTTTAGAAGAGGCCATGACTTATTTGGTACAACAAGGTATTCAGCATCTCTTGGTAGACCTTCCCTCGGTAGATAAAGAAAAAGATGGGGGCGCCCTTTTGGCCCATAAGGCCTTTTGGCAAATACATGAAGCGCCCAGAAAACATGCCACTTTAACCGAACTGGTCTTTGTACCCAATACCATTTCCGATGGTACGTATGTACTTAACCTGCAAGTGGCGCCTTTTGAAAACGACGCTAGTCCGAGTAGGCCGGTAATGTATGGTTTTGAGTAGCTTTTCTTGACTACCGACCTCGTAATCGTTATAAGTTTAACATTTTGGATGTAAGGTAGTTTCGTTTATTTCGTTTATTATTGTGTAGATAAATGTGATTCATACTATGGAAACCACTAATTATATTACGAAACCATCAAAGGACGAACAAAAGATAGCCATAGCATCTTACGATGCATTAGCTGCTGTAATTAAACAATTGAGTGGTGAAAATGACCATCCGGAAATCGAGATTGAGGAAACACAGGAGCGTATTAAAATACCGTTTACCGCATTAAAGCTTCTTGGCGATATCTTGGAAGCCATGGGTAAAGGCGTTCCTTTTTCCATGGTGCCCATTGCCACGGAGGTTACCACCCAAAAGGCGGCTGAAATTTTAGGTTGTTCCCGACCTCATCTGGTTAAATTATTGGAGACTGGTAAAATCGATTTTGTTAAGGTAGGAAAGCATAGAAGGATTAAGTTAGATGATGTTTTAAGGTTTAAGGCTGAAATGAAAAAGGCCCAAAAACGGCATATCATAGATATAATGAAAGCCGACGGGGAACGTAACTTATATGATTCATAGTGTTCGTTTTATCTGTGTTCTAGATACCAATGTCATTTATCCATTGGAAATACGGGATTTACTTTTTTGGTTGGCATATTATGATTTGTATACGCCTAAATGGAGTGAACATATTTTTGATGAGTGGGTAGCGGTAATGCGAAGAAAAGGAGTCGATGATCATGAGATTGTTAAAAGAACCAATCGTGCAAATTTGGCTTTTCCCGATGCCCTTGTTACAAATTACGGAGGTTTAATTGAAACCCTTTCGCTTCCAGACCCTAAAGACCGTCATGTTTTGGCCGCTGCCATAAAAACCAATGCCAATGTAATAGTAACCGAGAATATTAAAGATTTCCCTGAATCGTATTTGGCCTCATTTGGTCTAAAGGCAAAAAGGGCAGATGATTTTCTGACTGACATTATCGATTTAAATCCGGGACAGGCAATAAAGGCTTTTCGGGAAATGGTCTTATATAGGAGAAATCCTGACCTTGATGTGTATGAGGTATTATCAATCCTGAGGAAAAGAAACCTTAATAATACGGCGAACTTTCTACATGCATTACTGTAGTGAAAAAATAACCATAATTTTGGTTTATGGATAGTATGATACTTATTCTTTTTGGCGGGGCCTTAGGGGCCGGGGCTACTTATTGGTTATATACCCTTTTCCGTAAAAAAGAAAAAAAAGACCTGACCCAGCACCAAAGTTCGGTGTTGCTCGAAAAAATGCGGGCGGTGTGCAAGCTAATTTCGGTAGAAGGGGAATTTGCCGAAATCTATACTTATGAAAACTCCAAAGAAGGTTTTATGAAACTTTGGAGCAGTAAAAAAAAGGCTTTGATTGTAATTAATGCCAAGGCACATATCGGTTATGATCTTAAGAAGATAAAAATGTTCGCCAACAGGGAAGAAAAGACCATAGTGTTATCCCATTTTCCCGAACCCCAGATACTCTCCGTAGAACCCGAATTAAAATTTTACGATGTTAAGAATGGTCTGTTTAATAGTTTTTCGCCCAGTGACTTAACCCAACTTACCCAAGAAGCCAAAGAACATATTAAGCAGAAAATACCCCAAAGCGGATTGATGGAGTCCGCCAAAAACGAGGCCATAGGGGCAGTGCACCTTATGGGGCAGATCGTGGCTACCATAGGTTGGTCTTTAGATACCTCTGCCTTAGAGATTCCCGAGACGGAGAAGAATCCTTTATTGGATAAATAAATATACAGATGAAAAAACTAATTCTACCCATACTCCTTATGAGCATTACCACAGCGGCCTTGGGCCAAGAAAAAAAAGAAGCGAATTTCAATCCTACTTTTGTACATACCGTGTTTTTTTGGTTGAAACAACCCGATAATACACAAGACCGTGAAAAATTCGAACGTGAATTAAGTACGTTCCTTAAGAATTCTAAATATGCCCAAACGAATTTTATAGGTGTGCCGCCTAAAGCTTCACGAGAGGTGGTAGACGATAGTTTTTCCTATAAATTGGTGGTTACCTTTGCCTCTGCCCAAGATCAGGCAAGCTACCAAGTAGAACCGGCCCATGAGGCATTTGTAGAGAACTGTAAAGACCTTTGGGAAAAAGTCATCGTGTACGATGCCGAGGGCAAAGTGTACTAATTGAGAACCTTATAAACCAAAGTATGAATGTTGAGTTGTTTCGCGAAATTTGTTTGTCGAAAAAGGGGGTAACGGAGACTTTTCCTTTCGACGAACACACCTTGGTGTTCAAGGTAATGGGTAAAATGTTCGCCTTGGTAGCCTTGGAGCGCTTTCCGCCCCAAGTAAATCTAAAGTGTGATCCTGAACGTTCTGAAATGCTTCGTGAAGAATTCGATGGCGATATTATTCCGGGCTATCATATGAGTAAGAAACACTGGAACACCGTTTTTCTCGAGCGGGTACCCAAAACCCTTGTCGAAGAGCTTACCCAGCATTCCTATGACTTGGTAGTTTCGAAAATGCCCAAAAAATTACAGGCCGAATTGGCGGCGCTTTAAAACAGTCTCTAAGTTCAAACCCCTTTATGGATCCAGTATCTTTTTATCAAGCCCAACTAACGGGCCAAACCGAACAACTGCTTAAAACCAAAAAAAAGCTGACCCTTCTTGCTACGGCTAGGGGCTTGTCTTTTCTTTTGGCAGCCTATATGGTTTATCTAGGTGTTCAAGGGTCGGGGTATTGGTTCTTTGGCGCTGTACTTGTCTTTGCGGGCTTCTTGGTTTTGATATCCAAACATACCGATGTACGCTACCATCGTGACTATTTAAAGGCTTTAATTACTATTAATAAGACCGAAATCGAAGTGTTATGCGGGGCATGGAATCATTTACCAAATGGGAATGAATACCATGAGCCCGATCATGTTTATGCTCAAGATATTGACCTCTTTGGCGATAATTCCCTTTTTCAATATGTAAACCGAACCACGTTGTCGGATGGGAAGCATGTTTTGGCCCAGTGGTTTAAAGCGAATGAAACCTCAGCTATTACCGAAAGGCAGCAGGCCATTGCTGAATTGGCAGATTTAGCTACATGGCGGCAAGAGTACATCGCATCCGGTCGGTTGATAAAAACCGAGGTTGATACAAAGACAACGCTGGGTTGGTTGGCCAATTACACCCCGTTTCTACCTGGGTTAATGAAATGGTTTCCAAAAGCATTCTCCCTGGGCTCCGTGGTAATGCTCAGCACTTATTTTATGGGATGGGTGCCAGGGGGAATACTAACATTTTGGTTCTTTATAGGCTTGGGCATTACAGGAATCTATGTGAAACGTGTGAGTAGGCTATCTGCCCATACCGGAAAAATCGCCCAGGTTTTTCAGCAATACCATAGATTGATGGCCTTGGTAGAAAGGCAAGGTTTTGAAAGCACTCTATTACAAAAAACCAAAGCGCGATTGGAAGGAGAAGCGGGTACGACCACCAAAGCCTTAAAGCAATTCGGTCGTTATTTATCGGCATTAGATCAACGTAACAATGTAATAATCGGATTGTTTACCAATGGTTTTTTCCTTAAGGATTTATGGGAGGTAGGGCGTATTGAATCTTGGATCGCCCAAAATGGAAAACATGTAAAAGATTGGTTCGTGGTTTTGGCCCATTTTGATGCCTACAATAGCTTGGCGAATTATGCCTTTAACCATCCGGACCATACCTATCCTGAGATACGGAAAGATGGCCCGGTATTAGAGGCCGTGGCTGCGGTACATCCGCTATTGGGGCCAGATGCTGTAACCAATGGTTTTACCATGCAAGCCAATCGCTTTTTTGTAGTTACCGGGGCCAATATGGCAGGCAAGAGTACGTATCTACGTACCGTATCCCTTTTGATCGTTATGGGGAATATGGGCTTGCCTGTACGTGCGAAGCGGTTCATGTACAGTCCTATTAAGCTAATAACCAGTATGCGTACCTCTGACTCCTTGGCCGATTCGGAATCTTATTTCTTTTCAGAACTAAAGCGTTTAAAGTTTATCGTAGATGCGTTGGAAACCGAAAGCTATTTTGTAATCCTAGACGAAATCTTAAAAGGCACGAATAGCACCGATAAGGCCATTGGATCCAAAAAATTCGTAGAGCGTTTGGTCAAGGCAGGGGCCACCGGAATAGTAGCCACCCATGATCTATCCTTGTGCGACATTGCAAACGAATACGCCGAGGTGGAGAACCACTTTTTCGACGCCCAGATCGTAAATGGGGAACTGTATTTCGACTATATTATGAAATCAGGGATTTGCCAAAACATGAACGCTTCATTCTTACTTAACAAGATGGGGATTGTAGATTGATCTAAACCCTGAGGCACCTTATTACATTGTGGTTTAAATCATTTTTATAGATTTTTTTTAAAATGCTTTGAGGGTAATGCCATCAGAGTGAACAACATAATGGGGCTGCCTTTTTTTGCATGGTTTTTAGCACGGATTCGGGCATAATACGAAGCGGGAATCCACGTTTTTTAACAAATTACCAAAGTATTCCCTACATGAAGAAAATCTTACCCCTATTTGTGTTGATCGTGGCATTTAGTTGTTCAACCACCGATGATGGCGCACCGTCCGAACCTCCTGAAATAACCATTGGAGAGATTACCGAAGCCTATGATGAAGCTACCATAAGTTGGACGGCTACCTCGACCAATTCCGGAAATTTGAAATATGGTATCCGTTTAGACGGGAATTATATAGCTTCCGATATTAGCGAAACCTCGTATACCCTAACAGGCTTGGTACCCGAAACCCAATATAAGGTAGAAGTGACCGTGACCGATGGGGAGGGTTTAAGTGCGAAGGCCAGTGAGAGTTTTACGACTTTGACACCTTCCGGACTTACAGTACCCGAAATAACCGTTAGTGAAGTAACCAATTCTGGGGCCACCGTTACTTGGTCCGCTTCAACAACTACAGATGGCTCTGAAGTTAGTTATAGTATTTATTTGAACAACGAATTAGTACAGGCGAACATTACCGGAACCGAATATGTATTTGATGCCTTAGATTCTTTTTCGAATTTTGTGGTAAAAGTGTTGGCCCGCAGCGAATACGATGTCACCACCGAACAATATGCTAATTTTAGCACTTTAGGAACACCGCCTTCCTCCTTTACTTTAGAGGTTAAAAAAGATCCGGGCTACGATATTCACAATCTATATGATCCCTATTTGTTACGAGTAGCCTGGGATACCCCTGAGGCCCCAGATGGAGCCAGCTTTAGCTATACCATAAAGTTAAACGATGAGATCGTTCAGCAATATTTGACGGATACCGCAACTTCTTATGTCTTTAATGATTTGGTGGAGGGTGAAACTTATACCATAACCGTTATTGCCGACAGTATTAATGGTACTGAAAGCGAAAGTTCGGTGACTTTTACAACCTATGTGTATCCTGAATTCCCCGAGTTTGAGGTGCGTTTGGCCGACAGGGAACATAACAGTCTTAAAATCGATTGGGATCAAGAAAGTATTGAGGGCGGAACCGATACGGTCTATTCGGTTTGGTTAGATGGTGAACGTATTACGCCTAGTTATAGCTTTAACTACCCCATTTATCCGATAAAGGATTTGGAGCCGGACACCGAATATACGGTTACGATCAAAGCCGTGACCAATGTAGGCTTTAAAGGTGAAATTTGGGGTGAATCGGAATTAGTTGTCCGTACCTTACCCGAATATCCTGCTCATCCGACCCTAGAGATTACTTCGGCCACCTTATACGAGCAATCAAGTAGTAGTTTGGCCCGTCAGTTTTTAATTAAGTTCAACGGCGATTTAGGAAGTGCCCAGGTTACGACCATTAAAATTGAGAGTGAGGTATTGCAGAATTTCTTCCAGAATCCGTCTACCGTACTTACGGGTCAATTAGATCAAGCTACCTACGATGCCATTCGTTATGTTGGTGAGGGTTATGTACTCTTAGAGGAAAACGGAACTACTTATAAAGTGCCCTTTGATATTTCTGTGATAATCAATTAAGTATTTATCAAATCCACAATAAAAAACCGCTAGTAATTTGCTAGCGGTTTTTTTTATGGAATAGACGGCTTTTTTTAGGTGATATCCCCTTATTTAAAAGCAGCCATGCCGGTAATATCGGCCCCGGTAATCAATAGGTGAATGTCGTGGGTACCTTCGTAGGTAATCACCGATTCTAGGTTCATCATGTGGCGCATAATACTGTATTCGCCGGTAATTCCCATGCCCCCTAAAACCTGTCGGGCTTCGCGGGCGATGTTTATGGCCATTTCCACATTATTTCTTTTAGCCATGGATATCTGTGCCGAGGTAGCCTTTCCTTCATTTTTCAGCTGCCCCAAACGTAGCGCCAACAATTGGGCTTTGGTGATTTCGGTAATCATCTCGGCCAATTTCTTTTGTTGTAATTGGGTAGCTGCGATTGGTCGACCAAACTGTACCCGCTCTTTGGCATAGCGCAAAGCGGTATCGTAACAGTCCATGGCAGCACCAATGGCACCCCAGGCAATACCATAACGGGCAGAATCTAAACAACCGAGTGGCGCACCCAAACCATTTTTGCCGGGTAATAGGTTTTCTTTAGGCACTTTTACGTTATCGAAGATCAGTTCTCCGGTTGCCGAGGCACGTAACGACCATTTGTTGTGGGTCTCAGGGGTTGAGAAACCTTCCATGCCACGCTCTACGATTAAACCATGGATCCGGCCAGCTTCGTTTTTGGCCCAAACCACGGCGATATCGGCGAAGGGCGAGTTAGAGATCCAGAGTTTGGCACCGTTCAATAGATAATGATCGCCCATATCTTTAAAGTTCGTTACCATACCGCTGGGGTTCGATCCGTGGTCTGGCTCGGTAAGCCCGAAACAACCCATCATTTCCCCAGTAGCCAATTTGGGTAGGTATTTTTGTTTTTGTTCTTCAGAACCATAGGCGAATATCGGGTACATAACCAAAGAAGATTGTACCGAGGCCGTAGAGCGCACCCCACTATCGCCACGTTCAATCTCTTGCATGATTAGTCCGTAACTGATCTGATCTAAACCTGCGCCACCATATTCTTCTGGAATATAAGGGCCAAAGGCCCCGATTTCGGCCAAACCGCTCAAGATCTGGGTGGGGAATTCGGCTTTTTGTGCAAAATCTTCAATTATCGGACTCACATCCCTTTTTACCCATTGGCGGGCGGCATCGCGTACCAATTTATGTTCTTCGGACAATAAGTCGTCCATATTGTAATAATCGGGTGCTTCGAACAAATCTGGTTTCATCTTTTCAATGTTTTTCAAGGAGTATGGGTATAATCAATGCGCTATACCGCTTCCATTCGAATTTCAAAAGGCAAAAAAATACAATCCCTCTGGGGTGGCCTTTGCCTTACGACCACTTATAAAGGGGAATCAAAGGTAGATAAAGAAATATAACAAAACAAAGAGGCAATGTTACATTTTTAAATAGAAGTCTTGGGTCAGTTGTTTGTAAGCGGTTGTGTATTGGTGTCTTTCAACTTCTATGGTCAATTCCGTAGTTTCGACATCCACGGTTTGTTTTCCAAATTCGAGAAGGCTTCTTTTTATAGGTGACTGGTCATTACCGCGTACCCTGCATATACGTGTCGGATAAAGCCCTGTTGAGGTCCCCAATTTCAACAACTGTTTTTCCTCTTTAAAAGGAGCGATCATACAAAAGCGACCCGTATCGGTTAAAAAATGGGCCGCAACGGTTAGTAGATGGGTAAAGGGCATGGAATCGTTTTGCCGGGCTTGGTCTCTTTGGGTATTGCCCGAGCTAACCGATTCACTATAAAAAGGCGGATTGCAAACGATCAGGTCATAGGGTTCGTCCATTTCTTGGGCGAACTCCAACAAGGCGGCATGGTAGCAAAACAGTCGGTCTGCCCAGGGCGAGGCCTCAAAGTTACCTACACATTGTTCGTAGGCCGCGTTGTCTAGTTCTAGGGCATCGATGGTTTCGGCATGGCTTCGTTGGGCCAACATTAAGGCGATGATACCAGTGCCTGCCCCTATATCCAAGATACTATCGGGTTCGTGGTCTATTCCTGCCCAAGCGCCTAGTAGTACCCCGTCGGTACCCACTTTCATGGCACATTGATCTTGTTCTATACTGAATTCTTTAAACCGGAAGGCCGCCATGTTTTTTGGGGCAAAGGTAGTCCAATTCGGTCTTAGTCGGTTTGGCTTTCTATGTACTTTTCGTAAGCGTCACAATATATGGCCAGCTTTAAAAACAGGGTCTGAATAAAAGTGCTGTCGTCTATGGCGCCATATTCGGCGATTAAGGCCTCATTATATTTGTTAAGTGATTTTTGGGCCAATTCAAGAAAACGAGCCTCGCTAATTTTGGTCGGGTCTTCCTCGGCTTGCATTTGCTGACAAAGATCGTTTTGTACCTGGGTCAAAACACTTCCGTTATCGGCCAAGACTTCTTCTTGCATCTTTGCATAGCGATCGCACTGGCTTTTGGTGTAACTTTCAAAGGTGTCGGAAAAGCGTTCGTCGCCATCTTCGGGGAAAGTTTCGCGAAAGGCACTGATGATGTCTTGCATTAATTCACCATGTTCATCCATTGCCTTTTCCATAGCCTGTTTTTTAATGGCTTCCAACTCGGTCTTCGATTTACCTTCCCATCCCGAACCCAAGTATTCGCAATAACTGGTTACGAATGGGGCCATTCGTTTGCTTTTGATGCGGTCACTTTCCTGCGCTTGTAACTTATCCATAAGTTCGACCACCTCGATGTATTTGGGGCAATTGGCTACCTTTTCTTCGTATAGGGCCACAAAAAAGGGGTCATTACCCACCGTTCCGAATTCTTCTTGCACCACATCCATATGTCTTTCAATAGCCTCGTTTTGAACTATGTTTACATAGTCGAGCCATTCCGACTGTGGTAGTTCGTCCAACTCAGATAGTTTTGGGCATACCTCGCCTATAATGGACTTAACCGATTTATACGCGAGTTTGTTCTGGGCATTATCCAGTTGGCCATAAAGTTCACAATGGGCATAGATATGGCCCATTACATCACTTTCAAACTTACTCTGGGCCATCATTTCCGATAGGTCTGGGTTTTCGGTCTCAAATGCTTCCCTGACCGCCTTGAACAAGGCTTCGTCTGCTACCGCTTTTCCAATGGCCCCACTGAGATGGTCACGAATCTCATGTTTGGCTTTGTTGGCATAAGAAGAATCGAGATGCCCACAAACGGCTTCGGTGAATTTTTGAAATGCTTCCTGGGTGGTTTGTGCCCAAGAAAAAGGTCCAAGGATAACAAGGGCTAGAAGGGTAAGGTATTTCTTTATCATCTGTATGCTTATGGGCGTTTTTGGGTTATATATTCGTCTGCCCACTCTTTCAAACTTGTCCTGAATTTTAGGTCCTTACCTTCTAAGGCCGGAATGGGATAGCCTTCTTGGTATTTGTGCATTACGAATTCACGTTCTTGAATAAAACACCTGCCGCCTTCGCCATAACAGTCTATGCCACCATAATCTTTAGCGTCTTTGTTGTTTACTTTCCGGTTCCAATGTACTTGCATCTCAGTATCGGTGAGCAACGAAAAATGATAACTTTGGGTCTCGCTCCATATACAAGCACCTTCAGGGCAGGTGGCGCTCCAAATAAAAACGGCATTGTTCCCAACTTGGAACGATTTTTTAACGGTTGGCAAACCATCACGGGTCGTTTCGAAAAATTTGAATTCGCCATCTTCGTTCACGATTTCAAGAATTTCGTCCCCTTTGAAATAGAAAAGACTGGTAAACCGGCCATCTTCGGTCAGTCGTATCCAAAAGCCATCCATACGATGGTAGGGCGTGTCTTCTTGGGCGTGGATCGTAAGTAATGGGGCAAGAAAAAAGCCTACCCAAATAAGGCAGGCTCGAGAAAGGGATTTCATAGTTTGAGGTTTGGCAGCCATTGAGGCTTTGGTGTTGGTGTAAGCGGATTTCAAAAGCTTGGACTAGTAGATTTAGGTAGGGTAAAAGTAGGTGTGTTCGGGTTTAAGTGCAATACTAGATTTATGGTAATTTATCCTTGAAGACCATATATAAGCAAAATAAGATTTAGGCTTGGTAAAATTCCATACGTTTGGGTTGGGGGCAATATGTACCTTTCGACTTGAATCTTAAGCTGTTTTATATGAAGTGGTTAGTGTATGTCTGCTGTTTGCTGGTTTTTATCTCTTGTGGCTCGGAGCGGGAGGCCAGGCCCATGGAAAACTCTTATGAAATGCTAAAGATGGCCTATCAAAACCCCGATTTGGTAGTGGATCTCGATGTGGGATTTAAATCGGTGCCCATGCCAATGGATTTCGACGGCGACGGTGATATGGATTTATTGGTTTCGGAGGCAGGCAGTTATGTAGAGTCTGGGGTGTATTATTTTGAGAATATTGGTAAATCCCTGTCTTCTCCATTGTTTAGGTATGCTGGAAGGGTGTCGTCGGACCGTTTTCGATTAGGGCACGATGGTAAATTTTTTGCCGTGTCGGAGGTAGCTGGTCGTACCCATGTCATTACTCCAGATGCCTCCAAGACCGAATTGATAATCTATAAAGATGTGCCCCAAAACGTATTTTGGGACCGCCAACGTATGCCCAAATATTTAAACGAGTATGTCATCGACACCCAAAAAAACAGTTGGCTACAAGTAGATTTGGATTCCGATGGCCGGCATGATTTGGTATGTGCACAGACTAAAAATGGTAAACCTCGATTGTTGTGGTTTAAAAATGAAGGTGAGTCGGTTGAAGCAAGTTATTCACAACCGTTAACACTTATAGATGATGTTTCATTCGAAATACCGGGCTATCATATCGATATTGCACTAGGCGATTTTGATGCCGATGGGGATTACGATTATGTAACAGCTACCCCTTTTGGTCAATTGGCTTATTTTGAAGGTGATGTTTTAGAAAATGGTGTGCCGCAGTTCAAAGCCCAGAAGCTCATTACCATACAGGAAACACCGCTACAGTTTTATTCATTTTATGGGGGTGCTATTAAATTGCGAACGGTCGATTTTGATCAAGACGGCCATCTCGATATCTTGGCCGGCGATGAAGAAGGCAAGGTTACTTGGGTGCGAAATACGGGAAACCTGAAGCAGGGGATGCCCCAATTCGAAGCTCCATTATTTTTACAACAACAGGCCCGTTATCTCGATTTGGGTGCCTTGGCCGCCCCAAGGGTTTTTGATTGGGATGACGACGGATTGGACGACATTATAAGTGGTAATGGAGCCGGTGATGTATTGTTTGTAAAAAACCTAGGCGGTGTTCCCCCGAAATGGGATAGACCTATATCCTTGACCACCAATGAAGGCCCTATTAGACTGGTAGCCGAAACGGCCTTGCCGGGTACCGAAGATCCGCATTGGGGTTATACCACTTTAGATGTGGGCGATTGGGATAATGACGGCCTGCCCGATGTATTGGTAAATGAGCATAATGGAAATATAGTATTCATCAAAAACAAAGGTGAGAAGGGAAATGCAAAATTGGCAGCACCCGAACCTTTACTAGTCGATTGGGAAGGCCAGCCCCAGAAACCGGCATGGATTCCAGGGGTTTCCGAAGGCAACGAATTATTGGCCCCATGGCGAACCTCTCCTTTGATCATGGACTATAACCAAGATGGGTTGCAAGATTTGGTCATGCTGGACTATGAAGGGTATTTGGCTTGTTTTCTAAGAAAAAGAGTCGATGGGAAATTGGTATTGTCGCATCCGAAGCGCAGCTTTGTTTTTCCCGATGGTAGTCCGATCCAGTTGAACCAGCGTACCGGTAAGAGTCATGGCCGATTAAAGATAGAATGGGCCGATTGGGATGGCGATGGGCTCGAAGACCTAGTATTTTCGTCTAAACCGGCGGTAGATTGGATGAGGAATATGGGGAAGCAGGGCGATAAAACCGTGTTGCAATATATGGGTAGGATAGTATCTCGAACCCTAATGGGCCATACTGACGGACCTGAAGTGACTGATTTTGATTGCAACGGGGTGCCTGAACTTTTGGTGGGTACCGAAACCGGGGTCTTGTACTATTGGAATAGGCGGAATTGGCAAACGACTACTACCATGACTACTGATGGCCCCCAGCAACCCGCAACCTATACGTATTTTAAAAGGTGATTTTATTCAATAAGCTCTAAGGCGGTACCCATTCGAACCAGTTCCCCAATACTCTGAATACCCATTTTCTGGTAAATGTTACGCCTATGGGTATTTACGGTATGGTGCGAAAGAAATAGGCGTTCACCAATTTGGTGGTTATCCAAGCCTTGGGCCAGTAGTTTAAAGATTACCTTCTCTTTTTTACCCAAAGTATCAAAGTATTGCCATACTCCCAAGTTCTCATTCAGAGAAGAAAGAATGCCTTCGACCACCCTGCCCACTTGCCCTAATTCCGGTAAAAGCGTGGCCAAGTTCAAATACGATTGGCCCTCTAGGTGTAGTTTTGTAGTATGTAAATACACCATTTGCCCATTCATGGATATTTGTTGAAAATAAGAAGTAGATCCAAGCTTGTCATTGGTCTGGTAAAAAGAGGCGGCCTTCCTTTTGGTTAGTTCCAGTAGATGTAAATTACTTATCTGGGGTAAATAGGCCATGCCTAATTCGGCCAAGGCCTCTATCTCTGGGCCCTTTAACCTAAGCTTGAGGTCCATATGGTCATAACGACCACTTTCGCTACCGTTAATATAAACTCCATATGGCAGGAATTCCAACAACTCTTTGGCTTTGGCAAGGTCTTTTTGGAAGAGTTTGCGAAGCCTAAAGGCATGGTGGCCCATATGTATGAAATGTTCTTTTTCGGTATGTATCTTCATTGGGCAACGGTAAAGGGTTATATGGGGTTGCCTTTCGTTACCAAGATACGACCATTTTTTTATTGTGGTTTATCGCTGGTCATTTTTCCGGGTTCGCGATTGCCGGTTCCTTTTTGTTCGGTTAACGCATCCCCGAGTTCTTGGCGCATTTCTTCGGCCAAAGCGGTCATTTTTGCCACGATTTCAGGTTGCTGTTCGGCGACATTGTTTTTTTCCGAAACATCGGTGTCTAAATTATAGAGTTCCACTTCTTCTATATCTACATAGTTATAACGCCCGGCTTGGCCGTCCATGCCAGCTTTGCCGCCATTTAAAGTGCGGTATTTATGCGGGAAATACATTTTCCAGTTCTTGTGGCGCAGGCCATGCAATTCGTTTACCCGATAATAAAAGAAATAGGTGTCTTGGGGCGATTCTTGGGTGCTGCCTTCGAACAGGCTTAAGGCGCTTTTACCATCTATGGTTTTCTGGGGTAGGGGAGCCCCGGTCAGTTCGGCAATGGTTGGTAAAAGATCTATGGCCATTAGAGGTTGGTCTAAGGTTTTTCCTTTTGGGAAACTTTTTGGGAATTGGGCTATAAAAGGTTCGCGTTGACCGCCTTCCCATGCGGTGCCCTTGCCCTCGCGAAGCGGATACGCGCTTCCAGCATGGTTGCCATAGGCCAGCCATGGGCCATTGTCCGAGGTGAAAATAACCAAGGTGTTGTCTTCCAAACCTTCTTCTTTAAGGGTTTGGATAAGTTGGCCCACCGACCAATCTATTTCCATAATCACATCGCCATATAAGCCCCGACCCGACTTTCCTTTGAACTTATCTGAGACGAACAAAGGCACATGGGGTTGCGGATGCGCCACGTACAGGAAAAAAGGGTTAGCCTTATTCCGTTTTATAAAATCGATCCCTTTTTCGGTAATTTGGGTGGTTAAATGGGTTTGATCGGTAAGAGTGTCTATTACCTTTTCATTCTCATAAAGGGGTAAAGGGCCAAAATCGAAAACAGGGCCTTGCTGTGGGTGTAAGGGCCACATATCGTTGGAATACGGTATACCGAAGTATTCATCGAAACCTTGTTTTGTGGGCATAAACTCGGGCTGGTCGCCCAAATGCCATTTTCCAAAGATAGCGGTGCTATAGCCAATGGACTTGAGCATTTCGGCCATGGTGGTTTCCTCTGGGTTTAAACCGATGGGGGTGTTGGGCATAAAAGCGTTATGGATACCGATCCGGTTAGGATAACATCCGGTAAGTAGTCCGGCCCTAGAGGCAGAACAAACGGCTTGGGCCGAGTAAAAATTGGTAAGGGTTAGCCCGTTAGCGGCCATACGGTCTAGATGCGGGGTGGCAATATCGTTGGCTCCAAAAACCCCCACATCGTTATAGCCTTGGTCGTCGGTAAATACTATAATTACGTTAGGCGGGCGCTCGGGGTTTAGTGCATCAGATTTCGATTGGTTTTTGCAACCTATTAGAGCGAGGGCCAAGCCTATTAACCATAAGGGAAACTTCATAATCCAAGTTTTTAATGCCTTAAGATAGTACAACCAAAATGAAGTTGGCCAACTATCCAACCAACAACTGCTTCGAAAAGACAAAGCGAGCTACAAAAGGTTTAGCGGGCTTGATGGCGTATCGATAAATGGCCTTAATCGCAATTGGGCACCATGGCATCAATCCACGCATTTATGAGGGAAACCCCTTCTTTATGTACCGACACCCGACCGATCTCGGGCATCATAATGTCGGGTTGTACCGAGGCCATACGGTAGCTCAAAATAGACCCGTCACTATTGCCCGGTGCTATATCGTATTGGTGACCACCACTACCCCTTCCGGTAGCCACGGGCGATTTACAAAGTCCGATTCGCGTGGGGTCGGTTTCTAGGTAATCTAGGAAGAGTCCAGAGGTGTTGGCCGATCCTTCGGCATTATGGCAGTGGGCACAATTGATGTCGAGATAAGATCTGGCCCTATCGTTTAAATCGGCAGCTTCATCGTCCCATTGGGCCACTTTGGTATAGGCTTTTTGAGGATTGTAGTTTGCTAAATAGCCAACCGAATCCAGTTTTTGTAACTGGTTCATGCTGCCGTCTCCAAAGGTCAGGTCACGATTCAGATGCATTACCTTGGGCCCAATGGGCATGAGCACATCTTTACGGTTATGGCAGTTCTTGCATTGGTTTTTATTGGGCACCACATAGTTAATCGATTGTTTTTCACCGTCTGGATTGGTAAAAGTAATGGGCATAACTTTACCGGTAACCTTTAATTGAGCTTCGGTTTGGGCGTTGTTCCATACATAAGGATAGGCCTGCCAACCGGCTTCTTCATGGATCAACAATCGGGTTTCCATAATGCGTTGTGCCCGAAAATCTTCTTTGGGGTAGTAGAAATTTTTGATAATGACCGAGCCTTTGGGAAAATCTAAGACCCTGTCTTCTTGTCCTATTTTGGCCTGTACCCCTTGGGGCATCCAAATAAACCGTTTTTTATGGGCATAGTCCGTAAACAATGGGGTGATCAAATCATAGGGTATTACACCAGGGTTTGGGGCCAAAGCTTTGATGTCTCCTGAGAAAAAGCCGTATTCCGAGAGGGATTTATAGGGCAGTTTTTCCGGCTGCATCATAACACTGTCCTTAAAGAAGGCTTGGGGGTCGGACTTTTGGGCAATTGGTTGTGGCGCCTCGGTTGTTTTAGGTTCTTGTTTACAGGAGGCAATAAGTAGTAGGTAAAATAAAAGTAGGGCGTAATAGCGCATAGGAAGTTATTGTAGGGCGGAAACATCGGTTTTAATGGTATGGGTACAATCGTACGGGGCCGGGTCGTCGGAAATATTTTGCAGATCATTGGCCGCATCGATCATGGCGAAACTGGCCCCATCTTGGTTTTGGATACATAGGTTCATGGGGTTTTGGGCCAAATCCGTACCTTTTTTGTCATCCAGTATTCCATCATAGACAATATCCTTGGCTTTGGCGCCGAGATAGAATACGACCAGTTTACCAAAATCTTTGGAATAATCGGGAAAGCGGTAACCATCGCTGTGGTAGCTGTTGTCGTGAATGTATACATCATAGGTGAAGGGGTCGTAATTGGCGTCGTTCCATGGCGTTTGTACCGTTTGGTAGCTACTTATGGCCGTGCCCATGGTCTTGTGTCCTACGATTTTGTTATTGTAGATCTCCACGTTTTTGGCGGCCAAAAGGATGATACCGGTCCCTGGGGGAACCGTACCCACGATATTGCCTTCGGGAGCAAAGTTTTTATAGTTGTTTTCGATGATTTCGTTGTCATAGACTTTGCAGGTATGTCCGTTTCCGGCGGGAAGACTGGGTAGGTCAAAAACCAATATGCCGCCGGTATTATGGGTCGATAGGTTTTTGTAGACTTCGGAATTGATACAGTTTTCAATCTCTATACCGGCCACATTGTTAAATACATAGTTATTACGGACCACAATGTTTCGTGATTGACCTACATAAATACCGGCATCTGAGGCACCGGAAACCTCACAGTTTTCAATAAGCACATCTTGGCAGGTAACCGGATAAATGCCATAACCCCCGTTTGTTTCGGCCGGACCCTGCGACCAGGTGGTCCGCACATTTTGTAAGGTTACACCCTTACTGTTCTGTATTTTAATGTTATCGCCGGGTGTGTCTTGAACGGTAAGGCTAGAGATCAATACACTGTCGGCAGAGATTTTAATTCCCTCGGCCCCTACGGTCAGGTTTTTGAAGGAAAGCACCGTTTTATCCATACCGGCGCCTTTTATGGTTACCCCGGGTACTTTATCTAAATACAATTGGGTACTGAATTCGTAATAGCCTTCAGGTATTTCGATGACATCGCCTTTTTTGGCCAGAATAAAACTTTCGGCAATGGCCTCTAGTTGGGCTTCCGAGGCTTGGGGTAACGCGGCCACATCTATTTTTGCATCAATGGTGGTGCTGGTATCGCGAAGTACGAAATAGGCGGCAAGGGCCAAGACCAACAATACGGCTATCAGTATTTTCTTTTTCATTTTCCAGGGCTATTTGAAGTTGTGTTTGAGCGGTTTGTTTTATAACAGGCTCAATATAAAGAATTCAAGTCGTTAAATAAGCCGATTTTAAGAAAAAACAGCGCAGTCGGTCTGTAAATAATGTTTTTTGTGTATTTATGACACAGTGTTATTGGTCGAATTTTCGAGGCCCAAAAGAATAGTAGTGGTTAACGACCGTTATGAAAACACCTAAATCTTATCAAACATTATGAAAAATCGAATTAGCTGTTTAGTATTGGTACTACTAGGCCTTTATGGCTGTAGTAAGGATGAAGAAACCGGGGATAATCAGGGCCAAGCGGTTGAAATCAAGGTCAAGGAGGAGTTCCTTACCCAAGTGACCCAAGATCCGGGCTTTATTACCGAATTGGGTGGCATGGAGGTTTCTTTTGTATTGCCCAAAGGCGAACCAAAACAATTGGCACTCTATCTACATGGCGATGGGGGAACACATCCGCATCTTGGCGCGGTCTACCGCCAGGTGGAGTATGCCCGAAACCATAATATTATACTGGTGGTGCCTACGGCCAACGCCTTCAAGACCCGCGAGAGCGGAGAAAAGATACCGAGTTGGGCCAAGGTGCAGGATACCGAAGGGCTTTCGGTAATACTGGATGCCTTTATAGAGAAATACGATTTACCGGCCGATAAATTATTGGTAGAGACGGTGTCGGGCGGCTCACACTACTACACCAATGAATTCATCCATAGGTCTGGGGATACCTATCAAGCGGCTGCCTTTGTAGTTTGTGGTGGCTATAGGGCTTCAGGTGGGTTTTTATGGGATGTGCAAGCCAACAGCGAAGCTCGAGATAAACATCACATCCATTTCGATTATGGTACAGGTGATTTCCTCTTGAAGAATATTGAAGAAAGTATTGCTTTCTACAGCGACTTGGGCTTTCGGGTAACCGTGCCCGAAAACTTAGGTGAGGAACTACATTGTGGAACCGACTATTCCCAAGGTACCATTGACTTTTGGGAAAACTATACCTTGGCTAAAGAATAAATCAAGTTTAGGCTACCAGCCTTTATTCGAGATACAGATCAACAAGGCCTTCAGGGCAATGTACCTGGAGGTTTTTTTGTTCCCGGTCTAGCTTGACCAAGATTTCGTCGGTAATGGGAATAAGCAACTGCTTTCCGTCTTTTTCTACCTCCAAAAGGGCTTGTGAAGTGGTATCGTTAACCGCGGTAACTTGGCCAATAGGGCCGTGTACCTTATCGATAACGGCAAATCCGATGATTTCGTGATAATAGAATCGGTCGCCCTCTAGTTTTGGTAAAAGGCTAAGGGGTAAAAAGAGTTCGGACCCCATAATGCGGTCTGCATCGGTCTCGGTGTTCACATCTTCGAAACGGACTCGGAGCAGGTTTGATTTGTGTAGCCGACATTGGGTAATAAAAAATGGAACCAGTTGGTTGCCAAGGGCAACAAAAACTGATTCCATATTTTCGTAAGCTTCGGGCTCATCGGTATCGAGTTTAATCAATACCTCACCCTTAAAGCTATATTTTGAAACGATTTTGCCGAGATAAAAACAATCTTCTTTTTTCACACGTTTAAAATTCGACCGTTTCTTGGTTCTTAAACATTTTCCCGAACAGGACTTTAGATTGTCTTAAAACCCCGCGATGAGGGTTGGCAAAAAGCAGCTTACTCTTCTTCTTGGGTAGCTTCCTCGCCTCCTTCGGCAGCAGCTTCTTCCCCTTCGGTAGCTTCAGCAGCAGCGGCAGCCTCAACTTCGGCAGCGGCAGCGGCACGCTTTTCGTTTACTTCTTTCTCAGCGGCAAGGGCTTTGGCTTTGGCAGCTTCGGCTTCCTTGGCCAATCCTTCTTCCTTAGAAGCAACGGACTTCTCTTTCTCGGCCAACCAAGCGTCAAAACGTTTTTGGGCTTCTTCTTCGTTAAAAGCTCCTTTACGAACTCCACCGTTCAAGTGGTGCTTCATTAAAGCGCCTTTGTAAGAAAGGATTTTTTTGGCGGTATCTGAAGGCTGGGCCCCATTTTCCAACCATTGTACGGCTTGATCTACGTTTAGGTCAATGGTAGCAGGGTTGGTATTTGGGTTGTAAGTTCCCAATTTTTCCAAAAATTTACCATCCCTTTTGGCACGGCTATCGGCAGCAACTACCCAATAGAAAGGTTTTCCTTTTTTACCGTGTCTCTGTAATCTAATTCTAACTGGCATATCACATTAATTATGTAGGGTGCCCGACCCTGGTTATTAATTCATTCCCGCGAATGCGGGAATCTCTAAGGGCTTTTCCCGAACATAATCGGGTGAAAAGCGGGTGCAAATATACGTATTCTCTTGGTTTTGGCAAGTATATACCATTTCAACATGGAAATACCACCTAAAAAACCTGCTTTTTTATAGGCTGAATCTCAAAATTGAAATGCTACTAGATTCCTGTTTTATTTTTCCCTTACGGGGGATAGCCGATTTCTGCCCGAGACTATGGTGAACATGGTGTCCGATACAATCTGGGGGTCTGGTTTCCGCAAGGTCTTTACCACTTTGAAGTCGGCAGTGGCCAGGCTATCCGTTAAGGTCAATAGCAGATACCCATGATCTCTGGAATTTACATATTTGAGGTGGGGGTTCAATGGGGCACCGGTTATCTTTTTTTCATGAGGGATAACATCAACCCCAGGCTGGCGTTCATTGGCATTGTCGGAGGTAATACTGGTGGTGCCCAATTCAATGGCGATGGCACCCGCTCCGGTTTCGGAATTATAGCCCTTGGGGTCTATAGTGCTTTCAAAAGCCCAAGCCCTGTGGGTGTCGCCAGTTAAAAAAACGACATTCTCCAATTGGTTTTCAGTAATGATATCGGCCACTTTTTGCTGTTCGGCCGGATAGCCGTCCCAGGCATCGAGATTGGTATTGAAACTATCGTAACCCCATTGTAACTTCGAGAAGGTTACCTGGTTACCGATTAGTTTCCAACGCGCCTCCGATTGGGTCAATCCGTTTTGAAGCCACTCTAGTTGCGTATCTCCCAACATTTGTCGGTCTGCGGCATTAAGACTTGGATCGGCCAAGCTATCGGCTTGTTTGGTACGGCCCTCCAATCTTTCGTCCAGCATCAGAACATCGGCCAAGGGGCCATAGGACAATTTCCTATAGTGTTCTTTTTGTTCGCGTATGGGCATCCATTCGTAATAGGCCTTTCGGGCGGCCGAACGTCTATCGCTATATTTTCCTTCTTCGGCCTGATGGTTTTGGGCCCCATCCACATAGGCATTGTTGGTAATTTCGTGGTCGTCCCAAATGGCGATAAAGGGATGGGCGCCATGTACGCTCCTAAGGTCGGGGTCTAGACGATATTGCGAATAGCGTTCACGATAATCTTGAAGACTGACGATTTCGTGAATGGGAATATGTTTCCGACCTATGGTGGTGTCGCCGTATACCCCAACACCGTATTCATAGATATAATCCCCCAGATGGATAACGGCATCGAGTTCGGGCTCTTCGGCGATTCGGGCATAGGCATTAAAGTAACCTGCCTCGTAATTACTGCAGCTGACTACGGCAAAGCGCAGGGAATAAGGATCACCACTGGTTTTGGTGCGACCAGTATTCGAAGTGCCTTCCAAGGCATGAAAGCGATAAAAATAATGGGTGTTGGGTTCTAATCCCGTAGCTTCGACTTTTACGGTATAGTCGCGCCCGCCATCCGTATTAAAACTACCTTTTTGGATAACTTGGGTGAATGTGGCATCTAGGGCCAGCTCCCATTGTACCTCGATTTCGCTAAGCTGGGTGTCCGGACTCACCCTAGTCCATAGAATGACACTATTTGGGGTCGGGTCGCCCGAGGCTACACCATGGTAAAACGGTTTTAGTTCCGTTTGACGTAAGTGGGCGGTAGCCTCTACCAGTTTTGGAGTTTTTTCTTTTTTCGGTCCGCAAGCATACAGGCATAGAAGGGCGATTACACCACAGAAAAACGAGCGGGTCATATTTGGTTTTTGCTCAAAAATACCTAGAAAGGCGGTTTTAAAAGTTAGGAAACCATTATTTATGCCTAGCGGTAGAGGGTGAAGTTGCCAATAATTGGGTCTAATACTATTGCATCTTTTTGAATTTGGAGCAGGTACCAATAGTCGCCCGACGGCATCTGTTCGCCTTCGTAAATACCGTCCCAGCCTTCGGGATCGATCAGAATTTTTAATAAACGTCCATAACGATCGTAGATGTGCGTACGTGCTTCAGGGAATAACTCAAGATTGGTGGGTTTCCAGATTTGGTTGCTGTTGTCGCCATTTGGGGTAAAGAAATTGGGGATTTCTACGGGTAAAAACTCTTTGTAGACAGATGCGGCAACCTCACAACCATTGGCATCCCTCACCCATAGGGTATAGGTGCCGGTTTGCGTTATTGGGAATTGGGCCTGGTCTTGGTACTCGCCATTTTCCATACGGTATTGGTAAGGCGGATTACCACCACTGGCTACGGCAATAATGGTATTTAGGGTCTGGGTGTCTAGACTTAGTGCCAAATCGCCAAACGCCTGTACTTCAAAACTGGGTCCATCCATAATGCAGCCATTGTCGTGGGCCATGGTCAATTGGTAAGCGCCCGGAGCCAGATTGTTAAAAACAGGGTCGAGACTGGCCGATTCGTAATCGCCGTTGAGAATAAAGAGTGTTCTGTCCAAAAGGCTGGGGTCTACTTGAAAATAAACCTGGTTTAAGGCCACTCCCGAACCGGTATCGCAGCGATAGCTTATTTGGGGTTCGGCCATTAGGTTTACGGGCATATTCAAATCGGCTAAGACCACGGTTTCACAATTTTTGGCATCCCGTATATAGATCACATATTGTTGTGCGCCCACCAGACCTTCGAAAAGCGTTTGGTTTTCGATAAAGTCCGTTGCGTTATTGCTATTTAGGCTGGTGCGATAGGGTGGGGTGCCTCCTTCAATACTTAGGGAAATGGCGCCATCGTTGAATCCTTCGCATAATTCATGGGTTATAGTGGCCGTGGCCGTTAAGGGGGTAACCCCCGATACATTAACCTGGGTCTGGCCCCAGCAGCCGAGTTCGTCTTGAACCCGGATAAGAAGGGTTTGGTCTTCTTGGCTAGTGCTGGTATAGGTGTTACTTGGGCCTACCTGAAGCGAAATATCGTCAAGGGTGTTTTCCGAGGTATGGTTGTCCCAGATAAATTCAATAAATGTATAGTTGCCATTTCCTCCGGTAACTTGTGTTAGATCAAGGCTAACCGTAGTTCCGGCGGGGGTGTTTTCCCCGGGCTCACAACTAAAGGGGGTGACTACGGCTTCCGGAAGGTTGATGGGTTCTTGGTAACTTACCGTAACCGTATTCGATACGGCATAACAGACTTTACCATCAAGATCGGAGCTAGCGATACGGCGGAAATATTTTACGCCACTAAAAACCTGTGGATCGTAATGGGCCCCATTGGCATTGGGTATAGCGATGAAATCAGTGCCATTGAGACTCTCTTCCCATTGAAAGCCTAAGTTGCCCGTGGACGTAGCCATAACATCGGGGCTCAGGGTGTTTGGGGTGGTACCGGCACAAAGTAATTGGTCGCCGGTTATATGGCCGGGTTCAATACGATTGATCCGAATGCGAATGGCGTTTGTAGGTGCCGAACAACTTTCTCCATTGGTAGTGGCGGTGTCCATTCTTCTAAACCAGTTGTTATCGTTTAAAAGAGGAGGTTGGTAAGTTGGGGTGGTTGCTCCTACAATATCCGAAAAGTTGGTACCATCGCTACTTTGTTGCCATTGAAAAGTTAAGGTACCACTACCTTGAGCGGTTTGAAGCGGAGTCAGTTCAGGAGGCGTTTCCCCTACACAAAGATCAATCGGCCCACCGAATTGTCCCACTTGTAGGTCAATGATGCTTATGTGAAGGGAATTGGTGGTTTGGGTACAGGCCAAGCCTTGTTTGATGGAGGTGTCTACCCTTCTGAACCATTGCTCGCTGGTAAATGGTCTGGTTGGGGCGTAATCTGCTGCAGTGGCTCCAGTAATGTCACTAAAATCGGTGCCATTACTACTTTGTTGCCATTGGTAACTTAAGATGCCTTCGGCTATGGTAGGCGTGCTGGCGGTTAAGGTTTGGGGCAAGGTACCTGAGCAAATGGTTTGATCGGGGCCCAATTGTCCGGTTTGGGTAAAGCGGTTAAAACTGATGTTCAGCTCGTTTTGACTGTAACAATCGGGGCGTGGGCCGGCTTTGTAGATGTATAATCTAATGTCTTGGGTAATAGTGTCCCCAGGGAAGTACGCGTTACCCTGTCCTTGGTCGCCGTCAAAATAATTACCGCCGGAGGGTAGGTCGGGGAGTACGTAATACGCATCACAGCCTAAAAAGTCGGTGCCGGGTTCTATTTGGGGTAGGCATTGTTCGCGGAAACCTACTTCGTTGTCATTGGGAATTTCATCGGGAAGGTCATTGAGGAGGTTGCTAAGATTACCGTTCGGATTTTGGTAACTCACCTGGGAAATAGTACTTCCACCTTCATCTTGATCCAGATAGGTGTCGTTGTCACTATCTAGATCTAGATAATCTGGGGTACCGTCGTTATCGGTATCTACAGCTAGTATGAACAACCCGCCAAAGTCACCTGCACTAGTATCGTTCGGGTCTCTAAGATCGATTATGCCATCGCCATCGGTATCGTTGTCAGATACATTGCCATCATGGGTTTGGAATTGGGCTGTAGTCACCCCCTCGAGCGCATCGGGCAGGCCGTCTTGGTCACTATCTAAATCTAGATAGTTTGGTATAGTATCGGAATCGGTACTGGCCGGTACTATACTCTGGTTGGGGCCGTAGTCTGTTTCTAGGATTTCGGCCAGGCCATCATCGTCGGCATCGGCAAACTGCGGGCCATCTATAACACCATTTAAATCAGGGTCGAACACATGGGCATCCAGGCCCGATTCAATAAGATCGGAAATTCCATCGTTATCTGCGTCTAGGTCACGCCAATTACCAATACCATCGCCATCGGTGTCTGCATTGGTTTCGTTGATATCCAAAATACCATCATTATCACTGTCAAGGTCCTGATAATCTGGGATGCCATCACCATCGGTGTCTACAGATGTACAGGTGGCAGCCCCAGGAGGTGCACTGTGAGGTGGTTGAGGGTAGATGGTTTGTCTAGGGGCGTCTATATTAACCCAAATATCCCCGCCGGTCTGGTTGTTCGGCCCCGGAATACTGATTTGAATGGTAAAGGTTGCCGTTGTGGAAGTTGGTGTAAAGGTCGGGGTCCAATTGCCGTACCCTTGGTTAATGGTGCCCCCACATTGGGTAATCCTCGAAAAACCGTCTGGCCCGGTCAAGGTTGCCGTCATCGGTTTTTGATTGCCACATGCGGCATGGGAAGAGCTAACCCGATAAGTGGCCGGTATTCCGGGTACAAGGTCGTTAAAAGTTACTATCATAGTTGAGGTCCAAGGCCCATCGCAGGTGCCTCCGAAACCCGCCGAATTGGCGTTCACCCGAATATAGGTATTGGTGTCGATTCCGCTGGTACAAGGTGGAGGGTTGTTGGTTGTGATAGTCGATTGATTGTAGATTGGGCTGCAATTTAGGCCTTCGTCTATATCGGAAATACCATCGTCGTCAAAGTCGCCTGGGGCGAAATAGGTTGAGAATTCGTTTTTTAAAGTATAGGTTTTGTCTACTGTATCAAAAGCGACTAAAGGTATGGTTGAAAAAACTAAGCAAAGGTAGACACATGCCTTGTAGGCATAAGAGGCTTTGGATGTAAGACCTTTTTGAGGGGTAAAAAGGGCCATAGGCATTGGATTTAGGACTAATCGAATTTAGTTTTCATGGGTAAACTAGGTCTGTAAACAAGTTGAAAAGACAGAAAAAGACGACATAAAATGGTTTTTACGCCTACGTAATTTGATTTTTGGATGTTTAGGTTATGCTGCTGAAATGCAGGAAATTAGGTTGAATGGTAAAAGGAAGTTGATTTCATTATAGTTGAAACGAAGGCGTTTCTTTAAGAAATATGAGGGCAGCATTTATGTACATCCAATTCCCGTTTCTTATATTTTTATATGAAGTAAATTATTGGGTTATCCCATAAAGAATGGTAATTGTTGATCCTTTTTGAAAAGTAGGTTTTTTCCAGCAAACACTTTTAAGTACATTTACCTTTCTGCACCCGCAAGAAAATTTTTGCCCATGTACCTGATCTTCGATACCGAAACCACCGGATTACCACAGAGCTATAAGGCCCCCATGACCGATAGTGCCAACTGGCCACGCTGTATACAAATTGCCTGGCAATTGCACGACGATATGGGACGGGTATTGGAGCACGACAACTTTATGGTACAGCCCGATGGTTTCAATATTCCGTATGAGTCGGAGAAGATCCATGGTATTTCTACTGAATTGGCCCAAGAACAGGGTATACCCTTGGCTGAGGGGCTGGAGCGCTTTAATGCGGTTTTAGCCAAAACCAAGTTTTTGGTTGGGCAGAATGTAACCTTCGATGTCAATGTTATGGGGGCGGAATTCCACCGCATGGGTATAACCCCAAACTACGAGACATTGGGGTATCACGATTTGGACTTGGAATCTTATAATTTCAAGACCAAACGTAACAAAGCGGGTACTTGGGCCTTGGACGATCTTCAGGAAGGCGATAAGAACAAGTTGGGCATATTGGATACCTGTACCGAGGTAACGGCTAGTTTGTGCCAGATTCCGGGCGGACGTGGCGGTAAGTTTAAGTTGCCTACCCTGACCGAATTGCACAATTATCTATTTGGTGTTGGTTTTGGTGAGGCCCACAACGCTACTGCTGATGTAGAGGCTACCACCCGTTGTTTCTTTGAACTGGTACGTAAGGAGCGATTTACCTTAGAGCAGCTCGATGTAGTTCCTACTTATTTTTCGGATTTCCAAACGGCCAACCCAGAACCTATAGCCGTTATCGGGTTGACCCATTTAAACCTGAAACAGGAGAGTGATAAAATCCGGAAGCGGCAGGCAAAACAGCAAGGCGCTGCTGGTAAGGGTGTAGATGTAAAGGAAAGTCTAGAAAAGCTTAAAACGGCCCAGTTCGCCCATTTACATAACCATTCCCAGTTTTCGGTACTTCAATCGACTATTTCAATAAAAGACCTCGTTCAGGCCACTGCCCAAGCTCAAATGCCTGCCGTAGCCCTGACCGACCATGGGAATATGATGGCCGCATTTCACTTTGTAAAAGAAGTGAACGGCCATAACAAAGGGGTAAAAGCCCGAAACGAAGAAGCCCTGGAAAAAGGAGAGGTGCCTACCGAACAAGAAATTACCGCCATTGTAGGTTGTGAGTTTTTTGTTTGTGAAGACCATACCAACAAAAGTCAAAAAGATAACGGCTACCAGATCGTGATGCTGGCCAAGAACAAAAAAGGCTACCATAACCTGGCCAAAATGGCCTCGATCGCTTATACCGATGGGTTTTACTATGTGCCCCGAATAGATAAGAAGGTGATTGCCCAATACAAGGAAGATGTTATGGTACTAACCGGTAACCTCTATGGCGAGGTGCCTTCCAAAGTATTGAACGTGGGTGAAAAACAGGCCGAGGAAGCCTTGGTGTGGTGGAAAGAACAATTCGGTGACGATCTATACATCGAGTTGATGCGACACGGACAGGAGGACGAAGATCGGGTAAACCCCACCCTGATCGATTTGGCCCGCAAGTACGATATTAAGTTAGTGGCCACCAACAATACCTATTATACTTCTAAGGACGAGGCTAATGCCCACGACATTCTTTTGTGTGTAAAGGATGGTGAAAAACAGGCCACCCCCATAGGCCGTGGACGCGGTTATCGATACGGCTTGCCGAACCAAGAGTATTATTTCAAGTCTTCGGATGAAATGAAAAAGGCCTTTACGGATCTGCCGGAGGCCATTTTGAATATTTCGGAGGTCATCGCTAAAGTCGAGCCCTTTGAATTGGCCCGTGATGTACTGCTTCCCAAATTCGACATACCCGATCGTTTCCAAGACGCACAAGATCTCGAAGATGGGGGCAAACGGGGCGAGAACGCCTATTTGCGCCACATTACCTACGAAGGGGCCAAAGTACGCTATGGCGAGATAACCCCCGAGATAGAAGAACGTCTCGATTTTGAGTTGATGATTATCGCCAACTCGGGTTACCCAGGCTACTTTTTGATTGTGGAAGACTTTATCCGCGAGGCCCGTAATATGGGCGTATCCGTAGGGCCGGGTAGGGGTTCGGCCGCAGGTTCGGTTGTGGCTTACTGTCTCACCATTACCAATATAGACCCTTTAAAGTACGATCTGCTTTTTGAGCGGTTCCTGAATCCGGAACGTGTATCCATGCCCGATATCGATATCGACTTCGACGACGAAGGCCGGGGTAGGGTAATGGAGTATGTGATCAATAAATATGGGGCAAATCAGGTGGCCCAGATCATTACTTATGGTACCATGGCCGCCAAGTCGTCTATCCGCGATACGGCGCGTGTGTTGGATCTTCCGCTTCAAGATTCGGATCGTATTGCCAAGCTGATTCCCGATATGTCGAAACTGGCCAAGATTTTCGGGAAGACCGAGGCGGAACTCAAGGCCAAGTTCCGTTCGGAGGAAATCGAGAAGATAAACGAGCTATTGAACATAGCCGAGGGGGCCGACCTAGAGGCCGATACCGTGAACATGGCCCGTATCTTGGAAGGTTCGGTACGTAATACCGGTATACATGCCTGTGGGGTTATTATTACCCCCGACGATATTACCAAATTCGTACCGGTATCCCTGGCCAAAGATTCGGACCTCTATGTGACCCAGTTCGATAACTCGGTGGTAGAAAGTGCGGGGCTACTAAAAATGGATTTCCTGGGGTTGAAGACCCTGACCCTGATCAAGGATACCGTTAAGATTGTCAAGGCCAGGCACGATATAGATTTAGATCCGGAGAATTTCCCCATAGACGACGAAGAAACTTATGCCTTGTTCCAAAGGGGTGAAACGGTGGGGGTGTTCCAATACGAATCTCCTGGGATGCAGAAATACATGCGCGAGTTAAAACCTACGGTTTTTGCCGATCTGATCGCCATGAACGCCTTATATCGCCCAGGACCGCTGGAGTATATTCCATCATTTATTAGAAGGAAACATGGCGATGAAGAGATAGAATACGATTTACCGGCCATGGAAGAATACTTGGCCGAGACCTATGGGATTACGGTCTACCAAGAGCAAGTGATGCTGTTGTCGCAAAAACTGGCCGATTTTACCAAAGGTGAGGCCGATGTATTGCGTAAGGCCATGGGTAAAAAGCAGATTGCGGTTCTGGCCAAAATGAAGCCCAAATTCGTAAACCAGGCCAAAGCGAACGGACACGACGAAAAGAAGCTGGAGAAAATCTGGAAAGATTGGGAAGCCTTCGCCTCCTACGCCTTTAACAAATCGCACTCTACCTGCTATGCCTGGGTAGCCTATCAAACCGCCTATCTGAAGGCCCACTACCCGGCCGAATATATGGCTGCGGTACTGTCGAACAATATGAACGACATTAAGCAGGTAACCTTTTTTATGGAAGAGTGTAAACGCATGGGGCTAGAGGTATTGGGACCAGACGTGAATGAATCATATTACAAGTTCGCGGTAAACAACGAAGGTGCCGTACGCTTTGGCATGGGTGCCATTAAAGGTGTGGGTAAAGGTGCCGTAGAAACCATTGTCAATAACCGAAAAGAAGACGGGCCTTTCCGCTCGGTCTTCGATATGTCGAAACGTATCGATTTACGTGCCGCTAATAAAAAAGCCTTTGAAAACCTGGCTTTGGCAGGCGGCTTCGATTCCTTTGACCAAGTACACCGGGCCCAATATTTCCATCAAGAGGGCGATGGGGTAACCTTTTTGGAAAAGGTGATTAAATATGGGGCCAAGTTCCAAGAGAATGAAAACTCAGCCCAAGTAAGTCTGTTCGGGGAGTCGAGCGACGTACAGATTCCGGAGCCCGTAGTACCGCCCTGTGAAACTTGGGGCACCATGGAAAAACTGCGGAAGGAAAAAGAAGTGGTCGGCATCTATATCTCGGGCCATCCTTTGGACGATTTTAAACGCGAGATCGATGCCTTCTGTAATGCCAGTTTGGGCCATTTACATCAACTGGAAGCCTGCGTAAATAAAGAATTGAGTTTGGCGGGTATCATCACCGATGTACAGCACCGGGTCTCTAAAAACGGTAAAGGCTGGGCCGCCTTTACGGTAGAGGACTATAACGAAAGCTATGAGTTTCGGATGTTCGGCGAAGAGTATCTCAAATTACGCCACTTCCTCACCATAAACGGTTTTATGTATATCAAACTATTTGTAAAGGAAGGCTGGGTAAATCGCGATACTGGTAAAAAAGGCGATCCACGCATACAGTTCAACAGCATCCAATTATTACAGGAGGTCATGGAAACCTTTGCTAAAAAACTGACCTTGAATTTGAACCTGGCCAAGCTTACCGATGCCCATGTAGAAGGTCTACAGGATACTTTAGGAATGTTCAAAGGCGACCATGCCCTTAATTTTGTGGTCTACGAGATGGAAGATAAGATCAAGTTGAGTATGCCCAGTAGAAAGCAAAAAGTAAACATTTGCGCCGAACTTTTGGAACAGCTGGATGATATGGAAGTGTCGTTTAAGTTGAATTAAGGTTTAGACCGCTTCGCTTATAGAAAATAGAACAAAGAATATAGACAGCTTGTTCATGGGGAAATGGGCTTCTAGAGGTGAAACCCCCTCATCCCCGGCCCTTCTCCCTCAGGGAGAAGGGAGTATTTAATTTCATATCAATTTTTGTCAATGGTCTATCTTCTATACTCTATTCTCTAGACCACATAAATTTTAGCAATAACCCAATAAGTAAAACGAATCTACGTTGGGTAAGGGTAGCAGTGAATTAATGACTAAGTTTGCAGTAACATAAAAATCAAACAAATGGCACTAGAAATAACAGATGCTTCCTTTGAGGAAGTGGTATTGAAGAGCGACAAACCGGTTTTGGTCGATTTTTGGGCCGCATGGTGCGGACCTTGTCGTATGGTAGGTCCCGTTATTGACGAGATCCACGGTGAGTACGACGGTAAGGCCGTAGTAGGTAAGGTAGATGTGGATGCCAACCAAGAATTTGCCGCCAAATACGGGGTGCGTAACATTCCTACCGTATTGTTGTTCAAAGATGGAGAGGTAGTTAGCCGCCAAGTAGGGGTATCCCCGAAGAAGGTATATACCGATGCCATCGACAACGCTTTGTAAGCAACGAACGATAACAAAATAAGAAGACCCTGCCTTAGGCGGGGTTTTTTTATAGGCGAACTTTCTAGTTATAAATGTTATTATTTAAGTAGGTTTTTGGGCGTTCCCCTTCGGGTCGGGCTCGCCGCGCTACATGGTAGCTAGCTTTGATCCCTAACGCAGTTTAGCGTACGCCAATTATCTTTCATGGATTAATTTGGGATGGGTCCACTTTTGGTCGATTTATAAAGCATCTAAGACTTTGTCCATATTTTCTAATGTTTGGCCATGGTCCTTTTCGTGTGGCGTTCCAATTGTCTGCTTAAAAAGCTACCTTAGTATAAAGTTTGCCTATGGATATCCGTCAAGAGTTACATAAAGCCCCATTGTTCCAGAATCTGGAGTTATTGGCCCAAGAGGTGGTAGAGGGCTTTATCAGTGGTATTCATAAAAGCCCCTTCCATGGTTTTTCGGCTGAGTTTGCCGAGCATACCATATACAACCCAGGTGAAAGTACCCGCCATATCGATTGGAAACTTTTTGCCAAGACCGATAAGCTGTACACCAAAAAATACGAGGAGGAGACCAACCTTCGCTGTCATTTTATACTCGATGGGTCGGCTTCCATGTTTTATCCGACGGTAGATACCCAATGTTTAGATAATTTGAACAAACTTGGTTTTGGGGTTTTGGCCATAGCCGCATTAATGGGCCTACTTAAAAAACAGCGCGATGCGGTAGGCTTGAGTATTTATGCCGATACCTACCAATACTATGCCCCGGAAAAAGGCAGTGAGCGGCACCATCGAATGGTACTAGAGGCCTTAAAACGCATTAGCCTGGAAAAGAAACCGGAGACCCATACCCGTACCTATACCTTTTTACACCAAATTGCCGAAAAGATCCATAGGCGCAGTCTCATTTTCCTGTTTACCGATCTGTTGGATCCCGAATCCGATGCCAATCAACTCTTTCAGGCCTTACGGCATTTAAAGTATAACAAACACCAAGTAGTACTTTTTCACCTATCCGATGCCAAGACCGAACTCGATTTGGATTTTGACGATACCCCAAAACGATTTTTGGATGTAGAGACCGGAAAACACATCGATGTGCATGCCCATCGGGTGCGTGAAAGCTATACGAAACATGTAACCGATTATTTTAGAGGGATTTCCCTTCAGTGTGCCAAATATGGCATACAGTATGTACCGGTAGATATTGGTCAGGGCTTTGCCCAGGTGATGAATACCTATTTGGTAGAGCGACAAAAATTTCGATAAAAAAGCTTGCGAAAACGAAAAACGGGTGTATATTTGCAACCGCTAATCCGATAAACATCGACAGCAAACGGTCTGGTAGTTCAGTTGGTTAGAATACCTGCCTGTCACGCAGGGGGTCGCGGGTTCGAGTCCCGTCCAGACCGCACCAGTAAACACAAGGCTTCCGAGAAATCGGGAGCCTTTTTTCTTTCCCTTGGGTACAACATAGGTACAACACCTTCCAAAGGTAATTTCTTTTGTTTACATTTAGGTTAATCTTGTGATTTTCATTAGAATGAAGGGAGTTATTGAGGCCATTGGAAAGTTCTTTTACAAGTTTCTGAAGAAAAAGGAAAGCTTTTATCATTCCTTGGATAAAAGTGAAGGGAAGAAAATCCTTTTTCTTTTGACCTGTATGACACCTGTCGCTTTTATTGCAGCCTTCACTTTTTCCGATTCATTCAAAACACAACTTTTGATTTTTACTGGATATTTGAGCATGGCCT
The DNA here is from genome assembly GCF_002514735.1 of Sediminicola luteus. Classification (GTDB taxonomy): domain Bacteria; phylum Bacteroidota; class Bacteroidia; order Flavobacteriales; family Flavobacteriaceae; genus HQA918. Next base: position 480,879 of record NZ_NBWU01000001.1, on the reverse strand, counting down.
TTCTGACCATTATTCTTTCTGCTGGCTATCAGTCAGGGCTAAAAAGATTTCATCGGGACAAACACGGATTGGAAATGATTAAAATCAATCTCTACGGAAAGGATTTCCCAAAATTATTGTTGACGGATAAAGATTTGGATAATTTTCATTTGTTATTGATGGGATATATTCCCCAAACCAAAATAAACAATCGTAACCTCATAAAAAATGGCAGCTCGGCCAATTATTTCTTTGTGTTTTCATTGATGCATCGTTTTGTCAGGGATGGAATAATTGACATCGATACAGCTCGGCGGAAAATGCTTTTCGAAATAATCAAAGAATCCTTCTCGATGAACGGGAATCCTGTTAATCCCAACACACTAGAATCAAGTTTCAGTCGATGGAACACTTCAATGAAGGACAAGCAACTGGTGGTTCTTGAGCATGAAAAGATAATTGAAGTGTTCGGAGAACAATAAACTTACCACAATTCTTTGACAAGCCCCATTTATTGTTCCAGTTAACGTGATTAGCTTTCCTATGTTTGCCTTGCGCATTCACAGTAAAGGCCTTTACTCAATCATTAATTTAAATCTAAATCTAATGACTGAGGAAAAGAAAGTCGTAGGACTATTAACCGAAATTAAAACCCTGCTTTCCCAAAACAAACGGGTAATGAATGTAGATGATTTGGTGGCCTATACGGGCTTGTCAAAAAGTAAGATCTACAAACTCACTTCACTCCGTTTGATTCCCATGGGCGAAAATGTCCATGTACGACAGAAATTTTTTGATAAGGAGGCCATTGACGCCTGGCTCTTGGGCAAACCAGATTTATCAGATGAATTTTTGGAACAAAAGTTCAATGAGCAGCTGTTGAAAAGAAAAAGAGTTTAGCTCAATAATCTGAAAGTTTAATTATGGAAACAATCCCCTATGTAAGGGTGGGTACTACGTATTATAAACTAGTAAAATCACCCACAATTTCAGGCCATTTTAACGAACAATTGGTTTCGTGGAGTGAACATACCATTAAGCAAGATTATGGTAAGGATTTTTTGAGCAAGGTTCCAAAGTATGATGGTTTCACCTGTATTCCCAACCACATAGATTTCAAAAAAGAACACCATGACTTCTATAATATCTACTCTCCCTTAAGCTTTGTTCCAAAGGAAGGCACCATTGATAAGACGTTACAATTCTTGGAGCACATCTTTGGGTCCCAAAGGGAATTGGGATTGGATTATCTGCAGTTATTATATGTAAAGCCCATCCAGATTTTGCCGATTTTGTGTCTGGTATCTTCGGAACGCAGCACAGGAAAAAGTTCTTTCTTAAAATGGCTAAAGGAAATCTTTGAAAACAACCTTACCTACCTCACCAACGACAGTTTTGGCAGTCAGTTCAATGCAGATTGGGCCAATAAGCTTTTGATATGCATAGATGAAGTATTGTTCAATAAAGAGGAACTCACAGAGCGCATAAAATACCTGAGTACCACCAATAGAAACAAATTAGAGGCCAAAGGGAAAGACAAACGTGAAGTGGAGTTCTTCGGGAAGTTTATCCTCTGTAGCAACAACGAGGATAACTTCATTAAAATTGATGGTAATGAAACGCGTTTCTGGGTTCGTAAAATTCCTCCCATCAAAAATGAGGAAACAGACTTTTTGGAAAAACTCATCACTGAAATCCCAGCATTTCTATCCTATCTGGGCAATCGTAAAGTCAGTACGATTCAATCCACTCGAATGTGGTTTTCACCCAACCAACTATTTACTCCAGCTCTAAAAAAGCTAGTGAACAACAACCGCAACAGAGTAGAAAAAGAATTGGCCAGTCTACTACTTAGCGCCATGGACAAGTTTGAGTTGAGCGAAATCCAACTATGCCCCATGGATGCCCTCCACATGCTCAACAAGACCAGGGTGAAGACTGACCTGACCCAATTGCGTAGACTGTTAAAGAAGGATTGGAAATTGGAAAACCAGAAAAACTCAAACAGCTACCAGCGGGCAACCATTTGGAACAATGGTGAAATCAATTTAGAGGATGCAAAAGGCAGGTACTTTTCCATCTCCAAGCATTTTCTGCTGAAAAATTTTGATGAAATGATGACATCCTAGGAACATCCCTCTATTTATGGGATTTAAATCTGTCATCACTTTGTCATCATTCCGTCATCAAAACAAAGAATGATGACAAAGCTAGAACCAAATAAAGATGAAATGATGAATCGATGAAAAAATGATGAAGCCAGTAAGACCATCAGGAATGGCCCTTTTGAATGATTCTTCATCAAATCATCAAAATTTAAATGTAAATAGAGCCATGAAAGAAAAAAGATTTAACTGTGAAAGAGCCCGTACCGTTAGCATCGTTCACACGATGGCAAAGCTAGGGCACTTTCCAGTAAGGGAAACGGAAAAAGAAGCTTGGTTTCTGAGTCCCTTCCGGTCAGAAACCCAAGCCTCTTTTAAAGTCTCCAAAACCCTAAATAGATGGTACGACCATGGGGAAGGCCTTGGAGGAAACGTAATCGACCTTGTTTGTCGATTGAAAAGCTTTGGTGTCGGGGAAACCTTAATATGGCTCCAGGGCCAAACAAGTTCTTTTTCTTTTCATCAGCCCCTCCCAGTTTTAAAAGAGAAGAGAATTAGTATTCACGATATAAGGCCAATAAGTCATGTGGCCTTAATTGATTACCTACAAAAGCGTAAAATCCCATTGACCTTGGCTTATGGATATATCAAACAAGTACACTTCGGAATAGGTGAAAAATCCTTTTTTGCTCTGGGGCTACAAAACAAAAATGGGGGATGGGAACTACGCAATTGTTTCCAGAAATACTGTGCATCTCCCAAGGCCATCACCTTAATTGAAAATCACAATCCAAGACTTACGGTAGTTGAGGGAATGTTCGATTTTTTGTCGCTTTTGGTTATTCAACCCAAATGGTTCGTTGAATCTGATGTACTTATTCTGAACTCTCTGGCCTTTGCTACAAAAGTCAATTCCATCCTAGAAAAATATTCCGCCCTCAATCTAACGTTGGACAATGACAGCGCAGGAGATAAAGCGACACACTATTTAATCGGATTGTATCCAAAAGCTACAGACCGAAGAAATTGTTATGCTGGATTTAAGGATATAAACGAAAAGTTGAAGCATCATGCGCAGTAATAATTTGGAAAAAGAATTTGATGCACTTGAAGTTGCATTACGTCGTTGGGCAGAAAAAAATAATGTACCCCTCACCCAAGAAGAAGCAGTATCTAGCGTGACATTATCAGAATTGATTGATGAAACGGGCAACCCAAAACGTAATTCTGTTAAGAATTCGAGATGTGTGTCTGTGGACACAATCTCGCCTGCTCCCGATGGTCGCAGGGGAAAAAAGGAGTCGTTTAAGGGAAAAACCCAGTTGGTGAAATTCCGTTGTACCACTTATGAAAAAAAGCTGTTATTGGCCAAAGCCAGACTATGTGGGTTGTCGTTAAGTGAATTCCTTCGCAGGGCGGCCATGGAACAAGCCACTGTTGAACGATTGTCGGATGAGGAAATCGAAATCTATCAAATGTTGGCCAAATACCACAACAACTTCAAATCGATTGGCAATATGTTCCGGAAGAAAAGTCCAAAGCTCACTGAAATGGTCTACGAAACTGCTAAGCAAATCAAGGAACATCTTAAAAGATTCAGCAAATGATAGGCAAGGGAAAATCCATATCACATACCCGTGCCTCGATGGGTTATGGCTGGAATCAGGAAAAGGATGCCGAGGTAGTGCTTAGACAGCACTTGGTAGGGGAAAACCCCAAAGAGATTACCGAAGAATTTAAGCGCATACAGGAATTGAACCATAACTGTGAACGCAACACACTATCTTTTGTACTCAGTCCGACAATCAACGATGGGCAACGTCTAAAAAAACAAGAGCTTGAAAGGGTCGCTAAGGAGTTCATGGAGAAAATGAAGCTTGGTGAACGACAAGCCATTGCATTTGTCCATAGGGATAGAGAGCATACCCATATTCACTTATATGTGAACCGTATTGACTTCAAAGGAATCGCCTACAATGACAGCTTTATTGGAAAACGGAGTCAACAGGCCGCCGAAAAAACTGCTGAAACTTTACGGTTGACCACGGTTAAACAAGTACAGATGGAACGGGAATTCCAGACCCAAGAATTGCGCAATGAAATCAAACGAAGACATGAGCTGACCTTGAGACATCAAAAACCTGAAAACTATCAACTGTATCTTATTGGGATGAAAGCCAATGGGGTTGACGTCATTCCAAGTATCAATAAGCAAGGTAAACTCCAAGGTTTTCGATTTGAATTTCAAGGACACAGTTTTAAGGGAAGTGAGATACATAGAAATATGGGCATGGCTGGAATTGGGAGACAACTAACGCGCTACAATGCGCCAAATAGAATCATCTCGCCAAAGAACACTATCAAATTGTTGGACAAAGTGGTCCCGGTTCCTCAGAAGCTAGCAATATCCCTTGCCAAAAAAGCAATCAAGAAATCCATTGACCAAGGAATGGGTATTTAAATTCCATATTATGAATAAACTTGAGACAATCACACAACTTTTGGTTAATGAGCTGACCGATTTTGAGGCCAACGTGAAGAGACTGGAAAATGGTCTACAGAGGGCTGAGGATTTAAAGGTCAAGTTTGATTTGGCTCCCATTGACAACTTAGTATCTGAACTAAAAAGTTTTCAGCAAAAGGAAACCGAAGATCGGGAGGCTTATGTAAATAAATTAGACCGAAAATTAGAAAATGCTAAGATCTATCCGCAATGGGCCGTGATTGCCTTTATCAGTTCTATGGTGGTTTCTGCAGGAGCAATTTTGTTTGGCTATATCCAAAACGAATCCAATAAGGACATAAAAAAGGAAGCATATAATCAAGGGATAGAGGCCTATCAAACTCATTTGGATACGTTTTTTAAAGAGCACCCAAAAACCTTTGAGGTTTACAATGATTGGAATAAAAAGCAATAAGCAATTCCTTTCTGTCTCAAATACCTTGAAACAGATAATCCTTGTGCATGTTTTCATAACGTACACAAAAAAATCGATTATTTGTGCATTAAATGACTTATATGCACAAAAAAAGTTGTTTCTTGTATAGCAAAGCAAATACGATTAATTGGAAACAGAAGTTCAAATTCCTTTTCTACCGCCAAAGGTTCAGATAGAGACGGTTGCTGTATTGAAAAACTTAAATGCAGCAAGCCGTGCCCTGGCCCAATTAAAGGGAGAGGTAAAAAAGATACCCAATTCACAGATACTCATAGATACCATTTCATTACAAGAGGCAAAGGACAGTAATGAAGTTGAAAATATTGTGACTACAGATGATGAGTTGTACCAGGCTGCTATTGAGACCAAAAATATCTCGCAAGCCGCCAAAGAAGCACAAAACTATGCTCAGGCCTTAAAATTGGGGTTTCATATCATACGGGAAAAAGGAGTGCTTAGTATTAACGACATCAAACGAATACAAGAGCTTGTTTCGCCCAATCATCCCATAAGAAAAGTACCTGGTACGGTTCTAAAAAACCCTCGGACCCAAGAAGTTGTATTTACACCACCCCAACAATACAGTGAAATTATGGCCCTGTTCAACAACTTGGAAACCTATATCAATGATCCTAAAGTACATCCCGTGGACCCTTTGCTTAAAATGCCCATTGTGCATTATCAATTTGAGAGTATCCACCCTTTTTATGATGGCAACGGTAGAACAGGGAGAATACTGAATATGCTGTATTTGGTTCATCAAAACCTACTGGACATCCCTGTTTTATATTTGAGCAGTTACATCATTAAAAACAAAGCGGATTATTACAGATTGTTGCAAAAAGTACGAACCGACGAAAGCTGGCAAGAATGGTTGTTATGGATGTTGAAGGGAGTGGAAATTACCGCTAGGGACACCATTGTGGTAGTCAACAATATCAAACATTTGATGGATGAATATAAACAGAAGATACGACGTGAATTCAAGTTTTACAGTCACGATTTAATCAATACTCTTTTTAAGCATCCCTACACTAAAATTGATTTTTTAGAGCGTGAGCTTAACGTGCACCGAAACACTGCAAGTAGCTATTTGAATGCGCTTGCCCAACACGAAGAACAGTTTTTGACCAAGTTGAAAATTGGGAAGAGCAATTATTTTATCAACCATAGATTGCTCCAAATATTAAAAAGTAGGTAATCAAAAATTAAAATTAAAATTCCTTCTAGCTCTGGCTTTTGGTAAAGCATGTAATGCATCAAAAAGCTAATAGAGACCCTGTTTATTAAGCAAAAACCACAGTTTTTTTATAGGAAAACCCCAAATAACAATTGTCATTTTTTAATGCGATTTGGTTTGGTTATTTTGGTGATAACATTGAAATCCCCCTTTAATTTAGAGAATTATTTATGCCAGAGTGTATCGAATGTGCGGCTTATACCAAATTTAAAAACGGACTATGCAGTGATTGTTATAATAAGCAAAATGGAAACCCTTGGGTTTCAGGAGTGATTAAAGGAAGAATAGCAGAGGCCATTGTTGAGCAGCTCTTTATTTCATTGGGTTTTCAGGTATTTAAATATGGAATGGAAAACTCCATTCCTGGCATTGCGGATTTGCTTAAAGGTATTCGTGGCGATGTATCAAAGAACATTCGGCAAATGCCTGATTTTGTTGTTTTTAAAGATAAAAAAGCACATTTTATTGAGGTTAAATTCCGAAAAAGTGGCAGACTAGCTTTGAAGGATATCGAAAAGTATGATGACTACCCTTTTGAAAATGCCTTGTTCGTCTTAATAACACCTAAACATATCAAGTGCATTTCTTACTCTGAATTAAAAGCTGGCAAAGAAATAACGGAAAATTGCAGAAATTGGTTAGGAAATCGAAAAGAATTTGAAACGTGTAAGGACATGATAATTGATTACTGCAAGTACGCTGTCAAGTTTTTGGAAAATGTTGAGTAAGACATTTTGGTTAAAATTCTTAAACTTTAATTCAATAAGAAAATAGAACACTTTGATTGAAAAAACAAGATGCTATGAAACATGGTCCATACAGACAAGTAGGTTACATTCAACAAGCTCTTTCTCAAAACCGAAAGTCAATTGGCATTTTTTTAGGGGCAGGATGTCCACTGGGTGTGGAAAATCGGCCTTTTAATGAAGCATAAAGAAATATCAACAAACTGTATATTCATCCTATTACGCCTTTTGGTTTATTATCTGCACCTTATATCTTAAAACATTGAATATCAATATTTAACATATAGTTGGGGAATATTGCACAAATTACGGGTACTTTTGCCATGTAAAAATCAGAAAGCCCAGATTCATTTAGTCTTACCCAATTCTCGATTTATTTTCAGCTCTCTTCTTTTTAAGGTAATTATTAAATAACATTCTAAGCCCAACGTTCAGGGTGTTGAAGCTTGCCGTCTTAGTCTACTAATATTAAGTAGCTCCAGGACAGTATAATCGTTCAACATATCATAAACAGATTGCGCTTGCTAGTATCCTTTAAATCACATGTGGACAAAAGATCAAACCACAATTGACGGCATCAATAGGCCAAAATTTTCAAAAAGAACAAACTCTGATTTCTCAAAAACAGTTAGGAACAGGGTAAACCAATATTTCAAAACAAACAATATCAGCAAGCATGCGAACAAAAGCATGGTCGGTAAGACCATTCTGATGTTAACAGTGTTCTTTGTTCCCCTTGTTTTTATCAATATTGGCGCCATTGCATCCCCATGGCTGCTTTTTGCCTCATATATAACCAGTGGAATTGGTATGGCCGGAATCGGCATGGGCATCATACACGATGCCATCCATGGTTCGTACTCCAAAAATCAAAAAGTGAACAAATACCTTGGTTATACCATGAACCTCATAGGTGCGAACGCCACGGTTTGGAAAATTCAACACAATGTACTGCACCATACCTACACAAATATAGAAGGAGCGGATGATGATATAAATGCTCCCTTTTTCCTTAGGTTTTCTCCACATGCCAAGAAAAATGCACTGCATAGATTCCAACATTGGTATGTGTGGTTCTTTTATGGCATATCCACCATTTCATGGGTCACGGCCAAAGACTTTGTTCGACTTGCACGCTACAGGAAGATGGGATATCTGAACAAAAAGAATGAATTCAGGGATGAAGTTATGAAGATAATTGGTTGGAAGCTGCTTTACTATTCGTATGCCCTGATCATACCCTTGCTAATGGTACCCTTGGCCCCGTGGATTATTATCTTGGCCTTCCTGAGCATGCACTTTGTCACTGGACTGCTCATCAGTAGTATATTTCAGGTGGCACACATTATGCCAGATATGGAGTTTCCCCTACCTGATAAAGACGGGGTGGTCGAAGGCGATTGGTTTGCGCACCAATTGGCCACTACAACCAATTTTGCGCCCAGAAGCAGGTTTTTTTCCTGGTTGATCGGGGGGCTGAACTATCAAATAGAACATCATCTACTCCCCAACATCTGTCACGTACACTATAAAAAAATATCAAATATCGTGGCGGAAACAGCCAGAGAATATGGGATGCCCTATAATACAAAACGAACATTCGTTAGTGCCATTAGAGACCATGTCAGCGTTTTGCGCAAATTGGGAAAGCTGCAGACTATCGTGGTGCGGCAATAACGAAATTTTAAGACAAAAAATAAGATGAATATTATAAAACGAGTATTGAACAAAAGAGTAAATAATAAATATAAAGTAATGAAAGAAGGAACAGTAAAATTTTTCAATAGTGCCAAAGGATTTGGTTTTATCAAACCTACAGATTCCGATGAGGATGTCTTCGTGCACCAAAGCGGTCTTATTGACAAGATTCGTGAAAATGACAACGTTAAATTTACAGTGGAAAGAGGAGAAAAAGGAATGAACGCAGTAAATGTGGAATTGGTTTAAAAAATCTCTTATTTCCGTATCAATTAAAATGCCATCTTTAAAAGATGGCATTTTACATATTGTTGTTGTCTTCTTTGTCAGTACCCAAATCAAACTTCTCTTATTAAAGACAAGTATTCCAAAATAAACCAGACATCTTAAAGACAGAAAGGTACTTGAACTTAACCCCCATCAATTTAACTTCCGATTAAGGGACATAAAAATTACTATGCGAACATTATTCTTCATATTTCTGACCACATTGGCCATTTTCCCTCCCCAAGGAACAAGTCAAATAAAAAAAGTGGAAGGGATTTTTCTTGGGCGTGTTGAAGATGGGTATTCATTTTGTGGCAAAACAGCATTAGGTGTGGAAGAAATAGTTGTCTTCGATGAAATTCTTTCGGTTATACTTGAAAAGTATCCACTACATGAGGATAAACACATTGGGGAAAATTTTATCATCTCGTTTGTTGAGAATGTTAGGGTTTGGGAAGATGATAGCGAAGAAACATCCACTGTGATACGCTTACAAAAGCTTATGCCAGGGCAACACCTTCAAGAGTGATGTTTCAAAATTGTGGCATCAACTTTTTCACCATAGATTTTAAAGTAGACAGATTTTTCAATTTCACCGAAGAATCAGAAGAACAATATCTTCCGGTTTTAAGCATCAGGTATTTTGGAGCACATGCCGATATAACTTCCTGTCCAAGAGAGAATGAATTCCAAGAATAATTTTTCTTTTCGTTTTATCTCATCTTTCAAAAGAATAAAAAAAGCATTACCGTAATGGAAGCTGAAAGGAAAAAAGTGGTCGAACTCAAAGTACCGGCCAACCAATTGTGTGCGAGTTTGCCAAAAATATTCATGGGAGGGTCGGCATAATAATTGTGTTGATGTTTTTCAATCATTAGATGTCTATATAGTCCTCGAACACCACCTAATATAAGGTGGACAAACAACAACACCATAATTATGGATACTGTATTAAAATCCCAAGACATTCTCATCATTAGTTTTTAATTGCACCACCTACTCCAATAAATGGAATTGCACCTGCACCAGTCACTTCAGGTAAAATCCCGTTCCATTTTTCTATGGCCTTAAGGTTAGCTTCTATCTTTCTTAGCTCAATAAGATCAGGAGAAATATTCATTTTTTGTAACCGTAGCGCTTCGGCTTCGGCTGTTGCCGCAGCAATGGTTTGTTGGGCTTCGACCTTTATCCTGTCCAAGTCTCTTTTTGCCTTCAGAGCATTTTGCTCCGCGGTCTGTTTTGCCTCAATGGCATCGGTAAACGTTTGGGAAAAACTAAATGAGATAATCGAAAAAGCGTCAACTGCTATGTTCGATGCCAGCAATCTTGAAGTGAGTGCTTGTTGCATTTCGGTACTGACTGCAGGCCTCTTGGTAATCAATTCCTCGGCAGTGTATCTGGCTGACACAGCTTTCATTACCTCTTGAATTGCTGGGTCAATGATACGTTCTTTGAATTCAACCCCAATGGTTTGATATACCAAATTGGCTTTATCAGGTATGATATGATAATTGAGGGCAACAGATAGGTCTACATCCTGCAGGTTAGAAGATGAAGGGGCAGCATCTGTCATTGCCTTCTGAATTTTTACGTCCATCAAGATTACCGTTTGTACTATCGGTATCTTGAAGTGTATTCCTTCATTCAAAACATGGTCTTGTACGGCTCCAAAATTCTGGACACCCCCCCGCTCGCCTGCGCCAATTTGAACCCATGGTTTGAACGCAAAAAGCAATACAACCAATGTGGCAATAATGTTCAGGTTTCTCCTTTGCCCTTTTTTCAATATATTTTTCAACTCACCCATAGGGCTATTATCCATAGTAATTAGGTTTAATTATAAAGATAGGATTTCCCATGCCCGAGCATGTTATACCAATTCATGGAAATCTTACATAAATCACACATGGTCTGGAGCGATAAAAGGTCATTAAATGGCTTTCCGTTAATTTTGAGGTTCATCGCTATGCAAAAAAGTGTTTTTAAAGAAAAATAGGGCATGGGAACTTTGGCCTTTTGCAAAAGGATGTTCCATGAACAAGATGTGTTTTAAGCCACTATGAATCGTTCTAAAGGTGTTTCCCTGCAATACGTTGTTCATACTTTAAATGGACAATGCCCACAGGAGGGAGATTTCAAAATTTCAAACTATCAAATAGCCTGCATCTCGCATTTTATCTGTCTTAGCATCGTGTTAAACTCACTCCCTTACCATTAAGTTTCGACTACCTTTACCTCCAACTTTGAGTGTAGATAAGGGAGCATATTGCACCCATCACAAGTAGTTAAATAGAGAAGGAATTATGAAGCAGACAAAGAGTATAACTAAAGACAACAATCCAAGTATTGACAGGCCAATTACCCGTCATGAGAGCTGGAGAAATCACCGGAGGCATACTGCCTTAAAATTAATACGGTTTTCTTAAGGAACAAAAATGTCAAAGAGGGCTCCGGCCTTCTTTTTTGGTTTTAACTGGGAGATTAATCAAAGGATTTTGCAGATAGTAAACAACCCCTTGCTCTTCATTCGGTGGGTCGGCACATCTAAGTTATGGGTTCATAAATGGCATATTCCTTTTCTTTTTCAATGGCCCAAACTACATTGCCATAATCAAAATGCCAATATTCCTTCAAATCACATACAAAATCTTCGTCTTCAAATAGACCGATCAACAAGGCCCTATTTTTTTTCGCTTTAGCACTAATATCTGGATGGTAGGGATAACATTTTTTTGAAAGGTCGATTTCCAAACCATTGTTAGTTCCAAAATCCATCACACCATCCTCAAGTTTGTCATAAATCAAGGCATCTACTGCGCCACCTGTCGCATGCAACGACATGGTTGGGGGAGCGATAAAATAGCTTATGGTTTCTTTGATTTCACTGTTCGATTTTTCGGGATGTTTTTTCTGGTGGTGTGCAAATTTGGAATCCCATAAAAGCTTTTGATGTTCGGAAGATCTCCAGGCAGAACGGACAATCAACATTTTATTTTGTCTATCCAATGCTTTACTAATTCGGCCAATTTTTTCCATGATATCTTCTCTGATCGAATATTGGTAATCTTCCAAAATACAAGGTTCAAAAATCAAATTAAAATCCGTGTCCATTAAACTCACCATTTGTGAATGGTTTTCCCGTATCCAGATTGAGGGGGCCAAAAGTTTATTCTGAAGGTCTTTTTTCTCGACCTCCTCACAGTATGCTTTCACATTCATATTGATTGATTGTGTTTTTTGCAATGTAAGGGGTGCTAAATATTCTTAACAGTGCGCTATAATTCAGGTCAAACGCCATAGTATCTCCGACCTTTAGATTTGTTTCGGTATTGTCAATCAACAAATGATCACTGCTGGCACCCAGCACGGTTATTTTTTGTTTTGGAGTAATTCCTGAAACTATAACGTCCTGCGTTCCAATAGCAAGAATCGCCCTATCCATCAAGCCTTTATTTTCAAACTTAGGGATATCACCATTCGCATTTTGATATACTTGGCCATAGGGTTGTGATGGTTTTCGTTTTGCTTCGATGATCTCAGCCATCAAAGTAAAAATATCGGTAAAAAGTCCCGGTATTGGTTTTCTACAAAGTGCCTCTCTTCCTAAGAAAATAGATTCCCCTAATCGTAGGCTGTTTATTCTGCCCACATCTTTTGAAGACGTAACCCAGTTGTAATTTGCGGAGTTACCGCCGGACACAATTGCTAGGGTGATTTTGAATTTTTCTTCCAGACGAATGGCCATTGAAGACAACTCGTTCATTTTGTCCGCATCAGGACTTATTCCGCCAAAGCATGCAAGATTCGTTCCTATGCCCACCAAGTCCAGGCCCTCCATGCTGAGTACTTCTTTTACAATGGAATTCATTTCCGATGGCATGATTCCTTCCCGCAAGTCTCCAAGTTCCACCATGAGAACAACTTTATGTGTGATATGGTTTCTCAAAGCACACTCCGATAGTCTTTTTAGAACTTCCAATTCAGAATTTAGGCTTATGTGGGTGTGAATAACGACTTCTTGTACCTGGCTGAGTGCTGGTGTTCGGAGTAACAGGTATTGTGCCTTTATGCCTGCTCTTCGCATTTTTATTATATTCGAAATTCGAGAGTCTGCAAGGATTTTAATACCATTCTTGACCAATACATCAGCGATTATCGGATTGCCCCCGATTACCTTGGTCACCCCTATTATATCAATGCCTTGGGAGCCGTACAATTTTTTCAACTGTCGGATGTTGTGGGCAGTCTTTGCCAAATCAATATCGATTCTGGGAAAGTTCAAACCAACACCGACTCTCTTTCTAACTCTGGAAATGTTTTGATCAATTCTTTAATCAGCTTATCGCATCCGTGTAGTAAGACATCCGAAACAGGCAAATCATATTCTGATTCGTACTGATTTATTATTTGATTCAACTCTTCTTGGGTCATGTTTTCAGGGTTAATGGTAATGGCGATAACTTTTGATTTGGAGAATACCTCTATCATTTCAATCTCATCTACCAAATCCAACAAAGGAATTCTAGGGTAGTCACAATAACTTTTCCGCTTCGGGGAATGTTGTATTATGATTGCATCTGGCATTGCCCCACGAATAATGGCACTTGAAGAAGTAAATGCAGGGTGGCTCAATGCTCCCTGTCCTTCCACAACGATGATATCAGGTCCTTCCTGATTATAGGCATTTAAGATGGCGTTTTCAACCTCACCCGTGGCAAACCCAGAGGTTAAGACATCTATGGCCACCCCATATTTGGAGCCTTGGAGCAAGCCCGTCTGACCGGTGGTCACAAAGACAGCATTAATACCTACATTCCTCAGGGCTTCCACCAATACCAATGATGTGGTTCTTTTACCCACCGCACAATCAGTACCCATTACCGTAATTATCGGAACCTTCACCTCTTGAATACGTCCCGAAAAATTATGGAGATTTTCACGTTTTGGAGGTTTTCTGACATCCAGTATGGTTATTCCATAATTACGGGCCATACGGGCAAATTGAGTATTCTCACTGAGAAACTCAGGAAGACCGTTAACTATATTCATTCCACCCTTCATAGCACTAAAAATAACTTCCCTTTGCTCATCACTTAAGAAGGCAGCGAGTGGGGCGACACCATAAATAAAATATTCAGGGATAGCGTTTAATTCTTCTAAAGCCACTGCTATACTTTCGAAAATGGGAATTGCATTTTTTACACCTTCAAGATATTCTCCCGCATCCTGACCAGCCTTAGAACTATCAATGACCCCGACGATTTCATAGGTCTCCGATTGCCGAATAAGTCCATTGGCCACTTTACCGTCTATACGGCCAAATTCATTTTCACAATAAACCAGAGCTTTAGCTTTCATAAGTTGTATTATTTAGTTGTCCGCGTCCATAGTGCTACTTTCATAAGGGTTTGATTGTCTATCAGAATAGACCAGTGCATTAGCGTTAGCTTGATTCTGAAGCGTTTTGTCATTATACCAATTATCTATTCATACACTATAGTTAGTCCTTAATGGTAGTACAAATCATTTTGAACTTATGATTTGCTTCGATAGAACTAAACGTATATGCAGGAACAATAATGGAATCTCCCATTTGCATAAAAGTGGAATTATTGTTGATTACCATTTCAGCTTTTCCCTCGATTATGTGAATGAAGCGAGAGTAAGGAGATTCTTCAAAAGATTGAACTTTGCCAAAATCAAATACAAACGCCTGTATGATACAATTATCCTGAACCATTATGTTTTTGACTACTATGTCATTGGAACTGTATTCCAATACATCTACCAGATTAAACGTTTTTAATTCTTCAAATTCACCTGGTTCCATAATCAAGTCTGTAACTTATTGTTTTGTTCCGCTCTTTTTTTAGCATCCCGTTTTGCTCTTTTTGCGGCTTTTTTCTCTTTCGGCGTGCTTGATGGCGCTGTTTTTCCTGATTTCTGTTTTCCTTCTTTTTCTCTCGACATAATTTTATTTTTTATTGCTTAATGAAAGTGAAATGGCGACCCTTAACATTATTAAAATAAGCGCAAAACAGATCGCGCATTTTCTCATGGTGTTTATTTCATAATTGCTGCTTGCGATATAAAATTGCTTAACCAAAACAATGGTTGCTACAATACCAGCCCATTTGGCTTTTCACAAAAAAAGAGCAGTGTTTTTTAGTTCCTGTTCTTTTTTGGGCCTTTAAATAATCTAAAAGCACTAATCAATAAACAAAATTAAATTCTCTTTCTCCCAGTTTTGTTCAGGCCATGTACTTGAAATTTCCCGAAGTCATTTCTCGATTCTGATTAAATTGGGTTTTAGATTTTTCTCCAATTCCTTCCGCATTGCAGTTTCTTGGCTTTCATTATCGAATACAGTTCTAAAGACATCTCTTAATTTTTTGAAAATACCGTAAACCAAATTGTCCCTTTCGAATATGTCCATAAATGTTTTGTATTTAGTCTTGTTCATTAACATCATAACAGCAAGTAAAGATGCGACAGAACCAAGGGAATTTTGCTATATAAATATTTGTGAAACTTACATATATCACAGGTTTTCAAGATTTTGCTGTCTTCTTTTCTTCATTTTTTTGAAAAAAGATGGTGTGAGACCAGTAACTTTTTTAAATTGATTTGACAGGTGAGATGGGCTGCTGTAGTGAAGTTTATAGGCAATTTCCGCCAAGTTAAGCTCATCATATAGCAATAATTCTTTCACCTTTTCGATTTTATGTTTGATAATATAGTGCTGTATGGTGATTCCTTGCACTTCAGAAAAAGTATTGGCCAGATAGGTATAGTCGTATCCCAGTTTTTCGCTTAAATAACCTGAATAGTTTGTTTTTGGAATTTCATCATGATAATGAACCATTTCAACTATTACATTTTTTATTTTTTCGATTAATATACTCTTCTTATCATCCAACAATTCCAATCCGGACTTGAGCAGATTATTCTTGAGTTGGACTCGTTTTTCATGGGTAATTTCCCCTATAGTTTCAACCATGCCTAGATTCAATTTAACGTAATCCAGTCCCAACTTTATCAATTCTTCCTTTACCAACATTTTACAACGAAGACTGACCATGTATTTTATGTATAATCTCATATCCTTAGTTTAAAAGTAAAGGTGGTCACCTAGCAGGCACATAACGATCAATGGATTTTTACATTTTAAATCCTGGATAGTTAAAACAGATTTTCTGCCTGAACAATAGGAATCTAATACCCTTGAGGAAAGTGAAAGTAATTGCTTCTTAAAGGTAGTCAATAAATGGTGTTTTAAGCACAAAATCATTGTGTAACCTTTGAATACAACACGAAAAGATATTAGAAAATAAAAAATGGGATATGGTCTTATTGATAAATCGTCTGTTCAAAAACAGAACTATTTCAAATATTCCTTAAGGAAGTCGCACTTTGATGACTCCCTTAAACGTAACAATGCCCTCGTTTTAATCTGTCTTACCCGTTCTGTTGTGAGGCCTAGTTGGTAGGCAATTTGACCCATGCCAATTCCGTTATTTGTTCCAATCCCGTAATATTTTTTGATCACGTAGGTCTCACGATCCGAAAGGATATTTAGCAATCCCCCTAACTCTGTCCTTAATGAATTTTCAATAAGACCCTTCTCAGGGCTATCTAAATTGCCAGAACTTAAAACTTCATACAGCGTAAAGTTGTCGCTTTCTGTATTTAATCTTTCATCCATAGACATGGGCCACATAGAATGTTTCATACAGAGTTGGACCTCAGCAAGAGAAACGTCTATCAATTCAGAAATTTCTTCGGCATAAGGGAGTCGTTGGTGAATCTGTTCGAAATTGGAGGAAGCTTTGGTTATCTTGTTAATTACGCTTATTTTGTTCAGAGGCAATCTTACCATTCTTGTGGTTTCCATCAACGCCTGGAGTATCCCTTGACGTATCCA
Organism: Sediminicola luteus; assembly: GCF_002514735.1. Classification (GTDB taxonomy): domain Bacteria; phylum Bacteroidota; class Bacteroidia; order Flavobacteriales; family Flavobacteriaceae; genus HQA918. Next base: position 463,981 of record NZ_NBWU01000001.1, on the reverse strand, counting down.
CCAAACGGCATAAGATATGAATTTAAATCCACGGGTCTCATCGAATAGCTTTGCAGCCCTTACCAATCCCAGATTTCCTTCGTTTATCAAATCGAGTAATTTCAAACCCCGGCCTTGATATTGTTTGGCTACGGATATAACAAACCTCAAATTTGAATTAATCAACTTTTCAAGCGCCAAATTGTCCCCATTTCTTATTAGAATTACCAACTCGACTTCTTCATCTTCCGTAATCATGGGGATACGGCTTACATCCTGCAGATATCTTTTAAGTGATTCACCATCCCTATAGGTAACTTGTTTTGCTATTGAAAGTGGCCTCATAGTATTTGGTGTTTAATCATAACGAGCTTCAGACATAAATTATGGTTCCATTGCCTTTGGGATTGCTCCTCTGTCCAATTTCAATCTCGCCAATTGATTTGACCAAGGGGGTAATGCAAAAGCAGTAAAAAAAGTTAGCCTTTACTGTATTTGGTACATTAGTGTTGAAATTTTCAAAAAAAAGCTTAGAATGGACCCCTAGTGATAATTGGAAAATGACGATGGAGGGGTTCTCTTTTTATTTCAAGACTGGCTCAATTTTCATGGATAATCTGTAAAGCTTGGTAAAGAAACGGATATTAATTGAATGTAGCGGTTTAAATTCCCTTTATTATATTTCGATTAAAACTTTAGTCTAGCAAAACGATAACAGGTTCTCTGATATCTTACATGCTAAGGGGACAATAAAGCAACCTTTTTCGGCACCATGAAGATTCATTTCTAGTTAAAGAGCACTTCCACTGCGTCATCTACAATTTCATTACCCAATTCTTTGAGGTAGACTTGGGTAATTTTTATATCTGCATGCCCAAGCGATTCTCCAATAATGTCTGTAGCCACTCCTTTTTGTTTAAGACAATTGGCATAACTATGCCTGGCCACATAAGAGCTTAAGGCTTGATTGATACCACAGAGATTGGCTATTTCCTTTAAGCCTTTGTTGTATTGAGCCAACGTTTTCTTTTTACGATGATCCAACTGCAAAGGGGTCAAATCGTTGTATAAGAGAATTGGAAAAATATACTTTGTCCCCAGCGAGTGTTCACGATAGTAATCCAAAATAGCTTTTAAGGGTGGATTAATTTTAACTGAAAATGGACGCTTTGTTTTATTACGGATGTATCGGATGCGTTCACCATGGATATCACCCCATTTTAACTCAATCATATCAGCAAAGTTCATTCCTCTAGAATAAAAACTGAACATGAAATAATTTCGGTAATTGATTAGATGTGGATACTTAGCCAAATCGACGTTATGAATCTTGTTGATTTGCTCTAAATTCAAGGCTCTCTTGATGCCCTTCCCTTTTAATCTTGAGATTTTATAAACATGGAAGGGATGTTTTTCTACTTTAAAAATATTACGTTCCAAGGCTTTGTTATACATGGCCCTAATAGTTCGCATTTTGACACCAATTCCACCATCAGTTCCACCCCTTGAACGTAGAAAAGCATCATACTTATTTAAAAAAGTAGCATCAATCTCAGTAAAACGCAGGCTTTTAAAACCAATAAATCTTTTGATTGAATTGGAAGCATCGTGATACAATTTGGCATTACCCATTCTGCCAGCATCACGCATTTCTTCAATAATTTCATCCCAAAACCGAAATACATCTTGTGAAGCTGGATTGGTATCTACCCGAAAATGCTTGTCAAAATCCTCAAGCGAGAAATCTTCTTTTTCAAGCTCCAAGTCATAATACGTTTTTAGAGCTCGGTCTTTTATTTTCAATAGCACCCGATTCTTTTGAATGTAACCCCCATTCTTTCCATTAAAAGAACCTGTATCCTCGTTCCATTCCTGCAAAGTGGTATTCAAAGGAGTGCGATAATATTTGGTTCTACGGTTTTTAGTTACCCGCAAAAAGATTGGAAATGAGCCATTGGATAATGCTTTTTTTCTTAAAACTACTTTGATTGAAGACATACTTTTCTGGTTTTGGGTACAACATAGGTACAACAAATGAATACTTAAATGTAGTCTCAAGGAAGCTAAAAGAAAAGCGAAAAACCATAAAATACTGATTTTCAAAACAAAAGAAACTAAATGCAACTATTTGAAAACCAATAATTTGCGACTGTCACGCAGGGGGTCGCGGGTTCGAGTCCCGTCCAGACCGCCAACAAAACGAAACCTCTCGGGAAACTGGGAGGTTTTTTTGTGTGTAAAAGTGATGGGTTTTCCAATGGATCAAGCGCAATTGTTGTGTTTGGGTAATGATCCCGTTTTATCCTTCAATCATTATAAGATACGGCAAATAACCATCATTAATGCCGTATTTATTACTGCGAAAAATTTGATTTACTGCGAATAAGCCTTATATTCAATGTATTATTTACTTGTTAAATCAATTTATCGTGTATCTACATCAGAGGAAAGATTGGCCAAATTTTGATTGGGACAATGAAACCTTACTTCCGTATGTAAGTCAAGCGCGCAACCTTCAGGGCAGGCTTATCGGAAGAATGGAGGGAATGGGTTTTGAGTTACAAGAAGAAGCTGTGCTCGAAACATTAACCGATGATATTGTAAAGACAAGTGAAATTGAAGGTGAATTGTTGAACCCCCAAGAGGTACGGTCGTCTGTAGCTCGACGGTTGGGAATGGATATATCAGGCCTACCTGAAGCAAGCCGTGATGTTGAAGGTGTGGTGGAAATGATGTTGGATGCTACCCAGAACTTTAAAGCCCCCTTTTCCAAAGATCGTCTATGCGGGTGGCATGCGGCGCTTTTTCCAACGGGGAGAAGTGGCCTATACAAAATCATCGTTGGAGACTGGCGAGATGATAAGAAGGGCCCCATGCAAGTTGTTTCCGGGCCTATGGGAAGCGAGAAAGTGCATTATACAGCTCCCACGGCATCAAGACTTGAAAACGAAATGAATGCATTTATCGAATGGTTCAATACGAATGAGGGAGTGGAGCCAATAATCAAGTCGGCCGTTGCGCATTTGTGGTTTGTTAGCATCCACCCGTTTGACGATGGAAATGGGAGGATTGCAAGAGCGATTGGTGATTGTCAATTGGCTCGTGCCGACAGAACCAATCAAAGATTCTATAGTATGTCGGCACAAATCATGAAATCAAAAAATGGATATTACAATATTTTGGAATCAACCCAAAAAGGAAGCATGGATGTGACGCACTGGCTCGTGTGGTATTTTGAACGCTTGATTGAGGCACTTACGGCAACAGATGAATTATTATCCAAAATATTGGTAAAGGCAAAATTTTGGGAGCAACATAAAACTACGCTATTCAATGCCCGGCAAGTTTATATGATCAATAAACTCCATGGTGACTTCATAGGAAAGTTACATAGCTCGAAATGGGCAAAAATGACAAAAGTACATCGAGATACGGCCCTTAGGGATATTCAGGATTTGGTAGAAAAAGGGGTGCTGTTGGATTCAGGAGAAGGTGGAAGGAGCACCAACTACATTTTGAATTTGCCTGAGTCATAGAAATGGAGATGTAAATCTGATTAGCAATAAGTCGTGATGTGATTTATTATCCCATGCTTATTGGCAAGCCAAACCACACCTAAAAAACAAACCGCCAAGGAAAACCCTCGGCGGTTTTTAGACCAATTTTACTAAAGCCAAAGAGGCTTCTCGATTTTATAAGCGCACCGATACTTTTCCTCTAAGATAAAAAGGGGTGCCGGGTGTAAAATGGATTTCCTCAACAGCATTGGGTTCGTTGAACAAGCGGCTTTCGGTAGCGAATTGGGCTTCGTTCCAGTCCGTATCGAATAGGTTTTCCACGATGAGCCCGAAGGTCCATTGGTTAAGGGTATAGTTCAGATTGGCATCGGTAACGAAGTAGCCTTCGGCAACTATGGAATTATCTTCATTTGCCGGTCTGTCGTCTATAAATCGGTATTGGATACCTCCTGAAAAACCTTGATCCTTTCCTAAGGAGATACCACCGTTCATGGTAAAATCGGGGGCTAACGGAATATAATCGGCCCCACTGGGTGCTTCGGTACTGCGGGCATGCGTAAAATTGGCATCGGTGTACAGATACAGCCAATCCTTGGGTTGGTAACGGGCGCCGATTTCCACGCCCATGCGTCTGGTTTTGCCGCTAGGCTCGACAATGGCGGCATCGCCCACATAGACAAATTCCTGTTCTAGGAACAAACTCCACAAGGTAGCATTCAAAATTAGTTTATCGGCGGGTTTTATAACAGCCCCGATATCTACGCCATAGGCCTTGGGTAAAATATCCTTACCATCGTTCGCGACCACCACCCGGGTATCGTTGGCATGGAAACCGATACCGGTCTTTAAAAAGATCTGGGTGTTGGCCGTGGGGTTATATATCGTATTGAATTTTGGACTGAAGGCCACCTTTTCCTCACTCTGACTATCATACAGTTCCGAAAGTTTATTGATATAATCGAACTTAAAATAATCTAAGCGTAGTGCAGGTTCAAAGGTGAATTTACCCGAGCTAAAGGTGGCTTCTGCAAAGATATAGGTGTTTACCTCGTCTACATCGCCATAGGCCAAACGTTCTAATAACTCTTGTCTGTTTTTGGTGTGCGAAAGCTCGTTATCATCCACATTATCGTAGCGAAAACCCAATCCGGCCGTGTATTCGAAATTTACGGTTCCCAATTGGGCCATTTCATTATGGAGTACGGTCTTGGCCCCAAGTAGCAAGCGATCTTCTTTTTGGCGTATTTGATCACCATTTACAGGGTCGTCGAGAAAAAAAGTGAAATTCGAATAGAGTTCAAAGTCATATTGCGAAACAAAGGCCATGGTCTTCAGGCTTTTTCCATCTCCTAGGTCCTTACTATGGTCCAAAACCAGATTACTGCGACTGGTTTGCCCGCCCTCGGTATCGTCAATGGCCCCAAAGCGGGAAATAAGACCTTGGTCTACGGCCCGTTGGGGAATTTGTCCGGAGGCATCCCATTTACTGCTAAAGTAGGAGGCGGTCAGTAGTAATTCCTGATTGTTGGGCAATACACTATGGTAACGGCCCATGAGGTTGATGCGGTTAAAATTTTGGGGCGATTCGAAAGGGCCGTCGGTCAGGTTCAGTTCTGAAGCTATATAAGAGCTACTATGGGTATTGTCCATCAAATTGAGCATACCCACGAATCTTCTTGTATTGAATTGACCCAATTCTACCGACATTAGGTTTTTATCGATAGACTTGCGCAATCGTAGGTCTACATAACCGGCCGTATTAAAATTGCCTTGGTCGGAGTAATATAGGCCCTTGCCAAAGTTTATGTTCTCTATGGTCTCCGGAATCACGAAGTGGAGGTCGGCATAACCTTGACCGTGCGCATGGGAAACCATATTTACGGGCATACCGTCTACGCTTAGGGCCACATCGGTTCCATGGTCCACATCGAAACCGCGTAAGAAAATCTGTTCGGCCTTACCGCCCCCAGCATGTTGTCCGATAAACAATCCGGGGACTTTCCGAAGGATTTCTTGGGGCGATTTTACCGGATTGGTCTCAATATCTACATCTACGATGCTACTCATCAGGTCGGTTTTCGAGACGAGTACAACCTGATCCAAGGCTATCGTACTTTCTTGAAGCACAATGGTCATGGGCGATGTTAAATCCGACGGACGGATTACTTGGGTTAGGGTGGCATAACCCAAGCGGGAAAAATACAGAGTATCGTTTACCGAAGTACGTTCCAAAACAAATTTTCCGTTGGCATCGGAATGGTTATGCTGGCCGGAAGTGAGGTTTAAGATTCCGGCATCTTCCAAGGGGGTGCCCGAGGCATCGACCACTTGGCCTTTTAGGGTTTGAGCGGCACCCTGGCTTACCAAAAACAAGAGTAAGACCGCCATAAAATATTTCATGTCGTGTTATATAAAAAGTTGACCTCATTTCGACTTGTTTTTATGTCGAAACGGGTGTAGAAAAATGTAATCGGATAGTAATGGGTCCTATCAACTGCTTTTTTTCAACGAAATCGGATAGGCCCTGGTTAAGGTTACCCGTTTTTAGGTGGTCGGAGGCAGAGCTGGGCATACCCCTTGGCTAAGGGGGCGCAATAGAACCATTGCTTTTTGGAATCGGTCATATACCCGTTAAAAAGTGTATAAGGATTTCGTTTACTATAATGTTTCTGAAACTTAAATGAAGGGCTATCTTCCACATCCTTATCCTCCGTATCGTTAAGAATGAGTAAATCCTTGAATTCGTCCAAGGTCATATGGGAGTGTACGGCCATAGATTCAATAGCACTATAATCTATTTCGCTATGGTCACTGAAAAAACCGTGGGAATGGTCTTCGGAGGAGGCATAATGCGAAACTTGGTGTAGTACTTCCAAGACCAACGGATTGAATAGCCCCAAAAGATACATAAGGCAAAGACCTAAAACACTCCTTTGCCAACGCTTCGACAGTTTATTGTTTGGAAGTTTTTCCAAAGTATTTCTTTACGCTTTTATCACCTAAACTACTGGTTTTTACTCGCTATTTATTAGGTATAAGCAAGTAATGGCCGTTTAGGTACCAGCAAATGTAAGCATTGTTTTCTGCCGGAAACCCAATCTAGGAAAAGATTGGATTGCCCTTGTAGATTTTAGTACCACGAACTAGGCGAATCAGAATTTTTTCAACAAATTTAAACAGGCTCTAAATGAATTCATTGTCTAACCAGTTTCAAAACTTGGTCTTTATAAATGTACTTGAGGTTGTCGTTCGGCATTGTTTTTTCACCTTCCCCACCTCGGTCCCATACTAATTTTTCGGCCTCGAAGCTAAATTCAATCTGTTCCCCGTTTTGGTGTATACGCACGATATCGGTCAAGTATTGGTCTTCATCATAGCCTTCAACATTCAAATTGCCCAACGGACTAATGGCCCCGTTTTCCAGCATAAATACGTCCCCACCAAAAGCGTATTCAAAGGCCAATTGGCAAATAATCAATGTTTTACCGTCATTTGGGTTTCTAAAAAAATGGGGCTCGTACAAGTACACATCGCCCGCGCCTTTAGATTTGAATATCATTTTATCCTGGGCGTCAAGTACTACTAGGCAATCGCCCCAATCTGTCTCGTCCTGTTCTGCCGACTGGTAATAGCCGCTGATTATCTTTAGATCGCCCAGTTGATGGGCATCTTTAACCGAATAAGTCTCCAAGGTAAAATCTTCTAGTTTAGGCGGATGGAATTTGGAAAAGGCTTCTTTTTCCCCATCTTGCACTACTACGGCCGAACCCTTGGTTTCTTCATAATTGGTACCATTGAAGCTTAATAAGCTGGTTCGTGTGCTTACTTGGTCTTGGCTGTCGCAATCATCATTACCATCTAGAAAGTTTTTCGTCTGGGTCTGGGTATGGTGTACCACCAAATCTAAATAGCCATGGCTTGGGTTTTGGCTAGGGGATATGGTCTTTTTAGTCTCGTGAAACTCGCCTGCGCATTCGCCATCCCATTCGCCACCAGCATCAACGACCTCATAATCGTGTAAAATCCTTTTTAAGACATCGCCTGATTTTACGAATAGGGACAGGGTTTCTTGCTGATAGGGGTTTACCCGAGATGACCCTGTGTAACGGGCCCGGATACCATAGGCGTTCGTCTGATCTGAGATAGGGTAAGGCACTACATCTATGCTGATTAGGTCAAGGCGAACGGCATCCGAGGCCCAAAACGGGGCCTCCGCGGCCTTTTCGTAAAACGTATGGGTTACCTTGGCCTTTTCGGTATTGACCAAAACCAGTTGGGGTTTTATTTCGAGGTATTGGGCATCTTCTTGCTTTATGCGGGGCAACACGATCAAGGCTTCTTCCGGCCAACTGGACAGTTTTTGAACGGCGATAAGATTGGTTTTAAATAGAATCCAGTCGAGATTAAGTTCTTGGAGGCTTCGATCGATCAGCTTGTAGTTGGCTATGTCCTCGTGTAGTTGTTTCTTGTCCACTTGGTTCATCTCCCCATTACTGCCTATCTCATACTCGATTTCTTGTATCTTTCGAAGATCGTCCCAAAACACTTGGTGTACCGTTAGTCCTGATGTATTGATCCTGGCCATGCTACGCGACATACCTTCGGCAATTTCATCATAGGCCACTTGGGTATGTTCCATACGATGGCCCTCAAGATCATAGTGTATGAGTAACGACTCCATTTCATGTTCCGATTTTTTAACTGTGATCACTACGGCATAAAAAGCATCGGAAAACACCAACCTATAGGCCGAAATGATTCTGTAGTTCCTGTTTTCGCCATAAAAATCGGGATAGATTTGATCGAGTTGGAACAATTTAAGGTCAATCCCCGCTTCGGTATCTATGGCATCGTAGTCTTCGGCCTCAATAAAACTGTCGAAATTGGTGGTTTCTACAAGCGGAAGGTCTTTGGTTTGCAGTTGGGCCATTACCTCTTTAAACGCTATGGAATGTTCTGTGTTCGGCCTTTGTTTATCTGGGGTAGCGTCTTGGGGAAGCGCGGTTGCTACCAGCACCAAGTCCTTTTCTTCCCAACCGCTATCTTCCGAACCTTCGGCCTCCGATTTGGGCAAATAACGCCCAGCAAGGATGCCGTTTTTGTAGTTTTCCTTACGGTTTATTTTTCCGGTCTTTAGATACCAGGTAGCGTCCCCATCCAGTTGGATGCCCAAAGAATCCAAGGTTTGACCCTTAAAGTGTTTTTCCCCGCTGAGGTAATAATCGTCCATGATGTACACCCCTTTTTGCCAAACGGGTTTGTTACGATAATATAGGGCGTTTTCCCGACTGGTTTCCTTACCGTTTTCATCCAAATAAATCTTTTCATCGGTGCAAGACAGGCTTGTGGTAAGCAGTATAAATAGTAATAGATACTTCATAGGATTATCGTATTATTCCTGTACTTTTTTCTTGTTGCTGAATCGTTCCGCACCCATTTGGGTCAGATAAAAACAGCAAATAGCTCCTAAAAGGTTGTAAGGAAAAGAGAATAGAATGATAGGTCCCCCTAGCTCCAATCCCCATGCGGTACCCAGTTTAACCATTTTAGAGAGCCAGTTTATGGGAAAATGGCCCAGTTTCATATCGTAGAAATGCCAGAGCATACCCCCAAAAGGAGCACTTAACAGCATGGTCAATATAATTATGACAAGGGTTAAGAATATCCGATTGGGCTGGTTCTGTTTTAAAAAATATGCCGCTAGCGAATGGGCCAAAAGGCCATAAAAAAAACAGGGGATGGCGATAAATGGTATGGGGTACCCCCAATGGTACAAAGGCATTCGGTACCACGAACCGAATACCCCATGACGGGGCATAACCAGCCAAAGTAGGTAGTAACCGACCACGGCAAGTACCAAACTACCGATCCAGTAAAAAAACAATCTTTGGGTTGTGGTGTTCAATTTGCCAATAGTTTTTAAATGATATCGATTACTTTTTCAAGAATATAGTGTAGGCATCCCACAAATAGGGTAATCAATACGATTGCCCCCAAACGTATCAAACTAGATTTTAAACCTTGGGCCAGCCTTTTTCTAAGATAAAGAACGTCTACTGTAATAAACAAAAGGGCAACTATGGCCCCCACCCGAAGACCTACCCCGATTAGTCCCATTTGGTAAAACATATGCCAGAGGTAGCCCAATCCTTCAGCAGCAACATCGTTCGGCCCTAAGACCACGCGCATATAGGCGATACCCATTAGAAGGGCAACAACCGTATAGGCAAAATAATTAATGATTTGTTTCAGTATTTTCAAAGGGGTGTTAGTCTTCGTTTTTTATTTTTTTGGTTTTCTCACTAAGTTCTTGTATTACATATTTTTGGTTGATACTATGATGTGCGATTTGGCCTAAACTACTTTGTATTTCTGAAATACAAACGTCGTCAAAGGTGCTTCCGGTATAAAAGCTAATTGGTACCAGGCTAACCACATCGTTTTTAGTAAACATAAAATCAAGACCGAAGCTTTGTACAACAGGGGTGTCTTGCAAATGAACCCTGCTTTGATATTCTCCATTTAAAAAGACCTCAAGCAATTTAACCCGGCCGTTTTCGGTATAGGTTTTATGCGATTTGGCATAACCGTTTACCAGACTTAGTTTGAAGGGGTATAACAAGGTGTCGTTGGGTTGTAGTACCTGATCGATGTCCAATTGGGTATGGCTTTTATGTAGAGCGTTATCTCGTTTAAGAAGGAGCTTGATTTCCGGCGGGCTATTTTCGGTAAAAACAAAAGCAGTCCAGTAAAGCTGATCCGACAAATGGGAAGCGGGGTATTGGGTTTGGGAGGTTTGGGCTTGTATGTCGAAGGTCAAGAGTTCGGCATACGACATATCGGTTTCTGAACAGCAGCGGCCGAACATTTTGTTCGACCATATAGCTTCGGGTTCTGTCCGTTCTATTTGATAATATTCATAAATAGAGGGAAATGGTGTTTCTACATAAGCTTTTATCTCTTGCACACTTTGCACATCTATGTTGGCCCTAGTGACCCTTTTTTCATTGGTACAAATGCGATTTCTTTCATCTTCGTCGGGTAGCCCGTGGAGTAAAATAGGGTCATTGCCGTTACCTAAATCTATACCCTGGGGCACCTGACAAACGGAAATAGAATGGTCTTGTTCTTGGCCTGAAGCGGTTTTATACACCGTGTGGGTAAGTATCCAACGCCCTTTTTTAAGCGCGATATGATGATGCGCCTCAAAGAAACCACGATCTGGGAATGCGGTGATGACCACAAAACCATTTTCATCGGCAATAACCGATGTGATTTGGTGCCCCCCATCTTCAGAAAAGTTTCGGGTTTTTAGGGCGAATTCATAGCCGTTTTTACCATAGAGGAACAATAGCAACTCATCACCCTGATAGGGATCGGCACTGACCACCTTGTCGAGTTTGCCATCTTTGTTGATGTCGATATCGGTAATCGTATAATGTTCCATGCCTTCGTAGTCCGATAGCCTATAGGTTTGGGCATTATAACCTTGGGAGAATTTGGAGGCGAATAAAGACTCTAAAAGTGTTTTTTTAGCGGGATTAAGCTGAGCCGCAAAATCTGCATCATATTTGGGGTGTGGCCCATCGAAAAGAAAGAAGAGCACCGATTTGGCCTGGGTATCGTCCAAGTCGTTTATCAGGGAATATCGGTTTTTTTCCTTTAGATATTGTAGAGTATGGTTTTGAAAATAGTTGACCCCATCGGCCTCCCAGGCACCATTGGTGCAAATGTTTATGAGGATCTCTTCCTGTTCGGCATGATTTCCGCTACGCAGGAGATAAAAGAAGTACTCTATATAGTGTACACTGTGTTCGTATAGTTCATGTGGCGCATCGTCTGGGGTATTCCATCCAAAGTAACTTTGAAACTGATGGAAATCTTTGGGAAACTGCCGAAAAAATGCTGTGGTGTCTTTTTCCGTCAGGGCCAAATAGAGGTTTTCGATACTGATCTCTTGGGTTAATTTTGACTGCGTTTGCTCCGATGCCGGAGCCTCCAAAACAGCTTCGGAGCTGTCCGATGTGGTTTTTAAAACGTGTGGCGTCTGTTTTTTGTCCGCCTTTTTTGTTTTCAGGTTACAAGAGACCAAGCTTAAACAAATGAATAGAAATACGAGTCTCATGGCAAGCTATCTTTTGGGGGTTCGTGTCTTGGGAGCAGGTTGGGAATCTCTTCGGCATAGTCGAATTGGCCTTCTTTAAAATAGGCCAGGTCCCCGCAATATTCTGAACTATTGTTTTTACAGCTCGTAAAATAGAACTCGGCCAGTCGGTTTTGGGTATACATACCCAGTTCTTCGGAGACAAAACCGCCAAAATCTTCTTTGTTTTCCAAAAAGTAACTGGTACCGGCATCGGCAAAAATATGAAAGGCGTTGCTACGGGTATACTCATAAAACCGCAATTGGTATTGGGCTATGGTTTCCGCATGCCATACGCCTGTTGAAGTTGGTCCGTGGGCGGCTACGGTTTCCAAGATCTTTTGTTTTATGGCCGCGTTTAATACCGTTTGATCCTGAACCGGATTTTTCACCAAATACAGATCAGGATATACTTGGGATTGCACGAAAACCATTTGCTTAAAAAAGAGATGGTTTATACTAAGTCCCAAGAATATAAGCCCCAGCGTTAGCATCAACCCTTGAACACGCACTTTTCTGGCAAAAAACCACCTAAGCAGTAGGTAGCATAGGTATAACAGGCTAGCCAGTAAAAGGAATAATGCAGTAAGGATCAAATATTCCATAGATATGGGCTTAATGGAGCTTTAACTCAAACGGGACATCGAGGGCCAATTGTATATCATGGGCCAGATCTTGTACGGTTTCCACCCGATCCAATTGTCCGGCCGGAAAAGAAAATAGTCCGTTGGCATTGTCCACAGCCAGATAGAGTTTTCGGTCTTGGAACGATAGATACACCTGACGGTCAAATTTCTCCATTAGTTCCAATATCCGTTCCATAAAGGCGGAAGAAAGCACATAGCGTGCCTCTACCTGATCCGTGGCGTACACAACGAACTTGTCGTTAAAACGGGGGTCTTCTAAATAGATGCGTTCTTCTTCGGTAAAGTTAAAACTGCCCCAGCGGTCCAATTTGGAGCCCGGGGTATTGGGCAAGACCACGGTATGTCCGTTGAGTTTCTTTTTAAAACGGAACCAACAGAACATGCCCCTAAAGGTAAAATTGACGGTTTCGGCCGAGTTGTGCGAGACCATCTGCTTAAAAACCTGCTGGTATAGCACCAAAAAAAAATTCAGGACGGGAATATGCATGAGCCCGGCCAAAAATCGGTTCGATAGGTTGGCTTTTACCATACCCAGATCGGTGATGTTGATTTCTGTGGTTTGGGTTCGCGACCTAATTTGACCATAACAATACAAGGCCGAATCTTCTTTGATCCAAGGGAACAGTTTACTATCCACCACTTGGGCCTCGGGCGCTTTGATTTGTTGCGCAAATACTACCTGGGGAAACAAACGTTTGACCATCTGGGCCATGGTCTGGGTTTCGGCTAACTTGAATTTCTGAAAGGCCGCTGTAAAGGAATAGCTCGAAAACGTCAACAAAACCACGCACCCGATCAAGGGGTACATACGGTATTCGGGTCTCAGTTGAAGTTCGGGTAGCTCGGAAACAAAATAGGGCAGGTTATAGGCCAATAGGCCCAAGAGCATGAGCACCAAAAATATACCCGTAATGCCCCATACCCATTTTTGGAGTATTCGGGTGCGTCTACGCTTTTGAAAAATATCGCGTAGGGCGGTTGAGGTTTCTTGGTGTATTTTGGTTATATCGGCCTTTTCCTGCTTCATATTTAGGGCCAAATTAGGGTGTTCCAAGGGCTGTTGGGGTGTGCCACAACTTGTTTGTAGAGGTGGTACACTTCTTCCCTAAAGGCAGCATCACGATGACTTTGATCTATGGCAAAGCCGATGATAAAACTCTTTCCGAAGTCTTCCCAAGACGAAAAATGAGTGGTAGCCAGATCTTTGGCAAATTGTAAAACCTTGAAGGCTTCATCTTCGGTAATGATTCCGGTGGTATAGGCTTGTCTGGCCTGGCCTACTAGGGTAGCGGCATCGTAGCCGATGATACCCACATCCATTTCGGAATCAAAGGTAATCAGGCCTTTCTGTTTTAAGGTATTCAATATCGTATCCGATTTTAAGTTTTTGAGATAACGTTCGGCACGTTCATTTTCCCCAAAATACCCTTTCATAAGATCGTTCCAATTTTCTTCAGGTTCGTTTTTAACTAGCTTATATATAAAATCGAAATACCAACGTCTTCCCTGTTTCATAAAGTACTCGGTAAGGTCCCAATAGCCTTCCCGGGTGTCTATGCGCCATCTTTGCAAATAGCGGTTGGCCGCTTTGGCATTTAAGAAGGTTAGGGTATTGGTATCGGCGCCGTACCACTCGGTCAAAGGGGCATAAAGGGCCACGGCAAATTGTTGGTCGGCGGTTAGGTTACCGGCTTCTGATGTCTTGAATTTTACGGTTTTTAGGTCGGCTTCATCATAGCCTTCCTTGAATTTGCTAAAATAGCGATAGGCATAAGCGGCCACGGCGATGATAAAGATTATATAACCGTACCAGGGAAGGTTGTCGAACATTTGCATGGTTTATTGGTTTAAAAGTTGATGGATATCGATTTCTTTTTGATCGGCCTTTGGGATTTCTAGCAGTTTTTCTTTGCCGTCTTTTCGAATTCCTGCTATAATATTGGCCGGAAACATTTGTATGGTATTGTTGTACTGGGTTACAGAGGCGTTAAAGGCCCTGCGGGCCGCAGAAATTTGATCTTCAATGTCGGCTAGCTGGTATTGGAGCACCCCAAACTGTTTATCGGCCTTCAGTTCTGGGTAATTTTCCACGTTTACATGTAATCCGCCCATAAGTTGGGTCAAGGCATTTGAGGCTTCGATTTTCTCTTGTTGCCCTTGGGCATTTGCAACTTGGGTTCGCAGTTCTGTGGCTTTAAGCAGCACCTCTTTTTCATGGGCCATGTATTTGTTCAGCATGGCCACCAGATTGGGAATTAGGTCAAAACGCTTTTTTAGATACACTTCGATACTGCCGAAGGCTTGGGCCACCCGGTTTTTTTGGTCTATGATCCGGTTGTTGATAACAATGGCGGCAATACCTATGAATACTACCAATACGGATATGGCCGAAATAAAGTAGGTCATGATCGTCGGGATTTTAAGCTGTTATTTTTAGTTACGGTTATTTACTATAGACTGTCATTTTCGCGCCGTAGGCATTTACGAAATGGTCGTCTAGATCATCAGCTTTGGTGGCCAATTGGGCCAAACCTTCCAAGACCGTGTCTTTGTTGTCGGAGTAGAGGTCACTGATATGTACCCGGTACGAGAGAAAGATCTGGTTGTCCGAAATGGCCAAACGATGCGCCCCAGTATCGGCGGTTAAAATATATTCGTACACCTCCGCTAGATTTTTTCGGGGCAGTTCGTTCAAAGGTGAAGTGGCAAAGAGGTAGTTGTTGTCGTAAACGAACATTCGTATTTCGGCACTCCCTTGATGGAAAAACCAGCGTTCGCGACCCGAGCGTGCCAATTCTGGGGCGATACCCAATTTGGCTATGGCGGTTTCTACTTGAATACTAAAGTCGGAGAGCGGGTGTGCCTCGAACCAATTTTCGTTAATGTCGTTACCACAATTGGGGCAATATTCCGTCTTTTCGGCGATGAGTCCGCCACAACTGGGGCAACCTAAGGTAAAACCATCTGACAGATCCCCGACTATTTCAAGTTCTTCGCGCAGGGTTTCCATGGGAATGGCGAAGCCCATATTATCGGCCTCCGTAAACTTGGAGGTGGCCATACCCACGAGTTCGCCTTTTTCGTTGATTACCGGTCCGCCACTGTTGCCGGGGTTTATGGCCGCATCGGTCTGTATAAAGTTACTGCCGTCTATGAGCTGGTTGGGGTTAGATACGATACCTTCGGTTACCGTAAAGGGCATGCCGTAGGGGTAGCCCAGAACCAGCACTTTATCGCGGGAAATGGTTTCGTTCTGATGGTTGGTAACCACCGATTGGGCCGGGTTCGGTAAATTTTCGGCCTTTAAAAAAGCGATATCCTTGCCAGGGTTGGCATAAACTACCTGGGCCTTGTACCGTTGTTTGTCCGTGCCTTCTACACTTACGGCCATACAACCGGCCACAACGTGGTAATTGGTTACGATAATTTGATCGGCCAGACTATAAAAGCCGGTTCCCGAACCTTGGGCAGTGTTGATTCTATAAACTGAATTTTCTATGTCGCGTATTACACTCATCTTAGTTGGTTTTAAAGTTGGCCATAATTTGTTGCATAGCAGCCATGGACTGTTCCATTTGGGCGCCCATGATTTTGGAGAGATCCATACCAAAATCATTTTCTAAAATCTGATCTTCCATCAAGGCCTCCATGCCTTTTAACAAAATGGGGGCGGCTTGGTTCCAGTCTAATCCGCTGGCCTGTGCCAAGGCGTCGGTGATGGGTTGTGCCAGGTCTTCGCCTACCAAATTGTAGTAAAACAGACCGTAAAAGCACGATTGCATCAAATGGCAGGCATCTTCGAACCGCGAGTTGGCTAGCATATCTTGGGCTTCGGCATAACTGTCTTCCCAATTTTCGCGAATGTTCTCCTTTTTACCGCTGTATTTATGGGGTACGAAGGTTTCTATTTGATAGAGGTCTTTATAGAAATTGTCTTTGTCATAGGCTTTTAGTTTTTCCAAACTTGCCTTACCGTGTAATAAACGGTCTTGAATGGCCAGATTCCTATCGAAAATACCGTCGATGGCTTTTTCCAACAGGCTCCGCAAATACCCTTGGGGTTCTATATGGAACTCAATTTGCTTCAAGCTAATGTTCAGGGTATACCATGCATTGTTAATGTGTCGCTTTTCCATATAATGGGCCAATCGCGACAAGCCTTGCTCCAAAATACTTTGGTAGTTGGCATAGGCCGTTTCCTTAAGATCATTGGCGAAAGCAGTGATATTGGGTTCTTGCAAATGTGTGGCTCCGAATTTTTCTATGAATTCGTCGTCATAACTATCTGCATAGAAGCATATTTCACGCAAAACACCATAAATTTTATAAGGTTCACACAGATTTAATGGGCAAGAAAAGCTGAAATACACCAAATCGTTTTCCAAGACCAGGTTGGTCAGGTTCAACGGATACATCCGCAACTCGGCCAACCGGCGCATCAGAGGCACTTTTTTGGCTTGGGCGATATTTACGAACGGACAAGATATATGCAGTTCGGTATCGGTTTGGGTCAGCGAAACTACCACTGAACCATGGGCTATTTCATAGGTGTCCCCTTTTTTCTTGGATTGGAATTGAGGCCCAAGGTAATCGAGTAAGGTGGGTAACACTTGGGCAAAGGCCTTATTTTTAAATAGGGCCACGGCAGCGTCCCACTTTTCTTCTTGGCGGGTAGAGGCCTGTTTGGGGGCTATGGGTGTAAAGTATGTAATGTTTTTGTGCATGGGTGTATTTGTATTAATGCTGTATTGTTTATCAAGGTGATAAAAGGTGCCCAAAACGGGCACCTTTTCTACCAACCAACCTTTACGGCAAACCGGTAATG
This sequence comes from Sediminicola luteus, assembly GCF_002514735.1. GTDB lineage: Bacteria > Bacteroidota > Bacteroidia > Flavobacteriales > Flavobacteriaceae > HQA918. Next base: position 446,869 of record NZ_NBWU01000001.1, on the reverse strand, counting down.
GCTGCCGTTAATTGCGCTTCAGTGCCTGATTGTAAATCGGTTTCCGATATGGTTATGGTTCCATTTTCTGATATAGTGGCCTGTTTTATGGCGTATTGCCATTGCCCATTGTCGGTACTGGCAAAAATGATATGGCAGTCCAACCCTATGGGTATTTGTCCGTAATGTTCCGAAAACAATTGGGTGTTACTATCAAAAGTATCGAGGTATGCCAGGGCATTCGGTTCTCCGTCGTAGGAGAGGTAAACCACACTGTTCTGGTCATTGAACCCTTGGGGTACGGCGACCATTAAAGTAGTTTTGGGTCTATTGTCGGTATAAAAGCGATCGATGTTCGTCCAGCCAAAATTGCTGAAGTAAGCGTAATAGGCAGGTTCGCCATCTGGTCCCTGCGAAAAATTGATGGCTTCGGCCACATTTTCGGTGATTTCTTCCCAAACCACATCGCATTGTTCAATAGCATCGCAGTCATCGTCATAGCCTCCCTGCCAAAGGGTCATGGCCATATCGGTACCTCCGGTGAGGTTCGAAGGAACTATGAGTTGAATAGGGCATGTTAAGGTTAAGGTCTCCCCGTTTTGTTCGGCTTCAATTGAAAAAGCGCCGCCAGAAATGAGAAGTGCCCTGTCGCCATTGGGTAACTGGCCCATGGTAGGTTTGTGGGTGGTAAGCATACCGCTTCTATCAAAAACCTCTACCAGATTGATATCGACCATTCCGTTAACGGCTGCTCCATTTTTTGATAGGCAGGCCCCGTTAATGGTTAATTGTACCCCCTTGTCGGTGGTGAAGCTGCCAATTGTACCAGCATCGAACCGAAAGTTTTGAATATGACTTTCATAAGCGGTTTGCTTTAGGGCCATAAATGCTTGTGGGGTGGCCCGTTCTTGGACTCCAGAAGTATCGGAGTCATCGGTATTACATCCTATTAATAGGGTGAAAAATAGGAGAACGGAAGCTAAAAGTTGTTTTGTATTTCTCATATGCTAGGTATTGATTGAACTAGGCTTCCATTTTCATTGTGTTAATTGGATCAAAGCCACGGTTTGCCCTATATGCCTGACAAACCGTGCTTTGTGATTTATGAATATTTCCGTTTTTAGAAATCTGTGAAAGATCTGACGGGTAATACGTGAATATTTGCGACACTTTTGGTTAGGGCCACAGGGGCATTACCTCCCAAAAAGGCTATATAGGCATCATTCGCATTAACTTCGGTAGAAGTCCAAACCGTGCCCATAAGGGCGCTTCCTCCATTCGCTTGAATAGTTGGCCAGATATAGGCGTTGTAGTTTACGGCTATTTCGTTGAATTCATCAATACTAGGTAAAAACCAATCATCGTAGCCATTCCAGTCTAAGTTGGATACGGATTCTGCGGCGGTAAGACCACATCCGGCAGCGATTAATGTAGCCGTATTGGTTTCCCCGGTGCCTATACCCGTTCCGGAAGCCCCGGTTAGTGTACCTGAACAGCCCCAATTGGCAACATTGAGATTAGTGGTTGCGCATACAAGGCCTTCACTATTGTTACTAGCAGGATCTATCCAGAAGATTACGCCTCCAAACTTATATTCCCCAATTTCATTGAGATCGTCGAGCGCTACCATAGCATTGGCAGAAACGGTTTGGGTACCATTGCTTACCGAAATGGTGGCCAACATATTGGGGTTGGTCTCGAAATCGAATAAAGTTTCGTCGGCTACCGAAAGTTCTCCCGTATTGGCATCTATACTAAATGCCCCCGCCGGGTTTTGAAAGGTAATGGTATATGTTAAGTTTGAACCAGAGGCCTGTAGACTACCGACCACGTCTCCATTGGAAGGGTTTTCGGCAATATTTAAGTTCGTGTTTTGGGCGGATACTTCATCTACATCGTTCAGTGTAATGGTAGCGGTAGCCGTGGTGGTTTCAGTGCCATTTTCAATCAAAATTTCAGCTGTGATTATGGGGTTGGTCTCATAATCGAAAAGATTGGGGTCGATTACCGATAATTCACCCGTGCCAGCATTTATACCTAGGGCGCCTGCCGGTGTTTGTGAGTTAATGGAAAAAGTAAGGGTTCCGTTACTTGTTGCCTGTATGGTGCCTAATACTTGCCCGTCGGTCGGGTTTTCGTCTATGGTTGTGCTAAAGTCTTGTGCGTTTAGCTCCGAAACATCGTTTAGGGTAATAGTGGCCGTAATATTGGCGGTATCTACCCCGCTTTCGACAGAAATAGTTGCCGTGATTACCGGATTGGTCTCAAAATCAAAAAGATTGGCATCTGCGACAGTTAGCTCACCGGTAGCGGCATCTATAGTAATGGCACCTGCCGGGCTTTGGGTGCTAATGGAGAAAGTGGTGTTACCGGATCCACTGGCTTGAACGGTTCCTAAGACTTGTCCGTTGGTAGGGTTTTCGTCTATGGTAGCCGAAAAGTCTTGTGCGCTTAGCTCCGAAACATCGTTTAGGTTTATAGTGGCCGTAATGGTGGCGGTATCTACCCCGCTTTCGACCAAAATAGTAGCCGTGATTACCGGATTAGTCTCGTAATCAAAAAGATTGAGGTCTGCGACCGTCAACTCCCCGGTAGTGGTGTCGATACTAAGGGCGTTTGCCGGGCTTTGCGTGCTAATGGAAAAAGTGTTGTTTCCGGATCCACTAGCCTGTATGGTACCTAAGAGTTGCCCATTGGTAGGGTTTTCATCTATGGTAACGCTAAAGTCTTGGGCACTTAACTCCGAAACATTGTTCAGGCTTACAGTAACAGCGGCGGTGTTTATACCGTCTACAACAGCTACCGTGGCAGTAATTACCGGATGGGTCTCAAAATCGAATAGACCGGCATCTGCCACGGTAAGGGCACCGGTATTTTCATCGATTTGCAAGGCACCTGCCGGGCTTTGTGTAGCAATACTGAAAACGGTATCACCATTTCCGGTGGCCTGTACCGTACCTATTGCATCGCCATCGGCCGGATTTTCATCGATATCGACCGTTAGATCTTGAAGGGTTATTTCGGGTACATTGTTCAACGCAATGCTAACCGTTACCGATTCGGCGGCCCCAACGACATTTACCGTAGCCGAAATTTCAGGGTTGGTCTCAAAGTCGAATGCGGCTGCATCGGCCACGGTAACTTCGCCTGTGACTTCGTCTAGGCTTAAAGCACCAGAAGGGGTCTGCGAAACCAGCTCAAAACTCGGGGTCCCGTTTCCGGAGGTTTCTATGGTACCCAATGAAGCACCTTGGGAAGGATTTTCATCTAGGGTCACTTCCAGGTCTTCTGCTTGAACAACTAGTGTGCCGTCATCGTCATTATTACAGCTTAAGGCGACTAGGGTAAATACCAAGAGCCACAATGCGGGGAATCTATTTAAATTTTTCAATGGTAATTGGCTTAAAAATTAAATGGTGTTGAGATAAGTTTCGTTTTTTTTTTACCTAGAGCCTGTTTAAATTTTGTTTTTAGCCCCGAGTAATTCGGGGGTTATAGGCCATTCCCGCCTGCCGGACGGGCAGGTTATTGCCAATTGAGGCGTGAAAAACGGAGTTTGGCAGCCCTGCCTGCCGGCAGGCAGGGCCAAATGAGTATTTTTATAACAAAAAGTGGTGATAAAAGAGCCATAACAAAACTGAAGGATAAAACTTAAACTGGCTCTTAATAATCCATCTCGATCAGTGCGCCCTTAAGGTCATAGCGGTAACTAAAAGTGGTACCCCCATGTTCGGGTTGAAGAAATACATTGTATTCGGTCTGGGCCAGATCGCCGTTTTTAGGAAATTTCACAAAGGCCATTTGTAGGCTTGGATTTTCGAGCTCTTTTTCTTCGGTTAAATGGCCCATCGATTTTTCGACCAAACCGCCTAAGGTCTCCAAGTTGATCTTATCGTTCAATTGAAACATAAAATCTTCGGCCTTGGTGTTTTCCGGAATTTCCAGACTTACCTCAGAAGTTTGCTTCCAAACCCCTTGTGAATAGGTCCATTGTCCCATTTTCAAAGATTCTGGTGCATCGGTGACCATAGTGGTGATAATGCTACCAATGCTTTTGTTATGGGTAATGGTCAGTTCGGTGTAATAGGCGTTATCGCCAAATTCATTGTTCAGTTCTTCTTCAATGCTAGCAAAGCCATCGGCCGTTGGAGGCTGGTTGGCCGCGCTTCCGCCGCAAGAAATCAAGGTAACCAAGCCCATACAGGCGGCTACGAATAGTGTAAGATGTTTCATTTGTTGTGGATTAAATTGATATTGATAAGCAGCCCCTTGCGCCTTCGTTAGGACCATTTCATTGTTTATGGCCATACCAAAGCCAGTACCTAAAAAAGGAATAGGGCAAAGGCATTCCGCCTGTAAACGAAATCAAGGATAGGGGAAAGTGCTGTGTCGTTAATAAAGGGTTATTCCGCTTCTTCGCGGCCGTAGAGGTAGAAAAGGGCACCACCTACGCCAATAAACACGAATCTTAGGATCCAACCCATGGTACTGCCCCATACGTCTATCCAAGAAAGGAGTCTGATGTTGTAATTGAAAATGGAGAGTACGAGGGATAATAATCCCAATACGGCCAATACGGCTCCTGCTTTGCCTAGTTTCATTTTAAGGTCTTCCATACGAATTGATTTGGTTTTCGGATGGTAAATCTAGATCAAAGAAAAAGCCTAGGAAACACCCAAGTATTTTTCGGGTAGAGCCAATCCATAAGCGTTACTTGACAGTCGATTTGTGTTTTGGGATGCCGATGGACCAAATACATAAATAATAGGGAGATGTCCTAAACTATAACTACCTAAAGAGTAAAGGGTATTGATATGCTACTTTTTATTCCAGTTAAAAAGATGGCTTAAAAAAGATTCCCGTTTACGCGACGATACCGGAATCTTTTTACCGTTTTTCAGGTATATGGTACCGGCCTTATCATATTTGTCTATAAACTTTAAATTGACCATAAAGGATTGGTGGGGGCGGGTAAAATCAAAATTGAGTAGGTGTTCTTCGTACTCTTTTATGGTTTTACTGGTGAGGTATTTTTTACCATTTTCCAGATAAAAGGTGGTATAGCCTTTGTCTGATTCACAAAAGACCAGTTCGTTCAGGTCTATGATCTGGTACGAGTCTTGAAGCGATAGGATTAGGGTGTCCCCTTGGTTTTCATAGGCTTTCTTCGCAGTGTTGATGGCTTGTTTTTGCGAGTGCACCGGGGTTTCGGCTACCTTTAGTAAAGCGGCTTTCAATTCTTCGAGATCTACGGGTTTCAATAGATAATCTACCGCGCCCATTTTTAAGGCCCGTAGGGCATATTCTTCGTAAGCAGTGATAAAAATGACCTTAAAATCGAGTGTTTCGGTACCCTCTAAAAAGTCGAAACCCGTACCGTCGGGCAGATTGATATCCAAAAACACCAGTTCCGGGGTACAGGCTTGGGCCACGATAACGGCTTCTGATACCGTACCACATTCCCCTACGATCTGTATTTCGGGCGCTACCATTTCTAGCATGCGCCTTAACCCTTTTCGAATGTGCTCCTTGTCTTCTATCAAAATTGCCTTCATATCGCAGTCGAATCTATTTTATACGGAATTATCAAAGTAACCAAAGTACCCCTTTTTCCAAAATCGGCACGGTTCTGTATATTTAGGGAACCGGGCATACCGAACTCCTTGGCCAATTTTTGCAAGCGTTCCGAGCTAATGGTGGTGGCGAGGGAGTTTTTACCTTTTTTGCGTTTGGATCTATTTTCGGAAATACCTTTGCCATTATCGGTTATGGTACAACACAACTCTTGGTTCTTGAATTGAATGCCCAATTCGATCTGTTTGTTAGGCTCATGGGCCTTAAAAGCATGTTCTACACAATTTTCAACAAAGGGTTGTATAAGCATGGGGGGTATTTTCAGGCTTCGGGTATCTACGGTCGAATCTACCTCTAAGGTATACCGGAAAGGAGGTTCGGTATCTAGGTTACGCAATTCCATATACCCATCTATAGTGGCCAGTTCATCGGAAAGGGCCACTAATTTTTGACGAGATCCCTCTAGGGTGTTTCGTAACAGCTTAGAGAATTTCGATAGGTAGGTCAGCGATTTAGCGTTTTCCCGGTTCAGTATCATACCCTGAAGTACCGAAAGGGAATTGAACATAAAATGCGGCGTCATTTGCGAGCGCAACAGTTTTTGTTCGGTCAAGATCGTTTCGTTTTTGGCTTTGATGTGTTGGTACTTCTGAAAGAAAAAGGCGCCTCCAAGTACCAAAGAGATCAATAAAATACCAATAACGGCCCAAAGGTATTGTTGCCTCGATTTTTCGAGGTCTTGGGAGGTGGTCAAAATAGTTCTACTGAGTTTCAGTTCACGGATATTGGCCGAGTCCAAGGCTTGTTGGTACTTGTATTCGTACTCCAATTGGGCGATTTTTTGAATATTCTCCTTATCGAAGATGCTGTCGTTCAGAATTTTGAACTGCCTATGGCTTTCTAGTGCTTTTTTATAGTTACCGGTATTTTGATAGATGGTTACCAGTGTTTCCAGTATTTTGTTTTGAGTTGAAAAAAACCTATGGTTTTCCGATAGTTGCTTACATTTTAAAGCATATTCAAGGGCTTGATGGTATTTTTTTTGGCCGATCAGGGTTTGTGCCAACCCTAAATAGGAGGCGCTCAATCCTTTAAGGTTATCGATTTCCAAACTTAGTTTTTGTGATCGCCAATACATGGCGTATGCTTCCGGATAGTTTTTTGTTTCCAAATAAATGTCCCCAATATTGTTAAGTACAAAAGCTTCACCACGTTTATCGTTGATCTCGGCATATAATTTCAGGCTCTTTTGATAGTATTCATTGGCCAAACTAAATTCTTTTTTTCCCTTATAGGTCTGCCCTAAATTGTTATAGGTTTTTGAAAGCACACCTATATCTGTCTCCTTGGCAAGTTTTAAAGTTTCTTTATAGAATTCAATCGCTTTATCGTATTTCTTCAAAGCTTCGTATAGGTTCCCCAGGTTGCCATAGGTTAGCATGATACGTCTTGTAATCGAGTTCTTTTTGGCGATTTCTAGGGTTTGGTTAAAATATTCTAAGGCCAAGGGATAATTCCCCTCATTGGAATAGGTTACGGCAATACCATTTTTACAAGAAGCCTTGCCTTTGGCATTATTGATGGTTTCATTGATCTGTAGGGCTTTATGAAAATAGATCCTGGCGTTTTCATAATCGTCGATATCGGTATACGACCAACCCAACTCATATAAAATCTCAGCGGTAGCTTTCGTATGGTCGGTTTTATTCGAGGCTACCAAAGCTTTTTTAAAGTATGAAATGGCCTCTTTTTGACGGCTATTATTGTACATGAACAGCCCCATTTCCTTGTAACATTGGGCAGTACCTTCATGCCAATCTATGGTTTGGTACAATGCTACGGCTTTGGAGAATTCAACGATTCCTCTCTTGTAATACGTTGCCTCAGCGGCTAATTTGCCCTTTATAAACAAAGCGTTCGCTTTGCCTTTTACATAGCCGATGTGCTCACTTATTGCCAAAGATTCCTCGAGATACGATGTGGCTTTGGTCGTATCCTTTACATGATGGGCATGGGCCAACTCATTTAATAAATTTACCCTTAGGGTATCTTTTTCTGAGTGTAAGGTTAGGCGTAGCCTTAGGCTGTCTATTTTTTTGGTTTGTCCTAAAACGGGTTGTATGCAAAAGAACCAGCAGCATAAAAATGTACTTATTCCAAAGAAATGAATATGTCGGTTTTTAGGAATCAACATGTATTTTATACGGAATTATTAAGGTAACCAAAGTCCCCTTTTCTCCAAAAACGGCTCTGTTTTGTATGGTTATGGAGCCCGGCATACCGAATTCTTTGGCCAATTTTTGCAAGCGTTCCGTACTAATGGTAGTGGCCAGGGAGTTTTTACCTTTTTTGGTTTTGGATCTGTTTTCCGATATGCCTTTGCCATTATCGGTTATGGTGCAGCATAGTTGTTGGTTTTTACACTGTATACCGACCTCGATACGTTTGTTGGGTTCATAGGCCGTAAAAGCATGTTCCACACTGTTTTCAACAAAAGGTTGGATCAGCATGGGGGGTATTTTCAATGAACGGGGGTCTACGTCTGGGTCTACTTGAAGTGTATATTGATATGGAGGATTGGTATCTAGGTTGCACAACTCCATATACCCATCTATAGTAGCCAGCTCATCGGAAAGGGCTACCAATTTTTGTCGCGAACCCTCTAGGGTACTTCGTAAGAGCTTTGAGAATTTTGATAGATAGGTTAGCGATTTGCCGTTTTCCTGGTTCAGGATCATCCCCTGTAAGACCGACAGGGAGTTGAACATAAAATGTGGTGTCATTTGAGAACGCAACAACTTTTGCTCGGTCAAAATCGTTTGGTTTTTGGCTTTGATGTTTTGATATTTCTGAAAGAAAAAGGCCCCACCAAGTACCGAGGTTACCAATAAGATACCAATAACCGCCCAAAGGTATCGCTGTCTCGATTTTTCGAGATCCTGGGAGGTGGTCAAAACGGTTTTGGTCAGTTTTAACTCCCGTATATTGGCCGAGTCCATGGCCTGTTTGTATTTGTATTCATATTCCAATTGGGCTATTTTTTCAACATTTTCCTTGTTAAAAAGGCTGTCATTCAGTTTTTTGTATTGGATGTGGCTCTCCAAGGCTTTTTTATAGTCTCGGTTGCCCTGAAATATGGTATACCGCAAGCCTGCGACTTTTTTGCGCATGGCTAACATTTCGAGTTCATCGGCGATTTCCGAACCTAGGTTTAGGGGTGTAACGGCCTTGTGGAATTGGTTTTCCCAGAGTAGGCTTTCGGCGATACCTAGGTAGCTCTCGGCCAATAACTGCTTATTCTGTATTTCAGAACTTATTTCATTCGCTTTTTCAAAGGCTTTTCGAGCTTCCTTGGGGTATCGCGACATTAGTTTTGCTTTGCCAATACTATTGTAACATACCGCCAGCTGCCTTAGGTCGTTTGTATTTTCACTCAACTCAAGTGAGGTCTTATAATAATTTAAGGCAGATTCTGGATCATTCTTTTTTAGATAAATACCCCCGATAATACTTTGGGTAGAGGCTACCAGACGTGTATTGCCCTTTTGTTGGGCGTATTTCAAAGATTTTTTCAGATGTCCTAGGGCCCGGTCATAGTTTTCCATCAGGGTGTAGATATCGCCTAGATTATTGTAACATTTGGCCATGGCCAAGGTATCTTGCGTGGCCAAATTGTATTGCAAGGCCTTGTTGTAGTTTGCTATGGCCAGGGGGTAATTGCCCTGTATTTTGTAGACAACGCCCAAATTAAACTGAACCGATGACACCCCATCTGCATCACCACTGGCCTTACTACGTTTTAAGGCCCTTTTATAATAATCGATGGTCTTGGTATATTCTCCTTTTTCAGAGTAAGCGTTACCTATATTTATCAAGCAAGTAATCTGTTCTCTTTCATCTCCTAATTCCTCATATATTTTTTGGGCTTTTTTATAGCGTTCAATGGCTTTGTCGTATTCAGATAGATCGTAGTGGGTTATACCAAAGGCAATATTGATAACCCCCATTCCCTTGATATCGTTTATCGATTTGTATTTTTCCAATGCCTGTTCAAAATAGGAAAGACTTTGAGGGATATTCGATTTAATATTCTCAAAAACCCCTTTTAAATAGAACACTTTGGCCTGACCAAGGGCGTAGTTGAGACTGTCACTTAAGCTTGCCGCCTTGTTAAGATAAAGGTTGGCCTGTTCCGAATCCCTTTGAAAGTTGTAGTAGGCCATACTGTACAAGAGGTTGGCACGGGTAGTATCTTGTACGGTATGATTGGCCAAGGCTGTTTTTAAACTATCCAGTTCCTGGGTTTGGGATTGCAAGGGTTCGTTTAGCCTTGTCAGGCAAATTACGATTAGGAAGGTTTTAAAAAGTTTACCCATAAAAGAATTGAAGGATTAAAAAATACCTCGCCCTTGGACTGATTTCTCCAAAAAAACAAGCCCGATAAGGGCACAGATACTCCCAAAGAAACGGAATTTTAGGTTAGCCCTTAAGGTAAATGGCATTGATCGATGGCGTAAATTGGAGTTAGGGAATACCCTGGTTCACGAATATGGGATACCGGCCAACGCATATGGGCTGGGAATACCTCTTTATGAATTGGATGTCCGATTTCATCAAAACCTGACTGAAATGGTAAAATAAGTATTCGACAAGGCTTATTTCGTAATGGGTACATTTGTCCCACCTAGTTGGAACCGTAATTTTTACGGGTTGATTTGGGTATTTTAAAGAGTTCCTATGTTGTTGTTGCGAAGATTGGTGCAGATTGGGTTAGGTGATAAGCCCACGGCACTTCAAAGGAAAAAAGTCTCCTTTTTAAATTTATTAAGTTTAAACGGGGTGGTATTAAACCCTATTTTTGGCCTGTATTCATTATTTACGGGTGCCTACGCCATGGCCATTTTCCATGGGGTAATGGGCTTACTGTATACCCTAGTGTTATGGATTCATAAACGCATGGGGTATCAAAAAGCATCCGCATTATTATGGGTGGTCAATTACCTCTACTTTCTGGTTTTGTTTCCCACCATTTCCACGCCGATCCTTGGTATTTATTGTGTGATAATCGCCATAATCAGCTTGTTGTTCTTTAAAAACAAATGGGTCAACTTTTCAGGGTTTTTTCTAAGTATAGTAGGTTACTATATCATCCTTAATACGGAAGGAATTCGGTACGAGGCCGATCATTTGTTGAATAATGGGGCCGCTTTGTTTTCCATATTGTTCCTCTGTGTTTGGGGGTTTAAGTATACCAACAAAAACTACGAGGACCAATTAAAACGGCAGCACGAACAGGCGGTTAAAATGCAAAAACGGCTCGATAAACAAAGTAAGGAATTGGTAGAGCTTAATACCTTTCAAAACCACTTTTTTGTAAACCTTACCCACGAGTTTCGTACACCAATAACCCTGATAAAAGGCCAATTAAACAGCTTATATCAAGAAATCAATGACGGGGAATCGATTCAAAGGGTCAAAAAAGTAGAGCGCCATATTAACAAGATGGAAGGGTTGATAAACGATATTATCGACATAGCTAAAATCGAATCCAATTCTTTGATGTTGGAGCATAAAAACTTAAATCTGAATCAGTTTGTCCAACGCGTATTCCTATCGTTCGAACCTATCTTCAATAAAGAGGACATCCGTTTTTCTTTAGATCAGGCAAAAGAAGAAGGTTACATTTTCGCCGATTCCATTTATCTAGAACGGGTGTTTGGCAATATCTTGACCAATGCCCTAAAGTATACCCCCAGCCAAGGACAAGTCAGCATGGGCGTCCGCAACCTTGGCCAGACCTACGAAATCCGGATTTCGGATAGCGGAACCGGGGTGGCCGATACGGATTTGGAACGTATTTTCGAACGCTATTATCAGGCTGATAACGATTTAAATAAGGCGGGGGGTAGTGGCATAGGGTTGGCTTTTAGTAAAGAGGTTATCAGTCTTCTTGGCGGAACCATTAAAGCTGCGAACAATGCCAAAGGCGGGTTAACCATAACGATTACTTTAGATAAAGTTTCGAAAGAAAGAAGTGAGTCCCATGGGAATAGAAATTTAGAACTTTACAAAAAGGTGTATGATCAGAATCATTTGACAAAAAAGAAGGTATTGGTCGTAGACGACAATGCCGAAATGCGGGACTATGTGGCGGAGGTTTTAAAAGAGTATACAACAGTACAAGCGGCCAATGGCAAAGAGGCCCTCACGATTTTGGAAAATGAACGGATCGATGCCGTAGTAACCGATTTTATGATGCCGGTTATGGATGGGAGTGCCTTGCTAGAGGCCATGAAGGCCAAACCATACATGATACCCGTTATAATGCTCACCGCCCGGGCCGATACCCAAAGTAAATTAGGGATGCTTCAGTTAGGGGTCCAAGATTACCTGACCAAACCCTTTATTGAGGAAGAATTGGTATTTAGGTTACGGAATGTACTGGAAAATACCCGAGAGCGGAAGTTATTCCTTCAATCAGAAATCGAAAAACCTGCCGATAACTTCCCAATACCGGACCCTACGCCAACCCATACGTCAATGGCCCGAAACTTAGTGGAAGAACATATTTCGGACCCCTATTTTGGAGTGGCCCAGCTCTCACAAGATCTTAATATTTCGGAAAGGACCCTTTACCGGGCATTAAAAAAAGAGACTGGTCTTACACCTAACGCCTTTATCAGGGAGATAAAACTACAACGTATTAGGCAGGTCATTGAAAGTGGTCCCAAGCGTTCGCTTCAAGAATTGGCCCTATCGGTCGGTCTAACCAACGGCACCTATTTAAACAACCTGTATAAAGAGCAATTTGGGCGCGATATCTATCCGGACTAGGTAAAATCGTTAGATTTTATTCTGGGTTAAGGTACTGTATTACAGTGTGTAATAGATACTGTCCGATTTTAAATATACACTTGTCCGAAATGGAAAAGGTGAAGATGGAATGATCGTTTTTTGCTAGCGTTTTCTTTGCAAAACCAAAGGGGAGACCCTCAATTTTGTAATATAAAATCCATGAAGAAAACGAACGCAATCAAAACGGTTTTGGCCCTGGCGGTCGTAGCTGTATCCCTGTATTCCTGTAGTAACGAAGACGATACCGTTGAAAATTCCCCGCCCGAAATAAAGGCGCAGACTTTTTCCGCTTCCGAGGCTATTGACGATGCCCAGATTATAGGAAAAGTAAAGGCAACTGATCCCGATGGGGATCAACTTGTATTCAGTATCACCGAAAACAGTAATGGCCTGTTTGAAATTTCAAGTCAAGGCGATTTAAGCCTTTCTGATAATGCCTCACTAGACTTTGAAACCGCTAGCTCCCATACCATTAAAGTTGCCGTGACCGATGGTGCCGATAAAGTAGAACAAAACATGACCATTACGGTGGTAGATGTAGATGAGAACCAAGCTCCGGTAATTGCTGCCAACCAGGAATTTGCCATAGATGAAAACAGCCCGGCGGGCGTTGCCATGGGAACTGTAACGGCTACCGATCCCGATAACGATGCATTAAAATTCACCATTGCAAGTACTATTCCTGCCTCTGCTTCCAATGTATTTGCCATAGATGCCGATACTGGCGCCCTTACGAATACGGCCGACAATTTGGATAGAGAGGCGCAAAGCAGCTATTTACTGAACATTAACATTTCCGATGGCAGTTTGAGTAGCAGTATTCAAATTAAGGTGGTAATCAACGATATCGATGAAGTCCCAGTATTTACGAATGCTCCCTTTACCTTTGAAATTGCCGAAGATGCTGCACCAAGTACCCAAGTGGGTGTGGTTACGGCCACCGATCCCGAGAATGCCGATATCACCTTTAGTTTAGTGCCATCCGAGACCGGCCCGAATAAGTTCCGTGTGAATCCGAACGGAATAATCACCTTACACCCAAACCATAGTCTCGATTATGAGACTGCGACCCAACATATCGTAAAAGTCATGGTTTCCGATGGCGGATTAAGTGCTACGGAAGACGTAACCATTATCGTAACCGATGTTGACGATACCGTATTGCGTACCTCCACCTTCTTAGGTAAGGGCGGTACTTCCGGTTTTATGGATGGAGTAGGAGCAGCCGCTAGATTCTCGAGGCCCAAGGGCATAGCCATTTTGGGCGACGATATGTATATAGCCGATACTGACAACCACATCATCCGTCATGTTCAGATAAGTACCGGGGTCGTAAGTGTTTTTGCTGGAAAACCTGGCGTAGCTGGTTTTGACGACGGAAGCAAAACCGGGGCCACCTTTGATCACCCCACCGATGTAGACGTAGATCAATCTGGGGTGGTATATGTGGCCGATAGTTACAACCACGCTATTCGTAAAATAGACGCTGGCGGAGTGGTTACCTTGGCTGGTAACGGTACGGCAGGCTTAACCGATCAAACGGGTGACCAAGCCCAATTCCAATACCCTTCTGGGGTGGCGGTAACCGCAAATGGCATGTTCGTTTATGTGGCCGACACCCGTAATAATGCTATCAGAAAAATTACCGATACAGGGGTTGTTACTACCATGGCCGGTAATGGTATGGTAGGTGATGTAGATGGCGGATCGAACGTATCGCGACTGAACGCCCCGACCGATATTACCATAAATAAAACAACCAACCTCCTTTTTGTAACCGATACCGGAAACCACAAGGTTAAAGTATTGGATGCTGGCGGGGGCTTGGCCACTTTGGCCTCTCAAGGTATCGTAATCCGAGGGCCACAAGGTATCGCCGTCGATACCACTACCGATGCCCTATATATAACCACAGCCGTAAACGGATTGCATACCGTGCTAAAGGCCGCCTTGGATGATAGCGGACTTTTTTACGATACCCAGATTTTCGCGGGTAGAAGTGGGGTAGTGGGTTATGTAGATGGCCCGGCCGATGTATCTCTTTTCCGCAAACCCGTAGGTGTGGTAGTTGATCCAGTAGATGGTAGTGTTTATGTGGGTGATTCCGAAAATCATATCATCAGAAAAGTAGCGATAGAATAGGCCCCGAATGCTAATCGAATCAATGTACAAATCAATATTAAATCCAATACGATGAAAAAAATAAGTACGGCCATAATATTGGCCCTGTTAAGCTTTTCTTGCGGCAAAGACGATGCACCAAGTACGACCAAGGTAACCACTGCCGATGTTAAAGTAACCATAGATGAAAACCCCAAAACCGGACAAGATATTTCTACGGTTATGGGGAGTACGGATCAAGGTTCCCTAAATTTCAAATTAACCCAAGAGAACCCCTCAGGGGCTTTGGCCCTAGATGCCAGTTCTGGAAAGATTACGGTTAAAAATGCCGATTTGTTCGACTTTGAAAGCCAACCACAAATTACGGCCACCGTGGTCGTGTCTAGTGGGGCAACCTCCAAAAATGCTGGGGTAACCATTACCCTTAATGATGTAAAAATACCCCAGAATGGTCTTGTGGCCCATTATCCCCTAGACGGCGATGCCACAGATATGTCGGCCAATGCCAATACCGGGACCGCCATGGAATTGGCCCTGGCCGAAGACCGTAATGGCATAGCGGACAAAGCTTTCGATTTTTCAAAACCAGGGGCGTTCATCGATTTAGATGATCAAGACTTCTTTCATGGCGTCGATAAGAACTTTGCGATTTCCTTTTGGATGAAACCAGCTACTTCGCTCGAGAATAGCACCATACTCTCAAAACTGTCGCAATCGACCAGTTGTGGTGAAGACGAGCAAGAGTTCATTATGCGGGTGAGAAATGGGAAGTTATCCATCATTTTTTATGGTAATTCCGCATCGGCCTACCGTGGTTTTATAACTGATACCGACCTCCAATTAGATCAATGGTACCATGTAGTGGTAAACTACAAAGCTGATCCGGGTACCAATGAATGGTCAGATCGGTTCGAAGTGGTTATCAACCAAACGGAACAAACCTTGACCCTCGCTACGTCGGTCAATGCTTTTCCTTTTGATATTGAGGATACCGATAGTCATTTGGCCATTGGCAACCGTTTAGATAGTAGTGGCGCCGTATGTGTAGACGTCCCTTTTCAAGGTACCTTGGATGAAATGGCGATTTACGACCGCAATTTAACCCATACTGAAATAACCACTTTGTGGGAAGATAAATTCTAAAATGCCTTTGGATTTTAACGGCATAAAACCATCCTAAACAACTACACCAAGGGCCCTCCAATATAATGGGGGGCTTTTTTGTGATTGGAAATAGGGCATTCAACATGTGACCACAGGGTAATAGCCTATAAAAGCTAGATGGAATCTGGGTTTAGGATGCTAGAAAAACTTACTAGCGGTAAAAACCAAACTCACCATATAAATCTTGCTTTTGACAACATTATGTTTCCCTAACTAGAAACGGAACTTAGTTTTAGCGGCCAAATTGGTCCTAATTTTAGAAATACCCTAAGTTCCCTATGCTTGTACGATGGTTGTCGCTCGTTCTTATCTTTTTTTCCCTTTCCCTAACCGCCCAAGATTTTGAAACCCGATGGGATACTTCCCTGCCCGGTGTTTCATTGGACACGGAGATTACGATACCTACTAATCCGGCCTTTACCTATAATTACGCGGTAGATTGGGGCGATGGAAATTCCGATACCAATGTCACTGGAGATATTACCCATACCTATGCCAGTGCCGGTATTTACACCGTACGTATCAGTGGTACATTTCCGGCCATTTACTTTAATGATGGCGGGGATCGCGAAAAGATATTGGAAATAGTCAATTGGGGAAACCTCACCTGGCAATCTTTCGAAAATGCCTTTTACGGCTGTACCAACCTTAATTTCGATGCCATTGCGGCACCCGATCTTACGCAAGTCATCAGTTTAAAGAATATGTTCCGTGAAGCTGTGGCCATGAACGGCATTCTTAACCATTGGAATGTAAGTACTATTGCAGATATCTCCGGCATGTTTGCCGATGCCGAGATATTTAACCGACCCTTGGACAATTGGAATACGATTTCGGTAACCGATATGTCGGAAACTTTTTCCGGGGCCCATCTCTTTAATGAGCCCTTGGACAATTGGAATACCGCCTCGGTAACCACCACCAAGAATATGTTCCGTGCAGCCAATAATTTTAATCAGATTATTGGCAATTGGGATGTTAGTCAGGTAACCGATATGAGTGGTATGTTCGCCTATGCCAATCGTTTTAACCGACCCTTGAATACCTGGAACGTAGCTAATGTTACCTTAATGGTAGATATGTTTGCGGGTGCCGACTTTGATCAACCTTTGAACAATTGGGATGTTGCTGCGGTTACCGATATGAGTGGCATGTTTTCACAATATTGCGATTTTAACCAGAACATTAACAATTGGAACGTAAGTAATGTGACAGATATGTCCGATATGTTCCTTAGGGCTACCTATTTTAACCAACCCTTGGATCAATGGGATGTGTCTTCGGTTACCGATATGAGTGGCATGTTCGATGGCTTTTATGCCACGATGGTATTTAATCAACCCCTAAATACCTGGAACGTAAGTAATGTCACCGATATGGCAAATATGTTCAGGGATACTCGGGACTTTGACCAACCCCTAAATAATTGGGATGTAAGCCAGGTAACGAATATGAACCGAATGTTCGAAAGGGCCGATGCTTTCAACCAGGATATCAGCGGGTGGAATGTGGGCAATGTGACCAGTATGGCCTCCATGTTCCAAGAAACCGAGACTTTTAACATAAACCTGAATGCTTGGAATGTATCTCAAGTGACCAATATGTCTTATGTCTTTTATAGATCTGAATCGTTTAATCAGCCTTTGGATTTATGGAATGTAAGTGCGGTAACCAATTTTCAACGCAGCTTTGCACAATCGGTATTCGATCAAGACATCAGTGGCTGGGATGTTTCCGCGGCTTCCAATATGAATGGTATGTTCCTTTCGGCCAGTGTTTTTAACCGGAATCTAGCCCCTTGGAATATTGCCAATGTATCGAATATGACCGATATTTTCTCCAACAGTGGTCTTTCCCAAGAGAATTACGACAACGTACTGATCGGTTGGGCCACCCAATCGGTGAGGGACAATATAAATTTTGGGGCAACTGCGCTTAAGTATTGCGATGGTATGGCGGCCCGTCAAGAATTGATAGACGACCACAGTTGGAACTTTACCGGCGATATTCCCAATTGTTCTTTTGTACTCTGTACCCAGGTTACCGCACCTTTGGATGGCGATACCAATGTGCCTGCCAATTCCGATATTCGATGGGCCCCGGCCCCCAATGCCACGGGTTACCGCATTAGCATACGGCGCGAAAACGGTGCAACCACCCAAGTGATTTATGACAACGAGGATGTAGGCAATGTGGTCAAAGTTATTTTTACCAACGAATTTATTCCGGGCGATACGGTTTACGTTACCGTGGTTCCATACAATGCCGAAGGCCCGGCTACGGGTTGTACCGAAATGAGTTTTACCGTGGTAGATAGTTGGGTTAACAGTCCCGATGCCTTTAAACTTACTTACGATACTTCGGTTACCAGCTCATCCACGACCAACGCCAATCAGTTAAAGATCGAGGCCAATACAGGCTACCCGAACTATTTAAGCTACAACTATTCCATAGATTGGGGCGATGGTGAATACAATAACAATGTAACTGGCGATATTACCCATACCTACCTCAATCCGGGCGTGTATACGGTATCGATTATTGGCGATTACCCGGCGCCATATCACGATTATTCCAATACCGATGCCATTAAATTACAGACCATAGACCAATGGGGTACCCAACAGTGGCAATCTATGGAACGTGCCTTCTATGGTTGTCGTAATATGACCTATAATGCCACCGATGTACCCGACCTTTCCCAAGTTACCCATATGACGAGTATGTTCAGTGGGTGTCGCGAGTTTAATGGAGACATCAATAACTGGGATGTCTCCAATGTAACCCATATGATTTCCACCTTTGTAGGGGCTTCCGAGTTCGATCAACCCTTAAACAATTGGGACGTTTCCAATGTTACCCATATGAGTAGTATGTTTTATTCGGCTTCCAAATTCAATCAACCCTTGAATTCTTGGAACATGTCTAATGTGACTACTATTCGGAGTATGTTCGAGCAAGCCAAGGCCTTTAATCAACCTTTGGATGGCTGGGATGTGTCGTCGGTAACCGATATGTCCGAAGCATTTGAAAGGGCAGAGTCCTTCAACCAACCCTTAAATAGTTGGGATGTATCCAATGTGACCGATATGCATGGCATGTTCAACGGTTTTGTATACGATATGGCCTTCAACCAACCGCTAGACAATTGGGATGTTTCCCAAGTGACGAATATGTCGGAGATGTTCGAGCGATGTGTAGATTTTAATCAACCCTTGAACACCTGGAACGTGTCCAATGTTACCGATATGAGTGATATGTTCACCAGTGCCCGTAGTTTTGACCAACCCTTGAACAATTGGAATGTGGGCCAGGTAACCGATATGTCGGCCATGTTCAGCTCGGCCCGAAGTTTTAACCAAGACATCAGCAACTGGAACGTAACCCATGTAACCAATATGCGGTATATGTTCAGCTATGCCGTAGCCTTTAATAGTCCCTTAAATACTTGGGATGTAAACTCCGTGGTCAATATGACCGCCATGTTCCGAAATGCCGAAAGTTTTAACCAACCTTTGGCCAATTGGGATGTAAGCGCCGTGGCCAATATGACATCGATGTTCGAAGAGGCCGAACTGTTTAATCAGCCTATAAATACTTGGGATGTAAGTTCGGTAACCTTAATGGAATCTATGTTCGAAGAGGCTTTGGCCTTTGATCAAGAATTGAATAACTGGAATGTGGCCTCGGTAACCGATTTTGAGGCCATGTTCAAAGGGGCCGAAAGTTTTAACGGATCCTTGGGCAACTGGGATACGGGGGAAGCCCAGAACATGTTCGAAATGTTCTATGGGGCTACGGTTTTTGATCAAAACCTCAATGCATGGGATGTTTCCTTTGTCACCACTTTGGGTGGTATGTTCCAAAATGCCACGACCTATAATCAAAGTATGGATGCCTGGAACGTGGCCTCGGTAACCACTATGGAGCGTATGTTCCAAGGCGCCACCAGCTTTAATTCGGCCATTGGATCGTGGAACGTGCGTCGCGTGGAAAATATGTCGGCCATGTTCAGTGGGGCTACGGCCTTTGATCAAAATCTGAACAATTGGCGGGTGTTCAACGTCGCTAATATGGATTATATGTTCCGAAATGCCTCGGCCTATAACCAGAACATGGAACAATGGGATATTCGAACTACTAGCATGCGGTCCATGTTCGATAATGCCACAGCTTTCGATCAAGATTTGGGCGATTGGAATATGGCCCAAGTAACCCAAGTTCAAGAAATGTTGGACAATGCTGGGCTGTCACGTACTAACTATGACAATACGCTTATTGCCTGGTCTGAACAGACCCTTACACCCGGATTGCAATTTGGGGCGGCCACCTTGCCCTATTGCGATGCCCTGGAAGAACGACAGGCTATAATCGACACCTATGGCTGGATCATCACCGGCGATGTGTTGGATTGTCCGCTTCCGGCCTGTACCCAATTGACCTCCCCTTTGAATGGGGCCATAGACGTACCCGAAAACACCAACCTAAGTTGGGATAGCGCCCTATTTGCGCGTGGTTACAGGTTAACGGTAAGGACCATGCCCGGTAATGTGGTCGTGGTAAACAATGAGGCCGTAACCGAAACCACCTATAGTTTTACCAATGATTTTAATGCAGGCGATACGGTGTTCGTAAGCTTGGTACCTTATAACGATACAGGAGATGCCGTGGGTTGTGTCGAGGAAAGCTTTACCATTACCAATACCATCATCGCTCCCGTTCCCGATTGTACGGTCTTGACCCTTCCGGTAGATGGCGCTACGGAGGTGGAGGTAACCACCGATATAAGCTGGGCCCCTGTGGCCAATGCCGATGGCTATCGAATTTCCGTGGGTACTACATCTGGGGGTAATGAAGTGCTTTCCAATGTAGACTTAGGCAATGTAACCACCTACGATCTAACCACCGATTTACCAGAGGATACCCAAATATTCGTAACCCTAACCCCGTATAATGCCGAAGGCGATGCCACGGCCTGTACCGAAGCCTCTTTCACCACGGAGTTAATACCCGTGCCACCAGCTTGTACCACTTTAAGCAATCCATTGAATGGTACTACCAATGTACCCGTCGATACCGGCTTGGCGTGGAATGCCGTAGCCGATGCCACCGGTTATTTGGTAGTGGTAGGTACTACCCAAGGGGGTAATGAAGTAGTAAATCAGGTTGATGTTGGCAATGCGACTACATTTTCCTTTCCCGACGACCTACGTACCAATCGTACGTATTATGTAAGCATAATCCCGTATAACAATATTGGCGATGCCTTGGCCTGTACCGAAGAAAGCTTTAGGACAGGTGCCGGTACCCTGAATGATCCACCAGCCTGTACGGCTTTGGTATCCCCATTGAACGGCGCAACCGATATTGCCGTTTCTACCGATTTAAGTTGGACGGCTGCTGCCAATACCGATGGTTATAGGCTTACCCTAGGTACGAGTTCTGGGGGTAATGACCTTTTGGATAATTTGGATGTAGGTAATGTGACCACTTATGATTTGGCCACCGATCTACCCGAAAACACTACGGTATACCTGACCATTGTACCCTATAACGCCAACGGACCGGCCACGACCTGTACCGAAGAAAGCTTCACGACTGAAACCGTGGCCACCGTACCGGCCTGTACCCAATTGACGGCGCCTTTAAGCGGAGCCACCGATGTAGCTATCGATACTGATTTATCTTGGACAGCATCACCAACGGCAACCGGCTATAAGATCAATATGGGCACCACGAGCGGCGCCACCGATATTCTGAATGTGGCCAATGTAGGTAATATAACTACCTATGACCTTGCCGCCGATTTGGACGGATCGACCACCTATTTCGTCACGATTGTTCCGTATAACGCTGAAGGGGATGCCTTGGGTTGTACCGAAGAAAGTTTTACCACTGAAACCGTGGCCACGGTACCGGCTTGTACCCAATTGACGGCGCCTTTAAGTGGAGCCACCGATGTAGCCGTCGATATCGATTTGTCTTGGACCGTGTCACCAACGGCAACTGGCTATAAGATTAATATGGGCACCACGAGCGGTGCCACCGATATTCTGAATGCGGCCAATGTAGGTAATATAACAACCTATGACCTTGCCGCCGAATTGGACGGATCGACCACCTATTTCGTCACGATTGTTCCGTATAACGCTGAAGGGGATGCCTTGGGTTGTACCGAAGAAAGTTTTACCACGGAAACCGTGGCCACTTTACCGACTTGTACCCAATTGACCGACCCTACGAACAATGCCACCGGGGTGTTCGTAGATTCCGATATTTCCTGGGCGGCTTCGGCCACGGCCACGGGCTACCGAATACGTATGGGAACCACTAGTGGCGGTAACGATATTCTAGACCAGTTAGATGTGGGGAACGTAACCACTTACGATTTACCCAACGATCTGCCGGGATTATCGCCCATATTCGTTACTATTACCCCTTATAATGCGGTGGGCGATGCCGTAGGTTGTACCGAAGAACGTTTCGATACCAATGTAGCACCCAGTCCACCGGCCTGTTCCAACCTATTGGTACCTGCACCCAATGCCGTGGGGGTTGCCTTGGATACCGATATCAGCTGGATTCCCTTAGGTGAGGCTACCGGCTACCGATTGACCGTGGCCACAAGCAGTGGGGGTAACGATATAGTAGATAATGTCGACGTGGGAGCCAATATCACCTACGATTTGCCGGACGACCTGCCCGAGAACACTACCATTTATGTCAGTGTAGTGCCCTACAATGCCCTGGGGGATGCCAGTGGTTGTTCCGAAAATAGTTTTACCACCCTTAATGGGGCTGCCCCACCGAATTGTACGGCCATGACCTCCCCGCTGAATGGGGCCATCAATGTACCATTGGATGCCAATATCGAATGGGCTGCCATACCCGAGGCCTTAGGCTATCGAATTACGGTAGGTTCGGTAAACGGTGGCGGTGAGATTACCCTAAACGAAGATGTAGGCAATGTAACCAGCTATAGTTTTGGCCCGGGATGGGTAGAAAGCGTAACCTATTACGTAACAATAGTTCCTTACAATACCGCTGGTGATGCCTTGGGTTGCGCCGAAGAAAGTTTTGTAACCGTACCCCCACAAACGATTCCAGACTGTCCGTTAATGGTATACCCAAGCCAAGGCGATACGGCCGTACCCATAGATACCGCATTTTCGTGGCAAGAGGTTACACAAGCCGATGGTTACCGTATTTCCTTGGGCAACGTGTCAGGCCAATATAATCTATTAAATGCGATGGATGTTGGCGCGGTTACCACCTATCAGTGGTCACAGCCCCTACCCGAAGGGCAAGACCTCTATCTATTGGTAGAGGCCTATAATACCGCAGGAACTTCGGCCTTTTGCGACGAGGTCCGATTTACGACCCTAAGTATACCCAATCCGCCCCCCTGTAGTGCCTTGGTGCATCCGGCCACAGGAGACACCGAAGTAGCTGTGGACACGGTTTTGGAATGGGAGGCCATAGATACGGCCACAGGCTACCACCTTGGCGTGGGGACTTCTCCCGGCGGTGATGATCTATTGCCCTTGGTAGATGTGGGCCTTTTGACCAGTTATCAATTGGCTACCGATTTACCATTCGAAAGTGAAATTTTTGTAACCATAATTCCCTATAACGAAGATGGCGATGCTACGGGCTGTGACGAACAGTCGTTTACCACTATAGAAGAACCCGAAGTAGAGACCCAATATGGTTTCTCTCCCGATGGCGATGGTATCAACGAATTTTGGGAAATCAAAGGAATAGAACAATACCCTAATAACGTGGTGACCATATACAACAGATGGGGCGATGCCGTATTTAAGATATCGGGTTACGACAATGTTTCACAGGTATTTCGGGGCCAGGCCAACCAACTTACCAACAGGGGTGGGGGTACCTTACCCGAAGGCACCTATTTCTTCCAAATCGATATTCCTGAATCCCATAACCTAAAGGCAACCCAAGGGTTCCTAGTCCTTAAACGATAATCATGACCAGATTTTTATACCATCCATTCCTACTTTTGTTTTGGGTCAGTGTTTCGGTTTGGGGCCAGCAGACGCCCACTTTTACCGAATATAATTACAATCCTTTTTTGGTGAATCCGGCCTATGCGGGTATTCAAGGCGATTGGGAGGCCAACCTGAGCAATATCGGTTTTGGTAGCTCGGAATTTGACGGGGCGCCAAAGACCTTTTCTTTCTCGGCCCATAGTGGCATTCGGGATAGGAACATGGGCTTGGGCGCGGCTGTAATCAACGATAAGGTGGGGGTAACCACCGCTACCCAGATTTACGGGGCCTATTCGTATCGTATAATATTGAACGATAATGCCTATCCGTATTGGAAGGTCTACGACCGTTCTTTTATTTCCTTTGGTCTACAAGCCGGTGTGCTTATGTACGATCAGAATTTATTGAGTTTGGGCATTACCGATGACCCCAATTTTTCTGAGAATATCAATTCGACCATGCCCATGGCGGGTGCTGGGGTTATGTTCGGGCATGCCAATTTCTTTGCAGGCGTCTCCATACCAAATTTGATTGGGGATAGCTTTTCTAACCAAGATAATCTAAAACTATCCAAACCCATTTATGGGTATACCGGATACCATTTTGTCTTGGATCGCTATAGTCCCGATTATATCTTAAAACCCAGTATGTTGTTCAAATATGAGTCCGGTGCCCCTTTTCAAGTCGATGTGAACCTTTCCTTAAGTATCAAAAGTATGATCGAGATCGGGGCAGGCTATCGTACCAATAGTTCGTTTACGGCCATGGCTGGGTTTTATATAATGAAAAACATCAGGGCCCTGTACAATTATACCCGTAACGAGTCGGGTTCCCCCTTGGGCGCTACCCATGGTATCGTACTTAGTTATCGGGCGGGTAAAGGGTTTGTTAGCGAGTAGTCCCAGCTTTAGGAATCTGTTCGACTATTAAGAAATCATTATCTTATAGCCGAAAATAAGGATTCGATATCCAATTCTGTCTTCTTTTGCTAAATTGGCAAACCAGATAGGGATACCGAATTCTAGAAGGGATTTTCCTGTTGTTGAACGGGCCTAAAAATGGAAACGAAAACCACAACGATTTTAGCACACCCCAAGGCATTCGAAGCGGTCTATAAGGCCCATGCTTCCGAAATGTTGCGCTATGCCCAGAATGTGGTTGGCGATAAAGAATTGGCCCGCGATATGGTGCAAAATGTGTTTACCGAGCTCTGGGTCAGACGGGACCAAATTACCTTGGCCAATCCTCGGGCCTACCTGTTTCAAGCGGTAAAATACCAACTCTTTGCGCATTTGCGTAAAAAGGGTCCGAGTCTACAAGATCTGGCCCGATTAGAGATTTTAGATCGTAGCCTATCGGCCCATGCCCAAATGGAAATGGCCGAATTACAACGCGAAATCAAATCTCAAATAGCCAAGTTACCGCCCAAGTGTAGGCAGGCATTTGAACTCAGTCGGTTCGATGATCAGACCCACAAGGAAATTGCCGAAAAAATGGGGGTTTCCCTGCAAACGGTGAAAAACCATATTACCCATGCCCTGGGCGTTCTCCGCGAAAATCTTCAGGAGAATATCGTTTGGCCCATACTCTTACTTTTTTGGGGGCTATAGAAAATTTTCATTTTTTTTTCGGATTCAAGTAGTACCCTTTCCTTATTCTCGACACTATTGGAATGAGAACCTGTAGTAATGGACAAGAAAAAGGCCCAAGAACTTTTCGATAAATACCAATCTGGCAACTGTTCCCCTGAGGAGAAATTGCTGTTGGAATCTTTTCTGGAGTCCTTTCAAAACGAATCGAAGACCAAGGAAGCGATTTTAAGCGAGCAGGATACCATAGCGGATGAACTCTGGCTCGATTTCCAGCACAGATTAAGTCAAGATTCACTTAAGGGGCGCGGCAGGCTTTGGTTAAAATTGGCCGCAGCGATCGCCATTTTGATCGGACTTTATGGCCTGGGAACATGGTGGGTAAAAGAAGAAGTACCACAGTTACAATTTCCCGAGAACCGTATTGTTTTAACTACCGACTCGGGTGCCATACCCTTAACGGAGTCCGGGAAAGTCGAAAGTATAGATTTCGACGGCTTGGGTAAGGCCATTCACCACCAAAACTCCCTGAGTTACGAAAAAGGTTCGGCTACCACCCTGGTTTATAACGAACTACGGATACCTCATGGAAAAACATTTTCATTAGAACTTTCCGATGGTACGGCGGTGCGACTTAATGCGGGAAGTTCCATAAAGTTTCCGGTTAAATTCGGCCAAACGGGACAACGACAGGTTTCCATTACCGGGGAGGCCTATTTAGATGTGGCCAAAGATGCCGAAAGACCTTTTGTGGTAGCTATAGATGGGATGCAAATCGAAGTACTCGGCACGGCATTCGGCGTTAATAGCTTTGCGAAGGAAAACTATGTGGTTTTAGTAGAAGGTCGTGTACAGGTTGGCGAAGGCGACGGAAGCCCCGTATTAAATCTGGTGCCGGGCGAAATGGCGGCGCTATCATCTAGTGGTATTCAAAAACAAACGGTTGATCCCAACGACTATCTCGACTGGACCCAAGGCATCTTTAGGTTCCGCGACCAGGCCTTTGGCGATATCGTTTCCGGTATAGAACGCCGGTACAATGTGAGTATAATCAATGATTTCAAGGCCATGGAACAGACCCGTTTTAGTGGTCGCTTTACCGATGAGGACATTTATGAGGTCTTGGAAGTGTTTCAAGAAAGCGTCGGTTTCGACTATCATATAGCAGAAAATAAAATCTACATATATAACCCTAAAAACAACTGAGTATAGAAAAAATAAAAACCGGGAAACACGGCCATGTTACCCGGTAGGATCGATTTCAATTACGTTACCAATCAAAATCATTTCAAATTTATGGAAAATTCGAGGTTATTCCCCCGAGTACTCAGGGGCTTTCTGAAAAAACACAGAAAAATGAAGCTCTCTGCCTTATTAATTCTTTTGGCGCTGTTTAAAATACAGGCCAATACCTATGCCCAGAAGCAAAAAGTCAGTCTGGATCTTACCGATGCGTCGGTGGCCGAAATCTTTGAGGCGATCGAGGCCCAAAGCGATTTTTCGTTCTTCTACAAAACCGAGGAGATCGATGCGGCCCGTCGTATGGATCTAAAGGTAGAACAAGTAAAGATCAAAGACGTACTGGATCTGATGTTTCCCGATGAGGTCTTGGAGTACGATATCATTAAAAAACAAGTATTGATCAAAGGGGTACGGCCCAAACCCAAATCGATTCTGGACTACATTTGGCCGAGTGCCGATGATTTTCAGGCCCTGGTCAAGGGGGTAGTACGCGACGATAAGGGCGTGCCACTTTCGGGCGTAACGGTGCATGTTAAAGGATCTTCGAGTGGGGTAATCACCGATTTCAACGGAGCCTACGAGATTGAAGCCCAATCCGGCGATGTATTGGTTTTTAGCTTTTTGGGTTTTAAGACCATTGAAAAGTCTGTGGGCAGTTCCAAGACCTTGAATGTGGGCATGGAGGAAGATGCCGCCGAACTCGATGAGGTGGTACTAACCGGTTATAGGGCCAGTTTTGCCAAGGCTTCCAAGATCAAAAGGGAGGCTAACCAGGTCGTAGACGCGATTTCTGCCGAAGATATGGGTAAAATGCCCGATCCCAATATTGCCGATGCCCTACAGCGGGTAACCGGGGTACAACTGACCCGCCAAGATAACGAGGGCCGGGAGGTAAGCGTACGCGGACTTTCATCTTTCTTTACCAAAATCACCGTAAACGGATCGGGTATTGGTCCAGGGGCGGCGGCCGACGATAGCGACGGGCTCGATGTAGGCTTGCTTGGGGCCGATCTCGCCACCTCTTTGGAAGTATATAAAAGTCCGACCGCCAAACAGATCGAAGGTGGTGTCGGGGGTACCGTGAATATTGTGACCGCCAAACCCTTGGAGCTGGAAAAGGAAACCGTGATAACGGGTAGGTTACGGGCCAATTACGAATCTTTGGAGGGCAGTGTAACCCCAGATGGTTCGGTGCAATTGGGCCACATTTTCAACGATAAGTTCGGGGTCATACTCGGGTTTCAGGGCGGAAAGCGAAAGTACCGAAGGGATGCCTATCACGACGATAGGTCGGGTGGGTACCGCGATACCGATTTGGGTCAGGATGGCCAAGAGTTCCTGTATCCCGAAAAATCGAGGAGCCGATATAACGAGAGGGAAAACGATCAGGCCACTTTTAATTTGGCACTTCAATATCAACCTACCGAGCAGTTGAACCTCTACTTTAACGGAACCCTATCCAAAAAGAAAAAGTTCCGACAGTTTAGCCAGAACGAGATCCAATGGCGCCGAATGATGGATGATGTCTTGGTGCCCGGTTCTGCTGTGGTCGATGAAAACAATACCATTGTCGAGGCCCAGTTCAGCGATATTTCACTTTTGTCGAGAAGTTCGGTTCGGGAAGATACCGAAGAGTTGAAGTTATTTGGCTTTGGGGCCGACTATCAATTCTCCGATCGTTTAAAAGGGTCTTTAGGGTTAAGTTATTCCCAAAATACCGTGGAGGAAATTACCAAGGGCGATGCCCGTATCGAAAGTCGTTTAAACGGGCTTTTGGGCCCTGGGGAGACCTTTGGATACCGTCTTTCGGGCGGCGACGCTGGTTTTACCCTCATCAACCCCACCAATTTCGATATTAACGACCCAGATATTTACGATGTTAATAATCCGGATAACCGCGTTAGTTTCAGTGCCGGGGGTAGTTTTGATCTTTATGATCACAAACAGACTGCGGCCCAAACCGATTTTACCTACGACTGGAATCAAGGTATTTTTAAGGAACTGGAATTCGGTGCCCGCTATTTAGATCGTGACGAGGATAGAAACCGTCCCGGACAGATTTTTACCGGCGAGTTCTCAGATGTAAGTTCGGTTTTCGACAACCTTCGTAATTCCCCTAGCGATTACGGCGAAAAACTCGAAATAGCCGGTTTTGGTCCCTTTCTTTATCCAGATTCTTACGCGGCCTATGAATTGGCACAATCCAAAGGTTTGATCGAATCTGCCGCCGACCGTACCGATCGCTTGTTCGAGGACAATTACAATACCTCTTTCGATTCTTGGGCGGCCTATGTACAATCGAACCTTAGGGGTACTATGTTTGGTAAGCCTTTCCGTGGTAACATTGGGGTAAGGGTCGTAGGTACCGATTTCGAATCTACCGGGGTAAGTGTGGTGAACGATCGCGATTTCGATTCCGAGCTATTCGAAAGGGCCATTATTACGGCGGGCAATCAATATACCGAGATATTGCCCAGTTTCAATATCGCCTTGGAGCTTTCGGATAAGTTCCTGACCCGTGTGGCCTTGGCCCGTGTTATGAAACGGCCGGCCCCCGAAGACACCCGAGCGGCATTCAATGTGAACGATGTCGAATTTGACGATACGGGGGAGATAGTTTCAGAAGGTCCGTATAACGCTTTTAACGGGAATCCGGAATTAGATCCGTTTATGGCCAACCAGGTCGATGTTTCCTTTGAATACTACAACAATTCCGGAAGTGTTTTCTCGGCGGGTGTTTTCTTTAAAGATGTTAAGGATCTAACCGCATTCGATAGTAATGAGGAAGTGGTTCAGGTAGAGATCCTAAACCCCATAACCTTGGAACCCGAAGTGGTAGATGCCATATTGACCAGTCCGATCAATGCCGACGGAACCATCAAAGGGTTCGAATTGAGTGCTTCGCAATTTTTCTCCTTTTTACCATCGCCCTTCGATGGTTTGGGTATGCAGGCCAACTTTACCTATACCGATGCCAAGGATGAAAACGACAATGTAATTGGGGGAACTTCCGAAAAGGTATACAATGCCATCGCTTTTTATGAAAAGTATGGTTTCGGTATCCGTTTTGCCTATAATTTCCGCGATGCCTTTAACGAATCGCCCAATAGGGGGATCAATGGAAGGTGGACCGATGCGAACCAGCGTTTCGATCTTTCGGCTTTTTATGAGATTACCAAAAACCTCAGTTTTACCATAGAAGGGATCAATATCACCAATGAGGGCAACCGCAGTTACCTCGATGGTATTCCCAATAGATTGAACCAATACGAGATCAACGGTACCCGTTGGTTGGCCGGTCTGCGCTTTAAGTTTTAATTCAGGTTCAATTGGAGTTGGTTTGAGTTGCTAGGTGTGTGTTGCCTAGCTTATATAGGGAGGGTCGATCATGGCCCTCCTTTTTTAACAATCTATATATTATGAAACAATATGTAATGCTTGCTATGGCTTTGGTCATGGTTTCCAGTAGGGTTTGTGCCCAAAATGGAGAATTTTCCCCTAGCCCGGTACCCGATAGGATTATATTGACCCTCACTGCCACACCGGCAAGTTCGCAAGCGGTAAGTTGGCGTACCGATACTTCGGTAACCCAGGCACAGGCCCAGTTCGCACAGGCCACGGGCTCGCCCGATTTTCGAAAATCCGTAAAAACGATATGGGCCACGTCCAGTTTTTTTGAGAATATCCCTCATTTGGAAGATCATGTGGTAGCCAAACAGCATGAGTTGGTGTTTACCGATTTAAAACCCGATACCAAATACGCCTATAGGGTGGGCGATGGTAGCCACTGGAGTGAATGGTTCCATTTTACGACTGCCAGGGCCGATGCCGGCCCCGTTTCCTTTCTCTATTTCGGCGATTCCCAAACCGAGTTGAAATCTATGTGGTCGCGGGTGGTAAGGGAGGCCTATGGTACTATGCCACAGGTAGATTTTATGTTGCATGCCGGGGATCTGATCAACCGATCTAACCGCGATTCGGAATGGGGCGAATGGTACCATGCCGCGGGCTGGATCAATGGCAGCGTACCTTCGGTAATGACCCCGGGCAATCATGAATATTACGATAGTGTGGCCGGTGACCGATTGGACAGGCATAAAAAATTGTCGCCCTATTGGCAACAGAGCTTCCGTTTACCCGAAAATGGGCCCGCGGGAATTCCGGAACTGCGCGAAACGGTCTACTTTATCGATTATCACGATATGCGGCTGATCAGTCTAAATAGTTGCGCGGCCCGTTATCATCCCGAAACCATGGAGGTACAACGCCAATGGTTGGAAAAGGTGTTGAAAAACAATCCCAAAAAATGGACGGTGGTCACCCATCATTTCCCCTTGTACTCGGCTCGTAAGGGGCCCGAAAACCTAAAACTACGGACGGCCCTGCAACCGCTGTACGAGCAGTATGGGGTAGATTTGGTGCTCCAAGGGCACGATCATACCTATGGGCGTGGTACCAACAAAGACTATGGCGCCCAATACAAAGGGGACAAAGGCCCGGTGTATGTGGTATCGGTCAGTGGTCCCAAGATGTACGACAGTAGTTTTTACCCTTGGGTAGACCGTTCGGCCTCTAACACCCAGCTGTATCAATTGATTAAGATTGAAGATAATACGCTGAGGTACGAAGCCTATACCGCCATTGGCGATTTGTACGATGCTTTTGAGTTACAAAAAGATTATCGGGGGCGTAATACCTTTTCCGAACAAGCGCCCCAAGGGGTTAAAGAGGCGGTAGATCTACCCCTAAAACGCACCAAAGACTGGACAGATGCCGATTTCGACGATTACGAAAAACGCTTTAAGGCCTATAAAAAAAGGAAGCAAGGAAAAACCAAGGGAGACTAACCAAATTTTAAGGTTTTAGTTACAAACAACAAGTTTTCATGGGTTATTTCTTGAACTAAACTAACTTCCAAACATAAATACTACGAAAATGTTCCGGAAAACCTTTTTTATTGTCATTTCATTCCTATGTTTCCTTTCGGGTTATGCACAAGCCCTAGACCTCGATGGTGGAACGGCAGATTTATTGGAATATGTTGGTGTGGCGGTACATGACCCGGGCTATCACGTTTGGGGTAGTTCCCCCATTTATGGTGAAGATGGTAAAGTGCATATTTTTGCCGCACGTTGGCCCGATAGCATTGGGGTGGTACCTGGATGGAAAACCCATAGTGAGATTGCCCATTACGTATCGGACCATCCCGAAAAACCCTTTACATTTTTAAAGGTGGTTTTGTCGCCATCGGGTAGGCATAGTTGGGATCGTATGGGAATTCACAATCCCAATATTAAAAAAGTGGCAGACGGTTATGCCCTGACCTATATCTCTAACGACGGATTGGAACATATGCCGGCCAATCAGCGCATAGGCATGTTGGTGTCTAAGTCGGTTTACGGCCCATGGAAAAAAGTAGGTCGAGATGGTATGATCTTACAACCTCCCGCCAACCCCGATTATTGGAATTTTAATCCGGGCAACGGGGTCAACAACCCGGCTCTATTACCCCATACTAACGGGGGCTATTACCTGTATTACAAAACCCAGAAAAAGGGAATTTCTACCATGGGTTTGGCCGTTGCCGAAAACCTCGAAGGGCCATATGTGCAATTGCCGGTACCGATTACGAACAATGACCGGGTTATAGAAGATGGTTATGCCTTTAGTTGCGGGGGTAAATTTTACCTGATGACCACCGATAACCATGGTATGATCCAAAGGGGTGGCGGCTTATTGTGGGCTTCGGAAGACGGTATCAATTTTGGTTCGCCAACCAAAGCGTTCCATTTGATGAAAGACTATTTGCCCGAAGGGACCTTGCCCAAAGATTACAGTTTTCACTATGGGGGTATGCGGGGTAAATTCGAACGTCCACAATTACTATTGGATTCCCAAGGCTGCCCTACCCACTTGTTCGTACCGTCGGGCACCAATATTCATGGAGGGGCAAGTACGGTAAGTTATGTGTTGCGGTTTGAAGAGCAATAACCTACTCCTTATACCGCACCACCACCTTTTCGGTTAGGGGAAGGCTTTGACAGCTTAGGATAAAGCCTTGGGCCACCTCTTTTTCGTCTAGGGTCATGTTGGCTTTCATATGAACCTTACCGCTTTCCAGCTTACAGACACAGGTAGAGCATACCCCACCTTCACAAGAGTAGGGTGGTTCTTTCCCGGCTTCGATTAAGGCGCGTAGAATGGTTTGATCTTCCTTCATAGGGACGTTGATCTTTTCACCGTTTAAATGGGCCTCCAATTGGGCTTGGGATACCCCAATACCACTAGCTTCTGAGGTGGTGTCACCAAAACTTTCGAAATGGATTCGCGAGTCGGGTACATCGATCTCTTTTAGGGCGGTTTTGGTGTTTTCGATCATGGTACCGGGGCCGCAGATATAATATTCGGTGTCTTGGGCATAGGGTTGGTAATCGTTTACGAAACCTTTTACCGACAGGGTGTCTATACGGCCTTTTCTATGGTCCTCATCTTTTTTACGGAGCATATCGAGCCAGCTACTACGGCTACGACTTAAGATATGGGTCATAAAAAAACGGTCGCTATAGGCTTCCAGTAAATCGTCGAGCTCCGTTTTGAACATGGCCGATTTCATGTCGCGGTTACCGTACATCAAATACACATAACTGCGTGTTTCTTGGTGGAGAATGGTCTTTAAGATGGCCAATATCGGCGTAATACCACTCCCAGCGGCAAAGAGATAATAGGTTTTATAATTCGCTTGGTCCGGTGTTACGAAAAAACGACCGTTGGGGGGCATTACCTCCACCTGGTCCCCCACCTGAAGCGTATCGGAGATATGGTTGGAGACCAATCCGTTTTTAACCCGTTTTACCCCGATTCGCATGGGGCCATCGTTAGTCGGGGCACTGCAAATGGAGTAGGAGCGGCGTACGTCTTCCCCCTCGATTCGGAACCTAAGGGTTAGGTATTGCCCTGCCTTATAGGTGAAATCGGACTTTAGGGTTGTGGGTATCTCGAAAACCAGGCTAACCGACTCTGCGGTTTCGTCTTTTTTATCTATGATTTTTAAGGAGTGGAAAGTGGACATGCGATAGGGTTTATCGGGTAGTTTTTTAAAATAATGGTTCTCGTTTGGTGGTTAGGGTAGATTTATTTCTTGTCAAAGGCACCGTGGGCCGCCATATGTTTGTACACTTCTTCTTGAAAGCGTTTTACGGCATATTCGCCCCTTTGGGCCGTGGCACCGATTTGAAACAGTGGTGAACTCAACGATTTTTGTTGTTGTTCGCAGGCATAAACATCTTCCAGCATAAAGTCGCCCGAGGCCATGGGGTCATCTTCCCAATCGCCGTCGTATTTGCCCCGGTTACCGTATTTGCTCCAAACCGGGCTTCGGTTCGATCTACTGGCTTGTGCGGCGTATTCACGTTCACTGGCTGGCTCGGTCTTAGACCGGATGACCAACAAGGTACGGTCGGGTGCCAATGGGGTCAAATGGAAGGTGTTCCATTCGGCCTCGTCTTCGGTAATTCCGATATTGGGGAACAACCAGGGTACATAGGCACCTATTTGCTCGCGGGGCACGCTTTTGATCAAGGGGTAAAGGGCGGCATTATCGATATCGGCCAAATAGTCGGGCATCAGAGGTTCGTAAAACCAATAATGCGGTCCGGCCCAACCAAATTCGGCCTTGGCATGATCGTACATATTCAAGGTAGTTTCATGCAAATGGGCCAAATGGTAATGATCTATATAATTCTCTACGATAATCTTCCAGTTGGCGTTGATCTCTTTGGTATAGGCAACTTCATTCGGCTTTTCGGTATACTCCATCAGTTCCTCAACTACATGGGGTCCTAGGTACGGTTCTACCTCCCCAAAGAACTCCATGATACTGGGGGCGTCCTTATCGGGATGAACGAACAACATACCTTTAAAGATACCTACGGAGGCTTCGTGAAGGTTCAGTCCGCATTCATGCAGTTTTTTGTCTTTTAGCTCCGGAAACTCGACTTCCTTTTTGGGTAGGCTGATTAACTTACCCTCTAGATCGTAGGTCCAATCGTGATACGGACAGGTAATGGCCTTTTGTGTTTTACCCACAGCCCTTAGCAGTTGCGTTCCCCTATGGCGGCACATATTATGGAAGGCCCTCAGACGATGGTCCCTACCCTTAACGATAAAGATGTTGTTGTTGCCCGCCTGCACCGAAATATAATCTCCGGGTTCGGGAATATCTTCGACCAAGCCGGCAAATTGCCAAGTGGTACTGAAAAGGGTCTTCATTTCTAGGTCGAACCATTCCTGGGAGGTGTAGGCTTCAACCGGAAGGGCATGCATCATGGGTTTTGTCCGTTCCATTTCGAGTAAGGATTAAAGTATGGTCGGCAAGATCAATAAATTGATACACAACCCCTTTGACCTATATCAAAATTTGAAATAGGAAGGGGTGTTTTTGCAATAATCGACTCGATATTAACCCATTAAGGCCTTTTTCTGTTTTTTCAATAACATTTTAAAGGCCCATACCGGAATTTTACGAACGGTTTTTCGGTTAATGAACTCATCTAGGCCCATTTGGCCCAATTCCCTGCCGTAACCCGAATTCTTTATTCCACCAAAAGGGGTTTCCGGTTCTGTAATACTAGGGCAGTTTACAAAAGTCATACCGGCCTCCAATTGTTGGGCCACGCTATCGGCTCGTTTATTGTCTTTGGACATCACCACTGATGAAAGTCCGTATTCCGAATCGTTGGCCAGGGCAATGGCCTCTTGGTCATTAGCTACTTTATGGAAAACCGCTACCGGCCCGAACAACTCCTGATGGTAAACATCCATATCCGGTGTAACATTGGCCAGTATGGTCGGGGCATACCAGGCCCCTTCGAGATCGGGCATGCGATTACCTCCGGCTTCCAAGGTGGCCCCTTGCTCTTGGGCTTTGGTTACCAATTGATGCAGGTAGTCCAATTCGGCCATACTACTCATGGGGGCATACATGGTTTTGTATTCCATGGGGTCGCCCGGTTGAAAATAGGCAAAGGCGGCCTTGAATTTGGTTAGGAATTCGTCGTATACCTTTTCATGGATGATAAATCGTTTTGAGGCGATACAGGTTTGACCGGTATTGAAAAAACGCCCCAAGAGTCCTAATTCCACCGCATAGTCGATATCGGCATCGTCTAGCACGATAAAGGGGTCGTTACCTCCCAATTCCATGACCACCTTTTTAAGGTGCTTACCGGCCAACTCGGCCACTTTGGCCCCTGCGGCCTCGCTACCCGTTAGTGAAACCCCTTTTACATGGGGGTGCTCTATAAGCTGGGCGGCCTTAGAACCAGAAACCAATACATTGGTGTATACCCCTTCGGGGAACCCGGCCTTTTTGAACATCTCCTCTACGGCCATACCACATTGGGGTACATTGGAGGCATGTTTTAGAATAATGGTGTTTCCGGCAATGACGTTAGGTATGGCAAAGCGAAAGATTTGATAGTACGGATAGTTCCATGGCATTATGCCGAAAAGTACACCTATGGGGTGCTTTTCTACCACGGTAGAACCACTGAGTAAGCTGCGCTTTAAGGTATCGGGGGCCATGAATTTTTTACCGTTTTTGGCATAGTACTCGCAAATTTGGGCGCAGATATCAACTTCCCAATCCAGGCTTTCGCGATAGAGTTTCCCCATTTCAATTACCGGGATTCGGGCCCAACGGTCGGCCTCATCGCGCAGAACATTGGCCAGTTTACTAACCAGTTCGCATCGCCTGGCAATGGGGGTGTTCTTCCAGCTTAGATGGGCGTTGTGGGCCGTACTGATTACCGTGTCGATCTGCTCGGACGTGTGGGGTTCAAAAACTTGTTCTACTTTATTGGTATAGGGGTTCAGGGTTTGAATAGGCATGATGCTATGGGTATTAGGGTTACTTATTAGTGCGTTTCCAGGTTTCCGTATCGGAATAGCCATAAAAGTCATAGGAAACTTCCAGGGTGTTCTTATCTACCAATTTTAATTTGGCGTCTACATCATACTTTTCACCTTCATATTCAATGTGGTATTTGGTACTGCCCTTACCATTGCTCATCGTAATATTGGACATGACCAGGGTGTCGTCTTTTTCACTTTGGCCCTGCATACTCATTTTAACCGTACGGGCCTGGGTTTTTTTTGCCTCGGTTTTTATTTGATAGGTAACTTCTACTTTATCGCCTTGGTAGTCGTAAGTAGTCTTCCAATGTCCATGTAATTTTTCTTGGTTTTGTGCATGGGCCTGGTGTCCAAGGGTACAGGCCAAGATTAAGATTAAGAGTTGTATCGATTTCATATCTGTGGTATTAAAGTTCAATGTTTTCTACGATTTCCAGTCCGTAACCCACTAAACCTACGCGGCGTTTGGGGTTATTGGTAATGAGTTTGATCTTTTGAATGGCCATGGCCCTGATAATTTGGGCACCGATACCATAATCGCGTTGGTTTTTTTCTGCGGATCTAGAGGCTTCCTTTTTAGGCGGCTCCGATAAGTTACGAAGTTGGGTAAGTATATCGGCCTCTTTTTCTTTATGGCGCATAAAGACCACAATACCCTTTCCGGCATCGCGTAACATGGATAAGGATTTTTGCAGTACGGTAGACTCTCCGGAATAGAGAAGCTGGGAAAACTCAATGGTTTCACTGCTCGAATGCATACGCACCAAAACGGGTTCTTCAGGTTCCCAACTGCCTTTTTTGATTACAATATGCATATCGCCCGTAGTCAATTGCTCAAAGGCATGTAGTTCCAGTTGGCCATATACCGAATCTATTGCGGTGGTCTGCACCCGGCGTACCAATTGTTCCCTTTGTAGACGGTAGGCCACTAAATCGTCTATAGATATCAAGGGTATGTCCAATTCGGTAGCCAGTTCACGCAACTGGGGCAAGCGGGCCATAGTACCATCTTCGTTCATGATCTCTACCAATACACCAGAGGGATATAAGCCTGCCAGTTTGGCCAGATCAACGGCCGCTTCGGTATGGCCAACACGTTTAAGAACACCCCCTTTTTTGGCCACTAATGGAAATACGTGTCCTGGCCTCGAAAAATCGGCGGGGGTATATTGAGCTTGGGTCATGGCCTTAATACAAGTAGCCCTATCGTAAGCCGATATACCCGTTGTGCAACCATGACCTATAAGATCTATGGAGACGGTAAAGGCGGTTTGGTTGGCGTCGGTATTTTGGCTAACCATCATATCCAAGCCCAATTCTTGGGCCCGTTGGGGCTCAATAGCGGTGCATATCAATCCGCGGCCCAATTTGGCCATGGTATTGATCGTTTCCGGGCTTATCAACTCCGAAGCACAAATAAAATCGCCTTCATTTTCGCGGTCTTCGTTATCTACAACAATAACCATACCCCCTGTTTTAAGGGCGCTAACACCTTCATCTATAGTGTTCAACTGAATGTCGTTATTTTTTATCACGGTCAATTTTAGTCAAAATAGTACAGTTGTACAAATAAATAGCTAAAATTTTGTACAATTGATTTTTTTGTATAGTTTTGGCAAGATCGATTGACGTATATTGCACATCCGTCAAACGAAAATTAGGATAATGTCAAAAGCCCAGCAGACGAAAAAAAGGATATTGGAAGGCGCAATCGCTTTGTACAACGAACGTGGTTTTACCAACGTTAAAGTGCGGGACATTGCGGAGTACCTTCAGATAAGCCCGGGTAACATCACCTATCATTTCCCGAATAATAGGGAGTTGATGAATACCATTTACGACCATATGATCGCCAGTATCAAAGCGGTTTCGGTCTCGGATCAGATTTTGATCAGTCAGGGTAAGGGTATGGAGGCGCCGAGGCACTTTCTCGTACAGGTGAGCAAGTACAGGTTCTTTTATAAAGATATCGTGACCATTATCCAGATGTATCCTCAAATTGCACTGAAACACCAAAAAATGGTGAATAGGCAGATCGAGATAATCGAGAGTCTTTTGTTTATCAGTGTAGGTAAAGGGTATTTTAGGCAAGAAGAAATAGAAGGTATGTATAAAACCTTGGCGGAAGCAATTACCAATACGTTACATTTTTGGTTGACCCGCCAGGCTACGAAGGGTAAGGAAGACGATGATTTGGAAGGAGCCTTGGATCATATTTCCAAGTTGATTTACCCCTACTATACCGAAAAAGGATTGGAAGTATACTTTCCTGAAGTTGCGGCAGCACTTCAGCGCTAAATGTAATATTAACATAAACTAACTCAGAATGAAACTAATTGAACTGGGCACTTCGGTGCTTAAGCGGGCATTGCCATGGCTTTTTTTCAGCTTGGTCCTGGGGGTCTATGGGCAAGAAACCATAGGGGGAAAGGTGTACGATGAAGGAACCAATGAACCCTTGCCAGGGGCTACCGTAAGTATTAAGGGGACCTATACCGGGGTATTTTCCGATATGGATGGGAGTTTCGATCTAGGGACCCAAGAAGGTTATCCTTTGACTTTGGTCTTTACCTATGTGGGCTATGCTACGCAAGAAATCGTTTTAGAGGCGCCCAACAATGCCCTATCCGTTCATATGGCCTACGGGACCAGCTTGAACGAGGTCGTGGTTACCTCCCAATTACGGGAACAACAATTACAAGAGGTGCCTATAGCGGTCAGTGTATTCGATAACTCACGGCTCGATGCCAAACCCATAATAAACAACCTCGACGGTATTCTTACCGAAATACCCGGCCTTTCCGGAGGAGATACGCCTGGAGCCTCGGTATATAGTATTCGTGGTATCAGTTCCAATATCTTCCACAACTCTATAGAGAGTAGTGTAGGTATTTTTACCGACGGTTTCTTTTCAGGTAGGCTTACCGCGGGTAATAACGAGTTTTTCGATATCCAAAGAATAGAGGTTTTAAAAGGGCCTCAAGGTACCCTGTTCGGTAGAAATACCTCGGCAGGTGCTATTGCCATTAATACGAACAGTGCCCAACCTTTCAATGATATAACCTTAAAAGGGACTATGGGCAACGAAGGACAACAGATCGCAGATTATGTATTCAACTTTGCCTTGTCCGATAAATTCTATGTGCGCTTAAGCGGAAAATACCAACAACGCGATGGTTTGGTAACTTCTATAGATGCCGAGACCGGGGCCAAGAAAGAGTTGGGAAAGGTAGATCTATTGGCCAATCGTTTGGGCTTCTTTTATGCCCCTAGCGATACCTTTACGGCAGACCTGAAGATTTCGCATACCAATTCCGATAGGGGTGGTGCACCATTTGTATCAACGGCCAATAATTATATAACCCAAG
The DNA here is from genome assembly GCF_002514735.1 of Sediminicola luteus. Taxonomy (GTDB): domain Bacteria; phylum Bacteroidota; class Bacteroidia; order Flavobacteriales; family Flavobacteriaceae; genus HQA918. The sequence goes on along the minus strand of NZ_NBWU01000001.1, from coordinate 407,053 downwards.
GGGTGCCGGTGCCAGCTACCGATGTTACCCAGGGCAATTTTGGGGTAGACCCTTTTACGGGGGAAATCTACACCATTGATCTTTCGCAGGTTTATCCTATCGAACAAGATAGATTTTCACGTACAACAGTAAAGGATTTCGATGGTGAGAAAGATGAATCTGAAAACACCACGGCCACCTTGACCTTGAAAAAGTACATTGGCGAACATATGGTGTTCGAGTCTCTGTCGGCTTACAACCATAACCGCTTGGATTTTGTGGTCGATTTTGACCAAAGTCCTGTCCCTTATGCCGGTTTCGAGTCAATTGACGAATTCGACACCTATAACCAGGAGTTCCGATTAAAAGGTACCAGTGATACCGTAGATTGGTTGGTGGCCCTTAACGGTTTTTACCAAGATTCGGATCAGTGGAACAATATGATTTCCGACGATGCCCAGATCGATAGGTTCTTGGCCTTAACCTCGCCTACTCGTTACGATGAGAGTTACAACATAATCGGCAGGGGCTATTTAGGTTATGATGCCACCCCGTTTAAGGAAGAAACCTTGCATCAGTCCAAGATCATGAGTGGTTCGGTCTTTTCCGATGCCACCTTCCATTTAAGTGACAAACTCGATCTTACGGCCGGTTTCCGTGTATCTTACGATAAGAAGGAATTACGCTATGTGGCCGAATTGGCCTCGGGGCGCTATCAGCAAGAAGAATCGATTTATATAGGTGATTTTGAAAACCCGAACCCTACGTTCGAAAATCCGGCCAAGCAAAAGAACATCCAGACCCTTTTCGAAGGTTTGGGGGCTGCCGACAATACGGTAGACAATTCTTGGGTGGCTTTTCAGCCCAGGGTAAACCTCTCGTATAAGTTCTCAGATAGGGTAATGTCGTATGCCGGTTACTCTAGAGGTTATAAACCCGGTGGTTTTGGTTACTACCGTTTGCCAGAGGTAAAGCCCGAGTACAACAATGCCTATGAGATGGGCCTAAAGACCGATTTCGCCAATGGCTATGGTTTCTACAACCTTTCGGTATTCTATTACGATTACAAAAACCTTCAGGTAGAGGAGCTTACGGGCAATGTTCTGGCGATTCAGAACGTGGCCGAGTCTACTTCGGCCGGTTTTGAAATGGAAGCTGCGGTCAATCTGACCGAAAATGTAACTATTGGGGGTAGCTTCTCATATATTAATGCCGAATACAAAGATTTTAAGACCACGGTTAGTGGCGAGGTTCCGGGTACTACGGTAGAATTGGATTATTCGGGCAACCAGCCCACCTTTACCCCTCGTACCTCCGTACAGTTTTACGGTGGCTTCGAAATCCCACTTAAAAACTTCGGTAACCTCTTTTTGGAGACCGATTATTCTTGGCAGAGCAGGGTATATTTTTACCAGGATAACGACCCCGATTTCAGTGCCGACCCTTACGGACTGTGGAATGCCTCCGGTGGGGTGCGCGGTTTGGCCAATGGCAAGTTAGATGTAACCTTGTTCGCCAACAATATAGCCGATACCGAATATATTTTAGGGGCAAGAAAAGGGGCGGTACCTTTTGTTTCCTTTCCTTATGTTTCCCGCGGATTGCCTTTTATGGCCGGGGTAAGTGTGAAATTGAACAATATTCTTGATTGGTAGTTAAGCTGAGGTCGGTTACTTTAGGGTTCCGGCCTCATTTTCATTGATCTTAAAACATTAAAAATAAACTGATGAAAACACTGAATTTAATTGCGATACTGGGCGGCTTTGCAAGTTTGATATTGCCCTATACCCATCCCGAGATTGGGAATTGGATGTCTATCGGATGGGGATTGTTGTTCCTCTCTTGGATCGCCGATGGTTTCCGTACAGACGAGATGCTTTTTTTGATCAACGCCCATAGGGAAGAAAACCCCTTGGCTTTTTGGTTAACCGCCTTGTTGTGGTTCTGCTTTAGTATCATGTTCATCTTAAAGCCATTTTTTCCGGCTTACTTCTAAAAAGCAGCTTTGGCCTTGGAAATAAGTTGGTTATATACTTCTTTTTTTGACCTATGTCAAGACGATTGGTCTAAAGGGGAAGTATTTTTAGAGGAGAAAAAAAATTAGGATAGCATGGAACAAGATACCAGATTAATGCCTGTTTTGCCCATTGAGGCATACACTTCCGAAGCCTGGTTCGAAAAGGAAAAAGAGATGGTTTTCGGTAGGGTGTGGAACTTTGCCGGATTCGTGGAAGATCTTGCCAATCCGGGCGATTATGTTACCGTTCAAGTGGGTAACGATAATATTATGGTGGTCAAAGGACGCGATAACCGCCTGCGGGCCTTTCACAATATATGCCGCCACCGGGGTACCCAACTGTTACGCGCCGTGGGAAAACAACAAACGGCCATTACTTGTCCGTATCATAACTGGGTGTATAACCTGACCGGAGAATTGGTTAGCGTGCCCGATGAAAAGACCCAATTCCCGAACCTCGACAAAAAGAAATTCTGCCTGCATAAGGCTTCCGTCGATATTTTCCGGGGTATGGTATTTGTGCATAAAGATGAAAATCCGGAACAATCCCTGTCCGATTATTTCGAAGGGGTGATGCCTTATTTGAGTCCGGTACATAAACCATTACAATTGGTTGAGGCCAAAGATTTTATCATAGATGAAGAAGTAGCCTGTAACTGGAAGATCTTGGTAGAGAACTTTATGGATGTATACCATCTTAAGCAATTGCACAGCAAAACCCTGTTTATGTTCGATCACGACAATGCCGAGTTTTGTTATGTAGGCCCACACTACATGTTCAAAGAGCCGGTAGTAGAGACTGATTTTAATAAACGCTTGGCGTATCAGCCCTTATTGCCCATAAAAAATGCAAAAAAAGAGGCCTATGTCCCCATGTTGTTCCCCAACTGTGGCTTGGCCGAGGGCTTTAATAGCTGGTCTGTCTTCCATGTGATTCCATTGGCGCCCGATCGTTCCCGTTTGGTGGTGCGCTCCAAGGTAGAGCCTCAAGGGCTTGTGGATCAGATCAAACTATTGCCCCGTTATGTCAACGCCTATTTTGCGGGGCAAAAAATGAAAAAATTGGCCAAAAACCCCGATCCCATGGAAACCTACGATTTTGTGGCCGAGGATAACTATGCCTGTGAACAGCAGCAAAAGGCTATAAAATCTGCCAAGTTTTCGGTCGGAATTTCGGCCAAACATACCGAGGCCCAAGTGCGTAACTACCAACAGATCGTAAAAGACTATATGGAGGGTTACCCAGAAAAACATCAAGGATTGAACACCCTAGAGCACATATGATCCTATAGCTAAAAATCAATACAGTAGCCACGCCCAACAGCGGGCTTCGTCCTAGGGGCTTAAGAGGCGGGCTACCCATAATATTTATCGAATAGTAAGAGAGACAATGGCTGAAAAGTATATTGAATTAGACGACCTACGCTTTATTTTAGAGGAAGTGTTGGACCTAAGTCCCGTAATCGGGCACGAAAAATATCAGGAATACGACTTGGAGAATATCCAGATGATGTTGGATTCCTTTAAAGAATTCTCCGACCGTGAACTGTTTCCGTATAGCACGGAAATGGATACCAAACCGGTGTATTTTAAAGAGGGTCAGATTTATGTGCATCCGCATATAGAGAAGGTAAATGCCGGCTTGGCCGAAATGGGTTGGTTCGGCGCCATGTTCGATTACGAGAACCATGGCATTCAAATGCCCATGACCGTGTATCGCGCCATAGATTTGATCATGAACGCGGCCAACAACAGTGCTCCGGGCTATGCCTTGTTAACGGCAGGGGCCGCCAAATTGATCATCACCTTCGGTAGCCAGGAACTACAAGATACCTATGTAGAAAAAATGGCCAATGGCGAATGGATGGGCTCTATGTGCCTTACCGAGCCGCAAGCGGGTAGTTCTTTATCCGATATCAAGACCTCGGCCTCCGACAATGGCGATGGTACCTACAATATAGAAGGCCAGAAGATTTTTATCTCGGGGGGCGATATGCAGTTTACCGATAACGTGATCCACCTAACCTTGGCCCGTATCGAAGGGGCACCGGCAGGTACCAAGGGTATTTCCCTTTTTGTGGTACCCAAAAACAGATTGACCGCCGATGGTGGTTTGGAGTACAACGATGTACAATCTATTGCCGAGTTCGAAAAGGTAGGCCAACAAGGTTTTGCCACAGTACACCTAGGTTTTGGCGGTAAAAACGACTGTAAGGGTTGGTTGGTCGGCGAACCCGGCCGCGGACTTCAATATATGTTTCAGATGATGAACGGGGCACGTATCGGTACGGGGGTAATGGGCGCTGGAATCGCTTCGGCGGCTTACCAGGCCTCTTTACAATATGCCAACGAGCGTAACCAGGGCCGTAAATTGAACAAGTCTGGGGTAAAAGACGCCACCACCGAGCAGATTTCCATAATGAACCATGCCGATGTACGTCGAATGCTACTGTTGCAGCGTGCCGTAACTGAAGGTTCTTTCGCCCTGATTTTGGAGTGTTCCCGTTATTTTGACCTAGAACATTTGGCCGAAGGGGAAGCCAAGCACGATTACGAATTGATCATGGAGCTGCTTACCCCGATCGTAAAGACCTATCCGGCCGAACAAGGGCAGACTTCGGTATCCAATGGCCTACAGGTATTGGGTGGCTATGGCTTTACTATGGATTTTCCGTTACAACAATACTATCGCGATATCAGGATCATGTCTTTGTACGAAGGTACCACGGGCATTCAGTCGCAAGACCTGTTAGGGCGTAAGATGACCATGAACAAGGGTAGGGCCCTAAAATTGTTCGGGAAAGAAGTGTATGCCGTCATCAATGAGGCCCAAGGATACGAAGATTTAAAAGGCCATGCCAATGATTTAGACGAGGCTTTTAAAACATTGGAAGCTACTTTGGCCCATTTGTTTCCCAATGCCGCTGCTGGCGATTTTGAGACCTTCTTGGCCGATGCCAATGTTATGATGGAGCTCTTTAGCACCTTGGTCATCGGTTGGCAATGGCTAAAAATGGGGGTTGCCGCCAAAAAGGCCCTGAATGCCGGCGCCACAAAACGACCCAAGGCTTTTTACGAGGGCAAGTTGCTAACGCTGCGCTATTTCTACAAATTCGAAATGCCTCGTATAGCCTCATGTGCCGTAACCCTGACCAATACCGATATGCTTACCATTAAAGGGGAAGGCGAAGAACTGATTTTGTAAACTATGGCCCGTACGCACTATCAAAAGCTCGAAAGTCTGTATCTAAATATCCCCTTGGGCGATTTTTACGATACCACGGAGATACAAGTGAGTAAGGCTGCCGCCGAAATTCGGTTGGCCGTGGCCCCAAAATACCATATGGGGCTGGGTTTTACACACGGATCGGTCTATTTCCGACTCTTGGACGACGCCTGCTTTTATGCCTGTATGTCGGTAGAGGAAGAAGTGCATTTACTGACCAGTCGTTTCCAAATCGAGTTTTTGAAACCCGTAACCAGTGGCACTTTGATCGCCAAGGGTCGCTTGCGCGAGGTTTTGGGAAAAGGCTATGTGGCCGATGCCATGTTGTACGATGAAAACGATAATCAGATAGCCTATGGCTCCGGACATTTTGCGAAAAGCCGGATACCATTGGCCGAAATTGAAAACTATAAATAGAGTGGGCCAAAACGCCCAAACCATAAGAAAACAAAGATGACACGGATAAAAAATGTTACCGTACTGGGTTCTGGCACCATGGGTATGGGCATCGCCGCCCAATATGCCAATGTCGGCTGCGAGGTTTTGTTGCTAGACATCGTTCCGCCAAAATTGGAAGGGGCGGCCCGGGCCAAAAGATCGAACCGTAATGCCTTTGCGGCAGCGGCACTAAAGGCGGCGGGCAAGTCGCGTATGAAACCTTTTTATACCAAGGATTTTGCCAAACGCGTACAAATAGGCAATATAGAAGACGATTTGGCCAAAATTGCCGCAAGTGATTTGATCGTTGAGGTGGTCGTAGAAAACCTCGACATTAAAAAAGCCTTGTTCGAAAAGGTAGATGCCCATAGAAAAGCGGGATCTATCGTGGCATCCAATACCTCAAGTATTCCCATTGCCCTTATGACCGAAGGGCGTTCGGCCGATTTTAAAGCCCATTTCTTGGGGATGCATTTCTTTAACCCGGTTCGTCAAATGGAACTTTTGGAGATTATTCCAGGGGTAGCTACCAAACCCGAATTGGTATCGGACCTTATGGCGTATGGAAGAAAGGTGTTGGGCAAGACCACGGTTTTATGTAAAGATACCCCCGCTTTTATAGCCAATCGATTTAGTGTGGCTTCGGGTATTATCATTGAAAAATTGGTACAGGAGTTGGATCTGAACATTGCCGAGACCGATGCCATTTTAGGAAAACCTATCGGCCGACCCAAAACAGGCTTCTTTAGGCTTCAAGACCTTATCGGTATCGATGTAAACGAAAAGGTCATGGATTTTATGGTGGCTTCCTGTCCCGATGATGAACTCCTTCAGGAATTTAGCCAAAGACCACGGCAGGACTATATCAAATGGCTGTTGGAAAATGGGGCCTTAGGCGACAAGACCCGAAAGGGCTATTACCAAAAGACCAAAGATGACCAAGGTAAAAAGCAAATTCTAGCCTTGGATTTAAAAACCAATTCCTATGGATCAATGCCCGAAGTTGTCATTCCAAGTTTGTGGGCCCATGGTAATCTAAAAGAACGTCTTGCACAGCTTTTGGTATCAGGTGACAAGGCTGGGGAATTCGTACGTCGCTATTTTGGTATGTTCTTCGCCTATATTTCCAATAGGGTTCCCGAGGTGTCGGACAATATCTATAGCATTGACAATGCCATGAAGGCCGGTTACGCCTGGGAAGTAGGTCCATTTGAATATTGGGATCTTATCGGTACGCAAAAAGGATTGGAATTGGCCCAAGCCGAAGGCGCCACCGTGGCCGATTGGGCCGTAGGTCTTATAGAACGCGGACAAGGTTTTTACAGTCCAGATGGGGAACAGTATTTCGATATGTTGTCCGGTGGTTATAAAGCGGTACCCGACCGTGCCGAATTCGCCAATTTGGGTAGCACTGAAGCCAAAGCTGTTTTTGAGAACGACGGGGTACGCCTTCACGATATGCAAGATGGGGTACTTTGTTTAGAGTTCATTTCCAAGGCCAATGCCATTTCGTTGGAAGTAACCCAAGGAATTTTGGAGTCCATCCGCATTGCGGAAACCGAGGGCTGGAAAGGCATTGTACTTGGTAACAACACCAAATCGTTTTCGGTTGGGGCCAATTTGGTAGGTGTGGCCGAGAGTATCGAAAAGAAAGATTTTAAGGCCATAGAAACGGCTTGTGGTACTTTTCAGCAAATGACTTCGGCCTTGCGTTTGGCCCAGGTGCCCGTGGTGAGTGCCGTAAAGGGGCATGCCTTGGGTGGTGGTGCCGAGATCGCCATGCATTCCGATGCCATTGTGGCCGCTTATGAATCGTATATGGGACTACCCGAGGCCAGTGTAGGTTTGTTACCCGGCGGGGGTGGTACCAAGGAAATGGCATTAAAGCTTTCCGATGGCTTCTATTTTGAAGATGTGATGATGCCCAAATTGATTGCGAAGTTCAATCAATTGGCCATGTCAAAAATCTCCAACTCGGCCTTTGAGGCCCGCGATATGGATTATCTAGTAGCCCATAAAGACACCATCGTAGCTCGCCCCGATGCTACCTTGGCCAGGGCCAAACAACAAGTACTGGCCTTGGCACCGGGTTATGAAGCACCAAGCCTACGCGAAAGGATTACGGTATTGGGTCAGGGCGGATTGGCAGCCATTTATGTGTTCATTAACTCATATGTACACGGCGGTTACTTCTCGGAGCATGATGCCTTGATCGCCAAGAAAATCGCGTGGATCTTATGTGGGGGCGACCTTTCGGGTACCCAAGAGGTTTCCGAGACCTATCTGTTGGAATTGGAAATGGAGGCTTTTGCCAGTCTGGCGGCTGAACCCAAGACTTTTGAACGAATCAAGCATATGTTAAAGACCGGCAAACCCCTAAGAAATTAAGCAACGAAACCATAGAAAAAAATGGAAGCCTATATAGTTAAAGCATACCGGACGGCCGTTGGAAAATCGCATCGAGGCGGATTCCGATTCCACCGTTCCGACGAATTAGGGGCCAAGGTAGTGGCCCATATGATGGCCGAGGTGCCACAGATTACCCCAGAAATGGTAGACGATGTTATCGTAGGTTGTTCGGTTCCCGAGGCCGAACAGGCCTTTCAAATCGGAAGGCAGGTGGCCTTGATGTCCATGGGTATCAAAGTGCCTGGCGTTACCGTAAACCGATTCTGTGCCTCTGGTTTAGAGGCCATAGATATCGCCACCGCTAAAATACGGGCCGGTCGCGGGCATTGTTATATCGCCGGTGGGGCCGAAAGTATGAGTATGTTGCCCATGTTGGGTAATAAATACGCCCCGAGTTATAAGGTAGCTTCGAATACCCCCGATTATTATATCGGTATGGGGAATACGGCCGAAGCCGTGGCAGAAAAATACAACATCAGCCGGGAAGATATGGATGTGTTCGCCACCCGTTCGCACCAATTGGCCGCTAAGGCCATAGCCGATGGTAAGTTTAAAGACGAAATCGTTCCCATTTCCGTCTCCGAGACCCATTTCAGTAACGGGAAGCGCATGACCAAAGAGTTTGTAGTAGATACCGACGAAGGCGTACGCGCCGGCACCAATCCGGAAGTACTCGCTAAACTTCGCCCCGTATTTAAGGCTGGAGGTTCTGTAACTGCCGGAAACTCGAGCCAGACTTCCGATGGGGCTTCCTTCTTGTTAGTGGTAAGCGAAACCTTGGTAAAAGAACTGAATTTAGAACCCATCGCGCGTATGGTAAGCTGTGCCGTAGCGGGCTTAGATCCCTTGTATATGGGGGTAGGGCCCATCGAGGCCATTCCGAAGGCTTTAAAGCAGGCCGGGCTACAACTCAACGATATCGATTTGGTAGAACTGAACGAAGCCTTTGCTTCCCAAGCTTTGGCCGTAATCCGTGAGGTAGGTATAGATCCCGATATCGTGAATGTAAACGGTGGGGCGATTGCTTTGGGTCATCCGCTAGGCTGTACCGGAGCCAAACTTTCTACGCAACTATTCCATGAAATGAGGCGAAGGGGCAACAAATACGGCATGGTAACCGCTTGTGTAGGTGGTGGCCAGGGTATTGCCGGAATTTATGAACTATTGAATTAGCAATGTGGTAATCCAGTGAATAAACTGAGAATAACCAAAAAGAACATAGGATGAGATTTAAAATTTTAGCCATTCCGTTTATGCGGCAGTATGGGGAAAACGTAGCCTTGGCTGGGCGCGACCCCCAACGTTTCCAGATTATGATGGAAAAGCTTAAGGACCAAATGGTCTATGCCGAAAAATTAGGGTACGAAGGCTTCTGTTTAACCGAGCACCATATGCAGTGCGAGGGTATTGAGGCCACGACCAACCCTTTGATGTGGAACCTGTACATTGCCCAACACACCAAGAACTTTTTGGTAGGGCAATTGGGTATGAACCTTACGGCCAAGAGCCCAATTGAGGTGGCCGAAGACATTGCCATGCTCGATCATATGACCGGAGGCCGTGCCTTTGCTGGGTTCTCGCGCGGGAATACCGCACGTTGGACGGCCACTTTGGGCCAACATCTCGATATTACCTCGGCCGAGTCGGACGGTTCCGAGGCCGATCAACGCAACCGTAGGGCCTTGTACGAAAACTGGGCCTTGGTAAAAAAACTGTGGACCGAAGACCTCACCAGCCACGATGGGGAGTTCTGGAAATTCCCGGCCAATGTACCTTGGGAGTTTAACCCAACCAAAGACTGGAGTCCGGCCGATACGGTCGATTCCCGCGGTATTTTAGCCAAAGGGGCCATTACGCCAAGACCTTTACAACAACCTTATCCGAAGGTATACGCCCCCTTTTCATACTCAATGCAAACCGCTCGTTTTTGGGCAGGCGAAGGGGCGAAAATGGTATCGTTCGTAACGGCAGATAAAGAAGAGTTTATGCCGGTTATTTTAGATAACTGTCTAGAAGCGGCCCAAGAAAAAGGGTTGAATGCCACCAATAACGATATTTTGGCCTTAGGGGCCCACTTGCTTACCGGTAAAACGGAGGCTTCGCGTAAACGCTATAAAGATATGTTTACCGAAACCTTCAACTACGCCTATAATGCACCGCCTTATCACGTACCCATGGGACGTGTTTGGAATGGGGGACAACAAGAAACCTTGGACCAAGTCATGCATTTGGCCGAAAAGTATCAGATTGATGAATTTTTCGTTTGGCACCACTGTAATTTCTTTGGCGATGACCTAGAAATGGAGGCTTTGGAAGAATTTGCCGAAGGGGTGATCAAAAAAGTGAACGGGTAATGTGCATTACCCAAGAACAGTTTAAAGAAGGCATGCAGCAACTTGCGGCGGCCGTTACCATAATCGCCACGGCCCATAACGGCCAGCGGTCTGGTTTAACGGCCACTGCGGTTTGTTCAGTATCCGATAGTCCGCCGACCCTGCTGGTCTGTGTAAATAAAAACGCCTTTGCCCATGATCAGATTTTGGCGGCCAAACGGTTTTCGGTAAATGTATTGTCCAAAAGGCAAGTAGAGGTGTCCAATGCTTTTGCAGGTCGTTACGAAGACCCTTCGGAAAAATTCAAAACCGGCGACTGGCAAGATAATGCCCAGGGTATTCCGGTTCTGCAAGGGGCTTTGGTACAATGGAGTTGTGCCCTGACCCAAGTTGTGGAACAAGGTTCGCATTCGGTGTTTTTTGGGCAGGTAGAAGCCGTTGCCATGGCCGACGATGCCCCTTTGCTCTACGGACAAAAATCATATAAGACCTTAAGCGCGCTATAATTTGGGAAAAGCAATCGTACATATGACGGCTAGGGAACTTTTGGAGAGCTATGCTTCCAAACGCCTATCACCTGTTGAGGTGGTCAAGGCCATGTTCGAACGTATCGATGCGGTAAACCCAACCATAAATGCCATTTACCATCTCGATTACGACAGGGCCATGGCGCAGGCTTCGGCCTCTGAAAAACGCTGGTTGGCCGGTGCCCCGGTCGGCTTGCTCGATGGTATACCCACCACGGTCAAAGACGCCCTACCTTGTAAAGATATGCCCATGTACCGCGGCTCTGCGGCGAATAAGGCCGAATGGGCCACCACCGATCATTCGACCGTAGCCCGGATCAAGGCGCATAATGCGGTGATCATGGGTAAGAATACCATGTGCGATTACGGCATTTTGGGTGGTGGGGTAAGTTCTAGGCATGGGGTTACCCGAAACCCTTGGCAAACCGATTACAATACGGGGGCTTCCTCTTCGGGCTCCGGGGCAACCGTGGCTGCCGGAATGGGCCCTTTTGCCATAGGTACCGATATTGTGGGATCCATTCGATTACCGGCCTCTTTTTGTGGCTTGGTCGGACATAAACCAACCCAGGGACGCGTGCCCTACTATTTTCCGAACAGTCCGGCTTTGGCTGCGGGACCCATGGCCCGAAACGTAAGCGATGCCGCTTTGTTGATGAGGGTGTTAAGTGAGCCCGATCCACGCGATTTTACGGCTTTACCCTACGATAATGTCGATTATCTGGAGGCATTGGATGGCTTGGATATCAAACGGAAAAAAGCATTGTATATTCCTTCTTTAGGACTAGGGCCGGCCGTGGATACGGAAGTGGCTTCGGCCATGGATAATGCGGTAAAATCCTTGAGGGATGCCGGGTTGGAAATAGCGGTTTTGGAAAAGGAACCCTTTGCGACCGAAGATTATAAGGTAGCGGAAGCGTTTTACAAGATCCGTTGCTTGACCGAGTTCGATACCCTTCCGGAGTCCGATAAGGTCAAATCACCCTTGATAAATAACTGGACCTCCACAGGGAAGGATATGACGGCGGTTGCCCTATACCAAGCATATAACGCCTTGCAAAGACTTCGGGAAAGAACGGCCCAACTTATTGCGGGCTACGATTTTTTGTTGTTACCTACGGTAGCATCCCTGCCTTTTAAGGCAGAGTTGGCCGCTGCCGACGAATCGGAATTGTTCCACCCCTGGTTGTATACGTTTTTATTCAACCTGAGTCAGCAACCGGCGGCGTCGGTTCCCTGCGGATTTAGTAGCCATGGCCTGCCTATTGGGATGCAGATCGTGGGGCCAAGGTATAACGATCTAGAGGTATTACAACTTGTTAAGACTTTTGAAAATTGTAGGGGGTTCGACCTAGAATTCCCATAAAAACCATAAGCGATGGGAGCCATAAGTAGAAAGAAGATCATAAGTAGTTTCATGGAAGCCTGGAACGCCCATGATATAGATGGGATTATGAAATATATGGATGAGGATAGCGCCTTTATGGAAGCTGCCGGAATGGAAGTGGGCGGCAAGGTGCATGTAGGTAAAGCGAAGGTACGTCAGGGATTTTCTGCGGTACTCGAACGCTTCCCCGATGCCCAATGGCAACTGGGCGAGATTTTGGTACAAGGGCCCCGGGCCTATGTCGAATGGATGTTTACCGCCTCGGTATCGAACAATAGACGTATTCAGGTAAACGGGATCGATATCCTCCATTTTAGGGGAGCCAAGATCAAATTAAAAGATTCATACATTAAAAATCGCCCACCTGTGGCGGCCTAAGAACTATGGAAAAAGGAATGCTCACCTATAAAGGAGCCGTGGGTATGGGCGAAAGCGATTCCAATGCCCATATGAACGTGATGTGGTATGTAAATAAATACGAGTTGGCGGCCTTGTCGTTTTTCGATGCTATAGGCTATGACCGTAAGTATGCCGATAAGCGTAATCTGGGTATCGTGGTATTGGAACAGCGCTTTCGGTATCAAAAGGAAGTGTTCGAGAACGACGCTTTGGAAATCTATTCCCATACAGAAACCCTTGCTACCAAGACCACCACTATTGCCCACCGCATGTTCAATACGAAAAAAGAACTATTGGGTTCGGCGGAAATCACCTACGCCTTGCTGGATAAAGGTGCGCGTAAGGCCATTCCGCTTCCGGCCGAGATCAAGAAAAAATTAGAACAGTTTAAAATGGATTAGCATCATGGAAAACCAAGAAAAAATAGCCTTACTCAAAACCTTTGCCGAAGCCTTTAATAAACACGATATTGAAACTTTAATGGCTTGTATGACACCCGATTGTATTTATGAAGGTTCAGCGGGTACCCATGCCCATGGTACGCGTTTTTCCGGGGCTAAGGAGGTGCGCCAAAGCTTTTTGGATATTTTCAAAGCGTTTCCTGATGCCCAATGGAACGATGACACCCACTTTGTTTCCGGCGACAGGGGCTGCTCTATGTGGTACTTTACGGGTACCTATGCCAATGGGAAACAAGTAGAGGTGAATGGTTGTGACCTTTTTACCTTCCGCGATGGTAAGATTCATATCAAGGATTCTTACCGGAAAAACCGAACCAAATAATACCAAAAGACCAATCATGGAAGTACGTAGATTATTCGACTTTATATATTACCAAGCGGCCAATCATCCTATGGAAAAGGCCATCTCTTATAAAAATGATGGCCAATGGATACACTTCAGTACCCAAGATATCATTACCAAGGCCAACCAGCTTAGCCGTGGGCTACTTAAGCTAGGGGTTAAAAAAGGCGATAAGATCGCGATTGCGGTCTATCAGAATAGAACGGAATGGGTTATTGCCGACATTGCCATAGGGCAGATAGGGGCAGTTACCGTGCCTGTATACCCTACGATTAGCGCGAAGGACTACACCTATATTTTTAATAATGCTGAAGTACGCTATGCCTTTGTAGGTAAGCACGATTTGGCCGCCAAAGTGCAAGAGGCCCAAAAATCGGTACCCAGCTTAGAGGCGGTTTTTGCCTTTGATCTAACCGACGGAACTCCCTTTTGGGAGACCCTCTTTGAAACCGATGACCAAAGTCAGGTTGAAGTAGAGCAGATCAAAGCCGGTATAGAGACCGATGACCTGGCCACCCTAATCTACACCTCGGGTACCACGGGCAACCCAAAAGGGGTGATGTTATCGCATAATAATATCATTAGCAATGTGGTCAGTATGATTCCGCATTTAGAGCCTAAAACAGGCGAGACCACCCTTAGTTTTTTGCCTATTTGTCATGTTTTTGAGCGGAATGTAACCTATAGCTATATCTACAACGGATGCAGTGTATATCAAACTTCCCATTTAGAGTTAGTAGGACCCGAGGGTGATCTAATGACCATAAAGCCCCACTATTTTACCACGGTACCCCGTTTGTTGGAAAAAATATACGAGAGTATCTACAACAAAGGGTTGGCCTTAGAGGGGCCGCAGAAAGAATTTTTCTTTTGGGCCTTGTCACTGGCCGACGGATTTGAATTCGACAAAGAGCTTACGGAAAAGGAAAAAGAAGATTTGGCCAAGGCCGACACCCACGTATTTAGCAAATGGCGTGCGGCCTTCGGAGGCAATTTAAAGGCCATGGCCGTGGGTGCTGCGCCCTGTCCCAAACACTTGGTAAAGGTGTTTTCTACGGCCGGTATCCGTATTCGGGAAGGCTACGGACTTACCGAGACGGCCCCGACCCTGACGATCAACTCAGTCCAAAAACACCGCTCTAAAGTAGGTACGGTAGGTAGTTTGGTCCCCGAAGTAGAGGTGTCATTGGATATAGATGGTAGTTTTGGTCCTGATGAAGGCGAGATTTTGGCCGCGGGCCCCAATATTATGTTGGGCTATTATAAAAACCCGGAAGCTACGGCCGAGGTAATTTTCGAAAAAGACGGAAAACGGTGGTTCCGCACTGGCGATGTGGGGAAATTGGTAACCAATGCCGCCGGGGTTGAATTCGTACAGATTACCGATCGTAAAAAAGAGTTGTTAAAGACCTCTGGGGGTAAGTATGTGGCCCCATCGCCTATTGAAGCCACATTAAAAGAAGATTTTTTGGTGGAACAAGTTATGGTCGTTGGCGAAAAACGGAAGTTTATTTCTGCCATAATCTTACCGGCTCCGGAAGCCTTGCAAGAGTGGGCGAAAAGGGCAGGTATTGAGGCAAACGATTTAGCAGCGCTTTGCAAAAACGAACAAGTGGTGGCCAAATTCCAGGATATTGTAGCTAAGGTCAATTCCGGTTTGGGGCATACTTCGAGTATTAAAAAGTTTACCCTATTGGCCGATACCTGGGAGTTTGTTAAAACAGATGGCAGCGATCCCGAACTTACGCCGACCATGAAGCCCAAGCGCCGGGTCATCCGAAAAAAATACAAGGCCGAAATAGATGCCATGTATTCCAATATGTAACTTTATTGCTGTAAACTGAAAGTATGGAACTGAAACATCCGGAGCTGTTAAAGACCGATGCCTATATCAATGGGGAATGGATCAATGCCGTAAACGATAAACGATTTGAAGTCACCAACCCGTATAATGGAGAGGTTTTGGCCCAATTGGCCGATTGTGGTGCTGCCGAGACAGAATTGGCCATTGAAAAGGCCGAGGCCGCTTTTGAAGTTTGGAAGGCCCAGTCTGCCGGGAAACGGGCCAAGATTTTACGCAAATGGTACGATCTGATTATTACCCATGCCAATGACCTAGCACTTATTTTAACCTTGGAACAAGGGAAACCCTTGGCCGAGGCCAAAGGCGAGATATTGTATGGGGCTTCTTTTGTAGAATGGTTCTCCGAAGAAGCCCGCAGGGTGTATGGCGATACCATTCCGGCCCATATGGCCAATGCCCGCATAACCACTGTAAAGCAACCCATTGGGGTCGTGGCGGCGATTACACCATGGAACTTTCCGAATGCGATGATTACCCGAAAGGTGGCCCCGGCTTTGGCCGCAGGTTGTACGGTAGTTATAAAACCGGCCGCACAAACCCCCTTATCGGCCTTGGCCTTGATGCAGCTGGCCCAAGAAGCCGGATTTCCGCCTGGGGTTGTCAATGTGGTCATGGGTACCGATTCAAGGGCCATTGGAGGGGTAATGACCGCCAGTAAAGCAGTGCGTAAGCTTTCGTTCACCGGATCTACTGCCGTGGGCAAGACCCTAATGCGCCAAAGCGCCGATACGGTTAAAAAACTGTCCCTAGAACTTGGGGGTAATGCCCCATTTATCGTTTTTGACGATGCCGATTTAGAGAAGGCCGTCGAAGGAGCCCTGCTCGCCAAATACCGAAATGCAGGCCAAACCTGCGTTTGCGCCAATCGTATTTTTGTCCAAGAAGGAATTTACGATGCTTTTGTAAACCGATTTAGTGAAGCCGTAGCCGCTTTACCAGTTGGTAATGGAACGGAGCCCGGTACGGTTATAGGTCCGTTGATCAATACCCAAGCGGTTTCCGAAATGGATGCCATGGTACAAGAGGCTGTTGGGGCCGGGGCGAAAACTACCACTGGTGGTGCCAAGGGCGAAGGTTGTTTTTATCCGCCAACGGTATTGGCCCATGCCGATAAGCACATGCGGGTCTATAAAGAAGAGATTTTTGGGCCGATTGCCCCTATATTTAAGTTTGGCACTGAGGCCGAGGTCATCGCTTTGGCCAATGACACCGAATACGGTCTGGCCAGTTATTTTTACGGCCGCGATTACGCCCGATTATGGCGGGTAGCCGAAGCCTTGGAGTATGGAATGGTAGGCATAAATACCGGTGCCATTTCAACCACGGTAGCTCCTTTTGGGGGCATTAAGGAAAGTGGTTTTGGCCGTGAGGGATCCAAGTACGGGATGAATGAATTCTTGGAGATAAAATACATGTGCTGGGGCGAGATCGATAGTTGATACAGCCTTGTTTTGGATGGTGTAATAGGTTCTAATTTAGTGTGCTTCGAAGATTTTTGTACCTTGTAAAAACCATAACCGGTTCAAAATGAGGAGTGGTGGGGGCATTTGAAGGTTGTGGGTAATGCCAATGTAACCTTTTAAACTACTCATATGGATAAGAACAATGATTTGGGTCTATTGATCCTTCGTATCGCTATTGGAGGCCTGATGTTACTTCATGGCCTGGCCAAATTAAGTGGGGTTTCCTTTATAGAAGGCATGTTGGCCGAAAGTGGTTTGCCCAGCTTTTTGGCCTATGGGGTCTATATCACGGAAATCGTGGGACCTTTACTGATATTGGTCGGATTCAGGACTCGTTTAGGTGCCGGCATTATGATCTTTGGGGCCTTGTTTGCCATGTTCTTGGTACATTCTGCCGAAATTTTCACGCTTAACCAACATGGAGGTTGGGGTGTAGAGCTATTAGGCTTGTTCCTTCTGGGTGCCTTGGCCTTGTTTTTTACCGGAGGAGGTAAATTGGCCTTATCTACCGGACACCGTTGGGATTGATTGAACGAATATAAAAAGACTGTCTTAGGTGGCTTCCTTAAGACAGTCTTTTTATATTGGATTTATTGCTCTTGAGCCTCCAGGGCTGCCCTTGTGGCACGAAGCTTTTCGAGCCCCGCCTTAGTTTGGTCTACACGGGCCTGACCCATAGAATCATTAATACGTCGTTGTTCCAATTGGGCCAGCGAATCGGCGATACGGGCCCTTTCCTGCTGGGCTTTTTGCATGGCCTGTCTTTGTTCAATACGTTGGGTATCCTGAATTTGCTTGCGTTGGTACTTTTTGTATAAACGCCCGCCGACCACAACAGCGAATAGGATTAGAGTGCCAATAATGGCCAAGGTTTTCTTCATGTTTGCTAAAGTTTGGTTGATGGCGCGAAAATAGGTTAAATCTTCATATGGGGCTGCGCGCTTATTATCACTAAATCGTTTTCGTATAATTCGGTTATATGGTATCTTAGGGTTTCAAACCTAATGCTATTCAAAATGAAACCACACCAACGTTACGGCCGTTTATGGGCCAAAGGGCTTTGTGCCGCTATTATGGGCTTTAGCCTGTTTTCTTGTAAGGAAACCAAATCTGTTGAAAAAAGTGCTGACCCGATTACCCTGTTCCATGGCGGTACGATCATGACCGTCGATACCGATTTTTCTGAAGTGGAGGCAGTGGCCATACAAGGTAAAAAAATCGTGGCCACGGGATCTTTGGAAGCCGTGGAGTCTTCGGTCGGTAAAGAAGTAACCAAAATCGATCTACAGGGCAAGACCATGTTACCCGGTTTTGTAGATCCCCATGCCCATATTATGACTTTTGCACCTGTTTTCTTGGCCACCGAAAATGTAGGGATGACCGAATTTGCCAATACAGAGAAAGTGTTGGCCCATCTAAAGAAAATGGCCAGTGAAAAACCCAAGGGCGAATGGATCGTGGCCAGTAGATGGGATCCGGCTGTGCAAGATGGGGTAGAGGCACTTACCTTTAAAGAGTTGGATGCCATTTCTACCGAGCATCCGATTTTTATTTTGAACGCGTCCGGGCATTTGGCCTATGTGAATTCGAAGGCCTATGAGGTAGCCGGAATACCGGCCGATGTCGAAAATCCGGAAGGGGCCGAATTCGTACGCGATGAAAGTGGGAAGTTGAACGGGGTTATCAAAAACAATGTAGCCTTTATGCAGATCTATGGCCAGATCCCGGCCGTGGCCAATCTCGATTTCTCGGAAGCCATCGTAAAACTCCTGAATTCCTTCAATAGTTTTGGTATAACCACCACCAGTGAATTTTCTTTAGGGGCTACCATGCAAAGTGCCGAAGAGGCACAGGTATTGTTCGAAACCTCGAAGCGTGACGATTTTTCGGCACGTATAAGGGCCTATCCTTTTTATACCATAAACGATAAATGGACCGAAGCGGGGACTAAAATGTACGATGGGAATGCCTTGGCCAAGATCGTTGGTTTTAAACTGATTGCCGATGGATCCAATCAAGGCTTTACCGGCCTGCAGCGCGATGGTTATTTCGATCCGCACCAACATGGTAATTCAGGGGTCGAATATATGAGTGTGTCCGAACTGATGCGTATTGCCGAACAACGGACCAAAGAAGGATGGCAACTTACCATTCACGGGAATGGCGACAAGGCCATTGACAATATATTGACGGTAATCGATTCCCTGGCGAAAAAAGGCTATGATGTGGCCAGTTTACGACCACGGATAGAACACTGTTCCATTCTACACGATGAACAGATTGAAAAAATGAAAGCACTGGGGGTTTCTGCCAGTTTTCTGATCGGGCATGTTAACTATTGGGGCACCCATATGCGCGATAAGGTGTTCGGGCCCGAAAAAGTACAGTTGTTGGACAGGTGCGCGGCTGTAGAAAAGGCAGGCATCAACTATACCGTTCAGTCCGATTTCGCGGTTACCGATCCCAATATCCTACAAATGATCGAGACTACCGTAACCCGAACCACCTATAAAGAGCCCGATTATGTATTGGCGCCGCAAGAAAAGGTGTCGGTAGAGTCGGCCATTAGGGCAGTAACCAGTTCGGCGGCCTGGCAGCTCATGTCCGAAGATGAATTCGGGAGTATAGAAAAAGGCAAATTTGCCGACTTGGTCATTCTGGAAAAGGACCCACGCAAAGTTGACCCCCATCAGATTTCCGAAATCCAAGTCCTAGAAACCTGGATGGATGGCCGTAAAGTGTATTCAAAGGAATAGGGGCTGATTTCAATTATTGTTTAGGGTACGGACCTATACCAAACGTTTGGAAATTTCCGTGCCTATTTCCATCAAGGCCGCAATCTCGCTTTCGCTAAAATCGTAGGCCACGGGTTTGGCCACGCCAATGGTGCCATACAGCACCCCGTCCAATAGCAATGGGGCGGCCAAGGAGCCCTCAACCTTGGTTTCTTTGGCGGCCGGTCTGGCCACCCCCGAGGCATCGGTTTGTAGGTTACACATTTCTACGGCCTCTTTACGTTCGGCCGCTATACCGGCCATACCTTTGCCTACCGGAATGGTCGATACCTTGGGCATTAAAAACCCGGGAATACCTTTACTGGCCTTTAGGTGCAGTAATTGGGTCTTTGGGTCTAAAAAATGCAGGGTGCCCGTAGTACAATCGAAATGGGAAATGGTCGCCTCCAATAAGTTTTGCCAGTTAATTTCTTCGGATTGAAGAAGTGTAGCGATATTTTCGGGTAAGGACATATGTCGATTTTTTTTTGATTGTTTTTAATTGTGGATGGTGGTAAGGCCACTTGGGTTTTGCCGCTATTTAGGGGCTACGACCAAAACGACCTTGTTAAAGTCGGCCGCGGCATTGATTACTTTTCTAAAACCTTCAAAGTCTTCCGGTGCCACAATGTTTTGGGCATAGGTTTCCTTAATGGTGATCTGCATTTCGTTCGTATTCATCTCGTAACCTGAAACAAACTCAAAAACCTTGGAGCCGTTTACCTTATGGGTATGCTCGATTACGGCATCTTCCGGGTTTAAAATGGAATAGCCGTCCGGAATACGTACCTTTATGGTCCGGTCATAATATCTTTGATGGTCATTTTCGTAGGGGAGCACCCTTTTTTTCTCCTGATACATTTGCATCTGTTCCCCAATGAGTTGGCCAATGTTCAACAAGTATCGGTTGCCGGCTTTTTCAACAAACAGATTGGTGTCGAAGCTCATGTTGATACCCAAGGGTTTTTGACCGAAAAGCTTCGGGTCTTTATTGGTGAAGCTATACGTTTGTGCCTCTAGGCCTTGATTGTAGCTTTTCGCAAAGGAGTCCATTAGTTCCTCTTCATCTTCTTCCTTCATAAGATCCATATACGGATGCATATAGCTGGCATAATAGCCGGAAATTTCCCTCTTTATCTCAATTTGGGTGTTTTCGGGTGCATCTGCAGCCATACTGATGCTTATATCCAGGTTATCGCCGGAAGCGGAAGAAGGTACCGGGTTTATATAGCGTACCTCGTCAAGTCCGGCTTTAAAACTACCCACAAAGACTTTTTTTATAAAAAGGCCATAATTGTCGGTCAATTGGGCGGTAGGATATCCATATCTACTATACAGGCTGTGAGGGTCAAGGTATTTGTCTTGTTTTGGGAAATAAATCAGGTAATCCCTTAGAAAATGATGCGATTGAAATACAGGGTCAAACTTATCTTCTAAGCGATTACAGGTTAAAACGAGTTCATGCGTTATTCCGAGTTGTTCGAACAGGGCCGTATACAGCTTTAATACCCCTGTATTGTTGGCTATTTTTTGTTCGATTACCTGCTTTAGGTCCTCCAAGCCTGGATCGTTTCCTTCTGTAAGGAAAACATTTGTTTTAATATAATCTTCAAGTTTTCGGATTTGGGATTCCAAATCCGAAGTGGTACCACTGACTTCCTCAATAAAGGCCATTAAGGGTTCCAATTCCTTTAATGAACGATTGGGGTAGTAGTAGTTGAAGATGTTCTGGGATACTTGAGAGTACCCGGAAATATTCCGCATTCCGTTGCTGTAATTTCTATCGAGCTTAAACGAAACACTACCCCTAAGGGCGTCATAGGCCGCGCCTTCTTCCCGCTCCAACTCCGCAATAGGTACTGGCCCGATTTTCCAAATATTCTTACCATTTACCGTGTCTTTCACCGCCTCTGGGATACCGTTGGATGAGGTAAGTTTGAACTCCAAGCTCTTCGGGCTCTCCAATTTAAAGCTAAAGGAAGAAATAGGGTGTTCGTCTTGAATGCGATAGGCAATGCCATTGTATGAAGGCTTTTTTCTCTCAATGTACATATATTCAATAATGCTTCCTTTTTCAATACCTTCAAGGGCGAAATATTTGTATTGCCTACCGGTTTCGTCATCTTTGGCCTCCAGTATTTTAGATTGATCTAATACGAGTTCCTTTCCCTTAGGACTAATAACCCGTGCTTTGCTGACTAATAATTGCGAGGTACTATTATACGGTAGATAGATTTTGTTGTATTCCTCTATGGTGTCATCGGCGTTCAACCAAACGGCCGTATTTTCTAGAAAGTGGTGGTTAAGGTCGCCGTTTGCATCATAATGGAACTCAACCGTTTTTTGTTCTTTGAGTATGATCATATCCTGCTCAGAATCAGTTATGGGCCCGTATTGCGAGGCGGCACCCCAATCATAAGATAAGCAACTGGCTTGTTCGTTTTGGGCCAAGGAGACCTGTAGTATGCTCAGGAAGAATAGTATTGGAAGGATGGTCCGGATGTTTTTCATAATTGGCTATTCCTTTTCAAAAATTAAGACCTCTTTGTAGGCCTTTTCGAATTTTTTTACGGTTTCCCGCATTAATGGCAGTTGGTCAGGGTTTATTACTAGCTGGAAAGTCTCCAGTTTTTGACGGTATAACACCTTGTTTCCCTCTTGTTTGTAGCTTATACTTCCTGTTAAAAGTGCGTTATGGCATTCGAAATCGTTCGGTAAATACTCCAAACGATACCCTGCGGGGATTTCGAGTTCCAACTCTAGGTTAAAGGCTTCCAGGTATTTAAAAACAAAAGGCAGTTCCCTTTTTTTGTCTATGCTGTATTCCAGTACTTTTTTATTAAGGTTTAGGTTCAGGTAAATACTCCCGGCGATCTCTTTGTAATAATCTGAAATACTGAAGGTATAGGCTACACCCAATGGTTTGTCGTAGGCGAATTTGTTTTTCTCCGTTAGGTTCAGGAACTGGAAGCTATTGTTACCTTTTCTAAAAAATTGGTTGTAGAATTGTTTGGTGCTATGCGTATTGTCGGTACGCTCCAAACTGTAGAAGGCCGCCTTTTTTTGGTTGCCGAAAATTTCACTTTCCCCAACACCCTTTAGTACACCGTTTTCTAGGGTAATTTTACTGTGGTCATGAAAAAGGTTCTTTACGGCAGGTACGGTGGGTACCTCCATAACAACATAGGTGTCTTCGTTTTTAGCGACTAGGGCTTCTTTACCTTGAATAAAGGAAGTGGGAAGCTCTAGGGTAGAATACCTTCCCGTGGCATCCAAAAAATACGGGTTATCCCCGTCCATATAGGTTAAAATCATATGATTGTCCACTATCGGACTTGGTACCTCTTTATAGGTATATGGGAGTTCGCGCGTACCGATCCATGTAAAGTGGCTCTCGATACCGGCAACCTGCAACATGGCGTGTAAAAGACTGGTTTTGTCCTTACAGTCACCAAATTTCTTGGCATATATGTCGTTGGCATTCCGTGGTATGAATCCGCCCAGACCGTATTCGAAATCTATGTATTTGATGTTTTCCTGGACCCATTGGTATATGGCTTCTACCTTTTCTATGTCGGTTTGGAGATTGGCGGTCAATTCCCCGACCTTTTTAGTGATTTCTTCCGAAGGACTATCGCGATTTACATTTTCGAGCAGGGAGCTATACCATGAATAGAGGGCGTCGGTATTTTCAGAGACCGACACTTTTCCGTTCTGAGCTTGATAGCTGCCAATCATGGGTATAATATGGCCGTATCGGTACCTATACCCCAAGGTATTATTTTCATTTTTTGGAGCCTCCAAATTTTTGGCCGTCCAAGTGTATATTTTGCCTTTTCTGGTATCCTTTACGGTTTTATTTACTGGTAATTGATCTAGGTTGAATTCAGAATATTTTAAAGTTACCCCCTGATCTACGATTACCTTTAACTTACTTGAGATAACCGGTAAATGATCATTCACGAAAAAAGTTGTCAAAAAACGAGGGTCATTGATTTGCTCGGTATAGGTTAACGAGGTTTTCGCCCCTTTGCGTAATTGGGGAAAAATAAAGTTTATAGATTTAAAGTCGTCGTGAAATGAATTGTTCAACTCATCTTTTTCGGTAAACTCACTAACCTTGAATTCCTTGTATTTCCCGTTGTCGGTCAGGACCAGTGTTTTCGCTTCGATATCGCTAACCTTGACAAAGGTCGACTGATATAAGGATTGTTTGGCGTTGGCATTGGCCATCTTGTCTAGATACAGGATTTCTTCTTCCTGCTCTTGGGTTATAAGGGGTCTGCCATCGACTAATTTTATGGTCACGGTAGTATGTTGCTTGGTACGGACCGCATGGGCATTTGGAAAAAGGTTACGATAATAGGCAACGGAATCGGTTTGCTGCGAATGCACCAGATTTACCGAAAATAGCAGTAGAATAAAAAGGTTCCTTAACATGTATTATGGTTTTTCGGACAAAAGGATGCTATCGTTAAAGTAAGTGGTCTTCTTAATGGGATCACCTTTTTCGTTATACCAAATTTGGTTACCGTGGAGTTTGTTCCAAAGGTATTCTGTGGTACGTTTAAGTTTGCCGTTGGCATAAAATTCCTCTACCGTACCATGCAAAAAATCGTATTGGTAGGGCAGTCTTTTTTTCAGTGTGCCATCGCTGTAATATTCAACGGATTCGCCATGCACCCTCCCTTTTGAATAGGGTGTTCGCCTTAGTAGTTGACCACTATGGTAGAATGAGTCGTAATCACCGTTAAACTCGCCTTTGTCATAGTTCATTTGGCGCGAAGGTTTTCCGTTTTTATAAGTTGCCTCGATTCTCCCACTCTCGTTTGCCAAAGGCGTCATGGCCGTGGGTCTACCATTGGCGTCATGATAGCTATAGCCCATAAGTCGCCCCATTTGGTAATGTCTGATCAATTGGAGTTCGCCTTCCGGCCCATAAAAATACTGAGGCCCTACCTTATGGTCCAAAAGGTACTCTATCTGTAATTCTAGATGACCTTGTTCCGAAAAGTTTTTCCAAGTACCATGTTTTTGGCCATTGAGATAGTACTCCTCACTTTCCAATTGCCCATTTTTATAAAAAGATTTATCATAGGTAAGCTTGTCGAGGATAAAAGCGAATTCGCGACTTAACTCACCGGTATCATAATAGCTTTTCCAAACCCCTTGGGCCTTACCGTTTACATATTGGCCTTCTACCAATACTTGTCCGAAATACCCCCATCGCTTATAGCTACCATGTTTTATCCCATAGCGATATTGCTGGGATGTTTCCATTTGTCCGTTTTTATAGGCACTCGATAACACTAACTGGGCATCTTTTTTATAATCCAGTTTTTGCATAACATGGCCTTGTGGATCGTAATATTGGTCATGGAGCAATGTGTCGTATTCGTAAACCGAAGAACTGGCCTTTTTCCCATCCGGGGCGAAAAAGTCTTGGGAGCCATGTAGTTCGTCTTTGTGGTAGTACAAGCGCTCCTTTAAGGTGCCGTCAGGATAATAGTGTTCCCATTGCCCGTGTCGCTGCCCAGAAATGTACCAACCTTGCGTTTTAAGTTTGCCATTAGTATGCATTTCTTGGTAGTAACCATGGATAACCCCATCGGTACCATATTGGCTAATCGACAAAGGTTCACCCGTATTGTAGTAGGTCTTGGCCGTCCCTATCAATCGGTTGTCCGAGTAGGTGCCGGAATCGTTTAGTACCCCGTGGTCCGAATAAAAGCTCCATAGGCCTTCCTTACCACCTTTTATATCGTAAAGACCTTCCCCCTTTTTCTGACCATATGCCGTATAACCGGTATAAGGAAACTCCCCACCTTTCTTTTTGGCCGCTTTTCTTACCTCACCGGCTTTGTCGAAATAGGTGTAAGCGATCAGATTATCCTTTTTGTATTCGAATTGGTAGTAGGGTTTGCCATCATTGTCATATTCGGTGAATAGGCCATTCCGGCTTCCTTCGGAATATTCAGAGGTGGTTTCCAATACACCGTCCGGAAAATAGGTTTTTCGAACCCCCTCATACAGGTCATCCATGGCGTTGACTTCACTTTCCAGTTGTTCGTTCGGGAAATAACTACTTTGCATACCCTGCATTAGCCCGTTGACAAATTGGTTTTGCGATTGTAAAATGCCATTATCGTAATAGGCTTTGTCGGTACCATTTCGCTTACCTTCCTTGAATTCATAGGTAGCAATCGTGTTCTTGAGGTCGTTGTAGGTTATGACTTGTCCTTGGATCAGGCCCTTGGTATAGTTGATTTTTTGATGCGGATGGCCTTCACCTACCTCTTTATGGGAAAGGAAATCACCGTCAAGTTTCCCGTTTTTAAAGCGCTTTTTATGGTAAAGGGCTCCATTTTGACGATATAGCTCGTAATCGCCGTCTAGTGCATCGTTTTTATATTGTGCCCTGTATTCCAAGCGGCCATTTTTAAAATAACCTAGGTTTTCTCCCGATAACTCACCTTTTTCATAATTCGCGGTTTCCTTTAGGTAACCACCAGGCCCATACCAGGTCCATTTACCGGTTTTTTCACCCTTCTCATTAAAGTAACCCTTACTCGACAGTCTTCCTTTTGAAGTATAATATTCGTAATAGCCTTTGGGGGTTTCATTTTCATATCGGCCTATGGCACTTAAGTACCCATCGCCATAATGGTGATAAACGTTCCCCGGTTGGTCTTCCCAAGGCGATTTTCCGATCTGTATGTTTTCGGACAGTTTATTTTCGGAATCGCCCATAAACCCTTGAATCGTTTCAACCTGTTTGTCGACCAGCTTCTTGTATTTTTCATTCTTGATGGAATAGCAAACGGTATAGCTTAAATCGTTGAATTTTTCGCTTGACGATACCCATTTGTAATAGGGAATGATGTCTTTTTCCCAAAACCCGCCAGAACCCTTAAATTCCCCTAACAACTTTAATAGGGCATCGGTTTGCCTGACCAAGGCAATATTCAGGTCATTGGGTAACGGATAATTGGAATTCATGGAAATCCGTGCGTTCAAAATTTTGTTTATCTCTTTGAAGCCGTCATCGTCGATGGATATGGCTATGGGGTCGACAACGATGGTTTCTAGTGGGTAATTGGCGCGCTCATTGGCCAATTTAAGGTAATGGAAGGCGTTATCGGCGTCAGGCTCCATAACCAGGAATATATTGTATAATAAGAGGGCCTGTGCCGTTTGCCGTTGTTGGTAGTAGAGATTGGCCAATGCCGCGTAAGGTGCCCGATAGAAGGGATACATACGAATACCTTCTTTGTATTTTGTTGCTGCATTTTCTATTTGGCCCAATTGTTCGAGGCAATACGCCTTTTTATATAGGAAAATGTGGTTTCTGGGGTACTCGACAAGGGCTTTGTCGTAATACGTTAAGGCTTCTTGCCATTTCTCTTGCCTTTCTAGGGAAACACCAAGGTTTTGATAGAAACTACTACGAAGGTCGCCCTTTTCATTTTCTAGTCCGAAACGCATGGTGTTTTCGGCTTCCCCGTATTGTTTGAGCCGTAATTGATAGTACCCTTTGGTTACCAGTAGACTGTTGTAGGCAGAATCGTTTTTATGGAAATTATCTATCGAATTTACAATGGCCTCAAACTTCTCTTCTTGGGCTAGTTTTTGTAAATGATTACTTATACTGTCAAAATGAAATAAGGGAATCGAATCTTGGGAATGGACATTGAAAATAACGCATAGGAATACGATCGGGATAATCTTATTCATAGGGGGAACATTGGTTTGGTCTTAAAAAGTAAAAATACATAATTGCCACTAGAAGAGCACCATGCTTTCGATAAGAGGTGTGGTAATTTGGGTTAGCCCCAACGGAAAAAAAAAGCCGGTTTTCTTGAGAAAACCGGCTTTTGACAGTATACAAATTGGTTTATTTGGGTTCCAACGTAAGGTGTAGGAACAAAGTCGGCAGGGTATAGGCCGCGGCTTCGGTATGTAAGCCTATGGCGATACTCATACTATCTTCACTAATACTTTTAAGTACCACGTTATAGGCCTTATCGGCAAAACCTATATAGTCGCCCAAAATCAGTTGTTGTTTATCTACAAAAGGTACCGGACCCAAGGCGCTTTGAATGGTGAAATCGCCTTCTACCACTTCCCAAGTGGCATCGGTGACCGGAGTATAGACCACATCGGCCAGGGGTACGTTCTGCGGATCTGCAGATACGGCACGGATATCGGCCTGTTTTTCGATCATGGCATAAACCAAGCCCATTAAACTCTGGCCGTCTATATTGTTTACCGAATATGAACCGTCGTATTTAAAGGTGAATTCATCTTCATAACCTCCACCCAATCCAACACCGAGCAGAATATAATCCGGAGAAGCGATGAAAAGGTTCAGGTCGTTTGAGATGGGGCCGGCCCCATCGCCAGCAGTACTGGTTTGTTTTATACGCCAGGTTTTTCCGTTCGGATAGGCTTGTCCGCCTGTTAGCAAGATGCTAAGTGATTCGGGTACAACGACCTCTTTAGTCTCTACAAAGGTGGCCCCGTTGGCATCGGTAGCGGTCATGGTTACGGTATAGGTACCTGCACCTGCATAGATGTGTACTGGGTCTTCCTCGTTACTGCTATTGCCGTCGCCAAAATCCCAAACTACCGAGCTGGCACTTTGGGTGGTTCCGTTAAAGGTTACTTGGGCCTCTTCTACCAAAAATTGGAAATCGGCCAAAACAGGTAGTGTATCATCGTCTTCACAGGCCATGGTCACAAGGGCCACTAAGGCCAAACTAAGGTATCGTAGCGCTTTCATAGGGCTGTTTTTTGTTATTGTTTGTCCCACCATAACTGAGTATCTATTTTGTTGGCCCCCTGATTGGCAATGGCGGCCTCTACGTTCGTTTTATTGGTGCTAAGCTCCAAGGTGGAGTAAAGGAATCGAGAGGGAAGTACCCCGTTGGTAACCCCCAATTGCATATCACCTGTACGTTGTTCTATAACTGGGTAACCGGTTCTACGGATGCTGAACCAAGATTCTAGGTAATCTGGGGCCAGGGCGACCCAGATTTGGGTGTCGATCTGCTCGGTCATTGCCTCTGGACTTCCGGCTAAAGAACCATGTGGCCCGGCCAAGAAGGCGGAACCGTCTACATCCCACTGGTCAAAGGAAGCTTGTAATCCGTTTTGGAAGTAGGTATTGGCCATAGCAGCATCTTCATTGACCAATAAGGCTACTTCGGCACGCAAGAACCAAACTTCGGCAGCCGTCATAAAATAAAGCTTGGAGCCACTTTCAATAACCTTGTCGCCTAAGTTGGAAGCCGAACCAAAGTCAGACTCAGCAAAGTCGGTATCAGAGATGCCGTTGGTAATGCCCCGGTAACCTCCGTTGGTATCGGGGGCCACCAAAGCCGGCAACCTAGGGTCGGCAGTATTTTGCAATTGATCCAAGAATTTGGTCGAAACTTTAAGTTCGGGCCAGCGATAGGTAAGATCGAACCACGGATTTACGGTTTCGAAGCGATCGAAAGTTGCATTCTGATCTATGGTTTCAATAAAAGGTTTGGTAAGACAGGCCGCGATTACGGCTTGGGCTTTGGCAGGATCCGCATTGCGCATACGCAGGGCCAAACGCAAACGGAACGAATTGGCCAATCGGGCCCATTTGTCCATATCGTTTTCAAAGAAAGGGTCACTGTTCGGATAGGCGTTGGCCGGATTACCCCCTTGAATAATGTCGATACTGGAAGCCAAACGGGCCACCATATCGTCGTAGATGTCGGCTTGGCTATCGTATTTCGGGGTTACATTACCTTCTTTACCATGGCCTCCCTCAAAATACGGTATGTCGCCGTACATATCGGTTAGCTTGGCAAAGGCCATGACCTCTACCACACTGATCAGGGCGTGTCGGAGTTCGTTTTTGCCGTCGCCCTCGGCGGTAATGGCTAAGGCGTCTGTCGTTTGGCGGATCACGTTATCCATTAGGTTCGAGGCCATACCGTTATAATCCCCATCGAAGCCATCGGTATAACCATCGGCCGTACGGGCGGTACCCCCACACATAATGGAGTGCGAATATTGTCCCCCGAACTTAAAGGAAGAGGTGTTCGCGGTATATTCCAAAAGACTATGGGCCGCCTTGGTGAACAAGGGCGCATCGTCTATGGTCTCTGGTCCGTTCGGGTTTGTGTTCAGCTTGTCTAAATGGTCGTCGCAGGCTACGGTAAGTGTACCAAGAGCCAAGACGAATGCGATATGATAGAAATACTTTTTCATGTGCAATGTTTTAGAAGTCAAGTTTTAGATCCATTCCAAAGGTTCGGGTAGAGGGGAGGGACGAATGCTCAAATCCGTTTCCAACACTTCCGCTGCTATAAGACGATTCTGGATCTATATCGCCGGCGGCATTATAGAAAAAGAACAGGTTACGCCCCCAGGCGCTCAGGGTTACACGGTCTATTCCGGTGTTCGCTAAAAAACTTCGGGGTACCTCATAGGCCAAAACCATTTCACGCATTTTTACATTGGTAGCGTCTAGGATAAGGTCGGTAGAGATATCGTTTGTGAAAACATTGGTAAAGTGTTGTAACATCGGGTTAATGGACTGGGTATTCTCAAAACCGGTGTTTTCATTGATTCCGTCTTCGATAACGCCGTCTACACGACCAACGGCCGACTGGGCATCGGTTCCGAAGAACAGTCTATACCCACGGCCCCAAGTGTAGAACTCCCCACCTTGCTGGTAAGACACCAAAGCCCTTAAAGACCAGTTTTTGTACTTGAAGGCAGTGGTAATACCTCCGTAGAAATCCGGGTTGATATCGCCTAGTTTCTTACGTTCCCCTTTTTGGGCGAACCCTTGATCATTGATCAGGCGTCGACCAAAATTATCGCGCAGATAATCGAAGCCCCAAATTTCGCCAAGCGGACTACCGGGGCGGGCTTCTACCGTAACGGTCCTAAGTTTACCTAAGACCAGGTTTTCTAGGTCGGGGTGCAGGCTTTGAACCAAAGATTTGTTCTTGGTAATATTGGCACCCAATTCCCAGCTGAAATCCTCGTTCTGCAGAACGGTACCGTTCACGGCCAGTTCGAAACCAGAGTTTTTGATGCTTCCGGCGTTGATACGTTTGGTATGGTAGCCCGAAAAACGGGAAATGGTAACCGGCATGATCTGGTTATCGGTCACACTTTCGTAATAGGTTCCGCCAATAGACAGCCTATTGTCGAAAAAGGCGAGGTCTGTACCTACTTCCCATGATTCCGTGTTTTCAGGCTTCAGGTCGGAATTGGGAAGTCCATTTGGGCTCGAGGCCATGGCATAGGGTAAATAGGTCCTATTGTCAAAATTGTAGGTGGTAAGCAATTGATATGGATCGGTATCG
Organism: Sediminicola luteus; assembly: GCF_002514735.1. Lineage (GTDB taxonomy): Bacteria > Bacteroidota > Bacteroidia > Flavobacteriales > Flavobacteriaceae > HQA918. The sequence continues at coordinate 376,076 of NZ_NBWU01000001.1, read as the reverse complement.
TTACCTACAGTGGCCACGGATCCCCTGATCTTACCACTACTAAAGGTGCTGCCCTCCAAGCCCAACAGTTTGGAGAAAAGCAAACTACCGTTTACCGAATAGTAGAAGTATGAACGGTTTTCTTTGGGTAGGGTAGAGGAGATATCGTTTCTAAAGGTAGCATCCAAATAGGCGTACCCACCATAATCGGCCTGGCCTAACAGGTACCAGGAATAGATACCTTTTTTAGACTCCCAATCGTCTGTGGTAACTACCCCATAATTGCTGATTCTATACAGGTCGGGGGCCTTTTCGTTTTTACCATAGGTGTTTAAGCGATTGTATTTTCGCATGAGATAGTTGCCCCCAACGCTGAATCCTAGGTTTAAACGATCTAGGGTCTTTTTATAGCTCAATAAGAAGTCGGAGTTCCACTCTATGGTCTCATTGGTGTTATGACGGTATTCACCACGGCCATTGGAATAAACCGAACTACCCGAATCGGCATGATAGGTATAATCTTGTCCAAGGATATCGATACCTGATTTACCGGTCAAGGTAAAAGCAGGGGATATATCGTAGGTCAATGATAGGAAACCTTGTAAACGATCCAATTTGTTTTGGTTGTTTACATGGGCAAGGGTCCAATAGGGGTTGTTAAAGGTATTGTCGTTCAGCCATTTCAATTCGTTGCCGTTGGCATCTTCGGTATTGGCCTTAAGGTCCGATAGTTTAATGTCGCGGGGCATTAGGGAAAGCATTAGGGCGGTATTGTCGCCATTCTCTGCCAATGCCGGCGAGTTGCGTACGGTATTCAAAATATAGGTCACCCTACTATCCATCGATAGTTTATCGGTCAGTTTTGAGGTGGACCGCAGGTTAAATGTGTGCTTCTTTAGGTCGTTGTTCGGAATAATACCTTTGGTTCGCTGGTCGGTATAGGTAAAACGCATGGTCGATTTATCGCCCCCGCCTTCCAAGGTTACCGTATTAATGGCAGATACCCCGGTTCTGTAGAATTCTTCAAAAGGATTGCCCTGAACGGTAAAGGTATCTTCGTTACCTAGCCAATTGGTGTAGGTCTGGCCTTCCATTTTTGGCCCCCAGCTCCAGGAAAAGGGGTAATCTAAGACCGGACGCCCGTCGCTGTTAATGGGTGCAAACTCGGAAAAAGCACCGGTACCGAATTCGTTTTGGAAATCAGGGGTAAGCATAATGTCTTCAAAACCGATGGAAGAAGCTATTGAGATACCAATCTTGTCTTTTTGGGCACTCTTTTTGGTAGTGACCAAAATGACCCCATTGGCCCCACGCGAACCATAGGCCGCTGAGGCGCCAGCACCTTTTAAGACACTGATACTTTCTACATCGTCTGGGTTTATATCGGAGAAACTACCGTTCATGGGAAAACCATCGACCACTAAAAGCGGAGTATTGTTTCCGGTCAGGGAGCTAATGCCCCGCAGGATCACCCGACTTTCTTTATTGACCCCTCCCGTGGTTTGGGTTATCTGGAGCCCTGATACCTTGCCACTTAAGGAATTCACAATGTTGTTTTCCTTGGCTACGGTTACCTGTTCAGAGTCTACCACATCAAGGGAATAGCCCAAAGAGGTTTTGTCCCTTTCGATATTCAATGCGGTAACCACGACCTCGTCGATCATTTGGGCATCTTCCTCCAGTACGACTTGAATGGGGGAATTGTTGGTTGCGTTGATCTCTGCGGTCTTAAAGCCAACATAGCTAAAGAATAGGGTGGTTGGTAGTTGGTCGACTTTTAGGCTAAAGCGGCCATCGAAGTCGGTCACATTTCCATTACTGGTTCCTTTTTCCACTACGTTAACCCCCAACAGCGGTAAACCGTCGGCATCGGTAACGGTACCGGTTAAGGTCTCTTGGGCCACCAAGGTGGTGAAGCCCATGAAAAAGAATACCAATAAGATAAGATAGGTCTGTCTCATTTTCATATTGGATTGTTTAGTTAAAGTTGAGTTGTCGTTTCGAATCGAAACCGACCGTCCGGTCGCTAAAATACATTTTTTATTTGATTATCCGAACTTTAGATGTTTCTAAATCGTTATGATTGAAGCGATTTGAGATGGTTTTAAGTAGTTAAAGCTGTCGTTTAGAGGATAAAAAGGTGGGTTAGGCCATGTTAAGTTTACGTTGGCAAGTTTGTTCGTAACAGGGCTTTAGCTTAAATTGGGATAGGATTAACGTCTAATTGAAATTAATTGGTTAAATTGCAACCGAACGGTTGGTATGTTTTGAGGGCCGTTTCATTTTCTTTTAGGAAACATCAATTACTAATATTAATATAAACACAATGAAAAAAGCAAGAATTGCCCTTTTGTTACCGGTATTATTCCTAGCCTTTTCGCTACAGTCCATGGTAGCTTCCAAAGGGGTGTTGGGAACTTGGAAATATACCTCCCCGAACGCGCCTTATGAATACAATACGGGCGAGATAGCTATTTCCCAGGCCGATGGGGAGTATAAAGTAGTTATTTCCATTGATGGAGGTTCTATGGAGGGTACCCATGTTAAGGTTGAAGGGAACACCATTACTTTTTCGGTTTGGGTAGAAGGATCGAGTATTCCGGTAGAGTTGACTGCAAATGGAGATAAAATGGAAGGTTTTTCACAAACTCCGGAAGGCGATTTAAAGATAAAATGTACGCGTAAGAAGTAATCGCGTAGTTATTTTAGTTGAACTGGAACGGGGCTTTTGCCCCGTTTTTTATGCTTCAAAAAGAAACCCGGAAACGGCAAAGGAAAATACTAGGGGTGTTCCTGGATTGACTAATGATCTTTTTTGTTTTTTAAGTCCTGGTAATGGTTAGCCCTTAATTTGGGCGAATACCCCATCGAATTTAGCAAGGGCCTCATCGATAACGGCATCGGTCTGGGCCGCCGAGGTATATAGCCTACTACCCGCCAGGGTAACGATGCCGGCTGCCATAAAGGCGGCCCCCATCTGTTCCATAACATCTTTACGTATTTTAATCTGTTTTAGGGCATTGGGCAAGGTCCAGGGTTTGGCGAAGTTTACATCAACGAACAAGACCCCCGAGGTTTCCAAATGCACGATAGAACCTTGGTTGTAGACTACATAGGGCAATTGGTATTTCTGCATGATCTCTTGCAGGCCTTTGGCCAATCGATCCCCGGCTTTTCCAGCTTGGGCACAGGCATCGGTATCTAAAATTTGTTTTAGGGTATGGTAGCCTGCCACACAGCTAAGCGGATTGGCGGCCATGGTGCCACCTACCTTGGCTTTTTTTATTTTTTTATCGCCATCCAAACCAGCGGCCAAATAACGCATATACTCGTTTTTACCGCCAAGACCACCGGCAGACGGATAACCCCCGGCCACCACCTTGCCGAAAACGGTAAGATCGGGCATAACGTCAAAGTAACCCTGTGCTCCTTGCATACCAACCCGGAAGGCGGTTACAACCTCGTCAAATATCAATAGGGCTCCGTATTTGTCACATAGGGCGCGTACTTGTTTGTTGTAATTTATAGGTACAGGGCGGGTGCCACTTTCGGGCCCTAAGGGCTCTACGATCACTGCGGCCGTACCTCCCCGTAACTTGTTGAATCTCAATTTGCGTTCTAAGGCCTTAATATCGTTGGGGTAGACTTCTTGGGTATGCTTGGTATAGGCCTTGGGAATACCATGGGCCTCAAAACGCCCGGTACGCGGAATTCTGGTGCCGTACACCATTTGGTCCATCCAACCATGGTAGGCCCCGCCTACTTTTATTATTTTTTTCTTTTTGGTGGCCAAACGGGCTACTCGTACCGCCGCGATAACCGATTCAGATCCACTGTTAAGCATGCGAAACTTTTCTACCGAGGGCATGTTTTCGCAAATGAGTTGGGCCAATTTCAGTTCATATTCATGAAAGAGCCCTGTCGATGGGCCGCAACTTTCCAATAATGCTACGGCTTCTTTTCGAACCTCCTCAGGATTGGAACCCAAAACGGTGGGCCCGCCGGCCTGGAGGAAATCTAGATATGGGTTGCCATCCAGATCGTAGAGATAAGCCCCTTCGGCCTTGGTAAAAACGATGGGGTAGGGGTAATTAAAGGCTAGATTGTGCTGTACCCCACCCGGAATGTATTCCTTGGCCCGATCGATCATGGCCTTTGACTTAGGGCATTTTTCATCGAAATAGCCCAAAGACTTCTCCAATAGGGCCTTGGGGAGGCCAACCACTTCTTGGTCGACCAATTTTTTTAGTTTTTGGTAAATAGGTTGGGTATCGTGGTAATGACTAATGCTAAACGGGCTTTTCATGGGTTCTTTTTTTAGGGCCTCTAAAGAGTTGGTGTTACGCTGATATAGTCGTGGGCATGTCGAAAGGCGCAGCACCAAAAGGCCAAATAAGACGCTTTAGGTAGCGCCGATCATTTTAAAATAGGTGGTAAAAACTTGTTTGTATTTAGAGAGGAGCACGTTTTTAATGTCTCCTTTAACCGTAGAGTGGTTAATGGCGATTCCTTCAACCATACCCAACACCTGTAGGGCTATGGACTCGGGGTCCCAATCGGTGGAAATCTGTCCATTTTCCTGGGCTTTGCGTACAATACCTTCGGCTAGTTTTCTATAAGTGACCACCGATTCCCGTATACGGGCCCTAACCTCGCTATGGGTTTCGCTCTCCAACTGGAAACTGAAATAGTTTCTGATTGGGAAATCGAGCCCGGTTTTCGTCAAATTTTCAATTCTGGCAAAAACCTCGGCCGCAAAATGATATACGTTTTCAATGTCGTTAACGAAATTACCCGTAATCATCTGTTCGGCTTCCTGGTTTACCAAGTCGAAATAAAAGACCTCCAAAGTGGCCATATAGATTTCTTCCTTACTGGTAAAATGATGGTAAACCGCTCCTTTCGAAAGTCCAGTTGCATCGGTAATGTTTTTGATAGTAACATCGCGATAGCCCTTTTCCAAAAAAAGGATAAAGGCCGCCTGTATGATGTTCTCTTTACTACGTGGATCTTTTTTTCTGCCCATTATGTATTCTTTTTAGCCTGTTTAGAATATTTCATAAGATAATACTTATGCATTAACCAAGCTTCAAATTTATTAATGGATTTGGCACCGCCCAAAAATTCTGCCTCAATGAAGGCTTTAGCGGCTTTTTCCAGCACCTGACAGGCTACGAAGGCTTCTTCTATATTAGGGCCGATACAAACGGCACCGTGGTTGGCCATTAGGGCGGCATTGCGTCCGCGAAGGGCTTGTACCGTTGCTTTTACTATTTTTTTTGTATTGGGCAAGGCGTAGGGTGCTACACGTACCGATGGCCCCAAAAGTTGGGCTTGGTCGTCGAGAATTGGAGGAATTTCACGACGGGCCGTGGCCACGGTAGAGGCGTTCATTTGATGGGTGTGTATAACGGCATTGGCCTCTTTACGGGTCTTATAGATTTCGGTGTGCAACTTGTATTCAGAAGATGGTTTAACATGGCCTTCAAAGGCATGGGTACGGTAATTTACCTTGACCATATCTTCGGGCCCCAGTTCCTCATAGGGTCTTCCAGAAGGTGTTATGATCATTTCGTTGTCATTGATTCGAATACTGACATTGCCCCAGGTGCGGGCCACAAGACCTTCGGCCAGTAGTTTTTTACCCGCCTTGTCTACAGCGATACGTGCTTCTTGTTCGGTCATTGGTGGTTGAATCTTTTTCCGTTTATCTTTTTATACATACCCTTAAGGGTGTTGTACAATAATTTATAGTTTTCGTAACTATCTTGATACACTTGTTGGTGGTCTTTTCGCGGGGTAAAGCTTTGTACCCTAGGGTTGTATTTTTTTACGGCCTTAAAATCGGGGGCCAGTCCTAGGCCTACCAATGCGGTCATGGCACAGCCAATGGCCCCGGCCATTTTGGGGTGTTGGGTAATGTGTAAGGGTATTTGCAGAATGTCACTCAAACTTTGTATCCAAGCCGTATTCAAGGTGCCACCTCCGATTAAGGTGAGTTCCTTTATGGTAAAACCATAGTCGTTTTGCATATTCTCCATGGTCCAACGAAGGTTATAGCCAACCCCTTCGAGCAAGGCACATAGTATGTGGCCCCGGGTGTGTTCCAGGCCTAGGTTGAACAAGGTGGAACGTAGGGTGGTATTGGTAACCGGTGCCCGCTCTCCGGTAAACCAAGGGGTAAAGATCAGTCCGTCGGCGCCGGCCGGTATCGCGGCTACCTCCGCCTCCATAAGGGCGTAAATGTCCAAACCGTCTTTCTTTTCTTGCTTGTAGAGGTTCTCTAGGGCCCATTCGAGATTGGCCCCTGAAGATTCGGTAATGCCAACCAGTATGGTGCTTTTAGGGTCGGCACTGGCCAAATTGGCCACCCCTCTTTTAAACTTGAAGGGTTTGGAATGGCTAACCCCCAACCAAGCCGAGGTGCCTAAATAGGCGTGGGCGCTCTCGGGGTCTATTTGACCACTGCCCATGGCCCCGCTTTGGGTGTCGTCGCAGCCCCCGAAAATTTGGGTCGATGTAGAAAGCCCCAAATCTTGGGCCGCTTCCGGGGTCAATGCACCGATTAAATCAGTCGATTTTACCAAGGGAGGTAATTTTTCGAGGTCAATACCAGCAATCTTAAAGAAAAGGCGTTCCCAATCTTTTTTTTCTAGGTTAAAGCCATAACTACAGGCCCCAGACCATTCAGTGACCATTTTGCCCGTACAGCGATATTTGAGATAACCATTAACATCGAGAAACCTATGGGTGTTTTGATAGACCTGTGGGAGTTCTTCTTTGATCCAAAGTAATTTGGGTATCACATCTTTACCCGATAATTCTACACCCGAGATTACCTTAAAAACGGATTGCCCCAAAAAACGGTTGACTATTTTTTTTGCCTGTTGTTCGGCCCGGGCGTCTACCCAAGAAATATTCGGGTGCAAGACCTTACCTTTTTTATCCACAGGGATAATACCCATGCTTTGGGTAGAAAAGACCATGGCAAGTACTTGGTCTTCTGGTTTTAAATGGGCTACAACTTTTCGGGTACCTTGGCAAACGGCGGTCCAATAGTCTTCGGGTTGCTGTTCGGCCCAACCTGGTTTGGGTAAGTCCATACCATAGGAATACTCACTTGAATCGACTATCTTACCCCCAGTGCTGATCAATACAGCCTTGTTACTCTGGGTGCCTACATCATGTGCGATTATGTAATCCATGGAAATGTTTATATATTTGGAAACAGACCGTCCGGTATGTAAAAGTAATGAAATAAAATCAAATCCATGGTTTCTACCCAAAAATATCCCCGAAAGCGGTGGTTAATGCTGTTGTTGTTTATGTTTCTTACCATAATGGTAGAGTTACAATGGCTTACCCACGCCCCAATTGCCCGAGTGGCCCAGGTGTTTTACGGCAATCAGTTAACACGATTTTCGTGGTTGACTATAGATACTTTGGCCCTGGTTTATATGGTTATGTTCTTGCTTATGTGTGTACCGGCCAGTTATTTTTTAGACACTTATGGTATACGTAAAGGCATCGGGTTTGGCGCCATACTAACCTTGATTGGTGGGGCTATCAAAGGTTTTTTCGGACATAATATACTGTTGGTTTTCGTGGGTCAATTGATATTGGCCGTGGCCCAACCCTTTATTTTAAATGGTGTTACGGCCTTTAGTGCCCGCTGGTTTCCCGGGGATGAACGTGCTATGGTAGCCGGTTTTTTGGCCTTGGCCCAATATGTAGGCATTATTTTGGTGATGGTGGTTACCCCCAGTCTGGTCGTTGCCGCCGCCGCCGATGTGAATTATGGCCAAGGAGTAGACCATATGTTGTGGATCTATATGTTCCCTACGGTATTGTCGGCTTTGTTGTTTTTATGGTTTTTTAGGGCAAGGCCGGAGGGAATCCGAGAAGGTTCTGACGTACAAAACCTGGGTTTTAAAGCGGGCTACGGACATTTGTTACGTTCCAAGGGTGCTTGGCTGACCGGACTTTTATTTGTGATTGGGTTGGGTATTTTTAATGCCATCAGTTCTTTGGTAGATGCCATAGCAGCCCATTTGGAAGTGACCGATTCCGATGGGCTCATTGGGGGTATTATGTTGATTGGAGGCATCATTGGGGCATTAATTTTACCCATGCTATCCGATAAATACCAAAAACGGAAGCCTTTTTTGGTGCTTTGTATTGCCGGAATGTTGCCTGCGGTGGCCGGTATGGCCCATGCGCCCGAACTGGCACAATGGCTGGGCATGGCCCATGAAGGCGTGTACCAAATCGCCTTGGCAAGTAGCTTTCTTTTAGGCTTCTTCGTTATGAGTGCCGGGCCAATAGGGTTTCAGTACATGGCCGAGATTACCCATCCCACCCCAGAGGCCACCTCTCAAGGCTTTCTCTTGTTGGTGGGTCAGTTTAGTGGTATAGCCATGGTAGTGATTATGGGCTTGGATAAAAATGCCTATCTCGGTGTAATGCTCAAGTTTTTTGTGCCCTTGGCCATACTCGCCCTGGTTTTGGTGCTATTGCTTAAGGAGTCGCCAAAGATGGGTAATCCATAAAAAGTTTTGGATCGAAAAGTTTACTCCTTTAAAAAAACAACAGTTTCGACATCGGAATTGTTGGTAGCATTGGTTTCTCCTCCGGAAGCCCTTTCCAAGGAGGCGGTAAAATTCTGTTTCCCGGTAGTGCCTTGCGAATCAAATTGGGCTACAATGCCTATACTGCTAAAGGCACCGGCCTGCAAACCAGCTGTATTTCTAAAGATATAGAAAGAAGGGTCGCTGGTGTCTAACTGCCAATCGTTATTGGCAAGTGGAATATGGTTTTGGTTTACCTGTATTAGGGCCAAACCTGGATCGTAGGTAAAAGCCATATCTCCAGACCTGTTGATTTTTATGGTAATGGGCTGCCCAGGTATGGTCTGGGTTTGGTTCAGTTCCTTAACCCTTATTACAATTTGTTGGTCTTTAATTCCTTTAACGATACCATCATTGATTAGTAAGAGAACGCCTAGGTCGGGCAGTTTTTGGCAGATAGAGTTTGGTCCATCGTCAATAAGGCGGTTATTGTTGACCGGTGGTGTGTATGGTGCAGTACCTACCGTACCATCGGCATTTATTTTGCCACTACCATCAGAAATGGTGTGGCTATCGGCATCGTTGTACTCCATACCATCTGCATTATCGGCATTGGGGTTGTGATAGGCTTCATTGGCATCGCTACAAGCGTCATTATCCGAATCGTAATCAAGAAAATCAGGAAAACCGTCACCATCGGTATCCACGTTACCTTCTACTTGGTCGAGAATGCCATCATTATCAGAATCAAGATCATTGATATTGGGTATGCCGTCTTCATCAAAATCACAGTTAGAAATTCCGGGAGGGCCAGGATTGGCCAATTCCATTTTAAAACTATGATAACGCATATCGTTGCCACAACCGTAGCGTTGGCCATTGTGTAAGCCATATTTTGCGATTTGGGTTTTGCTACCACTGTTCCATGTCGCGTAGAGTTCGTACCATTGCCCATTATGATGAGACAGGTTGGCGGGGGTAATATATTGCCCATCTATATAAAACCTGAGTATAGGAAACACATTATGGGGTGCTCCTAAGCTATAATTGCTATGTCGCATTTGAATGGTAAGGCGATATTGGGTGTTGGGTTGAACGGGTATAGGTTGGTCGTCTCGGTTTTTAAGCATTATGCCTCTAAAGTCCCCCTCAGGAAGTTCACATTGACTTACCGAGGTGGCGCTAGAAATATATTCGCCGGGCCGTATATAGCTATTGTTCCATTGGTTGTTTCCAAATTCAGGGTTACCACTGCAATGTTGTCCGGCCATTTCTAGTGGTAAATAATCGCCTTCGGCGGAAAAGTTGGGTGTACAGTGCTGGTCAATAGTTAGTTCGTTGGATTGAAAGACAATGTTCGGGCTACACTCTTCACTATCAAGAATGCCATCACCATCAGAGTCTTGGGCCAAAAGTGGTGAACCGCTAAAATACAGGAAGGAAAATAGTACGAAGAACTTATTCCCTTTAAGAAGGTCGCTTTTAAATAACATGTTCGTAGGTCTTTCAGGATTTGGGAATCCGGTAACTGGTTACAAACGAACGAAAAAACGAAGTTAATATTGAAAAAACCCGATAAAATGAAGGAAAAATACGTATAAAGTTTGCTGGATAAGGGTGGTTCCTATGCTGTCTTAGTGTAAGACCTTTATAAAACAGATAGAGTTCTCGACACCCCGATAGGGGCCATAATTGGGTGTGGTGTTATAACCCGATTTTTTGTATCGGGCAATAGCTTCGGGTTGCCTTTTCCCGGTTTCCAGAACTGCTTGGGAGTAGCCTAAGGTTAATGCCCAACTTTCTAGTTGCCCTAGTACTTTGCCAGCAATCCCTTTACCTCGGAATTCCATAAGCGTATACATTCGTTTTATTTCAATGGTTTCTGCGTCAAAGGCCTTAAAGGCACCGCAAGCCACTGCTTTGGTTCCTTGGTAGGCTACCAAACAATGCCTTAGGTTTTGGATACTGTTGAATTGGTCGTAAAATCCATGGGCATCGCCATCCCTTTTGGCTAGTTCCAAGTCTAACTGGCTAACCAAACGTTGAAAATCGGGATGCTCGTTTTCAACTTTTTCAAAACGTAGACTATTAGAAGCCTCCGAAGCCAGTTTACCATAATAGATGAGGTCTAAATATGCACCCGAGCTAGTCTTATAGTCTTCCCGTAATAGGCCCTCTCGGGTAAAACCACTTTTTAAGGCCAAACGTTGGGTGGCCACATTGGTCTGGTGGGTACGCAGAAAAACCTTATGCAGCCCGATTTCGGTAAAACAATAATCGCAGAATTGTGGCAATACCAATGACATTAAGCCTTGGCCTTCGACATCCTGATCGGAATAAAACCCGATTTCGCCTTTGGGTAAATGCCAATCGAGGTTTTTTAGGTCGATAAAGCCAATAAAAGCCCCCGTTTCTTGGGCCACGATTACAAACGGATAATACTGTTTTTGCGCTTTGGCCTGTTGCATCCACTCTAGAAAAGCCTTGGTGTCGGCTTTAGTCTGGGTTCGTGAGACCGTACCGGCAAAGAAATCGTTTAGGCGTTCCCGGTTCCGGCTAACCATATGGTAGTACGGTTCCAGGTCTTCTGGTTTCAGGGTCTTAAGGTAGAAAGATGGTGTAGATTCCGTAGCGCGCATTAGGGGTTCAATAAAGCATAAATTATTAGGGAAAAAGCAGTTTTAAATGTAAAGGCTCTTCTAGTTTTACCCAAAAATAAACATCTATGGCAGTATGTAATAACCGTTTGATCATTATAATGGGGTTGTTCTGTCTCTACTCTATAAAAATTTGGAGTCAATTGAGTGGTGGTGGCGATTTAAACCCTGAATTAAAGGTGCCACAAAGTGCCCAAGAACAATGGCGTGATCTTAAAGTGGGTTTAAGCGTACACTGGGGGCCTTCATCCTTGGGCGGTAAAGAGATCTCTTGGAGTAGACACAAGAAAATACCCGTAGCCCAATACGATGCCTTTTATAAAGATTTTGCACCCACGGAATTTGACGCCAGGGAATGGGTAGACCTATTGAAAAGGTGGGGCATGAAATATATTTCCCCTACGGCGAAACACCACGATGGCTTTGCCCTTTGGTTTTCTAAATGGAGTAGGTACGATATGGAAGAGGCCGGTTTAAAATTGGATATTATGCAAGAGCTAAAGCAGGCCTGCGATGAGGCCGGAATCGTTTTAGGAGCCTATTACTCGAATATAGATTGGTACCATCCCGATTGGACCCCCAATGTATTTGGAGGGCCAGGAACCCTATTCGAGACCTTGCCAGATGCCCCTAATATGGATAGGTATTTGAAGTATATGTATGCCCAATGTGCCGAGTTGATCGAAGATTATGGGGTGGGTTTTATTCAGTTCGATGGGGAATGGGACGAAACCTATACCCATCAAATGGGCTCTAAAATGTATCGCGACCTAAGGGCTCTGAACGAAAATGTACTGTTAAGTACCCGCATAGACATTGGCAGGCGAATGGCCGGTAAAGACAACCATATCGATATAGATGGCAGTACTTATGCGGGCGATTTTCAAGATCGTGAACGCCTGGTAAACCACGGGAACAATGTAACGGTTTGGGGAGACCATGCTTGGCAGGCCTGGGTTACCCTAGATAAAAAACAGTGGTCTTTTAATAAATCGCCCGATTTGATGACGGCCCAAGAATTGATCCTAGATTTGGTACAAGTGGTAGGTAATAATGGCAATTATATGATTAATCTAGGCCCAAAACCCAATGGTAGTTTTCCTAAAGAACAAGTGGTTTTAATGAATGCTTTGGGGGCTTGGTTAGATCAATATGGTGGGGCCATTTATGGTACACGCGGCGGCCCCTATTATCCCTTTCAAGGAGGGGTGAGTACCCGAAAGGGCCAAAAAGCTTGGTTGTTTCTTTGGGAGGGGCAAGAAAGCATAACCCTACCCAAATTGTCGCAACCCATTTTGGGAGTGGTCGATTATAAATCGAGGGAGCCGGTAACGGTTACCGAAAACAAAACGGAAATCGTAATTGATCTTAAAGCATTGAAAAAGGAGGGAACCCTTCAAGTGCTCGAACTACGATACAAGGGTAGCCCACAAATGCAAGCACGCTAAACCATGGGGTTAATGGGAGTGCCTGTATTTCAAAGGTGCCAACCCATAGGCATTTTTAAACTGCTTACAGAAATAGGAATAACTTTTAAAGCCACATTGCTCTGCGATTAATTGTAGGTTTTGATTGGTGTTCACTATTAAGGTTTTCGATTTTTCCAATCGTTTTTCCAAGATGTAAACCGTGGGGCTTTTATCAAAAAGTGCCAAGAATATTTGGGTGAGCTGGGGTTTGGACAACTTGCTCTGTGCCGCTAATCCTGCTAGGGTCAGGTTATGTCCAATATGCTCCTCAATAAACTGAAGTAGTGGTGTTATACTATGAAAATGGGGGTTCGCCGAAATCTTTGGGTTGGTTCCCAAGATAAAGCCCGATAGTAATTTTAGTAAGATACCCTGGGTTTCGTAACGTACGGCAGCACTACGGTAACCCATTTCCTTTTGTAGCCAATCTTTTTTCTGGTATACTTCGGGTTTGGCATTTCGCAAGGCGTGTAATGGGTGTACAGCCACGATTTTTTTAATGAGTTGTAGGTCAAATTCGTCGGTTGGCCGGTTGGTTTTTAGTTGAAAATTCAGGGCCATGGGTAACCCATTGGAGCATAAGGTGTCGAGATGGATGTAGTACTGTTTTAGGCCAGGTTCAAAGATATAGGTACAACGGGCAAAGGAAGGGATAAGGTATAAGTTGTTTGGAGCTAGATCAATACGTTGATCTAGAAAGTTCAGTTGTCCTTTTCCTTCGATGACATAGTATAATCTGGCAAAGGTGCTTACTACATCTAAGTACGATTCGGCCTTTTCAAAATGTTGATAGGCGCAATTCTTTAGATGCGGACAAATTTCCAATCGGGCCACAGCTTTGAGGGTCTTTTGTGTTTTGGTGCCCCTAATGTAATGTATCTAAAACAGTTCCCCAATGAATCGTTTTTTAAACTGGTATAACCAGAACGAAGAATAACCTAATTTAGGGGGCTATACCGAAGGGGTCATCAATACTAGGCATGGGTTGGGTAAACCACTTGGGGCCGTTTTCGGTCATATAGAAATGGTCTTCGTGCCGTATACCGAATTCCCCCGGAATACAGAGCATGGGTTCGTTGCTGACTACCATCCCTATTTCCAGGGGAATCTGGCTTCCCCGAACCAAATAGGGGTATTCGTGAATATCCATTCCGGTGCCATGTCCCACGCGATGGGGCAGGCCGGGCAGTTCGTAATCGGGACTTAGCCCGCCAGCGGCGATTACTTTTCGAGCTGCATCGTCTACGGCACCACAAAGGGTGCCCAGTTGAGCGGCTTCGAAAGCAGCTTGTTGGGCGGCCTTTTCCAAATTCCATATTTCCCTATGGCGCTCGGTTGGGCTGCCATAGACATAAGTGCGTGTAATGTCGGAGATATAACCATGTAGTTTACAACCGGTATCAACCAAAACGATATCATTTTCCACAAGGTTTTGCGGCTTGCTTACGCCATGCGGATATTGGGAGTCTTCACCAAAGAGAACGATACAGAAATAATTTCCGGAGGGGATACCCGCTTTGATATGGGCCCTATTGATAAAATCGGTAACCTCGGCCACAGAGATACCGGGGCGTATAATACGGGCTGCCGCTTTTTGTACCGTTAGTGTGATGTCTTTGGCCCGTTGAATTATGGCGATTTCGGCTTCCGATTTAAGCATACGGCAGGCTCGGGTAATGGCACCCCCATTTTCGAATTGGAAACTGGCATTGGCCTGTTGGAGTTCGTCTACCAAGAAATATGGGCAATTTTCGTCTAGGGCCAAATGGCCTTGATCGATACCGTGCTGGTGCAGGATTTGGTTTACCAAGGCATAAGGGCTCTCGTGTTCTTCCCAGCATTGGATCGAACCTTGGATCTGGCGGAATTTCAAGAAAGTTCCTTCCTCGAAACGGGGCACGATATAAACGATTTCACCATGGGACAACAAGAGGGCACCTACCATACGTTCGGAGGGGTTCCAGGCGGTACCGGTAAAATAATGCAGATTGGTTCCTGCATTGATGTACAGGGCATTCCAATTGGAATTTCGAAGTAATTGGGCCGCTTTTTCGATACGGGCTTTATATTCGGCCAATCCAATGGGTTTTACCCCTGTGGTCATATCTTGGATTTTATCCAATTCCGCGGTGATCGTAGATCCGCCAACACCTATGGTCATATGCTTTGATTTTGGGTGTAATATACGACATCGACCAATTTTACTATGCCAAGATCTTAGTACGACTTGCCGTTTTTTTAGTGGAAGTCAGCCGTTATTTTGAAAACGATCTTTGTATCGTTTTTTCCATAAACGCTTTATGGTCCAGTGCTTGTTGGGCAAAGGCGAAAAGACTATGGCAGCGATCTATATTTTGCTCGGGATAGGCCACTTTATAGTACACATCGCCCAAAAGATAGTCGGTCAAGGCACGAAGCCCATGAATAAAGGGCATATAAATAGCACCTAGGGCCATGGTCTTTACTTCCGCCGCGGTCAAAAAGCCGAGATGGGGTGCCATACCTTGTACAAAGGTCTCGAACATGGGTTTATTGAATACGATCTGGTCTAGATCGCGACAATCCTCTTCGGCCGGATTGGCAATCGTTCGAATGGCATCGCCAAAATCGAACAGAAAGAGCCCAGGCATAAGGGTGTCTAGATCAATAAGACAAAGGGCTTTATCGTTCGATTTGGAAAATAGTATGTTGTTAAGCTTGGTGTCGTTATGGCAAAGTCGTAAAGGCAGCTGTTGCAATACCGGGTCGGTAACCAAGGGCAAGGTGCGTTGCGCAAAATCAATGGCAGTCTGGGCCTTTAGCTTGCGGTCTTTCAGCCCATTTTTTAGGGCATGCTTAAACTGTTGTTCCCGCAAGGGCATATGGTGGAATTGCGGAATGGTAGCTACATAATCTTCCGGATCGGCAGCTTGCATCAATTCGTGGAAACGCCCCACGATACGTCCGGCTTCACGGGCGATCTCGATATCGGAACTGGTGTTGTAGGCCGTGCTCTGGTCTATATAATCCATGACCCGCCAATAGCCGGCCGCATTTTTTAGAAAAGGTTGCCCATCCTGGGTCTCTCCCATAGCTATTTTATGGTAACCTTCCCCATGTAAACGTTTAAGGGCCTTGGATACATTGGCCATAAGGCCTTCTATATTTTCAAAAACCCCGGCATTGATGCGTTGTAGTACATAGCCTTTGTCGTTGGCCGTATCTTGGGCCAGATAGGTGTCGTTGATCAATCCTTGGGAAAGGGTACTAAATACAACAGGTCCTTCTAGCTTAATAAAAGCGGAAAGAACCTGTTCCAATTTCTCTTGTTCCATACTCGATACTCGAGATTATAGGTTTTTAGGTACGATTATGGCGATCGGCCCCCATGTTTTTTACCCCCAAAGTGGCGATGGGTATAGGCCTTTATCTACTTTTCCGGCCAATTCTTTTTGGGCGAATTCCTTATCGTCTGAGTAGGTTACCCCGAACCATTGGCTATTACTTGGCACTACGGCCACCCCGATCATTTCGGCATCTAGCATTTCTTGAACAATCTTGGGCAGGTAAATCTCTCCTTTCCCTTCCGACTCCGAAGAGGCTAGGAATTCAGTAAAACGCTTTTCTATAAAGTCGAAGATATTGGCACGGCACAGCCAAAAGTTCATACTTACAGGCTCGTCGCCTTTGAATAGGGTACCATCTTCTTCGTCTTTAACCTGTCCTTCGAAAGGCACCAGTTTTAAACGTTCGGTAACCTGTTTCAGCATATTGCCATCGGTTTCGCTTACCCCACGGGAAACCGAACCATGGGTAGATAAGGTTTCGTCTAAACGATAGGCTACCAAGGCGTAGTTATTGGTATGGGAGGTATCGTTAAAGAACCCGGCCGATTCGGCAAAGGCCTGTTGACCATAATAATCGTCGGCATTCAATACCCCGAAAGGGCCTTTGATTACATCGCGGGCAGCCCAAACGGCATGGGCGGTTCCCCAAGGTTTACTACGGTCTGGGTCATAGGTGCTACCGGCTGGTACGTCTTCAATTACCTGGGGCACTACGTCTAAGGCCACGTGGGCGGGTAAACGCTCCCTAAGGTAACTTTGTATTTTTTCGACACTGTCTTTATGGGTTACGACTACGATATGGGTAAAACCATTTTGGATGGCGTCGTACATACTGTACTCCATCAAGAATTCCCCGTTGGGTCCGAATCCGTCGAACTGTTTTAGTTTACCATATCGGCTACCAAAGCCGCCTGCCATAAGAAGTAGTGTCATCTTTCTGTAAATTTTTGGATGTAAATGTACGTTACTCTAATGGCAAACGGCAAAGGGGTGGCATTATTATTTTGTAAAGCGGTTGAAGTACCTAGTTTTTTGGTGAAAAGCCATGTTTATGGAGAACAAGCTTTTGGTTTGGCCCCCATCAGCTTGAAAATTATTATTACAAGGCAACCCGCTCAGCGGGAAAGGGGTTAGCCTGTCCCGAAGCATTTTGGGGGATGAGGGTATTTGTAACTATAGGGTTCAGATAACCTTTATTTACTTATTTTCTCCAATTGTTTCCAGGCTTTGCCGTCGGTTTTAGGGTCATTGGCCTGTTTGCTGCCAGGGGTGCTACGCCCTTTGTTAATGATGCGTAAGAGCTCTTTGGTCATTTTGGCGGCTACCCGGGTTTCTTTTTCGAACAGGTTTTCGGTTTCACCCGGATCGGTGGCCAAATTGTACAATTGATATTCGGGTAGCTCGGCAATTTCCTTGGCATTGGGTTTTGGGGCGCTCCATCCGCCTGAACCGGGACACATTACCAATTTCCATTCATCTTTACGCAGGGCAAAGCTTCCGTTAATGGAATGGTGTATGGTACTGCCCCTTTGGTATTTGCCTTTGGCTTTGGTATCGAGTAGGGGCAACATGGAAAAACTATCTTCCCCTTCGGTATCGGCTAATTCCAAACCAGCGATATCGGCTACGGTGGCCATAAGGTCGGTGGTACATATTACGGTTTCAGAAACCGAGTTGGCGGCAACCCTTTGGGGCCAGCGTACAATAAAGGGCACCCGGTGTCCGCCTTCGAAGATATCGGCTTTATGTCCGCGATAAATAGCACTGGGGTCGTGTCCTTTTTCGGCCAAGACCTTATAATCGGCCTGGGGAGAGCATCCGTTGTCCGAGGTAAAGATTATCAGTGTATTTTCGGCCATACCTTTTTTCGTCAAAGCGGCCATAAGGTCGCCCATATGGGCATCGACCTGCATTACGAAATCGGCATAGGGGTTCAGGCCACTTTTACCCTTCCATTCGGCTGTTGGCAAAATGGGGGTATGGGGCGATGGTAGGGCCAAGTACATAAAAAAGGGCTGCTTGCCTTCTTGTTGATCAATATAGGAAATGGCCTTGTCGAAAAAGTGGGGCGTAACCTGATCATGTATAAAATCGTCGCTGGTCGGGCCTTGTCTCCACCAGGTATATTTTCCTTTGTCAACGGTAGTTTTTTTAGGAGCTTGGGTGGGTATACCGTTTTCTACATAAACATAAGGAGCCATATCCAAGGAGCCCGAATGCCCATAGGAATAGTCGAAACCAAGGTCTTTTGGTCCATTGGTAATGGGTTTGGTAAAGTCGATCCAATCGGTGTCTTTGGGCTGCCATCCGCTACCACTGGCTTCTAAACCTTCTTTTACGGCCCAGTCCCAACCTAAATGCCATTTACCAACAAAGGCGGTATGGTAGCCTTTGCGTTTTAATAGTGACGCCACTGTGGTTCTTGAATTCGGGATCAAAGCTTTGGAAATTCCGGTAAGGACACCTTGTTTCAAGGGGCTTCGCCAGTTATACCTTCCGGTTAATATACCATATCGGGTAGGGGTACATACCGATGATGAGGTATGGGCATCTGTAAATCGCATGCCCTCGGTGGCCAAGCGGTCTAGGTTAGGGGTTTGGATCTTTCCATCTGCATTAAAAATGGCCACATCGCCAATACCGAGGTCATCGGCCAGTACATAGATAATGTTCGGTGGGGTATCGGACTGCCCTGTGGCCGGATGCCAAACTACACAAAAGGTAAAGAAGACTAGGGTTTTGAAAAAGGTTTGCATGGTGGTTATCTAAATTTAAATGTGATATTACATAAAATCTTGGGTTATAAAAAAATGTCCCCCTGAATAGACCTTGTGGAAGGGTGTAGGGTTTAATCCCGTCGATATTCCTTTTTTTTAGAAAACAGTTTTCGTTATCAAAGGGGGTAAAAACCCATGCTTCTTTAGGAGTTGATAAGTCCATGGCCTCTGTTCGTATACCAACCCAAGGTATTAAGCCAAAAATTTGGTGGTTGCCTTAGGGGATGCCTACCTTACTGCCATAAGGTGTACAGAGTGGCAGGTTTGCCACAAATTGAAGTGGTTTAAACTTTTAACAAATGGTAAAAGTTTAAATGACTTCATAACCGTATCAAATGTGTTTACTATGATCGAATGGAAATCGGATAAATACTGGAAATCTTTCTTTTTTATCGTCGTTTTAATGATGGGTACCAATGGCTTGGCCCAGACAGGTAAAATGTATAAAAAAGGGTGGGTCGATTTCAATAAAAATGGGAAAAAGGATGTCTATGAAGATCCTAAAGCTCCTATCGATGCCCGGGTAGCCGATTTGTTGGGCCAAATGACCACCGATGAAAAAACCATGCAATTGGTCACTTTATACGGGTATGGCAGGGTGGCTAAAGATGAATTACCGGCCCCGAGTTGGAAAAATGAGCTATGGAAAGATGGTTTGGCCAATATAGACGAACCTTCCAACGGGGTCTATGTCGATGCCCAGTACAAGTTTCCGTACAATTCCCACGTCTGGGCCTTGAACCAGATTCAAAAATTCTTTGTAGAAGAGACCCGTTTGGGTATCCCCGTAGAATTCACCAATGAGGGAATCCGCGGTTTGAACCATTATAAATCGACCTCTTTTCCGGCCCAGATTGGAATGGGCTCTACCTGGCATCCGGAACTTCTCTATAAAACCGGACAGGTAATCGGCGCCGAAGGCTATGCCTTGGGCTATCACAATATATATTCCCCGGTAATGGATGTGGCCCGAGACCAACGTTGGGGGCGTATTGTAGAAAGTTTTGGTGAAGATCCTTTTTTGGTGGGGGAATATGGGGTGAATATTTCTAAAGGTATACAGGAAAACGGCTTGGCCAACACCCTAAAGCACTATGCGGTTTACTCGGCACCCAAAGGAGGTCGGGATGGGCACGTACGACTAGACCCCCATATTAGCTGGCGCGACATGCATCAAATGTATTTGGCCCCATTTAAACGGGTGATAGAAGAGACCGATTTGTTGGGTGTTATGAGTTCATATAACGATTATGATGGCGAGCCGGTTACCGGTAGTCCTTATTTTTTAACGGAATTATTGCGCGACACCTATGGGTTTAAAGGTTATGTGGTCTCCGATAGCGATGCCGTAGCTTATCTATACAACAAGCACCACGTGGCCGAAAGTTATAAAGACGCCGTGCGCCAGGCCATTAACGCTGGGCTCAATGTACGTACCACCTTTAACCATCCGAAGAACTTTGTGGCCCCTTTACGCGAATTGGTGGCCGAAGGAAAAGTGACCCAGGCTACCTTAGATCAACGGGTATCCGATGTGTTGTACGTTAAGTTCAAGGAGGGTTTGTTCGATGCCCCCTATCGCGATGAAAAAGGAGCCGCAAAAGTCGTGGGTAAGGCCCAACATCAGGCTTTGGCCCTGCAAGCCTCACGGGAGTCACTTATTTTGTTGAAAAACGAAGAAGGAACCTTACCCTTGGATGTAGCCAAATTGGACAAGGTTCTGGTCTGTGGCCCCATGGCCAAAAACACCTCGGCCTCCATTAGTAGGTATGGGGCCTTGGGTACCGATGTCATTTCGGCCTATGCCGGAATTTCCGCTTATTTGAAAGGAAAGGTAAATGTGGCCTATGCCGAAGGCATTGACCTGAAAAATAAAAATTGGCCCGATTCCGAGGTGTTTGATGTACCCCTTGATGCTACTGAAAAAGCCAAGATCGCTCAAGCGGTACAGGAAGCCGAAACTTCCGACGCGGTTATCGTTTGCCTTGGGGAAGACGAAAGCATGGTGGGCGAAAACCTAAGCCGTACCGATCTGAACCTGCCTGGCCATCAGCAAGAGTTGTTAGATGCCTTGGTAGCGACAGGTAAACCCATAATCGTGGTTTTGCTCAATGGGCATCCGTTAACCATCAACCATGCCAATCGGCAAGCCCAAGCTATTTTGGAAGCTTGGTTTCCGGGTAAGTACGGTGGGCAGGCGATTGCAGAAGTACTATTCGGTGATTATAATCCGGGCGGAAAGCTACCCGTAACCGTATTGCGTTCGGTGGGTCAGGTACCTTTTAATTTTCCGTACAAACCCGATTCACAAAGAGGGCAGGCCAAAGATGGTCCCAATGGTACGGGTGAAAGCAGGGTAGTAACCGAACTCTTTCCGTTCGGTTTCGGATTGAGTTATACCCAATTTGCTTTTTCCGATTTACGTTTGGAAAACAAACTCACTACCCAAGGCGGAAGTTTAAAAGTACGCTTCAAAGTGAAAAATACAGGTGATAGGGCCGGTGATGTGGTACCTCAATTATATATCAATGACGAAGTGAGCTCGGTTACCGTTTACGAATGGCAGTTGCGTGGTTTTGATCGCATCCATCTGGGGGCCGGACAAGAGCAAGAAGTGGTTTTTGAAGTAGATGCGGCCCAGTTGGCCTTGATCAATCGAAAGAAAGAATGGGAAACCGAGGCCGGAAACTTTAATCTGGCCATTGGCGAATCGTCCCAAGACTTTAAACTAGAAGCAAGTTTTTCAATAAAAGAATAAACGATACTATGAAAGTAAATGTAATATTAGGTTACTTGTCCTTATGGGGTTTGGCAACGCTTATGGTGGGCTGTTCGGGCAGCGATAAAAAGGCGAACCCGGTGACCCCGACCGAAGACTTAACGGCCTTTGTCGATCCCTTTATCGGAACCGGCTTTCATGGGCATACCTACCCGGGTGCCGTAGTACCTTATGGTATGGTACAATTGAGTCCCGATACCCATTTAATGGGCTGGGAGGCTTCCAGTGGTTACCACTATGCCGATAGCCTGATCTATGGCTTTTCGCATACCCACTTAAGCGGTACGGGAATAGGGGATCTGGGCGATGTATTGGTGTTGCCCTTTACCGGGGAGCCCAGTGAAAAACCTGTGGCTGCCTTCAGTAAGGCCCAAGAGTCTGCCGAACCCGGCTATTACAAAGTGGCTTTCGATAATTATAAGGTAACTTCCGAGCTCACGGCCACCACTCGTGTCGGGATGCATAAGTATACCTATGCTACTGGCGAAAAACAGCAGCTATTGTTCGATCTAGGCCATATACTTCAAGCGAATTGGGGACACAGTAACGTTTCCAATACCATGGAGGTGGTCAACGATTCCACCCTAAAGGGAACCAAGGTATCACAAGGTTGGGCCTACGATCATCCGGTACATTTCTATGCCAAGTTTTCTAAACCCTTTAGCATAACCCAGGCCATGGTAGATAGTGTTTCTGTGGGAGCGAAAAGCTTGTATGAAGGTAAAAATGTAGATGCCTATCTCGATTTCGGAACCTCCGAAGGGCCTGTGCTGTTAAAAGTGGGCATTTCTATGGTCGATGTGGCCGGGGCCCAAAAGAACTTGGAGGCCGAGCTAGACCATTGGGATTTCGATCGCGTACGCCAGGAAGCGGGTAAGCAATGGAACGATGCCTTGCAGGAAGTGTATGTAGAAACCGACGATTCCGATATTAAGACCATTTTCTATACGGCCCTATACCATACCAAATTGGCGCCGATGATCTATCAGGATGTAGACCGTCGCTATCGCGGCATGGACAAACAGATCCATACTTCTCCAGTAGGGCAAATGAACTATACGGTCTACTCCCTTTGGGATACTTTTAGGGCCCAACACCCTTTAATGACCATATTGGATGAAGACTTGGCCGCCGATTGGGCCAACAACCTATTGTTAAAATACGAACAGGGCGGTATTTTACCTAAATGGCCCTTGGCTTCCAACTACACGGGTACTATGGTAGGTTACCCCGCCGTGGCCAATTTGGCCGATGCTTTGACCAAGAATCTGCCCGGGGTAGACCCGCAAAGGGCCCTAAAGGCGGCTTTGGTAAGTGCTTCCTACGATACCACGGCCCTGGCCAAGATCAAAGAACCCCGAGGCGAACGGGTAATGACCAAGCACAATTGGTATATCAATAAAGGGGAACATATCCCATCAGACAAAATCGGGAACTCAGTGACCTACGGACTCGAAAATGCCTATTACGATTGGTGTATCGCCCAAATCGCCAAAGCGAATGGCGACGATGCCCTGGTAGAACGATTTTTGGAACGCGGCCTCAATTATCAAAAATATTTTGATGCCAGTACCGGATTTATGCGGGGCAAAAATGCCGACGGTAGTTGGCGTACCCCCTTCGATCCCAACTACTCCGATCACGAACATTCCGATTATGTAGAGGGTAACGCCTGGCAATGGAGTTGGTTCGTGCCCCACGATACCCCCGGTTATGTAAAGTTGTTCGGGTCTGAGGAAGCCTTTACCACTAAATTAGACAGTCTGTTTACCACTTCTTCAGAGATTACGGGCGATGGGGCCAGTGCCGATATTACCGGGCTTATTGGCCAATATGCCCACGGGAACGAGCCTAGCCACCATATCGCCTATTTTTATACCGAAGCGGGCCAACCCTGGAAAACCCAAGAAAAGGTAGATTATATCTTGCGTGAGTTTTACACCACCGAGCCCGGAGGTATTATCGGTAATGAAGACTGCGGACAAATGTCGGCCTGGTATGTGATGAACGCCATGGGCTTTTATCAAATGGCACCGGGTAGACCAGAATATTTGGTAGGCAGGCCCCTATTCGATAAGGTTACCTTGCCCTTGGCCGGTGATAAGCAGTTGAAAATCGAAGTCAAAAATAACAGTGCCCAGAATAAATATGTGCAAAAAGCCAGTTTAAATGGGGTGGAGTTGACGAATTTAACCTTTACCCATGAACAATTAAAGGCTGGTGGGTTGCTCAGTATAGAAATGGGGCAAAACCCTGTAAAATAAGGGGTTGCTGTAGTTTTTTTCGATAAGCTGCATACCTGCTACGGGTCAAACCTGACAATTGTCATATTTTTTGGGTAGGCCTTCTTCTACTTTTGGAGCGTCATTCAGGTATTATGTGCAGTTTAGTTCAAAAATATAATGTGGCGGGCCCCCGCTACACCAGTTATCCTACCGTGCCTTATTGGCACCTGCCTTCGTTTTCGGGCCAAGGCTGGATGCAGAGTTTGGTAAAAGGCTTCGAAGAGAGCAATGCCACCGAAGGCATCAGTTTGTATATACATCTGCCCTTTTGCGAGAGCATGTGCACCTTTTGTGGGTGCCATAAACGTATTACCAAACGCCACGAGGTAGAAGACCCCTATATCACCGCCTTGTTAAAAGAGTGGGCCTTATATGTGAATGCCCTTCCGGAAAGGCCCCGTATCAAGGAATTGCATCTTGGTGGTGGCACCCCGACATTTTTTAGTCCGCAGAATTTAGGCCGATTGATCAATGGTCTGTTCGAAAATGCCGATCGTGCCGAGGGCTACGAATTCAGTTTTGAGGGTCATCCGAACAATACGACCCGAGAGCATTTACAAGCCCTGTACGATGTGGGGTTCCGTAGGGTAAGTTTTGGGGTCCAGGATTACAATACTACCGTTCAAAAAGCTATAAATCGGATCCAACCTTTTGAAAAGGTGGCCGAAGCAACGAATAATGCCAGGGAAATCGGGTACACCTCAGTGGGTCACGATATTATTTTCGGCCTACCATTCCAAACACGTACCGACGTTGACCAAACCATCCGAAAGACCCAAGAGCTGATGCCCGATCGCCTGGCTTTTTATAGTTATGCCCACGTACCTTGGATCAAAGGGAACGGCCAACGGGGCTATAAAGACGAAGATCTGCCCAAACCCGATGAGAAAAGGGCCCAATACGAACATGGCAAGGCCCTCTTGGCCGAAGTTGGTTATGTAGAGATCGGTATGGATCATTTTGCCCTACCTACCGATAGCCTGCATCAATCTATGGAACGCGATGCCCTACACCGCAACTTTATGGGCTATACGGCATCGAATACCCAAGTAATGATCGGACTTGGTGTGAGCAGTATCAGCGATAGTTGGTACGGCTTCGCCCAAAATGTAAAAAGTATTGAGGAATACTACGAGCTGTTGGAGAAAGAAACCATTCCGGTCTACCGTGGGCATTTATTAACGGAGGAAGATGAGGTTATACGCCGCCATGTATTGAATTTAATGTGTCATTTTCATACGAAATGGCAGCCCTTTGGCGTTGGCTATTTGGAAGAAATGCCCGAGATACTGTCGCGATTGACCGAAATGGAAGCCGATGGTTTGTTGCGAATACATGCCGATGGGATCGAAGTATTTGAAAGTGGCAAACCTTTTATCAGGAATATTTGCATGGCATTCGATTTGCGTTTGCACCGGAACAAACCGGAGACCAAATTGTTTTCCATGACCATATAATGAGATGTTAACTAGATTGTTCAACCCTTAAATTCCCCCAAATACCATGAAAAAGTTTATCGTACCCGTAGATTTTTCCGAGCAGTCGGAATACGCCCTAAAAGTGGCTGCTTCTTTGGCCAAAAGGCACGATGCCGAGATTTTGGCCTTGCATATGCTCGAATTATCCGAAGCCTTTATTTCCTCTTCAGAGGTTAACCAGCATCAACAAATGCTGTTTTTGATAAAATTGGCAGAGAAGAGATTCAGCGATTTTGTAAAGAAACCTTTTTTAGAAGGGGTACAGGTTACACCGATTATCAAACACTTTAAGGTGTTCAACGAACTCAATGAAGTGGCCAAGGAACAAGGGGCCGATCTTATTATTATGGGCTCACATGGTACCGACGGCTTAAAGGAACTCTTTATAGGTTCGAATGCCGAAAAGGTGGTACGTAATATGGATATCCCGGTATTGGTGATCAAAAACGACTGGGACGATTTTAAGGTAGAACAAATGGTCTTTGCCTGCGATTTCCAAAAAGAAAATTTGCCAGCCTATAAAAAGGCCAAGGCTTTTGCCGAATTGTTAAATGCCCAGATGAACTTGGTTTTCATTAATACTCCAGGCGATGACTTTTTAAGTACTTCAGATGCCTACGATCGTATCTCCAAATTCCAGAATTTGGCACATAACGGACAAGAAGTTGAGATTTACAATCACTATACCATTGAAAAAGGGATTTTGGAGTTCAGTGAAAAGACCAATGCCGATTTGATCGCTATCCCAACCCATGGCCGTAAAGGATTGTTGCATTTCTTTATGGGAAGCATAGGTGAAGATATTGCCAACCATTCCAAGATTCCGGTAATGACTTTTAAGATATAAAAAGATAATAGACCCATACCTGGTTCTATTAGGTTTTAGTTGATACGAAAAATCCCGTCAAAGGCCATTTGACGGGATTTTTATTTGTGTTAGAACAACTAAATCTTAGCTACTACTCCAAATCGTACCAAGCCACATCGGTTAGGTTTTGGCGACGGCCGTGGTGTACCGGGGCATAATATTCGCTGAGGTAATCGAGAATGATCACTTCATTGTTGCCCAGATCCCAAAGGCCTTGGGTTTCCTGCATCCATTCAATGGTATGTTTCCAAGCTTCCCGGTTCATACGGTTTTGGCTTACCAGCTTTCCTGAATGGCAGCTGGTACAGTTTTGTACCACGGTCATCAAACCTTCGCCCTCCACCAAACCTGAGGCTACATGCACTCCGTTTTCAATTAAATCGGGATCTACAACTTCTTCGGTTTCCGTTTCGGCGATCACCACCTCGGGGGTATTCATACCAAAAGGGTCGGGACTAGTGGCTACATAAACCAATAAAGCCCCGGCTGCTATTAAAATGGCAAAAAAGCCCAATAAGAGTCCGTACAGTTTTTGCAACAGCGATTGTAAAGGATTTTCCATCTTAGGCCTTTACTTTGATCGCAATACGGTGACAGGCATTGTTCAAATAGCCTTTGGGATTCCAGCCGGGTACCAACATCGGTTGTTTTTTACCGTTGCTATCCGTGGCACGGGCCCATACCTCATAATAACCTTCCGCCGGGAAGTTTACCGTAGCTTCAAAATGTTGCCAGGCCAAGCGATTAGCGGGTTTAGATAGGGTACACTCGGTCCAAGAGGCGCCAAAATCTATAGAGTACTCCATTTTAACCACCTCATATTCCCCGGCCCAGGCATGGCCCCGTATATGCAAAGGTTTCCCTTTGGCCAGGCGCCCCCCAGTTTTTGGATAAGTAATCAACGATTTTACAGGCATCGATTCAATAATGCACATATTCTCATCGGTAACTTCGGTTCCGGGTGCTACGGGTTTACAGGGCACCCTATAGGCCGAACCGGTCATTTTGGTACCGTCGTGTACTTTATTACGAACACTGATACCGGTTATCCATTTTCCGGATACCGAAGCCGGCCATCCGCCAGCGATCAAGCGTACCGGGTGTCCGTGTGCCAACGGTATGTCTTCCCCATTCATTTTAAAGGCGAGGAGGGTTTCGTCTTGTAGGGCTTTGCTCATGGGGCAGCCACGCGAAATAGGTTCTTTTTTAGGGTCGCCACTCAAGTGGGTATCGGCCGCATGATATCCAATATAAACGGCATCGTCCTTTATACCTACGTCTTCCAATACATCGCGAAGTCTTACGCCGGTCCATTCGGCACAGTATACGGCACCCAAGCCCCATTGGTTGCCTTTGGCCGGTGGGTCGAACTCGATCCTTCCGTTACCGCCACATTCCAAGGTAGCCTGGTAGGTGTATTGGGTAAACTTACTTTTCAGGTCTTGCAGGCTATAGGTTTTCGATTGCTTTACCGATTCCCCATCGAAGGTAATCGTCCAGCTGCCCACATCGATATCTTCGGGCATTACCCCATTGTTCCGAATAAAAATAGAAGCATTCGGGGTTACCTTATCGTCTAAAAGATGCGCTTGCGATTCAATATTCCAAGGGCGGTCGTTCAACACCTTCATATCGGGGTGCTTGCCAAAAGCCTTATACGGATCAACGGTATCCAGCCCAAGGGGGGTATAACCTTTGGGAAGGTGGTTGCCAAAAACGATATCGGCTCCAACCACTGTGGCTAGGCTCCCCAAGGCCGTTTTGGTCACAAAACTGCGTCTCTTCATAATAAAGTAAGGTTTGTTTGTGGCAATATACGGTGATCGTATACAATGTCCAATACCAAAAGATAACAGTGTCTAATATCAAAAGTCGTATGACTTTGTATAGGGTTGAGGGCATGTCTATATAAGCAGGCGCCAGAGAGGGAGTTCTCTATGATTTCGTCTATTTTGGAACTTTGGAATCCGGATTAAACAATTTCCAGCTCCATTTTCAAATGGGTACATCTTCAAATTGCTTCATTGTTACACGGGTACATCGTTACATTACCTAATTGTACATTGGAAAGAAGAGAATGGCTATCTTTAGGCCAAACCAACATCATGGCCATAAAACTTTCCAAGAAATTTTGGTTGCTCGGGGGGCTCGTACTGGTACTAGTGCTAGTTGCGGTCAATGCCTTGGTATCGCGTACCCTCGAAAAGAAGCTCACGGATTTTATAGTCGAAAACCCCTCCGGATGGTATTCCGCCGAGGTCGGTCAAGTACGCTTTCGCTTGCTGCGCGGGCTGTTGGAGGTAGACGATGTGGTCATACATCCCAAAACGGAAACCCTTGACAGTGTTACTTCCCGAACTAAGGCCCTGACCGATATTCGTATGCGCAGTTTACGCATAAGCGGTATTCATATCCTTAAAGCCCTTATCCAGTCTAAGATCGAGGTCGAAGAATTGCTTTTCGATGGCTTGCAGATCCAAACGTATCGCAATGGTAATTTTAAAAAGGCGGATAAGAAAACGGGGAGCCTGGATCTAGACGCCATACCTTTGGGTAAAATGCAAGGGGTGCGGGTAGACCAAATTCGCTTTAAAGCCTTGGAATTGGCGGTAATGGACCTACGTGATAGTAGCTACCTGTTCCGAAACGACCCCTTGGATATTAAAACGAGCGGCTTTGAAATCATACCCAATGATGCCGATGGTTTTCGCATGCGCTCCCTTCAAGAGCAGTTGAAAATCGGGGCGGTTCAAGTGGGTATGGACCGTATGCATTACAATGCCGGTTTCTCAGAATTGGTGTATGATTTTGCCAAGGGCGATTTACTTGTAAAGGATTTGGTTATAGATCCGCAAAAGTCGAACCAAGAAATGGCGGCCCTGTATCCGAACAGTAAGGATGTAGTGCATGTAAAACTACCGGAATTCAAGGTACACGGGCTTCAATTGGCCCGTATGGTTCGGGGCCACGGGGTGTATATAGATAGTATCGGTATCCATGACCTGGAATTGCAACTGTATAAAGACAAAGGCAAACCCTTTCATGCCGCGAAAACAAAAAAACTACCGCATTTGGCCTTACAACAAATGACAGATTCGCTTAGGATCGAAAAGGTGAAGGTTCAAAATGCCTCGGTGTTGATCCAAGAAAAATTGGCCAAACGCGATACCTTGCTTACGATTGATATTTCTAGAATAGTTGCCGAGCTAAACCATATTACCACTATCACCCCATTGGCCCAAACGCCTATGCGATTGAACTTGGATGGGGTATTGATGCAAAAGGCCCCTTTAGAACTATATATGGAGTTTCCTTTACAAAAGGGTTATCACGATTTTAGTTTTAGGGGTAGTTTGGGTGCGGCCCAATTATGTCTGTTCGATTCGGCCCTCTTCCCGGCCATAGGGTTAAAAGTACTTGAGGGCGACCTCGACTCAATGACCTTTAAGGGTACGGCCAATGCCACGGCCTCGCAAGGCAGTATGATCATGCTGTACCACGATCTCGAGGCCCATGTGTTCAAGGTGAATTCTTTGGAAGAGAATAAGTTCTTAAGCTGGGCGGTAAATACTCTGGTGAAAAAAGCCAATCCTACCCGAAAGAAAAAAGCTAGGGTGGCTGTAATGCATTTTAAACGGGATCCCTACAAAAGTGTAGGCAATTATCTATGGAAATCCATTCTCAGTGGAATAACCAATACCATGGCCCCAGGAGGTAAAACCGTAAAATCGCCTAAGAAAAAGCCTAGGCCTTAGTAAGGGAAAAGGCTTTAAAAATTTTGGTTCGATTTGAAAATTTGAGGATTTGAAAATGCCATAATCCCTAAGGGGTTTGTGGAATCGTTTAATCGGGTAGGTTACTTCGTGAAATACCTGTAAAACCATTACACATCCCCCTTGGGGATAATAGCGGGGTAAATTGAACCTGTTTCACCAAAAACAAGCCGTATTTTTGAGGAATGGATCTATTCGAACATACCCCTTTAGATTTGGTAAACCTGTTGCCCTTCGATGGCGAGGTGTATTATTACGGTAAGGTAATTGATGCGGCCCGGGCCGAGCACTATTTCCAAAGGCTTATGGAAGGTATTGCATGGAAGCATGACGAGGCCATGATTTTCGGTAAAAAAGTGGTGACCAAGCGCAAGGTAGCCTGGTATGGCGACCGACCTTTTTCCTATACCTATTCCAAAATCACCAAACAGGCCTTGCCGTGGACGCCCGAGCTTTTGGAGTTAAAAGCATTAGTGGAACAAAAAACCGGAACCACCTATAACTCTTGTTTGTTGAACCTGTATCATACCGGCGAAGAGGGAATGGCCTGGCATAGCGATGGCGAAAAAGACCTTAAAAAACACGGCACCATAGCCTCTTTAAGTTTAGGCACCACCCGAAAGTTCGGGTTTAAACATAAACAGACCATAGCCACCCGCTGGATGCAACTCGAACCAGGAAGCCTATTAACCATGCAAGGCACCACACAAGACCATTGGCTACATCGGTTACCGCCAACAAAAAAGGTGCTTACCCCAAGAATCAACCTTACTTTTAGGACAATAGTCCGTTGATTTGAAAATTTGAAAATGGTTGGAATTAGGGATGACTTTTTTGAAATTCCCTTCTCCCTCAGGGAGAGGGGTTAGGGGTGAGGGTTGCACCGTATACCGCCAACCAAAAGGTACAAAGCCCTCGGATTAATTTGACTTTTAAAACTTTAATAAGGTGATTTATGTATTGAAGGTTAATTTGTTATGAAAATTGCATATCCTAATTTCCTTTTTCCCTACATGATAGCTAAGGGTTATCTTGTGTCGCAATAGCGGTAGGGAGAGGGTGGCATCGCTTACCACCGACCAAAAAGGTAAATAGGGCCCGGATCAACCTTACTTTTAGGAGTATAATTGGTGATTTGAAAATTTGAAAATGGTTGGAATTGAACACTCCTTTGGGGCCTTTCTGGTTTAAGGGGGCTTAGCAACCTCTAATTCCGGTCATACAATCACCTTTGCTCTAAGGTGTTTGGCGCATTGTTGGAATTTTGTTCGGTGTTTTCCATGGGGTAGAGCCAATTGAGTTGGTTTAGCTTTTGTTGTGAAGTGGGCGTTATTGGCATAAGTGCAGGGGTACTCTTAAATTGATACATAAGGTTGATTTTGCTTTTTTGAATATGCGGGCCATAGTGGTCATGATGTGAATCAAAATGAATCGTGTTTGGGTTTAATATCGTGCCAAAATAATCTTCATGTACTACCATGGGATAATTTTTCTTTGTCCTTTTGCGCCAATCAGGGCCAAAGAAGCGGATGCGGATTTTATTGTTTTTTACGGTTACTATGCCCATACCACTCATATCTTGACCCACAAAATCACAAGTGCCAATAGTTCCTTTGACAAGGGAAGCGGTGATATTGGCGTGCGCGGCATCAAAAGTGTTTTTCGGATATTTGTTTGATCTACATGCTATTTGGTCAAGGCCCGATAGCCATAGTTTTTTGGCATATCCATTGGGATACAGCGCTAATCCGGAAACCATTTTTATTTCGCGGTCTTCGGTTTTTGTTCCATAGACCAAACGCGTGGCATCGGCGGTGTTTTTATCTTTAAGGTCTAAGAGGTTTTGGCGAAAAAAATAACCTTGATATTGAATACCAGTTAGGGATTCGGGGCATTGTTCTTTTATGATATGTGGATAACTATCCAATTGTTGCTTTTTAATTTCGTAAAAGTCACCAGGGAATCTATCTTTTAGCTTATCCAATGTATTTTTGGTTTCCGGTGGTAACGCTCTTGCAGAAGTGGTAGCTCTAAAATTGAATCTCTCAGCTATGTCATGTGACTGAAGGTTGTAAAAATTCAAGAATTTGAAAAAGAAGAGTGTGGAATCGTTTTCAATTTTTCCGATGTACGAATATGCTGGCCTGTCCTTAATGGGTCTTCCGTAACCGTCCCAGTGATGTGAGTAGAAATCTATCCTTATTTGGGAACCAGTTCTACGAACAACACCTAAATTGTAAATTTCTTTTCGGGCTTTACATCCCCGATCTTCTTCCACAAGACGTATTAGATGTTTATGTCCGGCTTCATAAGTGTTTTTCAGTTTTTTATAGGAACGACAGTCTATGGGACGTATCGAATCGCGCACCCATAAATTGGTAGCATAACCATCAGGGGAAATACTAAAGGCATTTACCGTATTAAAGGTTTTCTTGCCATTATGATAATAGCCACTAATGGTGGTAGGTGTTTCTCTAAAGTAATATCCCTTTGTAAGTAGCTTTACGGGTATTTCTGCAATGGAAGAAGCCTTGGGTGTTTGATGGTTTGTTTTTTGGGATTGGGAAAAGGCAAGGTTAAAGAGAAGATAAAGGGTTAAGTGGAGCAGGGATTTGGTCATGTTGGTAATTCGTTGGTCGGTGTAATTTAATGAAAAACACTAACACTTATAAATGAAAACATTGGTATATTGTGGATTGTTGCATCTTTTACGATTAAAAGACCGACTGTGATGTTTTTAAAGCATTGACCCATGCCGTGGTAGTTTACATCATTGATTCTAAAATCACTAGCTATATTTGGAATGGTTTCTTATATAATGGTTACCTTTTTGATCGCTATTTCTTTAAATGTATCAAATATGCCGGGGAAAAATATGTACATCCTGATTTTAGGTCTACTCGTACTTACGAAAATAGATGCCCAAAATAAGCAGACGGACCAGATTACAAAGGAGCAATCGGAATTAATAAAAGAGCAGCTTGAAGCATTCCCCGAAAAAGCCCAACTAGCAGTAGCCATAATCGATAACGGAAGTGTCAATTACTATGGGGTACTACGAAAACAAGATGAGGTGCAGGTCGTAGTCAACAGGGATAGCGTATTTGAAATCGGATCTATTACCAAAGTGTTTACGGCAACCCTACTGGCCGATTTTGTCGTGAACGGAAAAGTCGATTTAGATGATACGATCAATGGGTATCTAGGTTTTACCCTAAAAGATGATGTCCAGATCACTTTTAAACAGCTGGCGACACATACCTCTGGGCTTCCGCGCCTGCCTAAAAGTTTAAGTTCACCTACCCTAGATTTGACCAATCCGTATAAGACTTTCGATAGAGAGCGGCTAAAAGAAGATCTGTCCGTTCATCTCAAAATGTCGTCTACCCCAGGTACAAAATCCGA
Organism: Sediminicola luteus; assembly: GCF_002514735.1. Lineage (GTDB taxonomy): Bacteria > Bacteroidota > Bacteroidia > Flavobacteriales > Flavobacteriaceae > HQA918. The sequence continues at coordinate 342,713 of NZ_NBWU01000001.1, read as the reverse complement.
ATATTCCAATTTAGGTGTGGGTTTGTTGGGCTTCGTATTGGGTGAAATGGAAGGCGCTAGTTATGGCGAGTTGGTTACTGGCAAGATTTTTGACAGATTCCAAATGACCCATACAACCACCAACCGATCAACCGTAAAAGATAAGTTGGTAAAAGGATTAAATGATGATGGGGAGGAGGTTTCCCAATGGGATTTGGCCATTTTAATGGGGGCCGGCGGTGTTGTTTCGACTACGGCCGATTTGGCCAAATTCGCCCTGGCCCAGTTCGATGAAGCCAATGCGAGCCTAGCCCTGACAAGAAAACCGCATTATAAGGCAACGGAAAGCTTTTCAACCGGATTGGCCTGGGGTATCGTTAAGCAAGATGCAGATGCGGTGTGGTATTGGCACAATGGCGGTACAGGGGGCTATTCGGCATCCATGATAATCGATGTGGAAAATAAAAACGGGGTCATTGTGCTGTCAAATATTTCCGCACTCGGAAAATTGACAAAAAAAGTAATGGATTTAAGCCCGGAGTTAATGAAAACCTTGGAGTAGTTAGGTTCTAATCGACTTCTAAATAGGTATAAGGCAAAAGCATTTTTCATGCTTCTGTTATAATTAGTTATCTTGCTAATACTGGTTTGGTGTTTTAATACGAAGTGATTGATACCAATGAATTCATTGGACCCTAAATGCAAACTCGAAAAATAAGGTAGTATGAGTATTGATGAGATTAAGAAACTATCTAGGGAAAAGAAAATACTTCTAGTTCAGGAAATATGGGATGATTTAGAAAAGGAATCCATCCCGCTAAGCGAAGCGGTTCAACAAGAACTTGAAAATCGTTTGGCCCTCCATAAAAAAGGGCAGATGAAGTATATTTCCCTAGAAGAATCACGCTTAAGGAATACAGACAAACGCAATGGGTTATAAACTTCAAATATCAGAAGCTGCTGATTCCGATATAACCCATGCCATTGCGTATTATGAACATATTCGAAAAGGTCTTTCCATTGATTTTGAGTTATGCTTAGAAGAGGGTTATGCCGACATTCTAAGAACTCCATTGGGGTATCAGTATAGATACGAAGAGGTTCGGGTTAAATTCATAAGACGATTTCCGTTTGGGATACATTATTTGGTTGAGGGAACTGATATTTATGTGCTTTCTGTGTTTCATACTTCACAGAATCCTAAAAAATGGACTAATCGATTATCAAGTGAATAAATAAAATATATGACTATACCCGAAATTAAATTAATTCCAAAACCTGAATCCGAAGAAGGCCGACAGGCTTTGGGCTACAAATGGAACAATATTGCCGGTACCAGACATAAACTTGGCGGTAAGCCAGATGGTTTACCGGTACAGGAATACCCATTGTGCGATTCATGTAAATCAACAATGACTTTTTACGCCCAAATCGATTCCATTGGGGACGATTATGATTTGGCCGACTGTATGCTTATACACTCGTTCGTTTGTTTCGACTGTTATGAGGTGAAAAGTCAGTTAACCCAGTCTCTAGTTTAGGGGGTACAACATGAAATGTTGGTATAATTGATAGATTGGATAAATGGTTCGGACTATTCTACAACATCGCACACCAATATCAAGGCGTATGGCACTCCACCTCAGCAGTAACTTCTTGGGTGGCCATTTTAGGCGATACATAAGGGATACCGAGACCGAGTCCGCGTAAGATAAAAAGGGCCCCGATCAGCATTACGAAAACCGGGATCAGTTTACGTACCTTAGCCTTAAACGAGTTTTTAAATAAATGGCTAAAATATATGACCGAGGTCATTAAGGGGATGGTACCCAATCCAAAAAGGATCATATACAACGAACCTTCGGCCGGGCTGCCCATGGCCAAGGCTCCAAAAAGGGCCATATAGACCAGACCACAGGGAAGAAATCCGTTTAAGAAACCGATGGAAAGAAAGGTATCGGGCGATTTTTTGGCCAATTCCTTACCCAAACGGGATTTAAGTTTACCTATGATTTTAAACAAAGGTTGGGCCAGTTTAAAACGGGCGAACCTATGCTGGGGCAGTAATACGATCAAAATCATAAGCACCCCAATGGCAATGGAGAGTTTTTGCTGCATGCCAAAAATATAGAGGCCCTTGCCCAAGAATCCGAAAACCAGACCGATAAGGCCGTAGGCCAGTAAGCGCCCGACATGGTACAGGCCGATCTGTCCGGCCTTTTTCAAGGGTTTTTTATGGTCTACCGGCAGCATAAAGGCAATGGGTCCGCACATACCCATACAGTGCAGACTGCCCATTAAACCCAATAAAAATGCTGTGGCGACCATAGTCAGTACATGGGATTATTGTGGTACCCAAGTGATACTTTCTTTTTGTAGATAAGCATCGTCTTGGTATTTCCAATCGATTTTTAGGTCCCAGCGACCATCCAACAAACGAGTGTCAGGTATTAGCAAATGCGGGTCGGATAGACTTAAGGGTAAGTCAAAATCCAGGTGTTTGTTGGACGGTCTATATAGGGACACTGTACCTTGGATCTTAGCGGGATCCAAGTGTTCTGGGAAAGAAAGTACAAGACCTTCTTTGGTCTTTTCTATAGTTATCTTGTATGCCGCTCCCGTCTTTTTTTCGGCATCTATTTCCTTTTGGTATTCCAGTTCCTGTTTGTAGTAGTCTTCGGTAACCAAATCGTGATCGGCCCTTCTATTGGTACTCATATAGATTACGAAATACATGATAAAGCCAATAAAACTAACGATGGCTATGACGATTCCGGTACCCCAATTCAACTTTTTCATTACTATCGTTTTTAAACCACTACTTACACTAATTCAACTCCCAATTATGGATTTATCTAAAACTCTTGGGGGCCAAAAAGCGTGCGGTAGCCGTTTCTACCTGCACCTCGCCACTGAAAACCCCAATAGTTAGTTTGTTTTTGTCGCCTTTAAGATCGCCTTGGTCAATTTCTATAAACAGGGTACCCTCGGCCAGATCTTGGGCCGGTACCGTAAAGTTCTTGTGGGTAACCAACTCAATGCTGCCATCGTGCGAAAGCAACTTAAAGGAAACGTCCTCAATATCCTTAGAGGTCTTGTTTACCAATTTGTAGGTATACACATTACTGATAATGTTACCTTCTTTATGCTCGTACAATTGACCGGGTAAGCGCAGTACATTGGCCTCGAGGTCGTTTCTGAGGAACAACATACCAATCAAAATACCTACCAATAAAAATAGTACGGCGCTATAGCCCTTCATACGGGCATTCCACTGGAATTTGGCCTTTTTCTCAATGTTCTCCTCGCTGGCGTAACGGATAAGCCCTCGGGGTTTCTTGATACGATCCATAATATGGTCGCACTCATCGATACAGGCAGTACAGTTAACACACTCTAATTGGGTGCCGTTTCTGATATCGATTCCAGTGGGGCAAACGTGTACACACTGTAAACAATCGATACAGTCACCATGGCCCAGAGCCTCTCGGTCTTCGTTTTTACGAAATTTTTTGCGACCGTTCTCACCTTCGCCCCGTACATGGTCGTAGGCCACAACAATCGATTTGTTATCGAGCAGCACGCCCTGTAAACGTCCGTACGGACAAGCTATGATACAAACTTGTTCCCTAAACCAGGCGAACACCCAATAGAAAACCCCGGTAAAGATCACCAAGGGTATAAAGGTGCCCAAATGGTGTTGGGGGCCGTCTGTAATGTATAACATAAGTTTATCGGAGCCGATCAAATAGGCCAAAAAGATATTGGCGATAAACCAAGAGATTACGGCATAGATAAACCATTTCAGCAGGCGTTTCCTGATTTTTTCGGCATTCCATTTCTGTCGTGCCAAACGCTGTTGGGCCCCACGGTCCCCATCGATCCAATATTCGATACGACGGAAGACCATTTCGAGGAAAATGGTCTGCGGACACATCCATCCGCAGAAAATACGACCAAAGCCAACGGTAAAAAGGGCGATAAAGATCACGCCGATGATCATGGAGATCACGAAGAGGTGGAAATCTTGGGGCCAGAAGGGGAAACCAAAGATGTTAAAGCGCCTTTCGAGCACATTGAACATCAGGAATTGGTTGCCATTGATCTTGATAAAAGGCGAGGCAAAAAGGAAGAGCAATAGCCCATAGCTTACCCATTTTCGGTAGTTGTAAAACCTACCACTGGGTTTTTTTGGGTATATCCATGCCCGTTTTCCTTCCTCGCTTATCGTAGCGATCGAATCCCTAAATCTTTCTTCCTGTTCTTGCATGATGTTGCTTTTTACCGTTGACTAGGGTCGGTTCTATTTCTAGTTCAAGGTTTTGGCTGCGTGTAGGTCCCTATTCTACAGACGCTTCAGGGGCTTCGGTAGCAGGGGCCTCTTCGGCTGCTGGGGCATTCTCATCTACCCAAACATCACCTTCGGCGGCTTTTGGGTTGGCCGGAGTGGTGCCTTGCATGCTCAAAACATAACTAGCCACCTGGGCGATTTCGGCTGGCTTAAGACTCTGTTTCCAGGCCACCATACCTTTACCGTCTCGACCCCCTTCAGAGATAGTGTTGAACACATTTTTGATGCCTCCGCCTAAAATCCAATTCGGATCGGTAAGGTTAGGACCAATACCTCCACCACCGTCGGCCATGTGACAGGCAATACAATTGGTTTCGTAAATGGTTTTACCTGCACTAAGATCGCTGGCATCGGTTAGTAGTTCTACTGTATTGGCATCAACAAGATCCTTGGCGGTCTTTTTATATGCTTCGATTGCGGCACGGGCTTCGGCCACCTCGGTCTCATACTCGGTTTTTTGGTCGTAATCGCCCGCAATGTGGAAACGTACCAGATACACTACCGCAAAAACAATGGTAGCATAGAAAAGGTATACCCACCATGGGGGTAAACGGTTATCCAGCTCGCGGATGCCATCGTAGTTATGGTCAAGGATAATCTCGCCTTCTTCTTCAATGGCTTTCGAACGGGTCAGTTTTTCAATAATGCCTTTGGCCCAGCCAAAGTTGCCTTCTTCGGTCTTTTTGGCCAAATAACGGGCTTTAGCCTCTTCCGATAGGGTTTGTAACATCACGTTTTCTATCGCTACCAAAATGATTTCGATGGCGATTAGGATCAACAATACCAACAATAGGAAGAATTGTGTGATCGGGTATTTTATAACGGCCAATTGGTCTCCAGAGTCTACAAAGTACTCCATCAATCCAAATACCAGGAAGAACACTATGGGGATACGGATCCACCAGGGTGACATATTTTTCATCTGTATTGGTTTTTACTTAAGTTAGTTTTCGTCTTCTAAGGGTAGGTTGCTCACTTTTTCGATATAGTCTTTTTTGGCGGTGAATACCCACCAAAAAAGAACTACGAAGAAGGCAAAGAAAATCAACAACGATATCATGGGGTAGGTGGCTATGCCCTCCATACTCTCCATATGACCTTTAATGAACTTTAACATGTTGAATCGTTTTCTTTGTTAGTTTTCCTTAATCTTGATATCGGTTCCCAAACGCTGTAAGTAAGCAATCAAGGATACGATTTCCCTATCCCGCATTTGAACGAAAGGTTCTCCACTGGCAGCAGCTTGGTTTTTGCTGTCCTCGTAACTTTTGGCAAAGTCTGGATCGGAATACAGGTTCTTTTCTATCTGTTCGGCTTGTGCGGCCATATGGGCAGGAGCATTGGCAATGTCCTCTTCGGTATAAGGTACACCTAAGGTAACCATAGCCTCCATTTTGGCTTGTACATCGCTACGGTCGTGCTCATTTTCAATCAACCATTGGTAAGCTGGCATTATGGAGCCTGAAGAGGTACTTTGCGGATCGTACATATGGTTTAAGTGCCAGTTGTCGGAGTACTTACCACCGATACGCATTAAATCGGGACCGGTACGTTTACTACCCCATAGGAAAGGGTGGTCGTATACATATTCCCCAGCTTTGGAGTACTCGCCGTAACGCTCAACCTCTGAACGGAATGGACGGATCATTTGAGAGTGACAACCCACACAACCTTCTCTAATATAAAGGTCACGACCTTCCAATTCAAGTGGTGTATAAGGTTTTACACTAGTAATGGTCGGAATGTTCGATTTTACCAATATGGTCGGAATAATCTGAATGGCGCCCCCGATCAAAATGGTAATGGTGGCCAAAACGGTCAACTGAACAGGCTTACGCTCTAACCAAGTATGGAAAGTTTCGCCCAATACCCTTCTTTTGGAAACCTTGGTCAAGGCTGGGGCCTCGGCCAATTCGTCTTCTACCTGACTTCCTTTTTTGATGGTGATGATTACGTTAACGATCATAATGATCATACCAACCAAGAACATGGTACCACCTATGGCTCGCATCCAGTACATTGGAATGATTTCGTTAACGGTTTCCAAGAAGTTACCGTAAACCAAAGTACCATCTGGGTTAAAGTCTTTCCACATCAAGGCTTGGGTAAATCCGGCCACGTACATCGGAAGGGCGTAAAGGATAATACCCAAAGTACCGATCCAGAAGTGCAGGTTGGCCATCGGCACCGAATGTAATTTGGTCTTGAACATTTTCGGCACCAACCAGTAGATCATACCAAAGGTTAGGAAACCGTTCCAGGCCAAGGCACCAACGTGAACGTGGGCAATGATCCAGTCACTGAAGTGGGCAATGGCGTTAACGTTTTTAAGCGAAAGCATAGGGCCTTCGAAAGTGGCCATACCATAACCGGTAATAGCGACCACCATAAATTTAAGTGTTGGGTTCGTACGTACACGGTCCCAAGCACCACGTAAGGTTAAAAGACCATTGATCATACCACCCCAAGATGGTGCGATAAGCATTACCGAGAAGGTAACCCCAAGGTTTTGGGCCCAATCGGGCAAGGAAGTATATAACAAGTGGTGGGGTCCGGCCCAGATATAGATAAAGATCAAGGACCAGAAGTGAACGATGGATAATCGGTAAGAGTAAATAGGTCTATCGGCTGCTTTAGGCACGAAATAATACATCAGACCTAAAAAGGGTGTTGTAAGGAAAAACGCTACCGCATTGTGGCCGTACCACCATTGTACTAAGGCATCTTGTACCCCAGCATAAACCGAATACGACTTAAGCGCACTAACCGGAAGCTCGAGACTGTTAAAGATGTGGAGTACCGCAACGGTTACGAAGGTGGCCAAATAGAACCAAATGGCTACGTACATATGACGTTGGCGTCTGCGTAACAAGGTTCCGATAAGGTTCCAGCCAAAGGCTACCCATACCACGGCAATGGCAATATCGATAGGCCACTCCAACTCGGCATATTCCTTAGAGGTAGAGTACCCTAATGGAAGTGTTACCGCAGCTGCTACAATAATGGCCTGCCATCCCCAGAAATTAAAATTACTCAAAGCATCGCTGAACATACGGGCTTTGAGCAAGCGTTGGGTGGAGTAGTAGACCCCGGCAAAAATAGCGTTCCCTACGAAGGCGAAGATCACGGCGTTGGTGTGCAAGGGGCGCAAACGACCAAAGCTCAACCACGAAATGCCATCGGTGAGGTTGGGGAACAAAAACATAAAGGCTAGGATAAGCCCAACCAACATTCCGACCACACCCCACAGCATGGTGGCGTAGAGGAATTTTTTTACGATTTTATTATCGTAATAGAACTGTTGTACTTCCATAATTACAATTTTAAACTTTTATTTTAGAGTTAGCTGGAACGTTTTTTGGGTTTTCGGCAGGGGCTTTTGAACCGGGCTCGCTAACCAGTTCGTCGTCAAAAAGCATACGTACCGAGGGGGTGTAAGAGTCGTCGTATTGCCCTGACCTCACGGACAATACGAAAGCGGCAAAGAAAATGACCGCAACGGTGATACTCACCGCCAGTAATAGATAAATGACACTCATACTTCCACAAATTCGCTGTAAAACTACATTCAGGGCCCACCTGAAAAAATGACTTTTATCAGCTTTTAATCTATATTCTATTTTTGATGTGTTCCGTACGATTCCTTGGTGCTAAGGAATCGGATCGAAACCACTTGGTTGTTCTTTTCGATTTTTCGCATTATCGTTCCAGTTTTTTACCTAGGATATTCGTTGCCACGGTGGTAAAAACCACAATGCTGATAGAGCTCAGGGGCATTAAAATGGCCGCGATTACGGGTTCTAATTGTCCGGTTACGGCAAAGTATAGCCCTACGATATTATATAGGAACGAGAGTACGAAACTTGTCTTTATAATGCTTACGGCCTTTTTAGAGGCCATAATGTATTTGTAGATCGATTGGAATTTACTGGCATCCAATATGCCGTCGCAGGCTGGTGAGAACACGTTCACGTTTTCCGAAATGGCAATACCCACATGGCTTTGTGCCAAGGCACCGGCATCGTTGAGTCCGTCGCCAACCATAAGTACTTTACGACCTTGTTCCTCCAGCCATTTCACATAGCCCAATTTATCGTCGGGTTTTTGGTTGAAATGCATTTGGGTATCAGGGGGCAATAGGGATTTTAACCGTTCTTTTTCACCGTCGTTATCACCGGATAGTACGGCCACTTCCATCTGCTGGGCCAGTTGGTCAAAAACTGCTTTTACCCCATTTCTGTATTGGTTCTGGAACACAAAACACCCTTTATAACCAGCTTCGGTACTTAAGTGAACCGAAGTAGTTTTGGCTTGTTCGTTCACTGTACCGCCTACAAAAGCCGCCGACCCAATTTTAATGGATTTAGAGGCCTTGGTGCCTTGTATGCCTTTGCCTACTACCTCTTGGTAATCGTCCAGGGTCATAATGTCGTGTTCGTCCAGCAGGGCATATAAACTGCGGCTTAGGGGGTGGTTCGAGGCCCGCAGGGTGTTTTTGAGTAAGACCGACTCTTCATCGGTCAGGGCCATACCTTCGTAATTGGCCTGGGTCTTTTGGGCTGTGGTTATAGTACCGGTCTTATCGAAAATAGCCGTGTCTATTTGGGCCAGTTTTTCAACGGTACGGGCATCTTTGAGATAAAATTTCAATCGGCCGAAAATACGCAGCATATTGCCCAAAGTAAAAGGGGCGGCCAAGGCAATGGCACATGGGCAGGCGATTATAAGTACAGCCGTAAAAACATTCATGGCCTTGCTGGGATCGGCATAAAGCCAATAGCCGGTGGCAATAAAGGCAATACTGAGAACGATAAGGGTAAACCTACGCCCAATACTGTCGGTAAGGGTCTGAAATCCGTCTTGTTCTTGTTGAAAAACGGCATTGGACCACAATTGGGTGAGGTAACTTTGCGACACCGATTTCAGGGCATCCATTTCCAGAACGCCTTCTAGTTGTTTTCCGCCGGCAAAAAGTTTATCGCCCGAATGTTTTTCGACCGGAACGCTTTCACCGGTTACAAAACTGTAATCTATGGTAGCCTTGCCGTGGATCAAGATCCCGTCTACCGGAATCAGTTCCCCATTTCTAATAAGGATGCGATCTCCTTTTTCTATATCATACACTTGGGCCTGTTCTTCCTTGCCTTCCGGCGTTATCCGGGTAATGGCTATAGGGAAATAAGACTTATAATCGCGCTCAAAGGAGAGAAAGGAATAGGTTTTTTGTTGAAAGAACTTCCCGAGCAACAAGAAAAACACCAGTCCGGTTAGGCTGTCGAAAAAGCCTTGGCCCCAATCGAAGATGATCTCTACGGTAGAGCGCAGGAAAAGTACGAGTATACCCAAGGCTATGGGTACATCTATATTCAATATTTTGGAACGCAACCCATTATAGGCAGATATCATATAGTCTTTACCCGCGTAAAAGACCACGGGTACCGAGAAGGCGAACATGATCCACCGGAATACTCCTTTGAATTTTTCGAGCCAATATTCGCCCACTTCAAAATACTCCGGAAAGGAGAGCAGCATCACGTTTCCGAAAGCGAACCCGGCCACACCAAGTTGATAGATTAGGCTTCGGTCGGTCTTTTCTTTTCCCTTGTCATAATCGTCTAAGGAGATATAGGGTTCATAACCTATTTTGGCCAGCATTTCGACGAGACCCTTCAAATGGGTTTCGTTCGAAGCAAAAGTGATGCGCACCGTTTTCTTGGGGAAATTCACTTGCGACTGTACAATGCCCGGGGCCAGTTTATTCAGGTTTTCCAAAATCCAGATACACGAGCTACAATGAATAATAGGTATATAAAGGTTAACCACCTGTATATTACCATCATTAAACTCCAAAAGCCTTTCGACTATAGCTTCATTGTCTAGAAAATCGAATTTACCATTAATATCTTGGGGGGTGCTACCTGCCGCAGCCTGAATGTCGTAAAAATGCGTCAAATCATTACCGGCAAAGATGCTATATACGGTTTGGCAACCGTGACAACAAAATGGTTTGTCGTCATAAACGATAGGCTTCGCCCCGCAATCATCGCCACAATGAAAACATGTGTCGGTTTGTTTTTCCATTTGCTAATATACCTGACGCAAAGGTCTAGAAGACCTGTTTGCAAAAATATGACATCGGTCAGCTTTTCTTTGTTACCCGCGTTACAGAGAAAAGCTGTTTTCTTACGTATCTTTGTGTACTGAAAAGTATTTGGGACGCATATAAATGTACAAATTCTGTTTAAGAAATGTTAAAAAAACGTATTTTTATACGGTACGGTAATCCTTGGCTATGAGTAGATGTGAAAATTGTATAGTGCGTAAGTTCAATGCACTCAGGGCTATGAGTAAGGAAGAACTTAAAAAAGTCTCAGATTCCAAAGAAGTAAAAACCATTAAAAAAGGGGAACCTCTATTTGAAGAAGGGGAAAAACTTAATGGAGTGTATTGCGTTAGGAATGGGGTGTCTAAGTTATCCAAGCTCTCGGCCAATGGTAAAGACCAGATCGTAAAATTGGCTTCAACGGGCGAATTGTTGGGCCAACGCTCGGTTATTGCTGAAGAGTTTTCTAACCTAAGTGCCCATGCCGTGAGCGATATGGAGGTGTGTTACGTGCCTAAAGAACATATCTTGAACTCTTTAAAACAGAACCCCGACTTTACCGTAGAGATCTTAAGACATATGGCCCATGATTTAAAAGAGGCCGACGATGTTATCGTAAATATGTCCCAAAAAAATGTAAAGCAACGCATGGCAGAAGCCTTTTTGTACTTGAAAGACTATTTTGGGGAAGATGCCGAAGGTTATTTGGTGCTTACCTTATCCCGTGAAGATATTGCCAATGTAGTAGGTACGGCTACCGAATCTGCCATTCGTATTATATCGGAATTCAAAAAGAAAGGTTGGCTTCGTATTTCCGGGAAGCGCATCGGAATTCTAGAAGAAAAAGCCTTACGCGATCTGGTTGAAGGTTTTTAATAACTCTTGTCAATAAAAATAGAGCCCGGTTATGCCGGGCTTTTTTGTGCGTTATAACTTCAATGTTACTTCTTAAGTGCTCAGAACCAGTGGTTGAAGGGGAAAACTGACATATGTCATAGTTTTAGCTGGAAGTTGGATTTACTTTTACCCCCATCCGTCAAAAAAGAAAAACAACTAAGGGCTTCCCTTGTATTAGACCAACAAATGAAAAATATCCTATTACCTACCGACTTTTCCGAGAATGCTTGGAACGCCGTGAAGTATGCGGTAATGCTGTATAAAGACCAGCCATGTACCTTTCATTTATTGAATACCTATACCCCGGCCATTGCCCATAGCCGTTTTATGGCTACCCCTTCCGGTCAAGTTGACGATGTGGTCCGTTCTTCTTCCGAGCAAGGGTTGCAACGATTGGTGAATCGGGTGCAAGAACAGTTTGGATGTGCCAACCATCATTTTAATACGATTTCTTCTTTTAATTTATTGATCGAGGAAATCAAAGAGGTGGTCGAGTTATACAATATTGATTTGGTAGTTACGGGCACCAAAGGGGCTTCCGGTTTGGAGGAAGTGTTTATGGGAAGCAATACCGTGCGTATGATCAAAAGTGTTAAGGGCTGTCCTGTTTTGGCCATTCCGGCCGGTTTTGAGTTCGATTGCCCCAAGGAAATAGGTTTCGCAACCGATTTTAACCGATTTTATGCCGAAAGCGAACTAAGACCGGTCATCGAATTGGCCCGTACTTTTAAGGCTACCTTACGTATTGTTTACGTACAATATAAGATAGAACCGCTTACCGAAGTCCAGCGTTTTAACCTAAATATGTTACGCAAGTATTTGGGCGATATTGAGCACTATGTACATACGGTTTCCGAATTGAATTCGGTATCTCGTACCCTAGAGGTATTCTCCCAAGAACTGGATCTGCATTTGTTGGCCATGCTCAATTATCAGCACAGTTATGTAGAGAAGATGACCCGGGAGCCTGTGGTTAAACGAATCGCATTTCATACCCAGGTACCCTTGTTAAGTATTCCTGAAATGGATATGTCTGCCTCCTCCATGACCAAAAATGTAAAAGAAAACCGAAATTCCGAGATTAACGGACACGAGCTTATTTAACAAAAGCCTACTCCTGAAGTATTTTTTAGTTAGCGATTAGTACGCTACGCCCCTAGCATATAAGTAATAGACTTTTGGCTAAGCCAAGTTTTATGCTTTCATTCAACGACTCAACGGTTGCTCCGCGCCATAATCTTTTGGATTGCCGCGGAAAGTGTTCACGCTTTTGTTGTCTTTTCTCTACGTTCTGTACTCTTTTAGTCTAAGACATCAAGTTTAGCCTGGCTATAGGCCTAACCCTATTTTTTCTTGCTTTGGGTGTTCAATTACGTGACCTTTATCGTATCTTTGTATTGTTGTGTTGTATTCCGAAAGGAATATGTTCGATTGTCATGCAAATGGCAATTCCAATGAAAGGCTTTCCATATGGAGGGCTTTTTTTGTGTCTTTTAGCGAGGGCCCTAAGTTTGCAAGTAAGAGGTGAAGGTTATTTGCTCCTTGATGAATCGGTGATTTTGGGTGATTTTTCTGTGGTTTTTTTATGGAATAGCCGCATTGTCGTATTTTTATTGAGGAATAAATAATTCGATTTGTATGCCACTCTATCATACTTTGGGAAAGATCCCACATAAACGCCATACTACCTTCAAAAAACCAGATGGTAACCTATATTACGAGCAACTGTTCGGTACCATAGGATTCGATGGTATGTCGTCTTTAATGTACCATGTGCATAGGCCCACTATGGTAAAATCGGTGGGTGATGCCATTGATATGTCCCCAAAGGCAGCTGTGGCCAATAACATAACCTCCCGTATGCTAAAAGGCTTCGATATAGACCCTGCCGACGATTTTCTTGAGAGTAGGAAGGTGGTATTGTTCAACGGTGATTGCCATATTGCCGTAGCGGCCCCCCGCAAGTCCATGACCGACTATTTTTATAAAAACACCGATGCCGACGAACTGATTTTCGTGCACAAGGGCACGGGAACCTTAAAAACCATGTTGGGCGAGATACCGTTCGAATATGGCGATTATCTTTTGGTACCCAGGGGAATGATTTACCAAATCCATTTTGATGCGGAAGACAATCGTTTGTTGATTACCGAATCATATAGCCCTATTTATACCCCCAAGCGCTATCGGAATTGGTTTGGGCAACATTTAGAACACTCACCTTTCTGTGAGCGCGATTTTAAGCTGCCCCAAAATTTGCGGACCTACGATGAATTTGGCGATTTTACCCTAAAGATCAAAAAGCAGGGTATGTTGCACGAATTGGTCTACGCCTCCCATCCCTTCGATATTATTGGTTGGGACGGATATAACTACCCCTACGGTTTTTCTATTCACGATTTTGAGCCTATCACGGGGCGGGTGCATATGCCGCCACCGATACATCAAACCTTTGAGACTGATGCCTTTGTGGTCTGTTCTTTTGTGCCTCGTTTATACGATTACCATCCCCAGGCCATTCCGGCCCCATATAACCACTCCAACATAGATTCCGATGAGGTCTTGTATTATGTCGATGGCGATTTTATGAGCCGTAACCATGTAGACAAAGGCTTCATTTCCCTACATCCGGCCGGTATACCGCATGGACCACACCCGGGGGCTTATGAACGTAGTGTGGGACAAAAAGAAACCTTAGAGCTGGCCGTTATGATCGATACGTTTAAGCCACTTCAACTTACCCAAACCGCATTGGATCTCGATGATGGTACCTATTACCAGTCTTGGTTGGAATAATCCTAAATTAAGGGAAATAAAACGTAACGTCAGGCTAGCTAAAGTGACTTATGGTTTGATAGATATTGTATGCTGAATTTTTGAATATGAAGTCCATCGTATTACGTAATCCTAATGCATATCGCTTCGGTATTCCCATAACCCTATTGGCCACTTTGGCCTTTATTATGCAAAGTCCATGGATGGAACGGCATCCACAAATGGCATTGGCGGTTAGTTTAGATCTTCTGTTGGTCATCCCCTTGGTGTATGGTCTGTTGATACGTAAAACCAGCATACCAAAAACCACGGTAGTACCTGTAATGGTGTTGGGCTTGTTGATGGGAATTTTCTTGATGCCCGAAAAGGATCAGGTCTATTTAAACACCTTTAAAACTTGGGCGTTACCCTTGATAGAATTGGGGTTGATCTCTTGGGTAGGGTTCAAAATGTATAAGTTACGAAAGACTTTTGTGTCCCAAGGAAAGGGTCAACGGGACTTTTTTGCCAACTTAATCGAGGCCTGTGCCACTGTATTGCCCCAACGCATCGTTTATCAGTTTGCCACGGAAATTGCCGTTTTTTATTATGGTTTTTTTCACTGGAAAACACCTGAAAACTGTCCAAGAAATTTCAGTTACCACAAAGAAGGTACGCACCTAAGCCTGTTTATCGGGCTTTTGTTAATCGTGTTTGCCGAGGCGGTAGGGCTACATTTTCTTTTGCTAAAATGGAGTGCCACTGCGGCTTGGATAGCTACGGCCATTAGTATGTATTCGGCCCTTCAGGTATATGGTTTTGCCCGATCCTTGATTTACAGGCCCATAATGGTCCAGGAAAATGGTCTGCTTATACGATATGGTATTATGGCTTCTACCCATATTCAAATTTCAGAGATCAAGGAAGTTGTGGTTACTTCCTCTGATTTGGAACCTGACAAAAATCGGTTGTATGTATCACCTTTGGGCGAACTTGCAGGGCATAACGTACTGATTAATTTACATTCGCCTTGTACGATTCGGGGCCTTTATGGGATAAAAAAACAGGCCACAAGCTTGGCTTTACATATCGATGAACCCCATCAGTTTCAAAACTACTTGACTAGTAAAATAGGTAATACAAAGACGTAATGAACAATAAGCACGAATTTAAGATCGCATTTTTAGACCATGTGGCCTTACGTGTCAGCGATATGGATAGATCAATAGCTTGGTATGCCGAGGTGTTGGGACTAGTGAAATACGAATTGCCCGAGTGGGGGCCATTCCCCATTTTTATGTTGACTGGAAAGACCGGAGTGGCTCTGTTTCCGGCAAATTTGAATGATCCTGAATTAGACGGAACAAATAAAAACGTAAAAATAGATCATTTGGCCTTTCAACTCGAAGCTGCGGAATATACCAAGGCCAAACAAAAATACGATGCACTACAATTGGAGTATTGGATTCAAGACCATTATTATTTTGAATCGATGTATACCCGAGACCCAGACAGTCATGTGGTGGAATTGACCACACTTCGAGTACCAGCCGATGAATTTTATAAAAAGTAGCCCCGATTTTGTGGTAAACTGATTTGGTTGGCCCTCCCATTCGGGGCATTTCCATTATTTTTGAAAATTACCAATCCAAAACCAAAAAGAACATGAAGAAAGGGTTGACCGTTATCGGTTTCATTGCAGCTGTAATCATTGTCTTGTGGAGTTGTGCCTCCCAGAAAAACCAAAGTCCCGATAAAGAAAATTGGGTCTCTATTTTCAACGGGAAAGACCTAGAAGGCTGGACCCCCAAAATTAGGGGCTACGAACTGGGCGATAACCATTTGAATACGTTTCGGGTAGAGAACGGGGTTTTAAAGGCCTCTTATGCCGATTATGAGCAGTTCGATTCAAAATTCGGGCATTTGTTCTATAAACAGAAATACTCCCATTACCGGCTTCGGGCCCAATACCGTATGGTGGGCGAACAGGTTAAGGGTGGCCCGGGTTGGGCTTTTGCCAATAATGGTTTTATGCTACATTGTCAAGATCCGGCGACCATGACTTTAGATCAATCGTTTCCGGCCTCCTTTGAGTTTCAGTTGTTGGCCGAGCAAACCCCAGGTAAATCACGTCCGACTGGAAACCTATGTACGCCTGGTTGCCATGTAACCTTGAATGGCGAATTTACAAAAGCCCATTGTATGCCCAATACCCAAGGAGCAACCTATCCGAGGGAAAAATGGGTACAAGTAGAGGCCGTGGTCCTTGGCGATTCCATAGTGCATCATATTGTGGAAGGCGATACGGTGTTAACTTATACCAACCCAATTTTAGACCTTGGCCTAGATGGTCTCGATAAGAGTAAATTTACCGACGGCGCCCCAATTACCGAAGGCTATATTGCCATACAGGGAGAAAGCCACGATACCGAATTCCGAAACCTTGAAGTTTTGGATCTCTGTGGCTGTAAAGATAAAAAGGCCAAGAACTACAAGTCGTATTACGTAAAGCACAATCAAGATGATTGTGAATATTAACACGAACCATTTTCTTATCGTATGGAGTATGTTACTGGTTTTGGTCGGTTGTGCTGAAGGCCAAAAACAGGAAATAGCGCCAGAAGAAGTTGCCGTAACCAAACCCAAAACCCCAATAATGGGTTGGGCCAGTTGGAACAACTACCGGGTACATATCAATGAAGATATCATAAAATCGCAGGCCGACGCCATGGACTCGAATGGTATGAAGGAAGCCGGTTATACTTACATCAATACCGACGACGGATTTTTTGGCGGGCGCGATAGTCTGGGTAATTTGTTGGCACATCAAGAACGTTTTCCATCTGGGATGGGGGCTTTGGCCCGCTATATACATGACAAGGGCCTAAAAGCTGGTATATATTCCGATGCGGGTATCAATACCTGTGCCTCTTACTGGGATAAGGACACCATTGGTTCGGGTATGGGCCTTTATGGTCACGATTATAAAGATCTGACCAAAATGTTAAGGGAATGGGATTACGACTTTATAAAAATCGACTGGTGTGGCGGCGAATGGCTGGGCCTGGACGAGCAAACCCGCTACACCGAAATAGCCAGGCAGATCGAGGCCATTAAACCCGAAACCGTATTCAATATCTGTCGTTGGAAGTTTCCTGGGGAATGGGCCTTGGATATTGCCGATTCTTGGCGTATTTCTGGGGATATACACAACTCCTTCGAATCCATTATGCGCATCGTAGATTTGAATGCCGACCTATGGAAGTATTCAGGCCCAGGCCATTTTAACGATATGGATATGCTACAGATCGGCAGGGGCATGTCGTATGAAGAAGACAAGACCCATTTTAGTATGTGGTGTATTATGAATTCGCCCTTGTTGGCCGGTAACGACCTCACCCAAATGTCTAATGAAACCTTGTCTATCTTGACCCAGAGCGAGCTTATTGCCCTTAACCAAGATCCATTGTGCTATCAGGCCCGGCGTTTAAAGGATGATGGTGATCTTGAAGTATGGGCCAAACCCTTGGGCCATACCATGAGTGGTCGTATTGCGGTAACCTTGCTTAACCGTAGCGAAGTGGAAAAACCAATTGGGTTTCATTTAGATTCCCTCGGTATACAGGCCCATAAGGGCTATACCTTGCGTGATCTTTGGGAAAAAACAGACTTGCCCTTAAGTAACGAGTCGGAACGCGTGTTCGTAGTACCTGCACATGGAGTTAAGGTATTTACCGTTAACGGAACGGCCCAGCCTTTTAACGTATTCCAGTTCAAGTAATTGATATAAGGCCAGTGTAATACATCGAAAAGTAGGAATAAGATTACAATTTATTAATATTTTTCAAGTTTATAACATTGATAATCAAAACATTGATGTTATGCTTGAAAATCTACTCAAATTCGGGTCTACCGAAATGACCTTGGTCCTAAAACTGGCCATGTACCTCATGGGCCTCCTATTGATCGTAAAGCACCGTGGCAAATCTACCCATTGGATCTATGCCTTTATGGGCTTGGGTTTTATGTTTTTAGTGTATTTGCAAAATCTCTATTTTGAGTTTTTGGTTCCTCTTTCGTACGACGAAAGTCTGTTTGCCCAAATTTTCCGTTTCGAATCTCTGATGTTCGTATTGGGGAACATCTTTTTGTTGTTCTGGGTTATGGTACATTTTTCGTCCCAGCCTACCCAATTGGCTACCAAGATCCATTCGTTGGTATTTATCTTGTTATTCTTTGTGAGTTTTGGCTTTTATGCCCTGTATTGGTTGCACAGAAGGTCCGACGCCGTAAAGTTTGCATGGAACAAGGCTTATATGCCGGCATTGGTATTACTATGGGGTGTATTGTTTTTCGTATTTAGGGATAATGTACATTTTTTTGAATGGGACCAATGGTTAATCGGGGCCCTATTCTTTTTGGCTTTTACCAATTATGTGTTTTTGTTAGCTCAAAAAGTATTCGAATATCTCGAAATCAAACCAACGGCAAAGCATTGGATCGGACTGCTCTTTGGTTCGGTGTTTTACCTACAGTTCATATTATATCGGTTGGCACGGGCCCAAAGCGGGGCTACCGTAGCCATGCCGCAACCCTAGTGTTTGAGCAGAGGGCGATGGGTCGGTGCCTGATCTATTCGAGCACCAGTTCATCGAGGCGCATCGAGGGTCGGCCTCCGGCCCTATGATGCCCCTCTAAAATGGGGTTAATGGCATCCAAATCAATACGTAGGCCCGATACGGGCATTTCTTTGAGGGCTACTTTATATCGTATTTTATTGCGTCCCTGTGTGCCGGCTTCCTCGGTTTTGTTTAGCGTACCTAGTTGACTATAGTTTCCTTCTGTATCCAACCCAAAAACAGCTACTTTTTCTGGCGGATAAATTCCCGAGATCGTAAACCGCAAGGCGTTAAAAGATACTTGCGATAGGGTTTTGGGTGTATCAAAGTCTATGTATAAGGCTATGGATGCGGGTAAGTATTGCCAATTTGGATCCCCGTTGTTCAATTTACCGTATTGTAGGTCACTTAGTTTGGGTAATTCCTTGACCCTGGAAGCCGTGGAGTCTTTTACCAAGAAACCAAAGCCCTGGTGTACCGGCAAATGCATGGTGGCCACATAGCCCATGGGGTTACCATCTTTAAAGCTGCGGGCCTTTAGGGTGGCGGTCTCGGTCAGGCTTAAGGTATCGGTATATTTTGTTGAAGATGATGTAGGTTCGGTACCGTCCGTGGTATAGCGAATGTCGAGTCCGTTTACTTCGGTATGTAGGGCGACCCGTATTTGCTTACCGTCGGCCTTATGATCGATCCAAGGGCTATAAGCACTAGTGGCGTAGCGTACGCCTTGAGCGTCTAACCGGTTTAGTTGTGGAGCCAAACGCTCGGTAAAATCATCCCAGTCTTTGGCATCAGGTGCGGTCCACGCGTTTTCTGCAATGGCAAATAAGCGGGGGTAGGTCATATAGGTCAGTTTACCCCAATCGCTTATCGACTCGGTCCATAAATTGGCTTGTATCCCTTTGATTAATCTGCCTTCTTCGGCCGTTAGGCTATCGGGGACTACTTGGTAGTTGTAAGCGGTAGAAAGTAATAGGTAGTCGTAGCCCAGATTAGGCTCCATATCGTCGTGACCCTGTTTTAAATCGATATAGCAATATTTGTTTGGGGTCATGATCACCTCGTGTCCGGCTTTTACCGATGCCAGTCCGCCGGCCTCGCCCCGCCAGCTCATAACGGTGGCATTGGGTGCCAAACCACCCTCTAGGATTTCATCCCATCCGATCATAATCTTTCCCCGGGCATTAATCATCTTTTCGATACGCTTTATAAAATAACTTTGGAGTTCATGTTCGTCTTTGAGGCCTTCGTCTTTCATGCGTTTTTGGGCAAAAGGGTCCAGTTTCCATTGCTCCTTATTGCATTCGTCCCCCCCGATGTGTACATAGTTAAAGGGGAAAAGGTCCATTACCTCGTTCAGCATGGTTTCGGCAAATACAAAGGTTTCTTCTTTGCCGGGGTTATACGTATTGTTCTTGTAAACGCCACCGGTGGCCACATAGGGTGCGGCATTTACACAGCCGATTTCAGGGTAGGCGGCTATGGTAGCTTGGGCGTGTCCGGGCATATCTATTTCCGGAATCACTTCAATAAAACGCGCCTTGGCATAGGCAACGATGTCTTTGATATCTTCTTGGGTGTAAAAGCCTCCATAGGTAGCCTTTTCCCCATCTTTTTGAACGGGGCGTCCCCACCAGTTCGAAATGCTTTCATCGGTTTCGTTATGATCTACACGCCAGGCACCCACTTCGGTAAGTTTGGGGTAGCTTTTGATTTCGATACGCCACCCTTGGTCATCGGTTAAATGCCAGTGGAAACGGTTCAGCTTTTGTTCGGCCATAAAGTCTATCACCTTTTTTACCTCGTCGGTATCAAAGAAATGACGCGATACATCGAGCATATAACCCCGCCAACCAAATTCCGGCGCATCGGTAATGTTAACAGCCGGTATGCCCCAATCGCCAGAGTTGGCCGAAAGGCTTTCAACAGGCATTAATTGTTTTAAAGTCTGGAGCGCATAGAAGAAACCACTTTCGCTTCCGGATTTTATCTGAATGCCTTGGGTGGTAACCTGTAATGAATAAGCTTCTTCCGCAAGCTTACCGTCCGATGTTAATGTAATGTGCGGGTTCTGACTTTCCGTACTGAAACTGAGTTGCCAAGTATTACCAGGCAGTTCCCCGAAAAATTGTGAAACGATAGCTTGTTGCTTGTCATTTTCAATTGAAATACTGAGGTTTTGGGATAAGACGAAATGGCCTTTACCATTTGTTTGTTGCTGAGGTTTGGGAATTACGGCAGCCTGACCAACAACGACTTTTTTTTCGGAACAGGCACTTAAAAACAACGTAACTAAGGCCCAGTATAGGTATCGCATGGCTAATGAGGTTTGGTTAAGCCATGAAGATACATAAAAGGTATTTCCGATAAGGAACGAATCCTCCCAACGACACTTTTTAGCCTATTTACCGCTTAATCGATGTATGGAATGATGTAGCAAGCCGGCTGCTAGTTTGGCGGTAATACCATCGATATCGTAGGTAGGATTGTACTCTGCAATATCCAGGGCGGTGAGTTTTTTAGAGGCGATAATGGTATTCAGGCATTCCAAAACGATATCCGGACTAAAGCCAAAAGGTGATGGCGCACTCACCCCCGGGGCATAGGCCGATGCAAAGCCGTCTAGATCTAGGGTCACATAGACCAAATCGACTTCATCGAGGAATTTTTGGAGCTTTTTGTTCACCTTTTTAAGGTTGTAAAGAGTAAACTCTGATTGAAGGATAAACTTGCTACCCGTATGTTGTGCCGTTTCGAAAAGTACTTTGGGGTTGGCGTCTTGGCGGATGCCCAAGCAGAGGTAATGAAAGGCTTCCCCATTTGTTTGGGCCTCCGTGGCTATTTGATGAAAAGGGGTTCCGGAAGTCGGTATCCCTCCATTGTCCCTAAGGTCGAAATGGGCATCGAAATTGATAATTCCTATTTTTTTATCTGGGCCAAAATGGTTTCTAATCCCTTTAAAATGACCATAAGCGATATCGTGCCCACCACCCAATACGATCGGGAAACTTTTTTGGGATAAGATCACACGAACCGTTTCGGTAAGGCTTTTCTGGGCCCCTTCGAGATCATCACCAATACATACAACACTTCCCATGTCGAACAGTTGATACTTCTGGGGAAGATGGTTGGGCATAGGCCCCAAGGCTTTTTTGATATGGTCGGGCCCGTGGTAGGCCCCAACACGACCTCGATTTCGGGCGACCCCTTCGTCACAGGCATAGCCTAAGATTGAAAAGCTCTTTTTAGACGGCGAGGTAGCTGCTTCCCTAAGGTTTACGGCAACCACCTTTTCGTGTACATATTGTTGGTCTTCCGAAGGGCGTCCGCTCCAGAGTTGAGGGTTGGCTGGGGTATAATTCTCCATGGAGTATGGGTTTTAAAAGAGGCCCTCCAACAGTTGGTCGTCTACCATTTCGGGTAGGGTTACCTGTAGTTGGGGCGTACGGGCCATTTCCCGTTTTATGGCGAACAAGGCCTCTTGGTTACGGGCCCATCCGCGTCGGGCTATACCATTGTTAACGTCGAAAAACAACATAGATTGCAAACGGCGCGAGGCTTCGTCGCTACCATCCAACAGCATACCAAAGCCGCCATTGATTACTTCGCCCCAGCCTACACCACCACCGTTGTGTATCGATACCCAAGTGGCACCACGGAAACTATCTCCGATTACGTTCTGAATGGCCATGTCGGCGGTAAAACTGCTGCCGTCAAAAATATTGGAGGTTTCCCGGAAAGGCGAATCGGTACCACTTACATCGTGGTGGTCGCGGCCTAATACCACTGGCCCTGCCAAGTCACCGGAAGCTATGGCATCGTTAAAGGCTTGGGCGATTTTGGCCCTGCCCTCGGCATCGGCATATAGGATTCGGGCCTGGCTGCCTACGACCAATCGGTTTTCCTCGGCCTGTTCGATCCATTGGATGTTGTCTTGCATCTGTTCTTGGATCTCTTGGGGAGAAGCGGCCTTAATCTCGCGCAACACACGAGCGGCAATGGCATCGGTTTTTCTCAGATCTTCGGCTTTGCCCGAGGTACAGACCCATCGGAAAGGACCAAAACCGTAATCGAAACATTTGGGCCCCAAGATATCTTGTACGTATGAGGGGTATTTGAATTTATCGCCATCCATAATAGCGGCACCTGCACGGGAAGCCTGTAATAAAAAGGCATTGCCATAATCAAAGAAGTAGGTGCCTTTTGCGGTATGTTTGTTAATTGCGGCCACCTGACGACGTAAGGAAGCCTCTACGGCCAACTTAAAGGCATCGGGATCCGAGGCCATAAGCTCGTTTGCGGTCTCAAAAGAAAGTCCGACCGGATAGTAACCACCCGCCCAAGGGTTGTGTAGCGAAGTTTGGTCAGAGCCAAGGTGTACAAAGATGTTTTCGGTATCAAAACGTTCCCAAACCGCTACTATATTGCCTACGAAAGCAATGGAGACCACCTCATTGTTTGCCATGGCCAAACGGGTACGTGCCACTAGGCTATCCATATCAGAAATCAATTCGTCTACCCAACCCTGTTCATGGCGTTTTTGGGCCGCATTGGGGTTTACCTCGGCACAAATGGTAATACATTGGGCAATGTTTCCGGCCTTGGGTTGGGCCCCGCTCATACCACCTAATCCGGCGGTTAAGAAAATCTTCCCCTGTGGTGTTTCCCCAGACTTCAGTTTCATCCGAAAGGCGTTCATTACGGTAATGGTAGTACCGTGAACTATACCTTGCGGACCAATGTACATATAGGATCCGGCCGTCATTTGTCCGTACTGGGTCACACCAAGGGCGTTGTATTTTTCCCAATCATCGGGCTGGGAATAGTTTGGGATCATCATACCGTTGGTCACCACAACCCGTGGAGCTTCTTTATGCGAAGGGAACAATCCCATGGGGTGGCCCGAGTACATATGCAAGGTTTGTTCCTCGGTCATTTCCGACAGGTATTTCATGCACAATAGATACTGGGCCCAGTTTTGGAAAACTGCTCCGTTGCCCCCGTAGGTAATCAATTCTTCGGGATGCTGGGCCACGGCGGGATCCAAATTGTTCTGGATCATAAGCATTATGGAAGCCGCTTGGGCACATTGGGCCGGATACTCGGAAATAGGTCGGGCATACATGGCATAATCGGGTTTGAACCGATGCATATAGATCCTGCCGTACTCCTGTAGTTCATCAGCGAATTCCGGGGCCAATTCGGCATGCCAAGCGGTCGGGAAATACCTCAGGGCATTGCGTATGGCCAGCTGTTTTTCGGCTGTATTTAAAATATCTTTCCGCTTGGGGGCCGGGTTCCCTTCGGTAGGGTAGGGCTTAGGAGCCGGTAATTGGGAAGGAATCCCCTGTTTTATCTGTGCTTTGAAATCCATAATGGATAGCTATTAGGCGTTAGTGTTTCGATGTTGGACTTCAAAAACATGGACTGGTTTTGAATGTCATGGTCAATCTAACTTATTTGTGAATTTGCGGTTTACCATTTTTCCAAACCTGAGCAGGTATCAACATGCCCTGTTGGTACAAAATGTTCTGATAGTTATCAGTTTTAAAGGCTACGATATCGGCCTGACATTCTTCTTGTAAAGTACCTGCTTGGATATTCAAGGCAGCTGCTGCCCTAAAGGTTATACCTGCCAAGACCTCGGCATTGCTCAGTTTTTCATAACTACCCAAAACTGCGGCCTGCATCAATAGGTTGCCCATGGGGGCCGAGCCTGGGTTCCAATCACTGGCAATGGCCAGGGCGCCTCCCTGATCTAGCAGGGCACGGGCGGGCGTATAGGCACAACCCAATCCCATAGAAGCACCGGGCAGGGCCACGGCAATAGTGTCGCTTTGGGCCAAGGCAGCAATTTCCTTAGGTCCACTGGCTTCGAGGTGATCGGCACTTATGGCACTGTGGTCAATGGCGGCCTGGCTGCCACCGGTTGAGAATTGATCGGCATGAACTGTAATATCCAGTCCTAGTTTTTGGGCCGCTTCAAAATAGTATTGCACATCGGCAGGGGTATAGGCCCCTTGTTCAATAAAGGCATCTACCCGTTGGGCGAGATTTTCTTTTTGAAGTATGGGGAACAATTCGGCTACGATGGTCTTGAGATAGCCCTGGGCCGTTTGTCCGTCTTTAGGAACGATATGGGCCGCCAGACAGGTAGCGATCAAATCGGCCGGGCTCTCCTTATCGGCCTTTTGAATGGCCCGAAGCATTTTTAGTTCTTCGGCTACACTGAGTCCGTAACCACTTTTAACCTCAATGGTGGTTACCCCCTGTTCTAAATGGCGTTGGGCACGGCTTAAAATTCCGGCGACGAGTGCTGCCTCGGAAGCGGCCCGGGTATGGTTTACCGTACTCCAGATACCACCCCCTTCAGCGGCGATTTCGAGATAGGTTTTACCGGCATTTCTAGCGGCATAATCTTTGGCCCTGTTTCCACCGAAACAAATATGGGTATGGCAATCGACAAAGCTAGGAAGGGCCACCTGTTCTCCTTCGATAACCTCAAATAAGGTTTCGCTATCGGCCATGGCTTTCATTTCGGCATAGTTACCGATCAAGGCGATTTTACCGGCCATCACCAAGATACCCCCATCGTTGATAATGGTTAATTGCTCATCTTGTAAAGCTCCTTTGAGCGGAAGCCCGGTCATAGGAAGTATTTGGGCAAAGGGCCCGATCAATGTCTTTTGCATATCAATAGGTTTCGAACAGGGTTTGGTATTGGGTATCCGTATTCAGTTTTGCGGTATCCCGAACTTCGCGGACTACCTTTAAAAGTTCTTTTTCATGGATTATTGCAATGGCCTTTTCAATATCGTCATGAAAAACCCGATCTACGGCGGCAAAGGGCACCACTTTACGAACGGTAGCATGTATGGCCTCCAAAACGGGTCCCGATTTCATGGGTTTTCTAAACTCAAAGGCCTGGGCCGCGGTCAATAATTCTATGGCCAATATCTTTTCGACATTGTCGATTATGCGCAATGCTTTTCGACCACTGATAGAGCCCATACTCACATGGTCTTCTTGCCCCAAGGAGGTAGGAATACTATCGGCACTGGCCGGGAAAGCCGATGTCTTGTTCTCACTGGCCAAGGCGGCCGAGGTGTATTGTAAGATCATGTATCCGGAATTGATTCCGGTATCTTCCATCAATAGTTTGGGCACACCCGGACTATTACCTTCCAAGGCCAAATAGATGCGGCGATCGGATATGTTGCCGATTTCCGAAGCGGCCAAAGCGGCATAATCCAGGGCCATGGCCAAGGGTTGTCCGTGGAAACTTCCGCCACTGATGGTGAGTTTGTCGTCAATGACCAAAGGGTTATCGGTCACCGAGTTTAATTCCACCTCTACAAGTTCCTTGAGGTGCAGCCATGCATTTCGAGACGAACCATGAACCTGGGGGATACAGCGTAAGGAGTAAGGGTCTTGTACCCGTTCGCAATCGGCATGGTCTTCCAAGATTTCGGAGCCTTTTAAAAAATGGTTGATGCGTTCAGCCACATGCACATTACCCTTAAAGGGGCGTTGGGCGTGCAAGGCCGGGTGAAAGGGTTTTATAGATCCCTGAAGCCCTTCGATCATCATGCTACCCACCAGATCGGCATGGGTAAGTACATTATGGAATTTCTCGATCACCTTTACGGCATGGGCGGCAATGAACTGGGTGCCATTGATTAAGGCCAAGCCTTCTTTAGGGCCTAATTCCAATGGGTCTTTCCCCGTCTGTTCAAAAAGGGATTGGGTGGTTATGGTCTTACCCTGGAACACCACCTTGCCGAGTCCGATCAGGGGTAAGAACAAATGCGACAAAGGCGCCAGATCTCCTGAGGCCCCCACCGAACCTTGGCTAGGTACAACCGGAATAGCGTCCGTTTCCAAATGCCATAGGATACGGTCCAAGGTTTCTTCCTTTATACCCGAAAACCCTTGGGCCAACGAATGCACCTTTAGGACCAACATGATCTTGGCGATCTCAGTGGCAATGGGTTCACCAACCCCTACACTATGGCTTTGCAGAATGTTGCTTTGTAAAATACGGGTCTCCTCCTTGGAGATTTTGGTGGTACAGAGTGGGCCAAATCCGGTATTGATACCATATACGGGCTCCCCTTTATTTACGATACGCTGCACCGTAGCACTACTTTCCCGAACTTTTTGTCGAGTGGTCGCATCTATTGTCATGGGTCTTTGGCCCCGGACCAGTTCAAGGCAGATACCGGCGGTTAAATGATCGGCACCTAAATGGAATGTATTTGTGTTCATTATTCGTCTTGTTCTAACAGTATTAGGTTGAGGGTCAGGTTGATTAGGCGGGCTTTTTGGCCCAATTCAAAGATAATTCCTAGTTTTGATACCTATAAATACCAATTTAATCAATAATTGATGCTTTTAGGTAAAGAATTAGAATGGCGGCATCTTCGCTATTTTATGGCCGTGGCTACCGAATTGAACTTTAGAAAGGCCGCCGAAAGCCTATTTATTTCCCAACCGGGATTAAGTAGGCAGATCAAACAGTTGGAGGACGTGTTGGGGCTAGCCCTATTTGAGCGGAGCACAAGAAAGGTGGCCTTGACCGCGGCCGGAAATTATTTGATGGAGGAGGTCGGTTTTATGGGCAACCATATGGAATCCGTGGTGCAGCAGTTAAAACAAATCGCCCAAGGAAATTTAGGGGAACTACGTATCGGGTTTTTAGGGTCGGCCATGCAGAACATTATCCCCGAATTGTTGTTGAAACTACAAGAATTACACCCAGGCATACAAACCGCCTTGACCGAATTGTCTAATCGGGCCCAATTAGATCAGTTGTTGCACGACAAGCTCGATTTGGGTTTTGTACGTATGGCCCGTGTACCGGCCGATTTGAAAATGCAACCTGTTTTTGAGGATACCTTTTCTTTGGTGGTACCCGAGGGCCATGGCGGGAAGCCATTCAGAAACTTGAATCAGTTTCAGGATACCGGGTTTATCCTTTTCGCCCAAGAATACAGTCCGTATTATTACGACACGGTTATGAGTATCTGTGAAGACGCCGGCTTTACCCCCAAGGTAGCCCATAAATCGGTGCATGCCCAAACCATATTTACCTTGGTGGCCAATGGTATGGGAGTGGCAATCGTGCCTACCTCGTTCCAAGAAGGTTTTAAACTGAATGTCGATTTTATTCCCTTGGACCATCTGCCCCAACGGGCCGTATTATCGGCGGTATGGAAAAAATCGAATCGTAGCCCGGTATTAAAACATGGCTTGGAGTTGTTGTTTGGAGAAGATAAAGTATAAACGAACCTTTTTTGGATTTGCTCCTTTTCCCTCCGGGAGAGGGCT
This sequence comes from Sediminicola luteus, assembly GCF_002514735.1. Lineage (GTDB taxonomy): Bacteria > Bacteroidota > Bacteroidia > Flavobacteriales > Flavobacteriaceae > HQA918. The sequence goes on along the minus strand of NZ_NBWU01000001.1, from coordinate 314,680 downwards.
GGGGTGAGGGTTTTCACTAGAATTATTATTTGGTGTAACCAATTGGTAAGCTAAAGTTTAGGGGAGAATTAATGTATTTAAAGGAACGAATCCTATCAATTCCGAATCCCAAAACCCACAATAAAATACTAGCTTTGCGACTAAAGTATTAGCAAATGATTTTAGATGTAATTAAGAACCGAAGGTCGGTAACCCCGCCTTTGTATATTGATAAACCAATTTCCAAAGCAGCCCTAGAACAGGTATTGGAGGCCGCCAATTATGCACCCACCCATAAAAAGACCGAGCCTTGGCGTTTTAAGGTCATTACCGGAGAAAAGCTGACTGAATTAGGGGTGTTCCTTTCCAATAAATATGAAGAGACCACCGAGCATGTTAAGGCCAATGTAACCCAACGTTTGTTGACCAATCCGCAAAAGGCCGGTGCCATTATCGCTATCTGTATGCAACGCGACCCCAAAGAAAGCCTACCGGAATGGGAAGAACTGGCCTCAGTAGCCATGGCCGTACAGAATATGTGGTTAACGGCCAGCGATTTGGGCATCGGTAGTTTTTGGTCTAGTCCGCGTTTTATTGAATATTTTGGTGAGTTTACCCCATTGGCCGAAGGGGAACGTTGTATAGGTTTCTTTTATATGGGCCATTATGAGGCCGAGCTACCTGAGTATGTAAGGGGTGATATAAGGGAAAAAACGACTTGGTTATAACGCAATAGTTTGAAACGATTTCCTGCCAAACCCAGTTATCCTCTTTTTCTCTTCGCTTTTTTGGTTTTGTTATTCCCAATAGGAATGGGATTAATTCAAGGAAGCAGCATAAGGTCTTTGGGCATAATGGTACTTTGGTTATTGCCTTTTTTAGGTTATATCGTATATCTTTTTTTTGGCACTTACTATATAGTGGATTCCGAAGGTATACTATACATTAAATGTGGGGGAATATTCAATAGGAAGATGGATATTTCCCGAATAACCAAGGTGACAGCAACGATTGACGGGATATCGGCACCGGCACCATCGTTCAATCGTTTGGCTTTGGAGTATTCATTAGGTAACAATACCATGGTCGCGCCAAAAGATCGTTTGGGTTTCGTAAAAGCCCTACGGGAACATAATCCCGATTTGGAATGGATCAGCTAAATGAGAACAGTGTTGCTTTATAGTCCCAACTAATGGAGATGAAAAGCCCGAGGTAGATAACGGCTACCAAAAACTTTAGGAATGTTCCGGTTATAAAACCGATAAAAGAACCAAAAGCCGCCTTCAGGGCGGTTTTTTTGTCTGCCTTATTGATCAATTCCCCCACCATAGCCCCTAAAAACGGCCAAATGATTATACCAAAGAAGCCAAAAATGGGAAAGAATATGGCCACCAATAGGCCCACTGTAGTTCCGATCATTCCTGCTTTACTGCCTCCGAATTTCTTGGTGCCAACGGCCGGAATGATATAATCCATCACGAAAATAAGTAGTGCGATGACCAAGGTAATCACTAAAAAGGTCCAGTCTTGGGGCACGGCATCGGTAAGGTGTAGTAGTAGAAGGCCAACCCAGCTCAATGGTGGGCCGGGTAACACGGGTAAAAAGCTACCGACGATGCCTATTAGCATAAAAAGAAGTCCGACGACCAATAAAAAAATGTCCATTACGGTTGGTTTTCCTATAGGACGAAGATACCCCCTTTTCGTTACACCAGATAGACCTGCCAGGTTTCCAAAACCTGACAGGTCTACAATAGTGGCCGAAAATTAATTAACTAAAAAGTTAGTTAGAACTAAATATTTAGTTATATTTGAAAATCGATAAGCCATTTGATATGAAATCATTAACACGAGCAGAAGAGGAAGTAATGCAAGAACTGTGGCAATTGGAAAAAGCCAATGTGGCCACGATCATAGACCGTTTGCCCGAACCCAAACCCGCCTATAATACGGTAAGTACCATTATCCGTATTCTCGAAGGTAAAGGATTCGTGGGGCATGAAAAAGTGGGTAGGGGGCATGTATATTTTCCCTTGGTGAACAAATCGGAGTACAGTAACCAAAGTATAAGCACCTTGGTCGAGAATTATTTTCAAGGTTCCTTTAAAAGTATGGTCTCCTTTTTTATGAAAAATAACGACATGGACCTGTCGGAGTTGGAGAGCATTATGAAGGAAATTAAAAACGAAGAATCATGATAAGGTATCTCATTGAGGTCATGGCCTTTCAACTGGGCTTTTTGATCATTTACGATCTGTTCCTTAAAAAAGAGACTTTTTTTCAATGGAACCGTGCCTATTTGATAGGTGCCTTTAGCTTGGCCTTGGTATTGCCCAGCATTAGTCTACCCGTTTTTCGGGCCACTGTTGCGCCCGATACCCTTTTGTACCCCCATTTTTTGATACAATTGGACGAGGTGGTATTGGGGGCCGGCGGCGAAGCTTCCGGTGATACGCTTCCTTGGGAGTTTTTGATTCCCATAGTAGGCTCCGTATTGGCCCTAATGTGGTTCGTGTTCAAGCTGGTCAAGATCTGGCGTTTGCATCTCCAAGGGGAGCTTAAGGTACATTTCGATCACAACCAAATACAGCTTCCCGATAGCGAAACGGCCTTTTCCTTTTTTAAGAATGTGTTTTTGGGCGATCGCTTAACGGGTGCTCAAAAGGCCTCTATCTTAAAACACGAATTGGTACATGTCCGCCAATGGCATTCGTTGGATCTACTATTTTTCGAACTCATGCGGGTATTGTTTTGGTTCAACCCCTTGGTTTATATCTACCAGAAGAAAACCAGTGAACTGCACGAGTATTTGGCCGACACCGGTTCCGGGGTGCCCAAAAAAGAGCAATACCAACTGTTGTTGTCCGAAACCTTCGGAACACGAGATATTAGTTTTATCAACCCTTTTTACAAAAAATCACTATTAAAAAAACGTATGGATATGTTACGCAAAAAGCCATCCCACCAACTGAAAAAAATGAAGTATTTGTTATTGCTGCCACTGTTAGGAGGTATGCTACTTTATACTTCATGTGAAACGGAACAACCTGTTGACAAAGAAAAGCAAGCCACGCTTCCTGGGGTTACCGTGATAGATGAGAATTCTGTTGAATTCAGGTTCAGTGGGGAAGATTTTACCGCTGAAGATGAAAGAAATGCACTAAAAGACCTGATTTTCGAACATCTAGACGATAAGGAACGTTTCACGATTTTTATCAAAGGCCAAGAAGGGAATCCCTATGGCATTTATAGTATTCAGAATGGTAGTGCTTTCCTGCAAAGAAAAGCTGATGATACCCCAAATAAAATATTGCCGATGGATGGGCAAACCCAAACCGTTGGTGTTCCATTTTCCAGAGTAGAAAAGGTGCCGGTTTTCCCTGGCTGTGAAAACGATACTGATCCTAGGGCATGTTTCCAAAGGGAAATTCAAAAGCATATAAGAGAAAATTTCAGATATCCGGAAGAAGCCCAGCAACAAGGTATTCAGGGGAGGGTATCGGTTTTGTTTACCGTTGATACCGATGGTAGCATTGCCAATGTACGCCTACGTGGCCCTCATAAACTATTGGAAACCGAGGCGGCACGGATTATTTCAGAACTACCACAAATGACCCCGGGCGAACAAAAAGGGAAAAAGGTGCAGGTGCCTTTTGCCATTCCTATTACGTTTAAGCTTAGTTCGCAAGCAAATAATGATAAAACAGTGCAAAGAAAACCGATAGGAAGAATGCGTGTTTTAGGGAAAATGGATAACAATGGGCATTACAAAGGAAAGGTAACCGATTCCAAAGGATTGAACTTACCTGGAGTAAACATTTTGGCGACCAACAGTGAAGCCTATGCTGTTTCTGATTTTGATGGGAACTTTTCTATTGAAGTAACCCAGGGAGAGCAATTAGGATTTAGTTTTAGTGGTTTGCCAGATTATGAAATGATAATTGAATAGGTAATTCTGAAGTGCCATTATACATATAGCTACAGCAAGGGTACACTAAAAGCGAAGAAGAATGATACGTTATCTTATCGAAATTATGGCTTTTCAATTGGGCTTTCTGATCATTTACGATCTACTCCTTAAAAAAGAGACCTTTTTCCAATGGAACCGGGCCTATTTGATAGGTGCCTTTAGCTTGGCCATGGTGTTACCCAGCATTAGCCTGCCTGTTTTTCGGTCAACCGTAACACCCGATGCCCTTTTGTATCCCCATTTTTTGATACAATTGGACGAGGTGGCATTGGGACCGACCAGTGAAGCTTCCCACGACACGTTCCCATGGGCGTACTTGATACCCATAACGGGGTCTGTGTTGGCCTTGATTTGGTTTGTGGTAAAACTGACGAAGATTAGGCGCTTAAGGCGGCAAGGGTTACTTCGAAAACATGTAGACCATTACCAAATACAGCTTCCGGATAGCGAGACGGCCTTTTCTTTTTTTAAAAATGTATTTCTGGGCGATCGCTTAACGGGTTCACAGAAGGCCTCCATCTTAAAACATGAATTGGTACATGTACGGCAATGGCATTCGTTGGATCTGCTGTTTTTTGAACTCATGCGGGTAATGTTTTGGTTCAATCCCTTGGTTTATATCTACCAGAAGAAAACCAGTGAACTGCACGAGTATTTGGCCGACACCGGTTCCGGGGTACCCAAAAAAGAACAGTACCAACTGTTGTTGTCCGAAACCTTTGGTACACGAGATATAAGTTTTATCAACCCTTTTTACAAAAAATCATTATTAAAAAAACGTATCGATATGTTACGCAAAGAACCATCCGGCCAACTAAATAAATTCAAGTATTTATGGTTACTCCCGTTTTTAATGGGGGTGTTGCTGTATACCTCTTGTGAGGAAGACGGTATACTAGAGGAAAACGGAAAACAGGACGTTACCCTTTCCGACGAACAATTGATCGCGACCATAGAGAATGATATTAAAGGGCTGGACTTAAATGGCTTGCAAGTATATATGGGAACACACGATATCTACCGTAAAATGGGTACGATAGACCAACTGACAAAGGAGGATTATTTCTTGTTTGCTATGACCAGTAAAAGACATATGGAGTTGTTGATGGAGCGGTATTCTGATGTTAAAAAAAGACAATTGCCCCTGCCAACAACACAGCGCTATTTGTCGTATATGTCAAGACAAAAAGCGTTTAAGAGCCTTGATAAAAATTTAGATGTATCTATTGAAAGGCGGTTTGATCTAGTGGCCATGGAATCAAATGTTGTGGATGGGGGCGGTGCTGCCAAAACCTTCTCGGTGATCAATACGGCTGATTTAACAGGACAAGAAGTTAGGGCCTTTAATGCTGAGATAGAAGCTTTAAAAAGTTTAGATAAGGGTAGTAGTCTTGTGTTGACCGATGGTAAGACCTCGTATACCATTTCAAAGCGGGATTAACATATCTATTAAACCAAAACAGATGCGTTTTTTCTTTTTTGGCTTCCTGTGTTTCCCTATTGTATTAATGGGACAACAATCTCTAAAAATTGCCGATAGTCTTTTTCTAATAGAAGATTATTACGGGGCCTTGACGTATTACCAAAAAGATGGTAGTCTACAGGCCCAGCAGCAAATGGCTTTGGCCTACGAACGTATAGATGAGCCCAAAAAGGCCATTAGTGCCTATGAGCATGTAATCGGTAAGGACAGTTATCGTATTAAAGCTAGGTATGCTTTGGGTAAGCTGTACCTAAAACAAAAACAACCACAAAAGGCGATTAGCACATTTGAGGCTTTGGTGCAAGACCGACCCAACCAACCCAACTTTAATTATTATTTGGCCAAAAGCCTGCTTCTTAGTCCGGCTAAGGAGCGGGCCGAGGGCTATTTTCTAAAAACATTGAACCTACAGCCTAAACATTTTAGGGCCTCCCAAAGCTTGGCCAAATGGTATTTGGAGCAAAAGAATGCCGATGCCGCCTTGGCCGTTGCCGATGCTGCCTTGGCGTATAGGCCAAATGATAAGGTATTGGTGAATTTTAAGGCCTTGGCCCTTTACGAAAAGGAGCGTTACGAAGATGCCATACCCGTATTTCAGCACCTAATGGCCCTAGGGGAGTCTAAGTCCTATATTTTTCATAAACTGGCGAGTTGCCAGATAAAATCATTTGAATACGCCGATGCCATTGCGACCTATCAGCTCATGCATACGGTACTGGGCCCAACCTTCGAAACCTTAAAGAACATAGGTCAGCTCTATGAAAGGGAGCATTTTCCTGATTCGGCCATTTACTATACCCGGGAAGCCATTCTATTCAAGACCTATACTTTTGAGGAGGAGTATGGTTTTATAGGCATGGTACAACGTGAGCGTGGCCAAATGCAGCAAGCCTTGAAAAGCTTTCAAAAAGCCCATGAGGAAAACCCGAAGGACGACATGGCCTTTTATAATATTTGTACCCTAGGCGATCAGTTGTATGCCGATAAGACCCTAGCCCTAAAAAAATACAGACAGTTTTTATCGTTATATCCCAATAGTCACCCTTATATGCGCAAAACCGTCCGGAAACGTATTAAGGTGTTGGATACGATACATACTAAAACGCCTTAAACTCGGTAAATTCCCTGTATATCAAGTAGAAACAAGCTCCTTACTTCAAAGGCATAAAAATCTCAGCCTTCCATTTTTTTTCGTCTATATCGATATTGGGATTATTGAAAAAATACTCGATAGGTTGCTTAGCTATTTCTAGGCCCTGCTTTTCTGCATATTCCAATAGGGCATACCAGGCACGATCCGAAGTAATATAATTGCCATGGTAGGTAGCTTTTAGGGCCTTTTTGGCATGAATGCGTTTGTATTTAATGGTGGGATGTTGGGGTAAGGCCACTGTAGGGGAAATCGGGTAACAGAAATTGTATTTGATATCTTCGGTAAGTGGATCCCAATGGCTGACTTCTACAAAGGGTATACCACTGGTCTCCAGTCCGTTTTCTATTACGAAATTAGAGAGCAAGGGATAGTACTGCATCATTTCCCGGGCTTTCGATAATTGTTTGCCTTCCAAAGGAATATAGGCGCAGAACATAGACTCAATTTCCGCTGGTCCATTTACACGCACATCAATCTTGTCCAAATGTTCATTTAGGGCCGTATTGAAATCGGTTACTTTTTGGATTACCCCCGTTTTAAAATCGGTTTTTCCGAAAGGGAGGGCCAGTCGGTTCGAAATGGAATTCTCAGTGTCTGTTACACGTACCCGGACATAAAGGGTAGTATCGGTTTTTCGTTGGATCTGCCAGTGGTACCTATGGATAGAATCGCCGACTTGAATCTCTTGGGTAAGTTCATTTAAACCTTTTTGGGCAATGATTTTTCCGTTTTTCTGGGTTTGGTTCCATAGTTTAATGGTTTGGTTAAGGGTTCCCGTAGTGGTTTGGGTGGTAAAACCGACCTGGTAATCGAAGGGGTGCCAGAATAAGTAATAAAGCAACCCTATCGGAATTAACAGAACCAAGCCCCATTTTAGTTTTTTACCCATACTTACTTACGCATTTTTAGCTTGTCGATTACGAACTGACCTAAGTTTCTCCCTTGGTCTACCCCGACTTCTACGGCTGCACGATAGTGAATACCACCATACATGCGACTAATGGCCGCCTCATCGGCGGCGGCGTTAAAAGATTGAAAGCTTCGGGTACCCAACCCATAGGGTTCTTCGGTGTCGTCGTCAAATGCGAAATCATCGCCAAAAATACTGGTCAGGGTAAGTCCGGCCGCCCCTGAGACTACCGAATGTCCTGAAGTATATTCCGGAAATGGTGGTGTCTGTAGAACGGGTTCCCACTGATCATCGAAGTATTGGTTGATCAAAGTTTCGGGTCGAATCAGGTTAGAGCGGTATTTCTCGTCCCAACAGCTTATAAAGGCATCGGCAATGGCCATAGATGTTTTAGTATAGGCGAATAGGGTTTCGTTAAAACCATAACCCGATTTGCGACTGGCAATTTTCGTAATACCGATCCAATGGGCTCCGGGCGTGATTTTTTTGGTGGCGAACATTAAATGTCCCCGGGTTACCGAGACATAGGGGTTACAGTCCCAAAACTGCGCAATCTTTATTTCTTCGGAATCGTCCCCTTTTTCGGTTATCTCCAGACTGATATCATACACTTCCTTAACCTCTTTATAGAAATCGGTTCCTGGTTCCATGGAGAAGGGTGGGGGTGGAATGGGTTTGAATTGGGCAGCAGAATCAATTAAAAAGGGTCTGATCTTGTTCCAAGAAGGCTCAATACCGTCCATATAGGCTGGGGGGGTTGGTTGCCAACGCGAGGGGTCATCGGTATTTACCGAAAATTTGGGCATGGTACGCGTTTGCTTGTAGTTGTCCTTGTCCATCCAAGCCGCGATATGGTCGGCAACGGTAAGCCCGTAGGTTTTGGAGGTCATAAAGGAGGTCGGGTTTTGGGTTTCCCAGACGGCATACAGGCTATCGCGGTAGCTGGTGAGCATTTCTTCCGAAAAAATCAAACGCCTGCTTAAGTCGATATGGGTGATAAGTGCCGCCAAAGGATAATTTAGCCCCGTAGTGTCTGTGGGTACCGGAATTGGGGTAAGATCGGTAACCTGACCGACCAAACTCTGGTAGTCTTGATTTGCCAAAGCCATTACTTCATAGGCCCCGATATTGGGGTAGGCAAAAATACGGCTGGCCACCGGAGGAGAGAAAATATCGTGGATCATGATCTCGGTAACCCGGTCTACAGAGTTATGCAGGTCTTCCGGACTAATGTCGATTTGTTTTTTAGGCGAATCACATGAGATACCTAGCAACAGCACTGCCAACAACATTCCATAAGATTTAATAGTGTTCATTCGCATGGTCTATTTCAATTGATAGATTTGGGCCTTGGCATTGTTCAAGGTAACCAATAAAAATTGTTTTTCGTTAAAGGCAAGTAGGTTCAAATGCCTTACGGAAAGGTTCTTTAAATCGAGTCCTAAATTATGGGTTTCCCTAATATGGCCATCGGGTTCAATAAGGGCCCCGCTAAATCCATCCAATCGGCCGTGTAAAGGGGTAACCCCAAAATAGTTGCCGGCAGCCAGTACTTCTAAGGTACCGTCATGGTCAAAGTCGTAAATGCAAAAATCCATAATCGGAGCGATTTGAATAGGGTCGTCAAAGGCTACGAATTCAAATCGTCCATTCTCGTTTTTAAGATAGCCGGAACGGAGTTCCGAGACTTCAAATACTTGGGGTTTGGATGCCGGAGCGATTTTTTTCAGGAGGGCTTCCATTGAGGTGCCCCCAAAACTTTTATAGGAGGTGTATTCCTTTTTTAGGGAAACCAATTGGGATGAAAGCTCGTCGAAGGATAAGAGCGGATAATAGTTATTATCTTTTGCCGTAGCTACGATGGTCTCGGTTTGTCCGTTATCGTCAAAATCGGCATAGTACATGCGTAACGGATACTTTTCAGAGGCAGTGAATTTAGAATTCAATCCCCAATTCCCAAGAATGTAGTCAGTATCCCCGTCTTGGTCCATATCAAATGGGACCAAACTTTGCCATAGACCAATTGGGTTATCGCTTAGGGGGTTTACTTTTTCAAGAATACCGCCCTTGTTTTTGAAAAAAAGCGGGGCCATCCATTCCCCCACTATAATCAAATCTTCGGTTCCGTCGGCATCAAAATCACTCCAGACCGCATCGGTGACCATGCCTATTTGATTGGTTTCCGGTAACGGAATCTCCTCAAAATGCCCGTTATCGTTTCTTAGCAATTGACAAGAAGGCATTCGGCCAAAGTCATTGGTAACGGCCTGGTTTCCGATAAAAACATCCAAATCGCCATCGGCATCAAAATCGAACGGGGCGATTACGCTTGCATTTTGAAAGGATTCCGGTAGGTCGGAAAGCGCAAAACCAGACTTCTCGGAAACGAAATAAGAATCGGTAAGAGGTTTCATTTGTTTGTAATAATCGCCGCCACCAGAACCTATTAGTATATCCTGTTTACCATCGCCATTAAAATCGGCAATATGGGCGGCAACATCTTCTTTAATGGAATCTTGGGCCAAGTTCGTAAAGTCGGAACGTATAAAGCCAGATTCGGTCTGCAGAAAGGTTTGCGAACGTTTACGTTTAGATCCGCCAAAGTATATATCGGTCAGTCCATCATGGTTTAGGTCGCCCAGGGCCACGGCCGGACCACGATCCGAGATTTGATACGGAATCAATTTTTGCCTGTTAAAATCGGTGTAATTATCTTCTTCATGCTCAAAGTTTAGTCCGAGCTGATCGTTTACTTGGGTAAAGAGGAGGTTTTTGCTCTCGGTAGAAGCATAGTTCCACGGTTGGGTATCTTCCGGACTTATGGTTAAGTGATGGTTGGTTTTTACAGCGGTAAGGGTTTGATAGCTATGGTTTGGCCAAATAATCCGAACCGAATCCAATTGTTCAATAGCGCCTAGTCCGAAATGCAGTATAGGTTCCGACGAGGCTTGAAAACCTCGGTTCGGGTAAAGTTCTTTATACCACATTTTGTCCTTATGGAAGGCGTAAGCTTTGGTACCTAAACCAAAAGGGTTTTTTCCCTTGAATCGCGGACTTATTTTTAGATAATGCCCCTGTGCATCGGTTTTGTTGATCAATATGGATGGCGGGGCGTTTAGGTTATTAATTACCAAATCTAAGTCGCCATCGTTATCCAAATCACCATAGGCCGTAGCCCCTGATACGGTACTGTCGCGGCCTACCCAATCGGTTCTTTCGTTAAAATGCAGTTTTCCGTCACCTTGAAAAAACTGGTTAATGGCAAGGCCAGAAGGCATCATTTCCAGTGCTTTTTGATCGACCAATTTGGTGTTGTTGATTTTTTTCTTGATTTGGTCACTGCTAACGAATCGAATAAAATCGAGGTCGTTGGGGCGCTTGGGAATACCGTTGGAAATATACAGGTCCTCGTTTCCGTCTTGGTCAAAATCACTAAAGAGGGCACTCCAGCTCCAGTCGGTAGCGGCTACCCCACTCATTAGGGCCGTTTCGGAAAAACCGTGTTTGCCTTGGTTGGGGTGTAACATATTTCGCGTAAACTGATAGTGGTAGCCAAAATGTTCGATACGCATTTTTTGGGTCTGTACATTGTCATCCCCATCCGAAGATTTAAGTACTTTCTCATTGTACGGTAACATATCCAATGAAATCAGGTCTACCAAACCATCATGGTTAATATCGGCTGCGTCGCTTCCCATGGAGAAGCGGGTGGTATGCCCAAAATTTTCCCTTAAGGCTTCCTGGAAGCTACCGTTCCCTTGGTTGAGGTAATAATAGTCGTCTTCATGAAAATCGTTGCCTATATAAATATCCGGCCATCCGTCTTGGTTAAAGTCGGCCACCGAAATACCCAAGCCATAACCGTTTACCCCACCGAAAATTCCGGCTGCTTCGCTTACATCTTCAAAATGCCCGTTTTCGTTGCGCAACAAACGATCGCCGGTCTCATAATTGCGTTGCATGCGCAACGATGCTTTCCCGTACGATTCTTGGGTATGTACCGCATGGTTGAGTAGGTATAGGTCCAAATCGCCATCGCCATCGTAATCAAAAAAGACCGAAGAAGAGGCGTAGGTGTCAAAGTCCAGACCATAGTTGGCCGATTCTTCAGTGAATTTGCCGTTTCCTTGGTTTACATAAAGTTCGTTATGGCCGTCAAAACCGTTTAACCCGACTACGGCACAAACATAGATATCCAAAAGCCCGTCGCCGTTAACATCGGCCATAGTGGCTCCTGTGTTCCAACTACTTTGGCCTTGCACGCCAGCGGTTTGCGAAATATCCTCAAATTGTAGATTGCCTTGGTTTAGGTATAAGGCATTAGGGGTTTGGTTTCCACTAAGGAAAACATCTACCAAACCGTCGTTGTTGATATCGCCTAAGGCGACACCCCCACCATTGTAAAAATAAAGGTAATCCAGTATGTTAAGATCTTCCGTTGGGGTCTGGGTGTTTTCAAATGAAATACCCGAAGATTTTGCAGATCGGGATTCGAAAAGTGATCCCTCTTCGGGGCCGCAGGAAGAAAGGCCGATAAAGGCCAAGCCCGAGATAAGTGCCCTAATTCGCCAAGCCATATACCCTTGGTTTATTATCGTTAATGGCCGCAATTAAGAATACGTTGCCCTGTTTGTCACTAAACGATTCTAGATGCTTCATTTCATCTCGAATAAAGAAACCACTACGGTTGTAATCTTGCCACTCGAACTCCATATTGCCTTTGCCTAAGAGTACACTGCCGTAATTGGCATCGAGTCTGGAATATTGGGGTTTGAATTCAAAATTGTTGCCGCCTAAGATGATATCTAAAAGGCCATCTTGGTTAATATCGCGACAGCTAATATCACAAACACAGGACAACTGTACCCTAGTGGGCAGCTTTTGTATCCGGAAATGACCCTGGCCATCGTTAATAGCAATTACCGAGAAAGGCGTTTCTACAGCCTTTACTATGGCATTCTCTAATATGGAGGCCTCGAACAGGCCATCGATACTTCTTTTGGCGTAGTCGGATGCTTTTAGGTTTTGCTTTTTTAAAGAGACGATCTGTGCCGTCAATTCGCTTTTTTGATGAAGTGGATAATCTTGGCCGTTTTTATGTTGGGTTACGATTTGCTCTATGGTCCCGTTATCGTCGAAATCGTTGACCCACATTTTCATAGGTTTGCCTTGGGCGGGTTTATAGGGTATGTTGTTCCCTTGGTTGCCCAATACCAGATCAAGGTCGCCGTCATTGTCAAGGTCCGCTGCCTCAAGGGTATGCCACCAACCGTTTAAACTGTCTAGGCTAGAACTGAATTTACCCAAGCGCCTGCCATTATTGCGAAATATTTTAGGGGTGCCCCATTCCGAGACGGTTATAAGGTCTTGCTTGCCATCGCCATCCATATCGGCCCAAATGGCATCTGTAACCATACCGGCCTTTTTAGTTGGGAACGCCGCTTTTTCGGTGATATCGTTAAAACTTCCGTTGCCTTGATTTTCCAACAATAGATGGTCAGGGTCTATGCCATAGGTGCCTACGACACTTCTAGATCCCACAAACACATCGGTATCACCATCGCCATCGAAATCGTAGGGGGCTATTACCGAAATATTTTTAAAGGTACTGGGCAAGCGTTGATCGCTAGTGGTAAAGTTGCCTTTGCCATCATTTAGATATAGTCGCAAAATATAGTTTTGTTCCTGTCCCACTTCGTTACCACCACTACCAACAACTAAGTCTAAATCACCATCGGAATCGGCATCTAAAAAAGCTGCTGCCGTATCTTCAAAATCTTTATCCTTGTCGAATATTTCATTTGCTTTAGGTATCAATTTTCCTTGGCCGCTATGCAAATAGAGTTGTGCCCTTTGGTTTTTTGCACCTCCAATAAATACGTCTTCATGACCGTCTCCATCCACATCTGCCGTGGTCATGGCTGGGCCTTCTTGAGAGAGCTTTTTTGAAATGAGGCCCTCATAGTCAAAATCGTTGTAATGGTTTTCTTTATGGGTTGCCAACGCTGGGTTTGTAACTTCTTTGAGCAGGGTTGGGGATTTTTTTACAAGTGTAGGAATGGATTCCTTTTTCGCATTTATCTGCGCTAGACTAAGGGTTTGGTCTGCGGCAATGTTGGTCATGAGTTCGGTGGTACCATTGGGCCAAACCACACGAAGTGAATCAACAGTAGTAAATTTGCCCAAGCCTATGGTCATTACATAATCCATAGACGATTGAAATCCTCGGGAAGGCACTTGTTCTTGCATTAAGATTTGACCTTGGGTATATAGCTTTACGGTACTACCAATGGCAAAGGGGTTTTTCCCTTCACCCGAAAGTTTGATTTTTAAAAAGTGGTTGTCCGTTTGGACATCGGTATGGTTTTCGTAGACAAAAACGGGCATATTTACATTGTTGACCACCAAATCTAGGTCGCCATCGTTGTCTAAATCGCCATAAGCAGCACCATTGGATTTACTTGGGTCGCCCAAACCCCATTCCTGAGCCAAGTTGGTAAAGGTTATATCGCCATTGTTCTTAAAAGCATAGTTGGGTTGCGGAGCCACGGGCATTTTATCTATAATAGAGTCTATGGCTTGTTTTTTACCGGTAAGCGCCATTTTTTGAATAATCTCATTAGCGAAAAAATCCACAAAATCGAGATCGGTAAGGTCATGATTTATACCATTGGTCACATAAATATCGCGATACCCATCGTTGTCCATATCGAACATGAGTCCGGCCCAACTCCAATCGGTGGCCGATACCCCACTAAAATAGGCTACCTCAGAAAAAGACTGGTTGCCATTGTTTAACTGAAGGGTGTTTTGAATGTATTGTTGGTAAAAATCTTTACTCTGCTTGAGTTTGAAAACGTTATAACCATCGAACTCCATAACCGATTTTACCCTCTCGTCTCCATCTGGGAGCATATCGGTAATAAAGATATCGGTATGGCCATCGTTGTTTATATCGGCCATATCTACCCCCATTGCCGAAAGGCATAGGTGGGAAGTCCAATTTTTGATATCTTCGGTAAAGGTGCCATCTTGGTTATTGATATAGAGATAATCCCTTTCATAAAAATCGTTGGACACATATATATCGGGGTAAAGATCGCCATTGATGTCGCTTACCAATACCCCGAGTCCGAATCCAATCAGGCTTCCGTAAATTCCGGCATCTTCACTAACGTCTACGAATTTGCCATCGTCATTGCGTAAAAGCATATCACCGACACCCCTAAAAATCTTGGGTACGTTTTCCCAATCCTGCGCACGGGTATCGCGTTGTTCGGCATAGCCCAAACTACTTACGGGAATATTACTGTTGTTGAGGATATAGGCGTCGAGATCCCCATCTAAATCATAATCGAAGAAAGAGGCGTGGGTAGAAAAGCCGGTTTTAGCCAAATTGTATTCCGCGGCTTTTTCGGTAAAACTTAAATCACCATTATTAATATAGAGGTCATTATCGTGGTTATCGCCTTCCATATTTCCGGCATTACTTACATAGATATCTAAAAGTCCGTCGCCATTTACATCGGCCATGGCCACACCGGTAGACCAGGGTTTATTGCCACCCACTCCGGCCTTTTCGGTAATATCTTCGAACTGCATATTGCCTTTGTTCAGGTAGAGTTTGTTCGTTTCCATGTTTCCGGTGAGGTAAACATCGGCCAGACCGTCGTTATTAATGTCGCCTATGGCTACGCCCCCACCGTTATAAAAATTCCGGTATTTGAAAATGTTGAATTGCTTTTGGTTTTCAATCGCGTTTACAAAGTCTATTCCGGTTTGTTCAGAAGATAAAAGACTGAATAGTGGCGTTGTTTTTGGTGCCGATGCTGCCATTTCCGATTGTTCCTTGCATGAGAAGGCAATCAATATAATGGCGCAAAGGCCTAGCAGGGATTTATTGAAGATTTTCATAAAGTGTCTGTTCATAGCTTACCTAATCAGCGACTAAAGAATTGGGTTAACCGCTGTAAAAATCAAGCGGTAATGAAAATAATAATCTTGGCGATAATTCGGAAAAAATTAAAAGGAATTCCGGATTAGGCGTTACGTTGGTAAGTTGGTTTTGTGGTACCGTGAGGAAAACCGTCAAAAGGGTTGGGCTATGATAAGCGCCCTTTGCCCTAGGACATGGAATAAAAACCAAAAAGAACAAAGGCCACCGAAGTAGCCTTTGTTTTTTAAGTCTATAACAAAGGTTTAGTAACCCGGGTTCTGAACCAAGTTTGGATTCAAGATTACTTGACTGGCCGGAATCGGGAACAGCTGTCTGTCTGCATTATTTACAGCGTCAGCGTTTTTAAAATCCCAATCACGTGTATACTGACCAAAACGGATCAAGTCATTTCTTCTCCAGAATTCGGCATACAATTCACGGGCTCTTTCGTCCAATAGATCTTGTTCAGATACCGATGCCAAAGGAGTGGCTTTTCTTAACTCACGTAAAACATTGATCATAGCGGTCACATCTTGTCCAGAACGCATCATGGCCTCGGCTTTCATCAAATAGGCATCTGAATATCTGAAGAAAATCTCATGTTCGGCAAAGGCACCAAATGTTGGGTTGTATTTGATGACCCTAATTCCGGTAACCTCGTTATTATCGGTTAAACTAGCCGAACCATTGGCTGCGTTTACAAAGTCCCTTTCAAAGGCCAGGGGTTGTCCGTTCCTATCGGTCAAGGCACTGCCGTCCAAAGCATATTGTTGTCCGATCAAGAAACCGTAACCCACATTGGAGCCATCGGCAAAGCCATCGGCAGGGTCATCGTCTTTTGAACCAGGAGGTGCATCTGCAATTGGAATACCGGCAGTAGGCACATAGCCTCGGCGTTCTTCTTGGTCACCACCTTCAGGGTTACTATTGGGGTCCCCTTCGAAAAGATCGTAATATTCGGCTAGGGTACTAAATCCGTTCCAGCCCCCTCCGCCAAGATTGGTAGAGTTGTAATGTAAGGTGTTGAAGATACGGTTACCAACGGAAGTGGGTACGTACCAAATGGTTTCGTTGTCGGCATCACTCTTAAAAATGTCGAAGTATCCTTCTACCAATTCGTAACCATCGGATTCGATAGCTTCAACCAAAGAGATTACCTGAGCCATGTCGGCATTATCGGCAGAACCATTACCTAAGTAAATATGTTTGTTCAACATTACCTTGGCCAATAGATAACGAGCGGCAGATTGCGTGGCCCTACTATTGTCGCTACCGGCACCATCGCTTGGAAGACCGGAAATGGCCGCATTTAAATCGGCAATAATGAAGTCTACGGCGGCCTGTCCGGTAAGTACGGCAGGATCCTCTAAGGGTGGTGCTGCCGTGTCACGGAAAGGTACCTGTCCGAAATTATCTAAGATTACGAATACGGCAAGACCTCTTAAAAAGGAGGCTTGCGCCCTGTCTGCAGCTGATGATTGTGAACGTTCGTCCAATATTTCACTTGCGGTAAGTTGCAATTGGTTCCAATTGTTCCAAACATTTCCAATAAACTGGTGATCTGTTTTCCAGGCGTGTTGGTGTAGTTCACGCCATAGACCATTATCGCCCCAATCCGATCCTCGGGTTGGAATCAATAAGGCATCGGCGGTTACCTCGCTTAAGGCAAATAAATCGCCCTGTGAGCCAATATAACCACGTAAAGAGTTGTATGCCCCATCAAGGGTACTTGATGCTTCTTCGGCGCTAAGGCCTTCAAAATTAGGTGAAAGTATGGAGTCTGTCTGTTCAACCTCAAGATCGGTACAGGAAACCACCAACAATACCCCAAGGCAAGATGTAGCAAGAAGCTTTATATGTTTGTTTATGAATTTCATCGTCATTTTTTTTTAATTAAAATCTGGCATTTAATCCAAGTGTGAATACCCTAGGTCTTGGGAATGAGGTGTAGTCGATCCCAGCACTTGGTATGCCGCTTCCTAGATCACCTGTAGAAGAGTTTACTTCAGGATCCAAACCGCTATAATCGGTTATTAAGAAAAGGTTTTGTCCTGTTGCTGAAATACGAAGGGATTTAAGGGCGCCTTCGCCGCTTAAAGGAACATTATACCCTATGGAGGCATTCTGTAATCTTACAAAATCACCTTTTTCCAAATACAAGGTTGAAACTTCTTGCGATTTGTTGTTCAAAGCCTCATCGGTGGCATTTCTTGTGGTATTGAAGGTGGGCAAGTTCAAGAAAGCATTTGCCGTATTGTTATATACCGAGAATCCGAACTGACCATTAAAATAGGCCGAGGCATCCCAGTTTTTAACGCGAAGGTTCAGCGATAGACCTGACGTTACATCGGGTAAGGCGTCTTCCCCTACGAATTTTTTGTCACTGGGATCAAAATCCGGATTACCGCTGGCATCTTCGGCATATTCTGCCATATAGAAAGAGAACAACGATATACCTTCACCTAAACGTTGGGCAAAGGCATCGGAAAGACCTGGGCCGCGAAGGGCACCGAAATCTGCGGTAGTTCCGTTCAAACCTTCTACTTTGTTATCATTATAGGCAATGTTGAAAGCAGCGCTGAAGGTAACATCTTCTTGTTGTATAAAATCGTAGTTCAACGAAAGTTCAACCCCTTGGTTGATTACGACGCCGTCTTCCAAGTTTTTGAAAACAAAAGGGTCGGCTGCAGGTGCTGCTGCGGCCTGACGGAACAATAGGTCACTGGTCTCTTTTCTATACAAATCCACAGAACCACTTAATCGGTCTGCATTTACCCCAAAATCGATACCGAAGTTCAAATCTAGGGTCGATTCCCATTTTAAGTCCGGGTTCTGTACGGCAACGGTTTCCAAACCGGGTCGGGCAATGGTGCCGCTGTCTGTAATACCGGGTTGGGCATAACGTTGACGTTTGAGGTATTGTGCGTATCCTAAACCTTCTTGGTTACCTGTGATACCGGCACCTACCCTAAGTTTAAAGGTGGAAAAGGCATCGCCCATAAAATCTTCTTCGTGCATTTTCCAAGCAAATGCAGCCGAAGGGAAGTATCCGTATTGGTTATTTTCACCAAACCTAGAGGATCCATCGGCCCTAATCGTAGCGGTAAAGAGATACTTGTTGCTCAGGTCGTAATTTACCCTGGCAAAGAATGATTGCAGTTCGTCCGTATTGTCGAAGGTGTCGCCCCAGGCAGCATCATAACCTCTTTTGAAATTGTTATCTATAGTGCCCGTATTGTCAATAGGGAACAATCGGTTGACGAAAGTAGATCCGCTGTCGTAGCCAAATTGCTGGTAAGAACCATCTATGGCACCTTGGGCACCACGAATGGTTTCTTCCAATAGCTCACCCATACGGTTCAAATCGGTAGTTGGGGAACCCCAACCTTGGGAATTGATACCTTCCCTTCTGAAATCTTGAAAGGTATAACCTACGATAGCGTCTATACTGGAATTGTCGAATTGTTTTTTATAGTTCAAAGTGGCCTCCAAAAGTTTACTGGTGGCTTCTAAAGTATTATAAGCCGATTGTCCATTGCCCGAAACCCTATTAAAGTTGTTAATGTTACCGGAAACGGCAGTGATGGCCTCGGCATCGGAATGGTCATACCCTAAATTTACCTTACCCGTAAGTTCAGGAGTAAAATCATATTCGGTAGAGAAATTGATCAACTCCCTGTTTGTATGGGTTTCCGCTTGGAAGTTTGCCAAGTAGTTGGCAGGGTTAATTTGGTTTCCTTCTAAAAAGAATCCAGGGTTAGAAGGCCAAGTTGGGTTGGCGGAATAAGCGGCACCAATCAAGTTGCCACTTGAACCCGATTCGGCACTTACTGGTGGTGCTTCATCATTAATACGTGAAATGGATGCTTGTAAATTGAGTCTTAACTTGTCGTCCAAAAAGCGATGTGCGGCATTAATGCGACCGGTAATACGTTCTTGGGACGATTTTTGGATTACCCCAAACTGTTTTCCGTATGAGAAAGTACCTCGTACATTTCCCTTACCATAGTTGTTCGAATAGGATAAGTTTTGTGTTTGTGAAGTTGTAGTACGGGTAATATAATCTTGCCAGTCCGTATTATTGCCAAAATTACTGGCAGCAGCAATTTCAGGACTACGGAGATCAGCCGTTCTTTGAATAAAGGTAGGTCCATCGAACAAGTCATATTCATTCGCAGGGCTCGCAATACTTAAACTGGAATCGAATTCCCAAACACCACCACGGCCAGATTTACCGCTTTTGGTTGTTACGATAACAACCCCGTTAGCACCACGAGAACCGTATATGGCCGTGGCCGAAGCATCTTTTAAGATACTCATGCTCTCAATGTCACTTGGGTTTAAGAAACTTAAGGGGTTTCGGGCCGTATTGGGGCCATTGATTACATCACCTCCGCCGGGTGTGGTAGATTCACCAGTTAAAGGCACTCCATCTACTACGAATAAAGGATTGTTGTTAGAACGGATAGAGTTGGATCCCCTAATACGAATGCTAACTCCGGCACCAGGTTCACCACTGGCCTGTCCGATTTGAACACCGGCGGTCTTACCTTGGATCAGTTGTTCGGGGGTAGAGATTAACCCGCCGTTAAAATCTTCAGAGGTTACGGCTGCTACTGCCCCGGTGGCATCTTTTACCGTGGTGGTACCATAACCGATAATTACCACTTCATCTAAAGTTTCGGCATCTTCTTCCAGGGTTACGTTAATGGTCGATTGACCGGCAACGGCAATCTCTTGGCTTTTAAAACCTACATAGCTAAACACCAAAGTTGCGTCGCTTGAGACGCCTTCCAAGGTATAATTTCCATCAAAATCGGTTTGGGTACCGGTAGTGGTCCCCTTGACCAGGACACTGGCCCCCGGTAATGGGCCGTTGGCATCGGAAACGGTACCGGATACCGTTTGCGCTTTTATCAGGCCGAAACATAAAAATGCGCCGACCATCAAAAAACTTTTCAGTAGCGTAATCTTCATAAAAAGTTAATTTAAAGTGTAGTTAATTTGAGTTACAACGGTTAAACTTATGTAAAAAAAACGTTAATGGGTTTGCAATTCATCCGAAACAATCAACTAAAACGGTTTCGTGTTGATAACTTTTTGGTTTGCCGGATTGATAAAAATAGCTCTGAAGATTTTAAGAACTAAATTGGTTGGCTTGTATTATTGCGAAAAATGCAATAATTATGGAAATATAGTGATTTTATTCGAAAGTGAAAGTTGCGAATGTATTTTTCGTTGGTCTAAAAACTTTTGAAACTAACGTTTGGGTGCAGTTGGTTGTTTCGGTAAAAGGAATGTTCCTACTTCTCTATGGCAATATATTTAATTATGGCCTTGGTTTTGTGGGAAATAAACAACGAAAGCGTTTTCGTGTGGAGAACTTTTTGTTTTTATGGGGTTGTTTTGGGTAAATGGACTACCTTTCCGTATCCTCAAAACGTACTTCATGAAAAAAAGGGTGACCTTAAAACAAATAGCCAAGGAGCTCGATATTTCGGTTTCAACGGCTTCAAAAGCCCTTAGAGATAGTAAGGAGATTAGCCAAGATACCCGAGACAAGGTAAAGGCCTTTGCCAAACTATATAACTATAAGCCCAATACAATAGCCATTAGTTTACAGAATAGGCGCACCAAGAATATTGCGGTAGTCGTACCTGAGATCGTGCATCATTTTTTCACCACCCTGGTCAGTGGCGTAGAAAAAGTGGCCAATGCCCAGGGTTATAATGTTGTGGTTTGCCTGTCTAACGAATCTTTTGAGCAAGAGGTGAATAATATGGAGATGTTGGCCAATGGTCGTATCGATGGCTTTATACTTTCGTTATCCAAGGGCACCTTGCGAAAGAAAGATTATAGGCATTTACAGGAGGTCATGGACCAAGGTATGCCTGTGACCTTGTTTGACCGTATTACCGATGAGGTCATGTGCGATAAAGTGGTAATCGACGATGCCCTAGCGGCCAAAAAGGCGGTAACCCATTTATTGGATCGGGGGTGTAAACGCGTGGCACTGGTTACCACCGTTGACTATGTTAGTGTGGGTTGTGAGCGAACCCGTGGGTATATGAATGCTTTAAAAAATGTTGGTATTGAAGTTGATGATCAGCTGATCCTGAAGATAGAGGATATGGATACTTGTGTGTCCGAAATCCAGGAATTTCTGTCGAAAATTGAATTTGACGGGGTCTTTGGGGTTAATGAACTTTTTGCGGTATCGGCTATTAAGGCAGCGCAAAAAAAGGGGTTGCGTGTACCTAAAGATGTGGCCGTAGTTGGTTTTACCGACGGTATTCTCTCGCAACAATTCTCTCCAAGTCTAACCACAGTGGTGCAGCATGGCTACGATATGGGCCAGACCGCGGCGCAAATGCTTATCGATCGCTTGGAGTCTGATTCCGATTTGGCCTTTACCACTCAAGTTATCCAGGCCGATTTGGTTAAAAGGGAATCTACGGCCGTTGCCATAAAAGTCACCTGATAGGGTCTACATTAAAACCTATTTGATTAAAATCCATATCTTTGGACTGGTCAAAGCGTTTGTTCTTACTTCTCACCTGAACATATGTTTTGATAAGTCACTGCACTTATCGTATTTATAATCCATTTCTTATTGGGCTGATCGTTAGCGAAAAGAAATGTTAATACGAATTTGCCATGGAAAAACGTCGAATGGGATTTTGGGAGATCTGGAACATGAGTTTCGGCTTTCTGGGGATTCAAATGGGCTTTGCCCTTCAGAATGCCAATGCCAGTAGAATTTTGCAGGGTTTTGGTGCCGATGTACATCATTTAGGCTGGTTTTGGCTAATCGCACCATTGACCGGTTTGATCGTTCAGCCCATAGTAGGGCACTATTCCGATAAGACCTGGACCAAACTGGGCCGGCGAAAACCCTTCTTTATGCTCGGGGCCTTTTTAGCTTCTATTGGATTGGTGCTTTTGCCGCAGGCCGACATGTTTATAGCCTTCTTACCGGCGCTATGGGTTGGGGCGGGCATGCTTATGATCATGGATGCTTCTTTTAATATTGCCATGGAACCTTTTCGTGCTTTGGTAGCCGATAACCTGCGCTCCGACCAGCGAACTGTTGGATATGGAATTCAAACGGTTTTGATTGGGATAGGGGCGGTTCTTGGCTCTTGGTTGCCTATTATTCTACATGATTTTTTCGGTGTTGAGAATGTCAGTGAAGCGGGAAGTGTTCCCCAACACCTCGTTTGGTCGTTTATAATTGGTGCCGCTTTTTTGGTTGGTACTATCCTTTGGACGGTCTATAGTACCAAGGAGTATACCCCACAAGAATTGGATGCTTTTTCAGGAAAAGAAACGGAAAACGAGTCTGTTAAAGAGGCCAGGCTATGGGATATCTTCGAAGACTTTAAAAAAATGCCCCAGACCATGCGTCAATTGAGCTGGGTACAGTTTTTTTCATGGTTCGGACTTTTTGGTATGTGGGTGTATTCGACACCGGCCATTGCCCAACATATTTATGGTTTGCCAAAAGAAGATACTAGTAGTACTGGCTTTCAAGAGGCAGGCGATTGGGTCGGCATATTGTTCGGGGTGTACAATCTGGTATCGGCCCTGTATGCCTTTGCACTGCCGACCATAGCTAAAAAAATAGGACGGAAACGTACGCATGCTCTGTCTTTGATAATCGGAGGGCTAGGCCTTTTATCCATCTATATTATGCCCGATAAAAACTGGTTGATACTTTCCATGGTCGGGGTTGGGGTCGCCTGGGCCAGTATTCTGGCCATGCCCTATGCCATTTTGGGAGGAAGTATAAACCCGCGTAAAATGGGGGTATATATGGGCATTTTTAATTTTTTTATAGTAATCCCCCAAATTATCAATGCCTTGATAGGGGGGGCTTTGGTAAAATATGTGTATGGCGACCAAGCCATTTTCGCCCTAATGTTGAGTGGGTTTAGTTTTCTATTGGCCGCTTTGTTGGTCGGTAAGGTGAATGATGTAGATGAAGTAGTGCAACAAGATTGATATATGGGATATAGCGGATTTATTTTTGATTTGGATGGGGTAATCGTAGATACGGCCAAGTACCATTATTTGGCTTGGCGAAAAACGGCCCAAAGTCTGGGTTTTGATCTGAGCCTGGCACAGAACGAGAACTTAAAGGGTGTGAGCCGCGAACGATCCTTGCGATTGATACTCGAATGGGGGCAAACCCAAATAGATGAAGATACTTTCAAGACCTTAATGGAACAAAAGAATACCGATTATTTGGCACATATCGCCCAAATGGGGCCGGGCGATGTGTTGCCCAAAGTACAAGAGACTTTGTTGTTCCTAAAAGGGGCCGGGGCCAAGATTGCATTGGGCTCGGCCAGTAAAAATGCCCGTTTGATATTAGATAAAATGAAGCTGAGCCCCCTCTTTGATGCCATAGTGGACGGAAATGATGTAACAGCCCCAAAGCCTGATCCCGAGGTGTTTTTGACCGCAGCCCAACATTTAGGGGTTCCGGCCGAGCATTGCGTGGTTTTCGAAGATGCGAAGGCAGGTGTTACCGCGGCCAATAGCGGAGGTATGTATTCGGTTGGGATTGGTAAAAAGGAAGATTTGGGCCATGCCCATACCGTCTTTCGCGATTTTAACGAAATGCCCCAAGTTTTTTTAAAAGGATTAATGGAAGCCTAGAAAAATGAATCAAGATTATATTAAACCCAATGCCTGGTCTATTATAGAGGAAGGTTTTGATGCGGCCCGGGTCAAATCGTCGGAAAGTTTGTTCAGCCTAGGGAACGGGGCCATGGGGCAACGGGCCAATTTTGAGGAAACCTATACAGGGCCAAGTTTTCAAGGAAGTTATATAGCAGGGGTATATTATCCCGATAAGACCAAAGTGGGTTGGTGGAAAAACGGCTATCCCGAATATTTCGCCAAAGTATTGAATGCCCCCAATTGGATAGGGATAGATATTTGGGTTGACGGGGAACCGTTCGATTTAAATAGCTGTACCCAAGTAACCGACTTCCGGCGCGAATTGAATATGCGTGAGGGTTGGTACCAACGTTCATTCAAGGCCACTATGTCCAATGGAGCCCAGCTTTCGGTTTCGGTGAAACGTTTTCTAAGTTTGAAATTGGAAGAACTCGGGGCCATTTCCTATACCATCCAGGTTTTAGATGGGGCGCATAAAATTCGATTGGAACCCTATCTCGATGGCGGTATAACCAACGAAGACAGTAATTGGGACGACAAGTTTTGGAACCAAACGGCTATGGAAAGTCAAGGTGAACGGGCTTTCCTTAAGGCGTATACCCTAAAAACCGAGTTTCATGTGTGTAGTTTTATGGCTAACAGACTCTGTCATGAAGGCAACTGGATATCTTCCGCCCCTGAAACCGTATTGGCAGGGGAACGCTTAGGGCATGCGTATGAGCTCGATATGGAAAAAAACGAGACCCTAAAGCTATATAAGTTCGGCGGGTATGTGTCCGATCGGCGTTATGCCAAAGAAAATCTGATACCAACAGCCAACCAAATTTTGGATACAGCCTTGGAGATGGGTTTTGATACGCTTTTAGTGCAACAAGTCTTGGCCTGGCAATCGATTTGGGATACGGCCGATATCGAGATCGTGGGCGATCTTAAGGCGCAACAAGGTATTCGCTTCAATATTTTTCAGCTAAACCAGACTTATTTGGGTAATGATCCAAAGTTGAATATTGGTCCCAAGGGCTTTACCGGCGAAAAATATGGAGGAAGTACTTATTGGGATACCGAGGCCTACTGTATTCCCTTTTATATGGCCACCAAAAACCAAGAAGTGGCCCGGAATCTGTTAGAATACCGATTCAAGCAGCTCCCGAAAGCGCTTGAAAACGCCGAAAAGTTAGGGTTCGATGGGGGGGCGGCCCTCTATCCCATGGTAACCATGAATGGCGAGGAATGCCATAACGAATGGGAAATCACCTTTGAGGAAATACATAGGAACGGAGCCATTGCCTTCGCTATTTATAATTACACACGATATACCAACGACCTGACCTATATCCCTGAAATGGGTTTGGAGGTTCTGGTGGGCATTGCCCGTTTTTGGGCACAACGAGTCTCCTTTTCAGAACCGAGGAGCCAATATGTGATGTTGGGGGTAACGGGTCCCAACGAATATGAGAACAATGTAAATAACAACTGGTATACCAATTATTTGGCACAATGGTGTCTGCTATATGCCAAGGAACAACTGCAGTTGGTATCGAAAAAGTATAGCGAGGATTATGAGCGGATTGTAAAGAAAACCAAGCTGGAAGAACATGAACCGGGCCAATGGGAAGAAATAGCACAAAACATCTACTTCCCAGCCTCGGAAACCCATGGGGTGTATTTGCAGCAAGATGGTTTTCTAGATAAGGAACTTATACCTGTTTCCGACTTGGATCCATCGCAGCGGCCCATTAATCAAAAATGGAGTTGGGACCGAATTTTGCGTTCACCCTATATCAAACAGGCCGATGTATTACAAGGATTCTATTTTTTTGAGGAACATTTCTCCTGGGAGGACCATAAAAAACATTTTGAGTTTTATGAGCCCTTTACGGTACATGAGTCTTCCCTTTCCCCTTGCGTGCACAGCATCTTGGCTTCCCGATTGGATAAGGTTGAACAGGCCTATGCCTTTTATTTGCGTACCTCTAGACTCGATCTGGACGATTATAATAAAGAAGTGGAAGAGGGCTTGCATATTACCTCTATGGCTGGTACTTGGATGAGTATCGTCGAAGGGTTTGGGGGTATGCGCGTGAAAGATGGCATGTTGTGCTTCGACCCCAATATTCCTGCCAATTGGCACAGTTATTCCTTTAAGATCAACTTTCGGGGGCATATCATCACCTTGTCAAAGACCCAAGATGAAGTGTCTTTGCGAAATCAAGGGAAGACGGGTTTACGTGTCCGACTATTAGATGAAATTATGGATCTTCCCGCAGAAAGGTGACAGGCTTTTGTATTGGAAGTTTTAATGCGGTTGGTGGTCTTCTAGGTGCTTTCCGTACAACAGGTGTGTATATCCTTGAATTTAATCTTATTTTTAGCCAGTCTTTAAAAGCAAAGGTATATGAAGCAGAAAATAACCTTAAAGGATATTGCCCGGGAGTTGGGGGTTTCCATTTCAACGGTTTCCAAAGCCTTGAAAAACAGTGAGGAAATAAGTCGCGATACCAAAGAGCGCATCCAGGCCTTTGCCAAATTGTACAATTATAGACCCAATAATATTGCCATTAGCCTGAAGAATAAGAGGTCGCGAAATATTGGGGTGATCATACCCAATATCGTGCACCATTTTTTTACGACCTGTGTACGGGGTGTAGAGCTTTACGCCAATGCAAAAGGCTATAATGTAATCGTTTGTTTATCCGACGAATCCTTCGATAAAGAGGTTATCAATATGGAAATGTTGGCCAACGGCAGTATCGATGGTTTTATCATGTCTTTGTCCATGGAAACCATGATGAAAGACGATTATAACCATTTAAAGGAAGTCACCGATCAAGGCATTCCCTTGGTCTTGTTTGATCGAACTACCGATGAGGTGGTTTGCGACAAGGTGGTTATCGGAGATCGTGAGGCAGCCTATATGGCGGTCAAGAAGCTGATAGATAGTGGGCGTAAACGTATTGGGGTCATTACCTCCGACGATTATTTGATCATGGTACACGATCGAATGGAAGGCTATAAAGAAGCCCTCACTGAGGCCGGTATTTCTATTGACGAGAATTTGATACTGCCCATGTCCCAGATGCAATTCGATGAGGAAGCCGTAAATGCTTTTTTAGAGACCCAAAAGGTAGATGCCATTGTAACGGTGAACGAGATTTTTGCCGTCCGGGCCATGAAAATGGCGCAACGCAAAGGTTATAAAGTGCCGGAAGATATCGCCTTTATCGGTTTTACCGACGGACTACTTTCAAAGTATGCCAATCCGAGCCTTACATCGGTGGATCAGCACGGGGAACTTATGGGGGAACATGCCGCCCGTATGTTGATCAACAAAATCGAGAGCGAGCAGGAAGAAGAGACCTACACCACCGAAATATTAAAGGCCACCTTGATCGAGAGGGAGTCTACCCCTT
This sequence comes from Sediminicola luteus, assembly GCF_002514735.1. Classification (GTDB taxonomy): domain Bacteria; phylum Bacteroidota; class Bacteroidia; order Flavobacteriales; family Flavobacteriaceae; genus HQA918. The sequence goes on along the minus strand of NZ_NBWU01000001.1, from coordinate 287,151 downwards.
AACCAAATTTAGGGGTGATAATCCTGCCTACCGGCAGCCGGTCTCATTACGGAAATAAAGCTACTTGTAGCATACCTCGGGTCTCGATAACCATCGGGATTGCCCCGAGGTAGTTTACAGGCTTTATTTTATATTAGCAACCCTAAACTTTAGATACTGCAAAATGAAAGGAATATACTTGCCGATCGCCTTGGTTTTCATATTGATATTGGGGTCTTGTAAAGAAGAAAAGGTACTGGCCATTGGCCATAGGGGTGCCATGGGCCATGAAATGGAAAATACCATTCCTTCGGTCCATAAGGCCATGGCCTTGGGTGCCGATATGATCGAAATCGATGTTTTCCGTATAAAAAGTGGGGAAATCGTTGTGTTTCATGATAAGACCTTGGATAAGTTAAGTAATGCCGGGGGCCCTATAGAAGAGTACTATGCGTATGACCTACGCAAAGTAATTTTGCACGGAAACGAAAGGATTCCCTATCTGCAAGACGTTTTAAAGGCTTTGGATGATAAGGTACAGCTGAATATCGAACTCAAAGGGACGGATACGGCCGATAAGGTCAACCATATCGTCAATTACTATTTAAAGGAAAAGAAATGGTCTTTGGACAAGTTCGTTATTTCAAGCTTCAATTGGGACGAACTTCGTGCCATGCGCAAGGCCAACCGCGATATACCGATAGCCGTGCTTACTGGTAAAGATCCCATAGAGGCCCTAGATGTGGCCAACGAGCTAAAAGCCGTGGCAATAAACCCGAACTACAAAACCCTAACGGCCGAAAATGTGGCCCAAATGCAACAGGCCGGTCTAAAGGTGTTTACCTGGACAGTAAACGAACCCAAGGATATCCAAAAAATGAAGGATTTCGGGGTAGATGGTATCATCTCCGATTTCCCGGAACGCGTTAATCCGTAAATGTACGACTGCATTATCATTGGGGGCGGGGCGGCCGGTTTTTTTACCGCTGTGCAATTGGCGGAACAGCGCCCCGAAGCATCTATTCTTATCTTAGAAAAATCGAAGGAGGTTTTGGCCAAGGTCAAAGTGTCTGGGGGTGGCCGTTGTAATGTGACCCATGCCGCTTTTGACCCACGAGACATGGTTTTGGGTTATCCGCGTGGGCGTAAAGAATTGCGAGGGCCATTTCATAGTTTTTGTAGTGACGATACCATGGGCTTTTTCGAGGAAAACGGAGTGCCCTTAAAAATTGAAGACGATGGCCGGGTGTTTCCCGAGAGCGACAGTTCGCAAAGTATTATCGATTGTCTAACCGGTCTGGCCCATAATCATGGGGTAACCGTAATGCGTCAGCAAGTGGTGGTCGATTTGTTTTGGGAAGAAAACCCAGCTTCATGGAGTGTGATCACTAACTCAAAGACTTTTGGGGCCAAAAATGTGGTGGTTGCCACGGGAGCGAGTCCAAAGGTCTGGAAAATGATACAGTGTTTGGGGCATTCCATTGTGCCGCCCGTACCATCTTTATTTACCTTTAATTGTAAGGGATCTTGGGTTAGCGAGCTCCCAGGAATCTCCCATGGGGTACATCTTAAAATAAAACACAAGGCCATTTCCGAAAGCCTTGAAGCCGAAGGCCCATTATTGATTACCCATTGGGGTTTTAGTGGCCCGGCCGTTTTAAAGTTATCGGCCTGGGGGGCAAGACATTTGGCTGGTATTGACTATCAGTTCAACCTTTTTGTAGACTGGGTACCTGAATTTTCCTTGGCCCAACTGGAAGAGCAATTGTTCGTGTTACGGAAAAAATCACCCAAAAAATCCGTGGGGAAACAAATGCCAATAACCACACCTAAACGTTTATGGTTGGCTATGCTTGGGGCAGTCGAAATCGATGGGGCCCAGACTTGGGGTGAATTATCGAATAAAGCTTTGCGGGCTTTGGCCAATCATTTGAAGGAAAGTACATTCCATATTCAGGGAAAAAGCACCTTTAAAGAAGAGTTCGTAACTGCTGGGGGTGTAGCTTTAAAAGAGATAGATTTTAAGACGTTTTCCAGTAAGCGCTGTCCCGGACTCTATTTTGCTGGAGAGGTATTGGATATCGACGCCATAACTGGTGGGTATAATTTTCAAAACGCCTGGACCGGGGGCTATATGGTAGCTCAAGCCCTAGCCAAAGACCTATAAAGCCATGCAGAAGTTTATCGCTTTTTTAAGGGGAATCAATGTAGGGGGGCATCGTATCATAAAAATGGCCGAACTAAGGCAAGTGCTCGCCCAAGCGGGATATGCCGAAGTACGGACCTATATTCAGAGTGGTAACCTGGTATTCGCATCAAAAGAGTTGGATGCCGGTAAGCATGCCCAAAACCTGACCCAATTGATTTTTGATCACTTTGGGTTTGAAGTTCCGGTTATGGTGTTGTTGCCCAAAGATGTAGAACGCATTTTAGCCTCTAATCCCTATTTAGGAACCGAACTTATGGTTTCGGCCCCGGTATATTTTAGTATTCTGTCCAATATCCCAACGCCAGAAAAATTGTTGGCACTTGAAGCTATTTCCTATCCCGATGAACACTTCAACATTGTTGGTAACTGTATTTACGCCATATATCCGAAAGGAACTGGCAAGGCCAAGCTAAACCATGCCTTCTTTGAGAAAAAACTAGGGGTCTCAATGACCACTCGTAATTTACGTACCATGACCACCATGTTAGGTATGGCCGCGATTTAATTCAGCATCCAGATCCTGAAATTCAAGAAGGTTGCAAAGGCCACCCATGCCATATAGGGTGCCAAAAGCAGGGCTGCCCTTTTGTCTACCACCCGAAACCATTTTATCGTAAAACCGATTAAAAAAAGTAAGGTTATGATCACCAAAAGGGAAGCGAACAAGGCATGAAGGCCAAAAAAGGTCAGGCTCCATAGCGCATTGAACAGCAATTGAAAGATAAAGTGGTACATGGCGGTCTTTACCCAAATATGATGGAATCCCTTGGCCCAGACCAAGGCTACGGAAATCCCCATACAGATATAAAGTAACCCCCAAACAGGCCCGAAAATCCAATTGGGCGGGGTAAACCTCGGTTTGTTCAATTGGGCATACCACGAACCCATACCGGCATCGGTAGCTATGCTAGACAGGTAGCCCACCAGTAGGCAGGCGCCTACACAAACTACGCTAAAGGTCAATTGTCTTTTTAAATAAGGATGCATAGAATGGGATTCCTTTAAAAATAATAAATTTTTCATGTATGCTTGTTTTGGGATGGGAGAGGCTACAGAGTTACCTTATCTTTGTGCAAAGCCAAATTGCATGCAAGCTGAATCTTTTAAGGCCCCAAAAACCGACGGGGTCTATGTTGGGGAAGCCACTTGGAAAGCCCCTTCGAACATTGCCTTGGTAAAGTACTGGGGTAAACGAGATGGCCAGATTCCGGCCAACCCATCGGTTAGTTTTACCTTGGAGAAATGTGCCACAACCACAACCATGGGGTTTGCGAAAAAGCAGGGCACCAGCGATACCTTTTCATTCGATTTTTTGTTCGAAAGCCGGCCCAAAGATGCCTTTAGGCCCAAGATCCAAACCTTTTTTGAGCGTATCCTTCCCTATTGTCCCTATATTCAGCAGCATCATTTTACCATAGATAGCGCCAATAGTTTTCCGCACAGTAGCGGCATTGCCTCCTCAGCAAGTGGTATGGCCGCCTTGGCCTTGAATATCATGAGTTTGGAGAAGGCCTTGATTCCCGAGATCACGGACGATCACTTTTATCAAAAAGCTTCTTTTTTGGCCCGTTTGGGGTCGGGTAGTGCCTGTAGAAGTGTGCGGGGCAATTTGGTGACCTGGGGAGCCACCGCACATATTGGGGGGAGTAGCGACCTTTTTGGTATTCCTTATCCCTTTCCAGTGCATGAGGTGTTCCAAACCTATCAAGATACCGTTTTGTTGGTACACAAAGGCCAAAAAGCGGTGAGTAGTACCGTTGGCCATGGCCTTATGCATGGGCACCCCTATGCCGAAAGTAGGTTTGCCCAGGCACATCATAATCTTGATGCCTTACAATCGATTTTCGCTTCGGGCGATTTAACGGCTTTTATAGCCTTGGTAGAGAGTGAGGCTCTTACCCTGCATGCTATGATGATGGCCTCTAGCCCTTATTTTATTTTAATGCAGCCCCAAACCTTGGAAATCATCAACCGTATTTGGGCCTTTAGAAAGGAAACCGGGATACCTGCCTGTTTTACTTTAGATGCCGGGGCCAATGTACATTTATTGTATCCGGAAGCGAACCGTTCGTCGGTGATTCAATTCATTCAAGATGAATTGGTTGCTTATTGTGAGAACGGTCAGTATATTTGCGATAATGTAGGGAACGGTGCCCAAAGAATATAATTCATTGAAAAACGTTATCTTACGGTAATAGAACTCAAAAAGTCTAATTGAGTTCATAGCAAGAAATAGATGAAAGGTCCACTTTTTTACGCCAAGATCCTATTGTTCGGGGAATACGGAATTATCAAAGACTCCAAAGGGTTGTCCATTCCGTACAACTTTTACAAAGGCGCCCTGAAAAAGGAGGGTAGCGATACGGAACAGGCGAAGAAATCGAATGGTTATTTAGCCGATTTCGCCCAGTATCTGACCCAACTCGAAAAAGAGCAACCCGACTTGGTGCGTTTTGATCTTAAGACCCTAACGGCCGATATTGCCGAGGGCATGTATTTCGATAGTTCCATTCCGCAAGGTTATGGGGTGGGTAGTAGTGGTGCCTTGGTGGCGGCTATCTACGATAAATATGCCCAAGACAAGATTACGGTTTTGGAGAACCTGACCCGCGATAAATTATTGCAACTAAAGTCCGTCTTCGGGCAAATGGAATCTTTTTTCCATGGTAAATCTTCGGGCTTAGATCCTTTGAACAGTTATTTAAGCCTACCCATTCTGATCAATTCCGGTAACCATATAGAATCGGCCAGTATTCCTTCGCAACATAAACAGGGTAAGGGCGCGGTTTTCTTATTGGATAGTGGTATCGTGGGTGAAACGGCCCCGATGGTACAGATCTTTATGGAAAAAATGAAGCAAGAAGGCTTCCGCAATGCCCTAAAAGACCAGTTCATTAAACATACCGATGCCTGCGTAGAAGATTTTATCAATGGCAATGTAAAATCACTTTTCGGTAATGTTAAGCAACTGTCTAAAGTGGTCTTGCATCATTTTAAACCCATGATACCCCAAGAGTTCCATCGTCTATGGAAACAAGGCTTGGAGACCAACGATTATTATCTAAAGTTATGTGGTTCCGGAGGCGGAGGTTATATTTTGGGCTTTACTGAAGATATTGAAAAGGCCAAATCACAATTAAAGGACTACAAACTCGAGGTGGTCTATAATTTCTAGAAAAACATGTTGTCCCGAAGGCAAAAAGTATGGATACTTAGGGTCTTTGGGCTTTTTTCGGTCGTAAGGGGGTACAATATCCTAATGGTGACCTTGGCCCAATACTTGGCCGCCATTTTTATCTTGGCACCCGATTGGCCGGTTAAAAAGGTGGTGTTTGACCTGAACCTTTTTATGCTGGTCACCGCTTCTGCCCTGACCATTGCCGGGGGCTATATTATCAACAATTTTTACGATGCCGAAAAAGACCTGATCAACAAACCCCGCAAGAGTATGTTAGATCGCTTGGTACCCCAACGTATTAAGATCACGGGCTATTTCGTACTGAATTTTTTGGCCGTATTCTGTGCTTCTTATGTGTCGTTCAGGGCAGTATTCTTCTTTTCTTCCTATATTTTCGGAATTTGGTTGTACTCCCATAAACTAAAGCGATTGCCGTTATTGGGCAACTTGGTGTCTGCCGTATTGGCCATCACCCCGTTTTTTGCCGTCTTCGTGTATTATAAGAATTTTGAGACGGTAATATTCGTACATGCCGTTTTCCTCTTTTTATTGATTTTGGCCCGCGATATGATCAAGGATCTCGAGAATATGGCTGGCGATATGGCCCAAAACTACAGTACCATACCCATACGTTATGGTGTTCCTTTTTCAAAGGGTATGGTAACTGCCTTGTTCGTATTGACCTTGATTCCCTGTTGGGCTTTGGTCAGTCGTTTTCATGTGGGGCGAATGGACTATTACTTTGGTGCGGCCATGTTGTTGATGCCCTTTTGTGTCTTTTTATTGTGGAAATCGTCGCGGAAAAAGCATTTCGTTTGGCTGCACAACATCTTAAAAGTACTTATAGTTGTGGGGGTTTTTAGTATTTTGTTGATCGATATGGATTTATTGATCAATCGATTTTTATGAACGATTCCCTTTTAAAAGTGGGCTTGGCCCAGATAGCTCCTATTTGGTTAGATAAGGAAGCAACCCTAAAGAAAATAGAAGAAGCTATGGCGGAAGCCGCCGCCAAGAATACCGAGCTATTGGTTTTCGGCGAGGCCTTTTTACCGGGTTATCCCTTTTGGTTAGCCTATACCGAGGGTGCCGCTTGGGATACTCGGGTAAACAAAGAGATCCATGCCCATTATGTGCGAAATGCCGTAAACATTGAGGCCGGAGAGCTGCAAGGGGTACAAGACTTGGCCAAGACCCATAAAATGGCCTTGTATTTGGGGGTAATGGAACGTGCCGCCGATCGTGGTGGCCATAGTATTTATTGTAGTCTGGTATATATTAATGCCCAAGGGGAAATTGGGTCGGTACACCGAAAACTGCAACCCACCTACGACGAAAGGTTGACCTGGGCCCCGGGCGATGGTAACGGACTTCGGGTGCATCCCTTAAAAGACTTTACCGTAGGCGGACTGAATTGCTGGGAAAACTGGATGCCCTTGCCCAGGGCCGCCCTCTATGGTCAGGGCGAAAACCTACATATAGCCGTATGGCCGGGCAACGATTTCAATACCCAAGACATTACCCGTTTTGTAGCTCGTGAAGGGCGTTCGTACGTTATCTCGGTCGGGGCCACCATGACCCATGCCGATTTCCCCGAAGACACCCCACATTTAGAAAAGATACTAGCGAAGGCCCCAAAGGTTTTGGGCAATGGGGGCTCTTGTATTGCCGGCCCGGACGGGGAATGGATCCTAGCACCCCAAATAGGAAAAGAAGGGATTTTTTATGCCGAGCTCGATTTTAATCGGGTACTCGAAGAACGTATGAATTTTGATTGCGTAGGGCATTATTCCCGCCCCGATGTAACCCAACTGCAAGTAAATCGTGACCGGCAGAGTACGGTTAAATTTCAATAAAATGATTCGATGGTGCCTGAGTCTGGTTCTGTTCGGTCTGCTTTCATTTTTTGGGCAGGCACAACTAATTGCGGATGAAAATAACCAGGAGTCTTTGGCCAGGGTCTCCCAAAAGTTTTTAAAGGAAGGTAAACTTCGCCAAGCATTGGTTGGGTTCCACTACTGTACCGCGGAAAAGGTAAATACACCCTTGGCCAAAGACTGCCAAGTTAAGGTAGATTCCATTCGGGCCATCTTACGGCAAAAAGATAGTGTGGCCTTGTTAGGGCGTTGGGTATATGCTGGATACATGCGTAGTTTTAATTTTACTAGAGGGTATTATAAACAAAAATTGGCTATTCACCCCGATTCCATTGTTTTTTATGAATATGTGGGCAAAGAATACCAGATATTGAAAACGATTATCATAAATAATAGGAGGTATAATGGAGCAACAAGCGGTGGATTTTCGTTCCGTGATTCCGAAGGCACCTTATGGCAGATGAATGTATCACCCAAAAAAGATATGGTAAGTATTTTCGATAATTTCAGTATGCACCGATCAGATGACATCTATATTCGGGAAGATTTGTTCGAAGCATATACCAAATAGGAAACTTTGGCAACCCCTCAGGAAATCCGTCCTAACAAATCGGGCTAAGCCGGTCGCATCTTTGTACTATCAAAAAACAATAACAACTTAAATGATAGTAAAGATGAAAAAAATAGTATTCATAGGAATGGCCCTTTTGGCCACGGTTAAAAGCTTTGCCCAGATCCCGGATCCCGGTTTTACGATCGATGATCGCACGGCCATTGTCATTACCGACCCCCAAAACGATTTTTTAAGTCCCGATGGGGTTACTTGGGGGGTAGTAGGTAAAAACGTTACCGAAAACGGTACGGTAGAAAACTTGGAATCCCTGTTTAAGATTGCCGCAGAAAAGAACATTAAGGTGTTTGTATCGCCCCACTATTATTATCCCCATGATCACGGATGGAAAATGGAAGGCGCCTTAGAGAAACTCATGCACAGTATTCATATGTTCGATAGAAAAGACGCCCTATCGCTAGAAGGTTTCGAAGGCTCGGGCGCCGATTGGTTAGATCGCTATAAGAAGTACATCGACGGGGAGAATGTAATTGTTACCAGTCCGCATAAAGTGTATGGGCCGGAATCCAACGACTTAAGTCTGCAATTGCGAAAATATGGTATTGACAAAGTGATATTAGGCGGTATGTCGGCCAACTTATGTACCGAGTCCCATATGCGTGAATTGGTTGAGGATGGTTTTGACGTAGCCGTGGTAAAAGATGCCACTGCCGCGGCCCAAGTACCCGGATTGGATGGCTATGCCGCTGCGGTGACCAATTTCCGGATGATCTCGAGCCATGTGTATACAACTGAAGAAGTATTGGCCGAGTTGCGAAAAAAATAGTGTTTGTGAATTTTTAGAATGAAAAGGGTATAGGCCGCATAGGTTTGTACCCTTTTTGGGTAGAATACAACGATCACATATCGTATACCAATTTTTTAGGTCTTTTATCTTTTGTCTAATAGGGAAGCGGTCTATCATCTATTTTCTAAAACCGTACCTTTGCCCGAAATTGAGCAATATGGCACAGCGCGAGGGAAAAAGTAGGGCAAAAGGCGGAAAGAAAACCGGAGGTGCTCCGAATAAGCCAAGTTATGGGAAGGTGAATAAACCCAAAGTTGGGGGCCGCCCAAAGCAAACGAAACCAAGTCCACAAAAAAAAGCCAAAGGCCCTGTGCCAAGCGGCATTCGCCTCAATAAGTATATTGCCAATGCCGGGGTATGCTCCCGTCGTGAGGCCGACACCTATATAACGGCCGGTAGCGTTACCGTAGACGGAAAACCGGTTACCGAATTGGGGTATCGGGTGCAGCCCGGCGAAAAGGTTCGTTTCGATGGTAATTTACTGACACCGGAGAAAAAGGAGTATGTATTGCTCAACAAACCTAAAGGGTTTATAACTACTACTAGCGACGATAAAGGCCGCAGAACGGTAATGGAATTGGTCAGTTCGGCCTCCAATAACCGCTTGTTGCCGGTGGGGCGCTTAGACCGTCAGACCACAGGCTTGTTATTGTTTACCAACGATGGCGATTTGGCCAAGGTGCTTACCCATCCCAAGCATGGCATTCGAAAGATCTACCATGTAGAGTTGGATAAAAACGTGACATCGGCCGACCTTAGGGCCATTCGCGAAGGGCTCACCTTAGAAGATGGCACCGTAGAGGTAGATGAGGTAAGTTATATTGCCAATACCCCAAAAAGGGAAGTGGGTATTCAGATCCATAGCGGTCGTAACCGTATCGTAAGACGTATTTTCGAGCATTTGGGTTATGAGGTAATCAAATTGGATCGAGTGGTTTTTGCCGGCCTTACCAAAAAAGACCTACCACGTGGCCATTGGCGCTTTTTGACCAAGCAAGAAGTGATAAACCTAGGCAATTTATAGACCTGACAGGTTTTGGAAACCTGTCAGGTCTGGAAAACGAAACCTATCAGGTCTGGGAATCGAAACCTGTCAGGCTGGGAAACCGGCCCTATTTTTGGATATTAGAACTATTACTAGCTATCTTACTTGGGTATAATCGAAAATAGATGCAGTTTAGTTTTATCCAAGATTTGGGTTTGGCCGCCCTTCTTATCTTTTTGGCCTTTTTTATGCGCTTAAAGTTGGGTTTTCTCCAACGTTTGTTCATTCCGGTCAGTATCATTGCAGGGCTTTTGGCCTTGACCTTCGGCCCCAATGGCTTCGGGTATTTGGCCTTTTCCGAGCAAATAGGCACCTATCCGGGTATTATGATCGCTTTCCTTTTCGGCACCCTACCTTTTACCCATAAGGTTGATAAAAAAGAAGCGAAGGCCTTACAGCGTGACACCCTTCAGATGGGGGGTTCCACCATTTTTATTTTGGTGTTGCAATGGGGCTTGGGACTTTTGTTCGGACTCACCCTTTTACGTGGGTTGTATCCTGATATTAATTTTGGATTTGGTTCTATATTGGCCGCCGGGTTTTTTGGGGGTCATGGTACCGCAGCGGCCATTGGCGATACTTTGGCCACTAACCTCAATTGGGAAGATGCTAAAAGTTTGGCCATGACATCGGCCACGGTAGGCATACTTTCAGCTACCATAGGCGGAATCTTTATGGTGCAATGGGCGGTAAGGAAAGGAAAGACCGAATATTTAAAGGATTTTAACCAATTGCCCTCCAGTTTACGAACGGGGCTGATCCCGAATTCGGAACAAAGGCCCATGGGAAAAACCACTTTTTCCAATATCGCCATAGACCCCTTTGTTATGCACCTGATGTTGGCCTTGGCCGTGGGCATTGGGGGTATGTATCTTACCCAATGGACCAAACCCCTATTGGGAGGGTATAGTATTGCTGCCTTTTCTTTTGCCTTTATTTTGGGGCTATTGCTGAAATGGGTGTTAAACAAAACGAAGGGACTGCAATACATCGATACCCAGATTATGGGTCGGATCTGTGGCTCTTTTGCCGATCTAATCGTGATTTACGGAATCGCTTCCATAAAATTGAGTGTGGTTGTGGCCTATGCAGGGCCATTAGTTTTGTTGTTTGCCTTCGGACTTATTATGGCGGTGTTGGTTTTACGAAAAGCGGGCCCGGCCCTCTTCGTGAATGCGTGGTTCGAAAAGTCACTTTTCCTTTGGGGTATGTCGTTGGGGGTCACCGCCATTGGTATAGCTCTCTTACGTATGGTGGATCCAGAGGCCAAATCGGGTACCCTGCCCACTTTCGCCTTGGGTTATATAAGTGTGACGCCTTTTGAGGTCGGTTGTTTGGTTATCTTCCCCATTTTGGCCGGACTGGGTTACCATTGGTATTTTACCATAGGTTGTTTGGCCTTGGCCTTGCTTCTTTTTTTGGCCTTAAGGCGTTATCAAAAACGCCTACGTAAGACCTGACAGGTTTCCAAAACCTGTCAGGTCTGGAAAACGAAACCTGTCAGGTCTAAAGTTCTTCCATTTTTTTTTGAATGCCGTCTAGACTCAGGTTGCCCAAACTGCCCAAATGGGTATGTTCTATATCGCGTTTGGGGCTATAGTTTCCGGCTTCAATATCTTGTCCCATTTTTTTATAGGCATCCCGAAAGGGCATGCCCTGTTGTACCAATTCGTTCAGGGTATCTACACTAAAAAGGTAATCGTATTTAGGGTCATCCAATATGTTGGGGTTTACCTGTATTTGTGCCAAGCTGAAATGCATTAGTTCCAAACAGGCTTTTAGATCCGATATAGCCGGAATCAAGGCTTCTTTTACTAATTGTAGATCACGGTGGTACCCACTGGGTAGGTTATTGGTAATCAAGGTAAGTTCCATAGGTACGGCCTGGATCCGATTACATTTGGCACGGATAAGTTCAAATACATCGGGGTTCTTTTTATGTGGCATAATGCTGGAGCCCGTGGTCAGTTCGTTCGGGAAACCGATAAAATCGAAGTTTTGGCTCATGTATAGGCAAACATCCATGGCCATTTTAGAAAGGGTATGGCCTAAGGCACCAAGGCCCATGGCGGTGGCCTTTTCTACTTTGCCACGTCCCATTTGGGCGGCCACAACATTGTATTTTAAGTTGGCAAAGCCCATGTCACGGGTGGTCTTTTCACGGTCTATGGGGAAAGAGCTTCCATAACCGGCGGCACTGCCCAACGGATTTTGATCTGCGATTTTATAAGCCGCATCAACAAAATATAAATCGTCAATCAGGCTTTCGGCATAGGCCGAAAACCAAAGTCCAAAAGAAGAAGGCATGGCGATCTGTAAATGGGTATAGCCTGGAAGTAACACCTGCTTATGGGTTTCTGCCAATTGCAACAATAAATCGAAAAGTTCTTGGGTGCTTTTCTTGATTTGTGTCAGCTCTTCCTTAAGGTACAATTGCATGGCCACCAAAACCTGGTCGTTCCTAGATCGGGCCGTATGGATTTTTTTACCCAGGTCACCTAAATCTTCCGTCAACAAGTATTCGATTTTGGAGTGCATATCCTCAAAAGAATCCTCAATGGTAAAGGCTCCTTTTTCAATTTGCAACCCAATACGATCTAAGGCCTCGCACAAGGTTTGGGCCTCGGTCTCGGTCAAAATTCCGATACTGCCCAACATCTTGGCATGGGCTTTTGAGGCGATTACGTCGTATTTGGCCAAAAGTAAGTCCAGCTCACGGTCGTTGCCTACGGTAAAATGATCTATTTTTTGGTCGGTGCTAAAGCCCTTGTCCCAGAGTTTCATAGTTGATCTTTTTAAAATAAAATGGTATTGGCTTCAAACTACTTCCTTCTTGAATATTTATAATCCTCACAACCACTAGGTTGCTCCGGTTAAAAATCTTCTTCGGGCGTCGTACTTTTTTGCCAATAGCATTTTAGGTGATTCATTGTTTTTTTTAATTCCGTTTACCGGATTTAAGGTAGTTGGATATTCCCTCGTAGATTTGTTTGACCCAAATTCATTCTTCGATTAAAAAGCCCTCCAATATTTTGATGTATAGATCAATGCCTTCCTCGATCTCGTGTACATAGATGAATTCGTTGGCCGAATGGGATCGGGTACTGTCGCCTGGTCCTAATTTAACCGATTGGCAGCTCAGGGCGGCTTGATCGGAGAGGGTAGGGGATCCGTAGGTTTCCCGGCCCAAGGCTACCCCACTTTTTACCAAGGGGTGCTCTGGATCTATACGGCTTGAGTTCAATCGTAGTGAACGGGCCACCATTTCGCAAGGGGCCTCTTCGCTCATAAAGTCGGCGATTTCTTGGTTGCTATAACAATCGTTTACCCTTACATCGACAACGATCTTAACTTCGGCCGGAACCACATTGTGTTGCTTACCAGCGTTGATCTGGGTTACCGTGGGTTTTACTTCACCCAAACTTTCAGAGACCTTATCGAATTTCAACTGCTTAAACCATTCCAAGACCGCAATACTGTTATAAATGGCATTATCGGTATTGGGGTGTGCGGCATGTGAGGGGGTTCCGGTGATGGTGCCATCGAAAACTACCAGCCCTTTTTCAGCTATGGCCAATTGCATCAGGGTAGGTTCGCCCACTATGGCCACATCGATTTCGGGTAAATGGGCCAACATGCTGTTCAACCCATTGGGCCCCGAGCTTTCCTCTTCGGCCGAAGCCACGATTACGATATTGTGATTGAGATTGTCGTGTTCGTAAAAGTGGGCAAAGGTAGCTAAGAGCGAAACCAAACAGCCTCCGGCATCATTACTACCTAAACCGTATAGCTTACCATCTTCGATATGCGCATGGAAAGGGTCTTTGGTATAGGCCGCATTCGGTTTCACCGTATCGTGATGCGAGTTAAGTAAAAGGGTAGGCTTGGCTGGATCAAAATGCTTGTTAAAAGCATAAATATTATGCTGACGTCTTTCGAAAGCGATCCCTCTTTCCGATAACCAATCGCCAATACATTGGGCGGTAGGGTCTTCTTCCCCGGAAAAGGATTGGATCCCGATAAGCTGCATTAAAAGGGTTAGGGCGTCTTGGGCGCGTTGTTCTAAGGTCATGAGTGTAAGCTTAGTTTGGTGTATGGTTGTGCGGGATTTTGTAGGCTTCGTACATGCCCGATGGCTACCTCCGATACCCCGTGAGCCAGGGCATGGAAACTATTGTCCATTTTTGGGATCATACCGGCTGCGATTTTGCCTTGCATAACCAGTTTTTCATATTTTTTCGGGTTGATGTCGCGAATCACCGAATCGTCGTCTTCAATATCGTTGAGTACCCCGTTTTTCTCGAAACAGTAATAGAGTTTTACAGAATAGCCCTCACCAAGTGAAATGGCTACTTCCGAGGCAATGGTATCGGCATTGGTGTTCAATAGTTGCCCTTTGCCATCGTGGGTAAGGGCGCAAAAGACCGGAACGAATCCGCCCGCGATCAATGACCCGATACCACAGCAGTTCACTTCTTTGATATCGCCTGCAAAGCCATAGTCTATTTGTCCTTTGGGGCGCTTTACCGCTTGTATACTATTGCCGTCCGCGCCACTTAAGCCCAGCGCATTACAGCCCAAAGCCTGCAATTGGGCCACCACCTTCTTATTGGCCAATCCGGCATATACCATGGTTACTACCTCTAAGGTGTCGGCATCGGTAATACGCCTACCGTTTACCATTTTTGGGGGAATGCCCATGCGTTCCGATAGGGCCGAAGCCGTTTTGCCACCACCGTGCACCAACACCTTGGGGTTGGGCAATTGGGCAAAGGTTTCGAGAAAGGCTTGGCTTTTCTCCGGGTCTTCGAGTACGTTGCCGCCGATTTTAACGACGATTACCTCTTTTTTCATGATTGTTATTTGATTTTAGATTGATGTTCCAATAGTTTTTGTAGTACCAATTGGGCGGCAAAGGTGCGATTATTGGCTTGTGCAATGACCAAGCTCTGATCACCATCCAATACGGCATCGGTGGCTACTACATTTCTTCGAATCGGTAGGCAATGCATAAATTGGGCCTTACCTAATTTTTCTGGGGTGATGGTCCAGTGGTCATGGTTATTTAAAACTTGTCCGTAGCTTTCGTAACTGCTCCAGTTTTTTACATAGACGAAGTCGGCATCGGTCAAGGCTTTTTCCTGATCGGTCTCTATAACACAATCGGCCGTTAGGTTCGGGTTTAGGGCATAGCCTTCCGGATGGGTGATTACAAAGTCCATTTCGGTTTGTGCCTTCATCATTTCTACAAAAGAATTGGCCACCGCATGGGGAAGGGCCCTAGGGTGTGGGGCCCACGATAAGACAACCTTGGGTTTCTTTGCCTTTCGGTGTTCTTCAAGCGTTATGGCATCGGCCAAGGCTTGAAGGGGGTGGGCCGTAGCACTTTCCATATTAACGATGGGAATGCTGGCATATTTTTTAAATCCGTTCAGTACTTTTTCCGCGGTATCGGCGTCACGGTCTTGCAATTGAGCAAAAGAACGTACGGCCATAATATCGCAATACTGTGACACCACTTGGGCGGCCTCTTTGATGTGTTCGGCACAGCCTTGATCCATTACCGCGCCATCTTCATATTCCAATTGCCAACCATCAGTGCCAAAATTCATCACCATAACCTCCATGCCCAAATTTTTGGCTGCTTTTTGCGTGCTTAAACGGGTGCGCAACGAATTGTTGAAAAAGAAAAGTCCCAAGGTTTTTCCTTGCCCCAAATGCTGTTGGGCCCTTGGGTCTTTTTTAAGTTGGATGGCTTCATCTACCCAAGTGGGCAAATGGTCTATATCGGATATGTTAAGGTAATGCTTCATGGATTTGTAGTACTGTTATTGTTCAATACCCGTGGCGGGTGTCGCGGCCAAGGCTTTGGCAAGTGCGACGAAAAAAGTATCGACCTGCGCCTTGGTAATGGTTAATGGCGGTAAAATGCGTAACAGGTTTTTGTTTTTGGCGCTTCCGGTAAAAATGCGTTGCTCAAAAATCAGGGCCTTACGCAATGGGGCCACCTCAAAATCGAATTCGAGTCCGAGCATGAGTCCACGTCCTTTAATGTTTTTAATGGCGGGAATTTCTTGGGCCTTTTCTACGAAATAGGATGATATCTTCTGTGTATGGGCTAGTAATTTTTCGTTTTCCAAGACTTCTAGAACGGCTAAACCGGCAGCACAGGCCAGATGGTTTCCCCCAAATGTAGTTCCTAACAATCCGAAGGAAGCTTTGATATCCGGATGGATTAGAATACCCCCAATAGGGAATCCGTTGCCCATGCCTTTGGCCATGGGTATAATATGTGGGGTAATCCCATGTTTTTGAAAGGCGAAAAAATCCCCGGTACGACCATAGCCCGATTGAACCTCGTCTGCGATCAAAAGGGTGTCATATTTTTCACAGAGCCTGGCGGCCTCCTGTAAAAATTCGGTGCTAGGTTCATCAAGTCCGCCAATACCTTGAATACATTCAAAGATCAGCGCACAGTTCTTTTCCGTTTTTAGAAGTGCTTCCAAGGAGACCAAATCGCCAAACTCAATAAAATGGACCTTCTGTTGTTGGTTCAATGGCGCATTAATAGCGGGGTTGTCGGTAGCGGCTACGGCGGCAGAGGTACGCCCATGAAAACCATTTTTAAAGGCGATTACCTCACTTCTTCCGGTATGGAACGAGGCCAGTTTTAAAGCATTTTCATTGGCTTCTGCCCCCGAGTTGCACAAAAACAAATGGTAATCGGCACAACCGGACAGCTTACCTAATTTATCGGCCAATTGTTGTTGTAACGGGTTTTGAACGGCATTGCTGTAAAATCCCATTTGTTGCAATTGATCGCCCAATCGCTTTACATAATGCGGATGGCTATGTCCAATGGAGATTACGGCATGGCCACCATAAAGATCCAGATAAGTTTTACTGGTATCATCGATTACCTCTAGCCCTTGGGCCTTTACAGGTGTAATGTCATACAGGGGATACACATTAAAAAGTTCCATCTACATCTGCTTTATTTGGTTTATTTTTTCAAAGGAGGCCACAATTCCCCGTATCAGGGAAGAACTCAGGCCTTGGTGTTCCATTTCGTTCAATCCTTCTATGGTACAGCCCCTAGGGGTGGTTACCTTGTCTATTTCGGCTTCCGGATGGCTATGGGAATCGATCAATAGTCCGGCCGCGCCATTACAAGTATGTACGGCCAGTTCTTGGGCTTCTTTGGCATCGAAACCCAATTGTATGGCCCCTTGCGTAGTGGCCCTGACCAAACGCATCCAAAAGGCGATTCCGCTGGCACAGATCACCGTGGCGGCCTGCATTAATTCTTCAGATATGGCCATAGTGTGCCCCATACGATCAAAAATGGCCTGGGCCAGATCCATACGTTTCTGTCCCGGTGCATTGGCACAGATACAGGTCATGGATTTACCTACTGAAATGGCCGTATTGGGCATGGCCCTTAAAATGTAGTTATGGGCACCAACGATGGCTTCCATATTTTGAATCGGAAAACCGGCGGCGGTAGAGATCAATACATGTTTTTCGGTCAGACTACCCTTGATGTCTTCCAAGATTTTGGCCAAATGACCGGGCTGTACCGCAAAAATGATAATGTCTGATTCTTGGACTGCCTGTATATTATCGGAGGTCAGTTTTACGTTGCCGTACTTTTCGAAAGGAGCCAGTTCACTGGTATCTCTTTTCGTAAGGTATAGCGTAGTGGCCCCGTTGGAGTGCAAAATACCTTTGGCGATCGATTTACCTAGGTTTCCGGTTCCTATGATGGCTATTTTCATGATGGGGTTCGTTTTTAGAATGCGATTGATTTAAGTTGGAGTCCTGTTTCCTCGGCCAAACCGAGCATAAGGTTCATATTTTGTACGGCTTGCCCTGAGGCTCCTTTTAATAAATTATCTATACAAGAGGTTACCAAGAGCACGTCTTCATGTTTATGCAAATGGAGGTGGCATTGGTTGGTGTTCACCACTTGTTTTAACCCAATCGGTTGGCCGGATACTTGAGTAAAGGCGGCATCTTCATAAAAGGCTTGGTATAGCTGTTGGGCTTCTTCCAAAGTGCCTTCGAACGGGGTATAGGCCGTGGCGAAAATGCCCCGTGAAAAGTTACCGCGTTGGGGTAGAAAAAGCACCGAAGCCGGACTGCCCTGTAACCCCTCCAACGATTGGCCGATCTCGCCCAAATGCTGATGGTTAAACGGCTTGTACCAAGACACGTTTTGGTTTCGCCAGCTAAAATGGGTGGTGGCCGATGGTTTTACCCCAGCACCCGTACTGCCCGTAACCGCATTTACGTGAACCGTCTGTTTTAAACTTTTACTTTGGGCCAAGGGTAATAGTGCCAATTGAATGGCCGTGGCAAAACAACCCGGATTGGCCAAAGCCTTGGCATTTTGGATGGCCTCTTTTTGCAGTTCGGGCAAACCATATACGAATTCCCGGCCTTGAAAATTACGATCGGCCGTTAACCTAAAATCGTTGCTGAGGTCTATGATGCGGGTATGATCAGCAAAGCTATGTTTTTCCAAAAAAGCCTTGGAATTACCATGCCCTAGGCATAGAAAGATCACATCGAGCTCGGCATCGAGGCTATCGCTAAAATGTAGGTCGGTCTGACCCAATAGATCGGGATGTGCATTGGTAACGGGTTGCCCACCTTTGGTGGTACTGTATAAATTGGTGATAACGACTTCGGGGTGTTGCAATAACAAACGTACCAATTCCCCTCCGGTATAGCCCGAGGCCCCAACTATGGCTGCTTTGATCATGAGTTATTGTTTACGTGGTTATAAATAGTGCCGGCATTGCTCAATATTTTGATGAACCCTTTGGCTTCTTGGGCCGACCAACCTTTGTTTTCTTCTCCATAACTACCGAAAGAGGCATTCATAAGATCGTGTTCGGAAGCGATGCCCTCCAATTCAAATCGGTAGGGGTGCAAGGCAATGTGTACGGTACCTTCGACGGTTTTCTGGGTGTCGTCCAAAAAGGCTTCCAAGTTCCGCATTACGGGGTCTAGGTATTGGCCTTCGTGTAATAACATCCCATAAAAATTACCTTGTTGTTCTTTTTGGTATTGTTGCCATTTACTCAGCGTATGTTTCTCCAACAAATGGTGGGCCTTGATAATGATCATAGGGGCAGCGGCTTCAAAACCGACCCTACCTTTGATGCCTATTATGGTGTCGCCTACATGAATATCCCTACCTATGGCATATTTAGAAGCGAGTTTTTGTAGTTTTTGGATTATGGCCACCGGACTGTCGGTTTCGCCGTTCAAGGAAACCGGTTCGCCATTTTTAAACCCCAATTCAATTTTCGTGGGAGCCGTCTCCATCAGCTGGCTGGGGTAGGCCGATTCGGGAAGGGGCTGGTGGGAGGTGAGTGTTTCTGCACCGCCCACCGAGGTTCCCCAAAGGCCTTGGTTAATGGAGTATTTAGCTTTTTCCCATGAATAGGAAACGCCTTTAGATTGCAGGTATTCGATTTCTGCTTCCCTGCTTAGGCCTTGATCCCGGATCGGGGTAATGATCCCGATTTGGGGCGCCAGGGTTTGAAAAATCATATCGAAACGGACTTGATCATTGCCTGCCCCGGTGCTACCGTGGGCGATGTAAAGAGCGCCAATTCTCTGGGCAAAAGATATGATTTCAACGGCCTGGACGATCCGCTCGGCGCTAACCGAAAGCGGGTAGGTATTGTTTTTGAGTACATTGCCATAAATAAGGTATTTTACCACCTTGTGGTAAAAGGTCTGTACAGCGTCGATGTTGTGGTAAGAGGCCGCACCAAGGGCTAGGGCCTTTTCTTCCATTTGTTGGGTTTCCTGCGGGTCAAAGCCCCCGGTGTTCACACTTACGGCATGTACTTCATAGCCCTCTTCGGTGAGGTGTTTAATACAGTAAGATGTGTCCAATCCGCCGCTGTAGGCCAATACTAATTTTTTCATGTTTT
Source organism: Sediminicola luteus (assembly GCF_002514735.1). Lineage (GTDB taxonomy): Bacteria > Bacteroidota > Bacteroidia > Flavobacteriales > Flavobacteriaceae > HQA918. The sequence goes on along the minus strand of NZ_NBWU01000001.1, from coordinate 267,492 downwards.
ATTTCTTTAAGGCCTTTTCGCCTTTATTCTTCTTTAGTTTTTTAAGGAATCGCGATTCTTTTATGTTTTTCAGTCGCTTCCAGACTTTTTCATTGAATTGATCCCTTTTCCTCGGTTTTTCTTGGGTAGGGTCAAACAGCATTCCGGTACAGAGGCACATTTTTCTATCGGTACGGGTAAGCACATCGAAGTTTTTACAAGTGCTACAGCCTTTCCAGAAAGCATCGTCGTCGGTCAGTTCCGAGAAGGTAACCGGTTTATAGCCTAGTTCGTAATTGATCTTCATTACGGCCAATCCGGTGGTGATCCCAAATATTTTGGCATCAGGGAATTTGTTTCGCGAATGTTCGAATATGGCTTCCTTTATCTTTTTGGCTAGGCCTTGTTTTCGGTAATCGGGGTGTACGATCAGGCCCGAATTGGCTACGAATCGGTTGTGTTGCCATACTTCTATATAGCAGAAACCGGCAAATTTACCTTGGTCCAAGGCCAGTATGGCGTTACCGTTGGCCATTTTGGTCCGAATGTATTCCGGGGTTCTTTTGGCGATTCCGGTACCGCGCACTTTGGCCGAATCGGCTATGGTGTCGCAAACATCATCCGCATAGCGGAAATGGGATTCATTGGCAATAACAAGTTCCATAGTATTGCTTTGAAGGAAAAAGTCTTGATTTTGAAATTTTTTCTAAACGTTCCGTGAAGGAGGGGAAATGGACACACCTATTTCCAAAGATGAATGAGTACCCTTACGGGCGACGGCGGAAAATGCGGAACGGGCGAACCGGGGAAGTATTCCCTAGGTGATCGTTGCTATGTAGAAATTTGCCTTTCATCTGTGACCAAAGGTAGGAATAAAATGAAAACTGCAAAGAAGTTATCTTATTTTTTGAAGATATGTGCAGCTTTCGATTGTTTTCGAGTCAATTCGTAAAATATAAACCCAAAAACTGCTAAGTATTCAAGAACGATAAAAAGTGGCCGTTCGGTAACACTTTCACCCATATAGGCCGTATAGCTTAAAATAACCGTTAAGGACCAAAGAATAGGGTAACGGAAGCGAGATAGCGGAAAAAGCACAAGAAGGAAAATGGGGTACCAAGGGTGTACCGTGGTAGAGATAAAGTAGTATAACGTTAAGATCCACAACATGGAAGTAGCAACTTGGGGTAGGGTCTTGTTTTTAGGAATAAAAGTAAAGGCTAGGGCCATGGCCAAGGTAAGCCAAGGGGTAATGGAACCTACGGTTTTAATCAGTTCGTAATTTTTAATATCGGTAAAATGGGTCAGGCTCCATTTCAGAAAGTTGTACAGACTGGCATTGAACTCAAAGTTGGAGAACCACAACCCTACCGTACTTTGGTAATTAATGACAAAAGCTTCCGAAAAAAAGGGGGCTACACCAAGGAGTACCAAGACTAGGGTCAGTGTATAGAATGCTGCACTTTTTTTAAAACCCAAAAATTTAAAAAGAACGGGTAGTAATAACAAGGGAACCAATTTTACCAAAATAGACGCTGCATAAGGTAGTGCCGCCCAAGCCCATTTGCCTTGGGCCAACAGATAAAGGGTCCAAACGAAAAAGAACAGCATAACCCCTTCAAAATGGAGGTTGCCACTCAGTTCAACGAGGACCAGCGGGTTTAAAAAATACCAAAAGGCCCATTTGGGATCCAAGTTAAAATGACCCAAAAGTTTTCGGCCGAAGTGTAAGATGCCCAGATCGGCCAATAGCATGATCAGGTGTAACACGATGACCGCACCTAATAGTTGCCCTCCAGAAAAAAAGGTGGCCAGGGCAAAAAATACCTGGTTTAAAGGTGGGTAGTTCGAATAATGCCGGGCACTTAGACTTCCCATGCCCTCGAATAAAGTTTGGGCATTGGCTATGGTCGTGTCGCCCAGGGCCATAATGTCGTTCGGGGTCTGTAGATAAGGGTTCTGACCCGACAGGAGTAGTTCCCCGTCCCAGATAAAGCGATAAAAATCTTGCGAAAGGTTGGGCAAGGCCAAAAGGGGCACCAAACGAAACATTATGCCGGCCACCCAAAGGAATTTGGGATTCCAAGATTCGAGTTGGATCAATTTATATGCCAAGTAAAATAAGGCAACATATAGGGAAATCAGTTTAATAAAATCGGCCCGGGCCAGATCGTAAAAGAAACTCCAATACAGCACCATACTACCCAACACCATGAGTATAGGGAATTTATGTAAGCGGTAATAGGTGTTTAGGGCGGTGGGCATATGTCGAATTTCGTCGTCGAAAAAAAGAGGACATTACATCGGTCTAACAATTTACATCCAAAGTTGGAATTATTGAGTAAAGAAACTTAAGTTAACTTGTAAAAGGATAGTAATAATTAACTTCAGTTGTTAGATTAAACAATAAAAATAGCGAGATTATCGAATAATCTCGCTATTTTTACGTTTGTTATTTAGCTACAAAACTGGATGATAGAGAAAGCACCATCATATCAAGAGGAGGATGATACGATTTCGATTATGGTCGATATTCAGTTGGATGGTGTTCTTAAAACCATTCAGGACGAATATCTGTATTGGGATAAGGTGAAATACAGAGAGGCTAAATACCCTCCGAATAAATTGTGGAATGCCGTAAAATTCCATCGGAGGATAAATGCCAACCGAATATTGTTTGGTCGGCATTCCTTTTCATTTGTGGTAACGGATTATATGCTCCGGGCCTTGCATCGATTTGATATGCATATAGGAGGTACATTGGGTAGCAATATTGGGATTCCGGAAACAGAGAAAAACAAGTTTATCATTAGTTCCCTTATGGAAGAGTCTATTTCGAGTAGCCAAATGGAAGGGGCGAATACCACGAGGAAAAAGGCCAAAGAAATGATTCGCTTGGAGAATAAGCCCAAAACCAAATCAGAAATGATGATCATGAACAATTTTGTTACCATGAAACATATTGTTCAGCACAAATCTGAAGATCTAACACCTGCTAACATCTTGTATATACACCAATTAATAACAAATGACACACTTGATATAAAGCAGGATGAAGGCCGGTTTAGGGTTAGTGACAATGTGCATGTGGTAGATCATGTCAAGGGGGAAATAGTACACACACCACCTGGGCATAAAGAAATAATGGGATTGATAGAGGCTTTATGTGAATTCTTTAATTCAGATTCGGATACTTTCATACACCCGATTATTAAAGGCTGTATTATTCATTTTATGGTAGGGTGGATTCATCCTTTTGTCGACGGAAATGGTAGGACGGCCAGAGCCTTATATTATTGGTTTATGTTGAAGAAGGGCTATTGGTTGACTGAATACCTTTCAATTTCCCGAATTATCCAAGACACAAAGAATCAATACGAAAAATCTTATTTGTATACTGAAACGGATGAGAATGATTTAGGTTACTTTATTACCTATCACATCAAAACCATGGAGAAAGCCTACGAAGCTTTGATACGGTATATTGATCGAAAGCGAAAAGAGGTGTATCGGGCGGCGAAATATCTAAAAATACCTGGGATAAACGAACGCATGGCGCAGATTTTAAAACTGTTACATGAGGACCCGGATAGAATCCTAACGAATAAGGGTGTCAGTTCTAGGTTCAATGTTTCCGATTTTACTGCTCGAACCGATTTAAAGATGCTGGTTGAACTGGGCTTTTTAGACGTTATCCAGGTAAATAAAAAGAAACGGAATTTTGTCAAATCCGATTCCTTTGAAAGGGAACTACAACGTTACAATCTCTAAACGTAATTGGGCTGTCTACTTGCCACTCCTTCTAATATTATATAAACCAATAATAGATAAGCGGAAACCCATATCTCAACGTATTCGTGAATATGTAGGAATACCCTTCGATATTCCAATTTTGACCAATGACCAAAACCTACGCCTTCGCCGTCAAGGATTTAAAGAAGACAAAACCGAAACCTAGGAACAACATCAAATGGAAGGGGAAGAGTCCGTAATCTTCCAAGGGTACCGCAGAGTACATCCCGAAAAGGAAATACAACATTAGGGCAAACTCCCAAAAGGCATTGGGCGATATCTTTTTGTTGATGTATTTGTTCCCTTTCCAGCTATCGGTTAGTCCGTTGATATTGAACTTGGGCGTACGCACGAATTCAGAGCGCTTGCCCATATGGCCTTCCAAAACGGCCCGGGTATTGTGCAAAGAAAAGCCCAAGGCGACCGAGAAGAAGGTAAAGAACAGTTTTATATAATCGACGAACTTATCGAAGCCACTGCCCTGAATACTCTTATAGGTAAACCAATAGCAAACGAACAAAATAATGGTACTTATAATAAAGAAACTGGTCACCTGAAACACCCAGCCCAAATGGCCATAGGCGTTTTTGATGTACAACATGGGTATACTCAAAAAGGCCACGATAAATACACAAAGGAACATAGAACTGTTCAATAAATGCATTACCCCGTGGAACTTGGTCTTGAAAGGAATATGTTTGGCGCCGAGAACACTTAAAACCGACTTTCTAAAATTCTCGGCCCCACCTTTGTTCCAGCGGAATTGTTGTGAACGGGCCGCGGAGATGACCACGGGCAATTCGGCCGGGGTCTCAACGTCTTCCAGATATTTGAACTTCCAATTCTTCAATTGCGCTCGGTAGCTTAAATCGAGATCTTCGGTCAGGGTGTCGCCTTCCCAGTTACCGGCATCCAAGATGCATTCTTTACGCCAAATTCCGGCCGTACCGTTAAAATTGATAAAGTGTCCTTTGGAGTTTCGGCCCACCTGTTCCAAGGTAAAGTGGGCATCGAGGGCAAAAGCTTGAATACGCGTCAGGGTAGAATAATCTCGGTTAATATGCCCCCATCGGGTCTGTACTACACCGATTTCGGAGTCTTTAAAATAGATGACCGTCTTTTTTAACCAATCGCTATCCGGAAGGAAATCGGCATCGAAAATGGCGATAAAATCCCCTTTGGCAATGGCGAGGCCTTCTTTAAGGGCCCCGGCCTTAAAACCTTCGCGGTTTTCGCGACGTATATGTTGTATATCGAGCCCGGTCTCTTGCAGCTGGGCAATCATAGCCGCGGTATCCTTCACGGAATCGTCGGTGGAGTCGTCCAAGACCTGTATTTCGAGTTTACTTTTAGGGTATTCGATCTTGGCGATATTCTCCAAGAGCCGCTCCATAACATACTCTTCGTTATAGACGGGTAACTGAATGGTCACATACGGAATCTCCGTGGGATCCATCAGGTTGAATTTGGGTGCCTCTTCGTTCCTACGTTTGTAACCAAGATAATTTACAAGTAGGTTGAGTTGGGAGAGGCTGTAGAGAAAAATCAGGATTAAAGCCGTCGAGTAGATAGCTATAACGATGTAGGAAATAGTCAGGCCCATGCTAGGTAAAACTGTATTTAAATATCCAACCAAGGATTTTTACACCGGCAAATATAGTTCCTTTTACGGTACCGGACACCTTGGAAACTCCAATTCTTTTTTTGTAACGCACTGGTACTTCGGCACATGTTAGCCTTTGTTTAAGGGCTTTGAGCTGCATTTCTACGGTCCAACCATAGGTTTTGTCCTCCATGTTCAAATCCAAGAGTTTTTGGTATTTGATGGCCCTGAACGGACCTAGATCGGTAAACTTGGCACGGAACATGATCCGCATCAAGGTAGTGGCTAGCCAATTGCCGAATACCTGTTGTGGGGTCATTGATCCGCCTTCCCGTAACTGCTTTACCCGCGCCCCAATGACCAAATCGATATCTTTTTCGAGTATGGGCGCTAGCACTTGGTGCATATCTTCTGGATAATCGGAATAGTCCCCGTCGATAAATACGATAATATCGGGGCTTTTGGATTGTTGGGCAATGTAATCCATGCCACACAAACAGGCGTTGCCGTAGCCCATACGGTTCTCAGTGAGTACGGTAGCCCCGGCATTTTGCGCATTTTTTACCGTATCGTCGGTAGAATTATTGTTCACCACGATAACCTCCGAAACCAAATCGGGAATCTCTTGGATCACATGGGCTATGGAGTCAGCCTCGTTAAAGGCCGGGATGATTACTTTTATGTTTTTCATTAATTCAGATCAGAAAGGCTATTTTCCTTGGTAAAGGCGTTAAAATCGGTCCACTCTTTTATCTTGATTCCCTTTTTAAATTTGGAGGCGGCTATCAAACGTTGGTCTTTATATTTTAGGCAGTAACCGTTTTTTTGGTTGTTTTTCAACTGGCATTTATGCACCAGCTGCCCTTGTTCGTTATAATAGATCCACCAATCTATTTGGATGCCTGCTTTGTAATGTCCCTCTTTTAGCTTTTGTTCGTTTTCCTGGTAAAAATACCAATATTTTACCCGGGTGTCATTATCATAGTTTCCTTGTGATGCCAAAGCCCCATTGGGGTGGTAATGCCGCCAATACCCTTGTTTAGAACTACCTTTCATCCAGCCCTCGGCCATAAGGCGACCCAAGGTATCGGTTTGTTTTACATAGGTTTTCTTTGGAGGGCTAGCTAACATCCAAAACAACAAGGGAACCAAGTAAAAAAGGGATTTCAATCGAAAATGATTATTTGCGGTTTACCAATTCCATAAGGTCTACATCGTTACCCAACAATACCTCTTTAGGGTTGATGCGGCCTTCCAAAGGTCCGTTTTCCAATTTTAATACCCCGCGCGGACAAACGGCCGAGCAAATACCACAGCCCACACAACTTGAGCGCACGATATTGGCCCCTTTTTGGGCATAGGCCCTAACATCGATACCCTGCTCGCAATAGGTAGAACAATTTCCACAAGAAATACATTGTCCGCCATTGGTGGTAATTCTAAATCGCGATTTAAAGCGTTGTACAAAACCTAGATAGGCGGCCAAGGGGCAACCGAACCTACACCAGACCCGATTTCCGAAAATGGGATAAAAACCTGTACCGATAACCCCGGCGAAAACGGCCCCGATCAAAAAGCTGTATACGTTCTGTACCGTCTGTGTCTTTATGCCCAATACCGTACTGGTTTCGGCAAAGAAACTATACAAGGTCATGAGGGTCATACCTACGGCAAAGACCAAAACACTATGTATCAACCAACGTTCTACCCGCCAAGAAAGCAAGGTTTTACTGGAATGCTGACGGTAGGGGTCGCCCAAGGTCTCGGCCAAGCCACCGCAGCCACAGACCCATGAGCAATACCAGCGTTTCCCAAAGAAATAGACCATGACCGGCACCACTACCAGCGTAAGTACAATACCCCATACCAAGATAAAAATACCGATACCTCCACTATTGATCAGCGATTTAAGGTTCCATTGGAAAAAGAAATCGTAATCCAGCGGAAAGGCATTCTTAAAATCGTAATACGGCATTTGCAAACGCACCATGATCTCGGGGATCAAAAAGGCGAACACGATCTGGAAGAACAGTACCGAAGTGGTGCGGATAAGTTGGTATTTGTTATGGCGGTATTTGATATACATGCGAATACCCATGACCACCATGACCACACAATACATAAAACCATATACGAACCAGTGTCCGGCCGGGTTACCGCTAAGGGCCTCACTGATAGGGTCAACCAAATACGTCCAGTTTACGGCATACTCGGCACGGAAATACAGTACCAGATAAAAGGCAACCAACCAGAAGAACACGATCCAGGCGATCCATCCGCGATTGGTGGCGTTCTCTAGATAAATACCATTGTTCTTTATGCCTTTGGGGCCTAATAAAACAACATTCGGTACAATGAATAGCAATGAACCGATGATGCCCAGCCCAAAGGTGAGCCACCACATAAGGCCTTTGTTTTCGGCAATAAAACCCGTACCCGATTTCTTGCCGATCAAGGCGGCCATATCGTGGGGTTTGGTGTAAATGATCTTTTTGTATTCTTTGTTTTTTCTATGGGTGGCATTGGCCGTTGCTAGGGCCGAGGTAATTTTAGGGCCAAAGGCCAACATACCGTTAAACGATTGGTCTACGACCTGGTTCTGTAGTGTTTCTATGAACAATTCGCTTTTAATGTTCTTTTCGATCACCACCTGGTCAAAAGTCTGTTGATCCAGTTTGAAATCACCAATAAAGATGAGGGCGGTAAAAAGACCTAAGCCCACGAGGAACAGGAATAATCCGATGCGTTGTATATTTTTCATCTACAATATGATTTTGACTCGATGATTCAATTAAGTATTATGCGATTGGTTTCAATCAGTTTTTCCTAATGCGGGTTATGGGCTTAGGAATGACTAAAAATCCGTTTCCAGCTTTTCTTTTTAGGGCGAATGCTTGTCCCCATCTCTTGATTATAGGCGGCAAGGATTTCACTTTCGTAAGTGGTATAGAACTCCGGGTCAAAATTGGCATCCTTCAGGTACTCCATCACATGGTGTACATCCCTTTCTTCGGTAAGCCAATGGTCGAAAATTTCGTGCCGCATCCGGATGCCGAACGTATTCATTCCCAAAAATCGTTTGGTCGCGGCGTGGTAAGCCACGGTAATACAAATGTTTTCCTTGGGGTGTCGCCAATGAAAATGTTTTTCATATTCAGGCCTTCCTTTTTCGCCGAACACCCAACCGTAGGTCTGGTATTCGATATCTAAAAACTTGGCCGAATTGAACCAATGCCCAGGTTTGTATTCGATGCGGTTCCCGCAAATGGTCTGGGCTACGGTTTCGCCCATCATACGACCCGTATACCAAACGGCCTCAATGGGGCGTCGGTTCCCGATGGGTTCATGCTGCTCGGCACAATCACCAATGGCATACACATCGGGCACATTGGTCTCCAAAAAGCGATTTACCTTAATACCCCTTCCTAGGTCTATATCCGATGCCTTCAAAAAATCGATATTGGGCGATACCCCTGCCGTAAGCCCCACTACATTACACTCGATACGTTCGCCTTTAGCGGTTGTCACCGCACAGGCTTTTCCTTGGGCATCGGCATGGATTTCTACCAGATTGGTACCCAAGCGCAAATCGATATGATGCTCCTTTATATGTTCGTTGATTAAGGCCGATTCACCTGCAGGTAAAACCCCGTTCCAGAAACTGCTTTCCCGAACCAAAAAGGTAACTGGAATCTTACGTGACACCAGCATTTCGGCCAATTCGATTCCGATCAAGCCACCTCCGACGATTACGGCCCGTTTACAAACTGTGTTGTTAGGGGCGTTTTGCTCCAGCATATCCAGGTCTTGTTTCGAATACAATCCCTGAACACCTGGTAAATCTTGTCCGGGCCAACCGAATTTATTGGGTTTGGAGCCCGAGGCTATGATTAGTTTGTCATATCCCAATTGCGACCCATCGGCAAAAATCAATTGCTTTTCGCCGGTATTCACCTCAGAAACGAAGCCCTGCTTTAGATCGATACGGTTCTTTTTCCAAAAGAAGTCTTCATAAGGCTTGGTGTGTTCGTATTTCATATGCCCCATATAAATATACATAAGGGCCGTTCGCGAAAAGAAATGGGCGGTCTCTGCCGAGATCAAAGTGATTTTCTTGTCAGAGAGTTTCCGGATATGCCGCGCCGCCGTTACGCCCGAGATACCATTGCCAATGATTGCGATATGCTCCATAGGATTGTTTGAAGGTGTTAGACCATTTTCTTTTGATTGGATTTCAAAATAGAACTGGTGTGTTGAACCCAAAAAGTCAAAATGAGTTCATTGTAAAGGTCGAACTATGGTATGAAAACTTAATGTTGTGTATTTTATTTAGAAACTTTACAAATAACAAGGTCAATTAATCCGAATGTATTAATAGGTGTAGGCTAAATCAATGAAATGGAAGTTTATCGAAAAATTGTAGGGATTTTGTTTTTCCTGCGACCTAGCCCTTAACTAAACGTAAGTAATCATTGTCACAGGTTTTGAGGTGAGAGATAGCGGACTCAGATTAGTTACAACTAAACAAGGAAATTATGTCGATGCGCAAATGGATGGCAGGGGCACTGCTACTATTTTTTACCACCGGAATCCAGGCCCAAGGGCTTCAGGACTTTTTTAACACCTCCGACGCTTTTCTAAAGGCCCATGTCGCCGATGGCTTGGTCGATTATAAGGCCATAAAACAAGACGATGTCCAACTGAAATCGTTGGTCGAAATGATCGGAATTATCCAAGTGGCTAAGACCGACAAGGATAATTATCAGGCCTTTTTGATCAACGCCTACAACCTATTGGTCATACAGAGTGTTATAGAAAACTATCCGTTAAAATCGCCTTTGGATAAGGCTGGTTTCTTCGATAAGACCACCCATACCGTTATGGGTACACCGCGTACCTTGAACGATATCGAACACAAACTGTTACGGGCTGTGTTTCCGGAAGAATCGCGTTTTCATTTTGTATTGGTCTGTGCCGGCTTAGGCTGCCCACCCCTAATCGCTACCGCTTATAGACCTGAGACCTTGGAGGCACAACTGCAAACCCAAACCGAAATGGCATTGAACGACCCCCAATTCATCCGTATTAAAAAGAACAAAGTGGGCATTTCCCAATTGTTTGAATGGTATACGGGCGATTTTACCCAAGGCGGAATCAGTTTGGCCCAATATATTAATACCTACAGAAAAGAACCCTTACCCCAAAAAGCCAAGCTTTCTTATTATGCCTACGATTGGCGCCTAAACGAAAAGAAGTAAGCCCGCTACTTGAATATAAACCTATAGCCGCACCTCTTACCAAAAGGGATGGTTGCGGTGCATAAACATGAAACATCCATTGTTAATTTTTAAACACACAGTGAAAATGATTAATGGGATGTTCCGTGTGACCTACAAGGAACAATAAATATAAACACACGAAAAAGATGAAGCAATTTACCACAAAAGCCGTATTGGCCCTGGCCCTGATTTGGGGAGCACTGGCCCACGCACAAGATGAGCCACAGACGAGCAATATCCAAAAATTTACCCCTTCGAAGTTAATGGACAAGGGGCAGTGGGATATTAAATGGTTCAATAATCTTTATACCGAAACCGAAAGTACATTTACGGATGGCAAAGAACCGCGTCGCACTTTTTTTACCTCAACTTTGGAAGGTTATACCGGGGTGGGGAATAACAAACGCTGGAATGTAGGTTTGATACTGGAATTCCGTTCCAATGTGATCGCTGATCGGGGGGCTTTGGAGGTATTTCGTTTCGATGGGGAAGAAGGCACGGCCCGTTCCGGGTTTACCTCTTTTGCCCCTTCGGTTAAATTCGTGCCCTTTAAAAATGTCGGGAACTTCTCCGTTCAAACGGCCTTTCATATTCCATTGATAGACCATGAAATTGAAAATGGGGTATTCCTGGATCAAAAAGGCTATATCTGGCAAAACCGATTCTTTTATGACTATACCTTTGCAGGTAACAAATGGCAATTGTTTTCCGAGTTGAATACCGAATTCAATTTTGGAAAGGATGCCGTAGATGAAGGTGAAGGCGAAACCTTGACCCGAGTCGAGGGTAGTTTCGCCAATAACAGCCTGAATTTGGTGCCCGGTTTATTCTTGAGCTATTTTCCGAGTTCCGATTTTACGGTGCTGGTCTCCACGCAATATTTACAAAGAATTGACTTAGGGAACGACTTTTCGCAAAGTTATTTGGCTTTGGGAGGAGGAGTGAAATATCAGTTGACCGATGCCCTGAATATAGAAGCCCTTTATACCAATTTCGTCACCGGCTCCGATACCGGTTTAGGCCAAACTTTCAATATAGGTCTACGGGCCATTTTATAAGGGGGATGTATTTCCTAGCCACAATTTGATGTAAAACTTTGTATTTTGCCGATAGCAAACGGGTTATAAGATGAAACGATTCCTTTTTTGGGGCTTATTATTTATGTTGTTGGGTTGTACTACGCCCAAAGCCCAAAAAATAAACGGACTAAGTTTTGTGGCCGCCAACGAGGCTTTGATTCCCGAACAAGTAGTGCCCGTTACCCAGATGAATGCGAACTGGGTCGCCATAATGCCTTTTGGTTTTATGGAAAATTTAGCCGCCACCGAAATCATTTTCGATACCGACCGGCAGTGGTTTGGCGAAACGGCGGCCGGGGCCAAACAATATATCGGTCTGTTGAAGGAAAAAGGAATCCAGGTAATGCTAAAACCCCAAATATGGATTTGGCGGGGCGAGTTTACCGGGAAATTGGAGATGAAGTCGGAGGCCGATTGGAAAAAGCTGGAAGCTTCCTATTCAAAGTTCATCCTTTCTTATGCCCAGTTGGCCCAATCGGAAAACTTGCCGCTGTTCTGTATCGGGACCGAACTGGAACGTTTTATGAAAAATAGACCGGACTATTGGCACGGTCTGGTAAAGGAAATCCGTCAGATTTATAAAGGTAAATTAACCTATGCGGCTAATTGGGACGAATACAAACGTTGCCCGCTTTGGGACGAGCTAGACTATATTGGTATAGATGCTTATTTCCCATTGTCCGAAGACCGTTCCCCAGATCTGGCCAGCCTAAAGTCGGCTTGGGAACCTCGAAAGAAAACCATAAAACAACTGTCCGATATCGTCGGCAAACCGGTGTTGTTTACCGAATTCGGGTACCGCTCCATGGATTTTACCGGGGCCAAACCCTGGTTGGTAGACGATACCGATACCCCTGTCAATCTAGGGGCTCAGGCTCGGGCTACCCAGGCCTTGTTGGAAACCTTTTGGCCGGAATCTTGGTTTGCGGGCGGTTTTGTCTGGAAATGGTTTATAGATTATAAAAACGTAGGCGGAGCCCAAGACAATTGGTTTACCCCGCAAAATAAACCAGCTGAACAAACCTTACGGGAATTTTATGCGAAATACTAAATACCTGTTCTCTGCACTGCTTATGGGGGCTTTTCTATGGGCGAAACCCATCCAGGCACAGGAAACCGTGACGGAGATCCAATTCGAGGGACTCAAACGTACCAAGGAATCCTTTATGCGATCCATGGCCCTGTTGAAAAAAGGAGCCGTGTTGGATTCGACCTTGTTGGAAGAAGACGTAAACCGTTTTAAACGTTTGCCTTCGGTTTCCAATGCTTCCTATTCCGTAAGCCAACAAAACACAGGCCATGTGGTACGTTACCAAATCACCGAAAACTTTACCCTAATTCCCTTTGCCAATCTCTATTCGTCCAATTCAGAGGAGTTTGCCTTTCGTATAGGTTTACAAGAGTTTAATTTTTTGGGTCGCAATATGACCCTAGGTGTTTTTTACCAGCACGATGTATATGATTCCTACGGGTTACGGTTTAAGGCACCCTATCTGTTCGGGCCCAAATGGGGTATGGAGGTCAATTATACCGATCTGACCACCCAAGAGCCTGTCTATCTCGAATCGGGTTCTTCTTATTACAAATACAACAACCAATCTATAGAGGCTTTGGGGTTGTTTGAGTTGGACCATAGGAACAATTTTGCCTTGGGACTCAATGTCTTTACCGAAAAATACGATTACCAGTCCGGGGCAACGGATGCCGGGGTGCCCCAAGACCTCGATATCGACAAGTATCTGATAAAACTCTTGTACAATTATGAGAATATACGATACGATCACCAATACCTCGATGGTTTCGCCAGTAGGTTGAACCTGCAATATGTGCGGAGCCAAGATTTTGATCAGGCGCCCCAGTTTTGGATCGGGTTTAATGATTTTATTTATTTTGAACGCTGGGGCAAACGCGGTAACTGGGCCAATCGTGTCCGCTTGGGCCTGGCGTCCAATGTCGATAGTCCTTTTGCGCCCTTTACGGTAGATAATAACGTAAACATACGCGGGGTAGGTAATGTAATCGATAGGGGTACCGGTTCAATTGTGATCAATACCGAGTACCGCCATTCGCTGATCGAGAAAGACTGGTTCGTTTTGCAAAGCAATCTTTTTGTAGATGCGGGATCATGGCGCAACCCTGGCGGCGATTTTGCCGATTTTACCGATGAAGCCAATATACGGGTCTACCCAGGCGTAGGCGTTCGTTTTATACACAAACGCATTTTTAATGCTGTTTTCCGTATCGACTATGGCTATGGCATAACCAAAAACGCCACCAGCGGTATCGTATTTGGGATTGGGCAGTATTTTTAGGGCCAAGTAAAGTAGATGTCCAGTTCAAAAGCATCAAGAATCAATCATCGGCTTCACTCCAAAACAGTTTAACTATCTTTGTAGTCATAAAAGGGTGTTATGTTTCGGCTATGCTTGGCTTTTTTGTTTGTCTGTACGGGATGGGTGTCTGCCCAAGATAGTATCCGTACGGTAGTGGCCGAACAGGGCGACGGTATTTTTAGCCTGTTGCGAAAAGAGGGTATTCCGCCCCAACTTTATAAAGATTTTGTAGAACTCAATCAGTCCCTGTTGGGCGATAGCCTGCACTTGACCCAAGGGCAGACCTATACCCTGCCTGTGGTGGAATTGGATACACTGCCCAAGGAAACTCTGGCCAATCCGCCGGGAAAAGTAGTAGCATCGGTGCCCGAGGTGGAAGTCCATTCTATTTATGGGAAAGGTCAGGAGGCTTGGCCCAAAAAGAGTGAAGCGCTAAAGAAGGCGGTGTATTATCTGGTTTCGGGCCATGGTGGTCCCGACCCGGGGGCAATGGGCAAACTGGGTAAAAAAGATGTGGCCGAAGACGAATATGCCTATGATGTTACCCTGCGATTGGCACGTGAACTCGAATCATATGGGGCCACGGTCTACATGATCATCGAAGACCCCAACGACGGCATACGCGATGAGCGCTACCTACCCATTGATCGCGATGAGGTGACTTTAGAAGGAAAGACCATTCCACTTAAACAGATCGACCGTCTAAAGCAGCGGGTAAAGGCCGTAAACAAATTGTATAAAAAACATAGGGGGCAATACCAACGATTGATCGTAACCCATATCGATAGCCGAAGTAAAGGCCAAAATATCGATGTGTTCTTCTACCATCACCATAAAAGCAAAAACGGCAAGCATTTGTCGGAAAGCATACATAAGACCTTTGAAAAGAAGTATAAGAAATTCCAGCCCAACCGTACCTATACGGGAACGTTTAGTGATCGTAGTTCGCTGTATTTGGTAAAAAATACCTTACCCGCCATGACCTTTATTGAACTGGGCAATATCCGGAACAAAAAGGATCAAAGACGCATTTTGGATCCCGATAACCGCCAAGCCTTGGCCAAATGGATCAGTGAAGGGGTGTTGTTGGATTATAATTCCCGAAATAAAGGGCTAGCTAAATAGGGACTTCTCAGACTTGTAAAAATCAAATCATTTTGCCCAAGAACACTTTGGTTTCTCTTCAAGTGATCACAAATTCCCCCTTCGGGGGTTAGGGGGCTCAATATGATTTTTATAATAGGCGTATAATTCCTGCGGGCCGGCGCCCAAATAGCGTTTGGCATGGATCATACCAAAATGGAATTGAAGATTGAAAAGGCCTTTTTCTTCATACTTACGGGCCGATGTGGTCACGGGCCTTTGGATCAAATCAAAATCGGTAAGCTTATACAATCTGCGTATAAACTCCCCATCTTCATAAATGCGGTAGTTTTCATTAAAACCACCACTGGATTCAAATAGCGACTTGGTCAAAAACAACGATTGGTCACCTCCCCGGCATATCGGGAAATTCCAGCGGGTAAGCCAAGCGAACAAACCTAAAAAGCGACTGCTATGGTCGAATCGCATACGAAAGGATCCGGCCTCACAGGTGTTGGAAAGTTTGTTTAGGATCAATTGGTCGAACTGGACTGGGGGTAGGGTGTCGGCATGTAAAAAATAGAGAATGCTGCCTTGGGCCATTTGTGCCCCGGTATTCATTTGTACGGCCCGGCCCCGATCAGCGCAAATAAAACGGGCCCCATGAGCTATTGCAATCTGTTGGGTGTCGTCTGAACTGCCTCCATCTACCACCAATATTTCCAATCGCCCCCGTTTATGGGCATTTTGGTTTAAATGGGTCAATAAGCCCCCAATATGGGCGGACTCGTTCAACGTAGGTATGATGATACTGATTTCGGCCTGGCTCATGGTTTTTTGTTTAGTCCCCAATCGTAAGTGAGGTACTCGAATTTGGTTTTGGGACCTAAGGTTTGGTCCAAATATGGATTAATATAATCTGCCAAGCTGCCGTTCTGGGTAAAATCTTTTTTAAACCATTTGAACAGGGCCGATATTTTTGGGGTACTACCACGAAAGTCGTTTTTGGTGGTATCGGTAAAGAAGGCTTTTGTTGCCTGCTGCAATTGGGACTCCAATTCGTGTGGGGTATAGGCCGTATTGGCCAAATTCGGACAGGAAATAGAAGCGCAATTGATGGCGAAATGGATTCGGGGCTCATTCATTTTCCGTAGGATTCCATGTTCGATATGGTTTAAGGAAATGGTTTGGTCGCCATGCCGTATCCATTTACGGCCCCAGGGTTTTTTGAGGTCTTTGATACTTTGTAAAGGGTAGTTATCCAATATCAGGGCCACGGTGGCCGCATTGTAAAGGTTGATATAATAGGCCAATCGGTCTGCCTTGGTCCACTGGTCTTCCGGGGTATTCGTACCTAGATAGTTAAGATAATCTTCTAAAGCGGATCTATCAAAATTGTCGTAATCCACTTCGCCCTTTTCCGATACATATTGTTGTAATAAATCGTTCCAATTATCGTGGCTCAGTTGGGCTTGAAGCAGACCGACTACAAAAAAGAACAAAATAAAAAATCGCCTACCCATAAAACAACTTCTAGTGCATAGCATTGGTAGGCGATCCTTCCTAAAACTTACGTTTTTCGATGTGGGTAAAATACATTTTTAACAACATCCACCCCCATCGTAATGCCAAGTACTTTCACTAATATGAATCTCGGCATCTTCCTGGGCCAAGGCTGCTGCGGTTTTGTCACAAATGGCCAAAGGCTGGTTCTGTAATAGCACATGGCCTTTTTGGTCGTCATAGTATTCGTCGTTTCCGTAGTAAATGGCCGTTTTTCCGGTAAACATACACGGACCATCTTCGGGCATGGGGTCTTTAATGGCCGCCACTTCAATAGATTCGATATAGATCAGCTCATCGGTAGGGTAGTGGTTGGGCGATAATACCCGGTACGATTTTCGGGCACGGATTTCAATGGTGCCAAAGCCGGCATCGGTCAGTACCTTAACATAATCCTTTAGGGGAATACTACCACTGAGGCAAAGGGCACGTAAACGATCGTCGTTACGTAATTCGTTACTCATGGGCTGTTCACAAATAGGATCGCTCATTACCAATCGTCCATGGGGTTTTAGTACCCGGTACATTTCGGCTACCGCTTTTTTAAGGTCGTCTATCTTAAATATGTTGAACAAACAGTTTTGGGCCGCTACATCGATACTGGCATCGGCTACGGGCAAATCTAGGGCACTGCCCTTTACCAAATCGACGAATTCACTTTTAAACCAAGGGTTTTCATTTTCTGCGATAGCGAAATTATCGCGAGAGGCCTGTAGCATTTCATCTACCACATCTACACCGATTACCCCACCTTTTTGGCGCGAGAAATAGGCGAATTGCAGTAATTCCATGCCACCACCTACACCAACATACAACACTTTTGGGTCGTTCACCAAATCGGAGGCCGAAACCGTACTCCCGCAACCGTAGTTCATCTCTTGCATGATCTTTGGAATAGAGAGTCCGGGCAGTTGCCAAACCGGGTTGGTGGTACAACAAAGTCCTACATTGGGCTCTAAGGCCGCTTCTTTATACAGTTGGTTGGTAGCATCTAAATAACTCATAATCGTTGTATTAATTCGGTAAACAATCGGATCATCTTGGGTTCGGCCTTGCCGGCCACCTCAATAATCTCCGGGATATTGATCGGGGCTAGATTATCTGGGTCGCATTCATCGGTCAAAACTGACAAAGCGACTATGGGTAAATTCAGGTGGTTCGCCACGATTACCTCGGGCACCGTACTCATACCTACGGCATCGGCCCCAATGATCTTTAACATGCGGTATTCGGCCCGGGTTTCCAATTGTGGACCGACCACGGCGGCATAGACCCCCTCATGAAGGGTTATGTTTTCCTGACTGGCTATTTCTTTTAAGGTATCTGACATTGCCTTATCATAAGGTTGCGACATATCTACAAAGCGCTCCCCGAACTGGGCCACACCCTTAAAGGCCAAGGGTGATCCGCCCTGTAGGTTGATATGGTCTTCCAAAAGCATGATTTCGCCCTTCTTAAAAGCTGGGTTTATGGCACCGGCGGCGTTGGAGATAAACAAGTGTTTGATACCCAAACCGTGCATCACGCGAATGGGGTAGGTTACGTCGATAAGGTCGTAGCCCTCATAAAAATGAAAACGGCCTTGCATAACGACCACTTTTTTGCCGTGTAGATTACCATAGACCAATTTACCACTATGGAACTCTACCGTGGCCAAGGGGAAAAAGGGAATATTGTTGTAATGGGCCTCTATTTTATCTTCGATATGGTCTATCAATTGACCTAGACCGGTACCCAATACGATACCGACCTCGGGGGCTTCGAAACCTTTGCCTTGCAAATAGGCAATCGATTCTTCTACTTGTTTTTTAGTCATGGGTCATATGTTTTAAAAAAGGTGCAAAGGCAGGGTTATCGGCAATGTCTTCGTAATGATCCACATCGTTACGTTCGTCCAAAAGGCCCACCTTACTGTGTTTTAAATCGGCCAGGGTATCAGCAAGAACCGAATCGGTACCCCAGGCTTTGTTCTTGAAAATATGATTTTGGGGGCGCGATAGGCCCAAGAGGTAATACCCCCCGTCGGTAGCGGGACCGAGTACCACTTCGTTTTCGTCAAGTTTTAAAAAAGCGATATCGATGGTTGCGGTGTCAATATCGTACAGATCACTGCCAATAATGATGATGCGCTCATAGCCATCGGCAAAGCCTTGGGCAAAGGCTTGGTGCATTCGGGCTCCCAGATCTGAACCCGTCTGTAGCCTTTTGTCGTAAACGGCATTGTCCCAAATATCATTTTCCCAAATGGTTTCGGAATAATACAGCTGTTTGTCGGCAGCTACCGATCGGGTGACCTGCGCGGTATGCGCCAAAAGGAAGGTGTAGATATCCAGCGCGGCTTGGTCACCGACCTTCGATGCCAAACGGGTCTTACATTTCCCCAATTCGGGGTTTCGGGTAAATATCAATAATAGGTTTTGGTGTTTTTCCATAGACGGTTTGCCAATAAGTCTTTGGGACTAGGATTAACTTACAGGGGTAGAAATTCCTGGCTATATCAAAAATACGGCTTTCCGGGCAATTGTGGTACTGTAACATTATGGGGCGGTATTGTTTAAATTCAAAATAAGCTAAAGACGGTCTAGAACGAAGGGAAGCCCTTATATTACTGGTCTTCATAGGGGCATGGGTATAAGAAAGTCGGGAGGTCAAGTTAAACTAATGCTAAGAAAAATAGGTAAAAACCTATTCTTTATTCTATATTTGAGCAGAACGAATCGACGAAACTAATTCTGGCCTTACTAGCATATGGTGGTAGCTGTCTGGGCCTTCAATCATTCATATCATGACCAGAACAAAGTTCGTTGGAGCAAAAATGCTCCTTCTCGCGCTTTTGATTATGGGGAGCTGTACTAAGGGCCCCGAGAAAACCATCCCGCTTAAATCGAATTCCCGCATCGTACTCATGGGTACCAATATGGCTTCCCGTATGATGGATTACGGCCATTTTGAAGCCGAGATGCAAATGCGTTACCCATCCGATTCCTTGGTAATCAGGAATATGGGAGACGGGGGTAATACCCCGGCTTTTAGGCCCCATCCGGGTAGAAAAACCCCTTGGGCCTTTGACGGTGCCGAAGCATTCCATACCGACGAATTGGCCAATCCGACCGGGGCCAAAGGGCATTTTTGGTATCCGGACGAATGGCTATCAGAACTCAAGCCCGATATCATTTTGGCCTTCTTTGGGTACAACTCTTCCTTTAAAGGTGCCGAGGGTGTGGCAAATTTTAAGGCCGAATTGGATGCCTATGTTAAACATACCTTGTCACAAAAGTACAATGGCGTAGCAGCTCCGGCGCTCGCTTTGGTATCGCCCAATGCCTTTCAAGACCTTACGGCAACTTTAGATGTGCCCAAGGGAACGGCAGAAAACAATAATTTGGCCTTGTATAGCAAAGCCATCGGAGAAGTGGCCCAAGCCAATAACTTGGTTTTCGTAGATGTATTCACCGCGAGTAAGGAATGGTATAAGGCCGGTACGCCTTTGACCATAGATGGGGTGCAGCTGAATGATGCCGGTCATAAAAAATTGGCCGATTACCTTGCTACCTGGACTTTTGGTAACAAAAAGGCCGATACCTCCCATGCCGATGCCGTATTGACCGCCGTACAGGAAAAGAATTGGATGTGGCATAACGATTTTAAGATTCCGAACGGGGTGCATGTTTACGGAAGACGTTACGAGCCCTATGGCCCGGACAATTACCCGGATGAATTGATCAAGATCCGTGAGATGACGGCCATTCGTGATACCGCCATTTGGGATGCACTGAACGGAAAGACCAAAGACCTGGCTGCTGCCGATGCCAAAACCCATACCTTGGCCGAGGTGGAGACCAACTACCAACCTAGTCGTAAAAATGGGGATCCCGAAAAGTATTTGTATGGTGAAGAAGCGGTGGCTTCTATCAATGTGGCCGAAGGATATAAAGTGGAATTGTTCGCCTCTGAGGTAGAATTCCCCGATTTGGCCAATCCGGTACAAATGTCCTTTGATAATAAAGGGCGCCTATGGGTAGCGGTAATGCCGGCTTATCCGCACTACAAGCCCGGTGATGAAAAACCGAACGATAAACTGATCATTCTAGAAGATACCGATAACGATGGTAAGGCGGATAAGCAGACCACATTTGCCGAAGGCCTGCATATTCCGGTTGGTTTCGAGATCGCACCGGAAGGGGTCTATGTGTCACAGGGTACCCATTTAAAGATCTTGAAAGATACCGATGGCGACGATAAGGCCGATAGCAGTGAGATATTGTTAAGCGGTTTCGATGATCACGATACCCACCACGTAATTTCGGCTTTCTGTGCCGATCCGTCCGGGGCCATTTATATGGGCGAAGGGGTGTTTTTGCACTCCAATGTTGAGACGCCATACGGTCCGGTTAGGGCCACCAATGGTGGATTTATGCGTTACAACCCGGCGCGTATGCATTTAGAAAGAACGGTACAGGTACATATACCCAATCCTTGGGGTATCGCCTTTGACGAATACGGTCAGTATTTCTTTGCAGAGACCTCTGGTCCGGCCATTCGCTGGATGATGCCGAGTAGCATTAAACCCAAATATGGTAAGGGATCACCCAAGTCTAAAGATTTGGCTCCTGAAGGCGATCGTGTACGGCCTACCTCCGGATTGGAATTCGTTTCCAGTAGGCATTTCCCTGAGGAAGTACAAGGCGATCTTTTGATCAACAACGCCATTGGTTTCCTGGGGATGAAGCAGCACAAGATCGAAGACGATGGTACAGGTTACAAGACCGAACACCGTCAGGATTTGTTCTGGTCCGATACCGATGGTAACTTCCGTCCGGTAGATATGGAGTTCGCCCCCGATGGGTCGTTATACTTTATCGATTGGCACAATGTATTGATCGGACATATGCAGCATAACGCCCGTGATCCTTTACGTGATCATGCCCATGGAAGGGTGTACCGAATCACCTATCCGGGCCGTCCGTTGGTAACACCGGCCAAGATCGATGGCGCTTCCATTCCGGAATTGTTGGAAAACCTAAAATTACCGGAATACCGTACCCGTTACCGTACCCGTAGGGAATTAAGGGGGCGCGATACCGAAGCGGTTTTGGCTGCGGTAAGCAACTGGGCCCAGGGCTTGGATAAGAATGATGCCAACTACGAGCATAACCTCTTGGAAGCCCTTTGGGTTACTTGGGGAGTCAATAAAGTAGATGCTGCCATTTTAGACCAATGTTTGTCGGCCCAAGATTTTAAAGTGCGTGCTGCTGCCGTAACCGTGGTACGTTATATGGGCCACCAATTGGCCGATGCTTTGGGCAAGCTTAAAACCGCCGCCGCCGATGAAAACGGTAGGGTACGCTTGGCAGCCCTTGTAGCTGCATCTTGGTTGCCTGAGGCCGATGCCAAGGCCGTATTCGCCATAGCCGAACAACATGATTTAGATCGTTGGATGGCTCCATCATTGGCCATGTCACAAGAGTTTTTGGAAGATGCCCCAGCGGTAGAAGAAAAGAAAGAGGAAAAGGTAGATACCCATCTTAAGGGAGTCGATCGCGATGCCTATGTAATGGGTAAAGAAATCTACCATAGGGAAGGGTTCTGCGCCACTTGCCACCAAGAAAACGGTAAAGGCTTGGAAACCTCTGGATTCCCACCTTTGGCCGGTACCAAATGGGCCATAGGCAGCGAAGAGCGTTTGATTAAAATCGCCCTAAACGGACTCTACGGACCTATTGAGGTGCAAGGTAAAAAGTATCCGGGTCAGGTGCCTATGACGGCCTACGGACGTATGCTGAAGGATAACGAAATTGCCGCCGTACTGACTTATGTACGAAACTCTTTCGGGAACAAAGCCAGCGTAATCAAACCGGAAACGGTTAAGAAGGTACGAGAGGTCACTGCCGATAAAAAAGGATTCTATACTCCGGAGGAACTGCTGAAAGATCACCCACTGGAGAAATAAAGGTCTACGACCTAAACTGTAAAAACCTGCTTTCATATGAAGGCAGGTTTTTTTGTGTTTTAGAATTCGCTTGATGCGTTAAGGTGTACTATAGATGAATGACCAACTCCACATCGGAATCACTTACCAAAAATTTGGCGGCTTCCCATTTCGGAGGACCAAATCGGGCCGGGGCATCGTTAGAGGTGCCGGTATCTTCTTTTGGTATACCTAAAAAGTTAGTGTCAAGTTCCCCATTGTCGTTTTCATCGTGAAAGGTAGACACGGCATAGACTCCCGGAGGAATATTCTCGAAAACGGTTTGGGCTTTACCATTGGTAATGGTTACTATGGCCCCTTTATGGAGCTCTTTTAAAAACTTAGCTTCTTCGTTATAAAGGGCCACATATTGTTTACCTTGGTCGTTGTCGATGTTCTCAATAGTAACCGAGATCTTATGTGTGGTATTTGCTTCTTGGGCCCAGGCAGATAATAAACCTAAAAGAAAAACGATAATAAGGTGGAAAATACGAATCATGGGATATGTTTTTGATTACACCACAAAGATGCCATCAAAGATACAATACCCCATAGAATGCTTGCCGAACTGTAAAGTTCAACGACTGGATCGTAGATTTTGGTGTGCCCACCTTTAGAATTTAATTTTAAAATCCCTGTCATTCCCCGTTAGAAGGAATTTGGCATCGTGCCAATCGGGTTCTTTAAACCTGCCATCTATTTCGTTGGAGGCTCCAATGGGTTCTTTCAGTAACCCTAAAAAATTGGTATCCAATTTTCCATTCCCATTTTTATCGTGTATCACGGTAACGGCGTATACGCCTTGGGGCAAGTTTTCGAATGTGGCTTCTATTTCCCCTTTCGAGGCGGCCAAGGTTTTTACTTGATAGATGTCCTTTAGAAAACCCGTTTCATCGGTATATAAGGCGATCAATAGATTGCCTTTTTCGCTTTTTAGGTTTTCTATGGATATGGTTAGGTTTCTGGCGTGGGTTTCTTGGGCGTTCAGGGCACATAAGAAGGGTGCCAAAATCAAGGTGAAAGTAATAATCCGCTTCATAGTCTTTTCGTTTTTCATTCTCTCTTTAAGTTCTTGAAAAACAAATAGAAAACCCAATAATTCGGATTTATTTAACGAAAAATTTGATGAAATGGCAAAGGCTAGGGCTGTTTCGGCCTTTTTTTGCCATAGATTTTATCCCCTTTTTCGAGGAAACGCCCCCATTCCCTGTCGTAGGCATGTATGTTTTTGGTGGGTTTTCCCTCAAGGTCGTAAATGGGGCGTGCTTCATTGACCCATTCGAAAATGCCTCCATATAGGTTATAGACATCGGTATAACCAAGATCCATTAATCGCTTACCAATATGGTTAGAGCGCACCCCAATAGAACAATAAACTACTATGGGAGTGCTTTTGTCGGGAAGCTGTTCCAAAACCCGTTTGGGTTTAAACTTGTCATAACCGATCCAGATGGCATTTTTAAGATGACTGGTTTCGAATTCCACTTTTTTACGACTGTCCAATACAACCATGTTTTCCTTTTCGGCCAATTCGGCGGTGCTGATATAGGTGACCAAACTATCGCCATATTTTACCAATACCGCATCTAGGGTGTCTTGGGCTAGTATCCCATGTAGACCGAAGAGTAAAAAGAAAAAAATGAATTGCTGTCGCATATCCGTAAAGATAACGAACTGCCACCAATTCAAAGTTCAATGTCTGGTTGAGCGCCTTGCCCGTTAACCGCCTTTTAATATTTATGAAAAGTCTTGTTCACGATTTTCCAGCCTTCTGGGAATTTGTAGAGCGATAGGTAATCGGTATAGGCTTTGGTGCTCCCTTTATAATAATCGAGTTTTACCACGGCGGCGTTTCCGGTAATATCTATCGATTGGTATTTGGCGGTCACCAATTCGTCGCCAGTCAGGGGCAGTTTACCTTCTTCCCTTTTTTTGGCCTGTTTTTGTTTCCATTCGCCAATAGCGTATTGCCACATTTTACCGTCTTTACCCACACCCAACAATTTAAAATCGGGATGGAAGCCGGCTTCGATCTTGGCCAGGTCACCTTCGTTCTGTAGCCCTTCGATATAGGCCGATTGCACCACTTGTTTTACGGTTTCTTTTTCGTTTTGGGCCATGGTTAGGCCCATGCACAGTACCAATACGGCCGATAGTAATAAAGCTCTCATGTGTTGTTGTTTTTGATGGATTATATCAAAAAGATACGTTTTAAGAAGCTGTAAAACAGAATTTTAACACGATTTTGACATGGGGTGTTTATCGAATAAGATCTCGGATAAGGTCACCGATCTCATCGAACTCGTTTACCCAAAGTACGTTCAGACCCAGTTCGTTGGCGTCTTGCTCTTCCAAAAACATCAATAGTTCGTCTACCGTGGCATCATTGTCCAGACTCGGTATTTTTTTGATGATATAGTGGTTGAGGTTGTTCGTGGGGTCTTTACGGTTCGCCACATCCAACAGTCGCCTAAGATTGGGGTCGTTTAGGCTTAGGCCAATAAACAAACAGGTATTTTGGCTTAGCTTGTTCAGTTGGATTAAATTCGACCAGCTAAAGGGTTCTATAAATTGGGTATGGTACGAATCTTCGCTGAACACGATGTTTTTGTCGGACCCAATTTTGCCTTTTCGGGGTAAAAATCCGTGTACGTGGTAAATGGGAAGCTCATCTTGAAGGTTACGGATACCCTCTTTTTCAATGGCCTTGAATTTGATATTGTTGGCCGCTAGGTTCTCTTCGATCAGCGCGTCGAAATTAAAGGTAATGATCGAGTCCAAAGGTTTGCCATCACGTTGAGGCCTTGAGATTTCTACAATGGCATCGATCAGATCGCAACTGATGGGGTTGTTCTTGTACAAGGCATCGCGCAGTTCGGGTAAAAAATCCTTGCCCAAATTCGATTTTAGGTATTTTCCCATTACCAAAGACGAAGAGCCTAAAAGCGATTTATAACTGGCCGAGCTTTTGGTGGTAAGCGAGAGCGAGGGGTCGTTCGCTATCCGAGCGATCATGGTTTCCAACAGGTCCAGTAAGAGGGCGTTCCAATCCGGTATATCGGCGCCAATGGAAACCCCGGCTCCACAGACTAAAGTAAGCTCGCCCGATTTAAGTGAGGCTTTAAGGCGTTTTGAGAAAATGGCGTTACGCCTTTGGTTGCTCTCCTTGCTCGGCAAGCCTTCGTGATGGATCCGCTGGCTACCTTCGGCCAATAAGGCCCTCAATTTTTCGATACCGTAATCGAGGTTACGCGACATATCGATAAACCCATAGTTCATCAAATAGGAGGGCAAAACACTCTTGTCGGTAATTACGGGAATGATCCGGGTCGATTTCTTGGAGATATCGTTCAATACGATCGATTCCATCTCCATCATGGCCGATTTGGAGTTCATGGTCTCCCGACTCAAGATAATCACGACGGCCTCAAAATCCTTGATGGCCTCATTGATTTTTTTAAACCAGTTATCGCCCGATTTTATATTCAGGTTTTCGTAAAAGACCTTGTGCCCACTTTCGGTTAGGGCTTGGGCCAATTGCTGTAACATGGCCCGGTCGTTCTTACTGGAACTGATAAAAACCTTCATAATACGGTATTAAGCGATTTTCATACTAAAATACTGAAAATGCCGTGCCTCTTTCAGCCCCCGAACAATTTGACGAAAAGATAACAAGCGCAATGGTGTGCAAGTACTTATGGGTTGCTTACAAAAGGCCGCATTTTATTCAAGAGTTCTTCGGTCCAAGCCTTGGATTTTAAGCCGCCTTTTTCGTCTTTCTCAATAAAGACCAAGGTACCCTCTCCCTCAACAATCTGATCGCCTTGGGCATTGGTAAAGGCAAAGCGGTATACCACCGATTTCTTGCCCAACTTTTCTATATACAGGCTTTTGGTAATATGTTCGCCCAAGCGGGCCGGCTTATGGAAATTGGTATTCACGTTCACCGTAGGCACCCCATAGTTGGGATGCATGTCGTTAAAGGAATAGCCCAAGGCCTCCTCGAACCAGTCTTCTACCAAATCGTTTAGCATTACGAAATAGCGTGGGTAAAAAACGATTCCGGCGAAATCGCAATGTTGAAAACGTATTTTTTCTGCTTTGGAAAAACGATTGTCCATTACTTCTTATGTAGTTTTTGATAGATTAAAAAGCCCGATCCACCGCCAAGTCCGGGTCCGGGATGCGTAGATGCCCCGGAATGGAATAGGTTTTTGATCGGGGTCTCATGGTTTTTGGTGGACTTTAAGGGGCGCCAAGCCAAGTATTGTTCAATGGCACACGATCCGCCGTAGGGGTCACCATGCATGAGGTTTATGTTCATTTGTCCCAATTCTTTGGGCGAAATGATGGCTTTGTATACCTGGGCCGTCTTTACGTTCGAAATATAGCCTTCGATACGATCCAAAATACGGTCGGCATAGGCGTTTTTAAGGGCATCGGTCCATTCACCCTGGCAAAGGTCGTTTAGACTACCAGCGGCATCGGCCTCTGGGTAATTGGGACATTCCGGCAATTGGATCCAAAGTATATGTTTACCTTCGGCGGCACGACTTGGGTCTACCGCACTGGGTTGGGCGATACAGATTGTAGCTTCGCTGGGCAATTGCTGGCGGGTAGCCTGGTTTACCGAACGCGAAACATCGTCCATGCCATTCGAAAGGTGGGTATAGATTACCGTGCCCAACTCCGGATCGAACCATTTCGGGGCCTCGTTCAGCACCAAATGGATCTGCATATTGCCCATGCCATATTTATAATTGGCCGCTTGGGTCTTTACCGCTTCCGGTAAAAGCGATTTATCGGCAATAAGTTTATCGTATAAAAGGGTAGGGGTGGTACTGGCGACAACGAATTTTGAGTTGTAGCTGCTACCATCCGCACAACGTACCCCAGTAGCTGTTTTACTGGCCTTATCGACTACCACTTCATCTACATGCCTGTTCAGTATGCAAGTACCTCCATTCGATTCGATGATGTTCTTAAAGGCTTCTACGATTTTGTAGCTTCCGCCTTTTACCAAGGGAAGGCCTACGAGTTCTACCGTAAAGGCCACGATTTTGGCCATGGCAGCCGAAAACGGACTCTCAGGCGATAGGCCGGTATGTAAGATCCATGGTGATAACAAGGCGTTGACCTCTTCACTTTTAACATGGTCCGGAAAATCGTTTCGTAATGAAGCCAAACATTCGCCCACCAGTTCCAAACTTGGTTTTACCCCTTTTTTCCAGAGGGTCTTGCCCAATAGCTTGGCCATTTGCAAGGTTACCGGTTCTTGCCCCAGTATACTGAACAAGAGGTCGGCATTTTGTTCTACCCAACCAATGGTTTCTCTGAACCGATCGCCTTCACCAGCATTGAACCCATTGAAATTTTGGGTGTTGGTATCCCGATCGGTACGTAAAATGGAGAACCGTTTATCGGAAAGAACCGTAGCGGTAGGGGTATCGTTATTGGCAAAATCGACACCTTGGGCGGCCAGGTCTTCTTGTAACATGCCATAGGCCGGCCCGGTTACGAAAAGCGGGTAGGCCGTTGAAAAGGTATCCAAGGTACAACCCTCGGCTTGGGCAGATCGTATACATCCGCCCAAATGTTCGGTACGTTCCAGCACCAGCACTTTCTTACCGCTTTTGGCCAAAAGGCTGGCAGCTACCAAATTATTGATGCCTCCGCCTATAAAAATAGTATGGTACCCCATTTGAATCGTTTTAATACAGTCTCTTAATTGGCTTCAATTTCTTCTATACTCTTGCGCAGTGCTTCTACCTTTGGGTTTTGCAGGGCGACTTCCATAAGGTGGGCCGCGAATTTTTGGGCCTTACCATTATCGGCATTCGACATAATGAACTCGTTCATGAGCCAGAATTTACCATGGCCGCGGGCATAGGTGTCCCCATAACCTTTTTTCAATCGATAGGTTTTGGCCAAGTCTACGGCCAAGGCATAGTTTTGGGACAGCATACGATCTATACGGCCCAACCAACCATCTACATTGTCCATCTCCTCGTAATGCCTAAAGGTCTTCATACGCCAACGTTTCATACCCCCTAGGAAATAGAGGTTCAAGTACCAGAACAAACTCGTCGATTTAATACGACGGTCCTTATCCATACGTTTGGCGAACCATGCTTCCATCTTTTTGTTCTTCGACACCTTAAGTCCCATTTTCTTGGGTAGAAAGCCATAGAATTCCGGGAAACTCGGGTGTAGGAAATCCAAGGTATGAACGATGTCGTCGGGTTTGGCCTCGATTTGGTCGTAGACCTCGGCAAAACGCTCGGTACGTGTCTTTTGGTCGGCCACAAAGATAAGATCGTCATAGGCCATGGCCGTCGCCAAATATTTAGCGAGGTTAAAAGACAAAGTGTACTCGCCCTGGTCTTTGGCCACAAAAGGTTTTAACTTATCGAGATATTCTTGGGCCCATGTAGCATTGTGCCAATCAGCCAAATGGAGCACCCCGCTAAAGACCACATCGTGTATGGGTTTGGGGAATTCCGATTTGATATAGTTGATAAACCCAGCTACGGTCTTGTTTTTGGAACTTGAAGGCATGGCCGGAATCTCCGCTTTTTTCAAGGCCGGTTCGTAGGGTTTGGGTTTAGCTATAAAATCCTTGATATAGTCATAGGCCCCATTAAAGGCATTGGAACTGGCCTGTACCGCGATACCCGTTTTGGCAATGGTGTCTAAAAACTGCTGTTTGGTAAAGGGTAGGGCACCACTGGCGGCCAAGGCCCCGAACATACTGGCCGAGATAACACTTTTGTGCTGTTCGGCAATAAGTTTCAGGTTGCCGAAAAGGCTCTTTTTAGCATGTTTTTCGGCCAATTCTACGATACTCCTTCCATCTAAGATGCCATCGCCAGGGGTTTCTTTCTCTTTTATGGCCAGGTTACGATTAGTCGAAAATATCAGGGTGGTCTTGTCCGAGACAAAGTCGCGGTACATGGCTCGCCCGGCTTCCATAATCTCGGTAGCCATTACGATATCGATATCAAAAGGAGCTGGCATTTGGGCTAAAACGGGGGTTTGGATCTTCCCGTCTTTTTCCAAGCCCTCTTTGTTCATGAGCTCCATATAGTACACTGTGGCCCCGGTACGTTGGGCCACCCCGGCAATCGAGGTCGATTGGGCCCAATAGCCGTTATCTTCTGCGGTCATACGGATCCAACCACTCAATACACCTCCACCGTCCCCACCAACGGCCAATAAGGCTATTTTAATGGGTTCGTTCTTCTTCTTTGCTACACTCATGCCCGTATCCTTTTGCGGTCGCGCCGTTTTTGTAAATAGTTAATGATCTTTTTCTTAAAGTTGTGCGCCATACGCTCGCCCGCTCCCGGATGGTTTACAATCTGGGCTTTGTAGAAAGACGGACACAAAACGGCCGCTTCGGCCACTTCGCCACAGTTACCACAGGCCACACAAGAGTTGTCGATCTTGGCAACAGGGTCGTCTTTTAAAGGGTTCTCGCTATAGTCGAGTGTCAGTGACGGACAACCTGAAAGTCGCATACACTCGTGGTCACCACTACAAACCTTGCTGTCGACCCCGAAGCGTTCTTTTACGACCCGTTTTTCTTCCTTCATTTTCTGACGGAAGATTTTCTTTTCACGACGCTGTTTGTTCAAACTACATTCCGATTGGGCAATGATCACCTTGGGCCCACCTTCGGTTGTGGTCAAGGCCTTGGTCATGATCTTTACCATCTTCTGAACATCGTAGGTATGGTCTATGAGCTCTACCCATTTTACCCCCACACCCCTTACGGCGTTTTCGATACTGTTCTTGGTAGAACGGATCGGGTTTTCGTTCTTACTCGAAGGTACATCCTGTCCGCCCGTAGCGGCCGCATAATTATTATCTACGATAATGATGACCCCGTCGTGGTTGTTGAAAACGGCATTACCGATCCCCGAATTAAGCCCGTTATGCCAAAAACCGCCATCACCCATAATGGATATGACCCTTTTTTGGTCTTTCACCTCCATATTTATGGTGTTGAAGGCTGATGCCGACGAAGGTCCGAGTCCGTACCCCATGGTAGAGGTTCCCAGGTTGAAGGGGGGCAAGATGGAGAACAGGTGGCAGCCAATATCGGCAGAGATATGGTGGTCGCCCAAGTTTTCCATGACCAATTTAAGGGCAGCGAAAATAGGACGTTCCGGGCAACCGGTACAGAATCCGGCCGGACGCACAGGTACTTCGGTCTCCAAAAGTTCCTTGTCTTCCGGATTCAATAGCGACACCCACTGTTTTTCGCGTGCGGCACGTACATTTTCCGCCTCGGCCAAATCCAAGAATTTAGGTAAGGCCTTTTGGATGACCCCTATGGTATAATCCCCGGCTTCCGGCAGTAATTCTTTTCCGTAGATCTTGGTGTCGATCCCTTTTTGATTCAGGATCAACGACAGGTTTTGCTCTATATAGTTCGGTTGGCCTTCCTCGATTAATAAAACCGAGGTTTTTCCTTTACAGAATTCCGCGATTTCGTCGGGTACTACCGGATAGGTCACATTCATGACATAGGTAGAAATCTTGGTATTCCCTAAATGATCGGAAAGATCGGAAAGGGCCAAGGCACGGTTCAGGTTATTATACAAACCACCTTGAACGATGATACCGATATCTTCACGTTCCCCTTGGAAAACCTCGTTCAGCTTATGTTTTTTGATATACTCCAAGGCCCGTGGCATCCGCGATTTTACCTTTTCCTGTTCCTGTTTAAAGGAAGCCGGAGGTAAAACGATACGGTTTACATCGCGCTCCGGATTGTTCAAGGCCTCGGAAAGCGAATAATCGGGACGTTTGTTGTCGTTGGCTATAAACTGGCCATACAAGTGACACGAGCGCACCCGTAATTGTAGTATTACCGGAGTATTACTGGCCTCCGACAGGTTAAAACCATCGGAAACGGCCTTTACGATACTCTCTAGATTCGGGCGTGGATCGATAAGCCACATCTGGCTTTTCATGGCAAAGGCATGGGTACGTTCTTGCATAATGGACGAACCCTCGCCATAATCTTCACCTACGATAACCAACGCACCACCTAAAACCCCACTAGAGGAAAGGTTGGACAAGGCATCGGAAGCCACATTGGTACCTACGGTCGATTTCCATGTAACCGCACCACGTACCGGGTACATCATAGAGGCCGACAACATAGCTGCGGC
The DNA here is from genome assembly GCF_002514735.1 of Sediminicola luteus. Classification (GTDB taxonomy): domain Bacteria; phylum Bacteroidota; class Bacteroidia; order Flavobacteriales; family Flavobacteriaceae; genus HQA918. The sequence continues at coordinate 235,631 of NZ_NBWU01000001.1, read as the reverse complement.
ACCGGCCTCTGAGGCCGAATTTTCAAAATATACCCCTAACTCTTTTAGTAAGGGGTCGGCGTCGGCGAAAACGTCCATAAGGTGCGAAATGGGCGAACCTTGGTAACCTCCAACATATCCAACACCATTTTCGAGTAGGGCTTTGGTCACTGCCAAAATCCCTTCACCCTGCCAAACTTCACCTTTGCCTTTTCGTAAGGTCTCTACCTCTTTCTTAAACGAACGTTCTGCCATAGCGTACTGTTTTTTAAGTCAATGCGAATACGCGCAACGGGCTACCCGAACCTTCCTCGATTTTCAAGGGAGCGGCTACGATAACGGCACCTTTGGCAGGCAATTGATCCAAATTCTTTAAACATTGCAAACCGTATTTACCGGCACCGTGCATTAGGGTGTGGCAAGGCAATTGCATTTCCCAAGTGAACGACATGCCCGCATCGGTATTAATGGTTTCTACACCAAAGCCAAGCACATCTTTAGATATCATATATTCAACGGCTTCCTTGTTGGGGCCAGGGGTGTGGTTTAAACCATCTTCACCTACGTTCAAAAACTCGGGACCTATAGGTCGTTTTGACCAATCGGTACGGAAAATTACCCATGTACTGGCTTCAATAGCGCCATGTTCGGCTTCCCAAGCTTGGATATATTCGGGCGTCAATACAAAATCGGGGTTTTTGGCCACCTCTTTAGAAGCATCAATAACATTGGCCCCGGCTACGAAATGTTCGGCCGGAATGGTATCTACCGAATTCTGGGCATGATCTTTTCCGGTAACCCAATGCACGGGGGCATCGAAATGGGTGCCGGTATGCTCACCGCAGGTAAAATTGTTCCAATACCAACCCGGACCTTTATCGTCGTATTCCGAAATTTTGGTCTTGCTAAAAGGGGCCACCTGTCCGAACTCCGGTGGGAGCTGTAGGGCAGGGAATTCTTCGTTCAAGGTATGGGTAAGATCTACCACTTTTACGGATTTGCCCTGTACGGCGGACAAAAGGTTTTGTAAAGTGCTCATATCTGTTGAATTAGTCGTTTTAGTTAATACGTTGAGAATATTTTTAAGAGACTTGGTGAGAAACCGGTTTTAGTCTGATTTTCATGTCTTCTACCTCGGCCCTCTGTTTGCGCACATAGGGGTATAGGTGAGTGGTTCCGGCCTCATAGGGCTTGGGAACGGGCATATGGCCTTCAAAGTTTTCATAAGCCTGGGCACGACGCACAAAATAGGGGTCTAGTAATAAGGGTCGCCCTAAGGCTACCAAATCGGCCCTTTTGTTTAAGATCAAGGTGTTTACCTGGTCAATATCCTGAATATAACCGGCCGTAATAGTCGGGATCTCCATTTCCGTTTTAATGGCCTCGGAGAACGGGCTTTGCCACATACGCCCAATAAGGGGTTGCTGTTCGGCAACGGTGTTTCCGGTAGAAACATTGATAATATCGGCGCCAGCATCGTTAAATGCCTTGGCCACTTGATTGGCTTCTTGGGCGCTTAAGCCACCTTCGGCCCAATCGGTTGCCGAGATTCTAACTGAAATGGCCAAGCCAGGTGCGGCTGTTTTAATGGCCTCCAATACACGCAATGGGAATTTCATACGGTTTTCCAAAGCTCCGCCATATTCATCGGTTCGTTGGTTAGTCAAGGGCGAAATAAAAGAGGCCAACAAAAAGCCATGGTGGGCCTGTAGCTCTATCAAATCGAAACCAGCGGTTTTGGCGTTGGCCGCCGCTTGGGCGAATTCTTGGGTAATACGATCCATACCGGCCGCATCGAGTTCGGTCGGGGTAGGTAGATCGGCATTATAGGCGATGGGCGAGGCCGAAACCAAATCCCAATGGCCTGCTTTAAGAGGAATCATCTGGCCCATTTCAATGGTCTCACAATTCCCCTTTCTACCGGCATGTCCCAATTGTATGCCGATTTTGGAATCGGTATGGGCATGTACAAAATCGGTGATGCGTTTCCAAGCCTGGGTCTGTGCTTCATTCCAGATACCACAACAATGTGGTGTTATACGGGCATCGGGTGCCACGGCCGTCATTTCGGTAAGGATCAAACCTACGCCTCCGGTGGCACGGCTGGTATAATGGCTATAATGCCAGTCTCCGGCGATACCATCATTGGCATTGTATTGGCCCATAGGGCTCATAACAATTCGGTTTGGCAGTTCTACATTTCCTATTTTAAATTTAGTGAATGCAGGTGGGGTGTCTAGATTCTCAAGCCCCAAATTTTTATTGAAGGCATGGATGATGGACTGGGCGTATTCTTTATCCCTTCGGGCCTGGTTTTCTATGGTGATCTTTTTAGATCGCGACATAACGCTAAAGGCGAAAGAGTCGAAATCGAGTTTCATATGGCGATCTTGGGCCTCGAACCAGTTCAAGGAAACCACGGCGGCATACTGGATCATTTCTACCGCATTGCGTCTTACTTTATCGTATTGTTCAAAAGCGGCGTTTACGTTTTCGGGGTTGGCCACCACGGCATCTGAAAGCCCAATGGCACAATCCATGGCCAGTTTGGTTCCGGAACCGATAGAGTAGTGGGCCGTGGCTTTAGAGTCGCCCAAAAGCACCACTTTATCGTGGTACCAGTTTTTATTCTCTACATGGGGGAACTGCCGCCAATGCGAACGGTTGGTAATCAATTTATGGCCATCCAATTCTTCGGCGAAAAAGGCTTCCATTTGGGCTACTGTGCCAGCCTCATCGGTTACATCGAAACCTGCTTTTTGGAAGGTTTCGTCTGTACATTCAAAGATCCAGGTACTTCTTCCTTCTTCATATTGATAGGTATGGGCACAAATGGTACCGTATGGCGTAGACCTAAAGAAATAGGTAAAAGCATCTAAGGGTTTGGTAGAGCCACACCAGACGAAGCGGTTGGTCTTCATTTCTATGCTGGTACCGAATTCTTTTTCCATGGAAGAACGGATACCCGAGTTAATGCCGTCGGCCGCTACGATAATATCGGCGTCGGCAAATTGCGAAAGGTCCTCTACCCGGGTGTTGAAATGCAGGTTGACACCTTCTTCACGACAACGCTGTTGTAAAAGGAGAAGCAAGGTTTTGCGGGAACAGCCACAAAAGCCATTACCCTTAATGCGTACTTTTTCGCCATCTCGGGCCACATCCAGATTATCCCAATAGGCGAACGAGTTACGAATGAGTTCGTAAGATTCCATATCGTACGACAAGAACTCGCTCAGGGTCTCATCCGAAAAAACGACACCGAATCCGAAGGCATCATCGAAATTGTTCTGTTCGTACACATCGATGGTACAATCTGGAAGTCTTTTTTTGGTCAGGATGGAAAAATAGAGTCCTCCTGGCCCTCCACCTACAACGGCTATCTTCATGGTATTCTTTTTTTGTACGGCAGGCCTAAAAAGTTACGGAAATACTATGGTAATTCCTCCCTTAGGGCCAATTTGTCCGCTTATGATTGTTCTTTAATCGCATTATATCGTCCGGCATGGAAGAGCAATGGGGCCTCTTCTTTTACGGTATCCATGGCTTGTACTTCACCGATAAAGAGCGTGTGATCGCCCTCGTCGTGCATGGCGGTTACCTTGGCCGTGAAATAAGAGATGCATTCCTTGAGTATAGGAATGTTGTCTACCTCCCCGAACTCCAAGTTCAACTCTGGATCGGGGCGACCGGCAAAATGATTGCTTACGGGCATCTGTGATTCGGCCAAAATATTGACGCTGTATTCTCCGGCAGCTTTGATTAGGCCATGGGTCTTTTGGTTTTTCCCAATAGACACCACAATCAATGCTGGGTCTAGTGAAACTGACATAAAACCATTGGCGGTCATGCCATGTACTTCGTTGTTTTCGTCTTTGGAACAGATGATGGTGACTCCGGTCGCGAAGTCACCACATCGATTCCTAAAAGCTTTTGGGTCTATGCTCATGGGGTATATTTTAAGCGGTTGCCGCTTGGGCGTGCTCTTCTATTAATTTTCCGGTTAAATCGGGGTTTAGCCACCAAGGGAAGAAACCTTGTGGGTCGCTAAAGTTGTTGGCGAACATATCGGCAATGGATTGCATTTCACTGGCTGCACCCAACAAGTTCAAAATGTGTGGTGGTGGTGGTCCTAACAAGGTGTTGGTCCATAACGAAACGTTTTCGGCATAGTCCCAGTAGGCATCAAAGGTCTTTTGCATCCAGGCGGCATCGTATGCTTTACCTTGGTTGGCGATAATAGATTCCAAATAAATCTTAGCACACTTAGAAGCATTGTTCGAGCCTTGTCCGGTAATAGGATCGTTAACTACGACCACATCAGCCACCCCAAGAACATGATTTCCGGATGGTAGGGTACAGACGGGTTTTCTAACGGTTGGGGCAAATCTTCCTGCAATTCTTCCATTGTCGTCGGTTAATTTTACATTTTTACATCTTTCGTATTCCCAAGGCACAAAGCGCTCGATGATCTCTAAACTTTTGGCCAAGTGCTCTTCTGGGGTCTTAACGTCTTGCCAGCAATCCATGGGTCCGCCAGGTATACCTTCAAAAACCATGATCTCGCAAGGTCCGCTTGTGGTATAGGCCGGGAAAACGAAGTATTCTCCAACACCTGGGATCAAATTGAACCGTACCCCTGGGTTTTCGTTAGGGGTCATTCCCGTAACATAGGTTAGGGCCAAGGCGCGCATGGGTTGATCGTACATACATTTTTCGTCGTCCCTTTCGAACATGCGAACGATATCGCCTTTACCGGCACAGACCAAGACCAAATCATTTTCTTGGCTAAGTTTATCCATATAGGCTACATCGGCATCGGCAATGACCAAGTTACCGCCCATTTTCTCAAATTCATCCATCCAACGGGGAAACTTCACACGCTGATCGACCGCCATCCCGATTTTATCGAGATTTCCGACCCATTCAAAAACTTTTTCGCCTTCTTTTTCAGGGTTAGCCAAGGCCAGACCCAAACTTTCGCCGGGAGGGCAAGTACCTTCCCAGAATTCAATACCAAGATCACGTTCGTTCTGAATGGCCATATCGAACATAAATTGGCTCGACATTACCCTACCATTGGCTACCTCTTCTGCTGTACGATTGTTAATGATCGTTACCTCGAAACCGTTTTTAAGTAATCCCATCCCGATTTGAAGTCCAGATTGTCCGGCTCCGATAATGGCTACTTTAGTCTTAGCGTTCGTTCCCATTTGTCTTTCTTTTTTATGTTATGATTCCCTTTTATTATTGGTTTATTATTTGGCCAAAATTGGAAAAAGTGGCATATGGCCCTCAGGTCCCATGGCACTGTACCCACCGTCGACCGGAATTTCGCCTCCGGTCATATAAGAAGCCTTGTCCGATGCAACGAATGCGGCTACTTGCCCTACCTCCTTACCATTGGCTACCCTGCCTTTTAGGTTGAAGGCTGCCGTGGCCTGGTCGGCATGCTGGCGGTCTCCTTTGGTAAGCCCGTTAAAAGGGTCCGACCAAATATGGCCTAATCGCAACAAGTTTACCCGAATACCATCTTCGGCATATTCCACGGCTTGGGTCTTGGTCAAATGGGCCAAGGCGGCCTTGGAGACCGGATAGGCCCAGCGGGCGATATGCGGAAAGTTACCGGAAACCGATCCGGTATTTATGATGCATCCTTTATTTTTCTTGAGTTGTGGTCTGCATAGCTCACCTAGCATAGCCGCCGACACCACATTGACATCCAGGGTTTTTAACCAAGTGTTACGGTCGGTGGTCGCACCTTCGTCTCCGTAAGAAGCGGCATTGTTTACCAAGGCATCGATTTTTCCGAACTTATCTATAGTGGCAACTACAAGGTTTTCGAGTTGCTCGTTTAAAGTAATATCGGTAGGCACGAAAAGTGCGTTTTCGCCAAGGGATTTGGCTAGGGCCTCACCTGCCTCCTTATTAATGTCGGCGATAACTACCTGAGCGCCTTGCGCGTGCATTTCTTTGGTGATGTCGGCCCCGATCGAGGCCGCACCTCCGGATATGATAACAACTTTATTGGTTAAATCCATAATTGTCTTTTTTAGTATTTCAGCCTATAAATATAGGGGCTGAAGGCATTTTATGAGGCGATTTTAACGTTCCTCGGCCCAACAAATATATACAAACAATTCAGAAATATGAAAATAAATTCAACAATATTGAAAATTAATTCTATATTTGTTCCAGTGACCCACATGAAAGAGATTCATTAATTGGCTGCCCAGTGTAGCTGTAACCATCAAATTGTATGATTATGAAGAAGTCACTTATCGGTTTTTTCGCTTTAGGACTTTTGGTCTTTAGTAATGTGTTTGCGCAGGATCCCATAACCCAGCCACAGGGTAATTATGGTCTAACCTCGGTCTTGGACGGTGCGCCGCCCATGCCTGGTTTGTATTATATGGGCTATGCGTCTTATTATAGTGGTAACCTACGTGACCATAATGGTGATAAGGTGACCATTTTACCGGGAAAGGATCTTACGGTGAATTCTGCCCTTTTGGTAAACCAGGCCGTTTGGATTACGAATACCGAAGTGTTCGGGGGTAATCTGTTCTTTGATTTTCTATTGCCTACAGTACATTTAGGATTGCCTGATTACGACAGTGCCCCAGTAGATCTTTTGGGGAAAAACAGTATTCTGGCCGATATAAGTGTAGGTTTCGGGGTGCAGTGGTTCGACAAGAAATTGTTCGGTTTGAAGTATTTCCATCGTCCGGAATTGATTTTCTTGTTGCCTACCGGGGGGTATGACAAGGCTATGCCGGTAAATGCAGGTAGTGGGTTTTTTAGTATACAGCCTACCTACGCCCAAACCTTGTTCTTTAACGAAAAGACCTCTTTATCACTTAGGCACCATGTAACCTTTAACTCTGAGGTCGAAAAAGGGGCCGGTGATGCCGTGGCCGATGTTAAGGCGGGTACGTACTATCATGTAAACTATGCTTTGGAGACCTTGGTGGGCAAAAAGCGTTTTAAGCCGGGTGAGTCTGGCGAGACCCGATTGGCTGTACAAGGATATTGGGGTACCCAGTTCAACGATGACCAAGTAAACGGAATCGATGTGGCCAATAGTGGTGAAAAGGTGTTTGCCATTGGGCCGTCGGTACATTTATTGACTAAAAAAGGATTGGTGTGGGAGTTTAAGACCGCTATTGAAACCGGAGTGGAGAACCGTACACAAGGGGTACGATCTACCATTCGTTTGATCAAGGTCTTTCCGCCGAAGAAGAAATAAACGAACGGCCCGCCTTCACCAAAAGGAGGAGGCTGGGTCATAATATCGCGTAGTCTGCCAAAGGGTAGGACGAACGCGCAAAACATACGAACAGAACAGATGACAGCATTGACAAAATTCAAGGCCGCGGTAGTACAAACGAGCCCCGTTTTTTTAGACACGGCGAAAACGGTGGATAAAGCTTGTTCCATAATACGTGAGGTAGGTGCCGCAGGGGCCAAAATGGTGGCTTTTCCAGAGGTGTTTATATCGGCCTACCCGTATTGGAGCTGGGTAGACAACCCGGTAAATGCGAGCAAATGGTTTGCCAAATTGTACCATAGCGCCATTTATGTAGATGGGCCCGAGGTACAGGCGCTTTGCCAAGCGGCCCGTGAGAACGATGTTAATGTGGTGATCGGTTGTAACGAAAAGGTGAGGTATAGCCATGGTACCATGTTCAATACCAATTTGATTATTGATAATACGGGAACCTTAATCGGTGCCCATAGGAAATTGGTGCCCACCTGGGCCGAGAAAATGTCTTGGACCGGCGGCGATGGCAGTACCTTAAAAACCTATAAGACTAATGTGGGGTCACTAGGAACCTTGGCCTGTGGAGAGAATACGAACTCCCTGGCCAGGTTCACCCTCTTATCGCAGGGCGAGACCGTACACGTGGCCAATTATATTTCGCTTCCGGTGTCCCCGGGCGATTACGATATGGCCTCGGCTATAAAAATCAGGGCGGCCGCTCATTCTTTCGAGGGTAAGATTTTTACCTTGGTGTCCTGTTCTACCATATCGGAAGAGATCATTCAATTGTTCGAGAAAGAAAATCCGCAGGTGCGGGAACTGTTCGAACGTAAAAATTCGGCTTTTTCCGGAATAATCGGTCCTGATGGTGACAACTATGTTACCCCTTTGATTGATGACGAGGGTATCGTTTATGCCGATATCGATATGGAAAAGACCATACAGCCTAAACAAATGCACGATATTTTGGGGCACTACAATAGATTCGATATATTCAAATTGACCGTAAATACCAAAAAGAACGAGCCGATCATATATACCGACACCCCTTTTGAGGCGGAGGAGAAACTGATTATTAAAGCATAACAAAGAGAGAAATGGGCAACGAAACACAAGTTTTTGACGACAGCGTTTATGGGCGTTCCCGAGTAGCGGAATCCGATGAACTGAAACAGTACTACCAAGATGTAGAAAATATGGGTACCAAAGCCTTTTGGACGGTAGCCAATAAGATCGAGCCTTGGGAGCCACGCACCTTATCGGCCCCCATGTTGTGGGAATATGATAAGTTAAGGCCTTTGTTGATAAAAGCCACCGAGTTGGTTTCGCCTGGCGATGCCGGTAGAAGGGTGTTGACTTTGATCAACGATAATTTAAAAGAATCTGCCGCAGCTTGTGGTATGTTGTTCTCAGGAATACAGATTACTAGACCAGGGGAGTTTACCCCGGCCCACCGCCACGTGGCATCTGCCCTACGTTTTATTATGGAGGGTAGCGGTGGTTACACCATTGTTAACGGACATAAAATGAACTTGGGTGCCCGTGATTTTGTGATTACCCCTAACGGAACTTGGCACGAACACGGGGTGGCCGAAGATGGTCAAACCTGTATTTGGCAAGACGGCTTGGATATTCCTATGGCCAATGCCTTTGAGGCGAACGATTACCATGTATGGCCTGAAGAGGGTAAAGGGCAAGATCAATTGCATCCGACCGATTTCTCGCCATTGACCTATAGTGGTAGTGGGGTGCTTATGGCCGATACCGAATGGAACGAGCCTTATTCGCCTTTGTTCAAATACTCTTGGGAACGTACCTATGAGGCCCTACAGAACGCGGCCAAGGTTAACGATGGTTCGCCATACGATGGTATTTTAATGAACTATACCAATCCGGCTACGGGTGGTCCGGTTATGGCTACCATGGGTGCGGCCATGCAAATGTTGCGTCCGGGAGAGCATACCAAGGCTCATAAACATACGGGGTCTATCGTATATCAGGTGGCCAAAGGAAGCGGATACACCGTAATTAACGGAAAACGTTTTAACTGGAAAGAGAAAGATATTTTCTGTGTGCCCTCTTGGGCTTGGCACGAGCACTGTAACGGATCAGGTTCCGAAGATGCCTGTCTATTCCAGTTCAATGACCTTCCTACCATTAAAAAATTGGGGTATTACCAAGAGCGGGTATACACCGAGAATAACGGTCATCAAAAAATAGAACAATAAGCTTTTTTGGATACGGTTTAAGTTGAAGTGCGGGGTCGATAGAGCTAATGGGGTCGGCCCCAATTTTCACAGCCATTTACCATAAATAATATATAGTAGAACAATGAAGTTAGTAAGTTTTAGGGCCTCAGGGGCCGATAGACTAGGGATTGTATTTCCCGAAAACAAAGTGGCCGATGCCCAACAATGGGGAGCCGCCAATGGTATGGATGTACCGGATTCCATGCTTGGATTGATTGATAAGGGGTTGGAGTTTCGCGATAGTATGTCGGCCAAGGTAAAGGCCACAGCTGTAGATGACAACGCTGATTATGTATACGATTATGAGGCCGTAAAAATTTTGGCCCCAATGCCAAAACCGGCCCGTAATATTTGGGGTATCGGGTTAAATTATACCGAGCACGTGGCCGAGTCGGCCCGTTCTTTGGATACCGATAATAAACTTCCCCAAGAATGTATCATATTCTCTAAGCCAACCAATACGGTTATCGCTACTGGTGAGGCCATTAAGCACAATGGCAACCAGACCCAGCAAATGGATTGGGAAGGCGAATTGGCCGTAATCTTGGGTAAAGGCGGTTTTCGTGTGAAGGCCGAAGATGCCATGGATTTGGTATACGGCTATAGTATCATAAACGATATCAGTGCCCGTGATAACCGTAGGCAAGGCCAATGGATCGTTTCCAAAGGCATGGATACCTATGCACCTATGGGCCCTGTGTTGATTACACCGGATGAGATCGAAGATCCGCACAACCTACAGATCATTACCAAGGTAAATGGGGTGGAGAAGCAGAATGGCAATACGAAGAATATGTTGTTCCGTATTCCAGAGATCATTCAAGATATAAGCTCGGTTATGTCGGTAGACCCTGCCGATATTATCGCTACGGGAACGCCTGCGGGCGTGGGTGCCGGTAGGGACCCCCAAGAGTGGATGTGGCCCGGTGATGAGGTAGAGATTATTATCGAAGGCATAGGAAGTCTTAAGAACCCAATCGTAGACGATACGTACTAAGAAGAAAGCAGATGAAAAAGAAGTATAGGATCGGGCAGATCGTGCCCAGTTCCAATATCACTATGGAAACCGAAATCCCGGCCATTTTCAGGAAGCGGGAAGAAGTAGCGGAAGAACGTTTTACCTTCCACTCCTCCAGAATGCGAATGAAACATGTAACTGCCGAAGAATTGGCGGCCATGGATGCCCTGTCGGACAAATGCGCGGTAGAACTTTCCGATGCCCAGGTAGATGTAATGGGGTACGCCTGTTTGGTGGCCATTATGTCGATGGGCAAGGGATACCACTGTGTCTCCCAGGAACGTTTGCATAAGATTACGGCCGAGAACGATTTTCCGACCCCGATCGTAACCAGTGCTGGCGCTTTGGTCGAGGCCTTGGATACCTTAGGGTCTAAAAAGATCGCCATCGTAACGCCATATATGAAGTCGTTAACCCAAAAGGTGATCGATTATATAGAAGATCAAGGTTTTCAGGTGTTGGACAGTGTTTCTTTAGAGATACCCGACAATTTGGAGGTTGCGGCCCAAAACCCAATGAATTTGGTGGATATCTACAAGCGATTGGATCTTACGGGGGTAGATACCTTGATTCTTTCGGCCTGTGTGCAAATGCCTTCCTTAGAAGCGGTACAACAGGTACAGGACGAATGTGGTATTCGTACCATAACGGCTTCTATTTCTACGGCCTATAAGATGATGAAAGAACTCGGACTGGATACCAACGTACCCGGATTCGGAGAATTGCTAAGCGGCAAATACTAAGCATTACTATGCATAAATAGACAAGGAACCACCCATCGGTGATCGCGAGGCGATTGCCAACCGTATTTAATAACCAAATAAAACGTAAGGATGAACGCAAAAGAGAACAGTTTATTCAATCGGAATAAGTTTCGATTGGGATTATTTTCTGCCAATTGCTCGAGTGGAATGGCCATTACCAAAGTGCCGGAACGCTGGGAAAATAATTGGGAGAACAACCTTAAAATGGCTGAAGTAGCCGATAAGGTAGGAATCGATTTCTTATTGCCGATCGCCCGATGGGTAGGCTATGGGGGTGAAACCAACTTTCATGGAAGTGTATTGGAGACCATGACTTGGGCCGCCACATTATTGGCTCGAACCAAAAACATTAATGTATTCGCTACGATCCATACGGCCTTTAACCATCCTGGTGTAGTGGCCAAGCAGATCGCCACCATTGATCAAATGTCTGGTGGTAGGGCCGGTCTTAACGTAGTTTGTGGTTGGAACAAGCCCGAATACGAAGCTTTCGGATTGGAATTGCCCGATGATCATGAGACCCGTTATGGCTATGGCCAAGAATGGTTCGACGTTGTTTCTAAATTATGGACCGAAAAAGAACCCTTTGATTGGAAAGGGGAGTATTTTAACCTAAAGAACACCTATACAGACCCACGTCCGGTACGTGAGATGGTGCCTATCTTTAATGCGGCTGGATCACAGCAGGGAAGGGAGTTCGCCACGACAAACGCCGATTTCCTGTTTACCTCTATGATCGAGTTGGAGACCTCAAAACAAGAAATCGCCGATCTTAAGGCCCAGGCGGCTCAAAAGAACCGCGATCTTGGGGTGCTTACCTTCTCTTATGTAGTGTGTAGGCCCACTCAAGAAGAGGCTGAGGCCTATCACAAGTATTATTCTGTAGACAATGCCGATTGGGCTGCTGTAGATAATATTATCAACCTAATGTTCCAACATGCCGAATCTTTCCCTAAAGAGGTGTTAGATACCCTAAGGGCCCGTTTCGCAGGTGGTCATGGTGGGGTGCCTTTGGTAGGAACCCCGGAAGTGGTGGCCAAAGGACTTATCGATTTGTATAAAGCTGGTTTCTCAGGTACCACCTTGGCCTTTGTAAACTATGCAGAAGAATTACCGTATTTCGCGGAAACTGTATTACCTATTTTAGAAGCAGAGGGCATTCGTGTACCTATGCCCTAAAAGGGGAATATGTGGTAGAGATGGACAAGGGGAGATCATCTGGTTTCCCCTTGTTTTGTTTAAGATGATGTGTTATATGGTTCTAGAGTGCCCAAGTATTCTAGGTGTCACCTTATACAAAATCTATAGATACCAAGATTTAGGTGTCAGGCCTTTCAAAGGGAATTATGTAGTTTTGCCGGAAGCCCTAAACCATAAGGCAGAACCACTAGATTATGAAAAAAACCGCTCCAAAGGGAATCCAGTCGATTGGTATCGGATTCTCCATATTGGAAGTATTGCTACAATCTTCCATTCCCATTTCATTGACTAAAATATCGGAACGATCGGGTTTTTCGCCTAGTAAGATCCATTCCTATATCGTAAGTTTTACCAACTTAAAAATGATTCAACAAGATCCGGTAACCGGGTTTTATGGTCTAGGGCCTAAAGCCTTGGAGTTGGGCTTGGGCTATTTAGATCAAAACAATCTGATTACCCATACCCGTCCGTTGTTGGAAGAACTGGCCGATAAACTAGGACTGACCGTATTCTTGGGAGTATGGGGTAATAAAGGTCCAACGATTGTTTATCGGGTAGATGGTATACATAGCCAATCGGTCTTTGATCTTAGGATCGGTAGTGTATTGCCTTTGCTATCATCGGCCGTGGGTCTTAATTACTGTGCCCATTTACCATTTAATTTGGTAGAGGAGCGTATTGCGAAAGAGTTAAAGCGCAATTCGAGCTTGCCTTTTAAATCTATGAATGAGGTAAAGACCGAATTGGAAAAAGTACGTGAAAATGGGGTTTCAAGCCTAGGTGGAATCCTACTGACCGATTTTACCGCGATTTCGGCGCCCATTTTCGATTTTTCGAAAACCATTAATGCCGCACTTACCATTATGGGACGAATCGGGGAACTGGACGATGATCCCGAGAGTGAGGCTGTAAAACTACTTAAGGAGGTAACCCATAAAATATCTACCTCCAAGGGTTATAAAGAACTGTAAAATGACAATCGATTGTGCCCAGACCGATGCGGTAACCTTGTATAAAACCTTGACTTCGGTGGTAATTCCACGCCCTATCGCCTGGGTGGGTAGCCAAGATGCCGAAGGGGTACACAATCTGGCGCCTTTTTCCTTTTTCAATGTTATTAGTCATGATCCGCCCCATATCATGATTTCTTGTGTAAATCCGAAGGGGAATCTAAAGGATACGGCACGCAATATTTTGTCCCAAAAACAATTCACCGTGAATTTGGTCACGCGACCGCTTTTAGAAAAAATGAATACCACGGCCGCTACCATACCCGCAAATGAATGCGAATTTGAACTGGCGGGACTTACCCCTTTACCGGGCGAGTATGTTAATGCACCACGTGTGGCAGAAAGTCAGGTGCAATTCGAGTGTACCTTGGCCAAAGATTTCACCTTAACGGGTGCTACCGGCGGAGCAACCGTGCTTATCGGTAAGATTGAAAAGATACATCTAAACGATGTCATTCACGATGGCACAGGCCGTATCGATGCCGAGAAGTATTTGGCCGTAGGTAAACTGGAAAAACATAATTATTACACCCCTGAAGGGAAATTTGGTCTTTCCCGACCCAAATAAAATAGACCTGACAGGTTTTCGAAACCTGTCAGATCCAATGCTTTACTTCTTCAAGGTAGATAGGTAAGTTACCAAAGAGGCGAATTCGTCATAAGATAGCGCATTGGCCAATCCGCTAGGCATCATTGAGGTTTCCAGTTCTTCACGCGAAGCGATATCCGATACCTGTAGCGTATGTACTTGTCCGGTTATGGTACGCAACACGATTTTTTTGGCGGTCTCTTCTGAGATAAACCCAGAATAACCACTACCATCCTTGGTCTCTAAATACACTGAAGAGAATCCTTGGGAAATAGAAGCATTAGGCTTTAGGATCGATTCGGCGATTTGCTCGCGGTTCATAATGGAACCGATCTGTCCCATATAAGGCCCTTTTAAAGTCTGCCCTTTTTCTACGCTATGACAAACCACACAGCCTTGTTGTGTAAAGAGTTGTTTTCCTTTCTGTGGATTACCGGGTATTTCGGCCAAGGCCAACATAACATCTTCTATCGAGGCCTTACCGATCTGTCCTTTTTGGTTTTTGATCTTGTCCAAATCCATTTGTATCTCGTCAGAGGCTCCGGAATCGGCCATGGCAGTTGCCACCAGCTCCATACGGTTACGTTCGTTCAGTTCTTCAAAGAAAGCTTCGTTTTCGGTTCCCTCGGCCAGTTTCCATTCGTTTTTGATCAAGCGGCCTATGGCAGCACTACCTTCCCAAGGAATGCCTTTGTAGTAAGGGCCATGGGTATCGGGTCGGGTGCTCCACCACCAAGAACCGTCGTAGGGGGCTTCTTTATGGTACAGTCGGGCCAAGCTGGTCAATAGTTTCTGGCTTAGTACGGGATCCGAGGTGTTTTTGTAAGCGGCTATAAGTCCGTCTACCCCTTTTTCACTATGCATATATTTCAGGGCCCAAAGGGCGAGGTCGGTATTTTTCGAACCTATGGCTTCCAGGCAGACATCTACGGCGTTTAGGGATACCAACGAGCGAACGGCCAAATGTGGTAAGATAATGGCTGAATTTGGTGTGGCATGCGGGCCTTCTTCCGGGGCGTTCATTTCTTTTCGCACCGCCGGCATGGGCGTATCGATCAGGTGTTTGGCCAAGGCAGGGTTTTCTAGACGACCAATGCCAACAATAGCGGCTGCTTTTACTCTAGGGTCGGTACTTGCCAATGCGGCGATAAAAGGTTCGGCAGGTACATGGGCGTTGATCTCGCGTCTGTCGGCCAAGGCCCTTAGGGCAAATTCTTGCAATTCGGCAGTCTCGGTAAGATCGGTTAAGCCTGGTATGGCAGAGGCTCCACCAAGTTGGGCGTATGTATAAACTGCTGCTACGCGACTTTCCATAGACGCACTGCTGTTTTGGGCCAATGCGAAAACCTGATCCATAACATGGTCGGCCTTTCGGGCCACCAAATGTTGTTGGGCGTATAATCTGATCTTGGCACTTTCGCTTTCCAATAATTGGGTTAGTTCCGAGTCGCTGCTTTTTTCAAAATTCGGCCCTTCGGTATATTGCCAGCCCTGCGGAACGGCGCGTACTACATATCCTTTGTCGGGGCTTCCGGAATACCCGGCACCATCCCAAGCGGCCAAGAACATACGGCCACTGGCATCTACATCGAGGTCGGTAACCTGTGGTACGATCATCATACGTTTTTCCGATTGTGTAAAGCTGGCCCTGTCCGGGCTAACTTCATGTCGGTATATGGCAGAGCGGCCCCAATCGGCCATAAGGGGTTTTTTGTTCCATTTTTCGGGCCAGTTCGGGTCTTCCATAAAAAGGGCGCCGGTACCTGATCCCCCACCTACATCGACTAGGGCCGGGAGAATCTCATTGGTAAAATGCTTAAACAGCATAGGGTAACCGTATTCCCCAGACTGAATATGGTGTATAAACCTGATATTCCATCCGCCGCCATCATTGGTGTTGCCACGGGTATAGATGTTCATAAAAGGATCGATGGCCACATCGTATATATTTCGTAATCCGTGTGTATAGACTTCCATGCCGCTACCATCGGGGCGTATACGTAGTACGCCGCCCCCCAATTGGGTCATGGCTTTACCAGCCGCATCTACGGCCCCATGGAACCCAAAGTCGCCCACGGCGATATAGATCCAGCCATCAATACCCATTTGAATACCGTTAGTGGCATGGTCAGTACCCCGGCTTTGGATGAATTTTTTAGAGCTGATGTTGCGTATCAGATATTCGGGGCTACCATCGGCCACTCCGTCGCCATTGGTGTCGGTAAGTTTGATTAGGGCCATGCCTGTTGCGATTCCCGTCACCTCCGAAAAGGTGGTATGCAATACATAAAGGTCGTTACCCATTGGGAGAATGCCCCGTGGGTTGTCAAGTTCGGCAAATACCGAATATTGATCGGCCCGACCATCGTTGTCGGTGTCTTGGAGTTTAATAATACGGCCTTGTCCGGGCTTTTTACCCAAAGAACCGATCATGTCCACGCCTACGAACACGTCACCATTGGGGGCTACGGCCAAACAGGCCGGACTCGGTACAATGTTGTGGTCGGCAAAGCCTGAAAATTCGATTTCCTGGGGCCAGTCGAGTTTTTGGGCCAAGCTGTCGTTCCATTTTTGGTAAATATCGGCTGCGGCGATTGGTGTAGCCGGAATACGTTGGGCTACTTCATCTTGGCAGCCTATAACGCTAAAAAGTACGGAAAGTACGAATAGAATTTGTGTTGATTTACGCGTAGAGATCATAGGTTTGGTCTTAAAACAGGCGGAAAGATAGAGAAATGCTAGAAAAGCCGCCTATCGGGTATGGGTGCTATTTCGAACAAATAGAGGTAATATTGTGTAAAAACCTAGCTAATTGGGAGGTAAAATAGCAGGTAGTCGGGTAAAACGGTAACCCGAGGGGTAGGGTTGTGTGGGGAATTGAGGTCTAGGAAAGCAAATCCAATAGTACGGTCTATAGGCGACCTGCTACTAAACACATCAATTGTGCTTAGTATAGGATAAGTGGTACCTCCAGCCCCGACACTTCGGGGGAACCAGGGGAACCAAATTATCTTTTAGAAAGAATATCGTCGAGAATCACAGGGTTTTCGATGATTTTTTGAATAAACGTTTTGCTTTTCATTCGTTTTATGAAACTTTCTATGAATTGGGCGTCACGTCGTGTTGGGAATTCTTTGGTGAGAACAATATGCCAGTCAACTGCTATTTTTGTGTATGCGCCTTTAAAATGATGCGAGTTGTGAAGTGTTGTCCTTACTCCAGGATTTGGTGAAATCCCAGTATAGTATTTGTTTGTAGATGGGCTAAAGAGAATGTATAGGTACATGGTTTCACAACGGATAAGGTTGTGGTTTCTAATTTGTGGTACCTCCGGCCCCGACACTTCGGGGGAGCCGGGGACAATTTACCGCATAAAAAAACCACAACGGTTAAAGGTTGTGGTTTCTAGTTTGTGGTACCTCCGGCCCCGACACTTCGGGGGAACCAGGGATAATTTTACCGCATAAAAAAACCACAACGGCTAAAGGTTGTGGTTTCTAGTTTGTGGTACCTCCAGCCCCGACACTTCGGGGGAGCCAGGGACAATTTACCGTATAAAAAAAAACCACAACGGTTAAAGGTTGTGGTTTCTAGTTTGTGGTACCTCCAGGAATCGAACCAGGGACACACGGATTTTCAGTCCGTTGCTCTACCAACTGAGCTAAGGTACCGTACCAGCTCGTAAAAGCGGTTGCAAATATAATTCCATTTTTACGATATCCCAAGTATTTTTTTGAAAAAATGGCGTCCTTTTTCCCATCTTTGTGATATGAAGCTGATTATAGACGTAGGGAATACCCGAATTAAGTGGGCCATTTACCAAAATAACGACCAAATCACCAAGCATATCGTGGCGCGGGATTCGGTGCTATTGGCTTTAGAGGGGCTTTTTGAAACCTATCCCAATATCCAAGCGGCCATGCTGTGTTGTGTGGGGCAAATGCCAGAAGGTTTGGAAACGGCCTTGCGGAATCGGGTGGCGTTAACCGTGTTTGGGATCGATACACCTATACCGATTCAATTAGATTATAAAACCCCAAGCACCCTTGGGGTAGATCGGTTGGCCGTGGCTGTGGGTGCCTACTTTTATAACCCATCGGGTAATACCTTGGTTATAGATGCCGGTAGTTGTGTGACTTACGACTTGTTAACCGAAGATGGGAAGTATTTAGGAGGTGCGATTTCGCCGGGTATACAAATGCGCTATAAGGCTATGCATAATCAAACCGCTGGTCTGCCCTTGTTGGCACCGAAATCGCCAAAAGACCTTGTCGGAAAAAATACCGAAGAAGCCATGCATAGTGGGGTTATTCATGGTTTGGCGTGCGAACTGGACGGGGTAGTCACACAATACCACCAGCGTTTTCAAAGTTTAACAGTTATTTTAACAGGCGGTGACGCCCATTTTTTGTCTAAAAGGTTAAAAAATACCATATTTGCCCACTCCGATTTTCTCCTCTGGGGGTTATATCGCTTACTAGAACACAACTAAGGGTAAATGATCAAAAAGATATTATTAGGCATATTCGGCCTGGCCTCATTGGTGTTGAACGCCCAAAATAGTTCCATATCCCCTTACTCGTTTTTCGGTCTTGGAGAAGTGCGAAATGCCAGTACGGTAGAAAATGCCATGATGGGAGGCATAGGAATGTATGCCGATAGTATACATATAAACCTCACCAATCCGGCCGCCTACGGTAAATTGCGCTTGGCTACTTATGCCGGTGGCGCATCGCATACCGAATATTGGTTGGAAGAGTATAATGCCGATTCTCAAAACACCTCCCTCACCACCTTGGATTATATCGCCATGGGCTTGCCTTTGGGTCGTGGTGTGGCTATTGGTTTTGGGTTACAGCCCGTTACTGGGGTTGGCTATAATTTGGCTACTGAAAGTGAGAGTCCGGCGGGTAACCGGGTAATCAATACCTTTACTGGAGACGGAAGCATAAACAAGCTGTACTTTTCCGTAGGGGCGCAAATTCATAAAGATGTTTCCATTGGTGCTACCGGTGGGTTCAATTTTGGTAGTTTGGAGTATAGAAGGGTCCAGGCCGAGGAAGATGTACAGTTCGGCACCTTGGACGAACGCAAATCAAGGGTGCGCGGCTTCGATTTTAATTTTGCTTTGAACTATAACCCGAGTTTGACCAAAAAGCTAAATCTATACAGTTCATTAAGAGCGCGCACACAGGCAAACCTGAATTCTGAAAATACCCGTACCATAGGGTCTTTTTCTACTTCTACCGGAAATGGGGTGGAGACCATAGATGTCGATTTAGGGGCCGGACGTAATACGGAGATTAAGGTGCCTACCATATTTACTATGGGTGTTGGTGTAGGTGAAGAAAAGCACTGGTTCGTTGGTGGGGAGTATAGTATTCAAGACTTGAACGATTTCTCTAACGACTTCTTAGGAATCGATAATGTAGGTTATACCGAAGGGAGTAAGTTGGCCGTAGGTGGGTTTTGGATTCCCGAATATAACTCCTTCAATAAATACTTTAAACGCGTAGTCTACCGGGCCGGTTTCCGTTACCATCAAACGGGAATGGTGGTCAATGGTCGGGACATTAACGATTTTGGCATAACTTTTGGACTTGGTCTGCCGATGCCTAGTGTAGGAAACAATTTTTCGAATATAAATATTGGTTTTGAACTAGGTAGAAAAGGAACCTCTACGGCCAATTTGGTCCAAGAGAATTATTTTAAAGTACGGATCGGTTTGTCATTAAATGACCGCTGGTTCCAAAAAACTAGAATAAATTAATATTTTCGTAGCATAATCATCTAAACTAATAGCGTACCATGAAAAAGAGTTTGATTTTATTGACGGTGGCCTTTCTTGGGACCTTGGGCCTTACGTCTGCCCAAGAGCAGGAGTGTAGGACCAACCTGTCTATATATGTAGAATATGTAAAGACCAAAAACTACGACGCGGCCTTTGAGCCTTGGAAGCAGGTCTACGATAACTGCCCAAAGATGAACTGGGCCAACTACGCCTATGGCGAAAGAATCTTAAAGCACAAGATTAAAAATTCTTCTGGGGCCGATAAGGATGGATATGTGCAGGATTTGATTGAGCTGTACAAAGGTGGTTTGGAGAACTTTCCGAATAAAACCAACTTGGCAAAAGCTACCATAAACGATATCCTTACCAAATATGACCATAAAATGGTAGACACTGGAGCCGTTTATGAGGGTCTTAAATATGCTTTTGATCAAGATTATATCAATTTTAAAAATCCCAAAGCCTTGTACTTAATGTTCTCTAGTTTGGTAGATGAGCATAAGGCCGGTAGAAAAGATTTGCAAGAGGTTTTTGATGTTTACGATCAAGTAACCACCAAGATCGAGGAAGAGAACAATAAGTTGACCGCAACCATTACAAAGTTGTTGCCTAAAGAAGAGGCGGGTACGTTGACCTCTAAAGAGAAAAGAACCTTAAAGGCTGCCACAGTTAATTCACAGTCTTTTGGTAAGATTTCAGGGAGTATCGATACCAAATTGGGTAATTTGGCCGATTGTGAGAATTTGATTCCGTTGTATACCAAAAACTTCGAAGCCAAAAAGAACGATGTGAAGTGGGTAAAAGGTGCCGTAGGCCGTATGTTCGCCAAAGAATGTACCGACGATCCGTTGTTTATTAAATTGTTCGAGGCCCAGTTGGCCTTAGATCCTTCTGCCGAAGCCTATATGTATGGGGGTTCCATCAAGCAAAAAGCAGGGGATTCCAAAGGGGCGTTGGCCGATTTTAACAAGGCTGTTGAATTGGAGAACGATCCTATCAAAAAATCGAATATCCTATACAAGATCGCTACGATTTATAGAAAAGGAAGTAAGTCTACCGCTAGAAGTTACGCCCAAAAGGCCATCAATGCCAACCCTTCTAACGGAAAGGCGTATTTGTTGATCGCCAGTTTGTATGCCGGCTCTGCCAACGCTTGTGGGTCAACACCGTTCGAAAAGCGTGCGATTTACTGGAAAGCTGCCGATATGGCCCGTAAGGCTGGTAGGGTAGATCCTTCTTTGAGCTCTAGGGCCAAGAAGTCAGCTGCTAGTTACAGTGCCAAGGCCCCGACCAAAGAGATGATCTTTAACTCGGGAATGGCCGGTAAATCCGTTACCTTTAAATGTTGGGTTGGCGGTAGCGTAAAAGTGCCTAGCTTATAGCATGTACCTAAAAAAAACATACATTTTTATGAGCATTGCCCTTGGTTGGGCAATGCTTTTTTTGTCTTGTTCCGATACCTATGAAAAGGTGGGGGCCGAGAAACCTCCTATGTTGTTTGCCAGTGGAATTGCTGAAGATTTTACG
This sequence comes from Sediminicola luteus, assembly GCF_002514735.1. Lineage (GTDB taxonomy): Bacteria > Bacteroidota > Bacteroidia > Flavobacteriales > Flavobacteriaceae > HQA918. The sequence goes on along the minus strand of NZ_NBWU01000001.1, from coordinate 214,243 downwards.
GTCACCTATTCCGAGACCCGCGATTTAAAAGGAGTCGATGCCGATACGGCGCGGGTATTGGTAGTTATGCGAAGTCCGGTGATGAAGGATTACGAAAACTTGGTGTTCAAGTATCGTGAGTTTCCTAACGGATTAGAGCTCGATTATTTCGACGAGGCAGGGAATAAGACGGTGATAACGGGAGATTATGGTATAGTCTATACCCAAACCGGGCTCACCGACTTACGTGGTAACGTTACCGTACATACCCACGATGGCAAGCTTATGGAAACCTCCCAGCTCTATTGGGATCGTAAGCGAAGTTGGGTGTTTACCCAAGAAAAATTCAAATATACCAACCCCGAAGACCGTACCGTAATGGATGGGGAAGGTATGGATGTGAAAACCGATTTCAAATTTTTCAACGCCCATAAAACGTTTGGGTTGTTGACTTTAAAGGAAAATGATGATTAAGATTTTAAAATATACCGAATACCTGTATTTGATCGTGGCCATTCTTTCGGCTTTTAAGATTTATGAGCTTTGGGGTACCGACCGTAACTATGCTTATATCTTTGTTTTCTTTATGGTGGTTTCCGTAGGTATGTTCTTCTTTAAACGGCGTTATCGCAAGCGCTTTGAGCAGCACAAGAAAAACCAAGGGGAATAGCTAGGTGGAAACAATAGTCGTTATCGTTCTTTCTTTAGTACTGTCCGCTTTCTTTTCGGGCATGGAAATTGCGTTCGTATCGGCTAATAAAATCCATATTGAGCTTGAAAAAAAGCAAGAGGGTTTTCTGGCTTATATTTTGCGCCGACTCACCCAAAAGCCCTCCAAGCTTATTGCGGCCATGCTTATTGGTAATAATATTGCCTTGGTGGTATATGGTTGGTTTATGGGACGTTTGTTGGTCAATTGGTCAACCGCCTTTTTGCCTGCGGATACGGTTTGGGTACAGTTGGCCCTTACCGATTTTAGGTTGCTTACCCATACCGTAATTTCTACCCTGATCATATTGTTAACGGCTGAATTTTTGCCCAAGGTGGTGTTTCAGGTGTATGCGAATACCTTGTTAAAGGCTTTGGCGCTTCCAGCCTATATTTTTTATGTGCTGTTTTCTCCCATATCGCAATTCGTGATCTGGGTGTCCGATATCATTCTTAAGGTATTTTTTAAAACTGAAGGAGATGAGTCCCAATTGGCCTTTAGTAAATTAGAGTTGGGCGATTATATTACGGAACAGATGGAAACCGTTGAAGAGGCCGACGATGTTGACTCGGAGATCCAAATGTTTCAAAACGCCTTGGATTTTACCAATGTGCGGGCCCGGGAGGTTATGGTGCCCCGAACCGAGATTATGGCAGTAGAAATGCATGAGACCCCAAAAAACCTGGCCAAACTGTTTACCGAAACCGGCTACTCTAAGATTTTGGTATTTAAAGAGACCATAGATAATATTATTGGCTATGTACACTCCTTCGAGTTGTTCAAAAAGCCGAAGACCATCCGAAGTATATTGTTGCCGGTTGAGTTCGTGCCCGAGACCATGGGCGTAAATGATATTTTAAACGTGCTTACCAAAAAACGTAAAAGTGTGGCCGTGGTTTTAGATGAGTATGGGGGTACTTCAGGAATACTTACCGTTGAAGATATCGTAGAAGAGCTTTTCGGTGAAATTGAAGACGAACACGATAGCATAGAGCTCTTGGAAGAACAATTGTCAGAGACCCAATACAAACTATCGGCTCGACATGAGGTAGATTACCTAAACGAACAATATAAGCTAGAGCTGCCCGAATCCGATGAATACGAAACCCTGGGCGGACTCATCGTGAGCCAGACCGGTGATATCCCTGAACAGGGCACGGAAATCCAGCTCGGACATTACCATTTAACCGTACTCGAAGTCTCCAATACCAAAATAGATACCGTTGTTTTGGAAATCGTAGGGGAAGAGTAAATCGAAGAGGGAAGTAAGTGGTCTTCAATTTAGCAATGTAGCGATTTGGTGATTTGAAGATTTGAAAATGGGGTTGATGGAGGTACGAAGGATTCGTGCCAATTCGTGTCAAACCAAACCCCCAGTGAAGGTTGAAAAAGCGAAATTCTCCGTGAAACTCCGCGTCTTCTCTGTGTAGCTCTGTGGAAACATGTCTTTTCCGGTCAGTTCATTACATATCAGGCTTTATGAGACAAAAATGTAGCCGTGTACGATGTGCCAATTTGAAGATTTGGTGATTTGAAAATTGGGTGGGTGCCAGGAAGGATAGAAAAAATTCGTGCCAATTCGTGAAATTCGTGTCAAACCATAATAAAGATGAAGGTAGAAAACACTTGATTCTCCGTGAAACCCTGAGTATTCTCTGTGAAGCTCTGTGAAACCAGATCTTTTCCGGTCAGTTCATTGCGAATCAGGCTTTATGAGTTAAAAATGTAGCCATGTACAATGTGATGATGTGACAATTTGAAGATTCGGCGATTTGAAAATTGGTTAGGGAGGAAGAAGGATTGGAAGATTTCGTGTCAATTCGTGAAATTCGTGTCAGATTAAGAAAAGAAATAATTCCGTAGCAGTAATTGAAAAATTGACCGACACGAAGGGTAAAAGACCGTGTAGGTGTGTTAAATGTTCCAATTTCTAGCTAAGGCGGCATATCCTATTGATTATTTGACTTTCCACCTTTTGACATATTACAAAGAAATCAGTATTTTCGCCCACTGATAAAACCAAGCATAGAATGGCTATTTTAGAGAATATAAGGAAAAGGACCACCGTTTTGATTTTGATTATTGGTTTGGCCCTTTTCGCTTTTGTGATTTCCGGAGTGTTCAGTAGTGACAATTTTTCCGGGGCGGGTAACGTAGGTTCGGCCGTTGCCGAGGTTAACGGAACCGAGATTAGTAGGGAATCATTTGCCCGTAAAATGGAGCAGGCTTCCCGTGCCTATGGTGCCAATATGAGCAGTACCCAGTTGGTGAATATGGTATGGAACCAAGAGTTGCAACGTACCATTTTGGGTCAGGAAGTAGAAGGCTTGGGTATCGATATCCAAAGTGACCAGATCGTAAACTATATTGCCCAAAATCCGGGATTCTCCCAGAACCCTGAGTATTTAGATGCCAATGGTGTGTTTAGCGAGGCCCGTTTTAAAGAGTCAATCGCCAGATTAAGGGAAGACGCCAAGTCGGATCCCAATGCCAATGCCCAGTATCAGTTCTGGTTGCAGCAAGAAAAGGCGATCATACAGAGTGCCCGTGAGCAAGTGTATTACAATATGATCAAGGCCGGTGTAGGTGCTACTTTGAAAGAAGGGGAACTAGATTACCATTTGGCCAACGATAAAGTAGATATCCAATATGTACGTGTACCTTATTCTTCTATTGCCGATAGTAGTATTACCGTAGATAAGCCGGAAATCGAGGCCTATATCACTAAACATGCTAGTGAGTTTGAGCAAGAAAATGCCAGGGATATACAATTGGTCTATTTTGAGGACAAACCTTCTTTGGAAGATGAAAACGCGGTTAAGGCTGCTATCAGTGCCTTGTTGGAAGATAAGGTAGAAGGTAACGAAAACATAGGCATCGATACCATACAAGGATTTAAGAACGTAGCCGATGTGGCCGCCTTTTTAGATACCCATTCCGACGAAAAATACGACACCATTTACAAGCAAAAGAACGCCTTGCCTTCGCAGTTTGCCGATACCTTAATGGCCTTGCCTACAGGTAAGACTTTTGGGCCTTATCGCGATGGCGATTTCTTTAAGGTAACCCGTATGATGGGCCGTAAAGCTAACGGCGCGGTTAAGGCCAGTCATATTTTGATTGCCTGGGAAGGTGCCGAAAGGGCCAATCCTAGTGTAACCCGTACCAAAGAAGAAGCTGAGGTAAAAGCCAAAGAAATGTTGGCCGAAGCCAAAAAGGCCGATGCGGTATTCGCCACCTTGGCCCGTGATAATTCCGATGGACCGTCTGCCCCAAGAGGTGGAGACCTTGGGTATTTCCAAGAAGGTATGATGACCGATGTATTCAACGATTTCGCTTTTCAGAATCCGGTAGATCATGTAGGTATGGTAGAAACTGAATTCGGATACCATATCGTACATATCGACGATAAACAGGATATCGTACAGGTAGCTACCCTAAGCCGTGAAATAGAGGCTTCAGAGGAAACCAACAATAAACTCTTTACCGATGCCACTACTTTTGAAATGTCGGCCGTTGAGGGTAAAGGGTCTTTCCTCGATTTGGCCAAGGAAAGCAGTTATACCGTGCTTCCGGTAAATAAATTAAAGGAAATGGACGAGAACCTACCCGGATTGGGGTCGCAAAGGGGTATCGTGTCTTGGGCCTTTAATGAAGAAACCAGTGTAGGCGATATTAAAAAGTTCAATGTAAACAATGGTTACGCCATTGCCCAGGTAACCCGACGTTACAATAAAGGAACCATGTCTGCAGAAGATGCTTCGACCCGTGTTTTGCCAAGAATCCGTAAGGAGAAAAAAGCGGCCCAGATCATTGCGGCCAATAAAGGCAAATCTTTCGAAGATTTTGCTTCTTCCAATAATGTGTCGGTAGCCAATGCTACTGCAGTTACCGTAAAATCGCCAACCATTCCGGGTGCTGGGCGCGAGCCTTTGGTAATCGGAACCGCCCATGCTTTGGCCGATGGTGCAACCTCTAGTTTGATAGAAGGTGAGACCGGGGTATTCTTGGTTAAAGTGACCAAAAAGGAGGTTGCTCCGGCTTTAGATAACTATAGCACCTATGCCAATACCTTGCAGACCAGTGCTGCCAATGGTGTAAACGGACGTGTGTTCCAAGCACTAAAGAAAGCTGCCGATATCGAAGACAAAAGGGTGATGTTCTATTAAGAACCGAGTTGCCTAAAAAATAGAAACGCCTCCGATTCGGGGGCGTTTTTTTGTTGTTACCATGCTTGCTTAGCTATTGTTGGTAGTATCAAAGTATCATTTCTGGGTATGGGATAACCGTAGTATAACCTTTGCCGGGGAAGTAGCTTGTTGCTTCTTGGCGGGTCGCCAAAACAAAATCCCCGCCCCAGGCGCCCAAACTTTTTATCTGACCCGGATAATCGGGAAAGAGCCGCTCTTTTACTGGGGGTATTCCGAGAACTTCGGCAAGCAAATCTTCGTGGCTAGCTAGCGCTTTTTCAAAGCTATCGAGGCTTGTGGCTTGTGTTAGGTCATCCGTCAGTTCGTTTACGCTAGCCAATTGGTCGCTGGTAATGCCTTTTTTACGGTATTGGGTTATGGCTTCGCGACTGTTCTGTTTTTGGTTTAGGTGAACGAAGAATAATTCGTTTGTAAAATCAGGGTTGAATGGGGCAGAGGTTACGATAGGGGTAGGCCACTTTTTGGTATAGAAAATAGGGCCTTGGGCTTGGCTGCAGGCTAGATCGTAACCCGAGCCGCCAAAAGCTTCCCAAAGGAGTTTGTAGGGGTCGGTTTGCGACCATTGGGCCAAGGTACTGATCAGCGTAGACGAAGAGCCCAAGCCCCAATCGCGTGGAAATTCTAGATGTGTAGCCACTTCTTTGCCCAACACAACTTCCAGAAACTCGTGACGTTGGTCTATACAATGGTTTAAAAGCTGTAGTAAGGTAGTGCTGGTATCCAAATCTTGGGCCTGATCTATGGCCAAATGGGTGCCATCCCTTTTAAAACGGCCCTGGTACCAAAGGGTATCTTGGTGGTCGTAAGCCTGCCAGAGCAAAGTATTACCGTCTATGGAGCTTACCTCCATACACTGCCCCAATTTGGTGGGCAGGGCCAATGCTTTGGCACCCTCCAATACGGCGTATTCGGCCGTTAACAGCAGTTTGCCGTGGGCATAATACCGTTCCATTATTCCCGTAGGGCTTTTAGGGCGTTGACCACGGCACTATGGCTTACCGTTTTATCTTGGAATTGACTACTGATGGCTTCTTTTTCCGAGCTGCTCGCATCGAATTGGTTCAGAATGTTGAACAGGTGCATTTTCATATGCCCTTGTTGTATGCCGGTGGTTACCAAAGCACGCAAAGCGGCAAAATTTTGGGCCAGTCCAGACACGGCCACGATACCCATCAGCGCTTTGGCTGTGGGTTGCTGTAGGATCTCCAAGGCCAGCTTTACCATAGGGTGTAATTTTGTGAGCCCGCCTACGGTGCCCAAAGCCAGCGGTATCTCGATCCAAAAGTGGAAGACACCATCTTCTATTTTGGCATGGGTTAGACTGGTATAACGACCGGTTTTGGCGGCATAGGCATGTACCCCGGCCTCTACAGCCCTAAAATCGTTTCCGGTGGCCAGTATTACGGCATCTATACCGTTCATAATACCTTTGTTGTGTGTCACGGCCCGGTAAGGTTCTATTTCGGCGATACGTACGGCCTGTACGAATTTTTCGGCAAAGGCCTGACCGTTGATGGTCCCCTCGGTGAGCTCGTCTACCGGACAGCTGACACTGGCCCTAACCCGGCATTGGGGTACGTAATTGGATAAGATGCTCATAACCACCTCGATTTGTTGTTCTGCTTCGGTAAATCCATCGAAATGTTGGGCCCCTGCCTTAAAGGTTTTGGCAAACTGCTCTAGGCAAGAGTTTATAAAATTCGCCCCCATGGCATCTAGGGTCTCGAAGGTGGCATGCAGTTGATAATAGTTTTCGAGCTCCCCACTCTTGTCTACCAAAACGATATCGGTAATACCGCCACCACGTTTTTCCATACTTTGGGTAAGGTCGGCACAATCGCTGAGCAATTGGGGTTTGATATGGTCAAAATAGGCTTGTAACGCAGCTGTGCTACCCTTGTACATAAAATGCACTTGGCCAATTTTTTCGGTACCCAGTATCTCGGTGGTAAATCCGCCACGGTCGCCCCAGAATTTGGCTGCCTTACTGGCTGCAGCCACCACCGAACTCTCTTCAATGGCCATGGGAATGGCGTAGAGCTGGTCGTCGATCAAAAAGTTGGGTGCGATACCGAGTGGTAGGTAATAGTTGGTCAGGGTATTTTCAATGAATTCGTCATGCAGTTGTTGCAAACGCGCATCGTTGTTCCAATAGGTTTTTAACAAGGCTTTGGCTGCCTCGGGATCTTGGGTGTAGCGTTCGGCGATCCAATCTATTTTGGCTTCTTTGTCCAGTTTGGAAAAACCTTGTATGGGGCTAGACATAGTGTTCTGTTTTCGGGGCATAAAGATACGGTTTGCCAGCCTAATGTCGGTCTCTTGAGCATCAAAGTAGGGTTCAATGGAGCGGTTTGCTCCATTCTAGCTTGTAGAATGGTAGATAGGGGTGTGGTATTTTAGGGCATCCCCTTGGGGGATAATAGGGGGGTAAGCTGCGATTAGTTCTTGTGCTATGGCGCGCTGCTGTTGAGTATGCCCGCGTTAGGGATAGGAGCAAACTACCGTGTAGTGCGTATAGCCCGACCCGACCTGAGGAGGGAAACGCCCTAGTGATTCATAGCATGCCTACCAAGCTTCTTACAATCTTGAATGGGGTTTTGGGGTATGGTTTCCACTAGATTATCGGAATAGCAATATTTAGCGTTAAAAGTTTAATTTTTAATTAAATTATGATTAAAATTGGGGGTTTTTAATCAACTTGATAGTCTGGGAGCCTTGACGAAATACTTCGACAAGGTAAATTATATGCTAATTGGTTATCCCGGAAACACTTAAATCACACTACATGAAAAAGATAAGTTCCCTGTTGCTGTTAATGATAGGGATGATCAGTTTGGCCACCGCCCAAAAGAAGACGATTACGTTGGAGGAGATTTGGGGGTGGGAGTTCTATACCCAAGGTTTGGATGCGTTGAGCTCTATGGAAGACGGCAAACACTATACGGTGTTGAACAAAGACCGGAAAACCGGTACCGTTTCTTTGGATAAATACGATTATGTAAGCCAGGAAAAGGTGGGTACCATTGTTTCTAGCGCCGAATTGGACGGACTCCGATTTTCTAGCTACGAGTTTAACAAGGGGGAGACCCAATTGCTTTTGGCCACCGAGATCGAACGTATTTTTAGACACTCGCGACTAGGGGTGTATTATGTATACGATATCGCCTCTAAAAAACTGACCAAGATCGCCGATGCCAAGATCCAATCGCCGGCCTTATCGCCCAACGGAAGGCAAGTGGCCTATATGAAGGACAATAACATCCATATTTTCGATGTGGCCGCAGGTACTACCAAAGCCATTACCCAAGACGGGGAAAAAGGCAAGATCATAAACGGTATTACCGATTGGGTGTACGAAGAGGAATTTGCCTTTGTACGGGCTTTTGCCTGGAATGCCAATGGTAGTAAGATCGCTTTCCTACGTTTCGATGAAACCGAGGTGCCTCATTTTTCCATGGATATGTATGGCTCTGAATTGTATCCGCAACAATATGCCTTTAAATACCCCAAGGCTGGGGAGAACAATGCCGTGGTAAGTCTGCATATGCACGATGTGGCCCAAGGCACCAATACCGAGGTAGATTTGGGCAAGCCATATTATATTCCCCGTATCAAATGGATGAACCATGCCGATTATTTGAGTGTACAGACCTTGAACAGGCATCAGAACGAGCTGAAACTGTTAAGCGTGAATGCCAAGGACAATTCGGTAAAAACTTTATTGACCGAAACCGATAAGGCCTATGTAGATATTACCGATGACCTTACCTTTTTGGCCGACGACAGTTTTATCTGGACCAGCGAGCGCGATGGGTTTAACCATATCTATCTTTACAACGAAGGCGGGAAGCTTATGAACCAAGTGACCCAAGGCCCATGGGAGGTAACCCATTACTATGGCTACGACCAGAAGAACGACCGTATTTTTTACCAATCTACCGAGAACGGTTCCATTAATCGCGATGTGTACAGTGTGCGCTCTTCGGGCAAAAGTAAAAAACGCCTGACCCTGGGCACGGGTAAGAACGGTGCCGATTTTAGTGCCGATTATACTTACTTTATCAATACCTTTTCCAATGCCCAGACCCCGAACGTATATAGCTTGCAAAGGGCCAAGGACGGGAAAGTGTTGAAAGAGATTAAGAACAACCAGTGGTTGTTGGAAAAACTGGCCCAATACGAGACGGTACCCAAAGAATTTTCGACCCTGAAGGTAAACGGAAACGATTTGAATATGTGGATGATCAAACCGGCCGATTTCGATCCTTCGAAAAAATATCCGTTGCTTATGTTCCAATACAGTGGTCCGGGATCCCAGCAGGTTTCCAACAGCTGGTTGGGCCTGAACGATTACTGGTACCAAATGCTGGCTTCCGAAGGCTATATTGTTGCCTGCGTAGATGGTAGGGGAACCGGTTTTAAGGGGCGCGATTTTAAGAAGGCTACCTATTTGAACTTGGTTAAATATGAGACCGAAGATCAGATTGAGGCGGCGCGGCAATTGAGCGCCTTGGAGTATATAGACGAAAACCGAACCGGAATCTGGGGATGGAGTTTTGGCGGCCATATGGCTACCAACTGTCTGCTTAAAGGAGCCGATGTTTTTGAAATGGCCATCGCTGTGGCCCCGGTAACCAGCTGGCGTTTTTACGACACCATCTATACCGAGCGTTTTATGCGTACCCCGGCTGAGAACCCGTCGGGTTACGACGATAACTCGCCTTTTAACTACCCCGAATTGTTAAAAGGAAAGTATTTATTGGTGCATGGATCGGGCGACGACAATGTACACGTACAGAACAGTATGCGTATGATCGAGGCCCTGGTACAGGCCAACAAGCCTTTCGAGTGGGCCATTTACCCCGATAAAAACCACGGTATCTATGGCGGCAATACCCGTTTGCACCTATATACCAAAATGACCGATTTTATTCGTAAAAACCTATAAACCACCCATACAACCATGACTGAAGTAAAAACTACCGACCAACAAGAAATGTTCGGGCATCCCAAGGGCCTGTTTTATTTATTCTTTGCAGAACTCTGGGAGCGCTTTAGCTTCTACGGTATGCGGGCCCTCTTGACCCTGTATATGGTCAATGTGGTGTTCGAAGCCTTGGCGACCCGTGATTTTGCGGCAGCGGCGGTTTACGCTTCCTATGGTTCTTTGGTCTATGCCTCTACGGTAATCGGTGGGCGGATCTCCGATAAGATCTTGGGTATGCGCCAGTCTATTTTCTTGGGCGGTGTTCTTATGGCCTTGGGGCATTTTGTATTGGCTATTGAACACAATGCCACTTTCTTTTTAGCTTTGGCCTTGATCGTGGTAGGAAATGGCTTTTTTAAACCCAATATTTCCACTTTCGTGGGTACCTTGTATGAAGATGGGGATAAAAGGAAAGATCAAGGGTTCAGTATTTTTTATCTAGGAATCAACCTGGGCGGGTTTGTCGCCCCATTGCTATGTGCATGGTTGGGAGAAGAATACGGATGGCATTACGGTTTCGGTTTGGCAGGAATAGGTATGTTGACCGGATTGATTGTTTTTTGGAGTGGTTTAAAGAAAAACGTGTTCGGCGATAAGGGGCTGCCCCCGAATCCGGAAGCCTTTGAGAAAAAGATCATGGGGATTCCGCAAAAAACCTTGGTGCCCATTTTAGCCTTCCTATCGGCACCGGTTATTGCCTATATGCTATCAGCCTATAAACCATTGGGTGCCCCAGGTACCTTCTTTGAAAGTCAGAATATAGTAAATGTCGTATTTACCCTGATCGGGATAGCCATCTTGATTTATATGGTGGTGATATTGATCAATTGTAAACCAGATGAGCGTAAGAAACTGATCGTGGCCCTCTTGATAACCTTTTTTATGACTATTTTCTGGGGTTTCCATGAGCTTTCGGGTAGTGTGATAACCTTATTCGCCGAACGTAATGTGAACCTTTCGTTGATTAATGCAGGTCAGACCAATGCCCTGAATTCTATGTGGATTATCGTTTTGGCGATACCGATTTCCATTATGTGGGAGAAATTGAACAAAAAAGGCAAAAACCCAAGAACACCCTATAAGTTTGGTTTGGGCTTGATTTTTGCTGGACTTAGTTTTTACATTCTATCTTTAAGTGGAGCCAGTGCAGATGAAAACGGTATGGTGCCTTTCTGGTATTTATTGGCCATGTATTTTGTAATCTCTGTTGGGGAATTGTTTATGTCGCCCGTAGGTTTATCCAAGATTACCGATTTATCACCAAAAAGGATCGTGGCTTTTATGATGGGGGTGTGGTTCTTGTCTTCGGCCTATGCGTTCCAGATTGTAGGATTTATTTCGAAACAGTTGGCCGTAGAGAGTACCGATAGCAATGTGGGTGGTCTGGATACCCTTCATGTCTATATAGATGGCTTCAGTCTAATAGCCAAATATTCTTTGGGCGCGGGTCTTATCGTTTTGGTGTTCTCACCACTTATGAAGCGTCTTATGGGTAACGTACATTAACGAAACTAAACATATATGGAAACCAATTCGGCAATACGTCAAAAGCAACTTTTCGGGCATCCGGTAGGCTTGTACATTTTGTTCCTCACCGAGATGTGGGAGCGTTTTTCGTTCTATGGCATGAAAGCCTTACTCATCTTCTATTTGGTGAAATATCACCTCTTTTCCGATGATAACGGCAACCTTTTGGTGGGAAGTTATGCCGCCTTGGTATACGCCATGCCCGTGTTGGGAGGCTATTTGGCCGATAGGTTTTTGGGCTTTAGAAAAGCCGTGATTTTTGGGGGAATCCTTTTGGTTTTAGGACATATCGGTATGGCCTTTGAGGGGGAAGCAGCCTCCGAAATGGCCGATGGAACTATTGTTCGTGACGATGGTGCCCTTCAGATATTTTACCTGTCCTTGGCCTTTATCATTATGGGGGTAGGTTTTCTTAAGGCCAATATTTCCTCCATCGTTGGAGAGCTTTATGAAAAAGGCGATAAACGCCGCGACTCTGGTTTTACCATTTTCTATATGGGGATCAATTTAGGTTCGGCCCTAGGGACCATTCTTTGTGGTTGGCTAGGCGAAACCTACGGCTGGGGTTATGGTTTTGGTATTGCCGGTATCGGAATGTTATTTGGTTTGGTGACCTTTATTTATGGGAAAAAATACTTTTTCGGTCGGGGAGAGGCCAAAGATCCCGCCTTGTTAAAGCGTAAAAGTCCCATGGGCTTGAACAATGAGCTTACCATATATGTACTCTCTGTTTTGGGCTGTTTTGTGGTTTGGCAAATGGTACAGAGCCATTCGGTGGTTGAATGGTTGCTAATGATATCGGGTGCCGTATCCTTGGTTTACATTATATATTATGCCTTTGCCAAGAGCGATAAGATCCAAAGACACCGCCTATTCTCATTGACCATATTAATTTTATTCTCGGTTATTTTCTGGGCGCTGTTCGAACAGGCCTATACCTCAATGAATTTGTTCGCCGATCGGGTGTTGGATAGGGGTACTTCGATGTTCGGTGAAATCCAGGCCAGTGCCTTTTTAAGTTTGAATGCCATATTCATCATCTTGTTCGCACCGGTTTTTGCCTGGTTGTGGATCCGTTTGGATAAGTTGAAAATGAATCCAAACGCGGCGGTAAAGTTCGCCATCGGAATCATCTTCGCAGGTGTCGGTTTTTGGATGCTCGTAATCGGGGCCAATGGCTCTGGGGATGGCAAGGTGGCCATGATTTGGTTGGTTTTGGCCTATATGTTCCATACCTGGGGGGAATTGTGTCTTTCTCCGGTGGGGCTTTCTTATGTTACCAAGTTATCGCCCGGAAAAATTGTTGGATTTATGATGGGGGTTTGGTTTTTGGCCACAGCCGGTTCTGAATATATCGCGGCATTGTTGGCCAATTTGGCCTCCTTGGATACCTCAGGAGGGAATGTAACCGATTTGGCCGCGGCCAAGGAAAGTTATACCGGACTCTTTGAAACGCTCTTCCATACCGGACTTATTTTCGGTGTCATATTGTTGGTATTGTCTCCTTTAGTTAAGAAGATGATGCACGGGGTAGATACAGATACTTCGGAAGAGGCTATTGTAGACGAAAAACATTAGACGGCCACGATACGGTCAGTTTTCAATTCGAAAAACCCCTTTCTCGTTGGTATGGTGGAAAGGGGTTTTTCTTTGTTTACAAGTAGCTTTCCAACGTCGTACATAACCTGGGTAATTACTGCCATCGGCAACTACTTGTATGGGGTTGAGGCTGTCCAATACCTTTTCGAGATGCACCCGGGGCGAATCGCTTAACCAAAGAATTAGAGGTTGCGCAGAAGCTTGGGGTACTATGGCCGCTCGGTCTAATCGCAACAGCTGAATGTCGTCTTGTTGATAAAGGTTTTCCAGGGGTTTATGGGTTAAGGAAACACCTTGTTGGGCCACCAGCAGATCTGGTACACCATAGGGCGGAAGGGAATCAGGGCTGTACAAGGTATAATGTAGTCCCGATCTACTGATCAATTGTGGTTTTTTAAATTGATGCCAAATATAACTTTCCCTTTGCTGGGAATCGAGGTACAGCGAAATCACCGCATAACTTTGCCAACAAAGCACGGCCAAAAGGAATCGTCGGTAGTGTTTTGGCCGTTTAAAATACAGCAACGGAATTAGGAGTAGTATACAGCAATAGCCCAATACTAATTTGGGGCCGTCAAAATGGATATCGGTAAACAAGAAGGCCTCTTGTTGGGCCACCCAAAAAACCACTTGGTTCATACCGTAAATAAGGTAGTGGTACATTATGGCCAAGGCTTGGGGTAGTATCTGAAAGGCACTCAATACAAGCACCACAAACCCTAAGCCCAGTACCAGTCCCATGGCCGGCACGATGATCAGATTGCTGACAAAGAACAGCCCCGGGAATTGATGAAAGTAAAATAGACTTAATGGCAGCACCCCCAATTGGGCGGCAAACCCGATGACCAAAAGTTGCCATCCTTTGTCGACCAAAATATACTTGGGTTTCCATAAGGCCAATAAGGGCTTGTAAAAGGTGGCAATGGCCAAAACGGCGGCATAGCTTAGTTGAAAACCTAGTTCAAAAAGCATGCGTGGCCATAGTAACAAGGTGAAAAATGCTGAAAGGGCCACAATATTATACGTATTGGTAATGCGACCACTGTAAAAGGCATAGGTAAGAAAACTGAACATCAGGGTGGCCCTAAGGATTGAAGGTGAGAGTCCGGCCAAAAAGGCATAGCCCCAAATAAACACAAGAGAGCTTCCCATAATCCAATAGCGTCCCTTGGGTAAGAGTTCCAAGGGGCGTAATAGCCAATGCAGTAACCAGAGTACGACACCAATATGTAAGCCGGAAACCGCCAAAAGGTGTACGGCCCCGGCCTTTTGGTATTCGGAATAGGTATCGGGTGATAAGTCTTTTCGTTCACCTAACAACAAGGCTTTTATGACCCCTAGCTCTGTATTTCCGATAGGTTGTTGTTCTAGATTTTTCATCAATCGCTGGCGAAATCGGGACAGTTTACCGCTAAAGCTGGGGTTGTGGGTTGGCAGTACCCTAAAGTGGCTTTTAGCGGGTTTGAGTTGAAAGTACACATCGCGTTGGGCCATGAACTTTTTATAGTCGAAACTATAAGGGAATAGTGATGGGGCAATGGAATCGGCTCGGCCTATGACCTCAATTTCCTGGTCGATTTCCAAGGCACTACCGGCAGGTAGTTTCAACAAAAGGGTGCCTTGAGTATTTTGGTCATCCCTTTGAATAACCTGTGACAAATACGAGCTGGAATAGGCAGAATTTTTTAAAACCGACCGTATCTGCAGCTTCCAATAGGTGTCTGAGTTAGTTAGCGCATTGCCAAAAAAAGCAGGGGCATTCAACTCGGTCTGTAGGACCAGGCTAAGCATACCCAAGGCAATCCCACTAACTATAAAAAGGGGGAGGAATATCCTGGAATTCCGTTGCTTTTTCGATAGGCCATAGGCAATACCCAAACCTGATATAGCGATGATAGTGAGGGTCAAGTTGAAAGCAAATCGGGGTTGATACATATACCCGATTAAAATGCCCAAAATCAAAAGGCCGCACAACCAAACCGAGATCCAACGTTTTTGTGGCATAACATATATTCACCAATGTTGATAAAGGAGGGCTGTGGGCTGTATGTTATAAATATAGGATATTTCTGTCTTTTTGAGTAGCTGTATCAATTTCATATTGAAGTAGCTAGTTTGAAAACCCGAAGTTTTCCGCCGAGCTAAATCAATGATTTTTGTCTAAGGAAGAATGCGATTAAGGTGAGGTCTGAAATCGTGTCAGTCGACGATTTGGCTATAGTACCTTTTTCGCCTTTACGAAAGCCCGGCTCCAATAGCCTTCGCGAATGGAGGAAACGATTACCCCTCTAGAACTGGTCGAATGTATAAAACGGATATCCTTGCCACGAACCGAGACCACCAGGCCTACATGGTTAATCCGGGAGCCTTGGGTCGCGAAAAACAACAAATCACCTTTTTCTACCTTGTTCAATCCGATTTTTCGGCCTTCTTGGGCCATGTCACGCGACACCCGCGGCAGTTGTTCCCCATTTTCCTGAAAGGCCACATAAACCAAACCTGAGCAATCCATTCCCTTTTTCGTAGTACCCCCGTAACGGTACCGGGTACCGGAATAGGCTAAGGCCGAATCTACTATCAAATCGGCTTCGGTCCGGTTCAGGTCTTTTGATGTAGATGATTCCGGATGCCCTGCGGTATCTACACCATCACCGGCCACATGCACTTTTCGGGGTTTGGCATAGGTGGTTTTCTTTTTGGCAAAGCAACCGACAAGAAGTAAGGAAAGACAAAGCAACCAAAACCGTTTAGTCATAAATACGAGATGCTAGGTTGCTATCAAAGTTAGTCTTGTTTAGAATATGAACAAAGAAAACATAGAATAGACTACCAATGGCCTTAAATGGTTCGCCTCCAAAATAGGCTAGGTCAATCAACCTTTACTATTTCGAATAATGCCTTCGGCCGCTTGCTCACTGGCACCGGCACCACCCAATTTTTGTTCCAATTCGTAATAGGCTTCAAAAATAGCTTCCCGCTTGGGTCCGTTTAAAATGGCTTCCAGTTCGGAATGTAATCGGGCCGTATTCAAGTCTTTTTGTATCAGTTCGGTAACCACTTCGCGATCCATGATCAAATTCACCAAGGAGATAAACCTTAGGGTAATGATGCGTTTCGCGATTTCATAAGACAACCAATGGGCACGGTAACAGACCACTTGGGGTACTTTGAACAAAGCGGTTTCCAATGTGGCGGTACCACTGGTAACCAAGGCGGCATAGGAGAGCGACAAAAGCGGATAGGTTTGGTTTTTTACAAAATGTACGCCTTCGGTTGTAAAGCTGTTATAGAATTCGGTATCCAAACTGGGTGCCCCGGCGATAACGAACTGGTAGTCCTTGAATCGGGGGACAACCGAGAGCATACGATCCAGCATTTTGCGTACCTCTTGTTTGCGGCTGCCGGGCAACAGGGCAATAATGGGTTTTTCGGGATGCAGACTATTTTCTTTTCGAAAAGTGGCATCGTCTACAGCCTGGGCCTGTCCGATAGCATCAATCAGGGGGTGCCCCACGAACTGTACGGGGTACTGATGCTTGTTTTCGTAGAAATCCTTTTCAAAGGGAAGGATCACGTACATAAAATCGACATCGCGTTTTATTTTTTCGATGCGGCCTTCCCTAGAGGCCCATATCTGTGGAGAGATATAATAATGGGTGGTAAAACCGGCTTCTTTTGCCCAAGCCGCGATACGCAGATTAAATCCGGAATTATCGATTAGGATCAAGGCGTCTGGAGCAAATTCGGCAATATCCGCTTTACAGGCCTTTATAAATCCTAGGATTTTCCTTAGGTTGCCCAAAATCTCCAAAAAGCCCATAAAGGCCCGTTCTTTATAATGGGTAACCAAAGTACCGCCGGCCGCTTGCATTAAATCTCCTCCCCAGCAGCGAATATCGGCTTCAGGGTCCTTGTTTTTTAGGGCCTTGATCAAATTGGAACCGTGCAGGTCTCCCGAAGCTTCACCAGCGATGAGATAATACTTCATTTTAAAAAAGTTTGAAATACAATATGGCCAAGGCGCTGATCAAGGTGGCGATCATAACCCCGCGGGCCCGGTAATCGCGACGAATCTTTAAAAACCCGAAAAATGCCACTAAGTTCAATATGGCGCCCAAGGCCAAGATAGACCCCAAATGGTCTTGTTCGCGGGCGGCCTGTAGGGTTTCAATAATGGGCATATCGGAAAAGATCAAAATATAGGCTAGTGTACCCAAGGTGTTGGCGATAAGACCTACGGCCAATCCTATGAAAATTTCTTTTTTTCTGTTCATTTTAGGTTCCAAGAGTTTAGTTGGTGCATGGCATGATGGGCGGTAAGATCGAATTGGGTAGGCACCACTGAGATATAGCCTTCGGATAAGGCATGTTCATCGGTATCGGTACCTTGGTCCAATAGTTCAAAAGTGCCGGTAAGCCAGTAATAATCTTTTCCTTGCGGACTTTGGCGCTTGTCGAATTTTTCGCGCCAGTTGGCACGGGCCTGTCGGCAAACCCGTATTCCCTTAGGAATAGCTCCGTTGTCGGTCTTGGGAATGTTCACGTTCAAGACCACCCCAGGAGGTATGCCATGGGCCAGGGCTTCTTCAACGATTTGTTTAACAAAAGGTTCCGAAGGTCCAAAATCGGCTTCCCAACCATAATCGCATAGCGAAAAACCAATGGCCGGAATCCCTTCGATACCCGCTTCAATGGCGGCACTCATGGTACCAGAATAGATGACATTTATAGAGGCATTGGATCCGTGGTTGATTCCGCTTACACAAATATCCGGTTTACGTCCCAATAATTCCTGCAGCCCCAGTTTTACACAATCGGCCGGGGTACCGCTACAGCTATACTCACCGTCAGCTACCTTTTTACTGTAAAGAGTGTTATCTATGGTTATGGCATGTCCCATTCCCGATTGGGGGCTGTCCGGGGCTACGACTACCACCTCGCCGATTTCTTTCATTAATCGGATTAGGGTGCGAATTCCGGGAGCCGTTATACCATCGTCATTGGTAACTAAAATCAAGGGTTTGTCCATGTAGCATACTTTCTGAAACAAAAATACGTTTTTCAATAAGAGCCTTGAGCATCCGAAGGCGTATTTCCGTGGGTAGCCCATGGTAAGTTATTGTTTGTATTAACACAAATTTATACAGACATGGGGCTTCCGTGGCACGGTTTTTTCTGTATCTTAGGCAGCCTAAGCCTTCCGGGGAACCAAAGGAAGGGTTGTTTTACAACCAAATGCGGATGGATATGGGTAGGAATAACCTAAAAAGATTGTTAATGAGACAAAAATTGACCAGTTTACTACTGATGACCCTGATTGCGGTTTCTTCTTGTAGTTTCACGAATAAATCCTTTGAGACTTCCGACGAGGATAAATTACTCCTAGATCTTATCACCTACGTGCTCGAAAAAGGGCATTACAACCCAACCGATATCAACGACGATTTTTCGGTTAAGGTCTTTGAAGGCTTTATAGGTATTTTAGATCCTACCAAGCGTTTTTTCTTGGAATCGGATATAGCGGAGTTTGAAAAGTACAAGTTCCAGATCGATGACCAGATCCGTAATACGGAGGTTGATTTCTTTAATGTAGTCCACCAGCGACTGATCAAACGGATCGCACAGACCGAGGAAATCCATAATAAAGTACTCGCGAAACCATTTGATTATACCAAAAACGAAAGCATTTTCGTCGATTATGAGGAGAAGTCTTTTCCTGAAGATGAAAAGGCCTTGGCCGAACGCTGGCGGGTACAATTGAAATATTATAACCTTCCTACCTACGATAGTGAATTGGAAGACGAGGAAAAAGCCCGTGAAAAAGATAGCGAGCATACCCCTTTAAGCAAGCAGGAAATTGAGGTTAAGGCCCGAAAGGTGACCCAAGAAACCATGAAGGATTTTTACGATTGGATGAATGCCTTGGAGCGTAAAGATTATTTTGTGCAATACCTCAATACCATCGTAGATGTGTTTGATCCGCATACCTTTTACTTCGCTCCGGAAGAGAAAAAGAAATTCGATACCGATATGAGTGGTAAGTACCGTGGTATTGGTGCCCGTTTGTCGCGTACTAGGGGTAAGGTGAAGATAGTAGAGGTTATTTCCGGCGGACCGGTATGGCGTGATAAACTATTGGAAGTCGGCGACGAGATCCTAAAAGTTGGTCAGGCTGGTGAATTACCCGTAGATATCACCGGTATGCAGTTAGACGATTCTATAAAATTGATCAAAGGTCCTGAAGGTACCGTGGTAGAACTGACCGTGCGTCGTGTAGACGGTACCGTTGAGGTGGTCTCCATTACCCGCGATATCGTAAAACTGGAAGAAGCCTATGCCAAATCGGTGAGTATAGAGAAAGAACATGAAAAGTTCGGACTGATCCATTTACCCAAGTTCTATGTCGATTTTGAAGATTACAATAAGCTTAATGCCGCAAAAGATGTCGCTAAAGAAGTAGAGCGTCTTAAAAAATCGGGTATGGAAGGTTTGGTACTCGATTTGCGTGACAATGGAGGTGGATCCTTAAAGACCGTGGTAGAAATGGCGGGTCTTTTTATTAAGGATGGCCCTATTGTTCAAGTACAGTCTTCGGGCGAGCGTAAGGAAGTGTATGAAGATAAGGATGAGCGTATTCAGTGGGATGGCCCATTGGTGATATTGGTAAACGAATTGAGTGCTTCGGCCTCCGAGATTTTGGCCGCGGCCATGCAAGATTACAAACGTGGTATTGTCATCGGCAGTAAGCAGACCTTTGGAAAGGGAACCGTTCAAAACGTAATACCGTTGAACAATATCGTACGTAGCAACGAACATGGCGATTTGGGCGCGATTAAAATAACCACCCAAAAGTTCTATAGGATCAACGGTGGCTCTACCCAACTAGAAGGGGTAAAGAGCGATGTTGTGGTTCCGGACCGTTATAGTTATATCGAAATCGGGGAAAGGGACCAGGACAATCCGTTACCTTGGGATAAAATCAGTCCGGCCGAGTACCAGCCATGGGATGGTTATATAGATTTTGATAAGATTATAGCCGATAGTGAAAAACGTATGGCGGCCAATAGCCAGATTAAATTGATCGATGAGCATGCCCAATGGTTAAAAGGCCAGCAAGATACCAAAGAGGTTTCGCTACAGTATAGTACCTATATAGCCGAAAAAGAGGCCGATGCCGAAAAAATTGAGCACTTTAAAAGTATGTCGGATTACGATAACAAATTAACCTTTGAGTCATTGGCATACGAAAAAGAGCTATTTAACCAAGATGCTTTGTTACGTGAGAAACGCGATCGTTGGCATCAAGAATTGGTCAAAGATGTCTATGTAGAGGAGGCCATTAATGTACTACAAGACCTTAAAGTGAACTCTTTAAAGAAAGGCAAACTGGCCATTAAAGATTGATATAAAACAGCAAAATATTTAGTAAAAAGGCTCGGGTTGACCGGGCCTTTTTTTGTAGGGTAATTTATGTGGCAAAGGTAGTTAGGCCCCTGGAGTGCAGTTGGTCGGTTTTAACGAAAACGTTTTCGTAATTTGAAAGTGAATCCGTATATTTCGGCATGCCAACACAACCAAAGAAACGCAATCCCTTAGCCATTGGCTTATACAGCACTTTGATTATCTCCAGTACGTTATTGGTTTACCATTTAATTCAATGGTTGTTTTAATGTCCCGATAACGATTACAGAACATTCAAAAGTCAGGGTAATTTTTACATCCTTGAAATGGTTAGTTTACTAGGAGTAGAATGTACCCTGATTTTTTGTGTACTAACCCTGCCTTCATGATCTTTGTATCACCCCAGCTTTTCACTACTAAAAAAAGAAATCCGATGGACGATATTAAGAATAGGGAAGATGTATTTGTTTTGGTAGACACTTTTTATGCCCGCATTCGCCAAGATGAATTGTTGGGTCCAATTTTCAATAAACATATATCAGACTGGCCTGCCCATTTGGAGCAACTTACCGATTTTTGGGAAACCAATTTGTTTATGGTCTCCAAATTTAAGGGGTTTCCCATGCGGAAACACTTTGAAGTAGATCGGGCCGAGGATTATAGCATTACCGAATACCATTTCGGCATTTGGCTAAATCATTGGTTCCAAACCTTGGATGGTCTATACAAGGGTGAACGGGCCGATTTGGCCAAAAACCGTGCCCGACAAATGGGTAGTCATTTTTATTTGAATATGTTCAAGGCCAAGCCGAAAAAGGAGGCCTAGGGCTTTTGGGGTTAATCTTCCCAAAAATCGGGTTTAACGTTTGTGCCCAACACTGTACAATCACCACATAGCTTGTTCACCACCAAATAGGGTTCTACCGGATTACAGACAGGGGATTCCGTTATCGTATCTATGTAGGCAACATTATCTTGTGCTAGTTCCTCAACCAATGAAACCGGACATGGGTCCATGGCCAGCCCTTCGAAGCAATAGGAGATATGGTTTAGTTTGGGTCGGCGTATGACACAGGGGTCTACGAATGCAGGTTTTTCTTCGCCGGGGAATATATCCTCAAAATCGAAAAAGGTGCGCATTTCACTTACCGTACTGCTCGAAAAATAACCAACTACCTCTTCATTGGTATCGTCCAATGATTTGATATTCCCGTTTATAAAACCGGGTTGTACCCCAGATAGCCCGCCATTACCATTGGCTATTTCACTTAGTTTTTCATAAAAGGCAAAAGCATCGGGCGTGTCTACCAATTGTTTTACCAAAATACTGTAGCGATGGGTAATGATATAGTTGTCTTTGCTAATGAACAAGACCGGAAAACGTTCTACACGGTCTTGGCCGAGTCCTTTGGTACTGAATTGTATGATCCGTTTAGAGTCATCGGCCCCATAACAGGTTTTACGTTCATAGGCCTCCGGTATGGTTTTTAGCTTGAATGTGGGTACGGGAAGGGCACATGGATCATAGTCGGAAAACAAAAATTGCCTATCGACCCATTTGGGGGCAACCACCTTATAGGTTTCCTCGAATTCGTAGCGGTACAGGCCTGAACCGTTAGGGCTACCCTGACCGTCTACAAAAATAGATACCCCATCTTCACCTGAAGGGTTGTTTTCACGCTCGGCATATACGGAAGTGATTTCCGCGATTTCGGGCGTAGTTACCATTTCGGAGGCATATTTTTTACCGTTACCCAGTGTAATCTCCAGTCGGTAAGAGGCCCCCGGCTGCGCACTAAAGGCCGTATTGGAAACATAATTGCCATCGCCAACCATGGTATACGGATAACTGGCATTTTCAGAAACCACCTGTATCTGGGCCCCATTTTCGAATAATAAGGTGTCCTTACCAATCGGGCTGGTCCTGCTAAGCATAACACTATGCCGTTTCATTTCGTTGGTAATGCGGGCATCTACGACCAATAGGCCTTGAGTACCCGTTTCGGTTTCCGGAATAAATTCCTCCAGGCAGGCAGTTATACTCAAAAGCATTAAGAGAATGGGCAAGTAACGTAATGGTTTTATCATCTTCATAAGTGTTCTTTCTATCTATTCAATCCAAAAATCCGGTTTTTTATCGGTGCCTAATACCGAACAATCGCCACAGGGTACTTTTACGACCAAATAGGGCCTTGGGTCATGTAAGGGATAATCTTCGTTTTCTGATACATAGGTGATCAGATGCTCGTCCAGGGCCTCTATTAATGGCGATGTGCCAAGTTGGGGGTGGATCAAGCGAGGTGAAAAATTTGGTATACAATTAATAACGTAAGGCGGTAAGGGGGCGTTTGGGAACATATCGGAATAGTTTACCCAAATACGTTTACTTGAAACCGTACTAACATCAAAAAATCCGACAACGCGTTCGTTCTTATCTTTTTCGGATCGTACATTGCCTTGTAAAAATCCAGGTTGTACCGTACTTAGTAGGTTTTGGCCAGCTTCTTGTTCCTTGAGTTGTTCGAAATAGGAAAAGGAATCTGGGGTCTGTACATATTGGCTAACCTCTATGGTATACCGATGTGAAACAATATAGTTCGTTTGCGGTATAAACCGCACCTCATAATCAACGATCCGATCTTCTGTTAAATGAGCCGTTGTAAATTGTAGTATTTGGCTCGACTCATCATAACCGTAACAAACCCTTTTGTTGGACTGGTTAATTTTTATACCCACTTCATAATTGGGTTTTTCCCTATTGATTACATCAAATTCAAACGGACTCCATTCCGGGGCAATGATCTTATAAGACTCGGCATATTCAAAACGGTAAAAATGCGAGTTTTGCGCCTCACTCCGTGAATTGATAAGTATGGAAATACCCGTTTCACCCTGGGCATTGGATGCAACAACTGCCTCAACAGTTTCCAATTCGGACATAGAAGGCGCAATAACCACTTCGGAAACATAGGTTTTACCATTGGCACGGGTTATGTGCAAACGATAGCTGTTCTGTGATCGTATCCCCCATTCCTTGTCAGATTCATAAATACCGGGAGAGGTTTCATGAAACGCATGTGTGGTCGATCCGTTTTCAACTACCCTTATCTGGGCCCTTATTTCAGGTTGAGGCTCTTGATTCGCACCTAAATTTGTAGTTTGCCATAGGTTGATTTTTTGGGTTTTGATTTGATTGGTAACCAAGGCATCAACCACCAACAAGTTTTCATTTTCAAAAGTGGTTTTAGGCTCAAATTCTTCAACACACCCAAGCAAAACCATACACAACGGTAACAAAAACACGAATGAGAAAATCGGAATCTTTTTCATAGACGTTTCCTATTCAATCCAAAAATCCGGTTTAAATTCACTACCCAATAACCGGCAGTCCCCACATTCCGATTTAACCACATAAAACGGGGGTTCGTGTATATCGTTGAATTCCGAGTTCTCGGCGACATAGGTTATGGTGTGGGCATCTATAGCTTCTATAAGTGGCGAGGTTTGCACGCCCATTTGGTGGGCACCCAAGCTAAACAAGGGTGGCGATAGTACCACTTGGCAATTTACGGCATATGGGGGTAGGGCCTCCCCAGGGAATAACTCGGCATAATTTACCCATATGCGTTGGCGATCTACCGTACTTACATCAAAATAACCAACCACCCGCTCATTTTTATCCGTTTCAGATCGTACATTACCCTGTAAAAATCCGGGTTGGACCGTGGAAAGTAGGCTTTGTCCGCCTTCTTGTTCCTTGAGTTGTTCGCTGAACGTATAGGCATCTGGGGTTTGTACGTATTGGCTCACCTCAATGGTATACCGATGGCTGATTGTATAACTCGATTGTGGTATAAAACGAACCGGGTAATCGACAACTCGATCTTCGGATAGGCTTGAAGTTGAAAACTGAAGGATATCTTTGGATCGGCCGGCACCGTAGCAGATTTCCTCGTTGTTTTCGTTCAGTTTGATGCCAACTTCGTAGTTCGGGTATTCACGATTGATTACATCAAATTCAAACGGACTCCATTCTGGGGCTATTATCTTATAGGCCTCGGAGTATTCATATCTATAAAACTTAGAGTTTTGCGAAGGGTCGTTAGAGCTTACAAGTATGGCCATACCCCGTTCACCTTGGTCATCGTTAGCTGCCACGGCCTGCACTTCTTCGATAATGGAGGGCTGTGGGGCCGTTACATTGTTAGATTGGTAAGACCGGCCATTGCTACGGGTAATATACAGCCTATAAGTTTGCTGGGACTGTACGCCCCAAGCACGCTCCGACTCATAGATCCCAGGCGCGATTTCGTTCAACACAAAGGTGTTCGATTCGTTCTCAACGATTTCTACGTGTGCCCCGGTCTCGGGGACTGGTTCTATTTCTGGCCCTATGTTCGCCGTTTTCCAAAGTCTGACTTGTTGTTTTTTGACCTCATTGGTAACGAGGGCATCAACTACTAAAAGCTGATTTTCGGAGGGGGTATTTTCCGGCACAAATTCTTCGACACAAGAAAGTAGCAGTAGGCAAAGCATACTGAAAAGCAATCTGGATATTTTACGGCCGAAAAACATGTACTGTGCTATTTTACTTCAAAATAGGAGGTCATGGTTACGGGTTTGCCATAATCGGTAAAACCTTCCAAACGTAACTCATAGGTGCCTTTGGCGTCGGAACTGAAAAACTCAATGTTTTCGTCTTGGGCCAAACTTATATGGGTTTTCCAAAAAAGTTGGCGTCTAAAATCCGGTATCCGCTTTTCCTTTTCGGGATCTTTGCCATAAGCTTGTTGGTAATACCTTTTTTCGGGTAATGGCTTGGGGTATTCAGCAGCACTTAGGTCAAAATGGCGAATGATCTCGTTATAATCGCCACTTTTGGTGGTAATGAACAAAGCGCCTTTGTAGGTTTTGCCTCCAAGTTGAAGGCGCT
Organism: Sediminicola luteus; assembly: GCF_002514735.1. GTDB lineage: Bacteria > Bacteroidota > Bacteroidia > Flavobacteriales > Flavobacteriaceae > HQA918. The sequence continues at coordinate 188,897 of NZ_NBWU01000001.1, read as the reverse complement.
CCCTGGTAAAACCTATCGATTTTACCTTTTCCGCATCGAATTCCAGTACTTTTTTTACATCGAAAACCAAGACCCCATCTATATAGATCAAAGGAGGTAGGTTCACATAACCATCGAATTTTCCTGATTTATAGTTTTCCCTGATCCAAATGGTATGATGCCACTTCTTATCGATTTTTACCCCAACATGGGGTACCACTTCTATCAAACTTTCCTTTACGGTGGGGAAGCGGTTATAATCGTCAAGTAAATAGGTTTCTATCTCATAATTGGCATAGTCGCCACTCACAGGTATTTGGTTCAGGGTATCTTTTTTATCCCCTATATAGGCGTTTTCAATCTGGTTGGCCACACTTCTACTTAAGATCCAGGTCTTATCCGAGGGGCTTACCTTGTAATCGGAAAACGTCAAGTTCTCGAACGAAGGTTTTTTGTCGAGGCGAATATCCGTCAAAACAAGACCTTGTTTGGTGGTGTCGGCCAATTGTACCACTAAACGATCGGTGTCATAGGCTTTTCTGACATAGGAAAAGAACACCCCGGTTTCATTCGTTTCCGACTCCATTACCCCAAACTCGGTCCCGGGCAGGGAAAGTAGTACCTTCTGGTTTTTTACGGGCTCCCCGGTATCTTTATAGGTTACTTTTTTAGCCACCAAAGCACCTCGGGTCTCCGGTATAAATACGAAACTGCCCAATTCGGCATCTACGTATTTTTTTAACTGGCCCCTATTTTGTGCTTTTTCGGTAAAGGCCTGGGTAGGAGGGGCCATTTCAGGGGCTAATTCCCGCACGGAAAGGGTATAACTACCTACGCTCAATTTACTTTTTAATGGTCTCAGGGTCAACGCGATTTTTTCACGAGGACCGTAGTTGCCTTTATTGTTGTCGATCCCAACCAAGGAAGAGGGTATGGCCTCGGGAGCGACAGAAGTAAAAGTGGTATCGTTGGAGGTAAAGTTTTCTGGACTACCTTGGTATGGATTAACAATGACCAAATCTTTTTGGTACAGCTGTTCTATCCCGGCATTGAGCATCCAGTGCGTATAGGCAATAAGTTTATAGTTGCCCGAACCAAAGGAGGTCGGAATGAAAAGTTCCCCTTTGCCCAATCCCTTTTTTAAACGTATACGTTGTTGGATCAAAGATTGCCCTTGGGCATCGATCAATTCGATATAGCCTACCTTGCTAATATCCGACAGCCTATGGGTAACCGCGTTCAAACAATAGATACTAAAGTAAACATATTCGCCCGGCATGGCCAAGCTTGTATTGGTTTGCGCATATATAGTTTCGAGCGGGGTCTTTTTTATACGATCCAGTCCTTCTTGGTTCTGAACGTAGGCCTGGGCCTGGGTAGACACGGACCATAAGAGGATTGCACCAAAGAGTAGGCCTACCCTTTTTATTTTACCGAACCCTTTGAAATTTTCTAAAAGAACCATGGGGCATTAAAATTTGATGTTATAACTGATGGAAGGTACCGGAATAGCAAAAATTGAGCTTTGGTACGCCTTGATTTCACCGTCTTCGGTGACAAAGAAAACCGAATAGGGGTTGTTGCGGCCTAAGACGTTATAGACCGAAATGGTCCAGAAGCTATGGGTAAGCTTTTTAATACGGTGGTTACCCTCTATATTCAAGCCAATATCCCATCTAAAATAATTCGGGATCCTGAATTCGTTGCGATTGCTATAAAGAACATAATCGGCATTATTGAAACGGTACGACCCGACCGGGTAGGTTACGGGCCTTCCGGATTGGTAGATCAGGTTGGTCGATAGGCTATAGCGGTTGGTAACCTTATAATTCGCCACCAGGCTAAAATCGTGGGGCTTGTCATAATTGGTGGCAAAAAACTCGCCGTTGTTAATCCGTTCTACACTGAACTCACTATCGAACTTTTGCAAGGAACGCGAATAGGCATACCCCAACCAACCGTTAAGGCGACCGCGGTTCTTGCGTAATAAAAATTCAACCCCATAAGCTTTGCCATCGCCTTGTAAAACTTCTTGTTCTATGGTTTCATTCAGTAAAATATTGGCCCCGGTCTTAAAATCGGTGATATTTTCCGAGGTTTTGTAATAACCCTCCAAACTGAGTTCGTATTCATTTTCCTTTAGGTTTTTGTATACACCCAAAGAGTATTGGTAGCCCAGTTGGGGTTCAATATTGTTATCGGACAATTTCCAGGTGTCTATGGGCGAGACCGTGGTATTGTTACTTAAGGAATGAATATACTGATAAGCGGTGTTGAAACCGGCCTTTATAGAGAGGTCGGGTTGAATAAAGTAGCGGCCCGAAACCCGAACTTCCGGTCCATTGTACGATTGGGCCACTTCATTTTTATCGTATTCGGTCTCCCCGGTTAGGGTAGCATCACTGAGCGGAAGACCAGGGGCGTATTCCCGGGTAGTGGTTTCGCCCAAAAAGGCATAAAATGAATACCGCAGCCCAAGATTAAAACTCAATTTAGGTGAAACATTATAGGTGTCACCGATATAAAGGGCCCCTTCAATGGCCCTTTCCTTGGGAATATGTAAAGGGGTTACCTGCGATTCATTACCTGCAGGGTCTATACCTCCCGGATTGATATCGTAGAGTTTGGCGGCAATACCGTAGTTGAAGCTATGGTCTTTATTGTGAAAGTAGTTCAGGTCGTATTTAAACTCCGTTTCCGTTACATCGTAACCCAGGTTGAAATCGGTGTTCGCCTGGCCATCATAATCGATACCGAATTGATACTGGCTGTTGGTCACATGAACTTTTCCGGTATGCTTTTCATTGAATTTATGGTCCCACGATAGGGAAAACAATCGGTTACTGTAATTGTATAGCGAGTCGTTGGTAATACTGAATTTATCCTTGCTGTAATAGGCCGATCCCCTTAAGGTATGGTTGTCGTTTATTTTATGGGTGTATTTGGCGATCATGTCATAGAAAGAGGCTTCACTGTTTTTAAGCTGCTCGTCGTCCACCACTTTCAGAATCCAATCGGAATAGGTGGTACGCCCTCCAACTATAAGGGATGCTTTGTCTTTTTTAATGGGTACCTCTAGGGCAATATTGCTGGTTACGGCGCCTATGGAGGCTTCCCCTTTTAGCTCGTTCATATTACCGTCTTTGGTGGTAATATCGAATACAGAAGATAGGCGCCCTCCGAATTGTGGCGGAATACTACCTTTATAAATATCGACCCCTTCGGTAGTAAACGGGTTCAAGGCTTGGAAAAAACCAAAGAAGTGGGTCGGGTTATATACCACCCCATCGTCCAATAGAATTAGGTTTTGGTCTGTTTTACCCCCCCGGACATTAAAACCGGAAGCACCTTCCCCGGCATTACTTATTCCAGGAAGGGTAGTCGCCACTTTCAAAATATCGCGCTCACCCAAAACCAGAGGGATGTTTTTCGATTCTTCAGAATTAATTTGATTGGTACCTGTATTTACATCCTCAACGTTTTTAATAGCTTCAGCCTCCAGGATTACTTCGTCTAATTGTTCCAAGCTCTCATTAAGGGCTAGATCCAATACTCCGGAATCATATACGATCAATCTGAATTTAGTGTCTTGTATACCCATGGCCAGGGCTTCCATTTCATAGGTGCCTTTATTCAATAATAGGCTGTACGTTCCATTACCTGAAGTTATGGTACGCTTTCCCGTGCCTTTAGCACGTAACACCAAATCCGCGATGGGTTCGCCGGTCTTGCCATTAATTATTTTTCCCTGTACGGTAAAAGGCCCATTGCCATTGTCCGCTTTAGATTTTCCTACCCGCATGGTCTCTAGGCTCTCCGTCTGTTGGGTGTTTTCAAAATCGTAGAAAATAGGTGCTACGGACTCCGCTTTAACCACCGTATTCGAATTCCCCGTGCTTTGCAACTCCTTAAAAAAACCATTGGGCAATTCGGTGTACACGATATTGTTGCGTAGTAAAATAACCTGGTTCGCATCTTGTAAATAATAATTGAGCTCCGTATTGGAGAATAATCGTTCAAGAAAATCAGTTAATGAGGCATTGGTAGTTTCAATACTGACCTTTCTGCCCTCGAGCCAGACCGGATTAAAATAAAAACGATACCCATAGGTTTCCTCCAAATCTTCGATAATGGTAATGATGGAGGTGTTCTCATACTTCTTGGTAATCCCATTTACTTGTTGCCCCATTGACAATTGAAATGAAAAAACGATAAGAACAAGAATCCTTAAGATGCCGTTATGAGATAGGGTCCCAGTGCATCTTTCCGAAGCTAAGTTTTCCAAAAGTGAATTATTTGAGTTGGCATTTGACGCCACTGAAAATAAGTATAATTCTTGATAATCTTTCTAAATAAGGTGAAAAGAGTGTAAATGCTAGGATAAATAACAAACAAACATATTTTTGATGTCAGAAACCTGCGCTTTAATGGCTCCGTATTTTCTGATTTTATTGTTGGGAGTATAGGAAAAGGGTTAAATTGATGAATTTGTGAAGTTTGACTATGAATCGCAAGTATATATATGCCTTGACCGGTTTAAGCATAGCTGTGTTGTTTTGGTTGGTCGAAAACGTTTGGCTTACCGAAACCTATGTGCCGCACCATTCCAGTGAGCCAGGTACGGAAATTCACAAAGATTACCTACCAGTTACCCCAAAAGGGCAACTGGTGGGGCATAAACACTATTGGTTGTCGTATAACGAGGCCCATGAGCAGGCCAATTGGGTGGCCTATACCCTAAAAAAGAAGCATCTGACCTACGATGATCGTAAACGGCCGTATTTTATTGAAGACCCCAAGGTGAAGACCAAATCGGCCGATTGGCGTAATTATAAAGGTTCGGGTTATGATAGAGGGCATTTGTGTCCGGCAGGCGATCGCCGTTTTTCCCTTGAGGCCTATAACGAAACCTTTTATACCAGTAACGTTAGTCCGCAAAACAGGGAGTTCAATGCAGGGGTTTGGAACCGTTTGGAGCAGAAAGTACGGTATTGGGCCAAGGCATATGGTGAAGTTACCGTGATAACGGGTGGCGTTCTTAAACCAGGTTTAAAAAGCGTTGGTGATGAAGATGTTTCCGTACCACAGCATTTTTATAAAATTGTGGTGCGCGGAACGGATAAGCAAACCAAAACGATAGCGTTTTTAATGCCCAATAGGCCTTCGGAAAAACCACTGGCTGCTTTTGCGGTATCTGTAGATCGTTTGGAAGAACTGACGGGAATCGATTTTTTTGCCGCAATGGATAACGATCTCGAGAACCGTTTGGAGTCGCAGGTAGAAAGAAAAACTTGGAAAAAGCTATGATTCCCCATAAATAGGAGCAGAAAAAGAGAAAAGACGTATCTCAGTAATTATTTTTCGTTATGTTATTCCCTTTTCGATTGAAACCGTCAACTACCGGATAGTGAAGTTAATCCTTACCATTCGTTCATTCGGTTACTGTCCAGTTTTAAGAAAATGAACAACAACAGCGTAAAACCCAATAAACCGGAACCTCCGTAACTGATAAAGGGTAGGGGGATACCAATGGTTGGCAACAATCCGATTACCATGCCGATATTGATCAAGTAGTGGATGAACAAGATTGATACCACCCCATAGCCATACATACGACTAAAATCGTTTTTCTGGCGTTCGGCCAAAAAGACCAATCGCAATAATAATAGCGAATAGAGAATTACCACTAGGGCGGTACCCATAAAGCCCCATTCCTCACCAATGGTACTAAAGATGTAATCAGAATGTTGTTCGGGCACAAAATCACCCTTGGTACGGGTGCCTTCGAGAAATCCTTTCCCGGTAAAACCTCCCGATTCTATGGCCTTTTCGGACTGATAGGTATTGTAGCCTATGGTCTTTCGGATTTTTTCAAGTTTTGCCGGGTCTTTTTCCAGGCGAAGCCACAAGCTAAAACGATCACGGTGGCGTTGTTCGAATACGTTATTGAACACAAAATCAACCGATAAAGAGAATAATACGGTTACTACGAAAATACCAATGACGTAAAGAATCGGTATTTTTTGATTCTTCCGTTTTAATAGGTAGATCAATGCAATGATGAGTCCCAGTGCTATGGCGATCCAAATGGTGCCGAACATAAGTGTAGCGGCGAAGACTAGAATACCGCAAAAACCTACCAAAAGATATATGGGGGAAAGGCCTTCACGGAATAGCACGAATATTAATGAAAAATACACCAAGGCACTACCAGGGTCGGGTTGGGGTATGATCAAAAAGGCCGGAATCAGTATGATCAAGAAGGCATAGAGTTGGTGCCTTGGGTTCCGAATATCGGTCTGTATGTCACTGAGGTATTTGGCCAAGGCCAAGGCTGTGGCCGCTTTGGCGATTTCGGAGGGTTGCAGGTTAAAAAAGCCTAGATTGTACCAAGAGGTGGCCCCGGCAATGGTTTTACCAAAAATAAATAGGCCGATCAATAAAACCAAGGAGCCTAAATAAGCTAAACTGGAAAAACGTTCATACAAACGGGCCTCTAGGGCCAATACCAGTATGATCAAACCAATACTGGCCCCGATAAAGAAAAGTTGCTTACCATGAAAGCTACCGAAATCTACCAAAGAAACCTCGGTGTTTTGAAAGGTGCTGGAATATATGTTTATCCAACCAATGGCGACTAAGGCCAAAAATATCAATACCGAAAGCCAATCGATTCTTTTGGCTGATCCGCTACCAGACATATTCATTTATTTCAAAGGGTTGGCCACTAAAAGGTTTGGCGTATTCGTGCTCAAGTGTCTTGGTAAGCATCTTCTTCTCCAAATCTTTTCGGCTTACCTCACCTTTTATGTATTTTTCTATAAGTAGCGATGCAATGTGCCCGGCATAACGGGCTCCATAATATCCATTTTCAATATAAACCGCCAAAGCGATTTTAGGGTTTTCTACCGGTGCAAAAGCTACGAAAACGGAATGGTCGGTCAACTGGGTCTTAACCCCATCGATACGGGTAAAGTTTTCTGCGGTACCCGTCTTACCTGCGATATCTATGCCGGGTATTTGTATCCACTTGGCCGTACCCCTACGATATACATTGGCCATGCCTTCGACAACTGGTCCAAAATGCTCGCGATCTATGGTGGTGTATTTCGGAATCGTATAATCGGGAATGTCAATATCTTTTCCGTCGATTTGTTTAATGATATGTGGCGTATGGAAAAAGCCCCTGTTGGCAATGGCGGCGGTAATATTGGCCAATTGGATCGGGGTGGCCAAAACTTCGCCCTGCCCAATGGAGTTGGAGATAATCGTCGAAGAGGCCCAACGTCCATCGCCATACCAGCGGTCGTAAAATTTGGAGCCTGGAATATGACCGGGGCGTCCTGTGGGTAGATCGTAGCCCAGGTAATTACCTAGTCCAAAACTTTTGATATGTTTTTCCCAGGCCTCTTGTCCGGCATCGGTGGTGGGGAATTTATCGTAGATTTTTCGAAACGTACCCGCAAAATAAGCATTGCAAGATTGTTCGATACCAGAAACCATGTCTCTACGTCCACCACCACAATGGCATCCTCTTTTGGTCTTGCCCACATAGAACCCGTTATAACAGGTAAATCGGGTGTCTGGTGTCATTACCCCTTCTTGCAAGGCTACCAGGGCATTCAATGATTTAAAGGGTGAGCCGGGAGGTTGTTCCGACAATAAGGCACGGTTATAGGTTGGTCGGGAAATGGAATCGTTGTGTAATTTGGTGTAATTGGGCGATTTTAGACGGCCAACCAAAAGGGCTGGGTCGTAGGTAGGACCGGAAATTAAGGTGAGTATTTCACCAGAACTGGGTTCCAGGGCTACGATACCACCACGTTTGCCTACCATTAAACGTTCGCCATATTCTTGAAGCTCCTTGTCGAGCGTGATCCTTATCGATTTTCCGTGTTCCGGTAGGGTATCATAGCTTCCGTCTTTAAAAGGGCCAATGTCACGGTTAAAACGGTCCTTTTGGATGTGTTTTACCCCTTTTCGGCCACGCAATACATCTTCATACGATTTTTCTACCCCCGTCTTACCAATCAATTCCCCGGCCACATAAAAACGGTTTCGTTTTAGGTCGGCATTATTCACCTCTGAGATATAACCCAAAACATGGGCCGCCGATGGCGTATCGTATAGCCGTAAGGATCGCTTCTGAATATAGAAGCCATCGTATTTACGCATTTTCTCCTGCAAGGTGGCATAATCTTCCCGCGATAATTGAGGTACCAATACCGAGGGCAAACGTGGTGAGTACCTCCGAGCTTTTTGCATGGTCTTTACAAAAGTAGCTTTATCAATATCGAGTAATTTGCAAAACTCCAAGGTGTCCAAGGGTTTTACTTCCCGGGGTATGACCATAACATCGTATGCCGGTTGGTTGGCCACCAAAAGGGCACCGTTTCGGTCATAGATATAACCTCGTTCCGGATAGTCGAAAATCTTCTTTACCGCCGTATCATCCAATACCTCTGGTGAAAAGCGGATAAGTTGCAGATACGACAGCCTGCCAATGAATACGAAACCCACCAGTACGATAATCGAGGAAAGTAAAATCTTCTTCATGCCTACCCAAAGTTACGATTTATCACGACCCAAAAGCGATATCAGCAATAAGCAAATGACTAAGGTAGCCAAAGCCGTGGCCAAGACTTTTTTACTTATTGAAAAGAAATGCGACCATCCAAAAGCTTCCAAGGCAAAGAAAACAATATGGTGTACCACGATCAATAAGCCCAGATAGGTTATTTTCTGGGCCTTGGTGGTTTGACTGAGTTTAAAACTCTGGAATTCGTAATTGACCCCAAAACAGAAACGCATAATGGCCGGCCGAAAAAAAGCGGCCGTCAATATCGCAGCGGTATGTATAGCCATGGTATCGGAGAACAGATCGATCAAAAGTCCGAGTCCGAAACTCCATAATAACAAAGCGGCCGGCCGTTCTTTTATCGGAAACCAATACAAGAACAACAGATAGACCATAGGATTGATGAATCCCATAAAATCCATGCGGTTGAAAATGAGGAACTGTGCGAACAACAGCGCCAAAAAACGGACTATGATCTGTAGCTGTTCGTTATTGCGCATTTTCGGTTTTGGATTGGAGTTCTTCGATTTCGGATTTAAGGCGGTCTTTGATAATGTACACCTGTCTTAGGTTACCCATATCGTTGAATAATCGTACCTCGATTTCGTAAAAACTTTCGGAAGCGGTAAGTTCAAAGGCGGTTATGGTTCCAATGGGAATATGCTCCGGAAAAATGTTCGACATAGATCCGGTTACGATCGTATCGCCCACGGCAATGGGAGCCAAACGGGGTATGTCTACCAATTGTACCGTATTATAATCTTGGGTGTTCCAGGTGAGCGAGCCAAAATAATCGGTGCCTTTTAATTTGGCGTTAATGTTCGACTTGGTATTTAGAATACTTTGAACAGTGGCAAAGTTGGCTGAGGTATTCTCTACAATGCCCAGAATACCATTCGGGCTAATCACGCCCATATCTTGGGTTAGCCCATCGTTGCTTCCTTTGTTGATCGTAATATAATTACGAGGGCCAGAGAAACTGTTTTTAATGACACGGCCACTTACAACATCGTAACGGTTAAGGCTCGAGTCTAGGGTTACAGTATCGGTCATTTCTCTATTAAAGAGCAGCCGGCGCAACCTTTCATTTTCGGCCACCAGTTCAAGATTGTCTTCTTTTAATCCGAAATAACCACTGATGTTGCTCGAAAAAGTATACAGATTACCGCTGACCCAATTCGCCGAATTAAAGAATTTGCTTTGATGAAAGGTTCGGGAATTGATGGTGAACACCAAGGCAATAAAAAACAAAAAGGCATAGAGCAGCGAGTTTTTATTCCGTAAAAGAAAATTAATGATCTGTTGCATGCCCTCTGTTAGTTGCGATACCCGCGGGTATCACGGGAATAGCCTTATTTGATTAAGATACTCTTATATTTTTCAAGGTTTTTCAAAGAGATTCCGGTACCTCGTACTACAGCTCGTAACGGATCCTCGGCAATATATACGGGCAAATCGGTCTTTTGGGATAACCTACGGTCCAATCCGCGTAGCATAGATCCGCCACCGGCCAAATAAATACCGGTATTATAAATATCGGCGGCCAGTTCTGGTGGGGTTTGCGAAAGGGTTTCCATAACGGCATCTTCAACCCTTAAAATAGATTTATCCAAGGCCTTGGCGATCTCTCGGTACGAAATGTCTACCTGTTTGGGTTTCCCTGTCAGTAGGTCCCTGCCTTGTACGCTCATATCCTCTGGTGGGTCTTGCAGATCGTCGGTAGCCGAGCCGATTTTTATCTTAATGTTCTCAGCCGTGCTTTCTCCTACATAGAGGTTGTGCTGTGTACGCATATAATAGATGATATCGTTGGTGAATACATCACCCGCGATCTTTACCGATTTATCACAAACGATACCTCCAAGCGCAATAACCGCAATCTCGGTAGTACCCCCACCTATATCAACGATCATATTGCCTTTGGGTTGCATAATATCGAGACCGATACCAATGGCCGCAGCCATGGGTTCGTGAATCAAGTATACCTCTTTTCCGTTTACCCTTTCTGCCGATTCTTTTACCGCACGCATCTCTACCTCGGTAATACCCGAAGGAATACAGATAACCATACGAAGGGCTGGTGGGAACCATTTCTTTTTTAAGGCCGGAATTCCCTTGATGAACATATTGATCATCTTTTCGGAGGCGTCGAAATCGGCGATAACCCCATCTTTCAACGGACGAATGGTCTTTATGTTTTCATGGGTCTTGCCCTGCATCATATTCGCCTCTTTACCCACGGCGATTATTTTGCCCGAAATACGATCTCGGGCCACAATAGATGGGCTATCTACAACGACTTTGTCTTGGTGTATGATCAGGGTGTTAGCGGTGCCGAGGTCAATGGCAATTTCTTCAGTGAGGAAGTCAAAAAATCCCATGCAAAATTAGGTTTAGCTCTAAAAGTAAAGGTTTACGGCAAAATTAACAAAAGCTGCGCGCTATTTCGAAAAAAAATGTATGTAGTTCGTCGATTGCTACCTAAAAAATAAGGCCCTCCGAAACGGAAGGCCCTTGGTCGAAATTAACAATTCGATTAATGCTTAAAGTGGCGTGTGCCGGTCATAGCCATGGCCATACCGTTGGCATTACAGTAGTCGATACTCAATTGATCTTTTATAGATCCGCCGGGTTGTATTACGGCATTGATACCGGCCTTGTCGGCAATCTCTACACAGTCAGGGAACGGAAAAAAGGCGTCGCTGGCCATAACGGCCCCGTTGAGGTCGAATTTGAACGATCCTGCCTTGTGTATGGCTTGGTTTAGGGCATCTACCCTAGAGGTTTGCCCCGTGCCACTGGCACACAATTGTTGCCCCTTGGCCAGAACAATGGTATTACTCTTGGTGTGTTTGCAAATTTTGGCCGCGAACAACAAATCGTCGATTTGTTCTTGGGTAAGGGATTGTTCGGTAACACAGTTTAAATCTTCCTGGCTATCGGTCTTGGCATCGCGATCTTGTACCAAATACCCATTTAAACAAGAGCGCACTTGTGCGTTAGGGAGTTCGATTTCTTTTTGGATTAAAAGAATACGGTTCTTTTTACCTTTTAGAATATCCAAGGCGGCATCGCTAAACGATGGGGCGATAACCACTTCGCAGAATAACTGGTGAATCTCATCGGCCGTTTCGGCATCTATTTCGGTATTGGCGATCAGTATGCCGCCAAAGGCCGAAACCGGATCGCCGGCCAAGGCATCTACATAGGCTTGCTTTATGGTGTCCCTACTGGCCAAGCCACAGGCATTGTTATGCTTTAATATGGCAAAGGTGGGTTTGTCTCCTTTGAATTCATTGATCAGGTTAACCGCTGCATCTACATCCAAAAGGTTGTTGTACGAGAGTTCTTTACCATGTAACTTTTCGAACATGGCATCGAAATCACCAAAAAAGCGTCCTTCTTGATGCGGGTTTTCACCATAGCGTAATACTTTTCCGTTCGGTTCGCTCAGTTTTAAGGCGGCTTGTTGGCCGTTGCGGTTAAAGTAATTGAAAATGGCCGTGTCGTAATGCGATGAGGTTTGAAAGGCACGAGAGGCAAAACGTTGGCGTTCTTCAAGTGTGGTATTGCCATTAGCTGCTTCCAAAATCTCCAAAAGCTCGCCATATTCTTCCATGGAGGAAACACAAAGGGTGTCTTTGAAATTTTTGGCAGCGGCACGGATTAATGAAATACCTCCGATATCGATTTTTTCGATGATGTCTTGTTCAGAAGCACCGCTGGCCACCGTTTTTTCGAACGGATACAGGTCTACGATTACGATATCCAATTGTGGTATGTCGAATTCGGCCAGTTGGGCTTGATCTCCTTCGTGGTCGGCCCGATTCAAGATACCTCCAAAGATTTTTGGGTGTAGTGTTTTTACCCTACCTCCCAAAATAGAGGGGTAAGAGGTTACATCTTCTACGGCCACTACGGGTATACCTTGTTCTGCAATGAATTTTTCGGTGCCCCCGGTAGAGTAGAGGGTTACCCCAAGCTCGTGTAACTTTTTAACTATAGGTGCCAGTCCTTCTTTATGAAAGACCGAAATCAAGGCGGATTGGGCCCTTTTTGTAGTGTCCATTGTAACGGTGGTTTTTGAAAATGAGAAACCACAAAAGTAGGGCTTTTACCGGGCCTTGTGTGGGTAGTTTATCAACAAAAACCAAAAGTTTTAAAGGATCTGCGAAACTTTTTCGTTTACGAATTCCAAGAAACGTTCATCGGCTTCGGTAAAGGGGTCCGGGGTATTGGAATCTATATCGATTTGCCCGATATTTTCCCCATTCTTGAACAATGGGATTACGATTTCCGACTTTACGTTAATGCTACAGGCTATATAATTGTCTTGGGCCTGTACGTCGGGTACCACGAAGTTTTGGTTACTCTCGGCTACTTGGCCACAAATACCCTTGCCAAATGGGATTAGGGTATGATCGGTAGGTTCGCCGGCATATGGGCCAAGTTTTAGCTCCCTTTTGTTGCCGTTTTTGAAATAAAATCCGACCCAATCGTAATAGGTGACTTCTTTTTGGAGTAAATCGCAAATGGCCTGCATCTTTTCTTCTGGGGTGCCTTTGGTTGTGAGTAATCCTTCGACTTTAGGGTATAGGGATTGTAGCATGATTCTTTTTTTGGGCAAAAATACGCAATCGGACTTTTTGAAGGTTTTGGAATACCGTATTTTTGAGGAAGTGTGATTTTTGCACCGCAACTAAACAAACTAAGTTATGGATATAACGAAAAAAATGAGTAAATGGGGGTTTTTGGGCCTGTTATGTATGGTAGTTCTCTTCTCTTGTAAAGAAGGGGCCAAGACGGAAAAAAGCACCGAACAAGAAACAGAAATAGAACAGGTAGCCGAAAAAGAAGTGGCTGCGGTGTATCAGTGTCCTATGGACTGTGAGAAAGGCAAGGCCTATGCCGAGAAAGGTTCTTGTCCGGTTTGTAAAATGGATTTGGCCCTACTGGATGCCAAAGATGGCGGAAGCCATGAAAAAATGTGCCAATGTGCCGAAGGGGAGTGTAAATGTGGTGGCAAGGAAAAATGCAAATGTGGTACGCCCGGTTATGATCATAAAGGCAATAAAATTGATGCTACCGCCCATGCCGATGATTGTCAATGTAAGGCCGATGGCGAATGCAAGTGTGAAGACGGTAAGTGTAAATGTACCGCCTAAAATAGTACTGTTAAATTACCTAAAGAAGCTTCCTGAAAAGGAGGCTTTTTTTATGTTTGGTTTTTTAAGTTAGTGGCATTTTTTGCGACTAAAGCTGAATTGATATGCAGAGGTATTTCCTAATGTTAGCATGTTATTTTATAATAAACCCGTAAATAGAGATGTAATGAAAACCATATATACGATAGAGGGCATGACCTGTGGGGGTTGTGTGGCATCGGTAACTGAAAAACTGGAAAGTTTTTTGGGTGAGGGTAACGTTAAGGTAGCCCTAAAAGAAAAGACCGTTACCATTAATCATAAAGATCAGTTGGATTTTGGGCTATTGCAAAACGCTTTGGCCCCAAAATATACTTTGTTGAAAAATGCCATTAAAAATGAAGTGGCAGGAGGTGTTCCGGAAGATTCCAAATGGAAGCAACTACGCCCTTTGTTCCTGATTTTCTTTTACCTGTTTTCAACGGCTTTTTTACTGAATAGGACCGCATGGGATACAAGTGAGGCCATGTTGGATTTTATGGGGCTCTTTTATATCGTATTCGCATTTTTTAAATTTTTGGATTTAAAAGGTTTTCCCGAGAGTTTCGCGATGTACGATCCCTTGGCCAAAAGGCTTCGGCTGTATGGTTGGGTCTATCCCTTTCTTGAGACAGCCTTAGGACTTATGTTCTTAATGCGTTTTCAGGTACAGGCGGCACTCTGGATTACGGTGTTTATTTTAGGCTTGACTACCTTTGGGGTAACCCGTACCCTGCTCGATAAAAAGAAAATCCGATGTGCTTGTTTGGGAACTGCCCTAAAACTGCCTATGACTGAGGCAACTTTTATCGAAAATGCCATAATGTTGCTTATGGCCTTTTGGATGCTTTTCTAAGATAAGGCCTTAGACTATGGGAGAAAAAGGTTAGGACTGCCCATTCTCCTGAATTCTGGGTTTCTGCGAAATTCCAAAGGGGTGGCACCGGTATTGGCTTTGAATTTTCTGTAAAAATGTTCTAGACTGTTAAAACCTGCGTCATAAGCAATCTGCTTTATGGTCTTTTTAGTATTATAGAGATCGAACTGGGCCTTTTTGATCCTAAGATTGGTAATATAGCTCAAAGGCGTGGTGCCAAAGAACGATTTAAAGCGTTGGTAAAAATAAGATTCGTTTAAACCTGAACGTCGGATAAGTTTTTGCATCGGAATGTTCTTGGTGAAGTTTCGGTGCAGGTAATTGTCTATTTCCAAAAGCCATATGGGTGTGTGGGATGCGGTACCCACTTCTTTGTTGCTATCTATTTCTAGTTGTATAAGATAGAAAAGAAACTCCTTGATTTTCAGTTCCCATAAAAAATCGAATCTTGAATTGCCGGTAGCTTGTGAATCGAAGATAAGTTCGAAAGTATGGTAGAGGTTGGGTTCAATTCCGACAATGCTTGGTTTTAAACGTGTCTTTATAAAATCTTCCTCTAGGTTACTTTGGATGGTTAGTGCAATTTCACGACTTACCTGATCGAGGAATTCCGGGCATATTTTTAGGGTGAGATAGTAGTCTTGTAATGCCATTCTCCCATGGACCTGTTGTGCACCATAAGTTTGGCTAGTCTTGTCTTTTATGAAGGGTAAGGCATGTGGTCTTTGCCAACGAAAGTTATATTTTCTCAGTTTCCCGGTTCCCGTCTGGGGGAATAGAAAATGCGTAGATGCAGGTAATGGCCCATCCCAAAGGAAACGGGTCTTTTCCAGTTCAAAACACTTGTTATTTGATTTTTTAATTGCCAAAACTGTTGGGTTAGGTGAACCCACAGCAATGCAGCTGTCCGTGATGCTAAAAGGGGGCTTTAACGGTTTTGGTCAATCATTGTTTGGAAAACATCAAGTAAAGAACCCTAGTGAAGGTTTACTTTGTATTCAAGATTCAACCTTTTTCGGTTCCAGCACATGTAAGTTACTAAAAATTAATGAAGTAGGCAAGTTTTTGTGTTAGGTAGCAGCCAGTTATAGGTGGTTTTTCTTGGCTTGGACACCAAAAAACTGGCATGGAACGGAATATGGTTGGCCTGCTTTAGCGGGAGGTGCTACGGTCATACAGCGGTCGCTCCTCCCAATAAAGCACGGTATTGACACTATGGATTCATGTTTTTTTAAGAGTAGCACTTCATAGGTCATTTATGGCAAGTCCTATGCTTTTGGACAGCCATATTGGTGTTAGTGTAAGCAGTGGTAGTTCGCTATCGCTGCTTTAACTGTTTGGTGTTTAAAAAAAAGGGAACTAATCAGAGTCGCAGATTTTGAACCGAGAAATAGGGAGCTTTGATTAGGTGCAAAAAAAAATAAAGGTATCAGTGATCGCTGTAGCGACCTTTGGGTAGTTGGTGTCCTAGGGTCGTGCTTGGGCGGGGTTTTCTAGAATGCTCCGCCCGTTATTGAACCCCGGGGTTTTCCTTGGGGTTTTTTATTTCGAATATGGCTAAAAGAAAAGCCCCTGCTTTGG
The DNA here is from genome assembly GCF_002514735.1 of Sediminicola luteus. Classification (GTDB taxonomy): domain Bacteria; phylum Bacteroidota; class Bacteroidia; order Flavobacteriales; family Flavobacteriaceae; genus HQA918. The sequence goes on along the minus strand of NZ_NBWU01000001.1, from coordinate 172,699 downwards.
GCAAGGGCTTTTAAGAAGGAATCAAGTTCCTATATTACATCATTCCGGGCATACCACCTCCCATTCCTGGGGCGGCTGGCATAGCAGGAGTGTCTTCTTTGATATCCGTAAGGGCACACTCGGTAGTTAGGATCATACCGGCAACAGAGGCGGCATTCTCCAAGGCAACACGGGTTACCTTCTTAGGGTCGATAATACCGGCCTTAAGCATGTCTACATAATCTTCAGATTTAGCATCGTAACCAAAATCTTTTTTACCTTCCAATACTTTAGAAACTACAACTGATCCTTCGCCTCCGGCGTTTTCAACGATAGTTCGTAACGGGCTCTCTATGGCGCGGGCTACGATCGCAAGTCCGGTTTCTTCATCAGCATTTTCTACTTTGGTTTTGTCTAGTACCGATTTGGCACGGACCAAAGCTACACCACCACCGGCTACGATACCTTCCTCAACGGCGGCACGGGTAGCGTGAAGTGCATCGTCTACACGGTCTTTCTTTTCCTTCATTTCTACTTCAGAAGCGGCACCAACGTACAATACGGCAACACCACCGGCCAATTTGGCCAAACGCTCTTGAAGTTTTTCACGATCGTAATCAGAAGTGGTAGACTCGATTTGGGCCTTAATCTGGTTTACACGGGTAGCGATATTATTGGCATCACCGGCACCGTTTACGATAGTGGTATTGTCTTTGTCAATGGTTACCCTTTCACAAGTACCTAACATTTCAACAGAAGCGTTTTCTAAAGAAAAGCCTCTTTCTTCAGAGATTACGGTACCATTGGTAAGAATGGCGATATCTTCAAGCATAGCCTTTCTGCGGTCTCCGAAACCTGGAGCCTTAACAGCGGCGATCTTAAGTGAACCTCTTAATTTGTTAACTACCAAGGTAGCCAAGGCCTCGCCATCTACATCTTCGGCAATGATCAATAAAGGCTTACCAGATTGGGCAACGGGCTCCAATACAGGTAATAAATCTTTCATGGAAGAGATTTTCTTGTCGAACAACAAAATATACGGATTCTCTAGATCGGCGATCATTTTTTCTGAGTCGGTAACGAAGTAAGGCGATAGGTAACCGCGGTCGAATTGCATACCTTCAACTACGTCTACATAGGTGTCGGTACCTTTGGCTTCCTCAACGGTAATAACTCCTTCTTTACCTACTTTTTCAAAGGCTTGGGCAATCAAATCCCCGATGGTCTCATCGTTGTTGGCAGAGATGGCGGCAACCTGCTTGATCTTCTCTGAAGAGTCCCCTACTTTTTTGGCTTGTTTGGCCAGGTCTTCAACAATGGCATCGACGGCCTTGTCAATACCTCTTTTTAAATCCATTGGGTTGGCACCGGCGGCTACGTTCTTCAAACCTTCTTTAACGATGGCTTGGGCCAATACGGTAGCGGTAGTGGTACCGTCACCGGCCAAATCGTTGGTTTTGGAAGCTACTTCCTTAACCATTTGGGCACCCATGTTCTCTAGGGCGTTTTCCAATTCGATCTCCTTGGCTACAGATACCCCATCTTTGGTTACGGTTGGGGCACCGAAAGATTTAGAGATGATAACGTTACGGCCTTTAGGGCCCAAGGTAACTTTAACGGCATTGGCCAGGGCATCTACCCCGCGCTTTAGTCCGTCTCTTGCTTCTATATCAAAAGTGATGTCTTTTGCCATTTTTATTAGATTTTGTGCTTTGCGTATGCCGTTATGGGCTAACGCGTGCTAAAGTTTTATTAGTGTTTTGGTTTTGCTGGGTTACATACTGCCTAGTACGTCTCCTTCTTTCATGATCAAATAGTCCTTTCCGTCTATTTTCAATTCGGTTCCGGCATATTTTCCGTAAAGTACGGTGTCGCCAACTTGGGCGGTCATGCTTATTTCGTTGGTACCTGGTCCTACGGCAACTACTTTACCTTTTTGAGGTTTCTCTTTAGCGGTGTCTGGGATAATGATACCTGAGGCGGTAGTGGTTTCGGCTGCCATAGGTTCGATCAATACCCTGTCTGCCCAAGGTTTAAAGTTAATACTAGCCATATTGAATCTAAATTTTTAGGTTTAATTAATGTTATTGAAATCTGCCCAAAGAAGGCAGAAATTATGCCATGGCATTAAAACTGACATATTGTAAAACAAAAATGCCAGCTTGTCATACAAACTGGCATTCGAATATTATGCAGAACCGAAACTTATTGGATGGTATCGGCACTTTGGTCTTGTACAGGGCTAGTGGCAGGCTCGGGAATACTTTCCGGAGTGCTGGCCTCTATTTCATTACCTTGCAATAATTTCGATTCCTCGCCAGCGAAATTACCTTTTAAAGATACGTTCGATAGTAAAATCAAAACTACCAATAGTGTAGCCAGCGTCCAGGTACTTTTGTCTAAAAAGTCACCGGTCTTTTTAACACCACCTACTACTTGGTTACCTCCGCCGCCGAAGGAAGAAGACAATCCGCCTCCTTTAGGGTTTTGTACCATGATCACCAATACCAACAAAAGGGCAGTGATGATGATTAGGATCAAAAAAACGGAAAAAGTACTCATCTGATTTAATCTTTATCTTGTTGAAGTGCACGCACCTCGTTAATTCGGTCTGCAAAGAAACCACTTTTTTCGGGATATTTCAAACTTAATATTTTATAGGCTTGAATGGCCTTTTTGTAGCGCTTTTGCTCTACATAGATCTTGGCCAAGGTAACGGTCATCAGTTCGTTTTTATCGAGCTTGGTCGATTCTTTGATGTCTACCTTGGTCTCCAATTGTTTTTGGGGTACGATCTTGGGGCTTTGTTCTATAAAACGGTCGATCAGTTCGAACTTTTTCTTTTTGCTATCTGCCTCTTCCGCTATTGGGGTAGGCGGGGTCTTGGGTTCGGTAACCGCTGGTAGGTCTGGTGAGGCCTTCTCTTCTTCGGATTCCTTAGGGGGTTCGATGCTTTCGTCGGGTTGTTGGGTAAGCTGTAACCACTGGGCAAAAGAATGTCGCGATCCTTTTTTGTTGCCCTTTGGTGGTTTGACTTGGGTTGAATAGGTTGAAGGCGCTTCTTTTTTTTCTAAGGTTGGTTCGTCTTCTTTTGGGTCGGATATGGCAATGCTCGGCAGAATCTCTATCGGGGTAGGAGTATCCTTGATCTTTTGTTCTGATAAAGCTTCAGCCTTGTCTTTACCGTTTTTCTTTTTCTTCTTCTTTTTTTTCTTTTTGGAGGAAGCTAGGGTTGGTTTTTCTGCTACTGCCTCTTGATTGATACTGGGTTCTTCTTGGATATCTTCTTGTTGTTGCTCAAATAGGGCGGGATCCAATATTTGTTCGGCTTCATTTTTATCGCGCGGAAGGGCAATCTGCTCTCGGGGCAAATCGGTTTCAATAATACCGCGTACTTCTTTATTCGGAAGTATTTCTTCGGCCGTCACTTCTTTTTCCATCAAGGGTACATGACGTTCCGATATGGTTTGGGCCGTTTCGTTGGCCTTAAAGCGATCTGAGGTTAGCAGTTGAAAGAGCACCTCTCGGTTCGTGGTATAGGCTGCCGAGCGTTTCAGAGCCCCGTTGTACTTAAAACTATTGAGGTTTTTAAGGCCTTTTACATGTAAGGCCCGGGCCGCTTGAAAATAGGGGTATTCGGCTAAAACATCCTCAAGCTGATGCACCAAGACCGGACTGTTTACCTGTTCTGGTTTTTCAATGAGTTTTGTGAATACCGATACCTCCATAGTGGTTAGGGTGCTTTTGGGTTTACCAATCGGCCAATGAGGCGTTAAAAATATCTTGGTTTATACGTTCAAAAATAGCCTGATGTGCTTCGTCTCGAACAGTGGCCAATTGCGTGCCCGCAGGGAAATCATAGAAAAAGGAAAAGGTACGTTCAAAATCCTTTTTACCATCTTTAGCTTCAGGCGTATTGTTGAAAAAACGTACTTTGACTGACATTTTTAAACGGTTTTGGGCAGCTTGCTGTTCCGCTGTGGCCGTCATGGGACTTACCCGGTATTCCGTGATTTCACCCTGATAGATTAAATCGGCCGGAGAACCTGGCGGTACCAGGGATAAGGTAGATTGGTTTAATATTTGATCTTGAAGCGATAAGGTAAAATCGCGATCCAGACCTGGGTCTACCGTAGAACCTGGACTTTGCGCGGCATAGTTTTGGAAAAAATCCACGCGATAGGTTTTGGCCGAACCTACATCGCCCCCGGTAAAGTTATAAACTCCACAGGAAACCAATAAAAAAAGAAGGCTCATGGCCCCACTGGTTAAGATGAGTCGCCTCATAGGTCGTATTGCTTTATTTTTCGGTATAGTGTTCTTTCGGAGATGCCCAATTCCTCGGCCGCGGCCTTGCGTTTGCCACGGTTGCGTTCCAAGGATTTTTTAATCAGTTCAATCTCCTTTTTCTGTAAAGATAGGGTTTCTTCCTCTTGTATTTCCTCGGCAAAATGGTATTTGTCTTCCGCTAAGGTATTTACCGTTTGCGGATATTCGGTTATTACCGGCTCGGCCAGTTCCAAAAGTGCAGGACTGTCTTCTTCCTGGGGAGTCGGAGCGGGTTCTGAACCGTAGATTTTTTGGATCAGACCTTGGTTTTCTTCCTGTACCTTTTGGGTGTCTTTGTTCTTAAGGAGTTCTAGGGTGAGTTGTTTTAAATCGTTCAGGTCGCCTTTCATATCAAAAAGCACCTTGTACAGTATTTCCCTTTCGTTACTAAAATCACTGTCTTTAGATTCCGGAGCGTTTACCACCATGGGGAGGTTAGTGCTACTGGCTTGGGGTAAATAACCCGAAAGTGTCTGGGCGTTTACCAAACGGTTGCTTTCCAAAACCGATATTTGTTCGGCAATATTACGCAGTTGCCTAATGTTGCCGGGCCAACGGTATTGCTGCAGTAGTTGTACGGCATCGTCTTGTAGACGTATAGTGGGCATTTTATACTTCTGCCCAAAGTCTGATGCAAATTTGCGGAACAACAAATGAATATCGCCATGCCGATCGCGCAAAGGGGGTAAATTGATTTCCACTGTACTTAAACGGTAGTATAGGTCTTCGCGGAATTTTCCATTTTTAATGGCCTCGAACATCTGAACGTTTGTCGCCGCAACGATCCGAACATTGGTCTTTTGGGTCTGGGAAGAGCCGACTTTTAAAAATTCCCCGTTTTCCAATACCCGTAACAAACGAACTTGGGTGGTTAGCGGAAGCTCGCCAACTTCATCCAAAAAAATGGTGCCGCCATCGGCTACCTCAAAATAACCCCTACGGGTTTGTGTGGCTCCGGTAAAAGCCCCTTTTTCGTGTCCGAACAGTTCAGAATCTATGGTGCCTTCCGGAATGGCCCCACAGTTTACCGCAATATATTTGGCATGTTTACGATGCGAAAGGGCATGTATGATCTTAGGCACCGATTCTTTACCAACCCCACTTTCACCAGTAACCAAAACCGAAATATCGGTAGGGGCCACCTGTACGGCCTTTTCCAAAGCCCGGTTCAGTTTGGGGTCGTTTCCAATGATTTCGAAACGTTGCTTTATGCTTTGTACGTTTTCCATGTAACAAAGGGGTTGGTTTAGTTGTTGTCGCTTAGGTTTACGGCTTCACCGATTAAAGTAGCGGCCGTGCAGTCGCTAACGCTTACGTTTACAAATTCCCCGACTTGGTAGTTTTCTTTAGGGAAGACCACTACGGTGTTTTGGGTGTTACGCCCCATCCAATGGGCATCGGAACGTTTCGATGGCCCTTCGATAAGCACTTCCATGGTCTTGCCTACGTATTGTTGGGTACGGTAGAGGGCGTGTTCTTGTTGCAGGTTAATAATCTCGGTCAGGCGTCTTTTTTTGATATCGTCAGGAATGTCGTCTTCCATTTTACGTTCTGCCAAAGTGCCTGGTCTTTCGGAATAGGCGAACATAAAACCAAAGTCGTATTTCACATATTCCATAAGACTTAGGGTGTCTTTATGATCGGCCTCGGTCTCTGTGGGGAATCCGGTAATAATATCTTGTGAAATGGCACAGTCGGGAATACGCTCACGAATATTGTCTATCAGTTCAAAATACTCTTCCCGCGTGTGCAGGCGGTTCATCTCTTTGAGTATCCTATTGCTTCCGCTTTGAATGGGCAGGTGAATGTACTTGCAAATATTGCGATGTTTGGCCATGGCGTCTATAACGTCCAAGGTCATGTCTTGCGGGTTCGAAGTAGAGAAACGGATACGCAATTTCGGATAGGTTGTTGCTGTCATATCCAACAGTTTGGCGAAATTTACAGCAGTGGCCTTTTGCATTTCCGAAGCCTTTTCAAAGTCTTTTTTGAGTCCGCCCCCGTACCATAAGTAACTGTCTACATTCTGCCCCAATAAGGTAACCTCTTTAAAACCGCGATCGACCAAGTCTTTGATTTCGTCTAAGATAGACTGTGGGTCTCGACTACGTTCGCGACCCCGGGTAAAGGGTACCACACAGAAAGTACACATATTGTCGCAGCCCCGCGTAATGCTTACAAAGGCGGTTACCCCATTCGAATTGATCCGAACCGGGGCAATATCGCCATAGGTTTCTTCTTTGGAGAGGATAACGTTAACGGCATTACGGCCTTCGTCTATTTCCTTGACCAGGTTAGGTAGGTCTTTATAGGCGTCGGGCCCAACGACCATATCTACGATTTTTTCTTCCTCTAGGAACTTACTCTTCAGGCGTTCGGCCATACAGCCCAACACCCCGACTTTCATGTTCGGGTTTATCTTTTTTACGGCATTGTATTTTTCGAGCCGTTTACGAACGGTCTGTTCCGCTTTTTCTCGAATAGAACAGGTATTGACCAAAACCAGATCGGCATCTTCCAGGTTTTGGGTAGTATTGAAACCTTCCTTGGCCAGAATAGAGGCTACGATCTCACTATCGGAGAAATTCATTTGGCAACCATAACTCTCGATATAGAGTTTGCGGGCGTTACCTTCTTGTCCGTTCAAGGCCAATGCGGTGCCCTGTGCCTTTTCGTCCATTGTCTTTTCCATGCTAATATCTTCTCCCTTTAGGGGCACAAAGATAATACTAAAAGCAAGAAAGTGACAATATGGCAGTTTTAAACTTTAGCTAAAAAAGATATGACCGATTTCGGTTCGGTTGAAGGATTTTCGTATTGGTTGTGAATACAATGGTATTAGGCCCGGGCATTTTGGGTGAAAAAATGCACCTTGTCCAAAACTTCCGATTTTGAAAAGGGTTTGGCGATAATGGCATCGGCCCCTATACGTTTACTGCTTTCCAAGGTTTGTTTTTCCGAGCCCAAGGCCGAGAGTATGATCACGGGAGTGTTCGGGTCGTGTTCTTTGATATAAGCAGTAATCTCCAATCCGGATTTGAAGGGAAGCATAATATCGGTTATGACCAATTCGGGTCGGGTTGCTTTATAGAGTTCCATACCCTGGTTGCCGTCTTTGGCCACCGATATGTCGTAACCCTCTTTTTTTAGAAGGAATTCCAGAATTTTTACGGTGAGGCTTTCGTCCTCGATTAATACGATTTTTTTCATTAGGTGGTAGCGTTTAAAATTTGTATTGCAAGTAAAGGTTGGTGTCGAAGCTGTTCTGAAATCGGTCTTTAATGTATTCTTGGTAACTGTAGGTAAACCCGACCCCCAAGATTAAATGGCGGCCAATAGGGCTTTGTCCTCTAAGCCCCGCGCTATAGGCATCTAATGCCCGGAAGCGGTCCAATCTGTTTAGGTTTACCCGGTCATCGGGTGAGTTTCCATAGCCAATCAAAATTCCTAGGAATTGGTAACGGTCTTTAAAATATTTTCGGGCTGAAAGGTTTAGGGAAGGGTAGCTGTAGTTCTCGTCAAAAGTCGCATAGCCTTTTAAATAGATCCAATGGTCTCCGGTATACCAGCCTATACCTGCTACGGCGGCATATGGGTCTTTGTTCGCGGTATTTAGATAACGGGCCCCAAGATCCAATTCCCAAGAAGAAGCGATGTTAAAATAGTGGGAATACGAGGCCCTAAATTTGGGGAAAATGGGCGTTTCTCCCAAAGCGAGTTTTATAAAATGATAATTTCCGTTTACTTGGTTCAGGTATAGGTCACTTTCGAGTTGCCAGCCAGTTCCTGTCGAAAGGCCCAAAGCTCTACGTTCGTTATAGTTTATGCGCGGAATAATGGCAAAACCGGGTCGTTCCAAAATATAGGCTAGGCTGGCCAAGTGCCAAGGCCCGGCACCCTCGCGATCAAAGGCAGTGTAGTTGTAACCTGTAGCCAAACGATCGGCTGTGACCGGAATTCTTTTTTTGTGTATTGTAGCTTGGAGTAAGCTGTCGTTCGGAAAACGGGCCTCTAGCTCCTTTAGATATGCCCTTTTGCTCTTTCCCTTGAGATATTTCGATTTTTCGAGAAGTAATTCAATGTTGTTTGGAAAAGCAGCTAAACCTTGGTTTACTATGGTTTTGGCTTGTGATTGGTCTCCATTGGCCCGGTACAATCGGGAAAGGGGTAGATAAGCTTCTTCGTATCTAGGGTCTTTTTCAAGGACAAGGGCAAATAGGTCTTGGGCTTTTTCGGAATCACCTTTTTTTTGGGCTAATCGACCTAAGAGTAACTGAAAATCGAGATAATCGGGGCTAAGGCGAATTCCTAATTCAGTTGCTTCTTGGGCCAGTTCAAAGTTTTGGGCCCTATAATAACCATAGGCTGCCACCAATAAACTGTCGGTATCGATCTGTTGGGCAGAAACCAAGTGATTAAAGCAAAAGAATAACGTTAAAATACCGATTCGGTTCTTCATGGTTTTAGCTTGATATTTCGAATCCTTTTCGGGGCATAGCGCCCCATTTTTGTCTGCGACGGAACAAAAACTGGGTATACCCTTTTAAATAGGAAAGTGTGTTTATGGGGTGGTATAAAATGGGTTCCAAGAAAATCGTACCGATTAAGATCAATATTTGGCGCATGTTGGCATAATGCTTAAAAAAGAATTGATCGATAAACACGGCTATTATGGTCAGGGTAGTGTAGACGAGATATATAAACAAACTAACTACCCATAGAAAATGGTAATCAATACTAAAGAAGAAGAAATATATGCCAAGGGCTATAAGTCCTAGTAGTTCTAGTATAGGGATACCGAACTCAAAAAAAAAAAATAGGGTACGGCCAATAAGCCTGTTCTGCCATACATAGGAGAACCTAAGGTATTACGGTGTTGAAATAGGGTTTGTACTAGCCCGCGACCCCACCTGGCCCGTTGTCGAATAAATATGTTAAGATTGGATGGTACTTCCGTCCAGCAAAGGGTTTCGGGTATATAATCGACAAGGAACTCTTCTTTTTGTTCGTGCATAAAGATGCGCATTCGGGTGACCAGTTCTAGGTCTTCTCCTAGTGATTTATGCCAATAGCCTCCGGCCTTTATAACTATTTCCTTATCGAACATGCCTAAGCCGCCTGAAACCAATAACAGGCTATTGATATGTCCCAATGCCATTCTGCCAAAAAGAAAAGATCGAATGTATTCCAGTTCTTGAAAACGAGCCAGAAAGTTGCTCGGGAAATTGGATTGGGTAAGGGCTCCGTCTGTAAATACACAAGCGTTTGAAATTCGGATCATGGCCCCAGTGGCGATAACCCTTGTTTTCTCTTCTATAAATGGTCTAATAAGTTGGGCAATGCTGTCTTTGCGTAATATAGAGTCGCCATCGGTACAGATAAATATGGGGTAGTTCGATGCGTTTATACCTGCATTGGAAGCGTCAGCTTTGCTGCCACCATTTACCTTGTCAAGAACCATTAACCTGGAATAGGCCGGATTCTTGGAACGATAACAACCTTTAATTTTTTGTGTGGGTATCTGACTGGGTTTATAATATGGAATCTGTTCTAGCTGAAAGACGGTTGATATAAGTTCCAAGGTGTTGTCGGTACTGCCATCATTAACGATTATCACTTCGAATTTGGCGTATTCTTGGGCTAATAATGATTTAATCGAATAAATGGCCGTTTCCGACTCGTTGTATACGGGAGCTATAATTGAAACCCCTAGGGTGTGTTCAGATTTTTTTAGGATCTCGTTGTATGCGAAAGGTTTTTTTTTGTTGTATATCCGCAAGGCTCTAACCGAAAAAACGCCTAAGCTAACGTAGCTGATTAGGTAACAGACGGCATACAAGGCCCCGAAAAATTGTAACCCGAATAAAAAGTCCTTGGTGAGTTCCAATATCTACTGGGTTTCTTTAATATGGTTGATCATTTCCGAAACCAGGTAGTGGTCGGGTATACGATTGGCATCCAGCGATTCAAAATATCTTTTGTCTAGGGCCTGGATACATTTCAGTAGTTCGAATTTAAGTAGGGGATCCCGTTCACGGATAAAACAGATGCGTGCGAAGCTGAGGCTACTTTGATTACCTTGAAGTGCCAATAATTGTATGATAAGGGTCTTAATACTCGATTCGTTCTCTCTTTTGTAGGTTTCGATTAATAATTCTACCGTGTAGGCGGGTGCCCAAGAAGAGAGTTGCCTTATGGTTGCCCTCCTTACCTTTGGGCAACTATGTTTCAGTAAACGTTTGGTTCTTTCCAATGAGACTCGGTTATTGTTTATTCCCATAATTTTTATGCCCAGTACAATTAGGCTGGGATTGTTAGATCGCAATAACTTATGAATGTTGTTCGGTATACATGAAGGGTTTCTTTCTAAGATTTCCAGAATGCGGATTTCGTCAGAAAGGGGCATGGGGCCTCGATAATGTTGCAAGGCTTCCAAGTTGTTGTCTGCCAAGGCTATTAAGGCAATTAGACTGGTAGATTCCAGGTCATCCTGGTTGGATTGCCAGATATTCCTGATTTCGCGTCTTTTTGATTTTAGTTCGAGAATTTGAATTTGTCTGATACCAAGTTTTATTTGGTAAGGGTCTGGATTGTTAATCAGTTCGGCGCTTCGGTTTTCGAAGCCGAATCCCGAATAAATGCGAGAGACGGCATCAAGGTTTAAGTCGTAAACATTTCTTTTTAGGTCTAGAAACTTGGATAACACCAAATTTTCGCACCAATTTCGATGGAAAGGGATTTGATTTTTAAATCGAATCACCTCATCGGAAATTTGATCTATCGGAAAATCCATAAAAAGTATTTCCGCAAGAAAAAGGTCTATTTTGGCAGGAATGACCTCTAGTTTAGGTTTACGGATTCGATAATGATATTCTTTTCTAAGTAGAAGGGAAACACCAAATACTGCAAGAAGGATTAGGCAGGGAATGGCAACAAATTCCAATGTCCAAATAAGGGGGTGGAGTATTTTTTCGGGCCATTGCCTAGGAGACGCCAGGTCGGCCAATTTCTGAAGGATTTTACGGAATTCTGGCGCAAGGAATATTGACACGAGTTTTTCATGCATAAACCGAATAATATGTTTCACCGTCCCGTATTCGAATGTATCTAGGTTATTACAGCTTGATAGGTGCGTAATAGCACATTAAGAATGGAAAAGGAATGGTGTTAGTTAGTGTTTACTACCAACAAATATAGCTATAGGATGGGGTCAGAAAACAGTGAAATTAGTGTGGTTGGGCCAAAAAAGAAGGTCTCGATGGTTAATATCCATCAAGACCTGTAGTAAAAAGACTATAAAAACCGGGTCTGGTTTTGTTGATAAAATTCCCGTTTTAGAAATTATCGGTTTTGCGGTACGCATCGATTACGGCCTGTTCACCTTCCTTGCCCGATTGCGAATTACCGTGTTCCATACCTAAGATTCCCGTGTACCCTTTGCTGTGTATATGTTTGAACACGTTCAGGTAATTAATCTCCCCAGTGGTGGGTTCTTTACGACCCGGATTGTCGCCGATTTGGAAATAGGCGATCTCGTCCCAACTGGCATCGATATTCGGAATCAAATTCCCCTCTTGTATCTGTTGGTGATAAATGTCGAACAGTATTTTGCAAGCGGGTGAATCTACAGCTTTACAAATTTCAAAAGCCTGGGGGCTTTCGGTAAGGAACAGACCCGGGTGGTTTCGAAAATTCAACGGTTCCAACACCATGGCTAAGCCGTGAGGTTCCAAAATATCAGATGCCCTTTTCAAACTTTCGATCACATGGGCGGTTTGGTAGCCCTTGTTTTGGCGCGGGTCTACGTGTCCGGGTACCACGGTCATCCATTTGGCGTTAACCCTTTTGGCTACTTCGACCGATTCTTGAATCTCTTTTAAGAATTTTGCCCTAAGATCTTCATCGCCGCTGGCCAAGTTGGGTTTTTGCCAAGAAATGGAATGGGCTACGAAAACCCCCATTTCCATACCTCTTTTGGCCATGGTTTTGGCCATGGCTTCTTGGGTGGCAATTTCCCGACCTTTCATACCATTGTCTTCAAAGGCTGTAAAACCTTGGTCGGCCATAAAGTTAAGCTGGTCTACCTCGCTTTTACCTGCCAAGTTCTTGAACATGCCCAAATGCGGGGCATATTTAAGTTTAAAAGGCTGGGCGGCCGTGTTAGTCGTGTTAGATTGGCCCATTAGCAAAGGGCTGGCACCCAATCCTACTCCGGCCAAAGCCATATTGTCGATGAATTTTCTACGGTTCATAATCTTAAGCGAATTTGGTTACACCAGGGGTTGGAATCTTATAATTACCGTTGGCATCAGGTAGGGTAGGGGCTTGCGAATCCCAGGTGAGGTTTTCTGGTACCAATACCTCTTGGTTATTCAAGGCTTGCTCCCAACTTATGGGTTGGCCCGAATAGGTTGCCATACGCCCCATGATGGCGGTCAAGGTAGACTTGGCACCATTTTCGGCGTCGGTAATCATCTTTTTGTTTCGGATGGCATCGAATAGCTCGTCGTGCTCTACCTGATATGGGTTGGGATCCCTTTGCTGGCCTGCTTCTGGTTTGTGGCTGTATATTTCCTTACCATCTAAACCAACCAAGGTGCCCTTGCTGGCCACCATGGATCCTTTGGTTCCTTGAAGCACTTCATCCACACGGTTAAAACAACCTTTTATGTGACGACATTGCGAAGAGATAACCGCTCCACTGGCATAGGTGAACTCTACAAAATGATGATCGAAGATTTCCCCGTGGTCTTTGCCATTTCGCACTTGTCTTCCACCCATACCTTGTGCCGATATGGGGTATTCGCCCAAGAACCAGTTGGCCACGTCGATATTGTGTATGTGTTGCTCTAGAATATGGTCGCCACAGAGCCAGTTAAAGTAGTACCAATTGCGCATTTGATATTGTAATTCGGTCTGCTCTGGTTTTCTGGGACGCACCCAAACACCACCACTGTTCCAGTATACTTGTCCGCCTGTAATCTGGCCTATTTCACCAGCTTGCACCCTTTTGTAAAGTTCGCGGTACTTGCGTTGGTAATGCCGTTGAAGGCCCACTACTACATTCAGGTTTTTCTGTTTGGCGACTTTGGCCATTTCCAAAACCTTACGGATACCAGCGGCATCGGTAGCCACCGGTTTTTCCATGAACACATGCTTGTCGTTCTGAATAGCGTATTCAAAGTGCTGAGGTCTAAAACCCGGGGGGGTGGTCAAAATAACCACATCGGCCAAGTCAATGGCTTTTTTATAGGCATCCAATCCTACAAAGCGATTTTTCTCTTTGACGTTTATTTCGCGTTCACCCTCAAAATGTTCTTTGATGGCGTTAAGTTTGTTTTCAAGGTTATCGGCAAAGGCATCGGCCATGGCCACTAACTCTACATCGGGGTCTGCCGTAAGGGCCTGTACGGCGGCACCGGTACCACGGCCACCACAACCTACCAGGGCCAATTTTAATTTTTTGGCCGAACTCACATTGGCCATAGCACTTAAGGGAAGGCTAGTGGCCAATAAACCGCCTGTAGCCAAACCTGTGGTTTTTACGAAGGACCTGCGTCCTAATTGGAGATTATTCTTACTCATCTTTTAGTTATTTGGTTCGGTCGGTACAAAACCGGCCGTTAATTTCATTTCTAAACTCTGAACTAGTGTTTCTGTTTCCAGTAGGATTTCTGGGCTTGGGCCGATGGGGTTTTTACGGGGCGTACCACCCTAAAACCTACAAATTGGGCATCGGTATGCCACCACTTACTTTTCGGAATCTGCGGATCACGCACTTTCCAACCTTTTTCCGACTTGGTACGGGCCGAGCTGCGTAGTTGATCCGGATCGTCCATATACGAACCACCACGAACCGACCTAGGGTATGTTTTGGTAGGTTTAATGAACGGATTGTTTTGACTGGCCTTGCTATAGGGAGCGTATTGGTCCAAAGTCCATTCCGCAACGTTGCCATGCATATCGTGCAAGCCCCACGGATTAGGTTTTTTGGTGCCGACCTTTTGGTATTTATCTTGGCTGTTGTTGGCTGACCAAGCGTATTCGTTCAATTGATAGGGGTCGTTACCAAAGGAGTAATCGGAGTCGGTACCCGCCTTACAGGCATATTCCCATTCGGCTTCCGTGGGTAGTCTATAAAAATTACCGGTCATGGCAGAAAGCCATTCGCAGAATTTGGAGGCGGCATATTGGGTCATACAAACTGCAGGATAGCCATCGGTACCCATGCCAAAACTCATTTCTACATAGGGTGTGGTGGCGCCCGAAACGGCATCTATGTCAAGTGAAACTTCAGAGCCGGCAGCTTTGGCAGGGCGATCCACGTCAATTTCACGTGACATGAACAATTGGTATAGGTCCCAGGTAATTTCGAATTCGCCCATCCAAAAGGCATCTACGCTTACCTTATGTACCGGACCTTCGTCGTTTTTAGGGCTACCCATGGTAAAACTACCGCCCGGAATAGGTTTCATAGATACGGTAAGGTCGGTACCTGGGATCGATTGTTCGTAAGCCTTGCCCGTTTGTTGGGCGGTAGTGGCCCATGTTGAGACAATCAGGGCCGCCAAGATAATTTGGGTTTTCAATGGTATATAATTAATAAGGTTATGTTTCTAGTTTGTTTAGTAGGGTTTGATATTTAAAATTGCGTACAAAATACATAGAAATAATTCTTTTCGAATATTTTGAAAGGGCAGGGCGCGACAAATTACGACTTATATTAACATACCGCAAGGTCGGTTTCCTTTAGTGGTTTTCCTTGGCGCAACCTTGGGAGCGTTGCAACATCTTATGATAAAATTCCAATGGAAAAGCTACGAAATTTACTAAAAGTTACCGTTCCTTTTATACTAATGACCGTGTTTTTGGCCCAAACGGGTTGCGAAAACGATGTAGATTCCGAATTTCAAAACCTACTGGTTGCCACCCCTCTGAAAATGTCGCTGCAAGACTTTAGGGAAAGTGGCGATATTATACCTCCTCGACCCATTTTGGAGTCGGGTAAGATCTATGTGTATGGCGATTTGGTTTTTGTAAATGATAAAAACGCCGGTGTTCATATTATAGATAATTCGGTACGGGCAAGACCCGTTAAAGTGGCCTATTTGGAGATTCCGGCAAATGTCGATATTTCGGTAAAGAACGATTTTCTGTATGCCGATAGTTTAATGGATCTTTTGGTGTTCGATATTTCCGATATCAATAGTATTCGATTGGTGAACCGATTGGAAAATGTATTGGCCCACCATCAGCCCATTGCCGAGGGTGCCGAATGGTTCGATTGGGAAGGTTTCGATTATAATACCGAGGTGGTCGTAGGTTGGGAAATGGAACGAAAAAATGTACGCATACCCGAACCGGAAGTGGGTGTTTTCGAAGATATGGCCCTAGCCAATGCCGCGGCGGCCGAGCAAGTGGGCCAAGGTGGTTCATTGGCACGTTTTAAGATCGTAGCCGATTATTTGTATGCCGTAGATAGCCACAACATAAATATAATCGACATCTCGGATCTTTCCAGTCCGCAAGACAAAGGCGATGTTTTCGCCGGCTTTGACATAGAGACGATTTTCAATCAGGGCGATCATTTGTTTTTAGGTAGCATGCGAGGTATGTATATTTATGATATTACCAATGCGGCCCAGCCCAGCCTTGTCTCTGAATTTCAACATGGCACGGCCTGTGATCCCGTTGTGGTCGATGGCGATATGGCTTATATAACCTTACGTGGGGGTAATTTATGCGGGGCTACCGAAAGCGGACTTTTCGTGGTAGATGTATCCGATTTGCAACAACCAGTTCAAATTGCCCAATACCCTATGGACGAACCCTATGGATTAGGGGTTAAAGACAATCTTGTCTTTGTCTGTGATGGCACCTCCGGCTTACGGATATTACAAGGTGAAGACCCCAAAAACCTGACGCAAATACAACATATAGAAAACATTAACACTTTTGATGTAATTCCGACTGATAAATCCCTACTAATCATAGGAGATGGCACCCTTTATCAATACAGATACACGGTGTCAGGTATTGAACCTTTGAGTGTGTTGGAATTGGATTGAAATGTGTAAGTGGAGGTTCAATCAAGGCCCTTGTGAAAACAGGGGCCTTTTTTCGTGCTGTGAATGAAAACATCCAAAATCAAAAAATTGCTATATTTTTGTGCCACAAAACCAGTTGCATGGCAAAAAATCTAGTCATTGTTGAGTCGCCTGCCAAGGCCAAGACCATCGAACGTTTTTTAGGGAAAGATTATAAGGTAGCCTCGAGTTTCGGGCATATTGCCGATTTACCATCCAAGGAATTGGGGGTAGATGTAGAAAATGGCTTTACACCCAAGTACACGGTCGATAAAGAAAAAAAGTCCTTGGTAAAGCAACTAAAGGATTTAGCGGCCAAAGCAGAGATTATTTGGTTGGCCAGTGATGAGGATCGCGAGGGAGAGGCCATTTCTTGGCACCTGGCCGAGGCCTTGAAACTAGACAAGGCCAAGACCAAACGAATCGTGTTCAACTCCATTACCAAACGAGCCATACAAAAGGCCATTGACAATCCTAGGGATATAGATTATAATTTGGTCAATGCACAACAGGCCCGTAGGGTGTTGGATCGCTTGGTGGGTTATGAATTATCGCCCGTTCTTTGGAAAAAAATCAAACCGGGTCTCTCCGCCGGTCGGGTGCAGTCTGTTGCCGTTCGCCTTATTGTAGAGCGTGAGCGCGAGATAGAAGCTTTTACCCCAGTGGCGGCCTATAGGATCGTAGCCCAGTTTAAAACGGAAAAAGGGGTGGCCTTTGCCGCCAAAATGAGCAAGACCTTCCCGACCAAGGAAGCTGCCCAAGCTTTTTTGCAAGAGAATTTGGGAGCGAATTTCCAAATAGCGACCATAGATAAAAAACCGGCCAAAAAATCACCGGCACCACCTTTTACGACCTCTACCTTACAGCAAGAGGCTTCGCGTAAACTTTATTTTTCGGTATCGCGCACCATGCAAGTGGCCCAACGCTTATATGAGGCGGGTCTCATTACCTATATGAGAACCGATAGTGTGAATTTATCGCCAGAAGCGGTGAACGCCGCTGCCGATGCCATTGTCTCTAACTATGGTGAAAAATATAGCAACCCGCGAAACTTTACCAAGAATGCCAAAGGGGCCCAAGAGGCACACGAGGCCATTCGACCAACCGATATGAAATTACAGGCTCCGAACCTAGAAAGGGATCAGGCCAAATTGTACGAATTGATCTGGAAACGCACCCTGGCTTCGCAAATGAGCGATGCCCAATTAGAGCGTACCCAAGTAAAGATAAAAGCCAACACCCATAACGAATTGTTTTCGGCCAATGGGGAGGTAATCCGTTTCGATGGATTTTTAAAAGTGTACCGCGAAGGGGTAGACGACGAAAACCTCGAAGAGCAAGAAGGTATGCTTCCGGCCATGAATACCGGTGAAGCGGTAGCCTTGAATTATATGACTGCCACCGAGCGATTCAGTAAACCGCCTTTCCGCTATGCCGAGGCCTCCTTGGTAAAGAAATTGGAAGAATTGGGTATCGGTAGACCTTCAACATACGCACCTACGATATCCACTATTCAAAATCGAGGCTATGTAGAAAAGGGAACCGTAGAAGGTACCGAACGTAAATACGCCCAATTGCTTCTAGAAAATGGTACTATAGCCGAAAAGGGTCTTACCGAGAAAGTTGGTTCGGAAAAAGGCAAATTGGTGCCCACTGATATCGGACTTATCGTGAACGACTTTTTGGTAGCCAATTTCGAGAGCATTCTCGATTACCATTTTACGGCCAAGGTAGAAGATCATTTCGATGCCGTTGCCGCTGGCGAGGAAGATTGGAAAAGTATGATGGAAGATTTCTATAAGGACTTCCATCCGAATGTAAAAGAGGTAGAAGAAAATGCCGAACGTGCCAGTGGCGAGAGGGTGTTGGGTGTAGACCCCAAATCGGGCAAGCAGGTGTCGGTACGTTTAGGGCGTTTTGGGCCTATGGTTCAAATCGGAACCGTTGACGACGAAGAAAAACCGCAATTCGCGAGCCTGTTACCCGACCAATCTATTGGTACCTTGACTTTCGAAGAGGCTATGACCTTGTTTGAATTGCCCCGCAATTTGGGTGTGTACGAAGGTGAAGAGATTTTGACCAATGTTGGGCGTTTTGGCCCATATGTAAAATTTGGCAAGAAATTTATTTCCTTGGCGCCGGGCGAAAGTGCTTTTGATATCGATTTGGATCGAGCCATTGAATTGATCAAGGAAAAACAAAAGGCCGATGCCCCTATCACTACGTATAAAGGTAATGATGTAACCAAAGGGGTAGGGCGTTTTGGTCCCTTTATCAAATGGGACGGCATGTTCATTAATGTGAACAAGAAATACGATTTCGATAATCTGTCGCAGGCCGATATAGAAGAGTTGATTGAGGCCAAGATTAAAAAAGAGGCCGAAAAATTGGTGCGCGAATGGCCCGAAGAAGGCATTCGTATCGAAAAAGCCCGTTGGGGCCGCCACAATATTATCAAAGGACGCACCAAGGTAGAGTTGACCAAAGATGTAGATCCGCTTGCATTGGAGTTGGATGCCGTAAAGGAACTTATCGAAAAGAAAAAGCCTAAAAAACGTAAAACCACCACCAAAAAGAAATAACTTCAATGGCTTTCGATTTTCTGGTCCCCGTTGCAGATAAGGTATTGGCACATTGCGAACTATTGCCCGAACAAGCGTTAGGGGCCAGTGTGTTTAAACATACGGCCAAAAAAGGCTTGCCCGTTTTGGCCAATGCAACCGTGGCTATAATGGGCGTTCGGGAAAGCCGCAATGCCTTCGAAAAGAAAATCGAGACCTTAGATACTTCCGCTATCCGCTTAGAACTGTATAAACTTATGCGGGGCAATTGGAATGCCACCATTGTAGATTTGGGCGATGTAGAAGAAGGAGACACCGTAGAGGATACCTACTTTGTGGTAAACCAGATTTGTGCCGAGCTTATAGAAGAAAAGGTTATACCTATTATTATAGGACATACCCAAGATATAACCTACCCATCTTACCGGGCCTACGATGGTTTAAAACCCATGGTAAACATGGTATCGGTAGATAGCCGCTTCGATTTTGGGTTGGAAGGCGAGCTGATTTCTTCCCACTCTTATATGAGTAAGATCATAACCGAGCAGCCAGCCAACCTCTTCCAATATGCCAATATTGGGTATCAGAGTTATTTTGTGGCCCAAGAAGAATTGGATCTTATGGAACGGCTTTTCTTCGATTCGTACCGTTTGGGCAACCTAGTGGCCGACATTACCTTGGCCGAACCCTTAATGCGCGATGCTCATATTGTAAGTGTAGATATGCGATCGGTACGTGGGGGCGAAGTAGGTTTTCCGTATGGCTATTCGCCCAATGGCTTTAGTGGTCCAGAGATTTGTGCCATTGCGCGCTATGCCGGTATGGGCAATCGTATCTCTACTTTCGGGGTTTACGAAATGGAGAACAACCATATGTCGCAACAATTGGTAGCCCAGGTTATTTGGTACTTTATAGAAGGTTTGGATAAAGGGGTAGACGAGACCCCCTATTCACAGACCGACGACTTTACGCGCTACACCGTACCCACCGAAATGGAAGAGTTGGTATTCTTCAAAAGCCACCTTACCGAAAGATGGTGGGTAGAAGTACCCTCTTCAACGACTTCACATAATAAAAGCAATCCGCCTGCGTTATTACCATGCACCGAAGCGGACTATTTGGAAGCTTGCTCCCAAAACATTCCCGAAAGGTGGTATCGAGCCTATAAAAAAGGCTTTCATTAAAAAATTGGATACTATATCGGGTTAGCACAATAATTTACCCAAAATAAAGTTTTAAAGGGTAATCATAGTGTTGCTTAACCTAACTGAAATTTGACAAAAAGTATGAAGAAGCTATTGTTAATGTCTATAGCATTTGTTTTTCTACTCACTTCTTGTGGGTCTAAGACAAAAGGAGAATTGACGGGTGTACGGGGCAAGAAATGGTTCCCGGAGAAGCCGTATGGTATGGAGCTAATTCCCCAAGGTTCCTTTATTATGGGTAAATCTGAAGAAGATATGGCCAAGGTAAAGAACGCCCCTACCAAAACCGTTACCGTTCGTTCTTTCTATATGGACGATACGGAAATCACCAATAGTGAATACCGTCAGTTTGTAGAGTGGGTAAAAGATTCCATCGTACGTACCAAGTTGGCCATCTTGGCCGATGAGTTGGGTATGGGTCCAGACGATGAAGGAATTGGTGAATTTGCCTTTATGGATGCCGATACCTCTAAACTGTCTGCCTACGATAAGTACATGCTCGATAATTATGCAGGTATGGGCGAGACCGGTTACGAAGGAAGGGCCCTAAATAAAGATGAAGACTTGGTGTGGGATACCTCTGAATACCCCGATGAATACTATACCGAGGTAATGGACTCTATGTATATTCCTGAAGAAGAGTCGTATAACGGGCAGCGTACCATAGATGTAACCAAATTGAAGTATGGTTATAATTGGATGGACATCCAAGCGGCGGCCCGAGCCAAAAAAGGACAACGTAAAGACTTTATTAAAAAGGAAGAGTTGGAAATCTATCCCGATACTACGGTGTGGATCAAAGATTTCGCCTACTCTTATAACGAACCCATGCATAACGATTATTTCTGGCACGATGCCTATAGCGAGTATCCTGTAGTTGGGGTATCTTGGAGGCAGGCCAAAGCGTTCTGTAACTGGCGTACCAAGTTTAAGAACGACGACCAGAAAGAGCGTGGTAAGCAATTCGTGAACCAGTTCCGTTTGCCAACCGAGGCCGAATGGGAATATGCGGCTCGAGGTGGTATCGAAGGTGGTACCTACCCATGGGGTGGCCCATATGTAATTAGCGATACAGGCTGTTACATGGCCAACTTTAAACCACAACGAGGCGATTACGCTGCCGATACCGCGTTATATACGGTAGAGGCCAAATCATACGAACCCAACGACTACAACCTGTTCAATATGGCGGGTAATGTAGCCGAGTGGACAGACTCTAGCTACGACGCGGGGGCCTACGAATATGTTTCTACCATGAACCCGAACGCGGCTTATGGCGAGAACGACCGAAAGGTAATTCGAGGAGGTTCTTGGAAAGACGTGGCCTACTTCCTACAGGTAAGTACCCGTGACTACGAATACCAAG
The DNA here is from genome assembly GCF_002514735.1 of Sediminicola luteus. Classification (GTDB taxonomy): domain Bacteria; phylum Bacteroidota; class Bacteroidia; order Flavobacteriales; family Flavobacteriaceae; genus HQA918. The sequence continues at coordinate 151,173 of NZ_NBWU01000001.1, read as the reverse complement.
ATTCGGCACGTAGTTACATCGGTTTCCGAACTGTACAGGATTATATGGGAACAGAAGAGAAATTTGCGGGACAGAGAAAATTGAGATAACTAAAGCCCAAATTTCGATCAAACGATAACCAAATACTTATTTTAACCCTTAAACTTTTTCAAATTTAAAATTATGGCACAGTCTAAATCAACAAAGAAACTAATGAACATGGCCTATGGTCTTGGAGCATCGGTAGTAATTATCGGAGCTTTGTTCAAGATCCTTCACTGGGAACTCGGTCCATTGAACGGTGGAATCCTTTTGGCCATTGGTCTTATTACAGAGGCCCTTATTTTCGCTATCGCTGCTTTTGAACCGGTAGACGACGAATACGATTGGTCTTTGGTATACCCAGAATTAGCTGGTGGTGAGGCCCAAGAGCGCCAGAACCTTCAGGCCGAAATCGCCGAGGCCGAATCTTCTTTGTCCAAAAAATTGGACGAGCTTTTGAAAGAAGCCAACATCGATTCAGAATTAATGCACAGTTTGGGTGACAGCATCCGTAACTTCGAAGGTGCCGCTAAAGGTATCGCCCCTACGGCCAATGCTATCGAGTCTACCCAAAAGTATTCAGAAGAACTATCTCAGGCCGCAGCCCAGATGGAGTCTTTGAACAGCTTGTATAAAGTACAGTTAGAGAGCGCTAGCAAACAAGCCTCTATCAACGAAGAAGTAGCCCAGAACGCTGGTGCCCTTAAAGAACAAATGGCCTCTTTGGCAACTAACCTTTCTTCATTGAACGGTGTATACGGTGGTATGCTAACTGCCATGAACAGAAACTAATTTGCTTTACGGAGCAGTAACCCCAAATCATTAAAACAAATTAGTAAAAATGGCAGGAGGAAAATTATCACCACGTCAGAAGATGATCAACCTAATGTACTTGATATTCATCGCCATGTTGGCCTTGAATATGAGTAAGGAAGTGTTGGCCGCTTTTGGACTTATGAACGAAAAACTCGAGGCTTCCAATGCCAAGACCACCGAAGGTAACCTAGCGTTCCTAAGTGGTTTGGAGACCAAAGCCGGAGAGAATGCCGAAAAATTCGGAGGTCTTTACCAAGACGCCAAGAAAATCAAAGAGATCTCGGCAGAGTACTATAACTACTTAGAAGGGTTAAAGACCCAAATGACTGAAGGTCTTGAAGACCCTAAGGATTATGTAGTAATGGATAAGTCTGAGTTCTTGGATCAAAAATTTTTCCAAGGCGACAATTTGAAGCCTGAAGGACAAGAATTCTTAGATCGTGTAGGAAACTATCGTGATGCGGTCGCGGGTATCTTGAAGAGCAAAAAAGGTATGGAAGATGTGGTTGCATCTGTTAATGCCCGCTTCGAGACCGGAGACGAAAACGGTAAGGTAGAAAAGAGGGATGGTACCAAACAAGATTGGTTGAACTACAACTATGAAGGTTTCCCAATGGTAGCTTCCTTAACCAAGCTAACCCAATTGCAGGCCGATATCAAAGCTACCGAAAACGACGCTTTGCAGGCTATGTTACAAGGTCAGTTGAGTTCTGAGGTTTCAATGACCAACTATACTACCTTGTTAGAGCAAGACAAGTCAGCCTTCTATTCTGGTGAATCTTTTGCAGGTAGTATCGTATTGGGTCGTAAAGATGCCTCTACCCGTCCTAACGAAGTTAACTTGACCTTAGACGGAAGAAAACTTCAAGAAGGTAAAGATTTCGTAATCGAAGATGGTAAAGTGCGTTTGACCGTTGGTGCCGGTAATCCTGGTGATCACCAAATCGAAGGAACCTTGGTCTTTATGCAAGATGGCGAGCGTACCGAAGTACCGGTAAAGCAAACCTTTGCCACCATTACCAAGCCTAACGCGGCCTTGATCGCTGCCGATAAGATGAATGTGGTTTACCGAGGTGTGGCCAACCCTATGTCTATCTCTATTCCTGGAATCCCTGACAATGCGGTGACCGCTTCGGCCCCTGGTTTAGATCGTAGAAGTGGAAGCAAGTATATAATGAACCCTGGAAAGGGAAGGACTGTGACCATTACTGCTTCCGGTAAATTGCCAGATGGGCAAACCGTATCATCTAAATCAGAATTCAGGATCAAGGATATTCCACGACCATCCGGAGCCATTCGTGGTGAGACCGGTAGTGCCAAGATGCCAAGGAAAAACTTGGAGATCTCTACCATCGGTGCCATGTTGGAAGACTTCGATTTTGACTTGAACCTTGCCGTTGGCGGATTTAAGTTCAAAGTTCCTGGTCAGCCTACCGTTAGTGTAAAAGGAAACAAATTGGACGGTCGTGCCAAGTCTGCCTTAAAAAGGGCCAGAAGGGGAGATGCCGTACAGATTTTCGATATCCAAGCCTATATAACCAACAACAAGAGCTACAAGTTAAAGAAGGTTAGCCCTGTGGTTATCGAGCTTACAAACTAATAACAGAATACAATGAACATGAATTGGAAGAACCTAATGATCGTTGGTGCGTTGGCCCTTATGCCGGCCGCCGGTTTGGCCCAGGCCAATATCTTGAACGCCAAGAAACCGGAAGAGATCGGTAAAAAGACCGAGGCCCAGTTGGCCAAGGACAACGACGTACCCTTACCGTATAGCTATGTAGACGATCGCGACATCATGTGGGCCAAGACCACTTGGGAAGTGATCGATTTGGACGAGCGTGTGAATTTTCCACTCTATTACCCAACCGATACCGTAAATATCGGCTCTGATAGACGTTCGCTTTACGATGTACTTTTAAAGAACATCAAGAACGGAAAATTGACCGACGTTTATGTAGATTCGTACTTTACCGAAAAGCGTAAATTCGAAGATCTTACCGCTACATTGCAAAAGGTAGATACCACCGACTACGGTTACGAACAGCTCAATGCCGGGGAAGAGATTTCTCCAGAATATATCAACCGTAGGGATCTTTCCGCGGCCGATATAGAAGAATATCGCATTAAAGGTATGTGGTATTTCGACAAGCGATTGGGCGAGTTAAAATACCGTTTGTTGGGTATTGCCCCCGTGGCCCCCGATGTAAACTTCATCGACGATGAAAGTATGGATCCGGGCGACGCTAAAGTAGAACTGTTCTGGGTTTGGTTCCCAAGTGCCAGACAGATCTTACACGAAGCCAAGGTCTTCAATAACCAGAATTCGGCACAACCCATATCTTTCGATATGTTGTTGAATGCAAGAAGGTTCAATGCCGTGATCTATAAAGAAGACAACGTACACGGAGACCGTAGTATCAGAGATTATATAGCCGACAATTCCCTGTTCCAGCTTTTGGAAGCCGACAGGATCAAGGAGACCATCCGCGATCGCGAGCAGGATATGTGGAGCTACTAGAAAAACTTTCCAATTCATTACCAAACAACGCCTTCCGGTTTCCGGAGGGCGTTTTTGTTTTATATCGCCCCAATAGGATTAATTTTTCGCGTTTATAGAGTTAATAATTCCCCCTAGGGGGAAATACAAAGGGGGTAATAATAACGGCCTATTCTTCAAATTCTCAAATCCAACCATTTTCAAATTAGAGTATTGATCTACCTTTGTCCTATGCAAGATTATCTCATCATAGGTGCCGGACTTTCAGGTATGGCTTTTGCCCGTCATTTAGAAGAAAACGGCCATAGTTTTACCTTGCTCGACAACCGTTCACAGACGTCATCGGTGGTGGCCGGGGGTATGTACAATCCGGTAATATTAAAACGCTTTACCTTGGCCTGGAAGGCCAAAGAACTATTGGATTATGCCATGCCTTTCTATGCCCGTTTAGAGCAAGATCTTGGGGAGACCTTTGACCATAAGCTGGCCGTCTATCGCATTTTTCATTCCATAGAAGAACAAAACGGTTGGTTCGAAGCTACCGACAAACCCGGCCGCGATTTGTTTATGAACCCCAAATTGCACACGAATACCTACGAAGGAATCGCCGCCCCCTTGGGCTTTGGCGAGGTTTGGCAAACCGGCCGTGTAGACGTGGCCCATTTGCTAAAAACCTATACGCGGCATTTAAAGGCCAAGCAAAGTTATCTACAAACCGATTTCGATGCCTTCCAGCTAGAAATGCACGATGATTATGTGGTCTATAATGGCATAGTAGCCAAAAAGCTTGTTTTGGCTATGGGTTTCGGACTTAAAAACGATCCGCTGTTCCAGTATTTGCCCCTAAACGGGACCAAAGGGGAGGTATTACATATCCGAATCCCGGGTTTGGCCATCGATAAAGTCATAAAATCGGCCGCATTTATCATTCCCACCGGAGGTGATACCTATACCTTGGGGGCTACCTACAAATGGAAAGACAAGACCAATACCCCAACGGCCGAGGCCAAGGCTGAACTCCTCGAAAAACTGGAAGGTTTTCTAGAACGCCCCTATGAAGTGCTGGGACACAAGGCCGGGATTCGCCCAACGGTAACCGACAGAAGACCATTGGTGGGTAGGCACCCGAAACATCAAAATATATTCATGTTGAACGGTATGGGCTCCAGGGGGGTTATGAATGCGCCCTATTGTGCGCAGCAATTGCTCGACCATATAGAAAATGGTGCCGATTTAGACCCGGAGATAGATATCAAACGGTTTGAGGGGAAGTATTCGTAGGGATGATTAGTGGGTGATATTTATAATAAAAGGGCTTGGATTTAGTTTAAATATCCTACTCGATCAGTCCACAGGTTTCATTGTAATATCGCACTACGTCACCGATATCACCACGCTTAAATTCTTTAGATTCTATTTTCTCTATTAGTGTTGGGCAATCATTAAAATGTTCCTTAGCTTTTTTTACAAAATTCCCATTAAATACAGATCCGTGGTTTGTGATTTCAAAAACCATAAAACTATCATCGCGACACACGTAATACTTATAAAGGATTTTGGCGTCCATTCCCAAGGTTCCCGCACTTTGGTTATTGGTGAAAATACTTCCGCCACTTACTGAAATTTTTTGTAGATACAGGCACATTCTTCCTAAAACTATAGGTTCCATGAAAACAGCCTTTATACCTTGTGGGTATTGTTTATAGCTGTATGTTGTGAAGCTTTTCCTTTCATTATTCTCTAGTTCAAGCTTAATCAATGAATTCGAATCATAAATAACTTTCTTCCCTTTGAGGTTGTGTTTGAACTTTACCTTTTCAGAGGAAAGAATTTTTGCGAATCCTTGTATGGTGTCTCCGTTTTTCAAGTAAAGTCTAGCTTCCCTGTTTTGGGCATTTATATTCAATTGGGTAAAAACTACTCCAATTAAAAGGGCAACGATTCTTTTCATTAAAAAAATGATGTTGGTTGAATTGAAACTAGTATTGATTAAATGCCAATTTAAGGTTTTTGCTTTTTTTTGTCGAGTAGCGAAGAATAAATCAGATAGTAAATAACTTGAAAATGACGGATGTTCATGCGAAATAGACATGAATGAACATTTCCAAGCGTAAAAAGAAAAGCTTTGTCCGGTGGTTTATTATTCAGCCAGACAGCATTTACCCTTTAACTTCAATTTTCTGAGGAGCTCCTTTCATACTTAATAAAAAAGTTGATCCAAATATTACGGCTCAACCGCATGATCACGGGCATAAAAAAGACTAAGGTGCCTATTATCGTAAAAAAGGAGGTCATAAGTCCCAAGCCCAAAAACAAACGACTGATTACAAAAGCAGCCACGGCAAAGGCAATCCCCAAGCCGTAACTCACATACATGGCGCCATAGAAAAAGGAAGGCTCTATCTTATATTTGGTGTCGCATTGCGAACAACGTTCGTGCATGCTAAACACTTTGCCCAGATTGTAGGGGTTCTTGTCTACGTACATACTTTCGCCATGGCATTTGGGGCAAGAACCTGTTAAAATACTGTAGAGTTTGTTTCCTTTTTTTAACATTTGCAAAGCTTTTGGCAAAAATACACAATTGCCAAGGCCGAACGGTAACCTTTATTACATAAGATGCTCAACGTACATAAGCTTTCGGTATCCTTTTCCGGCGAATATTTGTTCAACGAAATCTCCTTTCGTCTCAATGCGGGCGACCGGGTGGGCCTTATCGGTAAGAATGGAGCCGGTAAATCGACCTTACTAAAGGTATTGGCCGGCGATATTCCCTCGGACGGTGGCAGTATGGCCATGGATAAAGAGGTGCAGATCGGGTTTTTGCGCCAAGATCTCGATTTTGAGTTTGGGCGTACGGTATTACAAGAGGCCTATATGGCCTTTACCGAAATCAAAAAATTAGAGGCCGATCTAGAGCATATCAATCAACAATTGGCCGAGCGCACCGATTACGAAAGTGAAGGCTATAACCAATTGATGGTAGACCTGAATGAGGTAACCCATCGTTACGAGATTTTGGGTGGATACAATTACCAAGGCGATACCGAAAAGATCTTACAAGGACTTGGTTTTAGCCGTGAAGATTTCGATCGGCAGACCGACATCTTCTCCGGGGGTTGGCGTATGCGTATCGAATTGGCTAAACTGTTGTTGCAAAAAAACGATATCCTTTTGCTCGATGAGCCTACCAACCACCTCGATATCGAATCGATCATTTGGTTGGAGCACTTCCTGAAATCCTATCCAGGTGCCGTAGTTTTGGTGTCGCACGATAAAATGTTCCTTGACAATGTCACCAACCGCACCATAGAGATCAGTTTGGGACGTATTTACGATTATAACAAACCCTATTCCCAATTTTTGGAGTTACGGGCCGAGATGCGTGAATTACAGCAAAATGCCCAAAAGAACCAAGAAAAGCAGATCCAACAGACCGAAAAATTGATCGAGAAATTCCGGGCCAAGGCCACCAAGGCTTCCATGGCCCAATCGTTGATCAAAAAGCTCGATAAGATAGAGCGCATAGAGGTAGATGCCGAAGATACCAGTGTCATGAAACTGCGTTTTCCGGTTTCGGTAAATCCGGGTAAGGTGGTCATTGAGGCCGAGAACCTGGCCAAAAGTTATGGCGAAAAAGAAGTATTACGGGGCGTGGACCTTATGGTGGAACGCGGCACCAAAACTGCCTTTGTGGGCCAGAACGGACAAGGAAAATCGACCTTGGCCAAGGTTATCGTTGGCGATATCGAGGGTACCGGCCATTTAAAACTGGGGCACAATGTACAGATCGGTTATTTTGCCCAAAACCAGGCGGAATACCTCGATGGCAACAAGACCATTCTCGATACTATGATCGATGCCGCCAATGAGGGCAATCGGGCCCAAGTGCGCGATATATTGGGTTCTTTTCTGTTTCAGGGCGAAGATGTCGATAAGTTTGTCAAAGTACTATCGGGGGGCGAGCGCAATCGCTTGGCCTTGGCCAAACTTATGCTACAACCCTTTAATGTGCTGATAATGGATGAGCCTACCAACCACCTCGATATCCGTTCGAAAAACGTGTTAAAAGAAGCCTTGGCTAAATTTGAGGGTACTTTGATCATCGTATCGCACGATCGCGATTTTTTGCAGGGGCTTACCAATCGGGTATTCGAATTCCGCGACAAAAAGATCAAGGAGTACCTGGGTGATATAGACTTTTATTTGGAACAGCGGCAAGCGGCCGATATGCGGGAGGTAGAAAAAAGCACGGCCCCACAAGCTTCCAAAACCAAGGACGCCAAACCGGCCCTCGATTATGCCAGCCAGAAAAAACAAAAGGCACTCAAGAATAAATTGGCGGGGGTAGAAAAAAAGATCAACATACTGGAAAACGAGATTTCGAAGTTGGACAAACGATTGGCCGAAGAGTACGATAGTCTGATTAACAATCCCGATTTTTTCCCCGATTACCAAGCTAAAAAAGATAGCTTGAACGACCTCATGGAACAATGGGAGGAAATCTCGTTGGAGATGGAATCGTAAGGCATTGTAAATAAAGGGTTTGTGTAAAAACCGTTTTACACCACAACTTTGGCGACATTCACAACAAAACTGCCATTCGGCTAGGTATTTCATCGATTTATTTTGAACTTAGTCTATAATCAACCGAGATTTGTAGGGTAAGAACTACAAACGCAACCAACACCAGTCGGATGAAAAATGCTGTTTTGAGCTTTATAGCCATGCTCCTGATTTGCCCTGTTTGTTTGGCAAAAGTTACTTCTAAGGAGCGCAAGGCCCTTTTGGATGTATATGAGCATGCAGGTGGTGCCCATTGGAATACCCCTTGGAATTTGGAAGCTGCCGTAGAAACCTGGCATGGGGTTACCGTTAAAGATGGCCATGTAGTGGCCTTGGATTTGTTCCGAAACAATCTTATCGGCAACATACCGGAAAGCATAGGCAGGTTAAAATACTTGACCTACCTTAATTTGGGTTTCAATACTTTGGATGGGCCTATACCCATACAGTTGACCGAACTGGAAAATTTGGTAACCCTGAAGTTGGAGATGAACCGTTTACAAGGTCCGATACCCATGGAGATGGGGAATATGCGGAGCTTGGAAGAATTTACGGCCTTTAACAATGTTTTGGAGGGAAGTATTCCGGAATCCATGGGGCAACTGGAAAACCTAAGGATCCTCAATTTGAGTAGTAATGCCTTGGATGGGGCCATTCCCGAAGCCATAGGCAGTCTTGATAAGCTAGAGGTCCTTGGCCTTTTTGGTAACCGTTTAAAGGGCGAGTTACCCACCTCTTTGGGCCAACTGACCCAGTTAAAAGAGTTGGTGTTGTCCAATAACGGATTCACGGGAAAAATTCCCGAAAGTTTTGATCAGTTGGCCCAATTGGAGATTTTTCAGATTCAAAATAATGGTTTTACCGACTTTAAGGTAATCGAGGCCATGCAGGAAAGGTCCTTTTTGGCCTTTGATAGCGATATGGACTCGCGACCTAATTTTAGGAAATTCGACGCTACCCGTATGGCAGATACCAAATTCGATGATGACGATGAAAATGATTAGAAAACATATTTGTTCATAGTTTTAGTTAGTTAAGTAAGGTAGAAAAGGCGTCTAATGGCGCCTTTTTTAATGGGTAAAAGGCACACATTTTATGATTTTTTTAACCAAAACGGCCCAAATCACGATTAAACTATGGAGTAGTTTTGTACGTCTTAAAAACATGCCTACGTGGCAAATGGTTAATTATTCGACCTGAAAAGGTACCCTGCTTATGAGAAAAACGATACTCGGCATACTTGGAGTTTTGATAATTATCGCGGCTTATTTTGGCATGAAGGCCATTGTAGCCAGCAAGACCAACAAAAGGCCCAAACCCCAGAAGGTGGTGAAAACGGTCTTTGCCCAAGAGGTGCAAAATGGGACCGTGCCTATTGTGGTCCCGGCCAATGGAAACTTGGTCGCCCAAAGACGGGTTGAGCTATTCTCCGAGGTACAAGGGGTGTTCGAGGCCAGGCGTAAGCGTTTCCGAACCGGGCAGCCTTATGCCAAAGGAGAGACCTTGGTAGGTATACAGGCCGCTGAATACTATGCCACGGTTCAGTCATCTAAAAGTGATCTGTTCAATCTGCTCACTTCCATTATGCCCGATCTAAAGTTGGATTACCCAGAGATGCACACCAAATGGCAAACCTATCTCGATGGTTTCGATATGGAGAAGACAACCCCAGAGTTACCGGCCATGGATAGTTCCAAGGAAAAATTCTTTATTTCCGGTCGTGGTGTATTTACCTCTTATTACCGGGTTAAAAACCTCGAACAAAGGTTGGCCAAGTATACCATTCGTGCCCCGTTCAACGGTATTCTTACCGAAGCCTTGGTCACCGAGGGCACTCTCATCCGACAAGGACAAAAACTGGGTGAATTCATAGACACCAGTGCCTACGAGCTGGAGGTAGCCATCAGTAAGACCTATGGTGATCTTCTGCGGGTAGGGGAGACCGTAAGCTTGACCAATCTCGATAAGACCAAGACCTACGAAGGCAAGGTTATTCGGGTAAACGGTAGTGTAGATCAGGCCACCCAGACCATAAAGGCCTATATCTCGGTGTCCCATCCCGATTTGAAGGAAGGCATGTACCTCGAGGCCCGATTGAATGCCAAGGCCGAATCGGATGCCATTGAGGTTAATCGTTCCCTTTTAATGGAAAACGATCAGGTATTTGTGGTGCGTGATACGATTTTGGATTTGATAGATGTTGATCCGGTTTTCTTTTCCGATAAAACCGTGGTATTGAAAAACGTGCCCAACGGTAGTCTTTTGGTCTCTAAACCCGTATCTGGCGCTTATGCCGGAATGTTGGTGAAAGTTTTCGATGGTGGGGCCAAAACCCCAGCGACAAAATAACCTACCAGGATAAGATCCTGCTTGTAAATCCTGGAATTTACCTAGCTAGTAAGGGAGCCGAGGGTTGTAAAGCCTGATCAAATACAGTTGATAAATGAAAAAAGTAATCGCCTATTTTATAAAGTACCACGTTGCCGTTAATGTGGTTATTTTGGCTTTTTTGGTGTTTGGTGTCGTCGGGGCATTTTCATTGAAATCGTCCTTTTTCCCCTTGGTAGACTCCAAAAACGTCTTGATTACGGTGGTATACCCCGGGGCCTCCCCTCAAGAAATTGAAGAAGGGGTGGTGTTAAAGATCGAAGATAACCTCAAGGGCCTGGAAGGGGTCGAAAGGGTAACCTCTACCTCCAGGGAAAACAGTGGTACCATAAATGTAGAGATTGAGAAAGGCCGCGACATCGATTTTATGCTGCTCGAGGTAAAGAATGCCGTGGATCGGGTCCCCTCGTTCCCAACGGGAATGGAACCTTTGGTAGTCTCTAAACTAAGACCGGTACGGCAAACCATCAGTTTTGCGGTTAGTGGGGAAGACATCCCCTTGGTTACCCTAAAACAGATAGCGCGCCAGGTAGAAAACGACCTTAGGGCCATTGAAGGGATTTCGCAGATAACCATAGATGGGTACCCCGACGAAGAGATCGAGATCGCCGTTGATGAAAATAGTCTGTTGGCCTACGATCTGTCGTTCAGTCAAGTGGCCCAGGCCGTTGGCAGGGCCAATATCTTGGTAACCGGTGGAAATATCAAGACCAGTTCCGAAGAATATCTGATCCGGGCCAATAACCGGTCGTACTATGGCGACGAACTCTCTAACCTGATCATTAGGGCCGATGCCTCCGGAAATACCATTCGCCTAAAGGATGTGGCCAAGGTACGGGATCGCTTTTCAGAAAACCCCGATGCTACTTTTTTCAATGGCGAACTGGCCGTTAATATTACCATTACCAGTACCAATACCGAAGATTTGATCTCTTCGGCCGAAAAGGTGCGCGATTATATTGACGCATACAACCAAAAACACAATAACGTACACCTCACGGTGGTAGCCGACCTTTCTACCACCCTTACCCAACGTACCCAACTCTTAACCGAGAACGCTATCGTGGGTATGCTCTTGGTATTGTTGTTCCTGTCGCTTTTTCTCAATACCCGATTGGCCTTTTGGGTGGCTTTCGGTTTACCGGTAGCCTTTTTGGGTATGTTCGTAGTGGCGCCATATTTCGATGTTACGATCAATGTATTGTCGCTATTTGGAATGATCATCGTAATCGGTATTCTGGTAGATGATGGTATCGTGATCGCTGAGAACATCTACCAACATTACGAAAAAGGGAAAAGTCCGGTACAGGCCGCACTTGAGGGAACCTTAGAGGTGATACCGCCCATTGTTTCGGCCATTATTACTACCATTATCGCCTTTTCCATATTCCTCTTTTTAGACGGAAGGATCGGGGAGTTTTTCGGTCAGGTTTCCGTAATCGTGATCCTTACGTTGGCCGTTTCCTTAATTGAGGCTTTAATCATACTCCCGGCCCACTTGGCCCATTCCAAGGCCTTGAGTCCGCAGGAGAAAGCTCCGAAAACTGCCATAGGAAGGGTATTTGCCCGATTGCGCGATGTGAATAAACTGGGCGATCGTATTATGGTGTGGCTGCGCGACAATATGTATAGTCCCACCTTACGTTTTGCCCTCAACAATAAACTGCTGACTTTTTCCATATTTATTGCGGCCCTATTACTCACATTTGGGTCCGTGGGTGGTGGCATTATAAAAACCTCGTTTTTTCCGCGAATTGCCAGTGACCGGGTACAGGTAACCCTGAACATGCCCAATGGAACCAATGCCGCGGTTACCGATTCCATAATCAGTATGATCGAGGAAAAAGCCGAGATCGTAAACCAAGAATTGACCGATAAATACCTGCAAGGTTCCGATATGGCCTTGTTCGAGAACGTGATAAAAACCTTAGGGCCAGGTTCGTCTACGGCCGATTTGATCATCAATTTATTGCCTGGTGAAGAACGTCCCGATGCCATTCAGTCGCGTTTGGTAACCCAACGTTTACGCGAATTGGTGGGTCCGGTGATAGGGGTAGAGAGTTTGGTATTCGGTTCTGGGGGTAATTTTGGCGGACTACCGGTTTCCGTATCCCTTTTGGGGAACAATATCACCGAGCTAAAGGCAGCCAAGGCTGAATTAAAACAGGCCATGGAGCGCAATTCGGCCTTAAAGGATGTAGCCGATAATGATCCTGCGGGTATCAAGGAAATTCGATTGGAATTGAAGGATAATGCCTATTTGTTAGGGCTGAACCTAAGAGAGGTAATGAACCAGGTACGTGCTGGGTTCTTTGGGTCCCAGGCCCAACGTTTTCAAAGGGGACAAGACGAGATACGGGTATGGGTGCGTTACGACAGGCCCAACCGGTCTTCGATTACCGATCTAGACGAAATGCGTATCGTAACCCCATCTGGCGGAAGGGTACCCTTGAAGGAAATCGCTTCCTACACCATAGAACGGGGCGATGTGGCCATTAACCACCTCGATGGGAGGCGTGAGATACAAGTTACCGCCGATCTAAAAGATCCCGAGAACGTTACGGCCACCGATATCATGACCGAGATCCGTACCCAGGTCATGCCCGAAATTTTATCGCACTATCCTACGGTAACCCCATCGTATGAAGGGCAAAACAGGGAGGCCGGTAAATTAATGCGCTCATTACGATTCGTTGGCTTGTCGGCATTATTGTTGATCTATATCACCATCGCTTTTACCTTTAGGAGCTATAGTCAACCCTTATTGCTTATTCTGTTGGTTCCCTTTAGTTTAACGGCCGTTGCCTGGGGACACTGGATTCATGGGTTCCCAATTAATATCCTTTCTATGTTGGGTATTATCGCCTTAATAGGGATCATGGTTAACGATGGTTTGGTACTTATTGGTAAATTCAATAGTAATCTAAGGGCCGGTATGCATTTTGACGAAGCCATGTATGAAGCAGGCAGGGCCCGTTTTAGAGCCATTTTCTTAACATCAATTACAACGGTGGCCGGTTTGGCCCCTTTGATGTTAGAGAAAAGTAGGCAAGCCCAGTTTTTGATTCCTATGGCTATATCCATAGCTTACGGAATTGCTTTTGCAACGGTGTTGACACTGATAATGCTACCTATTTTCCTTTCATTTGGTAATAGTGTAAAGGTTACCGGAAAGTGGTTACGCACCGGTAATTCAATTACCAAGGAAGAAGTGGAAAGAGCGATAAAAGAACAGCAAGAAGGTAGTCATGGCGAATCGATGTCGGCCTTGAATACGGCAGAAGATATGTTAGACGATGCCCATGACAAGATAGGGCCAGCACAGCATATTCCAAAGGAATTATCGGGCAAAGCCATGGATCAATAACCTATGAAATCAAAAAAAATGAACCTTAGCTATAGGATAGCCACAATAGTAATGGTGTTGTTTGTGGTAACAGCCCAGGCCCAAACCCAAGAAGGGTATCTTTCTAAAGAAGATGCCATTAAGTTGGCCCTCGAAGAGAATTTTGGCATTAAAATAGCCAGAAACCGGGTCGAGATTGCTAAAAATAACAAGAGTGTTTTAAATTCGGGATATTTACCCACACTCACGGGAACGGCAGGTGCCACCTATTCTGAAAGCAATACGACCACTTCTTTTCCAGATGGTGACCGTGACGGTAATCCTACCCCAGATGTTGAATTGAACGGTGCCGAAAGTCAAGTGTATAATGGGGGGGTAAACCTTAATTACACGCTTTTTGATGGCTTAGGCCGTTATTACAACTACAAAAGCCTTAAGGAACAATATGATCTTAGTGAATTGCAGGCTAGGGAAACCATTGAAAATACAATGCTTCAATTGTTTTCAGTGTATTTCGAGGTAGCCCGAATAACGGAGAACCAGGTTGTTCTAGATGAGGCCATGCAAATATCAACCGATCGTGTAACCCGGGCAGAATATGCCTTCGAATATGGCCAAAATAGTAAGTTAGATGTTTTGAATGCCCGTGTAGATGCTACCAACGATAGTATTCTCTACATGAATAGTAAACAGTCCCTGGCTAATGCCAAAAGGGATTTGAATGTGGTGTTGAACCAAGAATTAACCACTTTGTTCACTGTAGATACTACGGTCAACTTTACGCCCATGGATCAAATTGAAGCCTATTATGAAAAGGTTAAAGACCATAACGTTACCTTACTTCAAAACGAACGTAATCTAGCTATCAACGCATATGATGTTAAGATTAGTCGGTCGGGTTACTTGCCTTCTATTGGCTTAACCGGTTCTTATGGTTGGAATTTAAACCAAAATCCAGCCTCGGCATTCTTCCCTTCCCAAAATCAAACCCGTGATAATCTACAATTGGGTGCGGCACTTACTTGGAATCTTTTCGATGGGGGTAGAACTACAACGAGGGTAAAGAATGCCAAAATCGCCTTGGCCAATCAAGAACTTACCCGCAGTCAGTTGGAGCTAGAGATCGAACGCGATATCCGTAATGCTTTGGAGATTTATAAGAACAGATTACAAGTATTTAAGATTCAGGAGCAGAATGTGGTTACCAACCAGCATAATTTTAATAGATCCACCGCCCAATTCCAATTGGGGCGAATTACCTCTTTGGAATTCCGCCAGGCACAGACCAACTTACTTTTGGCCCAAACCAATCGCAATGCCGCCAAATACGATGCCAAATTGGCCGAGTTACAACTTATGCAGCTTTTAGGACAATTATTGAATATACCCTACTAAGGCCTATGGAGACCCGAGATATCCAGTGCCCTCATTGTTGGGAGTATATTACGATTGCCTTGGATGTTTCGGTAGATGGGCAGACCTATGTTGAAGACTGCCAAGTGTGTTGTAGGCCTTTGGAAATAGATTATACCGTAACCCAAGGGGTGTTGGCCAGTTTAAGTGTGGCACCCATTGGGCAGTAATCGAATGATATCTTGGTCCTTGCTTTTCCGATAAGCCCGATTAAAGGCCGTACTTTTGCCCAAAATTCGAACAGATGGCAGTAAATAGCCAAAGATGGCTTATTACCGGTGGTGCTTCCGGCCTTGGAAAAGAATTGGCAGAGCAGTTATTGTCGCAACCCCATACTTCGGTGCTGCTACTAGACATGGATCAGGCTGGCTTGGCCGTTTTGGCTTCGAGCTTGTCCGATACCTACGGTACCGAAAGGGTGGCCACCTATGTGCAAGATATTAGGGATACCCGAAAATTACAGGAAACCATCCATGCCATATCCGCCAAGGGCCCGATTGATGTATTGGTAAACAATGCCGGTTTGGTTGGCGGTAAGCTGTTGGTCGATCTCGATCATAGTCAAATAGACGATGTACTCGATGTGAATGTAAAGGCTTTGGTCCATATTTCTAAAATGGTTTTACAGCTAATGTATGCCCAGGGACATGGCCATATCGTGAATATAGCCTCGGCCGCCGGTTTTACTCCGGTACCTTATATGGCACCCTATGTTGGGTCTAAGTGGGCGGTAGTCGGTTTTTCAGAGAGCTTGCGTTTAGAAATGGAGGCCTTGGGCCCCGATTTTCATTGTACTACGGTGTGCCCAGCCTATATAGATACGGGTATGTTCGAAGGGGCGAAGGATAATTTTTTATTACCCATGCTACATGCTGAACAGGTAGTAAAATCTATAATTAAGGCGGTAAGAAAAAAGAAAATTTATGTACGTTTACCCTTTATGGTCCGTTTTACCCCATTTTTAAGAGGGGTATTGCCAACAAGGGTGTTCGATACCATAATAGGTAAGTGGCTGGGTATTTATAAGTCTATGGCTGCGTTTAAAGGAAGGGGCGCTTAATTAGCTAGCGAATCAAGGAAAAATGGCCTGTAATGGTTTCCGTGTCTGGGATAAATAGACTAAACCAATAGTCAGAAGCCGGCATGGGTTTGCCTTGATACGTACCATCCCAACCCGGGCTTTCGGAGGGGTTAAAACGATATAGAAGTTTCCCGTACCTATCGAAAATTTCAATTTGGGTTTGTTCCGGAAACCCGGCCGATATTTCTTGAAGGTTCCAATAGGGGTTATGGGTATCCCCGTTTGGACTAAAATAGGTGGGTATCGAATAATCGAATTCGGTTGGCGGGGAATCTTCGCAATTGGGTTCTAAAAAGAAATTGGAAACATCGATACATCCGTTCGGGTGTGCGGCCCGTACAAAGATCTCCGTAAAATCGGAGGTGTAATACGGACTGGTCAAAGATGCTGTTTCCGCTTGGGCAGAGGTTTCGTCTGTATAATAGCTAAGTGCCCAATCCGATCCCAAGTTTGGGAAGAACAAATTGAAACTGGCATCTAAATCAAAATATGTATCGCCATTGCCGTCGGTAGTACAGCTACTATCCGTTCTAGTGGGGTCAGGGCCACTGATTTCTGCCAACACATCCGAATCGGTGCTTCGGAGTTCAAATACCTCGGTGGCATAACAGTCCGAACCATTTAAGGTTACCCGAACGAAGAGGGTTTCTTGATTACCCGAAATGGTGTAAGGAAAAGGCACCATAGGATTACTGCCCGTATCGGCATCGGCCTGCGAGATATGGTAACTAATACCTATTCCTGAGTTTGGTGAGGAATCTAGGCTTGGAATAATATCATCTAGATTAAAAGTGCTTTGGCCGTTAGTATCGGCACAACCACTTAGTGGCTGGGGCGCTTGTAAAACTGGGGGCGTATCGATAATAAGGTCCAAGGTTTGCAGGGTAACTTCTCCCGTTAGGGTATTTTCTATACGGATATACAAGGTTTGTCCCCCGGAAATGGTATTCGTCCAAATTCCGGTTAATCCATTTGTCCCATTCTGGGCATCGGTTTCGGCTTCATGAAGGCTTAGCATAAGTTCCCCTGCTTCATGTAACCCGGCAATGCCCCACCATTCTCCATAAACGAAATTGTTGTTGGCCAAATCGGTGGTGATGGCGTTTGTTACGTTTATTTGGTACAGTCTATTGGAAGAAACGCCATAAAGTTGGCCTGCCTCGCTGGCCAAGCCATAAGTATTGAACGGCAGTGGCCCAATGTCTGTATGCGAAACATAGTTCAAATTAGCGTCTAAGGTTACTTCGAATAGTCTGAACCCGGTGGTTTCGCGCCAAGCGATATACATATTTCCGTTCAGCATAACAAAATCGCCACCTGGATCCCCGGAAGTAAAATCGTGCCAAACCGTGGGGGCTTGGTTAAAAGGTGGCACCATACGGTACACATTGGAATTGTTGGACCCGGCTACCCCAAAAAGGAGGTTGCCCATGAGGTCGAAAGACAAGGAGTTGATACCAAAGTAGGTTGGGTCTTGTAAAACGATAGAGTAGGAACAATCGGAGGTATTCAAGCGTGCGATATAATCATAAGTACAAAAAAAGATGTTTTGATCTTGGTCAACGGCCACATCGGTAATCTGTGTACCCGTGGGAAGCTTGCATATTTCTGTAATACTAGGGGAGGTGCCAGGGGAATCCATGCGAAGAATATATCCGCCATCGGTACCTATGATAATGCTTTCTTGAAACTGGGGGTCGGTTGGGCTTATCTGTAGGTCTTCCCAAAGGGTTGCTATAGTAAACTCCATAAATCCATCGCCATCTACATCACAGTATTGTAACTGGTAGTCAGGTGGTAAAAGGTTATGGGTAATGGTCTGGGTTCCTGTATGGGTTCCTGTATGGGTTGGGCTGTTTTGGTTAGCACCGTTGACTGGTTGATTTAGAAAACCTAACCCTAGGATTGCCAATATCCATGGGATAACCATAAAATGGGAAAAAGAACCGAGTCTCCAGAACATTAAGTTGTGCGTTGGTTGCTTAAAGTTATGGAAATTAAGGGTTTATGCAGCTTATTAAAGACCTGTTTTAGTTGAAAAAAGATTTCTTTTTCGGATAAAAACCTATTTTGATGGAAATACCCTCTATTTTTTAGAAGCGAGTAAGCGGTTTATTGACAAGGTAATCCCTTGTAATTTTTGGGTAAAGTGTTCTAAATCTGAGAATAGCTTTTCCTTAGCGATGGATTTTTCCGAGTTAGGGATAGAAAAAAGTTGCCCATAATATTCGATGCCTTTTTTAAGGTTGGCGCTAAAGTTTTTCAAGTATTTCTCCTGCTTTCGGTTCATCTGGTCTTGGGCATCGTCCAAGGCATTTTTAAGGTAATCGAGATAAATACCCAGTTCTTTCATAAACATATGCGGTCTCGCACTTTGGTTCAGCATATCATCGCGTCCGTATATATGGTCGGTGATTTGGTTCATACTCATAACTTTAGAGAAGTAGGCGATATTCGGCCCTGGGCAAATAGAAACCCCACTACCTTCTACCTTGGTGTTCAGCCCATGTTCCAATAAAGAGGCGGTTCCCAATCCCACACAGGTACACGATTTGGCAACGATTTTGGCATAGGCCTTTTGAAATTGCTCCAAAGGCAGGTTTTGGGCCTCTAATTGTTCCAGTTTTTTATGTTGGTATTGCCTTGAGGCCGTACATAGGGGTTTGCCGAATTCGGTATTCAAGGCTACGAATTTCTTCGGACAAGGGCTGCCGGGTTTTCCTTTGGCAATCCTTTCCAGTTTTTCCTCGTCCTTGGTGTTGCCCTTTAAACTATGGAAGGGAATACCCAAAGGTGAGATATCACTGAGGTACACATCGTTTTCAGCGGCTTTCGATAGTTTGGCCAATGTATGCTTGTCAACCGTGGTGGCTTCGGGTACCAACAAGAAGGGCGAGCCCCAACCTACCGAGTCTACGCCGTATTCCTGTTGCAGGAATTGATGCTCCTCAGGGGTGCCTACACCACCTTGTGCGGTTATTTTAATCGGAAGAGGATGAGCTTGTGCCGCTTTTCCTTTGGCTAGCAAGGCAGTTGCGAGAACCTCGTGTAAACTGCTTTGTAGTTCGGCTCTTTTTTCTTTGAATTCGTGTAATACCGGTCCTAAGAGATAGCCTTCGGTAGCAAAGGCGTGTCCGCCACAGTTTAAACCCGATTCTATGCGATATTCACTTACCCAAAGCCCTCTCTTGGCCAAGACCTTACCTTGGATCAGGGCAGAGCGGTAATCGCTAACCTTTAGAATGATTTTCTTACGCAAATGCCCAGCGCTATCCGGATAAAAATCGTCATACCCTTCCATATAGGCAAAAAGACGTGGGTTCATTCCGGCCGAAAGTACTACGCTAGATTCCAGTTCGCTTTGTGCAAAACCACGTAGGGCGGCATGGGCATCGTTATACTGGGTGGGGAGTTTTTCGCCTTTGATGTAGTTGTCCTTATCGACCTTGGTCATGATATTTACATCGATACTGCCCATACGGAGGTTTTGCGCAAGCCAGTTTTTTATATCGTCGATGGCAGGCGATTGCTCAAGAAGGTGTTGGAACTCTTTTTTTAAGGGGGAGGTATCGGGTAAAAAACTAAAATAATCCTTGATTTCTTCAGAGACTTGGTTTTGGAAATTCAATAAGGCCTCGAATTTTTCCTGTACCAGTTTTTGGGTCATGTTCAAGTAGGCCGTTATCCGTTTGGCCCTAAAATCGTCGATGGCCTCGGTAATCTCTTCATAAGGTAACTGGAATTTTTCGCTGTATACCTTCCTCATTTTTTCCAAGAGGATGTCATCTACCAAAGAGATAACGGAATCCATTCCCAAATGGGATACTTTTAAAGGGGTGTCTAATGTAAAGCCGATACCCATTACAGGTATGTGGAAAGAATGTGGGTTCATAGTGGTCTATATCAAAAGGGTTGGGGTACGCTACCGCACCCTAATCGCAAAAATTGAATTATTCACTGTGGCCCCACATGATTTTTGTCATGTTACACCGTGGTAACGCGAAAAAAAATACCTATTCTTTTTCCTGACTTTCCTTTTGCTTAATAAATTCGGCAGTACGCTGCTTTTGTTCCTCTAGATTCCATTCAAAATCAAAGCGGGCCTTTAAGAAAGGGGCAATGGAATCGAGGCCTATTTCCGTACGCCGCGCATCGATGTTCTCGGGCTCAAAAACCGGCCATAGGTTAAAGCTTTTGGTCTCGGGATAATATTTCATTTGACCCCCATAGATCTGAAGTTCGCCCCTGTCGGTGGCGATGCGGTCTTGGGCCCTGACTAAGAAACGCGCTTCCAATTGCCCATCTAAAACAGCCTGTTTCATGAGGGGAAGGTATTTGAGGCGTACCTCCAAATCGGAATGTTGCAATACATTGGCTATGGTCCAATTGCCTTGTGTTTTGATTACTGCCTTTTCGGGCCATCCCGAGGCATCTAAAAGGGCAAGAATTTTCTTTTCGTTTATAGCGTGGTTTTTTTTGTAGAGCTCGTGTTTCTCCTGTACCAATGCATGCTCGAAACCATAGATCTTGCTTAAGGAGTCGCGACTACGTAGGAGTAGTTGTTCCCTATTCCACACTGTATCTAATAGGGCCACTAAATCGACCGGTTCTGTTTTCATTTCCGGCTTTTGCTTGTTTTTTGGGGCACAGGCGGCCAAGGCCAATACCAAAAGTAGGGGATAGAATTTCATGATGTTTTTTGATTGATGTCGAAAGTTAGCTATAATCGGTAAAGAAAGGGCAATCCATGAAAAAGATGCTATTCCGGACCGCTTGTTGCATAGACGATTCGGCCGTTTACCACGGTCATTTTAATTTTTGCTTTCGACAAGGTCCCAACCTTTGAGGGCTTCATATTGAGAATATCGGTATCCATTAGGGTAAGGTCGGCCCATTTTCCCGGCTCAAGGGTGCCGGTCTGTGCGGCAATACCACTGGCCTTGGCCGGCCAAGAAGTATAGGCCCTAACGATTTCTTCTGGGGTTAACCGTTGATCTGAGGGCCATGCCAATTTTGGCGTATTGTTCGGTTTTTGCCGGGTAAGTGCCGCTTGGAAATTGTAAAAGAAATCGGGATTGGTCCCTGCAAAGTCTGAATTAAAGATCAGGGTTCCCCCGCTTTTGCGAATGGCCCGCCAGGCATAGGCCCCTGCTAATCGGTCTTCGCCCACGCGGTCAACGGCCCAAGGCATATCTTCAATGGCGTGTGCGGGTTCCATAGAGGCGATTACGTTCAATTCGCCAAACCGACGAATATCGGCCGTATCCAAGATTTGGGCATGTTCAATCCGGTGAAATATACTTGAGTTGGGGTCTTGGTTTTGGGCATAAAAATCGAGTATATCGGTATTGGCTTGATCCCCAATGGCATGAATGGCCAGTTGAAACCCGGCATCTATAGCTTGTTTCACCAAATCGGCATCAAAACCATAGGCGGCTCCCGAAACCCCGGTATGTCCGGGCATATCGGAATAGGCTTGGGCAAACTTGGCCCCTCTCGAACCCAGGGAACCATCGTAAAAGGCCTTAAAACCACGTACCTGTAACATGGCATCGAGTTGGTTTGTTGGGCCTTGGCGTATCCAGTGCCGGGCCAAACTGTCGTTATCGGGCGATGCCGCGATAAAGGTATGCAGTCGTATGGGAAGGGCTTGGTCTTGGGCCATGGCCTCGTAGGTAGGCATATAGTTGGACCGTACCCCGGCATGGTGCAAGGCTACAAAACCCAGTTGGGCCAATTGTTGGAGTCCGTAATTTATTATTTGCCGCTTTTCCGCCGCACTACGTTCGGGTATGTTATCGTCTAAAAGGTTACGGGCATTGTTGAGCAATACAAAGGTGAGCTCGCCTTTTTCATTTTTCAGTATTTCGCCACCTTTGGGACTCGGGGTGTCTTTGGTAATATGCAAGAGTTCGAAAGCCAAGGCATTACCCATACTGCCAAAACCGCGCAAGCCTTTAAGTACAATGGGATGGTCGGGGGTTTGTGCGCTGAGTGCCACCATATCGGGATAGGCGTTGGCAAATTCGGCTTCGTCCCACCCGCTGGCAATAATCCATTGTCCTTTTGGGGTTTCATTGGCTACTTGGGTCAAGCGTGCTATGATTTCGGGCCCATCTAGGCCTTTAAGGTCTACCTCGGCCTCCCATTCGCCCAATTGTTGTAAATGGCCATGCGATTCTACCAAGCCGGGTATGATATAGCCGCCCTGGGCATTGATAATCTCGGTGTGCCCGCCCTGATGTTTTCGTAAGGCATCGGTGGTGCCCAAGGCCAAGATTTTCCCGTTTTTAAGCGCTATGGCCTCGGCATCGGCCTGCCATTGGCCATTTTTGTATGGGGCGTTGGCAGCTGGGGTGCCATCTACTAAGGGGTCGTCCCACGAAAAAGAATAAATATGGGCATTAACGATTAGGGTGTCGGCCATGTCAGGTGTTGGGCCACAGGCCAAGAAAAAAAGGGCTATTAGGGTGTAAAGGGCTTTTTTCATGGGTTTTCAAGGGTTTGGGCATAGACGATTTCCCCGTTTACCAAGGTGTAACGTACTTGGGTTTCCAGTATTTTTTTAGGCTCACATTCTAAAATATCGGTATCGAGCACTACGATATCGGCACGTTTACCAACCTCTAAAGAGCCCAGTTCGTGCTCCCAAAAGGCAGCTTTGGCCGCCCATATGGTGTACCCTTTAATAACCTCTTCGCGTGTCATGCGTTGTTCGCCATGCCATTGTTTTTCGGGTAGGCCTTTATGGTCTTGACGGGTAACGGCTGCATAAATTCCCCATAAGGGTTTGTGCGATTCTATAGTGAAGTCGGAACCACAGGCAGGTTCGAGTCCGGCAGAGATCATATTACGCCACGGACTGGCATAGGCGGCACTGCGTTCTTCCCCGATTCGGTCGTACATAAAACCCATGTCTGAGGTACAATGGGTGGGTTGTACCGAAGGAATGACACCCAAACGGGCCATACGTTTTATATCTTCGGGCCGAACCACTTCGGCATGTTCGGATCGAAAACGATGATCCCTAACCGGATTTTCCTTTAAGGCCTTTTCAAAAGCATCCAATATCTCGCTATTTCCTCGGGGGCCGATCGCATGCGGGCATACCTGCATACCGGTCTTCAGGGCGGCTTGGGCCACATCATAAACATGGGAAACGGGTACCTCGGTATTACCTAGGTTATGATCCGATTGGGGGTCGTCTAGATAAGGCTCGAACAAGGCGGCACCCCGAGATCCCAAGGCCCCGTCATAATACATTTTTATACTACGAACCTGTAGCATTTCCTGTCCGCCATAATTTAAAAACCGTTGTTCGCGGAAATGGGACTCCAAATCCCCTTCCCTGGGGTTTTGTAGCATAATATTGGATCGGATCTTTAAACGGTTCGAATCTACCATAGCCTTATAATACCCGATATGATCAGGATAGATTCCGGCATCTGTCCATCCTGTAAGTCCGGCCTCCCAACATATTTTTTGGGCCCGGTCATAAACATCCATATACCACGAAAGGGGTTTGTTCGGTTTGGGAAAATGTTTATGCACCATATTATTCCCCATATTGGTCAAGAATCCGGTAGGCGAACCGTCTGGTTTACGATAGATTTTTCCGCCAAAAGGGTCTGGGGTGTCTTTGGTAATTCCAGCTATTTCCAGCGCCTTGGCGTTAACAAAGGCCGAATTGCCCCCATGGCGGTATAGAAAAACCGGGTTTTCGGGGCTTACGGCACTTAAGGCATCATGTATGGGTAATTGTTTTCCGGGCCAATATTCTTGGTTCCATCCACCACCTATAATCCATTCGCCGGGTTTTAATTGGGCCACTTTTTCGGCAATAATGCGAACTACTCCCTCAAAATCTTCAGCGGTAGATACCGATGTCCAATCACTGTCTTCATCATCGCCCAAATTATAAGGGTGGCAATGGGCATCGTGCATGCCGGGCATTACGAAACCCCCTTCGGTGTCTATGATCTGGGTATCGCTACCTACAAGTTTTTGGGCGTCCTTTTTACTTCCGACGAAGATGATCTTTTCATTTTTTAGGGCAACGGCTTCCGTAATTTCGAAATCAGGATTTACCGTGGCTACCTTGCCATAAATGACCAGGCTTGCTTTTTCGGAGGGACTACATTGAATCAAACAGAAAATAAGCAAGAAGGCAATAGGGAAGATGAACGTACGCATGGAATAGCTTGGTTTTTAAGGAATTCAAGTTACGTATAATCCCAAAGGATAAACTGTGGTTTTCTTTCGGGTACTGCCACAATCCTAACCGGATCAGCCGCCAATGGCGATCATACTGCGGTTATCGGTGGCATCGCCCTGTTTTTTAAAGTCTTCTAGGCGCTCCATGCCGGCGCGTACTTTTTTCTTGCTGCCCAAGGCTTGTTGGATCAAGGGCTTGATGTCTTCTCCTTGCCTAAAAGGCGAAAGTATATCGGTTTCGCCCGAAGAGAAAAGACAGTTTTTAATGCGACCATTGGCTGTAAGCCGAATGCGGTTACAACTGTCGCAGAACGGATTGGTTACCGAACTTATAATGGCAAAACTACCTCGATAGCCCTGTATCATATAGTTTTTGGCCGTATCGTTTGGGGCATCGTTTAGTCGGATTACCTGATCTATGGGGAAGTTTTTATTGACCTCGGAAAGCACTTGCTGGTAACTGACCAATTTGTCCATATTCCAGCGGTTGCCATCAAAGGGCATAAACTCGATAAAACGAATATGAAGGGGTAGGTCTTTGCCCAAGCGGATAAAATCGGCGATTTCATTGTCGTTAAAACCCTGTATCAATACCACATTCACCTTTACCTCAAAACCTTCGCGAGCCAGAAGCAAAATGTTATCATACACCTTTTGGAAATAGTCGCGGCGGGTAATATCCTTGTTCTTTCCGGCCTGCAGGCTATCGAGGCTAATGTTCAGCTGGCGCAGTCCGTTGGCTTTAAATACCTCGATAAAACGATCTACGATTACCCCATTGGTGGTCATACACAAATTCACGGGTAAGGTGGCCAACTTTTCAATAATGGTCACCACATCTTTGCGCACTAGGGGCTCCCCACCCGTGAGTCGTATTTTGTTTACCCCTTGGTCTACAAAGGTTTTGGCAATGTCGTAGATCTCCTCATAGGTCATCAAATGCGATTTTGGAGACAACGGAATCCCATCCAAAGGCATACAATAGGTACACCTCAGGTTACAACGCTCGGTAAGCGAAATACGCAGGTAATTATGAAATCGTCCAAAATTGTCCGTCAACATTTTTGATTTATTATTGACAACTAAAAACTGTCTATTCTCTTTTATCCATTTTCTAACATCTTCAAAATGTCTCTTTGGGGCTAGGAGGCTAATCGTGTCTGGCCCCACGTAATACCCCGAACACGTGCAATACGGCCGGAAAAATGGCATCCATGGATTCTTTGGCCCCATTGGTACTCCCCGGAAGTGCTAAAATAAGGGTATTACCCACAGTACCCACAACAGATCGCGATAACATGGCATAAGGCATACGTTCTTGGCCATAACTGCGGATGGCCTCTTCCATACCCGGAATCCTACGTTCCAGTATCGGTTCAAGGGCTTCCGGGGTTACGTCGCGCTCCGACAGGCCGGTACCCCCGGTATAAATGACCATGTCGGCACCTTTTTCATGGAACAGACGTGCGTTTTCTTGAATAATAAAAGCCTCATCGGGAATTATGGTATAGTCCATGATCGAAACCCCGACCGACTCCAATTTGTTTATGATCGCCTTACCGGCCCGATCTTCTTTTTTTCCGGCAGAAATGGTATCCGAGCAAACAATAACAGCGGCCTTTAACTGCAGTCCTTTCGGTGCCCCATAATCCGATTTGCCACCTTTCTTTTTCAAGAGTTTGATGTGGTGTATTTCTACGCCTTTATCAATAGGTTTTAGCATATCATACATATTCAACGCAACGATGCTGGCCCCATGCATGGCTTCTACTTCTACGCCCGTTTTGTAGATAGTTTTTACGGTGACCGTGATATGCACTTCTAGTCCGTCTATTTCATAGGCAATCCCGGTGTACTCAATGGGCATGGGATGGCAATCGGGTAAGAGTTCCGGGGTTTTTTTTACCCCCAAGAGCCCAGCGGCCTTACTCATAGCGAATACATCGCCTTTGGGTACCGTTTTTTCTTCTATGGCCCGAATGGTATCGGGGCTACTTACTTTAACAACAGCCTGTGCGGTTGCGATACGTAAACTAGTGGTTTTATGGGTGATGTCGACCATTTGTCTTTTGTTGAGTTGTGGAGTCGTTAAGTTGTTTAGCTGTGACTCCATAGTATCGTTTAATTCCTTATTTGTTCAATTGCCAGCGCCGAAGAGCATTTATTTGGTTGGAAATTTTGTGTATTTGGGCCCTTAACATCAATAAATCAGTTTTTGTAATGTATTCAAGTTCATTGGAAATAATTAATTGGTTTAGGGTTTCCATCAATGACCCATAGGCTATTGAAGAGTAATGGGCTTGGTCCTTGCCGGTAGGGCGACTACTTCCCTCTGCCAAATTCGAGCTAATCGAAATGGCGGCTCGTCTTAATTGACTGCTTAAACCAAATTTTTCTTCTGGAGGGAACAATTTGGACAGGCGATAAATATCTAAAACCAATTCCTTGGATGATTGCCAAACTTCAAGTTTTTCAAAAGCATACATATGTAACATAATCTGATAAAATTAATTGGTTACTTAATCTAAAACAGAGAGTTTAACCTAAACACCTAAACACCTAAACACCTAAACACCTAAACACCTAAACACCTAAAGACCTAAACACCTAAAGACCTAAACACCTAAACACCTAAACACCTAAACATTCTCCTTCCATTGATGCGAATCGTCTTCGAAGATTTCTTTGCCGAAAACGGGGGCTTTGTCCTTGATTTCCTGTACCAACCATGCCAAGGCTTCGAAAACAACAGTGCGATGGGGGGCCGAGACAAAGACGAGCAAAGAGTTTTCGCCCGTGGGCACGAATCCGAGGCTGTGGTAGATATGCATACAGCTGAGCTCGTATTTTTCAAAAGTAGCCTCTCGGATCTCATGGAAAACCTTGTTGGCCATATCTTCATAAGCTGTATATTCTATGCCTTTTACCACCTTACCATCGACTTCATCGGCGCGGATCTGACCTAAAAAAAGGCTATGCGCGCCAATACTGGTCTTGCTCTGGTGCTTTTGAATGGAATTGGCCACGAATTCAGGGGAAATGGGCCCATCTATAAATACTTTTTTTGGTTTTTTCATCTTCATAGAATTTTACTAGTGGTTAGCAATGCCCTTTTGGCGTTTGTGATTTATAATAAGTCAAAATTTCCGGGGCACCCTCCTTTAGGGCATATACCTCTTGAAATCCTTTAGACTGGAGAAGAGCGGCAGCCTTTTGGGCCCGGATGCCGGCCTGGCAAAAACAAACGATGTCCCGGTTTTTGGGAAGTTGGTCTAAGCTGTTTTCCAATTTTCCCAAAGGAATGTCCATACCCTCGAATACTTCTATTTTAGGTTGTTCATGGGATTCACGAACATCTAGGAACAAAGGCCCTTCCAATTGATCTACCTCCGAGATACCGATTTGATTTAAAGAGGTGTCACAAGAGGCCTGCAGGGCATGGGGTTGTAGACCCTCCCAACCGGCTTGAAGCACTTTTTCGATAGCGGCCGGATTTCGTTTAAAATTGATTTTTTGGCTTTGGTTGCCCAAGGTGTCCATATGGAGCAGTGTACCTGATAACGGATTACCAAGTTCGAGGCAGATTTTCAGGACCTCGTTGGCCATTAAACTACCTATGATTCCGGGTAACACACCCAATACTCCGATTTCGTTGCAGGAGGGCACGCTTCCGGTCTTGGGCGAATCTGGGAATAGGCAGCGGTACGAGGGCCCGTTTTTATGGTTGAAAACGGTAAGTTGCCCTTCAAATTTATAAATGGCCCCATGTACCAAGGGGGTGTTGCTTAGCACACAGGCATCATTGACCCAATAGCGAGTTTCGAAATTATCGGAACCGTCCACGATGAGGTCATAGTCTTCAAAAAGGCTTTTGATATTGCTGGGTTCCAGTCGGTAGGGGTAAGCCTGTATCTCGATGTCCGGGTTGAGGTCTGCCAATCTTTTTTGGGCACATATGGCTTTGTTTTTGCCCACATCGGCCGTACTGAACAGCACTTGGCGTTGTAGGTTGCTCAGGGCTACGGTATCAAAATCGATGATACCTAAGGTGCCAATGCCGGCAGCCGCTAAATATTGCAGCACCGGGCAGCCCAACCCGCCGGCCCCTATGACCAATACCTTGGCCTCGCCCAGTTTTTGCTGGCCGGTTGTCCCAATTTCCGGTAAACGTATATGTCTGTCGTAACGTTCCATAATCATCCGCCTGAAAATGGGGGTAAAAGGGCAATTTCCGTAGTGTCGGAAACCATGCGATTGTCATCACCGAGTTCTTGGTTTACTGCGATCCTAAAATCTTTCCCCATTAAGGTAGGGTGTTTTTCCAGTAGCAGCTGTTTTAGGGTGGAAACGGCTTGCGGCTCAAGTGCCATGCGCTCCTCTTGAAGCCCTGTGGCTTCGGCCAACATGCCAAAATATTTAATGGTTGCCATAGGTTTCCAGTTTTTCGAGACTTTCCAAGTCGTTAATGTTTTGGGCCAACCCGGCCATCTCTTGGGGTAGGGGTAGCCATTGGGTCGGGATATGTTCTGCCAACTTTCGTAAGCGGCGTTCATCGTTTTGTAACAAAGCCAAGCAACTAGGGGCACAGCTTTTATGATAAAGCCCTATCAACGGCATCGATTTACCGGCCACGGTTACTTGAAGGGCCAAGTCCTTTCCGTTATAGTGCTTCAATAGGTATTGCATTAATGGCGTGTTTACCAAAGGGGTGTCACAGGCCAAAACCAAATTCAGGTCCGAAGTACTGGCTACCAAGCCCGAATAGAGCCCGGCCAAAGGACCCGCATCCGAAATGTGGTCAGGGACTAGGGTAGTACCAGGCCATCCATGTTTTACACCGTTCGAGACAATATAAAGTTTATCAACCATGGGTTTTAGGGTATCTATGGCATATTGCAGCATGGGCTTTCCCCAAAAAAGGGTAAGTGCCTTATCGCGTCCCATGCGGCTACTTTTTCCGCCTGCGAGAATGATACCATTGATCTGTACCTTCGGGGTTCCCATTTATTAATTGATGTTTATGGGTTGTTGGTCTAAATATTGCCAGCAGTCTTGGTTGATCTGCTCAAATGCGCCCAATACCTCCTGCCCATGTGGTGTTAGTACGGTACCTCCACCGTTTTTGCCTCCCGTTTGGGTAATAACCACAGGTATTTTGGCGGCTTTGTTTACCTCATCGACCACCCGCCACGCTTTTTTATAGGACATGTCGAGCGATTTGGCCGCTTTTGAAAGTGAACCGGTGGCTTCTATGGCCCGGAGCAATTTTACCCGACCGGGACCCAGCAATAACTGGCCATCGAGCTCTAACCAAATCCTACTTTTTACCTTGTATCCCATCCTATGGCGTTTATAATCCCGGTATCGGGATAAGTTCTACGGTTTCCCCAAAGGCGATTTCGAAACGGTCTTCAGGAATGAAAACCAATACATTGGCCTGCGCAAAACTGCGTAGCATGGCCGAACTCTGACCTTCTAGAACCTGGACTTCCCCATGGGCGTAAAAACCTTTTAAAAATTGGGCCCTGGGCCCTTTTTTGCTGTAGGCGGCACTTATTTTTCCTTGGGTACGTGGTAGTTTAAAATCCAAATGGCCCGAGATCCTTTCCAAAGCGGTGCGCACATATATATAGGTACAGCTTAAGGCAGCCGCCGGGTTTCCGGGTAGCGCAAAGATGAGGGTGTTGTCCTTTTTGCCGAAGAATAGGGGTTTGCCGGGTTTTTGTTTCACCTTGTAAAATTGGGGCGTTACACCGATTTCCGTCAGGGCCTTACCCACATAGTCATAATCACCCACCGAAATGCCCCCAGAGATGAGCACCATATCGTTTTGAGCTATCAGTTCTTTTAAAACCACCACAGTGGTAGTATAGTCGTCTTGTATTTGTTGAAGGGAACTATTCGCATATCCCATAGAGCGCAAAGCCATTTGCAGCATAAGGGAATTACTCTCATAAATTTTCCCAGGGGCCAAAGGGGTGCCGGGCGATTGCAATTCGTTACCCGTACTCACAATGGCTACGGATGGTTTTCGGTAAACCAATACTTCGGTAATCCCCAAAGTGGTGAGAAATCCAATGGCCGCCGCATTTAGGGAGCTTCCTTTTTTTAGGGCGATTTCGCCTTGTTGGATCTGTTCCCCTGCCGGGCGGATGTTATGGTGACCCAACTCGCCTTCTATATACGCCATTTCACCCTCACGTCTAATTTTTTCCTGCATAATTACCACCTGGGCATCGTCCGGTACGGCCGCGCCTGTAAAAATGCGTACCCCTTCGTTTTTACCCAATCCCGGATTCTGGCCGTCCCCGGCCTGAATCTCACCAATAACGGTAAAGGAATCCGATGCGTGCAGGTTTACGGCATACCCGTCCATGGCCGATTGCCGAAAGGGGGGCATGGCGATGGGTGAGGGTACATCTTGTGCCAACCGATAGCCCAATGCCTCACTTAGATTGATTCTAAATGGAGCTAGCGCAATAGATTGGTTTTCAACTATATCAAGGGCTTCTTTCGGGCTAATCATCTGTTTTTAAAGGGTGTATGAAAACAATAGCGTTATGTCTTGTCAAATATAACGATTTTATAGACAGGCGGGAACTGATAAATATCATGTTCAGCCTACGTCGTTTTTTCGTATTTTGATAAGGAAAATCACGGGAACCATGCCTATAAAAAGTTATTTGGCCCATCCTTGCGAAGGCAAAAAGGATGCGCTGATCGCTAGTCTATCTTCTATTGCCCAATGCGAACTGCTCCCAGCGGAAAATGAGGACGTAGTCATTGTTATTACCGACACCTCTACCGAGGAGGAAGATCAACAACTTAAATCACGATTAGATAATCTGGAAGCCCTAAAACTATTGGTTTTGGTCTCTGGCTTCGATACCCCTAAAAACCCATAGTATGTATACATCTTTGAGTAGTAGACGGCTTTTTATTAAGCAAATGGCGAAGGCAGCGGCCATAACGGCGGCGGCCGGAATGTTTCCGGGTATCATCTTTGCCGGCGAACAAGAGCGGGCAGCGGCTGCCCAAGGTGATTTGGAATGGAAAAAAGGCCCCTGTAGGTTCTGTGGTGTAGGCTGTGGTATTTTGGTGGGTATCAAAGACGGTAAGGCCGTAGCCGTAAAGGGCGACCCGCGGTCTAAAGTGAACAAAGGCCTTTTATGTGTCAAAGGTTATCACCAGACCATGTGTATCCAATCAAAAGATCGTTTGACACATGCCTTGGTCAAAAAGAACGGTACTTATGTAAAAACCCCATTGGATGAGGCCTTGGATTTGGTGGCCTCTAAGATGAAGGAGACCATAGAAAAACACGGAAAGGATTCGGTGGCCATGTATACCTCGGGCCAATCGACCATACCGGAAGGTTACGTGGCCTCTAAACTTATGAAGGGAGCTATAGGTACCAACAACCTCGATTGTAATGCCCGATTATGTATGGCCAGTGCGGTGGCCGGGTTTTTAACCACCTTCGGGGCCGATGAGCCCATGGGTTGTTATGAAGATATAGAACATGCCGATTACTTTATTACTTGGGGTAACAATATGGCCGAGATGCACCCGGTACTATTCTCTAGAATGCTGGAGCAAAAACAGCGGCGTGGGGCCAAGATCGTAGACTTTGCCACCCGGACGACCCGTTCGAGTACGGCTTCGGACCGTTCTATACTGTTCGAGCCGCAGACCGATCTGGCCGTGGCCAACGCCATCTGTTACGAGATCATCGAAAACGGTTGGATGAACAAATCCTTTGTGGAAAAGCACTGCAATTTTACCAAGGGCCTTACCAACATTGGTTATGGGTTAGAAGACAAATTCGCCTTTAAGGACAAGGCCACCCCTATCGATTTTGAAGCCTACCGGGAGTTCTTACAAGATTATACCCCCGAAAAAGTCGCCAAGTATTCCAAGGTATCGGTACAAGACATTAAGTATTTGGCCGCTATTTATGGCGATCCCAATAAAAAAGTGGTTTCGTATTGGTGTATGGGCATGAACCAGCACACCCGTGGTACTTGGATGAACAATTTGGTGTATAACATACACTTACTTACCGGAAAGATCTCGCAGCCGGGCAACGGTCCGTTTTCGTTGACCGGACAACCTTCGGCCTGTGGTACGGCCCGGGAAGTAGGTACATTTACCCATAAACTGCCCAAGGGGGTGGTCACGAACGAAAAACACCGTCGCTTGGCCGCCAAAATCTGGAAAGTGCCCTATGAGCGCATTCCCGCAAAACCGACCTACCACACCACCGAAATGTTCCGGGCGGTGGATCGGGGCGATATCAAGTTTATCTGGACCCAAGTGACCAACCCCTTGGTCTCTTTGCCTAAAACGAGTAGGTACCGACCGGCCCTAGAAAAAGAATCTTGCTTCGTAGTGGTTTCCGATGTGTTCCCTACTCCGACCTCCGATGTGGCCGATGTAATCTTACCGGCCTCATGGCATATCGAAAAATCGGGGATTTATGGTAATTCCGAAAGGCGAACCCAACACTGGGATCAAATGATTGAAGGGCCCGGAGAAACTACCCCCGATGCTTGGATGACCATTGAGGTGGCCAAGCGCATGGGCTTCGGTGATTTGTTCCCTTATTCCCGGGAGAACCATGTCGAGGAAATTTACGAAGAGTACATTCAGTTCCATGAAGGGAAAAAACATGGCATGGCGCCATTAAAAGCCTTAAAACGGAAATCGGGTGTTATTTGGCCTTATGTAGAGGGCAAATCTACCCTTTGGCGTTTTAATGCCGAATACGATCCGGCCTGTGACAATGGCAAAGCCTTCCATTTTTATGGCAAACCCGATGGTAAGGCCGTAATATGGCAACGCCCCTTTGAGCCCGCACCCGAAAAACCCGATGCCGAATATCCGTTCTGGCTAAATACCGGAAGGGTAGTAGAGCATTGGCATACCGGTTCCATGACCCGTAGGATCCCGGTACTGCACCAAGCCATGCCCAATGCCTATATAGAACTGCATCCCGACGATGCTATGGATTATGGGATAAGTAATGGCGATATGGTAAAAGTGATTTCCAAAAGGGGAGCTTGTACCATGCCGGCCTCGATCAATGAACGTGGTTTGCCCACCAAAGGTCAGGTGTTCGCACCCTTCTTTGACGAAGAACTGATGATTAACGATGTTACCCTCGATGCCTTTTGTCCCATATCGAAAGAGCCCGACTTTAAGAAGTGTGCCGTTAAAATCGAAAAAGTCTAGGGTATGAAACGCATCGGAATCATATCGTTTTTTGGCATACTACTACTTAGTTTCATCTTTTTATGGAACTATAGTTATAGGAGCGGTTTGGAGGAAGCTTATATTCCCTTAACCGAAGATAACACCACCCAGTGGGCGCTTCCGGCCGAACGTGGGGTATTTGAAAACCTGGATGGATCGGTCGATTATTCCCGTATGATCATAGATGAGGAACACCAAAGAAGTTTGGCCGATTATTACTACAACAGGGCCTACCATGGTGCCCCACCCTATATTCCGCATCCGGTGGCAGACGAGAAAAGTATGGGCGGTACCAGCTGCCTAAAGTGCCATGGTCATGGGGGTTTTGTGGCCAAGTTTTCGGCCTACGCCCCAGTTAGTCCCCATCCGGAAATGGTAAACTGTCGGCAATGTCATGTGGCCAAAAAAAGCAATTCGCTCTTTAAAGAAGGGTTGTTCGCTTCCTTTGAAACTCCTCTAGTCGGAAGTAATCAGGCATTGATCGGTAGTCCGCCCATGATACCCCATCAATTGCAAATGCGGGAAAGTTGTCTCTCGTGCCATGCCGGACCAAGTGCCCCCAAGGAAATACGGGTTACCCATCCCGAACGGGTAAATTGTAGGCAATGTCATGTACCAGCTGAGAATAAGGAAACAGGGATTTTTATAAGACAAAAGAAATGAGAAAGTCAAACCATATTGTAGTCATGTCGATAGGTCTGTGTTTGGCGTTGGGTCTCACATCCTGTAAACATAAAGAGGGCGAATACCATTCTGTGGTCGAACGTATAGAGGCCATGAGTGCGGACTATGATTCCGTAACCGTTTCCTCCACCCCCTTCCTGGGCGAAATTGAGACGTTGGAGGTTCATGTACACGGACAACGATTCTTGATTCCGGAAAGTAAGAAACAGATAAAGGGATTTGCATGTACCGAGTGCCATACCGGCAGTTTGGAAGATTTGCCGAAAAGACGTAAGAAAAAGGCGCATTGGGACATTAAGTTGGAGCATGCCGATTCGCATACCATGGCCTGTACTACCTGTCATAATCCAGATAATATGGATCAATTGACCAGTCTTACCGGCAGCCAAATCGATTTTGATTATAGTTTTAGGTTATGTGGCCAATGCCATACCCAAGAATACAAAGATTGGTCGGGTGGCGCACATGGCAAAAGTTTGGTAGGCTGGGCCCCGCCAAGGGCTTCCATGACCTGTGTAAACTGTCATAATCCGCACCAGCCGGGCTTTCCGACCAAATGGCCCGTTCGTTTTAATTCACAGGTTCAAAAAGAAAGGGAATAGCTATGGCAAAGGAAAAACAGCAGAAGAAATGGTTTTCCCTCGACTTGGGGAGCAACAAACAAACATCTGCGAATAGCTGCGGATGTGGTAAGAACGAAGGAGGCTGTGGTTCGCATAAACCGGAAACAACATCGCGTCCGGATGGTTATCGGCAGTATTTCGGACAAAAAATGGATCGCCGAGATGCCTTCCGTAAACTCACCGCTAGTTTAATGGTCGGTGCCGGTGCCGTGAGTACATCCTGTAGTTTTATCGCCGGGGACGAATCCAAGGAAAAAGCCCAAATTGACTGGGAAGAACAGTTTAAGGGCAATTATAAATTAATGACCGAAGACGAAAAAAAGGCTACGGTAGACCGTTTGGTACGCTCGTATCAATTGCGAACCGGCAAAACCTTGAAAATGTCTTCGCAAGATGCCCTGGACAATGTACTGTACGGCTATGCTTTTAACATATCGAAATGCCAGGGGTATATGGATTGTGTGAACGCTTGTGTGGAGGAGAACAACCAAGATCGCAAGTCCGAAATGCAGTATATCCGTATCCATGAAATGCAGGATGGCAAAGGCTTCAATTTTAACGAGGCCGACGATAATTATTATCACGAAGTACCCGCCCAAGGCCATTTTTATATGGGCACCCAATGCTTTCATTGCGACAACCCGCCTTGTGTAGATGTTTGTCCGGTTGAAGCTACTTGGCGCGAGAAAGATGGCCTGGTAGTTGTCGATTATGATTGGTGTGTGGGCTGTAGGTATTGTATGGCGGCCTGTCCGTACGATGGGCGCCGATTCAATTGGAGCAAACCCGAGGTGCCGGAGACCGAGGTGAACAAGGATCAACACTATCTAGGCAACCGCATGCGAAAAAAAGGTGTGGTCGAAAAATGTACTTTTTGTGTACAACGTTCTAGGGCTGGTAAGGATCCGGCGTGCGTAGAAGCTTGTCCGACTGGGGCACGTATTTTCGGAAACCTTTTAGATCCCAACAGTACCATTCGCTGGGTATTGGAGAATAAAAAGGTATTCCGCCTAAAGGAAGACTTGGGTACCGAGCCTAAGTTCTGGTATTTTATGGATTAACAAAGTGGTCAAAGAAAAGCAAGTGTAATGGGAAGATTTAAAGTGTTTAAAAGCCTGGTCAGGGATAGTCTGGATATTACCACCCATGGTTCTAAAAAGTACCACTTTTGGATGGGGTTTCTCACCTTGGTAATGTTGGTGGGCATGTACTGTTACTTTTTACAGTTAGAAGAAGGTTTGGCCATAACCGGTATGACCGATCGGGTAAGCTGGGGGCTCTATATCGCCAATTTCACCTTTTTGGTAGGGGTGGCCGCGGCGGCCGTAATGCTCGTTATGCCAACCTATGTACTTAAAGACATCGATTTTAAACAGGCCGTATTGATCGGCGAAGGTTTGGCGGTGGCCGCTTTGATCATGTGTTTGGCCTTTGTAGTGGCCGATATGGGAGGGCCTTCGCGCTTATGGCATATGCTACCGGTGATCGGGGTGTTCAATTTTCCGAACTCTATGCTCACCTGGGATGTATTGGTGCTTAACGGTTACCTGTTCCTGAATTTGAGTATTCCCTTTTACATTCTGTTTAGACATTATCAGGGCAAAGAGGCCAATCCGAAGGTTTATATTCCGGGGGCATTGTTATCGGTGTTTTGGGCCGTGGCCATACATTTGGTTACCGCCTTTTTATACCAAGGTTTACAGGCCCGCCCGTTTTGGAACAATGCTTTGTTAGGCCCTCGTTTTTTGGCTTCGGCCTTCGCTGCGGGTCCGGCCTTGATTATTTTGGTCTTGGCTCTGATACGTAAGTTTACCCCCTTCGTAATCCAAGATACTACCTTAAAGAAAATTGCCATGGTGGTAACGGTGGCGGCCCAAATAAATCTGATTATGTTGATTTCGGAACTGTTCAAAGAGTTTTATGCCCCTACCCATCATAGCGAAAGTGCCTATTACCTCTTTTTCGGGTTGGATGGCAAAACCGCCCTATTACCTTGGATCTGGACGGCCATTGCCCTAAACGTACTGGCCACCGTGATATTGACCTTTCACAAGCTACGTAACAATTTCAATATACTCTTCTTTGCTTGTGGTATGCTGTTCGTTGGTATTTGGATCGAAAAAGGTTTTGGTTTGATCGTACCCGGATTCATTCCCGGCCCTTATGGGAAAATTGCCGAATACACGCCTACTTGGGTAGAGATTGGGGTAACCTTGGGCATTTGGGCCATGGGCGCCTTCATTTTTACCCTCTTGGCTAAAACGGCCATTGGTATAGAAACCAAATCATTGCGGTATAAAGGGAATGCCAAAGCATAGCGATTGGTATATCTCATGGAAAGCACGCGAAACAGTCCCTTGATTTTTAACAAAAAATTGGCGCAGGCCCACAACTGCTTTTTCCCTATTTTAGGGGTGTACAAAGCATGTTGCACGAACTTAAAAATATAGTGGAGGCGGCCCTAGAGGCCGAAACTTTGGGTTTGCCTACCGTTTTCGTTTCGGTGGTGGCCTTGGAGGGTAGTTCGTATCGTCGTCCGGGGGTTCGTATGCTCATGCGTTCCGATGGGGCCATGGCAGGGGCTGTAAGTGGGGGTTGTGTCGAAAAAGAGATTTGGGTGCAGGCCCAATCGGTTTTTACAGAGGGGAAACCCAAACTCATTACTTACGATGGTCGTTTTCGATTGGGATGCGAGGGTTTACTCTATATTTTGATCGAACCCTTGAAGCTCCAAACTGACTTTGTTACGCACTTTCGAAAGGGCATGTCAAAACGGGAACCCTTGGAGTTAAAGTCCATCTTTTCGAGGGAAGAGTCCCATCGTTATGTCGGTGGTACTTTCTTTAAGTCTACGGGCGGCTGGCTTCGATTATCGGCCCAAGCTGATATAGGGTTGTTACAGGTTGAGGGTATGGAAACATATCATCAACAACTGGCGCCTCGCTTTAAACTTGTTATTGTTGGTGCCGAACACGATGCCGTGGAACTCTGTAAATATGCCGCCCTTACCGGATGGGAAGTAGCCATTATTGCAGCTCCCGACGAAGCTAAGACCCAATCAGATTTCCCAGGCTCTGATAGTTTTTTATATCTCGATGAAACCGGTTTGGCCGATTACGCACTTGATTCCCAAACGGCCGTAGTACTCATGACCCATAGTTTTACCAAAGACCTAAAATATTTGATGGCCATAAGCTATAAAGAAATGGCTTATTTGGGTGTTTTAGGCCCGGCTAAACGACGTGAGAAATTGCTCAACCAACTTTTGGAGTTTCAAGAAGATGTGCCTGATATATTTTTCGATACGATCCATGGCCCAAGCGGACTCAATATTGGGGCCGAGACCCCTCAGGAAATAGCTATTTCGGTAATGGCCGAGATATTGGCGGTCATACGCCACCAACAGCCCCAATCGTTACGTGAGAAAAAAGAAGGGATTCATGACTGATGCCGAAACCTCAAAAAACATTGGGATAATTGTATTGGCGGCAGGGGCTTCCCGAAGAATGGGGCAACCCAAACAATTACTGCCTTGGGGTACAAAGACCGTTTTAGCACATGCTATAACCCAAGTACAGGGGGCTGGCGCTAACACGAGCTGTGTGGTTTTGGGGAGTGACCATCAACAAATAGCGAAAAGTATAGCTCCAACGGGTGTTCCTGCGGTATTCAATCCCAATTGGGAACAGGGTATGGGTACCTCTATTGCCGCTGGTCTGCAATGGATATTAGATCAGCAACCGGAATTAGATGGGCTATTGGTGCAGTTGTGCGATCTACCTTTAATAGGTACG
The DNA here is from genome assembly GCF_002514735.1 of Sediminicola luteus. GTDB lineage: Bacteria > Bacteroidota > Bacteroidia > Flavobacteriales > Flavobacteriaceae > HQA918. The sequence continues at coordinate 112,472 of NZ_NBWU01000001.1, read as the reverse complement.
TCTCACCTAAAAAGTTTAATGCAATTCCTAAACAATCCTACAGACATACGGATTACTGCCTATACCGACACCCAAGGTGTACCGGCTATATTTGGGAAGGCCCATTTCAACAGTTTATTGGGACTTCGAGATGAGACCGGGGCAAAATCCATTATTCAAACGAATAAAGAACAGGTGGGGAAAGTGACATTTCCCGGGCCATATCGAGATATAGATACGATAGAAGCCTATGAAAGCTTAAAAAAGGAAGTATGGTCTTAAGTATGGATATAGGACCATTACTAGGGTTGGCCGTACTCTTTTTGGTGGTAGCCCTTTTTTATTCTGCAGTGGGTTTTGGTGGCGGCTCTAGTTATTTGGCCATTTTAGCCCTGTTTATTACCAGTTTTTTTACCATTAGATCATTGGCCTTGCTCTGCAATATCATTGTGGTAGGGGGTAGCACCTATTGGTTTGTCAAACAAGGCTATTTTAGGTTCAAGGCCTTTATGCCCTTTATTGTATCGAGTATTCCCATGGCGTACTTGGGTGCCCGTTTTCGATTGAGTGAAGAACTGTTTTTTGTTTTGTTGGGTACTTCCTTGATTTTGGCAGCGATTTTTCTTTTTTGGCAACCCAAACGAAGTCCCGGTGAAGCAAAAAACTATCCCTTATTTTTTAATGTGTTGGTAGGTGGATGCATAGGTATGCTATCGGGTTTGGTTGGTATTGGGGGCGGTATTTTTTTGGCGCCTTTGTTACATTATATCAAATGGAAAGAGGCTTTGGTAGTGGCTGCCTTGTCAAGCTTTTTTATTTTGGTCAACTCGGTGTCTGGCCTAGTAGGATTGTTTCATGCCGACACCCTATCGCTGCCCTGGCCCGAGGCCTTCGTTTTAGGTGGGGCCGTACTACTGGGCGGGCAAATCGGGATCCGGATCAGTCTAAACAAACTCTCGCCCCAGGCCATTCGAAGGGTTACGGCGGCCTTGGTTTTTGTTGTAGGAGTTCGGGTGTTGCTGGTAAATGGATTGCAGTTGTTATAGTTTTGGCCATGAGGCCGTAGGGATTCTTACCTATGCATTTTGCGGTACATTAAAAACTTGACTTTGGGGCAGTGTTATCAAACCATTAAATATACTTGGGATTGCAGATAGTTCGTTGATAATGTGTACATTGGATTGTCAATCAAAAAATATGATGAAGGTCCATCATCTAAACTGTGTACAGATAGAATCGCCCATGGGCTCGGCCATTGGGCATTGCTTACTTATTGAACATAACCAAGGTTTGATCCTTATTGATGCCGGAATAGGATTAAATGAAACTAGGGCACCCTTTCAAACTTTGGGGAAGGAGTTGATAGATCTCACCGGCTTTCAATTCGATGAAGAACGTACCGCTTACAGGCAAATAGAACGGCTGGGCTTAGACCCGGCCCAGGTATCCGATATTGTTATCTCCCATTTAGATCCCGATCATATTGGGGGCTTGGCCGATTTTCCTCAGGCCCGCATACATCTTTCACAGGAAGAGTACCAAGCTTTCGTTCAAGGTAACGACAGGTATTTACCCTATCAAATGGCCCATAAGCCCGATCTTGCATTATACCCTACAAACGATAGTACTTGGCTGGGGTTATCGGCGCGCAAAATTGATTTGCCTTTTGAAATATACCTTATTCCACTTTTCGGGCACACCCTAGGCCATTGCGGCGTATCTGTGAAACAATCGGAAAAATGGTTGTTTTATGCGGGTGATGCCTATTATCTAAGGGCCGAGCTGGAAAATGAAAACCATCCGGTAGATCAATTGGCCACAATTAGGGCCGTAGATAATAAACAAAGGCTTGATGCTTTAGAAAAGGTAAGGAGTTTAATCAAAAATCACGGGAATCAATTGTTTTACTTTGGTTATCACGACCCTTCCGAGTTTTAGGTTTTAGGGTCTTGCCGATCTTTGGGCCAAGAAAAGAGCTTAAAAGGTATTTATATTACTATTCCGGAAAGAAAACCAAGGTTTCAACATCAATATTGTTACCCGGTTCGCTATCCCCTCCCGATCCTGGGCTTATGGAAGCCGTAAAATTGACCTTTCCTTTAGTGTTGTTGGCATTATAAGATGCCCTAAAGCCAAAAGCAGTGAGTCCATTGGCAGCTAAGGTTCCGTTAAACCGGAATATATGATAGGTAGGGTCACTGGAATTGTAAGTCCAATCACTATTTTGCAGGGTTTCAGAACTGCCGTTAACGGTTAGGCTTTGTAAGTTACGATCGAAAGTGAAGTTGACGTCGTTTGAGCGATTGATACGCACCACCAAAGGAATGTTCGGGTCGGAATCGCCCCCATTGATTTCTTTGATTTTCACGATGAAAATTTGGTCTTCGATACCATTTACAATACCATCGGATAGGCTAAAAAGAGGCACCATATCAGGTAAAGGGGCGCAGACAGAGTTTCTGAAATCGTCTGTACGCCAGTTATTGTTAACCGGATTGGGGTAGTTGGTCAAGCTTACCCTACCATTCGCATCGATGATACCGGAACCATCGTTATAAATCGCTGTATCGGCATTGGCATATTCCGGGCCATCGCCGCCGTCGGCTGTAACTAGGTTGTAGGCCTCATTGGCATCGGAACAGCCGTCGCCATCGCTATCGGTGTCTCTGGAATTCGGAAGGCCATCCCCGTCCATATCCGTGTTTCCTTCTATGGCGTCAAGTATACCATCATTGTCGTCATCCAAATCACAAATGTCACTGATTCCATCCCCGTCGGTGTCGGTGTTTCCAGAGGCTTGCGCATCACAAGGGTCTACTTCTACGACATCGGTAATGGTAATTCGTGTTCTTTGCGTACTGCAATTTCCGTATGCATTACAGGCTTCTATTTCAAGTTCATAGACATTATCAGTATTGGAGTCTATAGGGTTTTCAAAATCTTTTGGAGCGTTAAGTGATAGCTCCCTTGTATTCCCATTAAAACTAAAATGGTTAGAGTCTAACCCGGATTGTAGGGTATAGGTCATCCCCGAACTTGGGTTGGCGGCAGGTATTGTGGTAACGACTCCAGCTTGATTTTCTGGATGGTTGGCACTATGGTCGTTAAAGGTTGGGGGACCACAAGAATTTTGTGAGCCACTAATAGCGTCATATATGGTGCCTGAAGAGGTGCGGTCGCCAATGTTAATTCGGTTTCGGGCTAAACTATAAGAGGGCGAGGTAATAATATAATCATCTCTATAGGTTAAATTGGATCCCCGCAATACCTGCACCCTAAAGCTGGCTCTACCTCCGGTTGCCCCAAAGGTTAAATCGCGCCCCCGTATTCTTGCGGTTCTATCGTTATTGGAAAAACTGACAATAGTTGGACGTTGATTTCCGGCAAAATTAGTGGTTGAATTGTTAGTTACATTACTGCCACTTCGGGCAAAACGATACCCACGCGGCAAGGTTACATCGTGATAAAAGTATCTGCTAGTACCTCCATTATAGTTTAGGTTCCCGGCACAACCACTACCGGTACAATCATCATTGTCATAAAATATCGAAATAAATACCTCACCGGCAACCTCAGGTGTAGCAGGGCCGCCAACAACACAAATCGTTCCTGGGTCAAAAGTATAAAATCGGGCGCCTTGAACAAATAACATGTCTTGGGAGAGCCCAGTCATATGAAATGCTATGGTTAGGCCAAGGGCCATCCATAGGTGAAGTTTAGATATGTTCAAATTGTGATTCATTTTTTTCAGTCTCGGCATAGCTTGCTTTAATAGGGCCATGTTTCCAATTTTGCTTAGGGGTTGTATGCCTACAACATATTGGAATACACTTTAAAAGATTAGGCCTAAGTAGGGTAAAACTAGGGTATTCATTAATATGTAGGTTTAATATGTTGTGTAATACAAGAAAATGTATGTGTTTATCGGAGGTTAGTCTTACTTGTCGTAAGTTTTATGCTGTTCATCGATAAGGGGGTTTAGTGTATTTGGGTTAGGACAACCGGCTTGTTTGTTATTGGTAATGGGAAAAAAATGATGGAAATCGCGAAGTATGTTTGAATTCTATAAGCCCTTAATTTTGCCAGTCTAAAAGTAAAAACGACCCCGAATTCGGGGCCGTTTTACATTTGTATAAAAGAAAGGGTTATCCTATGAGCTCTTGGGTTACCCCTTTGATCTGGGGCCCAAAAGGCTGTTTAAAGAGACGTTGGCCCGTGGCCGCCATAATGGCATTGGCCACGGCTCCACCTGCAGGTGGTAACGCCGGTTCGCCCAGTCCGGTCGGTGAGAGGGTGTTCTCAACGAAATGGGTCTCAACGATCGGCGTTTCCTTCATACGGATCAAGCGATAGGTGTCAAAGTTCATTTGGTTGGGCCTACCGGCATCAAAGCTAAAATCGCCATACATGGCATGGCCAATACCGTCGATAACCCCACCTTCTATTTGGTTTTTGGCGCCCGAAGGATTGATTACGATGCCGCAATCTACCGCAACGATTACCTTTTTAACCACGGGTAGTCCTTTTTCCAGTTCAATTTCCGCTACTTCGGCCACATGGGTGTTGTGGCTGTAATAGGCAGCAAAGCCCTGGTAAACCCCCTCTTTTGGGTTCCCCCAATTGGCTTTTTCGGCCGCCAGTTTAATAACTCCTTCCATGCGTTCGCCCGAATATTGGATGTTCTCGTCTTCGGTACCTTTTACGTTTTGCAACAGGTCTATACGCAATTGTACGGGGTCTTGCCCAAGTTTGGCCGCCAATTCATCGAAGAAGCTTTGTTCGGCATAGGCCAAAAAGTTGGTATAGGGTGCCCGCCAGGCCCCGGTAGTAATGGGGCTTTTATGGCTTTGGGTACTTACCTTATAATTGGGGATGCATCCGGCCGGGAAAAAGTGGGGTATAAGTCCGTACATATTGCTGTTTACGGCGGCTTCCTTTAAATGGTAGCCGGTAATTTTGCCATCTTTCAACGAAGCCGCTATACGGTATTTGATGGCCATACGGAAAATACCCATTTCCATATCGTCTTCCCTTGAACAGACCATTTTTACGGGTTTGCCCACTTTACCCGAAATGGCAGCGGCCTCCATCACGAAGTTACCGTACAACCGGCGTCCAAAGCCCCCGCCCATACGGGTCATTTCAAGTTCTATCTCTTCTTCTTTACGACCTAACATTTCTGCAACCCTGCCAGCAGTACCTGCCGGGGTCTGGATGGGCCCGACCAAATGGACCTTATCCGAACGTACATCGGCATAAAAATTCATGGGTTCCATACAGGCATGTGGTAAAAAGGGCGATTCATACGTTCGCTCTACTACCTCGTCGGCTTCGGCAAAGGCTTTTTTTACATCGCCGTCTTCGCGTCTTACCTCAAAGTCGTCACCATCGAGAATGTCGGATAGTATACGGTCGTGGTCTGTCGTACTTTCCAAGTTTTTCGGGGTGGTCCATTGGGCGACAACTGCTCTTTTACCCTTCATGGCGGCCCAGGTCGATTTGGCCAAAACAGCGATTTTATCCTCGATCTGCACTACGTCTACCACTCCGGTTATGGCCCGGGCAGCGGTGTCGTCGAAACTGTCCAGGGTCTTGCCAAAGGCCGGTGGGCGTACCACACAGGCATGTAACATACCCTCGGTTTTATAATCTAGACCATACAAAGGTTTCCCGGTTACGATTTCTTTCAGGTCCACGTTTCGTTTGCCTTGCCCAATAATCTTATAGTCTTTGGGGTCTTTTAAGCTAACGTCTTCGGGTACCTCCAATTGGGCCGCCTCTTTTACGACATCACCATAACCCAATACATCGCCATTGGCATTGGTTATTTTACCTTCCGAGGCCGTGCAGCTACTTGGGTCTACGCCCCATTTGGCCGCGGCCGCTTGTATAAGCATCTGTTTGGTGGTAGCACCGGTCTGGCGTAGGGCATCCCAGCCAAAACGGATACTTTGGCTTCCGCCCGCCACCTGACGCTGGTAATTTTGGGTGTCCAGTTTTCCTTGGGCCACATGCACGTCTTCCCAAGGCACATCGAGTTCCTCGGCAATGATCATGGGCATAGCCGTCTTAACCCCTTGTCCGATTTCCGGGTTGGGCGAAAAGATCGTTACCTTTCCGTTATCGGCTATCTTGATAAAGGCATTGAAATCGTTATAATCGAGCTGGGCCAAATCTACGGGGGGCTTGGCATTGTCTTTACAAGCGGTAAAGAAATTAAAGCCAACGAGCATACCCCCACTGGCCAAGGATGAGGTACGTATAAAGTTCCTTCTGTTAAAGGTGATTTTCGTAGTCATGATGGGTTCCGTTAGGGGTTAGGCATTTTTGGTAGCGGCCAGGGCGACGGCTTTTTCAATTCGGTTATAGGAGGCACAACGGCATATATTACCGTGCATGGCTTCGCGGATCTCTTCCCCACTGGGGTTCGGGTTCTCTTTTAAAAATGCCGAAGCGGTCATAATCTGTCCGGCCTGGCAATAGCCGCATTGGGGTACATCGAGTTCGGCCCAGGCTTCCTGTACGGGGTGGGTACCGTCTTCCGAAAGCCCTTCAATGGTGGTTATCTCCATGCCATCTATGGCAGAAAGCGGAGTTAAGCAGCTTCGTGTGGCCGTACCGTTTATATGTACGGTACAGGCGCCACATTGACCGACGCCACAACCGAACTTGGTTCCTACCAAATCCAGTTCGTCTCTTAGGGCCCAGAGCAGGGGAGTGTCCCCTTCGGCCTCCAAACTTGTTTTTTTCTTGTTGAGGGTAAAGTTGAATACAGGCATTGTGGTGTTAAGTTGCGTTCGTTGTGCCCTTAAGGTACGTAAAAATGCAAGGATCCTTATTTTTTTAACAAATACCGGTATTTATTTAAGAAGGAGTTAAGAAAGCACTCCTAGATCCAATCTTTCACTTATTTTTTTCGAATGAGGGATAGATAGGTGACCAGTTCTTGTCGCACCCGGGGGAATAACAATAATAACCCGATCATATTCGGAAATACCAGGGCGAGTATCATGGCATCGGAGAATTTGATAACGGCATCGAGGGTTATGGCCGCCCCAAGTACGGTGAAGCAGAGGAAAATGAACTTATAGATCAGATCGCTCCACTTACTTCTACCAAACAGATACTTCCAGGCCTGGAGGCCGTAGTAAGACCAAGAAAGAATAGTGGAAAAGGCGAACAACACCACGGCAACGACCAAGGCGTAAGATGCCCCGGGAATGGCACTTTCAAAGGCCATGGAAGTAAGGTTGATACCACCGAGTCGACTACCGTCGGCCATAAGGGCCTGACCGTTTATAACATCACCATAGGTAAAGGCCCCCTCTATATTAAAGATAACCAAGACCAAGGCGGTCATGGTACAGATTAGCACCGTGTCAATAAAGGGTTCCAAAAGACCGACCAAACCTTCGGAGGCGGCATAGCGTGTCTTTACGGCCGAATGGGCGATGGCGGCCGAGCCTGCCCCGGCCTCATTGGAGAAGGCCGCACGCCGGAAGCCTTGGATAATAACCCCGGCGGCACCCCCAGTTATGGTGGCCCTTGGACTAAAGGCCTCGCTAAAGATCAGGGCGAAAGCATCGTCGATAAGGGCGGCATTGGAGAACAATATAAATAAGGCCGCGGCAACATATAATACGGCCATAAAGGGCACCACTTTTTCGGTGACCTTGGCAATGCGTCGAATGCCACCGATGATAACAATACCTACCAATAGGGCGAACACCAAGCCGATCAAACTACCCGAGGCGTGGTGTTCAAAACCCAATTGCTGCATTAATTGGGCCGCGGCCTGATTGGTTTGAAAGGCATTACCGCCCCCAAAGGAAGCACCCACGCAAAGCATGGCAAAAATACCCGCCAGTAATTTGCCCAATTTGGGTAGTCCTCTTTCTTGTAAGCCTCGGCTGAGGTAATACATAGGCCCTCCGAAAACCTTTCCTTCTGCGTCTACATCACGGTAGGCGACCCCCAAGGTACATTCAACGAATTTGGTAGACATGCCCAATAGCCCGGCCAAGATCATCCAAAAGGTAGCCCCGGGCCCCCCAATAGAAATGGCTACGGCCACCATGGAGATATTACCAAGCCCCACAGTACCCGATACGGCCGTGGCCAAAGCCTGAAAATGGTTTACCTCTCCGTCGTCGGTATCATCTTCCGATTTTTCCAAGGCATCATATTTGCCACGGACCACTTTAAGGGCCGTACCGAAATGCCTGAAATTAATGCCTTTAAAGTATAGGGTAAAGAAAAGGGCTCCGCCCAAAAGCAGAATCAATACGATAGGAATTTGGGCCCCAAAAAGGGTGATGGTGCCTAAAATGAAATTTTCCCACCAAACCGCAAAGGGCATAAAGGCATCATTGATTTTTTCGTCGAGACCTTTTGAGAAAGTGAGTTGGGGTAGTAAGACAAGTGCTAAGGTTTTTATGGATTTCATATCCCAAGTTTTGGTTTGGGCCGAATTTGGGTAAACCGGTTTGGAATGCGATAAAATGTCTGAAAGAATTACAAGATGTCGGTAGCTGTTTTACCGACGTGGCACGGGTTAAGTTGTTGTTTTATAGGAAGATGTTTTGTTTTGGGATGGCTAGTCGGATTTTCCTGTCCCGGCTTTCCGACATTTCGAACAATACGTTTTTCAGGGGTACTAAATGCTGTTCTTTGCTCCAATTGCCTTTCCCATAAAGCCCATCGAGCAGGGAAACGATCAAACGTTTTACCTGATTATGATCATTGATATCATATTCCCGCCCGTTGCTATCGAAGTTTTTCGGACGTATCTCTAACCAGTTTTCGACGTCTGATTTTTTGCGTTTGGCAAAAAGCAACAGCAACTGGTATAGCGAAGGGGTTAACAGTATCTTCCGTGAAGCCGTTCCCGGAAATCCGCCCAAACTGATCCAAGCTAGGTTTTTACCACTATCGTTTTTTTCTTGGAAAAAGGTCAGGCTCAGATTTTCGGATTTGGGAATCAAGTTTTCGGCCAATTCCTTTACCCAGCTAAGGGCCAAGGCAAAAAAGAGCATGATCAGGCTGGTCTTGAATATGGCTGAGAATAAAAGCAAGTTGGTTGCAGAGCTGCCCAATTTTAGCAATTGGGCCACCAAAATGATCAAGATACAGACCAACGACAGGTACGATAGCATTTTAAGCCTACGTCGGGCGAAAGACTCCCAAAGCACCCCGGCCAAAAATATCAAGGTAAAAAAGGCATAGTAGACATCGGGTTCGTGTATGGGGCCATAGGCTCGTCCGGCTATAAGTTTATGTAAGGTGGGGCCTAGGCAAAATAAAAAGGGAATACCAATGATATAGCCCCAATGTCCGCCTTTAATTAATGGTAACAAGGGCTTGGGTAAATATCGGAACCAAGGTAGGGCCAGTAAAATGAACAGGCTGTTAAACAGCGAGAAGATACTGCGCCATCCGTCAAGGTATAGGTCTCCTTTAAAAATTCCGTAGGCAAAAAAAACTTCGATCAAACCGGAAAAACCCCAGGCCAATAACGATAGGGCCAACCATACCTGTCCCAAATCTTGTTGCTTTTTACCGATATGCCACCAAATGGCCATTAAAGAGACGAAGGCAAAGGTACAAACGGCAAATTGCCACCATCCGTAAAAGGCGAGTAAGTCGGTTTCCACAGTTTAGGAGAAAAGTTCTATCAAATATAGCAATTCCCCGCTTCCTTCGGTTTTATTCCATAGTAACCAATACCGTACCACCTAATTCACTTTCCTCGGCATCGAAGTTGTAGTACCAAGCCCCGTCAAGCTCTGCCATATTGGTGGTTTGGTTTAGATCTAGTTTTAGGGAGTATTCACTACCGCCTACATCGTAGGTATAGTTGGCCAAAATGGTATTTTGGCTAAGGGTATAGGTGCCCGTGCCCAAAGTAGGGTCGTTTTCATCGTCTTCGCGGGTAAGCATACCTCCATTAGCATCGAATTCGAGTTCATAAAACCAAGTATTGCCCGAACTACCTACATAGCTTCCGGTGAAAATACCATGGAATGGATTCTCTAGGCTAATTTGTTGGTCTTGGCTTCCGGCCTGGTTGGTGGCTGTAACTACGATTTGGTGGGTTCCCGGAGGTAGGCTTCTATCCCAACTCAGGGTGCCGGTTTGGGCATTAATGCTAAGTCCGATTATTGAAGGACTAATGCTAAAGGCACCGGGGGCATTGTTCCAATTAACGTTCGGGGCACTTAAGCTTCCGGAAGTAGAAAATAGAATAGGGACCGTGGTTTCGCTATAGCTGAACTCCGGTGCTTCGAATTTGGGGCCATCATCATCTTTAGAGCAAGAAGTTAAAAGTAAAATGACCGTGCCAATCAACAAAAGGTTCTGAACTGTTTTCATGATATATTTTTTGCCTTAATGCCATTTCAACAAAAAGGTTAACACCTGAGGTTTGGAAAATGTAGGATACATAGGAACCCTATTTTTAAAAGCGCGAAAAAATAATAGCCAATCTTGTTGGGACTTTTTAGGGAGTGTGAAGTATATAAGTTGAAGGGAGTTCGATATGGGGTGCCCATCGGATTCTTTAAAAAGTATAAACCTATAAAAACCTTGTGAAATGAAAGGAAAATGGCTGCCATCCCTTTTGGTAATAGTAATCTTTAGTGCGTGTAAAACGTATCATGTACCTATGGCGGTACCGGGGGTAAATAACCTTTACCTATTGTCAGACGGTGAATCGCGTTCCATAAGTCCGGAGAATTTAAGTGGGGAAAAAGGAAAAGGGGGCATGTTGAGTCCCGAGGAAGGGAATGCAACAAGGGCCTCCAAAAAATACGGATGGAAAACGAATCCATATCTGTTTATCCAACCTGGGGAAACTCGGGTGTTGGCTGAAGCAGAGGGACCAGGGATCATTAATCATATCTGGCTTACCCCGGCCCGGGATGGGAACGACCGACTACGGATACTTCGATTTTATTGGGACGATGAGACCGAACCTTCGGTAGAGGTACCTTTGGGCGATTTTTTCTGTAATGCCTGGGATCATAAAAATCAAGTGGCCATAAACTCTTTGCCGGTCAGTGTTAATCCTTTAAACGGTTTTAATAGCTTTTGGCAAATGCCCTTTCGAAAAAAATTTAAGATAACCCTTGAGAACAAAGCCGATACACGTACCCGATTGTTCTATCAGGTAAATTATACCCTGACCGAAGTACCCAAAGAGGCGGCTTATTTCCATGCCCAATTTAGAAGGTTGAAAAAAGTACCCTTTCAAAAAGAATATATCATTTTGGATGGTGTAAAGGGCAAGGGCCAATATGTTGGCACATTTCTATCTCGGGGTACCTATAGCGACCGGTGGTGGGGCGAAGGCGAGGTAAAATTCTTTATCGATGGCGACGAAAAATACCCCACCATAAATACGACGGGGGAAGAAGATTACTTTTTGGGGTCTTGGGGTTATGCGTCCTTTGATAAAGAAGGAAATAAACAGGAATATACAGATTACAGTACCCCGTATGCCGGATTCTACAAAACCATGCACAATGGCGATGCCCATGGGCGATTCGGACAATATAGATGGCATATTTATGACCCGGTCCGTTTTCAGTCCGATCTAAGGGTTACCGTACAAGTGTTGGGCTGGGACGATGATGGCAATTATTTTCCGTTGGAAGACGATGTATCTTCGGTGGCCTTTTGGTACCAGCAAGAACCACATCAAAAATATCCTAACCTGCCGGCAAAAGAAGTCCTACGGGTGGAAGAGTAGTTCGTTTCGATTTAATACATATTGCTATTCCCACCCGTAACGAAAGGGGGCATCGGGGTCGAGATATTTAAGATTTCCGACCCAGCGGCTTAGCGAATCGGTTAGATGGGGGTGTTCCAAAGCGATATTGTTATTCTCATTCGGGTCTAACTTATGGTCATATAGCTCCAATGCCAAGGTGCTATCTTGATCGTTGGCCCAACGTACAAAACGGTGTCTTGGGGTACGCAGACTTTTACCCAAGGCGCCCTTGCGATAATAAAAACTTCGGGCATACCCTTTACCGGGGGCGTTGTTGTGTATGATCGGGGTTAAACTCTGGCCATCTAAATCGGTGTTGAGGGGTAGTTCGCAAATGTTGGCGAGGGTGGGGTAGACATCCACGGACTCTACGAACTGGGTGTGTGTTTTACCTCCTTTTTTGTCTTGGGGTAATCGAATGATCAATGGGCTTGCCGTGGCCACTTCGAAATTGGACATTTTTCCGAACATGGTATGCTCCCCCAGTTGCCACCCATGATCGGACCAAAGTACCACGACCGTATTTTCGTCTAGTTCAAGTCGTTCTAAGGTGGCTGTCAGTTGGCCTACTAGGGCATCGATATAACTGATACAGGCGTAGTAACCATGGGTTAGTTTTCTGGCACTGGCTTCGCCCACTTTACCGGGGCCTTCGGGCCATGGGTAATGGGTAGTTAGTTCAGGACTTTGGTTAATACTGTAAGGGTTGTTTAGGTTTTTTGGTACGAAATTGTTCGAGGCTAAGGGTATTTCCTCAGCATTGTATAGGTCCCAATACTTTTTAGGGGCATTAAAGGGTAAGTGGGGTTTGTTGAAACCTAGGGCCAAGAAAAAAGGTTCCCCGGTTTTTTTAAACCTTTCCAAATGTTTAATGGCTTCTTGGGTATTTAGTCCATCGGGATAGCCCATTTCGTTTACATCGCCAGCTTCATAGGGCAGGTGGGGGGTATTTAGGCCAACACCCATAACCTTATTGTGTGCGTCGCCATTGGCATAAGCGAAAAATGATCGCCAAGGGGTTTTCCAACGACCAACCGAGGTGTAGGTGCTGTCCCAACTAAAAGGTATTTGGGCTTTAGTCTGTAATGAATCGAGTACACCACCCGGCTCATGGCTTATTTTACCGATACCCACGGTTCGATACCCATTTTTTTTGAACAAATGGGGCAATGAAATGGGGGTTTCAGGTTCCAGGTTGGTTGCTCTATAATCGGTCCAAGGATCCCATTGCTGACTGATTCGCCCCGTAAGAAAAGAAGAGCGAGACGGACCACAAATGGCCGATTGCACATAATGGTGTAAGAACACATGCCCAGAAGCGGCCAGTGCATCTATATTTGGGCTTTTTACCACGGTATTTCCATAGATACCTAGGTCATTACGAAGGTCGTCAATACAGATGAGTAGTACATTTGGAGGTGATTCGAGAGGAGTGTTTTGTTTCTTTTTACAGGAAAAGCAGCCCAATAAAAGAAGCATTAGTAATAAAGGAGACCTCCGAATACTAAGGTTCGAAATTAGAGAAATTACCCATACGCGAATCATGGCTTGTTGGTTTGTAGGGATAAAGGTTGTTAATTTAGGTTAAGGCCAATAGTTCTTAATGTAAGTAAAACTCCCTTGGATTTGAGGTTTTTTCCTTGAACAACCTGTTTGGGGCTACAAACGGTTTATTGCATACAACGGGCGTTGTTTTTATGGGGTACGATATTTATAAAACCTAAAGTCGGCAGGTGTATCCATGCTAAACTGAATCCAACCGTTCGTATCTACCTGCTTAGTAACTGTTTCTTGGGTCATCAGGTCGGTCAGTATAATTTGTTTGCCCTTTAGTAAATGGAGTTGTACGGCATGTTCATTATCCCGATTGTTCAACTCCCTAAAAAGGGTAAGATAGCCATCGTTGGAGTTGAAATTATGGTTCTGGAAACCCGTCCAAGAGGCATTATCAGGGGTGTCACCGATAGGAAAAACATAGCCTTGGTACATGGCATGGCGATGTTTTCGGTAGGCTGTAATCAAGGGCCGGATTTGATCTCGGGCCTCTTGTGAATAGTATTGGGTTTCCTGAAAAAAGATAGGGGAGCCCATTAAGGCAATGGCGACACTGTACGGATGGTTGTGCAAGTAGGCATCACTTCCGTTACGGTCTACCATTTCAATGTTTTGGATAGATACTTGAAACTTGTTCAAATTGGTATATCGGGCAACTTGCCATGCATCTCGCAATACCAAATAGGGTTTGTAGATGACGTTTTCGGGCGTTTTAGGCTTTCGGTTTTCTAGGTAAATATTACCATATTCCCGCCCGAAGAAGTATCCGATCCGGGCCGGGTTCTCGGTAACGTCCCAATTCACCCTTACTTTATGGTCTGTGGCCAAAATAAATGTTCTGACCTTATTGACGAAATCGTGGAACTTGTCGTAGGTGTTGAGATTGGCAAAATCTAATTTGTATGAGGTAAAGCCCCCAGATTTAAAATGTTTCAATAGATCCTCGCCTGGTATGTGTGAAGCGGCCCAGAGCCCCAATCGAAGTCCGGAGGTGGCTGCCGCTTTTTTGATGTTTTTCCACCCTTCCGGATAAACATCATAAGTACCGTAAGTAGCATTAGAGGCCGATGCCACATAATCCCAATTATTATAGTCTAGACCCTGCCATCCGTCATCTACCTGTTGTAGATCGATACCTAGGTCTTTTTGGCTTTCGATTTCCTTTAGGATGTTTTCTTCCCTAGAAGCGAATTTACTCTGTTCCCCGGAGCTGCCAGTGCCCCAGTTGTTGGCCATAATGTAAATATCCCGCTTTGGATCTATGGGATAGCGCATCCGGTCAAAACGTTTAAGTGCGGTTTGAAGCTCGGTGGTATCACCTTGAAAACCAATGGTCCAATAGGCCCATAATGGGCGGTAGTTTTCGGTGATATGTTCATGGTCAATGCCCAATCCGGTAGCGGAAAGCCCTAGGGAATCCAAAAGGTATCCTCCGGTAAAAATCCCAGCTTGGTTAACACATTTATGGGACTCCTGTACCAGCATTACCCCTTTGTTTTCTTGACGCAGCACCACTATATTGGCCCAATCTTGATAAAATTGCCCATTAAGCAAACTATCCTTTAAAATCTCATTGGCGTGGGTGTTTCTGTGTTGGGTGTCGTTGTAATACCCGATCAATTGGTGCGTTTGGTCGGTATGGGCCAAGGGGAGGTATTCGGCCCTACCTTTTTCTTCTTGGTCGGTAAAGGGAAGATCATCACTGTTTTTCTTCAGAAAGAGTTGTGTTCGCAGACCCGGGGCATCCGGATAGGCCCAAATAACATATTTAAGTCGTATGCCTTGTTCAGGGTAATCGAACTCGGCCGAGATTTCTAGATGTTCGTTGGTAAAATCTTGATCGTTCGCTGCATTTGCCGAGAGCGAGATCAATTGGCCGGGAGCGTTAGGGTTCAAGATACCCGGTAATTTCCAATCGACCATTTCTGGGATATCCCCCAA
Organism: Sediminicola luteus; assembly: GCF_002514735.1. GTDB lineage: Bacteria > Bacteroidota > Bacteroidia > Flavobacteriales > Flavobacteriaceae > HQA918. The sequence continues at coordinate 97,228 of NZ_NBWU01000001.1, read as the reverse complement.
AATTTCAAAAGCTCCATCCGAGGCTAAGGTGCGTGTTACCAAACCATTCTCGGTCAATTCCCATGTTCTTTCGAAGGTCCCGGTCGTAACGGTCAAAACATTCCCCTGGGTATAGGCTTCCGCCGACTTAAATTTGGCCTGTAGTGGTACCTTAAAACGGGTAGCATCCGAACAAGAGCCTAGGGTTAGGCCCACAACCATGCCCAGAAAATACAAAGTTCTAAACATAGGATTATTCACTTTGAAGAAGATTGAAGTTCCACATAGGTTCCTTTGAATCTTCATGGGCCTCCTCAATAAGGTCCAAGGCCTTGGATACCAATTCGGGTTGCGATTCGGCCAAATCGATGTTCTCTCCAATATCGGTACTGATATCATAAATCTCCAAGGGGGTAAAGGCGCCATTTTTGAATTTTCGTATGGCCTTCCATTTTCCGTCGATCAAAACGGCTTGGGCGGCTTTGGCATTTTTGACGGGAAACTCCCAATACAGATAATCGTGTTGGGATTGCTCTCGACCGATAAGCGTAGGTAAAAAGGAGATACCATCGACGGTATCCGTAACCGTGGCACCACTAAGTTCGGCCAAGGTGGGGAGTACGTCCCAAAAAGCCGAGACATGGTCTGTCGTCTGAGCTGGGGTTATGGTACCGGGCCAACTGGCGATCATGGGTACCCGTATTCCGCCTTCGTATAGGTCACGTTTATAGCCTTTTAAAGGGCCATTGCTGTCAAAATAATCGGGGTCGGCACCCCCTTCTAAATGAGGGCCGTTGTCCGAGGTGAAAATAATCAAGGTGTTCTTTTCAAGCCCCAGTTCTTTTACTTTGGCCACGATTTCACCCACTTGTTCATCCAACAAATGGATCATGGCGGCAAAGGTCGCATGCGATTCGGGTTGGGAGCCATAGCCTCCTGTTTTATAGTGTTTGCAGCCCGCATCACAGCCTTTATAGTGCTTTTCGGGCTCCAATTTGCCCCGATATTTGGCCAAATAGGCTTCAGGTACTTTTAATTCCGCATGTGGAATGATTGAGGGAACATAAGCAAAAAAGGGTCGGTCTTTGTTGTCTTCAATAAATTTTAAGGTCTGTTCATGGATTAGGTTTGGTCCATAACTACCTTCTTTGTCCCCTTCGTTTTTCGGTAACATGACCTTGGTGTCATTGTCCCACATATGGTACGGGTAATAGTTATGCCCTATACGCTGACAATTATAGCCGTAAAACCTATCGAAACCTTGATTCATGGGGTCGCCTTCCGAACCCGGATAGCCCAGTCCCCATTTTCCAAAAGCCCCAGTGGCATAGCCTTTGGTCTTAAGTATTTCGGCCAGGGTGGTGACTTCGTCCCCGATTGGATGTTGCCCTTCCGGCCGTACCTCTTTATTACCGCGAATGGGGGTGTGTCCGGTATGTAGTCCGGTCATCAAGGCGCTTCGGGAAGGGGCACAGACCGTTGAGCCCGAATAGTGTTGGGTAAACCGGATCCCGTTGGAGGCCAAGGCATCGATATGTGGTGTTTTGAACTTGGTTTGCCCATAACAGCTTAAGTCCGCATATCCCAAATCGTCTGCCAAGATATATATGATGTTGGTATATACCGTGGTTTCCGTTTTCGTAAGGGTTGTCTTCTTGGTCTCTCCTTTACAGGCTATAAAAAGCCCTGTTGCAACAATTCCGGCCATGAGGGACCGTAAAATGGAGAGTTTGTTTTTGGTGGTTTTCATGTTCGGTGGCTATTTTGGCGAATCTAAAGATAAAATGAAGTGAATATAAAAATGACCCGACCAGTCGTAAAAATCCGCAAAACCAAGAATGAACATCAATTTCTAGGGGTAGTTGAGTATTCAAACGTTTTCGGGATAGTAGGGCAAAGTTTTTGTTTATCCCGAGTAGTGGGTACTGGTAGGGTTGTGTAAGTGGCCCAAGTAGTTGATGCCGGGTACGAAACTTACGAAAGCGTTATAGTTTGGGTTTCGAAAATCACTAAACGTCTTGTTTTTTAAGGGGATACGCTTGCTTATTCCCGCTATGGTATATGTGTGTGCTACAAAATACCCCTAAGGGCATTCCCCCTTTTTTTAGTGTATAGATGTTATATTTGGGAGAAGGGCCAACTAAAACCATGGCCTTTCAACAAGCATGTATTATTTAGGACTCGATATCGGAAGCTCTTCCATAAAAGTGGCCTTGGTCGACGAAAAGACTGGGAAAGCCTTAGGGGTGGTCAGTGAACCCAGCCAAGAAATGGCTATGTCGGTACCCCAGACCGGGTGGGCCGAGCAAGACCCTGATCTTTGGTGGCAGTATGTTTGCCAAGGGATACAAAAACTAATGGGGCAACTTCAAATAGAAGGTGGGCAGATCAACGGAATCGGAATTGCCTATCAAATGCATGGTTTGGTGTTGGTAGATGCCCAAGGAAAAGTGCTTCGCGATGCCATTATCTGGTGCGATAGTAGGGCCGTTGAACTGGGAGACCGGGCCTATCACGATATAGGATCCGAAGTTTGTGATCGCCACTTATTGAATTCCCCAGGCAACTTTACGGCCTCTAAACTGAAATGGGTAAAGGAGAACGAGCCTGAAATATTTGCTCAAATAGCTAAATGTATGCTTCCGGGCGACTATATCGCCTACCGTTTAAGTGGTAAGATTCAAACCAGTGCATCCGGACTCTCCGAAGGGACCTTATGGGATTTTAAACAAGATGCCCCGGCCCAAATACTCTTGGACCACTATAAAATATCTAAAGAACTACTTCCCGAATTGGTTCCCGGCTATGGGGTACAATCCGATGTCAGTGAAACGGGTGGCGCCGAAAGCGGTTTAGCTGCGGGTACGCCCATACTATACCGGGCGGGCGATCAGCCGAACAATGCCTTGAGCTTAAATGTATTTCAACCTGGGGAAGTAGCCTTAACTGCTGGTACATCGGGCGTAGTCTATGCCGTAACCGACAATACCCAGATCCAAGAGACCCAGCGGGTAAACAATTTTGCCCATATCAACCATGGTTTGGAAGGTCCTCGAATCGGACGATTATTATGTATAAACGGTACCGGCATACAATACCGTTGGTTAAAAGATAATTTGGCCGTGGGTTCGTATACCGAGATGAACCAGTTGGCCGAATCTGTGCCCGTGGGTTCCGAAGGTGTGGTGATATTGCCCTTTGGTAACGGGGCCGAACGTATGTTGTACAATTCCGAAATAGGCCAACGCTTGTTGCATGTAAACTTTAATGTACATAACAAGGCCCATTTGTGTAGGGCGGCCTTGGAAGGTATTGCCTTTTCCTTTGTCTATGGTATGGAGATCATGCAACAAGAAGGTATGCCCATTACCCTTATGCGGGCCGGTAACGACAATCTTTTTCAGGCCAAGGTTTTTGCCCAAACCTTGTGCAACCTTATTGGGCATTCGATAGAAATTCACGATACCACTGGGGCCATAGGGGCCGCGCAGGCCTGTGTACTCCATGCCGGGGGCTACAGGGCCTTTGAATCATATACAAGTAAAAACAACCATATAGCAACCATAACCCCTTCTAAGGATGTGGCCGATTATCAAAAGGCCTATGCCGCTTGGAAAAGGGAATTGGAGCTAGTATTAAACCAAACGATATGACAGTTTTAGGGGATACCGAGTATTTTAAGGGAATAGGCGAAATTAAATTTGAAGGTCGCGATTCCGACAATCCCATGGCCTATAAGTTCTACGATGCCAACCGAGTAGTGGCAGGCAAGACCATGGCCGAACATTTTAAATTCGCCATGGCCTATTGGCACACCCTCTGTGGAACAGGTGGTGATCCGTTTGGGCCGGGTACCAAGCAGTTTCCTTGGGCGACGGCTAGTGATCCCATAACCGCGGCCAAGCAAAAAGCCGATGCCGCCTTTGAGTTTTTGACCAAAATGGGCTTTGGGTATTATTGTTTCCACGATTATGACCTAGTAGATGAGGCAGCTACCTTGGCCGGGTCGGAACAGCGTATACAGACCATAGTCGAGTACCTAAAGCAAAAACAATCCGAAAGCGGGGTAAAACTGCTATGGGGAACGGCCAACTGTTTCTCACATCCGCGCTATATGAACGGAGCGGCCACCAATCCCGATTTCGACGTCGTGGCACGTGCTGGGGCGCAGATTAAGATCGCACTCGATGCCACCATAGCCCTGAATGGGGAGAATTATGTGTTCTGGGGAGGTCGTGAAGGCTATATGTCGCTCTTGAATACCGATATGAAACAGGAGCTCGATAATATGGGCCGCTTTTTGGGGATGGCCCGCGATTATGCCCGTGGCCAAGGCTTTGATGGTACATTTTTCATAGAACCCAAGCCTATGGAGCCTTCAAAACATCAGTACGATTTTGATGCGGCAACCTCTATAGGTTTCTTAAGGGAGTATGGGCTGCAAGACGATTTTAAACTGAATATAGAAGTAAACCATGCCACCTTGGCCCAGCACACCTTTCAGCACGAATTACAGGTGGCGGCCAATGCGGGTATGTTGGGTAGTGTAGACGCCAACCGTGGCGATTACCAAAACGGATGGGATACCGATCAGTTCCCGAACAACATCTTAGAGGTTACCGAAGCCATGTTGGTATTCTTAAAAGCCGGTGGTTTGCAAGGAGGCGGAATCAATTTCGATGCCAAGACCCGTAGGAACTCTACCGATCTCGAGGATATTTTCTTGGCCCATATCGGAGGTGCCGATGTCTTTGCCCGTTCGTTACTCATCGCCGATAAAATTTTGAACGAGTCACAGTATAACAGCTTGTTAAATCAGCGCTATGCCTCCTTTGGTAGTGGTAAAGGACAGGAGTTTACCCAAGGCAAACTGGGGTTGGCCGATTTGTTCGACTATGCCAAGGCCCAGGGAGAGCCAAAGCAAATTAGCGGAAAGCAGGAGTTGTTCGAGAATCTATTGAACCAGTACCTATAAAACAAAAGGAAGGTATATGCCAAAAATGACGCAAAAAGATATTGCCGCCCATTTTGGGGTGTCGGTCTCTACGGTCTCCAAAGCGTTGAAAGACAGCTACGAGATCGGGGCCGAAATGCGTCATGCAATACAGGCATACGCCCGAGAACATCATTACCAGCCCAATATTTTGGCAAAAAACCTGAGGAACAAACAAACGGGTACCATCGGGGTGGTGGTACCCAATATCCTCAATTACTTTTTTACCCAGGTTTTTGCCGGAATCGAAAAAGTGGCCGATGCCCGTGGCTTTAGCATCGTTAGCTGTATCAGCGACGAATCTTATGATAAGGAGGTAAAAACCATGGGGGTACTTAACTCCGGTATGGTAGATGGGGTAATCATATCCTTGGCCAAAGAAACCCAACAAAAGGGAGCCTTCACCCATATACAAGAAGTCTTGGAAGGGGGTACCCCCCTCACCATGATCGATAGGGTTGAGAACAGTATCGTTTGCGACAAGGTAATCGTAGACGACTTTAGGGCCGGGTATACCGCTACCAAACATTTTTTGGATAAGGCCAAAAAACCTGTGGCATTGGTCAGTACCATACAAGGTTCAAGTGTCGGCAATTTAAGGTTGCAAGGCTACAAAAGGGCACTAAAGGAAGTAGGCATGCCCTTTGAGGCGAAATGGGTGGTACCGGTGGGCAAGGACGATGATTTGGAAATACTGTTGAATTTGCTGTTGGCCAATCAAGATCTACAGGGTATAATCTGTTTAGATGAGATTTCAGCCATAGAGACCCTACATATCTTAAAACGTAAAAAACGCAATATACCCGAAGAGATCGGGGTCATCGGATTTACCGATGGTCGCCTGTCCAAATATGTAAGTCCGGCCCTGACCACGGTCAGTCAGCACGGAAAGTACATCGGGGAGACCGCAGCCCATATGCTCATCGATCGCATACAGGGCAAGGCTCGTGAAACATATGAAACTAGAATGGTCGAAACTCATTTGGTGGTACGGGAGTCGACGCTTTAAAACCATAAAAATGAAGAAAAACACGATTATTTTCGCGCTTCTTTTGGCGTGCATGACTAGTTATGCCCAAGAATGGATCCGTTTTGAGGGTAAAAAAGGCCCGGGTAAAGGCAAGCATATCGTACTGATATCGGGCGATGAGGAGTATCGCTCAGAGGAGTCGATGCCCATGTTGGCCAAGATTTTGGCCGAGCACCATGGCTTTGATTGTACCGTACTTTTTGCCATTGACCCGGAAACGGGTAACGTAAACCCAGAGGTGAACGACAATATTCCGGGATTGGAGTTATTGGCTACGGCCGACTTAATGTTGATCAACACCCGTTGGCGTAAATTGCCCGACGATCAAATGAAACATATAGACGATTATCTTATGAGCGGGAGGCCCGTGGTGGGGCTGCGTACCTCTAACCATGGCTTCCGAAATGAGACCGGTAACTATGTGCATTATAGCTCTACCTACAAAAAGGAAGATCCATCGCATCCGTGGTACCGCGGATTCGGCGGGTTGTTGTTCGGTGACCATTACGTAAAGCACCATGGCAAACACAAGCATGAATCCACACGGGGAATCATTGCCGAAGGTGCGGAAAAACACAAAATAATGCGGGGTATCGAAGATGGCGAGATTTGGGGCCCCACCGATGTATATGGTTGTCGCGTGGCCCATTTACCCATAACCCCATTGGTCATGGGCCAGGTTTTGGAGCGTGCCGGGGAATTTGACAAAAACGATCGTTTTTTTGGTATGCGACCTAGCGACAAACCCTTGGCAGGCCCCAAAAACAATCCAATGATCCCGGTGGCTTGGTTAAAAGATTACCAACATCCGAACGGTGGGAAAAAAGGTTTGGCCTTTCATACCTCTATGGGTTCATCCACCGATTTGGAAAATGGCGGATTGCGTCGCTTGGTTGTGAATGCGACCTATTATGTGTTGGATATGAAAGTACCCAAAAAAGGGACCAAGGTTGACTATGTTGGGACCTATACTACTACCGCCTATGGCTTTATGGGCAAGGAGTTTTGGGATAAAAAGGGATTGAAGCCTTCAGATTTAAAATAAGGGTTACTAAGATTTTCGGAAAATGAGATTACACGAAACAAAGAAAAATATGTCTAGTTGGGGTCGTTTGACCGCCTGGATGGCCGTATTGTTCCTTACCGTAACGGCATGTAGTGAACCCGAAAGGGGTATGGAGGTCAGGAAAGGGGACCACATTGTATTGATAGGGAACAACCTAGGGTCCCGTATGATCAATTATGGCCATTTTGAAACGGAAATGCAATTGCGCTATCCCGATAGTCTATTGTATATAAGAAACATGGCCGATGGGGGAAACACCCCGGGTTTTAGACCTCATCCTTCCCGTAAGTCGCCTTGGGCCTTTCCAGGAGCCGATACCTTGGGGCAAGCCGTTTGGAAAGAACATTGGGAAGTGTCCAAAGGATGGTTGAAAACCGCCACCGAAGGGCATTTTGAAACTCCCGATCAGTGGTTGGAGATGCTAAAGGCCGATGTTATCGTAGCCTTTTTCGGTTATAACGAATCTTTTTCGGGCCCAGATGGGCTGGCCCGGTACAAGGCAGAGTTACATGCTTTTATAGACCATACTTTGGCCCAGCGCTATAATGGTAGGTCGGCCCCAAAATTGGCCTTGGTCTCGCCCATTGCCTTTGAGGATCTTTCCGGTCAAATGGATCTACCCGATGGGAAACAGGAAAATGCGAACCTAAAGTTGTATGCCGATGCCATGCGTGAGGTAGCGGCCAAAGACAGTGTTTTGTTCGTAGATGCCTTTGGGCCTTCGAAACAATGGTATGCCGAATCTGATGAAAACCTAACGGCCGATGGTTTTCAGCTGAACGATTTGGGACATCGGAAAATGGCCCAGTTGTTGGCCGATAAAGTTTTCGGTGCCAATAAAGCGGTGGCCGAAAAACATAGGGAAGCGGTTCATGCGGCCGTAATGGATAAGAACTGGTACTGGCATAACGATTTTAAAATACCCAATGGGGTGCATGTGTACGGCCGAAGACATAAACCCTATGGCCCGGACAACTATCCGGCAGAGATCGAAAAGATCCGGGAAATGACCGACGTACGTGATCAGGCCATTTGGAAAGCGGCCCAGGGCGAAGACTTCGATGTGGCCACCGCCGATAAAAAGACCAAAAAATTGCCCGAGATACCCACCAATTACAAACAAAGCCATAAAAACGGGGATCCTGATTATTTGTATGGCGAAGATGCGCTGGCCAAAATAAAAACGGCCCCGGGTTATAAAATCGAGCTATTTGCTTCGGAAAAGGAATTCAACGATCTAGCCAATCCGGTACAGATGGCCTTTGACAACCAAGGCAGGCTTTGGGTTGGTGTCATGCCCAGCTATCCGCATTATAAAGCGGGGGATAGCAAACCCAACGACAAATTGATCATTTTGGAAGATACCGATAACGATGGCAAGGCCGACAAGCAAACCACTTTTGCCGATGGGCTGCACCTGACCATTGGTTTCGAGTTTGCCCCAGAAGGGGTCTATGTTTCCCAAGGCACCAATTTGGTATTGCTAAAAGATACCAATGGCGACGACAAGGCCGATGTTACCGAGGTTATCCTCAGTGGTTTTGACGATCACGATACCCACCATGCCATTAGTGCTTTTTGTGCCGATCCATCGGGAGCCATTTATATGGGCGAAGGGGTGTTTTTACATTCGAATATAGAAACGGCCTACGGACCTGTACGGGGTACCAATGGCGGATTTTTCCGCTATAGTCCCCAACGACACCATTTAGAACGTAGTGCCCAATTGCCTATACCGAACCCTTGGGGGATCGCCTTCGATGAATGGGGGCAAAACTTTTTCGCCCATACCTCTAACCCGAATGTGACTTGGATGATGCCCGGCACCATCAAATCCCGTTTTGGGGAGGGCAACCCATTACCCGATAACCTTATTGAGGATGAACATAGGGTACGACCCACCTCGGGTATCGAATTCGTGTCGAGTAGGCATTTTCCGGATGAGGTACAAGGCGACTTGTTGATCAATAACACCATTGGTTTTTTAGGCACCAAGCAACATACCATGACCGACGATCCCGAAAGTGCGGGCTATCTAAGCCAGCACCGGCAAGATTTGGTCGTGGCCGAAGATGGGAATTACCGTCCCGTTGATCTAGAATTCGCCCCAGATGGATCACTATATATCTTAGATTGGCATAATGTGCTTATTGGCCATATGCAACACAATGCCCGCGATCCCTTACGCGACCATGCCCATGGTCGGGTGTATAGGGTTACCTATCCAGGGCGTCCTTTGGTGACCCCTGCCAAGGTGGCCGGGGCATCCATTCCGGAATTATTGGAAAATCTAAAACTGCCGGAATACCGAACCCGCTACCGTTCCAGAAGGGAACTTAGGGGAAGGGATGTAAACGAAGTGATGCCCGCCTTAAACGAGTGGGTGGCCGGTTTGGATAAAAACGATGCCCAATACGAACACCGATTAATGGAAGCCCTTTTCGTAAGTTGGGGAATGAACCAGGTAGATGCAGAACTATTACAGATCTTATTGGCGGCAAATGATTACAGGGCCCGTGCGGCAGCCGTTAAGGTACTACGTTATAGTGGGCACCAATTGGAGAACCAAGCCGGACTGTTGTTGCAGGCCGCCCAAGACAACAATGCCCGGGTACGTTTAGAGGCTATGGTCGCGGCATCATGGTTGCCTAAACCCGTGGGACTGCCCATTGTGGAAAAAGCCGCTGAAAAAGGTCTTGATAGCTGGGGGCAAAAACCTTACGAAGGTATTGTGGCCCATTTCAATGACCACAGGTTGGGTATGGAACCCGAGGAGAACAAGGTGAAGACCGATCTTACCGGAGCGGCCAAGCAGTTGTATATGCAAGGCCATGAGATTTACGGTAGGGAAGGTTTTTGTGCTACTTGCCACCAAGAGAACGGCAAGGGGCTTTCGGCTTCAGGTTTTCCGCCCATAGATAACTCACGTTGGGTTACCGGTAGTAAGGAACGTTTGATCAAACTGACCTTGAACGGTTTGTTGGGGCCCATTGAGGTGAAGGGCAAGAAATATCCCGGCCAAGTACCCATGACCCCCTTTGGAGGTATGCTTAACGACAAGGAGATAGCAGCGGTCTTGACCTATGTACGTAATAGTTTTGGGAACAAAGCCTCGGCCATTTACGAGCAAGATGTGAAACGGGTACGTGAAAGTATCAAGGATAAATCCGGTTTTTACGAACCAGCGGAATTGTTGAAGGAACATCCGCATCAATAGTCAAGATGTTATAAACAAAAAAAGACCCGGAGGAAACTTCGGGTCTTTTTGTAGGTAATCATATGCTTTAAACGGCAATCGGCAATTTGTTTTTAGGATTTAGCTTTTGGCCCCCATCCTTAAATTGATTAGAAGTGTTCTTGGCACCTCCAGCCTTTAGGGCATGGTCGCCAGAGAAGAAGGTTTTGTGATCGTCTCCTAAATCGGATCCAGCCATGCGTTGGTGTTTTACGCAAGAAACCCTTTTTCTTATTTCTTGGCGCTGTACTCCTTCTACATAGGCCAACATACCGGCATTACCAAAATACCCTTCGGTAAGGTCGTTCATATGAAGGGCTGTGGTATGGTAGGTAGGTAAGGTAATCAAGTGATGGAAAATACCCGCCTGTAGGGCGCCATCCTTTTGAAAACTCTTGATCTTACGATCGGCCCTAAAGCAAAGTTCGGTACCATCGTATTCGGCCGACATTAAATTATTACGGTCATAGGCCGTCATGTTCTCCCCTTCGGCCTTCATATCGTCATAGGCTTGGTTCCTAAAATTCAAGGTCCAATTGAAGGAAGGCGAATTGTTATAGACCAATTTGGCATTCGGTACTACCTCTCGGATGCGGTTTACCATATGGGCGATCTGTTTTAAGTCGGGGGTAGGGGTTTCTATCCACAAAAGATCGGCCCCATGTTGCAGACTGGTAATACAATCGAGTACTACCCGATCGATATTGCTGCCTTTTTTAAATTGGTACAAACCATTGGGCAATCTTTTGGGGCGCATTAATTTCCCGTCCCTTTTTATGAGCACGTCGTCTTCGCGGGCTTGGGTAATCTCGATTTCTTCGGCATCTACAAAAGCTAAATATTGTGAGGCCAGATCACCTGGGGATTTACTTACCGGTAATTTTTGCGTAAGTCCGGCACCTTCCGAATCGGTTCGGGCCACGATGATGCCGTCGTCTACGCCCAGTTCTAAAAAGGCATAGCGAATGGCATTTAGCTTGGCTATAAAATCTTCGTGGGGCACGGTTACTTTGCCGTCTTGGTGGCCGCATTGTTTGGCGTCGGATACTTGGTTTTCTATCTGGATGGCACAAGCCCCGGCCTCAATCATTTTTTTGGTCAATAGATAAGTAGCTTCCTCATTACCGAACCCGGCATCTATATCGGCAATGATCGGTACTACATGGGTTTCAAAATCATCTATTTGCTGCTGTACATCTTCCCCTTGTTCCAGTCTCCTGAAAAGGTCATTTAAAGCTATGGCGTCTGCTTGTTTTAAGAAGTCATAGATTTCTGCGATCAAAGCAGGTACCGCGGTTTTTTCGTGCATCGATTGATCGGGTAAGGGACCAAATTCAGAGCGAAGTGCGGCTACCATCCATCCCGAAAGGTACAAATAGCGTTTTTGGGTGGTTTGGTGGTGTTTTTTGACCGCGATCATCTTTTGTTGGGCCACAAAACCATGCCAGCAGCCTAAAGACTGGGTGTATTGCGAGGGGTCGGCATCGTATTGGGCCATATCTGCCCGCATTATGGCAGCGGTATACTTGGCGATGTCCAAGCCGGTCTTAAAGCGGTTTTGCACCATCATTCGGGCTGCATTTTCCGGGTTAATGGCCGACCAGCTGTCGCCATACTTCTTTTTTAGGGCCTTTACGGTGTCTAAGGCCGAACGGTACGAGGTATTTGATAAGGTTTTCATAATTTTGATGTATAAATTATTAGTATTGATAATTTGATCCTGTTCATTGTGCCAGCAATGGCAGGATTTTTTATATGTAGTTGTATGCGTTTAGTGTTAAGAACTCTTCAAAGTCGTCGGAGACCACAAGATTGTGGAAGAGTTCTATGGCTACTTCCAGCTTATCGGTGTTTCTATCGGTAAAAAAGTCTGTTCTGATCTTTTTGATTTCATCCTGCAAGAATTGATCGTAAAGTGTACGGGTAAATGGGCGACCGTCTTCTAATGCAACCTCCTGTTTTAACCACTGCCAAACTTGTGTACGCGATATTTCTGCCGTAGCGGCGTCTTCCATAAGATGGTAAAGGGCAACGGCCCCATTGCCGCGTAACCAGGCTTCCATATATAAAATACCCACATTAATGTTCTTGCGAACCCCGGCTTCCGTAATAGTGCCTTGTGGAATGGCGACTAGATCTTTTTCAGTGATTTCAATATCGTCCCTACTCACGTGTAATTGATTGGCCGTGGGCATATGGGTATTGAATTGTTCTAAGGCAACTGCTACCAAGGCAGGGTGTGCCACCCAAGTACCGTCATGACCGTTTTTTGCTTCGCGGGCCTTATCTATCCGTACTTTTTCCAAAGCCTGGGCATTGGCCTCGGCATCGTTTTTAATGGGTATCTGGGCGGCCATACCGCCTATGGCCAAAATGCCCCGTTTATGACAACGCTGTATAACCCGCTTCGAATAGGCATCCATAAACGGCGAGGTCATGGTAACCTGATCTCTATTGGGCACCACAAAATCTTTATGGTTCCTGAATTTTTTTATATAGGAAAAAATATAGTCCCAACGGCCGCAGTTTAAGCCTACGATATGCTCTTTAAGTTCGTAGATGATCTCGTCGAGTTGAAAACTGGCAGTTATGGTTTCAATAAGCACGGTAGCCTTAAACGTGCCTACGGGAACTTGAAGGTATTCCTCGGTAAATGTAAACACTTGGTTCCACCAACGGGCTTCGGTATAATGTTCAAGTTTGGGTAAGTAAAAATAGGGGGCGGTTCCCTTTTTCAATAAAATTTGGGTGTTGTGGAACACATAAAGCCCAAAATCTACCAAGCTTCCCGAACAGGGTTGGCCGGCTATGGTGAGATGTCTTTCGTTAAGGTGAAGGCCTCTGGGGCGCACCAACAGTACGGCGGTTTCTTCGTTTAAACGATAGGCTTTGTCCCTTTTAGAATCATAGAGCGAAATGGTTTTGTTGTTCGCGTCGATCAGATTTTGTTGCCCCTGCATATTGTTCGCCCAATTGGGCGAGTTGCTGTCTTCTAGATCGGCCATAAAGGTCTTGGCGCCGGAATTCAGGGCGTTGATGATCATTTTGCGATCAACGGGTCCGGTAATTTCTACCCGACGATCTTGTAGGTCGTGCGGGATCGGGGCGGCGGTCCAAGAGCCTTCTCGTATGTCTTTGGTCTCCATGGGAAACACCGGATACGCCCCTTGATCATAGACCTTTTGTAGAGCCTCTCTTCTTTTTAAGAGCTCGATACGCTCTTGATCGAATGTTTCATGTAAGGCACAGATAAATGCCAAAGCCGCGTCGGTCAATACTTCGGGGTAGTAGTTCTTTACCCCTTTTGCAAACCCGACTTTTGAAATGTGTACGGATGTGTTTTCCATAATGAGCTTGTTTTGAGGTCAATACTATTACAAAAAAAATTAAAAAACAAGCGAACGTTCGCTAAAAGAGAAAAAACGCAAAAAATTCACTGTTCGCAAAATGCGTTATATTTGCTGATATGGAAGAAGAGTATATTCGCTTAATATTCGGTTTAAAGCTGCGTCAGAAGCGAAACGAGCGCAATTTGTCTTTGTTCGGACTTTCTAAATTGACCGGATTGTCCAAGTCGTATTTGAACGAAATCGAAAATGGGAAGAAATACCCTAAACCCGATAAAATTGCCCTTTTGTCGACCGGCTTGGAAGTGCCCTACGATCAAATGGTGTCTTTAAAGCTCGATAAAAAGCTAGCACCCATTGGCGAATTATTGCGCAGTAAAATGTTCAAGGAGATTCCTTTGGAACTGTTTGGGATCAAAGAAAGTGACCTTATCGATATTGTGGCCAATGCCCCTTTAAAGGTCAGCGCCTTTATCAGTACCATTATTAAGATCGCCCAACATTATGACTTTAGCAGGGAGAGTTTTTACCTGGCTTCGGTGCGCTCGTACCAAGAGGCCAATAAAAACTATTTTGGCGATTTGGAAGAAAGCGTACTTCGCTTTGCGGAAGCCTATCAGATAAATCTTAGCCAACCGATTGCAGACAAAGATCTGGCCGAGATCTTGGTCGAGGAATACGGCTATACCATTCATTTTGATGCGCTACAACCAGAAGGCCCCTTGAATAACCTACGTTCGGTTTTTGTGCCGAAAACCAAGGTCTTGTTAATGGCCGATGGTATGGATGAGGCCCAACGCACCTTTATCTATGCCAAGGAAATAGCGTACAACTATTTGGGTTACCAAGAACGATTATATACTTTTCCGTGGATCAAGTTCGATACCTTCGATCAAGTATTGAATAATTTTTATGCCTCTTATTTTGCCGGCGCCCTTATAATTCCGCGTGCTCCAATTCACCAGGCCCTTACCGAAGTTTTTGCCAGACCCAATTTTGATATCGAAGGTTTTTTACAAGTGATGGCCTTGTTTAATGCCTCCCCGGAATCGTTCTACCAGCGGCTTACCAATATATTGCCCAAGGTGTTCAACATACAAGACCTGTTCTTTCTGCGGTTTAGCCATAAAGCGGGCAGTACATCTTATGAATTAAAAAAAGAACTGCATTTGGCGCATCAGCAATCGCCAAGGGCCTATGAGACCAACGAGCACTATTGCCGGCGTTGGGTTTCTTTAAAAGTACTGGATAGGATCGGGGTGAGTAACTTGGCCCATGAATTCGATGTTCAGGTTTCGGCCTATGAAGATGGGGGCAGGTATTTGGTGTTCACTTCGGCCACCCAAGATCCGTTTAAAACGGGTTATTATAGAAGTATCAGTGTGGGACTTTTAATCAATGCTGAGCTCAAACGGAAGCTAGCCTTTCTAAACGACCCTAAAATTGGCATTGAAAAGGTAGGGGTAACCTGTGAACGTTGCCATATTAACGACTGTGAGCTACGACAAGCACCGGCCAAAGTTTTGGATTCGGTTGCCAAGAACAAGGCCATGGCCATGCGGGTAGCCGAACTCATGCGGGAATACGGTAGTTCTGTTAATCAAACCAAGGCATAAGACCAGGGTATTTGAGATCGTACCGTTTTAACAAAACTACAGCTAGCTGGTGAATTTTTGTTAGGTAAGTGAGCTTCCTGAAGGGATGAAAATTGCAGCTCGAAATAAGGGGCTTAAAACTAAGTATGCCCCTCTCTTGTTTCGATTCTAAGGTAGCTATGGGGTACGGTGTCGTCTAATAAAAGGTACTAGTTCTTAGCTGTTTAGTCCTGTCTTTTTTTCTTGTTTTTAGCTGCTACGGGTAGGTATAACAGGGGTAAGAAACTAAGTGGTCCTAGGCCGTGATTATAGGTAGCATAGATTGCAATACCAATTAAGACACCAATAATGGCGGCATCGTTAACGGCACTTTGTTTGAAAGTTTTTTTTTCTTCTTGCGTTTCTTCTTGCGATGGCTTTTTGAATTTGTGGTTGGGCATAGTTGCTATACAGATAGAATGGCTTGGGGGCACTAAATTAAGAAGACTTTGGATAAATGGAAAAAAGTGGGTCAGGTCTAATAGTGGTAGAAAAAGCATCAGTTGAGGCAAAAAGAGTAATAGCCCATTTTCGTTTAAGGCTTTGAACATGTCGTTCAACCCTTTCCTTTGCTATAAATAGGCGGGTTTCAATACATTTAAGCATCGAAACATCAAAATAATCCATCGATGCGTACCACAGCTGTATTTTCCTTCTTTTTTATGATGCTGGCCACTGTTGTCACGGGTCAAGAGTATCAAAAGAAATTTCAAAAGCTTACCACCCTTAGTGGTATTTATGAAAAGGGTATTTCCGAAGACTGGTTAATCAATCCTAGTGCCGCAAGGGCGGGGGTGTTTAAAAGTGCCGATGGAAAGGAATTGATTCTATCTAATGGTATTGTTTCGCGAGGGTTTCGTCTAGGCCCCAATGCGGCCACGGTGAGTTTAAAAAACCTGACCGAACAAGAAGAATTGATACGTGCGGTGCGTCCAGAGGCCATAATCAATATAGATGGTTATGCCATGGAAGTTGGCGGGTTACATGGTCAGCCTAATTTAGCTTTTCTTTACCCCGATTGGATCGATGATCTTCAAAGCGACCCTTTATCCTTTCAATTTAAAGATTTCAGTGTGGGGGTACCCCAAGAGCGTTTTGCTTGGAACCGCATCCGGCATCATGCCCCCGACGTACAATGGCCCCCAAAAGGCATTCATCTAAAAATGGATTATGCCTTGGCCGATGTTGAGGTGTCCGAACTCTTGGCCATTTCAAAGAACAGCGGTGTGGGTAGAAAGCTATTGTTTCAAGACGATTTTGACGAACTGGATCCTTCTTGGAAAATCGTGGCTTCCCAGGCCCATCCGAGGTCTTCTTTTATCAACGAAGGTAAACCAGGTGAGATTTATACGCCGATCAATTCGGTGGTCTATGCCGAAAAAGCGTTACCAAATGGTGTTGGCTTGGTAGAAACCTCTTTAGATGCCGGCACCGATTTGAGTGGGGGTTGGGGCCCCGGAATTGCTTTGGTTTGGGACGATCGTGTGGTTAAATTGAATATGCGCCCCGGTAATGATTCTGGGATAAAGAATAAAGGTGCATGGAAGTTTACCGTTTTCGATGGAAAAAAGGAAAATGGCCAGGCAGGGGGCAAGAACAATGTAGACCTAGACCAAACCTGGTATTTGCGGTTACGCATAGATAACGACAAGGTATTTTGTGAGGTTAAACCCAAAGGAGGGGCCTGGCTTACCCTAGAGGCCGTAAGTTTTGATGGTCCCGTACCACAACCCAAGGCCGTACGTATCGGTAAAATGGGTCCGAAAGCATCGGGTAAAGACCATACCGCTTTGGGGGAATTGGGCCGACTGACATTCCACGATTTTAAGGCCTATTCTAAGGTGGAAAAAAGCGAACTGGACAAGTTGGCCCAAAATTTGGAGAGCTTGAAAAATTTAGAAGTCAGTGTTCATTATGAATTATACGATGGCGTGCCTGTATTTTCGAAATGGGTAAGTGTAAATAATAACGGAAAGGCACCTGTTAGGGTAGAAAGTATGGTCTCGGAAATATTATCCTTGGCTGATCACGACCCGTATGCCGGACATAGGGGGCATCCCGAATATATGGTGCGCCCCAACATACATTTGGAGACCAATTATGCTTTTTCGGCCATGAAGGCCAAAATAGCCAATTCGCAATCGGTACATTGGGAGGCTGATCAAGATTATGTAACCCAGATCTCTTGGTCCCAGTTGATTCCGAACTTGGTAAAGGTATATCCGGAGCAAGGCTATAATGTAGATATTAAGCCAGGGGCTAGCCTCGAGTCTATTCGGGCATTTGTATTGCCCTATGATTCCTATGAGAAGGAACGCCAAGGGCTTTCCATGCGGAAAATGTATAGGACCATAGCCCCTTGGATTACCGAAAACCCTTTGATGTTCCATGTGACCCGTTCGAATTGGGAAGAATATACCCAAGCCATCGATCAGGCCGTGGCAGTGGGTTACGAAATGGTCAATTTTTCTTTCGGTAGTGGTTTTAATCCTGAGGTTACCAGTAAAAAGAACCTGGGTCAAATGAAAAAATATGCCGATTATGCCCAAGAACGTGGAATTGGAATCGGTACCTATTCGTTATTGGCTTCGCGAAGGGTCAGTGAAAAAGACGATGTAATCAACCCTAAAACGGGTAAACGTGGTGGTTTCGCTACTTTTGGCAATTCGCCTTGTTTGGCCAGTGAATGGGGGTTGGACTATTTTGATAAACTCTACACCATATTCGGGGAAACAGGCTTTTTGACCTTTACCCACGATGGTAATTATCCGGGCGATGTTTGTGCCTCAACCGACCATCCTGGGCACAGGGATTTGGGCGATTCGCAATTTGAGCAATGGAAGATCATAACCGATTTTTACAAATGGTGTAAATCAAAGGGCGTCTACCTTAGGGTACCCGACTACTATTACCTTACAGGTTCTAACCAAAATGGGGTAGGCTATCGCGAAAAGAACTGGTCGTTACCCAGGCGCCACCAGCTGATACACACCCGACAGAATATTTTCGATGGCACCTGGGAGAGCACCCCGTCCATGCGCTGGAGTTTTATTCCACTGGCCCAATATCATGGAGGCGGTGCCGCGGCTACCATTGAACCCCTCGATGAACACTTGGATCATTATGAGATGATGTTGGTAAGTAATGTAGGTATGGGTATTCAATCAGCCCTTCGGGGGCCACGTTTGTACGATACCGATCGTACCAAGAAGATGGTGAAAGGCGTAGTGGACTGGTACAAAAAGTACCGCGACATTCTAGAAAGCGATATACTTCACTTACGCCGTGCCGATGGTCGTGATATTGATTATATGATGCACGTTAACCCAAAATTGAAGGAAAAAGGGATGTTGATGGTGTTTAACCCTACCGACACCGAAATTACCAAGGAAATAACCCTGCCGTTGTATTATACCGGACTTACAGATACGGCAAGGGTACGGGAACAAGAAGGGCAATCCAACGAGAAAAAACTGAACAGGACCTACGAGATAACAATAGAAGTGACTGTAAAACCGAATTGGTATAATTGGTATGTAATCGAATAGTACCAATTACATAATAAGACTCATTTTAGGGTTGGGCAGGAATAGGATGATTTTGAGGTAGAAGCCCTCGAATTGAAAAAAATAACACAAGTTTTAAGTCGATTATTCTTGCAGCAGCTACTATTTCGATTACTTTTAGGGGTAAATTCCTTGCCTTATGGGTCGTTTTGGTAAGCGGACGAAAATCGTTCTGCTCTCCCTGTTAGGGGTCGTCGTTCTTATACTCCTCGTATTGCCCAGTGCCATACGCTATTATGCCGTTAAAAATAGTCCGGAATTATTGGGTCGGCAGATAGCCTTGGAAAAATTGAAGTACAATTACTTTACCAGTACGGCTAGGGCCTACGGCTTTGTGATGTATGAGGCTGATGGTGAAAAACCTTTTGTGTCTTTTGATACCTTAATGCTCGATTTGGCCCCCTTGAACCTGTTCAAAGATAAGCTGGTCGTTGAAGGTTTTTACTTACAGGGGTTGGATGCTACCGTGGTCATGCAAGATTCTACTTTTAATTTCGACGACCTAATCCGGTTTCATTCCACTGCCGAAACCACCGATACGGTAGGGGCTTCAACCGAACCCTTCAAGTATAGCCTGACGGATTTAAGATTGCAACAGGCCAACTTTCATTTTGTAAATCAGAATATTGAGCATACCACAACACTAGAGGATATCTCTTTCGCCGTACCATTTGTGGGTTGGGACCAAAATGAAAAAAGTGAGGCGGCCATACGATTTGACCTCAAAAAAGGAGGGCATATCCAATCGGTGTTTAAGCTTGATCCCAATTCTGGGGATTACGATGCTTTTTTCGATGTGGCCGGTCTTCATCTTAATCCATTCTATAAGTATGTAAGGCCCTATGCCGAGATCAATACCTTGGAAGGTACGGTCGGCGCCCAACTTGATTTGATCGGGAATCTGAACAGTACCGATCTGCCAGTTTTGACTGGTAAGGTAGATGTGGCCGATTTCGAAATGACCGATACGGCCGATAAAATCTTCTTGGGTTCGAAGCACCTACGGGCTTCGTTGAAAGAAATAGATATGAACGCCAATCGCTACCATCTCGATTCGGTACAGGTTAACGATTCGTATACCTATTTTCAACTCGATTCGCTTTCCAATAATTTCTTCCGCATCTTTAAATTGGAGGAAAGTGCCGCAACCCCAGAAACAGACGCAAACACGGCCGTGGTCCAAGCCAGTGAAGCCACGTCTTTACAGTATGTCATAGACCATTTGGCCTTAAAAGGAGGCGTGCTCGATTATACCGATAACCTAACCGGAAGCCCTTTCAATTATCATTTGAGTGAAATGGCCCTCACGGCCGATGCCATTACCAGTGAGGCCGATTGGGTAGAGCTCTATGCCACTATGGTATTGAACAATAGGGGCGATTTGGTAGCCAAGGTGGGCCTGAACCCGAACGATTATGTTAGAAATCTGGACTACGATATCGCCATTAAAAAATTCTTATTGCCCGACCTCAATATCTATACCAATTACTATATGGGGCATAGCCTGTTGGAAGGCGATATGTACTACAATTCCAAATCGAAGATAACCGACGGACAGTTAGAGATAGAGAACAAACTTTTGGTGAAAAACGCTTCATTAAAAACCACCAAAGGCGGTTTGTACAACCTCCCCTTAAAATTCGCTTTCTTTTTGCTGACCGATAAAAATGGCGATATCAATCTAGACGTACCCGTTCGGGGCGATTTGGACGACCCCTCTATAAACGTCGGAAAATTGGTATGGACCACCTTTAAGAACGTAATCACCAAAACCGTGGCGGCCCCAGTCAACTTTTTGGTGGGCTTGGTCGGCGGCGATCCGGGCGATATATCTGAAATCAAATTCGATTATTTAGACAGTATTCCCACGCCCAAACATTACCGCCAACTCGATAAACTATTACAATTAGAGGAAAAGAAACCCGGCTTGGCCATAGAGATGCAGTATTTTGTAGACCAAGAATTACAGCGCGAGGCATTGGCGAGGGCGGTGGTCGGTGCCGATTTTAAAAAGCAGACCGATAAGGATTATCAAAAGAAGACGGCGGAATTCGAGGCCTTTGTAAACGAACATATCGGCCATGATTCGTTTAATTTGACCCAGGCCGTTTTGGTGTTGGCAGGCCCCGAACGTATGGATTCCATTGCCCATGCCTATTCAGATAAACGTATACAGCAATTGGGCGATTACCTTAAAATGCATAACGATTCTACCCATATAACCATTAAACCTGGCGACCCAAAAGAACCCGCACATACCGGGGCACAGCCTTTGTTTAAAGTGGTGTATGATTTGGAAGGGGAAGTTAGTGGGGAATAAGCTGTTAATATAAGGCCGTTACGTATTTTTATGGTCGTCAAACTTTCTTGGCTGGGACTTGTAATTTGTTAACTTGTTGTTTAATAGTGGTTTGTAGTTCAAAAAAGGCAGGTGGCATTGTCACTATCATAAGCTTTCCCATAAATAATAATTTGGTCGATTGTTGGCTTTGGATTAAATTCAGAGCCTACAACGAAGATAAATGGGGGAAGCAAAAAAACAAGAAGTCAGGTTACGTGATCGGGAGACCTTTGATCAGGTATTTGGCTCTTATTACCCCATTTTGGTCTTTCATGCCGTAAAACTTTTGGATGGTGATCGTAACCAAGCCGAAGATATGGTACAGGATGTATTCGTTAAAATACTGGACCTGGGAAAAGTATTTGAAAACGAAGATCGCCTAGGGGCCTACCTCTATACCATGGTCCGTAACCAATGTTTGAACCACAAAAAGTTCAAACAGGTAAGGCAACTCTATGCCGAAAAAGAAAAAGCCTCTGCCAAAGAGGCCATACCCCTTTGGGAGGTACCTGCCCAAGAAGAGTCTTACCGTTATTTAAGGGACGCCTTAACCAAATTGCCCGAGCGTTGTCGCCAAATATTCGAACTTACCTTACGGGGCTATCGTATTGCCGAGATTGCCCAGGAAATGGGGATTTCCGAGGAAACCGTAAAATCACAGAAAAAACGGGGAAAAGCGTTGTTGCGCGAACATCTGGGGCATTTACGCACCCTTACCTTGGTGGCCTGGGTTTTGGCCTAAATTTTTTTACCCGGTTTACCCCCTTTTGTTTTTTAGATTGTTTATAACGTACAAGCCCTAATCGCATTCATGGAATCGAACCAAGAAAATAGAAACGAACACGCCTTACTGCGCCTGAAAAGGATGGCCGGTATTGCAACCAATGAAGAAATGGAACAATTGGAGCGATTGGAACAAGATATATCGGACAAAGGGCATAACCCAAAGATAGGGCCAACCCAGGAAGGGTATACCGAATTCGAATCTTTTTCCCTTTCCTTAGATACCCAAGCGGCCAAGGAAAAGGTTTGGGGCAGATACCAAGACCATAGGGCGCGTAAAAGAAAATGGGTGCTTGGTGCCGCAGCAGCCGTGCTAGCGGCCTTGTTGTTATCCAGTGTGTATTTTCTCAGAAATGGTTCCGGATCAACCTTGGAACCTCCCGTTTTACAAGGTGTGGTTCTCAGCACTGGCAATTCGGGTGAATCTTATGGCCTTGATCATATGGATCCCCAGCAATTACTGACCAATAACGGGAGTCTTAAGGTAGCATTGACCGCCGGAAAGATGGATTATTCCGCCAATGCGGAAGGCCTTAAAAAATCACATAATCTTAAAGTTCCTTTGGCACGTACCTTTGAGTTGGTGCTTGCCGATGGTACCAAGGTGCATTTAAATGCCGGTACCGAATTAAGTTATCCGACCAGCTTTAAGGGGGATACCATTAGAAGGGTCCGATTGAAAGGTGAAGGCTACTTCGAAGTGAGCCATAACCCGGCCCAACCATTTATCGTTGAAGCTGGCGATGCTACGGCCGTAAGGGTGTTGGGCACCTCCTTTAATGTAAGTTGTTTTGAAGAGGAACAAGAAGTCAGGACAGTTCTCGTAGAAGGTAAGGTAGGCATACATTTAGATGCCAAAAACTATTCCGATAAGGCGGTGCATCTAAAGCCGGGTCAAATGTCCAGTACCGATAGAAACGCTAAAACCACCCGTATTACCGAAGTAGACACCGATTTATATACCTCCTGGGTACGAGGACAACTCATTTTTCAGGAGACACCATTTTCTGAGATCAAGAAACGTTTAGAGCGTAAGTTCGATGTAGAAATAGTGAATCGGGTCCCCCGAATAGAGGCAACACGTTATACCGGAATTTTCAAGGACGAAGACCTTGGGGCCATACTCAATGTATTTGCCCGGTATAGCGATTTTGAATTCAAAAAAGAAAACCACCAGATAATTATTGAAGAACCATAAACACCGATAGCCAATGACATAGTGCGACCAGAAAACAAAAATCGGGAAATGTTGGCCCATTCCCCGATTATGATCGATTAAACTACAAGACTACTAATCCGTTATTTAACCAATACTAAGTTATGAAAAAATTAACTTGGGCTAGGTCGGTTTTCGACCTATTCCCCAAAATCAGTTTGAAAATGAGGCTGACTTTTCTTTTCCTCATCGTTTCATTATTTAAGATTGAAGCAAGTACGTATTCCCAGAACACTAAATTGGATCTCGACTTGCGGAATGTAAGCTTACTCCAGTTTTTTAGCACAGTGGAGCAACAGACCGAATTCAGCTTTTTTTACCGTAAAGGCATTGTGGATCTGGATAAGAAGGTTAGCGTAACCGCATCTGGCGATACTTTAGAGACCGTCTTGGATCTTATTTTCAAAGATTCGGAGGTATACTATGAGATTTATGATCGTCAAGTGATGATATTAAAGCGTGCCGCATCAAAAAAGGTGCCCTTGCCTAGGGTATCCCAACAAGCCCTGCAGGTATCCGGTACGGTTACCGATGGTAAGGGTATGCCCTTACCGGGTGCCAATATTATAGAAAAAGGAACCTCTAATGGTACCCAAACCGATTTTGACGGTAACTATACTTTAGAGTTACAGAATAACCCCACTACACTATCGGTATCTTATATTGGTTTTACCGATAAAGAGGTAACTGCAAGTGCTGGTACGGTAGTGAACATATCCTTGGCCGAAGATGCCGAATCGCTGGATGAGGTGGTTGTTACCGCCTTAGGTATTCAGCGCGAGAAAAAGGCCTTGGGTTATGCTGTTGAAGAAGTGGAGGGTGAAGAGATCGCCAACTCGGGGTCATCCAATGTCCTAACTTCTTTACAAGGCAAAGGGGCCGGTATAACCATTACCAATACGGGTGCAGGTATGACCGGTTCATCTGAAGTTGTTTTGCGTGGGGGCTCATCACTCACAGGCTCTAACGGAGCTTTGATCGTGGTAGATGGGGTGCCATTCTCTAACCGTTCTTTCGGTGGTGGCGACATCGATTTCGGTAGTGGTATCGCCGATCTTAATACACAGGATATTGAATCGGTTTCTGTTCTAAAAGGGGCCAATGCCGCGGCATTATATGGTTCACGTGCCTTGAATGGGGTAGTTATGATCACCACTAAAAAAGGTACTTCTGGAAAGCCTTCCGTGAATTATTCCAACCAATTGCGTTTGACCGAAATCATGTATTTCCCAGAGATCCAAAACGAATGGGGCGCAGGTTCGGGTAGTCCCGACCGTTTCGGGCTTTTCTTAGATGATAATGGGGTAGCCCATACCGATATCCGCGACGAAAAATCATGGGGCCCCCGTTTAAACCAAGGGCAAATGGTGCGTAACGATTGGTTGCGCGATCAGCCTGTTTTACCTTGGGTATCCCATGGCGATCAACATAAGGAATTCTTCCGTACAGCGGTAACCAACGTACACAACCTAAATGTTACAGGGGGTACCGATGCCTTGAACTACAACCTTTCCATGTTGTACGAAGATGCCGAAGATGTACAAACCGAATCTACCCAAGACCGCTACAATATGGCCTTGCGTTTGGGTTCGGAAATAAACGAATATGTTGGTTTGGAAGGTAGGATTTCCTACACCTATACCAAAACACACAACAGGCCTACCGTTGGGGGTAGGGAGAGTGTGTATTACTCCTTACTTCAAATGCCTAGGAGTATTTCTTTGGAAAGTTTACGACCCCATAGATATCCGTTCTCTGGCCAAGAATATTCATACGCCTATCATAACGATGGAGAAAAGGTAGCTTGGAACAAAGGAAGGAACAACCCCTATTGGACGGTTTATGAAGACCAGAACAACGATATCACCAAACGATTGATCGGTTTTGGAAAGTTAAACTTAAACTTATTGAAAGACCCTGAAGGTGCGGGTAGCTTAACCGCTTTTGCCCGTGTAGGTTGGGATAATAGTGAGGTGAACCTTGAAACCATCCGTGCCCGTTCCGAGGCTTATACCTTAGGCGGATTGAATATCCAAAAGAACTCGTTCCTAGAGGTAAACACTGATTTCTATATCACCTATCAAAAACAATTTGGGAAGTTCGGAATGACTGCCAATTTTGGAGGAAACCGCAGGTATAACGAGGCCAATATCCTGAATTCTTGGGGTAATAACTTCTTGACCGATGACCGTACCAGTTCCAATAATCTCGAAACCAGGGATTTCTCATCCAGAACCGATAAGCAGGCTCTGAATTCGCTTTATGGTAGTGCCCAGTTCTCGTATGATGATTATCTTTTCTTGGACGTGACCGGAAGAAACGATTGGAGTTCTACCTTACCTGAAAAGAACAGAAGCTTCTTTTACCCGTCAGTTAACTTAGGTTTTGTAGTAACCGATGCCTTCGACGGTCTTAAAAACGAGGTATTGGATTTTGCCAAATTCAGGGCCTCTTATGCCGAGGTGGGTAACGATTTGGGAATCTATAGGGTAAATACCTATTATAACTATGGGGCGGATCCGCAAGGAAGGTTACAGGCAACCGTTCAAAACTCCGTGGGTAATGAGAATATCGAGGCAGAGATCAATAAGTCTTTAGAGTTTGGTGCCGATTTCCGTTTCTTGCAAAACAGACTAGGTGTTGATTTTACCTGGTATAACTCGGTAACCGAAAATCAAATTATTGATAATTACCCCCAAGCCGTTTCTACAGGTTTTACCAGTTTGTTGTATAACGTAGGCGAAATATCGAATACCGGTATCGAACTGTCGGTGAATACAAGACCGATCCTGACCGACGATTGGACCTGGGATCTGACCCTGAACTATGCTACCAACGAAATGGTGCTGGAAGAACTCAACTTACCGGGTGAGGCATATTATAGGATTGAGGATCATATCGAATACAGTTCCCGTGCCTATGTAGGTGAAAAATTCGGAGATATCTACGGATACCGCTATTTGCGCGATGCCAATGGTACCGTAATCGTAAACGAGCAGGGTTATCCGATCATCGATAACCGAAACGGAACCGATTCCGAAGTAAAAGTGGGTAACATACAACCCGATTTTACCGCAAGTATTCAGAGTGCCTTGCGCTACAAGAATATCTCCATGAATTTCTTGATCGATGGTAGTTTCGGTGGCGATGTGTTCAGTGGTACCAAACGTGAATTGAACCGAAACGGATACTCCAAAGAATCTTTGCAAGGTCGTGAAGGTTGGTTGTTCGCCTTGGATAACGATCCAAGAAATCTAAGGGAAGGCGGCGATAAAAATATTGGTTCTACTTACGGCGGGTACGATCGTTGGGTAGGCAACTCTGTATTCGGGGTGTTCGACGAAAACGGATATATCGTACTCGATGCCAATGGCGACCCGGTAACCGGTGCCGCTAATGCAGGTGATAACGCCATGTATGTAAACCCTGAAAGATATTGGGGAGAGGCCGCCCGTCAAGGGTATAGGGCCGTGGCCGGAAGTAAGGATGGGGCTACCGAAGAATATTTGGAAGATGCCACTTTTGTAAAACTTAGGGAGTTGAGCCTAACCTACGATTTCCCGACTAAATGGTTGAACGGAACCGGTATAAACGGGGTTAGCCTTAGTGCCATTGGTAGAAACCTGTTCTATTTAAATGATGTATCCGATTTCTTTGACCCGGATGCCTACAGAAAAGGGACTTCGATAAACTCCCTTGGATACGAGCGTAATGGGGCGCTTCCATCAATGAGATCTTATTCGTTGAACTTGAGAGTTAATTTTTAATCTAGGCTTAAGGTGAGGCATTTGCCATCATTTTACTTAGAAAAATAAAAAGTAAAGACATGAATAAACATATAATATACGTCTTGTTGGTTTCATTGGTGTTTTTCTCCTGCGAGGATAATTTCGATGAATACAACACCAATCCACAAAATGCACAAGTGGGTTCAGATGAAGTGGTACCCCGGTATCAATTGGGCCCTATTACCGATGCCTTAAAGGCTACCGGTCAGATCTCAAATCAGGTCGCTCCTGAATATACTAGGCAATTCTCCTATAATACCAGTAGTTATAGGGTTTCGGAATTGGTTGCTTCGCAATACAATGGTATGTGGAACAAGGTATATCGCCTCAATCCGACCATTAACAATGTATTGATGCAGACCGAAGAAGCTGAAGATGCCGTAGACAAGGTGGTCAGGGCCATTACCCAAATATCAAAGGTGTATTTGTTTACCGGTTTGTCCGATATTTATGGAGATATTCCTTATTCTGAAGCGGGCGATATAGCTATCCAATTTCCAAAGTACGATACCCAAGAGTTCATTTATAACGATGGATTTGCTTTGTTAGATGAGGCTATTATCGCTTTAACCGCTCAAATTTCGGCCAATGTTTCTTTACCTACCGATGATAGGGTATATGGTGGAGACGTTACTAAGTGGATTCGTTTCGCCAATTCTTTGAAACTTAGGTTGGCCATGCGTTTAAGCGATGTAGACGGTACAACAGCTGCTGCTAAAATTCAAGAGGCCATGAACCATAGTGGCGGATTGATTTCTAGTAACGATGAGTCTGCTACCATCGAAAACTTCGATGGCGAAGGTCCTGAGCATTCTATTTATCAAATGCGTAACGAGCCTTTTAGAATGGCTAAATTCTTGGTTGATTATCTAAACGATACCAATGATCCCCGTTTGCCTATCTGGGCCGATCCGGCCGTAAACGGAGGGGATTATGTAGGTGTAGATAATAGTTTGATCGATTTTCCAGATAACGATAACTTCAGTAAGCTGAGTGAAGCCAATATCTTTCAACGTACCTTGGAAGATATCGTTTTGATGTTCTCCGAGACCGAATTCCTAAAAGCTGAGGCCTATTTGAAAGGCATAGGTGTGGGCAAAGACGACAATGCCGCCAATACCGCCTACAGGGCAGGTATCCAGGCTTCCCTCGAGTACTGGGGTGTTGAGGCCGATGCCGTAACCGCTTTCTTGGCCCAAGATTTCGCAACACTTAGTGGCGACGATGTTGCTAAATTAGAGCAGATAGCCGAGCAGAAATGGGTCTCTCTATTCTTAACCGGTACCGAGTTGTGGTCAGAAGTGAGAAGATTGGACTATCCCGTATATCCAAGTAGAAATGGTGTGCCCGGGTATTTTCAGGGCGACACCAATGGTGAGATGCCTACTAGACTGGATTACCCTGAGGATGAAGCTTCGTTGAATGCCGAAAATTATGATGCGGCCAACGCTAAGTATCCACAAGTTATCGCCTCCAAAGTTTGGTGGGATGTTAATTAAGAGTTAGTAGCAGTAGTTAGTTGTTACTTGGTTGAGTTGTGGGGACATCTACGGGTGTCCCCTTTTTTTAGTTAAATATTTTGTTTTGAAGCGTTTTTTAGTAGCTATACTGATTTTTTGGGGCATCCAAATCCAGGCCCAATTCGATAGGCCCCTTAAATTGGTCGTTTTCGTGGTGGTAGATCAGATGCGATACGATTATGTAGATCGTTTTTGGGAACAATATACCGATAAGGGGTTTAAAACCTTGGTTGGCCAAGGGTTTAATTATAGAAACACCCATTACAACTATGCACCCACACGTACGGCCCCGGGACATGCTTCTTTACTTACCGGAACCACCCCTTCGCGACATGGCATAACCTCTAATAACTGGTTCGATAAAGAAGAAAGGATTGCCATAAGTCCCATAGCCGATAGTGCTACCATAGGTATAGGTACGCTAGAAAAACGGCCATCGGTCTCGCCAAAAAAGTTATTGGCCTCTACGGTAAACGACGAATTAAAACTGGCCCTTGGGGCAAAGGCCAAGGTTATCGGATTAGGATTAAAAGATAGGGCGGCGGTGTTGACCGCAGGCCATATGGCCGATGCCGCTTATTGGTTCAGTGGCAGTAAGGTGGTCAGTAGTTCGTATTATATGCGAACCTTACCGGAATGGGTAGTGTCTTTTAATGCGGCAGCTAGGGGATGGCAGTATATGAAAGGGGGTTGGGATCTATTGTTGCCATCTGAAAACTATCCGAAAATACGTCAGGACGACCGTAGTTTTGAAAAAGGTATTGTAGCGGGCCGGAACCAATTTCCTTATGATTTCAAGAAAAGCGATCTGGAACATATAGCCGCTACGCCTTTTGGGAATAGCCTGTTGACCGACCTGGCCATCACCTGTATTGAAAGCGAAGGATTGGGGCAAACCGATCGAACCGATTTCTTGACCATAGGCTATTCGGCCACCGATTATATTGGCCATAGGTATGGTGCCGGTTCTTTGGAGATTATGGATACCTATTTGCGTTTAGATCGCGATCTGGGCCGCTTATTGGCGGTGTTGGATAATAAGGTCGGCCGCAAAAACTATGTTTTGGTGTTGACCGCCGATCATGCAGGTATGCACAATGCTGGGTATTTACAAACTGAAAAGTATCATGCCGGCTTTACCTATAAAAAGCAACTAAGCAAAGGATTGGATACCCATTTGGAGAGCATATTCGGTATATCCGACTTGGTATTACGCTTAAGGGATGAACAAGTTTATCTCGACTTTAAAAAGGCGGCCCAGCATGGTGTAAAGAAAAATGAGTTGGTTGGGCATGTTAAAAAATGGTTAGTCCAATTTCCAGGGATTAGGGCGGTATATACGAAAACGGAATTGTTGGAAGGAAGTTTTCGAGCAGGGAGTGTACGTGATATGTTGCAAAGGGGGATACATCCAAAACGAACTGGCGATATTTTCTTTTTACACGAACCAGGCTGGCAATCACAATATTTAGTGGCCAACCATGGTACGCCCTATACGCAAGATACCCATGTGCCTCATATTTGGTTTGGGGGCCCTGTTTCAGCTGGGCAAAGTGTGGCCAAAAAATCGATAACCGATATTGCCCCGACATTGTCCTTTATGTTAAGGGTGCCATTGCCAAACGCCGCAGATGGACAGCCCCTTATCGAATTGTTCGAATAAGAGCGACTAATGCCCATAACGATAATGCCCAATGATTTTAAAGTCAAAGAGACAGTCGGCCAATACTTGTCCGGCTCCTATATTGTGTACGATTAATGGCCGTAAGCCATCGCTTGATTTTTTACCCACTACCAAACCTATATGGGTTAACCCAGTGCCCAATCGCCATGCTACCACATCGCCAGGGAGGTAATCCTCTGGGTATTGGCTTGGGGTCAATTCAGCTCCTTGTCGCTTAAAATAAGTCATTAAGTTGGGCACCCGTCTATGGTCAATGTTTTTATCCGTCCCGCTTAATCCCCACAGGTTCGGGTATTCCTGAAAGTTAACCTTCATGTTTTCATGCACTTTTTGCTGCAGGTCTACCCCTATTTTCCGAAATGCACGAATGACGACATCGGTACAAACCCCCTTGTCGGCCGGTACATCGCCATTGGGGTAATCTATGGCAAAATAACTGGGGTCGTAAGTAACCTGTTGTTCGGTAAGCGATAAAGCTGCCTCTGCGAGGGGGAGGTTTTCTTGGGCATGGGCTACAAAAGAAAGGAAAAAGGCGAGTAAGAAAACGGAAGGTTTGTACGGCATTTGTCAATGGTTTAGTGTAAGGTAGTGAACATACCTTTAGGTCAGTGGTAAGAAAATCTTAATTCTTTCGGTGTTTACCCTCTGTATATGTGGGATAAAGTCGTTTTTTTAGATTCGAGAATAGCTGTTATTAGAGTGTTTTCGATATTTGAATAGCAGCCAAAAAGTAAAATTATGGACGATTTTGGATGTATTTCATGTAATTTTATATATTTTGAATAGCAGCCAAAATATAATATATTTGTAAAAATTGGCTGCATATTAAAAATGAGGTGGTATTTATGGAGGTAATTGGTCGGTATAGAGAGAAACAAAAGCTGTCCGAGGCATTAGAGAGTCCAAGATCGGAATTGATTGCCGTTTATGGTCGTAGAAGAATTGGTAAGACGCATTTGATCCGTGGGTTTTACGGGAAACACATGGTTTTTAGTTTTACCGGACTGCGAAATGCCTCACGAAGCGATCAGTTGGAGAACTTTATGATTCAACTTCGGGAACGGGATAACCGGTTCGACAACGAAGTGCCGAAGAATTGGCTACAAGCCTTTCAGCAATTAAAAAACTACCTTAAGAGACTTCGGAAGACAAAAAGGAAAAAGGTAATCTTCATAGATGAGTTCCCGTGGGTAGATACCATGCGCTCTGGATTTTTGCCCGCTTTTGAGAATTTTTGGAATACTTATGCTACTACAAGAACAGATTTGATTATTGTGGTCTGTGGGTCGGCGGCTTCATATATGATCAAGAAAATCATTAAAAATAGGGGAGGTCTACACAACAGGTTAACCCGAAAGATAAAATTAGAGCCCTTTACCTTGCCAGAAGTAGATACATTTTTTAGGTATCGAAAAATAAAGATGCCCTATATAGAACAATTGAAACTATATATGGCCTTAGGAGGTGTAGCCGAGTATTTGGAATTCGTTAGGCCAGGCGATTCTTCGGTTACGGCTATAGACCGCATCTGTTTTCAAAAAGGGGCGCAGCTGGAACATGAATTTGATGAGGTGTTTAAATCGTTGTTTGAAGAAGGTTCGTATCACGAACAAATTATCCATGCACTGGCCCAAGGTCCAAAACGAGGTATGCCGCGAGATGCCATCTTAAATGAGCAAGGACTTACCTCAGGGGGGCAGTTCTCCAAATCATTGGCTGAATTGATCGAATGCGGTTTTGTGTCCCAATACCGTTCCCATTATTTTAATAGAGCTAAAACCCTATATCGCATTGCCGATGAATTCTGTCTTTTCCATTTACGGTTTATTAGTCCAAATAAAGGAAATCGATGGGCGGTATTGTATACCAAAAAGGCCTATGAAGTCTGGTGTGGCTATGCCTTTGAAATGTTGTGTTATAAACATATAGAGCAAATAAAACGAGCCCTAAGATGTGATCAAATCGCTTCGAAAAATTACAGTTGGGTAGAGGCTGGAGCCCAAATTGATTTGGTGATAGACAGACAGGATAATCTGATAAATCTCTGTGAGTTGAAATTTTACAACGGCACCTTTCGGGTAGATGCCCAGTACGCAAAAATATTACGGAACAAAGAATGTAGGTATGCCGAACAAACCGGAACGAGAAAGGGAGTCCAGACCATAATGCTCACGACATGGGGGGTGAGCGGGTCTCACGCCATAGGATTGATATCCCATAATCTTACCATGGATTGTTTGTTTGAACCATAATAAAATGTATCGAGACCTAACCTTGGTTTCTGTATATACGTAGGGAGAGGCTTTTGACTAGTGTGTTTTAAGTAAGTCATTCAAATCCGAAAATCCGTGTTTTAGTCGTAAAGACCTTGGATTCTCAGGGTAACAAAAGTGAAAAATGACTGGGCATCCTTATTTTTGAAATAGATTAATAGGTTCGTTAAGTAATTACAACAAGATGGATGTTTCAATAAAGGTATTGAGCCTGGTATTTATTTTCCTTTCGTTACTTTTTACGTTTTTCCTGTTTACGGTCCCCACTAAAAAAAGGCTTTCCAATGTACTGATAGCATGTTTTCTGATAGTGACCATTATCGACCTAAGTGTATATCTGTATCAAGATTATGTAACACTTCCGCCATATTTGGAAATGCTCCGGATTCGAATTTCCTTTTTAAAAAGTCCGTTGTTGTTCCTGTATATCCTATCGGTGTTTTATGCCGACTTTAGACTCCGAATAAAACATTTGATCCATTTGGTTCCTTTTCTTATGGTCATCGGGGTATTGCTACCCAGGTTTTTTCTTGCGGATAAAGCACAGCAATTGGAATTCTTCGATGACTACCATAATAGGCTCGAAATTATTTTTATTGGGTTTTTGGGCAATATTCTTATGGTGACCTATATGGCCGCCAACATTTACTATGCTGTAAATTACAGGCGTATCATAGTGCAAAACTATGCCAATGCATCGGCCCTATCCAACTTTAGGTGGATCGTTCAATTGCTTTCAGTGATAATTTTATTGGCTATCATTACCACCGTAAAAGATGCATTACGGTTTAACCCGGATGCGAACGATGCCGATTTGGCCCGGTTGGTAATGCTCGGAGGGGGTATTCTGTTTATTTCTTGGGTAGTATTAAAGGCCTTGTACTCCCCCAGACTGTTTACGGGCATAGAAAGCAATATCAAAAGCGTTAGCATAAGTACCCATGCCAATCCTAAAGATAGTGCCACCATAGAAAGAATCCGTGCCTTTATTGAAAAAGAAGAGCCTTATCTAGATGCTTCCCTAACGATAAAAAGTCTGGCTGATCAGTTGAATATGCCGGTCCGCGATTTATCCACCTTGATCAATAATGATTTGGAAACACACTTTTTCGATTTTATCAATGAATTCCGAATACGGAAAGCCATGCGTCTCCTTAAAAATGATTCCCAAGGTAGTCTGAGTATCAAAGAAATTATGTTCGATGTGGGTTTCAACTCTAAATCCCCCTTTAACAAGGCGTTTAAAAAGTATGCCGAACAAACGCCATCGGAATACAGGCAAAGCACTGGTAATTAAAGAGATGTAAAAAGAAGCACCTCTTTTTGAAAAAGGAATACCTGTCGGGATGTATTATTCACATCCTTTGTGCACTCAAGTTTAAACTTTAAATCTTGAATGCACCATGCGAGTGAAACTTATAACGATTTTAATAGGTGTACATACCCTTGTTTTTTCCCAAACACCGGATTCGGTCCGCTCGGAGGCGGATGTACAAGATAAGCTCTCTTATTTCATTAAGGTTGTTGAAAGGTTAAAGGAAAAAGCCAATACACCTGGGCTGGCCCTAGCCGTAGTTTATGACAATCGATTGATTTTGAAAAAGACCTGGGGTTATAGGAATCTGGTTGGGAAGCTACCGGTAACCGATAGCACCCTCTTCGAAATAGGTTCCTTGGGAAAAGCATTTACCGGTGTTTTAATGGCACAATTGGTAGAAGCGGGAGAGCTTTCTTGGCAGGATAAGGTAATAAGGCATATACCCGAGTTTAAATTGGCCGACGATTATGCCACGGAGCATGCCACGGTTCAAGATCTGTTGACCCATAGGGTAAATTTGTATGAACACTATTTTATGAACTACGGTCCGGTTTTTCCCATGCAAGAACTTTTGGGCCGACTGCCACATATGAGTTTTAAGGGCAGTTTTCGGGCAGATTTTAGTTACAGTAACTATATGTATGCCGTTGCCGGAATTTTACAGGAAAGGGTGACCCAAAAAGCCTGGGGGTCACTAATCAAAACCTATATTTTTGAAAGGCTGGGTATGACAGATACCAAAACAGACTTTAACGATTTTATGGAAAGCCGGAATCGGGCGATCAGTTATAATGCCGACGGAAGGCAAATCATAAAACATTACAATATAGAGTCAGTGGCCCCTGCGGGTTGCATAACCTCAAGTATCAACGATATGGGCAAATGGTTGTTGGTCTTTACCAATGGCGGTAATCATAACCATAAACCTTTTATAGCCAAGGAACAATTCGACTATATCACCAGTCCTTTGACCATAAGATACCCAGAAGACAAACAAGCCTATGGAATAGGTTGGAATGTGGCCTTGGAAAATGGAAACATCTTTCATAATGGTAGTACGGCCGGGCAAAGATCGAGGCTCACCTTCAATTTGGAAAAAGGGTATGGCATCGTGGTCTTGGCCAACCAACAAAGTGTTATATCGAATGCCATAGATTATTATGCTACGGAAATATTCTTGAATAATAAACTGGAAGTTCTAGAAGAAATTGATGTCATAGTAGAAAAAGGTGGTCAGTTTAGCAACCTAAAACAGCAAATTCGCAGTATTTCGAATAAAGATCTGCTCGATAGACTAACCGATTTGGCAGGACGGTACACCCATCCGGCTTATGGTGAAATTAAAATCTCCAGACCGAAAGAAGATCAATTTGATTTTAAGTATTATGATTTCGAAGGAACGGTCGGTCATAAAGAAAAAATGGAATTCACGGCATTTTTGAATTTTGATATTGGTCCGGAAGAAATAGATTTTGCAGTAAAGGAGGAAAACGAATCGATCGATACCCTGATAGTGAAATTTCCGTATTCAAAGCCCATGGAGTTTGTGAAACATAGGGGCCAATAGAATTAAATGCCAACATCGACCAACGGCTATAAAAAAAGCCAGATACTTTCGTATCCGGCTTTCGTAGTAGCGGGAACAGGACTCGAACCTGTGTCCGCCTTGGGCGGATATGAGCCTTACCTAGCGCTGTTAAAGGATTTTTGCGTAAATGTACTCCCTACCTTTTCCAGATTTTAGAAAACGTTCATGTGCCAAAGCTTCCTTCTTGGAATCATGGAAAAAGACCCAAGCCACCATCCATGGCCTGAATTTCTTGGTATACCCTGACTGCCCCAACTCATTATGGGATTTAAATCGAGCAATAAGGTTTGAGGTATAGCCAATATAGATTTTACTATATTTTTCAGAGTATAAGATGTATGTGACAAAATTGGCCATAAAAAAACCCTTTTGAGGTAATCAAAAGGGCTTTCGTAGTAGCGGGAACAGGACTCGAACCTGTGACCTTCGGGTTATGAGAATTTACAGTTACGATGTAATAAAATTCAAAAACACTGATTATCAATTAAATAGAAATAAAATAATTTTATTCTACTTCAAAAACAACCATATAATATCAACAAATGTTGTACCTATGTTGTACCCAAAAAATCGTATCTTTAAATTCAGGGTATAAATTATGGCAACCGTCCAAGCAGTTTTACGAAAAAAAAGGAATTCCCAAAACCTATTCCCAATAGCTATACGAATTACCAAGGATAGAAAGGCTTCGTTTATCTCTACTGGTCAATATATAGACCAAAAATATTGGGACACAACTAATAGAAAGGTAAAACGATCCCATCCAAATGCCTCTCGTATAAACCATTTAATTCTTAAAAACCTCACCAAAGCAAATGAGAAATTGCTTGAAGCAGAGATAAACGAAGTCAATGTTACGGCATCCCGTATAAGGGGGGACATTATTGGAACAAATCAATTGGATTTTTTCGGAGTAGCAGAACTTCATTTGGACAACCTTCAAAAGGCAGAAAAATATCGCCAATACCAAACTCAAAGAGGCCGTATAGAGAAGTTCCGTAAGTTTACAGGACAACAAACACTTACATTTAAAGAAATCTCGGTTTTCTTACTTAAAAACTTCGAAAGCTTTATACTTAATCAGGAAAAAAGGAAGCCTAGGACAGCGGTAAACTACATGATTTTAATCCGTAAAATTTTTAACCTGGCTATTTCTGAGGGTATAATCGAACGCAATACTTATCCTTTCGGAAAAGGGAAGATTCAAATCAAAATACCTGAGTCGGAAAAAATCGGGTTGTCCATTGAGGAAGTAAAGAAATTAGAAAATGCGGATGGTTTAACCCCAGCACAGCAACAGGCCGTTAATGTTTGGTTGACGAGTTTTTATTTTGCCGGGATAAGAGTGAGTGATGTTTTGCAATTACGATGGTCAGACTTTCATGATAATCGTTTGCATTATAGAATGAATAAAAATCAAAAACTGGTTTCACTTAAAATACCGGAAAAAGCTTTAGTAATACTTCAGCAGTTTAATAGGACATCTTCGGATAAAAACGGTTTGGTTTTTCCATATTTGAAGGGCACAAACTTCGACGATGCGAAGGAGAAGTTAACTCGCATACGGACGGTTACTAGAACCTTGAATAGAAGATTGCAATTGGTGGGTAATCATTTAGAGATAGATAAAAAAATAAGTATGCACATAGCACGGCATACCTTTGGGAATATCTCGGGTGATAAAATACCTATTCAAATGTTGCAAAAGCTGTATCGTCATTCATCCATTACCACGACGGTTGCCTATCAAGCCAGTTTCATGAAAAATGATGCTGATAGTGCTTTGGATAAGGTGATTGATTTTTAACAAGGGATGCCTCGGGTTTAATCGAAATTTTCTTAACCATGACAGAATCTATCGGTATACAGAAATGTTTGGTAATTTACACTACTTTATCAATGACTGCATTCTTACCTTGAACGGCCAATTGGTTTGCCTTGGATATAAGGGTCTTAAGGGGGTATAATAAAAGAAGCCCTAATCGTTTATCGGGACGACGAAAAACGGGGCATGGGCTAAGAAACCCTAATCCGAAGTGATGGGCTACATTCGCTTAACTCCCCGTACACAAGTTCCGCCCACCCCCTCCGGAAAGGGTTTCTAACCCCTTTGTGGAACCCGTCAAGGCCATGCAAGGTTTTATCCACCTTATAGCCAAGTTACCGGAGTGATCTATTTGGCATTGTTAAGGGGTTGTCCATAACCGAAATCGATAGGTCGCTAAAAGCCTTGACCGAACCCACTTCTTTTATTTTGGGGTTAATGTGAAAGAAATAAGTGATTGTCCCCTTAAGACCCACCAAAAGAACAGGTCATAGGCATGGCAATTCGAATTCAATACGATTTATCGGCATTTATGGGTAAATGGACAAAGCAGGTTTTAATGGAAAGCTGGATGATTTTGGGGCGTTTTCCATTGGCAATCTATGAACCACATTATTCCGGAAAAAGGGAAAAGCCTTTGGGGTAACTGCTTGGCATAGTCTTTAGCCTTTCTTAGAATAGTTGATTTTATTTGAATCCGTTTGGCCGTGGAAATGGTAAGGGCAGAAGAAGGTAAAAAGATATATGGAAAAAACAATGATAACTTAAGTGGTGAGTGTTTTACTTTGGAAATCCATAAAAAATAGAGAGGGCAATACCAGTTCTCCATTGATAATTACCCTCTCCTTTGCGGTTGTACTGTATGATAAAGATTAGGCAGTTTTCCAATTTTTCCTTAACCTTAAGAGCAACAGTAAGAATTAACCTAGACGCACCTTCCATTTCAGGCCCCTCTAACCTAACTATATCTTATTGGATTACGAAATTGCCCAATAGGAGTAAATATCTTCGAAGGCCACCGGGTAGATTTGACTTTTGGCGACCGATTTTAATCAAGTCGTATGGAATTTTAGACCCTGTGGGGAGAAAATGGAATAGCAAGAGGGTAACGTGCTGGCGCACCGTTACTTTTCCATTTTCCCTTCTCAAGCCCCTATTTATGAGAATCCGAGACGTTGAGGGTTTTAGGTTCAATCTCCAAAATTGTAACAAAATCCCTATGAACTCCTAGAAACACTCAATAGATTTATCACAATTAGTGAAGTAACAAATAAACCCATGGGCTGTTTCAGATATATTGCTGTTCTTCTTGCTTCATAAATAAACCCTGGCTTTATCCAATATGGTAGGTGAAACCTTATCATATTGTTTCTCATTGATGAAGGCTATTGCTTCAACCTTTTCATCTTACCTGGCTGTCTTTTTTGTCATTCATTGGGGAAAAGTTGGTATGATTTTAATACGTTTTTCCTGTTGATTATCGTTGAGTGGATTTGTTATCCCTTTTTAAACAAAGATCCAATCCCAGTGTCAAATGTTTCTTCTTCAATTTTAAAATTGTCCGTTACAATCGTTTTTACTTCATTATAAATGGGGTCATCATTTCCATAAATGGCACGAATAATGATTCGACCTATGAAACCAACTTCCCTATGTAAAAAACCTAACCAGCCTGCCAATGTTGCACTTGAAAAATGAATTGTTGTATACATTCCTGATGCTGATGTAGGGTCTTTATCAGCACGCAAAAGCACAACGTATCTGTGATACGCATTTTTTATTACTGTAATGGAGTCTTCGGGAGAACCTTTTAATAATTTACCGGCCATACTAGATGCTTTTCTGGACGATTTATATGTGTACTTGTCGCCTAGTTTGTCTTTTATTACTTTTTCTATATCATCGATTGTTGGATCATCAATAGCCTTAAATACTGTGACTTTCATTTTTTTGGTTTTTTTGTTATTCAATATGTCAATATGAATGGTGTTAGAAAACATCTAACCCATCCGTACAAATTAGTTGTCCAGATTTATCTGTATCAAATGAAAATTTGAATTTGTTTTCCACCAACCTTTTCCCATAGTAACTAACCCCTTTTGATGTTTTTTCTGCATAAACATCAAAAGAGTGTTCTGTCGTATCTGAATCTTTATTTACTTGTATTTCGTAACCGTATATGTAAAAATTCGCAAATTCATCGGTGGTATTGGTAATCATTGCTACTGCTTCCTTATAATTGGTGAGGATTTTAGCCGTATTTAAATCTTTGATTTTTTGTGACCTTGGTTGGAAATCACTTTTCTCTTTAGGGTCTGGCTTATGAAGCTTTGATGTAGTTATTGAGTAAAACCACATGTCCATCATGTTATTCTCAACAAAGAAGATTGTGATTTGATCCACTTTTGGAGAGTTTGAGTTTAGATTTGAAATGCTTAGTGATGTAATTTCCTTTTCTAAATCAAACTCACTCTTAAGTAACTTGTTCAAGTTATCTATACCTTCTTGGGTATGTAATACTATTTCGGAACTACCACCACTACAGTTTATTAGTGACAAATACAATGCAATAAAAAGAATGGATTTTAGACTACTTTTTATCATGCTTAGTGATTTAAAAGTTTTAACTGATTGTCTTTTAATAAAAAGTCATGGGAAGCGTATGTTGTAGTGGTCACTCTGCCTCTACCACTGCTTCTCGAATGTGAACTTAAATAATAGTTCAAGGCGAAACGTGCGTAGATTTTCCCTTTGTTATCAACTCTATAGTTCCAATCATCGAGATAGTAAAGCTTATCTTCTATTAAAAGCTCTTTATCATTCAAAATTTGTAGCGCTTCCATATACCATTCTGGTATAGAGCCAATGTCCAAATCACCTATCTTAAACCCTTTTTTGTAGTCGTACGACTTTTTAGCGGGATCGCTAAAGGTCTTACTTTGCACATCATAGGTTTGATCAAAGTATGTGTCCTTGAACTTATAAGTGAAATAGATTGAACTTAATGTTCCTCTTAACTTGTCCTCAGCACTTAGGGAAAGGTAATAGACCTCTTTGTCCTTTTCAAAAATCTCATTTACAAGCTCTTGTATTGATTCGATTTCATCGGGGTCACTGATGTGGTCCTTCTTGCCCTTGCAAGAGAAAATGATTGTTATAAATAGTACAATTGATATTTTTTTCATTTTTTATGATATAAACCGGTTAGTTTTTATTTAGCTCAAGTCTTGCTGTTGGGGAAAAATCTTTAAAAGATCCTAATGAAGGGTGATGCTTGTTTGTATAGTGATAATCAATTCATCTTGTGTTAATGATGATATGATTGAATCAGATGTCTTAGAAATTTCTTAGTCCTTTATACTTGATACTCCTCATGAGGTTTGGATTTGCTATAGGAGTTTAAAACCAGTACTTAGATTTGATTTGTCCATATTCTCTATTGTTGATTGTAGCGATAAAAGTATATGCGGAAGGAGAAGGAGGAAATAATGAACCTATTTCTGGAATTCTTGAATAAATAAACGTGGAATTTGAAAGGATTTCCGAGTAAGGAAACAAGTTTTGGTATGCGGTCCAGTGTAAAAGTGCGCTCCAAAACTGTTTTTTTTTTCTTGAGAACTCAGGTGTTTTTTGCTATTTGTGAAATGAGTAAAACCCGATTCGTCAAACTCGTCTTTAACCTTTAAACTGGCCTTAAAGAATTGGTGAAGGCCTTCATAGTTAGCAGTGTAAAGACATTCTTCAGGTTCTTTTGTAGTCTATGAAGCCACATGTTTCAAAAACGGCAACTTTTAAAAGCATTTACATATGCTCTTAATTGGCTACAATAAAAAATACTTTAAAACTCAAGTTCTCGGTTTGTTCAGAAGAAAATCAAATCCGCAACCATCGGTAAGATCAATATCCAATACTACAAAGTACTGAGCTCAGGTATTTACCATTGCCAAAGCATTTTTTCTCGATTCGTATTTTCCAATCACCTCTACTTCGGCATCAACCTAGCTAGCCTTTTGATGTGTTTTCCTTATCCTTTATCAGTAGTGATTTACTTTGACTATGCAGTGTGTATTTCATAAGGAATAACCAGTGTAACCATTGTTCCTTGTTCGTTATAATTCCTTCTATCTTTTACTGAAACGGCCCCCTTCATTTTAAAATCTTTTGAAAGTATTTTTATACGTTCGGAAGTAATGGTTGTAGATAGTGATTTTTTATTTTGGTTTTTATTGCTCTTTGAGGCTTCGATTCCAATTCCATTGTCTATAATGGTACAGGTCAATTCTTTGTTTGAATAAATCAATTGAATAGCAATACACCTATTATCTTGTTGGCTGGTAAAAGCGTGTTCAATCGCATTTTCAACAAAAGGCTGAATAAGCATTGGGGGGATATGAAACAATGATTCATCAATAGATTCATCCACTAGCACCGTATAATTGTAGTTTTCATTTTCTAAATTTTGGAGTGCCAAGTAATTCCTTATAGCTGTTAATTCTTGTGAAAGTAAAACCGTTTTATCCCTAGAGTTTTCCAATATGATACGAAGTAGTTTTGAGAATTTGGACAAGTAGGAGACTGATTTTTTCGTTTCTGTATTCAAGATCATTCCTTGCAGTACGGAGAGTGAATTAAAGATAAAATGAGGTGTCATTTGAGAACGTAATAATTTTTGCTCTACCATAACATTAAGTGTCTTCGTTTTTTC
The DNA here is from genome assembly GCF_002514735.1 of Sediminicola luteus. GTDB lineage: Bacteria > Bacteroidota > Bacteroidia > Flavobacteriales > Flavobacteriaceae > HQA918. The sequence goes on along the minus strand of NZ_NBWU01000001.1, from coordinate 55,337 downwards.
GTTTCGTAACTTTTGATAGAAAATAATGGAAATTGATACAATGGAAATCAAAAGAACACCAATGATGGCCCATAAATAGTTTCGTTTTGATTTTTCAAGATCCTCGGAGGTGGTCAAAACCGTTTTAGTTAGCTGTAATTCTCTCTTTTCTGCTGACTCCAATTCGTTTTTGTATTTAAATTCGTATTCTAACTGGGTGATTTTTTCAATGTTTTCCTTGTTAAAAACGCTGTCACTTAGAATTTTAAATTGCTGGAGACTATAAAATGCCTTTTCAAAATCTCCCTTGTTCTTATAAATTATTGAGAGAATTTCGTTTGCTTTTTTTTGATTCCCCAACAATTCGAGTTCCTCAGCAATTTGTTTTCCTTTTTCAGTGAGAGAAAGCGCTTTATTATATTTTTTATCAGAAAGATAGGTTTCGGCAATAGCTAATAGACATGAGGAATACATATCCTTATAACCGATTTTCTGACTAATATCCTTGGCTTCAATAAAATGGTTGCGCGCGATTAAAGGTTTGTCCAATTTAAGATTTACCTTTCCAATATTGCCCAAACTTATGGATGCTTGTTTTAAATCGTTGATTTCTTCGCTTATTTCCAGCGATATATGGTAATGTTCAAGAGCTTTCGAATACTCTTTTTTAGCTACGTAAATATCCGCTATATTTCCGTTGTTTATTGCGGTTCTTTGTTTACTTTCATTTTTTGTGGTAAGGTTAATTGATTGTTCATAATATGATATTGCCTTGTCGTGTTTTTTTAGAGAATTATAAACCATTCCCAGATTGTCTAATATTTTCGCTGTGGATAAACTATAACCTGTTTTTTGATTATAGTCCAGGGCTTTGTTATAGTTCTCAATAGCTAAAAGGTAGTTGCCTTGGTTTGCGTATAGTGCCCCCAAGTTAGATTGTACAAAAGCCACTCCATCTTCATCTTCGATGGCAATGCTATGCCTTAATGCGTTTTTATAATGGGCAATGGCTATATTATACCTTCCCATTTCGGTATATACATTGGCCGTGTTTATTAAAGTGGTGGCCAACTCTCTCCTATTTCCCAATTCAGTATAAATCACCATCGCCTTTTTATAGGCATCTATGGCTTCATCATATTGGGACTGGTCATAATGGGTTATTCCAAAGGCCGTATGAATATTTGCAATTCCCTTTTTATTCCTGATGGATTGGTAGTGCTTTAATGAGGCCTTAAAAAAGTATAAACTCTTTGCATAATTCGATTTTATGTTTTCGTGTATGCCCTTTAGGTAACAAACATTTGCCTTTCCTTTTATATAGTTTAAATCATTACTTAATTCTTCAGCTTTCTTCAAGTACACCATGGAAGAGTCCATATTTGTTCGAAAAAAGGAGGATGCTAAATCTTGTAGTAAATTAACCTGTGTAGTATCATTTTTTCTATGATTGGCCAATTCAATTCTTAAGCTGTCTATTTTTTTGTTTTGAGCTTGAACCGTTACCGAAAAACATGTAAAAACAAATAAGAAAAGCGTATTTATAGTTTTGATTTTATTCATTTTAAAAGTAAAGTAGGTGCTGACAAAAAATATATGGCCATATGGACTCATAAAAACTTAAAATAGTTTTTATGAGTCTAATGGAAAATGGCAATTGTTTTTTTGTAGTGTTTCAAGAAATAAAAGTCAGGTTTTATTGGATATCCGCGGAGAACTCTATAGCCTTAGTTTAACTACTGAACGAAAAAGGATAAGTATTCAGATTTCCTATCAGGGAAGCAGCAATCATGAAAGCCAAATATTCCTGTTCAGGAGCCTACTAAAATGGCTAAGTATACAGGTCTAGTTTTGTGGTTTCCAAATTTTATCCCACAGCCTAAATTTCGGTTCTATTTTCAAAAAATATTGGAGGACGAATATGGTTTTAGTGGATTCTTCAATGGATAAAACACATAAAGCTTAGCGTCGTTAATTATTTAATCAGTGGCCGATATTGGTAATGTTACCTTGTGAAATTTGACCTATAAAGATTTAGATGAACCATCTGAATAAATTGAAGAATCCATGACATACATTTATGATAATTGCAAACAGCCCAGAAGTCAATTTTATTTCATGTTTGAACACAGATTTCAAAAGATTATCCTTACCCAATTCAATCTATTTAAATATATTTTCTACAAGAGTTGTTTGTTGTACCTATGTTGTACCCAAGAAAATTATGGGTATAAAAAAAGGGTTTCAATCTCTTGAAACCCTTGTCTTTGCTAGTAGCGGGAACAGGACTCGAACCTGTGACCTTCGGGTTATGAGCCCGACGAGCTACCTACTGCTCTATCCCGCGATGTGGACGGCAAATATACGACCATTTTTCTTTTACAACCAAATAGAATCGGGTTAAAATTCACCTTTTTTTGTGTCAAACGGCTATCGGGCTAAGTAAGAGAAGGATACGGGTACAGTTTTTTGACCACTTCCGTCCTGCATAAAAAGCCCTATATTGGCCAAGGGAAGTTCCCTTATAAATCGCTTATCATTTACCCTATGGATAAAATAAACCAATTCATCTCTGGCGCTTTGCCATTTACCGAATGGCCCATGTTTATACTGCTTATTTGTGGCGGATTGTTTTTGTTGGTGTATTCGAAGTTCGTGCCTTTTCGGTTTTTTAGGCATGCCATTGCCATTACGGCGGGTAAATATGACAAAAAGGGGGGCGAGGGTGATGTGAGCTCCTTTCAGGCCTTATCGGCGGCCGTAGCGGCCACTGTGGGTTTGGGTAATATCTCTGGGGTGGCCATTGCCATACACGATGGGGGCCCAGGTGTGGTATTCTGGATTTGGATGACCGCCCTTTTGGGTATGGGGATCAAATTCTATTCGGGTAGTTTGGCTGTTATGTTCCGTGGTAAAGATGCCCAGGGCAATCCGCAAGGCGGGCCTATGTATTATATTACCCAAGGATTGGGCCCTAAGGCCAAGCCCTTGGCCATCTTTTTTGCAGTTTGTGGTCTCTTCGGGTTTTTGGGGGTATTTACGGCCAATCAGTTTACCGAAACCTTTATGAGCGTGGTAGAGCCACAATCTACCCTTTATAATATGGATGCCCTTTCGTGGCAATGGACCATAGGTATCGTGTTGGCGGTCATAACCTCCTTCGTCATATTTGGGGGTTTAACTAAAATAGCCAAGGTAGCTTCGGCCATTGTACCTTTTATGGTTTTGGTGTATTTAATCGCAGTTATCGTAGTGATGCTTATGAATGCTTCTGAGGTGTTTCCTGCCCTAAAAATGATCGTAACCGAAGCCTGGAATTTTGATACCGTGGTAACCGGTGGATTTTGGGGCTTGGTCATAATAGGGGTGCGTAGGGCCATGTTCTCGAACGAAGCGGGTCTGGGGTCGGCGCCTATGTATCACGGACAGTCGAAGACCGATAACCCGATCAAAGAAGGCTTGGTGGCCATGTTGGGGCCCTTTATAGATACGATTTTGGTGTGTACTTTTACGGCCGTTGTCATTATTTTAAGCGGGGCCTATACCGAAGATCAAAGCGGTATCGTTATGACGCTGACCGCTTTTGAACGTACCTTGTTCGGCTATGGCGATGATTTATTGATGGTTATAGTAACCGCATTTGCACTCTCAACCCTCTTTACCTATTCTTATTACGGGGTTAAATGTTTAAGCTTTTTGACTAACAGCAAAATTGGCAAATATTACAACCACTATTTTGTACTCATGATCGTTTTTGCCGCCGTAGCTTCTTTGGAGCTGGTCAAAAATCTTATTGATCTTTCCTACGCCCTAATGGTAATTCCGAATATGATCGCCGTACTTTTGCTGGCACCTAAGGTAAATGCCAAGGCCAAAGAATACTTTAAGCGATTGAAACATGGAGAAGCATAAATCCGGATTCGTAAACATCATCGGAAACCCCAATGTGGGTAAATCGACATTAATGAACGCTTTTGTTGGGGAGAAGCTTTCCATTATAACCTCAAAAGCGCAAACGACAAGGCATCGTATTTTGGGTATCGTCAATGGCGACGATTTCCAAATGGTATTGTCCGATACGCCGGGTATCATTAAACCGGCCTATGGTTTACAGGAATCCATGATGGATTTTGTAAAAACCGCCCTTGAGGATGCAGATGTACTGGTGTATATGGTCGAAATTGGGGAGAAGGCCTTAAAAGATGCCCATTTCTTTGAGAAGTTGAAACAGACCGATATTCCCGTTTTGTTGCTGTTGAATAAGATAGATACGGCCGATCAAGAAAAGTTGGAAGAACAGATGGCCTATTGGCAAGAACAAATGCCCAAAGCCGAGGTGCATCCCATCTCCGCCTTAGAGAATTTTAATGTTAAAGAAGTTTTCGAGCGTATCGTTTCCTTATTGCCTCCGGGTCCGGCCTTTTATCCCAAAGACCAGCTCACCGACAAACCCGAACGCTTTTTTGTGAACGAGTCCATTCGTGAAAAGATACTGTTACATTATAAAAAGGAGATTCCCTATTCCGTAGAGGTCGAGACCGAGGAGTTTTTAGAAGATGAGAAAATAATTCGGATACGCTCGGTGATTATGGTCGAGCGCGACTCTCAAAAAGGAATAATCATTGGCCATAAAGGAAGCGCCCTAAAACGCGTGGGTATGGAAGCCCGTAAAGACCTCGAAAAGTTCTTCGACAAGCAAGTACATATAGAACTCTACGTAAAAGTGAATAAAAACTGGCGCTCTGACCAGCGGCAATTACGCCGTTTTGGGTATAACCAAAAACAATAAGATACACCTGGTTATAATACTCCCCCTCTCCCCGTGAGAGAGGGGGCCGGGGGGTGAGGGCAGCCAGATTTAGTATAACCTTTAGCCTTTGTTATTGAAGAGGCTAGGTTCATGAAACTAAAGAAAAATTCAGATTCTTGAGTGTTTTTGGATTAAACCGGAAATCTGAGGGTAGTTATGTAGAAACGAACGTAAAGGAATAAATGAACCCGGCAGGCCAGATTATCGAAAAAAAATCCTGCGCCCATAGTCACGAACAAGTCCGTAACCAAGACGCAGGCTTTGGTGGATCGTAAAGGCATCGGTATAACGGTGCCTTTTTTTATTATATATCGGAATAGTAGGTTGCTATTCCATTTTTAGGTTCGGTATCAAAAAAGCATTTGGTTTTACGCGTATTGATGTTACAAATGTAACACGCAAAAAGACTTGGCGCTTCCTCGCTAATGGCAAAAACCTACTCAATTTTGTCCTATATTTGTTTTGGTAGGGTAAAAAAGGAATATTATGGCTAATCCAACGATTGAAAAAGCGCTTACGGTAGATGAGGTTATCGTTTTTAAAGATTTGGTAAGTCCCCATTTCAATCCGAAATGGCATTTCCATCCAGAGTATCAAATTTCCATGATTCTAGATGGGCATGGCATGCGGTATATCGGCGATCATGTCGGGGCATTTGAAACGGGCGATTTGGTTTTTACCGGTCCCAATGTGCCCCATCTCTGGCGTAGTGATGCTAAATATTTTGAAGAGGGTAGTAGTCTGCTCACCCATGGTATGGTTTTGTATTTTGATGAAGGCCTGTTACAAGGACTGCTTTCCGGTAAGGAACGTTTTAATAAGATAGATCGCTTATTAAAAAATGCCATGCGCGGTATCCATTATTCCGGTGAGGCCCGCGATGCCATTCGTGATAAAATGAAGGCTTTTGACGGACTCGAGGGCTTTGCCCGGGTGGTACATCTTTTCGAATTGCTCGATTTTATGTCGCGAATCCCCGATTTTAAACTCTTGGCAGGTTCGGGCTATAAGAACACATTAAAGGGCAGTGATGCCCAACGTATGGAAATCGTACACGATTATGTTTCCGAACACTTTCATGAAGAGGTGTCGGTAAGTGAGGTGGCCGAACTATTACATATGACCCCGAGTTCGTTCTGTAGGTATTTTAAGCCGCGGGCCAATAAAACCTTTGGGCAGTTCGTAACCGATATCCGAATTGGACATGCCAAAAAACTATTGGTCGAAGACGATATGGGTATAGCCCAGATCAGTTTTGAATGCGGTTTCAATGCCTTGTCCAATTTCAACAAACAATTTAAGAACGTTACGGGTAAACGGCCTAGTGAGTATAGAAAGCTTTATCAAGGTTTGGCTTAGAACAGACTGTTATTCTTTAGGTTGTTTACGTTTTGTAGGTGGCTGTTATCCTTGGTTTGGTATAAATGACTCGATTCGGATGCCTTCCTTTGAGGGGTAAAATATCACAATTTTTTTCATGTCCTCCGCAATCGTTTGAGATGGGGGTTTTACCCGGTTCTTCTATCTAGCCCGCCCTGTTATTGGTGGTATTTTATCTTGATTATTCGGCTTTATGCTTATATTGAGTTGCTAAAAAATGAGCAACCCTGCTGCTGGAGTGAGGTGGGATTCCCCGTAAGTAAGGACTCTTAATAAAATTTACGTACCAATCTAAACGATTAACTCTATGGAACAACTTTCCGGAACTAACAAAAACAGACTGTTTTACGCCAGTTGTTTTGCCTTGATCACAACGGCATTTTCTTTTGCCATTGCGGCGGGTATTCTCGACCAGCTTAAAACGGAATTAGGTTTGACCGCGAGTCAGGCCGGTATTGCCACCTCAATGTGGTTTTTGGGCTTTCCCATTTCTATGGTCATTGGTGGTCTTATCTACCACAAAGTAGGGGGTAAGGTTATTATGCAATTTGCCTTCTTCGCTCACGCCGTCGGTATTTTATTATTGATTTTCTCGGGTAGCTTCGTGGGGCTGCTTATGGCCAATTTGCTTATTGGCTTGGGTAATGGCTGTACAGAAGCCGCTTGTAACCCTATGATTGCCGATGCCTATGAAGGTAATGCGGTAAGTACCATGTTGAACCGTTTTCATATGTGGTTCCCTGGCGGAATTGCGTTAGGGAGTCTGTTATCTGGTTTTATGACCGATAACTTGGGGATTTTAGGTCGTGACCAAGTATGGTTGCTTTTGATCCCAACCGTAATTTATGCCGTATTGTTTTGGGGGCAGTCTTGGCCCAAGGCTAAGGTGGAAGAAGCTGCTACCATGGGTGGCAACCTCAAAGCCATGTTTACACCACTATTTTTGTTTATAGCGGTTTGTATGACCTTGACCGCCATTTCTGAATTTGGTCCCAACCAATGGGTAGGCCCGATTCTGTCAAAAAGTGGTGCCCATCCGATGATTATATTAGCCTTAACGGCCGGACTTATGGCTGTGGCTCGCTATTTTGGTGGGAACATGGTGGCCAAGTTCGATCAGACCGGGGTGCTTTTGGGGTCAGCCGTTCTAGCTACTATAGGGATATATCTATTCAGTACCCAAACCGGTTCAATGGCATATGTAGCCGCGGTGTTCTTTGCTTTAGGTATCGCCTATTTTTGGCCCAATATGATTGGTTTGGTAGCTACCAAAGTACCTAAGAGTGGTGCCTTGGGAATGTCTATTATCGGTGCTGTAGGTATGTTTTCCAGTTCCATTTTCCAGCCTATTATCGGAGGGTGGATAGATTCGAATACGGCCGAAGCCGCCCAACAGGGCTTTACCGGCGATGAGCTTGCCCTTGTATCGGGTCAGGCTACCATGGGGACCATGATGCTGTTCCCCGGAATCCTCATTGTATTGTTCACCATATTGTATTTCTGGTTAAAAAATAAAAAAGAAGCCACCGCATAAAAACCTTTTTAAAATGAAACTTTTCAAGTTACTGTTAGGCAGTCTGTTCGTAATACTAATAGGCTGTACGGCCCAAAAGCCAGTGGTGGGGCAATTGGGACAAAATGAATCGGGGCAATGGCTGTCCTTTAACGGCGGTAAAGCCGACGCCAAAAAAATAGTATTTGTTTCCGGTGACGAAGAATACCGTTCCGAAGAGGCCTTGCCCATGCTGGCCAAAATCATGTCGACCCGCTATGGTTACGATTGTACGGTATTGTTCGCACAACAACCTTCGGTTCCTGGGGTAATTAATCCGAATTACGGTATGAACATTCCCGGTTTAGAGGCCTTGGCCGATGCCGACCTTATGGTCATCTTTACACGTTTCCGAAAATTGCCCGATGCCCAGATGAAGCATATCGACGAGTATCTGAAATCGGGCCGTCCGGTTGTGGGAATCCGTACTTCTACCCATGCCTTTAATTTTGCTGATGACGCTAATTCTTCCTATATCCATTATAAAAATGGGTATAAGGGCGATAAAAAAGAATGGGCAGACGGATTCGGCAGATTGGTGTTAGGTGAAAAGTGGATTTCACACCATGGGCATCATAAACATCAAAGTACACGCGGTATCGTAGCGGCCGAAAGTGCTTCGCATCCGATAACCAATGGTATCAAAGATGCCGATGTTTGGGGGTCTACCGATGTATACGGCGTGCGTTTGCCTATGTTGGATGGGGTACAGCCCATGATATTGGGCCAAGTGATCAACCGTGCTGGGGAATACGATGCAAATGATGTCTGGTATGGGATGAAGCCTAGCGATAGTGAAGTGGCCGATACCAATAAAAAAGGGCAGAAGTTGAACGACCCCATGATGCCGGTAGCTTGGACAAAGCCCTATCAATTGCCTGGTGGTAAAAAAGGTATGGCCTTTGCCAGTACCGTGGGCTCTTCCAGCGATTTGCTGGTAGAAGGCACCCGACGTTTGTTGGTAAACGGAATCATTTGGTCTTTGGGTGATAAAGTGCCTGCCAAAGCCAATGTAGATGTGATCGGGGAATACAACCCGAGTCAGTACGCTTTCCAGAAAAACGAATATTGGGAAAGTAAGAACATGAAAGTAACCGACCAAAAATAGGGGGTAACCCCGTAACGAAAGGACCGCTTCCATTTGGGAGCGGTTTTTTTATGGGGTGTTAGTGGATGATAGACTCCATAAAGGCGTGCAGTTCCAACATTTCGTCGGTCCGTGAATTTTTACCCAAGCGACCACCAAAATAAAGCAAGAACCAAAGTACTACCATGGTAAACATACCCACTACCGCCCATACCGGCGATTTTTCCAGGGTCCATAAACTATAACCCCAAGCACCAAGTATCAAAAAAAGGGTCACTACCACAAAGTGCAGGAACATAAAGAGCGTCCATACGGTCGGTTTAGGTCCGAACAGGCCCCGTAACAAACTCCCGTCACTATCTTCCCGGTCTTCAATTTCCAAGTGCAATTGGGGGGTCCAAAAGGTTTGGTTGTTTTTGGGATAGCGGATAAAAACATGATGTTCTACCGTATTCACCACAAATTGGTCTTGTTGGCTATTGGCCTCATGAAAACGGTCTAGAACCGTTTGGGCATCGCTGGTCAATTCCCGTTGGAACCGGGGCCGCAATACGACTTCGTTCGATAATTCCATGTTTGGTTGTAGTTGATTGGTCTTTCAATATATGTTTTTTTAAGGAATTTGCTTTTTGAGACATAAACGTGCCAATCAATCACCCCTCTCCTGAGCGAGAGGGGCCGAGGGTGAGTGCAACTTTATAGGAATGCGGTCACTGCCAGGCCTAGGATTGGATTAAAACCTATAATGTTTGTTACTGAATTTTAAAAAGTACAGGCTATAGTTACGCTCATTTTGTTGCATTTGGCCAAAGTTCAGGCGAGTTCACTACCTTTACCGCCTTAAATTAGAGCTATGGGAGCCATTGTCGCCATTGTAGGTAGGCCAAACGTCGGTAAATCTACCTTGTTCAACCGTTTGATACAGCGTAGGGAAGCTATTGTAGATTCCGTAAGTGGGGTTACACGCGACCGTCATTATGGTAAGAGTGATTGGAACGGGAAAGAGTTCTCCGTTATCGATACTGGTGGTTATGTGGTGGGCTCCGACGACGTCTTTGAAAAAGAGATCGACAAACAGGTAGAACTGGCCATAGATGAGTCCGATGCCATTATTTTTATGGTTGACGTAGAATCGGGTATTACCGGAATGGACGAAGAAGTGGCCAAATTGCTCTATAAGGTAGAAAAGCCGGTTTTCTTGGCGGTAAATAAGGTGGATAATGCCAAACGTGAGGCCGATGCCGTAGAATTCTACGCTTTGGGCTTGGGCGAGTATTACAATTTGAGTAGTATAAACGGAAGTGGTACCGGTGAGTTGCTCGATGCCTTGGTAGAAGTATTGCCTGAAGGGGCGGAAGAAGAGACCGAACTGCCACGCTTTGCCGTAGTCGGTAGGCCCAATGCCGGAAAATCTTCCTTTATCAATGCCCTTATCGGTGAAGAACGTAATATCGTAACCGATGTAGCCGGAACCACCCGCGATAGTATCGATACCAAATACAACCGTTTCGGTTTTGAGTTCAACTTGGTCGATACGGCCGGAATCCGTAAAAAGAGTAAGGTGCGCGAAGACCTGGAGTTTTATTCGGTAATGCGTTCGGTTCGTGCCATTGAACATTCAGATGTCTGTATCTTACTGTTCGATGCCACCCGTGGCTTCGACGGACAAGTGCAGAATATTTTCTGGTTGGCCGAACGAAACCATAAAGGCGTGGTGATTTTGGTGAATAAATGGGATTTGGTAGACAAGGATACCCATACCGTAAAGAAATATACCCAGTTGATCAAAGAGGCTATTGCCCCCTTTACCGATGTGCCCATCATCTTTGGTTCGGCCCTGACCAAACAACGCTTGTTAAAAGTGTTGGAAACGGCAGTAGAGGTCTATCAAAACCGTACCAAAAAGATAAAGACCAGCGAGCTTAACAATGTGTTGTTGCCTATTGTAGAGAACAATACGCCTCCGGCCTATAAAGGCAAATATGTAAAGATCAAGTTCATTACGCAGTTGCCTACACATCATCCGCAGTTTGCCTTTTTCTGTAACCTGCCCCAATATGTGAAGGATCCCTACAAACGCTTTTTGGAAAACCAGCTACGCGAACATTTCGATTTTACCGGCGTTCCCATAGATGTGTTTATGCGGAAGAAGTAGGTAGAAGTCCAAGGGCCAAAGTCCAAAGTACGAAGTATGGAAATGGGTTTTTGGTAGGGATTACTTTTGGTATACCTATAAAAATCATTCCTTTTACGATTCCACGATTCCACGATTCCACGATTCCACGATTCCACGATTCCACGATTCCACGATTCCACGATTCCACGATTCCACGATTCCACGATTCCACGATTCCAGCGTAAAATCAATATTCAATATTCAATAATCAATAGAAAATAGGCAATTCCCTACCAGCCTCCAGAAGCACCGCCGCCTCCAAAGCCTCCGCCACCAAAGCCGCCACCGAAACTACCGCCACCAAAGCTGCCACCCCCACCGGAGCTCCAGCCACCACCGCTACTACGGCCCATATTACTGAGGATAATGGCATCCCAGATATCGAATCCACCACCGCGTCCGCCAGGTCCACGGCCACCACGACCACCGCGCCTACGACTGAGAATGTAAAGAATGATAAAGAAAATAATCAGTGGAAAAAGCTTACTGATAAAGTTGCTGCCACCGCTACTAAAATCCCGGTCTTCGGTATATTCCCCGCTCATGACCTGCATTATGGTCGTTGTTCCCGCATTAAGGCCTTCGTAGAACTGGCCCTGCTTAAACCGTGGGGTAATCACTTGGTCTATGATACGTTTAGATATCAGGTCGGTTAGCAAATGCTCGGTGCCGTAGCCCGTAGATATGGCCATTTTCCGGTCGTTCTTGGCCACCATAACCACAATGCCGTTGTCTTTATCGGCTTGGCCAATGCCCCATTTATGTCCCCATTGGGCGGCCAGTTGGTTAATATCTTCCCCTTGTGTAGAGGGTATGGCGATGATTACGATTTGTGTAGAAGTAGTATCGGCATAGCCCAATAGTTTGGTCGACAATAAGGCTTTATCTCCCGAACTCAAAAGTCCTACATAATCGTAAACTGCGGTTTGTTTGTTTTTAGTCGGAACTTTAGGTATGTCGAATTGGGCCCAGACACTATTGCCGCACCAAAACAAGACACCCAATAGAAGGATTTTAGCTTTTAGAGATCGCATTGGGTAGTTCATTGGTGTCGTTATCGTTCCAGGGAAAATGTTTTGCCAAAGCTCGTCCGGCCGTCTGTACCCCATTAATCAGTCCTTGTGAGAACTCCCCTTTTTTAAAGGCACTGAGAATGGCGTCTCGGGTGCTCTCCCAAAAATTGTCGGGGGTAACCGCGTCAATACCCGAATCGCCTACTATGGCCAATTGGCGGTCTTCTACGGCCACATAGATCAATACCCCGTTCCGGTCTTGGGTGTTGTCCATTTTTAGGTAATGGAAAAGGGCCTGGCAACGGGCCATGGCCGTTTCTTCACTATGGCCTTCGAGATGAACCCGTATTTCGCCAGAGGTCAGTTTTTCGGCGGCCACAATGGCGGCCACCACGGCTTTTTCCTCTTCCAGGCTAAGAAAATCCTCGGTTTTGGACATAGGGTGCCTTAAAATTCTACGGTTGGGGCATTCTCGGCACCTGGGGCCGACTTAAAGAGGTTCAAGGCATCGAAACCGGCTAGGTTAGCGATAATGCTGGCCGGTATTTTGGCAATGGCGATATTGTATTCCCCGGCAATATCGTTAAAGCGGTTACGCTCAACATTAATACGATTTTCGGTGCCTTCCAACTGGGCTTGTAAATCCCTAAAGTTTTGGTTGGCCTTTAACTCCGGATACCGCTCTACACTCACCAATAAACGCGACAAAGCCCCGCTAAGTCCGTCTTGGGCCTGTTGGAACTGGGCCATATTCTCGGCGGAAAGCTTGCTAGGGTCTATGGTAGTCGAAGTAGCTTTGGCACGGGCTTCGATAACCGCGGTAAGGGTTTCCTTTTCAAAGTCGGCCGCCCCTTTAACGGTATTCACCAAGTTCGGGATCAAATCGCTCCGTCTTTGGTACGAACTCTCTACATTGGCCCATTGCTTGGTTGCTTGGCCTTTCATTTCTACAAAACGGTTATTGGTATTCACATAATACATAACGGCCAGCGCGAGTAGGCCTAAAATGACCAATATGGGAAGGAATTTTTTCATGAGGTATGGATTAGGTTTGTGTTATAATTGACTTTTTATCTTGATGAGTTCGGCCTTGATGCCTTCCAATTTCCGGATAATCTCAAAATTGGTCAAGGTCTTTTTCTTTTCTTCCTTTAAATGGGTTTTGGCCCCTTCTAGGGTAAAACCTCTTTCTTTCACCAAATGATAGATCAATTCGAGGTTTTTTATGTCCTGTGGGGTAAACTTACGATTGCCCTTGGCGTTCTTTTTAGGTTTGATCTCGTCGAACTCCTTTTCCCAAAACCGTATCAAAGAGGTATTCACCCCAAAAGCCTTGGCGACTTCGCCAATGGAATAATACAGTTTTTCAGGAAGGTCGATATGCATTAATCGAGCGATTGGTTTTCTTGTTGGGCGTATTTGAGCATATTGGCAAATTCCTCGGTAGACAAACTGCCATAATAGAAATTGATCGGATTGATACGTTTTCCGTCCTTAAATACCTCGTAATGCAGGTGCGGCGCCTGGGAACGCCCGGTACTGCCCACAAAACCGATAAGATCGCCACGTTCTACCTTTTGGCCCACCTTCACGTTATAGTTGCTTAAATGGGCATATAGGGTAAGATAACCATAACCATGATCGATACGGATGTGCTTTCCGTAACCCGACGATTTATTGTCGGCCCGTGTAATCTTACCATCACCTGAGGCATAAATAGGAGTGCCTTTGGGCGCGGTAAAATCCATACCCCAGTGCATTTTTCTAGCTTTGGTAAACGGGTCGGAACGCCACCCATAACCGGAAGCCATACGGGTAAGGTCTTCGTTGCTCACGGGTTGTATGGCCGGAATGGAAGCCAGCAGTTTTTCCTTTTCCTTGGCCAGTTTGGTAATCTCGTCCAGCGATTTCGACTGTACCACCAATTGCTTTTGAATGATATCCAACCGTTGGGTCGTGGCCATGATCATTTCCGAATTGTTGAAACCTTCCAACGATTTATAACGGTTTATTCCCCCGAATCCGGCCTTGCGTTGCTCTTCCGGAATAGGGTTGGCTTCGAAATATAAACGATAAATATTGTTGTCGCGTTCTTCTACATTGGCCAAAACTTGCTCTACCTGCTCCATTTTTTTGTCCAACAGTTCAAACTGCAGTTCGTAATTCCGTAGTTCGCGTTGCAGGGAGAGTTCTTTAGGGGTGTTGATCAAATTGGTATTCATCAACAGCATAACCACCAAAAAACCGAAAAGGGCCGAACCCAGCAGAAAAAGCCCGATGTTTCGATACTTTCGCGATTTTTTCGGTTCGATCTTACGATACGAAAGCGTATCGGGATCGTAAAAATATTTAACCTTAGACATAAGCGGATTTTATCCTATTTTTGTGCGCTGGTTTATCCCAACAAATATAGAAATTGTTTCGTAAACCGCGATGATACTAAGAAGCTTACCCGATATCAATGAAATCCCAAGAAGTCAGAGCCCAGTTCCTTCGTTTTTTTGAAGAAAAAATGCATAAGATTGTGCCCTCGGCACCCATGGTGATCAAAGACGATCCCACCCTGATGTTCACCAATGCCGGAATGAACCAGTTCAAGGAGTTTTTCTTGGGTATAGGTACGCCCCAGTCGCATCGTGTGGCCGACACCCAAAAGTGCCTTAGGGTTAGTGGGAAACACAATGATTTGGAAGAAGTAGGCCGCGATACCTATCACCATACCATGTTCGAAATGTTGGGTAACTGGAGTTTTGGTGATCCGGCAGGCAAGGGCAATGGGTACTTTAAAAAAGAGGCCATTTCCTGGGCTTGGGAATTGCTTACCGAGGTATATGGCATACCCAAGGAGAATCTGTACGTAACCGTTTTTGAAGGCAGTACCGATGCCGATAACTTGGCCTTGGATCAAGAGGCCATGGATTTTTGGAAGGCCATTATTCCGGAAGACCGCATTTTAATGGGCGACAAAAAGGATAACTTTTGGGAGATGGGCGATCAAGGTCCGTGTGGGCCCTGTTCTGAGATCCATGTCGATATCCGTTCCGAGGAAGAAAAACAAAAAGTATCCGGGGCCAGTTTGGTAAACCAAGACCATCCGCAGGTGGTAGAAATCTGGAACCTGGTCTTTATGCAATACAACCGTAAGGCCGATGGTAGCCTAGAGTCATTACCGGCCAAACATGTAGATACCGGTATGGGCTTTGAGCGCTTGTGTATGGTACTGCAGGGCAAGCAATCGAACTACGATACCGATGTGTTTACACCGATCATTCGAGAAATCGAGGCTATTTCGGGGGTAGATTATGGGAAACAGGAAGAAACCGATATCGCCATTCGTGTGATCGCCGATCACCTTCGTGCCGTTTCTTTTTCCATTGCCGATGGGCAGTTACCCTCCAATACGGGTGCTGGTTATGTAATCCGTAGGATTTTGCGTAGGGCCATCCGATACGGCTTTACCTTTTTGGGCCTAAAGCAGCCTTTTATGCATCTTTTGGTGAAGGAACTGCGCTATATGGCCCAACATGCCTTCCCAGAGTTGAAGGTGCAGCAGCAATTGATCGAAAACGTAATCCAAGAAGAAGAACGGTCATTTCTAAAGACCTTGGAACAAGGTTTGGGGCTGTTGGATGCCGCTTTGAAAAACACCGAAGGCCAGACCCTATCGGGTGATAAGGCCTTTGAGTTATACGATACCTTTGGTTTTCCTATCGACCTTACCCAGCTTATCGCCAGTGAAAAAGGGTTTGGGGTAGATACCGAGCGTTTCGCCCTTCGTATGGAGGAGCAAAAGAACCGCTCCCGTAAGGCTACGGAAACCAGCACAGGGGATTGGACGGTTATCGGAACCGATCAAGTACAGGAATTTGTGGGTTACGATTACCTTGAGACCGATATCAAGATCCAGAAATACCGCAAGGTGACCACTAAAAAAGAGGGCGATCAATACCAATTGGTGTTCAATATGACCCCTTTTTATGCTGAAGGCGGTGGCCAAGTGGGTGATAAAGGATATTTAGAGGCCGCCAATGGTAACCTAACCTATATCATAGATACCAAAAGGGAGAATAACGAGATCGTGCATTTTGCTAAGTCACTTCCGAGGGATCCCGAGGCTACTTTTAAGGCTATTGTAGATAAAAAGCAACGTAGAAGAACCGCTTGTAACCATACGGCGACCCATTTATTGCATCAAGGGTTACGCGAGATTTTGGGCGAGCATGTAGAGCAGAAAGGCTCGGCAGTACATTCAAAATACCTGCGTTTCGATTTTTCGCACTTTGGTAAAATGACGGTAGATGAGTTACGATTGGTCGAGAATTTCGTCAATGCCCGTATTGCGGCCAGTTTGCCTTTGGAAGAACAACGTACGGTGCCTATGCAACAAGCCTTAGATCAAGGGGCCATGGCACTTTTTGGTGAAAAGTATGGCGATACGGTTCGTACCATAAAGTTTGGTAGTTCGGTAGAATTGTGTGGGGGTACCCATGTGCAGAATACCAACGAACTTTGGCATTTCAAGATTGTTTCCGAAGGGGCCGTTGCGGCCGGAATCAGACGTATTGAGGCCATCACGGCCGATGCTACGAAAGAGTTTTATTGGCAGAACAACCGCCAATTGTACGAGATCAAAGATCTATTGAACAATGCCAAAGACCCGGTAAAAGCGGTGGGTAATCTTCAGGAAGAAAACCAGAAACTACAGAAACAGATAGAAGCTTTATTAAAAGAAAAGGCCCAAAACGTAAAACAGCAACTTAAGGCCGAGATTGAAACGGTGGCCGGGGTAGACTTTTTGGCCAAGCAGGTAGATTTAGATGCGGCAGCCATTAAAAACCTCTGTTTTGAACTGGGTAGCAATGCCGATAACCTTTTTCTGCTTTTCGGGGCCGAACAAAACGGCAAGGCCCTTTTGAGTTGTTATATCTCCAAAGAATTGGCGGCGGCCAAAAACCTGAATGCCGGAACCATCGTCCGTGAACTGGGCAAGTTCATTCAAGGTGGCGGTGGGGGACAGCCCTTTTTCGCTACTGCGGGGGGTAAAAACCCAGCCGGACTAGGCGAAGCTTTAGCTGCGGCCAAGGGGTACTTGGAATAAAAACTAGACAATAGCATTAAATAATAAAAGCCCTGTCACAGATGATGACAGGGCTTTTCTTTTGAGTCTTTCCTCTTAATCCACCGGCGTATGCTCCAAAAAGTAATTGGCGATCAAGGTGTATAAATGCCGGCTGGTATTGGCGCCTTCATAGATACCGTGCGAACGGTTCGGGTAGGCCATAAAATCGAACTGTTTGTTGTGTTTGATCAACTCGTTTACCAAAAGCTCGGCGCTTTGGTAGTGTACATTGTCGTCTGCTGTACCATGGATAATCAATAAATTCCCCTCCAGGTTTTTGGCATAGGTTAGGGGAGAGCCTTTGATAAAATCTTCCTCGTTTTCCTGGGGTAGACCCATATAGCGTTCTTGATAGATATTGTCGTAGACCAATTGGTTGGAAACCCCGGCTACGGCCACCCCAGTTTTATAGATTTCCGGGTATTTGAACATCAGGTTCATGGTCATGGAGCCACCGCCGCTCCAGCCCCAGACTGCAGTACGTTCGGCATCGAGATAATCGAGTTTTAACAATTCTTGGGCGGCCATGGCCTGATCTTGGGCATTGATCAGCCCTATTTTCCTATAAATACTCTTTCGCCACGCGCTACCGTTCAAACATGGGGTGCCGCGATTATCCATATCGATGACCACATATCCTTGTTGGGCCAAGAAGATATTAAAGGAACCAATGGGCTTGTCTAGGGCCTGTTGCGACCAAGGTTCGCCATATACATGGAAAATGACCGGGTATTTTTTAGCAGGATCGAAACCCGTAGGCAAAACGGTGCGTACATCTAGGGTAATGCCCTCGGCTGTGGTTACTTGCGAAAAACGAACCTCTGGATGGTCTAAAGTGGCCATTTTCTGGGTATGTCTAGCATTGTCTACCAGGGTTTTAATGACCTTGTGGTCGGGCAGGCTAATAAAGCGTACCGTTCTTGCTTTTTTGGCACTTTGATGGTTGTGAATGGCGTATTTTCCGTTAGGGGAAACATTGTAGCCATTTAAGCCGTCGTAGCTTTCGGGAGTAATGCGTTTATCCTTGCCTTTCCCTTTCAAATCGGTATAATACAAATAGCGTTGGGTGCTGTTTTCTGGCGAGGCCATGTAGAACAAACCTTTAGAGGTGGCACTACGCATCGATGCCACATCGTAGTCGAATGGGGTAACCAAGGTTTTCTTTCCTGTTGCGATAGCTACCTTGTACACATGACGCCAAGCATCATTTTCGGTCATACGTAAAAATGCGGTTTTCTTGTCTACCAAGGGTAGGTCGTTATTGCCCCAGCTATCCGACGAAACATCGGGGTAGCCTATATCTACCCAGGTATCTTCGGTTTCCTCATATATTAACTTCAATTGTTTGGTGCTCGGGGTATAGCCCCAAATTTTCAAATGGTTTTGGTGGCGGTTTAACCGTTGTATTAGCAATAGATCGTCATGAACCCATTGGATTCCGGGAATATAATTTTGTCTGGGGTCGCCTTCTAAGCCTACCCAATGTATGGCGTCGTCTTTTAGGTCGATAATACCGATTTTTGCCGAAGAAGGGGTTTGGCCCACCTTAGGGTACTGGATCGGAATGGGTCTCGAATAGATCGAGTCGGTATTATTGATCATGTAAAAGGTGCCGGTCGCCGAGGCATCGAGTTGCCAAAAGGCGATACGGCTATCGGCCGGACTAATGGTAAAACCATCCCTTTTGCCGAATTCTTCCTCATAAACCCAATCGAATGTCCCGTTAATAATAGCACCGGTACCATCTTGGGTAAGTGCCGTTTTGGTTTGGGTTTTGAAATCTTCGCGATAGATATTGAATTTATGCACATAATAGACGTAGCGGTTGTCCGAAGAGAACTTGGCGAACATCAAGGAAGAGGCCTCCAGATCAGCGCCCAACTGGGTCAGTTTTTGGGTATTTAGGTCAAACACCCAATAGTCTCCCTTGGTATTAGAGCGCCACACCCGACTCGAGTTGGTGAAGATCAATACTTTACTACCGTCTGGCGAAAGACTAAAACTTTCGATATGTAAAGATGTTCCTTGGGTTCGAAGTTTTTCGGCGGACACGAAGACCGAACGTTCTTGGTTGGCACTGGTATAGCGTACCAATTCGTCGGCTCCATCGATACTGGCCGACTTTTCAATGGTAAAATAGTGGTCGCCCGTGGCATCCCATTGAATGGTGCGTTCGTAATCTTGACGGAATTCCCCCGAGAACATACGGTCTAGGGTCATTTGGTCAGTTTGTGCCTGTAGGACGAAAGAAAAACATCCCAAGAAGAAAAAGAATATCGATTTAGAAGACATATGCTAAGCTTTGTGGTAAAGATACATAAAGCCGCTATGGCCAATTGGCACTACATAGCCCGATTGTTTGATGTTTTTAGCACCCCAATAGGTATTGTTTTGCTACCTTAGGCGGAACCAAACTAAGAGATGCCATGAAAATCATATCACGGAAATTTTTAACGATAGGGCTGGTCTGTAGCCTTATAGCTTGCAAGCAGACCCCTAAAGAAACAGAAACAACCAACGAAGCCAAATTACCTCGGGTGGCCATAGCCGGTCTTGGGATTGAATCGAGTACTTTTTCCCCCGCGGTTTCCGAAGTGGAGGCCTTCCATTCCAAAATGGGGGAAGCTATTTTTGACCGTTATCCCTTTATGCATTCCGATTCGGTAAACAGGATCCGGGCCCAATGGTACCCTGCCTTGGTGGGTAAATCATTACCTGGCGGAATCGTATCGCGGCGGGCTTATGATTCGTTGATGAACCATACCTTACGATTACTCAAAGCCAATTTACCTTACGACGGACTCTTTTTCGATATCCATGGGGCCATGAGCGTACAGGGCATTGAAGATCCTGAAGGCGATATGATAGCCCAGATACGAAAAGTGGTGGGCCCCGAAACCCTAATATCGACCTCTATGGATTTACATGGTAATGTTTCGGAACGTTTGGCCCAACATTCCGATTTGATCACTTGTTATCGAATGGCACCCCATGAAGACGCTTTGGAATCGAAACAACGGGCGGTAGATAATCTGTTAGATCGTTTGGAAAGCGGTAAGGGGAAACCCAAGTACAAGGCCTGGATTCCCGTGCCTATTTTATTGCCAGGTGAAAAAACCAGTACCCGAATAGAGCCGGGTAAAAGTCTCTATGCCCAAGTAGCCCCCTTGACTAAAGAGAATGGGGTTATCGATGCCGCCATTTGGATCGGTTATGCCTGGGCCGACGAGCCTCGCAACCATGCGGTGGTCATGGCTGTTGGCGATGACGAACAACAAGTTTCGGAGGCAGCCGAGCAATTGGCGGCGGAATTCTGGCGGGTACGGCACGAATTTGAGTTCGTAGCGACCACTACCACTTTTGAAGATGCCATGCGTCAAGCTTTGGCCAGCGATAAAAAGCCTTTTATAATCAGCGATATGGGCGATAATCCTACCGCTGGGGGTGCGGGCGATGTTACCTGGACCTTGAATGAATTGTTACAACGCCCCGAGTTCAAAAAAGCCGATGGCCCGCAGTTGATCTATGCCTCCATACCTGGTCCCGATTTTGTGGAAAAGGCGGTCGCCTTGGGTAAGGGTGCCCAGATCAGTGCAACGGCCGGGGCCGATGTAGATAATCGTTTTGCCGGACCGGTACTTTTGGAAGGAACCATTACCGCCATTCGACATGGCGATACCCATGCCGAGACCGAAGTGGTAGTTCAAGTGGGGAGTTTACAGGTAATCGTAACCAAAAAACGGAAGCCCTACCATAAAGAGGCCGATTTTACTAATTTGGGGCTGAAACCGCGTGAGGCCGATATCGTCATGGTTAAAATCGGCTATTTGGTGCCGGAATTATATAATATACGGGCAGACTGGGTTATGGCCCTTACCCCTGGAGGTGTAGACCAAGATCTAGAACGCTTGGGCTATAAAAATATTAAACGTCCCATGTTTCCTTTAGATGCCGATATGAAGGATCCCGATTTAAGTACCCGATGGATACCTTTGGCCAACGAATAAATTTTTAAAATGGATTTTCGAACCCCGGTTACCATAACTAGAGAAGCCAATACCATTGGTTATGGGCAAAAGACCGTCTTTTTGGGCTCTTGCTTTGCGACCCATATGGGACGAAAATTCGAATATTACCAATTACCCAGTAGTACCAATCCCTTGGGAATTTCGTTCCAGCCAACGGCCCTAGCACGACTTTTAGAACGGGCGGTTGAGGAAAAACCGTTTTCCGAAGCCGATTTGATATGTAACTATGGGGTTTGGAATAGCCTTGAGGTACATTCCAGCTTAGGGAGTCTGGCCGCCGAGACCACCTTGGGAAACTTAAACCAAGGCCTACAAAGCCTTAGGGACAATCTAAAACAGGCCACCCACTTGGTGGTTACCCTGGGCACAGCTTGGGTATATCGGTATTTGGAAACGGGGCAATTGGTCGCCAATTGTCACAAAATTCCCCAAAGGCAATTTTCAAAGGAGTTGTTGTTACCAGCAGAAGTTACAGAATCTTTGGAAAGCTTGTACGAGCTAGCAAAAACGTTGAATCCTAAGCTGCGATTGGTGTTTACGGTTTCCCCGGTTCGGCACAGTAAAGATGGTATGGTAGAAAACCAACGTTCTAAATCGCATTTATTCGCCGGTTTAGGTCCGGTACTAGATCGCCCCGATGTAACCTACTTTCCAGCCTACGAACTTATGATGGACGAGTTGCGCGATTACCGCTATTACGAGCGCGACATGATACACCCGAACCCCTTGGCCATTGACTTTATTTGGGAACGATTTAAACAGACATGGATTACGGAAGCCGACTGGAAAACCATGGAAATGGTTGCCAAAATAAGGAAAGGACTGGCCCACAAACCGTTTAATCCTGAAAGCGATGGGCACCTAGCGTTCTTAAATAAACTTCGAGAAGAGATGGCTAATATGATTAACCAATATCCCCACATGAACTTTTAACGTTTTCGATATACTAAAGTTAATGTCGATGCAGTTCAATAAAGAAAAACTTAGTGATGAAGAAGTGGTTTCCGCTAGTACTGGTTTTGGCGTTTATAGGTTGTGATTCCGATGATTTAGGTGGCGGTGCCGCCCAACTCGATTTGGTCACCGGGATTTGGAATCCTACTATAGTACCTGAAGAGGGTTTTGTGTTGGGAAACCCGAATGTGCGTAATTTAGGTGTGTTTACTATAAAACCAAATCCTGCCGATAACGAAATCCAGCTGTCGTCCGATCAAAACATATCCAAGGTCTATCTGGTACTGGGGAAACCCTTACGAAAATATAAAGAGGTCGATTTTGCTACTTTGCTGAATGCAGACTTGTATACCGAGGCCGAAATTCGAGATAAAGCTGTTAGCGAATCTCCCTCAATAGAGGTTCAACCCATTACCATATCTTTCGAAGATTTAGCCCCGGGCTATTATCGTGTTTTCGTACAAATTGAAGGCCAGTTTTATTGGGATAATGCCTACGTGTCCAAAGAGGCCGGTTTCGATATACAAACTTTGGTTGATTTTTGGTCTGAATAGGCTCGTTTCGAATTGATATCTTTGGGTATATACATACCACCCAATGATATGCGAAAAATACTATTCGGGGCCCTCATTACGTTAGCTATCGTACTCATTTACCAGTCTTGGAATAACCAAAACAAGGAGGCTACTGTTTTGGAAGCCCATACAGCCTTGATACAGGAAGAGATAAAAAACGTCTCCAAATTGGTAGTAACCGAGGGGCATTTTGCCGAGGTCTTAAGTTACAAAGATAGCCAGCAACTGTTCGGTAATCTGATTACCGCCGATAAAAAGGCCTTAGTTGTGGTAAACGCCCAAGTGGCCATTTCGTACGATTTGGCCCAACTCACATACGAATTGGATGCTGCCTCAAAGACCTTGGAAATCAATCATATCCCAGAACCTGAGGTTAAAATCGCCCCTGATTTTGAATACTACGATATCTCGGCAGATTATTTTAATCCGTTCGAGGCCAAGGACTACAATGCCATTAAAAATAGGGTGATGCGTTCGCTTCAAACCAAAATCGATGCTTCCGACCTACGCAAAAATGCCCAAAATCGCCTGTTGTCCGAATTACAGAAAATGTATGTCCTAACCCATAGTTTGGGATGGACACTTGAATATCATGGCAAGCCCGTGCATACTCCAGACGTAATTGAAAGTAACCTTTTGCTGAAGGATTAGGAGATAATGGAAAAGCCGAAAAGAAAAGAGAAAACCCCTTGGCCTACCCGAAAGGCCATGGCCCAGATTTATGAGAAAAATCTGTGGGGCGGGGCAGCCGACACCTTTTATTCTGGGGAAGGTTCCCATGACCCAGCCTTGGTGTTTCCTTATGTAAAAGCCGTCCAAGAATTCTTGCACCGATTGCCCCGACCGGTTCGACTTTGTGATCTAGGTTGTGGCGATTTTAATATCGGTAAACAACTATTGCCTTTCGTACAGGAATATATCGCCCTAGATATTGTGCCCGAATTGATTCAACGGAATCAAAAAACCTTTAAGGCCGATAATCTCAGTTTTTTAGCTCTAGATGCGGCACAAGATGAGCTGCCACAGGCCGATGTAGTTCTAGTTCGGCAGGTATTACAACATTTATGCAATAATGAGATACAACAAATATTGAGTAAACTTTCACAGTATCGGTATGTAATATTAACGGAGCATTTGCCCCGGGGTGAATTTGAACCGAATCTCGATATTATTTCGGGTCAAGGTATTCGCTTGAAAAAGGGGAGTGGGGTCGATCTGTTGGCCCCGCCATTTAATTTTCGGGTAAGGAATGCGCAAGAATGGGTGTCGGTAATACCCGAAAACGGAAAAGGTGTGCTTAAAACGGTATGTTATACCCTGATTTAAATCCTAAGGGTAGGCTACTATTTTAAAGTTAATTTCTTATTAAGAGTGGTTGTATAATTATGTCTTTTTGATAATTTGAAGCAAAACAACTACCTATGGACACACTCGAAAACAAAAATCAAAGACGAAATTTTATTAAAAATGTCAGCATGATTGGGGGCGGATTGTTACTGCCATTTTCCGGAATGGCCGGTATGGAAATGCCTAAAAAGAAATTAGGTTTACATGAATTCGGTCCTCGAAAAGGGTATGCCCCTGAGATTAGTATTCTGGTTTCAATGATGGATTGGATGCGCGCGACCGTCTTGCGCTCGGTACGAGGGCTATCGGTTAAGGAACTCGACTTTTTATTGGACGATGAGGCCAATAGTATTGGGGCTATGTTAATGCATTTGGCGGCTACGGAAAAATACTATCAGATACATACCTTTGAGAACAAACCTTGGGGAAGCTGGTCTGAAGCCGATGAAAAAAGATGGGATGTGGCCATGGGTTTAGGAGATAAAGGCCGTCTGGAAATTAAGGGCAACCCGCTTTCGTATTATACAGATGCTTTGGCCGAGGTACGGGATCAAACCAAAGAACTCTTAAAGGGTAAAACCGACGATTGGCTAATGGAAAGCACTAAATTCTTTGGGAATCAATCTACCAATAACTATTGCAAATGGTTTCACGTCGTTGAGCACGAAAGCAACCACAACGGTCAGATCAAGTTCATTAAAGGTCGTATGTAAAAGCCTTAAGCGTTTTTTAGGTTTTGGTCAACCAATGCCAATCCGCCGTCTATAAGATGGCCCACTTCGGGTTTTTCGCCTTTTACTTTTTCTAGATGCTGTTTTATGGCTTCGGCAAAATCGGAATCATTACCCAAAACGGCCAATTCGTAGAGTTCAACGGCCAATAACCAATCTGTTGGGTGGTCGTTTTGCAGTACCTTAAAAATTTTGTTTCGGGAGACCGTGGTATTGGTGCCTTCCCGGAAATCACGCACTTGGGCATAGAGTTTTTGCAAGGCTATGCGCTCCTCCGATTTTTTAGCTTTTATGGTGGTGTCCTTAATCTCATGGCTGATTAAATTGAACGAGCTTAGATCGGCCGGGCCGTTAAAAGCCGAGACGATGCGCTGGCCCACGGCCATATGGTACAGTCCCCAATCAGGCTCGAACAGCACTTCTTCGCCATGGGTAACACGACAATTTTTAAACGTAATCAACAGTATTTTGCCTTGAAGGTTACGGGTACCGGTAATAATGTCGCCGGTAACGGTAATACCCCCTTCAAATTCTAGGGTTACGGTCTTGCCTTCGTAAATGTCATAGGCCTTTAGGTCGCGCGGGCTCATATCTTCAATAGCCAGGTTAATGCCTTCTAATTTGCCCAAAGGTGAGCCAAAACCGTGGGGGTGCATTTCAATCCCATGGCCTACCAATTCCTTTTCCCGGTAACTCAGGGCGGTAGGTCCGGAAGTCTGCAGGTAAACGGCTTTGTTCTCGTGGTCTATGGCCCGGGTGAAGATACCGGAAACCTGTAGACCGGTACTCAGTTCCAAAGTGCCAAGGGCTTTAGAAGCTATAAGTTTTCGAATGCCTTTGATACCCCCGGTACGCAGGGCCATGGTATTCGCGAATTCTTCAAGTACCTGGCTCAGGAATGCAAAATCGGGGGTTACGAACAGTTGGGGCTGGGGCTTGGTGATATCAAACCCTACTTGGGCCGTTTCACTGGAGTATGGTAGTTTCTTTACTTGGTCGGTCATACACCAGCTACTTTCGCCTATGGATGAAAGCAAGCCGGCCCCATAAATCTTGGGGTCGTTTACGGTTCCGATAAGTCCGTATTCTACCGTCCACCAATGCAAATTGCGGATCAATGCCATTTCCGATGGTTCGCCCATGTTTTCCTGTAGAAAGGCGATATGGTCTTCTGCCTTTTTTATTTCGGTTTCCGGTGTACCATGTGCTTCCTTGATAATGCTCAAATGCCTTACGGCCTCGTACAGTTCATAATCTTTGGCACTACTGATGGCCTTACAGCCAATCTCTCCGAAACGCCTGAGGTATTCGGCATATTCCGGATTGGCGATAATGGGAGCATGTCCGGCTCCTTCGTGAATTATATCGGGGGCAGGGGTATATTCGATGTTCTCCAACTGCCGTATATCCGAAGCGATTACCAACACATTATAGGCCTGAAACTCCATAAAAGCGGCAGGGGGTATAAAGCCGTCTACCGCTACTGCTGCCCAACCTATTTCTTGTAGAATACGGTTCATGCCATACATATTCGGGATATGGTCTATGGAGATACCTGTGCTTTTAAGTCCGTTTACATAAGAAGTATGGGCTACTTGCCCAAGATAATCCACATTTTTGCGCATTACATAGCGCCAAACGGCTTGGTCAATGGCACTATAGGCATCGTAGTCTTGCGCTTTGATGTATTGCCTAAGGTGTTCGGGCAACTTGTCCAGAATGGGATTGCTTTCGTATTGCATAATGGCCTAAATGGGTTTCTCTAAAAATACGAAAAATGGCCCCATAGGGTCAAGGGTTTGTGCCGGGCGCATTTAGTTAAAATGCTGAAAGATGTATAGGGATTTTGAAGTATGATCGTTAAAAATGAAAAAACGGGAGTGGTTGGTGTGCCTACTCCCGTTCCGCTGTCAAATTTTGGTAAGTACCAAAATATTATTCACCCTCCTGACCGGGAGGGTATTGTGTCATGATCTTGGCTACGAATTCGTTGATGCGTTCTTCCTTCTTTTCGATATTACTGGTTTCGCTAAGGGTACCAACACCCTTACCCTGCCAAACCAGCTCCTTCTTCTTGGCATCGAGTAGGTCTATGTATAAAGAGCCTTCGGTGCTTACACTGACTTGATCGCCGTAAAAGCCCGGGCCCCAGCCCCAACCCCAATAATAGGGGCTCCAGCCGTACATAAAACCGGCATTGCGATAAACATCTACCTGTTCCCGTTCTTTGGTGAAAATACTTACCAATAAATCGGGTGTTTTCGATTTTACATAGCCTTTTTGGCTCATTTCACGTTCTACGGCCCTAAGGATTCGTTTTTTGTCCAAATCGGATATTTGGGCTTTGTCAATTCCTGTTCTATAAAAAGCATAGGTCTTATACCCATTAAAATCTACTTCTTTATCGTAGTCAGACAATACCCGGACCGATGTACAGGAACCCAACAAAAAGACAAAGGAAAGCAAGAGGTAAAAAGCGTTTTTCATAACAATAAGGTTTACAAGGCCAGTAGCGTGCCCGTTTTAATTTTATTTACCTCAAAAACCATGCCGTAACCTAACCTCTTTTAGGGTCGTATCCATAAGGGCAATGTCGGCATCCACTTTTACAACAATAGCCCCTTTTTAGGTGATATTGCTCGGTAAATACCCGATATCCTTCTTCAGATAAGTAGAAGTCTCCGGCCTCTACTGGGATGATTTTTTTCATACGACAAAGGTAACAAGAAGTTAGAAGTCCACATTTGGGTAAATTCTTAAGAAGTGCAGTGGTGGGAAAGCGTTTCTTAAGATGTATAGGGCCGTTAACTAACAGTATGTTGATTACTTTTCGACCTATGGTAGGTCTTTTATCTTTTGGGTTGACCTAAAGAAGTTATATTTGTGTACATCACTGACCCGACCTATGATACTCATATTCAGGTATTTTTTTTATAAAGACTATGTGGGCCTCTCCGTTTGGCCTTTCATTATCTTAAGGGAGACCGACCTTAAACAAGATGCGGTCTTGCTTAATCACGAACGTATTCATCTACGCCAGCAGTTCGAACTACTCATCTTACCCTTTTATCTTTGGTATGGCATCGAATGGTGTGTGGGCATGTTCAAATATGGCGATTCGTATCAGGCCTACCGCAATATCTCATTTGAAAAAGAGGCCTATGCCCACGAAATGGATCACGCCTATTTGAAAAAAAGACGCCCTTTCTCTTTTTTACGGTTTTTGAAGTAGTTTTAGATGATTTCGGAAAATCAGGAAATTATTTGGCCCGGACTGGCCGAAAAAAACATCCGATTGTACCTAAAACGAGAAGACCTGCTTCACCCGTGGATATCGGGGAATAAATTCCGGAAACTCAAATACAATATTGAGGAAGCCCAAAAAAAAGGTGCCACTACCTTACTTACTTTTGGTGGCGCCTTTTCGAACCATATTTCAGCTACGGCCTATGCGGGTTATAAACACGGTCTTAAGACCATTGGCGTGATCCGGGGCGAGGAATTGGAGGGAAACTGGATCGATAACCCTACCTTGAAACAGGCCTACGACCATGGTATGCGTTTTCACTTTATAAGTAGAAGCCGCTACAGGGAAAAGGATTCTCTGGAGTTTATCGCATCGTTAGAAAGTCATTTAGGCCCATTTTATATGGTGCCCGAAGGAGGTACCAATACCTTGGCCGTTAAAGGATGCACAGAAATCTTAAACCCCATTGATACCGGTTTTGATTTTGTCTGTACCGCAGTGGGTACCGGGGGCACCATAGCCGGTTTAAGCCAAGGAGCTTCACCGAATCAGGAAGTTTTGGGTTTCCCGGCCCTAAAAGGAGATTTTTTGAAGCAAGAAATCAAAGCGTTGACGCCACGCGACAATTGGGCCTTGGTTGCCGACTACCATTTTGGGGGTTATGCCAAGATGTCGAAGGAATTGGTTGGCTTTATCAACGATTTTAAACAGGTTACCGGAATTCCTTTAGATCCGGTCTATACCGGAAAAATGATGTTTGGTATACTCGATATGATCAGCGCGGCAAGGTTTTCTGAGGGGTCCCGAATACTGGCTATACATACGGGAGGTTTACAAGGCATTGCCGGCATGAACCAAAAATTGCAAAAAAAGAACTTACCTTTGATCGCATGATAAAAAGGTTTTTATACTTAGGATTGATCAGCCTAAGCTTGGTCTCTTGCTTAGCCAAGAAAAAGACCACCTATGCCAAAAAAGAAAAAGCCAAAAAGGAAGTTTCCGTGCCCCCTTCAAACCCGAAACCTATTGAAGATACAGGGCGTTTTAAATATTATCCCATTGCTTCCACTGAAGAATATATCACCGTATTCGCACCTATCGCGCAATCGGAAATGAAACAATACGGCATACCGGCCAGTATAACTTTGGCCCAAGGCCTATTGGAAAGTGGTGCTGGTAAAGGCCAATTGACCCGGCGAACGAACAATCATTTCGGCATTAAATGTCATAAAGGTTGGACCGGTGGACGTGTCTATCACGATGACGACGCCAAGGGAGAATGCTTTCGTAAATACAATAACCCCAACCAATCCTTTCGCGATCACAGTGAGTTTCTAAGCTCCCGATCACGTTATGCCTTTTTGTTCGAATACAAGCCTACCGATTATCGAAAATGGGCATACGGCTTACGTAAGGCCGGATATGCTACGGATCGAAAATATCCGCAGAAACTAATGGCCCTCATAGAAAGACACGAGCTAGATAAATACGATAGGGAAGTAATCGCCCGAGGCGATTATACCCCTCGGGAAGTACCCGATGGCGAACGTACCATACATATAGTGGCCAAAGGAGAAACACTCTACGCTATTTCGCGCCGGTATTTTATCTCGGTAGACGAACTTATGGCATTGAATAAACTAAAAACGACCACCCTTCAGGTAGGTCAGCAATTGATAGTAAAGAAAAGACGCTAACTATGCTTTATCAAAGAAGTAGTGCGCTATTCGCAGAAGCGCAAAAGGTAATTCCGGGTGGGGTTAACTCTCCCGTAAGGGCATTTAAGGCCGTTGGGGGTAACCCTATATTCGTAAAAGAGGCCAAAGGCGCCTATCTCTATGACGAAGACGGCAATACCCTGATCGATTATATCGCCTCTTGGGGGCCCTTGATTTTGGGTCATGCCCATGAACCTGTAATCAACGCTGTTATTGAAAAGGCAAAAAAAGGAACTTCTTTTGGAATGCCAACGCAAATTGAGACCGAATTGGCCCAACTGGCCGTGTCCATGGTACCCCATATAGATAAAATCCGTTTTGTAAATAGCGGAACGGAGGCTTGTATGAGTGCCGTACGTTTGGCCCGTGGTTATACGGGTCGTGATAAGATCATAAAGTTCGCCGGTTGTTACCATGGCCATTCCGATTCCTTTTTGATCCAAGCAGGTAGTGGGGCCGTTACTTTTGGGGCGCCCAATAGTCCGGGGGTAACTCAAGGCACAGCGAAAGACACTTTACTGGCCCGTTACAATGATTTGGAAAATGTATCGGAACTGTTTCAGGCTAATGCAGGAGAGATAGCTGCAATAATTCTAGAACCCGTTGCCGGAAATATGGGCTGTATCGTACCCCAACCCGGGTTTGTGGAAGGCTTGCGTGAACTATGTGATGCCCATGGGGCCCTGTTGATTTTTGATGAGGTTATGACCGGTTTCCGTTTGGGTCGTGGCGGGGCCCAGGAAGCTTTGGGTATCCGGGCCGACATAGCCTGTTTTGGTAAAGTAATCGGTGGCGGCCTACCCGTTGGTGCCTTTGGCGCCCGTGCCGAGATTATGGCCCATTTGGCCCCGGAAGGGCCTATTTATCAAGCCGGAACCTTAAGTGGGAATCCTTTGGCGATGAGTGCTGGGTTGGCCATGCTTACCGAATTGAATGATAATCCGGGTGTATTCGAAAGTTTGGCGCAAAAAACCGAGCATTTGCATAAAGGTATTGCCCAGGTATTGGAGCGAAAGGGTATCGTAAACCAAATCAATAGGTACGGGTCTATGATTTCGGTGCATTTCTGCGAAGATCCCGTAATCGACTTTGAAAGTTCGGCCAAGGGCAATAACGATACTTTTAAGAAATATTTTCATGGAATGCTTGCCCAAGGGGTATACCTACCGCCATCGGCCTTTGAAAGCTATTTCCTGAACGATGCTTTGTCTTACGAAGATCTCGATAAGACCATAGCTGCTGTTGAAAAGACCTTTGCATAAAAAGTGGCCCTCCAATACACAGGAGAGTTACCTATTTGAAAAGAAAAAGGGCCGGTTTTTCCGGCCCTTTTTTTATGGTTAGTATTTTGGCTATTTTACCCAAGGGGTATAGGATGCCAATTTGTATTCGCGGTAAATATTCAAAAAATGGTCTACTTGCATAAACTTAAGTACTTCTTTCGGGGCCAAGACCTTTTTTAGACGCCCGTAATATTTCTGGCGTACCTTTTCCAGTGACTTTTGGGAACCTTTGATTTCTTTGGTGAAATCGGTTATTTCCTTGGGAGACATCAGGGCTACATCTTTTGAGAGCAATAGCACTTGGTTTTTAAAGATCTCGTTGTATTCGGTGCGGTATTCCTTAACAATATTCCAATAGCCTTCTTCATTTTCTTTGGAAACTTCGATATAGGGCGAAACGATGCTTTTGTATTCTTTAAAGGCTTCTTTTAATGCATTATCGATTTCCTTGTCTACCGTTTGGGCGAAAAAAAGACTGGGTAACAATAAGGCGAAAGCCATACAAAGGGATTTCATATACTTCATGGTTTTATTTTTTAATGTTATTTATAGACTGAATGAAAGTCCCAACTGGAATACGGTATTTTTTACGTTCCCGCGGGGTTTGGTAATATCGGTTAAACCTGGGGTAAAGCGTAGCCCTACTTCTATTTGGTCAATGATGCGGTAGTTCACCCCCATGGCTACCGAGAAATCGACCACTTTATAGTCGTCGGTGACTAAATTGCCTCCTTTTCCGCTGAGGAGAAAACCGATCTGGGGTCCGCCTTCAAAGCTGAATTTTTCCCCCAGATAGTATTTGGCCAAAATAGGGAAATTGAGATAGTTTAGTTTTAGTTCAGGAGTGCTTCCTTTGGCCTTTGCCCCTTGGCGTGAAAACAGGGACTCGGAACGCAAGGCCAATTTCTTACCCATGGGTATTTCAACAAAAAAGCCTCCGGTAAACCCGGTCAAGTAATCGCCATCGGTAACTGTAGCCCTGTTAAGGCCTATTTTAGGTCCGAATTCAACCGATACATTTCTATAGGCATTCTGGTCGGATTGGGCAAAACCCATAACCGATACTAGCATAAAACTTAGAAAGATCCAATTTTTCATAACACTTGTTTTAAGATTATGGGACAAAATTCAGGCCTTTCGTTTTTTTTATTCTTGACCTAGGTCAAAAAGAAAAAACCGGTTTTTTACCGGTCTTTTCAATGTATTGGTATGGGGCTATAAGGTTTTATTTCCGTTCCCCATTTTTCATGCGTTTGTGCATTTTTTTCTTCTTTTGTGACCGCTTAACCATGGCCTCCTTTTTATGCCGCATTTTTTTCCATTGCTCATATTGTTCGGCATTCAGAATTTGTTTCATTTGTTTTTGATGGGCCAATTGCTGGTCCAATCGGGCTTCCATCATTTTAAAGCGGGTGTCGGCATCTTGGGCCTCCCCTTTTTCCTTTTGCGCCTTACGTGCTTCATGCTGGGCGCGCATTTCCGTTATGCGCTCTTTTTCCAAGGCTTTTATTTGCTGTGTTTGGGATTCGGATAGGTCAAGGTGCAAGGCCATTTTTTTGCTTTTCAAGGTGGCGACCTGCTCCGGACTCATATCTTTGAAGGTATCATGCATTTTTCGCATTTGCCCTTCTTTTTTTTGTGCCATTACCGTCAGTCCCATAAATAGGGCCATCAATACTACTACTGTTTTTTTCATGATAAATTTCTTTTTGTTTACTAGTAAGATGGCTTGTACCCAGAAAAGGTTTAATCACTTTAGAGGTAGGGAAAACAAAAAAGGTCGTTACGTTTTAGTTTCGTAACGACCTTTTTGTATGTTTTGTTGGTGGGTTGTTCTCGTTTGCCTTAGCTTATTCTTTGTTGAATTCTAAATGGGCAAATGGGCCTTCTTCCTCGGCATTTTCAATGGGCTGCTCTTGGGGTTCTTCCATTTTATCAGCCAATAATTCAGCTTCTGGTTGCGCATCCATTTGGTAATAAACACCACAGGCGGCAATAAAGCACATCAGGTACAATAAACTTTTGAATTTGTAGGTCATAATTTGTCTGTTAAGTTTGGGACTTAAACGCTGATGTAAAATTAGGCAATAACGTCTTACCGTTAATCGAATGTTGCCAAATTGGGGTTTTAGGGTGGTGAAATCGCCTTATGTTGTGGTGAAAAATTCAAGATTTTTTGATTTGTAGGAATCCTACAGATTTTTAAAAGTTGAAATGCACTTTTCATCGATTAACGGACCATCCAATACCATTCGTGGATAAAAACCATCGACTATCGGTGTCCAGGTCAATCCCAAGATTTTTTGCCAAGGAACATGATAAAGTCAATTAGGCCGGGATGAAGGTTGCCGATTCATCTCGAATTGTGGTATCCAATAGTTCTTGTAACTTCCAAAAAGAACCTAAAAAACAGTTAACGGATATTTTTTTTAATGCTGACCTATACCTATTATATATAACCCGGTTTTGGTTGTTAGTTATTTGTTAAAATGAATGGGGTAGTGTAACAATTGAAGCACTCGGCAGTCTTATAAGTGTACGTTCGAAAGAACAAGGTACAACATCAATCAATCAATCATCATCATCAAAAAACGAATTAAAAATGAACAATCTATTAGCCCTCGGCGCTCTCTTTATCATCCTTCTTGGGGGCGCCAAAGTAAGTGAACGAATATCGGTATCTCCTGATTATTCTAGAAATGCACCCCTCGCCCTTGACCGCGAGTTCTCAAATGACGATTTATTCGATACCCCCATGGCCATCGATGTCAAGTCTCTTTTCGAAATTCCCGTATCCCAAGAATTGGCGTTAAATGAAATCAACTTCATTGAAACGGAAGAAATCATCGAAATCGACTATTACCTAGATTTAAGTACTATAGAGTACATTGAGGAAGAAGAAACAATCGAATTGGATTTCAATACTGAAGACTATTTACCTAACGGGTTCGATGCCAATGCCTATTTTCTTGACTTGAATACCATTGAATATATAGAGGAAGAGGAAGCGATCGAATTCGATTTCAATACCCAAGATTATTTGCCTAATGGTTTCGATGCCAATGGCTATTATCTAAACTTGGACACCATAACCTTTATCGAAGAAGCGTATGAGGTAGATCCATCGGTCTCCGAATATTTACCCGCTGATTTCGATGCCCAAGAAAGTTATGTAAACCTAGATGCCATCGAATACGTAGAGGAAGCGGAAGAAATAGAGGTAGCTCAGTTGTTACCTGAAGGCTTCGACGCCTATGAAAGTACAGCGGCCCTAAGTAGTATCAATTATGTAGAGGAAGAGGAAACTATTGAATTGGATTTTGATACGGCCGATTATTTACCCAACGGATTTAACCCTTATACTGAATAAGTGTAGTAATAACATTTAAGGTTTGAATTATTTAAGTTAGCTAGACCCCGCCCAGAGCGGGGTTATTTTATGGGCACCGCCAAAAGGGTTTCCTGCCAAAATGTGGGCAGGCTTGCTTATTGTGCTTTTACCGAGGTAGTGTACCGTCAAGGGATAACGATCAAAACAGTAAGGGGATCACGAATTGAAACATACCGATCAAGATCAGTACGGCAATACAGTTCAGTATAAACCCAACCCGGGCCATTTGGGCCACCTTAATATGGCCGCTGGCAAATACAATGGCGTTTGGAGGGGTGGCCATGGGCAACATAAAAGCACAACTACTGGCCATGGTTACCGGAATTAATAGGTGTAAAACCGGAACATCTAGACCTAAGGCAATACCCGCCACCACAGGGGCCAATACCGCAACTAAGGCCACATTACTCATGAGTTCGGTCATAAAGAGCATTAATAAGATCAATACAGAAGCTGTTAACAAAACCCCTAGGTTACCGGACGAAATGGCCTCGGAAACTAGGGCCACGATTCCACTGGCCGACATGCCCTTGGCCAAGGCCAAGCCACCTCCGAAAAGAATCAAGATTCCCCAAGCCAGTTTTTCGGTGTCGCGCCATTCCAGCACAAAACGGCCTTTTTTGCCTTCATAGGGTATGGTAAAATAGGCAATGGCGGCAAAAACACTGATTACGGCATCTTTTAATTCCATGCCTGGAATAAATTTGTTGATTAAAGATCTAAAGATCCAAAGGAATACGGTAACCCCAAAAATGACCAACACGGTTTTCTCCCTTTTGGAAAGTGGTCCTAATTTTTCAATTTCCGATTTAATGATATCGGAAGAGGCGGAAAAACGAAGGTCGCCGTTCGAGTACATCCATTTTACCAAAACGAAATAGGTGATTCCGATCATTAAAACGGAAAAGGGCACGCCTATCACCATCCATTTTAAAAAGGAAATCTCGATATTATATTCGTTTTCGAGCAAACCCACCATAATGGAATTGGGCGGGGTGCCAATCAATGTGGCTATACCGCCGGCATTGGCCGAAAAGGCAATGCCCAGCATTACACTCAGGGCAAAATTCCGGTCTCTTTTGGTAAACCCGTCTTCGTCATCGACCAACAATTGTATAACAGAGGCAGCAATGGGTAGCATGACCACGGTACTGGCCGTGTTGCTGATCCACATACTTAAAAAGGCCGTGGCGATCATAAAACCCAAAATCACCCGGTTGGGTGTGGTACCGGTCAGTCGGATAATATTCAGGGCAATCCGTTTGTGCAGGTTTACCTTTTCCAAGGCCAAGGCCATAACGAAGCCTCCAAAGAACAGAAAAATGATAGGACTACCATAATTGGCACCCACCTGATCAATAGGCATGACCTTTAACAAGGGGAACAACACCAAAGGCAAAAGGGCGGTAACCGAAATGGAAACAGCCTCGGTTATCCACCAAGTAACCATCCACAGGGCAATGGCGATAATGGTGTCTCCCATATCGGAGACCAAGGTAATGGGTAAATAGTTTACTAGAAGGAACAAAATTGGCCCGGCGATAAGGCCCAGTTTTCGGGTAATTGTCATGCTGTTTTATTCTTGTCGCCTAAACTACGTTAAATGTGAGGGAAAAAAAAGAAGGCCGCACAAATGGCGGCCTTTACTATATTGAGGGCATTTTTATCTGTGGATAATGGGATCCGGATTTCCGTCGGGATCTCCGTTTACGAAACCATCGGTTGATGGATTGCCCAATAAGATAACCCCAGCCGCATGCGGACTGGCCATAGAGGTACCACTAATGGTATTGTAACCGCCGTCTTTCCAGGTAGAGGCGATAGAAACCCCAGGCGCACAGTAGTCTACCGCGCTACCGTAATTGGAAAATGAGGCGAAATTATCGTTGATATCGGAAGCCGAAATGGTATAAATATTGGCACCGTTGGCACGGGCAGGGGAATGGTTATTGGCATCGTCCGATTCGTTACCGGCTGCCAACACGAATTTAATACCTGTGGCCGCGGCGTTTTGAACGGCTTGGTCTAGGGCCGATGAGACACCACCACCCAAGCTCATATTAGCTACGTCATTGGTAGATCCATTGGCGGCAACATGGTCTACTCCGGCAATTACCCCGGAATTTGAACCCGAACCCCTTCTGTTTAAAACCTTAACCGGAACCACCGTGGCGCCCGCGGCGACACCGATTATCCCAATGGTATTATCCTTAGCGGCAATAGTTCCGGCAACATGGGTGCCATGGCCATTGCCATCGTCAAAACCGGCATCTTTTCCTCTGGTAAAGGCCGAGAATCCGTCAGTACCATTCACATTTAGGTCGGCATGGTCTAAATCGATCCCCGTATCGATTACCCATGCGGTCAATCCGCTGCCATCTGCGGCCCCACCTACGCGATCAATACCCCATGGGGTCTCTTGTGGTTGGGAACCACCTCCTCCACCACCGGGTTTACCTTTTCCCGGTTTCAATATAATCATTCGGTCTTGTTCAATATAGCTTATATCGCCATTCTTGGCTACTGCACCGGCTTCCGATTTACTCATTTCGACCACGAAACCTCTCAGGGCCGTATTAAAAACGAGTTGGGGTGTTTTTGAGATTCCGGCCTTGGCTAGAACCGATCGGGCCTTGGAAGTAACTTGGGCTTTACTCGAATTGTTTGTGCTGCCTTTATGTAATACCACAATGTACCTGCCTTCTATTGGGACGGTGGTAAAGGTCCCGAAATCTTCCACCTCCGAAACCTCGATTATTTTTTCGGCTGCCGTTTCTTGCAAGGTTTCGTCCTGGGAATCGGTACTACAGCTGTAAAGAACTATAGCGGTCGTTGCCATTACGCCATAAAGCATGTATTTTTTCATGTTGTTAATGTTTAGTTAATAGTTGCGAATATAACAAAATACGGATCAAAAAAATATACAAATAACAAAATAACTGTATTAGATGTATGAAAACGATAGTTTTGTAGCTTTATGGTTTAACGGATGTCATTACCTAATGGAGGTGTTTAAACCAAAAAAGGCCGCCCTTGGGCGACCTTGAATCTTATAGATTTTGGAAATCTTAAGCTAGAGAGACCCAAAGGCCTTCATCTGTTTTTTCAACTTTGGCCAAATCGTTTTTGGTCAATTCCTTAATGGTTTTGTCCCATTTTTTATTCGATAGTCCGGCTTGGGCCTTTAAATCGTTTAAAGGCATTTTTTCGGCCGCCTTTAATAGGTCCAATACCCCTTTGGCCTCCTCGCTGATCGCCAATGGTTTCTTTTCGGGTTTCATCTGTGGGAAGAACAATACTTCTTGTATAGAGGCATTGTTTGTCATAAGCATTACCAAACGATCGATCCCGATACCGATACCCGATGTTGGGGGCATACCGTATTCCAAGGCCCTTAAGAAATCTTGGTCTATGAACATGGCTTCATCGTCCCCTTTTTCCGAAAGTTTCAATTGATCTTCGAAACGTTCACGCTGGTCAATAGGGTCGTTAAGCTCGGAATAGGCATTGGCCAATTCCTTACCGTTTACCATAAGCTCGAAGCGCTCGGTAAGGGCCGGGTTTTCGCGATGTTCCTTGGTCAGCGGACTCATTTCCTTTGGGTAGTCGGTAATAAAGGTAGGCTGAATGTAATGGTGCTCACAAAGCTCCCCGAAAATTTCGTCGATCAATTTGCCCACGCCCATGGTCTCGTCTACTTCGAGGCCTAGTTCTTGAGCGGTGGCCCTTAATTGGGCTTCATCCATACCGGCTACATCTTTTCCGGTATGTATTTTTATGGCCTCTAAAATGGGTACCCTTGGGTAAGGTGCCTTAAAATCGATGGTATGCTCGCCCACGGTCACTTGGGTGTCACCGTTGGAGTCGCGAGCCACTTTCTCGAGCAATTGCTCGGTAGTGTCCATCATCCAATTATAATCTTTGTAGGACACATAGAGTTCCATTACGGTAAACTCCGGATTATGGGTGCGGTCCATACCCTCGTTCCTAAAATCCTTGGCGAATTCGTACACTCCATCAAAACCACCTACGATCAATCTTTTAAGATAAAGTTCGTTGGCAATGCGCAGGTACAACGGCATGTTCAGGGCATTGTGATGGGTAATGAACGGCCTGGCCGCGGCACCCCCGGGAATGGGTTGTAAAATAGGGGTTTCAACCTCAAGGTAATCCCTTTGGTTAAAGAAATCGCGTATACTGTTCGTAATCTTAGTACGCTTTATAAAAGTATCTTTTACCTGCGGGTTTACGATTAAATCTACATAGCGCTGCCTATAGCGTAGTTCTGGGTCGTTGAACTCGTCGAAAACCTTACCATCGGCATCTACCTTGGGTAGGGGAAGCGGTCGTAAGGCTTTGCTCAACAACTTAAAATCTTTTACCATAACGGTTTGCTCGCCTACTTGGGTCGTGAACAAGGTACCCTCAATGCCGATGATATCGCCTATATCGAGCAGTTTTTTATAAACCTCGTTATATAGGGTCTTGTCTTCCCCTGTACAGATCTCGTCACGGTTAAAATACACTTGTATCCTGCCTTCGCTATCTTGTAATTCGGCAAAGGAGGCTTTACCTTGTATCCTGCGGCTCATCAAACGGCCGGCCACGATTACCTGTTTCCCTTCGCTATATTCTTCCTTAATCTGTTTGGAGGTATGGTTTACCGGGAATTGTGCGGCCGGATAGGGGTCTATGCCCATGGCCCTTAATTTGGTCAGTTTCTCGCGCCTTACGGCTTCCTGTTCTGATAGCTGCATGTCAGTTTTATTATAAGCTGCAAATATAGGAAGTCTGCCCCGAACACAAAGGGTGGCCCAGCATAACTCTTTCGTTTGTTTTTGTAACTTTATCGCCCTTTTTGCTACCTATAAGTATCAATCAATCAAAAAATAGTTTATGAGTTTTTTACGCGTATTATTAGCGATATTGTTTCCGCCCCTTTCCGTAATCGGGAAAGGTTGCGGATCCATACTTATCGTATTTCTGTTAACCCTCTGCGGCTGGGTGCCCGGGGTAATCGCTGCCTTGGTGATTTTGAACAACCCGGATAATTAAGATGCCAAGTCCACTTTAGGGTGGGTAACTTTGTATTTGGCTTCAAATCCCCCTCTCCCTCAGGGAGAAGGTCGGGCTGAGGGCAATACGGTTGACCAGTAATGTTTTATGATGGCGAAACCCTTGCGATAGGCTTTCCGAGGTCGTTTTGGAGTGACTAGGTTTGTAGAGGTTTCTCCCAATTCGGATTTTTTTGGTTTATTTTCCAAGCAAAAGTAGTAGGCTTACCCTCCGTCCTATTTCGTATTTTTGCAGGGCCTTTCGGAACGAACCGGGGCATAACCATCAAACCATGCGGAAAATTTTGTTTTTGGGTCTTGTATTGCCCCTTGTTTTAGGAAGCTGTCAATTAAAAGAGGAATTCGTCTTTGAAAAAAACGGGAGTGGTAATTATTCCGTGGGTATGGATATGTCGGAGGTTATGGCGGCTGCCAAAGAGGGTATGGACAGTACGGCACAAGAATCTCGGGTAGCCCGCGATACCACCGTGCATTTTGCCGACATTTTGGATGAACGCAAGGACAGTATAAAGCTCTTGCCTGCCAAAGATCAACGGAACTTGGAGTTACTGCGTCCCATGAAGTTCGGGTATGTAGAGGATGAAGCGGCCGGTAAAATGGAGTTTGCCTTGGATATGCCTTTTAAAAACCTCGATAACCTAACCGAAATGTTCACCGCCATGGGCGAATTGGATGGCGAATACCTGGGCGAAATGGTTAGCAAAGGTGGGGGTAAACCCAAGGAAAAGAAAAAAGATGGAGACGACGATTTCCTTCAAATGGGGCAGTCGTACACGACACACTTTAGTAAAAAGAATTTCAGCCGTAAAATGACTGAAAAGGCCAGGCAGGAATTCATAGCGCAAAAAGACTCTATTTTCGGTGGCGAAATGGGCCAGTTTATGGATATGCTACAGATCAAACAGGTCTACCGTTTTCCGTACAAGGTAAAGTCGGTGAGCAATCCGAACGCCAAGATCGGTTCCGACTTCAAGTCTGTAGAAGTCACCGGACCACTAAAGAAGATGAAGGAAGAGTTGGAGTATTTTGATATAGAAGTCGAATTTGAACGCTAATGGGTAACAAAACCATTGAACTACAAGACCTCGGTCTAAAAGATTATAAAGAAACCTGGGACTATCAAGAAGGGCTTTTCCAAGCCATTGTAGATACCAAGATCCGTAACCGAAGGCAAAATGCCCAAGAAACGACCCGGAACCATTTTTTGTTCGTAGAACACCCTCATGTATATACCCTGGGCAAAAGTGGCGATATGGCCAACTTGTTGGTAGATCAGGCCCAGCTAGATGCCAAGGGGGCCAGTTTTTATAAGATAAACCGTGGGGGCGATATTACCTACCATGGCCCGGGCCAAATCGTGGGTTATCCTATTTTAGATCTCGAGAATTTCTTTACCGACATACATAAATACCTGCGGTTATTGGAAGAAATGGTCATACGTACCTTGGCCGAATACGGTTTAAAAGCCGAACGATCGGAAGGCGAAACCGGGGTCTGGCTCGATGTGGGTACCCCTTTTGCGCGTAAGATCTGTGCCATGGGCGTACGTGCCAGTAGGTGGGTAACCATGCATGGCTTTGCATTGAACGTTAATGCCGATTTGGGATATTTCGATTTAATGATACCCTGCGGGATCAAAGACAAGGCGGTTACTTCCTTAAATGTAGAATTGGGCAAGGCCGAAGTACCCATGGAAGAAGTAAAACAAAAATTACTGGCCCATTTTACCAGCCTTTTCGAGGCTGAATTCAAAAAAAAATAAAGGTTGCCCTTTGGTATTGGGCAACCTTTTATACGACACGCTTTAAAAACGGTGTCCTACTCCAAGTTTAGATATTGGGCCACGGCATTGTAATCGGTGGTATCGATACCGGCATCCAGCATTTTTTGAAGGGCAGAGGGTTCAGAGTGCCCCGATTTGCCAGTGGGCGCCATGCTAGTGGCTTCTATGAGTACATAGCGTACTTTAATAACACCAGGGTCTGGCACTTCCATTGGGCCAGAACCTTCATCGTCTATATGAAGCGTATAGGTATTTAAGGTTAAATAATTATTTAGAATCAACTTTGATATTGGGAATTTTACTGGCAAAGAATAAACTATATCCTCCCCGATTATCTTTATAAAACCCAAAACGGCGTAATTATCTAAAACCTCTTGTGTAATGCGTGTGTCATCTATTTCAAACCATTGGCGACGGATAATTCCAAATCCGCCAAAAGTGACATCTGTCCAGGGAATTGAAATCACATTGGCATTACCATCTTCCCCATCTTGGCCATCTACCCCGTCGCGACCATCTTGTCCGTTTATGCCTGCGGGACCCATTTCGCCTTGGTCGCCTTCGCAAGCTGTAAATCCGGTCAAGCCGACCATTAAGATGATAAGGCTGAGAATGTGTCTTAGTCGAAGTTTGTCAGTGATTTTATTTGTATTGTACATGTGATTAAGGTTTAAGATTAAAATGGGTGGTAAGTTCTTCGTAATTCATTTGGGTATAGTCTATTGCCGTTTTTCCGGTAGTTGATGCGATATTGGCCGGAATTATGATGTAGCGAAACCTATGGGAGCTTGAAAAACTATAGGTGGCTGGTGTGGCCGATCCCAAACGGGTCAATCGTATTTTCAAGTTGCCTTCCCCAGCGAAATAGGCAAAGTGCCATTCGTTTCTGGGGTTACCTGGGTTAATCTGTAGGGGTAATTGTGAGATATGCCCTGTAGGGAGAAGATCGGGTACAATACTAGGTAGTTTAGCATACACCAGAATGGTGCCGTTTTCTATGATCGCTGTGGTCAATTCGGGTACTTCACGATTGAATTCAGCGAATCTCGCATAACCGTTAACGGTAAAATATTGGTCGGTTGGCCCAAACCAATCCGAGGCGATTACATTGGCATTTCCGTCTGCCCCGTCCTCACCGTTTTCTCCATCTTGTCCATTCTGGCCATCAACGCCATCCTGGCCGTCTTGGCCATCGGAACCATCGACTCCGTTGGTGCCATCTACGCCGTCGCGCCCCGGTTCGCCTTGTATACCCCGTGGGCCGATCTCGCCTTGGTCTCCTTCACAAGAAACCATCAAAACAAGGCTCAGGACAAGTAGTAGGGCATGGCCCAATTTCATTGTAATCTTCATATTATCGATTTAATTTAAATACTAGGTTATTGTAAACAGGTGGTTTGGGTAATAGAGAAACTAAAGCCCATGGGGTTGCCCTCTATTTCGTGGTCGCCGGTAATTAAAATACCCTGCTTTTGGTAGCGTACCGAAACGTTTTTAAGGGAAAAGGTGCGTAGTTGTAACTCTGGTGTCCACCAGGTTACCTTTACCATATTTTTGTTAACGAGCCTTTTGTCGTTTCGGTCCGGGTATATCAAGACCTCAAAATGATTCCCACTCTTAAATCTCTTGTCGTTTCGCAACAGTTTATTGTCGCTTCTCAGATACCCGGCCTCGGTGTATAGGTATTTGAAATTTTCGAAATACCCGACTACGTTATTGGCAAAATCACCGCGCTCAAGTTTAAAAAGGCCATTGGCAACCCCTTTTATCAGATAGCATTTTTTCCCAGATTCAATACCAATACGAATATTATCCATATTCATATTTAGGTCTATGGGATCTATCTTTATATTGGTGTTCAACACGGGTTTAAGCTTGGGCGAGATTTTTGGCTGGTTTACATTGATTTGTGCGTAAGTACCCATACCGATAAGCAATACGGCAAGGGTTGAAATACATTTTTTCATTGGGATATGGTTTTTGTTAATAAAATTCATTGGTTTCGTTTCTATTTAATGGTGATTTGATAGGTTATGGATTGCCAAGCGGGAAAAAGCAGACAAATCAGGTTGTCTAATCTCATGTCTTAGGTATGTTTGGTTAACGCTTAATGAAGTGATGGTAAAAAGGTTAACATGGAGGGTTGTTTTTTTTATAATGATGTTAACTTTAGCCGATTGATTTCATTAAATGGATAGAGGCAAGGAAATGCGGTTGCTGGAGGCGTTGCGTGGCGGATCTGAAAAGGCGTTCGAATCGGTGTATAGAAAACACCGCGCGGTCTTTTTGAATTTTGGGCGTAAATACGGGCTAAACGACCACGACTTGCTCGATATTTATCAGGAAGCCTATATCGTTTTTTATCAGAATGTGGCCAGTGGAAAACTACAGGAATTGAAAAGTAGTATAGGAACCTATATACTGGCGATCGGAAAAAACAAGATCCGGGAACATTTGCGTAAAACGGGCCGTTTGGTATATGCCGATACAATTTTGGATAACCAAACTGAGGAAGAATCGGTTTTCGATGGGGAAGAAGAAACACCTACGGAACGACAGCGAATCTTGGCCCATCAGTTTGCTTTGTTGGGCAAGAAATGCCAGGAGGTGCTAAAATGGTTTTATTATCAGGGTTATGATATTGCCACCATACGTAAAAAAGGAAACTATAGTAGCGATAATGTGGTTAAAAGCCAAAAATCGCGCTGTTTAAAGACACTAAAAGAACGCATGAGATAATCACATGGAACAGTCTGAATTGGATAGCTTGCAAAAGGCCTATCTTCAAGATACGCTTACCGAGGCCCAGGCCCAACGATTGGCCCAGTTAAGGGCACAGGGCCCTGTTTTGGATGAAAAATTGGCGTTCGAATACGATTTGGGCAAGGCTATAGCCTTGAACGAACGCAAGCGTTTAAAGGTCAAATTAGAGGCCCTTGAAGAAAGACCCAAGTCATGGAGAGAGAGTAAATCCTTCCTGGCCATGGCCGCTAGTTTGGCCTTGTTACTGCTTACTTCTTTGTTGTGGTATCTAAGCTCTAATGTCGGTGCTGGGCGCGATACTTTTGAGCAATATTATGAAGCCTATCCTAATACCGTTGTAAGTATTTCCAGAAGTGCTGATACTAATGATGATATAGAACAGATTGCTTTTGCGGCCTATGATGCGGGCGATTATAGCAGGGCGATTTCTGCTTTAAAGAAATTG
Source organism: Sediminicola luteus (assembly GCF_002514735.1). GTDB lineage: Bacteria > Bacteroidota > Bacteroidia > Flavobacteriales > Flavobacteriaceae > HQA918. The sequence goes on along the minus strand of NZ_NBWU01000001.1, from coordinate 10,881 downwards.
GCGTCACGATCTGATGTACCTAAGTACCACTTTTTTTTAGGTCAGGCCTATTTGGCCGAAAAGGAGTATAGCGCGGCCTACGGGCAATTTAAATCCGTGATGGTCCAAGGAGGGGACTTTACGCTGGAATCGAAATGGTATATAGCTTTATTGTTCACTAGGGAAAGTCCAGAGGCGGCGATACCTTATTTGACTGAAATAGCAAGAAATAAAGGTTATAAAGCTCATGAGGCAGAAGAACTATTGGATTTTTGTTTGAAGGAATTGGTACGAAACAAAGGCTATAGTGTAGAAGAGGCCGAGGAATTACGGAATCTTTTAGAGTAAAGCATCCCTAACGTACCCAAGGCCAAGCCCGCTAAGGCGTATTTCCAAAAATAATCTGGTAAACCTTCGTTTTTTATAGGTTGTCTATTCCCTTTTAAAACAAAGGGCGCCCAAAAATAGGGGTGGGCATATCCATCGAATTTATGGGTGCTTAAAAATTGGGTCCGGGCATTAAATAACGCTTCATCTTTTGGCATGCCTTGGGCCAATGCCCCATAAAACCCTTTCATGATCTGGGCGGTAGATCGGTCATTAATCTGCCAATGGGTAGAGACCAAAGCTTGTGTACCACTATAAAAAAAGGCCCTGGCCAGACTGCTGGCCCCTTCACCTTGAATTTGTTTGCCCTGCTCTGTACTACAAGCACTTAAGGTTACCAGCTGACTGGGGATACGTAGATTGTATAGGTCTTGGATGAACAAGCGATGAGTCTTTTCGGTAGGACTTAAAGCTAAAAACGAAGCGTCGGGAACGGAATCGTTTACTTGGGCATGTGTGGCGAAATGTATAATGCCGTAATTAGATGCGTCTAGTTTAAATTGGGTCAAGCTGGCCGAGTTACCAGCTCGGACTTGGCCTGGGAAATTTTCGGTTACCGTTTCCGCTTCCCGTTGGTTATGGGCTAAAGGAGAAAAACCGTCCGCAGTTGTAAAACTAGGGGCGAGAACCAGGGTTTTGGCGTTGGTTTGGGCTGTGTTGTTTTGTAATTGATCGAAAAGCGTGGCCGAGTGTGTGTAACTTATGGGTGCTTTTTCCAAAAGATATTGTTCCTTCTCTGAGTGGTAGAGGCTTTCAAAAGGTAGGTTTTGCAATCGCCCGTCCGGGATAATGATAATCCGTTGGCTTTCCTCTGGAAGCACGGGGGCTACATAGGATTGGTAAATGCGGTTGCCCAAAATTCGGATTTGCTCTAGATCAGAATTCGGGTCGCTCAATAAACCAATGAATTCCGAGAGTGCTGGATCTTCGCTACCATCGGCACCTAGGGCTTGCCAGCTGACCTCGTCTAGAGTGATGCCCATACCATAGACGGAATTTTGGGTCACCATAAAGTATAAAACACTTTCCCCTGGCCTAAGTTTTTGTTGCAGTTGCATTAGGGATTGGGTGTTGCGGTCGTATTTCAACTTATGATAGGCCGGATAGGATTTTTCGAGTTGGGTGATTAAGGAATCCAGCTCGCGTTTGGTCTCGAAAGATGAAGTGGACTCGGCCGGGGTCTCTTGTTCCGTTAATTGTCTTTTTAAAAGGGCTTCTTTTTCAAGTAGATCATGGGGTACTCCGGCGTAGGTGGTAGCCCGATTTCGTTGAAGGGCATCCAATAAAATGTTGCTCCGGCTTTTCTCACTGAAATAAAAGGCCGATTCCAGCCATTTACGATCAGTCTGCTTCATATATTTTTGGTGACAGGCTGTTATACTTTGGGCCAATAAAGGCAAAACTTGCTGGGCCAAAATGGCCTTATCGCCATCGGCTTGGTGAATTTTTTGGAGGTATTCCATTTTACGTACCGCTTCATGGCCTAGGGCGATAATGGAATCCCAAGCGGTTTCGGTATTTTGTTTGGTGTAGGTTTGGCTACGTTTGTTCAGGGTTTCAAAATTCCACGGTTGTTTGTAACCGGCCGGGTTGTTAGCGTTTTCTATGGTATAGGCGTTCAAGTAGTGTTCTTGAGCAGTTTTATAACGCCGTTTTCGTCCGTAATAGTCACCCAATAGGTTATGGGCCTGGGCCTTAAGTTTCCATGGTTGACTGTTCCCGTTTTCTAGCTGCAATAGGGGTTCGGTCAACGTGAGAGCTTGGTCATAGGCATCGGACTCCAATAAGATTTGGGCATGCTGTAATTGTAGGGCGCCAAAGTATTTGTAATCCGATTTTATATAGGGCTTCCAACGCTCTAAATGCATTAGGGCTAAAGCGGTTTGTTTTTGCTTATACAGGTTTTCGGTCAGTAGAATGGCACAGGAGGTAAAACTGTTTTTGAATTGGTCAATACCCACTGCTTCGTAATAATCTAAAGCCTGGGTCAATAAGCGGTTCGAGGCCGACCATTTTTGTTGTCGTGCATAAAGTTGGGCCAACAGGTTTTGGGTGTTCAATAAAGTCCCTTGATCGTGATTGAACTGGGTATGTAACCGCAGGGCTTCTTTTAAATGTGTTTCGGCTTTGTTATAACGAAATTCATCTTGGAAACCCACGGCTAAGGTGGCATAGGTGGCCGTAATAAACTCGGCATAATCCGTGGCCAGGGTCTCTTGAGGCTGGTCTTTGAGCAATGCCAACAAATGGGTCGCCACCTTTCTCGATTTTTCGTGTTGCCCCAAACGATGGTAATAGCCCAAGCGATGAAATTCGCCGAACACTTTATAGTACAGTTGGTCAGGCACGCTATCTAAACCCGCCCCCATGAGCTGCATTAGAGAATCTTGACGGCTAAGACCGCTTTTTAATGCCCCTAATCGACCGTGATAGTAATTGGTCTCATTGGCATATAACAGGGCGGTAAGTGTAGCTTCCCATTGGTTTTCTTGCCAAAGACGTGGCCATTGGGTATCGGTTATGTTCTGTGTTTTTTCGGGGTCGGTATATAGATACGATTCGGCTTCGGTAAGCCAGTCGCTTTGCCCCAGTACGGTATGCCAGCTCCCAAAAAATATGGCAAACAGAAAAAGCCTACAAACGGGTTGTAGGCTTAAAGGGCTATTAAATTGGACTGGTTGTAACGATGTTTTTACCGGTTCAGAACTCCAGTTTTTCTTCGATATAGCTATAGTTTCCTTTTTCGTCATATTTCTTGGCGGTAATATAAACCATGCCTTTAAGTTCGTCCTCCAACCATAAAGGAAAAATCTCGAAACCGTTTTTTTCATCTTGGTAAACGGCCTCTTTGCTTAGTCCGCCCAAAAGGTCACCTTTTTCGTTGGTAAGTTGCAGTTCGAGCACTTCCGTAGGCATTAAAGCAACCCCGGCTTCCCAAAGTTTGGCGCATTCTTTAGTTGGGCACGGCGGTTTGGGCCTGATTTTCTTTTTGGATAATAGATCCAAGATTTGGCCCTGCTGTTCCCAAAGGATATCTTTCGATAAGGTTTTGGATGTACTTTCTTTTTTTGGGGCAGTTGTTTTAAGAAGTGCTTGTTCGCTTTCTTGAACCGAAATGATGGTTTCGGAAGAGCAGGCCGTGCCGAGCATGGCTAGGGCTACTGCGGGCAATAGTTTGATAATGGTTTTGGTCTTCATAAAATAGTTTTTCACCCTCGCATATGGAGGTTTCGATTCCGTACCCTTTATGCCTTTTTGGGTGAAAGGTTAACAGGAGGGTGTGGTAATACTGGGAGATTTATTTCTGGAAAGCCGTAAGCATGCTGCTGTTCAGCACCTTGCCTTTTTTGTTGTAGTCTTCGTGTTTTACGAGTCCAACACCATCGGCAATCCATTGTTTACCATCGAATTTTTTGGTCATCCCCATTTTAAATTGATTGGTGTAGGTGATTACATAGCAATCAAAGGTTCCGGCCGGGGTGGTAATCTCTTCCCGTTTTTCCACCTTTCTATTTAAGATGTTCACGGTCATGTTCATACCAATGCCACCCATATTCACTTTCATGGTCATATTGGCATCCGGAAGGGTTTGGCCTACGCTTAGATCATTCGGTAAATCGATATTGGTGCCACTGAACGATGTCTCCATATTGGCATATTGCTCTTGCATCTGTGCAGAGAACAGCGATTTAAAATCGATACTGATACCGCCATCTTCACACAGTATACCAAAACTCCCCTTGGCGATTTCCTCCTTTTTGTCATTTTGAACAACGGTATTATAGGTAACCCCATCTGAGGTCGCATCGCCCACCGTGTAGGCGGTAATGGCATTCACTTTGTTCTTTTTGTCATAATGGGTTACCTCAAAGGAGGTGCCTTTTTCGGTAGGGTAAAAACGGCTGCATCCGTCTTGGGCCATAAGTTGGGTAGCCAAAAACAAGAGGGGCAATAGCACTAGCTTTTTCATCTCGTAAAGTGTTATAAACCGTAGCTTATTTATACTACGGGGTTTGGTTGAACAACACCCATTTTGGGCTTGTCCCGACAAGATATTCCATAAAACAAGGAATGATGCCGTAGATGTACAGATGGTCGTTTTGGCTGTACTGTTGGTATAACTTGCCGAAAATGAGTGGCGACCGATGGAAGCCTTTAGCCGCAATTACATGAAGGAGTTCTGTATTAGAAGTAACAGGGAATCTAGGGTCTATTGGGTGATGGCTCCCTTACATTTTATATACGCTGATGAGGTTTTTGGTCTCGGCGAATACAAGCTCCAGATTCTGGTCGGCATCCATTTGACCAATGTCCATGGCCGAAACCCCGAAAAGCGGGAAACCTTTTATGGGCCGCGATTGGCTATCGAACAAATACACCTTTTCGTGCTGAATATCGGTAAGGCCGACATAGATTTTGTTGTTACGATAAATAATCTTGGGCTTGGAGTACACCCCAAAATCCAATTCGGTCTTTTTACCACGTATAGAGAGTATATTTTCGCTGATACTCACAAAGGTTTTGTTCGTGGCATCTACCCCGAAATCCGTGCTAAGGTTAAGCGGGGTTCTGGCCAAGCCCCCTTTTTCATCTACTTGAACCAAGTTTCCTTTTTTGTCAATGGCACTGAACTTATCTTGATAAATAAAGATGGGCAGTTCGGTGAATTCTATAGAAGCCTTGTTCTTAACCCGTTCCTTACCCACTCGATTGCGGATTTTTAGGGCATTGCCCTCGGCAAAGACCAAATAGTCTTTCCGGCCTAAGCGAAAATGTCTTGGGGCCGAAGGGATGGGAGCACTGGCTTCGGTATGGGTAAAGCCTTTTACGATGCTACCTTGATTATTGTACATACGAATTTTACGTCCTTGGGTGATAACGAACCGGTAATCTTTAGTGCCATCATAATCAAACACGGCCAAAGGGTTTAGGTTGCCGCCGGGAAAGCTCATTTCAAATGGGGCTACCACTTTGCCGTTGCGATCCAATATCATAAACTGCTCGTCGGTAGTAAAGGCCAATTGCAGTTTACCGTTTTTATAAAGATCTACCTGGGCCATATCGCCTTGAACGGGTCCGCCAAGTTGTTTTTTCCACAACAACTCGCCTTTCGATGAGATTAGGTATAGTGTATTATTGGCGTCTTGGGCTACGATTTCTTGCTTTCGGCTTCTATGGTTGGTTACGAATTGTGGTCCGAATACCAAGTCGGCCTCCAACGGAAAGGAAAATAAGGGGCTCACCGCATGTGTCGAGCTTTGTTCCTCAATATCCTTTAGGTGAAGGTAGGTATGCACAAAATCACTTTCAGGCACCACCTGAACGGCTAACGATTGTTTGGCCAGGGCACTGTCGTCCCACGCGAAATTTTTGAAATTGTCGGCGTTAACCAAGCGTTGCAAAAAACCACCTTTAGCTAAAAATAAAATGGCCGAGCGGGTACTTAAACTGTTACGGCCGTCTATATACACAGGGCTGCCACTGAATACGGTACCTTTTTTAAAATTGCGTATAACAGCCTTTAGGGCTTCTGGCTTATTAGAAAACAAGGTGTAGTCGCCGATAACGGTCATATGGCTGGCAGTAAAGTCTCGGATCAACGGATTAAAATACTCCGTTAGAAAATCCCCCGACTTTAATGCGGTGATTTGGTACTCTTGGTAGGTCTCGGAATTGCTTTGTAAAGGGGTAAGAAAGGCGTCTAGGGCTTCGCCATCGAAAGATTTGAGCAAGGCCACTTTGCCCTCTGCCAGCCAGCTTATTGCTAATTCTTCGGTACCCGAAAAATGTGGGGCCTTGGGTTTGCCCAGGCTTAGGTAACGCTGTTGGTTTCTTAAGAAACGGTCGAAATCGCCAAAGGTGAATGATAAGAGTCCCCGACTGTTCAGGGGAGCAATGTCTTGGGCTCCATGGTCCAGGGCCGGCATACCCTTAAAGAGGTTGCCCAGATTTTGCAACGAGTCTTTGGGTAAGGCCACCCCATTGAACTGCAACCCGCTGGCCTGTGGGGTGAGATCTAAGGCGTACCAGTCCGAAAAGCCGGAAACCAGTCGGTGGTTTCCCTTTTTTAAAAAGGCGCTCGTCCAGCCACTATTTTCAGTACTTCTCAAGAAAATACTGGCCGTTTTTCGGTTTTGGCTTAACTTGAAAAGTTTTTCCAAACTGGTGTCACCCGGTTTTTTCCCTTGGTTCCTGATGCTGTTCTCAATTACGATAGCCGAAGGGGAGACCAAGGTATAACGATTCAGTTCGGTGGCAAACATCTCCTTATCCTTAAGATAGAACCGGGTGATTTTTTCGCCTTGGTAATCTATTTCCAATACCGAGTCCAAGGCCATATTTCCCTTAAAACCGGCTATGCCATCGCTGGGCAGGCTTATTAAATAATCGTAGCGGTTTTCACCAAGCGGCAGGAAGGCCAATAGGCTTTCTTCTGGGAAGACTACCGAATCCAAAACCTGTAGTTCGCCGCGTAACGATTTATAGATTGGCGTATTCTTCAATTGTTGTAGGGCCGTATTCTCCGCTAGCCCTTTCTTTAATTGGGCAAAATCTTGGATAGAGATCAAGACCTCGGTATGCTGGGGTACCGTATCCAAAATGGGGTAGGTACTCGATACCGTTTTTTTACAAGCGGTAAATACGAAAAGACCTATGAATACTAGTAGAAGCTGTTGGCGATATGGCATGGGTTGCTCGTTTACTTGATGTTAGGCCGGGTACCCGATTGCATACGGGCATTGGGCGTTGCACACAAAAATAAGTTTTTTGCCTTTTTTGGTGGGGTTGGCCGGAAAAAAGAAATTGGTCTTTGGGCTTAGAGTTTGTGTAAATTTTGTTTTTGGCCCCGAGTAATTCGGGGGTTACAGGTCATTCCCGCCTGCCCGTCCGGCAGGCGGGAAGGGTCATAACAAAACTGAAGGATAAAATTTAAACAGGCTCTTATAGTTCCATTTTTAGTTGTTCGGGTAACTGCCTAAAACTTTTACGGTGGTAGGGGCTTAAACCGAATTCGCGAATAGCTTCACGATGTTCTTGGGTTGGATAACCTTTATTCTTTTTCCAGTTATACATGGGATATTCGAGGTGTATTTTTTCCATATAGCTATCCCTGTAGGTTTTGGCCAAGACCGATGCGGCCGCAATATGTAGGTATTTACCATCTCCTTTAATAATGCACTGGTGGTCAATATTGGGGTAGGGGGTAAACCGGTTGCCATCTACCAATATCATTTTGGGTCGATTTTTTAATTGATCTAAAGATCGGTGCATAGCCAAAAAGGAGGCGTTCAAGATATTGATTTGGTCAATTTCCTCGGGCAGCACATGACAGACGCCAAACGTAACAGCTCCAGCCTCAATAACAGGGCGAAGGGCTTCCCGTTTTTTTTCGGATAGTTGTTTAGAGTCGGTAAGTATGGGGTCGTTAAAACCTTCCGGAAGGATGACGGCCGCAGCCGTAACAGGTCCGGCCAAACAACCTCGACCAGCCTCGTCGGTACCGGCTTCATCACAAGTTTCAAGATAAGGTAAAAGCATCCGCTGTTTTTGCAAGTATACCGATTCTTGTCCAATTAAAATGTAGCGCTCTTTCCAATTCTTCAACTTTGGCAAGCGCTATGAAATTTTATAATTTCCTTAATAGCAAAAAAAAGTACCTTTGCCCGGTAACCCGATAGCATGAAATATATCTTATTCGCCGGACTTTTGTTCGTGAGTCAATTTTTCTGGGCCCAACAAGATTCCATACCATCGGTACAACAACCCGATTCCGTTAACTTGGCCGTTAAAGATACTGTAAACGGAAAACCGGCCCAGACCCCAAAGCCTGCCAAAACCAAGAAAGCCAAGACCAAGAAAGCCAAGACCGATTTGGGTAGCATAGGGAAAGGGGAGAAGAAGAAAAGACCTTTTGGCATATCTCCTTATGGCGATTTTACCATTGCCGCCTACAAGATCATATCCCATGAGCGCGATACGGTTGCTGTAGATACTACCTTGACCATAGATAAAGAATACAGGCACAATTACCTGCGAAAAGACGATTTTGAGCAATTGCCTTTTGCTAATATGGGGCAGCCCTATAACAGACTTGGGGCCGATTTTACCATAGATCGGGCCATACCCGAAATGGGGGCCCATACCAAGCATGCCAATTATTTCGAAATTGACGATGTACCCTATTATAATGTGCCCACGCCATTAACCGAGCTTTTTTTTAAGACCACCTTCGAACAAGGGCAACTGGTAGACGCATCGCTAGCGGCCAACACCTCCGAACGTACCAACCTGTCTTTGGCCTACAAAGGTTTTCGTTCGTTGGGTAAATACCGTTGGTCCCAGGCCGAGTCGGGCAATTTTAGGGCAACGGCCAACAGTTCGTCTAAAAACGGACGCTACGATTTTCAGGCCCATATTGCCATGCAAACCATAGAAGGCGAAGAGAATGGGGGTCTTTCACAAAAAGAAGCCCAGTTTGAATCGGGTGACCCCGACTTTGACGACCGAAGGCGTTTAAATGTCATGTTCAATAATGCCAAGAACAAGCTTCAGGGCAAACGCTATTATTTTCAGCATGGTTTCGATATTATTCAACGCAAGATCGATTCGCTGCACAAGGTACCGGCATTAGAGGTGCACCATACCTTTAATTACGAGACCAAAATCTACGATTATACCCAGCCCGGGGTAGATAAGCTCCCAGGCATGCAAGAGTATTTTGGCCCACGGTTAAAAGACGATATTGCCGATCGGGCACGCTTAAAGGTTATGCAGAACGAGTTAGGGCTAAGCTTTACCAATCCCATTCTGGGTAAGATAGGCGTGTTTGCTAGCTATAACTGGTATAATTATTACTTTAATAGCATTCGAATTGGCCCCGATGGCGAAGTGCCTAATCGATTAGAAGGCGAAGATATCTTGGCCGGTGCCTCATTCGAAAAGAAGATCGGCGACTTTTTTGTGAACGGAAAAGGGAGTATTGGGGTTTCGGGCAATATGACGGGCCATACCGCACAGGCTTCCGTGGGCTATGATCTGCCCAAGATTGGGCGTTTGACTTTTAAGCTGCATTCAGCTTCCCAAATGCCCGATTTCAATACCTTGTTGTACCATAGCGACTACAGTAATTTTATTTGGTATAATGCCAATACCTTTAAGAAAGAAGAAGTCAACCGTTTTGGGCTGCAATTCAATTCTAAAAAATTCGGAAATTTAGAGGCACAATACGCCATACTCGACAACCATACCTATTTTATTCCCACCGATGTCCCCGATGAGATTCCGGAGAACAGTACCGAGATTGCCTATATAAAGCCCATGCAGGCCTCGGGTACCATCAATTATGCAAAGCTAAAGTATCGTAAAGATTTTACCTGGCGCGGCTGGACCTTGGCCAATACCATTATGTACAATCAGGTCGATCAAGACCAAGAAGTGTTGAATTTGCCCCAATACGTTACCCGAAATAGTCTGTTTTACTCGTCGCATGTATTCAAAAAGGCCATGTATCTGCAAACCGGGGTTACCTTTAAATACTTTGGGGAATACTATATGGATGGCTATAATCCGCTCATGGCCGAGTTTTATATACAAACCCAAGAGAAGATTGGTAACTACCCCTTGCTCGATTTCTTTATAAACGCCAAGGTGCGCCAGACCCGTATCTTTTTAAAGGCCGAGCACTTCAATACCTTATTTACCACACAACCCAAATACTACGCTGCGCCAAACTATCCGTATCGCGATTTTGTGATCCGCTTCGGTATCGTCTGGAATTTGTTTTCTTAATAGGGCGTTCCCTTCGGGCGGGCTTTCCACGTCAAATCCGCGCCACTTCGTGCCTCAGGGCTGCGGGTTTTCTGTTGCAATCCCTAACGCGACAGTGTTACCAATGTTTATTTATGATATAGTTGGAAGCTTGGCTTTATTAAGATAGTTGAAGACGGTTCCCGTAAATACTCCCTTATGATTGTAATTGAATTTGAGGGGATGTTTTACACTACGATATAATTCAAGCTTTTTCCGGCAATTGGAAATGGGAGAGGGCTCCGTAAACAGGAGCTTGTTTTTTGCTAAAATAATTTAGTTAATGTAACGTTCTGTAAAACAGCAGACAAGAGCCGATAGATTAAAAAATTGAAAAATAATTGGAAAATCCTTGTTGCATATCAAAAAAAGGGTTCTATATTTGCAGCCGCTAAGGCAATAAGGCGTTACACAAATGAGCGCTGCCAAGGCGAAGAACAAGACAAGTTCATTGAAATTTTGAAGAGACAGCAGCGAGTTTTTATAACTCGCACTTGGAAGGTTTAAAACGTAAGTTTTGAACGAACCGAAGATTTAGATAGACGGAACATCCGATATCGGGCCGGGAAATTTTTGATCGCATGAGTGGTAAATAATATTTATGATTTAACGATGAAGAGTTTGATCCTGGCTCAGGATGAACGCTAGCGGCAGGCCTAACACATGCAAGTCGAGGGGTAACATTGTAGCTTGCTACAGATGACGACC